>CBDESY010000004.1:0-2640046 GCA_965242765.1 Dehalococcoidia bacterium | reverse complement strand
ACTCCGGATAATGAATAGGATCATTCCTTTGGGACAAAATCGATTCGTCCGGCTTCACGTCTGTTGCATCGATCTGGATCGGGTTTTCGGGACCTCTGGTCTGCAGTATTGCCTTGTTGCCAATACGCTGGTAGGCAGGTAGTGAAGATGCCGGCGACAGATGTTCGAGCCATATCTTTTCGTCAATCAACTCAAACTGTGCCAAAAAACCGCCACGGAATGAAATCATGTGTCGTACTGCTCTAGGGTTAGTGCCCATTAACGTACCCCAAGGCGAAGCGATCGACACTTCAACTTCAAGTTCTGGTACGCCTTTGGCATCTCCCTTCCAAATCCACTCCGAGACGCCGCCCCCACTCCGAACCGGCGCAGCAAGATTGGTCGGCGCCGCCTGAAACAAGCTGAATACGTCAAGCAGATTCGACTTCCCCGAACCATTCGGACCGATCAACACGTTCAACGGCCCCAACTCCAAATCGATCCCATCCGGACCGAACGAAAGCAGGTTCTGAGCCTTGATCCGCTGAAACAACGGCGGCTTGGGTTGGTTTTCACCGTTGGTAGTCATCGCTAACCGTGAATTATCGCACACTATGCACGCGGCAACTTCTACCCGATCGTCGCGCCACCATCCACGACTACCAGTTCACCAGTCATGTACGACGCGTCGTCCGACGCCAGAAACGCTACTACTGCCGCAATCTCGCGCGGCTCTCCCATCCGTTTCATCAACGCGCCTTGACCGAAATCGACGTATGACTGCTCGCGATCCAGACCTAGCGAATCGATGTGCATGTCGGTCGCGCGCGTCTTGATCGCACCGGGACATACCGCATTCACGCGAATACTGTCAGCTGCGAGATCCATCGCCAGACAGCGCGTCAGCTGTGCCACTGCGCCTTTCGACGCGTTGTAAGGGACGAACTCCGGCTGTGCGATGTAGGAACTTACCGATGCGATGTTGACCACTGCCCCACGGCCGGCGTTTCGGAATGTCGGTAACACTTCTCGTACGCAGTTGGCGTAACCGATGACGTTCACGCCGAAGACCTTTGCCCAATCTGCATCGGTTACATCCTCGACCTTCCCAAACACGAAGGTCGCAGCATTGTTGACTAGAATATCGATCGTGCCGAACTCGTCGATTGCAGTTGCGACCATCGATCGCACCGAATCCGAGTTCGATGTGTCGGTTTCGCAGAATATGGCATTTCCACCATCGCTGTTGATGTCAGCGGCTGTGCCGGTACCGTTTTCGACCTCCAACTCGGCTACTATAACGTTGGCGCCTTCGCTTGCGAAACGATGGCATATCGCCTCGCCGATACCAGTGCCGCCGCCAGTGACAACTACTGTCTTTCCCTCGAATCTGTGCATCGATCTTTGCCTTTCCGTATGTGTATCGCGACGCCGAATGATCCGACATCGAAACTTTGCTCACGCGCGTTGCGTATAAGATTATGCGCAGTTGTTGCAGTACGGTAGAAATTGAGAAATGGGAGCGAACAGATGGGGATAATCAGCAGAGGTTTCTTCGGACGGCGTCGCCAACAAGAAGAAGATAAGACCGTCGGGCGCGTTCCGCCCGGTCAATACGTCGACCGCGGCTTCCCAGTGCTCTCCGCCGGACCGACTCCTAGGGTAGACACTGCGACTTGGACCTTCCGCATCGAGTACGGCGGCGAGCAGTTAGGCGTCTGGAATTGGGAACAGTTCATGGCGTTGCCGCAGACCGATATCCACACCGACATCCATTGCGTCACCAAGTGGAGCAAACTCGACACCGACTGGCGCGGAGTCACCATCGACGATTTCCTCGCCGACGCTGGTCTCGACGAGCCGCCAGCCGATTTCCTGATGGCCTACAGCGACGGCGGCTACACCACTAATCTGCCCACGGCTGATGTCATCGACGGCAAAGCGATGCTGGCACACACTTTCGATGAATCGCCGCTAGAACCGGCACACGGCGGCCCCGTACGCATGGTCGTCCCGCACCTCTACTTCTGGAAGTCTGCCAAGTGGGTGCGCGGCATCCGGTTCATGGACTCCGATGCCCCGGGCTTCTGGGAAGCATACGGCTACCACATGTACGGCGATCCATGGCGCGAGCAACGTTATCACTACGATTAGTTAGGCGCTGAACAAGCTCCGCTCCCGTCATTCCCGCGAAGGCGATATCTTTGCAAAATCCCGTCTTCGCCACCCGTCCCTATACCCTGCAAGCAGGTTAGACCCCTCCCCCACATACGTTTGCGGGAGTATGAAGCGGCGGACCTCTGCGTCTACGCGTACTCCTTCAAGAAACCTTTGCGCAATAAGATCCCACAGACGTGAGAGGGGAATAGTTGCCAGTTGTCTGGGATACGATGTGGCAAAGCACAATAACCGTTTTGGTGCTTAAACCAGATTAGAGATAAAATCCGCACAACAGATGGCATCGACTTTCAACTGGCGGACGACATGCTCGACATCAAGATAACAGGCGGCACGGTACACGACGGCAGCGGACTGCCGGGAGTCGCAGCCGACGTCGGCATCAAAGGCACATCCATCGAAACCGTCGGAGACCTCGCCGACGCAGAAGCGAGATCGACCATCGATGCCACACGAAAGGTCGTCACACCCGGCTTCATCGATCTGCACACCCATTCCGACGCGTCATTCTTGATCGATCCTCTTGCCGATTCCAAATTGACCGACGGCGTAACCCTTGAGTTCATCGGCAACTGCGGCATGAGCTTCTGCGCTCCGCTCTACGGCGCGGCCAAAGACATGTTGCAAGAACGTCTATCCCGTGGCGGCAAAGGTTCGTTCGAAGTCGATTGGGTAGATTTCGACGGTTACTTGAACGCGCTCGAACGTTCTGGATCGACCATCAACATCGTCACGCAGGTCGGACACGGCACCGTGCGATCAGCCGTCATGGGTATGGACAATCGGGGACCCACTATCGATGAACTGATTCACATGACGCGCATCATCGAAGAGAGTCTCGATGCTGGTGCGATGGGAATGTCCACCGGTTTGTGGTACGCCCCCGGTTCATACTCGTTGACCGACGAGGTAGTCGCCCTAAACCAGCCCGTAGCCGACCGCGGCAAACTCTACTCTTCTCACATCCGATCTGAAGCGGATGACCTTTGCGGGTTATTCCCTGCCCATGCCGAAGCAATCGAGATTGGTAGACGCACAGGAGGACGAGTTCAAGTTTCCCACGTCAAGGCCGTCGGTCCGAAGTTTTGGGGACGTGGACCCGAGTTACTCGAAGGATTCGAACGCGCGCTCGATGAAGGCATCGATGTCGCTGGCGATCAGTACCCCTATTCATGGTCCAGCACCGGGTTCAGCGGGGCAATGTTCGCCCGATGGTCGTTGACTGGCGGACGGCAGACGACGTTAGAGCGGCTGCAAGACGATGACCTACGAGCCAAGATGCGGTTGGACACCGAGTATTACATCAACCGCAATCACGGCGCAGCCGGCTCGGTTGTCGCACACTTCCCGCCCAATACCTATTATGAAGGTATGAGCCTCGAAGAAATCGGACACGATATGGGATGTGAACCCGCTGAAGCTGCATTGCGGCTTTACGAGCAATCCGATGGCTCTTACGTCTTGAACAGTATGGAAGAATCGGATGTCGAAGCGATAGCTCAGTGGCGACGAATGTCGGTCTGCTCAGATGGCAGTTCCTTGCGCACCACCGGCCCTCTAGCAAGTGGTAAACCACATCCGCGCAGCTACTCCACCAACTCACGATACATCGAAACTTTCGTACGGGAGCGCAATCTCGTCTCGTTCGAAGAAGCGATATACAAGATGACCGCCCTACCGGCAAGCCGATTGCGGTTGACGCGACGCGGAAGAATCGCACGTGGAATGTACGCTGATGTACTAGTATTCGATCCAGTCGAAATCAGACAGAACAACTCGTTCGTTGATCCGCATCAATACTCTTCCGGCATGGACCATGTGATCATAAACGGTGTTCCAGCCATCACCGATGGGATGGTTACCGGTGCTACAGCCGGAAAGGTATTGCGAGACTTCGATGCTTAAAGAACGATCCAGACTCCTATGCAATGAGAATGGAGATAGGCGATGACTTGGGACTTGGTGATCAAAAACGGCACGGTTATCGATCCGGGCCAGGAGTTGCACGCCAAACGCGACATCGCGATTGCTGGCGGCAAAATCCGCGCGGTTCGAGAATATATAAGCGATGCCGATACACATGATGTGATTGAGGCGGATGGCCTGATCGTTACTCCCGGATTGGTAGATTTGCACGTTCACGTCTGGTGGGGAGTCGCACACCTCGCAGTCGAAGCCGATCCATCTTGCCTGTATCGCGGAGTAACAACCGCCATCGACGCTGGCTCATCTGGTTCCAACACCATCGCCGGATTCCATCGGTACGTTATGCAGGAATCAGATACTCGCGTACTTGCCTTTCTGCACATCTCCGGCATGGGACAACTCGACAGTGAAATCGGCGAGCTGCAGGATGTACGCTGGGCACGAGTAGAAAAAGCTGTCGAAGCGGCAAGGAACTTCCCAGAAGTTATCGTCGGCATCAAAGTCCGACTATCAGAACCGATTTTGGGAAACAACGACCTAATCGCTATGGAGCGTGCTCTAGAGGCATCTAAACAGCTAAACAAACCGCTGATGATACACATCGGAGGGACTGCGAACCCGGTAGAACGATACCTTGAACAACTGCGACCGGGCGACATCGTCACCCACAGTTTCACCGGCAGTCCACCCGGTATCGTAGACAACACCGGTAAAGTCATCGACGCAGCGCGAGACGCGATGATGCGCGGCGTCAACTTCGATGTGGGACACGGCGCTGGCTCATTCTCATTCGATATCGCCGAGAAATGCGCGGCGGACGGCTTTGGCCCCGGCACCGTCAGCTCAGATGTCCATCGGTACAACATCCGCGGCCCGGTATACGATCTGCTGACTACTCTGTCAAAATACCTCTATCTTGGCTATTCGCTAGACGAGGTGATCGCGTTTGCCACCCAACGTCCGGCAAATGCAATCGGGATGTCCGACACTATCGGCTCGCTTCGCATCGGTGCCGATGCGGATGTTTCGATAATTCGGATGCTACAAGGCGATTTCGAACTGACCGACGCGCGCGGCGCAACTCGACAAGGCAAACAGTTGCTAGTGCCGGTTGAGACGATACGAAACGGTCGCCGTTATCCACCGCATCACTCTGCACATCCTCATCTGGTAGGTCATCATCACGGCTACTGAAACGCATTCATTAGCCCCGACCAACGCCATTTTGCGTGTCGACGGTGTACACAAAAGCTATGGTGCTGTGCCTGTGCTTGAAAGTATTCAACTCGCCGTAGACAGCGGCAACGTCGTGGCAATTCAGGGTGCTAACGGATCCGGAAAATCCACGTTTCTGCGAATCGCGGCTATGCTGACCAGCCCATCGTCAGGGCAGATATCGGTGAACGGAGTAGACGCGCTTAAACGCTCAGCTGATGCGCGTCAACACATCGGAGCAGTAATGCACTCACCGATGCTCTACTCCGATCTCACAGTCAGGGAGAACCTAGAACTGTTTGCCAAACTATGTCAACTGGATGCTTCAGATGAACGCGTCGAAACGGTAGTTTCAAGGTTGCAACTCGATGCACATATCGATCTACGAGTGCGAAGATTATCCCACGGCTATCGAAAGCGCGTGTCCATCGCGCGTGCGATCTTGCATTCACCGGCATTGCTGCTGCTAGATGAACCGGAAACCGGGCTCGATCAATCTTCATTAGCCGTGCTACATGAAATCATCGCTGAGTGGCGGTCCAACGGTCGTGCTGTTCTCATAGCTACGCACAATTCCGAATTCATCGATGGCATCGCCGATTTCACGCTCACCATGAACTCCGGCCGATTGATTCCTGCCGACGCGGCTTGAAGACCGATTGTCTGCCACTTTATCCATAATCTGGACGCTGACTCTCAAGGAGTTGCGTATCGAATCGCGCAACCGCGATGTGGCAGTTGCAATCGTCATATTTGCATCGTTGGTGATCGCTATCTTTGCGATCGCCATTGAGCCGACCAATCGGAACGCAATTGAAACTGGGCCGGGGGTGCTTTGGGCTGCCATCACATTCGCAGGCGTGGTTGGGCTAACGCGGGCGACATCGCATGAACTCGAGAACGATGCAATCGGCGCGTTGATGATGGCACCGATATCCCGAGACCTCGTTTTCATCGGCAAATCGCTGGGACATTTCATCTTTTTTGCCATCTCTACGATGATCGTTCTTGGTGTCTTCACCCTTATGTTCAACTTGCCGGTGTTTCAACCCGAAATCTTAGTCGTTGCGCTTGTTGCAACAGTCGGATTCTCTGCAGTGGGAACGTTGTTTTCGAGTCTTACGTTTCGCGTTCGAGCCCGCGAAGTGCTGCTGCCGATGTTGTTTCTGCCATCGGTTGCTCCGCTGCTATTTGCCGCAATTCGCGTCACCACTGCAGCAGTTTCAAACGATGGATGGTCAGCTTCAGCACCTTGGTTGCAACTAGCGATTGCATACGATGTCGTCTTCATAACCGCGTCAGCCCTGCTCTTCGGCTACGTCCTAGATGACTAATGCCCGGTCAGTGTTGACGATTACTTACCGAGCTGCGATACAATTAAACTTGCATCAACCAACTGTGTTCGCATTATCCAAATTTCATACCTGATGGCTCTCTCAAAGTTGAACTCCAAAATGTTTCTGCACGTTGCGACCTTGGTAGCGATGGCAGCAGCTATATGGATGATGTTCATCTGGGTTCCCACCGACATCAACCAAGGAGTGGTGCAACGAATCCTCTACATCCACGTGCCGGTGGCATGGGTGAGCATGGTGGCAATCATCGGCGTCGCTGCAGCGAGCGTGCTCTACCTCATCAATAAGAATGAAGTTTGGGATCGGTTGGCAGTATCGATGGCCGAGATCGGCGTGCTGTTCGGAGCGATAATGTTGATTTCAGGCATGGTCTGGGCGAAGCCAGTCTGGGAAGTGTGGTGGACCGGCGAAGCGAAACTCACTACCGCACTGATACTCTTCTTCATATACGTCGCCTATCTGATGTTCCGAGCCTACTTTCCGCCCGGAGATCAGCGGATGCGACTTTCCGCCATCATCGCCATTATTGGCGCGATCGATACTCCGATCATCTACTACGCATCCGTGTTATGGCAAGAGGCGCATCCCCCTCTCGTTGTCGGTCCGGCCGCGCAAGAAGAAAACCTCGTTGCGGCTGAGATAGGACTTACATTGCTGGTCAGTGTGATCGCTTTCACGCTCCTATTCTTTTCATTGCTAGTCGAAAGGATGGGACTTGCAAGGATGGAAAGCGAACATTCCATCTTGAAGTTCCGATTGACACGCAGCTCGGCAAGTGCAGTTTGATGACTCTACTCATCCGCAAAACGTTTGCTTTGGTCATCGCCACGCTTCTAACCTTTGGATCGGCTGGCATCGCTAACGCACAAACACCTAGCATCACTACGGGCGTGATCTTCCAAGTGGATACTGGAGAAGGTGGAGTTCTTACTGGGTTATCCATATTGGATGGTGAAAGCAACGTGGTTCGGTTTACCGTCTCTTCTGCGAATCCCAACACATCGTTCGGGTTAGAGAACCGAGTCGGTGATAGATGGGTATCAGACCTTGCGGCTGATCCCGTCGAAGCGGTTAGTCGCTTGCGCGACCAGCAACAACGTCTCACTTCAGTGTCGGTTCAATCAGACGCGAATGGTGTGGCAACCTCGGTAGTCCAAGCCGAGTCTGCCAACATAGATGCCAATTTAGGTTACCTATTTGCAGTAGTTGCCATCGCTTGGGCAGGCATCATCGTATACATCCTGTATCTTGGCGTTCGCCAACGCTCGGTTTCAGCTGAACTAGATAGACTGCGGCGCGATAATGAATAGCTGAGATGGAAAACACAAAACAATCGCACGAAACCCTCACGCCTTCAAACTCGGAAGGTAGAAATGCCAAATCGACCGTTCTGATGAGCGGAAGAGCACGCGTAATTGTCATCGCCGCATTGTTCCTCGTCGGCATCGCTTATCTAGCATTCATCGCCTTCCAGGAAGCTACCGTGGAGGTGATGAGCGTGGAAGATGTCGTCGAAACTGGTGCGGTTAGCAACCCTCAGTCGGTCGGTGTGCTGGGTAAGTTGGTTCCCGGCTCATACATCAAATCCGCCGATGGTGTTACAGCCAACTTCCGACTAAAGGATGAGCACGGTTCGGTGGAACTGCCGGTAGTCTATGCTGGCGAAGTAGGTCAAGTTTTCTTCAACGACCACTCCGAGATCATCCTGAACGGTACCCTCGGACCGGATGGTGTGCTTCAAGCGGAGATACTGACGGTGCGTTGCCCCTCGAAGTATCTGACCGAGCAGGAGCAGATGGAACTAGACGGTCAGAACGATCCACCGCCCTATCAACCCGACTATTTCGACGCTGTTCCAGATGCTTAGCGGTTGTGTCATCTGGGACGCTTGAGCATTAGAACCTTCAATCATTCTGACTGAGGCGCCTTCAGACCGTAAACCCCGCGCCAGAGGTCGGCCACGTATACAGTACCGTCCTTTACCAAAGGCGCATTGTTTTCGGTGAGGTCTATCAAGTAATACCAAAGCAAGTCACCGTCGGTTGCGTCTAGAGCGTACAGCCCCTTTCCACCGACGTACACTACCCCTTCATCGACAGTCGGAACGTGGAACAACGGGGCATTTGTAGTTTCGAACTCCCATAGCAATTCTCCAGTTGTAGCGTCCAACGCATAGGCGTGCCCTGATTCTCTGTTCTCATCAGATGAGTACGACTGAGACGCCGAATATACGATTCCGTTTGCGATGGTAAATCCAGCATTGGTGCCTTCGGATTCGAATGTCCACAACAATACCCCGTCATCTAGATCAATGGCGGAGATGGTACCTTCATTTCGCGACCATAGATAGGCGCGCCCTTCTGCGATCTGTGCCTTAGTATCGCGAGCGAGTTCGGCATCGTATTGCCACATATCCTCCCAAGTCAACGCCTCTACAACCTCTAATCCAGATTCGTAAAGCCAATACACTGCTCCGTCAACGATTTTACGATCGTTAATCCCAAACCATCGACGTGAATCGTGCCACAAGGGTTCATCATCGAACGATATCCTTTGACCGGTAAGAGAATCTAGAACTACAATTCTGCCCACATAAACCACTCCGCCGCCGATTGCAAACGATTGGTTGTCTGAAAATGGATAATCCCTGTACACCCATAATGCTTCACCAGTTAAGGCATCTGCCGCAAACAACGTTTTCAACCTGTCAAAGTTTTCCCGCAAGTAATAAACCACACCATCCGCAACGACTAGGTTTTCTGGATGCCCGCCGTCTAAATGGTCCCAAAGCAATCTTCCAGACGACGCGTCTATCGCATGAAGGTTGTTGTTCGATGCGTAAATGACGCCATCGACCATAGAGAAGATGTAAGGATCGCGATCCCAACTGGATCGCGTTCGGAAATCGTACCGCCACAGCACTTCACCGTTAAGCCGGTCAATGGCGATTACAGACTTATGGGGCGTTGTGCGGTCCAGCCCGTAGATGACATCTTCCGAGACGAGATCCAAAAAAATGACACCTGATAGTTTCTGCAATTCCGCTGGGATTTTCCACACCGTTTCGCCTTGCGGGGCATCCAACTCAATAGCTGGAGGCAATTTCCAACACAGATCCAGGGTAGATGCCACCATAAACGCGGCGAGGACTAATGCTTCCTCATCCATTTCGGGTTGCGGTAACATAAAGTGCCTTATGTCAACCGAATCCAGCGCATCGCGCAAGCAAGACACTACAACTTCGTCATCGGTGTCTTCGAGGGTCCCAATCAACATAATCTGGGTCAGTATTTCGTTCGCACTTTCTTGATCTAGGCATTGAAATATAGGGATATCCTCGGCTAAGTCATCCTCTGCAGCTTCTTCATCTAATAACGCCATCAATCCTCGGCCCAACCGATCATCCAAATCTTCGATACCCGAAATGCCTTCGATGCACGATTGTTCCGATGCCGACAGTTGATCGAATATCTCTAGCCAAACCGTATCCTCGTCAATTTCAACCTGCCACGAGTGATCTTCGACATCCTCAGCATCTTCCATCGGCGATTCTGGATCTACAGATACGTCTTCTGATTCATCTGGGTTCGTATCCTGCAGGTCCGATTCTTCAACCGAACTTTCTTCGTCATGTGGCTCAACGGTTCGAGCTTCAATATTCAAAGGTTCTTGAGTAACCTTTGTTTCGCCGACAGTTTCGGCATCAGGCTCAACGGTTCGAGCGTTAATAGTCAAAGGTTCTTGAGCAACCTTTGTTTCGCTGACAGTTTCAGCAGTGGGCGGATTGACGGTGACGGGCTGTTCTGGAGATGTGGTGGTCGCAGATTCCGATTCGCATCCAAGCATCGCAAACCCAACAATTGTCAACGCTACTGCTGATACCAGAGAAGATTTAGTTATTCTGAACATGGCGAGGTTTGGCAGTATCAAGGCTATCTAGCAACGGACCTGTTCTGTCAACAATATTCGATGAACATCACAATGCTCCGACACTCTTGCGTCAATCACACTCGAATCCGCAGATTCCGCAGCCGAGAGTTAAATGCGCCGATCCCAATCGTCACCAGAAACACGAAACCACAGCCGATTATCAAAGATGCAGTTGGCTCTAAGTTGTTGGCAAGAACTCCAAATGCGAAGCCTCCGGCCGGGAAGCCAGCCCAAGCAAGCTCGTAAATGCCCGCCAGCCGGCCCCTCACGTTGTCGGTTATCGTCACCTGCAACGCAATGTTACCCAAACCGATATGGATGGCATTCGTCAGACCGTACATCAGCGCAAAACTGAGCCCGAGATAGTAGGTTGAGACGAGACCAAAAGCCAAGGCGCCCCCTATGGAGAGAACGTTCGTACCGAGAAGCGCGTATCCGGTACGTCTAACGCCACCGCCGAGACCGAGGAACAAACCACCGATGAATGCGCCGAAGCCCACCGAGGCGAACAGGATGCTGAATTGGCTCGAGCCGACTTGGTAAACATCCTGTGAGATCGGTGTCAGCAGATATATGAAGCCGCCCATCAAAAGTGCGTTGACAAAGGTGAAAATCAGATTGCCAGACAGGATCGAATTGCCCTTGACTACCGATGCGATCTCAATGATGTCGCGCCATATAGCTTGATGCACGATCGGAGATTCTCTGGCCGCGATGGGCTTCAACGTTGAAATCACGAAGAAATTGATGATCATGAATAGCGCAATCGCGAAGTAAGTCCATTCATATCCCCAAAGATTGACGATCAATCCCCAGACTAGCGGGGCCATCACGCGTCCGAGATTGAACAGCGACAGGTCAAACGACACCGCGCTCGGAAGTATGTTCCTTGAAACCAGGTTCGGCAACAGCGAGAAGCGCGCAGTCCAATCCAATGCCAAGGTGCCGCCCTGTATCGCGCCAGCGACTTGAATATGCCACGGCTCAACGCGGTCACTCAGTATCAGAAAGCCGATCGTCAACATCGCAGAGGATGCGATCACCTGACCAGCCATGAGCATCGTTTTGCGGCTCAAACGATCCGCCAATATACCGCTTGCCATCGATGCCAAGACAGACGCGGTGACGACCGCCGCTCCGAGTATGGCAAGCTGCAACGCAGACTGCGTGATATCGAAGATGACGAAAGTCTGAGTCACCGTCACCATTTGATTGGCGGTACTCCAGACAAGAGAACCGAACAGGTATTTCCGTAGTTCGATGGATGAGATGGTGCGGGAAAGGCGCGCCAACCTCAACTTTACTTTGCTGGTCCGTCGATGTTGAAATTGATTAGCCATTTGGTCAAATTTCGTCTATCAAGGGTGCTAAAATACACCTCCAAGAGCCATGAACACCAGTCCCGATATTGTTAGTCTCGGTTACGCGTTTCTGGCCGCCTTCTTTATCGGCGCCTTTCCAACCGCGTATCTTGCCGCTCGCATACAAGGCATCAACATATTCAACGTCGGAAGTCGTCAGGCCGGTGCGACAAACGTATGGAAAAGCGTAAATCGTAAAACCGGGTTTGTGGTCTTCATCATCGATGTTGCCAAAGGTATCGTGACTGTCCAGATGTCACGATATGCGTTTGAGATGACTGGATTATGGTTGCTTTTGCCGTCGATCGCAGTGATTCTTGGACACTGGTTCTCACCGATGACAAAGTTCAAAGGCGGCGACGGGGTCGCCAGTTTGGGTGGCGTAGCAGTCGGACTCTTTCAATGGATGTCTCTGCCGGCCTGCATCGTCGCAATCGTATTTGGGCTACCTCCGCTTCGTTACAAGTTTTCTCATCCGTCGCTACAAGCTGGAATCACTGGATGGAGCGTACTGCTGATGACTATCGTATTCACGGCGCGGTCTGATCAGCGTCTTGAATATCTGTTGCTTTATGTAGGCGTAAGTTGCATCGCGATCGCCATTCTGCTCAAAAGCGTAAGCTTTCACAAGCGAAACGCTAAATTGTTCGGCAATCACGAAGAATCGGAACTTGACATGCCAGAGTTAGAACCGCGCCGGACCGCCGAATCGGAACGCTGAACAACCAAGCGTTACGTCATCCTGCAAGAACCAAGGATAACTTCCGCGTTGTTCACTCGCTCCACTAAAGCGCGTACGATGCAAGAATGTCTGACGCTGAGCGTGCAGGATGTGCGTCAGCTATTTCGTCTACGCGATCCTGCAGCGTCGGTCGATCCTCTTTGTAGATCAGACCCAAAGGAATCCCAGGTCTTTCCAACAGATCTTCTGCCGATTGGCGGCTAGTCGGATCATGGTCTTCGGGAACTTCCCAAGCCATCCCCGGAATCCCTTTACGCCGATTGCCCTTCAAGATGTCGTACGTGTCGTTGTAGGTTGTGCACGGCGATTGGACATGGACTATCGAGAAACCCTTGTGGTTCATCGCGTCTTGAATGAAGTTAGCCAAGTCACGCGGTTTGCTGGAGTAGTGAGAAGCGATGTACGATACGCCGATCGTCAGGTAGTACTTCAGCGGCATCATCTGAGCTTCGATCTTGCCGTACGGGGTAGAGCTAGTTGTCATGCCCATTTCAGTAGTGGGCGATGATTGTCCTTTGGTCAACCCATACACGCCGTTATCCATCACCACGCAGGTAACGTCTACGTTTCGTGCCGCTGCCGGGCCGATATGCTCGCCACCGATGGCCAGAAAATCGCCGTCGCCAGCCACTACAACCGTCTGCAACTCGGAACGTCCCATCTTCACGCCAAAGGAAAGGGGAAGCGTTCGTCCGTGGATTCCGTGCAGCCCGAAAGGCTGATCGCCCTCCATCAAGTGCACCATATTGCCGGAACAACCGATCCCTGCAACGATCACGTAGTTCGATTGTGGTATCTCATGTTCAGCAACGTGCCTCTCCAAAGCCCATTCCAATGCTCTACGCACTCCGAAGTCCCCACATCCAGGGCACCAAACAAAGTCATATTCCGGATTGCGCTTACTCACGCTGGAACCTTTCCTTTCTCTTTCTGCAACTCAGCGACGCGGGCACCGATACGTTCAACCAATGTAGTCGGTTTGAACGGCAACCCAGTGTACTGTGTAATCGATTCAGCACGATACCCGTCCTGTCGAAGTATCGCCGACCACTGACCTAAGTAGTTCAGCTCCGGGACGATCACCATGTTAGCCCGCGCAAGTGCCAATTTCATTTCATCTGGCAGCGGGTTCAGCGCCATCGAATAGAGCCAGCCAACATCTACACCATCGGCCTTCAGACGTTCATACGCCTCGCGTGCCGGTCCCTTGGATGACCCCCAAGACATGATCATCGCAATCGCGCCTTCTCCCTCGATCTCGTACGGCGCATCGTTCAAGAGATCGAGTTTCTTAAATCTGCGCTCGGTAAGGCGCACATGATGACGCGGCAGGTGTGTAGTATCGCCTATCTCGTCATGCTCGGAGCCGTTGGCGACATACGCTCCGGGACCTCCTGGCACCGGCATCGGAGATAGACCGTTTTCGTCCCACGATTGGTAACGTGCGTATCCGTTGCTGCCGTTGTAAACCAATCTTTCTTCAACCACTACTGCATCGAGATCCGGTTTGCGGATATTCTCGCCCTTTTCCGCCTGACCGAATTCGCTCATGACTATGACAGGTCCCTGATATCGCTCAGCCCAATTGACTCCAAGGGCACCAGCAATGAAACATTCCTCCACTGAACCTGGCGCCAAGATCGGGATGCTGACATCACCGTGTCCGGGATGCAGACACGTCAAAAGGTCGCTCTGCTCAGATTTCGTCGGCAATCCAGTAGAAGGTCCACCACGCTGAACATCGACTACGACACACGGTATTTCCGCCATCCATGCCAGACCAATCCCCTCGCCCATCAGAGATAGACCCGGACCAGCAGTCGCAGTCATCGACTTTTTACCAGCATATCCTGCACCTACGATGGTGCTGATAGCCTCGATTTCAGAAGAAACTTGGTGTGCAAATCGGCCCGGGCCTACTAGGTTTTGCTCCATCCAAACCAATATCGTGGTAGCAGGAGATATCGGATATCCGACGTAGAAATCGACGCCTGCAGTGACGGCGCCAAGCGACAGTGCCGCATTCCCCGTGATCATGATCTGGTTATAGTCCGGCGGTTCGGGTGATGCCAAAGTACCGACGGAAAAGCCGCTTGAAGCAGCGACATCAACACCTAATCGAATCGCCTTTTTGTTGGACTCGATGATCGCATCGTCGCCCGGGCGTCCGCGGGTGAAACGCGCAGTGATGAAGGCGTCGATTTCGATAAGCGAGAAACCGATGAGATTCGCAACGGCACCAATAGTCACCATGTTGGCTGCACGTGTGTTGCCAGTCGATTTCGCAAGCTCATCGGCATCAATGCCGAAAAACTGTCCTTCACCTGAGATGTCAAACTCTCCCGAGTTGTAGATAGCCACTCCGTTCGATGAAAGATCTTCGCGGTGCGCGTTGTACGCATACTCATCCAAGGCGACCAGAACGTCGACATCGTCTCCGGAACTGAGCACCGGAGATGTGGAGATGCGAACCTGAGACGATGCCGGTCCGCCCATGATCTGCGAAGGGAATGTCGAAAATGTTGAAACGTAATATCCTGCGTTGGCGGCGGCTCGTGCCATCGCGTCGGCGGACGTTACCAATCCCTGACCGCCTTCGCCGGCGAATCGGATGACGAAATCCTGGCTATGATCATGCGACATGTTTGGTGAATGTTCTCTTCTTCTGCTGTGACGATGAGTGAAATGCTCAACGTTCGATTCGACTGCGCGAATTCGTTGCTTCTTTTATCGTAATGATATTTGCTGCTTCTGGTAAGGCATGACAAGTCAGATTCGAAACCTAATTTCACGTATCTTTTACAATCACCTGCCAGGGTAGACCGTTAACGATGAAGATGAATATTCTGAAGCCACGAGCAATGAAGACGATATCCCGCTGGTCCGCCGGCGGCGTTGTAGCGCGCACTGATCCAGATGGACGCATCGAGATCGCGCTCGTCGGACGTCCTGACGAAAACCTGTGGGCTCTGCCAAAAGGCACTCCCGACTATGGAGAAACAATCGAGCAAACTGCCATCCGTGAAGTCCGAGAAGAAACTGGGCTCGATGTGAAACTACTCTCCACAGTCGACGTTACACGATACTCCTTCGTCCGTTCCAAATCGAATCGCTTAGCTAGCGAACGCAGCAATCCCCGCGCAAACGTCAAGGTCAACAAATCTGTCCATTGGTATCTGATGGAGCCATGTGGCGGCGCCTTGGAACAACACGACCACGAATATGACATCGCCTGTTGGATCGATCTTGATCGCGCGTTGCAGAAACTTACGTATCACAGCGAGTCCAAAGTCGCCCGTTCGGCCGCTCGTATCTTCCGCAAATACACCACTCTGAAAGACGACATCCGTCTCAAAGGGCGACTAGTAACGTTGCGGTCAAAGCGACTTTTCGATGCCTGGAACGACTTTGTCTGGCGAACCGATCCTGATCTCGCAATCCTCGATGCTTCTGAACCGCTCAAGCTTTCATTCAACGATTTTGAACGCTTCCATGAGCGAGATATCCGTAAATCAAAACGCGGTTCTCTACGGTTCGCAATCGAAGACGAACAAGGTGCTCACATCGGCAACTGCATGTGTTACGACTACGACGAGCAATGGAAGCAGGCCGAATTCGGCATCATGATTGGCGATCCAGATTATTGGGGACGTGGCTACGGTTCCGAAGCCACCCAAATCATGCTTGAACACATCTTCACTGCAACCGACATTCGCAGACTTTACCTGCACACTCTGGCATCGAACCAACGCGCTCAACGATCTTTCATAAATGCCGGCTTCCAACCATGCGATCGAGTGTGGCGCGAAGGCAAGAACTTTGTGCAGATGGAAGCACTCGCTCACGAATGGATCCAACAAAACGCCTCTTATTGATCCTCACCCACATAAAACCGCGTTGCAATTCGCGACCGCACCTGCTAAATCGCCAGTATCATTCAGTCATCCAACTAAGCGCAACATCAGGCTGATATGGAGGAATCGAAATGGCAAAGTTGTTGCTGATCACTGGCGGCAAGCATCCATACGAAGAGACTACCCCAGTTATGAATGAGTTCCTTACCACTGCAGGACACCAAATAGACGTCTCTGAATCGGCATCAGAGCTTGAAGGAGACCTTTCAGTTTACGATGCCATTGTGCTAAATACCCTGAGACAGCCGGATACCGACAACGACCTTAACGACGCGCAACGGTCGGGATTCAAAGACTATGTAGCTAGCGGTGGCGGTCTGGTATCAGTTCACATCTCAGCCGCATCTACTCCTAATTGGCCGGAGATGAAAAAGATCACTGGCGGCGGGTGGGTTCTTGGCGAAAGCTGGCATCCACCATTCGGGTGGTTCCCGGTTTATCTCAGCAACCCAGAGCATGTGCTTGCGCGCGGCGTCGAGCCGTTTTGGACCTATGACGAATGCTACTGCGGCTTAGATATTCAACCCGGGATCGATGTCTTCATGTACGGCATCGTAGAAGACGAGCAACGTCCTCTAGGCTGGTCATTCAACTACGGCGATGGCAAAGTGGCAAACATCGCACTCGGACACGCCGGCTCCAGCCAACTACACCCGCAGTTCCAGCAACTGATACTCAACAGCGTTGATTACGTCTGTTAGGAAACTTCTGAGTGTTGCAGGCATAGTCAATCCTGCTTTGGCGATGGATTGATCAGGTCCATCCCGATCGTTTCTGGGAACACGCCTGCTAGCTCTTCAACTGTCCAGCGTCCGTGCTTGTATATCGATCGCTGAGGAACCGGATGGTTCATCAGGCTTACACGGTTTCCGGAGCAATGGAAAATATTACCGGAAACGCCGTCAGCAGCATCCGTACAAAGCCAAACCACCATCGGAGCTACTTGGTCCGGCTCTGATGTGAGGATGCCATCCTGGGGTGGTGGAAACGGTCCCTCTCGCATCGCACGTGTACTGTCAGGCACGCTCTCAGTCATGCGTGTGCTGGCGCCTGGCGAGATGATGTTCGCAGTTACGTTGTATCGATCCAACTCTTTAGCGACGACCCTCGTAAACCCGGCAATCGCATCTTTTGCCGCGCCATAATTCGATTGTCCGCCCTGTCCGTACAGTCCCGATACCGAAGAGAAGGTGACGATACGGCCGCTCTTTTGACTCCTGAAGGTCTCCGAAGCGGGTCTGACTACGGAGTATGTGCCTTTCAGATGAACCGCGATGACATCGTCCCACTCGGCCTCGGTCATGTTGAATATCATTCGATCACGCAATATTCCGGCGGGAGTGATGACGATGTCCAAGCGTCCGAACTGGTCTAGCGCCTGCTGAACGATGTTTGCGCCGCCTCGTGTGGTTGCCACCGAGTGATAAGAAGCAACTGCCCTGCCACCTAATTCGCTTATCTCTTCTACCACCTGTGCCGCCGGCCGCTGATCCGTACCCTGTCCATCCAAAGCTGCACCAACATCGTTGACGACTATCGATGCACCCTCTCGCGCCAATAATTTCGCTATCCCTCTGCCAATACCTCTTCCCGCACCAGTCACTACCGCCACCCTTCCATCCAAACGCTTTTTCCTGCCACTTCTGATAACCGCGGGTGCAGGTGCGCTGGATCCCGGGTTGACTTCAGCAAGCAAGCTGCCGCCAGAGATGCTCTTGGACCCCTGCAACAATACTTTCGGCGCCAAAACGTCTAGCTGATCCAACTCCCATTTTCCCGGTGGATTCGGTGCATAGACCGTGTTTACACGTCGGGGCAACGACAGATGGGTGACATTTCCTCCGTACACCAAAAACACTTGACCATTGATTTGAGCAGCGCCATCAGTAGCAAGGTATGCCACAAAAGGAGCTACATCACGTGGCTCCCATGAAGGCTCATCTGGTTGCGGCAATGCACCATTCTCGATCATCATCTCTTGGATGTTGCCCGGGATAGATGCAATCATTCGCGTCTCCGCACGGGGAGCGATGCTGTTTGCCGTGACCCCGTACTTTCCAAGGTCTTTCGCCAGCACCTTGGTAAAGCCGGCAATGCCACTTTTCGCAGCACCGTAATTCGATTGTCCGATAGAGCCCACAAGCCCCGAACCAGAAGAGAAGGTGATTATCCGACCGCCGCGCTGTTGACGGAATATAGGTGCTGCGTGTCTCACAACCGTAAAAGTGCCCTTGAGATGCACTGCAATCACATCGTCCCACTCTTCTTCGGTCATGTTGTAGAGCATCCGATCGCGCAAGATGCCAGCAACCGTCACCACGATATCGATGCGCCCAAACTCGTCGAGCGCCGTCTCGATTATCCGCTTGCCGCCATCCCAAGTAGTTACCGATTCGCTAGAAGCAACCGCTTTGCCTCCAGCAGCGACGATCGTGTCTACCACATCTGCAGCAAAAGAAATAGATCGGCCAGTACCGTCCAATTCGGCGCCGATGTCGTTGACAATCACGCTGGCTCCATTGGCCGCAAGCTCTTCTGCGACGCCACGGCCAATGCCGCGCCCGGCTCCAGTTACTACTGCGACTTTGCCTTCAAGCTGCAAGGTATTTGCTCCTTTTGACCTCGTTGTTCAATTGTCTTCTATTTCCAACGCTACAGTCGCCTTGCCGGGCGTTGTCACTTCATGATCGGCATTTCGGAACTGCACATCAATATCGATTATGCCAACGCCGTCTTCGATCCTCTTGGCGACGATTTCTCCAGTGCAGGTGACTTCCCCGGCGTAGTCGATACCCCGGTAAGATGTTTGAAGACTCTTCAACGCTGACACTCCACCAGCCCAATCGGCGAGCCATTGCGACAATATCGCCGTCTTCAAAGCTCCGTGAATGATGATGTCGGTGTGCCCTGCGCTCTGAGCATAAGCGGTGTTGTAATGAATCGGCGTGAAATCCTGCGACACCGCCGCATATTGCACCAGCTGACGCGGTGTGACGATCTGAGTGCGCGGTTCAATCTGAGCGCCAACTTCTAAATCCTCGAAATTGACCTTCGTCATCTGATATTTCCTATCCATAGAAATGTAAGCTGCACTTCTCTTCTAAACCGTGCCCGACGCTCTACCATACGATATGCCGGTAGATTCTTGGGTAGCTATCAATTCACCATCGCCATCGGTGTATCTGACTTCTGTGACCTTCAAAAGCATCGGACCTAAACGCCCGCTCTTCTCGAAGATGTCCAACATCGTTCTAACTACGGTCACTTCATCGCCAGCGACTACTGGGCGCATGAATCTGAATCTGCTCCCACCATCCAACACATCGTGATACGGATCCGGGAACGGCGGATCGAAAGGCGCGCTGATGAATGACCGTAAAATCAACGGGTTGGCTACAACACGTGATGCATCTACAGCTGGATCCGGATCGTTTTCAATCGGCGGCGATTCGCCGCGTATGGCGGCATTGAATCGAACAATTTCACGATGCGATACCCGATACGTGACCGGAGGCGTCTCCGCGCCGATAAATCCACGCATCTCTTCTGTGAGCACTGAAACCAATTGCCGCCTCTAAATCCTTTTCAACCGCGAGCGGTGTGACACCGGAACGATCATCAACACTGAAAAAGTGTAACTAACGCGAACGTCTACGGGTGGTGCCGCGCTGACCTACTCGATTGCCGGAGCGTTTCGTTCGGCGTACGGCTTCTTCTCTAAGCTCTCTTGCGCTCTTCGTACGTTTCTGTGCATCAGGTCGTCCCCAAGCACGATCTCGAACCAACATCAATACCGCTACCGAAGTCAACAGCGTCGCCGCCGGAACATACAAGATGCCAATTTCCTGCGCGAAAGCAACGATAAATACCCAAAGCAGAATGGTGCCGAGAATCAGGTTCAACTTGTGGCGACGTTCAGAATTGCCGCTAGGAGGCACTGAAAGAATCGAACCGAGGGTTATCAATACTGGTACCGTCGCGAAGACGAGACCGACAATTCCGTTGGATTCGGCAATTCCGACGCGCCTTATTTCAGAAACGCCTTCAGCATTAGTCTCGATTATCTCGAATGACGGCCAAAGCGTTAGATATGCGAACGCGGCGATGCTCAGCAGCAACGCAAGAACCGCAAATACGAATGTACGATCCGGCAACCAAGAAAACACGTGGCGTCCCTCAGATCTTCTCCAGCCCAGCCATGCCAGCCAGCAGAGTTTTTACACCTTCCTTGGAGAAAGCGACAGTAACGCGCACATCGTCTTTTACGGGACGCGAATTGACTACCACTCCTGTTCCAAAGGTGCTGTGCTTGACTCGCTGACCAGCCTTCAACTGCAACTCGATCGGCAAATCCTGCATACCACGCTCAGTGAATTTCTCGCGTCGAGGTCTGGAACGCGCAGCAGCCGACGGTGCGCGGTCCACAGCCACGCCGAAACTTGACGAGAAGGCTATCGGTGGAGGCGCACCATGCCCCGGAACTCTTGCATACTCGACGACTTGGATATGCTCATCAGGTATCTCCTTCAAGAACTGAGAAGGAATGTTCTGTCGGCGGTACATCGACGCCGAAGTGTACAGGTTCCAAGTGATGTGCAATTTGCGTTTCGCGCGCGTCATACCAACGTACATCAATCTTCGTTCTTCGCCACATGCAGCGTCATATTCGTCTTGGGACTGAACATCAAGTGCCATCGCATGAGGCAACAATCCTTCGTTCACACCAGCGATAAACACCGTATCGAACTCCAATCCCTTCGCTTGATGCAGGGTGATCAACGTGATGGCCCCGGAAGTGATATTTTCCTCTTGAGTCAAAGTCGATGTATCCGCTCCAATCCCTTCGTCGATGGTGTCGACATTCGTGAAGAGCGATGCGTGCTCAAGCAGGTCAGATAGTGCCTGCATCGGTGCCTGACCATCCTCTGATAACGAATATTTCTCGGCAAGAGTCATCAGTTCTTCGATGTTTTCAAGCCGTTCTGCACGCGTAGCCTCATCTTTTTTGACCCAATCGATGTAGCCACTAGCTTTCAACGCGTAGTCCAATAGATCTACGGGGTGAAGTCGCTCCGCGTTCGCGATCAAAGTCTTCACGAACTCTGCGAATGAACGCACCTTGTTGAGTGCCGCTCTCGCAAGCCCCAACTGATGAGATGCAGAGGGATCAGCTGCTACTAGAACCGCATCCAACAGCGTGACGCTATTGAAAATGCTGTACTCCTCGATATTGCGCAACGTAGCCGGACCGATGCCGCGCGGCGGCACATTGATGATGCGTCGCAACGAAGTCTCGTCCGATGGATTCGCAACAATACGAAGCAATGCTAACGCGTCTTTGATCTCACGCCGCTCATAAAAGCGAACGCCGCCGATAAGACGGTATTGAATGCCACGTCTGCTACATTCGGTTTCGATCGCTCTCGACTGCGCATTGGTCCTATAAAGCACCGCAACGTCATCGAGATTTGCCGAGACTTGTTTACGCGCTGATCTAGAGCGGGCTTGCTTCTGCACGATATCCAAGATCACCGAAGCCTCATGCTCCGGTTGCTCCGTAACTCCGATCTCTATCAGATCACCCTGCTCGTTGTTGGTGAATAAGACCCTTTCAATGGTTCGGTTGTTGTGTGATATCAGACCTGACGCTGCAGAGATGATCGTCTTAGTGGAACGGTAAGATTCGCTGAGCTCGAATATCTTGCAGCCTGGCAAAACTTCTGCGAGCCGGTCCATGTTCTCGGGACGCGCATTGCGCCAGGAATAGATCGACTGATCCGGATCGCCAACAACACAGATGTTGCGATAAGCATCGCCCAATACCCGTACAAGCTCAAACTGCAACGCGTTGGTGTCCTGAAACTCGTCGACCATGATATGTTCATAGCGTTTCTGCATCGTGGCGCGGATATGTTCGTCATCCACCAAAATCCGATAGGGTTTCAAAAGCAGATCATCGAAATCTACACCATTTGAACGGTGCAGAT
The DNA here is from genome assembly GCA_965242765.1 of Dehalococcoidia bacterium. GTDB lineage: Bacteria > Chloroflexota > Dehalococcoidia > Lucifugimonadales > Lucifugimonadaceae > Bin127. Next base: position 2,617,459 of record CBDESY010000004.1, on the reverse strand, counting down.
GTGCTTGATAGTGCTGATATATCTCGGCGTGAAGCTCGTGCCGATGCCCAGTGCCCTTGCTAGCAAACTCTTCCGCGAGTAGATTATTGTTCTTTGCCTTACCGATATCGGCGAGGACTTCACCGACCTTCGCATCGACATCCATATCTTCCAAGATGAGTTTGAGCATTCGCTCTTGGTCATCACGGTCAAATATGGTGAAATCCCGACTCAACTTCGCGGCATCGTGATGGATACGCAGAAATCTTGCCCCGAACGAGTGAAACGTGCTGACATTTGTTTCTGCCGCGTTTGGCAAGAACCGATTCACCAGAGCATCGCAACGCTGACGTAATTCGGCGGCGGCCTTGTTGGTGAAGGTTACACCCAGCGCGCGCCAAGGCGCGACTCCGCAGGCTAGGATATAAGCCATACGATGCGACATCACCCGCGTCTTGCCGCTGCCCGGTCCCGCAACGATGATCAGCGGTCCGTCAATATACGACGCGGCGACACGCTGAGCATCTGATAGCCCCTCAAGAACCGCTTCAGGATTTGTAGCCGTCATCGTCATTGCAGACTATATTTTAACACATGTTTCATAATATGAGATACTTGACCAGAACACCACAAGACCATCATCATTCTCGCGTATCACGATAATCCTGCACAAACTGCCATCGCAAAGAGCATCTCACAAAGGAATAGGGTTCGTACCAATATGAATCACGCGTTCATTCTTCACTTACGCCGCGCCAGCCCCTCAAAGTGCGTGAAACATGCAACGGAATCGGATTTATCCTTCCATTCGAGCCACCCACGCGATATCGCTTCCAGCTCCAGTCGGGTCGCGATGCCATACTCGATAGCTTTCACCGCTATATCTGATTCCAGTATGCGTTGAGCCCATTGGTTGCCCCACCAGTCTTTGCCGCTCTCTTCATAAAACGTCCAAGTGCTGGTAGTGATCTGGATATCAGCGAGGTTTCCCGCATCTTGCATCCACTTAAGAACGTGCCTACCTGCTTTGGGATTCCCGCCGTTACGTAACGCAACCGCGTCGTAGACGCGCCTGAATTCGTCGAGGGCTGCAGATTCGGGATATGCCGCGAAGCTTCCCCAATCGACTTCTCTTACTGCGATCAGTCCATCCAGTTTGGCAAGTCTGCTCGCAGCTTGCAGTGCGCCGACAGGATCCGCAAGGTGCTGAAGTATCTGGTGAGCATAAACCACGTCGAACTGGTCCGCATCAAGTTGCGTCTCGTAAATGTCATCCACTAGAAATTCCAAGTTTGTGGCACCAGTTTCGCGCAATCGGTTGTTCCACTCATCACTCAATTTCTCCGAGACGTCGATTCCGACTACACGTCCGTCAGGCCCAACAGCTTCACCAAGACCTGTGGTTATAGTCCCCGGACCACATCCCCAGTCCAGCACCTTCATGCCTGGGCTTATGTGAGGCAGTAGAAAGGCAGCAGCATCAGATGCAGTTCGAGCTGAATGTGCCGACAACACGGAACGGTGATGTCCGTGCAGATACGTCTCTCTCGGCATCATCATCGGAATTACAGGGCATGACAAGTTAGCGTGTCGGCGGCTGTTCCAAAACATCCATTATCGGATCAAGCAATGAACGTTCCTCAAGCAGTTGCGTGATGCGTGCCAGCTTGTCTGGGTGAGAAAACACCGCAGGCGACATATCGTCAATAGCATCCATAGTTGCGTTGGTGTCCCTATCAACAATGATTAAGGGTATCCGCTTCGTTCTTGCCTCGTAGAAAACGTAGTCGATGGGTTTCCCGCCACCGGTCAGCACCAATGCTCGTGTTGTTTCGCTCTGCAACGCCGATATCTGAACATCAGGACGCCCGGTTCGCACTACTACACAGGTATTCTCCTGCGAACGGAAATAGAACGGTCCCCAGTCAAGGACGAGGCCGCCTATCAACACGTTGTCAACAAGCTCAGCAGTGTGTACGGCGTCGAACATCAATCGACCTTCAAGATGATTGATCATCGCTTCGATGGTGCCAGCAGCCAGTCGTCGGTCTTCCGGCAACCAACCAAAACACTCGATTCCGGCCTCGCGTAGTGACGCAACCATCTGATCGGCATGAACATTTCGATACCGAGGCACTTTGTTGATGATCACACCTGCCAGACGTTCTCCCAGCTTTGAAGCCGTCGATTCGACATTGTCATCATCCAATGCAACAACAATGACTACATGAGCATCGATCGCGTCGGCGAGGGCGAGATCGGCTTCATAGTTACCTGAAGAGCCTTCGATAATGTGATGTGCAGATGCGTCCGAAGAGTCGATTTCAGCAACCGAAATCGCTTCTACTCCACTGTCGTCTATGAAGAGTGCATCGGTGTCGGCAACGGATTTCACTGCAACCCCGTCGCGGCGCAATCGGGAAATGATCGCCGCGGCAATTGCCGATTTGCCAGCAGATTCGTTGATTGAGGAAACGATGATCGAGGGCATGTGTGTGACTCACGCTGCGACTGGGCAGTATCTTATCGGCAAGAAGTGGCGCGAATTCGGATTATACCAGCGATGCGACGATAAAATAAGGTTAACGTGTTGTGCCGAGGTAGCTCAGCTGGTAGAGCAATGGACTGAAAATCCATGTGTCGGCGGTTCGAGTCCGCCCCTCGGCACCATCAATCTCCCCGCCGCGTCTAACCCGTATCCCACGCCACTCAATCATTTTGTGAGTTGCAACCCTGGTGCCGAAGGTGGGAGTCGAACCCACACGGGCTAAAGCCCAAAGGTTTTTGAGACCTTCGCGTCTACCATTCCGCCACTTCGGCATCCAACTTCCTTAATTCTAATCGCCGTCAAGTGTAAACTCTCGAATATGAGCAAGGCACCTGAATCAGCTCCCAACGGATCGCTAGTCAGGAAATCAGAACCGAGTTAACAGATGGAGAGAACCCTGCCTCACAAAACGACTAGGGACGATCTGGCAGAACTACGTTAGGAACTCGCGAAAGCCAAACTGCTATTCGCTAGCTTCTTACTCCTTATTAGTCAACATCGCTTCTGGCGTTCTTGGGTGCTTCGATAAAGATTCAGACATACGCCAAAATCACTCAAAGCATTCAGGCTTGCGATGAACCCAATCTGAACAGTATCATTATTTTCATGAAGTTAAATCGATCAAATAAAGCAGGTTTCCGCAATGTCAGACGAACCAACTCCAAATCTTGACAAAGAAGCTCTTCCCACATCACTGGAACTCCAACGACCGATAGTTTTTCTCGATATCCAAACTACGGGACCAGATCAACGAACCGCACGTATCGTACGATTGTCAACGTTGCGCATCGAACCCAGTGGAACGGAAAGCTTCAGAAGCCAGCTGATCAACCCGATGGCACCAATCTCCCCGGGAGCCTCGGCTTTTCATGGCATCACCGACGATGATGTGATGGATGCCCGGCCTTTCAATTCCTACGCCAAAGCGTTAGTTCAACATCTAGAAGGTTGCGACTTGGCTGGGTTCGGCATCCGCAGATTCCACCTCGAAGTATTGAAGCAGGAGTTCGAATACGCAGGTATCGAGTTCCTGACTGATGATCGCGCCGTCATCGATCCCATGACGATATTCCACAAACTAGAGCCCCGAGATTTCAACGCCGCTTACGAACGCTACGTCGGCACCAGTTTTGACCGCCTTACCGATCCTAACGCCGTAGTGCATGCAGTAAAAGCGATCATAAATGGGCAACTGAACCAAAACCCCGAGCTGCCGCGTCTTGCTGAAGCACTTGAAGCCTGGTCAACTGGCGAAAACACCGAGAACCATATCGACGACGAAGGACGGTTCACCCTCTCGGACGAAGGTGATCCGATAATCAATTTCGGGCGTTACCGTGGACACACGTTATACGATCTCAGCGAGGCAGACCCTAACTATCTACGGTGGATCGCGGGAGACGATTCCTTCACTGAGCAACAACGCCGGATCGCTGCGGATGCGGCCGAGGGCATCATGCCGGAAATCTATTGATCGGAATCAGAATCGGGCGAGAACATATCGCAGAAACTACTTCGACACATTCACATCTGCTAAGCAAGGAATGGAGCGGAAGACGGGGTTCGAACCCGCGGCCTTCTCCTTGGCAAGGAGATGCTCTACCACTGAGCTACTTCCGCCTGCTTACATCGATTATGCCATATCCCATGATATCTTGCATACAGCCAAAACAATCTTTCTTCCCCCTCGCCGCGAACTCAGTCCGACATCTTGACTAGCAATTTCCCAAAGTTTGCGCCGTTCATCAGTCCGATGAACGCCCGCGGCGTCTGCTCGAAGCCATCTACGATATCTTCGCGATACTTCAACGATCCGTCGCGTATCCACGAAGCCAAGCGGGCGCGCGCCACGTCATGATCGTTTTGGAAGTTGAACACCAAAAAGCCTTCGATACGAGCCTGTTTGGTGATCAGGTTCCAAAGATTTCGAGGCGCGAGCTCAGGCTCTTCCAAGTTGTACTGCGATATCTGTCCGCATACGATGACGCGCCCACGCAGAGCCAAGTTCTCAATCGCCGCGTCAGTAACCGTGCCACCTACGTTGTCGAAATAGATGTCGATACCATCAGGTGCAAGTTCAGCTATGCGAGCAAACACATCCTCAACCTTGTAATTGACCACACCGTCAAAACCGAGTTCTTCAGTACAGTAATCCGACTTCTCCTGCGACCCTACTGTTCCGATGACGCGACATCCATTCATCTTAGCAATCTGTCCCACAACAGCACCTACGGCGCCAGAAGCCGCCGATACCAACACCGTCTCACCAGGACGTGGTCTGCCTACAGACAGTAATCCGTGATAAGCCGTCAGTCCGGGCATCCCGACAACTCCCAAAGCAGTCGATATCGGCGCCACTTCGGGGTCTACGATCCTGGCAGCGTGCGCTGGTGTTACTGCATACTCCTGCCATCCGATTTGACAAGCCACGATGTCGCCAACTGCAATGTCATCAGATTTAGACGCGATTACTCTGCCTACGCCCTCTCCCACAATCACATCGCCGATGCCAACCGGCACCGCATACGAACGTCGATCACGCATCCGCCCTCGCATGTAAGGGTCTAGCGACAAGTAGAGCGTTCGAACGAGTATCTCGCCATGCTCAGGCTCTTCGACTTCAGACTCCACAATTGCGAAGTCGCTCTCATGCGGAAAGCCTACCGGACGCCTAGCCATTGTCCAACGGCGATTTATCAATTCAGGCATGGGTCATACTGCTCTTTGCGTTTCAAACCGAGAAAATCTGATCCGATGAATATCAATCCTCAGTCGTTGTTGCGTTCTCTTCTTCAGCTTCGTACTCGGCTTCGCCACGATGCCTAGCGCTACGAGCCGCCCAGTAATACACCGGAGCGGCAAGTACAGCGAAAACTGCCAAAGCTGCTACGCCCGGTGCCCATCCTTCAACGCCAGAGCCGTCTAGCTGATTGTCAAGCCAGGTTTTTATGCCCGCGCCCGCCAAGGCCGCGACGGTAACGCCTAGAATGACGAAGACCCACTCGACGAATTCATTCGGTATGTGCAATCTCTTCATGTGCAATCGCATCTCCTGCTGAATGATTCCATGATAAAGCAACTACGATAGAGCATTCGGCAAATACCTCACAGAACGAAGCCCCTCAAAAAGTTGTATACTGCTCACAGCACGCAAACTGCACCCACATCGCACCATGACGACCACTCAAATAACAAAATCGTCTTCACCAGCATCATCGCAACGAAAAGACACCGCCAACGATGTTGTTCTACGTGTGGAAGACTTGCACGTCTACTATGAAACCGCTGCCGGCGATGTCAAAGCCGTAAACGGTGTATCGTTTCAACTGAGAGCCGGAGAACGTTTGGCTCTGGTAGGTGAATCGGGAAGCGGAAAGAGCACGATGGCAACGGCGTTGATGCGTATGACGCGTCCGCCGGGAAAGATCGTGTCTGGCAGCATATATCTGGGAGAACGCGACCTGCTTCGGTTGAGCGAACCCGATATGCGACGTGCCCGGCTAGCCCAAATCGCATTAGTCCCGCAAGGCGCGATGAACTCGCTGAACCCCGTTATTCGCATCGAAAAACAGATCGTAGACGGCATTCTAGACCACGTCATCGAAGAATCTGCCATTTCCGGCGGCTCTGCCGAAGGAGCTCTGTTGAAGCGTCCCACGCGCTCCCAGCTGCAAGAAAAGGTCGCAGAACTATTGACAAATGTCGGACTATCCCCCTCTGTTGCCCGCATGTACCCACACGAGCTTAGCGGAGGGATGAAACAACGGGCCGTGCTCGCAATTGCAACCTCGCTATCGCCTAAAGTGATACTTGCCGACGAACCCACGAGCGCGCTTGATGTTGTAGTGCAGCGCCAGATCATGCAGACCTTGGGAAGATTACAGTCTGGAATCGATGCCGCAGTGATTCTAGTCGGACACGATATGGGGCTAGTTGCTCAATTCGCCAACACCATCGGTGTAATGTACGCCGGACGACTAGTGGAATTGGGGCCTGTCGACCAGATATTTGAAGACCCGCAACATCCGTATACGAAGTTGCTGATCGAGAGTTTGCCGTCCTTCAATCAGAAGAAGGAGTTCATCGGCATAGCAGGTATGCCACCTCGACTTCTGAATCTGCCATCAGGATGCGCGTTCTATCCGCGTTGCCCTTCTGCTATGGATGTGTGCCGAGATACCGATCCTTTGGATACCGAGGTAGGACCGAACTGGCGTGTTTCATGCCACCTGCATACCGAGGCGGTGATGACAAATGGCTAATCTGCTCGAACTACGCAAAGTCTCCAAGATCTTCGGTGGCGGTCTGTTCAATCGTTCCAATGTGACGGTAGCTGTGGATGATGTCTCATTGACGATTCCGGATGACCAGCCAACAATCACAGCCATTGCCGGCGAAAGCGGAAGCGGAAAGACTACTCTCGCACGGTTACTCTTGGGGGTAATTCCGCCCACAAGCGGTCAGGTGCTTTACCAAGGTGAAAACGTGCAAAGGATGCGATCCAGAGATTGGCTCAACTTCCGGCGCGAAGTGCAACCCATTTTCCAAGACCCCTTTGAAGCTTACAACCCGTTCTACACCGTCGACCATGTACTACAACGTCCAATCCGCAACTTCAAACTCGCAGACACCACACAGGAGAGAGCCGAACGCATCGCCGAATCTTTGCGAATGGTTGGTTTGCAACCCGATGAAACATTGGGACGATACCCGCATCAGCTGAGCGGCGGCCAACGCCAAAGGGTAATGGTTGCCAGAGCGTTGTTGCTGCGCCCTCGAATCATATTGGCCGACGAACCGGTATCGATGGTCGACGCTTCATTGCGCGCCACCATTCTGAGAAGCATTCGCGACCTTAACCGTGATTTCGGGATATCTGTCATCTACATCACGCACGACCTCACTACTGCTTATCAGATGTGTGACAACATCATCGTCATGTATCGCGGCGGCGTAGCCGAAGCCGGCAGTGTCGAGCAGGTGATCCAAAATCCCAAACATCCATACACGCAACTGCTCATCGACTCAGTGCCGCAGCCCGACCCTAAAGCCGCCTGGGGAGACGATGACGATGAATCGGTGGAACGACAGGATGAAAATACCATCCTCGCCGATCAGTGCAAATTCGCTCCTCGTTGCAGGTATGCGATGGATGAATGTAAACAATCAGCGCCTAATCTCCGAGTAATCGATCGCAACCAGTTGGCGAGTTGCTTCCTCTACAAAGACGTGCCAGAAGCGGAGAATCCAGACATCGGGCAATCGTTCAACTACCCAACTCTGGAACCGGCCGAACTGACGAAGTAGGCTGCACTGCCTTCAATCCAGCTATGAACTAGTGGCAAGTCTGATTGTGTAACTTCCCCAACCTCGGTTTTCGCTTGCGTCTAGTTTGATGCGATACACGCCAGATTGCGAAGGAGTGAAAGAGATCCGAGTCGTGTTGTCGTCTACAACGATGCTGTCCCAGGCTAGTTCTTGCGAGTAAGTTTCTGGCGGTACGATATAGATGATTTTAGCTCTGGAGTGGAACAAAGTACCTCTTTCGATATCGATGTGGTACGTGACACCTTTTTCGCCGTCGAATCTAAACCAATCCTCATCTCTCCATCCGATCACACCGTCTAACGATTCCCCAACTGATATGGACGCCGCATCATAATATCGGTCAGGATAGTCGTCCTGGTAGTCTGACACATGCACCCCTGCGCGGTACCCGTCAATCGACCATGCTTCGACAACGAAATAGTATGTGCCGTCCGAAGGTGCTGTCCAGATGATCTCACTAATGTGAACTTCCTGCGCAAGTTCGGAGCCATCCGAGTCGTAGAGCGTGATGTACCAAAAACTGAAATACCCTCCTTCAAAGAAGATTCGATATTGGGTACCTTGCGAGGCATCGAACCTGAAGTAGTCAAGGTCATCTTTCCATGCAATTGTCGCGTCTACGGTTTCTCCAATCTCAAGCTTCGTTGCTGATCCGAAATCGTAGCCGTGATCATCATCGGGAGATTCGAACACGGTTAATTCGTAAGTTCCTGTATTTGGCCGATACCGCGGGACGAAAACGGCGATATGGAATGTACCATCCTGCGGGGCTTGCCAATCGAACTCATCTTCGAAGTGATGCAATACCTCCCCGTCGGAATCGAGTAGCTCTACACGCCGACTATCTATCGTGCCAGGATCCAGTACCAATCGATAAACCTTCCCCAGTTCGGCATCAAACTTGAAGCGGTCCACATCGCCTACAACTTCAAGGTTCCCTTCTACTTTGCCACCAATAGCCAGTTGGGTCGCCGCATTGCGATTATTGGAATGGTCATCTTCGTAGTCAACTCGTGTAAGTGTGAGCATGTATTCGCCGACCGTGCTAGCCGAAACCGAGACGTAGTGGGAGCCGTCTCGACTTGTTCGCCAAACTTTGCGTAGCGTCTTCGCGTCGCCTTCCAATTTGGAGTCGAGGTCTCCCAGACAATTTCCGACATCACAAAGTTTGACGCTTGCCGACCACAACGAATCGTGGATTACATTGGCACGTATAATGTCGCCTTCTTCAGCTTCAAATCTGAAGGTGTCTATATCGTCAGATGTATCGATTCTTCCCCTTATCGGCTTTCCGATGTTGGTGGATGTTGAAGTTTCGCGAGCATCGCCATGATCGTCTGATATCTCGATTTTCCGAATCGACAATGAATAAGAACCAGTGGAGCGAGAATAACGGCCCCATGCGTAGTCGTCGGGCGTACTGACGATCAGATAATATTCGCCGATCTCTGGCATTGTCCACACGATTTTTGCGTTTCGCAACGCGTTTGGATCGGAACTCGCGTGAATACACCACTCATCTTCAACCTTGAAATCGCGGCTTCCCATTTCCATCAGATAGATACAGCCATTTTCCAGCGAGCCGAGTTCCAAATGCAGCTCAGCTGATTGGGTAAGTTCAGATGTGACGCGAAAAACATCGTAGTCTCCTGGGATGTTGATCGTGCCGTCTATCTTCTCGCCAAACTGAAGATCGTAGGCTGTTGCCTTCTCATTGCCGTAGTCATCGAAATCGATCGGTTCGACGCTGATCGAATAGTCACCATCGCGAGAGTAGTTGCCTGCGACATGGATGTGGAAATCGCCTCCATTCCAGGTTTGGAATTCAGTTTCATGCGGTTCGGCATACCCCGATTCCGATTCAAGAGGTTCGCATTTCGGATGACCATAGGATGGTCCCCATTCAAATGGCGTATGGAACCGCCGACCTTCGTGCTGATTCATGTACCCGCGACGATTCGGGTCTCGTCCGGAAGCGTCGTATATGTAGACTGCCGCTTCGAGTCCGGCTTGAGCATGCATCCTTACGCGATACGCGCTTCGTGGATCGGTTCGTAGACGGAAAACATCGCGGTCGCCATAGCAGCTTAGACGCCCATCAATCGACGTACCGATATCTATTGGCGTAGCAGTATCAGTGTAGTCGCCATGTTCGTCAGTCGCATCAAGCAGTTCGACTTCGATGGTGTAGGTGCCCAACACACTGTCCACTTCGCTATCCCAATCCCCCTGTACTTTCAACCAGTGTGGTCCCGCGACCTTGCTTCGCCATAATGTACGAACCTGGTAACTCATTCTTCCGACCAACTCGGATTGGCCATTGAAATCGATGATCTCCACGATCGACGCGTATCCCGGATGGGGATCACTGACCACGTGGATGACGATTTCTTGACCCTCGGGAATGTCGATCCGGAAGAAATCCGCATCGCCGTGAGTGGCGATCTTTCCGTTAACTGGTACTCCGAAGGTTAACTCCGTCGCCTCCGTCTGATTATCGGCGTGATCATCAACATAATCGTTATCGATTACGTTGATCGAGTAGCGTGCTGCACCGTCTTGGAATACCTGAAGATAGTGATGTCCAGAAGATTCAGCTTGCCATCGGAACAACGATTGCTCCACATAATACGGGGGCGCACCGTTATATCTTGATTTCAGAAATCCAATGCCTTCGGGTGTGTATAAAGCCATCCTGATTTTGTAAGCCGGATCCAGAAAATAGATTTCATATACTTCGTCGACAGTCGCATTGAACTTCAAAAGGCCGTTGTGTTCAACTATCTCCCCAAAGTCGATTTCCGTCACTGCATCACTTGCGCCGGTGCTGTTGTAACCGATAGTCAGCGTATAAGTGCCAAAACCATGGAACGGCGAAACCTTTATGTAGTGCTCACCAGACTTGACCGCGTCGAGAATGACCCGAGAGCGATCGACTCGATGACCCCTTGTTGAAGCCAATAATTCTTGGTTCCCGTTGAGGGCTTCCAACATCACCGATGCACCGTTCCCGTGCACCGAAACGACATAAGATTCCTCTGCCACTGCATCGATCTTGAACCAATCCACATCCGCGTTGTCGCTGAGGCTGAAGGCAACTTGATCACCTACCGACACCGCAACTGCCGAACTCGAATCGTTGCCGTGGACGTCCTCTTCACCTAACAGTGGTTGTGGAGGCTCATAGGGCGGTCTTAGGAACGTGATGTCTTCCGACACCTCCAACGAAAGTACGTAGCGTCCGATGTCTTTAGAAATTCTGTTAAACACGGAAACGTAGAATTCACTTGCATTCGGCATCCACCATTCCAAAATCTCAGGTCTGGGATCCATAAACGGGTGTTGTACCCACCACACTTGCTCTGGATGAGTTTCGTTGATGACGTTACCATTCGAGTCGTGAACAAACAACATCGTGCCATTCACAGACCTCCCGGCTAAGCTGAGGCGGATGAAATTGTCCTTCTGAACCGTGAAACGATAGACATCTACATCCCCTCCCATGTCAATCGCCCCTCGAATTGTTTCACCGGACCTGATCGTGCCAATTTGATCGACTTCAATACCGAAAATCCGAGACAGTCTCTCGCCGATGACTGTCCTTTCCGAGTTCGGAAGTTCAGCGTCAGCAATGGAACCCGGCGCAAGAAGCACTAAACCAGCGAACAAACAAACTGACAAAATGACCCGTGTGCGTAATTTGCTGTGTTGAAGGATATCCATCGTGGACTTCTTGAAAGCTGAGTCTCTTTCAATCCCATTTTGGATTGACTTAACCCAACTGTGCAACTCCCTTAGAAAGCTCTGAAAAATACCGCCTTCGCCACCCAGTCCCCTACTCTGCTTGCAGGGGGAGAATCAAATAGGGGTGCCAAGCGGCGGTACCCCTTGCGTCTACGATTCACTCCAACCCGTCCCTCTTGCTTCGCAAATGGGACGGGGATTTTGCAAAGGTCTACCTTAGGCAAAGAGCACTCTGGTACTGCAGTTATGTCTAAATCCTAGAGACTTGTGGACTACAACTACCCACCTGGCTCCACGATCTCTATCGTCTGATTCGCATCGATGTCTTCCAGTGTTTGGTGGACGCCGCTCGGCCACTGAATCTCAATGCGGTCTACTTTTGAAGCATTACCAATCCCGAAGTGAAGGTCGATACAGTTCATGCTCAAGAATGAAGAGCTTCCCAACACATCTTGAACTTGCGTTTTAGGATCGCCAGATTCGCCGACATTAGCCGTCACTTTGACGCGCGCCCCGATGCCATCGGCATTGCTGCCGGTACCATCGATACTCTGACGTCCAGTTAACTTGAGCGTTACCCAGTTGCCTTGGCTTGCGTTACTCATCCACAAGAACAACGGACCTCGGAAAAAGTCGATTGTCGAATCGGAAATAAACACCGGGCCGTTGCTGTTGGTTCCTAACAGATCGACGGTGCCGTCACCATTCAAATCACATTTCGCCAAGCCCTTGCCGTTTTCGTGGAAACGTCGATCCATGCGTTGACGTTCGCGATCGAACTCTGGATTGTCTGGATCAAGCACGTTGTAGTTGACGCCTTGAATGTCCAGAAGCCTAGACTCTACGGTGATATCCTCGAATTGACCGGCACCATCCCCCCGCAACATACGTCCCGAACCGGTGTACTTGAATCCGTTTGGACCTTCTCCCTTGCCGCCCATCGCGCCTAGCCAATAGAGGTCTTGGTCACCATCGTTTTCATAATCGAAAAACGCAGTGCCGAAGCCGAAATCGTATGCTGATAATCCTATTGGCTGCTCAACGTTTTCCCAAACATCGAGAATGTTGTTCGGGTCTAGCGATTCGGGCGGGAAGGCCTCGCTCGTCGCGACGCTCGTCTCTGGAGCAACGTTCTTGAAATCCCCAATCATGCCGATCTCAGCATCTTCTTTGACACCGTCGTTTCTGAGTAGAAAGTGGTAGCAAGTACCCCAACCGTATGCGTGGCTGTAGGCACAGTCGCCAGAAGGAACTGGCGGAACGTCGTAGAGCAAAAAATGATAACCGATGTTGGTGATGAACACGTCAAGGTCTTCATCGGAATCGAAGTCGCCCAGTGCGAAGCCCATCCATGCGCCTACAGTGTCAACGCCCATTTCAGATTCGATCGACGTGAAACGCACAACCGAATCATCAGTGTCGTTGCGGTAGACCTTCAACGTGTCGCCGTCATCCGCGAGCCAAAGGTCCAAGTCTCCATCCGAATCGTGATCGAAGAATAGAGACGCCAAAGTCTGTCCTGTCGGATCGCCGATGCGATTGCCATTAGCATCCTTGAGCGATGCATCGTAACCTCTGAACATCTCCCCGGAATCTGGATCTTCCCACTCCATCGGCCGTCCATCCGGGTCCAGCATCTTGATTGGTGGACTAATCAGTCCGGCCTGCGTTGTCACGTCAGTGAATGTCAGATCTCCATTGTTGATGTAGAGCCGGTTGTAGTGGCCATGGTGTCGAGGATCATCGAAACGAATGAAATCCTGGTCTAGACGGTTGCCGACGAACACGTCTGTCCAGCCATCGTTGTCGACATCGCCACACGCGATTGTTATGGCCGATTGCACATTTACGGCATCGCCAAATGCCGATTCCGTGATGTCCTCGAAACCCGCGCCATCAACGTTTCTCAGCAGACGATCCTTGATCGCGTTTGTGAGGACATCATCCCCGACCGCTGAGCGGTAATCAAGTTCATCGCCAATAAGGCCGTATCCGGCTACATACAGGTCTTGATATCCATCGTTGTCAAAATCACACGCTGCGACGGCAGTGCTGTTGGCCAAGGACAGGTCAGCGCCCAATTCTTCGCCGACCTCGGTGAATACATTGTCTCCATCGTTGCGGAACAGCAAGTTGGGACCGCCCGGCGCTTCCGGAAACTCAGAGTCTGAATTCGCCTGCGTCACGTAGAGGTCCATATCGCCATCGCGGTCGAAATCGAAGAACGCGGAACCCGGGTGCCAATTGTTGACGAATGCGTTCTTTCCCAATGCATCCCGTGCGATATTGGTGAACGGCACAACAGGATCCATCCCCTCAACTACCACCGACTCAACTGTGGGAACGACGATCGGCTCAGTTGTTGTGGTCACCTTCGCCACCGTCGGTGGCTCTGTGGATGTCGACTGTGGCGTCGCGGTTGGTGTCGGATCATCTGAAGATTGACATGCAATCGACAGCAGTATGGTTATCGCGGAAAGTCCCGCGAATATCGAGCCTCGAAACGTCATCTTGTGATCATCCCAATCTGCTGATTCAAGAAAGCGGGTTACGGCGATATTCCGCAACCCGCTCTCTCATCATTCTGACGCCCTAAGCGTCCTCGTGTGGATCTCCCCTATTGGGTTGGTTCCAAGTTGAGGGTGATAAGGTACCAGCCGTTCCACGGCGGATACGGTGCTACGTACGGGTCTTCAACGCCCGGCCAACCGCTCCAGTAGTGCGTGTTGTGCACAATCACGTGCAATTCTTCTGCGATGTGGATAACCGGCATATCACGCAAGAACAGTTCCATGGCCTGCCTTGCAAGCTCAACGTAACGCGGGTCGTCCGGTGAGTGCAACATGCCTTCCATCTCATCAAGGATGGCATCCATCTCTGGATTCTCGTAGCGTCCGCCTTGGACTGCGCCGTTGTATCGCTCGCCAGGTTCGCCCGAGTTCTTCGAGTGGTAAGACCTGAAGGTGTCGTAAGGCTCGTTGATGGAGCCGCACTGCACCCAAACTACTTCGGTTTCGCCGAGTTGCAGTCGATCACCGATGGTTGCCGGCTCGCCCTGCTTGAATACGGCATCGAAACCGCCATCCTGCAGCTGCTTCTCGAGGAACGGACCTTGCGGTCGCATCCAAGACGGAATTTCTAGCGTGATCTCCACGCGCTCCCCGTCTTTGTTCCAGAAGCCTTCAGAGTCTTTTGAGTAGCCCGCAGCGGTCATCCGTTCTTCGACCTTGGCCGGGTTCGGATCGTTGGGGTTGTACTTGTCCAAGATGTCCTGCATCAATGGCACGTATTGCTTGACGCCGTAAGACGAGATCGGCACTGTCACCGGCGGAACACCACCTTCGTACGCGACTCCGGCGATTTCGTTGCGGTTAATCGCATGGTTGATCGCCCATCGCACATCTGCACTTTGGAAGTGCGTCTTCTGGTTGTTGAGGATCAAAACAAAGTTACAGCCGTCTGGTGCGCCCCAAACTGGACCCTCAAAGTTCCAGGACCTCAACGCATCGTTGAAGCCTTTTGCAGCTTCGAATGTGCCCTTCAAAAGCGGGGGACCAGCATCAAGTTGGTTGTTGATGTAGAGCTGTCCCGCAATGTCGTCGTTGGCTACCGGGATGTACTGGATGCGTTCGACCTTAGGAGGTTCGTGGAACCCGATCTCTGATGCCCACCAGTCATCGCGTCGGTCATAGAGCTGAACTTCTGGAGTTGAAAGAGCTAGCCGGTATGCGCCGGTGCCAAGAGGCCATCCCTTTTCAGGATCGTAGTTGTTGAATGTCAGCGGGTCTTCGTTTTCCCACACGTGCTTGGGAACTATAGGCGTGTGGTTCTCATGACCTAAACCGAACTGCACTTGGAAGAAGCGTGGGTCGGGACGATTCAAGTTGATCGTCATGTTGTAGTCGTCGTGAACCACAACATCGCCAATCATGTCGTTCCAGAGCGTTGATCGGTTGAGGTCGGGCGCATTGCTCTTGACCATGTCGATGGTGAACTTGACGTCGTGAGCGGTAAATGCGACACCGTCAGACCACGATGCACCCTCGCGTATCTTGACATCGATTGCGTCAAGCGAGTCGTTGTACTCGAAAGATTCGCCAAGCCAAGGGATGATGTTGCCTTCGTTCAAGTTGGTGTAGAAGAGAAATTCGATCAAGCCCTTCTCAGAAGCATGGCGCGCATGCGTGTTTCCAGGAAGCCACCAGTTGAAGTTTTCTACGTTGTCGTGTTGTGTACGATACGAATCGCTCCAGTGAGTAATCACCAGCGTTCGGCTACGCGGGATATCCTCCAAAGCACCGGGATCTGGTGTCGCGGTCACCTCTTTCTCGACGAGAACTTCCTTTTCGACGACCACAGTTTCTACAACTGTCTGTCCTTGAACCACCACCTCTTTCTCGACCTCAACAGTCACCACTTTTTCGACTGGCACCTCTTCTTTGACGACTACCGTTTGGACAACCGTCTCAGTGCCACCGCACGCGGCTAAGAGCGTTAAGGCGATCAAGGACGCGGTCGCTGCCAACACGGCTAGTCGACTCATCTTCTTTAATCGCATGACTATTCCTGACCTCCTAACGATGCCAATTCCGACATCGTCTATATGGACATCCATATTTGGCGATTCCCGTCACATATCTGAATGCAACACGAAACCGCGTCGCGCGGAATTTCCCAAGCGACACGTTTAAGTTATCGGAAAATCGCCAGATTGTCAACTACATTTCACAAAGAAAGATGCTTGACTATTCTTGCCAATCCGTTTAAGTTAACGTCAGCGATTACGAATTCATCAGAATGATCGTCATTTCGCACCGCTAAGACAAGACCGAGAAACAGACCGAATGAATCCCGCATACATCGCCCGAAGATTCGTTCTGTTTCTGCTCGTCATTCTGGTCGGGTTTAGCATCGTATTCCTGCTTACTCGCCTTGCTCCTGGCGACCCGATAGAGCAGAAGGTGCTAGCGCTAGAAGCTCAAGCCGGCAACACTGGCGGCGACATCAACGCCATCGTCAACGCCTATCGGGAAAAGTTTGAACTCGACGCGCCCGTACATGTCCAATATTTGAGATACCTCTCAAACCTTGCGCGCGGCGACCTTGGCTATTCGTTGACAAACTATCCTGCAACCGTCCAAGAGAAAATTTCGGCTGCGCTTCCTTGGTCAATCGGCCTTATCGGCTTCACAACGGTACTTGCGATGCTCTTCGGATCACTAGTAGGTGCACTCATCGCGTGGCGCCGATCGTTCCGTATCGTGCAAGCGATGCTTCCCATATTGATGGTCACCGCCGCCGTTCCATTCTTCCTGTTTGGGCTGGTGCTCCAATTCTTCCTCGGTGTTTACTTCAAAGTCCTTCCAACCGCTTTCGGCGTTGATCCTGGCTTTCTGCTCGGATGGAATTGGGAAACGCTTTGGCAGCTGACGAAACATGCAATTCTTCCCGGCGGCGCAATCATCATTGCATCTACTGGACTTTGGGGGCTTGGAATGCGCGCGATGATGGTCACGACAGTTGGTGAAGACTACATGGTTCTCGGCGATGCCAAAGGTCTGAAAGAGAGGCGCATCTTCTTCACTTACGCTGTACGAAATGTTTTGCTGCCCCAAACTACTGCATTTGGGCTCGCCCTAGCGGCAGTAGTTTCCGGTCAGGTCCTCGTTGAAGTCGTTTTCAACTATCCCGGTCTCGGGCTTCTGCTTAGGAACTCAATCGGAGAAAGCGACTACTTCATGATCCAAGGTATCGCACTGATCTTGATCTTCGCGATAGCACTCGCACTTTTTGTCCTTGACCTCATCTACCCGTTGATCGATCCCAGAATCTCTTACAGCAGATCATGAATCTCGACCAAACAACTGAAAACTCCAATCAAGCCGTTGATAGCCAATCTGTAGCTGGCAGTACAGCTAGCGCAGTCGCCCGGACCTATGAATTCTTTCGCTACAACATGAAGATCACGGTTGGATTGTTCATGGTATTGATAGTTGTAGCTTTCGGATACATCGGACCAATTTTCGTCGACTTGGAACGGGCAGAGCCCGGATCGTTCATCATCCAAGACAAATCACCGTCCGCCGAGAATTGGCTCGGTGTAGACGCTCAGGGGCGCGACATGCTGGCGTGGCTCATCGATGCCACTCCAGATTCGCTAAGGGTAGGTGTGATGGCAGGTGCTCTAGGCGTATTGATCGGATCCGTCATCGGATTCCTCGCCGGATACTACGGCGGCATAATCGACGCCATCCTGCGGACGTTCACAGACATAATGTTGGCGATCCCCGCACTTTTGGTTTTGATCGTGCTGGCCAGCGTGGTAGATGTTCTCTCACTGGAATTAATGGCACTGGTAATCGCCCTGTTCGCCTGGATGGGCGCGGCTCGTATCATCCGGGCTCAAGTGCTTACACTGCGTGAGCGGATGTTCGTCGAGATTGCTCGGATGTCTGGAGAAAAAGGTCTGTACATCGTCTTTTTTGAACTCCTTCCTAACCTGATGCCATTCCTGCTTGCAGCATTCGTCAGCTCGCTCATCGGTGCCATCCTCGCTGCTGTCGGACTCGAGTTTCTAGGGCTCGGACCGACCCACATCTCAACTCTCGGAAACATCCTCTATTGGCAATCTTTCTACAACGCCGTCATACGTGGAATGTGGTGGTGGTGGGGATCGCCTATCGTGATCTTCATCATCCTGTTCGCCGGGCTCTTCATCGCATCTATCGGACTCGACGAGTGGGCGAACCCGCGACTCAAAGAGCGTTCATAGTCGGCGGAACATCGGGGTGAAAATCACCGACATCCGGCTTTCAATCTTCGAACTGCCGACACAGACACCGTTTTTCAATCTGGAACTTGAAACTCTCGGCAGTCGTGAAGTCTGGCGGTCTCGACACACGACTTCTGCTCCTACTGAGTACCACGTTCTTCACATACTCACAGATGAAGGCATCGAGGGCATCTGCACCGTCGGCGATGCAAGATACACTACGATGCGTCAGATCGATCTTGAGCATCTGCGACATCTGGTAATCGGTGAAGACCCGCTAGACCGCACACGCCTCGATTCCAAGTTGCGGACGGCGACGCGACACATATTCACGATGCCCGGTTGGTTCGGCGCGTTCGACAACTGCCTTTGGGATATCGCCGGCAAGGCGGCTAACAAACCTGTGTACCAGTTAATCGGCGTCGCCAGAGATTCCGCAGCATCCTACTACAATTATCGCGGTGGCGACACACTGGAGTCGGCAATCGATGATGTTCAGCACGCGCTTTCTATCGGTTTCAGGGCTGTGAAAGACCACCTTTCATGGCCTGTAGCAAAGAACATCGAGTGGTTTCGTGAAATGCGTCGGGTGTGCGGTGATGATATCGATATCATGCACGATGCCGCTGGCGCACGCTACGATCTCGCCGATGCCATCGACGCGGGACGCGCCCTGGAAGATAACGGCTACCTCTGGTTCGAGGAGGCATTGCCCGATCGTGACTTCAACGAGCTTCGTCGACTCTGCGATGAGTTGTCGATACCGGTGATGGCGCTTGAAACCCTGATGCACGAACCGGAAATCTGCAAGGCATGGCTGGAACAGGGCGCGTGCGATGTAGTCCGGGGCCATGCCAGGCATGGCACTACTGCCCTGCTCGATTTGACGCGTCACGTTGCAAGTCGCGGAACTAATGTGGAGTTGAACGGACCGGGTGGATTATTCGGACTCGTGCACACACATCTAGTCTGTGCAATCCCTAACACCCGGTATTACGAGTACTTCCCCGGTGGCAGTCGCGACGAACTGGGACGCGAGATAGGTATGCTGAATCCGCCCCTTCCAAGGCACGGCAAAGTTACGCCGCCTAACCGTCCGGGATGGGGTGCTGTGTGGGATTGGGATTATTTCGAAACGGTTCGTGTAGCACAAGTCTGAATGCAAAATCCAAGCAAATTCGTCGAAAAACCTTCGGTTTACAACGCCGTCGGATTCACTTGTGTCGATTCTGGTGTAAACTTTGCAACGCGCCGAACATCTTGCGAGATTTGACGGCTGGTTTGCGCTACCTGTTCATTCAACGCTAGATCTGTTTTTCGGCTCAAGTCATCTTTAGGAGGTGAACATGATCCATGTCAATAAGAGGTCTAGATGGGCAGCCCTGATTCTGTTGCCTGCTCTAGCTTTGACCTCGTTAGTCTTGGCCTGCGGTGAGACAGTAACCGAAACCGTTATCCAGACCGTCGTAGTTGAAAAAGAAGTCGTCGTCGAGAAAGAAGGCGACACTGTCGTTCAAACCGTGGTCGTCGAGAAGGAAGTCCCAGTAGAGGTCGTTCAGACCGTCGTCGTCGAAAAGGAAGTTGTGGTAGAAAAAGAGATCGCCGGCGAAACTGTGGTGCAAACTGTAGTGGTTGAAAAAGAGGTTGTTGTCGAGAAGGAAGTTGCTGGCGAGACTGTAGTTCAGACCGTAGTCGTTGAGAAGGAAGTGGTTAAAGAAGTAGCTGGTGAAACCGTCGTCCAGACCGTAGTGGTCGAGAAAGAGGTGGAAGTGCCGGTAGTCCAGACGGTGATCGTCGAGAAAGAGGCTGCGCCACCGGGCGAGCTTGTTACCGGCAACCCGCAAGGCACGTTGATCATCGCCGAAGGTAGTGTTGGTGTTCCGGTCGGGTACCCCGAGCAGTGTGTCCCCGGATGTGGCAACCAGAAGTTCCGCATGGGCGCCTATGAAACGCTGCTATGGCTAGACTCCAGCGCCAACGCAGTTCCACGTCTAGCGACTTCATGGACAGTCGCAGATGACCAGTCATGGGTCGATTTCGAAATTCGTCGCGGTGTGCAGTTCCACAACGGTTACGGCGAGATGACTGCCGAAGACGTTGCTTGGAGCTTCAACAATGCCAACCCGAACACCAACCCTGACTCTCGCCATGACCAGGCAGGAGACTTCCGAGCGATGGCTAGTGAGTTCGAAGTGATCGATCCTAGCAAGGTGCGAATGCACGTCAATCAATGGGAAGTCGGCGTCCTTCGACGCAACCTCAGCCCTTATTGGCAGAGTATGGGTGTCCACAGCAAGAAGGTCTTTGACGAGTTTGGACCCGATGGCATGGTCGATGTATTTGTCGGCACTGGTCCATTCGTATTCGAGACGTGGTCTTCCGATGATCGTGCCGTCTTGAACGCCCAAAGCGCGCATTGGCGCAAGGTACCCGAGATGGCCCGGGTCGAGATTCTCGCGGTGCCCGAAGCTGCCGTTCGCAAAACAATGCTTGAGACTGGACAGGCTCACGCTGCCAACATCGCACTCAAAGACGTTCCGGACCTCGTGGAACAAGGCTTCACCGCCAACCCGACGGCCGCACGCATGAACGGCCTCTACTTCGGCGGCAACTACTGGCAGACACACCACTACGTTGAAGGAACTGAACTTGAGCGTCCCGGATACGACACCTCGCTGCCTTGGGTAGGCGAATACGGTAACGATGCCTCTATGGAATCGGCTACTAAAGTTCGACAAGCATTAGCCGCTGCGGTAGACCGCGAAGGCATCAACGCCGCCATTCTCGGCGGTCTTGGTTACGTGAACCACATCACAAACCTGTCTGTCAATTCGTCCACTTGGGATGAGAATGCAGAATCGCACGGTTGGGCGTACGAGTTCAACCGCGACGAAGCAAAACGCTTGATGGAAGAAGCAGGATGGAGCGATGGCTTTGAAGTGACCGTCTGGACCGGCGCAGGAACGCACCAGGAAATCGTAGAAGCGATCGCTGCTGAATGGCTAGCCACGCTCAACGTCAGTGTGAGCCTAGACCTCTCACCTTACTCCGAGCACCGTCCAAACCTGGTGAACCTGTCGTTCAACCAGATTCAGTACCGGACTTGTGGAGACAGCTTCTCGGCTCTGAGCGTCGACTTGCCGAAGTCAAACGAGACCACTTCACACAAGATCGGCGGCACTATCTGTGCGGCGAGCATCTTGCCAAGATGGGACGAAATCTTCGACCAGATGACAAAGGAGCTAGACCGACGTAAGCGGACCGAACTTGCGATCGAGCACTTCGACTACGCTCGTGAGGTCTCAATAAACGTTGGTGTGAACGAACAGCCGGCCTTCAACACCTTTGACGGTGAGAATATCCGAAGCTGGCCGATCCCGCCGCAGATGTGCATCGGCGGTTGTGGATGGTTCAACCTCGAAGAGGTCGATTGGCAACCGTAACGACGGTCGCAACCATCAGCCGACGGACAGTCAAAATCCGTCTGCCAACTAAAAGCACTCGCGCAGTCGCTGTGAAAGCGACGGCGCGAGTGCAGACTCCTGAAACCGTAATCCGATGCGTAGTTTCCTAGCCCGCCGAGTTCTTTACGGCATCATCGCGATCCTAGGTGCGTTGCTAGTGATATTCGTCCTGTCGCGACTATCCGGCGACCCATTGGACCTGTACCTCGATGAGTATGGCGGAGCACTCGCCGAACAGACGCGTGAGAAATTCCGAAAAGAGCTCGCGCTCGATCAGCCTGTAGTAGTCCAATATGTCATCTGGGTGGGCAGGTATCTGCGAGGGCAGTACGGCGATAGTCTTATCCATCAGCGCCCAGTTCTCACCGTTGTTCAAGAACGGTTTTGGACGTCGATTCAACTGGGGGTCATCGCTTGGATTTTCGGTACTGCTTTAGGGGTGCCATTGGGCATCGTATCCGCAGTCCAAAGAGGACGATTGCTAGACTACATCGCGCGCGGCATAGCCCTTGTCGGACAGGCAGCTCCAGTGTTCTGGGTCGGCATCATGGCGATTCTGATATTTTCTGGTGAACTTGGCTGGCTGCCTTCGGGTACTCGTGGCGACGGCTTCGCAGTACGCAACTACATCCTGCCTTCGATCGTTTTGGGGTGGCTACCAGCCGCTGCCTATCTCAGACTCACCCGTTCCTCGATGCTGGAGGTGCTGGAATCTGAATATGTGAAGTTCGCCCGAGCTAAAGGCGTAGAGTATCGAAGCGTCATCTGGAAACACGCCTTTCGCAACGCCTTGATTCCGCCGCTTACGTTGTCTGGGCTCATACTCATCGGCTTCATCAACGGGACAACAGTGATCGAGACGGTGTTCTCGTGGCCGGGATTAGGACGCGTAGCCGTTCAAGCAGTGCAGGGAAACGACTTTCCGCTCATATCTGCAATCACATTCCTTACCGTAGTGCTATATGTAATCGTGGTGCTGACGATGGATGTGCTATACGCCATCTTGGATCCGAGAATTCGTTACGCCTAGTCAACCGAGCAAAATGGCAACTGAAAGTCGATCAAGAACGATCTCCGATGCCGCTTCTTCGCCCCATGCGGTAAGTCGGCGGCAGACACTCGGCTGGCTGGGATACGGCTTCTACATACTACGCCGCTGGCCAATCATACCCGCGTTCATCATCTTCGCGCTCATAATCTGTGCATTGTTCGCGCCGCAAATCGCGCCGCACGATCCGTTGGCATACATCTCTCTGACGGATCGCAACACACCGCCTCTTTCCACTGGAGATTCAGGGCAGTTTTACATCTTGGGCACCGATAACATCGCCCGAGATCTGTTGAGTCGCATCATCCATGGCGCGCGCATATCGGCCCTCGTCGTAGTGGTATCCATATCCGTCGGCGTAACAGTCGGCACTACCTGCGGACTTCTCGCTGGGTACTTCGGACGTCACGTCGATGAGGTCATCATGCGTATTGTGGATGTCTGGGCAGCACTTCCGTTCATCATGCTGGCACTTATTGTGGTTAGCATCTTCGGACAAGACATCAGGATACTGATAGCACTTCTGGCGTTGATATCGTGGCCCGGCGCCGTGCGATTGGTACGCGCTCAGACGCTCAGTCTGCGCTCATCTGATTACGTGCAGTTTGCGCGTATCGCCGGAGCTTCGTCGAGTCGCATCCTGCTTCGTCACATCCTTCCCGGCGTGATCAACATCGTGGTAGTGAGTGCCACCCTCGGAGTTGGCGGCATCATCCTAACCGAAGCGACATTGAGCTATCTTGCCGTCGGCATTCCGCCTCCTACTCCAGCATGGGGAGCGATGGTTGCCAACGGACGCGAGTACATCGACGATGCCTGGTGGGTATCAGCAATTCCCGGCATGGCGATCTTCCTAGTGGTTATGGCCGGCAACTTCTTGGGCGATTGGATGCGCGACCGCTGGGACCCGAATCTGCGTCAGCTGGATTGAGCAAACATTCGAGATTACTACTGTAGTAGTTGATTGTGTATTCAACTGACGAGACACAACATCAGATTCGACTGCAAACGATATTCACGCTGCCAGCAAAAGTGTTTCTGTCCGAACCCCACCTTACGGATTTGCGTTAAGATGCTCCAGCGATCTAATTAGTTCTTTAGCATCCTCTATACCATCTCGCACCGAATCATCGTCCAGGAATGCTTGGTAGAAGTTGGCGTGAAGCGCCTCAACTGATCGGAGAAGCCTCCGTCTGCTGACAGCTTGATCGGGCTCACGGTTGATCAGTTCATTGGCATTTTCAATCAAATGCCTATGTGAGCCTAGGGGCCATCCTCGCTGACGAGCAATTGCGTTCACAGAATGAGACACCGCTCCCCATGCTTTCTCGGATGCCTGAAGCAGATCGCCTTTACGAAGCTCATCCTCGGCATGATCCAGGAATTGAGCACTGATCTTTCGATGTTGGTCCGGTGTAGCCATTCTCATTCGCTCTGGTAAGACCTAGGCTCTGTATATTCGATTAGCGAGAACTGGCCTTCCACCACAAGAAACCTAATGGTAGTCTCAACACCGTAAACATCGATCAGATGGAGACTCTCTCCAATCTTGAAATGTGCAGCGGGTGTTGCAAGCCGACCATTAATTGCGATGTTTTCGCCGTATACGTAGCCATCTTTATGCGGGTTGAGCCGCCCTGAGATACCTGGGATGAAGCCCGTCCTTTTGGTGAAAACGATTGCCTTACACCCATTTTCCGCAGGTTCTAACTCCAAGTTGATTGTTGCCTGTTCTCCGGGCAAAACGATGTTGTGGAAAGGCGAGTAGCCTTCGGCCGCCACAAGTACTTTCATTTCGCAATCGGTGCGGTACAGATACAGTTGGCATTTACCTTCCGCATCAGACTGTCCAGTGAGATATCTCCCGTCCGGGTACGCGACAATCACATCAGCTCGCGGTACTGACGTGCCGCAAGAGTCTTTGATGTTAAACACTACATCCGGCATACGTCAGCCTCATTTGCGCCCTGCCCTGATCCAGCGGCTCGAACCAAGTGGTCTAGTACAACCTATTATCAACATTGTGTATTATTATCGCTTAGAGTCTTCAAACTTCCCTGGCCTAGCTTAACATCCGAATGTCCATGGACGATCTCGTTCACATAACCCGAGACGTTCAACCTGCGTCAGCTGGTTTGATGTTGTCTGAACTGTGATGGGCATGATTTTAATGATTGGAATGATGCCGCCACTCAACCACTTGTCTGAACTTTGATTTTCGCTTGATTGGGTGTGATTTTTGTGATTGGCGGTGGTTTTTGGTGTGTCTTCTTCGATGTTGGGTGCGATTTGAACTCAGATGCTCAGGATCGATTGGTCATGTTGTTCAGATCGGTCAATCGAACTACTTCGATGTTTGGATCAGATTCTGGCATTCGAGCGTGCCGAAGTTATCCCTAACCCACTCGGCGCGCAGAGTTGCTCGGTCCCTTGCGTTCATTGCCCATGTCTCATCACGCATCCATTTGGCACGTTTGTTTGCGCGAATCAGACCACGCAACGTGAGGTTGTCGCGTTTGCGTCCGTTACATGGGCGGCAAAGCAGTATGCGGTTGAGAATGTGGTTTGCGCCTCTATCGGACTTCGGCGTGATGTGATCGAGTTCCATGAACTCTCTTTCTAGGATGCGACCGCAACCGGCGCAGATAACGCCGTCGGATGTGCCTTGAGCATCGATCAGCACATTAGTTATCTGTCGGTGTGACATCTTCTCCCAAGGTTCGATCGGGCGTTGAATCTTCAGTTTGAGATTTGGTGCGGCAACTTCATTGTCGTCAGTGCGAATCGGAGCGGTCTTGGAATAGGTGATGTCGCCAAAGGTGATTAGTTGATCCGGGGTCGGAGCTGGGCTAGCCAATCCTTCATTTTGCAACCGATCCAGTACCACCTCGTACGCGTTGTCCCATATGTCGATTCCAATCCATTTCCGTCCGAGACGTTCAGCAGCAATTGGTGTAGTCGCGCAACCGCAAAATGGATCCAAGACAATATCGTCTTCATTGGAACTCGCTTTGATCATACGCTCATAGAGCCGTAATGGTTTCTGGGTAGGGTATCCAGTGCGTTCACCTTTTGGGATGTGCCCGCCACCAGCTATATCAGTCCAATGGTCCTCAGGTACCTTCCCGCGCTCTTTGTATGCTCTCTCGACTGCTTTAACTTGAGCATTTGTTCTGTTACCGCGTGATAGAGAATTATGCCCTGTACCAGTGATTCGTATGTAAGGCACACGGATGGCATCTCTATTAAACCCGGTTTGATCAGATTTTGCATAAAACAAGATGCTGTCGTGTTTACGCGGGAACCAACGTTGTGTATTGCTAGGCCCCTTGTAACACCATACGATCTCATTGCGAAAGTTCTTGCGTCCGAATATAGCGTCCATCAACGCTTTGACGTATGCGTGAGCAGTGTGGTCGATATGCAGATAAATCGAACCATCATCACGCAGGATGCGATGCATCTCCATCAGTCTCACGCCCAACCAGCACAGAAACGCTCCCATGTCATCACCATAGGATTGACGAGTCATCTCTATGACCGCCCAAGCCGATGACCAGTTATCTTTGATTTCGTCCACCCACTCTTCGTGAACATCCCTTTCCCACCTCCATCGGTCTTGGAACCGCGCGCCAGATGCTAGGCTGTCGGGAGTGGCATGAAAATCGCGATTCTTGTTGAACGGAGGATCGGTGGCAATGAGATGAATGGTGCCGCTATTGATGCCGCGTAGAAAGGGCAGATTGTCCCCGTGAAACAAAGTTCTATTTAGAACATTTGGTTCAGAATGGGGGGGGGGTAGACACAGATGTACCAGAGTTTGACATGACGACTAACCCTGGTTGACGTGGCGTTGACTTTGTATGCGATCCGCAGTTTTGAAAACCGCGCGCCGAAAATCTCCCCCGGCCAACGGGTGCCAACAACTTCGTCTTTGAGACCAGATCATCCCATGCAAAGTATACACCCCTGCGCGGCGCAGTCTATTCACAAATGCCGATTTTGGCGGCATAGATAGCCAATAAGCCCACGACCTCAATCCAAGTAATCCATCTCGGGGTGCAGGTCCCAGCGTAGGGCATCGGGTGGATCTACGTTCTTTGCCCACTGCTCCATCAGCTCTTGCTCCGACTTCAGGACGCGCATCCTAGATGCTACATGGTCTGGATTCCAGCCATCTAGGATGCGATCCATGAGTTCTTCGCGGATGCCCTTGCAGCTCGGGTCTTGGGCGCGGTCGTTCAGTTCCTGTGGATCTTCGGCCAGGTTGAATAGTTGTGGCTCGAATCCGTGATAGTAGTTGAGTTTCCAATCGCCGGAGCGCACCATACGGTTTTGCACTCCACCCGGTCGGGCGTGAACATCGGCACCGCCTAGATTGGCTGACATGCCGGAGCCGACCGACGAGTCGTTCATGCAGTACTCGCTGAATACAGCATCCTTCCACTCGATGTCATCAGGATTGTTGATGAGGTCGATCACGCTCATGCCGTGCGATTGCGGCAACTGCTGCGCGCCGGCCGCGTCGATCATAGTAGCCGCGAGATCGAACTGATCAATCGGTGTATCGACTACCTGTCCCGCTTTGATGCGTCCGGGCCACGAAACTATCGCCGGGACGCGCGAAGAATCCTCGTAAAATGTCTGCTTCCACCACAGTCCGTGTTCACCGACTTGCTCGCCGTGGTCTGATGTGTAGATGATGATGGTGTTGTCGATGAAGTCGTTGGCTTCAAGCGTATCTAGGATGTCCCCGATCAATTGGTCCGTGCGGTCGCACAACGCCCAATATGCCGTCCGCGCACGGATGATCTCTTCGTCTGTAACTTCGACGATTCCTGTGCGTTCACGCCACCATTGGATGTACGGATGGCAGTTCTCAATCGGTTCTGCCGGCACGATGGGCATTCCTACACGCCCTTCATACTTGTCGTAATCGATGGCACGCGCCACGAATGGTTGGTGCGGCAACATCAGTCCGATCGAGATGCAGAGCGGGGAATCGTCGAGACCGGCTCGTCGGGTTATGCCTTTGTTGTTTATGAAATCGATAGCTGACTGTGTCACGTATTCGTCGTGCACTTCATACGCGCTCTGTCCACTTCCTGATGCTTCCAAGCTGACGCGTGCGGGGCCGGCAGTGCCGTGCAACTGACCATGATCTACTGGACGTGGGCTTCCGGGATAGTTAGGACTGTGGTCTCCGACGTAGCGTCTTGAGAAGCCGTGCAGCTGATCTGGTCCGTTGTAATGCATCCTGCCGATTTGAACGGGATCGTAACCGGCAGCGCCTAACGAGTGAGCATAGGTTGGCACGGCCGAACTCAGTATCTGATCGTTGGTCCAGACTTCGGTCTCGTGTGGATATCTGCCGGTAACTAGAGAAGTGCGCGACGGCACACATATCGGAGATCCGCAATATGCCGCCGTGAAGATGGCTCCGTTGGCCGCGAGACGATCAAGATTCGGCGTCTCTACTACGTCGTCTCCGTATGCCCCGATCACTGCGGGGTTGTGCTGGTCTGATTGGATGTATACGATGTTGGGCTGTGAGTTATCTGGCATAGGGCGGTCCATTATCCGATGGGCGCGTCAATTCGATTTGCTTTCGGCATTTCGTCGTAAAGGTAGCAATTTGCCACGCGGTTCTCATCGATCTGGAAGGCGACTGGGTGCTGGTCGTGACACCTTTCCATCACCTGCGGACAACGGTCGGCGAATTTGCATCCCATAGTCATGCCCGACTCATCGATGGACAGCATCTCTTCTGCGCCTTCTTCCCAGCCTCGGTCGGCGCGCATCTGTGGGACTGATTCGACTAGCAATCGCGTGTAGGGGTGTTTCGGATCGCGAATGACCTTCTCGACGCTGCCCTGCTCTACTACCGAGCCCTTGTACATCACGAGTATGTCGTCGCAGATCTGATAAGCAGTTGTGAGGTCGTGCGTGACGTAGACGACTGATATGCCGAGGTCGCGGTTCAATGTTCGTATCGATTCGAGGATGGTGGCACGCAGGGATGCATCGACCATTGATACTGGTTCATCGGCGAGGATGATGCGTGGTTTTAGCAGCAATGCCCTGGCCACCATCATGCGTTGTCGCTGTCCACCGCTGAGCTGATGGGGGTAGCGTCCCAACATCTCGTCAGGGCGCAATCCGACGGTCTCTAAAGCGTCTCTGATGAGCTGCATTCTCTCTTCTCTGGAACTTGCGAGTCCGAACTTGTCGATAGCGACATGCAACAGATGATCTGCTTTGTAGAACGGGTTGTAAACCTCGAACGGATCTTGGAATATGGGTTGCACTTCACGGCGGAAGTTTCGACGCGCGGAACCGGAAAGACTTGCGACTTCTTGGCCTTCGTAGATCACGCTGCCGGTGGTTGGTTTGATGACTCCGAGCAACAATCTAGAGAGCGTTGTTTTGCCGCTGCCGCTCTCGCCTGCGACAGCTGTGATTGTCGGACGGTCCGATGTGATGGCGAATGAGACGTCATCTACTGCGACCGTCACGTTCGAGCGGTTAAAAAGTCCACCGCCAAATACTTTGGTGACGCTTTGGAGTTCGAGCAGATTAGGCATCCGAAGGCTCCGTCACCGGCACTTGGTCATCATATATGTGGCATGTCACCCATCGTTGCGGATCGACTTCCAATCGTCGCGGTTCTACTGCACCGCATGGTGTTTGAGCAAATGGGCATCTCGGCGCAAATACGCATCCTGGCGGCAGATCGACCAACGGCGGCGGTATGCCAGGGATGCCTTCCAATCGCTCGCGTTTCTCTTCGAGATCAGGGACACTGTTGATCAGCAGTCTGGTGTAGGGATGTTTTGGATTAGTGATGATCTGATCGACGCTGCCGATATCTACCAGTTTGCCAGCATACATGACTCCGATTCGATCAGCAAACTGTGCGACTAGTCCCATGTCGTGGCCGATCAGTATGACTGCAGCGCCAGTATCTCGCTGTACTCGGCTTAGCGTTGTCATCACTTGGCGTTGAACGACTACATCTAACGCGCTGGTAGGTTCGTCAGCCACAATCACTTTAGGGTTCATGCTGGTGGCGGTAGCAATCGCCACGCGTTGCTTCATGCCACCGCTGAGCTCGTGGGGATACATGCGGGCCACTTGATCACGCAGTCCGACTCTACGCAGCAAGAATCTGACGTGCTCCTGCAACACCGGACGGCGGTCGCGGATGCCGTGGTCTAGTAGTCCATCAATGATCTGGTCTTGGATGGACATTACGGGATTGAGTGCGTTCATTGCCGATTGTGTAACCAATGCGATGTCGCGTAATCTAGCTAGTCGCATCGGTTCCTCACCTAGCGATACCAGATCGACGCCGTCGAGCATCGCTTTGCCGCCAGCGATGTATCCGGGCGGTTTGGTCAGTCGCATCAGCGCCATGCCTAGCGTCGTCTTTCCGCATCCCGATTCACCTACTAGCGCCAGACGTTCTCCGGGCTGTAGTGTGAAGCTGACATCATCGACTGCCTTGACGATTCCGGCTTCGGAGTCGTAGAAGACTTGCAGGTGTTGAACATCGAGTGCGGGGAAGTTGCCGCTTTGGGAACTGCGCGGTTGTTGCAGCTCCTCGACTGAGGTTGGCAATTCACGCGTCGGCGCCTCTGTTGCGGTCTGCGTCATCATCTACACCCGCCTTCGCAATCGAGGGTTCGCCCACTCATCCATGCCGCGTGACAGCATGAACAGACCGATGAACAGTATCACAATGACGATAATCGGCGGCGACCACCACCACCACCAACCATTCACCAAGGAGCCGTACCAGATGTTGTGATAGATCATCATTCCCAAAGTGTTGGAGCTGAAATCGCCGAGTCCCAATGCTTCCAACCCGATGGACGCCAAAATCGCTGATGAAACTGCCAACACGAAGTTGGCGACGATAAACGGCATGAGGTTCGGCACCATCTCCTTGATAATGACTTCAGGACCGCTCATCCCGGAAAGTCGTGCCATTTCGACATACGATCGTTGCTTCATAACCAGCACTTGTGACCGCACGACTCTAGTCGGTCCGAGCCAAGCCAGCATTGCAATGATCAGGGCTAGCTGGATGAACGTCATCTCGCCGCCGCCCACGTCTCGCCAGGCGATGGTGATGATTATGAGGATCAAAATACCGGGAATGGTCTGCAATGTATCGACGATGAATCTGATGGTTGCATCGAGGATGCCGCCGTAGTAACCGGCTACGAATGCCAAGAGGGTACCCACCACAGTTCCCACCGATCCAGCAATGAGTCCGATCATGATCGTTTGGGGGATGCCCTGCGAAAACGATGCCAAGATATCTTTGCCAAGCCGATCGGTTCCTAGCAGATGTGAGCGTTCCTCATTGTCGTAGGCGAAGCAGAGCTCGCGCGGGTTGTCTGATGAGTAACAGGGATGCGGGTTTTCAAGAGAGGGTTTTCTGTTGGGCGGTGCGAATGCCAAGTCTTTCGCGTCTTCGGGAGCTGTCATTACAGTGCCGAATATCCAGAAAAGTGCGATGACGCCCAACAACACGAATCCTGCGATTATTGAAGGATTCCGTTGCATGTAACGCCAGAAACCAGCAATGCTGTTCATCACATCTGAAGTGCCGGTGCTGCGAGAAGTCTCGTACGAATCTGTGGATGCTGAGCTGGACATCTCGGGTTACGTTGAGGAATAGTTGATTCTTGGATCCAGCAAGGGATACACGACGTCTATGACCAGCATCGCGAAGGCTATCGCCAGCACGATGATGAATACCACGCCTTGAATAACGAAGTAGTCGAAGCCGGTGATCGCCTCGTATAGCACTCGCCCGATGCCGGGATATCCGAAGATGCGTTCTACTAGGATTGCGCCGGAAACGACGTGTGGCAATGTCAAAGCCAACGCGGTAGTTTGCGGCAAAACGGCGTTGCGCACGGCGTATCGAAAGAAGGTCCTAATCTTCGTAAGTCCCTTAGCTTCCGCCTGCAACATGTAGTCTTCGCCTTGCATGGTGATCATCATCGACCTCATGCCCAGGGCCCAAAACCCTATTGACGCTAGGACGATTGATAGTGCCGGCAGTAGCGAGTGTTGCAAAACTTCGAGCATGAAGCCGATGTCGCTCCAATCGGGAAGCGTAGTAGGCGCGTATCCTCCACCTAATGGCAACAGTTTGGCTTGGAATGCCAACAGCCAGATCAGTATCAATCCCAAAAGATAATAGGGAACGGCGGCTAGAAGGAAGAACGGCGGCAATATCAGTTCAAATGCCGCCTTGGGTCCGTGCTGCCATGCGAGGACTGCACCTCCCAAGGTACCCACTACGAATGCGATCATTGTAGAGGAAACGAGTAGACCGATAGACCATGGCATCGCCTGATTTATCAGTTCGCTGACTCGCGTCGGGTATTTGGTGATGGAGTTGCCGAAATCGAAGCGAACTGCCGTTGACAGATACGTCAGATATTGAAGAACTAAAGGCCGATCAAGCCCAAACTTGGCATTGTAGGTTTCGATTAGAGCTTTATAGTCTTCGGCGCGGGTAGTGACACCTTCGGCTGCCAGTAGTTCCAATCGAGTGGCAATCGGGTCTTGGCCGGTGAATCTGGGCAGGAAGAAGTTGAACGACGTGGCGACGAAGATAACCGCCAGAAACATCCCGATGCGTCTAGCTAGATAATCTGCCGTCATTTCTGCAACTAATCGCCCTGTCGCGCCTTGTCGTCATCGGTTTCAAGTGAAATGAAGAAACCCACATGTCGAGGTTCGAACTGATGGTTTCGGATCAGCTGCAGCGGAATCGTATGAGCGCTGCAGCTGATCCATTTTCCTCGAAACCCGACCTACTCTGCGCCAGTCGCTTCCAACTTGCTAAGGATGTATGGGAAACCGGTGTGCGGGTGAATCCCATTCATGTATGGAGTGTAGCCCTGAGCATCGCCCGGCCAGTTCGTCCAGTAGTGCTCGTTACGAGTCACTCGGTTGAAAAACTCTACCAGCGGAACATCGGGCTGGTCTTCAAGCCAGATTCGCAACGCTTCTTCGGTTAGTTCCAGTACCTTGTCGACATCTGGTTCTTCAGCCATCGATGCCACTACTTCATCGAACTCAGGGTTGGAATAAGACCATCGATTCCCACCGTTCTCGGTAGTGTATGCCAGGAGAGTTCTGTAGATGTCGCCAGACTGTGAACCGTTGTGTCCTACCAATGTGCACTCGTAGTCGCCGCCTTTGCCGTTTCGTGCCCACACGTCGGGTGGTTGCGCCCAAGAAGACTCGATGCCGTGCTGCTCAAGTAGCGCCGCCACTACCGGACCGAGGTCGGTGAAGTGTGCCGAGCTGATGATGTTGCATTTGATCGTGTCGCCGTTGGCATCGGTCCAGAAGCCGTCCGAGTTCATCGAGTATCCGGCTTCGGTTAGGAGGGCGTCTGCGCCTTCCTTGTCGTACTGACCTACATCGAACTCTTCCGCCAATGGTTCCATCGCTTCGTTGACGTGAACCAGACCTGCGTACTGCGGCCATGGCCAGTCGTTGATGCGTCCCTTGTTCAGGTATGCCTGAGCGTTCAAGCGATCACGGTCGATGTATTTGTTGATCGCCTTGCGAACGTTGGCGTTTTCCAGATGCGGTTGCAGGTTGTTCAGGTGCAATGAAATCGGCCACCACGAAACCATGCCGTATTCACCGTCCGGGTCTCGCCCAGTGTAGGTAGTAGTATCTGGGTTTTCACGGAGGATCGTCTCGACGGTGTCGACACGGAGGTCGTGCGTTTCGTCGATCTGGTTTGTGATCATCGCCTGAGCAAACTGGGTGTCGTCATCGATGTTGTAGAGCACGTATCGTTCGACTTGTTGGAGCGGAACGAAACCGGTGCCGCAGCCCCAATAGTCTTCACAATTCTTCACGCGGTCCAAGACGCGTCGGAAGTTGTCAGAGTAAGACAGTCGCCATGGACCGGTTGTCACTGGCCCGGAGCCGTCGTTGTAAGCATCGTATTCGGCCCAGTTCTTGTCTTCCCAAACGTGCTGTGGAACGATGTACGTTCCTGAGTCGCCTTTGTAGATAACCACTTCTGCGTGGAATCTCGGCGCCGGGAAGTTGAACTCGATAGTCACGGTGTGGTCGTCTACTACGCGAGCTTCTTTGACGAAGGTTTGGAACACTCCGCCGCCTCGAACTTCGCTTCCCAACTCAGCTAGGGTGTTGAACGTGTAAGCAACGTCGTTGGCGTCAAAATCTTCACCATCGCTCCAATAAACGCCGTCACGCAGTTGGTATGTCAGCTCGGTAGCCGCGTCGTTGTACGAGAAGTCGGTAGCCAGCCATGGATAGCTGTTGCCGTTCAGGCTGTCAGCGTAAAAGAGTGGTTCGTGGAAGAAAATCACGCCTTTCTGGTGCGTACCGCCGAGAGCGTACGGGCTCCACATGCGAAGGCTGATGCCGCCGCCGAAGCGGGTGCCGACAACAACGGTTCGGTTGCGAGGAACACCTGAAACGACTTCAACTTCTCTTACGACTTCAACTTCCTTCTCAACCTCGACCTCTTTTACCACCTCAACTTCTTTGACGACTTCAACTTCCTTCTCGACCTCGACCTCTTTCACTACCTCGACCGTCTCGACGACCTTAACTTCCTTCTCGACGACGACGGTTTGGATGATCGTCTCCGGTTCTGAGCTGCCGCAAGCGATGGCAAAGCTCATCAGCGCTGCTAGCGGAAGCAACAGAAGACTAATCCGATGCGTAAAAACTTTTCGTATCAAGGTGCACCTCCTGAACGGTACTCGTTCGAACTCGAACTGGGTTTCTAGTGAGAATCACGCCTTCAAAGCGGCGGATTTGTAGTGTGTGGATTCATAATCTATATTCTTTGCCCTACTTCGTCAATCAGCGCGCCAACGCTTCATCCGGGAGAAGACACAACCGATCTACTGCAACTCAGCGTATCAATCTAACACGTCGCTTGTTGTACGCTGAAATCTGACACTCTAAGATTGTTGATCTTCGCCAATGCCAATCATCCATAAACCAAGCGAAATCTTCGCGTTTTCGCTTTCACACCTTAGAATGTGGCTGACTGGTTTAAGCATCAGCGTCACAATCGCGTTAATCGCCTGCACGGACACCGAACCTACAGCGACTACAGAACCGACGGAACCGTCCGCAACACCGACGGCTACATCTCCACCTCCTACACAGTCATCTTCTAGCGCGCCTAACGAGGTTTCGGTTGACGCGATGATTAACGAACCTGTAATGCCTTTCACCAATATTGCGCCTTTAGTGCTCGTCGACCCAGAAACTGGAGAAGACCTGTGGATGATCGAAAATCGCCACCCGGGCGTGGCGATATTCGACTATGACCGCGACGGCGATATGGATTTCTACGTGACATCAGCCGAAATCGACGCCTTGCTGCCAGACACCACAGGTGGACCCAACCGTCTTTTCCGCAACGACGGCGATCACGTGTACACCGAAGTCGCCAAAGAAGCTGGTGTAGACCTTCCTGTCGCGAACAGCACGGGAGTCGCCGCGTGCGATATCGACAATGACGGGTACCAAGACCTGTACGTAGCATCCTACGGACGAATCGGAGACAATCTGGACTATCGAGCGGCACGCTACTACTCTGAACTGCCAGCAATCATCAAGGATCGGTTGTTCAGGAACAATGGCGATGGAACATTCGATGAAATCACCGATTCAGCTCTGGGCGATGCTGCAAACATCAGATCCGCGTTCAGCGTCGGTTGCGGAGACGTGAACAACGATGGTTGGATCGATATCTTCGTCAGCAATCGTGTCGACCAAGACTTCTTATGGTTCAATCGCCCTGATCATCACGGACACTACAACGTCTTGTATCTCAACAACGGCGATTTGACATTCTCCGACGTTACTGAAGAGGCGGGGCTTATATACGGCCCGATATTGATGCGCGATCCCTTCGGCGATGACATCGGATGGCCAGACCCCAACACAGGCGAGATCGTACCGGGTTACAACCCAGATCTAGTAGACGCCTCAGGCGAGTCAGTTGGTGAACCTACCGGTCAGACCCTAGCGGCGCTTTTCTTCGACCACGACGATGATGGCGATCCTGATTTGTGGCTAGCCGACGATGGCAGCAGACTCAAAGTCTTCAGAAACGATTCAACTGAGAACAATATCAAGTTCACCCAGATCAGCCGTGCCATGGGCGTCGATATGATGGGAGCTTGGATGGGGTTTGCACTGGCGGATTATGACGGCGACTTAGACCTCGATGTGTTTGTGACCAACATCGGATACCACCCCCTCACTCGCGAAGCACCAACTACGCCATCAGGAGATTGTGCTTATGGTCATCAATACGGTTGGGGCACATGCTTTCATTTCCTGCTTCGGAATGACGGCGTGCGCGAGGTCGAAGGCATCGGCACAGTCGGTGTCTTCAATGACATAGCAGGCGCTACCTATGTAGCGCCCAACGAGGTCATGCCGCCGATGGCGTTAGATCCGACTCAGATAGATGAAGAGTGGCAGGTACCAACTGGTTTGGCGGCGTACGATTTCGGCTTTGGAACTGTATTCTTCGACTACGAGAATGACGGCGATCAGGACCTGTACTGGCTAGGAGCGATGTCGGATCGTGGCGAGGCGCCCAGTGGTCACCTCTTCCCGGGCGCGGGCCGCATGCTGAGAAGCAATGGTGCTGGCGACTTCCAAGATATCACCGTCGAAGCTAGACTATTAGACATCCTAGGGGTCGACTACTCCGTTCTTGACCCGGATGACCCCAACTTCGATCGCGCTGAGCAACGGATCAGTCCTGCATTTCACGAAAACGGCAAGGGACTGGCAAAAGGCGATTTGAACGGGGACGGATACGTCGATCTCATCGGCACCAACAGCAACGGATGTCGTTTAGTGGGTCAAAACGAGTGCAATTGGGAAGCCGGACCGCTGTTCATGTGGATGAACGCCAGTGGCGACAAAAGTTGGCTTACCATTCGACTGATCGGAGGAATGGCGAACGGCGGCAGTGGAAGTAATGCCGACGGCATCGGTGCACGCGTATATGTCGAATATTCCAGCCCGGATGGATCGCAAGGGAAACAACTTCAAGAGCTTTCGGCAAGTACAACCTTTCTTTCCATGAACAGCCTGGAACTTACGTTCGGTCTCGGCGATGCCGACATTGTTGACCGGATAGAAATCGAGTGGCCTAGCGGGTTGGACCAAGTAATCGAAGATGTAAATGTGAATCAACGAATAGAAATCGATGAGGGGAAACCTTTGAAATAACATTTCGACACGGCTCAACATCTGGAAAATCAGTAGTGCTACAACCACCAAACCCCAACAACTTGAATCCTCAGATCGAACGTGCGATAGCCATGACACGTATCATTCGACCTCCGCGTCGAACGTTATCCACCTTTGGCTCCACCGTCATCAATTATCACGTCGTGTCGCAACCAGTGTACGAGGGGATTTTCGATGAGGAACACAAAGACACCGTTGTTCGCCACGGACTGGTGCGCGCCGACCGTCCGCAGATAGTGACGCCTGGTTACCTCTCGCGTTCAGAAGGTTTCGGACAAGAAGCTGGCGAATACCTGCAATATCTTATGGATCGCTACGGTTCCGACTCTCCCGGTCTGCTCTACAAATACAAGAACGAACCACAAACTACGGAAACGGTATCGGGAGAGCCGACACAGGTAGCTGCAAAGATCCGCGACGAAATCGATCCCGACGGCAAACCTTTGGATACTGTGCTTCTCGGTGTAGATGAGCTTTGGGATGTATCAGTGATGAAGTTCATCTACGAATTCACCCATGAATCTGCGAAGTCGAACTTCAGCGAACTCAACGAGCGTAATCTACTAGATGATGACGAAGGTTTGCCTCGAGATGCTCGTCTACGGATCGATGATCTGTTCGCGCAGGCGCATCGGCGTGAAATCGATCCGTCAAGAGTCCACGAAGAATTGGTTCGATGGGGACTATTCGAGGAGTACCAGGAACGATTTTTCCAGCTGTTTCGTCGCAGCCGCTAAGCGTCGCGCACATCAATCCCGGCTGCTGCCATCGTTTCGATGGCGGCTTGGGAATCGCCGGGTTGCAGGTCAGCACCCTTCATGCAGTTACGGTAAACCGTGGTTTTGAAACCGCGCCGACAAGCATCCAACGCCGTGTCCTTTACGCAATAGTCAGTCGCTATCCCAACGACATCGACGTTGGTAACAGCGTTTCGACGCAATATTGCTTCTAACACGGTATCTGATTCAACTCCGGTTTGAGGGTTTCTGACCGAGAAACCGGAATATCCGTCTTCACCACTGGTTCCCTTGCGAACAAATTGGGCATTCGGAGCTACTTCCAGGACAGGGTACAACTCTGCGCCCCAGGTGTTTCCGACGCAATGCACTGGCCAGATTCCGCCGTCTTTGGCGAAATGCGGTGTCACCTCAGGGTGCCAATCTTGGGTGTAGATGATCAACTGGTTTTCATCTCGAGCGCGGAGTATCATGCGATTGATGTTTGGAACAACGGTCGGAGCATCCACGACGTACAGGTTGCCATCCGGATCTACGAAATCATTTTGCACGTCAACTATGACCAGGGCGGTTACAGATTTCGACATCGTATTCGACTCCCAAAGGATAGGAACTGTATTTCTTAGTCCAGTTTCGCATATCCTATCTTCAGCAAACGGACAATGATCAGGCTGGGTGCAGTCTAAATAACGAAGGGCGAATTGAAATGACAGGTCGATACAAAGCAGCGATAGTTGGATGCGGCGGCATCGCTAACGCCCACATGGAGGGCTACTCGATGGTAGATGAGATCGATGTTGTAGCCTGTGTAGACCCGATACCAGAGGCGCGTCAAATGTATATGGACGATTGGGAAATCCCGAAATCGTACGCCACGCTGGAAGAGTGTGCCAATGATGCTGAACCTGATATCGTGAGCATCTGCACTTGGCATCTTCTTCATGACCCATTGACGGTTGAAGCTGCTGGATATCCCTCGATCAAGGGCATCATCTGCGAAAAGCCGATGGCAATCGGAATGGGACGTGCCAATCGGATGGTCGAGGCCTGCGATGCGAACGATGTCAAGCTAGTCATCAGCCATCAACGACGCTTCACTCCTGGTTGGAACAAAGCGAAGGAATTAGTAGCAGCTGGCGCCATCGGCATACCTCTGCGGGTTGACATCCGTGTCAAGGAAGGGCTCGCAAACTGGGCGACGCATTCGATTGATGGAGCAAAGTTCATACTCGGCGACCCCGAACCGCGGTGGGTCATGGGCGCAGTTCAGCGCACTACGGACAAGTACGAACGCAACACCCCCATCGAAGATGCTTGCATAGGACTCGTCATGTTTGATGACCCGTTGCAGTTCTTCATCCAGTCCGACCTCTGGGACAATGACTGCGATGCTGGCAAGTTCCTGATTCGCGGCACCGAGGGAATGTTACACGTGCGTGAAACTGTTCTGAAGCTCTTCAATGCCGATACGAATGGCTGGCAGAATGTCGATATGGATTTAGTTGAAGGCGACAAAGCGATCGGTGGAAACATGAATGCCAAACAAGCTGAGGAGCTGGTGCGGTGGTTGGATGGCGGTCCGGAGCATCGCAACGCCGGACATATCGCTCGCGACACCGTCGAGATAATGATGGCGATGTATGAATCGGCACGACAAAACAAAGTGATTCACTTGCCTATGGCAGAGCAAGAGTATCCGCTAGAACTGATGATCCAAGAGGGTAAGGTGGTTGTCGAACAGTCTGGACGCTACGATATTCGAGGCTTTTTGGACCGTAGCAATATCGACGAGGCGCGCTACAAGCAGCTTAAGGATGACGGTGTGAACCACCATCAGGCGATGCGCATACTGCATGACGAGATGGCACGCGGTTAGATCGCGGCACAGGGGCAATGAACGATGATCGTCGCGCATGCGGAGATTAATCGTCTTATTTCCCGCAATATTTGCGGAGATTAAGGCGTGATGCGGAGATTAGGATGTACAATATCCGCATATGTTGCGGACAAAGTACATACATGAGCTCACTGATTGGCCTAAGTTCCACTGGCGCCATGAAGAGCTAACCGATAGCCTCGTCGATGTCAGGCACCGACAGGGCATCTTGCTCGGGCGCATGAGCACGCTTGGGTTCGATCTAAGACAAGAAACTGAACTCAACGCGGTAACAGAAGGCGTTGTCAAAACCAGCGAGATCGAAGGAGAGGTTTTAAGTCCGGACGAAGTGCGGTCTTCGGTTGCATCACGTCTGGGTGTCGATGTCGGTGGTTTCATCCCCACGCGACGGGATGTCGACGGCATTGTCGATCTGATCATGGATGCGACGTCAAAATGCCACCTGCCACTTAGTGATGAGAGACTGTTCGGTTGGCATCTATCGTTGTTTGATCGAGGTAGACGCAACGTAGACCGCATCACAGTTGGCGATTGGCGGCAACCAGGGCGTGGCGCCATGCAAGTCGTCTCTGGCGCAATCGGCCGGGAACGCGTTCATTTCGAAGCACCATCGGAGGATCGACTTGAACATGAGATGGAGAAGTTTATTGCATGGTTCAATTCAAACGTCAAGATAGACGATGTTCTGAAGGCTGCGCTTGCTCACCTTTGGTTTGTGACCATTCACCCGTTTGATGACGGCAATGGTCGGATCGCACGCGCGATCTCCGACATGGCGTTGGCGCGTTCTGATGGCATCTCGCAACGTTTTTACAGCATGTCGTCGCAGATTCGGAAAGAGAGAAACGATTACTATGACATCCTCGAGTTGACTCAAAAAGGGAGTATGGACGTGACCAACTGGATGGTTTGGTTTTTGGGCTGCTTGGGACGCGCAATTCAGAATGCGGAAGACACTGCCACTTCGGCCGTAAAGAGAGCCCAATTCTGGGACAGCATCTCAGACATCCCTCTCAATGAGCGTCAAAGCAAGGTCTTGAGGCATCTGATTAGTGGCTTCAACGGAAAACTGACAACTACTCGATGGGCGAAGTTGACAAACACCTCTCAAGACACCGCGCTGCGCGACATCACAGGGTTGGTAGAGAATGGGATTTTAGAGCGTGGACCCGCTGGAGGGCGCAGCACGA
Organism: Dehalococcoidia bacterium; assembly: GCA_965242765.1. GTDB lineage: Bacteria > Chloroflexota > Dehalococcoidia > Lucifugimonadales > Lucifugimonadaceae > Bin127. Next base: position 2,576,442 of record CBDESY010000004.1, on the reverse strand, counting down.
ACTATTTGATGGTCGACAAAGACTTCAGATGGCGCATCTGACATTCTTGCGTCATGTGAATGATGGTGCCGCGTAGGGGCCACGACGCGGCGACGCGTTTGAGCAAGGTACCTACTGACTGCTGGGCATTTTGGAGTAGATGTGGTGTGCCAGGCGACCGATAGGCATCGATTGCAACCACACTTTGCCATTACCTTGCAAAGTCGCCAGGAACAATCCTTCTCCACCACCTAACATCGAACGCAGATTGCCTGCGCGTTGAATGTCATAATCGATACCTTCTTGGAAAGCGACTATGCACCCAGAATCGACTCGCAGTTTTTCGCCGCGCAACTCTCGCTCTATAATCGTGCCGCCGGCCGACATGAAGATGTGTCCATCGCCTTGCACCTTCTGAAGTATGAAGCCCTCGCCACCAAAGAAACCGGCGCCTAGATTTCGTTGGAACGCGACCGTGATGCCAGTATCATGAGAACCGCAAAGAAAAGCGTCTCGTTGTGCGAGAACAGTACCGCCCAGCGCGCCAAGATCGATCGATACTATCTTGCCGGGTGCTTCGGAAGAAAACGCAACAATCTGACTTTGCCGACTAGAGTTTTTGAAGTGGGTGACGAATATGCTCTCGCCGGCCAGCATCCGTGCGCCGGCATTTACGATGTTTCCGAGCAGACCGCCTCCACCGCCCGGACGCTTGCCCATCTTGGTGTCGAATTCGATCCCCGGTTCCATGTACATCATCGCGCCAGCCTCTCCAATGATCTCTTCACCGGGAGCAAGGCGGATTTCCAGCATCTGCAAGTCGTCGCCGATGATGCGATATTGGAAAGTGCCAGCGTTCGCTATCGCAGTAGATTCGTTGGTATACGTCATGGGCTGAAGTTCCCCTTCGGTTTCGTATCGATATGGTTGTACTTGTACTTTGTTGCCGTGCGATTTTTCTATGGATACCCGTACATTTGAACCATATGCAGACCCCGCTAGGGAGTTTTTGCGATTCATCATCTGAGGGCCATCGCACTCACGGCATCCATGATCATGTTTGGATATTCTCGCCGAAAACCGAGTTTGCCCAGCATCGATGCAGCTGATGAATTCATCACCGGTTCACCATTCCACTCCGATATCACGATGCGCCTTCCACTTGAAGTTCGCATGAGCGATTCCACCAAGATGGTCATCGCCATTTCGACATCTTCGTTTGCCGACATACCATCCGTTTCGATTTTCGCTCCACCTGAATATGCGATCAGCTTTGGTACGCCATTAATGAACACGATGCGCGTGGTAGCGATCCGATTGATAGATAAGAGATTAGCTTCTGGTGCGTTTGAAATCGAAGCTAGCCTTGGATCGAAAACGTAAGCCGGGTCAGTAGCAACGATCACACAATCTGATACTGGCTCACCACCATTGCCGATCGATCGCATCGTGTCAACAAATCCGACATCAGCGAACTGAACACCGGGCAGACCTTTGACGAAGTAACCTCTGCGTACCTTCCCTCGCAATTCCATCAGATTGAGAGCCGAGTAGATCGGTCGCCATCCCCAACCCAAACTATCGGAATTTATTGCGCGTTTGGTGACCACACCATGGCGCTTCAACAAAATATCAGCCCGCCGTTCGGCCAACTGGTCGATAGAGAGTCTTTCGCCCATAAACGAGAACCTAGCAGTTGCTGACCACTTGGTGCCTGGTGGCAGGATACTTTGCACTTCGCGCAATCGGTGAGCAGCATCTCGCCTTTGCGCTCGTCTAGCCGTGAAATGGATATGGCGCGTTGGGCGTTGCATCGGTGTTGAAGCTTCAACTGTCAAGCTAGATGTTGATCTAGCGATGGCCATCGCTACCGACCAGGAATCTGCGGTTACGAATCCTTGAGTGTCAAGTCCCTGATTACCGAAGCAAGCTGGGATGTATTCAAAGCCGGAACGCCGGCGATTATCATACCGGTATCCACTACACCTTCAGCGACTATGAACTCATAAACTCGCTGCGCGTCATCTTCAAGATCAATCGGACCGTCTGCGACTATTCTCAGAGTCTCTTCCGGCAGATATACGTTGCCTTCACCGGGTCGTACAAGCGCGATGCTACGTCCACTGCGCGTCGGCGTATTGCAGAATATCCATCTGAACTCGTCGTTTTCGATCAGATCATTCAAGTGCGATAGCCTGAATCCTTCCACTCGCGATGGCAATACATTTTGCGTCCATTGATCTGCTGAAAGCGGCACACCAGCAAGTTTTTCGATTGCTGATACCGTCTGATCATTGGCATATGCTTCGCTGATTTTGGAGATACCGTGCAATGCCAAAAGGGAACCTTGGTAAGTGAGAGGATCTGAAGGGTTGACTTCCGACCGCAGAATCGCGAGAGTCCTCTCTTGGATCCGCGCCAACGTTGGCAAATCGAGCCACTCTTCCACGCCAGATGCGGTGAAATACCCTCGGGCAGCATCGGCATCTAGCAGCATCTCGTCGAGTGCATCGCTAAGGGTGGCTGGATCAATCGCATATCGACTTCGCAAGACTGCGATTGACACGGGGCCGCTGCGTGCCAGAAAACGAGCCACAACTTTTCTCACCGCACCGTAGTCGGAAATATCGGAAAGCGCGTGACGATACTCAGCAGCCAATGGTGACGCTACCCATCGATCTTCGGAGCCTCCCTCAAAATCGAATCGCAGCTGCACGACACGTTGTTGCGCGGCTAGAGAACGCATCCATGCCTTCCAATCACCATCGCTGCGTTCTGCTATCTCATCGTCGGTTAGATCGCCTATTTCGTTGAACAGCTGAGCCAGTTCCGTCTCGGTTCGCGCCTTCGTACCCGATGCCAACCGACTCGACAACATTGCCACCTCTTCAATCGCTTCATTTCTTAGCAGACCAGCAGCATCAGGGTTTCGGAATAGTTGCGCCAACGCATCGCGGTCAATGTCCAGAGATTGCAGACCGCGCTCCGCTTTCGGAGTGTCCCATTGATACATCCAAAACGCTTCAAAGTTGTAGTCCAACGCGCGCGCTACTGGAGATGGAACGTCGGACACTACATATCGCACTTCAATTTCGCCAGCTTGAATTGAATCGAGAATGCGTTCCAATCCCGGCATGTCCATGAAATCTTCCAAAGCATCTCGATAGGTTTCCAAAACGATCGGAAAATCATGTAACGACTTGGCAATGGCAAGCAAATCCTTGGATCTGAGTCTTTGCAGCCAAAAGGGTGTGCGACGGAATTGACCGAGACTCGGCAGCAATAGAGCACGAGAAGCGTTTTGCCTGAATACGGCGCCGAACAGCGGCGAATCGATCATCCCATCGATGATGTGCCGTTTAGCTTCGTCGCTAGTCATCTGGCTGATGAAATCTGCCGGCGATTCATCATCGGCCTGTGGAATGCGGAACATGATGCCGTCATCTGAAACCTGAACCTCTGGCTCGGTCTTTTTTCGCTCCAACAACTCCCGCGCAATCGCAACCGACCACGGTCCGTTGATCCGTCCCCCAAACGGTGAATGCACCACGATGCGAAGATCGCCAAGCGAATCTTGGTACGTCTCCACGATGATGGTTTTGTGGGACGATATTTCCCCCGACCATCTGATCTGACGCCTTACATAATCGATGATCTGTCGGGCGCCGACTTCATCGATGGGATATTCGCGTTGCATCCATTCCATCAATTGCGGCGGTGCGGTTTCATCATCGACATAAGGCTTGACACGCTCAGCGACCTCGGCGCGAAATCTAGCCAAAGTCTCGGACAGATCAAGAGGACGCCAGGGGAAGTCGCCTCTCCAGAACGGCATTCTCGGGACCGCGCCCGGTGCCGGCTCAGCGACCACTCGATCATCTTCGATCTTCGACACCCGCCACACCTGACTGCCCAGCATGAAAGCATCGCCCTCAGCCGACTCTAAGACGAACTCCTCATCCAACTCTCCAATGCGAGTTTTGCGATCGGGCAACACCACTGCAAAAGCACCACGGTCGACAATTGCTCCGCCATTGCCTACCGCCATCATTCGGGTTCCTGGAAGTTGCTGCAAGCAGTCTCGAGTCTGATCCCAATGAATCCTCGCCCTTAGAGAAGAAAACAATTCACGTGGATAGTGCCCTGAAACTAGCTTCACAACCGACTCAAAACTGGCGTATGTCAAATCGGCATAAGGATAAGCGCCCTTGACGGTTCGATATAGATCGGGCATTGACCAGTCTTGAACGGCAACTGAAGCCACTATCTGCTGTGCAAGAACATCCAGCGAGTTCGATGGCGTCTTAACCTCTTCGACGCTGCGTTCCTGCATCCCTTTGGCTACAACCGTCGCCTCAATGAGGTCTTCAGGATGCGTGGCATATACCTTGCCTACACTCGTAGCGCCGACGCTGTGCCCTGCCCTGCCGATACGTTGCAGACCCTGGGTGACGGTCTTAGGCGATTGCAGCTGCACTACAAGATCGATACTTCCGATATCGATCCCAAGCTCCAACGAGCTCGTCCCGACCAACGCTGGCAGCTCGCCGTTCTTGAGCTGCTCTTCTATATCCCGGCGGATCGTGTCAGACAGGCTTCCGTGATGCGCCATGAAAGGTCCATCATCTCCGCCGGAACCTATCACTCCAGTTCCAACAACACACTCTTCGGTTTCTCCAGCTAATCGTGCAATATAGGTAGCATTTAGTCTGTCAGCAGTGTTTTCCGCTTGGCGACGGCTATTTGCGAAAACCAACGTAGTGTCATGCGAATCGATATCGTCTAACACTTTGGGGATCAACTTGGGCCAAATTGCACCCGGATCAGCACCGGGCGATTCAGCCATTCCGTGAACGCTGATCTCGATCTGCTTCGATCCCGGACAATCGATTATCGAAACTGGGCGCGGAAGCGCGATTAACTCATCATGTCCATTTTGCGTGACTTGGTTTACCAACTGCCCTCCCAATAATCTAGCCACTTCGGACAACGGACGTTGCGTAGCAGAAAGTCCGATGCGTTGGAAGTTCGGCGCAAGATGTTCAAGACGCTCAAGTGTCAGGCTGAGGTGAACACCACGTTTGTTGGCACAAAGCGTGTGTATCTCATCGACGATCACGGTCTGCACCGTTCCCAACATTTCTCGTGCGCGTGGCGATGTGAGTATGAGATAGAGCGATTCTGGGGTTGTGATTAGGATGTGGGGCGGATTTCGCATCATGCGCGCCCGCGCTGTCGATGGCGTATCGCCAGTCCGCACGTCGGCGCGCACTTCAGGCACATCCACATCCAATCGTGACGCAGATTCCGTGATACCACGCATCGGTTCGCGCAGGTTCCGCTCAACGTCGTAGCCAAGTGCCTTCAAAGGTGATATGTACAGCGTCCTGATACCACGACGCTTTCCCAACAAACTGTCTGAGTAAAGAGAATCGAGCGCCGATAGAAACGCTGCCAAGGTCTTTCCTGAACCGGTTGGCGAATGGATCAGGGTATTCTCGCCACGCTTGATGCGCGGCCACGCCTCGCGTTGCGGCTCAGTGGGAACGCCGTGGCATCGTTTGAACCAATCAGCTACCGGCTCGCTGAAGAGCGATAGGATCGATTCAGCCGCATCGTCGGCGATTTCGAAATCAGTTTGCATGTTCCGTGAGTATCGCGCAGACGTAAATCCGTTGCAAAGTAGTCACGCCTAACTTCATATAACTTCCCAAAATCAGCACCAATTCATACGTCTATAGTTGCTTGACGATAGGACGAAATACATCTTCACAGCGTTGCAGCGAGCGTTGAAGCCACCCGAACTGGTTGGGCCAGTCCGACTCATCCATCGGGTTGACGTAGTGCTTGATCACTGCGATATAGGCTGCTTTGCGACCATCCGGCGCACGCCACTCCAAATTCTGATCGACGAAGGATGCATCAACCTTGTTTTTCATCGACAGCAGCGTCTCGTACCTCTCGAACTTCTCGGAGCCAGTCAGATACAAACCTACCGCGATGAATTCCTCGCGCCTGTCTATCCAAACGCGCAACTCAATACCATCACCGCCACCGATGCTGATCAGCAGTTCGTTAGACGTTTTTTCGTAGGCTTTAGGCAGGTTGGTCTTACCGCTACGCTCCACATGATCACGTAATTCGCCCCAGTAGCGAAGTTGAGTTTCACGTATGGACATTCTAGGCTCTCTTTCTTGAACTCAATTGATGTTAATCACAGCTCAATTATGGCCATCCCGTACCTGTGTACATCAATCTCAGGAACATGGTAGAACATGGGTGTGAACATCACTGGACAGAAGACGATGATCGGCGTGATGATCAGGTATTCTGCACCAGCAGTCCGTATGACATTAACAATTTGAAACCTCCTGAAGCTGTCTTGTTCCGGCTATGTTAGCCGACTCAGACAGCTGGCAAAGATTGGTTGTCACAACCGCATCGTGCATCACCAAAGCTTCATCGATGCTGCGAAGAGATTGTGCAACGCCTCGGCTCCAGTAGGTCTGGGTGCGAGTTTGGTGACTCGATGTTGCGGTAATGTGCCTTTGACAAAGTCATCGATATCCGAGTCGTCGTAGCCCACGCCTGACAATCCGTTGGGCATATCGAGGTCTTGCAACAGTTTCACAATCTGATCGGCAAGAATCTCTCCCGCGTCCGCATCAGCTACGCCGGTGATATCTGCGCCCATCAATCTTGCCGCTTCTAGATGACGCCCGGGATTTGCCGATGCGGTGTAGCGGAAAACTGCCGGAGCGTTCAATATCACCGATAAGCCGTGGGGAATGATCGGATGGTCTGCAGGATAGCCTTCAGGTTGGAATTCGCGTGCATTGCCAGCGACCGGGTATGACATGCCGTGTGGCAGGTGGACGCCGGCGGTGCCAAATCCCACGCCCGCGGCAGTGGCTGCTAGGCACATGTTCGCTCTGGCATCAGCATCTTCAGGATGGTTGACTGCTTGTCGGATGTTCTGGGAAACGATCTCAATCGCCTTTGCCGCCCATACGTCGCTCATTGGATTCGCACCTTGATAAGCGGGCCTATGCGCCGGATCGATAGGTGCTTCCCGTCTGGTGTACGGCAATGCAGTGTACGATTCCAGTCCGTGGCACAACACGTCGAATCCGCTGAATGCCGCAACATTGCGCGGCATAGAGCGCGTGTTTTCCGGGTCTACCAGTCCCATATTCGGCTTCAACGCTCGGTTGGCGATGCCCGTCTTTGCGTGCATCTCTTTCATATCGAAGATTGCCACCCCCGAGGTTTCGCTTCCGGTTCCAGCAGTTGTGGGTACTGCGATGAGTGGTTTCAATGCGCCTGGAACTGGGGTACCGCGTCCGATCGGAGCGTTTACATACTCTAGGAAGTCGGCCGGATAGGTGTTGTACAGGTTGGCCGCTTTTGCAGTGTCCATTACAGAACCGCCACCGACCGCTACGAATCCGTCAAAATCTCCGCTATCTGCAAATCGGATGGCATCTGCGAATGAGGCATCGGTCGGCTCTACGCTGACATCGGCGTAAACCACATACTCGAGACCTTCTTCGTCTAATGACTGCAAAGATGTGGTCAATGCTGTCGATTCGAGCAATGATTGATCTGTCAGCACCATTGCGCGTCGCACACCGAGACGTCGCATCTCGAAGCCTAGTTCAGCAGTTACTCCAAAGCCGAACTTGATGCTGGCGGCATCCATTGCGAATGCAGTTTCAAATGTTTCAGACATCTCATTCTCCATCTGACTATTGTAGGAAACTTCTGATTTAGGGTTTCGTGTCTAAGTAGCCGGGATAGTCTGAACTGTAATGCACCAGCCGTATCGAAGAGAGTTGAGCGTCGACTTGTATGAGTTGACGATGTCGCAAGTGTTCTGGCGACGCGGTCTAGATTCTGCTGCCACGTTCAGTCTGTTCTTCCGCGGTTATCCCAAGAATCGCGGCTACTACATTGCATGTGGCATTGAAGATGCTTTGGATTTTTTGAGCGAATTCAGATTCTCAGACCGTGAAATTGCAGCGATCCGCTCAACTGCATCGCTTGACGATGATTTTGTCAATTACCTTTCCAACATCCGATTCAATGGTGATGTCCGTGCGGTGCGCGAAGGATCGATCGTATTTGCTGACGAGCCGTTGATTGAGGTCACTGGCAACCTGATAGAAGCACAGATCGTCGAGACGATGCTGTTGAACATCGTGACCACCGCTTCGCTGCTGGCGACAAAGGCGGCACGCGTCGTTGAAGCTGCTGCCGGTCGGCCAGTTATCGATTTCGGGTCGCGACGCACGCACGGCGAAGATGCCGCACTTGCAGCTGCGCGGTACGGTTACCTCGCCGGGTTTGCCGGGACCAGCAACTTGAAAGCAGCAGCGATGTACGGAGTTCCTGCTTATGGCACGATGGCACATTCATTCATTCAGGCATTCAACGAAGAAGCATCAGCGTTTTCAGCGTATCTGAACGAGTTCCCTGACGCTACGACACTGTTGGTTGATACTTATGACACATTATCGGGTGTAGAGAAGGCGATTCAGGTTGCCCAAACCGGCAAGACGCTAGGGCACAGCGTCAGTGCTGTTCGACTCGATAGCGGCACCCTCGGCAGGCTTGCTGAATCGACGCGTTCATTGCTGGATGCTGCAGGACTTCATGATGTTCGCATCCTGGTCAGTGGTGGTTTGGATGAGTACAGCATTCGAGACCTTGTTGAATCTGGTGCGCCGATCGATGCGTTTGGCATCGGCACTAGATTCGGCACTTCGGCAGATGCGCCTTATATCGATTCGGTGTACAAGCTCGTAGAGATTGACGGTCGACCGGTCTACAAACTTAGCCTCGCCAAATCGACACTTCCGTGGGCTAAGCAGGTGTTTCGCAGGTTCGATTCTGGCTACATGTTTGAAGATTTGCTTGCAAGGGCAGATTCGCCGATGCCAGACGGGTATTCGACAACGATGCTGTCGCAAGCGATGGAATCTGGTAAACGCATATCCCCGAGAGATGACGTACAAACTATCCAAGAGCGGATCTCGTCTAATCTGAATAGCCTGTCACATAAGTACCTCAGATTGTGCGGACCTGAACGTTATCCCGTCCACTACGCGTACGATGCGAATACAGTCCGTTCGTAGGGACGGTTCGCGAACCGTCCTGTTCTGAACCAGGGTGTTAGGGGTTTTGAAGGATTATCGCCGCCCTGTCCCATCGTCTGAACTGTGATTTGAATGATTTCAATGATGCGAATGAAGCCCCTCACACTCCTCCAACCTCGCAGAAGCCAAGCCCAAACAACCGCCATAAATCACACCAATCACACCCAATCAAGCGAAAATCACAGTTCAGACAAGAGGAGGTGGAACGGTGACAATGGGCGGTGGGGCATCATTCACATCATTTTAATCATTCAAATCACAGTTCAGACAACACCTGCCCTCGCCACGACTGACACGATGTAAAATCGAGGTTTGTCTGATTTTCATCATGACCCGTCTACGAAACACCCTGATCTGAAGGAACTGCGAGGACGACCGGATTGCAAACCACATATTCACGCGCCATCAACTCCGTTTCGGCAACTGTTTTCGCCGCCGCCACCATCATCGTCGTTTCGATGCTGACGGCGTTCGCCGTGTCGCAGCATCAGCCTGCACCATCAGCAGAGGCTCAAGACGCATCGTCCAACGCCGACCTGTCACACCTCTCGATGACGTTCAACGAAAGGCTCATTCCACGGTTCGATCCCGCAATCACCGCCTACACCATACGAATGACACAGTCGAACGTCATCAGCGGCTACACATACATACAGGCAAATCCCAAGGAACGCGACGCGACCATCACGGTGGCCTCGGGCGGACGTGAGTACAGCGCTCCCACATACACGATTCCCGTGAGCGACTTTGGTGTGGCGCAGGAAGTGCAGATAAAGGTCACCGCTCCGGACGGCGTAACGACCAAGACCTACACCCTGACCACCCAGCCGCTGCCGACCCCAACACCGACGCCTATTCCGACGGCGACGCCGATACCGACTAACACGCCTATTCCAACCGACAAACCCACGCCAACGCCCACCGCGATTCCGGATCCCTTGCCGCCGCCGCTCGATCTGCTGCTGTCGGTTAGCGGCGACGGATTACAGCTGACCTTCACCGATGCTGCCGGTCTATACTACCGCTATGAACTGTATCGGATCTCGGATGACGGACGGCAAAGCGAGTCTGTGGAAAGCGGCGTCGCGTCTGGATCGCCGATCCGGTTCTCAGGTCTCACACAGGGTTTCGACTATTTGGTGCAGATAAAAACCTGCCAGGATGCTTTGGGCAGCAAGTGCGGCGACGGCGTCGCCACCTCCAACCGCGTGCAGCTGTATCACCCGACCGCTACTCCGACACAAACGCCAACCCAGACGGTAACTGCGACTCCTGATACAACCGTGAAGTTAGTAGAGCCGGAATGCAATCCCGCGATGGAAATCGGCGCAGCCAGGTCTCAAGGCGGCTTCAACAGATACGGATTAGACGTCGAACTGCGGTACCCCAAGCTGGGACCGAACCGTTTGCAGGACACCGTAGTCATGTACGAAGACGCCGTCGCAGAAGGACAACCGCGCAAAGAAGCACTTGCTACGATTCATCGTCGCACACAAGGTTATGACATAAGAACACGGACACGAACCATCCCCCCGGGGTCCATAGTAGATGATTATGTGCCAAGGATTTGGATGCGTTTCAACCAAGCGTTGGATCCAACGCCGGAAATCATCTCAAAGGTTTTCAGGAGTTTTTTCAAGAAGCACGGACTGTCGGACGAAGCGATCGACTGGATATGGGCAGAGCGGAGCGCGACGTATTTGGAACCGGACGAAAACTTGGAATACATGTCCATGCCCATCCCTCTTGGGTTGCTAGGCCCTTTCTCCAACCTGCCGGAAGTGGTATTCTTCGGGTTCCCAGCCCAGCTTCCAGCTTTCCCCATTCAATCGATCAATGACAAAGGGCTTGAGAATCAGCCATCAAGTGTAAAGGATGTAAATATCCCTGCGACGGCTGAATCCATGGCCGCGCGCTGGCATGGAGCCGATGTCTGGCACAAAGCCGGATTCACCGGCAAAGGCATAAAGGTCGGGATTATAGATGGCGATTTCGACGGATTGGCGGAAAATACTGGAGAAGGCAAACCGTTGCCGGACAAAGACGAAATCAAATTCAGATGCGTATCCAAAACTTCCGGCACGAAAACTGGCACGCCCTCAATCGCCGATTGCGACCACGACTTGAGTACTCACGGCACCAGCGTCGCCGAAGCGGTAATGAACATCGCGCCAGATGCTGAACTCTACATCGCGAATCTCAGAGACTTAGCCGATCTCCCAAAAATCGTCGACTGGATGATCGACGACGAGGATGTGAACATCATCAACTTCTCGGCATCCGGTCATTGGGAAGGCCCCGGCGATGGCACTTATTGGAAGAGCCCCGACAGCATATCTGCTCAGGTTGAGAAAGCCACCAAAGCCGGCATCGTCTGGGTGAACGCGGCAGGAAACTACGCGGACCAAGGCAAAGTGTACTACACCAAGTTTTTAGACACCAACAAAAACAATTGGATGGACTTCAGTCAGGGAACGTTCATCACCGATACAACCATCGTCAGCGAGATCCAAGGTGCTCTGGTAGATGGAAAACCGCCTGAAGAATCGTCAGATTTGGTATCACATCGGTTCGTGTTGCGGTGGGGCGGAGGCGATCCCAAAGCGAAACTTGATCTGTATCTGTGCACCGATTCACGTTGCCGCAAAGCAGTCAAGGAAGGCGACGAAAGCTATACGGACCCCGATTACATCGTCGAACTGGGCGATGTCTTAGAGGGGTTGGAAAAGCACCCCATCAGACACCTGTATTTCGAGCCGCAATGGGAGCACGATGAGACGCGTGCAGTGCGTCTGCGAGTGTGTTCGACAACCAAAGAAAAACCCGGTTGGGTCCAAATGCACGTGTACTCAGGAACAGGCAAGATGTCTGTAGGCAGCAAGTTCTACAGCATGGGAAGTCCCGGCGACATGAACATTCGCGGCATGTTGTCGGTCGGCGCTGCTAGCGCAACAATCACATCATCATCTCAGAGCGAGCCTGATTTACAGGTCAAGGACGACAGCAGCCGTGGTCCGTTGCCGGCATCCAATCTCATCAAGCCAGACATTGTTGGAGCAACTGAAGAGCACTCGGTCGTAACTGGCGGTCCGGCCGGCGGCACCAGCCACGCGGCGCCGCATGTCGCTGGGCTCGTAGCTCTTGTAAGGCAGGCTTATCCCGCTTACACTCCGTTCCAGGTTGTCAACTACCTTACCGGCAGGGCCAAAAAGCAGAAACCAGATACCGACGATCCCAAATTCGGGACCAACACCTCCGAAATCCCCAACTACAGCTGGGGCTACGGCTTCGCGCAGCTGCCCAAACCGCCCAAAGCCACCGGCAATCTGACTACATCTACCATCGTCGAAGTCGGCAAGGAATTCACCGTCCAAGTGACTGGTCTGACCCCCGACAAAACCCCATTCAAATACGTCATCAGCGGACCGATTTCCTATTCAGACTGCCCCGAAAGCGCGTTGAGCACATCCAGATCATCCCGCGCAGTCGAAACCGAAATCATCCCACCTGCCGATTCGATGACGATACCGTTCAACGCCTGCGCAGTCGGCAAAGCAAAGATCAGGCTGCTACGCACCACAGACGATCAGGAAATCGACAGCGAAGAGATCACCATCACGGGACCATCTCCGACGCCATTGCCCACCGCGGCGTTGACCCTTTCAGACTCTACGATCACCGTCGGTGAAACGGTCGATGTGACGGTCAGCATGGCATCGCCCAGCGACGCGGAGTTCAAGCTCCGCACCGTCAACCTGAGCGCCGGACCGTGCGTCGCCGGTCAACGGGCTCCGGACGAGGAGTACACGTCCAACTTCGTGTCTCCGAAGACGTTCACGTTCTACGGCTGTTGGAAAGGCACCGCCAAAGTTCAGCTGGTCGCCACCGATCAGACTGCGCTCGCATCGCCCACGCCGTTGAGCGTGTTCACTCCAACACCTACGCACACGCACACGCCTACCGCCACCCCGCTGCCCAAACCCTCCGCCAAATTTACCGTCACCCAGCGCGGAAAAGATGTGTCCAGCATCCACGTCGGCGACTGGGTTCTGGTCAGAGCAACCGACGTCAAGCCGGCCGGAACTGAAGTCGAGTTCGAAACCAGCCGTCACTTCGATGAACGGCGATGTCCGAATGAAGGTATTTCAGATCAAGCCGTCGACGCCGTAGAGGACCAGACGAGGGACTCGATGTCCGACGCGTTCTACGGCTGCGATCCCGGCAACGCATACATCCGTCTGATACGCACTGCCGACGACTACGTGATCGCGACCAAAACGATCCGCATCACAGACCCGCCTACCCCTACGCCTACCCCTACAAACACACCGACCCCGACCGGCACTTTGACGTCGACCGATTACAGCATCGAAGTTGGCGACCTCATACGCATCACCGCCACGTACAACGTTCCCGGAAGCACGCGTCCGAGCATCAGCTACACCAGCGAGCTCGCGCCCAGATGCGGCGGAGATTCGGTGCAGCAGCAACAAGACGAAGCTTCCGACGCCGACGCCATACGAGGCACGAGATCGCAGCGCCTCTACGGCTGCACCGCAGGAACTGCCACCGTGCGCCTGACGATCGGCAGCACGGAACTTGACAGCATAAACATACGCATCCGAAACCGGCCCACACCCACGCCCGTTCCCACGAACACGCCGACACCGATACCTACCGCCACGCCCACGCCTAAGCCGATCGGCAGTTTGACGTCGACCCGTTACAGCATCGAAGTCGGCGACCTCATCCGCATCACCGCCACGTACAACGTTCCGGGAAGCACACGTCCGAGCATCCGCTACACCAGCCAGCTCTCGCCCAACTGCGGTGGAGATTCGGTGCAGCAGCAACAAGACGAAGATTCAGACGCGATACAAGGCACTAGATCGCAGCGTCTGTACGGCTGCACCGCGGGAACTGCCACCGTGCGCCTGGTGATCGGCAGCACGGAACTCGACAGCATAAACATACGCATCCGAAACCGGCCCACTCCTACACCGATACCAACTGCGACGCCTACTCCCAAACCTACAGCAACTCCCAAACCAGCTGCAGTACCGCCGCCAACCAACCTGAGATACTCAGTCGGCACCACGTGGATAAACTTCGTATGGGACGCGCCTGCCGGATACAGCAAGTTCAAGGTATCCTTCAACAGAAGTTCCAGCACCATCAATCGAAACTCATACTTCGCATCTCGACTGCAGCGCGGCACGCCATACCGATTCTCGGTACGGACGCAAGCCGACGACGGTCGATTAAGCTCCTCGCGCAGCGTGACGGTCGAGACCGAGTGCGGAAGTCCGGGAACGGCTTGTGCGATCGGCGCCGTCGGCACGTTCCCGACCAGCTTCGGCGACGGCATCCATCGCGTCGGCGTCCAGATCGCATCCGGCGCCTACGCCATCGGCACTGCAGACAATGCCGAAACGTGCGAATGGGAGCGTCTCAGAAACCTGAAAGGCACTGCAGATCAAGTCATCGAGAGCGGAACGTGGAGCAACGGGCAACGCGTCACCATCAAATCCAGCGACGCCGCGTTCTACACCTCAGGATGCGGAACATGGACGCAGGTGGCAGAGTGAGTGTCCGAACTGTGATGCGAATGATTTCAATGATGTGAATGATGCCCCCTCACACTCCCCCAACGTCGCAGAATGCAAGCTCAAACAACCGCCATAAATCACACCAATCACACCCAATCAAGCGAAAATCACAGTTCAGACAAGAGGCGGCGTAGCGGTGCCTCCTCCCTCTTACACCTCTTTAGCATCCTGGTTGAATATACGAGGTATGCTATCGCCGGAATCACGTGCATTCTGCAAGCGGCTAGGGAATCGCAGAATGTACCCTTTTACGAAGTGAACCGCAAAACCTTATTCGGCTATGGAGCCACGACGATGACTTTGAAACTCGCAGCAAATCTCACGATGATGTTCAATGAGCATGATTTTTTGAACCGCTTCGCGGCAGCGGCCAGATGTGGTTTCAAGGGAGTGGAATACCTCTTTCCGTACGACTACCCTATCGATGCGATTGGTGAGCAGTTGGAGGCTAATGGCCTGCAACAGGTTCTTTTCGATTTTCCGGCGGGAGATTGGGCGAATGGTGATCGTGGCATCGCCGTACAGCCAGACCGCGTGGGCGAATTTCAAGATGGTGTCGGCGTAGCGATTGAATATGCAGAAGCGTTGGGATGCGAACGTTTAACTTGCCTTGCAGGAATCCCTGATGTCGGCACTGATACGGAAATTTCAGATAGAACGATGATCGACAATCTGCAATTCGCTGCCGATGCCGCAAGCAAGATCGGGGCCATTGTTCTAGTCGAGCCGTTGAACACAAGAGACGTTCCCGGCACGTTCGTATCGACTTCATCTCACGGCACTAGGCTGGTTCAAAGCACCGTACGCGACAATGTCCGACTCCAATTCGATGTGTATCACACGCAGATCATGGAAGGCGACCTCACGCCGAGTTTCACCAAGCATCTGCCATTGATCGGACACGTGCAGATAGCTGACAATCCCGGGCGTCACGAACCAGGAACTGGTGAAATCAACTACCCATTCGTGCTGAACCACATCGAGAACAGTGGATATTCCGGCTGGATCGGCACTGAGTACGTTCCGGCTGGTGGCACAGAGAGTGGGCTGGCTTGGGCCAGCGCTTACCTCTAAGTAATCGACATATGCCTAAACGTTATCAGGCGGTAGCGGCTAGTTCTTGTTCTTTGTTATCGTGCTGCAATCGCGCCACGACATCAGGGAAGAATCTATCCAAGACGGCATCGACGATTCCCTCGGCATCGAGTTGCAGTTCGCGTCTTTGATCGGTTGCGGTGCCGTGCTCAACAAAAGCGTCTGGCATGCCCATTCGCTGGATATCGACGTTTTCCATTCCGGCATCGACCAGCACTTCAACAACAGCTGATCCGAAGCCGCCGGCTAAAACGTTTTCTTCTACCGTCAAAACGCGTCCCGTTCTGCGTGCTTCACTGATGATCAACTCGGAGTCGAGAGGTTTAGCGTAAACAGGGTCTACGACGGCGCATGAGATTCCGAACTCGGCTAGTTTGTCGGCGGCTTCTACCGCGGCGTTGGAAGATTTCCCGAGGGCGAATATCGACAAGTCTTCGCCATCCATGATCACCGTGCCCTTTCCTACTGGCAACTCTCGCAGTTCCGCGTCCAGTTGCACCCCAACTGCTGCCCCGCGCGCGATGCGGATCATGAAGGGTCCGTCATGCAGGTATGACGTGTATACGAGGTGCTGCAGTTGATTTTCATCTCGCGGCGCGGCCACCACTGCATTTGGAAGACAGCGAAGATACGAGATGTCGAACGCGCCGTGATGCGTCTTACCATCCTCACCGACGATGCCGGCGCGGTCTGCAATCAACGAAACCGGCAGGTTCTGCAAGCAAACATCGTGAAGTATCTGATCGAATGCGCGCTGCATGAATGTCGAGTAGATCGAGACGAAGGGTTTGCCGCCCTTTGACGCCATGCCTGCTGCAACACTGACGGCGTGTTGTTCAGCGATGCCTACATCGAAGACTCGGTCTGGGAACTCACGCCCGACATCGACTAATCCAGTGCCTTCCAGCATTGCTGCGCTGATACCGACAACCGCCTCGTCCTCACGCATGATTCGTGCCAGGGTGTTAGAAAACACTTTTGAATAGGTTGGCGCGCCGGAAGAGTCGCCGAGTGGTGAACTGGGTTGATGGTATTTGACAGGGTCCTCTTCCGCGGCATCCAGACCATGTCCCTTGTGGGTCACAACATGGACCAGTGGTACTGACCCCGTGGACATCTTGGCTTGGCGCAGAGTTTCCTCCAGTTGCTTGAAGTTGTGTCCATCGATCGGTCCGAGATACTGGAATCCCATCTCTGTCCACAGCATAGTCGGAACGATTAATCCAGCCAATCCGGTATTGAATCGTTTGACGATTCGATATATGAGTTCGCCAGTGGGCACGCGTTGAGAGATGGCTTTCATGCGCGTGATCATCGATTGAAATTCAGGGTGGGTAATCAATCGTTTGCGCCAATTTGTCAGAAAGCCGATGTTCTCTGAGATCGACATGCCGTTATCGTTAAGGATGACCACCAATCTGCCGGGGTTGAAATGGACGATGTTGTTTAGCGCCTCGTAGCTTGATCCAGATGTCATGGCGCCATCGCCGACGACGCCGACGGTCCAAGAATCTCGTTTCTGGTTAGCTGCGGCTTTGGCGATGCCCAGCGCAATTGAGAGGCCGGTACCGGCGTGTCCGGCTGCCAACGTGTCGTGCGCGCTTTCAGTCGGTTCGCCGAAGCCAGACAACCCGCCAGCTAATCTGATGTCTTGGAACTCGTCGCGCCGTCCTGTGACTAACTTGTGCGTGTAGAGCTGGTTTGTGGTGTCCCAAACCAGACTGTCTCGCGGGCTGTCGAACACTCGATGCAGAGCAAGCGTCAGTTCAACGACTCCAAGATTTGATGCGAGGTGTCCGCCGCGTTCGGATATGACAGAGATTATGGTGTCGCGTGCCTCTTGAGCGACCTGCTCCAACTCAGTTTCGGTAAGGAGTCGAAGGTCGCTGGGTTGATTTATGCGGTCTAATATGTGGTTGCTTGCCATATCTCAGTTTCTGATTGTGTGCTTGATGAGGCATTCGATGACTCATACCTAGCAATATAGCACGTTGGCGACCTCACAATGCGCCCTTGTGTTTTTCACCTGCGAAGCCGTCAAAAAGTCCTCTGTCCTTCTTGAGGGGGAGGGGGAATCACGTCTATGCCCTACCCTTGTCTGAACTGTGATTTTCGTGCGATTGGGTGTGATTTTTGTGATTGATGGTGGACCCCTTCTTTGATTATCCCCCTGCACGCAGAGGGATGAAGCGACGACGGCATTGTCGTATATGGAACGGGGGATTCTGCTCTGTTAAGCAGGGGGATGGGTATGGAATTGGTTAGCGTAACTCAAGACTCTCCCTAAGACTGGGGGCCGAAACTTACGCGGAGACTGGGGTGAAACTTACGCGTATAATCACCTCATTGGTTCGAGATTCGAGGTGATAGATCAACGGATGTTCGGTTTGCAACGATTTACAGGTTCTTTCGCGCCAAATTACGACTTCAATGCATTTAGGGGCGATGTATTGGGAGGATTAACTGCGGCGGTGGTTGGGCTTCCCGTCGCGCTGGCATTTGGCGTCGCTTCTGGTCTCGGGGCGGTAGCAGGCATCTATGGAGCGATCGCGGTTGGATTCTTCGCCGCGGTATTCGGTGGCACAAAGTCGCAGATTTCAGGTCCCACCGGTCCGATGGCAGTGGCGATGGCAGTGGTGGTCACGACGCACGCTGAAAATCTCATCGACGCCTTCACAATTGTGATCATGGCAGGCATCATCCAGATCCTGCTTGGCATCTTTCGCGTCGGACGCTTCGTCTCATACACGCCGTACTCTGTGATCTCTGGCTTCATGTCGGGCATCGGTGTGATCATCATCATGTTGCAGACGTTGCCATTCATGGGGGCCGCGGTTGCGACCGGTGGACCAGTAGCCGCGATAGAAGCCTTGCCGAATTCGGTCTCTGAATTCAATACCAATGCCTTCGGCGTGGCGGCGGCGACCCTGGCAGTGGGGATCCTGTGGCCTGGTCGCCTACACCGATTCTTTCCCTCGACACTAGCCTCATTGCTGGTCGGAACATTGATCGGCATTTTTTGGCTGGTTGATGCTCCAACCATCGGCGAAGTTCCGACTGGATTGCCGAGCATCCAAATCCCCGAATTTTCCACACACATCTTGATAGCCGCAGTGCAACCCGCCGTCATCATCGCTCTGCTCGGTTCGATCGACAGTCTGCTCACTTCATTGATCGCCGATACAATCACTCGCACTCGACACGATCCTAACCGCGAGTTGATCGGTCAGGGCATCGGCAACACAGTTGCCGGCTTCATCGGGGGATTGCCGGGCGCTGGCGCCACGCTAGGGACGGTCATCAACATCCGCGCTGGTGGACGTTCGCGGATATCTGGAGTCATCCGTGCGGGTATTCTGATGGCATTGGTGTTGGGCGTAGGTCGATACGCCGAAGACATACCTCATGCTGCGTTAGCCGGGATCCTGATCAAGGTCGGCTGGGACATAATCGATTGGCGATTCATAAAACGAATCCATCGCGTTCAGCGTGAACATTTGGTGGTGATGATCGTAACGATGGGGCTCACTGTCTTTCTGGACTTGGTTACCGCCGTCGCCATCGGCCTCATCGTTGCGGGAATGGCAACGGCACGTCAGCTTGAAAGGTTGGAACTGGATAATATCGCATCGTTTCCACTGCTCGATCGTACCTTCTTTGCCTCTAGATCGTTTGCTACCGAAATCGACGAATATGCCGCACGCGTAGGAATCGTCGCGCTACGAGGCAGTTTCACAGTGGCATCTTCAAGTCGACTGATAACTGCCATCGGTGAAGATATCCGAGAGCACGAAGTGGTTATCCTCGATTTTTCCGACACTGTATACATCGACGATAGCGCGGCATTGGTCGTCGAGGAGATGATCGATGTTGCGATAGATGAAGATACTGCTACTATCGTGATGGGACTTGATGCTTCTGCTGAGGCGACCCTTCGGGGAATCGGTGCGCTCGAAAAAGTTCCGTCGGAACAATTCGTCGATGATATCGACCACGCAGCTGATGTCGCTTTTCGTATCCTAGACCATGAACCCAAGATTGAGCAGACTTCATAGCCGGTATGAACATTGGCACAGGAGTGGACATGAGTGAAAAATTGCAGCAAGGCGATCGTCTTCCAGAACTCCGTTTTCAACTGGTAGATGGAGAGAAACTGGATTTGCCGAAGGGGATGACGACTCGATATATTGCGTTGTTGTTTTTCCGCGGAGCGTGGTGAAGCTACTGTCGAAGGCAGCTGGTCAGCTACCAAGAACAATTCGATGAACTCAACGATCTGGGCGCCACCGTGATTGCCGCGACTGTAGGCACTCTGGCGGAAGTTAAATCGATGCGGGACGAACTCGGATTGACCTTCCCCGTCGCTTACGGCGTAACCGAAGACGATTTCACATCCGTAGGCGCTTGGTGGACGACCGATCATCACGGACGCTACATGCAGCCTACCGAACTTCTGATCTTGCGCGGCGGCGTGGTATTCGGATCTATGTATGCTTCCGGCCCTGTCGGCCGCATGTCGGTAGACGAAGTGATAACGGCGGTGAAATCGCGTGAGCAGAGGAACTGAACTCGAATAGGGTCTGGTAAAGAATAATACCCGTCATGTGCGATATCATCATCAAAGTTGAGAATCCATCCGCACTCGAACACACGAAGAAAACGAAAGGTTCAAACACCGATGGCAGAACGATCATTCACACCAGTTGATGTATCAGACGATATCTTAGACCGTTTCCGCAAACTGCCGGTCGCCACTACCTGGGCGGCAGTCGCAAATGTAGCTGGAGTACTGCTGCCCTTTATGGAAGGTGTTCGCAATTTTACTCCCGGCAAACGCCTTGCCGGACGCGCTCGCACTCTCAGGTTTCTGCCACCTCGTCCAGACCTAGACGTTGAGACCAAGATCGGTGAAGATTCGCCTGAATACCGCGCTATGGCACGTTGCGGGCCGGGTGACGTCTTGGTTGCCGATCTCATGGGCAAGCAGTGGGCGGCGGTTGCCGGCGATGTCAAGCTGATGCAGCTCAAGATGAACAATGCCGAAGGACTCGTGACTGATGGCGCCATCCGCGACCTCGGCGTTCTCGAAGATGAGAACTACGGCTTTGCAGTCTACGCTCAAGAGCGCTCGCCTTATGGCGGTCGTCCGTGGGCGGATCCGGCGTATGAGAACTGCGACATCCAATGTGGTGGCGCGTTGGTGCGTCCTGGCGATGTGATCGTAGGTGATGACGATGGTTGCGTAGTAGTGCCTTCGTGGTTCGCCGAAGAGGCGGTGCATTGGGTTGAAGAGCATGAAGGCGTAGAGGCCTACGTCAAAGCCAAGATCCTAGCTGAAAACGTGCGTCCCGGCAAGTACTACCCGCCGACCGAAGCGATGATGCAGGAGTATCTGGCATCCCTCAAATGAACGTGAAAGTCGGTGCATTTTGTACAAGTTGAGAGCGGTTCGCCGTTAAGCGGAGTGCAGCTGGAATCAAGCCGAAGATCATCACACCGAATTTCTCACTCAAATTGCCGCACGCTGGGGATACGCTGGCGGGATTCATCCGTCCAACTGCACTTGCGTAAATTGTATGAGGAATAGAAACAGCAACGGACAACTACCGCAACGTAGTCCGTATCAAGTGCCACGCCGCAAAAGTTCGCGCATTTGGGGCGTGTTGGCTGTTTTGCTCTTATCTGCCATCGTTGCATACCTCATTCTGACCATCACTGCACCTATAGGAGTCGATTCGATGATGGAAGAATGGGCGCGTCTTTTCAACTGACATCGTCGAAGCATGATGTGTCGACACGCGGATAGCATTCCTGAATAAACATCACATGCACCGAATTCACGGCAGTTGAAGACCTTCACTTTCATATTGGCGGGCGTGATCGGGATCTATCTCCTGATCAGCGCGCTACGACCCGACATCTCCCAGAACTGGCGTGACGAATGGCGTTCGGTGTTCCGAACCGATTCCAACATCGTTTTGGTTGGCGCGACACCGGTAGTCAAGGTTGATGAGGTAGACGCAGGGGAGGAAGTTGCGATAGTAGGAGGTTGGCCAGACCATTCTCCCACGCCGACTCGTACCCCAGTAGCGACACGGTTTCCAAATGCAGCGATCGCTCCCGCTTCGCCGACTGCCACGATAATGCCGACTCCCAATCGTGTTCCTGCGAGAACCACGCCTAATGCGACGTCAGGCGTCGCTTCAAACAATCTAACGTCGCGACAAGGTTGGCCAGATCCTTCGCCGACTCCATATCCGACCTTAGTGCCAACATCTACTACTACTCCGACAACTACTCCTAAACCCAGTGCCACACCAACTCCCACGATCACGCCAACACCGACTGAAACACCCGCACCGACCACGTCTTCTACTCCTTCAAACACCCCTACGCAGACATCAACGCCTACTCATACACCGATATCGATCTCGGCGTCGGGTTTCAATGCACCTCAGTTGGCGTCCGCGCGCGAGTATGCCCTAAAGCTGATCAACCAAGCGCGTGTTGCCGCTGGATTGAGCGAAGTCACGCTCGATGAGAATCCAGCCGCCCAGTCTCATGCTGAAGACATGATGGAAAACTGTGTCACCGGCCACTGGGGTACCGACGGACTAAAACCTTACATGAGGTACACGCTTGCGGGGGGCGAACAATATTCATCGGAAAACGTCAGCGGTAGCGGGTATTGTCCACCTGATCCGCACCGCTATATCGCCAAAACCATCAGAGCCGAACTCGACGAAGCCATGAATGGTCTGATGAACAGTCCCGGACACCGTCGCAACATACTCGATTCTCATCACCGCAAGGTAAATATCGGCATCTCGTATCAGCAGCCAAACCTGTGGTTAGTGCAACATTTCGTGGGCGACTATGTGGAATACATGTCAGAACCGCAGATTGAGAACGGTTTATTGACGTTGCGCGGAACAACGAAAAACGACGTGGATATCTCTAGTCGTTCATTGGGCGTACAGATTTACTACGACCAACCAGTCCGCCCACTAAGTCGTGGTCAATTGCACCACACTTATTGTTACTCATTGGGCAAAACCGTCGCTGGATTGCGTCCTCCGTTAGGTCCAAACCAGTATTACACCAGCGACGCCTACACCTTGTCCGGCACGGGATGCGTTGATCCGTACGACGTACCAGCAAACGCCTCAGCGGCAACTTCGTACTTTGATGACAAACCGATAACTACCTCGAATTACACCGTTGATGTCCCTTGGATCACGGCTGCCACTTGGTTCACAGACAACGGATCATTCGATGTAACTGCAGATGTCGGCGATATCATCCTGCAACACGGCGATGGTGTCTATACCATCGTAGTTTGGGGAGAAATCGATGGAGAAGATGTGCCGATATCCGAGTATTCGATATTCATTCCAGCGATTGACGAAACTCAGGCTAACGTCCTTGCATACATTTCACCGACACCGGCAACTACATCGGGCCCCGTGTCGGCGCAAACCCCAACGACGATGCAGTCTACCGTCGCAACACCAACGATAACACCGACACCAACCAGCACACCGGTTCCCACTGTAACGCCGACACCAACGATCGCACCGGAAATCGATGTGCGCCATCTCGAGGATCTCACACACGAGTTGATCAACGAAAAACGTGTACTACATGGCGTCGATCCGATGGAGCATGTCGAGGCGATCCGATCGATTGCGCGAGGTCATAGCGAAGACATGGCAGCACGCAGCTACTTCTCCCACCTCAGCCCCGAAGGGCTCGATCCGACTGACAGAGCAGACCTGGCGAGCTACGAATGTCGGAAAGATTATGGTTCGTACTACACATTTGGTCTTGCAGAGAACATACATCAAGGGTGGTTGTTCGCCGGTTATCGGACCGTCAACGGGAGAACTACGCCTTACAACATCTTCTCACCTGAGGAGATAGGCAAAATCGCGGTTGACGGTTGGATGAACAGTCTCGGACATCGCGAGAATATCCTCGATTCGTCTTACGACCGCGCGGGAATGGGTGTTGCTATCGCGGAGGACGGCAAAGTCTACTTCACGCAGAATTTCTGCTAGGGGGCTCACAACAATACATCTTGCCCCGCCTGTTACGATTCAAGTAGCGACACTGCGAGATTCGACGGAACTATCAATCGCCGTTCGAAACTTCACTTCTCGTGTCCTCCCCCTCTACGCATCTTTAATCTGACGCAAGGAAGGTACAAGAGATGTCAATCACAACATATTTTCTGGACACCGACCGGCAACTCTACCGGGATATCGAAACGGACGCTCTTAGAGCAGTCATCGATTCCGGCAAAGGTATGTTGTGGGTCGATGTCTTCCAACCAGATGGCGATGATGCAGATTTTCTGAAGCAAGAGTTCGGATTTCATCCCTTGGTACTGGAAGGCGCTGTAGACCCTGAGATCGATCTGCCACGCGTCGAGGATTTCGGACACTATCTATTCGTCAATGCCAGAAGCGTCGACTACACTTCCGAAACCAACGTCCTCCAGACCGCAGATATCGGATTGTTCATCGGCATCAACTACGTAGTGACGGTCTATCACGTCGCAATGCCCAGCATCGATGCCATCAAACGTCTCGTGGAAATCGATGGGCATCCGTTGATGAAGGGTCCGAGTTTCTTTGCTCATGCTCAGTTCGATGCGCTGATCGAGGCGATCATTCCGACCTTGGATCGAATGGAAGAGCGTGCTGAGGCGATAGAAGAGCAGATAATCGCCAATCCTGACAATACCGCGTTGCTGGCACTAATGGCATTGAAACGGTCGGCGCTGAGCTTGAATCGTGCATTGCTGCCTCAACGCGAGGTGTTGAGCAGGTTGGGGCGCCGCGAATTCGCGGTCATCTCCGATGGAGTAGATATCTATTTTAGAGACTCGTTTGAAGACCTGATTCGCGTCCAAACAACTAACGATTCCATCCGAGAACGTACCGATTCTGCGCTTGCTACCTATCTTTCAGTGGTAGGTAATCGGCAGAACGAGATCATGAAGGTTCTCTCTATTGTTGCGACCGTATTCTTGCCTTTGGGTCTCGTGGCAGGTTTGTTCGGCATGAATTTCGAGAACATGCCAGGTCTCGACTTCAAATGGGGTTACCACGTAGTTGTTGGCGTCACAATCGCTGCTATCGTCTTGGTTGCGTGGGTGTTTTGGCTCAAACGATGGGTTATCGCCGGTGCTGGATTCTTCCGACCGCGTAGATTGATGCACTTCGTACCAAATGCAGTAGACCCCGCCCGTTTAGCCAATGATCTCAGACGAACGGTGTCAGAAAACATCATTCGCACGGCAGCTGCGGAACGCGAATCCAAGCCCGCGAGGCATTTGGAAAAACCAGTCATGAGCAGACCGTCTCGGAGATGGCTGCCATCGATGTTCCGCAATTTGCCGTTCGGCAGAAGACGACGATGACGCTTGACTTATCGTAGTACTAATGTGCTATGATATTCGTTCGTGAGTGAAGGAAAACGTGAAGAACAACCACCTAGCACTCCAAGAATTGGAGATGCCCAGCGTCTGTCTCTGTGGACTTTTCGCGCAGAATGGATCGGTTGGTTCTATCTTTTGTTCGTGTTACAAGCATCACCATTTGTCTTTGCGCTTTGGTGGTCGGAGCAATACAACGTCGGGCACGATAACATTGCAAGCATGGTAACTGCAGTGGCTAGCGGCTCGGCATCACTCATTTTCGTCGCAGCCGTCTTAAGTGCCATCGAATTGGAGGTAGTAATGGTATTAAGGCACCTACTTGAAAAACGTGAAGCTCGAAAAAGGATCGAAAGAGATGAAGCTAAGTTTAATGAAGGTTTCGAAGCTGGACGTAAGGCGGCAATGGAGGAACAAACTCGCCGTCGATCGAACGATCATCTAAACAATGACCGAAACGATTGATGCTAGATAGGTGTCTGACTTGGGCCTAAGTTACTAACCGTTTATTCACCACATCCATGTCCAACTCCACGCCTAGCCCCGGTCCGGTAGGTGGTATGTAGTAGCCGTTTTCGAAAACGAGCGGTTCTTTGAAGATGCTTTTATGCAACGGACCTTGGTTCGCTTCGGCGATCATGAAGTTAGGCGAGCAGGTGTCGAGTTGAATCGCAGCCGCGGCTGCAATCGGACCACAATACATGTGGGGAGCTATAACCGCGTAGTGTGCCTCGGCAATTGCAGCGATCTTCTTGGACTCCATGATTCCACCGCACTGCCCGAGGTCCAGCTGGATTATCTGCGCCGCCTGCTTCTCCAACAGATTTGAAAACTCGTACTTCGTAACTAAACGTTCACCAGTTGCGATGGGTATCGATGTGTGTGCCGCTACTCTTGCCATCTCATCGATGTTCTCTGGCGGTACTGGTTCTTCAAACCAGAATGGATGGTACGGTTCCAGAAAATCGGCGACGCGAATTGCGCTGTATGTAGTGAGTTGACCATGGGTGCCGATGCCGACCTCTAGCTCATTGCCAACCGCGTCTCGGATCGCCTTCCAGATCTTCGCGGCTTGGGTAATCTCCGGCAGCCCGATGTCCCTCGGTCCGGGGAACAAAGGCGTAAATGGATCGATCTTGCACGCGGTGTTACCCTCTTCAAGCAGTTTCTCCGCGATCGGACCGGCTGCCTCCGGGTTTGCCATGAAGCCACCTTCGGGTTGCGGCATATACGCATAAGCACGCAGCTTTTCATGAAACTTGCCGCCGAGAAGGTTATAGATCGGCTGATTCGCCGCCTTGCCGACGATGTCCCACAACGCCATCTCCAACGCGCTGATCGCTGGTGTGGCGTAGAGGCTAGGATGCCTGAAGTCATGACGACTGGCATACATCTTTTGCCAAAGCAACTCGATGTTGAATGGATTCTCTCCAATCAATACGTAACGACCAAACTCTTCCAACAGGGAAATCATCGACCTTAGGTCGAGGACATTGCCGGAGTATCCACTGCCGGTGACTCGCTCGCCAAGACCAACGATACCTCCATCGGTGATGATCTGTACGAATAGCAGGTGCTTGCCACCGATGTACGGCGGGTCGTTCTCAACGACCATCGGTTTCACGTCGACGATTTTCATGGGACTGCCTCCTAGGTGATGGTTCCACAATTTTAGCAAGGCGAGCCTAGCTTGAATTAGAATCGAATCACGCATGCCTCGCGATAGCGTTCTCGTGGTGGGCGTAGTGTAGTGGTTAACACGTCAGGTTGTGGCCCTGAAGATCGAGGGTTCGAGTCCCTCCGTCCACCCCACCTCCATGCCAATGCGAACATGCGATAGTCTGTGCGCCCGTAGCTCAGGGGACAGAGCATCTGGCTTCGAACCAGAGGGTCGGGGGTTCGAATCCCTCCGGGCGTGCCACTACTGAAACCACGAAAAATACAGCACCGCAATTATGGACTGTCATGGAACTTGAGACTGGGATTTTGGTCGTGCTTGCCGTTGGTTTCTTGCTTGGATTGAAGCATGCAACTGACGCAGATCACGTAGTAGCGGTGGCGAGCATCGTCTCGAAAGAAAACAATCTATGGTCGAGTATCTGGATCGGTGCGTCGTGGGGACTTGGGCACTCAGTTCCGCTCATCGGCATTGGCACCATCATCCTTATCGTCAAGGATGTTGCTTTGGATCGTTACGAAGCCGTTGCGCCCTACCTCGAACTCGGCGTGGCCGCCATGCTCATCTATCTTGGCATCAGCACAATTTGGAATGTGCTGCGCAACAGACTGCACATCCACACTCACGATCACGGTGAAGGCCCCCATGTCCATGTTCATGCTTCACACGCGATTGGCGATTCCCCAGAAAGCAGCTCCCCAAGACACGACAACTTTTACTTTCTCGGCAGACCGGTCTTGCGCGTCAAATCACTAGCCATTGGAATGGTGCATGGGCTAGCCGGGAGTGCCGCGGTGATGGTAGCACTGCTACCTTCAATCGCCTCATTCTGGGCCGGCGCTGGCTATCTGGTACTTTTCAGTGTTGGAACGATGCTATCGATGTCGGCTCTTACGATCCTGCTTGCGCTGCCTTTCAAAGCCTCGGCTTCCAAACAGATGCTGAATCGCGCCGTAACTGTTGTCGCTGGAATTGCCAGCATCAGCATCGGCGGCATTCTGATAGCTGAGATCACGCTTGACGTCACGATCATGCCGTTTTGAGGGTGGTTGGAAATGCCTTACTTTCTTATGGTTCAACCACTCAATAACCGGAAACATTCAGAAAAGGTCTGAATAATCTTGCGCGTTGGGTAATCGCGCTTCTGAGATACCTAGCCCTAGGTAACGTTCAAGTTCACGTGCGTGCGAAGCAAGTGCATCCTTCCCGGGATGATCTGGTCTTGCTGCTACAATTTCCCGCACCCACCTCAGTAGGCTCGCTGCATTTCGCGCGTGGTATTCCTTCCACCATTGACTGCAGACGAAGAATCGGCCGCCGTAAACGTCAGACCAGAATCGGCTGCGACCGCCGACAAACCTACCGCTCACCGTGCTTCGAAGCAAGGGTAAATTGGCGATGTTAATCCCCAGACGGGTTTTGCAGTAATCTCTATCCATCAAATTCTGAATGTCCATCGCGTCAAGCAGTGTCGGATGATCGTCAAGAAGTGTGTGCATCAACCGTCTGACTATCGGCTGTAACTTGGCATCTGAGTTCACCAGTTGATTGTGAACTGGTCTATCGTACTTCCTTACGCCAGGTTGGACGCTCGGATTAGATGCTGCCGTCGGTTGCTCAAAGCCACTCGTTGGTGCTTTGGCAGTTCTAGTCAAATCAAGTAACCTCGAAGATCGAATGAATAACTCGGACGTGTCGGAAACCTTCGCGGCTTTCTCGAGCGTCTGATTCGCGATGCGCGAGAAATCCTCATTGATTACGAGATGCCAATCCGTGGTAGATGTCGATTCATCATCTCGCAATGCTGCGAAGATGTTTTCCAGAGGTTGTATGTCTTTGCGATTCACTTTTGGCGAGAGAAAGTAGATATGAAACTTCTGTTGAGGTCGCATGTATCGGTTCAGAAGCAGGTGAGTACGAAGCATCTTCTTCAGGATCGTAGCCACACTCGAGTTGTAAAGCAATCCTGCCTCGTGGAACGCAACGTCGATTGCGTGTACATCGCCATTTTGATCGAGACCTAGTACGTCGATCTCCCCCTGCTTCATAAACTGCGAGAAACTTTGTGTGCCCTTGAAGATCTGGTTGCCAACATCGAAACGTCGCCTCAGAGACTCAAACATCTTCTCAAGTATTACGTCCGAAGTCTGCAACTTCCAAATTCTCGGACGCTTTCCAGTTGGTTTGAACTATTGGGCATTGTTTGACATGCCGCAGATACGAGTAGCAGAGAGATTCGCCTACCTCGATCTTCATCGGACACTCCTATGGTTCGGTTTTCATTCAACTAGCCACTGCGCCCTCGACTATCGTGTCGCACCACTCGCGCACTCCCCAGAAATCGCGTCTCGGCCATCTCGGAGTATCAAGTTCCAGCAACCAAAGCATGTCGATGAATGTGATCGCAATGCGATAAGCCAACGGAGTATCGGGCGATGCGTAAAACTCGACGCACGAATCGGTGAGGTCGATCATCAGCTCAGACGCCATCGATGCACGTCTGCCATCGGTTACATTGACCGGAAAATCTGCAACCGCAGCTGACTCCTCGCACACCGCCCCAAGGTCAGCAGTTTCGATTATCCCAATCTCCTCAGCCAACGGCGAATCGATCACCTCCGATAGAACCGATCGCACTTCTTCCTCCGTCTTTGGGGAAGGATCATCTTGATACCAGACGCAGTTACCCCACATCCTGATTCCCAAAACTGAGTAGTCGATCAATTCCAACTCTCGCTGACCGATCGGGTTCCACCAACCATCTGGCGGGTCCATAGTCGTTGGCGTGACTTCGATGAATTCAGTCGACACTTCATACGGACCACTGGCATCGCGCTTCAGCCTCGACGATTCATCGTAGGCTGAACCGCACGCGAACATGCCAACACCAAGCAATGCCAGCAAAACAGCACAAAGCAATGTCTTCAGGTTCGTGGTATTGATCAACTTACTTTGCCAAGGATGCTGCCAAAGTAGCGAGAGTGCGCGTCGGCATGCCCGTAGCGCCAGTCGTCCTGAACGGACCACGATTCCCAATCACCATCGACACTGCAGCAATATCGATGTGCACCCAGGGAGTGTCTTCAGCGAACTCTGAAATGAAGTGAGCAGCAGTTATGGAGCCAGCCGGCGCGCCGCCGCTGTTCTTCAAATCCGCAATATCAGAACGATTCAACCGCTTAGACGTCGCGTCGAGGGGCAATCTCCACATACCGTCGCCAGCTGCCGCTGCTGCGTCTAGAACCGATTTCATCAATCCATCGTCATTGCCGAATACCGCCGCGTTGCCCGTTCCCAGTGCGACGCGCGCCGCACCTGTAAGTGTGGCAATGTCAACTATTCTGGAGGCACCAGCGGCGCGCGCATATCCCAAAGCATCCGCCAGTGTCAATCGACCCTCAGCGTCGGTGTTGTCTATCTCAATGTATTTGCCATTCATCGCTCGTACCACATCTCCCGGTCGCTGAGCTCCTCCGCCGGGCATGTTCTCAGTGATAGGCAGCACGGCATGAACATTTATACGAGGCTTCTGCGATGCAACGATCTTCATCGCCCCTAAAACGGAAGCGCCACCGCCCATGTCGCCCTTCATCGTGACCATGCCGCGAGATGGCTTCAATGATAATCCGCCAGAATCGAATGTGATGCTTTTGCCAACAAACCAGATGTTGTTGCTTCGATTCGCAGGATCTCCTTCATAAGTCAAATGCACGAACCATGCAGGCCGACTAGATCCTTGCGCGACGCCGGCGAATGCATGCATACCCATCGACAAGCACTCGTGGATGTTCAAAACTGTGATGCCCAAGCCGTTCTCTTCTGCTATGGACTGGGCAGCGTCTCGCATTGCTTCTGGCGACAAAACGTTCGCAGGTTCATTCACCAAGTCGCGCGCGAAATTCTGAGCGTCGCCGCTTTTGATACCTGAAGCTACCCCTGAACGAACGGATGGTATCTTGGCATCGTCAAATTCGACGACGTTCAGAGTCTGCAGTCGATTGTCATCTTTGTTCGATGATTTTTTGTATTTGTTAAAACGGTACGCCCCGAGCATCGACCCTTCGGCTAGAGCTTGTGCTGCAGCACCGATTTCTAATCCTCCAATCCCGCCGCCGTGGATGATTGTAGACGCGGTTGTGGCGACGCTTCCGAGGCGGTCCACGGCAACCGCGGAGATTTCGCGCACGTCATGAAGCCCGAAACGTGAACTTGATCCCAATCCCATAACGAGCACCCGCTTTGGAACGAACCCATCGTAGCGATTCGCAGGTGTGTGGATCAGAACATTGTTGCCACGCTTGCCAGTTATTTCACCGTCAGCGATGAGTTCGGAAATCAATCCTCCTAGTGCACCATCGACAGCTCCAGTTGCACCTCCTGGAATCTTCACTCCCTCGAATAAGTTGACGATCGCGGCATCAGAAACGATTCGCGAGATGTTGCCTCTCATTGCTTGCAATTGCAGGTCCATTTTTTGAATCTCCGTGGAATGATCGATTTTCCTTCTTCGTGCTTCGATTTTATCGAAACGCCAGATTCGCTGCTTGACATCTCATCAAGCACCTTCTCATCACTTGAAATCGTGAAATGCCTTGACATATGCGCTGAATGAAGGCTTTCTACCATGTTCTTGGACTCCAAATCTGCCATGAAACAGATATCGAACTAATTCAAAATATATTTTGTGTATTTCTTGACTATGTGCGCTCTCCTTTCTACACTTTTTATTGGTGCAACCAAAGTGACGATGCTGGGGCAGCCAAGCCGAACTAGCTGCCCCGGACCGTCGCAATAAAAGGAGGCAGGAAATGTTTACCAACAGGGACAGGACAGGCAACAGAACTGATGAGCTGTCACGTAGCGAGAATGCCGTTTCGCCTCACCGAATCCAACTGGCTAAATCCGTCTTGCTGATCAATCTTCCAGACATCACAGGTGGGCGTATCAGTGCGACCGTTCTGAACACTACGATGCATCCTATGGAGCCTATCTTCACTCGGGAAGTCGTCTGAAATTTACCAAGCAGAACACGACACAGCCTTGACACTGGTGGTGATGTTTCACCCAAGGTGATTCATCGGACTGCTAGAGGATGTCGGCGCGCAATTCAAGGCTGTCTGTTCATGGAGACCCATCTCCTCGCAGCTCACGGAGCAACAAATGCCACGCGTACAGATAAAGCCGATCGACACTAGCAGCGTCAAACTTGACGTGACCTACGCCTACAACGTCGAGAAGTCCATTTGGCGGGACTTCAACCTCAACGATGGCAAAAGCCCTACCGATCGTCAGAACCGGGTCACTTTGTCAAACTATGCGATGCTGATCAACGTGCCAATGTTTCATGAGGATGAATACGATGTCAGCCTTATCGGCACTGGTGTCGGCATGCGAGACCCTATCTTCACGCGAGATGTCTTGGGGGCTAAGTCGAATCAGTTGATGCGAACTCTCCAACCAAAACTTGTCAATCGTGTGCTTCTCCCAAGTCTGCACTTTTTGCACGCTGGCAATCTGATTTCCTATAACAACCGTGGCGATGCCGAACCGATCTGCCCGAATGCTGAATACATCATTCCGCGAGCAGAGTGGGAAACAGCTTTGAGTTCCCATCCATTCCATCAGGCAGCCTATCGTGAGATACGCGTCGATCTGAAGATGATGGAGAAACTGGGAGCGCAGATACGGTTAGTTGATGACGATGTGGAAGTAGGCCCTGGGATTAGGATGGAACGCTCTGGCGGCGTGACGCCCGCGAACTCGACCATCTTCATCTCGTGCGGCTCTGAGAAATTGATGGTATCGCCATTATTGTTCCCTACACCGTTCCACTTGGACCCCAGCGTCCAGTTAGGGTTCGGAATGAATTCATTACAGGCGTACGATGAAAAGAAGCGTCTACTCGAGCGGGCTGCGGATGGCGGTATGTGTGTGTTCTTCCCGATGGACCCCCAACGTCGCGCTGTGTATATCGATCGCGATCGCTCGGGTTCATTCGTCGGCATCGAAACCGACATCATTTCGCAGCTCGATCCCTTGCTGGCGTGACCACTAACATCAGCGGAGCTGGCGCGATCATCCGGACGGTTCCGCGACTATTGTCCCATCGTGGGCAATCGCAGTTAGTACCACGTTTTCAATCAGACCATCCCCTGCTTCAAGTTGGTATTCAGGTTCCAACTTTACTCTGACATAATTGTCAGTCATCCCTGATTTCCCGCGTCGTCCTTCCCAAAGGACCGGTCGGACGGTATCGAGGATCGAGGTTTTGAAGCGTTTGGCACTTAGTGCGACGATTTCTCGAAGTTCTTGGGCTCTAGCCACCTTGATCGAATAATCTATCTGTTCGCCAAAGTGGTACGCGCTGGTGCCGGGACGCGGCGAATATGGGAAGACATGGGCATCGGAAAAGCCGACACTTTCCATCACCTTGACCGACATTTCGTGATCAGAATCGGTCTCGCTTGGAAATCCGGCGATGATATCCGTGGTGATGCCACAATCAGGTATGTGCTGCCGTACAAGTTCTACCTGTTTCAGAAACTGTGATGATGTGTATGTGCGTCGCATCTGAGTCAAGATTTCATCGCTCCCGCTCTGCAACGGCATATGAAAATGCGGGCAGACCCGTCCAGCACCTTCATTAGTCCAGACATCCAACAACCCGTCGTTAATCTCAGGCGGCTGCAAAGAGGAGACTCGTATTCGAGGTATCGAGGTGTTTTGCAATACGGTTTTGAGAAGGTGTTCCAGGTCTGTTCCAGCATCCAGATCGAAACCGTAGTGACCCAGCTGAGTGCCTGTGAACACGACCTCGCGGCATCCGATTTCTTCCAGCTGATTGACCTTATCGACTATCTTTTCGGGCGTGATGCTACGTTCGCGTCCCCTTACCTTAGGCACGATGCAGTATGCACATACCTGATCGCACCCTTCTTGTATTTTCACTGATGCTCTGGTACGGCCTAACAGCATCTCGCTATAGACCGGCTCGCGTCCGTTGGCACAAGGAGTAACATCGATTTTCAATCTTTCAGCGACGGCTTGCACTAATTCAGACTTCTGGGTATTTCCCAATGCAATGTCGACACTGTGCAAGTCAGATGCCCCACTGGCGTCACGTTCCGGATAGCATCCTGTAAGCACGGTCAGCGCATTGGGGTACTTGCGCCTCGCAGCGGCTATGGATTGGCGTGCCTTCTTATCAGCAACATGGGTCACGGTGCAAGAATTCAGAACGAAGACGTCCGGCGATAAGTGATCATGACGGTTTCGGACTTCGAAGCCGTTACGGAGAAACTCGGCAGCGATCTGCTGAGAATCGGCGGTGTTCAATTTACAGCCGTGGGTCTCGATTTGGACGGATATCATGGTTGTTTCGATTCTATGAGGCAGACAAGGCTCTTCGAGTACGTAGGAATCGATTCGCAGATATATACTTCATTGAGCGTAGGCGCAACACATTACTCTATGGGAAACGTGCACACATGAACGACCGGGTAGTCGTAACGGGGATTGGCCTTGTAACACCGTTAGGTTCAGACCGAGAAACGACTTGGAAGAACTTGATCAACGGCAAGTCGGGTATCGACTATATCGGTGCTTTCGATCCAGAAGGTTACGAATCCCGCATTGCAGGTGAGGTGCGAGAATTCAATGCTGCAGGTGTGCTTGGTCGTCGTCAGGCAAAGCGCATGGACCGTTTCGCTCAGTTTGCCTGTGTTGCCAGTTTAGAAGCTTTGGAACACGCCAACATCGCGATGGAAGATGTAGATGCGGAACGTGTCGCAGTTCTAATCGGCAGCGGCGTAGGCGGCATCATAACCATCTCGGAACAGATGAATGTGCTAAACGCTCGCGGACCTCGAAGAGTCAACCCGTTTCTGATTCCAATGATGTTGGGTGACATGGCCAGCGGTCAGGTATCGATGACCATCGGAGCTAAGGGCCCCAACTATTCAGTCGTTTCAGCATGTGCTACCGGCACTGACTCGATAGGTGAAGCAGCTGAGATGATTCGGCGTGGCGTTGTTGACGTGGCGATCGCGGGTGGATCAGAAGCAGCGATATGCCCTATCGGTGTAGCCGGCTTCAATGCCTGCAAGGCACTTTCTACTCGGAATGATGATCCAGAGGGAGCTTCTCGTCCATTCGACGCGGAGCGCGATGGCTTTGTTCTGGGTGAGGGTGCCGGCGTAATCGTCATCGAATCTTTGGAACATGCAGAGAAACGAGGTGCGAATGTACTCTGCGAACTTGCAGGATACGGCGCGACAAGCGATGCACATCACGTGACTCAACCGCACCCGGAAGGCGAAGGCGCGGCAGCAGCTATGAAGTTGGCGATTGAACAGGCCGACATGGAATTGGAAGAAGTGGCATACATCAATGCTCATGGAACTTCTACACCGCTCAACGACAAGTTCGAGACTATCGCTGTCAAAAAGACATTCGGAGAACATGCCCACAATCTCTTGATGAGCAGCACCAAGTCTATGACTGGCCATCTATTGGGCGCCGCGGGTGGCATCGAGGCTGCGTTCAGCATCATGTCGATTTCCGAATCGGTAGTGCCACCTACAATCAATCTTGAGAATCCCGACCCCGATTGCGATCTGGATTATGTTCCAAATCTAGCAAAACGCGGTCGAGTTCCCGCTTCAATGTCTAATTCGTTAGGTTTTGGCGGGCATAACGCTTCGGTACTGTTCAAGGAATTCGCAGGATGATCGGGCGGCAACGAGCCGCCAGAAATCGAACGCGTTCGACTGATACTGCGTCTGCGGCATTGCAGCCCATCTCATCGCGCTGGCGCGTCGCAGATCCACCTCCAGATGTATTTCATCTCGCTTTAGAAAGTCTCGCTCCTAGTGGCGCATTAGCACTCGTTTCATCTCTTCTCTACAACCGCGGCATCCGCAACAATCCTGATGCGTTGTCTTTCCTTCAGGACGGGCTTGAGATGATGGATTCCCCTGCTGTACTACCGGGAATCGAAAAGGCGGTGGAAGTGATCCTCGATGCGGTGCACAATGGCGAAGGTATCGGTATTCTTGGAGATTTCGATGCTGACGGCATAACCGCGACTGCGATCATCGTACTTACGTTGCGTAAACTTGGCATCGAGCCCAAATATCACCTGCCGCATCGTGAAATCGAAGGACACGGCATATCGCTTGAAGCACTTGAAAAGTTCAAAGAACAACGCGTTTGCCTTGTGATCACCGTAGACACCGGCATCACTGACTTCGACGCGGTGGATTACGCCAACACGTTGGGCATGCGCGTGGTAATCACAGACCACCATATTCCACACAACGGACGATTGCCCAACGCAGCTGCGATCGTCAATCAGCATCTATCGAAAAACTCGGAAATTGCCGACTATTGCGGTGCGGCAACGGCATTCAAGTTGGCAATGGCACTGCTTGCGGAAGCCGGACAAGAGCCCGCAATGGAACTGCTCTCGCTAGCGGCAGTAGGTACTCTGGCCGATCAAACCGAGTTACTCGGAGATAATCGCATCATAGTCCGCGAGGGACTGCGACTTCTCGACACTACCGCTCCGTTGGGATTGATCGAGCTGACTCGTTTGGTAGCAGATCAGATCCGGCACGTCGGCCCTTACGATTCCGAGTTCATCACGTTCCAGTTGGCCCCGCGCCTCAACGCGCCTGGCAGATTAGATTCTGCAGACCCCAGTCTTAATCTGCTGATCTCGACGGATATCTATGCGGCCATGCAACTTGCAAAAGACCTGAACGAAGCAAACCAGAAACGTCGCAGCATCGCAGATAGAGCATGGCGAGCGGCCAAACCTGAAATTGATGCAGCTATTGGCAATGGACACAATGTGATGGCGGTGGAGGTAGACCCGACATTCCCCATGGGTGTTTTAGGCCCCCTCGCCGGACATGCGTCCGAATACTCCTCTTCGCCGGCCTTCGCATATCAGGTCATCGATGGCGTGGCACGTGCCAGCGCACGCAGTGTGCCGGGCTTTGATCTGCATCAGGCGTTGGAAGCGGTCGCCGGAAAATTGCATCGTTTCGGAGGTCATGCAGCTGCCGCTGGATTTGCGACTGATCATCAATTCATCCCTGAAATCAGGACGCATCTAGAAACCCAGATGTCATGGTCCACATTAAGCTCAGAGGTTGGCGAAAGGGTGACCCGCACCGTGGATGCGGAGATGAATCTATCTCAACTCGGATACTCGTTGTGGGAGTTCGTGGACAAGATGGCACCCTTTGGTTCTGGCAATCCTGAGCCATTGTTTCTAATTCGCAACGCTCAAACGTCAAACATCCGGTACATGGGACGAAACCAAAATCATGCACGACTTACGCTCAGAGACGATACGGGACGTAGGTTTCAAGCGATCGGCTTCGGCATGGCGGACAGTCTGCCACCAACTCGATTGGTAGATGTGGTGGTCAGTCTGAAGACCAACTACTATCGCGGGAACCGCAGTCGCGAGTTGCGGCTGCATGATATTGCAGGTTCAATTTAGACGATTCTATACTATTAAATGCATTTGATAGATGCATTATAGTATTACAGATGATTGAAATTCACTACGGCATTCGGTTCGCGTTCCAATACCGCAAGGTAAAGCATGAAATCGACAGTCAACAATGGAGTATCGACAGACACAGATTCGAGCAGCGCGGCATCAGTGAGACCGATCCACCCAAACTCTGGGTTGTCCGATGCTTTTGTGCTACATATGTATACTTCATTGCTTTCGTCAATCATCGTTTTCAGGGTTTCAAATAATCGAGATCTCAGTTCATCAGTACCGAACCCCAGTAGGTTTGAAGTTTCAGTCAAGGTATTCGGCGTCACGAATATCTTGGTATCTCTCCCGACGTAGTCCAATAGGCGATCATAATCGTTTCGAGTGAAACCCTTCACTCGTCGATGCCTGCCTATCAGACTCGGTTGAGTCTGGCCTACCACCAACAAAACTAGCAGATTGGAATCGATGAAAAAGCCCCGGAGTGCCATCAGACTGGGCGTGGTCTCTCCAAAATCCGATCTTTCAAAGATTCCACATTGCCACTCTCGTCATTGATGCATATCACTTTGTAGGAACGACGGGGATTTGGTTCGCCTCGTATAGCAGCGATGGGATGCTTCCTATCCCAGGGACGCGAAAACCCCACGGTGACGTGCCACTTGTCATCATCGTAATCGTAACGAACTTCCTCAAGTCCTATGTCCGAGAGATCCTCATCAACGAAAAGATCCGCCAGATACTCCTTCGCGGTTTGGACTGCTTCTTTGACATCCATTTGACCTCTCCAATTCACTCGACGATGACTTGCCGTTATCGCGCCAACTCGCGCCGCCGTTCACGCCGCGATCTTCCGGCAGTAACTCGGTCTTCAACCACTGGGGTTCCCCCGCCACGTCGCCTCGGCAATCTAGGTCTTCCGGTTAATCGAACTTTCCAAATGATCCACGGTATTGTGATGATCCAGACGAGAATCGCGATCAGATGGGCCTCTTGCAGACCCCAGAACTTCACATCGTCGAGTCTTACGAATTGGATGCCGAAACGTGCGGTGGCATACAAAGCCAAGTAGATCATGAAGATGCTTCCAGCAGGACGCACACGTCCACGCAACAGGAAAATCACGCCAAGAATGAATATGTTGGCAATCATCTCGTAGACCACTGCCGGATGCACGGGACGGTCTACATCAGTCCCGAATATCTCCGGATACTGATCGATGACTGAGCGCGCCGGACTATCGATATCTGTGAAGTACCAGGCCCAAAACATTTCAAGTGGTCGCGACCAGTGCTCGCCGTTGATGATGTCGCCAATACGTCCGATCGTCTGCGCCACTAGCAATGGTGCCGCGGCAATGTCCATGAAACGTCCTATCGGCGCCTTCGCAAAGTAGGCATATATCAAACCTGCAAACCAGCCACCCAAGATTCCGCCCCAAAGCCCGATACCGCCGTTCCATACGGCGAATATCGAAAGCGGATCGTCGCCGTAGATCGACCAATTGTCTAAGACATGAACAATGCGTGCGCCTACGATTCCGCCAAGAACTCCCCAAAGCGCGGTGTTGTACACCTGCTCTTGGTCTAGACCTTCTCGCATCGCCGCCCTTCCGGACATCCAGATCGCAGTGCCGACAGCAATGAAGGTCAGAAAGCCATGCCATGAAAACGCAGTCGTGGTACCTCCGAATATGTAAGGATCGAAGGGTATGTTGATCGCTTCGAACAATTGATTGCCTGTCTCCTGTGGTCTGATTGCGGTCTAACTCCGATTTTATCGCAGAACACGTCCATGTAGTCCGAACACGCATGATACAAATTCGTACGTCTGATGCTTTAATGCACTCGCATCGCGTTATCACGAACCATCGCTTTTCTATGATTCCAATCTATGGATAGCCAAGTCACAGCGTTTTTGGAGCATCTTGCAGGTGAACGCGGACTTTCTGAACATACTGTCAGCGCCTATCGCAACGATCTTCAAGGATTGTCCGCTTTTGCCGCGAGATGCAACACTAAAAAATCAGAACCTATCGACTGGAACGGTTTCGATGAGCATCGCGTCGCGGAGTTCATGAGCCATCTAGATGAACGCGGCTATTCGCCTGCTACTCGTTCACGAAAGATCGCCTCGCTTAAATCCTTCGTTCGCTTCTTGCGTCATGAGGCGATAATAGATGGTCTACCCACTCGCCGTCTCAAAGCCCCACGAGCCGGCAAGCCGTTGCCCAAATCGTTGACGCTCGATGAGGTGGAGGCTTTGCTGGACCACGTAAGTACGGCATCATCCCCTGCCGAAATGCGCGACCGGGGCGTCATCGAGTTGCTTTACGCCAGCGGCTTGCGTATCTCCGAAGTCGTCGGGTTGAATATCGAGAATGTCAATTTCGACAACGGTACCGTTCGAGTCTTCGGCAAGGGATCGAAAGAGCGTATAGTGCCGGTTTACGACCCAGCGATGGACGCAGTGGCGGAGTACCTGATTCTTGGTCGTCAGCATCTAGGAAGGTTCCAAGATGCTGACGCGCTGTTTCTCAACGCGCGCGGTAGACGCATCACCCGACAGGGTCTTTGGATAGGACTAAAGAAGATCGCTTTAGCAGCCGGCATTACCAAGTCGATTTCTCCACACATGTTGCGGCACAGTTTCGCTTCCCATCTTTTGAATGGCGGTGCGTCTTTGCGACATGTGCAAGAGTTGCTCGGACACGAGAGCATTTCCACTACCGAGATCTACACACATCTAACCTCGGAGCACGTTAGACGAGAATACGATGAGGCGCATCCCCGAGCGTGACCTCACGATCCGAATCAGATTTCAAGTACTGAGAACCCGATTGCCAGCATGATGTACTGAGCCAACGCGAAACCTAGTGCGGATGCACCTACCCGCTGCAGCCAAGTCGCCTCATATTGCCAGATCGATGCCAGACCGAAGAGCAACATCGGAGCTGGAGCGAGTACCCATGCCCAATCGCCTGCGTATTCCCTCAATGTTGCTGCAGATGTCCAAGTTATCTGCAACAATAGCGCGCCGACAGCAAATCCTCCGACAGCCAAAAGCAATAGAACAGCGTAAGACGCGCGATCTTCATCATCCAGTTCCTCGGACACATCTCCAAGGAAACTGTCTTCCTCACTCTCCAACTCATCGTTTGGGAGCGCATTCTGATCTTGTTGCTCAGAATCTTGCATGAGATTGTTGCCCAGAATCATTCATGGATTGGATATGGCTAATCTTAGAACTCTGCCCAGATCGCCTTGGCGTAATCTAGCGAAGTTCCATCTTTGTGCCATTGGTCTCCGACTTGCGTGCCCTCGATCGCCATATATCCGCTGTAACCGGCATTCGCCATCGCCGATATGGCATAGCGGTAATCTATGTCGCCATCTTGCAAAGGTACACGTATGAACACAGACCTTTGGTTCTCAGGGTGATAGACGCGGTGAAGGTTCTTGCAGTGCCAATACTTCGATATCGGCGCCAACGCATCGATGGCAGCATCGTAGTCTTCTTCAGGAACATCGTAAGTCCATACAATGTTGCCAATGTCCGGGTTGATTCCGAAGTTGTCGCGGGAGATCATCTCATGCAGACGGACAGCTGACCATGAGTTATCGACTGGCGAGTTTTGATGCACTTCAACGGTGATGTCCACGTCATCAGCGGCATCGCAAACATTTTGGAACACCGCCGCAAGTTCGTCGTACACCCAAGTCTGCGCGTCTTTGCTCGAATCCTGTGAAAGCGGCCAACCACTTACGCTGCCAGGAATCGAGCCGGGAGGATGCCCCGGATATCGCGCCGGTGCGCTCAAAGCACCATTGACGACCTCTGCACCGACGTAACCGGCATATTCAACGGCACGCATCAGTTTCTCTCGGTTCGCCGGACCGTGCCGCGCCTCCGTGAGCGTTCCTCCAGAGCGGATTGCACCGACCTTGAGACCGTGGGAACGCACGTGATCACCGAACTCAGAGATCGATCTGCTGTCACCCAGTTTGTCCAGCACTTCGAAGCCGCATTCCAAGGCTTCGAAGCCCGCATTGCGAGCGCGGTCCAAAAATTCGGATGTGTAGTTGTCGGGATGCAGGTTCCACGTATCCACTGACTGTGGATAGAGCGTGAAACGTCGGTGTGCATAGCAGAAACGCATGGCGAAGCGTCATTTCCTTCCTGTACATCTGCAACGTCTTAAAACGATGCTCGTGATCCAATTCACTGCGTTCGCAGTTTAACACTACACCGCTACTTACGACGTGTAACATGAACGAATCGAAGGCTTTGTTCATCCTTCCGCAAGGAGCCCCGAATGAAAATCACCGACCTCAGAGCATATGTGGTACGCGCACAGGAATCTCGGCCCTGGATGTTCGTCGAGATCGATACCGACGAAGGAATCACCGGCTACGGCGAGTCTACGAATGTCGGAGGTGGCGGAGCAATCGTCATCGCACAGACATATGCCCTGCTCAAACACGATCTTGTGGGTCAAGACTTCTCAGACGGCTTGATAGGCCAAGACCCCAACCACATCGATCGCATCTGGCACCAGATTTACCGCCGATTCGGAACTCTCGGTTCGCGTGGATTCGCGACAACGCTCGCCAGCGGCATTGACATGGCACTTTGGGATATCAAGGGAAAGGCACTTGGCAGAACAGTTTACGATCTGTTAGGCGGTCCGATGCGAGACTCCGTTCCTCTCTACAGCCACTGCGGTCCGGCCGACGATATCGATGCCTGTGTCGCCGATGCCAAGGCACAGGTAGCACTCGGATATCAGGCGTTGAAACTGGACCCCTTTTCGCCTGAAATGGGAAAGAAACATCGTCGATACGTCGATGGCAAAATATCGGCCGCTGGCGCCGCACATGCCCAAGATTTGATGGCCGCGCTGAGAGAGGCACTAGGTCCAGACATCGAACTCATGATCGATGCTCACGGCAACTTCGACGTCTCTACCGCAACTGATCTATGCAACCGCATGGCACCATACAACCTCACCTGGTTCGAGGAGCCATTGCAACCTGAAAGCTTGGAAGCACATCGACAACTGAGACGCAACACCGACATCAACCTCTGCATCGGCGAACGTAAGTTCACCCGATGGGACTTCCTGCCTTACCTCAGCGAAGGTTTGGTCAACTACATAATGCCCGACATCTGCTGGACCGGTGGGATATCAGAGATGAAGAAGATTGCTCACCTTGCCGAGACTTTCTACATACCGATATCGCCTCACGATGCTTCTGGATCGTTCAATGTCATCTCTGGCGCGCACGTGCTTATGAATGTGCCCAACATCTATCGGCTAGAGATGAGTCACCATTCCGTACCGGCTTACAACGCCTGCATCACCAAGCCGCTGGATATTCGTGACGGTGAACTTCACCTGTCTACAAAGCCCGGATTGGGATACGAACTAGACCGGGATTACATCGAAGCTCATCTTGATACCCAATGGGCGCAACTGATTTCATAGATGAAAGATGCAATTGATTCAGCAACCGCTGCTTAATCGGCAGAGGGTATCCTGACACGAATCTGTTCCGGCAGCAAGAATTCTAAGCCGTATTCAACAAGTTGCGCCTCTACGTTGTACTCTGAGCAAAAATTCTCATCTACTGGATCGAATGTCCAATCGATTTTGTATCTTTCGACAGTGAAATCTTCAGTATCGATCTCCATCTCGACATCGACTATAGTTTTTCGGCTCCAATCCACTACTACATCTGCGCCCTGATATGAGGCGCGCAGTGTGATGCGTCCAGTTGGATCTGAAATAACTTCAATATTGGCATCATCAGCGTAGATGTTGATGCTGGAGAGCAGTCCGAGTGGGTTTGAAAACGAGTCCCTGAAGCTGGTCCGATTTTGTATCACGTTGTTGGATGCTTGAACCCACTGTTCGAATA
Organism: Dehalococcoidia bacterium; assembly: GCA_965242765.1. GTDB lineage: Bacteria > Chloroflexota > Dehalococcoidia > Lucifugimonadales > Lucifugimonadaceae > Bin127. Next base: position 2,533,041 of record CBDESY010000004.1, on the reverse strand, counting down.
TCTGAACCCAAAACTGTAGCCCTTGCTGCAACGTGGGTGATCTAGTCATGTAGAAATCGATTTGATCATTGGTGAATCGGGTCCACTTCGGTCCTCTGGGATTGAAGTTGCCGATTGTGTACTCTGATTGATCGAAACGATAATCGCAGCTGGGCCATCCCCCCGTCAGCACGTAACGTGCGGAACCAGCATCCATCAATTTTGCGTGGGAGCGCCGCAACACATCTCGGACTGTGAGTTCTTCTAGATGCAGCGGGTCAACTAATTCATCGTTGAAAACTATCTGTTCGCGAATCTCGTCGAACCTCATCCCGGGCTCCACCAGAGGATGCAATGCGATATCAAACAGTTGCATATCGATTTGGCTCAAGGTCGTGTAATCGAGCGCTAAGTAACTCATCACGCTAGTCTCATCATGATGTCGATGCAACATGCCAGTCAACACATGCAGAAGTTCATGTAGAGCAATGCTGTAGACCATATGGTCTATGCCGATCTGATCCAGCGATGTTGTAGGCGGCCAAACTGCTAGATGCGCATCGGCTATAGTACCGTCAGATTGGACATTGAATGTTGCACAACCGGCAGCGTGATTACATCCCAAGCGTTCGAGATCGGTACCGATTCTGGGAAGACCCAAAAACGCTGAGATGTCGGTTTCGCGCGGTGAAGATACGATCTCGAACTGCAAGTTCAGAACTGGTTCCAAATCCTTGAGCAAGCGTGAGAATATCGCCTTGTACGCTTCATCGCCTTCCATCCACACATTGATCGGTTGGCCATTCGGCCACTTCACTATATAGTCGTTGCGCCAACCCGCACAACCGACCCCAAAGTCATCCGGCACATCTTTGCCGACATTCGATGTATCGCTGAAGCAGTCCCAGACATCACGTTCTACACCCAAGATTCGTTGTGGTACTACGACAGCAACCACTATAGGTTCGCTGTCGGCCTGCGCAAAATACAGACTCGTCTGACCTTGTGGAACCTTGATTGTATGACGGCGCAAATTGGAGCTAGAGGTGGGATCGATCTGCACCGAGTATTCACCGCCGCAATCATCGATCACGATTTCATATCGAATGCACTGCACCGATATCGGCAATTCACCTGACACTAAATCGCTACCGTTGTTTTGCAAACTGGTTTCGAAAATAACGTTTGCCGAACCGTCGCTCCAGTACTGCAGTTCTTGGACATCAGTCACCCTAGCCAACGTCCACTCCAAGGGAGGCGAATCGGGAACTGTGAGCGAAATCGGGACAACGTTCAAGTGTCCCCATCTGAAACCGTCATCATTAGCCCCTGCATACAGATTGCCAGTCACTTTTCCGATCGGCATCCATACCTGAAACACGGTCTCGATAGTTTCTCCAGGAGCAATGGCACCCGCAAACTGTGATGCCGTACAGTCTTCATATACACAATCGAAGCCGACAGTGAAGTCATCAGCAACATCGACACCGATGTTTGATACTTCGACCGTGACCTGCATCAGCGCGCTCTTCTCGCTTACCCACCTGATGCTGTCTGCCGACTTGAAATTGATGATCAGCTCAACGAATTCAACGTCGTACACCACTTCGATCAAATTGTCTGCAAGATCGGCTTCTACAGAAGTGGAAGTGACCATAAGCCGGAACTTGATAGTACCGGGGTTGATATTGAATGATGCTCTAGTTTCACCAATTGAACCTGGTTCCAAGCTGTCTAAACCAGGAATCGCAACAGCTTCACCAACCGCTCCCGTCGTCACATCGATCCACGCGCCTATCACTCTGATATCGCTAGCAGCTCGATTGCCTCGGTTTACGATTTCAAGATCGAGTTCTACGATCCCGCCTTGAATCACTCGATCACTAGCAATCTCTATCGTTAGATCAGCCGCGCTGACATCTACATGAGTTTCGTACACAGACCCGCCGATAATGATCCTTAATTCATGTCTTCCGGGTGTCAAGTCGAATTGGAACGTGAATCGAACGCCTTGACCAGCACTTATCTTCGTGATGACGTATGCGAGTTCGGATGGTCCATCATCGATCTGGTAGTCTACGCGTTGGATGGCGTCAAAATCAGCAGTGCCGCTGTTCAGCACTCTTACCGCGGCTTCGTATCGAACTTCAGATGTAGTTTGGGAAACTTCGGTTATTTCAACGCTTGCGACTCGTAGACTGTGCCATTGCTCTTGGGCGTTTATGCGATCAACGATGGCTATTGATACAGCCAAGGCGATTAGAATCGAGGCCGATACCCGAACTGCAACTCGCATCATGACAACGCAACGATTTGTATTCGGGACTGTGCCCATAGATTTCTACAGTATCGAAGTCGCTCCGTTTCGGTCATTGAATGACTCGTGATCTGTCCCTCACATCCGAAGGTATGCTCAAGCTAGCTCCATATTCGATGAGATTGGCATCGACGTTGTACTCGTCGCATGATAATCCGCGTACATCGAAGTTCCACTCCATAGAGAACGACTCGATCTTGTAGTTTTCCAAGTTGATGGTTAATGAAGCGGCGACCGCAACATCGTCTGTCCAGCTCGGCGCGGCATATGCCCTGAAGCGTTCGATACGAAACTCGATCTGTGTGTCGTTCCGACTAACCTCGGTCAACGCACTTTCGCCAAACCATAGTATCGACGCTAGTAGAACCATTGGATCGGAATATTGTGGGTTCCAAGACGTCTCGTCGATCAACGCCTGTTCATCGGCTACAGAAAAGCGTCGCCACGTTCGACTACCACCGTCCCAGTATTCAGCGCGTCCCTCTTCAGACCTTAAGAATACGTACATGCGTTCCGAGGCGTCTGCCAATCGGTAATGGAGCCCGCGATGAGCTGCGAATTCAGATACTGTGACTTGAGAAGGACCGAAAGTGCCGATACACGTGCCGCCTGACCACCCGCCGCGCATGTTGAACAGAACAGAGTCGGAATCGTAGAGCTCGATGCGGGCTCTTTCGATTATCTCGATGTTGCTGAGCGGTGCAGGCTCTTGCGGCTCTAGGACCTCATCTGCAAATACGATCAATTCCTCAATGTTGTCAGTGGTATCGCCTGCTTTGACTGTCGGACTTCTAAGAATACGAATGATTTCACGGTCGGATGCACTCAACTCGGGGATGCGCAGACCCTGATCGATACTCATCATGCTGTCTGGCACGTCCCGGTATCCCAATGGGACGAGGACTTGGACGAGACTCTGAAGCATTGCATAATCTATCGCTTCGTCGATAAGTCCCAGTTGCCTTAACGATGCATCGTCGATGTTGAACACTACGAACTCGGCCGATACGATGGTGCCATTCTCGTCGGTGTCGTAGTTCGCACAGCCCCAGAAGCCGTCGCAGTTTATGAAGCCAAGTGATGTGGCATTTTCTCTGGTGATGCCTACATAAGCCAGAATCGACGCGCGTCGGTCTTCAGGAACCAGTTGATAGTTGATGTTCAGCTGCGGCGCGAGGTTCTCTAACGTGTCTTCCAAATGCTCCTCATAGGTGGACAGACCGTTGATCCATATCGTTACTGGTTGTTGCTGAGGCCATTTGTGGACTGCATCTCCGCTGCGTCCGCTACAGTTGCCGCGTGGGAACTCGGTTCTTGGCACCGTATCTTGGAAACATCTCCACAATCGACGGTCGACGCCCACGATGCGTTCGGGGATAGTTACCGATGCCGATGCTGAAGGGCTTTCATCTACTCCGATGATTTCGCTGCCTTCAAGCCGGATTTCAACATCGCCGGCTGGTGCTCTGACCACTGTTGAAGCTTCCGCCGGACCGAAACCGTTTTCGAGATCGAGATTGATCAGCGCGCCACAAGCCGTGACGATATCTCCACCTTTTATGCATGAAATTGCGACCTGATACTCGTTGGCAATCGGTTGTGCGCCGTCGTTGCGCAACATTGCAGATACGGTTATCGCAGCATCTCCGTCTGAATAGTAACCAAGAAGCTCTGCAGTGGCCTCAAAAACCGGCATGATTTCAGGCTGGAACGGCACATCCAGGGTTATTGGAATCGTGTTACTGTCGCCCCATCGATATCCGTATTCAAGCTCAGCTGCAAATAGTACTACTCCAGTGACGCCCTGCGGCACTACAGCATTGATGGTGCCGGTATGTGTAGCGCCAGGCACTAATGAGGCTACTCTGGTCTCACCTGCACATGTCTGATCCAGCACCTCTGGGCAGGCGACTGCAACGATGAAGTCTTGGCTATCCGCGACGCCGATGTTCTCAACCGTAAACTCGATGTCAACATTGGCCGAGCCTCCGCGAATGAAATCTGATACATTCGCGGATCCAGCACTCAGCTGTAGCGAAACATAATCGACTTCAATATCCATAACAGTTGAATTGTTGGAGAGCTTCACTTCTCGCTCGTCTGCCACCGCAGTAACTTCCAGCATGTGAGTGCCAACTTGCATGTCGATCGTGAATGACAGTTCGTGAGATTGCTCCGGTTCGATTGGCTGTACCGTCGCTACTAAGTTGTTCAAAGCGATCAATTGAACGGGACGACTAGTAAGAGTTCCGTTGTTCGTCAACCGCACTCGAATCGAAACCTTCCCATCTTCCACCACCTGGTAGTGGATTGGATGGATCTCGATATCTGATGCCAAGAGGTCCAACACGACAAGAGAATCGGAAGCGTCGAGACTCAAAATCACGGCGCGTCTACCCGGCTCCATGCGCAAGTCGAAGATCAAGGTTGTGCTCTCACCGCCATTCAAAGACGGCGCAGTCGCCACCTGTATTGCAGTATCGGCATCAATGGTGGCGGTGATCGGCGTGTTTAACTGACTTCTTGCCTCGCCATCGTTCGCGATCTTCATGTCGAATCGAACAACCACCTTATCCCCTTCGGTGCCTTGTACCGACCAATCCAGTGAATCGATGCGATATACCGCCGGCACCGGTGTAGACGTTGGTGAAGGCGGTACTGCCGTCGGCGTGGGCGTGGGCGGTACTGGCGTAGGGGTAGCGGTAGGGCTTGGCGGTACCGGAGTAGATGTTGGGATTGGAGTTACTGTCGGTGTCGCAGTCGGAAGCAAGGGCGTGGCCATAGGCGTCGGCATCGCGGTCGCAGTCACCGTCGGCGGTATCGGCGATGGGGTGCTGGTAGGTGTCGCCGGTATGGGTTTCGGGGTGGGCGTATCAGTTGGGGGTACCGGAGTAGATGTCGACGTGTTATCAGCCGTCATAGGCGTCGGCGTACGAGTAGCAAAAGGTTCTGCAGTAGGCTCTTCACCTGAAGAGCAGGCATTGAATGCGACAGCAGCGATGATCACGACCAGCGTGCAAACAACGGCTACGCCAAACAGTACCCCAGCCCTAGAAATACGAGCGGGGACGGTTTCTAACGATTTGAATGCCGATCTCAAGTGCTGACGATCGTGTATTTGTCGCGCGTGGTCAAGCGGTTAGCGAGTAGCCGCTGCCGATGTCGTTAGTCTAGCCAATAGTCGATCAACGAATCTATACCGTTTGACGCGTCTCGACGCTGGTCACGAGGTTGTACCAATCGCAACCATAGTGGGTAGCCGTACGCATCTATCTCGGCACATCGCGGCGATCATAACTAGCACCGTGAAGAAGGTTTTGAGGATGACACATGACTAAATATGATCGCGATATGCTGACTCGCATTGGTTGCCCATCGCATGGCTTGGCTGCGACATATTGGAGGATTCGAAGCAACATTAGACTTCGATTTATTCATAAACATCGCGTTGCGGTCAATTCACCATATAGACCCACATATTTTATATATTATCTCATATTTATTATTTTCATCGCGCTTAAACTTATCTTACAATGCTGTTATCTTGGCCGAAGTTCAGTTCATGATAAGGTGTATGCATGACCACTCAACAGGATGCAGAATCTCGGATGACAACTGCCCAGCAGCAGTCGGAATACGGCGACGCGACGGATCGACCTGCAACACAACGTGACTTTGCGCGCTTGGAAGGGCAGATCTCACAGGTCGACGCGCGAGTGTCTCGGCTCGACTCCCGCGTGTCCCGACTAGATGAACGTGTCTCCCAACTGAATGCCCACGTGTCTCAGTTGGATGCAAACGTGTCCCAGTTGGATGCAAACGTAACCCAATTGGATGGCAACGTTTCCCAACTTGACGGGCGCGTAACTGATTTGAGCGAACGATTTTCGGGACTAGACAAAAATGTGGCACTTCTTGATGCCAAAATCGACTCGCAACATGAGAAGTTGGATGCCAAGATAGACTCGCAGACCGACAAGTACGGAACCAGATTAGAACGCGAGTTGCGCCGTCAGACATGGTGGATCCTCGGCGTGATCGTGACGATATTCACCGTTCTGATCGGTGTACTCGAAATCTTTTAGTGAGTGCCGATGCGCTTGGTTTGCTTGCCGATCACGTTTCAACCAACCGCTGAATCGTAAAGTTCGCCTTGCCTTTGAATGGCATCACGATACATCTTTTGGTGCTCGCCCGTCGGGATATAAACCTTGCCTATTTCAGGCATAACGTCGTCTAGGTTGCTCCACAGCCCCAAAGCGTGCAGTGCTAGTATCGCCGCACCTCGGCTAGTGGCCTGCTCTTCCTCTGGCACATGGACCTCAGCTTGCAACACTTCAGCCATCGTCTGCAGCCACCAGGGTGAGTTGGTCATTGCGCCGCCACCAGCCACAAAAACGCAGTCATCATCCATTGCAGCAGATAGCAGATCGGCAACTAGCGAGAAACGATAGGCTACCGATTCCATCAACGCCTGCACAATGTCGATACCGGTCGTCGAGACGCGTATGCCTTGAATAACGCCACTCGCATTAGTCGACCATCCAACAGCTCTCTCACCAGCGATGAACGGCAATATCGTGAGGCCGTGGGCATCAGCAACTGTTTTGATCAGGTGATCATTTAGACGATCCAACGTCGGCAATTTAAGGTTTTTCAAACACCACTCGACAACGTTGCCACCCTCGCTGAATGCGCCTCCGAGCAATGTCAGGTCGCCGCGCAGGATATAACCCCACAACCCAGTCGGAACATCAGGCGGCGAAACACCGTCAGGATGGTCCACCACCAACCGCATCGCAGCCGTGGTGCCTACGGTTAGAGCGATGTTGCGGCGGTCAGTGCATCCAGAGCCGATGTTGACAGCAGCACCGTCACCGACTGCCAAATAGAAAGGCAGATCTGCCAATTGTGGCCAGCGTACCGCATAAACCGGACATAGACCGCTTTGTGCTTCGGTGTATGGAGCTAATCTAGGCAGGTTGGAGCGATCAATGCCGATCGCGTCCAACATGACATCGTCCCAATCCAGTTCATGTCGATTTAGCAGCCCGCTCCAGGATGAGATGCTGTAACTCGCGGGGACATTGGTAGATCCGAACCACTTTGAGAAGATGAAAGTTGATATATCTGTCCATCGTGATATGCGCGTGAATTGGTCAGGCTCAGTCCGTTGCATCCAAAGAACTCGGCTCGGCACGTAAGATGTGTGCTGCATGACGCCGGTGCGTTGGTAGGCATCATCAACGTTGATGTTTTGCTGGAGATACTCGACTTCAGATGCAGTTCGCGTATCGGCGTAAGTGAATACTGGTGTTACAGGATATTGGCGCGCATCAACACCTACAACGGTGCTGGCCATGGCGTCGAAAGCAACCGCTGCGATCTCTTCGGCATCTTCCACCGCGAGTTCCAACACGCGGTCGATTGCCATTTCAACAGCTGATTGGATGTATTCCGCAGCCTCTTCATGGGTACCGTCGGCGGCGGTATGCTGGTGATGGGGGACCGATACCATGGCGTGCGGTAACGCAATAGCATCTGCATCGTAAATCCCGGCTTTGACTGCCGAACTACCGATGTCAACCGCCAAAATGTACGGTAATCTCGGCATTTTCAATACCTCATGACTGTTGACTGGGAAACGCGTATCGCACCAAAGCCGATTCATCCACTTCAACACCAAGCCCGGGAAGGTCAGAAACCTTGTAGTAACCACGTTCAGGTTCGTAAGGCTCCTTGAGGATGCGGCTCTTGACCGCATTTGCGTGGTGGCTATGCTCCATGATCATGAAGTTAGGACACGATGCGGACCATTCGACCGTTGCGGCTACTGCTAGGATTCCGCCACCGCCAACGTGAGGCGCGACTGGGATGTTATAGGTATCGGCTAAAGTAGCGATGCGATGTCCTTCAGTGATCCCCGTTCTTCCGATGTCGTGCATCAGGATGTCGTATGCTCTCCGCTCGAACTGTTCGCGCATCTCGTATCGTGTACGTGTCCACTCCCCTATCGCGACCGCCATATCCAGCGCGCGCGTTATCTCTGCCTGCCCGGGGACATCGTCAGGCACAGTTGGCGATTCAAGCCATGTGAAACCCAGTCTTTCGAGTTTGCGCCCCAACAGTATCGAGTTTGCGACTGTTTGACGCATGTGAGTATCGACCATAAGCATGATTTTGGGACCGACGCGTTTTCTTACTTCATGGCATATCTCTGCCACTCCTTCAACATCCAGAAGCAAGTGCAGTTTGAGGGCTTTGTATCCGTATCCGACGTGCTGCTCAGCGGCATCGGCCACCTTCATTGGGTCGGTGCCGCCCAGTCCGGCATATAGCAGTATCTCGTCGCGGTACCGGCCTCCGGCGATTTTGTGTATCGGCTTACCGATCGCTTTTCCTACGATGTCCCACAGTGCGATATCTGTTCCACCAATCGCATCGATGTAGAAGCCGGTTGGATGTCCACGTTCTCTCATCGCTCCGTAGTTGCGTGTCCAGATAGCTTCAATGTCAAAGGGGTCGCGTCCAATCACCAACGGACGTACCAGTTCATGCACGATCGTCTTCGTAGTATTGGGCGAGACTGGGGACTGCGCTTCCCCCCATCCCACTATGCCGTTATCGGTTTCGACCCTGATGACCGTCGTTTCGTGATGATGCGAATAGATCGAAGTGAATGCCGAACGGTCCACATAGTAGTCGCCAAAATCGATAGTCGGCGGTCTGGACGCGCCTTCAGACTTCTCATCGGCCCGTTCAGAGATTCGCAACGGAAAGGCTCTGATATCGGATATCTTCATTTTTTATCTCCGCGTGGTACTTGCGACAAATCATTTTGTTGCATGGTAGCCGAAATGTGCCATGCTTGGACTGGTTTCATGAGATTAGGAAGCTAACGATTGGTGCATACTTAGGTACATGGACTTCATGCGACGCGCGCTCGATTTAGCGGAAGAAGCTGCCGGTGGCTTGGCACCGAGACCGGCAGTTGGCGCGGTGATTGTGGCTGCAGACGGCGATACGGTCGTTGGGGAAGGTGCGACACAACCTTCGCCAGGACCTCATGCCGAAGCGGTTGCGATCGCCGCAGCGAAAGAGGCGGCAAGAAATGGCACCATCTACTGCACACTTGAGCCGCATCAGTTCCACTCAACTACCCCTCCGTGCAGCCAGGCAATAGTCGATGCGGGCATAAAGCGGGTAGTGTGTCCAGTTGTCGACCCGAATCCTCAAGTTCAAGGGCACGGTTTCGATCACCTCAGGTCAGCCGGCATCGAAGTCGTAACCGCCGTAAATGATGATGAAACTCAAAAGCGCGCAACTGAACTCATCGAGGGATTTGCCAAACACGTCACCACCGGACTACCCTTCGTCACCGTCAAATGGGCAATGTCCCTGGACGGAAAGATAGCGACACGGAATGGCGATTCCAAATGGATCAGTAATGAATCGGCGCGTAATCATGCCCACCACATACGTTATCGCTCTGATGCCGTCATGACTGGCATCGGTACTGTAATCGCCGACGACCCACGCCTAACCGCACGCCATCCTAAGACTGGAGAACGTATGGCTGGAAGGCCTTACCTGCGCGTGGTTGTAGACAGTCGAGGTCGGTTATCAAAAGGTGCCAATCTGCTTAAAGAGGAGGGGCACATTATCCAGGCAGTAGCAACCGATGGCATCGCAAACGACCGCTGCATTGTGCTCAACATTCCAGGAGAAGACGGTGAATCTGTAGACCTATTCGCGCTCCTCAGAGCTTTGGGCAAGCGCGGTTGCATGAACATACTGGTTGAAGCTGGGCAGAAACTGACCGGTAGATTGTTCGATCTGAACTTGGTAGATAAGGTGATCGCTTACGTCGCCACTAGCAAGGTGATTGGGGGTATCGAAGCACTCTCACCCGTGGGAGGTCAAGGGACCTCGATCATGACGCAATGTGTGCGTCTGCGCGACACTAGAATCGAGCACTTGGGTGGTGATATTGCTATTATCGGATATATCGATCATCGAGGAGATGACAATCGATGTTCAGCGGCATAGTCGAAGAAGTAGGAAGCGTGATCGATTACGATCCTGAAACTGGAAAACTTGTAATCGAAGCTTCTCGGCTGCTTGAAAATGATGACGCTCTACGGGTTTCAGAAAGCGTCTCTGTCAGTGGGGCATGCCTAACAGTCACTGGAACTACTTCGAGCACCTTTTCAGTCGATGTATCGCCAGAAACGATACGTTCGACGTGGTTTGAACAGCTTGCGATCGATACTCGATTGAATCTTGAGTGTGCCTTGAGATACGCCTCGCGAGTAGGCGGGCACCTGGTCCAAGGACATGTCGATGGCGTCGGTCATGTAGATCAAGTCGTCGACGATGGCGACAACAAGCTGGTAACCATCACCTGCCCAGAGCGTCTGGCACGATACATTGTTGAAAAGGGCTTCATCGCGGTCGACGGAGTGAGTCTCACTACATTCAACTGCAACCAGACAAGCTTTACATTCACCCTGATTCCATTTACGGCGTCTCACACGACTCTGGGTACATTGATTCGAGGCGGTGCGGTTAACATCGAAACTGATCTGACTGGCAAGTACATAGAACGCTTCATGAAACTGCAATCCGGTTGAACCGAATGTCTATCCAATCCAAAGAGATCAATTCTGAAGTCGTGTCCACAGTGGAACGCGCCATTGAACGTATCCGTTCTGGTGGAATGGTGATCATGGTGGACGATGAGGATCGCGAGAACGAAGGCGATTTCGTGATGGCCGCGGAAGACGCGACTGCTGAAACGATCAACTTCATGGCTATTCACGGGCGCGGACTCATCTGCGTCCCCATGGAGGGACACGACCTGGACCGCCTCGGGATGCCGATGATGGTTCGGCACAACACGTCACCGCACTCCACGGCAATGACTGTTGCGGTAGATGCTGCATATGGAATCACTACCGGCATTTCATCTGCAGATCGTGCTCACACCATTCGGCTGCTGGCAGAACTCGAAGCAAGTGCCGAAAATTTCGTGCAGCCCGGTCACGTCTTTCCGCTTCGGTACCAAGAAGGCGGCGTCCTGGTACGTGCCGGGCATACCGAGGGTTCAATCGACCTCGTGCGCGCCGCTGGCAAACGTCCGGCAAGTATTGTTTGCGAAATCATGAACGACGACGGCACTATGGCACGGCGTGCTCAACTTGAGACCATCGCAGATAAACACCACATCCCGATAGTTTCCATCGCCGACATCATCGCTTATCGACTCAGCAGAGAATCGTTCGTACGTCGAGTTACCGAAACTCTTTTGCCCACGCGTTGGGGCGATTTTCGATGCGTGGCCTACAAAAGCAATGTAGACCCGGCTGAGCATATTGCTCTCGCCATGGGCAAGATAGATCCTGAAGTACCTGCACTGGTGCGAGTCCATTCAGAATGTTTGACCGGGGACATCTTTGGAAGCCAAAGATGCGACTGTGGACAGCAGCTCGATGCTGCAATGTCACAAATCGCCAGCGAAGGAGTCGGAGCGCTGGTCTACATGCGTCAGGAAGGGCGTGGGATAGGCCTGATCAACAAGCTCAAGGCATATCGTCTGCAGGACAATGGCATGGACACCGTAGAAGCCAACAACAAACTGGGTTTCCAGACCGACCTGCGTCATTACGGTGTAGGCGCACAGATACTTCTCGACCTTGGAATTCGCAAGTTTCGATTTCTGACCAACAATCCCAAGAAAGTTGCAGGTTTAGAGGGATTCGGGCTCGAGATGGTTGAGCAGATTCCATTGTTCATGGAACCGACGCAGCACAATCGACACTATCTGGAAACCAAGCGAGACCGAATGCAGCATGCAATCGAGTTGAAAGACGAAACACCGTCGGATGAATCTCTGTCTGAGGGCGTCTAAACTCACATACTCCGATAGATCTTACTGAGGAGCCACAATGTCCGACATTGAAAAGCGTGCTGGCGAATCGCCTGATGAACTACTTGACGGATCAGGCATGAGCATCGGCATCGCGGTAGCACGTTTCAACCACCACATTACCTACAAGATGCGTGATCTGTGCATTTCAAGGTTGTCCGAACTCGGTATCGATGTAGAAAAAGAACACATCTTTGAGACACCGGGATCATACGAACTTCCTTTGGCAGCCCGCGCACTGCTCGCTCCACCAGTCGATGCCGACGCAGTCATAGCCATCGGCGCAGTCATCCGCGGCGAAACCGACCACTATGACCACGTAGCCTACGCTGCATCTCAAGGTCTACTGCGAGCATCAGACGATGCCCATAAGCCAGTAATCTTCGGGGTCCTGACGACTGACACACCAGAACAAGCAGAGGCGCGAATTGATCACGCTCGCGGTTATGCCGATTCCGCGGTGGAGATGGTGAATCGATTGAAGCAGATGCGGCGGCGTTCGCGCGGGATCGGGTTGGTTTGAGGGGGTATTGAGATGGTCATTGCGAAAAACAGGGCTCCTAGAAACCGGACAATCGAACTGGATGATGTTGACGTAAGCAGGTTCTCTCGACATTTGATGTCGGTACAAAGAACCGTCTCCATTTCGGAAATTAGCAATCAGGTCATCAATCAAGATACATTCGATACCCTTCATCACTTTCCCAGTTCGTTCGCTGACCTGTTGTTCATTGATCCTCCCTACAACTTGACAAAAAGATTTAATTCAAACCATTTTTCCCGCAAAACCGACGATGATTATGCGCAATGGTTCGGGTCATGGTTTCCTAAAGTCTTGCGGATACTCAAACCTACAGGTTCACTTTATGTCTGTGCCGATTGGAGAACTTCAGCAGTTATCTATTCCATAGTTGCCAAACACGTCAAGATCCGGAATCGAATCACTTGGGAACGCGAAAAAGGACGTGGCGCCAAGAACAATTGGAAGAACTCGTCCGAGGACATTATTTTTGGCACCATGTCTGACAACTACACATTCAACACCGATTCAGTGAAACTGAAAAAACGGGTGCTCGCTCCATACACTGATGCCAACGGGCAACCCAAGGATTGGCAACCAGAAAAAGACGGCAACTTTCGTTTGACTCATCCATCGAATCTTTGGACAGATATAACAGTACCATTTTGGTCTATGCCGGAAAACACGGATCATCCCACGCAGAAACCCGAAAAACTCTTGGCGAAGATTCTGCTAGCAAGTACTCAGAGGAATGACATCATCTTCGATCCGTTTCTCGGATCAGGTACTTCTGCTGTCGTTGCGAAGAAACTAGGAAGACGGTTTGTAGGAATCGAGATCGACAAGTTATATTGCTGTCTCGCACTCAAACGGTTGGAACTAGCGGAGCTAGCTGATTCGATTCAAGGCTATTCGGACGGCGTGTTTTGGGAGCGAAATACCGCAATTGACGTTGCCGGTGACAGATCTTTGAAGCATCCAATATCAGCCGACGAACAAACGAACTTTTTTGCTTTGTAAAACAGGTTTTTCGGTAATGTCAATAGATTATTCACTATTTCGATCCCCATCAGGTGAAGAGACTCTGGAGAAGCAGATCATACGATTTTTACGTGAGAATCCTCCAACACTCACAGAACAGACGGCGAACAGCACCAGGTCCGTGGGAGACGCGATTGAGCAGGTGATATCTGACCGATTCGAAGAACTCCTAATTGATCGTCCGATTTCTTACTCTGCAAATTTCGCGCGTCGAGCCATGGCCGACTTCGCGTTCGCAGACGCGTCCGGAAATTATTACCTCGTCGATGTCAAAACTCACCGGATCGATACCCAATTCAACATGCCCAATCTCACGTCAGTGAGAAGGATCTGCAGACTATACGAAGATGACAGCAACTTTTTCGTGATACTGATGTTGAGTTACACGGTTGACGGCACTCGCATCAACGTGGAAAATGTCCACTTTTTACCTATCGAATTTCTGAGATGGAGTTGTCTTACAATCGGTGCTCTCGGTTGGGGACAAATCCAAATCGCCAACGCTAGTCATGTCGACATCGACCGCACTAGCACTAGAAAGAAGTGGATGCTAGGGCTTTGCGATACCATGATGGAATTCTACCCAAGAGAAATCTCGAAAATTAACGAACGAATTGACTTTATTGGTAATGTAAGGTCAATTTGGGAGGCGCGTAGTTAAGATTATCTCCATGTACGACCACGTAGCCTACGCTGCATCTCAAGGTCTACTGCGAGCATTAGACGATGCCCACAAGCCAGTAATCCTCGGAGTACTCACAACCGACACACCAGAACAAGCAAAGGCGCGAATTGATCACGCTCGCGGTTACGCAGATTCGGCGGTAGAGATGGTGAATCGTCTGTGGCGACTACACAAGAGGCGTCGGGGGATTGGGTTGATTTGAACGGATATTTTGAGGATTCAGTATCCGTAGCAATTCTTGCACAACTTCTCTTTGAATCTCGATGGCCTTTTGACCGGGTACTTTCAATTGATCTTGCGACACAGTCCCGACGATTTTAGCTACTTCTGGCAAGATGAATGATTCTGACACTTCATCTTGCACATCGGGGTGACGTAATGCTGTAGTTACAGAATGAGACAACAATTCAGTCATCTCCTTATCACCCGTACCCAGTATTGCATTGATTTGCCGTTCAATAGTTGCTATCAACTTCAAAGCAGAATCTCGATCGTATCCGTATTCTTTGAACGTTAATCGCAATTTTTCCCTATAACTTTCATCATCCAGATTCATGACCAGCGTCTCCTATCATTAAATTTTCCTGATTTCAGTAATACAAGGGCTTCACTTTTGCGTCTTGAAATTAGGTTCAAAATATCATGGATGATTACAACTCCCCAGAGGATGCGGGCACTTTCCCGAGGGGCGGCTTTGCCATGTCCAATCATTTAAGATATCTGACACGTATTCAAGCCAATTTTGGCCTTCGGCACTATCGCTCGGTAACAAGATATCGGCGTGGTACTCGTTGTCAGGGCATAGAGGATGATTCCGCAAAGGTGAGGATTTAACTTGAAAACCATCCCTTTCGAGTATCTTGGCAACCTCAAATACTGCCCATCCTTGAAACCATCTTTTGCCGTGATTTTCGCGACAGTCAGCAGATTCTATGAGTGTATGAAGTTGATCGCCCTTCTCTGCTAGTGTCAGTCGATCAGTTGAGATCGTCCGAAAATTCCCGTTGCCTTTGAGATGATTCATCACCATTCTACGGACTTTTGAACTTTTTCGCGCGTTATCTAAAGACGAACTCGATATCCCGTGTCCGACCTTTTCATCACGTCCTACTAAATCAGATTCGTGATTTTGCATTACAATGTTGCAGGCTCGCTCTTCATCGAACGGATCAGCGTTCTGACAAAATCCAGTGGGACGCTATCCGGGCTGTCAAATATCTGATGACTCCGAATATTGAAATGTATACCTAGCTTACCGGAAGCGGTACAGTTGAACATCACGTAGTTTTTCCTGGCATCAGTAACGTAGCTCATTGCATCGCCATCATCTGTTACGACTGATTCGATTTCATGCGATTGCAAAAGGTCTTCAACCATCCCAAACATCTTACCAGTGTTGACTACCGCGTCTTCAGTCGGTTCATCAGATCCATCTTCCTCTGCTTCGGCAATAGCATCCGAGAGATGCGCTTTACCTTTTAGCCACGCAGTTGCCCGTTCATCACCATGATCTAAAGTAGCTTGATTATCGGAGTGCTGAACACTAGAGTTTGTCCGGAATTCTTTCGCGCCTATGATGTACAACCCGGGGTAATCAGTACAGTACCCTCTATCGTTGCTAATATCCGTAGATCGGTTCGTAACTTGCGCGTTCCCGACACTAAGTTTCATCGCCGTATCGTTGCCACCAGTAAGATAATGTTTGGTATTCAATGTGTCTTCTCCTTCGCTTGACGGTTGATATGAGCGAGAACCGTTTTGAAGTCGTTGTACTCTTTTCGCAAATTCTCTGTCAACCATTCTTCTGTCACTCCGCTCTCTGGAAACGATGCTATGTGGACATGTAATCTACAAAAATATCCTTGCCCTTCGTAATGGTTGCCTACAGGTTCTATGCGCAAATCGAACAGTCTTACATCGTGTGAGTACCAAAATCGTAGCGACGCGCCTGCCGTCTTGTAACGAGTTCCTACGAGCAAGTCTTCTTTTAGAAAACAACGCATATCTTGACTTGGAAGTTCTGCGTCGCCCGAATCAGCATCGGCACGCGCTTCGAAAGTGATCCCCGCCGCTTCAACAGCGAAGTCGTTAGAAGCGCGTAGTTGATCCATAATCCCAGATACTCTGAATGGAAAATCTGGTCTTGCCGGTTCCTCATGGCTAAGATCTTGAAACTCCAGGCGAGGCAGATTCATCGTTGCAACCATCTGATTTCTCATACTCGACAGCGTCAGTCCATCTTGGTTTGATTTAATGTTAGGGATCTCGACATAGGAACTCAGCGTTTGCGGCTCGATTTCCATCGTCGGTCGAGTAGAGTCCGTCGGTTGAACTATGAATACGACTGAACTGGTCAGCTTGGTTGTTGTCTCTAGTGCTATCACGCTGCGCCTTCACGATGTTGATCTGCCCATCGCCAAACCCTACATATCAGGTTTCACGGTTAAGTCATCGCTTAGAAACGTTCATACTAATATACGAGGATCTAAGACTAAAAGTCGGTTTCCCTTCGGTCTTTCTTTCACCCCGCGCCAGCCATCACATCCACCAGCTCCTGAACAGCGTCTGCAGAAGCTTGCAACGCAGCGCTCTCTGCTTCGGTCAGCTCTACTTCGATGATCTCTTCTACTCCTTTGGCGCCTAGTTTGACCGGTACCCCTACATATAAGCCCGAGATGCCGTATTCGCCGTCTAGCATGGCGGCGCAGGGCAGTATCTCTTTGCGGTCTAGCAGGATGGCATCTACCATCTGTGCGCTGGCTGCTGACGGTGCGTAGTATGCGGAGCCGGTCTTGAGCAGGGCGACGATCTCTGCGCCACCGTCTCGGGTGCGCTGGATTATCTGCTCAAGCCGCTCAGATTCGATCAGTTCAGATACCGGAACACCCCCGACGGTCGTGGCTTTGATGAGCGGAACCATGCTGTCGCCGTGTCCACCTAGCACGTAGGCAATGACGTTGGTCACCGAAACGTTCAACTCTTGTGCGAGAAATGTGCGGAAGCGTGCAGTATCTAGAATACCCGCCATGCCGACTACCCGTTCTTTTGGGAAGCCGCTGACTTTCTGGGCGAGTTGCACCATAGCGTCGAGCGGGTTTGAAACTACTACGATCACGCAGTTGGGGGAATATTTGACTACCTGTTCTGTAACGCTCTGCACGATCCGCATGTTGGTTAGCAACAGATCGTCGCGGCTCATTCCCGGTCGGCGTGCGATGCCGGCGGTTATGACCACGACATCGGAATCGGCGGTCGGACCGTAGTCGTTGGCACCGATTATCTGAGCGTCAGTGCCGATGACCGGTCCCGATTCCAAGATGTCGAGTGCCTTGCCTTGCGGCATGTCTTCTACTACATCGACTAGCACCACATCGGCGTATCCGCGCTCGTAAATCCGTTGCGCGGTGGTTGCGCCGACGTTGCCAGCGCCTACTACGGTGACTTTGAATCGCATGTTTCTACTTTTCTCCAGTTAGTTGCGAGGTTTCCATTTAGTACGGGGGTTGTCAGTTCAACTGGCTTGAACGTATCCTTGCCATTTGGCTTCGAGGTTGGGATCGTTGACGGCATCGGCTACGTATGCACCGTATTCATCACCGGTAGCGCCGGTGTCGCGTCCGGTCGTCACTATCGATCGTTCGTACTGACCGCACACTTCCAACGCCATGTCTAGTCGCCTACCCAAGTCGGCGTGACCGATGTGTTGTAGCAGCATCGCCGATGCCTTGAGCATCGATGACGGATCGGCGTATTGGGCACGTCCCTCGGTGACCATGCGCGGCGCCGAACCGTGGATGGCTTCGAACATTGCGTACCGCGTGCCGATGTTGGCAGCGCCAGCAGTTCCTACACCACCTTGGATCTCCGCCGCCTCATCAGTCAAGATATCGCCATACAGATTCGGCATGACGAAGACCTGAAAATCGGAACGCCGTGCGCGATCCAAGAGTTTGGCAGTCATGATGTCGATGTACCAACCGTCCCACTCGATGCCGGGATACTCTTGCGAGACGCGTTCGGCGACTTGCAAGAAACGCCCGTCACTCAGCTTGACTATGTTTGCCTTGGTAACAACGGTTACGCGGTCGCGGCCATTCTGTTTCGCGTGCTCAAAGGCGGCACGGATGATACGCTCGGAGCCAGGCTCTGAGATCAGACGGAAATCGATCGTGAAATCTTCGGTGACATCGATGCCGTCGGAGCCCAACGCGTAAAGATCTTCCGTGTTTTCTCGGAAAAAGACCCAATCGATTCCTTCAGACGGCACTCGTACCGGTC
Organism: Dehalococcoidia bacterium; assembly: GCA_965242765.1. Classification (GTDB taxonomy): domain Bacteria; phylum Chloroflexota; class Dehalococcoidia; order Lucifugimonadales; family Lucifugimonadaceae; genus Bin127. The sequence continues at coordinate 2,514,293 of CBDESY010000004.1, read as the reverse complement.
TTACATTGGCAAATAGGTCCAGCTCCTTACGCATGCCGACGTTGGCAGATTCGAGGTTCGGCCAGCCATCGCCCTTTTCTGGCGTAGTGGTCGGACCTTTGAGCGTGACATCGCAAGCTTTGATTTCTGCAAGCACATCGTTCGGTATCGATTGCAGATGCGCGGCGCGATTCTCAATCGTAAGTCCATCGATGCTGCGGAACTCAACCTTGCCGTTCGAAACCTCCTCTTCGAGGAGACGTTGCAACACTCCTTGAGCGGTCTCGGTAATGGCAGGACCGATGCCGTCGCCGCCTATCAGGCCGATCTTGATGGTGTCGAGTGAGTCGTAATCGACGAAGTCAGACGATTCCTTCATCGCGGCTACTCGTGCGATCTGTCTTTCGAGCAGACTGCCAAAGTGTTCCTTGGCGCGCTCTATCGCTGGGTTCTGCATCTAGTTTTCCTCTATTCGCTAAACTCGTCGACACACCACAAGCATGGGGCATCGCAAGCCGTGGGTCACTCCCACTTGTGTGGTTTCCCTTCTTTAGGTAGCAACTTTCCAGTGTCGTGCCTGATGGCGTGAGTGGCTTCTGTCTTGCCAGCATTTTTCGTGGTCACTTTTCGAACTCCTTCCAAGCCGGCACTGCCAAGGGCTTCGATATGACCAATGGCTACGAACAATACGTCAGCAGCCTCATCACACACGGCAACTACGTCGTCTTCCGCTACTGCCTCTTCTAACTCGCGTACCTCTTCTCCAAGAATCGCCTTGCGACGTTCGATTATTCCGACGGGAGATTGTTCTGAGAAATGTCCCGAGCCGAAGCCCCAACGATTATGGAAATCCCAAACTTCACGCGCCATTTCAGATACAGCCTTCACAAACTCTTCTTCCCCGACAGTGTTCGGCGCGTAACGGGACTTTTCTGAAATGCTCACAGCGGTATATTTCCATGTTTCTTGGAAGGCATGTCATCGACCTTGTTTGCCAACATGTCCAATGATCTGATGACGTGCGCACGCGTCTTTTGCGGATCGATCACGTCATCGATGTAACCGCGATTCGCAGCGACATACGGATTGGCAAAGCGGTTACGGTAATCGGCGACCAACTCTTTCCTTTTGGCATCGGGATCATCGGCCGCCGCGATCTCGCGACGTGAAATGACGTTAACCGCGCCTTCGGGTCCCATCACTGCAATCTCCGCTGTAGGCCAGGCGAGATTCACGTCGCAACGCAGCTCTTTGCTGCCCATTACGATGTATGCGCCGCCGTAAGCTTTGCGCAGGATCACCGTTATCTTGGGCACCGTAGCTTCGGAGTATGCATACAGCATCTTGGCGCCGTGCCGTATGATCCCGCCTTGCTCTTGCGCGCTGCCCGGCATGAAACCAGGTACATCGACCAATGTCAACACCGGGATGTTGAATGCATCGCAGAAACGCACGAAACGGGCTCCTTTGTCCGATGCGTCGATGTCTAGCACACCGGCAAGTTCACTCGGTTGGTTCGCTACTATACCGACGGTAGAGCCGGCTAGCCTGCCGAATCCAACTACGATGTTACGGGCAAACTCAGCGTGAACCGGCATGAAATCGCCATTGTCCACAATCTCTTCAACGATGTCCAGCACATCGTACGGCATGTTCGGATCGTCTGGCATAACCGCGGCCAGACGTTCCGACGGTCGATCAATCGGGTCTTCTGAAGTCATCGAAGGAGGCGAAGATGCATTGTTGGACGGGAGGAAGCTCAAAAGGCGTCTTACTTCCGCAAAACAGGTTTCCTCATCAGGTGCCGCCCAGTGGGCAACACCGGAGGTAGTTGCGTGCATCGCAGCACCACCCAAGTCTTCATGGCTGACATTTTCACCGGTAACTGATCGAACCACGTCCGGTCCGGTGATGTACATCTGCCCTATCGACTCGACCATGAAGATGAAATCTGTCATTGCGGGTGAATAAACTGCTCCACCAGCTGACGGTCCGGCGATGACGGTGATTTGGGGAATGACTCCCGAAGCGAGTGTATTGCGACGAAATATCTCGCCATACCCAGCTAGCGAGTCGATGCCTTCTTGGATGCGGGCACCGCCAGAATCGTTGATGCCAACTACCGGTGCGCCGACCTTGGTGGCATGATCCATCACTTTGGATATCTTTTGTGCTGCGATTTGGGAAAGCGATCCGCCAAGTACGGTGAAATCCTGCGCGTATCCGAATACTGTCCGACCCTCGACTTTGCCCCATCCTGTAACTACTGAATCTCCCTCGAATCGCTGCTTGTCGAGGCCTAAGTCGGTTGATCGATGGGTGTTGAAGGTGTCGATCTCGGTGAATGTGCCGGCATCGAAGAGTTTTGCCAGACGCTCGCGTGCCGTCAGTTTGCCACGTTTTTTCTGTGATTCGATGCGCCGTTCACCGCCGCCAAGTCGCGCGGCAGCTCTGCGGTCTTCTAACTCCGATAGACGGCCTGAAAAGCCGTTAGATGAAGAAATCATGTCTTGCTGCTGTGTTATCTCTGCCAGTCTTGCCGATTGTGTGGTTCCGAACCAAGTTTGAAGTTCAGATTTTGTTCGTTTGCCAACTTAGAATCCTAACTTAAAGCACAGGGTTGCGTTTGGTATAACCTTCACGACGCGAACTATCTGAATGACTCGAAAAAACGACAACCATCCAAGCGCATTTAAGCGCGATGACCAACTCTTTGATTGGGGAGCATACACCTACATCATGGGCATCCTCAATGTGACGCCCGACTCGTTTTCTGGAGACGGCACGATGCGTCACTCTGAGGATTGGATATCGGCATCCGTCGATGCTGCCATCAGAATGGAGGATGAAGGTGCCGACATCATCGATGTCGGCGGCGAATCGACGCGTCCAGTTTCGGTCTATCCCGATGCACGTCCCGTGCCAGCTGATGAAGAGCTCGAGCGGGTGTTGCCGGTGATATCGGTGCTTAAACAACGTTGCGACCTGCCTATCAGCATCGACACGCGGAAGTCTGAGGTCGCAGATGCCGCACTTGCTGAAGGCGCCAGCATCGCAAACGACGTCTCGATGCTTTCCGACCCGCAAATGGTTTCTGTAGCAGCTAAGCACAACTCCATGATCGTCATCAGCCACATCCGAGAACGCGCGCAATACGACGATGTGATCGGTGAGATAAGCAAGGATTTGAGTCATGCAGTTTCGGATGCCATCGCTGGCGGCGTGAAGCGCGAAAAGATCATCATCGATCCTGGCATCGGATTCGGCAAAAACGCATCACACAGCCTCGAAGCACTGAGAAATCTCGATCAGATCAAGTCCAATATAGGCGGATATCCTATGCTGGTCGGCGCTTCACGCAAATCATTCATCGGCGCGATCCTAGATGCCGATCCGGATGATCGCGCAGAAGGTAACGCCGCATCTACTGCACTGGCGATTGCTAAAGGAGCGGATATCGTGCGCGTGCATGAAGTGCGTGAAATGGCACGGGTAGCCAAAGTTGCCGATGCTATTGTGCGTGGCTGGGTTCCAGGTGATTTCGGATCGGTCAACGAACGAGTACGGCGTGCCGTTGAGAGGAAGACTTGAGTGCATCTCGCATCCAGCAACCAATCGATTGTCTACATCGGTATCGGCAGCAATCTCGGCGATCGCGTCATGTACCTTGGCAACGCTGTAAAGGCGATTAAACAACTCGGCGACTCAATTGCACTGTCCTCAGTCTACGAAACCGAACCTTTCGGCGTAGATGACGTTCAACCGATGTATCTCAACATGGTTATGGCGATCAGCACGAATCTGGGGCAAGGCGACCTCTTGTCGGAAATGCTGAAGATTGAGCAGTCAAACGGTCGCATCCGCAACTGTCCAAACGAAGCGCGCACTCTAGATCTCGACATCCTGATGTTCGACGATGAAGTGATTCAGACACCCGGTCTGATCGTGCCGCATCCTAGAATGCATAAGCGCGCCTTTGTGATGCTCCCATTAGCCGAGATCGCGCCCGACGTGCTACACCCGCAACTGAGATTGACCGTATCGGAAATCGCCAGTGATTTGCAGCGTCAAAACGTTATAAGAATCGGCAGCATCGATGACTTGAGTTAATGATTGAGTGTCAGCTATCGTTTCGCAACGCCTGAATGAAGATGTACGCGGCGATGGCGAGGAATATCGCCCAGATTACTATACGAGGATTGATCTTCTTGAACACTTCTGAGCAATCACCACTGAAAGGACACGCCAGATGAGTGAAGCCACCTACTCCGCTATCGTATCCGACATTGATGGGACCCTGCTGTCGCGCGTCAACGGCAAAATAACGGCTCGTCTGAAGTCGGCCGTTGCTGAGGTCACCAGCAAGGGTATTCCTTTCTCAATATCGACTGGACGGATGCGTCGGTCGGCTTGGCATGTCCACAAAGAGATCGGTGCGAACGCGACCATGATCTGCTACCAAGGCGCCATGGCTATCGATGCCCAAACGAACACCATCTTGCGGCACGAACGGCTCGACGAAGCGACCGCGGCGGCAGCGATCGAGCTCTTCAGCGAGCGCGAATTAGCCATTCGGGTTTACGTCGATGACGATGAAGTATTCGTTTCCCAACCTAACGAAGAAGATTTCGACTATGTGCAACGTAATCGAGCCCAACTAGTAGAGGTAGAAGATTTGATGCCATTGGCTTCGCGCTTGCCAACAGTCGTTCTGGGCCTCTGCCACCCTAACGAGATGGCTGAACATGTCCATGCCGCCGAGAGGTTGCTCGGTTCCTCTGCTGAGGTTACTCGCACGTTGCCCCACTTCTGCGAAGTCGGTTCACCAAACGCCGGCAAAGTACGTGCATTGCACTGGCTAGCAGACCGCTACGGCTTAGACGCCTCGGATTACATAGCCTTCGGCGACGGCCTAGGCGACCTTGAGATGATCCGATGGTCGGGCCGCGGCTACTCAGTAGGAGATGCACATCCTCTGGTAATCGAGGCATCCAAGCAGCATTTGCCGGGTCCGGACAGCGATGGGGTAGCGATGGAGCTCGAGCGATTGAGTGCGGCGGGGAAATTGATTGGGCAGATTCGAGAGCAGTAAATCTCGGCTTTCTCGGATCCAGATCTGATGGCCCTGTGAATTCGCGTATAATGCGCGCAAAGAAGAGAGCACCGCGTTATCCAATTGAGCTTTGTTCTTTGTTGATGTAGAACCTACCGAATTCACGACATGTCTATCACTTATCTGTTGAAACGCGTCGTACTCTTCCTGCTGGTGGTTTGGATTGGCGTCACAATCAATTTCTTCCTGCCGCGTCTAGCACCCGGCGACCCGATTCAGGAGTATCTGGGGCAGTTGGCACAGGCGGGGATGTTCGTTGGCGATCCATCCGCAGGATTTGTAGAGGAATACCGCGCTAAATTCGGACTCGACAAACCCTTATGGCAACAGTACGTCAACTATTGGATAGATGTTTCACAATTCAACTTCGGTCTCTCCGTTGTCGACTATCCCGTGGAAGTCACTAGGGTGATCAGTGCGGCATTGCCTTGGACTCTGGGGCTATTGTCGATTGCAACTCTGATCGGCTTCTTCGTTGGGACGTTGCTCGGAGCGTTGATGGTGGCAACGCCGGGACGATGGAAATATCTGCTGGATTGGTCGGTCCCGATAGTAATGATCGTTCACTCAATTCCGTATTTTCTGCTTGGGATCATGTTGATTGCTCTATTCGCCGTTACTTGGGCGGTATTCCCTGTCGGCAGTGGCTACACATTGGGCGAATCTCCCGAATTCAGTCTGAAAGGTCTCTACACGTTGGCCAAACACGCCTTCTTGCCGGCATTGTCTCTTGTAGCAGTAGCTGCGGGCGGATGGGCCATCGTCATGCGTTCAATGATGGTCATCGTACAAGGCGAAGACTATGTTCAGATGTCCCGCGCCATGGGACTCAAACCCTGGCGTGTGTTTTATTCGTATCAAGTCCGCAACGCGTTGTTGCCGCAAATAACCTTTCTGGCTTTAAGCCTTGGTTTTATCGTTTCGGGTTCTGCGCTTGTGGAAGTAGTTTTTTCTTACCCAGGCATCGGTTACACACTGGTAGATGCGATCACGGTGAAAGATCTGCCACTTTTGCAGCTGATTCTTCTGGTTGTGATCATAGTCGTGACGCTCTTCCTGGTGCTTTTGGATATCGTGTACCCGATTCTGGATCCTCGGATTCGACACGAGACGGATTGAGGTGACTGCTATCATGACAAATCAACCCTCGGATGTCGCGAATTCCTCCTATTTCCCCAAACGAATAATCCGACTTTTCTCAGGCAATTTGCTGCTTTTGTTAGGTCTATTGCTTCTTTCAGCTATAGTGCTGTTCACAGTTTTGGGTTACCTCTTCGTGGACCTCGAACTTGCGCGACTAAACTCGGCACCGATATCGCAGCCACCTTCGATCCAACATTGGTTTGGGACCGACGCGGTGGGTAGATCGATTCTTGCATTGTTAGTAATTGGCACACCGAAGACGCTGTTTATCGGCCTGCTAGCCGGCATCTCTGGCATCACCATAGGAACCTGTCTCGGCTTCTTCGCCGGTTACGTACGAGGTTGGGCAGACACCATCATTCGCATCGTATCCGATGTCCTGTTCGTGATCCCGATTCTTTTCCTGCTAGTGTTCATCATCGAATACTTCCCCGTAGGCGCAGTTTGGATCATGGGACTCGTGATTGGTTTTCTGTCATGGATGGGTACCGCCAGAACGGTGCGAGCTCAGGTTTTGACGTTGCGCGAGCGTGCATTCATCAACATGGCACGAGCATCTGGCGCCGGCACGTGGCGGATCATCTTCGTTGAATTGATGCCAAATCTGACATCGTACCTCGCAGCGAGTTTCGTTCAAGCAGTGTCAGGCGGGATTCTGTTTTCGATTGGCCTAGAAGTGTTGGGATTAGGCCCAGCCAACTCACAAACTTTGGGGTGGTCCATTTGGTGGGCGAACGATTACGGGGCAGTTTTGCGTGGCTTTTGGTGGTGGTGGGGCTCCCCAGTCGTGATGATTGTGATCATCTTTCTGGGGTTGTTTCTCACATCGCTGGGGCTTGACCGAGTTGCCAATCCTCGATTGCGGGGTTCGCCATGACGTCTAGCAATGGCAAGCCCGTTTTGGAAGTCAAGAACCTCACAGTCGAGTATGAGACTGATCGGGGAACGTTGCGCGCTGCCGATAACGTCACATTCACTCTGTGGCCTGGACAGCGTTTTGGACTCGTCGGTGAATCGGGTTCGGGAAAAACCACGACGGCACTAGCACTCATGCGATTGACGCAACTGCCAGGGCGCATCGTGGGGGGAGAGGTATTGTTGGATGGAGTCGATCTGATGCGGCTGCAGGAAAGCCAGATGCGGGAGATGCGGTTGGATCAGATTTCATACGTTCCTCAAGGCGCAATGAACTCATTGAACCCGGTTATGAAAATCGGCAACCAGATCGCAAACGGATTCAAGGACCACATCGACAACATCGGACGGTCTGAGATCTCTGATCGCATTGTGCAGGTCTTGCGAAGCGTAGGACTCAACCCATCTGTATCTCGCATGTACCCTCACGAATTGAGTGGCGGGATGAAGCAACGCGTCGCTATTGCCATCGCAGTTTCTTTGGGTCCAAAGGTGATTATCGCGGATGAACCTACTAGCGCACTCGACGTGGTAGTACAGCGTGAGGTAATGCTGACATTACGAAAGTTGCAAGAGGAGATCGATGCTGCGGTTCTGATTGTCGGCCACGATATGGGTTTGATGGCTCAGTTTGCATCGCACATCGGCGTGATGTACGCGGGCAGCCTCGTGGAGGTGGGGAGAGTTCTCGACATGTTCGATGATCCTTTGCATCCCTATACGCAAGCATTAATCGACAGTTTGCCGTCCACTGATCGCAGACATCGGCTTTCGGGAATACCAGGGTTGCCTCCTGCTTTGTTGGAACTGCCAATGGGTTGTGCCTTCAATCCGCGATGCGATTCTGTTATGGATGTCTGCAAATCCGCAGCCCCATCGCTCGATCTTGTCAAAGAAGGACGTTGGGCGAGTTGCCATCTCTATGCCGAGGTAGATTCATGAGTGTGGTATTGGAAGCTGATCATCTGACGCGCGTTTTTAGTCGCGGCATCTTCAACAAGGTGCACAATGTCGCCGTAAACGACATCAGCCTGCGCGTTGACGATGACTTCCCAAGCATCACAGTAATCGCCGGTGAAAGCGGCAGCGGCAAGACCACCCTGGCATCTATGCTTTTGGGTTTCATGCGGCCGACCAGTGGGACCGTCCGATACCTAGGGCAAGACGTCTATTCATTGAGAGGCGACCTGTGGAGAGATTACCGTCGAAACGTCCAGCCTATATTTCAGGATCCGTTCGAGGTGTTCAATCCCGTGTACCGAGTCGATCGGATCTTGACCCAGCCAGTCAAGTTGTACCAGATCGCCGATTCCGATGAACATGCCGTGGAACTTGTGGAAGATGCGTTGCGTCAGGTCGGTTTAAGGCCTGCCGAAACTATGGGACGTTTCCCACATCAGCTCAGTGGCGGCCAACGGCAACGTATAACTGTCGCCCGCGCATTTCTGCTGAAGCCAAAGGTGATCATCGCGGATGAACCAGTTTCAATGATCGACGCTTCACTCCGAGCTACTGTTCTCGAGAGCCTCCGAGAATTGAAGACCGAACTAGGAATATCGATCATCTACATCACCCACGATTTGACCACGGCATACCAGGTAGGCGATACGATATACGTTCTTTACAAAGGCTCAGTGGTCGAAGCGGGAAATGTAGAGAAGACTGTTCAGGAGCCGACGCATCCATATACTCAACTCCTGATGGGATCGATCCCTCTTCCGGATCCTCGAGTGCCGTGGGGAGAAGGTCTAACGCCATTACCTTCCGACGACGAATCTAGCAGTACCGGTGCTGGTTGTGCGTTTGCGCCACGGTGCCCGCACGCATTTCAAACCTGTGAGACATCTTCACCACCTTACTTCGCACTCCAGGACGGGCGTGCAGTCAAATGCTACTTGCATGAAGACCGTCCCCAAACAGATCTTGAAGCGCTGATGCTCGCAGTTCGAAGCCCAAGTGCCTGAATATCCTCTCAAAGCCTGATATCTTACCAACATGAACCTGGATCAACCAAGCAGAAACTGCAGGAGGTTAATAATCTGATGCTTAAACGAAATAGACATTTGGCGATTGCCTTATGGGTCATCGTCTTCGCAGGCATCGCGGCCATCGCGTGCACTCAGGAGACCATCGTGGTCCAGACAGTCGAAGTGCCTGTCGAACGCGAAGTACGCGTAGTCGAGACTGTTGTCGTAGAAAAAGAGACCGTCATCGAAGGTGAAACCGTTGTTCAAACGGTTATCGTCGAAAAAGAGCGGATCGTTGAAGGACAAACCGTTGTCGAAACAGTCGTCGTCGAAAAGGAGGTCGTGGTTCAGCAAGAAGTTGCTGTAGAGGTGGAAAAGGTAGTGACTGCAACAGCTGAACCGACCGCTACTCCACCACCGGCTTCTGGGACTCAGGGTCTCCGTGATGTGCCGCGCGATCGCACGCTTGTAATCGCTATCGGCGGTCAGCAGCTTGACCCGGCGAACATGAACCTGCTCTCAGGCGGCGGTCTGAGTCGCATCCGAACGTTTTCCAACAACTCGTGGCTAGAGTTCCTGTTCTACTTCGGACACCACGATGGCGAGGTGCGCCCATGGCTGGCCAAAGATTGGCAGTACAACGATTCGTATGACGAGATCACTATAACCCTGCGGGACGATGCTTACTGGTCTGACGGCACGCCGTTTACTGCCGAAGACGTCCGATTCACCTGGCAGGACTTGATTATTGACAACCCATCCAGCGCGTTCCACTTCCGTTTGAAAGGTGCCGTGGAGAGTGTCGAAGCACCAGACGAATACACGGTGAAACTGAACTTGGCGCGCCCCGATCAGCGGATTTTCTTCATCCTCTTCCAAGAAAACTCCGAAGAACAGTTGCCAGTGTTGCCGAAGCACATCTGGGATGGTAAAGACCCTGAGACATTCGAAAACGTCGACATCGCTCAGGGATGGCCGGTTGGAACTGGCGCCTTCAAAATGGTGAAAGCCGCTCCTGAAGCACTCATCTTCGACCGCGACGACAACTGGTGGGCAGCCAAAGCTGGTCTAGCACCTCTGCCGGCGGTCGAGCGCATCGTCTTCGCGCCTTCTGGTGACGAACAATCAATCGCGCTCAGGTTGGCACGTAACGAGATTGACCTGCAGTTCACGTTCCAGCCTGGCCTGTTCGAGTTGACGCGAGTCCGCAACCCGAAGGTGATTTCATGGCAAGACGATCCATTTATCCACGACCCCAACGGTTGCATGATCTCGATGACGATGAACAACAAGGTCGCACCGTTCGACGATCCAGCTGTGCGCCGTGCATTGAACTTCGCCATTGACAAACAGTCAGTAGCCAACTTGGCGTTCGAAGGCACTACGATGCCTGTCGCAATCCCGTTGGCTATAGGATTCCCCGGCCCAGCCGCCTACTACGAAAAGGTGCGGGATCTGATCGAAGCCGACGGCACGGATCAACACAATCCTGAAAAGGCTGCTGAAATCATGGAAGCTGCCGGTTACACCAGAAACGATGACGGTTTCTGGACTGATGCCGGTGGCGAAGTCTTGAAGATTGAACTTTGGAACCCGTCTCCCGCTTACTGGAAGATGTCTAGAGCCGGTACCGCCGTAGTGGAAAGCGCGCAACGCGCAGGTTTCGACGCTATTGAACGCCGAGGACTGACTGGATTCTGGGGTAAACAGGCAGTTGGCGACCTGCCATCTTGGCTGACGTGGCACTGTGGGAGTACAGTTGAGCCATACCAGACTTACGTGCACTGGCACTCCAACAACTCGGCAGATATCGGTGAAACTGTCGCCTACTTCCTGTCCTCACCGCGTTACGAAAACCCCGAATACGACGCAATAGTTGATCAGATGGGAGTTCTGGAGGCCTCGCCAGACAACCCAGAGTACGTCGAACTGTTCCGACAGGCAACGGAAATAATCCTACGCGACATGCCGGAAATCCAGCTAGTGATCGACGGGCACATCAATGCCATGAACACGACATACTGGACTGGATGGCCGACAAGCGAGACCGCAGACCTACGCTCAGAACGCATTTGGGCTGAGTTCTACCACGCAATCATTCGCTTGCAACCTGCCGGCGGTTAGTTCCGACATCGGCATTGTGCGGATTTATGCGGCAGGGCTTACCGGACTGGTGAGCCCTGCCGTTCACTGGCACCTATGACTTGGGTGACAGCCAGACGACTCAGCACGTGCCGCTTACGAGTCGAGTTTTAACATGAATCAGATCACACGCCGCACATTGTCATTCGGCGCAACGGTGTTCATTGCTGGTTCTCTGACCTACCTAGTGCCGCGTCTACAAGCATTGTGGACTGATTACGGCTCTTTCCCATCGGTCTTCGATTTCGTCGAATGGTGGATTTGGGTGTTTCAGGGCGGATTCATCAACGACAAGGTTATGCAGGCTGTTACCTGGACACTTGCACTGATGAGTTTAGCTACCGCCGTGTCTTTCATCATCGGATCGATATCCGGGGCGCTGATGGCATCGCCATTCGGGAAGATTGGTAAACTGGCATTTTGGGGAACACCAGCGGCATTGACCATGTACGCTACCCCATATTTCATCTTCGGGATGGTTCTGATTTGGCTCTTTGTGTGGATAGTAGAGGTATTCCCAAGTGGTGGCGGATACACGCTAGGCGAGTCGCCCGAATTCTCACTGCACGGGCTACGGACACTGCTGTGGCACGGTACGCTGCCGATTTTCAGCATAATACTCACCGGCACTGCGCATTGGCTGATTTTGATGCGCGGAATGATGGTTACCGTGGCGGGTGAGGATTACATCATCCAGTCTCAGGCGATGGGTTTGAAGGAATGGCGCATCTTTTCTTGGTACCGAATGCGCAACTGTGCCTTGCCACAATTTACTCAACTGTTCCTGAGCATGGGAGTCATCCTCACTGGTGCGGTTATGGTGGAGATCGTCTTTGCTTATCCTGGCGTAGGGTATCTCTTGCAGCAAGCAATTATCGGCAACGATTCCGAAACCGTCCAATCTGTCGTCATCACCACCGCTATCATATTCGCTGTTCTCCTTGCAATTATGGAGACGGTCTATCCCTTGATCGATCGCCGCATCGGGCTAGACGGTTGAAGCTGACAAGCTTCCCTAACCTCACTCCTCCACCAGTATCTCTCGATCATACCGCGCGCGTAGCCAGATGTCACCGTTGATGGCATCTATGCCTACTATCCCGTAGCCGTATTCCAACTTGTACGGCTCGGGATCGTCTTCAAATTTGCCGCCTATCTGAACCGCCCAGATTTGACGTTGCATCCGCGGAGAATCGGGGGTGTAGAGGTCAGACTCCGTCAGCTCTTGTAGTTTGCGTAGCCGCATCTGCCCCACTCGTACACGGATTTGGTCGTAATTGAAGAATTCAAGCTCCTCAAGGATCTCTTCCAGCGAAGCTTTGGCGATATCGATGGCTTCCGATTCAGTTATCGGCGGATCCGGATCAAGCGTGGCAATCGGCTCTTCAGAGTTACCGCAGGAGATCAATGACACCACTGCAATCAGAGTTGCCACGAGCAATGCTGCGTTGCGGCGCGTGGACCTGTAGAAGTTCATCAGCTGCCTGCTGGTATCGCTTCCACCTTGCGCACAATGTCTTTGGTGGCGACTAAGTGCTTGCCGAGACCTAGACTCTTGGCATCCATGCCCATGGCTAGACCGAGCATTTGAGGCAGATGCAGTATCGGCAGGTCAGCCTTGCCGCGGTTGTTCTGACGCCGCGCTTTCGGTTGGTATCCATCAAGGTTCAGATGACACAGCGGGCACGGCGTGACCATAGCATCGGCACCAAGTTCGCTAGCCGTGCCGGTGTGATTGGAGACCATGCGCAAAGAGTTTCTCTGGTTGATAAGCAGGATCGGAAAGCCGCAACAGGCTGTCTTGCCTGGGAAATCGATAACATTTCCGCCCACTGCCTCGATAACTGTCTCCAACGATGTCTGTCGTTCCGGGTTTTCGTCGAAGCCCAGAGCATCAGAAGGTCGCACGATGTAGCAGCCGTAGAAAGGCGCGAGATTGACGCCCGACAGTTCTTTTACAAAGGTGCGCTTGAGAGTCTCGATGCCAATGTCTTCTACCAACACCCACAACAAGTGCTTGACAGTGGTGTTGCCGCTGTATGACAACCCCTCTTCAGCAAGGTAGCCGTTGATCTCTTCCAAGTAGTCCGAGTCGCGTCGCACTCGACGGTCGGCTTGCGACATTACGCCCTGACACGTGGAGCATATCGTGAGCACCGACAATCCCAACTGTTCGGCCATCGCAAGTGTGCGGATGTTGAGGATGTCACCGAGTTTTTGGTCCTTTTCCTGCAACACGCCAGCACCGGTGCAAGACGCGCCCGTCAACTCAACCCACTCGATGCCGAGACGTTCCATCACGGCAACCGCGGAGTCGAAGAGTTCAGGGCCGGCGCCGCGTGCTACACATCCTGGATAGAAGGCGAATTTCATGATTTGCGCTCGCTCTCTACTCGCTCGAAAATACGGGTAATCTTCTCTTTGTCCTCGGCCTTGTGCGGCACGATAGGAGGCAACTTTCCACGCAACACCGACTTGGCTCCGATTCCCGCCAGGTCCATCAATCGAGGCACATTTGTGTAACCAGCCGATTCCACCGCCAATCGAGCCTCATCCAAACGTCCGTGCTTCTTCACCGATTTGTTAAACGACTCGGTATGTCGGTATCCCGCGGTGTTACGATTTCCAGCCTCGATAGCCATATCGCGCATCTCCATGATGCGATCCATCGGGGCCACGTCTTTAGGACATACCTCAACGCATTTGAAGCATCGTGTGCAATCCCAGATGCCACCTTCAACATCGTTTAACTCTTCAAGTCGTTCATTGCGCTGATCATCGCGCGGGTCTTCTACGAAGCGCCACGCCTTTGCAAGCGCCGCGGGACCGATGAAGGCTTCGTCTACCTCCAGCACTGTGCAATCAGATACGCAGGCGCCGCACATGATGCAGTTCATCGCCGTCAACAAGTTGACCATCGAATCGTTGCTTGCTACGAACTCGCCCTGTGTCGGATCAGCTTCAGGTTGCAGATACGGATCTACTTGTCGAATCTTGTCGAAGAATGTATCGAGTTCTACTACCAAGTCTTTGATGACGGATTGATTTCCCATCGGCTCTACAACTATCGTTTCACCGTCTTTGGCCACATCGGCGATACGAGTCTTGCAGACCAGCTTTGCATCTCCATTGACGCGCATCCCGCACGAACCGCAGATCGATGCACGACATGCGCAACGCAACGCTAGCGTGCCATCAACCTCCTCCCGTATCTGAATCAGCGCGTCTAGTACCGTGGCGCTGGGATGCAGGTCCAACTCAAACTCGTCCCAACGACGCTGCCCCTGCCCCATCGTTTCGGGATCGAATCTGCTCACCTTTAGTTTTGAATGCATCAGTAGACCCTCTTGACCGGTTCCCACTTGGTGATCGTCACTGGCGACGTTTCAATGCGGACGCCATCCGTGGCATCTTCATCACGAAACGCTAGCGTGTGCCGCAGCCAGTTTTCATCGTCGCGTTCGGTGATATCGGTTCGGTAATGCGCCCCCCTGCTCTCTTTACGAGCCAACGCACAGTGCACCACCGCCTGCGCGACATCTGCCATGAACTCCATCTCTAGCGTGAATACCAGATCGGTATTGAACACTTTGCCCTTGTTTTGCACCGACATCTTTTCCACGCGCTTGCGGACATCATCGATAGCTACCTTCGCACCTTCCATCGACGCCTGATCGCGGAACACACCGATCCCCTTAGTCATCTCATTCGCCATGTAGTTGCGGATCGATGCCCAATTCTCGCTCGGTTCGCGATCGAACAGTGAACGGAGCCTAGAGCGCGTCGCTTCGAGATGTTCATCAGAACCCGAGCCAGCATCAACCAAATTCACATAATTGCTGGCATGTACCGCAGAGCGTCGACCGAACACTACCGTGTCCAGCAGCGAGTTGGCTCCCAACCGGTTCGCTCCGTGCACACTTACGTTTGCACATTCACCGGCTGCATATAGGCCGGGCACGTTGGTTGCACCATCAACATCGGTTTTGATGCCACCCATGATGTAGTGCACACCCGGACGCACTGGCACTGGCTGCTCTGCCAGGTCGATGCCCAGAAACTCCACAGCTACC
The DNA here is from genome assembly GCA_965242765.1 of Dehalococcoidia bacterium. GTDB lineage: Bacteria > Chloroflexota > Dehalococcoidia > Lucifugimonadales > Lucifugimonadaceae > Bin127. Next base: position 2,498,961 of record CBDESY010000004.1, on the reverse strand, counting down.
TCTTGCAGGTAGCCTAGCCGGTCTTCGATGAATTCGCGTCCAAGATGCCTAAGATCAAGCAACACATTGCCATCTATTCCACGTCCTTCGTTGATCTCGGTCTGTTCAGATCGCGAAACTACGTCTCTCGATGCCAACTCTTCGTATTGCGGCGCATATTTCAACATGAAACGCTCGCCTTTGGAGTTGAGCAGATGCGCGCCTTCGCCTCGTGCCGCTTCCGAAAGCAGGATGCCAGTTCTTGCGAGTGTAGTGGGATGATACTGCACCATCTCCATGTCCATCATCGGAACTCCGGCCCGCCACGCCAGCGCGAGACCGTCCCCGGTGCAGATTATGGCATTCGTGGAGGGCTCAAATACTCTGCCAGCACCGCCCGACGCGATGATCACAGACTTAGCCCATATAGAATGCAGCTCCCCCGTCTTGATGTCTAATGCCACTACGCCAACGCATCGACCGTCTTCGATCATCAGATCGGTCACGAACCACTCTTCGTAAACATTAAGTCCGTGCTTCAGCGACTGCTCGTACAACACGTGCAGTATCGCTGAACCAGTGATTGCGCCGACGAAAAACGTACGTGCCACCAGCTGTCCGCCAAATCGACGGGTGCCGAGGCGTCCGTCCTCGCCACGACTGAATATGACGCCCATCCGTTCCAGTTCGATAACCGCGTCGCCGGCCTCGCTCGACATTATCTCGACGGCATCTTGATCGGCCAGGTAGTCGCTGCCCTTGATCGTGTCTAGAGCATGCCCTTCCCATTCGTCGCCGCGGTCGGTCAACGGAGCATTGATGCCGCCTTGTGCGGCATTGGAGTGGCTACGTACGGGATGGACCTTGCTGATGACTGCCACATCCAGCCCGAGTCGAGTCGCTTCGACAGCGGCTCGCAGTCCAGCTAATCCAGCCCCGATAATCAGGACATCATGCTTAAACATTCATGCTCCTAGCTTCGTCGAGAAAATCAGAGGCGCGAGTGACCGCGGCGATAGTCAACGCATCGTCAATCTCGCCAGTCATGCACATCCGTCGCAGTGCTTCGACTGTCGTTTCAACAACCATGATGTCTTCAAGTTTATCTTGTGGCAGCGGATCATACTCCAATCCCGCAGCTACGAAACCGTAAGAGTACTCTTCGCTATAACCCGACACTGGAAAAAAGCCACCGATAGAGGTGAATTCCGACGCGCGGAAACCTGTCTCTTCTCGTAGTTCGCGGTCGGCTGTCACTTCTGGATGCTCATCGCCTTCTCGAGTTCCAGACGGCAATTCCAAGGTATAGCAGCCTTGAGCAGCTCGCCACTGCTTCACCAACAAAACGGTTCCGCGATCTGTGATCGGCAACATAACTGAAGATCCAGGATGCGCGATGATCTCCTTTTCCACCGGGGAACGGTCGCCCATCTTTAAGGTATCGACGCGCAACGTCAACTTGTCACCACGGAATATCGTTCTCGATGCGACACGCTCGGTTTTAAGCGGCACAGATTTTTCGACTGCATCGTTCAACTCTCGGCTCCACTTCCCCGTCGCACGGCGCCGATACGCATTCCCAATCGATGCGACAGACCTTCCCAAAACACGGATTTCGAGCCCTTCCGCAGAAAACGTGCTCTCCGTTCACTTCTCGATATCCGTACTGTCGAGCCCTCTTGCATCGTACGACTGATATATCCATCAACCGTCAAAGTGGCATCTGCCATGGTCCGCAATGTCAATTCAAGAACGCTGTACGAATCGAGAACCACCCCACCGAATTGGCTCATGTGACCTGCGATGGGTTTGAGCAGGAAAACTTTGGAACTCGGCTCTATGACCGGCCCACCTAGTTGCAACGTGTAGCCCGTAGACCCAGTCGATGTTGCTACTACTACTCCGTCCCCTCGATAGGTTGACAAGCCCACACCGTCGATGACCGCTTCAACTTCCACTACTCGCAATTCGCCGCCGCGATGCACAGTAACATCATTCAACGCGTGTAACGAATCGTCTTCGTTCCCATCGAGGGACGCCCTAATCATAGCTCGCTCGTCGATACGCCCATTGCCATCTAGGTACCAATCTATCCCAGCAAGTGCGTCGGTGGCATCGATCTCGCTCATAAAACCGACGCGCCCCATGTTGACGCCTAGCACGGGTATATCATGCAGTGAAGCCGTGTGCATTCCGCGCAGTATCGTGCCATCGCCGCCGACGGTGATGATCAGATCGGTATCTCGCAATCTGTCATCTGCCTCTTCGTGCGCCAGCGTCATCTCGTTAGCATGCCACCAGTTGCAGCGATTCTGATATTTGGACGCGATTTCATGCGCCAATTCCGCAGCACGTGGCAACGAGCTATGGTGGGCTACGCAAACTACTTCAAAACGATTCACTTCATACCGCCGCCAAGTGGTCGAGTGGCTGTGAGTCTGACAATGTGTCGCTCAATCAAATGATAGTCAAAGAGCTATCGACTACTGTGAGCAACAGCCAAGGCACTACTCCGAAGAGAACTGTCCCCAACACGCCGATTCCCACAGCCGTCAATTCGCCGACAGTCGGTCGGATCGGTTCATCGTTTTCCGGCTCGCTAAACACTATCCGTCCCACCACGCGCAGGTAGTAGTAGGCTGCCACCACAGTGTTAACAACGGCGATCACTGCAAGCCACACTAAGCCCTGGTCAACCGCAGTGCTAAATACCACCGCTTTTGCCATGAATCCGATTGTTGGCGGCATCCCAAGCAAAGAAAGCAACCCGATGACCATCATTATGGCTAGCAACGGCGATCGTCTGAGAAGTCCGTTTAACCCGGACAAAGTATCGTTTCCGGTTCGATGCACGATTGCGGTGAAGGCCAGGAATACCGCAAGGTTCGTGAAGGCATATCCTGCGAGATAGTAAAGCACGCCTTGTGGACCGGCCTCGGTGCTGCCTGATGCTGAAGCCGTAGAAACCGCGGCGAAACCAACCATGATGTATCCAGCTTGAGCGATTGTAGAGTATGCCAGAAGGCGTTTGACATTCGTCTGCGTCAAGGCCAGCAAATTGCCCACCGTCATGCTGGCAACCGCGATCATCGCGAACAGTATCTGCCAATCTTGGGTGATCGATTCGAATCCCGACATCGAATATAGGATCCGCATTAAAACTGCGAAAGCCGACGCTTTAGACGCCACAGACAAAAAGGCTGCTACTGGTGTCGGAGAACCTTGGTAGACATCCGGGACCCACATATGCCAAGGCGCAATAGCCATCTTGAAACCGAAACCGGCTACCATCAACAGCACCGCAAGCATCACTGCAAGCGATCCAAAAGGCACTCCCGATTCAAATGGAAGTGATGAAAGTCTTTCCACTATCACGTCTAGCCGTGTCGCACCAGTGTATCCGTATAAGATCACCAGTCCGAAGAGCAGCAAAGCAGTAGAGAGCGCGGAAAGAATCAGGAATTTAGCTCCAGCCTCTATCGAGAACGAATCTCTACGCAACGCCGCCAAGGCGATGGTGGGCAATGCAGTCGTCTCCAGAGCCACATATATCGTTATCAGCTCGCTGGCGCCCACTAGCAGCATCATTCCTGCCGCTGACAGCAACAGCAAGGTGAAAAACTCTCCGCGCGAGTCTTTGAACTGTTGCAGATATGGCACTGACGCCAGCAACACAAGCGCCGATGTCCCAATAATCAATAACTGGAAGAAAAGCGCAAAACGATCAGCGGTGAAGCTGCCGAACAGTGTCGCTTCTGAAGTTGTATCGCCGACCCACTCGAACCATAGATTCAGAACCATCGCTGCCGGAATGACCAACCCGATGATTGCGATCCATGCAATCGCGCGCTTGCTGCCCCATCTTCGGCCGCTTGGGAGCTTCTCTCCCAAAACCATGTCGGCTGACAACACCACCAAAGACAGTGCTGCCATCGATATCACGGGCGATAACGCCCAGTAGTCCTGAGCAGTCACTAGCGCAATATCCCTTCAATGCCGATCTTGAAGACGTCCACGATTGTTTTGGGCCAGATTCCAACCAAAAAGATCGGAATCGTCAACACTAGAATCGGTATCAGATCCAGCGGCTCTGCGTCGGTCAGCTCCTTGAATTTATCGTCCGGTATACCGCCTTCCGGAGGCTTTGGACCGAAAAACGTTCGCTGGATCATCCATAGAACATACCCGGCGGCGAGCACAACTCCAAACGCCGCGATGCCAGTAGCCCACGGCCAGACCGGGAACGCGTTTAGGAACACCATGATTTCAGATACGAACCCTGACAACGCCGGAAGTCCGAGCGAAGCAAACCCAGCGACGAAGAAAAATATACCGATAATGGGCATTCGACGCCACAATCCGCCCAAATGGGGAATGTGACGAGTGTGGGTACGATCATAGGCAAGGCCGACCATCAAAAATGCCAAACCAGTGATGGTGCCATGCGTGAACATCTGCAATGCAGCTCCGTTGATACCGCCTAGTTGATGAGCGGCAGAGCTGCCTCCTATAGTTGTCAAGCCTAGAAGCACGAATCCCATGTGGCTAACCGAAGAGTACGCGATCAAACGCTTCATGTCCGTCTGTCGAATCGTGACTATCGCTCCGTAGATGACACTGATAGCGGCAACAACCGACAAAATGCCTGCGACATCTTGTACGGTGAAGCCTTTGGTCTCCTGAAAGAAGCCGATGTTGATGCGAATCATGCCGTATCCAGCCATCTTCAGCAACACGCCGGCAAGCATCACACTCACCGCAGTAGGCGCGTCAGTATGCGCGTCCGGAAGCCAGTTGTGCAGCGGCCACACCGGCAGTTTGACTGCGAAGGCGACCAAGAAGAATGCGAAGACCAGAGATGCTGGCGCGATCAGGTCAGTACCTGCTATCTGATCGGCTATCCCAGAAAGTTCCAACTCCGGGATCGGAACCATTGTCAAAGTATCTACCGCACCCGTCAGATATATCGCGAAGATGCCGACAAACATGAACGCGCCACCAGCTAAAGTGAATATTACAAACTTCATCGCGGAGTAACGCGGGCGTCCAGTTCCCCAGATCGAGATAAGCATGAACATCGGGATCACTTCAAACTCGAAGAACACAAAGAAAAGCAGTAAGTCCAGGCTTACAAACACGCCCATCACCGCGGCTTGGAGCAGCAACAGCCACATGAAGTACTCGGATACTCGCAGCTGAATGGTGCGCGACGCGAATGCTGCCGCCATTCCAAGCAAGCCAGTCAGCAAAACCAACGGAGCGCTCAGACCATCAACCCCGAGCAGGTAGGACGATTTGATCGTTTCCGCCGAGAGCCAAGATAGATGATCGACCATCTGCACTCCGCCAGCCGCACGGTCATAAGCCAAAAATACGATTAGGGACAATAAGAACGTCGCCACGGTGCTCAGCATCGCGAACCAACGAATTATGCGATCTTCCAGCCTGAACGGTTGCAGCGCCAGAAGAATAAGCGCAGCCAACGCGGGTAGAAAGACTGTGACCGTCAATATGCCGTTGAATTCACTCATCTATCATTACTACTCAAACTATTGGGCTACCGCCAAAAAGATGACGATAGCTACGATCAGTCCCAACACCGAAACGATCCCGTAGGTCTGAACTTGACCATCTTGGACCTTGGTGAGGGCTCGGCCGAGACGATCTGTCCAACGATAGATTTGAACATTGACGTTGTCGAAAGCAACGATATCCAACTTGTCTGTCAGCATCGCCAAATACCCGTAGAAACCGCGCGAAACCAACACGTTCTCATAAAGAACATCCACATAGTACTTGCGCGAGAACAATATGCGTGCCGGGTTAATCCCATTTGCAAGCCATTCGGGAATCGAAAGACCTAGAGACAATCTCCAAGCGATAGCGATTCCAAGAAGCGCCAAAACCGTAGACACCGCCGCAACAATCACATCGAACTCAGGCTCTGAACCAGCATGAACCTGGGCATCATGGTCTGGGAAAACAGTCGTGTTTTCGGCGACCACGAAGTGAGAAAAAGCGTGCTTTTCAACGATGCCAAGATCGACTATCGGGTTGGCGAAAAAGCCGACTACGATAGCCAAAAACGCAAGTATCGATATCGGCACAATCATCGTCAATGGCGATTCGCTTAGATGAACGTGCTCCAAGCCCTCGGGCGGAGTCTCACCCGTCGATTGAATATCTTCACGCTCCTGATCGCCGCCGCCACGAAACTCGCCATGGAACGTTTTGAAGACGGCACGAAACATGTAGAACGCCGTCATCAATGCCGCAAGAAGACCCATTGCCAATGCGAAGATTGCGATCGGCGTCTCCGCATGCAGCGCATGAGCAAGGATTTCGTCTTTGGACCAGAATCCAGACAGCGGTATGATGCCAGCCAGCGACAAGCTCGCAATCACCATTGCAGCATAGGTGACCTTCATGTGCTTACGCAGACCGCCAAGATAGTTCATATTGAATGTGCCACCTGCATGGTGAACCGAACCCGCGGCAAGGAACAGGCAAGCCTTGAAAAATGCGTGGGTGAAAAGATGGAATACCGCCGCACCATACGCGCCGATCCCAAGTGCAAACATCATGTAGCCGAGTTGGCTAACCGTCGAGTATGCCAGCACTCGTTTGATGTCATCGGATACCAAAGCCATGGATGCCGCAAACACCGCTGTAAACGCACCGACGATGGTGACAAGGAACATTATGTCGCTATGCTCGAACAGCGGGAAAAACCTCGCAACCAAGAAGACCCCAGCTGTAACCATCGTCGCCGAGTGAATCAGGGCCGATACCGATGTCGGACCCTCCATAGCATCTGGCAACCAGGAATGTAGTGGAAATTGCGCCGACTTCCCGATTGCGCCCAATAGGAAGCCCAAAGATATCCACGACGCTACTGAAACCGCCATCATCCCTCCAGCGATAGCACCATACATCGATTCGATGTCAAGCCATGACGGATCGTTCGAGTAGAGATAGAGAATCGCGAGCAGAAAACCGAAATCGCCCAAACGCGTCATCAAGAACGCCTTCTTGGCAGCAGCCGCTGCAGAAGGACGACTCAGCCAGAAACCGATCAGCAGATACGAAGAAATACCCACAAGTTCCCAGAAAACGAAGAGTTGAATCACGCTCCGAGCCGTCACCAACCCGAGCATCGATGCTGTGAACAATGCCATGTAACTGAAATAGCGCGTATATCCATCATCATCGTGCATGTAACCGATGCCGTAGATCTGCACCAGCAGACTTACGCCGCTAACCACAATCAACATGATCGCCGTCAGCTGATCCAGCATGACGCCAAACGTGATGTCAACACCAGCAACCGCGATCCAACTGTGCATCTCAAAATGTTGCGCACCGTCTGACATCACCTTGAAGAGCGCGAGCAACGACAAGATGAATGACACTCCGACGGCCAGGACTGTCAGCCATCCTGCCAAATCAGATTTGTTACCGGTAAGGCGAAATGAACCGGCTGTCGTTGTCGGCAACCAGCGTAGGGCAACGCCGTTGATGAGAAAAGCGAATGCCGGCAACGCGACGATCAGCCAAATTGTAAGTTCTGTTGCCAAATCGACTTTTGCCTACAGTTTCCTGATGATCTCGTCGGCCACATGCTCCCGACCTTTGGGAACCATGACCATGAACGGCACATTTTCAGACCAATCCAAAATATCGCAGACGGGAAGTATCTTCGCCGGCAGTCCCTCGCCGTCCAGAAGGTTCTTCCAACTTTCAGCGATCCGCAAGGTCTGCGTTCTCTTGTATTCGACCCACATCTTCTTCAGTGCTTCATTTCTGCAGCTTCAGTAATTTCTACCGACTGTCTAGATCGATAGAAAGCGAACACCAACGCCAATGCCAGCGCAGTTTCAGCAGCAGCAATTGATATCACAAAGACGGCAAACATGTGCCCCGTAAGTGCCGATCTGACAGCACTCTCCGTGACGATGCCACTCGAATCTAGCAACGCTGCCGGCGCGGTGAACCGTGAAAACCCAATCGCAGCAACCAGCACACCGTTGAACATCAACTCTAGAGACATGATCACGGCAATAATGTTGCGTCGCGCCAGAACTCCAAACAGTCCGATCGAGAAGAGCGCACCAGCTACTACCAACACGGCTTCAAGCGTCATACTGCATCATCCTCCTCACGTCGGTTTCGGATGATGATCAACGCGCCGATTAGCGCCGCAACCAATAGCAGACCTAGCGTTTCGAACGGCAGGATCAGTTCACGCACCAACGATGGTCCGATATGCGACGATCCGTTCACCAAAGCCCCACCACGCACACCATCCGTATCCGCATCAGCCGCGGTTATCGTTGCTTCGCCGTCCTCAACAGGGACAACCTGATAATTGCCAGTCAATCCAGCCAAGGCGTCAGGCTCTTCGATACTGTCAATCGCTGTCCAATCTGTGTTGTAACTCACAAAGACAATCGCTGCGAGCATTAGAACCGCAGCAACAGCCGAAAAAAGGCGATTCTGCGATAAAGTCCCGGCATTCGCCAGGTCGCCTATAAACATCACCGCAAAGGCAATCAGGATTGAGATTGCACCAACGTATACCAGAATCTGCACCACACCGATGAACTCAGCGTTCAGTATGAAGTAGATGCTCGCGACTCCGATAAACGACATCGCCAATGCCAAAACCGAGCGCACAAGATCACGTTGAGTGACCGTGATAATCGCCGATGCGATCGTCACCGCCGATGCAACGTAAAACGCGACCGTTGCCAGGAATCCTGAATCGAATGCACCTGCTTCGTTCATCGCTCCTCGACCCACCGCTGATCCAACGTCTCTTGGTCCGGTTTCTCGTGCCGGCCCACTTCCTTGTGGTCGTCCTGCTCCCCGTCTCGGAACGGGTCGTAGTCCCGTTGCTCAAACTGTGGCCTGAACCACGAGCTAGGTTGTTTGGTCGCCTGCCGCAGTTCGTCTACAGGAATCACCAACGAGTCGCGTTGATATTTGCTGCGCTCAAACTGGCTGCCCATGTGCAACGCGTCGTAAGGGCATGCCTCCACGCACAACCCGCAAAACATGCATCTACCGATATCGATGTCGAAAGTGTCTATGGCGTAGCTTTCGCCTTCCTGAACATCGAAACCGCCCGGACTAGTAACGATCTCGATGATCCCAAGCGGACAGTACTTCGCACACGAAGCACATCCAGTGCATCGATCCTCGTACCAGGTAAATTCGTTCCCGCGGAAACGTCGATTTTGCGGGACGTTCACTGGCACGGAGTACATGCTCAAGGCAGCTTTGAGCGCGGTGACAGGGCGAGTCGCCATGAGGCCAATCACCGATTTGCCCTCGTGCTTTGCTGCCCCTGCGATACCAACCTTACGGTCCGGGTATTGGACCGTAAAGGGCGATTTCATCGCATTCTGCAACGTGACGCGCATCCCCTTCAATAATCCGAGGCCGATCATCGATTCGCACCTCCTGAATAGCTGACTTCATCCGGCAACTCATCACTAGCAACTGGGTACACGGAATGCCCAGAACTCGGCTGTGGTTCAAGGTAGTCAGATGTTCCCAACAGCTTGCTGACCGCCCAAATCGATACGAAGAATACCAGCCAATTGATCCCAGCCATGATCCACAGTTGCGAGTATGTAGGCTCTGGCCAGATCAGCAGCAGTATCGCCGTCACGAAAATGTTGATCAGCGTCAACTCGAACAACCCCTTCCATGCCAGAGCCAAGATTTGGTCTACTCGCAATCGCGGCCATGAGAAACGCATCCACATGATGAACATCAACACCAGCACAGTTTTTCCAGCGAACCAGACGTGAGATGGTATCGGAGCCCAACCGCGCCATCCACCCAAGAACAGCGTCACGATGAGCATCGCTGCAACAATGGTCGCCAAGAATTCAGCCAGGAAAAATATCCCGAACTTCATGCTGCTGTAATCGTTCAGGTAACCAGCTGCGAGCTCAGATTCCGCTTCGATCAGATCAAACGGCGTCCGACTAGTCTCAGCTTGAGCGGCCAACAGAAACACGAAAAGCCCGAGAGGCTGTACCAAGATAAATGGCACGTCTTGCGCTTCCACTATCTTGCCCAGAGACATCGAACCCGCGAGCATCAGAACTCCGACCAGCGCCAAAGCCATCGGAATCTCGTAGCTGATCAGCATCGCGACAGAGCGCATACCGGCAAATATCGCAATCCGATTGCCAGAAGCCCAGGCTGCCAAAACCACCGAAATGCCAGACAAAGACGTGACGGCAATCACGAACAATATCCCAACATTCAAGTCCACTACGAACGTTCCAACTCCAAACGGGATTACAGACAAAACCATCAATACCGGCACCACCATCATGATCGGAGCCAAATTGAACAGCCATCTATCGGCTTCATCTGGAACGATGTCTTCCTTGAACAAAGTCTTGATCGCATCGGCAACTGATGTAAACATCCCGAACGGTCCCCAACGATTCGGTCCAGTACGATTCTGGATACGCCCTAAAATGCGTCTTTCGCCCCAGATGTAAACAACCACCGCGCCCAATCCGGCATTGATCACGACGTTGATGATGATGAACGCCGTGATCGCGAACGCCAACCATTCGAGCCCTGAAGGCAGTACCGCCGTATCATAACCACGCACGTCACACGCGTCGCTGCCGCTTGCCAAGTAGCAGTAGATGTTGCGGAAGAGTGAATTGTCCAAGAACGTCGAACTCAACGGTCAACCTCGCCCATGTTTATATCCACACTTCCGAAACTGACGAACATGTCGGCCAAAAGCTCTCCGATCAGCATCTCGCGCAGCAACGTCAGATTGATCAGCGACGGTGCCCGAACGTGGCAGCGATAGGGCGATATCGACCCATCGCTGACGAGATAGAAGCCAAGCTCGCCTTTGGAATGTTCAATAGCGGCGTAGGCATCCCCAAGAGGCGGCCTTAATATCCAAGGCACATCATCGTGATGCGGCCGGACCAGACCCGGTTCAATCAATTTCTCGCACTGACGGATAATCTTGATGCTCTCCCGCATTTCCTGCACACGAACCCAATAACGGGCGAAGTTGTCGCCGCCAGTGTGCAGCGGACGTTCAAATGATATCTGGTCGTAATAGTCGTACGGCGCCCGATGTCGCAAATCCCAATCCACACCTGCTGCCCGCAACATCGGACCTGTGATCGATGCATCGATCATCTGCTCCGGAGTGAGGATCGAAACGCCCTTGGTACGCGAAAAGATAATGTCGTTGCCGGTAAGCAGGGCGTCCAGATCATCGATGCGCGGCGGCAACTCATCCAACAACCGGTCCATGGCCGGCCAGAACTCTTCCGGAGCATCCATGAACACGCCGCCAGGGCGAAGGTATGAGTTGGTGATACGCGCCCCGCACAACATCTCGAAGAGGTCGAGAATCTTCTCGCGTTCCCTCATGGTGTAGATCAACGGCGTGCCCCAAGCTCCGAGATCTTGAATCAAAAATCCCACCGCTACCAGATGACTCGCGATACGTTGCAACTCAGCGGCTATCATCCGTAGCCAAACACCACGCGGAGACGGCTCTATGCCGCACAGCTTCTCTACTGCGAGCATATACGCCTGATTGTTGAGCATCGAACCGACATAATCCATACGATCGGTCAGCGTTACAACCTGCACATAGGTGCGCTCTTCAGCGAGCTTTTCCGAACCGCGATGCAGGTAGCCGAAGATAGGTTCAACATCAACTATCTCTTCGCCATCAAAAGTGACGCGCATACGAAACACACCATGAGTAGACGGGTGTTGCGGTCCGAGGTTGACAGTTATCGGCTCGGTACGGATCTCAGTAGTCACTGTCCGTCCCCGCTATCGATCTCACTAGCCAATGCGCTAGGAATATTGCGTTCACTCTCAGGCACGATCGACTGCTCATATGTAGCGAAGTCTTTGCGCAGCGGATGTCCAGGAAATCCTTCCCACAACATGATCCGTTTGTGGTTGGGATGACCTTCAAAGATAATGCCCATCAGGTCCCAAATCTCCCGCTCTTGAAGATCGGCTCCACGCCAAATATCGACGACGCTGGGAATGCGCGCCTCGTCACGCCCTAACCCACACTTCGACTTGACCACGGCTGTCGCGTTGCGCGTCAACGAGGTGAGATGGTACACAACCTCAAAGTATGAAATGTAGTCGACAGCGGTGACGCTGCTGAGCAGCTCGAACTTGAACTCAGGATCATCCCGCAACAAACGCATTACTTGAGATACGCTATCGCTCCTGATCCAAGCATCCGTACCCTTAGCATCGACTACTGCATCGGGTATCGATTTGCTTATCGATGCAGCCAATTTCTTTCCGTCCCAAGCTTTGCTCATGAGCCACCTGCAGGATTGTCCATAAGCGAGTAGCGGCGTATCTTTTCGTGCAGCTGCATGATGCCGTACAGCAACGAATCGGGTCTAGGAGGACACCCAGGAACGTAGACATCGACTGGCACGATGTGGTTCACACCCGGCACTACTGAGTATGACTGATAGTAAGGTCCGCCGCTAGTAGCACATACACCCATCGATATGACCCACTTTGGCTCCGCCATCTGCTCATACAACCGACGCAACGGAACCGCCATCTTCCAAGTGACCGTGCCGGCAACGATCATCAAATCGGCCTGGCGCGGCGTAGCTCGGAACGCCTCCATGCCGAAACGAGATATGTCGAATCTTCCCATCGCCGAAGCGATCATCTCGAAGGCGCAACAAGCCAGTCCAAACTGCAGAGGAAAAAGTGAAGATTTACGCGCCCAGTTGAGCAGATAGTCCACAGAAGTTACGATCACATTCCGAGAATGGTCATCTTCAAGCTCCAGAATCGGCTCCGGAAAAGGACTCAGGCGCGTGGCCTTCATTAGATTGACTTCATCACCCTCGTCGCGATCCAAATCCCAAGTTGTGTCGAACAACGGATTCCTAGGGTCATGCCCCATCGGAATGCCATAGGCGTTCTGGATGTCGGAGGTCAATTCTCGGTGCTTCGGGTCCATTCGAGCGCGCCCTTTCGCCATGCATATAGGTAGCCCAACGTGACTACCACCAAGAATATCAGCACCGCGATAAACGCTACCGCGCCGAACTCCTTGGACAACACTCCATATTTGATCGCCCACGGGAACAACAAAACCGTCTCGACGTCAAACACCACAAACAAGATCGCATAGTAGTAGTAGCGGATGTTGAAGAGACGCGGCTTTGGGCTGAAAGGACGCAGTCCGCTCTCATAGGATGTGCGCTTTACTTTAGACGTCTGGCTAGGACGCACGCGGATGAACTGCGCCGCGTAAGACATCAACAACATTCCTATCGGAACGCCCACGGCGACCAGCAGAAACATCACGAGTATCCCGTATTGGCGAAGGTAATCTTCAAGCATCTGAGATATGTCCGCTCATGAACCGTGTTTTTACCGATCGCACAATCATCAATCTATGCATCGAGATTTGCGCCTTGATCTTCATTGCCACCAAGTTGATTTTACCCTGTTGAGGGTTGGATGGAAGCCCAGATTCAGCGTTTACAAAGTTTTAGTGTCAGTTCACATCCTCAAAACGAATTATGCCGCGCCCATCCGCTCCATGTTCCAAGTCCGCATACGCTTCGTTTATCTCATCGAGACCATATTCTCGAAGCGCCAACCCACCAATCTCCAATTTCCCAGCCCGATAGAAATCAAGCAACGTACGGAACGTCTCGTGCGGACTTGATGAACCGTAGTAACTACCTACAAGAGCCTTTTGGTTGCGCACAATGTCGACCATCGGTATCGCCGCATCCGAACCTTCAGGGGCGAGTCCGATCACGACACAAGTCCCGCCTTTGCGAGTCGCATCGTAGGCGTCGCGCGTAGTCATGGAGTGGCCAAACGCATCAAATGCCATGTCGACGCCTCCGTCCGTGAGTTCGATGATCTTCTCGACGGCGTCTTCAGAGCGCGAGTTCACAACATCAGTCGCGCCGAAGCGATACGCGAACTCCAATTTGTTGTCGAGAATGTCGACTGCGATGACGCGTGACGCGTTGAGCAGGCGTGCTCCTTGCAACACGTTTAGACCAACGCCACCGACCCCAAAGACAGCGACAGTCATGCCAGCCTTGGCATTGGGTTGGTTGATGACTCCGCCAACACCAGTCGTCACCGAGCATCCGATTAGAGCCGCAACCTCCATCGGCACGTCTTCTGGTATCGGATACACAGCCTGCTGGGGGCATACTATGCTCTCTGCGAACACCCCTAATTTGGCGAACTGATGAATCTCGATACCCTCTTCATCGAAGAACCGGAACGTTCCATCGTATTGACGCGTTCCCGTCAGGCGGTTGGTATCGCAGATGTTCTGCAATCCGGTTCGACACGATCGGCAATGTCCGCAACTGGGAACAAAGGACAATATGCACCGGTCGCCAGGTTTGACATCTGATACACCGTCGCCGACGGCATCGACTACTCCCGCGCCTTCATGCCCGAGTATGATCGGCATCGGAAAGTTTGTTTCGCCCTTCATGACATGATGGTCTGAAGCGCAAACACCCGCCGCACCGATCTTCACCCGCACCTCGCCATTGCGAGGTGGCAGCTGCTCCAACTCTTTGATCGGCATCGGCTCATTGGCCGCGTACAGTACTGCTGCTCTAACCATCTCTTGCCTTATGATGCGGGCGATGAGTCCTCAACAATTTGCGGTCGCCTACCGTCCTATCCCGCGCGGGAGAGGACGGGACTTCGGCGGTGCTTTTCGGGTCAAAAATCCCCAGACGGGGAAAAGGGAAGCCTCCCTCAGTTCATCTGGATCATGGCGCCAGACTCAATCATGTTCGCGACCTTGGCCTTGAGCTCCTTAACTTCCATGATGTGCGGCGATTTGCCTTGGACCTGCTTGTCCCAAAGAACTTCGCCATCGACGGTCACTTTGAATGCGCCGGAATGGCCGGGCGTGAGGCTGATCGCCAACGCCGGACCGGCTGCTTGGAACAACTCCGCGGCCATGTATGCCGCCAAGTTGGCGTAGCCGCAAGGCACGCAATACTCGATATCCGCTTCCATCTTCCAGTGGTCAGACATGTGTCTTCTCCCTTCGTCGTGTAGGTCAATGCAACTAGGGTTGCTTATGCAACTCTATATCAACCTATCGCAAAGTACCCAAACAGCCTTCCATACAATGCCAAACACTTGAACATGCAATAATGATTATCAGCAGTTGCCGACTTAGCGACCAGCACTCGCAGATCGGATTCTGGAACCGTAGCGCCGGCTCATCAAGTTATACATGGAGAACTCAACATGCCATCAAGATGTGAACTACGACCCGTCGTCCGTGAAGATATCAAGCGCATAGCAGACTGGCTGAAAGACTCGGAAGTGTCCGAAAGTTGGTTCGGACGCTACACATACGGCGATGCCGCGCACTTGGGATATGAACCTGAGGTAATGCTCAACGCCACTCAGGAACAGTGGGACGAAGTGTTTCACGATCCGCACCATGAGCCGCATCGCGACATCTTCTCAATCTATACCGAAGGCGGCGAACACATCGGCGAAGGGCAACTTTCCATCGATGAACCTCTCGGAGACGCGCAGATATCGGTCTTGATCGGCGACAAGTCAAAGTGGCACATGGGATACGGAACCGCAGCAACTTTGGCAATGCTTGAGCACATCTTCGATCATCTCGGTCTCTACCGCGGATGGGTCGATGTGCCGACATACAACACCGCCGCAAGAACGATGTTCGAGCACATCGGGTTCGTCCACGAAGGAACTCTGCGAAAGAGCCGTCCACACGACGGTGCGCGCCACGACTCAGCCGTGCTGGGCATGTTGGTAGACGAATATCACCAACAATTTCCCGACGGCGTCAGCAGCCACGTCATCGGTTGGGAAGGAGACGTCTAATCGGACATCGTTGGCAACTATACACAACTCTCGAAGGGAACATCCGATCCGAAAACGATGCTGCGCACTTCATCAATCAGATCAGCATCAGATAGTTTCGCATTCGCAGTGCGCGCGAAACAGTGGTAACTCAGTCGACGCGAAATCCTAACGTCTCGGCGACTCTACGTTGCCGAATATCTAGGGTGAGGAATCCTACTTCGCCGAATTCAGAAGAAAAATAGAGTGCCGTGGCGACGTGCCAAAGATCGGCACCTTTCAAGTAACCTGCATCGAGCACCTTCATAATCTCAACAGACAACGGTCGGTCAGGGAAAACCCAGTCGATACCTGAAATCAATTCAGTCCGCGGTCCAATGCCTTCACGTTGACAGGCGGACATTACTTCGGCTTCCAAGAGGTTGGAACAAACTAAACGATCAAACCCCTTCAACTACTTCGTCAATGAGCCTCCGTGCTCTTCTTGGAAAGTTTCCGCTACAACAACCGAGCTGTCAACGTAAGCTACTCGCAACCGTGACGCTCCTTCAAAAACCGTTCCAATGCACCAGGACGATTTGCGACTGGTTTCAAATCCTTAATCGAACCGTCCGATCGAACCAACACGCCTCGACGCTCCAGATCGCGCATACGTTCAACCCTTGTTGACCTAGTGTTATCAGATTTCAAAGGCCTGATCTCAGCGACCGGTTCGCCTCGATACGATACCAAGACAGTTTCGCCATCTCGAACGTTGCGAATGACTTCGGAGAATTTCGACTTCGCTTCGGATGTGGAATATGTAGTGACCATAAAAACATTATAACCGGTATCAATAGTCTGTGGAATGGCTAATCCCAAACCATCGCGAAACCCCCAAACACGACTACCAAGATCCCGCTAAGTCATGCCCAGTCCGTCGGGCAACATGTCGAGATATTTGTGAGCGTTACCAGTTACCAGCAGCACCACTCGCTCATCTCTCGATACCTGACTAGTATCTATCAGCTTCTTGAGCGCCGCCCAGGTAGCACCGCCTTCCGGCGCGGCGAACACTCCCTCCATACGTGCCATCTCTACCATCCCAAGCACCATCTCATCGTCCGATATGGTGATTGCGGTGCCGCCGCTCTCTCGCACGGCGCGAATCACCAGAAAATCACCGATCGCTGCTGGTACACGCATACCCGCTGCCAATGTTTGAGGATCAGGAAATGGTTCTGCAAACTCTTCGCCCCGCTCATACGCCGCTACTAAGGGCGCACAGCCCTCAGCCTGCACACAGACCATACGCGGACGTTCCGAACCGATCCAACCGAGTCGTTCCATCTCATCCATCGCTTTCCAGATGCCCACAATTCCCGTGCCGCCGCCGGTGGGATAAACAATCACGTCGGGCACTTCAAAGCCCATCTGCTCCACAATCTCGTAACCCATCGTCTTCTTGCCCTCAGCCCGATACGGCTCTCGCAAGGTCGATAAATCGAACAGACCCAGCTCTGCGGCTGCTTGTTGAGACATCTGTCCAGCGTCGGTTATGAAGCCATCGACCAAAGTTAGTTGAGCTCCGTACGCTTGGCACTCGATTTTGTTAGCGATTGGCGCGTCTTTGGGCATGAATACGTGCGCTTCCATTCCAGCTGCCGCGGCGTATGCCGACATCGCGCCAGCGGCATTCCCAGCCGACGGCATCGTGAGCCGCATCTGTCCCAGTTCTCTTGCCTTGGACACCGCCGCACCGAGCCCGCGTGCCTTGAATGAACCAGTCGGGTTGACGCCTTCGTCTTTGATGTAAAGGTGATGCATCCGAGCCGTCTTGGCGAGACGACTGGCTTTCATCAACGGTGTCCAACCTTCGCCCAACGTGACTATGTTGCGATCATCTATAACCGGCATAACCTCGCGATATCGCCAGATGTTTGTTGAACGTCCTGGCAACGACTCTTTGGTCAGTGTCGCGGCCGCCTTTTCAAGGTCGTACTTGGCGAAAAGCGGCTTGCCTGTCGTAGGGCTGGTACGATGCGGGAACGATGCATCAAACTCCTCACCCGTCAGAGTGCACTCCAAATGCGTAATTGTCGACCTCGATATCACTGCTCAGTCCCATCCAATACCGTCGCTTTGAGTATTCGAACGGGCGATTCGTTAGATTGCGACAATCTCCCAATCTCATCGAAACCCGTCAACACATCGATCCCTTCAATGACTCGACCGAAAACTGCGTAACAGATATCTTCCAGGGCATCGCAATCTTTCTGATCACCGTCTACAAAGGCGTCCCAATCCGGTTTGGGCTCCAGCGTGATGACGAATTCGGATGAGCCACCATCCACCACCTTTGAAAGCATCGAAACAATCCCTGGCGCATCGTGTTTAGCGTCTGGATGAAACTCGGATTCGATGTAGTAACCAGCAGTTCCACCAAAGGAATCTGTTCTCGAGCCGCTGAACACCGCCGAACCAGCCTCGACGGTGTGAAATGCCACCCCATCGTAGTACCCAGCAGCAGCTAGATTCATAAAATTCTGAACCGCTACAGGTGCAATGTGATTGAAGAGGTCGATCTTCACACTGCCACGATCCGTCTCTAATACCACCTGATACGGACCTATCGAACCATGAGTCGCGTCTTCTCTACGCTCCATTACGATGTCGCCGTCAGGTACGATTAATTCAGCACCGGGCAAATCTCTATCTGTTGGCGTAGGCAGCTGCAGAGGTTGCGGTCGCCAGGCTGTTACCGTGGTTTGATACTGCCCACCTAGTGCACGGCGTAGTCCCGTCCCATCTATGTCCATAAGCCACAGTGCACCTTCATCATCGTCTACGAACGAAATCTCAGAACCATCAGGAGATATTGCGGCAACACCGATGTCTAGCCCGGCAATCTCGATCTCTTCGATGTCGCCAGTATGGAGATTTGCCAGTGCCAAAGCGCTGCCGCCTGAATCGCCATATCCGACGAGACGTGTTGCAACCAGTACCTGTACTCCGTCCGGGTGCCATGCAAGTCCGCTCGCGGCGCCAGCCTCTGCAATCGGTTCGCCGAATTTGTCGGCAACATCCACAACCATCATTCGGAAGCGATCGTTCCCGGGGGTGGATGTGTACATGATCATCGTGCCGTCTGGAGACCAGTACGGGAACAGATGCTGCAGATCGTCCTCCGTTGACAACTGAATCGCATTTTCCATCGTCGCGTCAGGGTCCATTTCTCCGTTTTCATCCATATGAATGTCTGCCACATACACCTGCGAATTATCGGTCAGCAGTTCTACGAACGCGATCCGCGTGCCGTCAGGTGAAACAGCCGGCATGAATAGATCGTTTTCACCAGAAACTAAGAGCCTCTGATCCCCGATGAACGGGTTGGTATCGAATATCTCTCGTTTGCCGTTTACATTGCTCGAATATGCGACTCGCGATCCGTCCGGCCACCAAGATGGAGTGTCTTCGAAGAAGGTGTTACGCTCGATCTCAGCTGACAATGGGACAAAATCGCCAGACGCCAGGTTGATCAGATAAACCACCGCGCCGCGCGGGCCGACGATATCGACTGCTAGAAAGTCTGAGCTGCGCTCTCTGACTTCTATATCGGTGGATGCTTCTAGCAGCTCTTCGTTTCCCGCATCGCCGGCGAGAATTCTTGCGATAACTGCATCTTCATAAACTCCCGGTTCAAATCCCGCACGAAAAGTGTTGGCACTTCCCAATGTGCCACCAGCTGCAACTTCCAGATAAACATCTACATCCGTTATCTGATTACCGCCTTCGTCGATCACTCGGACTTGAATCGGTGCGCTGGAGCCGGCCGGCACCGAATCGATCTCATTAAAAAACTCGATGGCAACCGCGTTGGAGGGCAATATCGAAAGTGGGACATTCGCGAATATCTGGACATCATCCTTGAAACCGCGTACCCGGACCGTGTTTTCCGGAAATTCCCCAGATTTTTGGCCGGCGGTGAAAACGCCATCTTCATCAAAACTGCCGGCTTCTGAATCGTCAATCTCCCACTGCAGCCCTGCGAGTTCCAGTTCATTGCCGAAGCGGTCGTAGCCTCTCGCCGTCAGCTGCACCTCATCTCCTGGTTTGAGATCCGTGAGCGAACCTTCAACCTCGATTCGATCCAATATGCCAGGGTGAATCGTGCCCTTGACGATGTGCTCTATGGTGGTGCTACCGTCAGTTGCGGTCACCAATACAAGTGAAGCGCCTGTTGAAGATATCGCTTCGCTGGGAGTGAAATGTCCCGTCTGATCGATACCGTCTCCCGGCCTTAGTGCTTCCCAAGTTATCTCGACATCTTCAAGGACGTGGCCCGCTGGATCCAACACCTCTGCACTGATGTCGATATCCCAAGTGGCACGAGTGTCGATAGAACGCGGCGTGACTGCAATCGTTGTCGGAGGTCCAAGAATCACCGAAACCGGGAGTTTTTCGTTCGCCGTGAAGTTGCCTCGAGTAAAGTCTACTCGGACACCTTCAGACGCAAATCCAATATCTTGCCCAGCAGTGAAAAGTCCGCTTTGTTCGATGCTTCCAACAGCCGGGTCAGCGTGCCACACAAGCTTCGGGTCCAACACCGGGTTTCCAAGATGGTCAAAAGCTTCTGCCTCGAACTGGAACGTCTTTCCTGCCTCAAGCGCTAGCTCCTGTGAATTCAATATCAACCATCCCGCGTCGCCAGGTTGCACAATGATGCTTTTTTCCGCGAATTGCGTCTCATCACCGCGCTGACCAGACAACCTCACCACGAACGTCCCGGCATCAAGGTAGGTATGCCGTGCTTGAGTACCGATCGAAGAATTCCCATCACCGAAATCCCAAGTGTAAGTCGCACCATCGGTGAAGTTGTTGGCGTTGAAATCGATGTTGACCGGCGCCATCACCGTATTGGCCGTCATACCGATATCTACCAGAATTGGCGGCGGCGTTGATGTAGGCGGCACGACTTCTTCAGACGTGCACGCTAGCAACACACCAAAAATCAGCAACACGCCAACGGCGGCTGACAACCTTGATATAAGAATCGAATTGCTCATAGTTCGCTATACGGAAACTGTCATCGGTACGGATTGAATATCCGAAGCTGCTGGGCACGATTCCCATTTGAGATCGAGAAACAATATATCGGCGAATATGTCAGCCCAGTCTCTTGCTACAGATTCTGTTTCCAAAGTGCTCCCAGTTTCTCGATACATCGATGACACCTCTAGGTTTGGCATTCCGCATGGAATGATCTGGGCGTAATATCGCAGATCGGTACCAACGTTCAGCGCCATGCCATGCATCGCCACACCGCTGCTGACTCGCACTCCGATAGCAGCCAGTTTACGGCCCGCTGGATTCTCACCATCAGACGGCCGATTGCCAGGCTCGCCACCTACCCATACTCCTGTCTTGCCGACCACTCGATGTCCAGATATACCATACTCTCGCAACACTTGGATGATCGTCTCTTCCAAGATACGCACGTACGCAACGGGACCCAGTTTCAGCGCTCGGATATTCACGATTGGATACGCCACCAGTTGACCAGGACCGTGATAAGTCGCCTCGCCACCACGATCAGTATCGATCACTTCAGCTCCGAGATCCGCAACTGTCCTTTCGTCCACCAAGACGTGGGTATCTTCGGCTCTTCTCCCGAGGGTGAAAACCGGCTCGTGCTCCAACAATAGCAATGTATCGGGAATAACATTCGCCTGCCGCTGTCCCATAAGTGATTGCTGCAACTGGTACGCAGGTCTGTATGCAACCCGCCCAAGCCACGACGCACGCAAAATAGTTCGTTCCTTACCCATCGAAAGAAGAATCCACGGTTATCGCTTCCAGACGATGCTTCACATCGTTCAAAAACGCCAATGCTTCTGCACCATCAACTATCCGATGATCAAACGACAAACACATGTTCATCATCGATCTCACCGCAATAGCTTCGGTACCGACGCTGGTCTCTATGACCACCGCTCGTTTGACGATCGACTCCGTTGTAAGTATGGCCGCTTGGGGGTGATTTATTATGGCACCGCCGAGTACAGAACCAAGCGCGCCGGTATTGTTCAGAGTGAATGTACCGCCTTGCACATCTTCCAAACTCAATCTGCCGTTGCGAGCGGCTTCAACTAGCCTCGACATCTCAGAGACCGTTTCATCAACTGTAAGTTTGTCCGCGCCGCGCACCACCGGCACCACTAGTCCTGGAGGCGAAGCGACCGCAACACCTACATTCACCGCCCCCTTCAACAGAATCTTCCCTTCCTGCCAACTCGAGTTAAGCAGCCGATGTTGACGCAACGATCTGGCTATATGATGCAGAATTATCGGCAGATAAGTCAGACGCTGCCCAGTTACACGCATGACGCGGTCGATATTTGCTTTTCGATACTCAACGATGCCGCTGACATCTACTTCGATAGCCCCCCAAGCGTGAGGAATCTCGCGGAAACTGCGCGACATGTTCTCGGCAATCAATCGCCGAATCGGGGACGGCTCAACCATCTCGTCCATCAATTCCGATTGACCAACTGAGGTCGATTTTTCCGATGCCATGTAGGTTTCTACATCGCGCTTTGTTACACGACCGTCGATACCAGTTCCAACGATCACATCGAGATCGATCCCGTGACGTTCGGCGAGGCGCCTGACAACCGGTGAGATTCGCGCGCCGCGCGCCGCCCTACCACGTCGCTTCCGTACGCTTTGCGTCCGCGATTCGGTCGGTTGCGGTTCAGCAGAACTTGATGGCGTCTGAATACTGGTGTCGGTGAACTCTCCACCAGTCGGTCCTACATTTGCGCCTGCAACAATCGAGCCCACCCGGCTCGCGCTTTGAATCGTAGGACCCGGTGACGACGTTGTCAGGGCATCATCTCGAGTCTGCGGCTCGACATCTTCTACATCCATAGCCGCGATAGGCGCGCCCATCAACACCGTGGCGCCTTCGCTCACCAACAGCTCCGTGATAGTCCCGTCGCGAGGCGCCGGAACTTCCATGTTCACTTTGTCGGTGATCACCTCTACCAGCGGATCGTATCTGCGAATTACATCACCTGGCGATACGAGCCATTTGCCGATTACCGCTTCGGTAACCGATTCGCCAACATGCGGCATCTCCACAGTCAGGTTAGCCACGAATCAAATCTCCGTCAATCGTCGGATAGCGGCGGCGATCCTATCTGTAGAAGGCATGAATTCTGCCTCCTGCAACGGACTGAACGGCATCGGCGGTATCTCTGGCGGGGTTACTCGCATGACCGGGGCGTCCAAATCAAAGAAGCCATGCTCCGCGATGATGGCACTTACTTCCGAAGACACACTCACAGCACCAGTGTCTTCTTGCACAATTAATGCTCTGCCAGTTCGCCCGACCGAATCGAGAATCGTTTCGGCATCTATCGGCCGCAACGTTCTGAGATCAACCACCTCAGTCTCTATACCGTCGGACTGTGCCACTGTCTCGGCGGCCTGCAATGAGTAGTGAAGCATCAGGCCGTAAGTTATGAGTGAAACATCGCTTCCCGCTCGCTTGATATCAGCCTGACCGATAGGTTCTATGTACTCTTCGTCCGGCGCATCGCCACGCACCAGCCGATACGTACGTTTGTGTTCGAGAAACACCACCGGATCGTTCGAACGGATCGCCGATCTAAGCAGACCGCGTGCATCATACGGAGTTGCTGGCGCAACCACTTGCAAACCGGGAGTGTGTGCAAAGAGCACTTCAATGCTTTGGGAGTGATAAAGCCCGCCACGTACGCCGCCGCCATAAGGAACTCGAACCGTCATCGGTGCAAACTTGCGGCCGGCAGTTCCATATCGCACCCTCGCGGCTTCACCGACTAGTTGGTTGATTGCCGGCCAGACAAAGTCGGCGAACTGTATCTCAGCCACCGGCCGCATGCCGTTGACCGCGGCGCCTAGAGCAATGCCGATAATTGAAGATTCAGCCAGCGGGGTGTTCATAACGCGTTCAGATCCAAACTCCTCGACAAATCCCTCAGAAGCCAGGAACACTCCCCCGCGCTCAGCAACATCCTCACCCATCATGAAAATCTCTGGGTCCCGACGCATCTCAGTTCGCAACGTTTCGCGAACTGCTTCTATAAGTGTCATCTCAGGCATGGGAAGTGTCTCCAAAATCCGATTCTAGAACGTTCGAGTACATTTCCTCGATCGGCGGGAACGGCAAGGCCTCCACTTCATCTGTTGCCTCATCTACCGCAATACGCGCCTGCTCCTTGAATTGCTTATCCGTGCGATCATCCAAAATGCCATGCCGTTTCAACATCTGCTCAGTGATCGAAAGTGGATCTAGATCACTCATCCGTTCAATATCTTCGGCCGAACGATAACGGGTATGATCGTCATCCGTCGTGTGGGGCAAAAGACGCTCAACACGCACTTCAACCAAGCTTGCACCGTCCCCCGCACGCGCACGGTCAACTGCCTCCTTCACCGCTTCATACGATGCGACGATATCAGTCCCGTCTACCTCCACACCCGGGATTCCGTAGGCGCTGGCACGCGACGATATCGAATCGACTGGCATTTGCTGATGTAACGGCACAGATATTGCGTAGCGGTTGTTTTCGCAAAGGAAAACTACCGGCACCTTGTGTATTCCAGCGAAATTCATCGCCTCGTGACAATCACCCTGACTAGCCGCACCGTCACCGAAAAACGAAATCGTCACCGCGTTGCGTCCCTTCATCTTGTCCGCTAGGGCAACTCCTACTGATTGCGGGAGCTGCGTCCCGACGACATTGGAAAACGAAAACAAGTCTACCCTTGGATGTGCGCCATGCAGCGGAAATTGTCGAGCCCCGCTCAGCATCTCGCCCTGTTTAGCCAGGAACTGCATCAGCATCTCGGATGGCGTGGTCCCCAACATCAGCATCGCAGTGAGTTGGCGATAGTAGATAAGGTAGTGATCCCGGGTGGGGTCAGTCGCCATCACCGTTGCCGCTTGTGCCGCCTCATGCCCTTGAGCCGATGCCGCAATCGCAGCCTTGCCCTGCCGATTCAAAGTCCAGATCCGAATGTCTAAAGCCCGGCTCAAACACATCGTCTTATAAGTATCGAGAAGTCGTTCCGGCGTCAAGCCGTCTGGCAAACCGCTGTTTCCCTGCTCAGACATCGATTTTGGCGATTGGTGCATAACGCGGATTATAGTTTGCATAGTCAATACAAGCCATCATTCAGCAATCGCCAAATGAGGCGATATACTCGAATCTCTAGAGATTTCCGAAAACTCTGAACTCGATTCATCGGTCAACGATGATTACCAATCAACACAACGGAGGAATAAAGTCAGATGACGAACCTACTGAAAGCGACGGCGTTGCTCGCAGGTGCCACTACCATGGCACTGTTCACTTCTTGCGGCGGGCATGACCCAAATGCTTCCTACTCGGTAACGATCAAGACCAACAAAGGTGTAATCGAAGCCGACCTGTACAACGACATCGCTACTGTATACGTCGAAAACTTCGTCAACCTTGCTGAATCTGGCTTTTACACTAACTCACGTTGGCACCGCGTCATACAAGGCTTCGTAATCCAGGGCGGCATCAATGCTGAAGGTAAACAAGTCGATCAGTTTGAAGATGTCTTCCATCCCGACATGAAGCACGATTCGCCAGGAATACTCTCGATGGCGAATGCCGGACTCGACACCAACACATCCCAATTCTTCATCACCCACGACGCAACACCTCATCTCGACCCATACGTTGACGGCGTGATGAAGAATTGCGATGTGCGAGGCACATCATGTCATGCCGTGTTCGGAAAAGTAACCAGCGGAATGGATGTTGTCCTATCGATCGTCGAGGGCGATGTCATGGAAGAGGTACTGATCCACAAGAATTAGCGGCATCGCAAACTGCTTGCTGCATAAATCCACTACCGCTACCGCCTTCGGATTCGCACCGGGCGTGCGCTTGATGGCGCGTCCCACGTCATCGGGTCCAGCGCGAATTCCTCCAACTCCGTTTGTCGCGCCCTTTCTGCAGACAACAGTCGCTCCGACACGCGCACATCCTTGCCCTCGGCTTCTTGGTAGTCATAGATGAACCTGTCTGACGCCATCTGAAACTCTTCGTCTGCTGCGATGTAGTTGGCACCTTCGCGCAACACTTCGCCGGCGATTGTCATTCTCAGCATCCCATCAGATTCTCGACGGTATTGGAAGAACAAACCCTGCTTGGAAAATACAAACCTGCCTCCCAAGAGCGGCACCGCCGGCAATGCCGCCGCCGGCACACTGGACTTGTTGAACATCCAATCCCATAGGGAATGCCGATAATCACCAAAATTAGCAACCAGCTCACGACCGCCAGCAGCATCCAGACGATACAGATAACCAGATGGTCTGATCTGGAAAAGTCCCCGCAAGACCAGAATCAGAATCACTAACACCAGCAGTCCGACTGCGCCTGCGACCACGTAGAGCGTTAGCGGCAATGGAGCTTGAACTTCGATGTCTGCAGATCGCTTGGCAGCCATCGCCGCAAAATCCCGCTCAAGATACAGACTCTTCAACTGAGCATCAAACTCATACTCGCCCGGAGCAGTCAGAGCGGCAAATACGTTCAAACTGTAGACCTTGCCGTCCACTATCTCTATCGGCTCCAGCTCGATGGGCACCGCCGAACCATCAGCAACATTGGTCACCGATACCGCTATATCGTCGATGTCGGTCAAGAATGGAAACTCGCCCAGTTTGAGGTCCACCGTTGCCAACAGACTGCGCACGCCATCGCTCACCGAACTGCCGGAAGCCGACGGATTTATCTCAATGGTCGGAAACGGTTCTACTACGAATGCTCCAGATGTCGCAATTGAAGATGTCAGACCCGGCCAGCCCATGCTCAATGCAACATTGCTGACGCCGATCTCTTCTTGCGGACTCACCGTGACCGAGAACGTGCCATCCTCTGCAAAAACATCTCCGTCCTCTCCCCGGTCGTTCATTACGTATACCTGGTTCGTGCCGTTCGGAGATGTGACTATAGCCTCGATTGTCGCCGAAGCATCGATCAGCGGAATCTCGCCAAATCGGGTATTCGCAGTCAACAAAAACGGTTCGCCAGCGGGGAACGGAGCCGGAATCGGCATTACTAGATTGACGCGGTTCACTACCTTGCTGAAAATCGTGAGCGGCCCCGATCCGTCGGAACTCAAGAGTCGCCACACCCCCGGTTCTGGGTTACGCACCGCATAGAACTGAAAACCAGCATGCGCGAACTCAACCACCGACCCCACGGCACCTGTTATCGCCTGACCATTCGGCTGTTCAATCAGATTGCTGGTTTCAGAACCTTCGAACGTAAATCCTGCTAGCAGATACGATGTGTGAGGTGGAACATCAATGGCGAGCTGCTCTCGATCGGCCGCTGCTTCCGTGTTCAGCGAAGCCTCCAGCACAGTGTCTAATTCGATGTTGATGAACTCGATCACACCCTCGACAAAGCCAAGATCATAAGGAATCCCGCCGCCGGCATCACTAATCGCAGCCAATACGTCCCGATCTGCTGTCGGAGTCGTCGCCAATGAAACGGTATCGATTTGAATGCCCTCTATAGACCCAAACGCTTGTGTGTCCGGATCGAAACGTCCAGCAGACAACACAAACATGCGTCCATCAACCACGCCATCAAGTTGTCCTATAAACGCCGAGTAACTTTCCAACATCGACGCTACATCGGACAGCGGGCCTTCCGCGCCAGCATTCCCCTGCAACCTATCTACGATCTCATTGATCGCGATCTTCGCCTCGTCAGGCGTTGAATATTGCCGCGGCATCTGCACAACCTCGCCATACTCGCCGACGAAGATACGACCATCATCGGCATTCGAAAGCACCAGATTCGCAGCAAACTGCGCCGCTTCAATGTCTTCCATATCTGTCAACGACGTGTCAAACGCCACCAGCGTCAGACCATCAACACCTTCTTGCGCCCGTACGGTCTGAACGTTCATCGTTGCCATCGACGTTGCAAACGCTAGCGATACGATGAACGCCAACAACATAGCACTACCGATTTTTCGGATATGTTTGGACATGGAGATTCGATGCTGGCAGCTCAAAGACAGAATAGCGCGTTTTTCGTGAACTTGATTCTACACAGCGCGGATGACGAAACCGCGTTTTTACATGACATAGCCATCCGCCGCACAAATTCATGCGTCATTGTGCAAGAATCAAGCCGATACAACATCCCAACCAACATGAGACCTTTGAAAAATGCCGTCTTCGCTCCAGTACCTCCACCTGCAAGCAGCAGCAGAATCGAAGAGGAGACCCCAAACGGCGATCCCCCCTGCATCGCAAAAGGACGGCACTTTTTCAAAGGTCTCAACAACATCGCCATGCTATGGTCAAAACCACTCTGAGAGGCTGAAATGAAGATAACCGGCGTTACTTGCACGCTGTACCAGTTCACGATGGCACGCCGAAAGGGCGATGCCAACTCGCCGATGGGACGCGCTCGCGGAAGTGGTTCCGTCATCGAACTGCATACCAACACCGAACTTACCGGCATCACCACTGGCGGCGGAGCAGCCATTCCAATCATCAACTCGCTCGTCGATGGGGTGCTGATCGGACAAGACCCAAGACACGTCACCGGGCTCTGGCAACGCATGGTCAACAAACATTTCAAGGGCGGACACGACGGCATCGCCAACGACGCGATCTCCGCACTTGATATAGCACTGTGGGACCTCAAAGCCAAAGCCAACGATGAACCGCTCTGGAAAACTCTCGGCGGTGTCAACCAACCCATCAACGCTTACGCCAGCGGACTCGACATGCCGCTATCAGATGACGAGATATTCGGCTTCTATCGAATGATGGCGGAAAACTACGGATTCACCGACGGAAAACTCAAGGTCGGACTAGACCAAGACTTCGACCTGCGTCGCATCGGCATCATGCAAGACGCGCTGAGCATCAACTCCGACGAGCCCGGACTCATGGTCGATGCCAACGAATACTGGTCGCCAAAACAAGCCATCCGCAAGGTCCGGGAAATGGAAGAGCAGTACGACCTCATGTGGATCGAAGAACCGGCACGACGCTGGGATTTCCTAGGTTTGCGACGAATCTGCGATGCGGTTAGAACCCCGGTCTGCGCAGGCGAAAACCTCGACACGCTCGGAGATTTCCTGCCCTACTTCCACAATCGAGCTGCCGACATCATCCAAGTAGGTTCAGGCATGACAGGGATAACCTGCGCCCTCCAGATCGCCGATGCTGCTTACGGCTTCAATCTGCCCGTGACGCTCGGCGGATCATCCGGTCATCACCACGCGCATCTGGCAACCGTGATACCCAACTACGTGACGATCGAAGTCGGAGATGCATCCTCAGACGACGGCGTAACCTCGCACGATGTGACGTTTGAAGGCGGCAAAGCGATTCTGGGAAACAAGCCAGGATTGGGAATCGAGATCAATCGCGAAGCACTCGCCGATGCAAGCGTAGACACGATTCCGCCCGGAAGCGGACCCAGCCCGTTCGGACGCCGTCCCGGTGCTGGTCTATACGAAGTCCCACCAACCCCAGAAGAGATCGCCGAATCGACCCGCGGCATCACCGGACAATCCGAAGGAAGACACGCATATTGAAATGACGATTAATGTGATTTGAAGGGCGGATTCGGCATCTCCCAATAACAAGAGCAATCGGAAGAGAATGCTAAACGGTTGCCATTTGATCGCTCCCACCAATCAGATCACGAAAATCACAGTTCAGACAATCCGAAAGCACCAACAACATGAAAATCACCGGATACCGAGTAGAACGATACGAAATGAAGATGGACCGTCCCATCGGCGATGCCAACGGCGTAGTGGGCGAAGACATCATGAGCGGGTCCATCCTCTGGATCGAAACCGACGAAGGCATCACCGGCATCGCCCCGGGCGGTAACGACGCTGTAGGCAGACTCTTCCACCTCATCGAAGGCGAAGACCCCCGCTCCGTAGTCGGAATATGGATGCGACTCGTCGATTTCGTCTTCAAAGGCGGCAACGAGGGCGAGATGAACGCAGCGATCAACGCCATCGACACCGCACTGTGGGACCTCAAAGCCAAGATCGCCGACGAACCGCTATGGCACACCTTCGGAGCGCGTGAAGGCCGCACCAAAGCATACGCCAGCGGTATCGACCTGTGTCTCGAAGACGACGCACTCTTCGCCTTCTACCGACGCATGGCAGAACGCGGCGTAGACTCCGGAAAACTGAAAGTCGGACTCGACATGAAAGCCGATCTCCGACGTCTAGACATCATGCAAGATGCACTCAGCATCGCATCAGATCGACCTCGTCTGCTCATCGACAGCAACGAATACTGGTCCGCAAAAGAGGCCATCATCCGCATCCAACAAATCGAGCGGGATTTCGACATCACGTGGGCTGAGGAACCAGCTCGACGTTGGGACTTCGACGGACTGCGCCAAGTTTCTCGCAATATCTCCGCCGCCGTCGCATCGGGCGAGAACCTGAACCACATCGGCGACTTTTACCCGTTGATCAGCCAACAAGCAGTAGACGTGGTGAACATCTCCGCCGGGCATAGCGGATTCACTGGGTGTCGGCAGGTCGCAAACATGTGTTACGCATACGAGCTGCCCGTGACGATGATGAACTGCCAAGCCAACTACGCCGCACATCTCGCAGCCGCATTGCCAAACCACATGATGATGGAAGTGGTAGACCCCGGACGCGAGAAGTGCATCCAATTCAACCACACCATCCAAGACGGCTTCATACAGATCAGCGACGAACCGGGCATCGGCATCACAATCGACGAAGCAGCATTGTCCAATCTCCAAGCAAACCCGCCAGAACCAGAACGCCGACGCCGCAACCCATTCCCCAGACGCCAAGGCGCCGGCCGCTTCATAGTACCGCCAACCAAAGAAGAGGCGCCATGGCTGGTTTGAACTAACGCCCTATCCCCCATACCCTGTTGCTTTTAAGAGGTCTCTGAACTCTCAGAAAATCGTCTTAATTCCGTACTTCATGCCGCGTTTTTTGCACCACAATTCAGCAGCGGCGCGTTTGCGTTGCACGGCATCTGATTCAATCAACACCGGGTTCTTCACTTCGATGATTGCCTTACTGCCGTCTCGATATTGCACTAGAAAGTCAGGCAAGTACTTGCATTTCCGATTGTGTTGATCGATCCATGCGATCGATATTGAGTGCCGCTTCATCCATCGTTCGACTTCTGGATCTCGTTCCAGATTTTTCATCATCTGGCGTTCAAGGTCACTGTCGTATTTTTCAAAGTTATATGGGCTTTTTGTAGGACTTTCAAAGTTCCCACGCTTACTGAATGCCATGTTTCACCATCCCAGACACGAGACCTTTTCGACGACTGATCTCATCTTCGACGTGTTTAAGCATCCGCCGAGTGGTGCTCAATGCCTGATGATCGGAAAGTCCGAGCGAGGTGCCGTCTAGAAATTTGGTTCTTACATGATCCAACAGGATGCTGTACAGCTGACCCTTGAACTGGGTTGTGAAACCTGCATCCGTCAGCATCCGGTCGGACATCTCTAGCAGCTCTGTTTTGATGTAATCGGCAAGATCTTCGGGTTCAACATCGGCAGAGGTTTCACCGTTGGTTGAAGGCGCGGAGCCATACGTTGTCCAACCCGCACCAGTCAACTCTTTACCTTCGACACTTGCGATAACTTGATCGGTTATTTCAGTGGTCTGACTCGGATATGCGATGCTTCCCAAGATTTCGCGCCAATTGATCAAAGGCGTTTCTTCTTGTTCGGGGACATCGATGATGAAATCTTCAAAGTCCGTTTCGACCGGGTCCGGAATGTCGATTAGAAACTCTGGATTGGACAGCTCCTGCCGAGGTTGCGGCTCTGGCAAATCTTCATTCTCGTCAAAGGTGTCATCAATGCCCACGTTTTTGCGAACCTTGCTGCTGAAAATGTCCCAAAGCCATTGATGCTCAAGCTTGGGGTGGTCTACAACCGAGCAGATCTGCGAATCCTCATCTTTAACCTGAATGTTTCGAACGCGTCTGAGACCGCGTCCGATCACCTGCTGTCCGTAAACCCGACTTCCGAACTTTCGCAACAGTAATATCACTCCGACTTCCGGCACGTCCCACCCTTCACGCAACATCATCACGCTGACTACAGCGCGGTAGGGATTCTTGGTTTTCCGCGCCCTTCCAAGCTCGGTGGCATCACGACGGTCCTTCTCAGGGCTGTCCTCAGTCACCAGCAAAGTCTTGAGTTTGAAGTGATTGTTCAGTACCTTGGCCGCCTTTTCGGCATCGAGTTTTGATACCGCGACCACGAAGAGTATCGGGTGGTATTTGCCTACCGCACGACTGCGTTGCTCTTTCAAGCGTCCCAGTGCGATCGCCATCTGTTGTTGCATCGGACGGTCATCTGTCACCCACTGAGTAGCGCTCAATCCGAGACGGTCTACTTCATCCCAATCGATCTCTTCGACGCTCCGACGCTCACCAGTGCGGGCATCGGTGTAGGTCAACTCAACGGTCTTGATGTTGGGTTGATATACGACGGGCTGCTTGACGAGTCGGTCTGCGAGTGCGTCTTGAATGTTGTACTCGTAGATCATCCCGGAATTGGGCGTCTGACCATCAGCACGATCTGGTGTCGCAGTTGTGTCGACGCGCAAGAAGACCTTTGGCTGCATCTTCTCCAGCGCGGCTTCCCATTGCGGCGCGGGCGAGTTGTGTGCTTCGTCGTTGAACAATGCAAACTTGGGCCCGTTCATCAAGCCTGATAAGTTGCTGTGTCCACTGGCATTGCTCATGTAGAACTGGTGGATGTTGCCGAGGATCACGCTGGCGCCCATCAGGCTGGACCATCCGCCGCCACTTCCTGAACCGAGAGTGGTCAGATCGAAATCGTCTTTGGTGAACGCGTTGCCAGATGGAATCAGATCGCGATCTCCGAAGACTCTGCCGTTCTTGAAATCGTCTTCCAACCGATCTTTGACGATGAGATTGGGGCAGACGATGACCGATTTTTGCACGTTGTGAGCGATTCGCAGCCAAACGATCAGCGCGGCGATTACAGCAGTCTTGCCGCCACCAGTGACGATGTTCAGCAATACACCATTTGGTTGCGCCAACTTATCGGGACGTATCTCGTGCGAGTAGATGACGCGCAAGAACGCGTCCCATTGGTGTTGCCACAATGTGCCGGCGCGAGGTCTGCGGATATCCTCCGGCGTGCTTAGGTGAGTGATGTAATCAAACGTCTCGGTTTTAACGCCCGGATAGCCATCGTTTATCCAACGCGCGAACTCTTCCTCGTATCGAGTGAACTCGTTGAACATTGGTCACTTCACCTCCACGTCTATGGCCTTCATTCCTTCGCCGCCCCTGCTGTCCTGAACGCGGCAGGCTACTTTGAACTTTCCCGTGCGATTGAACTTGTGCGTCAGCTTGAGTTCCGGCTTTTTCGTACGCCGATCGCGCTTGAACGAGTAACCCGGCGTCGCCGCAAATCGCTCGCGATAATCGAAATCCCACTGGACATTGATGATCTCAGCATCAGGGTTTATGACGATGGTGTCGCCAGCGTCGAAAGTGACTGCGCCACCACCCAATGCGCGGTACGCCACCTCGACGATCGGCTGTTGTACGAAGGTCAGGAACTCGCTGTAGTCGGCGCGGTCGGTTGAACTGCCAACGATATGCTCGCGGAACTGAGCATCACCGATTCGAATCTGAGCGAGACGAACAAAATCGACATCGATGTTGGCTTGCTGGCGCAGACGGTCGGCGGCGGTGCGCGCATCGGGATGGAAACCCCACGCCAACATTGTGCCATCACGTAGATTGGCATCGCGATACTGCGTAGTGCGTCGAATCGCGTTGGCGAAATCGCGGACATCATCCGCGGTAGCTTGGGAAGCTAGTGCAGACTCGCCGACCCAGACCGGGCGTTGATTGTGCCAGCCGTGAATGTGAGGACCGTCATCAGCATCATTGCTGATGCGAGTGACGCCGTAAGCATGAAGGACGAATTGACGAAACTCGTCGGACGGCATCTGCGAGAGACGATTCGCTTCGTAGATGCCCCACTGTTCGACTGTGAAGTCTGGCAACGCGTGGGCATCTTGAAGACCGCGTGTAACGGACTGCTGCTTGAGCCGTTCGGCAGTGACGGCGACAGCCACACGAGACTGATCGCAACCGATCCATCGTCGCCCCAAACGTTGAGCAACAGCAATCGTTGTACCCCCCCCCATAAACACATCTAATACAGTATTATTTTCATTAGATGGTGCTAGTATTATTCGCTCAAGAAGTGCCTCTGGCTTTTGAGTCGGATAGCCGATGCGTTCGCGATTTCCTGGACCGCCAAGTATCTTTATGTCTTCCCACCAATCTCGAAGTGGTGCCCCACCACCTTTGAATTGGGTTTCACGCATTCCGGGTGGGATTTTCCCTGATTCAACTGCAGCTCGATACTTCCTTTTGTCGAAAATCGTTACCATCATTCGACGATGATTGGCGTTGTATCCGCGTCGCATAGCACTTGCATAAGTACGTTTCGAACCTTCTGTTGGTTCACCCAGTTGCAAATTAAACGTGAAGTGTTTTGAAGCTGCATAGAATAACAACACGTCATGTTTAGATTGCCATTTGGATGCGCTTGACGGCATTCCTCGATATCCCCAAACAACCTCGTTCTTGAAATTATCGTACCCGAATATCTTGTCCATCTCAACTTTAATGTAGTGGCTTGCGTGCCAGTCACAGTGGACGTAGATCGAGCCAGTCGGCTTCAGCAGACGTTTCATCTCGTATAGACGAGCATTGAGCCAGATCAGATATCCCGTCATTCCGCCTTCCCAGATGTCGTTAAAGGAACGCATCTCATGGTTGTCGCCCCACATCACGTTGTATTGGCGACCTGAGAAGAACGGCGGGTCGATATAGATCAGATCGATAGAGTTTGACGGCAGCTGCCGCATCACGTGCAGGTTGTCGCCCCAGATCAGACGATTCGGTTCGTGCACGTCTTTACGGCCGAAAGATACGCGCTCGGTGATTTGCATCGGCAGCTGGATGCGCGGATAGTGCTTCTCGAAGCGTCGATTGCGGTCCCATCCCAACGGTTCGGCTTCCACCGGTATGTTTCCGAAACGCGCCGGTGGTCGATAAAACTCTTCCTGATCGGGAAGCGATACATCTGGCACATTGGGCGTGTCGTTAACGGGTTCGTCTGTAGAGCGCAATGTCGGCCTGCCGATTGGTGCAAGAGTATACGCCAAAGGATTGTACATGCTCGAGTGAAAGGGTTGAA
Organism: Dehalococcoidia bacterium; assembly: GCA_965242765.1. Classification (GTDB taxonomy): domain Bacteria; phylum Chloroflexota; class Dehalococcoidia; order Lucifugimonadales; family Lucifugimonadaceae; genus Bin127. The sequence continues at coordinate 2,463,739 of CBDESY010000004.1, read as the reverse complement.
GCGACTTTCGCCACGACATCGCAACATGTTCAACTAAGGCGTGATCGACGTATGACCTGACTCGTGACACATGCCAACATCAACATTGATGATCACGTTTGCTCTGAGATCGAGACCTTTTTAGAGATGAGTTCCAGCAGGCATGACGGCCGTAGCACTCGAAAACCACTCTTAGATTCAACATCATTTAACATCTTCAATCTGGGCGAACAAACCGTATCGGAATACTGATGCCCCGCAACGTCATGTCAATCCTCCACCGCCGCCGCCGAAACCGCAACTCAAACCATCAAAGTAAACTGTGGCTGGCGAAAATCCTTTCGGAGTGAGCACACTAATATCTCACACCTACCTCATCCCAGCAACATAACCCACTCCCGGATATACATCCGGCAACGCGACGCGGTCGCCATTAATGTCCTGCCACGCACGGATGCGTCGCGCCAATTCCACCGCCTTTTGACCGTGCTGCTCGGTGTAGAACAAATTCGTCGTCTCATACGGATCGGCGTTGAGATTGTACAGCTCGCAGAAATCACCTACCGCCAAGTTCAACTTCCAACCATCTGACGTGATGATCACCCGATGCGGAATGTCGCGCTGCAACTCCAAAGGCGACATCGGCAAACTCAATCCGTCAAGTCCGCGACCATGCCAAGCTACGATGACATCGTTGCGATCAAGCGTCGACTCGCCAGCGAGAACATCCGCCCTGCTCTGCCCCTGCAACGAATCGGGAAGAGCAAATCCCAGCAAATCCAGAAGAGTCGGAACCGTGTCGATGTGAGAGTATCGACCAGTGATGCGTCGTCCTTCAAGCCAAGGCACTCGAATCAGCATCGGCACCTTGACCGTATCCTCATACATCACCATCTTGTGCAGGATGTAGTGATCGCCCAGCTGATCGCCATGCTCGCTGGTAAACACAACGATCGTGTCGTCTGCCAATCCCTGCTCTTCCAAAGTGTCCAGAATCTTGCCGATAGCCCGATCCAAAAGCGTAACCAAACCTGCATATCGAGCTTGAATCTGACGAAGATCCGACTCTTCTTGCCCTGCCAGTGAAAACGCCTCTCCACGCAACTCTTTCGCCGCGGTAGGCGCCGCCCAATCCTCGCCTGTCTTATACAACTTCGCCATCAGCTGATGCATCAACGACGCATCGTCCGGCGGATCCTGCATGAAAATCGGAGATTCCGGAATCGCATCAGGATCGTAGTAGTCATTCAATGGCCCAGTGTATGGAAAGTGCGGCTCCAGAAAGTTGACGTACAAAGCAAACGGATTATCTCGGTTGCGTTCAAGAAATTTACTCACCTCACGCCCCAGATACGATGCCTTGGTATGCTCTTCTGGCAACGCATGAGCAAACGGACGACTGAATACCCGCCTACCTCCAACTTCCGAATCCGGTTCAAAGCCTTGCGACAAGAGGTAGTGATGGTACGGACTAAACTCATCAGCAATCTCAGGATTCGAACTCCACACCCGATACCCGTCCTCGATCGGATGCCACTCGTCAAAACCCCGTCGCTTCCCGATCTCATCACCGAGATGCCACTTCCCGAAATAGGCTTTGTGGTAATCGTCAGGAATATGATCCACTATCGTGTCGATTTCTTCTGGCAACGGCACGTTATTCTTGTAAGCCCCGTTCGTGTGCGGCCAAGTGCCAGTCATGATCGTCGAGCGTGACGGCGTGCATATCGGAGACGAAACATAGCAATTCTCGATCACAGAACCCGAGTCGGCCAGACGGTTCATCCCCGGAGTATCGATCCAATCATTGCCATACGCAGCCATCGTATCAGCGCGCTGCTGATCGCTGAAGATGAACAACAGATTGGGACGTTCAGGTTTCTTTGACGGCATATCTATCTCCACGGATGCCTTAGCAGTGTCTATATCTCTGTAATTTCAACAATCCTAAACCTTCATTCCGGTCGATCCATCTCGCATCCGTTCGTACAAGCAACACAAAGGCTGTAACCACAGTAAGAAGCGCTTTGAGGGCTACTCATCTCTGAGTTCCACGTTATTCCAGCTATTTCGCTATCGAACCGATTTGTAATACTCATCTCTAAACGCTGCTCTGCCCTTTTTCGTGTTTATTCCTACCAAGGACCTACGTCCACAATCAGAGCATACACGTCCCTGAGTCAAATTGTGCAACAAAAAAGTTATCATAAATGATATGAACGCGGATACAATACATAACCCAAATAACAAAAATAGCAAAAGTAGATTGGTGCCGTCGATATCGAAAGCGAAGATGTTGTAAGCAAAAATAGAACCTAATACTGTCAAAGCTATCCATATGAATGGCCAAACAACACATCCACAACCCGCATTGTTACTGTTTCTCAGAAGTTGACCCATTTCATCGAACGGAGTATGATAACCACAACCCTTCTGTGTGCATATCTTAGATCCCATTCCTTCAGCAAACAAATTTCCCTTCAATTCAGCTTCCAATACAACTTCGTCAATCATAAAACATGCATTATAAAAATGATCATTCACTTGATCTGTAAATTCTCGCATCTCCATATGAAATTCATCTCTAGATGCATCATTGGAATTCGACTCATGGCCCTTGCGATTCTCCAGTTCTCCTAGTTCCCATTCAATTAGTTCGAGTATCAATTCGACACCCGTCTTAATTTCTTCACGTGCTTTACGGATATCAGATGGATATCTAAGTAATAATATTTTATTCAATATATGCTTCTGTTCTACTCTCACCTGTGCCCTGAGATTACGTGCATCTTCATCCAAATCTTCTGCGATTGACTGAAAAGCGTGGCAATGAATCATGATACGGAGTTGACGTGTATATTTACTATATCCACCAGATGCTATCCCAATTAAGGATTTTTTATCCTCTTCATAGCTATCGGAAAGTTTTGCTTCCGCATCAGAAAATCCCGATATCAACATTACCAATTGATCACAATATTCATCCATTAATTCATTTCGATATGCATGACTTAATTCTTGTGTAGAAGGTTTATTTTGTGATCTGTTTGACCGTGGCGGCCTGAAATCTGAATAGGTTGCTCGCGGGGTTGAAGGCGGATTGACAGATTTCCACACTCGGTATGACTTATATGCCCACCTCAACTCACGGGGAACAGGTACTTTGAAAAACCGAGGCATTCGCAATTCCTTGTTACTACCGTTTCACCGTTCCCACCGAAGACATCGCTAAGCCTTCTGCACATCAAAAACCGAACGCAGATCCGCCGCTAAATGAACAGGCGAATCGGCGTAGCGATAGCAACGAGTAATGCGATTCTCAGCCGTCCGATACAACGGCGGATCCGCTTTGGTGCATTCCTCCAGTCTCAGCGGACAGCGATCATAGAAGTTGCAACCCGCAACCTCTTCCTCTTCCTCATCCCGCAATTCCTGATCGCGTCCCCACTGGGTATCCGGGTCTGGCTGCGGAATCGATGACACTAGAAGCTGTGTATACGGATGCGTCGGATCGTTGATCACCGATTCGACACTCCCAGCCTCAGCCACGCGTCCCTTGTAAAGAACGATGATGTTGTCCGCAATCTGATACGCAGTAGTCAAATCGTGCGTGATGTACAAAATCGAGATCCCAAGCTCCTGCTTCATCGTACGAAGAGTCTCAAGAATCGTGGCACGCAACGACGCATCAACCATCGACACCGGTTCATCCGCAACAATGATCTTCGGCTGCAACATGACCGCACGAGCCACCATCACCCGCTGACGTTGACCACCACTCAGCTGATGTGGATGCCGACCCAGCGTCTCCTCCGGCCGCAACCCCACCGTCCGTAACGCATTCTCAACGATTTCATTGGCTTCCGATCGGTTAGACGCCAACCGATACCTGCGGATCGGCACTCGCAAGACGTGGTCTACCTTATAGAACGGGTTGTACGACTCGAACGGGTCTTGGAAGATCACCTGCACCTCACGCCGAAACTGCGCATGTTGAGCACGATTCATCTTCGCAACATCAATCCCTCGATATATCACCTCGCCAGACGTCGGCTCAACTAATCCGAGAACCGTTCGAGCTAGCGTAGTCTTGCCGCTGCCGCTTTCACCCGCAATCGCCGTTATCGTCGGCGGAGAGTCGGGAACACTGAAAGTCACCGTGTCGAGCGCACGAGTAAAATGCTTGCGGAAGGTGCCAGATACAAACGTCTTGCTGATGCCATCGGCGCGCAACAGATGCTCATCACCATTTGTGGCAGCCGTAGAGCCTAATGTAGACGCACTCATATCGACACCGCCTCGCCGTCCGAATCGTCGTACAGATGACACGCCGCAAATCGACCCGCATCAAGCTCACGCGTCAACGGGATATCTTGCCGACAAATCTCCATCGATTCCGGACACCTAGTGTGAAACACGCAACCCGGCGGCGGACGCAACAATGATGGCGGCAACCCCGGGATACCCTCCAATCTGCGTTTGCCACGAGTGTCCGGCAAACTAGATATCAGCAACCGAGTATAAGGATGACGCGGATTCTTGAAAATATCCGAAACCGGCCCAATCTCAACTATCTTGCCACCATACATGATGCCAATACGAGAAGCGAATTGAGCCATCAAACCCATGTCATGACCAATCATGATCGCAGCCGCACCGATGCGCTCCTGAACTTCTCGCAAAGTCTGCACCACCTGCTTCTGAACCACCACATCCAGCGCGCTGGTCGGCTCATCAGCAACAATCACCGAAGGATTCATCGAGATGGCGATCGCGATCGATACCCGCTGCTTCATGCCGCCACTCAATTCATGTGGAAATCGCGACGCAACATCCGGATGCAAACCAACACTAGTCAACAACTCCGACACTCGATGCGCATACTCCCCATCGCTCAGCCGAACATCATGGTCTTTGAGACCATCGATCATCTGATCTCGGATACGCATTACCGGATTCAGCGAGTTCAGCGCACCTTGCGGAACCATCGCTATTTCAGACAACCTGCGTAACCGAACCCGCTCATCGTTGTCATCTAACAAGTTGGAACCGTTCAATATGATACTGCCGCCCTCGATGCGCGCCGGCTCTTTATGCGCCATCATCAGCGCCAAAGCAATCGTCGATTTCCCCGATCCCGACTCGCCAACCAGTCCCAATCGCTCGCCACGCCGAAGCTCAAACGATACCCCATCAACCGCCTTCACCGGACCACGACGCGTGTAGTAGTAGACCTGCAGGTCTTTCACCACCAAAGGAGCTTCACTCGCAACCGCCGACGTCATACCGATGTCCTGAGCCTAGGATTCGCAATCTGATCCAACCCGGCAGTAATGAGAAAAAGCCCGACTATGAATATCGCGATAACGGCGATTACTGGACCGAACCACCACCACAGACCTTGCGGCACCGCACCATAGACGATGAACCAGTCCGCCATCAGACCCAGCGAAGGTTCGTTTTGAGGCCCTAGACCAAGCGCCGACAGACCAATCGAAAGCAGAATCGCACCGCCAACCGCTCCCACAAACGCCGCCGCAATGAACGGAGCCAAATTAGGAATCAACTCAGTGACCACAATCTCCATGTCACCCTGACCATTGAATTTGGAAACCTCGACATATGCTCGATTCTTCAACGTCAACACTTGAGCACGTACCACGCGAGTTGTACCCATCCAAGAGATCGCACCCACCAACAATCCCAGCTGTTCTACCGTCAACTGATCCAGATAGGCGCTGATCGTTATCAACAACATCAATCCAGGGATAGTGATCAACGCATCGCTCACGACAACCACTATCGCATCGAACCATCCACCGAAGTAACCTCCCATGAATCCCAGAAGCGTTCCTATTCCGATGCCAATGACCCCCGCGATCAAACCCATCCAAAGCGTGCCCAAGGTTCCGAACGCAACATACGCAAAGATGTCTCGAGCCTGTTGGTCAGAACCGAACCAGAACTCACCCGATGGCGGCAATCGCGGGGCCTCGCGTAGCTTCACCGTGCCGTCTGCAGTCTCCTTCTCAGCCTTCACATAGGCAACCTCGGCACGCTCCGGATCAATCGTCAAAGACCCGACCACCGCGAACAGAATGATCGGTAAAATCAACATCGCTCCAGAAAAAAGCAACATGTTGCGCCTGATAGGACCAAACACACGTTCAACAAAAGATTCCTGCTCAAAAACCGGAGCATCATCATCGCTCGAAAGTCGCGGTTGAAATGTTGGTGTATCTATGTTTGACATCACGCTGACCGATATCTGATGCGAGGATCAATGAACGGGTAGATCAGGTCGACGATCAACAATGCCAACCCAAGACCGAAAACAACGAACATGATTATCCCTTGAATCAAGAAATAATCGTTACCAGCGATCGCTCGGTAGAGCAGATTCCCAACCCCCGGATACGCGTACAACACCTCGACCAATACCGAACCAGAAGCCACAAACCCTAGTTGAATCGCCAACCCAGTAACTTGCGGAAGCAACGCATTACGCACCGCATATCTCAGAAATATCCTGCGTTCCTTAAGACCCTTGAATTCCGCCAACTTGATGAAATCATCACCGATCGTAGTAACCATCATGCCACGCATCCCCAATCCCCAGAAACCGATGCTGGACAAGATGATCGTGACCGCCGGAAGAATCGCATGCCTTAGAACGCTCAAAGTCGTAGTCAAATCAAAACCCGGCGCCAGAAGCGGATCATGAGCACCTCCACCCGGCAGTATCGGCCAGAAAACGGTAAGACCCCATAACAGCAGAAGCCCCAGCAAGTAAAACGGCACCGCCGTGACCAACAAAAGAATCGGCACGACCAATGAGACCGCAACCGGAGTCCTAGTCCACCCGAGCCACGCACCGAAGAATGATCCGATCAATGCCGCCAAGACAGTAGTCACACCCACAAGTCCGATTGTCCAAGGCATCGACCGTCGAACTTCTTTGGTTACGTCCGCAGGAAAATACGCGATCGACTGGCCGAAATCGAGCCTCGATAATGCTATCCAGTAGTTCGCGTACTGCATCCACAGAGGGTTGTTTAAGCCGAAACGCTCTTCGTAGCGCTCGATCATCTGCTCAACATTCGCGATGTGAACTCCACCCGCCTGCTGCAACAACTGATACATCCGCTCTTCAACCGGATTCGTCGGCCTAAGTCGGGGAATCGCAAAATTCAACGTGCCGGCAACAAAAATGATCAGCACGAACATTCCGAGACGTTTCAACACGTAGTCGATCGTCATCCGAATATCGTCCTGTACTCTGTCTTAGCAGATCGAATCTTCAATGCAGTTTCCCAGCCGGGATCGTAGCCCCTGTCCACGTTTAACCGTCAAAATATTACACGAAGGTCTACCAAGATGCCAGACCGGGCCAACATTGACATCGATGGGAGCGCAGTCTACACTGTACAATGTTGGCAGCCATCCCATCGGAAAGCTGTAAACAGGGCTGGGGAGGTGTCACGTTAGTGGTTCGCCATGCCTAGTGTCTTACGTGACGCCAATTATGTTTGCTAGACAACCCAGCCCACCGCCATCCTATTACGCCGTCTAGCAACACCTTAAACTCTTTATACTTCACTTCCGCAACGCATCAGATTTTGACCCCATCCGCATCAACGCGAAACCCAGATTACGATCACCCCGGAGTTGGATGGTGTGAGGACACACGACCTCTCCATCCTCCGCGGTCCGCAAATCACAAATCATCACTCTCGGCACACTTCACGCAACCTGATGTAAACTATTCACATTCGTTCGCGTGAACGGATGTGGATGCTTGTACGGAATTCCGACACAAGGCCACCTCCGGAAACGCAGATCTGACTCGAAGAAACTAACTCAGGAGCAAGACATCGAAATGCAAAAGATACGCAACGCCCGCTCCACTTTGTGGATGGTGTTAATGGGCTCTTTGATCACCGCCGCAATCGCAGCGATTGCATGTGGCGGCACCGAAACGGTCGTCGAGACCGTCGTCGTCGAACGTGAAGTGGAAGTCGAAGTACCAGTAACTGTCGAGGTCGAGAAAGAGGTCGTCGTACAAGGCGAAACCGTCGTCCGAACCGTCGTCGTCGAAAAAGAGGTGCAAGTAACTCCGACTCCCCGACCACGCGGCCCCATTGGCCGTGAAGACACCTTTGTCATCACCGGCTTCGGACCAGGCGCCACCGAGTGGGTAGACCCTGAAAACATGAATCCCTATTCGCTAGGCGGCCTCGGTAGAGTGCGCGGAATCCTAAACAAAACCATTTACGAGTTCCTATACCTGTACAACCACAACGATGGCCAAGTCATCCCTTGGCTAGCAGAGAGCAGCGAGGTCGACGATGACTATATGGGCGTAAGCGTTACGCTACGCGATGGCATCGAGTGGTCAGACGGTCAACCCATGACCAGCGAAGACGTCAAGTTCACCATCGAGTTGCTACAGAACAACCCAGACATGGTATTCGCCGGCGACATCCAAGAATGGGTCAAAGACGTCGAAATCATCGACGACCGCAACTTCCGCATCAACTACAACAAACCCAATGCGAGGTTCTTCTACTTCTACTTCCAGGAGAACTCCGAAATCCACCTGCCGATACTTCCCAAACACATCTGGGAAGGACAAGACCCGCTAGAGTTCCCCAACTACGATCTCGAAAAAGGTTGGCCAGTCGGCACCGGACCATACGTAGCAACTCGCGCCGATGGACAAGGCCAGATCTTCGACCGCAACGACAACTGGTGGGCAGCCAAAGTCGGATTCAAAGAATTGCCAGAACCTCTTCGAGTCGCATACATCCCACCGGGATCAGCCGACACAATGGTCGCACGCATGATCAACAACGAGTTCGACACTGGATCCATCATGCAACCAGGAGTGTTCGTCACCGCTCACAACCGAAACCACAACATCATCTCGTGGGACACCGACGGACCATCATACGGCGCCGCCGACGCATGTATATACACCCTCGGTGTAAACACCCAATACGGTCCGATGTCTGATGTCAACGCTCGACGTGCCGTCCAAGCCGCCGTCGACCGCGACCAGGTAGTTGCACTCGCTTACGAAGACTCCACAGTCACTCGATCCGTGCCTTATTCCACCTACGGCGGATTGAAGGCATACGAAGATGCACAGGCCGACATCATCGCCAAATACAACTGGGACACCCAAGGTCAAGCCGAAGTCGAACAATACATGACCGCCGCCGGATACACCATGGGAAGCGAATACTGGGAGAAAGACGGCGAACCGTTGGCAATGGACCTACATGTCCCCGGATGGCTCCGACCCATGGGACCGGTAGTAGAAAAGCAGATGCAAGACGCCGGCTTCGACGTGACATTCGTGCTGCACGACCCCGACACTGCGCCGCTATGGGCCGAAGTGCGAACCGGACTAGCAGACATGTGGATACTCGTGCACTGCGGCAGCTCTCGAGAACCGCACGGCACCATGCAGCACTACCACAGCAAATTCAACTCGCCGACACAAGGCGAACAGAACCAGTACCTATGGGCAAACAGCCAGTACAACAATCCCGAGTTCGACGAAATCATCGATGAGATGGACGGCGTGCTGCCATCAACCGAAGACCCGGTATACATGGACCTCTCAAATCGCGCACTCGACATCTTCCTCGATGACGTCATCGAGATCCCGTTGGCTGAAGAACGCCACGTCGTTACCTTCAACAACACCTACTGGCGCGGATTCGCAACTAACAGCAACCCATACGTCGCACCATACAGCCTGTGGGCCGGCTTCCTGCTCGAGATCCTGAACGTCTCCAAAGCCCAATAGATCGGCTCTAGGGACGATTAGAGTCCGAAAAATACAGCACGCATAAACGTAGGGGCGGTTCTCGAACCGCCCCTACTACGTCCCTGCGGTCAACAGATGTACCGTCGCCGTCCGATTGCCTGAACCAAGATTCGGATGATGAACTTCGTCTCCCACGTCAGACATCGCACCAAACAAACAGTGCCCATCACTCAAATCAGTTCAATCATTCAAATCACAGTTCAGAAATCATGACCGAACCAATCCTAGTCAACCACTCAGAGTCGATCACCACGATCATCTTCAACCGACCCGAGCAACGCAACGCCATCTCGTACGAGATGTGGCAAAAGCTGGGCTACATCCTCGAAGAGATCGAGAACGACTTCGATGTCCGTTGCGTTGTCTTCCGAGGAGCCGGCGGGAAAGCTTTCTCAGCCGGGGCCGACATCAAAGACTTCGACGAGCACCGCCACGACTCCAAATCCGCCGCCCGATACGCTAAGGCATTCGAGAACGCACTCGCTCGCGTCGAGAACTTGCGTTGCCCTACTATCGCCGCAATCCAAGGATTCTGTGTCGGCGGCGGACTCGAACTCGCATCCGCTACCGACATCCGCATCGCAACACTAGACTCGAAATTCGGAGTGCCAGTAGCACGATTAGGATTGACCGCCGGTTGGGACGAACTGCGAAGAATGATCTCAGTAGCCGGCATCCCAGCCGTCAAATACCTGCTATTTTCAGGCCGCATCATCAACATCAACGTCGCGGTTCGCTTCGGATTGGTAACGTTAGCCGCTGACAACGACGAATTCGAAGACATTGTGACAAATCTCACTCGCCAAATCGTCCAAGGCGCACCACTAGCCGCACACGATCACAAAACCATGATCCGCCGATTAGCTTCTGTACCCGATACATCAACACTCACCAAAGATGAGTTCAACCTGCAATTCCGCGTCTTCGACACCGCCGACTTCCAAGAAGGCGTCGAAGCCTTCAAATCCAAACGCCGCCCTCAGTTCAGAGGGAAGTAGCAAGTCCTCTCACACTCGGCTTAAATTAAAATCGAATCATGAAATACGATCCCACACGCCCTATAGCTGTAGAACCTCGCGAAGGCTTTTCCATTTGGATACAATTCCAAGATGGCGAACAAGGCGAAATAGACCTATCTGATATGGCAGGTCGCGGAATTTTCAAAATCTGGGAAAATCGCAGTTTTTTCGAGTCCGTCTCTATCAACTCTTATCACGAGATAGCGTGGGAAGACAAGATTGATCTCTGCCCAGACGCACTTTACATGCGGCTTACCGGTAAATCGGTTGAAGAGCTGATGCCCGGGATGGTCCCTGTAAATATACATGCCTGATATCTGCCGTTTTCGAGGAATCGTCATCCGGATGAGATTGAACGATCATCCGCCACCACATTTTCACGTGTTTTACGGCGAATACTCGGGCAGCGTACAGATCGGTTCACCGAAAGTAATGAAAGGACCATTGCCAAACCGCGTACAGCGAATCATCGAAAAATGGGCTGAGAGGCGAGAATCAGAACTTCGCGATGCGTGGCAACAGATTGCCAACGGCGAAACACCCGACCAGATAGATCCCATCGATTAAATGTATGAAGCAACGTCCCACCATCGCGCCTGCCTGGCAGACGGATTAGCTCAACGATTATCAGAACCAGACAGCAAGCAAAAGCGTCCTCGCAACAGTATTGTTTAGGGGTTTCCTAATTCCAATGTCACTCCCTCACAAACCATACTCGCCCAGCTTCCTCCGCAAAAAATCTGCCGCCAACGGCACTGCAGTCGGTTCATCCAACTCGTCCTGACCCTCGAAAACCACCGACATCCAACCGTTGAAGCCAACCGACTTGATGATCGGCATGATGCGGTCGTAATCCAACCACGCCTCTGAGCCAGATGCGATGCGATAGATCTTCGCCCTAACGTGCACTGCGCGAGGAGCCGAAGCCGCAATCGAGCCGTAAAAGTCGTGCTCAACATCTTCAACGCCGCGTTCGCCACGCGACGCTCCCGGCGAACCTCGATACTGCCCCGTGTCAAGGATGTGCGTGTAGTAGGGACTGTCCACCTCATCCAATATCCGTAACACCTGCTCGCCCGTCGCCGGCACGCAACCGTGATTGTGATTGTGCAAACCAACCATCACACCTTTAGATGCACCATAATCCGATACCTCACGAGTAGCAGTCACAATCCGCGGCCAAACCGAATCCTCGTTCTCGTCTTCCGGTATCCAACCGCCAAACGAGCGAACCATCTGGATACCCATCATAGACGCCACATCGATCCACTTCTTCATGTCCTCTATCTGCTCCCGATAGGCATCGCCCAACATTCCGAAATTGTTGGATACACCGATGTAACAGATGTGGAGCCCAGCTTGCAGCGTCGCCATCCGAACCTCTTCCAGATAGTCTCGATCGGTCGATGCAAAGTGGGCGAAATGGATGTCGATGCCGTCAAGACGATACTCCTTCGCCCTGTCGATCATCCCAAAAAGGTCGATATCGCCACTGTTAAACGTGTCGCGGTAGCAAAGCGATTGCAGGCTGAGCTTGATCATGGGTCGTGCGCTCCTATCAGCTGTCTGTCCAATCAATCTCAAGTTTTACACCCGCTAGATTACCACCTCACGTTTGGTTCGAACTAGCATCTGAAAGAATGCGGAAGAATGTGATCGATGCGATATCATCACGTTCAGCAATCTGACATCGAGTCACCCCCAATCTGAGAATCAAACTATGTCCCACCATACCAACGGTCACTCGGCGATACCATCAGCCGCATCCGACACCATAAAGCGCATGGCCGACGCCGCTGCTGCGTTCCTCGCATCACTCGGAAAATCCGAACTCGCCAAAGCCACCTTCCCGTTCCAAGGCGATGAGCGATACGAATGGCACTACACTCCCGTAAGTCGAAACGGACTTTTAATCTCCGACATGGACGCTAATCAGACCGATCTCGCCTTCAAGATGATGGAGACTGGCTACAGCACCAGCGGCTACGCGATGGCACGCCAAATCATTCGACTCGAACCCATCCTCGGCGAGTATGAAGCGATTACCAACAACGTTTCCCAGTGGCAACGCATTGAAGAACGCTACTGGTTCAGCGTGTTCGGGAAGCCAGGCAGCGAGAAGCCGTGGGGATGGCGAGTCGGCGGACATCACATCGGAATCATCGCCACCGTCGTCGGAAACCGAGAACTGTCGATACATCCACTCTTCTTCGGATCCAACCCCGCCGAAGTCAAACACGGCGAACATAAAGGCCTGAGAACATTGGCCGAAGAAGAAGATTGGGCACGAGCTTTGGTCACCGGCATGACTGATGATCAACGATCAGTCGCAGTAGTCGATCCTGTAGCGCCAGCCGACATCCTCACAACCGTCGCCCGAGTCGTCAACCCAGACATGACTCCCGTGGGCATCGCCATCGACGAACTATACGACAACCAACGCGAGGCCCTAGTCAATCTGATACGGCACTACGTCTTCCGCTCCGTTGACGAGTCGGCGATGAACTACTGGAGCCAACTCGAACGCGAAGGATGGGACAGCCTGCACTTCGCATGGGCCGGCCCACTTGATCGATGGCAGGGACACTACTACAACATCCGTCACGACCGCTTCGTGATCGAGTACGACAACACTCAGAACGGCGCCAACCACATCCACTCAGTCCTCCGCGACTACACCCACGATTTCGGTGAAGACTTGCTAGCCGCGCACTATCACGCCGCGCACTGAATTCACTCGATTCGCTGAATGAAAAGACTGCTTTGATTCCTCGTAACATGTCCGCGTTGCAAAGAATCGCTATCGCGGCGCTTGCACTCGCTTCGATCTTGACGATCGCGTGTACCTCTGAAGTTATCCGCGAAGTATCGGTTGTTTCTGAATCGATTCGCGAAGTAACCGTCATCGTCGAAAAACCAGTGGAAGTTCCAGTGCCGCAGACTGTGATCGTACAAGAACCTGCTGTAGTCACCTCCAATGTAGTTATTGAAACGGTAGTCGTGGAAAAGGAAGTAACCGTCGTGGTACCGGTCGAACGCGAAGTAACCATACAGGTGCCAGTAGAGGTGGTACACGAAGTCACCGTCGAAGTGCCAGTAGTCGTAGAACGCGAAGTCACCGTCGAGGTGCCAGTAGAGGTGGTATACGAAGTCCGCGTCGAAGTGCCGGTCCCCGAAACCGTTATCGTCGAAAGACATGTACCCGTCACTAATACTCCAGCGCCAATCGCGACGGCTCAATCTACAGCTACTGCCGCAAACACAGACCTCCAACCATCGCCTATCGATGTTGACGACAATAGTCGAGATGTAGCGATTGGTCTGCGGGTAGTACGAGCCGTGAACGGACTCCCCACTCTCGGAAGATCCCCTTCAACACCGACGCGAGACGGCGGCGTTGAAGAATACTTTTTCCACTACGAAAATGGCGACGCCATGACGCCTGAACTGGTGGAAGCCTGGGACATCGATCCCGCAGGCACTCGAGTACGCATGACGATGCGTAAGGGACCTGACGGCACCGGCATTCCGTTCAACTCGCCAGTCGGATATGAGGATATCGACTTCGGCGTTGCCGATGCCGACAACGTGGTGCGTTACTTCAACGAATCAAATAAAACTACCAACCCCGACACCAGATACTTAAACTCCAATTACCTTGCCGATACCTTCCTAGAAGCCACCAAAATAGACGATTGGACCGTCGAGATCGGTCTGGAATCCCCCAACTTTTTCTGCCTGCCGATTTCACAGTTCGGTTGCCTACGAACCGATCGAGGGCTTTACAACCTCGCACACGCCGACACGATGGGAACCGAATGGGCAGACGAGCATCACATCGGCACCGGCCCTTTCGTCCAAGACTCTTGTATCGCAGCTCTCAAATGCATCACTAAAGCAATCGATAATCACTGGCGCGCAACACCAAATATCGCAACCTTCACACAGCGACAAGTACCGGATGAAAACGTTCGCATCACCATGCTTCGAAATAGCGAAACTGACATCATCGAAGTCGATTTCTCCCTGGTAAGCGATCTAGAGGATGCTGGATATCGCTTCCTACAAACTATGCCCGGCGCCTACATCGGACAGTCCATTCTATTCCCCGGAAACCTCTGGGAACACACACATCCAATCGATGGCAAACCCCTGCTGCCGTGGCTTTGCGACCGTGAATACCCAAATACCAATGACTACAACAGATGCGCTCCGACACTTGACGATGGCCCGTACCTCGAAGACTACCCCTGGATCGGCAACCCTTGGGGCACACAAGACGCACCCTGCTCCGACGGCGACGCGCCAGGACGCGAACGATGCGGCAACGCACCATATGCCGATACCGACAATCCAGACGGCATCGACGATATGGAACAAGCGCGATTAGTGCGATACGCCCTCTCCATGGCAATTGACAGATTCGAGATCAATGATCGATTCCTTGACGGCGTCGGAACTCCCATATACTCGGAATACATGGGACCTGAATATCCCGGTTGGGAACTTAATCATGATACCGGATGTTGGGATTGGATTGGAAATCGATACGATTGTCCTGATACAGCCCCTCGTCTACTCACAGGTGGAATCTATTGGCAGAGCATTAATGGCGACATGTTTCTCGCCGGATTCACCCTCGATTATGCCGGATACCCCCTTGTAGACGGCAAACGACAAGGCTTCGGCAAAATCGCTTTGCAATCATACGTCTCCGAAGCCGGCAGAGTCAGCCTAGATGTTGCAGATTACATCACCGGACAGTGGGAAAAACTCGGGATCGAGATCGAAAAGGTAGTCGAAGACTACGGCGGAGAGATTGCACCTAGGTTAAGCCGACGCGGACAATTCCTACCCATACTCAAAAACGGCATAGTCTTCTCAAACATCTTCCCTCTAGACCACCCATTCCCTTCAACCGACACCTCAATAACCAGAACCAATCGAGGGTGGGGAGTCGGATTCGAGTCGCAACCCGCAAGCCGTTGGCTTCAAGAAATCACCGCCGAACCCGACAAAGCAAAACGCGAAAAACTACACCTCGATTGGGTCGACTACTCCGTCTTTTGGATGCAGTACATCGGAGTGTTTCAGATCCCCAAAGGCGTAATCGCCGGACCTCGCATCGAATCTTGGATCGGACGTCAAGAACACGATCGCAACATCTCATCCAACCCAGAATTCATCGTCCTCAGATGAATTCTCTGCAAATACCTTCAAAACCACACATAACCTCTACCTCTACCTCGGCACCTTCGACCTGAAACATGAATGAAGCCATCATCCAAGTCACCGTTCGCCTGCTAGTCGGAATCGTATGTGCCGCTATCGGTGCATTTTTCGGCGCACTCCTGATTGCCATGATCTTCTCATCGGCAGACACCTCAAACTCCATCAGCAGCACAACACGATTGATATTCATAGCCATCACGGCCACGATATTCTCGCGACTCGGATGGTTTGGCATCATCGAAACCCGCACTCAATCCATCACCATGCTGCTCACTTCAGTCTTCTTCGGAATAATCGGGGCTGGGATGGCATTGGCAACCGCCGGAATCTTTTTTGAACACACCGACCTATACATCCTCAACCGCAACATCTCAGGCGCTGGATTCTTGGGCACCGTCTTCGCCTGCAACATCCCAACCCTGATCTTCGCCATAAAACTAGCCCGCAACCGCGAAATCTGATGCACACGTAAGTTACATCATTCTTGTGTGAGTGGAAATGTCCACAGTTTTCGTCCTGCAAACGAAAACGCAGGTAGCAAATATGTTACCATAACTCTGGCGTTCGAACTATTGGAATACAACGACGCCCGTGGCCGCAGCCCCTTTCGACGTTGGTTCAACAGATTAGACCACGTAACCGCAGGACGCATCGCCGTAATCCTCGAACGCATGACAGAAGGCAACCTCGGCGACATTAGACCTCTTGGAAATGGCGTGATTGAAAGACGCGTCAACTTCGGACCGGGATACCGCATCTACTTCGGACGCGATGCCCAAACAATAATCATCCTCCTAGGCGCCGGCGACAAGCAGCACCAGCAACGCGACATTCAGGAAGTACGCAGATGATGGCAACACTACAGGCAAATGAAAAAACAATAACCCCGCAGGCCTCTGAACCCACACCGTTCTATGATACCGTTCGTCAACGCGCAGTTCACGACCCTGAATTTAGGGCTCATCTTCTGACGATGGGAGCAGAAGCCGTGCTTGCCGGAGAACTCGAAGAATCCAAAGCTGCGCTACGCACTTACATAAAGTGCACGGTCGGATACGCTCCCATCGCAGATATCATCGGCGTTCACCCTAAGAGCCTCATTCGCATGCTGAGCCCTAACGGCAACCCGCGTGCATCCAGCCTCGTGTCTATCCTCGCTCAAACTGCCAAGCTAGAGAACGTCCAGCTATCTGTCAAAGCATCGCGACGGAGTCCCGAGCCGCACGACACACAAGTACAACGATCCAACCACTCTTGATTGGAATGCTGTGATAGCTGAATCAGGACTGATACCAGGTTCCCAGGTTGTTCGAAAACCTCTCTGTGGAAGAGGATTAAGGTGATGGGTAACTGAGACAATGGGCTGCGGCGCATCATTCCAATCATTGAAATCATTCTCATCACAGTTCAGACAAGAAGTCCGCACAAACGACCACCGACAATCACAAAAATCATTTCAATCATCCGAAAATCACAGTTCAGACTACACATCCGCAAAGTTTGCGTTAACATTCGTGAACGTATGCGTTCTCTTTCCGACGCAGAACTGGTGCTTGACTCGGATTAACTTCAGGCACCCACAAGAACGCGGGAGGTAACTATGTTACGAACCAAACAATTGAAATGGGCGATACTACCCATCATCACACTCATGGCCACAGTCGCACTTTACGCCTGTGCCGGAACCGAGACGATCATTCAAACCGTCGAAGTTCCCGTAGACCGCGAGGTCAAGGTCGTAGAGACCGTCGTGGTCGAAAGAGAAATCGAGGTCGCGGGTGAAACCGTCATCCAGACCGTCGAAGTTCCCGTCGAACGACAAGTCGAAGTCAAAGTCGTCGAAACCGTAGTCGTTGAACGCGAAGTCCTAAAGGAAGTCGAGAAAGAAGTTGCGGTCGAGGTCGTAAAGGAAGTCGAGGTCGTCAAAGAAGTAGAGGTTGAAAAAGAGGTCGAAGTCAAAGTCGTCGAAACCGTCGTCGTCAAAGAAGAAGTCGAAAAAGTCGTCGTCGCCTCACCGACTCCAGCTCCTGAGACTTTCTACGGGCTACCCATACCAGTCGCAGCCCCGACCATCAGCGAACCTCCAGCACCTCAGACCGACTCTGACACCGTTGTGATCCGCACCGGACTCGAACTGCGCGGCAGCGGAATCCCCGGCGACCCCACCGGCGGAATGTTCACAGGTTCCAGCGTCACCGAGAAATTCTTCCTCACCGACGAAGGCGGAAACGCCGTCAACCAGGTCGTCTCCGGATGGGAACTCGTAGACGATGCCGAAGCCCTCGGCGGACAAGCACTCATCTTCAACATCAAAGAAAATGTCCCATTCCACAACCAATGGGGTGACTTCGGCAACCTCAGCGCCGACGATGTCGTATGGGCATACAACAAAGGAAACCCGGGATACAACCCCGAATCTGCAACCGACGGCGGCTCTAACTGGGTAGCATTCATCGGCGAACAACCACTCACCAAAGTCGATGACATGACCGTCCGAGTGCCGCTGAAGCAATTTGATGTCCGATGGGACACCTTCATCTTCGGACAATCCGGACTCGGATTGAGCATCACCAGCAGCACAGCATTCGAAGAGATGGGTGAAGACTGGGTCCGAGATCACGTAGTCGGCACCGGCCCATACATGGTCGAGGAATACGCTTACGACGCAACTCTCAGACTCAAAGCCGTCGAAAACCATCACCGCAAGACACCAGATGTCGGCACCATCATCTACGAGCCAATCGTCGAGGACGCCGTCGCCGAAGCCGCTCTCCGCACCGGCAGCATCGATGTCGCACAAGTCGACCTGCGCAACTACCCGACGCTCACACAAGAAGGCTTCGAGATCATCGGCGCCGGCGCCGGTTCGTTCCACACCATCTCGTTCTCCGGAAACTACTGGCAAGACACGATCTACACCCCAGACCCCGATGACGAGGAGACGCCGATCGAACTGCACGCAACTGTCAGACACCACATCCCGTGGATCGGCGACCCGCGACGCGACAACTTCGGAAACCCGCCAGAAGGAATGACCAGCATGACACGCGCCGCAATGGTACGAAAAGCACTCTCTCACGCCATCGACCGCGCTCTCATCGCTGAAGTCCTATTCTCCAACGCCGCCTGGGTAAACTACGTATACGGACACGACGTCAACAACCCGAACTACCAGGACAAGTGGAACGTCGAATACGACCCGGAACTCGCAGGTAAAATGTTGGACGAGGCTGGTTACCCACTCAACTCCAACGGCGTACGATTCGAGATGCCTTTCTTCATCCGCATCGGACGCGGCGACGAAGAGATCGGAACCGCCGTGGTCGGAATGTGGCGAGAAATCGGCATCGACATGCAGGACTGGAAGGCACAATACCAGACTTACCGACCGAGCCTGATCGGACGAACCGCAACCGCTCCTTGGATCCACTCCGCCGGCGCCGAGAGCCCGCAAGCTCCTTGGGACTGGCCAGTAGTCAGCAACTCCGAGTGCTCAGGCGGACGACCCGGATTCAACATCGGAATCGAGATCCAAGAGCTCTGTCAGTGGGGCACTGACATGAATGCTGAGCAGGACAAAGCAAAGCGCATCGAGATCCGCAACAAGATGGCCGACTTCCTAAACGAATGGAACCCAGCCATCGGAACCGTCGCACGCCCGAACGTCGCCCTGGCAAACCCCAAGAAGATCGAATCGTGGGACATGCCATTGTCAGTGCGTGAAGCCGCTCTGCACCACCCAGAGTTCATCGTTACCGTCAAGTAATCGATCCGCGGTAAACGAGAACCGAAAACTGTAGGCGACAAGCCGACAGACAGACGCAGTGGCGCGACTCTCAAAACCAAGAGTCGCGCCACTGTAACTTAACTACCTGAATCTCAAGATGCTCCGCTTCTTGTCAAGACGCATCTCCACGATGGTCATCTCCCTCATCGGAGCCACCGTCGTCGTGTTCGGTTTGGCACACGCCAAAGACGACCCGATCAACGTATTCATCCGCGCCGAAGGTTACGCCATCGGACCCGAACAGATCGCAGCTTTACGCGCAAAATGGGGACTGGACCGACCATTAGTACTGCAGTACATGACTTGGCTGGGTAACATCGTCAGGGCCGACCTAGGACGTAGCATCGGCACTAACCGCAAAGTGACCGACATCCTGCGAGAACGATGGCCCGCCACCATGCAGCTAGCCGTCGGAGCCTGGATCGTCGGAACCTTCGTCGGTATTCCACTCGGAATCCTATCGGCGATGCGAAGAGCATCAATCTTGGATTACGTCCTCAGAGCATTCGCACTATCAGGACAATCTGTACCCGCATTCTGGGTCGGAATCGTCGGAATATGGGTCTTCGCCGTCTACCTTGGATGGTTGCCCGTACCGACTTTTTATGGACGAAACGATGCAAGTTTCTTAGGACAATTCCAGTACTTCGTGCTACCAGTGATGGTCCTGGCATGGGGACCCATCGCCGGATATCTGCGAATCACGCGCTCTGCCATGCTCGAAGTCCTCGACTCCGAATACATCAAACTCGCGCGCGCCAAAGGACTCGGCTACGCAAGCGTCGTCACCAAACACGCCTTTCGTAACGCTCTGATTCAACCGCTCACCGTCTCGGCACTGCTCTTGGCAGGTTTCATGGACGGTGCAGTTCTAGTAGAAAACGTCTTCGTATGGCCCGGTGTAGGACAAATCGCCGTCGCCGCAGTCGATGATAACGACTTCACACTGCTTACCGGCATCGTCTTGCTCTTCACAATCCTCTATCTCGCAATGAGCTTCGTGTCAGACCTGCTATACGTAGTCATCGACCCTCGCATCAGGCTTGAGTGATGACAACGATCGATACCACCGCTCAAGAACGTCCCGCATCAACCGTGGGCATTGTGATCCGTTCGCCACTTATCGCTTGGGAGTTCATCCGACGATGGCCGGTAATACCCGGCTTCGTACTCGTCATGTTCGGGTTAGCCACCATATTCACCAACTTCTTCGCAACCGACGACCCAAACAAACAGAACCTACGAGGCAGCTTCGCAGCACCGATTTGGAACAACGAATACTACGAAAACAATCCTCGCCTCGATGATCGCTATCTATTAGGCGCCGACCAACACGGACGCGACATCTATTCGCGTCTGGTGCACGGCACCCGCGTGTCCATCACCGTCGCATTCGCCGCCGCCGCCATCGGTATGACCATGGGACTATGGGCCGGCATCGCTTCCGGATGGTTCGGAGGATGGTTCGACGAAGTAATGACCCGATTCGTCGATGTCTGGAACGGACTCCCGTTCCTATTGGTGGCTCTAGTAGTATCGATCACCATCGGCACCAACCTCGTCGTCCTTATCGGATTGCTGGTGATGGCGACTTGGGTCGGATTGGTCCGAAACATCCGCGCCGAGGTGCTTACCCTCAAAACGCGGGATTACGTTGCAGCAGCACGCGTCGCCGGCGGCGGTGACTTCCGCATCATGTATCGACACATCATGCCCGGAGTCATCAATCTGCTCATGGTCCTCGCCAGTCTACGCATCGGCGGACTCATACTTACTGAAGCTTCACTCAGCTACCTCGGCATCGGCGTCCCATCTCGCTTCCCATCATGGGGAAACATGATCAGCGACGGACGCGAATTCCTCGACACCGCATGGTGGGTTTCCATATTCCCCGGCTTCTGCATCTTCCTAGTCGTAATGTCATTCAACTTCATCGGCGACTGGGTCCGCGACCGCACCGACCCCAGACTGCGGCAGATAAGGTAATCGATTTTCAGAAACGCGCACAGTCGCCAGACCGATCCGATGCACGATTACTAGGACATCGCCTCAACCTACTGCGCCCAAACTGCGATGCGTTAAAATCGCAGCCCATCAAGCCTGGGCATCCACCATCCACAAACTCGCAGAGGCATGATCGTCCATTCCCGAACCGACATACGCCCTTTGAGAATGCACACCGACGAGGTGATCGTACGCCTGCCCCTCGTTAAACGCCTCATCGCCGACCAGTTTCCACAATGGAAACATCTCATCATCACTCCCGTACCGTACTCTGGCACCGATAACGCCATCTTTAGGCTCGGCGAACACATGGTTGTGCGCCTCCCTCGCATCCACTGGGCAACAGATCAGGTGCACAAGGAAGACACCTGGCTACCCTTGCTAGCCCCGAATCTGCCATTGCAAATACCAACGCCGCTAGGCACTGGAGGCCCGGCTTTCGGCTACCCATGGCACTGGGCAGTACATAATTGGTTGGAAGGACAGAACGCGATCGATGCCGAGGTGGACGATCCTGTCACGGCCGCCCTCGACCTCGCAGCATTCATATCAACGCTCAATAGCTTCAACATTCCACCGCATATTCCCGCCCCTACCGGCAACCGCGGCGGACCGTTGGCGGAACGAGATGCCGACGTCAGGACTGCCATCGCATCACTCGAAGGCGAGGTGAACGTCCAGAAAGTCACCACAGCATGGGAGACATCACTCGATACACCGACATATCAGGGCGAACCTGCACTGATCCACGCCGACATCACTCCCGGAAACATACTCGTCAACAACGGCAAAATCACCGCCATCATCGACTTCGGGTTGTTAACCACCGGCGATCCCGCATGCGACCTCATCGTCGCATGGAACTACCTCAACGACAATACCCGCAACATCTTCCGCACAGCGCTATCTGTCGATGACGCTACATGGTCACGAGCCCGAGGCTGGGCACTGTCAGGAGCCATCATCGCACTCCCTTACTACCTCAACTCCAACCCACAGATCGTCGCCATGTCCCGGCGCATCATCCATGAAGTACTTCAGAATGAATAGACTAGCGCAACTGCCAAACCACCTGTCTTATCCTTAATCTCAATCTCGTAAATCACACTGCACCATTGATATCATTCCCAATCATCCATCATTCCAGCGAAATCGAAGGACAATTCATTATCAGACACATCGGCGACAACCTCGATACCAGAAAACACAACAACTGAAACTCGGATATATATTAGGTTCAACTCAAACACACAACGTTACTCACAGTTGGACAAGGCGACTCTCTACCATGTACGACATCCTGATCAAAAACGGACACGTCATCGATCCCAGGAACGGCATCGACGAAAAGCGAGATGTCGGAATCTCAAGCTCTTCCATCGCCGCCGTTCAAGCCGACATCCCAGAATCCGAAGGACGACGCATCATCGATGCATCCGAATGCTACGTAACTCCCGGCCTAATCGACATACATGCCCACTGCTACCTCTACAGCGGCGCCATGTTCCCCGATGAGCTATGCTTCCCGTACGGCGTGACTACCATGGTCGATTGCGGCGGCTCTGGATGGCGAACCTTTGACCACTTCAACGAGACCGTCATCCAAAAGGCCGGTCCCAGAGTGTTTGCTCTGCTCAACATTGTCGGGAACGGTATGTGCGGAGATGGCGAACAAGATGTCGAAGACATGGATGTCGAACTCACCGCAGCAAAGATCCGACAACGCTCCGATCTGATCGTCGGTGTCAAGGTCGCACACTACCAAGGCGTCGGATGGGAATCGATCGACCGCGGAGTAGCAGCAGCAGCCGAATCGGGCACCTTCTGCCTCGTCGACCAGAACGGACGCGCCTCGCGGCCGTTTGGCGAGATGATGCTGGAACACATGAAACCCGGCGACGGCGTGACCCACTGCTACGGCTACGGCAAACCCATGATCGGAAACGACGGCAAGGTAAAGGAACACTACTGGCAAGCACGCGAAAAAGGCATCATCATGGATGTCGGACACGGCAACAACAGCTTCTCATTCTCCATGGCAGTCCCAGCTATCGAGCAGGGCTTCCCGCCAGATACGATATCGACAGATTTACACCGTCTGAGCCTGCACACCTCGCGAGCCACTCAGACCGAGGTGATGTCCAAATTCCTCGCCATCGGAATGTCGATGTACCACATCGTCGAAAAGTCTACCTGGGCTCCTGCTAAACAGATTGGACACCCCGAACTCGGAACTCTCACACCCGGCGCAACTGCCGATGTGACCGTACTCGAATACGTCGAACGTCCATGCGGCTTGAGCGACAGCGGTCCTACTGGTTACCGCATCATGCCGGCGCCCGGCCGACTCATCAACCAGGTAACCATCAAAGCCGGCCAAATACGCTTCGACTACGACGGCCGCTCCAAAGAAGACTGGACCGAGACGCCCAAGACAGACTTGAATTTGCCGGGATGATGATCAGTCGTCACTCGTTGCAGGAGGTTATACCGTGCTACGAGATATCGTTACGTCTAGTTGAGAATTATCAACCCGAAATCTAAGGATGTCTTGGGTATGCCGTATTCCTTGTATGGTAATCCGCAACTCCATTGAAGTTAGTTAGGCGCATCACCCCTGCGCCTAACCAAAAGTCCCTAATAGATCAGGTGCCTAACCCCCCTGACCTGAAAGCTTTACCCGACTTCCAAACCCTAACTCAGCAATCGTACCAAGGCCCGTAAACCTTTACGGTTCGCACGGATTTGAGCCCCCATTCCTTTACCCGGTAGCTTTTCCCTTCAGCATCTTGAAGAGTTATCCAAATCCACCCCCATGTTTCTTCTCGCACAAGCCACCAGTCTCTACACTCGCTGGGGTTGACTGATTGGGGATCTCTATCAGCCGAAACGCTTGCCTTGCCAAGCGGTTTAATAACCCCAGTGTCTCCAACTACCCTATCATCATTGAGATGCGCAGACGCAGAATTGCCTGTGGTGCTAACCACAGCAAAGCCTACTATTGCAACCATCAAAACTAACGCAGTAGTACAAAAATTTAATCTGCCTTGGATCCTCACTGTTACTCTCACTTACGCGAGATTGGTTGTATCGAACGCAACAAATGTTATCATACTTGATTGCCAGTGTGGCAATAAAAATAAAAGTGCCAATTGAGGTCGATCCACATGCCCATCAACAGTAAGACTCACTTTATTCCCACCGTCCTCTCAATTCTTGTACTGAATCTCTTGATTTTGACGTCTATTGCCTGTGCAACAACGGGAAGTACACCGAGTGCTACTCCCTCGTTCGTTACCGTTGCTCCCATTTCGGAGCTCGATTCTAGTAACCAAGAACAGAATCATACCCCATTGCTTGATGATTCCGGGGGAACACTACGCATCGAGACGGTCGGATCGATCGTTCCTGACCCCGCATTCGAATTTGGAAAATTCTCGTCTCTGATCAACGCTGAAGTCTTTTCAGGTCTCGTCAAGATCGTCGATGACATAGATTCTCCGTTTGAACTCGACTTGGCGGAACGTTACAAAGTATCCGATGGTGGTATGACTTATGAATTCGTCTTGAAAAGTGACCTGGTTTTCAGCGACGGAAGTCCGTTAACCGCGAGAGACTTTGTCTGGAGTTGGGCTCGTGCCCTAAATCCTGCAACTGGTTCATTGCGAGCAACCGATGTTCTAGGTGCTATCAAAGGCGCAGATGCCATCGCCGGTGGAACCGACATCGAATTACGCGGTGTCCAAGTGATAGACGACCGGACGCTACACATAACACTCGCCTACCCGGACACTGGGTTCTTGGCGGCACTCTCCCATTCGGTTGCATCTGTACTGAAATCAAGTAACGTGGAAAACTGGGGCGTTGACTTCTCAATCTTGCGTTCGGGAGACTGGACATCCATTAGGATGGATGAACTACCGGTTGGTACAGGACCGTTCAAAATCGAAGAGTACGACTTCGAAGCAGGGCGGGTCAGCTTGACGCGTAACGAGTACTATCACGGTGAATCTGCGAAGCTGCACGGAATAGAATTTGCACCTAGCATGGGACAAGAAATCGATGCTTTCTCGAATTTCGAAGTCGATTACACTGAGTTTTTTCCTACCAACGCGCTATACGCACAAGATGATACCTACGAGGTGGACATACCCGGATCACCCTCTGTAGATTTCTTGGCGTTCAATCCCGCGGTACCGCCGTTTGACGATGTCAATATTCGCCGAGCATTGGCCGCTTCAGTCGATGTGGGATCGTTAAGTAGTATATGGCCAGTAGCATCCGGAATCCTTAACCCAGCATTACCGGGATTCAACTCCGAACTCCCTTCTATCAGATACGATCCAGCGAGCGCAGTTGAACTTCTATCGGAATCTAGGTATGCGAACAAAACCTCAAATATGAAGTTGACATATCATGATTTTAACGAGGGTTTATTCTCCGACGGTGCCAGCTCAGTGCTTGACGGATGGTCAGAGGTACTGGGTTTGGATTTCTCGATCATTCGTGCACCTAGCAATTCTAGAACCTCAGAAGGCATTGAAATCCAAGTGACACATCGCCACGTTGAAGTTTCCTATCCTTCCCAGGATGACATACTGGTGGAATTCGTGAACACTTTCGCTGAAACCAATAATTCTCCCGAGATAACAAAAGTTAGAGAGATGTTTGCTCAAGCTCGATCGGAAGCGGACGTAGCGCGGCGTCAAGCAACATACGCGGAGATCGAGCGATACATTATGGAAGAAGCGTTAATTATCCCGCTATTCTGGACATCAACTGAGTACGGAAGGGTTGCACGAATCCAGCCTTGGGTCAAAGATTTCAATCCATCACCATATGACTCTGGATCGAGGTTCAAAGACGTATGGCTCGATGAGAACGCTCCAACACGTGCTAAATCAGCCAAATGATCAATCAGAGATGGAACCGGGCGGATACGCCGCGTACGGATTTGGATTTGCCGGGGTGATCAAAGAGCGGTCTTGTAATTCCAAGGCTTGATTGAAGATAGACGTTCCGACATCTTGTCTTCGGCACACTCGCGGTCGTACTGCGCCTGCAAACCCATCCAAAACTCAGTGCTGTTGCCGAAGAAGCGCGAGAACAACAACGCCGTCTCCGCCGTGATCGAACGCGTTCCTTGCACTATGGAGTGAATCCGCGTGGCATCAACTCCAATAGCCTTCGCAAGACGATACTTCGTAACCCCCATCGGGACCAAGAAATCATCGTTTAGTACCTCACCCGGGTGTATCGGTTGCATTTTCGCCTTACCGGCATAATCTTTCGAGTTGACCGTGCTATGTGCCATCTTAATCTGATCCTTAGCGTCCGTGTTCATCCGCGAAATGAGGGGCACGGCAGTGGTGCATCACTACCAATCATTCTAATCATACGAAAATCACAGTTCAGACTATGCACTATCATAACCCCATGCGATACCGACATCTAGGAAACTCCGGCCTCGAAGTCTCGGAAACGGGACTCGGCGCAAACAGCTTCGGCGAAACAGGACGACGCGACTACCAGGAGTCAAAATCCATCATCCACGCCGCTATCGATCACGGCATCAACTTCATCGACACCTCAAATGTCTATGCACAAGGACTCTCAGAGGAATACATCGGACGCGCCCTAGAAGGTCGGCGACACGAGATCCTGATCGGCACCAAGTTCGGTTCCAAACGAGAACACGGACCCAACCTCTTCGGCGGCGGACGCAAGTTCGTCATGGATGCCGTAGAAGACAGCCTGCGCCGACTACGCACCGATTACATCGACCTCTACATGATCCACCGGCCCGATCCGCGCGTTCCGTTGGAAGAGACACTGCGGGCGATGGACGATATCGTCCGACAAGGCAAAGCGCTATACATCGGATGTTGCAACTTCGAGGCGTGGCGAATGGTAGAAGCCGTCTGGACCAGCAAATCTTCTGGCATCACGCAGATCATATCGTCGCAGTTCGAGTATTCGATGTTGCAACGAGCCGGCGAAGCTGAAATGATTCCCGCATGTCGAAGACACGGCATCGGCGTGATGCCATATCTACCATTAGCCGCCGGGTTCCTCACCGGCAAGGTTGATGCCGATAAACTTGCCGCACCTCCTGGAACACGCCTATCCCTAGACGCAGGCCAATCGGAACGCTGGATAACCGAAGAAAATCTGCGTGTCATAACATCCCTGCAAAAATGGGCGCAAGACCACGGCAAAACATTGCTAGAACTGGCATTCGCGTGGCTGTTAGCAGAACCAATCGTGGCTACCGTAATCGCCGGTGCCAGCTCCCCCGAGCAAATCGCTCAAAACGCAAAAGCATCAAATTGGCAACTCACATCGGAACAACGCGCTGAAGTTACGACGATATTAGATGCACAACCGATAGATGTGTCGCGAGCCTACTACTCGGTAGCCGGCTATTTCAGCGATCAAGTCGAGGTGCTGAAATAACGGCGAAATTGCCAAAAATCTTAGTAATGTGTCGGATCAAATTACCCACGCAATGGAAAACACAGGTGTTGTCTCATAGCTTTGTGAACATCGGCTGTGTCCACGCTTTGAATCCGTTTGACGACATCACGGTCGCACGCACGTAACCCTCGTCGCCGTCAATTTCATATGTCGCCTCCAATCCTTCGACTTCTTTCAACACCATGCCTTCTCTACCCGAAAATGTAGTCACGAATATCGCTGAGCGATCAGGTTCGATTTCCAGTTGTATGCTGTCTTGCGATATGACGAGATTGCTGAGCGTTACACCGTTTGACGAGTAGAAATTGCCATTGGCGAGTCCCTCTACGATGGCATCGATAGAGAACTCTGATGCTTTCACCACGACCCATGCCCGGCCTGGATTCGAAGCATCGGGAGTATAGTCATGGTAGTTGTGCGAGTCGTCAGTGGCGGTGCCGAAAATTACACGTCCGGCCGTGAGGACGCGGTCCCAAATCTCTTCGGTGCTCGGTTTGCCCGGCGCGCCATAATTGTTGACTGCAGGATGTGCGTTGTAGATTTCGAGTAAACTGGCACCCTCAACCTCGGTGATGTGTTCGTGGTTGAAGGCCCATTCGTAGTTGGGATGATTGAGTTGGGCGATGCCACCAGCATTGATGATGGCATTGACATTCGCCTGCAAAGTAGCGACGATGTCATCGAGATTCGTGGGTTCGACGACGTGCCTAATCCCGATTGCGTTGAGGTGTATCGGTACGTTGCCGCCCAAGATGCGGGACGAAACCTCCTCGCCAGGAATCATCAGCGGACCGTCCTCGATTTCGTGTTCGAGAATTGTTCGGTGGTTATGATCGCTCAACACTAGGAAATCGTAACCGTGATCACGATACCAGCGAGTTACCAAGTCAGGATCGGCATCGCCGTCCGACTTCGTAGTGTGAGTGTGGATGTTGCCTTTGTACCAGTTGGATGCGACCACGGTCACGCCCCTCTCAGATGTCTACGCTTTTTTTGTGTCCTTCAGCAGTCAATTCCCACCATCCTAGCCCGGAAACTTGGAATGGTTTAATCATGCCTTGTGTAACCAATCTCTTCCGTGCTTGATGGGTTGCGTAGACGTACCGAATGTGACTGCGAGGGCCTTGCCGTTCGCGATCGATATCTTCAAGTGGCAACATTCGCGCCACTCGGTCTATAACCTGATTCGCTTTGCCTCGACCGCCCATTTCAGTTAACGCTGTTAATACTGCCAGAGTATATTCACAGTCGCGTATACGTCCAGCTGGTGTTCTGCTTACATTTATCACCCTAGAGTTCTCTTGGATTCCGCCTACATCGTGGCATCTTAATCGTAAACCGTCTTGCCCACCGTGTGCTTGTTGATGAAATCCCAGTCGTGAGTCACGCCCATGCCAGGCCCTTCCGGAACCTGCACCTCGCCGTTACCATCTATCGCATCCAGCATGTCGCTGTACCCGTCCAGATATACCGGCGGATACGATGGATCCAGTTTCGGGTGCACCAAGCCAAGTTCGTAGTAGTTCGAGTTCCGCATCGCCGCCATCGTCTGCCGACGGCTGGGGCCGGGACTGTGCGGCTCCACGTCAAGACCAAATCCCTCTGCCGCGTGAGCAATCTTCATGATGCCGGTGATGCCACCATCGTAATCGTGGTCGATACGCACAAAATCAGTACCATCAGCGACTATGAAGTCGACATGCTTTTCCAAGCCACGGACATGTTCAAGTTGCAGCAACGGGACACGAATCAACTCGCGCAGCTTGCGGTGAGCGAACGCCGATTCGCCACCGTCCTTGAAAACATCCTCCCACCAGTAGTAGCCATACGCCTCGCAGGCGCGACCGATCTTCAGCGCATCGCCGAATGTCGAGATCGCACAGAACGGGTCCAACATCAAATCCATCTTGTCGCCCACGCGTTCGCCGACTACCTCGACCAAACGAACGTGCTGCTCGATAGGCGCCTCTTGCCACGGATGGATCTTGAAAGCCTTGTAACCCATCTCGAAACACTGCTCAGCAAAATCCGCATACGCCTCAGGACTGTTCAATCCACCTTCGTAGTCATCGCCGATATACGTGGACGCATAAGCGGGGAACGATTTCCGATGCTCGCCCAGCAGCCGATATATCGGTTGATCCAACAACTTACCAGCTAGATCCCAAAGAGCCATATCAACCTGCGACATACCCATCCGAGCGTGCTGACGCGTTGCCTGCTTCGCATCGTTGTAGATACGCTCTCTCGCAAACGCGCTTGAACCGATCACCGCATTCGCAAACATCCCGATAGCAGAGTGTTCAGTAGCCGAACCACCTACATACTCACCTGTAACCCCAGCATCCGTGTGGATTACAACTATGCGCGCTGTCTGACGCAGTTTAGTACCCGGCGCATACCCAGGCAGCACGATCCGGCCAGAGCCCTCCATGTTGTCTACGAAGTACTCAAACTCGATCACTTCCATCTTGGTGATTTTAGGGTCGGACATCGGGCAGACTCCATTCTTGATTGGTTCGTGTTGGTATTAGACAGGCCCCATATGGTTGGATGTTATAGCTGCACTACCTATGAATGTGGTTTGCGAAGACTGGCGTTGCCAATCCGTTGGATCAACGAATATTCGATAAAAATGGTTCGGTTTGAGCCGCGGTACGAACGTTTTTCGCGTGGTTCATAGGGAACGGCTCACCACCAATGGAAACGACCGTCTACCGTCGTGTTGTGCTTGGGCAATTTCCCAGTCCGACGTTTGTATCCACTCAGCTTCTTGGATTCTAGATTTTCAGCAGAACGTCGAGGCATCTTTCTAGACTCTACCCGAAGGAATCCTCCACGCTCGAGATTACCTGATTTACGGTGTTGGGCCGCTCGCCTTTTGGGATTCGTTCGTCGTCCCAATGTATGTCCTCTTACCTCGTCTGTCATACAAAGAATAAGCAACTGTGTCATTTCGTCTCGATTTACGCCTCGACCTACTCCTTGGCTTGCTCCCACCACTCGATCCGAACAGCGCGTCAAACAATCCCATTTCACTTGCTCCTGTCTAATGTGAAATCCCAATCGGCACATGTGCGTCCCGCGTTCTATTTTCGCGACGCGATCACGTCCTACGCAACTGTTATCCCCGTAACAACCCCAAAATGATCTGACAATCGCTGGTCGTCCTGGAAGTTGTATATAGCGCGCAGATCAATGGATCGATGTTTGAGATCATATCCATATACATCCTGTACATCCATGCAAGTCCCACATAACCATCATTTCAATCATTCATATCACTGTTCAGAAGATGCTACGTGCTCAATATTCCCGTAATCTCGCCCGTCGCATCATTCAGGTCGATGTCCCAAGCGTTAGGATTCGACGGCAATCCCGGTAACGTGATGATGTTACCGGCGAGCGTGACGATCTGCTTCGCACCAGCAAGCACGCGCAACTCTCGAATCGGTATCGTGTGTCCACGCGGAACATTCAACAAGCGAGGATTCGCAGATACAGACAGATGCGTCTTTGCCATGCAGATCGGGAAATCCCAACCATTCGACTCGAAGCGGCGCGCCGTCGTCTTCGTCAACGGTCCCCAATCAACACCGTCGGCATTGAAGAGACGGTCCGATATGCGTTCCACTTTATCGACAATCGACATCTCATCTTCATAGAGCAGATTGACATCAGCGATACCCGAGTGAGCAGCATCCCAAACCGCTTCCGCCAACTCCGTCATACCAGCACCACCCTCGGCAAATCCTCTCGCTTCAGCGACACCGACCGCACCAGCATCTAACGCAGCACTCTTTGCAGCTGCGATCTCTGCAGCGGTGTCAGACGGGAACTGATTGATCGCCACTACCGGCGGCAAGCCATACATCTTGACGATCCGAATCGCGTTCGCCAGATTCTCCGCACCAACCTTCACAGCATCTACGTTCTCAGATTCAAGCTCCCCACGCTTCACGCCGCCATGCCACTTCAATCCTCGAATCGTCGCAACCACAACCGCCGCTGACGGCTTCGGCCCTCCCTGACGCACTTTGATGTCCATGAACTTCTGGAAACCGAGGTCAGCACCAAAACCAGCTTCGGTGATAGTGATGTCCGCAGTGTTGATAGCGAGGATGTCCGCAAGTATCGAACTGCAACCGTGAGCGATGTTGCCGAATGGACCCATGTGAACTATAGCAGGTTGTCCCTCAAGCGTCTGAGCCAGATTTGGCTTTACAGCATCGCGCAACAAAGCCATCATCGAACCTATGCCACCAATCTCACGCGCCGTAACGGGATTCCTATCCGTCGTCCAACCGACTACGATGTTCCCGATTCGCTCGCGCAAGTCCGAATAGCCATTCGTCAATGCCAATATCGCCATGATCTCCGACGCCGCGTTGATATCGAAACCAGCCTCACGCATCGGAGCGTTCAGACGACCACCAACTCCAGTCACGACTTGACGCAGCGCACGATCCTCAGCATCGGTCACGCGTCGCCAAGTGATGCCGTCAGGCTGCAATCCCGCTACTGCACCGCGATACACCGCGTTGTCAGTCATCGCGGCAAGCAGGTTGTGAGCCGACTCCATGGCATGAAAATCGCCGGTGAAGTGCAGATTGATCTCATTGGCCGGCTGAACCGTAGCATTGCCACCACCAGTGCCACCGCCCTTATGACCAAATACAGGACCCAGCGAAGGCTGACGTATCGTGAGCGCGACATTCCTGCCGATCTTCGCAAGACCTTGCGTCAAGCCCACCGCAGTAGTAGATTTGCCCTCTCCCGCCGGTGTCGGCGTGATAGCCGTTACAACAACTAACTTGCCAGGAACTTCGCGCTTCGGAAACGATTGCAACGGCACCTTGGCTTTGTCGTTGCCATACGTTTCGATATCGGACGCTGAGAGTCCAAGAGCTTGAGCAACATCAATGATCGGACGCAGGGGCATTGGGAATAGTTCCTACCAGGCTTTTTGACGGCGGATTTACGCCAGTTCTCTTCAATCGACAACTATAAAGTGTAACGAAACTATGTGAATCACCACTGATCACAACCCTCCGCAACACTGCTCCTGCCCGTATCTGACGCGTTGTCACCCTCCACCTCATTCGTATCGATATCGACGTAGAACACCAACTCCTCCGGCCCCAAGATGCGGTCGGGATGACGCAAGTAGGTGACCTTCACGCGACCATCAGACCGAAATTCGCTCACCGACTTATCCCACTCGTAATCCTCCTCGATCCACATCTTGCAAGTAGCGCCGAAGAATCCCCACGCTTTGTCAGACATGTAAGCCAACACAATTCGATGCGCTAACCCCGCAATCTCCGATGAAACTTCAGCACTCACCTCAACTGTCGATGCAACATCATCACCGTTCATCATTGTCGGCGATGATAATTCCGATGGAGATTCGCAAGCGGAGAAAACGGCTAATATCATCAGCCCGACCGCAACGATGAGTAGTGATTTGATGGTGTTTACCACTGAATCGCGGCCTCATTCGCCAGGAATTGTCATCGTCTTCAAAAAGGCGATGATTGCATCCTGTTCCCATTCCGGCAATCGCATGAAACGATTCCTAGCTCCGTTCGCAGACCCGCCATGCGCCTTGATAGCGTCGGATATCAACGTCGCACGTCCATGGTGTAGAAACGGCGGTTCAGACGCGAAACCCCATAACCGTCGCGTCATCCACCACTCAGTAGGAACGCCGCCTTGGATCACCTCCTCATTGTCAAGTTCGCCATCTTCACCCATATCATGACGCCGCAAATCTGAAAACACCGGAATCAGATAGTTCCCGTCCTCATCCGTCTTCAATTCACTCGCGTACTCGCTGAGGTCTATCTCTAAAACTGCGTCTACCGCTTCAGGTCGCAAGTCGCGTCCTACATTGAATTCGTTGGGCTCGGTGAACACCAACGACTCCAACGGCAGTTCCGGAATATGACACAAGCCGCACCCGATAGCCTCGAACTTTTCTCGACCCAGCTCAACGATTTCCCGCTGCTGCGGGTCTTCGGGAAGCTGCGGTATCGGTGCCGGTAAAGTAGCCATGAACGCCACCAAAGCCGTCACATCTCCCGGAGTCAACTCATTGACCACTCCATCACCATCGCGGTCGATGTAAGCGCCCACCCGTTCGTAACTCTCGATACCATGATGATGCAGCATCGCATCGTTCGTAAACTCGCGCAAGCTAGTCGTGACACCCTTTTGGATGAAAGGACGCACAATCAGATCACCGTCCACACCTTCGACTTCGCTGGTATAGACGAATCCGTTCGGATGCGCGGTGATAGCGCCAAAATCTACCCCCTTCGCGCTGATCTCACGCCGTACTGGCCAACCCGATTTACGCGCCTCTTCGATCGTCGCCTGCTCCTGAGACAGCAACTCGCGCGTCATCTCACGCGCCAACAATTCAACAAACCCAGAGCCGAACATGCCAACCGTGTTACGTTCATTGCCGACGTTTTGGAGAGTCAGCGAAAACTCATCCTCTTGCTCATACTGCAAGCGATCCTCTAATTCAGTTCTGAAATCGAACTCCATCTGGTTGTCGAAATCCACGAAATCGAACCGCTGACTCAACGCAAAGACATTCGCAACGTTGTCGCCGCCACCACCGATCGTCGGCAAGTTATGGCAACCGCTGCACGAATTGGCATCCGGCCCCGAAATCCGATTGAAGCCCTCTACACCTTCGCGGCGCGACCGAAATCGGTCATCGCCAGTCCGAGTAGGTCGCCCAGCACCGT
The DNA here is from genome assembly GCA_965242765.1 of Dehalococcoidia bacterium. Classification (GTDB taxonomy): domain Bacteria; phylum Chloroflexota; class Dehalococcoidia; order Lucifugimonadales; family Lucifugimonadaceae; genus Bin127. Next base: position 2,428,642 of record CBDESY010000004.1, on the reverse strand, counting down.
CCAGCGTGTTGAAAGACGCGGCGAACAACATCCTCCCCTGATCGATAATCTCCTCGAGCGTGTACTTCCCATGCTCGATGCCAGACTGGCTGAAATGCACTCTCACTGCCGGCGCATCTCCAACCCACTCCATTTCAAGAACCTCGCACTCGAACTGCACATTCGCCAGAGCTTCGTAACCCTCGACGTGCTGCTCCATGTGCTCATACGTGTCAAGGTAGTTCAGCACCTGAAGCGTCGGATACTCGTAATAACCGCCAGCCAAGATGTCCCTCAACGCCAAGATAAAGCGCTCAGTCGCATCCACCAATTCGCCACGCACCGCAGACAACTCATCTTCAAGCTGCTCGATTTGCTGCTCGATATCGTCTACGGAGAGCTGTTCTCGCAGCATCCCATCATTGATCGAAGATACGCGATCGCAGACTCTCGACTCGTAATCGACATCATCCTCTTGCTCCGACACGAAAGATGCACAGGAGATCCCCCACGTGAACGCGAGAACTATCGATACAGCTATTGCAAAAGCCGCAAGCAGACTACGCGGACTGCGATCAGATCCCCGCTTCTCTGTCGATCTCAGATTGATATTCAGCAACGGTGCCGTCCATTATGTCGGCAAGTGATATTGGGTTACCAGAATAGCCCGACTCCAATATTCCATACGAAACTGCCAGTGCTTTCATCCCCGTTTCAGCATCAACTTCAACGTTTCTGGTTCCCGATTCTATTGCTGATGCCAACTCCTGCATCTCGATTGCAACCAAAATACGGTCTATCGCCTCAAACCCAATATCGTATGAACCCAGACGGTCCACACCACCGAAGAACGTGGCAGTAACTTCGTCTAGATGCCACTCCGGAATCAGATCAAGCATCTCTTCCGAACTCAACGGTCCCGAACCACCTTCAAGATGGATGCTTGGCGGGACGCCAGTGCGCGTGGGCGGCATCTGCATCGTGCCAGCATCACCATGGATCGTGTTGATACCTGCACCGTAACCTATCGATGCATTAGTGATCGTCAATTGACCGATCGCGCCCGACTCGAATTTGAGCACACTGATCGCTGTGTCTTCCTGATCTATCTCGACACTTGCCTGATTTGCAAACGCATCCTCCACACGATGGGAGTAGAACTGCGCGATCTGACCGTGCATCCCTTCACGCACCCGCATCGGAGCAAAAATACCCGTCTGAGCCGACAACGTTGCAATGTCACCAAGAAAGTAGATGAGAAGGTCCGCCTCATGCACTCCTTGCTCGATGATGACGCTGCCTGCACGCGACTTCAACGCACGCCAACCCGTATCGTGCATCAATGCCAATCCACCACCCAAGGACACCTTCATCGCATACTTCGGATCCCCAATCGCACCCGAATCCAGCAACGCTTTCGCAAAACGATTCATCGGATCGCGTCGATACTGCTCACCTATCGAAAGCACCAAACCTTTGGCATCAGACGAATCTCGCATCAGACGGCACGCCTTCATCGTCAAGGCCATAGGCTTCTCAGTTAAGACGTGCACACCAGCGTCAAAAGCCTGCAATGCAAAGACATGATGCATTCGGGTATCGGTAACAATGTCTACCGCATCAACACCCGATCTCAACATCGACTCGTAGTCCGTGAACACTTGCGGACGATGGCCTGTCGCATCCTCAACCGCAGATGCTACACCGTTCGCCGCCGCTTCATGCCGATCACACACCGCTGAAAGAGTGAATGAATCGAAATGCTTCTTCAACTCGATGTAGCCGTGAGCATGACGCATGCCCATGCCACCACATCCAACTAATCCCAAACTGAGCAACAATTTAACCTTCCTTTCTCAACCGTAAAATCGCAATCCTCAATCTCATCTCAACGCCACCGAACCATCATCGCGCAACGCACCACCTACAGGGCCAAACTCATAAGGATGCTTCGCTATACCCTCTTCATCGAGTTCCACGCCGATGCCCGGCACCTCAGGTATCCGCAACCAGCCAGATTCCAACTTGATGATCTGCTTCACTACATCCGAATACGGAGCTTCTTCCTCGTAGACATGCTCCTGAACCTCGTAATTCGGCACACATGCCCCTAACTGCACATGCGCCGCCGTAGCCACCGGCCCCGAAGGTACCGCATGCGGAATGATGCCCTGATGATGCGACTCGGCGATAGCGCAGATCTTCTTGCAATGCGTAAACCCACCAGCTACACCGATATCAGGCCTGATGTGATGGACTCCCGCTGACTCTACATACTCGCGAAACTCCCACATCGTCAGGTTGCGTTCGCCAGCTGCCATCGGGATGCGAGTCTTCTGAGACACCTCGCCGAACGAAAGTATCGAGTCCGGCGCCACCGGATCCTCGAAAAAATACGGTCTAAACTTCTCCAGCTCCTGCGCCAACACTATCGCCTCACCTGGAATCATGTTGCGATGAATCTCAACTCCAACGTCCATATCCCAGCCAACAGCATCGCGCACTGCAGCCATACGGTCTACCAAATCTTGGATGCGCTCACTGTGTCGCATCGGAGCATGGTCGTGCTGATACAGCAGACACTTCACCGCAGTAAAACCGTTCTCCTTCGCCGCCGCCGCCGCATTAGCAACCTCTTCCAACGTACCCGTCGGCAACACCAGCATCGCCCTTACCGCGTCGCGAGCCTTGCCACCCAAAAGTTGCCACACCGGTGCATCGAAATACTTGCCCTTGATATCCCACAACGCTTGATCGATAGCGCTAATGCCGCCGCCGATAGCACCGCCACGCATCGACTTCGCACGATACATAAAGTTCCAATGATGCTCATTACGCAACGGATCCTGCCCGATCAGATAGGGCTCAAAAGACAGTACGACATTCTCGGCCGCCTGCGGCCAACCAAAGAACGTCGACTCGCCAATCCCTTGGATGCCGTTGTCAGTCGTGATCCGCGCCATCATCCAGTTGACAGCGATGAAAGTCTCTATCTTTTCAATCTTCATGCGACTCATGTGGGCTATGCCAGTTTCCGATTTATCGACGTGGTGACGCAGGTCGACCTCTGCGGGTGGAAGCACCTTCAATCACTCAAATCATACGAAAATCACAGCTCTCACTACACCGGTTCCCAAAGCTCTATCGCATTTCCCTCAGGATCGTGAATGCGCGCGAAGCGACCGACACCAGTCATCTCGGTTTCATGGCTCACTTCGATGTCAGCAGACCTCAGTTGATCGATCATCGCATCCAAATCAGCGACGCGGAAATTCAGCATGAAACTCTTGTCTGCCGCGAAATAGTCCGAATCAGCGCCAAAAGGAGAGAAAACCGTCACGCCAGCATCCGTCACCCATGGCTCCATATCCATATCCGTCGGAGCAGGATTGATGCCGAGATTATCCTCGTACCACTTCGCAAGTCCCTCCGGATCCTCTGCCCGAAAAAAGAACCCGCCAATTCCCTGAACCTTTTGCACGCCGCAATCCTTTCGTAATGAGAGTACCTGCCGGCCAAGCATGTTCAGGCCGGGACATCACCTCAAACCGATACGAAAACCATTGTATCGGCATGGTACGAGGTTGAACTAGCCTCCTGAGCGATCAAGTCAAGCCTAAGGCAACGGCAACTCCCGCTTCGGCGCCGTGTCATCGAACCAGACATCCTTGAATCGCGACCCGTAAAAGGCCGGCTCGCGATACCCATGCACCCAAGGTTGAAGACTGACTCCTGCTCCCGCCGTTGATGGCCACTCAAATGGCAAAACCAACGCCTGTTCCAAAGCAAACCGCTGTATGTCGGAATACAACTCCAACCTCTTTACAGCATCCGATTCCGCTTGCGCCGATTCAATCATTCGATCGATCTCCAATTGCTCCTCAGACTTAGCACCGGGTCCAAACGCCCGATACATTTCTAACAAAACGGCTAACCCATCTGGATATCTAGCGTTGACATCGATGAACTTCATCTCAATCTCACCTTTCGCCAGCAGATCGTCATATGCTTCCGTTCTCGTGTACTGATATCTACCTGCGCCAATCCCCAATACATCCCGCCAAGATCTGCTCAAAAACTCAAACTCATCCTCGAAATGACTGTCAAGATCAGTTTGAAAGGTCGGACGAATAGTCGATTTTTGGTCTGCATAACCAGAATTGGATATGTCAGCTTTCGCACCAACCGGATCGAACGGTATACCCGAAATCTCCGGATCATGCCCTGACAACAACGGCGGTATCAATGAATCAGGTATCGAGTGCTGCTCGCCTTCTTCATGGTGTGATATCAACTCGGCAGAGCTGACCAAAGCCCGGCGAAAATGTAGATCATCGTACGGTGGCAATGCGCTGTTGAACATCAGAAAATCTGATCTCTTGCCATCCAACTGCGAAATCACATCACCGCCAAATTCATTCTTGTCACTTCGCGTGAAGGCGAATGTCCAATCGATCTGGCGCTCCTGAAACGGACGATCGAAGTTTGATACCATCCGTCCGTTCTGTTCTTCAAATAGATCGGTCACAAAAACAATGCCTTCAAGAAATGGCGCACCTGCATGATAATGCTCGTTGCGTGCCAAAACGAACTTGGCATTTAGAGTGTCGAACACCGCCAATTTGAACGGACCAGTGCCAACCGGCAACTCTTCGAACACTTTGTCTGATGGAAGCACAGAACGGTCGCCGAAATCTACTCCCCAGTTCTGCACATTCTCTCGCTTCAAAACAGCTGAAACCGGGTCTACCAGCAGAAACGGGAAGATTGCCGAAGGCTCTGACAAAGTGACCACCAACGTTCGATCATCCACCGCTTTTACGCCCTCAAGCTCCTCCGTCTCGCCTAAAAGCACGTCTGAAGCGCCAACTATCAGTCCCAAGACGTCACGCGCATGATTTGATCCCGTAGACGGTCTTAACGCCCTTTCCCAACTCCACTTGAAATCCGATGCTGTAACTGGTGAACCGTCGCTGAACTTCAACTCTCGCTTCAAAGTGAACTCGTACTTCACACCGTCATGAATCGTGTACCTCTCCGCCAAGTCAGTTATCAATGCATCATTCGGATCGTCACTCAACCGCATAAGACCAGAATATATCTCGCCCAGCAACGGCTCGTTAGCGCTCGACGGTTCAAACAAAGCCGGATCCGGCATCAACCAATTGCCAGACGGAATCATAAACACACCACCTCTTCTCGGACCTCCCATGTCCCGAGGATCATCAACTTCAACGACCGGGACGGATTCAGGAGACCCAACAATCTCCACTCCCTCCATCAACGGAGATTTTGTCGAAACCGTTTCATCTTGGCCATTGCCACCACATGCCACCAAAAGCAGACATAGAATCCCCAACGCAATCACAGCTAAAACCGTCTGCTTCAGCATTCGCCACATCTTCACAAGTCCGAAATTCACGTCGACTCCTTTCGAGTACTTTCTGTTATCATATCAGAAAGTGGCATTCTAGATGGAGAATGTCATCGCCTTCAAGTAAGGAGGTCTAAAATGACCACATACAAGGCTCTAATTTCCATCGTGGTGATTGCTGTAGTTGTTGTAGCTACGATTTCATGGTCACCACTAGTCGCCGATGCTCGATGGGTGTCGCAGGAAGGGGAAGTCGGCAAACTCCCTTTATCGGATACGGCGGCGCATGTTGATTTCACCAGTCTGAATGAACTGAGATCAACTCCAGCGAACTCGGCCCACAATCATCGTTTCTTCGATATAGGCAACCAAACTACCAATACAGAAACAGCAAGATCGCTGACCGAATCAGGCCCGGTAATGGAGGACGAAGTTTCTCCCACATGCAGACGAGTATGCGTAAGGTGGAATAATGTCCCCATAACAGTGTGTGATCAGGCTGGCAACTGCACCACCAAAACCGTAAGGGTCTGTTGCAAATGGGATTTGAGGGACTGCTACACTGGTTGATCTATCACCTGCCACTAGAAAGGAGATGTTGGAACGTCAATATCTAGTCTCAACGATCGGAAAATAGAAATGATCCAAAATACAGATTCATTCGATGCTCTGCGTGATGCCTTAAAGCGAAACAGGCGCGAAATCAAAGCAAATATCGTGCTTTCGCGCCTGAGTGTTTTGGCATTTTCAATACTATGCTTATCTCTGTTCGGCTGTACTGATTCAGAATCCCAGAAATCGTCCTCTGCAGTTTCAGATGAGCAATTTGCCGGTATTGAAATCGTAGATTCCGCCACGGACACTGCTACTGCAGTTCAAAGCAGCATATCCAATACGGCACAAAAAGGCGGTACCCTTGTGATTGAGGTAGAAGAATGTGGTATTGCCGATCCGGCCATCGACGTAGCAAGCTCAAGCAAGCGCCAAATCTTCACACTGGTTAAAGAGACACACACCGGACTCACTCGAATCGTCGATGATCCTCTCATAAGAGCAAAACCAGAGCTGTCTGAGTCGTTCACTGTCAGTGAAAACGGCACCCTATACGAATTCACGATGAAGAAAAACCTCAAGTTCAGCGACGGCAGTAAACTCACTGCTTCCGATGTGAAGTGGAGCTGGGAAAGAGCATTGAAAAAATCCACCGGCAACAGCCGCGCAAACGACGTCTTCGGCGACATCATCGGATCTGACGCAGTAGTTCAAGGAAATTCTCAAGATCTGAGCGGCGTTGAAATCATCGATGATGACCACCTTAGAGTCCGACTCAAACAACCGCGGCCCGAATTTCCTATGTTAATTGCCGACCCAGTGGCTTATGTAGTGAAACGTGAAGGCGTAAGCGAATGGGGGGATGCATGGATCAACGATCCTCACTATCCCAGTTCCATCGTTCACAATACAGGAATCATCCCCGAAAGTCTTCCTATGGGAGCCGGTCCATTCAAGATTGCCGAATATGTACACCCCGAAATTACGCGAGGCGAATTTAGCGGCGAATACAGATGCGTACTCGAACGAAACAATCATTATTGGGACCGTCATAGTTACCTTGATGGAGTGATCGCAATCGTACGACCCGATCTACTGATAGAACTTGATACAACACAAAACCGTCAGAAAAAACTGCTAATATCTGGTGAACTCGATATCACAATGTCCACGACAGATTCTCTCGATCAATTGGAGAATGGAATCAAACAGTTTCGCGTCAAAGAACCTCCCGAAGTAAGCTTCTTCACACTGAACCCTCAACAGGCACCATTAGACAATTTGCATCTGAGACGTGCTCTGGCAAAAGCGATCGATGTCGATTCTGCAATCCGTAATGTCAATGGCGTACCTAACCAGAATCGATTGGTACCGAAATCGCTCTCTATTGAAGATTCGGATGTTTCATCGCCAGATATCGACATTGTAGATGCAAAAAATGAACTCGATACAGCTATGGCACAATTGGATTCTGAACTGTTTGAAATAGCTCTGTATTCCACATATCCTCCCGAATTTCTAGGAACTAAACAAGTAATATTTGATGCTTGGAGAGATACATTGGGCATCAATATCGATATTAGGCAATTCGATTTCGAAAACAATATACACTTTGAAGACCTTCAGATTACTGAGGTAAACTTCACACTCCATTATCCATCACCTCACGGAGTACTGCGCGAATTCTTGAACGCTATGGGAGACGAAAATATTGCCGCTGATATTGAAGAAATTCGCGCTCAACTTACTGCAGCCGCAGCCACCCTAGACGATGCCGAACGGATGCGAATATATGATGACATCGAGCGACGTATACTCGAAGATGTCTTAGCCATTCCAACAGTAGTACTGGAACCCTATTTCGATCTATTGCTGCAACCGTGGGTCAATGGCCTCGAAATCTCGCAGTACCGCAGTTCAGTATTCCACAATGTTTGGATCAACGCCGAAGCATTGGAAAGGACATCGGGTTAGGAAACCTCTGAACAAGATCAAGATATTGTTCTAACGAAATTCGTAGTGGCGGTTCGCGAACCGCCACTACTTGATCAGACGTTTCTTAGCACACGATGCCAACACACCGGCTCTTTTGAGAACCGAGAACGAGTTCTTCTGTAGCCCTTTCTTCCCCATCTACACTGCCCAATCCATCTGATATACGCTATTCGGTTGTGAACCTCGAAGCTATCCCCATCCGAAAAAGCCGTGGCGAAGCACGTTTCACCATCATCGCTTCCCTGAGCGCACTGCTCGCGTTAACCGTCATCGCAGCCGCGCCCATATACTTCGATTCCATCGCACAACTCGGACTGCAACGCACACTAGAAAGATACGAACCCGCACAAATGGGTTCCTGGCTACACGTAGATGGAATCACCTTCAACGCATCCAGCGTCAACTCAACCATCGAAACAGCAACATCAACTGGCAATCAACTGGGCAACACAGTGCGCGACAACGCCGTGTTCGTACGCTCCGGCAACCTGGCGCTGAATCGTGTAAACGATCGCTTCGCTCCGCCAGGTTCGCTCCTCGTATATCAATCGATACGCGGATCGCAACCAGCGATTTCACTCGTCGATGGTAGATTCCCTTCCGACACTACAAACAACGATCTAGAAGTTGCAATCCTAGACACCGTCGCCGCCCAATACGGCATCAACTTAGGAGATTCACTCACCCTGATTGTGCCTCCCACATCTATCGTCCACAGCATTCCCAAAGTCGTCGGCATATTCCACATCGACGACCCGAATCACGAGTCATGGCTCGGACTACAGTCCACCATCTTCGATCCCGAACAGGGACCCACCGGAGGTCGACCCGCGATCATCGCACTCACATCCAGCGACATGATGGAACGTATAGCCAATCGTGGCATTTCCGATATCGGCGAACTGTGGGCATTCTTCTACCCCGATGTAGATGAATTGAAGCAGATCGGTGCCAGCAGATACCTCGAATATATCGACCAGTTCCGTACGCAAGCATCTCGAGAACTACCGGCATCATCCTCATTCTCAGGTCTCGAATCGGCACTTATCACATTGCAACGCCAACTCTCATTCGCCAACACCGCCACGATCATCAGCGGCGCCCTGTTCGCAACCTTCGCCATCTTCGTGCTGGCGCTAAACCTCAGCGTCATCGCACGTCGCTGGCATCCGGAAGAGCTGACTCTAAAAGCACGCGGCGCCGACCGAAAACAACTGGCAACTGCCATCGCCTTTTACGTGACCATCCTATGTGTCATACCCGCAATCGCCGGCCCATTGCTGGCCGCCGCGATCATCCCGTTCCTCGGACTTCTAGGCTCATTCCGAGAACTTACAGATGGTGAAATGTTCCCATTCCGAATAACCATCGAACAGTTCTATTGGTCCGGCGCAGTAGCAACATTGATCCTGATCCTCTACACCGCTCCGATGTTGATTCAAAGACCGGGCGCAATCGTCCGACACCTCTCGCGTCTGCACGACTCCCAATCCCCATGGTTCTGGCGCGCCAACCTAGACATCGGCATTGTCATCGCCGCCGCCGCGATCATCTTCGAACTCAATGGACGCGGCTCACTTTTCCTCCAACAAGATGACGGAAACACCAACTTAAGCATGTTGGCGATTTCGCTCCCAATCGTCGCATCCATCGCCGCATCACTAGTCGCACTGCGGATGTTAAGGCTCATCGGTATAGCCTTCGAACGCCTGGCACGCATCAACTTCAACACCATGATCGTGCTCGCACTGAAAACCTTCGCCAGATCCTTAATGAGACACGCCGTGATGGCAATGCTCGCAGCCGGAACAATGATCGTAGTCATAAACGCCAGTAGCCTCTCCGCCACACTAGGAAGAAACGTGCACGACAGGATCGATTTCAACACCGCAACAGATATGCAGATAGCAGGCATCGACTCTGCGAAAACTACCGCCAACCCGGCCGTAAACGAAATCAGTCAGCTGGAATGGGTGTCGAAACAAACTTGGGCGACACGTACCCAAGCCACCGCCGGAAATGTAGAGTCCTCGCCAAACTTCACCATGTTGGGAATCAAACCCCAAGAATTCGCCGAAATAACCACCTTCAGAAACGACTTCGCAGACCTATCGGCAGAAGCATTGATGCAGCAGATCGCCGAATTCACTCCCACCGAAGCAATCCATCTACCTGAACACATCGCCGCGATCCGCTCAACCGTAAAACTCGAACGCACAAGCAAAGGACGCATCGATATATGGGCTCGCATCCGAGATGCGGAAGGAACTACTCACACCATCCGAATGACACCTTCAGACAAATCTCAAGCTGCCAACGATTGGCATATAGTATCCGGAAATGTGCGTCCCGATATTCCCAAACCTCTCCAACTGCTCGCATTGCAGATCTACGAACCACCTACATCCCCCATCGGCAACGCAGCAACTCTCACTGTAGCTTCAATTCACGCCGTCAATCCACAAGGCGAAAGCTTGATGATCTCCGACTTCGACGATGCCTCCGTTTGGCATCCCATGGCCGCATCGATCGCCGACAATGCCAAACTCTCCATCATCAACGGCGGACTCACAAATCAAGACGACCAGCAATCTCTAAAGATCGAGATGGGACGCGGCACCGACGACGGCGTTCGAGGCATCTACTACTCCAAAAACGGACCCACAGTAGTGCCGATGCTCGCAAATCACACACTGCTAAACGAAACAGGATTCAATATCGGCGATCAATTCAACGGTCAAGCATACGGTCGATTCGTGCCGTTCGAGATCCGAGGCATCTTCAAACTCTTCCCGACAATGACTAGCGATGATCAACCATTCGGCGTAGTCAACGTCGATGCATTGTTGTCATATCTGAAACCCGTTAGCGAACCATTCCTAGCCGACACCGCTGAACTATACGTAACAATTGATCGAGAAACGGAAATCGGCCATGAAGACCGGATCGCAACCATCAAATCGATCGATCCCGCATTGCGAGTAGCCGATCGCGAAGCACTGCTGAATCAATCCTCTACCCGCCTCGGCGATGCCGCCGGATGGAGAGTGGTCGGCTCCATCATCGCAGCCTCGGCAATCACCCTGGCGACTATAACCACCCTCGCTGTAGCCATCCACAATCACCACTCCACGCAGCTCGAGGCGGCGCTAATCGAATCGATGGGCGGCTCCAAAATAGGAATCGCATTCGAAGCATCATTGCGTATCGCCCTGTCGATGGGAATCGGAATCGCACTCGGGATTCTCGGCGGAATCTACGGAGTCAGATTCATCGCCGACCGCATGACACGAACCTCATCTGGCGATACCGCACTACCCCCGATGCTGCTGCAAATCGATTGGATACCTACCCTGATCGGCGCAATCTGCCTCCTAGGCGCCGCACTCGCACCCATAGTCTGGTCTTCTATCGTCGATCGCAACACCGTAGCAGCACACATTCGCTCCTACTCTGCAAACGCATCGTGAATAACTCCATCGCTTCATCACGACTTGCAGCCGTAATCGCAGTACCTCGATTGGTGCTTAAACGCGCCTTCTCCGAAAAGACCTTCGTGCTGCTGAGACTCATCGGACTCACTACCGCCGTCGCAGTTTCAGCCGGCGTATTCATATACCTCGATGCACTCGGACAATCCGCTCTGTCACAAGCGTTGGACGGGCATCGACAACAAGAACTCGACATCGCCATCAGAGCCCGCATCGATTCAATCTCTGATCCCGCCCATCACCAAGCTGTAGAAACCGTCAGCAACTCGCGATCTCGCAGCTTGGCAAAGGTTCTGGAACCACCAGTATTCGCCGCAAAGTCAGTCACATTGGTCTTCGATAGCGAAGTAGTTCCGTGGAAAAACGCTCGGACATTCCTAGCACATCTCGACGGTCTGCAAGATGCTTCACGCATCTTGGAAGGCGACTGGCCATCACCCGCCTCAACAGATGCCAGACTCATCCAAGTGGCCATCTCGAACGACGATTCCATATACCTCGGTTTGGGCGTCGGAGATACCGTTCGATTGTCATCCCCTACTATCGATGCCGCTCAAGTAGATGCACAGATATCGGGCATCTACGAACGTGACCCCGCCTCTGCACTGCATTGGCGAGCGATGGATATCGGTTTGGGCGCCCAAAGCGACGCCTTCCGATTCGCACCCTTCATAGTCGAACAATCAACACTACTCAACACCGTCAGACAGCAATTCCCCGATACCGAGATTCGCTACTACTGGATCCTCCAAACCAATGTCGATAGCATCGATGCCCGAGATGTGGAAAGATTGCGTGCCGAACTCACCAACCAGCAAAACCTGCTCAAACAAAATCTCCGCGGATACCAACGAATCACATCATTAGACGACGCATTCGACGCCTATCTGACCAGTTCTGAAATCTCACGCGGACTGATGCTTTCAGTAGGCGCCGTAGTAGCACTATCGGCAGTCGCATTCTCTGCCATCGTCGCCGGACAAGCTCGAGATATCCGATTCAATGAAAGCGGAATGGTGCGCGCTCGCGGTGCCACCGCATCGCAAGAAATCGCGCTCATGGCCGGCGAAACCATCCTCATCGCCGCCGCATCACTCTTCGCAGGCATCGCCATCGCTCTCGCAGGCGTCACCATCGCCGGCCGACTGCCGGTACTCAGCGATCTGACAAACGACGAATTCCTAGACGCAAGCCTAGCCGCACAATCCGTGACCGCCGCTATCGCCGCCGCAACAATCGGAGTTGCCGCACTCCTCCTACCATCTTTCAGACGCAACGCATCGACAGCTGAAGAACTCACAAACCGATTGGCACGACCACCGCAACGGAACATCGCACAGCGCTACTACATCGACATCGTTCTGCTCTGCATCGGCGGCGCCGCATTGTGGCAACTGTCGCAAGAAGACCTGTACATCTCCAGCAGTGCACTGGGCGAAGGATTCAGCAACCGCCTCGCCCTTGCCATGCCAGCCGCAACAGCCGTTGGCGGCGCAATCATACTGTTGCGTCTGCTACCAGTCATGTTCGGTGCCATTGCCGAGTTGCTGACAAGACTCCCCGCATCGTTCAAACTCTCGCCATCCATCCCGTTGGCACTGTGGTCACTACAGCGAAACCCGCGCTCCAGCACCGGATTGATGCTGCTGATAATGCTCGCCGCAACCATCGGAATCTTGCTCGCCATACTTTCTCCGTCGATCAATCAATACGCCATCGACGATGCAAAATTCCGCGTCGGCGCCGACATCCGACTCTCCAACATGATCGTGAGAAACCGTGCAAACCTACATCGTGTAACCGATCACATGCTGGAACAGTTCGGATTTGCCAGCATCGCACCAGTAGCTCGTGCCGCCGGCACCGTCGCATCGCCAAACGGAAACCAACCCGTCACGGCAATCGGAATCGACACCGAAAACTTCCCCGCAGCAACCTGGTGGCGAAACGACCTCGCAGAGCAATCCCCTGCTGAATTGGCAGCATTGATCGCTACCAACGATTCCGATGGCATACCAATACCCGATAACGCTGAATGGTTGACCGCATTCGTCAAACCCGACACGCAACGCGCCGATACCGGATTAGTAGCGCGTCTACGCGACGAATCAGGTCTATATCACTCGCTCTCCATCGGGAATCTGGAGCCGCGATCGGTAACCGTCGGAACACCATACGCATGCCCCAAACCAATACCGATCGAAGATACTGAACGATTCGAACCTCCAGAATGGTGCCGAATCGGAATCCCATTGAAACCTCTGCGAGATACCGCAATCGGTGGACAATCACTCTGGCTAGAATTCATCGGAATATCACGACGCCCAGTCGAAGAAGCACCACGACCAACTATCGGCTCCGTGCGCATCAAAGACATCTCCACAGCCGACGTGAATGGTCAGTTGACGATGATCACAGACTTCCGAGACATCATCAATCGCCGCACAAGAGGAACCGGATTCGGAGACCTCGGCGCACGTATCGACCCATTCTCCGAAACTCCCAACGACGGTGCCGTGCTCACCTGGTCGGAACCTCGTTTCGGACAGCTCAAAGGCGTACGAATCGGTACCTCAGATGAAGCTGTAAAGGTGATCGGAAGTCGATGGTTCAAAGACGAACTCGGGCTTGAAATCGGCGAAACTACCAGACTCTTTCTAGGAAACCGCAGCACACAAGTCCAATTCGTCGCGTTCGTCGACTACTTCCCGACTTTCCCATCAGCATCATCGCCATTCTTAATCGCCGATCTACGCGAAATCCAACGCATCCTATCGATTGACCAGACGCGCGGCGCCGACGCCACCAACGAACTGTGGATATCCGCTCCAGACGCCATCGCAAACGACCTGCCAGAAATCGAAGACCTGCTGGAACTGAACAACCTATCAGCACGCTTGATGCAACATGCCGAATCCGAGGTGGTACGCTCGCGCGCCGACGCACTCACCGCCGCCGGATGGAACGGATATCTAATGTTCGGATTCATCGCCGTCACCGCCGTCTCTTCAATCGCATTCATCGTCACCGGATGGACCACATACCGACTGCGAAGACTCGAACTTGCAGTGTTGAAATCGATGGGACTATCGATGCGGCAGATGTTGATCATGATCGGATTAGAGCAGATAACCATAGCAGCCATTTCGCTTATCGTCGGCTCCAGCATCGGCTTGATGCTCAGCGCAGTGCTGCTGCCCTACATGGCAGGCAAAGACGCATCGACTCTCGCACCACCAATGGCAGTAGAAATCGGCACCAACATCCTAGCATTGCTACTCGGAATAGTCGCCACCGCTCTCATCGCATCAGTAACCTGGATATTTCTCTGGGTAAGAGCCCAACACACCACAACGGTAATCCGCGCCGGAAGCACCGGAGTGTGAGAAACTTTGCTGACGCGCGCGGGAATCGAACCCGGAACCTAGTGATTAAGTGTCACTTGCTCTGCAAGCATAGCCTCCACCGCAAGGGACCTTTGCAAAATGCCGTATTCGGCTTGCAGCAGAATAATCATAAAGACCCCTGCGTCTACGCTTTGATCCGACGCGTCCACCTTGCTTCGCAAAGGGAACCGCATTTTTCAAAGAACTCACTTCCGTCGAAATGACGATGCTGGCGTTGCGACCGCATTGTGCAAAAGTCCCAGCAAGCGAAAGCGATCAGCAAAGCTACACCCGCCACGAACGCGAGTGCTGCTCGATTAAATATATCTTCGTCATTTTGTTTGATACATAGTATCATGTAACCTGATAGTCTTGCAGAGCCTCCGACGCAGTTCCAGAAGAGGCGGCGAATCAGCGCGACAGGCAACAATAAGGTTCAAAGCATGCCACTAATTTGGTACCGGCGTATCGGCGACCATCGATACGACGGGAATGATGACGCCGAGGCTCAACACCATGCGGTGACCCGAAATGGTATGGTTGGGCAGTCTGCCGTGTGTAACGCGGGGCCTAGACTGTGCATTTCCGGGCAGCGCAGGGGCAGAAACCAGACATGATGTTCCACCGGAGAATCGTGGGACTCACAGTCGGTGTGCGTCGACTCCTCACACTCGCCGTTGCACTTGGTCTTGCCATCTCCGCTACCTGGGTCGCCCAAGGCGTGCTCATCGCACTGGTGGTGCGGCGAATCCTCGATGGCGGCGGTTGGACTGAGATCGTCGGTTTTGTCATCGCCATCGCAGGCCTGACCTTGCTTCGCGCGATGCTGATATTCGTCCGCGAAGTCCTGGCGAAACGGATCGCAGGCAGTGTAAAGACCAAGCTGCGCCACCGGCTGTTCGCTCATCTCCTCCTGCTCGGTCCCGGATACTTGGCGCGCACTGAAACCGGCAAGGTGCAATCGACCCTGGTCGATGGCGTCGAGGCACTCGAATCATATGTCGGCTACTACCTGCCCCAGGCCGTCGTATCGATCCTCGTCCCAATCTTCATCGTCGGATTTATCATGTTTCTCGATCCGATCATCGGCGTTGTCGTATTGGCATTCGCGCTCGCCGTGCCGCTTATACCCCGAATCTGGGACCGGGCGTTGGGAGAATACGGCCGCGGACACTGGGACGCTTATTCAACTCTGCATGCCAAGTTTCTTGACTCTATGCAGGGAATGGTCACGCTGAAAGCGCTCAATGCGAGCGAACGGAGAGGGAAGGAACTACGAAGCGCGAGCCAGGCACTCTACAGAGCCACCATGCTGCAACTTTCGATCTCGTCTATCCGCGAGGGACTGGTCGGTTTCGCGATGAGCGCAGGCGTGGCGCTAGCAATCGCTATTGGAAGCTTTCAGGTGGTTGACGGCAATCTTGGCATCGCCGCACTGATCCTCATCCTATTCCTCTCGGCCGAATGCTTCCGGCCTTTTATCGATCTGAACCTCTACTGGCACGCCGGATACATGGGCATTTCAGCTTCGACGGGCATCTTCGACCTGCTCGACGCCAAACCGGAGGTTCAGGACGCGGCAACCGCTCGAACTGACGTTGCCGAGACGCTTGGCGGAGCAATCACCTTCCACAACGTCACTTTTGGTTACTCAAGTGACGCACGCCCCGCGCTCGAGGATGTTTCGATGCAGATCCAAGAGGGAGAGATCGTTGCAATCGTCGGACGCTCCGGCGCCGGCAAAACCACCGTCGCATCGCTCATTCTACGATTCTTTGATCCGCAACAAGGACGGTTGACATTCGGCGAAACTGACTTTCGCGACGTTCCCATGGAAAACCTGCGACAACACATCGGATACGTCTCGCAAGATACGTACCTGTTCTACGGGACCATTGAGGACAATATCCGGATCGGACGGCCCGACGCAACACCAGAAGCGATCCGTGACGCCGCCAAGCAGGCAAATATCCACACATTCATCCAATCGCTTCCTAATGGATACGAAACCATCGTCGGCGAACGCGGCGCAAAGCTCTCGGGCGGGGAACGCCAGCGCATCGCCATCGCCCGCGCCGTGCTGAAAGATGCACCCGTACTCATCTTTGATGAGGCTACATCGAATCTCGATGGCGCCAACGAGGCCGCAATCCGACAGGCACTCAGCCAACTCACGAAAGGACGGACGACCATCGTCATCGCTCATCGCCTTTCATCAGTACTAAACGCAGACCGCATTCTAGTGCTCGACAACGGTCGAATCGCCGAATCAGGTCGACATGACGACCTCATCTCTCGAGATGGACACTACGCGCAGCTGGTTCGCGCACAGCGGGAAGGTGTGGCATGAGCGCAGAAGCCGGACCATCAAACGTGCAGAACCAGAACAGACAAAAACACACACCGTTTTCGTCCGGATTCTGGCAACTTCTCTGGTTGATACGAGGCTACTTCGGCTTGATGGGACTCACCATCATTTCTGGCGTCTTGGCAAGAGGCACCACCATTGCTGCCGCAGCCCTCGGCGCATACATGGTCGGTCACGTCGCCACCGGTGCGACAGCCCACGAACTTCGTGCACCAGTCGTCGCACTGGCGGTGGCTGTCATCCTTCGGGCAGTGATGGTTTGGGCAGAGATGTGGCTAGCGCACGACTTAGCTTACCGAATCCTCGCCGACCTCCGTGGACACCTCTATTCAGCTCTCGAACGACTCGCCCCCGGGTACATGATCCAACGACGGTCTGGCGACGTAGCGTCTACCGCCATGGCCGACATCGAATCTCTCGAGTGGTTCTATGCCCACACTGTCGGGTCATTCATTGTGGCCGTCATTGTGCCAGTCATCGCTTTCGTGACTATCGGATTTTTGCACTGGACGTTGCCACTCGTGTTGCTACCGTTCGCATTGCTCGTGGCAAGCGTCCCAATAATTCTCCGACGGCGTGCCGACCGCCACGGCGAAGCGTTGAGAGCCGATCTCGGTAATCTGAACGCTGAGGTCGTGGATGGAGTGCAGGGACTGCGCGAGTTGATGGCGTTTGGCGCCCAAAAGAGATTCCTGGCCAAGCTTGGAACCCAAAACAGCCAGCTTGTCAGATCTCAAATGATCCATGGAATGCGTGCCGGATTCGAGCAAGTTGCCGTGTTGGCATTCATGAGCGGCGGAATGCTCAGCGTCGTTGCGATCGCGGCAGTCCAAGTGTTCCGCGGAGAGCTCGATCCCGCATACTATCCCGTTGCCATTACCCTCGCGATCTTCGTTTTTGGCCCGATTCAAGCCATCGCCACGGTGGCCCAGAATCTCGGAATCGTCTTAGCATCAGCCGACCGCGCTTTCCGCCTTTTGCGCGAACCAACTCCCGTAAAGGACGCGCCTGATGCCACACCTCCAGAATCCGACGTGGAACCACACGTCAGTTTCACCGACGTGACTTTCGGCTATCCCGGCAGTGGCAGTCTTGCAGTACAAGATGTCTCATTCGAGATTGAACCCGGCGAAACTGTAGCACTAGTAGGTTATTCCGGCGCGGGGAAGACCACATGCGCGAACCTCCTGATGCGGTTTTGGGACTCCGACACCGGAACCATTGCCGTAGGCGGACACGACGTGCGTCAGTTGCCACAGAGCTTCCTTCGAAAGATCATTGCGTGGGTGCCGCAAGACATCTACCTCTTTAATTCAAGCCTCCGGGAAAACATTCGAATGGCACGCCCCGATGCGACCGACGAACAGGTCGAAAACGCAGCCCGGGCCGCACTGGCGCACGATTTCATCACACAAATGCCACATGGCTACGACACCCTCGCAGGTGAGCGCGGCATACAAATGTCTGGTGGACAGCGTCAACGCATCGCCATCGCACGCGCACTTCTGAAAGACTCACCAGTACTCGTACTTGACGAAGCTGTGTCGAGTCTCGACGCTCGTGACGAACAGGAACTCAACCTGGCACTCACTACAGTCCGTCAGGGACGGGCGACACTCGTCATCGCTCACCGGCTATCGACTATTCGAGCAGCCGACCGGATCGTCGTCCTTGACGGAGGACGCGTCGCACAAGAAGGCACGCATGACGACCTCTTTGCTCACAGCGGCGTCTATCGCTCCCTGATCGCTGCACAGACCGACGCGGCCCGCAGCGTCTACACCGAGTAGGAACTTCGACCTCGGAACAACCTGCGGCAAGTACCCACAGACGCATCTACCGCGAGTAACAGAACGTCGTCGGGAAAACTAATACCCTTGCATCCAGCCGAATACGCATATCACTGCGTAGGTGGTGACGCGCCCGGGACTCGAACCCGGAACCTAGTGATTAAGAGTCACTTGCTCTGCCAATTGAGCTAGCGCGCCACATACGATTCTAACCGCTCCAAGCAACGCATGAAACAACAACCCATCTTTCGCCAAGACACACGACGCAAAATGACATTGTCGCATCGGTATCAGCATTCCGATTTTCGTGAGCCATTTGAAAAAGCCACCTTCGCCACCCAGCCCCTCTCTCTGCTTGCAGGAAAAGAATCTCCCTAACCCGCTTGCAGAACGATTCGATTTCGTTTAACCTCTCTGACCCAGAGGTGCCGTAATGCCATCCTTGGAGTTCAAGGGCAAACAACATATATACGCGCACCACCTCACGGTGCCGTACAGGCCGTTGAAACCCGATCACTCCAAGTCAGTTTTTAGAACAGATGTAACGGGGGGGGCAACGGTTCTGAATCATCTGTACCAGACGGCAACCTCATCATCCACGGCGATAACCTGCACGCCCTGAAGGCACTCCTGCCGCGCTACGCCGGACGCATCAAGTGCATATACATCGACCCGCCATACAACACGGGCAACGAAAACTGGGTCTATAGCGATCGCATCAACAGTCCCTTGATGCAACAGTGGTTTGAAGCGAACTCACCAGTTGACGGTGAAGACCTTGAGCGGCACGACAAGTGGCTCTGCATGATGTGGCCGCGCTTGAACCTGTTGCGGGATCTGCTATCTGATGATGGCGTAATCTTTGTCTCCATCGACGATAATGAGCAACATCATTTGCGAATGATGATGGACGAAGTGTTTGGGGAAGAGAATTTCGTTGAAGGTTTAGTTTGGAAGAAAAAAGGTGGTGCATCCAATACCGAAAGGATTATCGGCCGTATCACTGAAAACATCCTTCTCTACTCCAAAGACATATCCTCGGTCGCCACTAATCGGCGGGTTATCGAGAACGTAAGTTATCCGTTTTCAGACGATGGCGGCAGCTACAAGCTCGAACCACTCACCAAGACCGATGAAGGTATGTATCGCCGTGACACGATGAAATTCGGCGTACCAGTCCCATCGATGTCATCGACAGCATACCCTGGCGCTGGAAAACGCTGGATCGTGGGCAAAGCATTGATGATGTCGCTATTAGCTGCCGGTCAACTGCATTTTGAACGCAAAAACGACGGTTGGAAGGTTCGGCGAAAGCGATATTTCGACGAGTCTGATCCGAGAACGGGCGTTTATTTGAATCTCCTATTGGAAAACGGTAGTTTGGCAGTCGCGAAAAATGAACTTCAACGACTTGGTTTCAGACGTGAGGAATTTGACACTCCTAAACCGAGTTCGTTGATTTCCCACCTCTTACGCGTCGTCACCTCTCCCAACGACATCATCCTCGACTCCTTCGCCGGCAGCGGCACCACCGCCCATGCCGTCCTCGCACTTAACAAGGAAGACGACGGCAACCGAAAATTCATCCTCGTCGAGTGCGAAGACTACGCAGACGATATCACCGCCGAACGGGTGCGGCGTGTCATCAACGGCGTACCGACCGCCCGAGATCAGACTTTGCGCGAAGGGCTAGGCGGAGAATTCACATACTGCGAACTGGGAGATCCGATATCGATCGAAGGGATGCTCAACGGCGATCTGCCCGAATACTCCGATGTCGCTAGAATGACGATCCACAACGCAACAGGTTTGGCACCGAATGACATCCCGATCAATTACGACGGCGACCTCGGTTTTGTCTACGAGTCTGAAACGACGCGCTATCACCTGCTCTACCGCGATGATGTCGAGTGGCTACGAGGCGAGGATGGCGCGCTCAACTACCACAAAGCACGACGCATATCCAATGCCGCTAAAGAAGTGAGCAAAACCGCCATCGTCTTCGCAACCGCTCGATTCATGAGCCAGCGCGACCTCACTGCTCTCGGCATCACCTTCTGCCAACTGCCTTACGACCTCACCTCCCCGCGCCTCAAGTCGTTGCAGACGTAGTCTTTCAAGCGAGCCAGTCAATGCAGCTGAAAGACTACCAACGGGATGCTCTGGAAACGTTCGACGCGTGGTTGAAACTGCTTTCAGATTCACGCGACCAGTGCAAAATAGCTGCCGACGCTCTGAAAGATGCCGGTGTTCCGGTAACTCGTGAGCAAGCAGATTTTCCAAAGCAGGCTTGGGAAAAGATGCGTGGTCAAGGTCTCTTACCGCTAACTAGCATTCAGACTGAATACGTCAACCGCACCATCGGCGAAGGCGATGACGGCGAGCCGTTGCCACACGTCTGCCTCAAGGTCCCGACCGGCGGCGGAAAGACGTTGATGGCAGCAGCAACGATCGAGAGATATTTCAGCAGAGCTGCCAACCCCACCGGACTGCTGCTTTGGATCGTGCCATCGCGTGCAATCTACACGCAGACCAAGGCTTCCCTGTGGAATCGGGAGCATCCGTATCGTCAGATGTTGGAGCGTGCATGTGGCGGCCGAGTCAAAGTTCTGGAGAAAGACGATGCATTCAATTCCAGGGATGTCGAAAACTACCTCTGCGTGATGCTCTTGATGTTGCCATCAGCAAATCGCCAAAAGGGCAAGGATTTCCTACGGATGTTCAGGGACAGCGGAAGGTATCCAGGTTTCTTCCCGGAAGAAGGCGACCTGCTAGCAGAAGGGGATTTCCAAAACAACCATCCGACTCTCGAACGCGAATCGTCTTCGGATGTAGTCAAACACAGCCTCTTCAACGTCTTCAAAATCTGCCGTCCAATAGTCATTCTCGACGAAGCGCACAAGGCTTATGGGACAAGGATCGAAAAGTCGTATGAATACGCGCGCTCCATCAGTCGCATGGACCCTCGAGTAGTGATCGAGTTGTCTGCAACACCCAAGCACCAACTCAGCAACGTACTTGTCGACATCAGCGGTCAGCAACTTCAATCCGAAGAGATGATCAAATTGCCAATAGAGGTCGCTACCAGAGTAGGCACGGACGATTGGCGAGGCACCCTCAATCGCGCACAAGAGAAGCTCAACCAATTGACGAATCAGGCTAGCCAGTTGGAAGCCGACGAAGGACGCTACATCCGCCCTATCGGTCTAGTGCGCGTCAAGTACACCGGCAGAAATCAGCGCAACGGTGTCGATGTTCACGCCGAGGACGTTCGCGAGCATCTCATCGCACAAGGCGAAGCGGAAGAATCGGTGCGCGTCAAATCGTCAGAAAAAGACGAACTCGGACGTGAAGACCTTATCGACCCTCTCAATCGCTCTAAAGTGCGTTGGATCATCACCAAAGACGCGCTCAAAGAGGGTTGGGATTGCAGCTTCGCATACGTACTGGTATTGCTCGACAACACGCAGGCAAGAACTGCTCTCACGCAGATGGTCGGACGCGTCTTGCGAATGCCGAACGCACGCGTAACTGGCAATGAGGCACTCGATCAATGCTACGTGTTTTGCCACAATGTCGATGTAGGCACTGCTATCAACAATGTCCGTCGCGGTTTGGAACATGAAGGCTTGGGAGACTTGCGCGGCATCGTGACACACGATGGGCAATCCGAGTTGAAAAAGATTGAATTGAAACGTCGTGAGGGACTGCGCGGCGAAAGGATCTACTTGCCGAAGGTGTTGCATCGCGATGAATCGAGACCTTCCGAGTGGCGCGATCTCGACTACGACAAAGACATCCTGGCGAGTATCGATTGGGACAGAATCAAGATTGGCGATATTCAGATCAGTAGCGGCGAAGCAGCATTGGAGCAGATACGGTATGTCGATCTTAACGATGCCGTTGTCAATCATCTGGACCGTGAATTAGATATCGACAAGAGTCTAGACATCAGCTACTTCGCACGTCGGCTCTCCAGCGAGGTGCCGAATCCGTGGCGCGCCGCTGAAATCGCAAATTCCGCCCTATCACTCCTCAAAGCAGACGGACGCAGTGAAGATGAGCTGTTCGATCAACGCGCCGATCTAGCTCAGCAGATGAGGGAAGGCGTACGATCTGCAATCGATCTTGCCGCTGAAGAGCTGTTCCGATGCAAACTTAACAATGGTGACATTCAGTTCAGTCTCGATGCCGACACTGGAAACTACGAGGTGCCTGAAGTGCTTCAAATCTCCGTGCCTCAAAATGCGCCGTTTCTGAGTGGCTCAAGCGGGTTCATCCAAAAGTACCTGTTCGAAACTCCATACGATTGCGAATTCGACTCAGACCTGGAACGCTGTTTTGCACGCTACCTCGATGAGAACGCGGCTATCCGATGGTGGCATCGCGGCGCAAGTCGGCAACGCGGCGAGTACTTCTTGCGCGGCTGGCGACAGAACCGCATATTCCCCGATTTCATCGCCGTCGCCGAGAAACGCGATAGTAAAGACGGCAATACTGAGTACCAGCAAGTGTTGGTGTACGAAACCAAAGGTGGCCACCTGCAAGACATGGACGACACGCAATATAAAGGCAAAGTTCTTGGTCTGTTGGAAGAATCTCTGCACGACGAAAACTCGCTCTCCGATGCAGCTAAGGACTTCGGTGTGATGACGATTCAATGGGGAGAGCCGAGTGGCGTGTTCCGCATCGTCCCCGCTGACAACTTCGGGCGAGCCGTGATGGGTACATTTGCCGAACCCTGAACCAACCCCACGTCGTACAGCCCTTTAGTTGCTGTACAGAAGCACGTTGAAAAAGTCCCGTCCCCCTGCTTCGCACAGTGACGGGAATCGCGGACGCAAGGCATTCTTGGCACCCTAATTCAAACAACGGATAGACTTGTTTGGAGGATATCTTGGCAACAACAGCAGAGCGTCCCATCGGAGAGTAGAAACAGTATGAATGCAGAGCGAACTTTGGTATTGGTTAAGCCTGATGGCGTGCAGCGTGGGCTGGTCGGCACCATCGTCGGACGGTTGGAAGCCACGGGTATGAAAATCGTCGGTATGAAGCTGATGAATGTCAGTGCAGAACTCGCTCAAAAGCACTACGCCGAGCATAAAGGCAAACCGTTTTACGATGGGCTGGTCCACTACATCACCTCAGCGCCAGTAGTTGCTCTGTGCTTGGAAGGCCCCGACGCAATTGCGATTACGCGGAAGTTGATGGGTGCTACACGCCCGAACGAAGCAGCTCCCGGAACGATACGAGGCGACTTCGCAGTGGAAGTAAGCCGCAATCTGGTTCACGGATCAGCCAACGAAGAGGATGCGGTACGAGAAGTCAGACTCTTCTTCAGCCAAGACGAACTTATCGATTACACCCGGGCGAACGACGTTTGGATCGCGGAAGACGATGAGTGATCGGCATCTCTATTGCAAGCGTACGACTTCCGTCGCCTCAGACCATAACCCCTCGAGATCGTAGAACTCGCGCGTTTCTCGGTTGAAGAGGTGGACGATAAAGCCCGGGAAGTCGATCAGCAGCCAACCTCCAGATCCGGATCCTTCGCGGTGATTGCGTCGAGTTCCCAAATCTCGCAGTTTGCGCTCGATGCGGTCTGCAAGCATCTCGAGATGCCGCTCGGTTTCCCCGCTTGCGATCACAAAGTAATCGGTGAAATCGCTCACGTTCCGAGTGTCTAAAAGCACGATGTCGGAACCCATGTTGGTCGACGCTTCTTCAAGTGCAACTCGCGCCAAATCCTCGATCGGCATAGATACGGGTTTGTCAATAGCAGTAGTGGTCATCTTGGTTTGGATTATATCGGGATAAGACACAACATCCAAACACGCAGAGACCTTTGCAGGGGGATAATCAAAGCTCAGCCAAGCAGAGGAAGGCGACGGGGCATCATTCCCATCATTAAAATCACTCCCATCACAGTTCAGACAACCGGGAGTGGGCAGGACATCGGTTTTATTCTGGAATATAAGGCTGCTTAGAAATTCGCGCGAATTTCGCCGCGGCATCGCAGAGAGAAATCAGAATCATGGGCACCAGAAATAAGCGAGCGCTAGTTGCGATGAGCGGAGGCGTCGACTCCTCCGTAGCCGCCGCACTTTTGGCTCGAGAAGGATTCGACGTCATCGGCGTCACCATGCGCTTGTTCAACGCGCCTTTCGATGGCGCCGGCAAACTGTCAAAGTCATGCTGCTCCTTGGAAGACGTGGAAGACGCACGCGCTACCTGTCGGATCATCGGCGCGAAGCACTACTACATGAACTTCGAGAAGGAGTTCCAGCAGCACGTTATCGACTATTTCGTGGGCGAGTATCGGCAAGGACGAACTCCCCATCCATGCTTGGCATGCAACGACCGGTTGAAGTTCAGTTTCCTCATGGAACGCGCAGAGTTGATGGACGCTCACGTAGTCGCCACGGGACACTACGCGCGCATCGCAGAACACGAAGATGGACATCGCGCTCTCTTGCGAGGCGCAGACAGACTCAAAGACCAGTCATACGTGCTCTACAACCTGCGGCAAGACCAGCTGCGTCGGTTGGCATTTCCCATCGGCAGCTACACCAAAAACGAAATCAGACAGATTGCAAGAGACGAAGGACTTCCAGTAGCTGACAAGCCCGATTCGCAGGACATCTGCTTCATCCCAACCGGCACCTATCGAGAATTCGTCGCTGAACGCCTCGAGAAACCTACCAAAGGTGTCGTTGTTGATGTCGATGGCAAATTCCTGGCTAACCATGATGGCATACATCAGTTCACGATCGGACAGCGCAAGGGATTGCCGATACCCGGCGGCGCAAAACGCCCTATATACGTGACTTCGATCAACTCCAAGTCCGGCACCGTAACCGTCGGATCGGTCGAGGGATTGTTGCGGAGTGAAGTCTACGCATCAGCTGTAAACTGGATAGACGGCTATCCCCCGGCTGACGATGTGGAGATCACAGCCAAAATAAGATACCGCAGTCCTGAAGAAACCGTGTCGGTGCGAATGACGACATCCGATGTGGCGCAGGTTGCCTTTTCAGACCCGGCACGTGCATGCACCCCGGGGCAGGCGATTGTCTTTTACAACCACGATAGAGTCCTCGGCGGCGGTTACATCGAACTTGAGAACCCGGCTGTAGACGTGAAAGTCAACTCCGCAACGGCGGTGGCGGCATAATCTTGATCGATAAGCATGCGGGTAGAAGGTGTGACTCGGATTCACGTTTGCCGAAGTTGACATGAAACCCGCTGGCAATCCGAACAACCGTCCTTCATTCAAGTTTGAACGCGCATGTCGGAAGCGCGGATTTCTGAGTATCGCAGGAATTGATGAGGCCGGACGCGGCGCTCTAGCAGGTCCGGTGGTCGCAGCCGCGGTCGTGTTGCCGGAACTACTGCCCAAAGCATTGTCGGCATCCATCGACGATTCAAAGAAACTTACACCAAAACAGCGAGAAACAACGTACCACGATATCTGCAAGGTTGCTGTAACTTCCGGAGTCGGAATCGAAGATGCCGCAAGAATCGACTTGATCGGAATAGTGCCAGCGACTAAATCGGCGATGCGTAAGGCGATCCGAGATTGCAAGACAAGAATCGACTTCTTGCTCATCGATGCCGTGACGAACATCGGGATCGCTACTCCATCCGAGTCGATAATCCGTGGCGATTCACAATCTCTGTCGATAGCAGCGGCGTCAATCGTTGCCAAAGTTACTCGCGACCGAATCATGTCAAACGATATGGAAGTCCAGTATCCCGGTTATCGATTCGCATCGCACAAGGGATACGGAACACCAGCACATTTCGCAGCATTGGAGCAGATAGGCCCTAGTCCGATACATCGACGCACCTTTAGACCAGTATCCCAAATCATCGCTGATGAAGAGTGGAGCGCATTGGGAACCACTTCCACATCGAACATTGCAGGTCGCAGCACGCTGAGATTGCCTCAAGGCATCGGCAAAAACGCCGAAAAAGCCGCCGCCAGACATCTGCAAGAATGTGGCTACCGCGTTATCGCCAAAAACTTCAAAACACGGCATGGCGAGATCGACATCATCGCGGAACATCAAGGAACCCTTGTATTTGTCGAGGTCAAGGGTCGAAACAGATCAGATTTCGGATCGCCCTTGGAATCGGTTACGGCACAGAAACTGCGGAGAATCGAAAACGCCGCCGTCTCATATATAGCGACGGAGGTAGGACATGACAATATAGATTGGCGGATAGACGTAGTTGGCGTTACACGCGCTCCAGACGGTAAATCGATCACAATCGATGTGGTGCAAAACGCTTGCTTCTGAAGGGGCTTATGGTGGATGGTAACCAAAATCGGTTTGAACCCGCCCTCTGAATTGGCTTGGGCATGCGAGTATCGCCTAGCTCTGTTTGCCTTTGTGCGTCTTCTGATAATCCCACTCGCCGTCAGGTTTGGGCGGGATTCGCAGGATGGCGGCGGCTACATTCTGGGGCGTGTCAGGGATGTAGTGGGGCAACTCGTGATTTGACGGTCGGCCCCGTGTCCGCTTCTTATATTGATCCATCGGGCGTTTCGGCATTGCGGCTCCTTAGATACCCAGTTCAGGATTGCGTAAGAGTTCTTCCCTCAATCGATTGTGACACCATTCCCTAGCTACTCTCAAGTCTATCGGATGCCTACGAGCAGCGCGCCCCATCGTTTCACGTCGCAAGGCTACAAGCGTTCGTCTATCGCCCTTGGCACGGTTGCATGGTCCACACAAAAGCGCACGGTTGTCCAAATCGTCATGCCCTCCCGCCGATTTCGGATCGACGTGATCCAGTTCCAGATAGAGTCGCCCTCGTTCCCCATAGATAGAACCGTCAAAGACGCAGCCCCAGCATCTCATGCCGTAACGATCTACGAGCATTGCGTGCATCTCGGAATGTGTGAATATCGTTCTTCGCTTCATCGAGTACACCGGACCCAGATGCGGCGCGGCGGTTTCGCCCATGTCCGTCCGCACAGGTGGTTTGGTGCGGTAATGCGCATCGTTTTTTGCGAGCTGCTCGTTGAGCCACCTGTCTAGGTGCGGTATTTGGCGTATCTTGTCTGCATCCGCCTTCTTCATACCCATCATGCGACACACGACGTGGAATCTCGCGTCCCGCCGCCTGTCTATCCCTACCCAACGCCGCTTGAGGTTGCGAGCCGCTATGGGCGTAGTGGCGCAACCCGCAAACGGGTCAAGCACCAAATCGCCTTCGTGGGAACTCGCTTTGATGATGCGCTCATATAATGCCAGCGGTTTCTGGTCGGGCGAACCCGTGCGCTCAGTCATGCTTGGGTTGTCGATGTCATGCCAAAGATTGTTTAGAGGCTTGCCAGACCGCGGTCGTTGTTTCCGAATCGGAGGCTTGTCGTCTCGCCAAATTATCTCCCCCCTTGCATCTTCTTCGGCCAAACGTTCTTTGCTCAACGTCCATCCTGAAGGGTGAGGAGGACTGACTTCCCGGTATTCGTAACAAAGATTGGGGCGGGGGGTAAGGCCAGGCGGTCGGAAGGGGGATCGATGCCTATACCGTCCGCGTTCATCGCGATGAGGGAAGTCGCGCGATAAGTCCTCATCCGAATAAGGTTTGGATACCGAATCCATATCGAAGTCGTAATCTCGCGCTTTTGTGTAAAAGAACAAACTATCGGTGGACGAACCAAACTTTCGGTATCCATGTTGACTCGTCTTACCCGCGCCTTTGATGCGCTCCCAGATGATTTCATTGCGGAAGTTTCGCGCGCCGAATATCGCATCCATGCACATTCGTATGTAGGCGTTGGCTGTGTGGTCGCAGTGCAGATAAATTGAACCTGTCGATTTCAAGACTCGATGCATCTCTAAGAGGCGCACTGACAGGAAGCAGAGAAACGCGGCGGTGTCGTCATCCTGCGTCTTCCGCGTAGCCTCTATCACGTCGAATAATGCAGGATTTGCATCTTTGATCTCGTCCAGCCAGTCGCGGTGCACGGGTTGCCACATCCATTGGTCCGGACGCTTGCCCTGCATCGACGGATGATCCGTCCATCGCCACGCGTCCTCGTATTGCCCCGCCGTCCCCGCGCGGTTGCGCTTCTTATTGAACGGCGGATCCGTGGCGATTAGATCGACGGTTTTGGAGTTCATACCGCGAAGCACGTCGAGATTGTCCATCTCGTAGATCACATTGTCGGGAAAGTTTTGATCTCCCGAATCGTCCTCCTGCCACTCCGCTGCGATTGTACCGCCATCATGTGTTCTCCTGAATATACTGCTTGCGTCGTTTAGCAGGTTACAGCATCAGCAGACTAGGAAGGAGAGATTGCCGGACCTGCCACGACACCGACTGAGATTAGACACCGCGGCTAGATGAGTGCAGGCTGTCGAGTGTGCTGAGGCCCGATCAGCGACCCATAGCGCAATCGCTTGCCGACCGCCCCCAAAATGATCTCTGATATTTGCTCCTCGGTGTCTAGCGGTCGAAGGTTGTGCCATCCAACCGCCTCGGCGATGTATCTGGGTAGATGAGTGTATGCTCAAGCACCCCATTTTGGAATCAAAGAGGTATACTCCCCTTTGAAATAGCGAGCGCAAATCATCCCTAAATCACTGATCAGACACCCTTTTTCGATGCCGTGATCGTCGGCGGCCGAGAGTAAACAGGCACCACCGGCTGGTCATCCAACCCATAGCCACCCGCAAGACGATCAGCAGCTATCGCAAGCAGACACTCCGGGTCACGAACCACACCAGATGTTGCAGTCATCTCCGACGCTCCCTCGCCACACAAGATCGTATCCATATCACAGAACCGATCAGACACTTCTGATACATCGCAGAGCCCGGTTTCGACCGCATCCTCGAAGCTGCTAGCCATCGGAGATGAGTAAACACCGTACGAGAGCTGATTGCGTCCCACCGGGATCAACGACACGATGCGCTTACCTTCCTCGCCACGATGTTGATAGCTCTGAATCAGGTGCGTAGAAATGCCGATCAACCGAGCTGCTGTGGGCGCAGTCAGACCCTGACCAGTCGCAATACCTACGCGAACAGCGCTGAACCCTCCAGGACCAGTTGCCACCGCTACTGTGTCTAACTCTTCGGCAGCAATCCCAGCAGACTCGAGCAGACGCATCACCGAAGGCATCACTTCACGCCCATGATTGTGTCTCGACCGCCACTTCTCGGATGACACATTGCCGTCGACGCTCAGTCCCACGCTCGCGAAACTAGTCGACGTATCGATTCCCAAAATCTTCATCGCTTATCCTCGACATTCAGCGCATCAGAAATCATCGTCAACAACGATCTCGACTTCACACCCTTGGCCGACATCGTTATCTCTCTCTGTTCTGTCGATGGCTTAGGTTCGAGAAAGATTTCAAGCGCATCGTGCGGCAATTCACCCTCGGCATTCTCCGGCCATTCAACTACCAGCGCACCACGATCAAGCGTTTCATCTAAAGCCAACTCGTAGACTTCCGATGCGCCAGAAATGCGATACAGGTCGCAGTGGAAGACGCGGACCCGCCCCGGGTACTCCGCAAGAATGATAAAGGTCGGACTACGAGCCGACACCTCACACTCAGCCCCCAGCGCAACCCCGCGCGTCAAACACGTCTTGCCAGCCCCCATCTCGCCATGTAGCAACAACGCATCCCCCAGCCTTATAACTTCGCCAATCGATCTTCCTATCGACACGGTGCGAGACTCCGAATCGCTGATCACCGTTATTTGACATGTGTCGCTGCTTCTCAGTTTTGATTCACCTTGCAAAATGATCCCAGCCCTTCGTTGCATACTCAATCTCATTACCTAGATCATCCAGCACCATTACTTTAGGAGAATCCCCACGCCGCGGGATGATCTCGCCAAAAACACCGAAATCCGACGGTCGATCTTCAGGCTGGGCAGCATTCACCGCCGCGATCTTATCGCTATCAGCAACGTACAAGAGCTCGTAATCCTCACCACCGGTTAGCGACAACTCACTTGAGAGTTCTGGAAATGTCCGCAACAGCGCCGCGTCCGTCGGCACCTCTGATGCCTTTACCACCGCGTCCACATCGCTGGCTATGCAGATGCGCTCCAAATCCAACAACAGTCCATCACTGATGTCCATCGCACACTCAACACCAGCTTCAACCATCGGGCCAACAAGGTCCACACGCGGGCTAGGACGAACATGTGCCGACAGCAAATACCGCATGTCATCAGACATTTCATCGCTCTCAACCGACATCTCCCGCATGATAATCAAGCCTCCAGCAGACGATCCCAACGTTCCAGTAACCGCGACCAACTCTCCCAGACGCGCCGTATCCCTGCGCAAAACCCTTCTTTCGCAAGCTAAACTGCCGGTCATCGCCACACTGAGAATCGTGTTGCTCGAAGATACGGTATCGCCACCTACAAGCCTTCCGCCAAAACGGTTCAAGGCCGCAATGATGCCAGAAAGCAACTCTTCCAGATCGCCAACGCGCAAAGTAGGCGGTATCGCCAACGTCAACACTGCATGTTCCGGACGCGCACCCATCGCCGCGATGTCGCTCTGATTAGATACGATGCATTTCCACCCGATATCGTACCAACTCATGACATCCGACAAAAAATGAACGCCATCAACCATCGCATCGGCAGTCAAAACGATACTATCCGCATCAAACCTCAACACTGCCGCATCATCGCCCACGCCTACATCGCCAGGCGGAACATCGCCACTCAGACGACTCTTGATGATGTCTACGAGATCCGATTCGCTTATCGGTGACTGGTCGGAACGCTCATCGGATTGCATATCACCGATTATATTGCTTCGGCCTGAAATGAGATTTCGCATGGCTTGAATGACAGACCATCATGCACTCCGCCTTGTGAACTAGGATTCAAAATACGCTCTGAGGATGCCAAAGATGCCCTCCTGGCAACACGATGCATCGCAAAAGTCGATCCAAACAACCGCCCCTACTTGCCGACGCAACACCATGAAATCAGTGCTGGTCATGTCCGATATACACGGCAACCTTCCTGCCCTCGAAGCAGTGCTGGAAGATGCCGCAAAACGTGAACCTTACCAAAGCGCATGGGTATTGGGCGACAGCGTCGGCTACGGCGCACAACCCAATGAAGTCGTCCAACTGCTCCGTAAGTTGCCGAATCCCATCCTAGTAAAGGGCAACCATGAAGCCGCCGCACTCGCAGATATCTCCATCGGAAACTTCAATCCCGCGGCCGGCATCGCAGCATCATGGACCGCCCAAGCACTAGACGAAACGACACGCGAATTCCTGCACAAAATCCCAGATGTCACCGTCTGCAGCTCCGTCACGCTTTGCCACGGCACACCTCGCGACCCGATATGGGAATACCTCCTATCGCCCAGCATCGCCGAAGCCAATCTCAAATACTTCTCAACCCCAGGTTGTGTACACGGACATACCCACGTACCCACAATCTTCGGACGCGACCAAAGTGATGGATGGCACTCCATACACGCCAGCGACAAGCACACGGCCGAACTGGCGTATGATCGTTGGTTCGTCAACCCAGGCAGCGTCGGGCAACCACGAGACGGCGACCCGCGAGCTTCATACGCTCTGCTGAAAATCTCCGAATATGGCCAACAACCGCCATACGTCCAGTTTCATCGAGTCGAATACAACATCTCACGCACCCAAGATTTGATAATATCGGCGGGACTACCGCCAGCATTGGCATTCAGACTGTCTGTCGGAAGATGACGGTTCCAGCCTCCATCGAAGACAGTTATAATTCAGCGATCGAAATATACAACCCTCAGGAGTTCTACCCAACATGCCAGTAGTTCACATCTACATGTTCGAAGGACGCACCGACGAACAGAAGTCGGCCATGGCTAAAGGCGTCACCAAAGCCATATCCGAAAGCGCCGGAATCCCCGATTCAGCAACCACAATAGTCATTCACGACACTAAAAGATCCGATTGGGCACAAGGCGGCGTGATGGCTTCAGAGGCTTGAGATATCGACACCATGACTAGCAGTCGCGCTTCCACCGCCGACAAGATGCGCGGAGGCGTATACGTGATCGTAGACCCGGACCACTGCAACGGGCGCGACATCTTTTATATCGCTGAAGCAATCGCTGCCGCTGGAGCATCAGCAATTCAGCTCAGACGCAAAGAAGCGCCCAAATCCGTCATCGAAGAAGAAGCGCGACGCATCGCCAATATCTGCAAAGAAAACGACACGCTATTCATCGTCAACGACCATCCGGACATTGCCAACGAAGTAGCCGCAGACGGCGTACATGTCGGACAAAACGACATGTCGATTGCAGATTGCCGAAACATTTTGAAGCCCCACCAGATCGTTGGAAAATCCAATGCCCTGCTCGAAGAGGCTACAAAATCATTCCGCGAAGGCGCCGACTACATCGCCGTAGGATCAATCTTTCACACAAGCACCAAATCCAATACACGTCCAGCCGGACTCTCGACCCTCAGATCCGTCGCAAGTAGAGTATCTGCGCCGATAGTAGCCATCGGCGGCATCAAAGCAGACAACATCGCCCCCGTATTAAAAGCAGGCGCAGATTGTGTATGCGTAGCCACCGCAGTCACCCTGGCGCCAGATCCGGAACTTGCCACGCGCGAACTAATCGCAAAACTCGTACCTACACAAAATCACACCCGCGGCTAAAGAATCACGCCCATCTGTTGTCTGACCTGCGATTGTAACGACCTTGCGGAAAAGGATCAGGGAATCATCCACAGTCGTTCGCCGTCAGTCCGCAACTCGATAGTGCCTAGCTGATCGGTGCGTAACACACGGTCCTCGCCTACCGTGTTCTGCAACCGTGTCAACACACTTGGGTGAGGGTGCCCGTAACGATTTTCAGTGCCCGCAGCGATTACCACTGCCGACGGGTTCACCGCATCTACAAAAACGCGGCTAGAAGATGTGGTGCTGCCATGATGTGGCACCTTCAACACTGTAGACCTTAGATTGCGGATCGAACTTGCTATGCGGGACTCGGCGGAGTGTTCGATATCGCCCGTCAAAAGGAACGATACCCCGAGATAGTTGAGCCGAGCCACAATCGATGCGTTGTTAGTGTCGGTGCATACTGTTGCTTCTCCGCAACCAGCGGATATCACTTCCAAATAGATGTCGCGATCAAGTCCGATTATCATGCCAGGCCAAACGACTGTTGCATTGTTGTGAACGTCTATCGCTGCTTGCCAATCTGAAAAGACGTTGCTCGATGTTTCCATGCCGGAGTGCAGTACCGCGTCTACTTGGAAGCGATTCAGCACCTCTGGTAAACCGCCGACGTGATCGGCATCGGGGTGAGTCAGAATCACGATGTCGATACGACTGTCCCACCATGCTATTTGGGAACCTAAAATATCGGCCACCTCAGAACGGTCGCCACCGCCATCGATCAAGACGCGAATGCGGTTGGGCGTCTCGATGAAGATCGCTTCGCCGTGACTCGTTTGCAGAAATATGACCGCGAGCACATCCTCTGCATCGCCACGCAGAGTCGACGCGCCCCAGGTAGAAACACCGACGATCAAGAGCACGACCGCGAGCGCAAGACGGACACCGATGTGTCCATGTAGAAAGTCGCCACTACCTAAGTTCACAGCGTCTGAATTGGCGTTGAGACGCGAATCGCGGTACCGAAGCGCGAACGCTTTGACGCGTGGCCAGCTCACGATCGCAAATGACAACCCTAAATAGTAGATTCCCACGATCCAAACCGTCCAGGTATCGGTTTCAAATGGTCTTGGTGGCAGGTGTGCAAAAAAATGGGCGACTGATTTGAGATACCAATTTGCGGCCTTAGCAGGAAGCACCGCCAATTCGGAGATTATCGGCACTGGAGCGATGATCGATGTCAATGCTGATCCGAAAATCAAGATCGGCATCGCAGGTGTCGCCACCAGCGTAGATACAGTGCCCCACAAAGGAACCGAATGGAAGTGCAGGGCGATAAGAGGCAATGTGCCGATGCTTGCAGCTAGCGATATGACGATCGATCCGACGATGAACCGTCGGATACCATAGACCAGTTTGGACGCTGAAGACTTCGATTGTTGTGAAGGAGCGACCTCGGCGAACTCATCAAGCATGGGAGAAACGAATGATATTCCCAACATGGCCGTGAAACTGAGCTGGAAAGATAGAGATGCCAGTATGGCCGGTTCTGCAGCAACCATCAACATGCCAGCTAGTGCTAGCGCAGCTAAGGTGTGCGACCCACGTCCCATCAACCGGCCAAGGATGAATACCGAGAACATGATCGCAGCACGGGTGATCGGCGGCGCGAAACCGGCGAGAGTCGCATATAGCAGGACAACTAATAAAGGCAAGATCAAATAGGCAAAACGCCGTTTCCCAATCAGCAGGATTGAAAATGTCATCGCAATCCCACCTGCCAAAGAAACGTGAAACCCGCTGATAGCAAGCAGGTGCGCTAGTCCGGCCGATCTGAAATCATCAATGACTTGGGCATCTAGAAGCGAACGGTCGCCAGTCAGCAACGCGAGCGGCAAACCTGCATCATCACCACCAAGGATCGATCGGAGCTGATCTTTGACCGAGGCTCGAATCCGTTCCACGATGTCGGTGTTGCCACCTCGATCCGAATTCGCGTAAACAGGAGATGAAGCAGTTGCAGGACCCGAATCTGCGAAGTTTGGAGTTGCATCATCTCCTCGCCAAGCTCCGACCATGAAGACGATGCACAACAATGCCAATGCCGCACGTTTACGCCCGATTATCAGCGCCGACGCTATCAGAACCAAGGCTAGAGTCAATGCCCAGAAAGCACTTGCAGGGATGTTTATCCCTGGCGAAATGCCAAAGACGATGGCCGCTCCTACGCCGGCTACGAAGAACGCAGATGTCCATACGATCCTCACTGAAGGACTACTAGAGGACGGATCGTCTCGAGGGTCTTGGTGCCTATACCGCTTATTTCAAGCAGCTGCTCAAGTGTCGAAAATTCTCCTATAGATGACCTGAAGGCGATGATCTGACTGGCACGAGTCTCGCCGATACCAGGCAACGCCTTCAACTGTTCGACGGTAGCAGAATTGAGGTTGATGGGGAATCCTGAAGGCGCAGTGGCACCAACTTCGGAAGGCGAAGAACCAACTTGATCTGCCGATGTCGATGCCGTGTCAATATCATCACTTGGCACGGTCGATCTTGGCAAGATAGAAGGCACCAAGATACGTGCACCATCTTTGACCGGAGCAGCTAGGTTGATGTTTCCGATTGCGGCATTATCGGTCATCCCGCCAGCTGCATCGATGGCATCGAGCACGCGATGATTCACGTCAAGCTGGTAGATACCAGGTGCCGTTACGGCGCCCACTACCTGCACTAGTGCTGGTGCAGGTGTCGGAATGAGTATCTCTACTTCAGTCACACTGCCGTTGCTCGCACCCCAAAAGTAGGCGCCCGTTAGAGCGACGATGCCAGCGACAGCAACCAAAACCCAAGTAGCCCAAGAGCGGAGATTGCTGCTAGAGGCATCATTGCTGGCAGTTTTGTAGTGTGGCGACGCGTCTTGTTTCATAGTTCCACATAACCATCACAAGCATAGACTGACAATCATATATTAACTAACAGCAAGTCTTCTAACTGATACACATGTATTCTGAAGTTGGATCGTCTAATCCATCTTAACTGTGATATGAATGTTGGAATTGACTCTCATCGTCCATCTCACTACCACAATAAGACGATTGAAAGTTGTCGATTCTCGCTTCTATTTTTCGCATCATTGGCAATCTAGAGGGGATATTCGGAAGCTGAATCGGCATCCGAACATGCAAGCCTAGAGACCGACCCATTACAATTTCGACATCGCCACCATTACCTGATTGCACCGAGAGAATCTTTGCAAACGCCTTTCGCTTGATTCGCAATCGCACCGCTTGGGCGGGAATGCAGCATCGCTAAGGGAGAATGATGTTGGTTTTGCAGGGATGGATACGATAACATCATGTAGATGTGAACACATCGCGATGAGTCAGCAGCAGAACCAGAAATGATCTGTGCCACGACTGAAGCGGATGCGATACCGAGTAACAAGTGATACGGAGACAAGATTGAAAATCGGCCCAAACGATGCCCTGATAGTGGTGGACGTGCAGAACGATTTCTGCCCCGGTGGTTCCGCAGCTGTAGAAGACGGCGACGTTGTCGCACGCAAAATGTCCGATTTGGCATTGAACTTCAGGTCGAAAGAAGCTCGAGTATTCGCAACACAGGATTGGCACACAACCTCACACAAGAGCTTCACAAACAATGGCGGAATATGGCCTGCTCATTGCGTTCGTGGCACCAACGGCGCTAGGTTGCATCCAGACCTGAAACTGCCGATCGGCACCTCTATCATTCGAAAGGGTGAAAACGATCAATCGGATGGCTACTCCGGATTCGATGGCACTAACCTCGACGCGCATCTCAAGCGCCTCGACATCAGACGTGTCTTCGTGGGCGGATTGTCCACTGAGTACGCGGTGCAGCACACCGTATACGAAGCTCTGCAGAAGGGATACAACGCGTTTGTTGTCACCGATGCAATATCAGCGATCAATGCAAACCCCGACGATGACCAGAGGGCATTAGATTCAATGCTGCTAAGCGGCGCTCAAAGTGTCACCACCACTGATTTGATGCCACCTCCCGCCACTGAATAGCCGTCGATTCACCACAGAACCTCTCCGCGCCAACAGCCGCATCGCCTTCCCAACTTCTGAAGCCGATGGGCCAACGTATCGACGCGTTCAAATAGGGAACTGTCTTATCCCAAACCCGAAAAGCACCGTTGCGGACTGAAAACGTCGGCAATTCTGAACAAGCCGGCATCAACTTCTCGTGGATACCCGCTTGTTCAGAGGTTTATCAGATAAACAAAGGTCCAAATATCAGCGACACGACTGCCATCAGCTTGAGCAGGATATTGATTGCAGGACCAGAGGTGTCTTTGAACGGGTCGCCGACAGTGTCGCCGGTAACAGCTGCTGCATGTGGATCAGACCCTTTGCCGCCGAAGTTCCCAAGTTCGATGTACTTCTTGGCATTGTCCCATGCGCCACCGGCGTTTGCCATGAAGATCGCCAGCAAGAAACCAGCGATGATAGAACCGGCCAGCATTCCGCCCAAGGCGTGTGGACCAACAAAGAACCCTACAAGGATCGGCGCAGCTATCGCGACAAGACCGGGCAGAATCATCGCCCTCAGCGAGCCGCGGGTGCTGATGTCTACCGCGCGTGCAGCATCTGGTCGAACACCAGGACGACCTTCACGAAGCCCAGGTATCTCGCGGAACTGTCTCCGCACCTCATCGATCATGCGTCCCGCTGCGATGCCAACAGCCTGCATCGTGAGCCCAGCGAAAAGGAAGGGCAATAAAGCCCCCACAAGCGCACCGATCAGAACCTTGGGCTCCAGAAGGTCGAAACTGTCGATATTGATGACCTGACCATAAGCAGCCATAAGAGCCATCGCGGTCAATACCGCTGAACCGATGGCAAATCCCTTGCCAGTCGCAGCAGTCGTGTTCCCCAGAGCGTCCAGAGAATCGGTTCGCTCACGGACCTCTGGTTGAAGTCCGGCCTGCTCCGCAATGCCGCCCGCGTTATCGGCAACTGGACCATACGCATCGGTCGCCAATGTGATTCCGAGGGTTGACAGCATTCCTACAGCCGCCAGACCAATACCGTAAAGCCCGGCAAGCTCATAGGCGATCCAAGTTCCCCCCGCAATCGCAATCGTGGGAATAACGGTGCTGTACAAGCCGATGGCAATGCCGGCGATGATCGTAGACGGATGTCCGGTTTGAGACTGTTGGGCGATCCATTTCACTGGTGCAAATTCATACGAGGTGAAATACTCCGTAGCCGTGCCGATGATTTGCCCGACTACTAGTCCAGTCAGGATCACCCAGAAAAGATCGAATTCAAGCGAATCGTTGGTTGCGATGTAGGCGCCAGTGCCGATGAGCGCAAGTATGCCAGCACCGAAAATACCGAAGCGCAGACTCCATAGAAGGTTGCCCATCGTCGCATCGTCTCTAGTCCTGACGATAGAGGTGCCGATGATCGAAGCGAAGATTCCGATCCCCGCCAACATCATCGGAAGCACGATCCTAGGCGCATCTACTTCTTGAACCGAGTTCGCCGCGGTCCAAGCAAGAGCGATTGTAGCAATTATCGATCCGGCGTACGACTCGAAGAGGTCTGCCCCCATGCCGGCAACATCGCCGACGTTGTCGCCTACATTGTCAGCGATAACAGCAGGATTACGAGGATCATCTTCAGGAAGTCCTGCTTCCACCTTGCCGACCAGGTCCGCGCCTACATCAGCAGCCTTGGTGTAGATTCCCCCGCCAACGCGCGCAAAGAGTGCAATCGACGAGGCGCCGAAACCAAAGCCGGCGATAACGTTCGGGTTGCCAAATATCAGCCACAGAATCGTGACTCCCAAGATGCCGATACCGACTACTGTCAGTCCCATCACGGCGCCGCTGTTGAATGCCACGCGCAGCGCAGGATTCAAGCCCGACTCGGCAGCGGTGGCAGTACGAGTGTTGCCACGCACTGCGATGTTCATGCCGATATATCCTGCCAACGCCGATCCGATCGCGCCAGCAAGATACGCAATGGCAGTCCAAGGGCCCGTCGCTGAGAGGTTGCCATCGCTGATCAACCTTTCGATCGTCTCATTTTCGGTCAGATTGAAATCGATGAACACCGCTAAGACCACGAATATCAGCACCACAAAAACGGCTAGGATCGTGTACTCGCGGCGCAGGAAGGCCATCGCGCCTTCCTGAATCAAAGAACCGATCTCACGCACCGCATCATTACCCGATGGACGGCTGGTAACCACCCTGAACAGAACACCCGCCACTACAAGCGCAAGCACTCCAGCGCCTATCGACAGAAACAACTCGTTCATCTAAATTCGCGTCCTTACTAACGCTGATCGACGGAATCCAACACTAGACGTCCGATTGTCCGCCGCCAATTACTGCACAGACGTCGAGTCTAGATTCTATGCCAAGAGCTAGACATGTTGTGAATGGGTATTTGTTCAAGTATGAAGCGGTTTTCCATCAAGCGTGAGACGCACTTGAAACGTTGGCATCGATGCCAACACTACATCAGCAATGAGAATGCCGTCTTCGCCACCCGTACCCCATTGCTCCGCAAAGGGGACGGGGATTCTTCAACGGTCTCTCAGCGATTCGCTTCCGCATACTGAGCGATGACGCGATTCGTATCCTGAGGCGGCACCGCCTCGTAGTGGTCCACCTCAACGCTGAAAGAGCCACGTGCCTGCGTCAACGATCGCAAGTCTGCAGCATAACGTTGCATAGTCGAAGTAGGAGCCTCGGCCTTGACGATTGTAAATCCGTTTCCCAGCGGCTCCATACCGCTGATGCGCGCACGTTTTCGGTTCAAGTCACCCATCACATCGCCAGCGGTTTCGTCCGGGACCATCACATCCACCTTCAGCACCGGCTCAAGCAGCTGCGGTCGCGCATCGCGCATCGCCTGTTTGAAACCCATGCTGCCCGCAATCTCAAACGCCACGCCAGAAGAGTCGACCGAGTGCGAACTTCCGTCATAAAGCTCAACGTCGATACCAACTACCGGGAATCCCGCCAACACCCCCTGATTCGCCGCGTTACGCACACCCTTCTCAACTGAAGGGATGTACTCCTTCGGCACGTTGCCACCCACCACGCTGCTGGCAAAGTTGATTCCAGCATCAGGCGTGGAAGGAATAACTCGCATCAACACGTGTCCATATTGACCACTGCCGCCAGACTGCTTCTTGTGCTTGTAATCGACATCCGCGTTCATCTGAATCGTCTCGCGGTACGCAATCTTCGGCAACGATGTCTTGAGCGAAACCTCAAACTTGCGAGCAATGCGTTGAATCGCCATCTCAACATGGATATCGCCCAGACCATGCAACACCAACTCGCTAGTCTCGATGTTGCGTTCCAGATGCAGAGTCGGATCCTCTTCCGTGATCCGAGTCAACGAAGAAGCCATCTTGTCGAGGTCCGACTGCGACTGAGGGCTGATAGCAAGCGCAAATATCGGCGATGGCAACTCCGCACCCGGCAGTTCGACGCGATGATCGCGGTTGCACAGCGTGTCATACGTCGATGCACTCTGCAGTTTCGTGACCGCCGCAATATCGCCCCGCACTGCCTGATCAACGACATTGAGTTCTTTACCTACTGCCGAATAGACCTGTGCAATTCGTTCGTTATCGCCTTTGGAAGCGGTCGCCAGATGCGAGTTCGGCATCAACGGCGAGCCGTAAACACGCAAGTACGACACCTTGCCGACAAAGGGATCGGCAGATGTCTTGAAAATCAAATTCGCAGGTTGATCGGCTGACACACCATCCGGCAGCTCTTCGATCGGAGCCGGCAAAAGGCCGACTATTGCATCCATCAACTGATCAACGCCGATCTCCTTGTCGGCAGCAGCCCCAAATATCGGAACCACTGAGCCAGATTTGATCGCGGCTCGCAAACCATCGCGCATCTCATCAGATGAGATATCCTCGCCCTCCAAATACATCATCATCAAGTCATCATCCGACTCCGCTACCGCCTCTACAACCTCCTCAGGCATATCAGCGACATCGCCTTGCATCAAATCGGTGATGCCTGTCAGGCCTTCGCCGCTGCCCTCCGGAGCCTGCACCGGCACGCAATTGCGACCCCACGCATCTTGCAACGTGCTGACAACCGAATCAAAGTCCGTATCTGGACGATCTAGTTTGTTGACGACGATGATGCGTGGCAGACCAGCCTCCTCAGCCGCTTGCCATGCCTGGATCGACCCAACTTCGATGCCAGATGGCGCCGAAATCAGTATCACCGCCGCATCGGCAACATGCATCGCCGACAACATATCGCCTCGGAAATCAGGATAGCCAGGCGTATCGAGAACATTGATCTTGTGACCCTTCCAAGAGCATGGCAAGATCGACATCTGTACGCTCGAGCCGCGGTCCTGCTCCTCCGGCTCGTAATCTGAAAGACTCGTCTGGTCATCAACACGACCGCGTCGGTTGACCGCTCCAGTTTTGAAGTACATGGCATCAGACAGCGTCGTCTTGCCGGCTCCGCTGTGTGCAGCCAAAACGATGTTCCTGATCTGAGACGTAGCCAATGCCGCCATGTAATCTCTGCTCCTATCATGCCTGTTGTCATCGAACCCAGTCAATGTGTCAAACCAGGTCGACGTTGTGTAACGTATGCGCAATCATAACCTAGATGGCAAATCGTGGTGTCAATGGAGCGAGATGCGCCCCTGCGTGTTCCCGAGACAACGCTGACAACACGGCTAGGTTTTCAATAACCTCAAGCTTAGGAGAGCCAAAGACGTTCTCCGTAGCCAGAGGGAAGCGGCGCATATGTCGCAAGGGGAGAATCAAAGAGGGAGTACATCAAAAACCATCCATCATTCCAATCATTGAAATCATTCACATCACAGTTCAGACAAGAAGCCAACAATCACAAAAATCAAACCCAATCAAGCGAAAATCAAAGTTCAGACAACGCACACAACGGAACGACGGCGAATCACTCCCATCACAATCCAGACAACAAGCCAACAATCACAAAAATCAAAGTTCAGACAACGCACACGGGGGAGAGGAGGGGATCATTCCAATCATTAAAATCATTCGCATCACA
Source organism: Dehalococcoidia bacterium (assembly GCA_965242765.1). Taxonomy (GTDB): domain Bacteria; phylum Chloroflexota; class Dehalococcoidia; order Lucifugimonadales; family Lucifugimonadaceae; genus Bin127. The sequence goes on along the minus strand of CBDESY010000004.1, from coordinate 2,385,980 downwards.
GTTCAGACAAGAAACCATCAATCAAGTGAAAATCAAAGCTCAGACAACGCACACGGGGGAGGGGGGATCATTCCAATCATTAAAATCATTCAAATCACAGTTCAGACAACCAACACTTGACTAACTGATACACATGTTCTAACATCAAATACATGACCTGCAGAGTCTGTCTAGACAACGAAAACAAGAACATCGCCGCGTCTGCGCACGCGGACTCAAAACCAAAACTCGTCTGACGACGAACAACAATGGAATACGTGGAAGCCACGACACTGGAAGACGCCCCATCGAACGCACGCCTAAAAAAGCTAAGCTACTGCCTACAGGAAGCAGACGGTGTGGAGCGCGCGACAATCCTCGCCCTGTCCGAAAGACAGGAACTACCGAGGCGACTTGGAAAAACAGGACCCGTGGGCGAGAGAAACAAACCCTCTCGTTCGTCTTCATAGGACGCAGCCGATACCGACGCCAGCGACGCTATTCGTCCAACCTCCGCATCGTTCAGCCGAAACGGAAACAGACAGACCGTCAAACGACGGCACAAGCCTTCCCGGCGCGTCACACGGGAGAGGACAAGTCTACCCACGAGGATCAAACCTCGAATGCCGCACGGTTCGGCTGAAACCAAAAAACACCGTGCAGCAAGCCGATGGTCAACCAAAACCATCGGCGGTAGACGGCAACCAAAAGAACCAGCTAGCAGCATCAGTCCGCCAAAACGCGGCGATGTTCAAAAAACAACCATAACAGCACAGAACCTGTCTATCCACGCAAGTCCAGACAGGCATTTCAACGCGCAACGAATCCACTCTGACAGTGGTGAGAAATTTGCACAATGCCGTCCACCATGTCTGAACTATGATGCGAATGATTGGAATGATTGATGGTGGTTGTTTGCTTTGGCTTCTTATACGTTGGGTTTGGTGTGGGAATCGGGTGCAACGTGAGTATTGCGTTTAAGTTCGCCCCCTCCACTTTGCATAATGTGTGAGAAACGGGTGTGTTTAGGTTGAACTGTGCAGTTGGTGTGATCGCTGACGCTGCGATCCTTGTTAGCGGCACTCTGTTGTCGCGTATGAAATCGTTCTCGCTTTGGATGCCGGTTTGCACGTCATTGGCGTACAAACGTTCCGGTTTCCGGCGCGTTGACTTGATTCGGTGGATAGTTTCGTATAATTCCATGAGCGAATGACAATGTCGACTTTCCATAGCCGGAGTATTGCAGTGGCTCGGTTCGTTGAAAGCGAACATACATCTTAGAAGACTCGAGGAGAGAACAACAAAAATGTGGAAGTTCTTTGAACACCAACTCGGACGAACGTTGGTGGATCCTATTCAAGAAGCTTTTTTCTCGACCGATTCCGATGATGAAAACGCTCGGCACTTGGTACGTGAGTCGATCCAGAACTCGCTTGACGCTCGACAATCGGGCCAGACCGTCAGGGTGCGGTTCACATTCGGTGAGCTAAGCAAAGAGCTCTCGAATGACCTCTTTGGTGGGCTTTCCGAGCACCTTGTTGCCAATGGGAGCGGACTGGTCTCGCCGCCGTCAGTAGACGACCGCATACGTTTTCTCGCAATCGAGGATTTTGGCACCACAGGTTTGATCGGTGACCCTGACCAGCTTCAAGACCATGACGACCAATCCGAAGACAACTTCTATTACTTCTGGCGCAACGTCGGCCGTAGCGGGAAGCGTGCAGGGACGCTGGGAAAGTGGGGACTAGGTAAAACCGTTTTTCCAGCTTCTAGCAGAATCAACACCTTCTTTGGACTGACGCGGCGTCCCGACGATGCCTCCTCATACCTGTTGGGTAGATGCGACATCAAAACCCATCGCATAGGTACAACTCAGTTCGAGCCATACGGATACTTCGCTCGATGGGATGCAGGGAAGCCGATGGCGATATCTCAACCCACACACATCGAGCGAGTCCGTGAGGCATTCCATCTGGCGAGGCGAGGCAAGAATGATGAGCCCGGATTATCGATCATAATCCCCCCATGTTGTGGACGACTTCAACGTGGCAATGCTCCGAGAAGAGGTCATAGAAAACTATTTCTGGCCGATTCTCAAAGAACAACTCATAATTGAAGTCCAAGAGAACTACCTCACTCCACCAGAAACGATTATGGATGCGAATTGGATGCGGAATCAAGCAGAATCACCGTCGTTTCGACAAGGTCAGCGGGAACTGGCCGACACCATCGCATTAGCATCATGGGCGATCGATGAAGGTGTGTCCCAAACACAGGTCCGTACATCATCAACCGGATCTTCTCGCTGGGATGACGATACAACCATACCCGAAGATGATCTAGAAAAATTGATCGAATGGGATACTGCTTTCAAGCCGTTCAGTATCAGCGTGCCGGTGAAGGTAGGGCGAAAGTCAAGTGGGTATGCGTTATCGTCTTTTAAGGTCTACGGGAAACGCGTTCCCTATCAGACACGGCGACGGTCGTATCTCGTTAGGCAAGGAATCAGCGTGAGTGGTCAATGTGCTACCAATCCGCCACATCGTATCTTCCTCATCGTAGTCGATCAAGGTTCGTTGGCAGAGTTGATGGCAGACGCCGAAAATCCTTCTCATACCCACTTCGAACGAACGGACGCGGTCAAGGAAAACTACCAGTGGGGAGCCATGAGTACGATTCGGTTCGCGACCAATACCCCCGCTGCGATCGCAAGACTGTTGGACGCCAAAGACGAGGATTCAGCTGCATCATTATTCAACGACATATTCTGGAAAGTTCCGGTCGCCAATGTTGCACCACCAAAGAAACGTCGTCGCAGAAAAGTTGTGCCTGAAGGGGAATCCGAGCAAACCACTAGAAAGGTGAGTTCCAACCCCCGCCCATTCACGATCCAGCGACACTCTTCGGGGTTTCGATTGATTGACAATGACGAACGAAAAAGAGACATCGAAAGAATTACCGTAAAGGCAGGTTTCGAATGTAGCCGTGGTGATCCGATCAAAAGACATTCGAAATTCGATTTTGATTTCCAGTCTCTCGATGCCAGCGGATTGAGCGTAGATCCCACGCTTTGCGAATACGAAGTTGTTAGTCACAATGAGATTCGGCTTACCGATATCAAGGACGGATTTGCATTCCAGATACACGGTTTCGACAACAACCGGGACCTCACGGTACGAGCAACATCAAGGTACGGATAGCAAATGAAACGAACATTCAACTATACCAAACGTCAAAGGATAGATCGGCGCCATGTCCAGATCAGGCTTCTCGAATCCTCACCCGAATCTGCATCGATCGATGTCGGCGTTGACCTGACTGTTTACGACTTTGTATCGACGGCTCGGGCCTACATTGAAGCGCGTGGAGAGAGTGCCTTCGAGCGATTTGAACTAGAGAACCCATTCGACCGGTTGTATCATGATCGTTTTGAGCTTGTAGATACTTCTATCTCTTCCGTAACTAATTTCTATCTGCGCGTGGTGGAGGATGGAGTAGGTGGCAGATTGCTCGGTTTGGCGACGGATGTTAAGCTCACTAATCCCGCTGACCTGATCACAGAACGAGATGCTTTGTTACCGGTTGAATGGGCGGACATCGGGCAAGAAATATGGCGAATGCGCTACGACGAATCAAGTGGTCCCACGCTGCTGGTCTCGCGGGTATTGCAAGACAATTTCACGCAGATTAGTGCCGATCCGATGTTTGCGGGATGCATAGTTCCTCAAGCCTTTAGACGTGTACTGGAATTCGCCCTTTCGGATGGAGATGAAACTGATATTGACGATTCTTGGTTCAGCGAGTGGCACAGATGGATGCTGTCGTTACCGGGACTTAGCCCATTGGCGCTTCGTCTTGAAGACGAACTTCAACGGCGTGATCGCATCGACGAGTGGATAGACGAATCGGTTGACGAATTCTCAAAGTTGAGTTCCAATCGATTTGCTTCGAAGGTTTCTCATGTCTTGAGTTCAAGGGGGTAATCGCTATGTGGGTTCGTTCATTCAACAACCAAGGAATGGATAGTTTCAGAGCTTTTTTGGATCGGTACCAATCAGGAGATGCACGCGTAGAAGAAGCCGAGGAAATCGCGAGGTCAAGTCGTTTTTCCGATCTAGTTGAACCTCGCATTGAAATTAACATACCCAGAATCTGTACGAAAAGGGAGCTGGCGGCCTTGGTGTGTGACGGGTTTGTCAAGGCCCAATACAACGAGTTGCCGACCCGTATTTCCGAACGCAACCGCGGGATATGGACTTGGTTGGCTGCTGTTTCGTTCCATCTGATCAGGTCTCGAAGCATCAGGCAAGGAAAACCGAACCTGCGCGACTACTCTTATTACATTCTTTCGGATAGCGGATTGCGATACTACAGACATCGTGTGGCCGGACCAGCTCGGATTCACTGGCTATTTCGCGATCAACCACGTGATGCGCGTCTCTTCCTAAGCAGTGAAATCGATCAAGTGTCAGAATTTGAAGAACGTTTGGCCGTCACAGTGCGATACATCTCAAATCGTGAACTTATGAAGGCCGCCGACGCTTTGTATTTCGACCCCAAGACATTCCGTCACAAACGTGGCGCGGTTTCAGGTGCCGGTCGTCCAGGAGTATTGCGCCGCTTTATGGCGGTGATTGATCAGATCGACATGACATACGACCTCCACAGTATGAAGGCTGACCAGATACTTGAACTGCTACCTCGTGAATTCGATCGGTGGAAGCCGAAAACAGCGGACCTGCTGCAAGAAATCTAGTCGCCATCCCCACTCGGCGTCGAATTCCCTATAAAACCCGCCGTCACGCCGCCGTCGATCAGCAGCTCGGAACCGGTTATGTACGATGCCTCGTCGGAGGCTAGGAAGCAAATGCCGTTGGCTACCTCTTCCGGCTCTCCCCAACGTCCTAACGGTACACGGTCGGAACGCCATGCTCGTTGGTCTTCAACTTCGTAGATGTGTTCGGTGAATGGTGTGTGCACCCAGCCGGGCAAAACCGAGTTGGCACGGATACCAAACTTTGCGAGTTGAATGGCGGAGGCGCGAGTGAAGTGCAACATGCCAGCTCTCGACATGGCGTACGCAGAGCCGTATTCGCCAGCGAACTTCCCTGCCATCGAAGATAGGTTGATGATCGATCCGCCGCCGACTTCTCGCATCGCAGGTATCACCGCACGAGTTCCTAGAAAGATGCCGGTAGTGCTGATCTCCATAACCCTTTGCCAATCCTCGACTTCCACCTCGTAGAGCGCACCGCGGTCTTGAAGACCTGCCAGATTGACCAAGATGTCGAGCCGCCCAAATCTGTCCACAGTTTGCGACACCACGTCTGACCAGCTCGCTTCGTCTAGAACATCTAGGTGCAGGTAGACTGCGTCATATCCTTCTGAACGCATCTGTTCGGCAGAAGCTTTTCCCTTGTCGTCTTGGATGTCGGTGATGACTACTTTTCCGCCTTCTTCGAGCATTTTCCAAGCGGTGCATCCACCGAAGCCCATGCGTGCGCCTTTCGAGGCCGATGCTGAGCCGGTGAGCAAAGCGACTTTGCCATCGAATCTGTCTCTGTTGTTCATTGGGGGTGCCTGAGCTGTGAATTAGGGTACCGTCTGTTCGTGTTGGTATGTGCCGCACATCAAGACTAATCATCCAAATCATACGAGAGTCACGGTTCAGACTATCGTGCGGCAATCCTAATTCAAACTCTAGTTTGGAGTGCAATCACTAGATTTGGGACTAAGAATCCGTAGATGCCGAACGCGAACCACAAATTCAGGAATCCGTGCAACCACTTTTCCCTCAAAATTATGAGCATCAGAAATGCCGGGATAATCAGAGCGAAGTTCACTACTGTAAGATACGTCGAACTGGGAATGAACTGCAGTTCTGTTACGTCCGTGATCAAAGCATCCGCTACGAATGCTGCCAAGATACCTGCCAGAATAGAGCCAAACACCAGGCTCAGCATGATAAACATCGCCACTCTCGTGCTGTTGCCGGCGGCAATCCGAGCTTCAACAAAACGCGGCGTGTGATATGTCAAGAAGACCGCGGCGTATGATGACGAGATCATCCCCATCAACGTGCCTGCTAGCATCCCTGCCAATATGTCCAGAACTGGTGTCATCCCTCACCCCTGATACACGTCATCAACTTCTACTCTAGGCGTCAAATTGACTGCGTACGCATCACATTCAGCACGGCGTTTCAACAACAATGCCCACGCCGTCGCTACTTCCTTGCTGGGTGCAAATGCAAACATCGAGGGTCCGGCGCCGCTCAACACGATATCCGCCGCTCCCAATCTAGCGAATGCATCGTATACAGATTGCCAACCCGTAAAGGCTTGTGGCGCAATAGATTGGAAGACGTTGAACATGAATGCAGGATGACAATCTTTCCCAATTTCAATGCGTGCCTTCAACTTTCGCGTCAAGCTGCCCGTGGTGTAGGCGGCCGGTGTCAGCATCCCGAACATCTGGGCGGTTTTGCCTTGTGATGAAGGGGATTTCGGCGTTGCGATCACTAGCCTTCCGCTATCGGGAGTTGGCAATGCTTCTAGCTGCTCTCCCCTACCGCTGACATACGAAGTGCCACCAGATACCAGAAACGGCACGTCAGAGCCTACACGTGCGGCGAGGTCTGTTAGCTCTGCTTCTTTCAAACCCAGCTTCCAGAGCCGATTGAGCCCTCGCAGGGTCGCCGCCGCATCTGATGAACCACCGCCTAACCCGGCAGCGATGGGAATCCGTTTCTTCAACACGATACGCGCACCACGATTACAGCCAGATACCTCACGCAACGTATCAGCAGACTTTACGACTAGGTTGTCTGCACCGGAGATCAACGATTCAGAGCACTCAAGAGTGATGTCGTCAGCATCGCTGAACTCCAACACATCGTGAAGGTCTACAGTTTGGATCACCGACGTCAAATCGTGGTACCCGTCCGCGCGTTTGCGGACCACCTCAAGAGTCAGATTGATCTTGGCGTATGCGCGTTCGACGATCATGTCAGCTACTCACAGAAGTGAATTGTTTCTGCCACTCACGCATCAGCGCAATCCATTCCTCAATGCTCAACGTGGCAGGACGTCTTTCGCTGTCGATCCCTGCCGATGCTGTCATCTCCTTGACCGCATCGGTAGACATCTGAAGTCCATTCGCCAACGAGTTGTGCAGCTGCTTGCGTCGGCCGAGGAATGCCGCACGTGCAATCCTGAAGATGTCATCGATGTCTTCGGACGCGACCAACGGCTCTTTCATAGGCTTCAACTGAATCACGGTCGAGTGTACTTTGGGCGGAGGCTTAAACGCGCTTGGCGGGACCCTCAACAGCTTCCTTGGCTTCGCATATATCTGCACCGCCAGCGATAGCAAACTCATCTTGCCCGGTGCCGCACACATATCCTGTGCAACTTCACGCTGCAACATCACCGTAATGCTAGTGGGGAATCGGTCACGCTCCAAAAATGAACGCACAATCGGCGTACCGGCATAGTACGGCAGGTTGGCTACCACTTTGTAGTCCACACCATTACTCAACTCGGGCAATATGTCGAAGTCGATATCTCTTGCATCGGCGCAGATGATGCGGACATCCGTCCTACTGCCGTACTTCACTTCCATCCGCGTCGCATACCTTTCATCCAATTCGATGAGCACTACCCTGATGTCGGTCCGATCCGCGGCATCGATAATATGGCGCGTCAACGCACCTTCGCCAGGTCCGATCTCCACGATCACATCGCCATCTGAGATCTGGGATGCATCGACAATTCGTCGTGCGGCAGAAACATCGCGCAAGAAGTGTTGACCTAGTCTTCGGCGTGGCATGTCAGATGGACGGACATTGAAAAATTCAATGCGGCCGCGCACCTCAATTTCGGCATCAAGCTAAAACTTAACCGCCGTCTCAGCTCGAATCAGATCACCTCGCGTCACCCAGAGCTGACCGCTTACCGCTGCTTCCTTCCGGACCTGACGGAGTTCACGGGACCCTGCCGCGCAAGAACCCAACTCTCAACACCAAGAATCGACTGCCAGTGGTTCCAACTGTGATACCTCCATGAGGAATCAGGCCCTGCTGAGCGGATTGCAGGTTCAGGGCACCGCTAGCTCCCCGCTTGGCACGACCGCATCATTGAATCGTAAACCATACTCACCGTTTCTTCGTATCAGAATTCCAGACGTTCACACACCATTCGATAGACTCGAATCATATGAATACCGCCAACGTAAAGCCCGATATCACCAAAGCCATCATCCCAGTCGCCGGACTCGGAACCCGATTCCTGCCAGTGACGCGCAGCGTACCCAAAGCGTTGCTGCCAGTTCTGGACAAACCATTGATCCAATACGCTGTGGAAGACGCCGTCGAAGCTGGTATCACCGACATCGCAATCGTCGAAGATACGCGCAGTGTGGCATCGTATTTCGACCCGATGCCAGAACTCGAAGCGAAACTGCGAGATAACGGACGAAACTCCCTCGCCGATCAGATGGTGATGATCTCCGGGCGCGCCCGCATCACAACGATCAAGCAGCTGCAACCTCTAGGACTAGGGCATGCGATTCTCCTTGCAAAGAGCTTCGTAGGAAACGAACCGTTCGTGGTCATACTCCCTGACGAAATCCTTTGGGGAAGGCATTCATCGACAGCTCAGATACTTGACGTAAGAGATCGATATGGTGGGAACGTGATTGCCGTTACAGAGACACCTTGGGAAGATGTTCATACCAAAGGCATTGTAGCTGGGCCGATCGTGGAACCCAGCGTTATTGCCATTGATCAGATGGTCGAGAAACCGTCGCGTGAAGAGGCGCCCAGCAATCTAGCGATCATTGGCAGATACGCTTTGGAGCCCCAGGTATTCCAACACCTTAGCAAGTTGCGACGCGGTGCCGGTGGTGAAATACAGCTTACCGACGCGATCATAGAATCGATGAACGAGTTCCCCACTCACGGCTCCATCGTCGATGCGGTACGTTACGACGCAGGTATACCTGAGGGACTGTTAGCTGCCACTTTGCATCAAGCCGCAAAAGATCCTGCGATGCGCCAGACCATCGTAGATTTCGCCGCGAACCTGCACGCTGATGCGTCAGTTGCGTAGCTGCAATACTGCCATGAAGGCTTCTTGGGGCACTTCTACGGCACCAACCATCTTGGCGCGCCGTTTCTTGCCGGCCTTCTGACGCTCGAGCAGTTTTCGCTTGCGGGTAACATCTCCGCCGTAACACTTCGCCAACACGTTCTTTCGCAGGGCGCTAATATTTGTGCGGGCAACGATCTTGCCGCCTACGGACGCCTGTATCGGCACCGCAAACATCTGACGCGGGATCAGCTCCTTTAACTTGGAAGCTAGTTTGCGACCCGTGTTAGCAGCTTCAGATACGTGGACGATGCTGCTGAGCGCATCGACTTCTTCGTGGTTGACCAAGATGTCGAGCTTAACCATGCTGGCCGCGCGATAGCCAGAGGCTTGGTAATCCATCGAGGCATATCCTTGAGTCGCCGACTTCAACATGTCATGAAAATCTACCAAAATTGCGGACAACGGCGCCTCATACTCCAACATCACACGGGTGTTGCGACCAGTGCCGTTCGCCAATGCTGATCCGTTGCTGCCGACTGCTGCGTGGGATTGCAGATACTCGATCCTCTTGAATACGCCGCGTTTGTTGGTCACCAGTTCCATCACGTTTCCGTAATAGGTTGACGGGACGATGATCGACAGGTCTACCCACGGCTCTAAGATCTCTGCGACGTCTTGCTTTACGGGCAACCTTGAAGGATTGTCAACGTATATCGTTTCGCCGTCGTTGAGGACGACCTGAAACTCGACGCTGGGGGCTGTGGTAATCAACTCAAGTTCGTATTCGCGTTCGAGTCGTTCCTGGACTACTTCCATGTGCAGCAGTCCTAAGAAGCCGCATCGGAAACCGAACCCAAGAGCCGACGAAGACTCTGGTTCGAACACCAATGCCGCATCGTTCAACTTCAACTTGCCAAGCGCCTCTCGCAACTCGGTGTAGTCGGTGCTGTCCGATGGATAAAGTCCCGTGAATACCATCGGCTTCTGAGCTTCGTACTTGATGCGTGCAGTGTTGGCTGGCTCTTGCACCAAAGTCATACTGTCGCCAACCATCACATCTCCGACTTCTTTGATGCCGGTTGCGACGTATCCCACCTCGCCGACCTTTAGTCCTTCAGGTGCGCGAATCACTCTCGGCGAAAAATATCCGACTTCCAACACCTCGCCACGAGCACCCGAATCCATGAACATAGCCTTGTCGCGCGGCTTTATCTGACCATCCAACACTCTCACATAAGCGACCACTCCCTTGAACGAGTCATATTTGCTGTCAAACACCAAAGCCTGTAACGGTTCATCGAAATCTCCGACGGGCGGGGGTGTCAACTCCACAACGCGTTCGAGGAGCTCAGGTACGCCTTGTCCTGTCTTGCCCGAAACCTGCAATATCTCATCCTCGTCAAAACCGAAAGTGTCGACCAACTCCGAAATCACACGATCCGGATCCGCATTCGGCATGTCAATCTTGTTGACTGCAGGGATGATGACAAGATCATTTTCGACCGCCAGATAGACGTTGGCGACGGTCTGAGCCTGAATCCCTTGGGAGGCATCGATGAGTAGCACCGCTGCTTCACAGGCTTTCAAGCTACGCGAGACTTCGTATGAAAAATCGACGTGTCCCGGCGTATCGATGAGGTTCATCTGATACTCATTGCCATCCTTCGATGGGAACCGCAACCGGACCGCCTGCGCCTTTATGGTGATGCCACGTTCCCGCTCCAAGTCCATCGTATCGAGGTGTTGTTCCAAGAGATCGCGTTCGGCGACGGCGCCGGTCAGCTCGATCATGCGGTCGGCGAGCGTAGACTTGCCGTGATCAACATGAGCGATGATGCAGAAGTTTCGTATGAATCGTTGTTCAGCCACGATTCCAATCTTATCGGAATGAGGCGGCTGTACTGCGTTGCGTCCGTGCGTTCGCAAAGTTGGACACTGCCAAGACGTCTGCACCTGCTGGAAAGATTGATAAAATCGAGGTAACGGAGCCAACCCACCATGACTGCCCCCAGCATCGAAAAATCAGACAAGTCTCTTCACGGCCCTAACTTGGTCTTGGACGTGGAGAATTTCGGTCCCATCGCCAAAGCAAAGAACATCGAGTTCAAGCCGATGACCGTCTTCGTAGGGCCGAGCAACACTGGCAAGACTTACTTGGCAATGTTGTTGCACGCGGTTGCTCAGGGAATCGATGCATCGAATCGAACCACTGAACGATATGACCCTCTTGGGGCCCGACTTCCTCAAAGATTTAATCACTTGCAACAGTCGTCCATCATTGAAGATTTCAAAGTGCTTGGCCGCATGTTTAGTGCCGGCACGACACCTGACAACGAGGCTTGGGATCAGCTGCCGCTATCGGTTTTCTCCGATGTATCACGTTCAGCGATCGAAAATCAGATTACAGATCATCGCCAACGTGTAGCAGATACTGTCAATAATTCCATTATGGATTTTTTCGGGGTTGAGAGTCTCCTAGATTTGCTGCCCCAACACAGAGCAACGATTCACATGCTACCGCAATCCATAAATTTGACATTTCCTTCGACATTGATCACAACGACCGTGGTAGGCACATACATCTCAGAATCAACAACTCGTTTGAACGTGCCTCCCGCGTACGTTGATTATCGAGCAATGCACGAATTAAACATTGACGATGAACAGCGTGTTTCATTTGTCTCTGGTGTAGAAGAACTGATTGCCGTTAATTTTGCTGATCTGTTCTACGTATTGCCCTATACATTCTATTTGCCTGCCGGTAGGACTGGCTATCTTCATACTCGTGAACTTTTGTTGGATTTTGGAACTGGCACAGCCAATCGATCGAGAATAACTCGGGCAACTCAGGATTCCATTGATCTCTTGAACCGAGCTCGACAGCGTAGTAAACGCGATATGCCACGGCGACCGACTTTGAAATTATGGGAACCTTTCAGGCATTACAACGTAAAGCGTGAACTCGCTGATATTCTCGAACAGTCGATAATTGACGGCCGGATAAGCGTCGACCCAACGAATGGTGTACCAGAGATCAGATACATCCACAATTCTGGCTTGAACATACCGATATCGCAAGCATCGTCGATGGTCAATGAATTTGCACCGATTGCGCTCTATTTACGAAATTACCTTGTCAACGGCGACCTGCTAATCATCGACGAGCCTGAGGCCAATCTACATCCCGCAGCACAGCAGCAGATGGCAGCTGCACTTGCCTTCATGGTGCGATCAGGCTTGCGCGTCCTCATCACCACGCACAGCCATTACATGGTGGAGCAGCTGAGTGCCTTCGTAAACGCTTCGAAACTAGACGCAAGCACTCGAAAGCGCGTCCTTTCAATAGGCGGGCCTCTAGGTGAAGAAGATATCTATCTGAACGAAGATGAAACCGCCGTCTACAGCTTCGAATTCTCGGAAGAACACGGCGGCTCGGCTGTGACAGAAATCTACATGGGCGACGAGTATGAATATGGGCCTGACGATCACACAGATGCTACGGTTCGTCAATTCAACCGTTTGCAGAGCGTTCTAGAAGCACGTGAGTTGTTGGAAGACAATGAGTTGGATTGAAAATCTAGTTTCTCGGCTCAATCACACGCACGTTTTATTGACCGAAAAATCATTCACTCACGATGGGTGCCCAATTATCCTTGATGCAATTCCAGATTCATCGGCTATTCTTGATGTCGACGAATTGATTATCGCAATCGATATTGTGAAAAACGCAGTCCAATGCAATCCAATCTGTGATTTAGTAGCTGTTTTCGAGAATGGCGACAAACCCTGTGTGATTTTCATCGAAGCGAAAACTGATCGTACACATACAAATGCAAGAACTCGAGAAGCAATCAACCAACTCAATTGGTCACTAAGCTATTTCGCACCGATAATCATCCGATGTTCACTATTACCTATGAATTTCACTCGCTACGCTGTTTTGACTTACACAAATATCAATGATGCAGTACTTAGGAGTCCATCTGTAAAGAATGCATTTCGCCATTTCCGACGTCAGAATCGCATCAAAGTCCATTACGTTCGAGCGGGAACTGACATCTGGCAAGCCATCCAAGGCAACATTGCCTGAACCAACAACCACTACAATCAACCCATGTCAAACTCCAAACTCAACTCCGCCATCTACATCCTCGGTGCCGGCACTCCCACGCCTACGCCAACTCGATTCGGCTCCGCTTACGTCGCAGATGTCGATGGCGAGAAGATCATGTTTGACTGCGGGCCGGCGGCTACGCATAAGCTAGTGCAGTCTGGACTCTTCCCGACACAGATCGACAACCTTTTCTTCACGCATCACCACTTCGATCATGATATCGACTATCCATGCTTCCTGCTGTGCCGATGGGACCAATCGATCGGCAAGGAAAACATGCTAAAAGTCTACGGACCCACGCTTACCGAGCGAATCACTCACGGCGTGCTAGACAAGGAAGAAGGCATCTTCGCGCACGATTGGATCGCCCGCGTCGAGCATCCGCTCAGTCAGCGAGTGCATGTCAACCGCGGCGGCACGTTACCACGCAAACCACCCGCCGTCTACGCTCGCGACATCGGACCGGGCACCGTCAAAACCGCTGACAAATGGGAGGTGACCGCGGCGCCAGCCGAGCACGTGCAGCCATATCTCGACTCGCTGGCATACCGACTCGACACCAAAGGCGGGAAATCAATCGTCTTCACAGGCGATACGCAACCCTGCGATTCCGTCATTGAACTCGCCAAAGACGCCGATATGATGCTCTGCATGTGCTGGGATGACCAGGAGATTATGGACGAAGACGGAGAAGCATTCGGTCAGTGCGGCACCACCGGCGCCGGTCGCATGGCAGAAGCAGCCGGCGTCAAGAACCTAGTGCTGGTCCACATGGGACCCAACATCTCTAAACACGGCCCGCTAGAAAAAGGCATCGGCGACATCCGAGAGGTATACAACGGTCGGGTAATTTACGCTGAAGAGCTGATGAAGCTCGAACTCTGATGGGCGACAAATCCGATACGACTTTGTATGTCCTCGGTGCTGGATCGCCTGTGCCAACACCAAGCCGGTTCGGCTCCGCGTTCGTCCTCGATGTCGATGGCGAAAAGCTAATGTTCGATTGTGGACCGGCCGCCACTCACAAGCTCGTGAAATCCGGCCTGTTCCCGACACAGATCGACAATCTATTTTTCACGCATCATCACTTCGACCACGATATCGACTACCCTTGTTTCCTGCTGTGTCGGTGGGATCAATCGATCGGCAAAGAAAACACGCTCGGTGTCTACGGACCATCCCCGACCGAAGGTTTGACTCACGGCATTCTGGATGAGGATGATGGCGTATTCGCGCACGATTGGTATGCGCGGGTACACTTCCCGACCAGTCAAAAGGTATACGTCAACCGCGGCGGCACGCTGCCTCGCAAACCGCCAGTCGTCAATGCTCGAGATGTCGAACCGGGAACCGTCGTCACCTCTAAACGCTGGGAGGTAACCGCCGCACCAGCAGTCCACGTCCAACCGTACCTCGATTCCCTCGCCTACCGTGTCGACACCGCGTCCGGCAAGTCGATCATCTTCACCGGCGATACCGAACCCTGCGACACCGTAACCGACCTCGCGCAAGATGCCGACTTAATGCTAGCGATGTGCGGCAACAATCAGTCCGAGCTCGAAAGCCTAGGCGTGAACTACGGACAGTCCGGCACTATAACAGCCGCTCAAATGGCACAAAACGCCAAAGTCAAGACGCTAGTCCTGATTCACCTAGGTCCGTCATTCGCCAAACACGGACCGCTAGAACAAGGCTTGGGCGACATCCGCGAGCATTACAGCGGGCAGGTTATGTTTGCGGAGGAGTTGATGCGCTTGGAGGTGTGAGGGGTTGTTGGGGTTTTGAACCGGTATGCTAAATATTGGGAATGATAGCGCGGATAGTCTATCCGAATGCCGCTTGTCCTACAGATCGTCGACTAAGTTTCTTGGTCACATGCTATGCATCGTGCAGATTTTGTGCTATGATTATTGCAATGTGCTATGATTATTGCAATGTGCAACTAGGAGGACAAGAATGCAAGAACAAGAATCCACCCGTGGCAAGATTGAGTTGAACATCGGAAGCATTAGTTTTTCTGGCGAAGGTGAACAATCTTGGCTCACTGAACAGGTCGCCATGCTGATAGAAGCAGCCAAATCCGACCAAATAATCGATTCGCCTACCACTGGATCTCCAGACAACGATCGTGAACAACGGTCTACTGCTAATATCAGTTCACTCAACTCATATCTGAAATCAAAGGGAGCCGACAATGTGCAGGTCCAAAGGTTTCTGGCGACTGCAGGATGGTTACACCACAGAGGCGAAGAGCCACTGACATCCAGTCTAGTCAGCAGAGCGTTGCGCGACAACCAACAGAAACGATTGGGGAATCCGGCCGACTGCCTAAACCAAAATGTCGGTCGGGGGTTCTGTGAAAAAACTCCTGATGGTTTTTTCATCACCCCCGAAGGATGGCAGCAACTCGGCGAGGACCGATAACAACATCGGAAACCAACGCCCCAGTGAATATGAACACGATTCAGAGATGAAGCTATGAGCACCTCCAATCCAAAGCATCAAAAGAAAGCTAGTAGCGCGCAGTTGTCTAGCCTTTCCTGAATCCCGTGGGCAAGCCAAGTTCGAATACGTCGAAGAAGGAGTGATCAATTGAGCACATTAACAGCAACAGAGAAGCGATATTTTGAAAAATTGTTTGATATGCGCTCGGGCTACGTATTAGACTTTACCGATAATACATTCGAAGAATTTTTCCGGCATTACGGAATTCACATTCACAACTCTAAATACCAAATTTATGGATCATCTAAGGCTAAGAAGTTGCGGGCATTCTGGGAGATGGAAGACGACAACACAGTGGGACGCGCGTTGTCCGAAATGGTCAATTACTACGAAGTCGATGAACCAATGAATCACGGTGGCTCGCACGTTGCCTTAATTGAGAAATGCAGGCAAATCGCGACGAGACTACAGACCGATGGCGAAATCCATACTGGTCAATCCGCCAAGTTATTCTCAAATCAGCAACTCGAGACCCTAAGCTTGAGTAAACCTTCTAACGGGGGTATTGTGCAAAATTCGTATACGACAATCGTCTTAGGCAACGTACACCAAGTAGCGTCAGGCATGAACGTGCATCAAGAAATAACAACGCCAGTCAAACCTGGCGATATTCATTCACTGTTGTACGCGCTGCGAGAACTGAACTTGTAAGATGAAGACATAGGCGAACTCCAGACAGCCGTCGCAAATGAGCCAATTGCTGAAAAAGACAGCTTCGGTTCCAGGGTAAATGGATGGATTGTCAAAATGGCAAGCAAAGCGGCGACTAGTGCATTCAAGACCAGCACAGACCAAACCACGAAAGCAATACTGCAAGCATTAAACAGTTACTACGGCAACTGAAATTGTATTAGATGCTTCCCCTATCTCCTCACAACCTTTTCAACCCGCTTACCCTTGGCCGACTGACGCAACCACTTCCGAATCTACCGGGGCTTGATATGACCTTGATGGTCCCATCTCTTCGCGCCAACGCTCTTGCACAAGTAGCCATGGGATTTCGCATCATGCAAGGTCACTGCAACTTTTGCGCAGGCACCAATTTCACAGGATTGACCAAGTCGGGACGACCGTGGATCGTCAAGATGTGCAAGCCGACGAAACACCGCCATCGGATGTAGCGTAGCATTGCACATTGTGATGTGAGATGTCAATGCGCGATCAAAACGAACCACCAAATTACTACGCCATCTTAGGTGTATCCCCGGACGCGTCGCAGAACGATATTCGACGCGCCTATCGTAGATTGGCGATGCAGTGGCATCCAGATCGCAACAAAAGTCCTGACGCTTCACGGATGATGCAGGTCATCAATGAGGCGTATGAGGTTTTGAGTGATGCGGAAAGGCGGGTGGAGTATGACCGTGACTATTTCGCATTCTTAGCGATGAAAGCGGAAGAGGCGCGCCGAAATCATGAAGAAGCGAGGCGATCTCGTGAACATCAAGAGCGGCAACGTCGCGAAGAACGGGCACGCCATGAAGCGGATCTCCGCCGGCAAAGAGAAGAAGCTCAACGTCGCGCTCAATACGAGCGGGAGGCTAGGGAAAGAAAGGTACGCGAACAACGCGAACGGCGAGAGCGCGAACGCATAAGACGTCAGCAAGAAGAGCGGGAGAGACAAGAAAGAGAAGGCGGTTGGTTGGATCTTGAATCGGAAAATGGATATCTCATAGACGAAGATCACTTCGTAGCCGAGATCACACTGAGAACTCCCATTGTTGTACCGCATGATTTATGGTTCGCAGGAATTCTATTTGGATCTTCAAATACCGTCGGGGATTTAGTCGGCATTACTGACTCTGGTTTTTGGTCTCATGAACGATATACAGGAAACGACTTGCAAGTTATAGACAACGCATATTCACCTAATATCAATCAAGGAGGAAACGTTGAGAATCGGCTACAACTCATTGTCAACGGAAATAGCGGTTTATTATTCGTCAATGGCGACTTCATGACTGAACTTGATCTTGGTTTCGGCATACATTTCGGCACACCGTACGCTTTTTTGGGCGGCGACCAAGGGGTTCTGCGAACTAGATTATCGAATTTCACCATCCGATCGTTGAGTCGGGTTTATGGACCTCTTGCAGGTAACATTGCACATCAACCTTCGAGTAGTTATTTCGATGAACATCAAGGATTAACACATGTAGCAGACGGTATTATCGAAGTTGAATTTTCGAATCCATATACGCCTTGGCAAGGGCAGTGGAGCAACGGAATCTTGTTCCGGTCGCGGAACAACGCCTTCCACGCGATTGTTGTCCAAGAAAACCGCAGGTGGCACGATGACTTACGCTTAGGCGTTGTCAATACTACCCAAGGACTAGTCGAAAAACAATCTAGTCACGTTACGACTACCGCTTACGACACAAATCACATTCGCATCATCGCCCTTGGCGGTGACGGTTGGCTCTTCATCAACGGTACCTATATCGACAGACTTGATCTCAGTGGCTTGATTGGCCCGGGTTTTGTTTCTGCTGTCACAAACTACTTTACCGATGACGGCATCGCTGGATATTCAACTCGGTTCAAAGACTTCACTATCTGGTCGGCAGATTGAAAATTCAACATGCAACGACCTACGAAAATCCCTAGACCACTCAAGTCGTTTGTGATAATCGCGGCATCGATGTTCGTCCAAGGATGTGTCGTTTCGGTCCAGCCGATGCCTACGCCAAACATCGATGCTACTGTCCAAGTGGCTTTAGCGGTATCAATCCCAACTCCCAACCCCAGCACCCACGCCTGATGTAGATGCCACGGTCTCGGCAGCGGTTCTGGCGACACAATGAACAACGGCACCTACCGGTGCCGACGCCAACG
The DNA here is from genome assembly GCA_965242765.1 of Dehalococcoidia bacterium. Lineage (GTDB taxonomy): Bacteria > Chloroflexota > Dehalococcoidia > Lucifugimonadales > Lucifugimonadaceae > Bin127. The sequence continues at coordinate 2,367,455 of CBDESY010000004.1, read as the reverse complement.
TTCACGCCTGAATCGTCAGCAACCCAGATTCCGACCGCAACACCCATATCTGCAGCGACTTTCGAACAAACTCCGTTCCCAACCCACAACAGTACGCCCGAAACAGAGAAGTTGTCACCTAAAGGTTCGTTCCACGGTCCGGAAGACGAAGATTTAATACCAGATGAAAATGGGTTCACAGAGATCGGCACTGCTGTAGATTTAACTGATTTCGTATTTGAAATCAAATTGACCATACCCGAAAACAAGGCGGATACGGTTAGACTTGAATCATTCGAATACGGCTGGTTATGTTTCCGCGCTGGGAACCTATCACGTCCACGATGGAGTGCCAGGAAAATCGACCCACTTCGAGGACTTCACGATCTGGTCAGCGGACAAAAGATGAGGTTTGAACATGACAAATTCACAGAAGCTACACATGAAGGTCAAGAAAGCGTTGAAGCTGTTCATGCGTGAAGATAAAGATTTGCTTTGTCGAAACGTCAACGAAAGGAGCATCACGCACAAAATCGCAGAGCATCTGCAATCCCAGTTTAAGGAACTGAAAGTCGATTGCGAATACAATCGGCATGGTTCGGACACGAAAACGATCCTCAAATGTGTAGAAGGACAAACGTCTACTGATTGTGTGGATGCTGTGACGGTGTATCCGGACATTGTTGTTCACAAACGAGGAGTTGACGCTTGCAACTTGCTCGTGATTGAAGTCAAGAAATCCAACGGCAATGCCGCAAGTCGAGATAAGTGGAAACTGAAACAATTCACCGATCCCAAACAATATAAGTACAAATTGGGTTTGTTTTTAGAGATTGACATCGAGAAAAAACAAATAAAAAGTTTGTCATGTTTCAAAAAAGGTAGTAAGAACCTGAAATGTGATGATTGCAAGCAGCTCCGTCAGTGTCTAAACGAACCGAATCGGTGACCTTTTGCAAATGAAGAGGTGTCGAACTATCGCGATGACAACACCCGTCCCACCAAATCGTGAACCAGCGGACGATCTTGTGAGCGTTGCCACTGTTCCATGTAGTCGAAGGTGCGGTGGCGCATGAACTCTTCGGCTACTGCTAAACCGGCACCTATGAGTTCGTCCTTCTGGCATTCGGCTAGTCGGATGCTGGCCTCTTTCAATACCGGTGACTATCGTGTGGCAAGCCGCGTTCGATTGCTAAAGATGCGATGGCGCGTTTGCGGCGGCTTGCCAGAGGTACTGTGCGCCCTCTGGGACGTTGCCGTACGCAAATTCTTGTTGTACAAACGCGCGCGGTCTGCGCGTGTTCACCAGTGGACATCTCGGATTTGGGCGTCATCACTAACCCGTCACCACAACCCACGCGGTGAGAGTACTACCTTGATGACAACACTCGCCTGACAAAGTCGTGCACTAGCGGTCGGTCAGTATCGCGTTCCCAGTCTTCCATAGAGTCGTGGTAGAAGTGGCGATGGAATTTTTCGGCGGCCAAGAAGCCGGCAAGGAAGCCTTGCTGAGAAAGTGCGTCATCGTACTGTTTTGACAATTCTATGACTGCATTCTTGAGCGATCGATGGCTCGTGTGTGGCCAGCCGCGTTCCATTGCCACTGACATCACGGCGTGTGCAGCCGCACCCCATAGCTTTTCAGCTCCCTGTAGCACATCGCCACGTGCGAACTCTTCATCAGAGGCTTGCAGAAACTCCAAGGCGGTGTCTCGATGTTCTTTCGTGAGCATTGACTTATCCTACAATTAATCGGTTTGTAACCTAAGTTAGATTGTAATCTACCAACTAACCGCATGTCAACTGCTTAGGTCAACCCCGACTGAACTGTAACGTTAATGATATGAATGATTGACTATGATACCCATAACATTACAAAGTTACGACGCGAATCGCCGGCCAATGTATACCAAATCGCTATCATCCAATCATTCGCATCATTTCAATCACTCAAATCACAGTTCAGACAAACCACTCACTACACCTACATCCGCGCCATCTCGCGTTGCATCTGCGCCAAGCCCATGGGTCCTAACTGCAACGCGCGATTGTGCCAATCCTTGAGGTCGAAAGTTTTGCCTTGCTCTTCGCGGGAGCGTCGGCGCGCCTCTAGCCAGACGCGTTCCCCTACTTTGTATGAGATTGCCTGACCGGGAATGCCTAGATATCGGTCGATCTCGCTGGCTACGAAATCGGGCGGGAAGTGCACCCGATCGCGCATGAACTCCAACGCCAACTCCGGCGTCCATACTTCGCCCGGGTGATACTCGGAGTCATTTGGGATACGTTTTTCTAAATGCATGCCGATGTCGATGATCACTCGCACCGATCTTAAGGCTTGGGCATCCAACATTCCCATGTAGTAGTCGGGGTTTTCCAGGTACCCCAGTTCATGCATCAATCGTTCCGCGTATAGCGCCCAGCCTTCGGCGTACCCCGATGTGCCAGCTAGCAGACGCTGATATCGGGAAAGCTGATCTGAAAGCGTCATCGTCGTGGCGATCTGGAAGTGGTGTCCTGGCACCCCTTCGTGATATGCGATCGACACCTCTCGCCAGAGAGGAAATGAGGTCTTGCCTCCAGTCGGATACCAGGTCCGTCCCGGACGCGAGAAATCTTCCGACGGTCCAGTGTAGTACATCGCTAAAGCGCCGCCGGGCGGTGCGATCATCGCCTCAATCGTTTTGACGGGTTCCGCGATATCAAAGTGTGTGCCGTTCATCTCCTCGATGGTGGAGTCTTGGAGGTCTTGCATCCACTGTCGGAACTCGTCCTCGCCATCGATCGCGCGTGCCGGGTCGGTCTCCAATAGAGCGACCGCTTCATTCACGGATGATCCCGGCTTGATCTGGTCAGCTGCTTTCTGCATCTCTGATTGAACCCAACGCAGCTGTTCCCACCCCCACTCGTAAGTCTCGTCGAAATCTAAGTCGATGCCGTTGTAGCTTCTAGAGGTCAAGGCATAGTGTTCTCTGCCCACCGCGTCGGCTTCCCTCGCGGCTGGCAGGTAGACGCTCTGGAGATAATCTGCGAACTCTGCGTATGCGGCATTAGCACTCTTTGCCGCATCAGACAGTCGAGCAGCCAAAGCATCGTTCACTTCATCAGTCGATGCTCCTGCTTCCCCAATGGAGTCGAAAAACGGTGGCGCATCTCCTTTGCCGACCCAAGTCTCGATCTGCTCGATGCAACCTGAAGTTTGACGTTTGGAGGTCGTCATGCCTTTGCGTATGCCCTCGTCGAGGGTGACTCGGTACGAGGCGATGGAATCGGCTATTCCTTCCATTCGTGAGGCGATGTTTTGCCAGTCCGCATTTGTCGATCTCGGCATCAAGTCGAATATCTGCCGGAGCGATTGGACAGGCGAGTGGAGTATGTTCATGCCGGAGTAGTGCAACCCAGCAGTGTGTTGATCGATAGACCATGACATCTCCTCCTGAACCGTCTCGCTGCACCTGCGTTCTCGAAGCGTCTCGGGTTGCTCGGCTTGGATACGGTTCAGCACATCGCGGTATGCTACGTCGGAACGTTCGGATGCATCCGGCGAGAAATCAGGCATCAGATGGTCGTAACCCGGCACTCCGAGATAGGTGGCGACGATCGGGTTCAGATCGGCGATGGTATCGACAAAGCCGTCAGCGATTTCGTAGATCCTTGACATGGGCCTTATTCCTATATCTGTCTCATCTTTTTCTCGATCAATCGATAGCAGAATCCCCCAAGACGGAACTCGCCATCGGCTATTGTTATCGTTTCGCCGGCGCCTCGATTACCGACGATTTTGAAGTCACCTTCTGGCATCAACTTCGCGCTTGCCGGAGCGTGCAACAGATACGGTGATGACTCGTGTCCGCTGAACCGCAACTCATCATCCGACACCGCGGTGATTCGCATCCAGAATCCCGGTTCAGTGAAGTAGATGCCCTCGAACTCTCGCAACGGCGATGCAGCGTCTGATTCAGGTGTTGCGTGACTCGCTGGCATCTCGATTTCCGGCATCTCGTCCCAATCTTCAATGACGGCATCGAGTAGAGTCTGCGCCAGCGATGCCGAAACGGCGTTCGGCCATAAATTCGTCAGCACGATGGCTGCGGTTTGATACGGTGCATGGAACATCGTCTGAGTGCCGAAGCCGTGAATGCCGCCACCATGTCCGTGGTACACCCGTTCTCCAGATCGCGTAGCTCTCCATCCGATGCACTGCCCTGCAGTCCAATCGGGGTCAAGATACACGGGATGGAGCATCTCGCGTCGGGTTATCTCGCTTAACAACCGCACACCAGAATCGGCGGTAGTCCGCATGATGTGTGCCAACCACTTCGTGAGGTCGGCCACATTAGTCATCATCTGTCCTGCTGACGATAGGCCATTTAACTCGGAGTATGGCGCGATTCTTAACTCATCTCTATCTGGCGAAGGTTGACTGTAACCTACTGTTCGCTTTTCATCAGATACGGTACTGACATCGAATGTCGTGTCTTTCATACCCAAAGGCATCAGCAATTCAGAATCTACGAAACGCTCATAGGTTTGGCCTGACAATCTGCTGACTACCTCGCCGAGAAAGCCGTATGCCAAGTTTGAGTATTTCCATGCACTGTCAGGTGGAATGACCATTTGCACTTCATCGATGCGGTCCAGCATTGTTCCCATATCTGGGAAATCTGCTTCATTCCACTCTGTTGCGGGATGTTCGGTTGTTAGTCCTGAATGATGTGTCGACATTCGTTGGAGCGTCACATCTTCTAGGTCGCCCGCGATGCCAGCGGCTGATGTGAACTCCGGTATGTAGAGCAGCAACGGATCTTGCAACGACAGCATCGAAGCTTCTTGCAACATGATCAGCGCGGTGGCAGTGAAAGTTTTGGTGTTGGAAGCTACTCGGAAGATGCTGTGTTCATCAGGTGCGGTGCCACTCCCCAATTCGGTTTCGCCAAAACCTCGAAACCACGCCAGCTCTGAACCACATACGATTCCTGCCGCTATCGCTGGTATGCGGTGTGCTACACGAATATCTTCGATGTAGTCTTCCCACATGCGTATCTTGGCGTTAGGTTCTGACGGGGGCATATCTTGCGTCTCACGATGTTTCAATGGGTATCGGGTTAACATCACCAACATTGAATGGTAAATCGCATTTCTGAGGTTCAAGCCGCGATGAAGATAGAGCAAGCCAAGATCGATGTCATCGAGTTCGACGTACCGCGACTGAGCATCAACGATGCCCGTGGCGGAATGGGCGGCAGATTAACGGCAGGCATCTTGCGGCTGATCACCGACAACGGCATCGAGGGCAACGCGCACATCGGAGATCGAGGCGGCGGTGGCGCAACTACGATTCGTGCCTTCGAGTCATCTTTCTCCAATCGATTAGCAGGCATGAAGATTGCAGACCGTGAATGGCTCTGGCATCAGTTGCCACGCATGCCCGGACACGGAGGTTCAGTCCATGCATTGTGGTCGCATGTAGATGTCGCAATGTGGGATGCTGCAGGCAAGGCGGCAGGGTTGCCAGTACATGAAATGTTAGGCACCGCGCGCAGAAAAGTCGACGTTTATGCCACATATCCACCGCGCAACTCTACTGTAGACGGATATGTAGCTGAGGCCGCCGAACTCGCTGTGCAGGGATTCACGGCTTACAAGATCCACCCCGGCGCCATGCCAGTCAACGAAGTCGTAAAGATGGTTGCCGCGGTGCGCCGAGAAGTCGGGGATGACATGCATCTGATGTTGGATCCGAACAACGGCTACGATCTGCGGGATGCTCTCAAGATAGGACGTGCGCTTGACGAGAACGACTTTTACTGGTTCGAGGATCCGGTGCCTTGGGACAATTTCAGAGCCATACGTATTCTCTCAGAAACTCTGAAGACTCCATTGAACATGAGCGACTCGGCTAAGTTCCTCTTTCACGAAGCGGCTAGGGTGCTCGAACAAGGATGGCCGCCTTCGATCCGCGGCACGACTCGCAAGATCGGCATCACGGGATTGAAGAAGCAGTGCGGCATGGCTGAGGGATTCAACGTGAACTGCGAGGTCGGCACCGCCGGCAACTCGCTGATGAACGCCGGGAACCTGAACGTCATCATGTCGGTTCTGAACTGCGATTTCTATGAGTATTGGATGCCACTTGAGGCTCAACAGTTTGGACTGCAATCAGAGATTAGAGTCAACTCCGACGGTGTGTTGACAGCACCTGATTCGCCTGGGCTCGGTTTCCGAATCGACGAGGATTTCGTCTGCGGCAATCGCATCTCAACAATCGAACTCTAATTGTGCGCGATGACGATTTTCAACGATAATTGCACCAAACCCATACCCCGATGATTTCGGGTAGCGATACCGAGGACGCGATGAAACCGTCATCGTTCTCTTTCGCATTAAGACCATACACGACACGATCGGACGCATCCATGATGGACTACAGCAGCGGCGAAAAGATACTCGAGAGCCTCGGTGTTACGCCTTTGATCAATGCCGGCGGACCCGTCACGCGGTTTTCCGGGACGCGCCCCAGACCTGAAGCGATGCAGGCAATGGTGGCGATGTCCGAGCCGTTCGTGGAGCTGCCAGAAATGTTGATCGCAGCCGGGAAGCGTCTGGCCGACATCATCGGTGTGCCAGCCGCAACCATCACTAGCGGCGCATCAGGCGGGTTGACCGTTCAGACCGCGGCCGCAATGGCAAAGGATGACCCCGATCTCATCTTTCAGCTGCCTATTGCAGACGACATACCCAACGAGTTGATCATCCAACGTAACCATCGTTTCGGTTACGACCATCTGTACTTGACTCCCGGCGCGCGATTCGTGGAAGTAGGCGACAAAGAGGGTTGTTCGCCTGAGGAAGTTGAGGACGCAATCACCGACAAGACGGCGGCCATCATTCATCTGGAGTCGCCTTACAGCGGCGACAACGTGTTGCCGATCGAAACACTCGTCGATATCGCTCACACTCACGGATTACCGCTGATGTGCGATGCTGCTTCGCGCTTACCACCACGCGCCAATCTGACTAAGTTCGTTGAAGCCGGCGCCGATTTGGTCTCGTTCTCGGGTGGCAAGGGCATACGCGGGCCGCAGGCCACGGGTCTCTTGCTCGGAAGCGAAGAGTGGATAGAGTATGCACGATTAAACAACGCGCCAAATGCAACCGTGGCGCGTGCACAAAAAGTTTCAAAAGAATCGATCGCTGGTCTGCTTGCCGCAGTCGAACTGTTTGTCAATGAGGACGAAGTTGCTGAGAACCGTAGATACACGCGCTTGATGCAATCAGTAGTTGATCAGATCGTCGAGATACCCGGTGTAGAGGCTGAGGTGGTTCACGACTACAACCACTACATCCCACACGCAGTTCTCAAGTTGAACGATTCCTGGCGCGGTCCGTCAAAGAAAGTGATCGGCGAACGCATGTTGGAAGCGCCGAATCGCGTGATGATCCTGACATTCTTAGAAGAGGTACCCGAGTTTTGGGTCGACCCGCTCAATCTATCAGATGATGAAGTTCAAATCGTTGCCGACAAGTTGCGGCGCGTTCTTCTGAACGCTTCAAACGAAGGGTGACAAATTCGTCCAATAGGCTTAACAATTCGACAATCCAAATGTCTGATGAATCTTTCTTCAAAACAGGCAATCGAAAAAACTGGCGATCTCTTCTGCCGCCATCAGGAGACGGAACAAAGATGACTACCAAACTACAAGGCAAACATGCTTTCATGCAGATGTTGCGCGCCGAAGGTGTTCAATACATCTTCGGCAACCCGGGCACTAGTGAAGCGCCATTCATCGGCATATTGCATGAGTATCCAGAACTCGAATACCTAATGGTAGTTCAAGAAGGTGTAGCCATCGGTATGGCTGAGGGATATGCGAGAGCAAGCGGCAAGGTCGGGTTCGTGAGTCTCCATATTGACAACGGTCTCGCCAACGGCTTCAGTCTTATGATCGATCAGAAACGCACCGGCTCGCCAGTCGTGATCACCGCCGGCAACAAAGACATCAGACACCTGGCAAGTGATCGGAGCGATCTGGCTGACATGGCGGCTCCCTTTGCCAAATGGAGCGCAGAGATAACTCACCCAGAGCAAGTTCCATCTGTGATGCGTCGTGCATTCCAAGAAGCAAGAACACCCCCCACAGGCCCCGTTTTCGTCGCGCTTTCAGGCAATGCCATGGACGATTTTGCGGATGTATCACTCCAGCCGTCAAATCAGATACATGGCGAACCTAGACCTGAATCTTCGGCTGTGGAATCAGCAGCCGAAGCACTTTCCAACGCTAAAAACCCAATCATCGTAGTCGGCGATCGCGTCCATTCCAGCGGCGCATCGGGTGCGGCGGCATCTTTGGCTGAAACGATAGGCGCCCGCGTATTCAGCCACGTATCAGGTCATATGCCATTCCCGACTGATCATCCACTGTGGTGTGGCGCTCTATCTTTGCGATCTGAAGTGGGATTGTCGACTATCAGAAACGCAGATGTGGTGTTGGCTGTGGGATGCCCGGTGTTTGAAGACTTCTTCTATCGATCTGGCAACTTCTTGGATGATGAAACCACGCTGATCCACGTCGATTCCGACTCAAGTCAGATCGGACGTAAAGAACCGACCGATATTGGGATTTGGGCATCGCCACTACATGCTTTGATCGAAATCCAAGCCGAGACATCGGAGCGCATGGACGCGGGTGCATCAGCATCGGCAAACGAACGTCGGGGCGAGGTCGCTGCTGAAAACGCGGCTCGCATGGCCGCCTTTGAAGAGCTGGCAGTGAGTGGTTGGGGGCGTAGTCCTATCACGCCTGCTGCATTGGGCAAAGCTTTGGGCAACTCGCTTCCCGATGGCGCGAACGTATTCAGCGATGCTATCTCTTCCACTGCAATGGTTCATGCTGGCATTGCACATCGAACCGATCTAAATGTCATGGGTGCGCGCGGCGGTGCTATTGGTTGGGGCATAGGTGCAACTATGGGCATGAAATTGGCCAATCCTGACAGTCCTACAATCGGAATAGTCGGCGATGGCAGTGCGATGATGACGGTGCAGGGTCTCTGGACCGCAGTCAATTACGATATCCCGGTGACATATGTCATCTGCAACAATGCGGCATACCGTATTTTGAAGGTGAATATGAACGTGTATCACACGATCAGTGAAATGCCACCTCCAGATATCTACAACGCGATGGACTTCGATACGCCGTTCGACTTCAAGGCTCAGGCTGAAGCATATGGCGGTGTTGGCATCCGCGTTCAACAAGCAGACGACATCAAACCAGCTATCGAAGCCGCTGTAGCCTCTGGGCGTCCTGCATGTGTAGATGTCGTGCTCGATGGGTCGGTTTGATCAATGTTCCGACACTCAGGGGCAATCAATGCAAGATGCAACTAAGCACGAAGGACTGATCCGAGATTCCATCAGAAACGCCGCTGTCTATCACGCCTTGGCCGATGCCACTGACGATTTAACGCTTCGCCAAGATTTCCTGCGTCTGCGCGACATCGAGATTTCAGTGGTGAAACGCTTGATGAATGGCGTGAAGGAAGCCGTAGATTTTCGCGCGAAACGCTTCTCGATTTCTCTGACGCTCTGGCGATTGGCAGCGAATATATTCACGCCCGTGAGAGTTGCTCGATTCTTGAGAACCCGCCTTCAAAGAGCACTCAGCCGCCATGGCGAAGAGTATGTAAGAAACGACCTGCGGATTGAAGCGGTTGAAAGCATGGAATTGCTCAACCGTCTGTCTTCAGATACCAAAGGTGACGCCAATCATCCCGAATTGGATTCTGCAGTTTCACGCACCGGCACGCTGCGCGCGGCGGTTTTGGGCGTCAACGATGGGCTAGTTTCTAATGCTGCGCTCGTTCTCGGGGTAGCTGCAGGCTCAGATGATGCCAACATCGTATTACTAGCAGGCACAATTGCTCTGCTGAGCGGTGCACTTTCGATGGCTGCCGGCGAATATATCTCCGTCGTTTCACAACGCGATTTCAACGAAAACCTAGTTCGTTGGGAAAAAGCAGAACTGCTTCTATGGCGGGAAGAGGAAGAAGATGAGTTGGTCGAGATTCTCAAAGCCAAAGGCTTAAACAGCAAGGAAGCCGAGACAGCCGCCGCGCGTATCATGAGCAATCCTGATACCGCCTTAGAATTCCACGTCCGAGAAGAACTGGGTATCGATCCAGAAGAACTCGGCGGTTCGCCAATTTGGGCAATGATCAGCTCTCTTGTGGCATTCTCGGCCGGTGCTGCAATCCCATTGCTACCTTATGTCATCGGAATCACTGGCACAATCGCACTGTTTTCAAGTGTTATATCAGCAACCGCTTCTCTTCTGATTGTAGGCGGCATATTAGGCTGGATTTCCAGCCGAGGGGCCATCTATGGTGCAACCAGAATGCTGATCGTAGGCGTTTTCGCAGGAACAGTAACTTACGGATTGGGTACACTGATTGGTCAACAACTAAGCTGACAACCACCAATCGAACAACAATTGGACAGTTGGCAACCTAAATTCTTGAGTTGTTCCATCTGTATCCTAGACGCTACGGCGAGTTCGTGCCGGACGATCTGACACGAAAAACATCACTCGGCTGTTCTTGGCGTCGATTACCACGTTGACGTTTTTGCCGGTGAGTTTCGCCGCCTTTTGAACCTGCAACTTGACATTGGAGGCGTTTCGACCCTCTCGGTAACCTATCGCACGCGCTTCTCCCACAGACATGTTCGAAAGCGCTTCGACCAAGGCGAGCATCTCCGGTGACCTTGAAGTCGCCGAATACCTCCGATTCGATTCCCAAACCTGCTGCACTTCTCGGAGTGATATGCTCTCTATTCTCATGGTTACCTCGTTGTCGTTGACAGATCGCCACTAAACAACTCTACACTAGCAGTCAATGAAAATCACAATTCCACAATGAATGTAATTGATTTCCTTCCTAATATTCAATCCAGTATGATTTCCAACTGACAATCAGATTTGATTTTCCTCTTTCGCCAGATACACCGTGACCAATTTAAGCTCTAAAGTTTGCAGCGCCATCACGCTGCTGGTCAGGACATCAAGTCCAGCTTCTTTAAGTGGGCGATGATCGAGCTGGCAGTTTCTCCAGGCGAAGAGTCTGAATCCAAACAAACCATCGATTGAGTTTCGCTTCGTTCACCGCCGATCGCAGAAATGAAGACACCACTTTCTGAAACACCTTCTCGCAACGCCTCGATCTCACCATCGTTAATACCATCTGCTGCCGAAACTACCACGGCTCCACCGTTACGAGACACTTCCCTCGCAACTAAGCTGATGGTCCGTGCTGAGTGTTCCGAACCGTTTAGCGTCGTCACTGGGCGGCTGCCATCCTCCAACAGAATCTCAGTCAAAGCGTTAGATACAGCAAGGGTACGATTTGGTGAATCGTCAACCAATAAAGCGCAGAAACCACGGTCAAGCATCGCAGGATACGACTTGCGTAACTCCCGGATAACACTTGGGAAAGAAAACCATTCCGGGATTTCTTCACCACTTTGCAGGAGATTTCTAAGTTCAGTGCCTGACAGATTCATAATCTCAGAATCGTCTTCAAGTTCATCCCGAGTCACATATCTATCAGATGCACCATCGTAAACCACTTCTTGGAAAGTCACGACTTCAATCCCGAGTTCATCACGGAACTGCTCTACCAGGTATTGTGCGTCATAAGGCCCGTAAAACGGCTGTCCGTTCGCATCGTTTCCAGGACCGGCGTGATCACGCCCCACGATGAAGTGGCTGCAACCGTAGTTTTTACGAACAATAGCATGCCAAACTGCTTCTCTTGGACCGCCCATACGCATGGCAAGCTGCAACAAGCTCAATGTAGCCGAGTTGGCAGGATACCCATCCAAAATCGCTCGATAACAACGCACCCGAGTGTGATACTCCACATCCCCTGGCTTTGTGAGGCCGACTACAGGGTGTATCAGCAGATTCGCATCTACCTGCTCCGCAGCACGCCGCGTCAGTTCTACGTGAGCCCGATGCATCGGGTTCCTAGTCTGGAACGCAACCACTCTCGACCAGCCACGCGAACCGAAATCGGCACGCAGTTGAGCAGGTGTATGACGAAGCTCTCGATATGTGTGATGCTGAGATGCGCGAACACCTTCCAAGCTACCCCCGACGTAATAGTCAGCGGTATCGTTCATTAGAACATTCACTCCCGGATGGAAGGTATCAGTGGTCGCAAAAACCTTTCGCGCCTCTTCGGTTTTATCAGGACGCCAGATATCGCCTACTGTCAATACAGCAATCAAAACCTCTTCCGGATGCATCAACGCGAGTCGATCGCCCGCATGCAATCCGAATGCGACCTTTTCGGGCACATCAAGAACTATAGGCATGGGCCAAAGCGTACCATCGGTCAACCGCATATCATCACGAACCGCTTCGTAATCAGAGCGGTTCATAAAGCCTTGCAACGGTGAGAAAGCACCTGTCAAAAGTTGTTCGATGTCGCAAAGCTGCCGTGCGGTCAAAACCCACTTGGGAAGACTGCGCGCCTCATCTTCCAACTCTTGGCTACGCTCGGGATCCGCAGTAAGGTCTACTAGCACCCCGCCATGCGGATCGATTAAGCGGTTTACTTCAGATACAAGCGATTCAGTCATTTAGCCTTCCATTTAGTTGATTAGTTCTAGTGATTGACGCGGGTTGCCGATACCATTTAGCAATCCGAACTTCGATCAATCGTCTTGTCCGCGCTTCGCCCAATCTGCATTCACAAACATGTTCAGACCGGGATCAGCAATCACGCCAGCATCGGTGTAGCTGGGAGGATGTGAAAGAATGAAATCTTCATCCAACTCGACTCCCCATCCGGGCTTTTCTGGTATTGGGAAGAAACCATCCACCACTTCCGGATAGTTGGTTCCGGCGTTCTTCACCTGAGGATCGGCGAAATCGTTGAAGTGTTCAAGGATTTTGACGTTCCGCAACGTCAGGCATAGATGCAACGCTGCCATCGTGGAGATGATGCCCCCGACATTGTGCGGTGCGACCATGATGGAGTAGCTCTCCGCGGTAGAAGCGATCTTCTTGACTTCCAATATGCCGCCGCACTGAGTGATGTCCGGCTGGATTACATCTACATTTTGCGCGCCCCAGATTTCTCTGAACTCAGGTGCGCCATACAATCGCTCGCCAGTAGCTATCGGCAAACTGGTGTGGCTACGAACCGAATCCAAAGCTGGGATATCACCAGGACGTACCGGCTCTTCGATCCAACCGATGTTGTATCGCTCAATGTGTCGCGCAATTTCTCGGGCTTGATGCGGAGCGAAACGGCCATGCATCTCGATCATGATCTGCGCTCGGGTGCCGGCTACTGATGCTACCGCTTCGATAAGGTCCAGCGATTTGAAGAACTCTTCACGCTCTAATTCCAAGTCGCCGTTGCCGAACGGATCGAACTTCATAGCTCGATAGCCGCGATCGATCACTCTACCGGCTGCAGCGGCAAACTGCTCAGGCGATCTTTCAACGGTGTACCAACCGTTTGCGTACGCCTGCACACGCTCTGCGACTTGACCACCGAGCAATCGATACACCGGCTGGTTGCATGCCTTGCCGATAATGTCCCAAAACGCCAGCTCTACAAGTGCCAGGCCAGTGTGTACCACCTCGCCCGGCTTTCCGAAATCTAGCAGAGTCATCCGCCTGAACAGCGCTTCTACATCGAATGGATCGTGCCCTATGAAGTGACGTTCTGCGTCTTTGAGGTACTCGCAGACGGTATGGGTCTTGCCCAACACGCGTGCTTCGCCGATGCCAGTAATTCCTGCGTCGGTCTCGATGATGCAGTATGTCAAGTTGCGCCAGGGAGTGCCCAGCACCAGTGTTCTGAAACCTGTTGTTTTCATTCCTGCTCCGTCGAGTGAAATGTCATCCACTCAATCCATTCTACTTTCGGTTTGTGCGATGTCTTTTGATGTGTGCAGGTTAGAATGTGAATGTGTAACCATCGTGTATACACTGATGCGGGAGTAACTCAGTGGTAGAGTGCCTGCCTTCCAAGCAGGGTGTCGCGGGTTCGAATCCCGTCTCCCGCTCCATCTAATCGCATCACCGCGTGTCTTTACCCACCCGAAGTTCAATTTGCGAACCGCCAGAAGTCTCCAGAATATGTCCATCAGCAGCATATGCGTTGCGAACGAATCCCAAACCGATCTGTCGACCAGTTTCAGGTCGCGTTGCTACCGATGAAATCCACCCGATATCTCGACTGCCTTCTGGTGCCTGAACGCCATCTTGAGGAGCGATTCGCGTAGCAGGAGAATTGGCAGTGGCGATTACATCTAGCCCTACCATCACACGTTGCACTTTCGAATAGGTGTCGAGACGCGCAATCACTTCCTGCCCGACGTAACACCCCTTTTCGAAGTCGATCAAATGGTTCAACCCTGCCTCCAGCGGATTCACAGATCCATTCAACTCGCTCCCAGCAATCGGAACACAGTTGCTGACACGCACATATTCAAAAAGCGAACGTGGCACCAACTGTAGGTCCAGGTATCCGAACCGGGACAAAATCTCATCAACCATTTCTGCACTGCTGACGATCAGCCATGTGGGTTTTCCAGCGGCATCAGTCCGTATCGCAATTGTTTCGTGCTGTGAACCGGAATCCACGATTAAAAATTCGGCGATATCGGTAGAAGCCGGAATCGCTTCAGGCAACACTTCCAAAATCGTCTCGGTCGCATTGTCGCCAAACACCATCAACCGACTTCGGCCATGCGTGATATCGATCAACTCCGCATCCTCGATAATCGTGTAGCGGAGAATTCCGGCTCGCATTGCAGACGGATCGGGAGAGTCGGAAATCAGTGTCAGGTCATCAGATGCATGCCTGATGACCCAAGGCGCATCGATGATCCTACCCTTTTCGGTGGTCAACACTGTTTGTCGAGCCGAGCCGTCTGGCATATCGATCAATGCGTTGGTGCTGATGCGGTGTAACAGGTCTAGAGCATCGACGCCAACGTGCTTGAAGACCGAGCCAGAGTCTGGGCTGAATACAGCGACTCCACGATCAACAAATCTGGAAAAAGCTTCTTGAATCGGAGGGCGCGTCGATAATGGCGCGATTCTGGTCATGGCTCAACGCATCAGACCGCGAACGAATCGCCACAGCCGCAGGTTCGCTTGGCATTTGGATTGTGGAACTCGAATCCCCGTCCATTCAACCCATCTGAGAAATCCAACACAGTTCCGGCCAAGAATACGAACGCGCGTTTCGGTATATAAATCTCAATGCCGTTTTCACTGATGACCTTGTCGGAATCTTCCGGACCGTCTGCGAGCTCTAGTACGTACTGTAGGCCGGAACATCCACCACCCTGCACCGCTATCTTCAGTCCGCAATTTTCACGCCCCGCCTTTTTGGCAAACTCCATCGCTTTCGTAGCTGCCTTCTCAGTGACTCGTACCGTGTTTATCGGAACTGTTTTTGGGTGTTCGGCGATCGTCATGGTTTCTCAAGCAAGATAGAATCGAAGCATCGGTCGGTACCATGATATATCAACTGAATTGGTCAGGAATTCAATAAGCACCAAGTTTGGCGACAACGGCGAGACCTCGTTGCTGTACGGAGGACGCGTCGCCAAATCGAATCGGCGCGTAGAAGCCAACGGCGTCGGGGACGAAGCAGTCAGCTCTCTCGGATTAGCTAGGGCATCATGCGAATCCGAGTTCTTAAACGATGAGATTCTCGAAATCCAACGCCTGATGTTCCTTGCCAACGCAGAGATCACAACTGATCCGGAGCAACTACACACATTGCGAAAACACTTCAAGACTATCGATCAAACGCATGTCGCCAAGTTAGACGAGTTGCTGAGAAAATTGGAAGATGAAGTCGAATTGCCCAAAGCATTTGTCATCCCTGGAGCATCGACAGCATCAGCCGTGCTCGATCTAGCGCGTTGCAAAGTTCGCAACTTGGAACGCGTCGCCGTAGCCCTGTTCGAAGATGGGATGATCCAAAACGAACACCTTCTAGTCTGGCTAAATCGATTGTCAGATTGCATCTTCATGATGGCACGTTATGTCGATCGAGATTTGCCGCCTGAATTAGTGACGGGTACAAGGAAAAAAGCATGAGCGATTTTCGTCTTGCAATCGTAAACACCGGCGCTGCCAACATCCATAGCGTGGAAAAAGCAGTTCGAAGCGCGGGTGGCGACCCAGTAGTCACAACTTCACGAGAAGCCATCTCCTCGGCACATGCCGCCATCTTGCCAGGCGTTGGCGCTAACGACGCGGTGATGAAACAACTCAACGATCGGAATTTGCCAGACACCATACGAGAGTTTGCCGCATCTGGGAAACCATTGCTTTGCGTCTGCCTGGGGATGCAGATACTCTTTGAACAATCTGAAGAGGGCGATTTACCCGGATTAGGCATCCTAAATGGAAGCGTAACCAGACTTCCTCAAGGAACCGTCGAATCTACTGGCAGACCTTTGAAGATACCGCACATGGGTTGGAACATCGTCCACTTTCGGGATGATGCTGTGCCAAGACACCCCGTTTTCCAAGGCGTATCACAAGACTCATTCTTCTACTTCGTGCATTCCTATCACTGCGTCGCACAGGAACCAGACAACGTGGCTGCAATCGCTCCGCACGGCATCGATGTATGTGCCGCAATAGTGGACGACAATATAGTCGGAACCCAGTTTCACCCTGAAAAGAGCGGCCAGGCCGGATTAGCGATATACAAGCACTTCTTAGAGTTCGCTCAGTCCACTGTATGACACATCCACCAGAACAAGGTTCAACAAATGCAAGTCATCCCAGCAATAGACATCAGACGTGGACGTTGCGCGCGTCTGTTCAAAGGGGATTACGAGCGTGAAACTGTCTTCGATAACGACCCGCTAGATGCTGCCCTAAGGTGGATCGACACGGGAGCGAACCGGCTTCATATCATCGATCTAGACGGCGCCAAGGACGGCACCAGAACCAACGCAGAAACTATTCGTCGCGTGGTCAATTCAATCGATGTCCCAGTCCAAATGGGAGGTGGGATACGAAGTTTGGACGACGCAGCTGCGGTGCTAGACATGGGAGTCGAACTGGCCATCTTAGGCACCATTGCAATTGAAAACCCGGAGATTGTAGAGAAGAGCGTCGAAGAATTTGGCGCCGAACATATCTGCGTTTCAGTGGATGCTAAAAATGGGATGGTACGCACCCGAGGATGGCTTACCGATACATCTCTGAGCGCCATCGACGTTTTGAAAGAGATGTCCGCTATTCGGAAAGTCAGAAATTTCATCTACACCGACACTGAACGCGACGGAACGTTGTCCCACCCTAACTTCAACGCGGTGAGTGAAATCGTAAGGGAAATAGAATATCCAATTATGATAGCAGGCGGTATCGCAAGCGTTTCAGATGTCGTGCAACTGCGCGACATCGGCGCCGCCGGAGCTATCACCGGCATGGCAATATACACCGGCGCCCTGAACCTGACCGATGCGATAAGTGCCGCCAGCGAAACCAACACAAATTGATGACTTGACTGACATGCCAACGGCAATAAATAGTCGCAAGTACCGAAGAGAACTCAACATTGACTACTAGACCCACCGCGAGCTGGCACACCTTCAACGATCAGATCGACCCCCACGCGATCATTTCATTGTTGCCAATCCATCGTTCTCAACACGTCGCAGTTTTCGGCGGCAACGTCGACGGACTTTCAATTCCCATCGCCAAATATGTTTACGACGGCAAAGTAATCGCACTGGACAGTGATCAAACCGTTCTCGATGGACTAACCGCAGAAGTCGATAGAGTCCATCTGACCAACGTGGTTCCAACCGCGATCGACGAACAGGATTTGTCTTCGACCGAATTGGATGCCGATGGTATCGTCGTGATCGATGCGTTGCACAACACCACCAGCCCCGCCAGGCTGTTCAGTTCCGTCGCCGCTCTATTGCCCAGCGGCGGGTGGATACTCATCGCAGATTGGTTCTCAACTGACGCACGAGGCGATACCGGACCGGCAAAGTCTAAGCGAGTAGACCCATCGCGAGTCGAGCGATGGGCAGCCGAGAATGATCTGACGCCGATTACCCGACGCACTCTCGGAGTTCAACGCTACGTGCATGTGTACCGGAAACGACGACCAAGACCATCCTAAACGCTAGGAAGCTTAGCAATGTTGACAAACCGCGTCATTCCATGCTTGGATGTAGACCGTGGCCGAGTAGTAAAGGGCATCAGCTTCGTAGACATCAAAGATGCTGGCGACCCTGCAGAACTAGCGCACCTTTACGACCATGAGGGTGCTGACGAGATCGTTTTCTTGGACATCACCGCTTCTTCAGACGCGCGCGACACAATGGTAGACGTCGTGATGCAGGTGTCAGCCGAAGTCTTTATACCGCTTACCGTAGGTGGCGGGATACGATCTAGAGAAGATATGCGTAAGATGCTTGAGGCCGGAGCTGAAAAGGTGAGTATCAATTCAGCGGCGGTCGCAAACCCCGGTTTGATCGAAGAATGCGCCAAAGAGTTCGGATCACAATGCGTCGTTCTTGCCATTGATGCACGCAGGCGCGTCAACAGTGACTCACAATCACCCAACTCTTGGCAGGTATACACTCACGGCGGAAGAAGACCAATCGCTTTAGATGCTATTGAATGGGCTGTAAGAGGTGCAGAACTGGGTGCCGGCGAACTACTAGTTACCAGCATGGACGCAGACGGACAACAGACCGGCTATGACATCGAACTGTTGCACACGATATCCGATTCCACAACGATACCTCTGATCGCTAGCGGCGGTGCCGGCAAGGTCGAACATTTCTCCGACGCCGTGGTCCATGGTGGCGCCGACGCGGTTTTGGCTGCCTCGCTCTTTCATTATGGCGATTTGCGAATCTCCGACGTCAAATCTCACATGGCTAGCGTCGGGCTTCCAGTTCGCCCCGTAACCTGACGCCGCTATCAATACAGGGGTAAACAAATTGATCCAATTCGACGATCGCGGCTTAATCACCGCCGTAGTGCAAGATGCAGACACTAAAGATGTGTTGATGGTTGCACATATGAACCGTGAAGCATTGAAGCGTACAATCGCCGGTCCCCATGCCTGGTTCTACAGTCGCAGCCGCAAAGAACTTTGGGAAAAGGGCGCCACTTCTGGCAACTACCTAGATGTTGTTGAACTTAAACTGGACTGTGATGGTGATGCTTTGGTAGTGCTGGCAAAACCAGTAGGCGGCGCGTGCCACACTGGTGCAATCTCGTGCTTTAACGATTCTGTATCGCCTGATGATGATATGCAGAATCGCGTAGGCCCAGGCATCCTGCACGAGCTCGTCGATGTGATCCATCAGCGCGCCGTCGAAATGCCCGAAGGCTCTTACACCGCGAGACTGCTCCAAGCAGGCACCTCCCGTATCGCGCAAAAGGTGATCGAAGAGGCCGGCGAGACTGGGTTGGCCGCCGCCACCAGACAGCTTGACGAAGTATCGTTGGAGATGGCCGATCTCTTTTACAACTGCATCACGTTACTCGAATCGGTGGGCGTGCCGATCGAAGAAGTCTGGCAAGAACTGGCCAAACGCAGAATTTAGGTGTGGAGTAGATGCGGGGCATCGCAGAACCAACACTGCAACCATCCGCACCACAATCCAGACAATGCAATCAGCTAGTTTTCGTTGAATATCTCGTCGCCGCGTTGCAGCCTAACGGCGATGGTATAGGTCTGATTCACCGATCTTGGCGTAGGATAGTGCGCGGCTAGAAATCTTGCCATCGCCACCAAGCAGTGACGTGCTGATGTGCGACCTTTGCGCTTTTCATATTGCTGAATCGTAGCTTCCACAATTTGAAAATGATGGAACGTCGAGTCTTCTCGCAACATAGCATGTGCCAGCGTCGGGACAATGTCGTCAGGCTCTGGCGCGTTGGCGACAAAGTCGGTTACTATACGTGCCGATTCCTCTACTTGTTGCTGGGAGTTCATCGCATCTAGAAGAGCTTTCGGCAATTCATCAACGTCAGCATCGGCAGATGGCTCTGGAATCCTTTGCGGTGGCATGTTCAAGAAGCGATCCAGGTAGATGCTGATCGCCGTATCGAATACCGCGCGCAGCAATTCAACCGATGGTCCACGTTCCAAGGCCTGATGCAACGCGTTTGCTGCAGTCAACGTGTTGTGAACCGTGTCCCAATCACCAAATTCGTTAGCAGTGTGGAATCTTGCCATCCGTAGGAAAGCTGCGTACGCCACTGCACTTCCGAGTTGCTCCGCCTTCGCACCTTCCTTGATCGCATCGTTCAACGCCCGTAGCGTCGCCGATGGATCGTCTTCCAGTATCACTTCTGCGAGTTCATCTTCGCTTTCCCACGAGCCGCGCAACTTTGCAGCGCCTTCCCAAAGTTCGGGTAAACCTTTTCTGGCATCCTGTACCATCGACACCAGATCGATGGGGTTTCGCCAAGAGTTCAGCTCTTCGCTGCGACGCGCATTCGCCATGCCGTGTACCAGACTCGTCAACACCTGCGCGGCATGTTCCCAACCGATGTGATCGATCAGATCGAACGCTTTATTGCAAAAATCGACGATGTGCCCGCCGTCAATGTAGACACGATCAGTAGCCGCGGCGAAAACCATGTCATGTATATCACGGCGTGATGCACCGATATCTATTGCGGTTCTGAGTGCCCGTTCAGCACCGTCGGAATCTCGGACTTCGATAAAGTCGCGGAACCACTGCTTGAACACCTCTGGGCGCGTCTCGCCCGTTGGCAGGGGTTCGACGATGAAACGCGGCGGACGTCCAGCGCATTCGGACGCCACCTGCCTAAGCCCTTGGTACAGCGCCAACGGTCGATCTGCAGCTTCTAAGTGATGCAGGAAATTCGCCGTGCAGGTCATCATGCTCAAGGCCGGTCCCCAACCATCATTCGAGTAGGTAGTGCCAAAGACCGCTCCTATCGTGAGCGCAGTACGATAGTCGGCATCTGTGGCATTGAGTCCCAGCACCGACTTGGCGATGACGAGGCGTATGTTATCTTCCATGCCCTCCTGCAGACGTTTCGACCATCGCTCTACAGGGTCTTGCTCAGACGGGTTCGGGTCTACCCATACGATTCCGTCGACTACCGACACAGGGAATGATCTGACATCATCGGCAAAGGGATCAAAGGTGCCTCCACTGGCAAGATCGAAGCGTGCGTGATGCCAGTGACAAGTCAGAATACCATTCTGCACGGTACCACGATCCAATGGAAAGCCCATATGAGGACATCGATTATCGACTGCAGCGAATCCATCATCATCTTTTGCAAATACAGCGATCGTGTGTCCTGCACCCGTCACCACCACGCAACCACGTGTCCGCAAATCATCGACAGTCCCTACTTGCAACATGCCATCTTGGTAATGGTTCGTAATCATTTCATGCTAGCTTGAATCGCCTTGGTCAATGGCGATTGCGCGTTCCATCGCCGATACCGCCACTTCAATCATCTCATCGTCTGGCTGTGCAGTAGTAAGTTTCTGCAACCACAGATTAGGTCTTCCTACCAAATCGACCAGAATGTTGCCGCTACGCAGCCCGGTAAACCGGATGAACTCGTAGCTCATCGCCGCGATCACCGGTATCAACACGATGCGAGAACCTATCAACATCCATAGCGGCTCACGCGGCACGAACATGAACAGGATGATCGAAACTACGATCACTGTGAGTAGAAACGACGTGCCGCAACGAGGGTGGGCAGGTGAGAATTTTCGTATCTCGCTCGGAATCAGAGGCAACCCATGTTCATGCGCGTGTATCGTCATGTGCTCGGCGCCGTGGTATCCATACATCCGTTTAATGTCTTTGAGGAAACCTATAGCCCAGATGTAGGCCAGGAAAATCACCAATCGCGCAAGTCCCTCGACAACATTCGCCAGGAAATGGGATTGCGATTCTACCGGTCTTGATAGAAACAGCGGCAGCAAGAAGAAAAGTGCAATGCCGAATGTGAAAGCAAAGGCGGTCATCAAGGTCATGCCGAAGAGACCGATCTCGGCATCTTCGTCTTCACCCGCGTCTTTGATCTGCTGATTTGCCCCGATTGTATAGGCTTGCATTCCGATCACGAGCGTCTCGATCAGCACCAACACGCCACGGACAAATGGGATGCGTCGCAATCTCCCATTCGCCCAACTCAGCAGGGGGATGGTTTCATGGTGAATCGATCCATCGGCTCGCCGCACTGCTACGGAGCACACGTTTCTACCACGGATCATCACGCCCTCAATTATGGCTTGTCCACCATAGAGGGACTTTGGGGCGCTATGTGCGACCATGGCGTTATTTTCGGGCTCAGCCATAGAGACACGAAATACGGACTGGCCGAATACGTGGGTTAAATCTTAGTGAAACTTGAAAAATCTTCGCACTCGTGGCCTACTCAGGCATGGACATCCCGTATCGGCGCATCAGCCGTTCAACACGTCCTTCAGTGTCTACTATTCGCTGCTCACCGGTCCAGAAGGGGTGGCAGCTGCTACACACCTCAACACGTATCTCTTTCTTGGTTGAGCCAACTATCATGGACTCGACTCCACAGGGGCAGACAGCTTTGGCTTCCGGATAGTAAGTCGGATGGATGTCGGTTTTCATCGGAATGCCCCTGGTTTGCGGGAGTGTGTCGATATCATGCCGCGACAGCATCGACGTTGATGCGTCGCTTGTTTTGGCGTACGTAGTCGAAACGCACCATGCCGTCAACTGTGGAATATAGCGTGTGGTCGCGCCCCATGCCAACATTCTTGCCGGCATAGAAGCGAGTGCCGCGCTGCCGCACCAGAATGGAACCAGCAGTTACAG
This sequence comes from Dehalococcoidia bacterium, assembly GCA_965242765.1. GTDB lineage: Bacteria > Chloroflexota > Dehalococcoidia > Lucifugimonadales > Lucifugimonadaceae > Bin127. The sequence goes on along the minus strand of CBDESY010000004.1, from coordinate 2,344,591 downwards.
TCTCGCCAGCGAAAGCCTTGACGCCCAAACGGCGACCAGCACTGTCGCGACCGTTTCTAGATGTTCCTGAACCCTTCTTGTGTGCCATCGCAGATTCTCCATCGGCGAACTGGTAACCGATCAGACTTCGATGTCTGTGATCTCCAGCACCGTTTTGTGTTGACGATGACCGCGCTTGACGCGGTATCGCGTTTTGTTCTTGTACTTGAACACAGTTTTCTTACGCTCGCGCTCATGAGAAAGCACGGTTGCGACTACCTGCGCGCCCTCTACGGTTGGGGTGCCCACCTCTACATCGCCATCGACGCGCGCAAGGAGCACTTCATCTAGAGTTATCGTATAGCCCTCTGGATAGGGCAATTTCTCAACATCTAGGATGTCTCCAGGGCGAACCCGGTATTGTTTGCCGCCAGTGGCGACGATTGCGTAGTTATCTGACATGTCTTATCTTGAGGGATGAGCACCAACTCGATGCGAATCGATTCCATGATTCTATATTAATCCAAACGATTTAAGACACCTTGATTTTCAAGGCCCCGATTCAATCTCGCTAATCTTCTTCATGCCGGCTTCGCCTTTCCAACTCTCGGATGAGAGCTTCAGCCGCTTCAGCGCGGGCTTCGGCAACCTCGGCGCGGGACCGCTCGGCATCAGCGCGGGATTGTTCAGCTAAGCGCGCGAAACGCTCTTCCACGACTTCAGCTTCAGCCGCTAAACGCGCCTCACGTTCCGTAGCAAGACTAGCGATAGGGCTGCCAGTTGCAGGATCGTAGAAAACCAACCGGTAATCCTCCCAGCGAAGATAGACGCCAAGAACCGGGCTGTAGCCCTGAAGACTTCCGTTATCAAGCTCTTCAATCTCGATAGGAACGTATGAACCTGCCACCAAACGGTCTCCCCCTAGAGGCGAACGGTGGTATTCACCAGTCTCGTCGAAACGCCAATACTCCTTGACGCCGATGCTAGCGTAATCTCCCGGTTTGTCCCTGACGTCAATGTGCCCGGTGCTCTTCGATGCCACTTCCAACACGAAGTCCGGCGGCTTGCCCTGCTCCGACACCACATACGCGTTCCGATCGTCGTACGCTTCTGGATCGACGTCGAAAGCCACGATCATGTCTGGATAACGCAATCCCGTCATGTCTCCGGTAACGATCGGGCTCATGTAACGTTCGCCGGCAACGAGGGTCGTATCCTCGTCTCCGAGATGCTCAGCCAAAAGGTATGCAGCACCAGTTCTCGCTAGATGTTTGAAGGTGGTCATCTTGTCTTCAGGATCTTCCGGTGGGTCTGGAAACACGAAGTATTCCGGCACCTCCGGAGGTCTGGGCAATGTGATTTGAGTAGTCATGGCTCACCTGACGGTCGGTTGTTCACGATACCGTTATAACGATGATATCTTAAAGTGTAATTCCTTTAACCGCTACCTGACAGCAGCATTGGCACAGCACTTACATTCTCTCAAGGCGTATGATGCAAAATGAAAGCAGGACCAATCCCCCTGCTGCGCTATGCTTACGCCAACGCGGTGAACTGGCTTTGAAAGAACACCAGCGGTTCCCCGTTTCTCACCTCTATATGTTCCACCTCAGCTACGAACAATGTGTGGTCGCCCGCTTCTAGTTCTGCGGTTACTCGGCAGTCCATCATCGCCAATGCATCATGGATGACCGTGGACCTTCCCAATACACGCGTCGCGGGCTGAGGCAACGTTTCTCTAACCTTTTTCGGAACTGTAAAATGCCGCGCGATGTCCCTTTGAGCTCGCGTCAGAACACTGATGCCAAACCTTCTGTTGGATTCCACAAGAGGAAAGGTGTTCCGTTCATGCCCGATGATGACGACCACTAACGGCGGATCCAAAGACACACTGGCTACACTGTTCGCCGTCATCCCATGAACACCAGACCCGTCAAGCTCGGGCGTAGTGATGACTGCCACGCCAGTCACAAATTTAGACCATGCGGCTCGGAACAGATCAGGCGTTATCGGGGCTTCCGTGGACATGGTTCTCTACCCATCTGAGCGGTATGTTCGCAAATTATAGCCGTAAAACGATGCAAAGGCTTCATCATTCATCAGCTCTTGCCACGCGCCAGCCTAGCGGATCCGGGTCTACGTATCCCGACAGCTCCACAAACGCTAATCCAATGCGCTCATCGCTTGCCGTGTCTATTACGTCAGCACGCCCCTCCCAGTATGCTGCCCCTTTGTTGCCGTAAGGCATGGCAGGAATCTCCTGATCAGCAACTGAAGGCACAATCAACACCTCCAAATCGATGCTATCTACTTTGACACGCCATTGCGAAGGGTAAACCCCGCCAGTGTGAGGACTGGTCCAATGCTCAAGCACATCCAGGCTTACACCGTCAGTTTCCGGTTCAAATACATGCTGATCGAATGCATCGTCCACCAACGTGCCATGAGTGGCTACCACGCTACCATCGCCACCACGCACTTCAGCGATCATCAATGAACGCTCATCGTCCAGATGCAGAGCAAACCATTGCCAACCTGCAGGTTTGCCGACTACAAAGAAATCTCCCCACTGATGATCAAACCATACCTTTCCCGCGACCTCACTCTCGTCACCGTCGATAGTGATCGTACCGTGTGCTTCCATACGTGGGTACGAGTAGTAGTAGGTCCAGCCGAACGGCCAATCCATCCAACCGATACCCTCATGCAGCATTACTGTCTTAGACGCTTGCAAATGTATGTTTAGGCTCGTACCAGCTAATTGGTCAGACGCCTTCAATTCATGCACACCATTTGAGTTAATGCTCAAAGCAAAATCGCCTAGGTTCAAGTCAAGAATCCCTGAACCATCACCACTTATCGCTGATTCGATAGAACCTACCGCGTCTGAACTCAAATGAACGTGGACGCCAACGCCGACATCCGTGATGCCCGCCTGTCCAAACTCGAACCGGGTTGTTGCATCGTCGATTTGAGTCTGGAAGACCACGAAGTGGAATGAATACTCAGAGCCTTCTTCATCTTCGAGATGTCCGTTGTAGTACCACCACTCTATTGGAACATCGTGAGTGCCGTCATCATCCGGAAAAGTTAAAGCTTGCGGCGATGGTGTTGGTTGAGGTGGTTTCGGCGCGGGTATCGGATTAGTCCCGATCTCGCTGTAGCATGCCGCAAGCAAAACCAAACTTGCCAGAGAGAGGAAAATGGCAATGTTTCGCATCCCTGACCTACTCTTCACCTGACTTGATTCGAGGCAATCTGACATCGAGCCATGCGGGAAACCACCAATTCCATTTACCAAAGAGTCGCATCAAAGCAGGTGCCACGAGTATCCGTACAACTGTAACGTCGATGAATATCGCAAGTGCTAGTCCGAAACCTACTGATTTCACGGTGGAAACTTCTGCAAGAACGAAGCTAGCGCCGACGACGATCAAGATCAACGCCGCACCAGTGATAATGGCACCGCTTCTTTGAAGTCCGATTTTGACGCTCTCGCGATTGTTCCCAGTTTCTGAATAGGCTTCCTTGATTCTCGAGAGCAGAAATATCTCATAGTCCATGCTGAGACCAAATAGTACGGCGAACAGAACTATCGGCGTCGTGGCTTCTGTCACACCTCGAGCTTCAAATCCTAGTAGACCGCTTAGGTGACCTTCTTGAAACACCCAAACCAAGGCGCCGAAACTCGCCAAGATGCTCAGCACGTTCAAGACCACGGCCTTCAACGGGATCACCACAGACCTGAACAAAATCATCAAGGAAAAGAATGTCAGAAGAATCACCGCTGCAGCCACGATCGGAAATCTGCTGTACAACGATTTGACAAGATCGTTGGTACTCGCCGCTCCACCATCTACATAGATGTTTTGTGATTCTTCAGATGCGAACGCGCGTATTTCATCCACTAGTCTGCTCGCTTCCGGGGAAAAAGGATGCAGATCGCTGTTCATGTGAAATAACACCACCCCCTGGCGAACGCTGTTGTTCAATAGCCGAAACGCTGTTGCATCGTAGATGGCATCGGGATGGACATACAACTCTAGATAATCTTCAACATCCAGCGTAGGCCTAAGATTGACGATGCTTGAGACGTTGCGGACATTTGGCAGACCTTCCAAGGCCCGACCAAACGCGTATAACTCCTCAAGGTTCGCTTCCGAAAAGGGATCGCCTTCAAATGTGTAGGCAACCAAAAGCTCAGTCGATATATCCCATCCAAACTCGTCGCTCAGCAGGTCGTAGCCCTGACGCGATTCGTAACTCTTGGGCAAAATGGTGGCGTCTGAAGTGCCAGGGCGGATATCTTTGAACGGGATCGCGAGCGCAATTAAAACCATGACGGTAGGTATCAAGAACACGAATGGTCTTCGCATCACCTGCTCTGCCATGCGGCCCCAACCGCCTTCAGCGAATCGCCAGCGCAAAACTTGGATGCGATTGATGTTATGCCCAACTATGCTCAACAATGCCGGCATCAGAGTCTGAGCCGACAACAAAGCAACTGAGATCACTATCACCGCTCCGATGCCAATCGAATCCAACACCGTCAGATCGAACAGCAATAACGAAGATACTCCAATAACGCTTGTAACCCCAGAGAACAAAATCGCAACGCCAGCGTGTGCATGAGTCTGGGAAATCGCATCCTCAACGGTTAAACCGCCAGACAACTCCTCCTTGAAACGGTTGACATAGAAGAGCGAGTAATCGATCGCCATACCGATGCCCAGCAAGGTGATGATGTTGAAAGACAGGACCGACATGTCACGCCAATCAGCGATGTAGTAGACGATGCCCAAGCCGATTGCGACCGCGACACCACCCACTACTGCCGGCATTATGGCAGCAACTACAGTGCCGAAGACCAACAACAGCGCCACAACTGCCAGCGGGAATGCCACCAGCTCACCTCGACGCAGATCCTCGCCACTGGCAATCACGATATCCCGATACAGCGGCGGAGCCCCGGTCATCACAACCTGTAATTCACCCGAGCCCATCTCATCGGTGATCGCGTCTAGAACCACAAGCGAATCCTCAATGTCAAGGTTCAGCTCAGCTTGAATTAAGGCCAATCTTCCGTTTTCTGAAGTGAATCCCGGTTCCGTCAGATAAGATTTGACATCAGAAACGTCTGGATGCTGATCAATCTGCTTGATTAACCGCCTGACTTCGCTCGAGAATTCCGCAGAGTACGGTTCCCAGTCATCATGCCCTACTATGAATAGGATGCTGGTGGCGTTTAACCCGAACTCTTCTCTGAGCAGCTCACGAGCCTTGAAAGACGGGTAATCTTCATTTGTGAATCCGCCTGAAATCAACTTCGTCTGCGCTTGGAATGCCACCGGAAGCATCGCCAACAGCACTATCGCCCAAATGACTACCACCGCATACCGATATCGGTAAATCATACGACCAGATTTGGCGAGCATTTCTTGCGATCGGGTCACTCGTCAAGCGATGCCAAGAGGGAGGATTGTTTGGTGATCTTTGATGCCGGTGCCGAATAAGCTGGAGTCGGGGTTAAGCGAACTTCCAGAAATAAAAGCACCATTTGGGCTACGTCTTTTCGATGATCGCAATCGCAGCTGCTTGATCACTATCGTCCAACGATACTATCTTGACGCCTTGCGCTGATCGTCCGGTCTCGCGAATCTCGCCCAGAGTTGTACGCACTATCTGTCCTCGCTCAGTCAAGATCATCAACTTGCCAGTCTCATCGCGCCGCAGCTCTTCGCTGATGACGCTCGCGGCAGCCACGTCTCCAGTGTTACGAGTGATGTTCAACGTGATGATGCCTCGTCCACCCCGTCCTTGCAGACGGTAGTGCCGCAATGCAGACAACTTACCACGCCCCTTGGTGCCGATGATCAAAAGATAACCTTCATCATCCACAACATCCATGCCGATGACTTCATCACCCTCAGCCAATCTGATACCGCGCACACCACCAGCCAGACGTGACCTCGGAGTCAGTTCATTGCTGGGAAATCGAATCGATTGTCCACTCTTGGTCACCATGATCAAATCTTCGTCATTGCGGGCAATCGCTACTGAAATCAACTCTTCTTTCGGCTTCAGTCGATAGCAGTTCAATCCTGCGCGGTTGATGTTGGCAAAAGCTTCGAGTGACATCCGCTTCACATAGCCATCACGCGTAGCCAATGCAAGGTAAGTGTCAGTCGCCCTCATGTCACTCACAACCATCATCTGACGCACCGTTTCACCCGGTCCGATGTTGAACCCGAGGTTGTGCACCAATGTGCCGCGTGACTGACGCGACTGATCAGGCGGCAGCTCGAATACGCGTGTCGAGTACACCCGGCCATGATCCGTGAAGAAGAGCAGCGTGTCGTGAGTATCTGCAACCTGCAGGAAACCCGTTATGTCATCAGCACGCGTCAAACGTTGCCCGCTGACGCCCTTGCCGCCACGATGCTGTTTGCGGTATGTATCCAGCTTGACGCGTTTGATGTATCCACCGTTGGTGAGCGTGATTACAACATCTTCGTGCGGCTCGGTGTCTTCTCGCCTAAACTCGCCCAGCTCCTCAGTGTGAATGACAGTTCGTCGTTCACTGCCGTACTTCTCCTTGAGTTCGTGCGTCTCCTTTACAACCTCGGCGCGCACCTTTTCCGGATCCGCGAGCAATGCTTCAAGACGCTCAACAAGCGCCAGCAGCTCTTTGTACTCGTTCTCGAGCTTTTCACGTTCCAGCGCGGCCAGACGTCGCAGCTGCATATCTAAGATCGCTTGGGCCTGAACCAGCGAGAACCCAAACTCGGCGATCAGCCCTGCACGCGCACCTTCTACGTCTGCCGACCCACGAATTATCGCAATCACGCGGTCCAGATTGTCGATTGCGATGCGAAGACCTTCCAACACCTCGAGACGTGCCTTCGCCTTCTTGAGATCAAACTCCGCGCGTCTGCGAACCACTTCCTCGCGGAACTCAATGTAGTACTGCAGCACCTGACGCAGGTTCAGCACCCGTGGCGCACCGCGCACCAACCCGATCATGTTCACCGAGAATGAAGAGCGAAGGGCAGTGTGCTTGTAAAGACTGTTCATCACGATAGCCGGCGATGCCGATCTGCGCAACTCCAGCACGATCCTCATCCCTCGCCGATCCGATTCGTCACGCACCTCTGACACACCTTCTATACGGCGCGTCTTGATCAACTCGGCAATCCGCTGGATCAAGGTCGACTTGTTGACTTGGAACGGAATCTCCGTGAAGACTATTCGCTTGCGGTCCTGCCTAGGAACGTCTTCAAACTCACCCGTCGCTTGCACAACGATACGACCGCGTCCAGTAGCGTACGCGTTTTTGATTCCCTCGGAACCCCAGATATGCGCTCCCGTCGGAAAGTCCGGTCCATTGACGTGCTGCATCAGCTCATCGACTGTAGCATCAGGATTGTCGACGAGAGCGACTATCGCATCGCAGACTTCCGACAGGTTGTGCGGCGGTATGTTGGTCGCCATGCCTACTGCGATGCCAGAGGCTCCGTTCAGCAGCAGGTTCGGAAGGCGCGCCGGAAGAACGGTCGGCTCTTTCAAAGATTGATCGAAGTTCTCTCGCCAGTCGACTGTTTCGCGTTCGATGTCCCCGAGCATGTACTCGGTGATTGCAGCCAACTTGCACTCTGTGTAGCGCATCGCTGCCGGAGGGTCGCCGTCTACGCTTCCAAAGTTCCCCTGACCATCTACCAGCGGTTCCCGCATCGAGAATGGCTGCGCCATTCTAACAAGCGCATCGTAAACCGCACTGTCACCGTGGGGATGGTATTTGCCAAGAACATCTCCCACCAACCGCGCGCACTTTTTGTACGAGGAGCCCGGACGCATGCCCTGGTCATGCATAGCATAGAGTATCCGACGCTGCACCGGCTTAAGACCATCACGAACATCCGGCAACGCTCGAGACACGATGACGCTCATGGCGTAATCGAGGTACGAAGAGCGCATCTCTTCTTCTATACCGATGGTTCGAATGTCACCTGCGTCGGTACCGATTACCACGCCGATCTCTCCTTACATTGCCAGTAGACTCGATTTCCGAACTACGAATACGAGGGCTTGACGACTCATGCGCGCGAAACGCTGGGTGCAATCGATTTAGATTCTATCCGAGCGGTTATGTCAACCTGCACCGCATCGACGCGTTCAAACCGGGAGCAAATGCGATTCAGCTCGATATATGAGACTAAAACCCGCTTGCGCGCTCCACAAACGCTATCAGTATGTTGTCAAAGCCGCGTGGCATCCGAGTTGCTCCTAACACTTCCCATTGAACGCCGATGACCCAGCGGTGCCCCGGCAACTCAAATGCCTCCACGAACCGGTCGTCCGAGATGGCCGACGCCATCGCAGAAGGCGACAATCCAGCCTGCGAAATGCCTTCTCGATGATTGCATCTTATCGTCAGCCATCCCGAACCGCCAATAGTGGATGAGACCTTAGATCCCGGCGCCAAGAAAATCGAACGGCGAACCCGTTCGTCATCTGCTTCAGAGCCCAGCAAACCTGTCGTACGCGACGCATCTCCATGCAATCCCAAATTCAATATATGCATTCCAGTTCCAGATGCCAGTATGGGAATGGACGCGTCCAGCGCCTCATTCAGAAGTTCAGACAAGTCGCAATGAACCGGTTGATCGTTTGGCGCGTATATCAACAGACCAGTCGCTCCGGGTGGCAACTTCTCTGCATCCAATCCGATGTTCAGGATTGATTGCTGGTCTATCTCGCATTCAACAGCAAAGTCTGATGCCGCGACCGGCTCAGGTGAAACAACTGCAATACGCGCTGACATCGGCTGCTATTGCGATGGATGATGCGTGTTCAAAATGGAATGCCCCACAATCCAAGCCATTCCGACATCGCACCTTCTACCTTCAAACCTTCGCTTCGGACAACACCACCCAACATCCGCTCAGTTTCACGATCGCGTTCCCCAGCTTCATCACCAGTCGGCACAAACGGATAGTAACTGTTGCGGTCGAAACGATAGATCAGATATGCGTTTACAAAGCCTGATCCCGCATGAGCATGAGGTTCACCGCGTGATTGGTGAAATCGAGATCGAAAACCGCAGCCAGCAGATTGGGACCACCATCGTTAGCTTTAATCGCATTGGCAACGGTGAATACCGAACTCAGCAGATCATCGAAGTTGCCATCGTTCAGTATCACCCAGCGCATGCCATGCTCATCGTCTTGGATTTCGTAGGCCGTCTTGGTCGCGCCTGGACCGGCGTAGAGAATTCCATCGAGCTGTTCTGAAATCGATGCTAGGAACGGGATATTGTCATCATTGCGATAGATGACTCCAGCTTGACGGCGCGGGGCTACCACTTCACCCTTACGCTTGAACCCGGCGATCATGTGCGAAATCGACGACATCGAATCCCACATCGAGTCGCCGCGTTGGCGTCTACCGAAAAACCAGCCCATCAGTTTCTAAATCCGTATCGCATTTCGGCCTCAAGTTTGCGTAGTCGGGCGATGCGTTCTTCAATCGGCGGATGGGTCGAAAAAGCGTTGGCTGCAAAGCCTCGAAGCGACGGGACAATCAGAAACGCCTGCGCAGTCTGCAATCGGCGCAAGTCTTCGTCCGGAATGTAGTCCATACCCATCGCGATCTTTTCTAGAGCATCGGCCAACGCACCCGGATCACCGCATATCTCGGCGCCCGTGTGGTCCGCACCATATTCACGATAACGCGTAAGTGCCATCACAAGCAACTTTCCCGCAAAATATACAAGTATCGTCACAAAATAGGCGATCAACATCGGCGCTGAACCACCCGAACTGTCGCGTCTGCCGAAAAGCATGTTGAAGAAGAACATCGTCATCAGGAAACTAGTCAAGGTTACTAGAAAGTTCGAGATCGCCAACACCCGCATATCTCGATTAGCGACGTGAGCAAGCTCATGACCTAACACCGCGCGCAACTCTCGACGCGTCAGACGTTGCAATATCCCAGTGGTGACCGCAACTAAGGCATTGTTAGGATTGCGGCCGGTAGCAAACGCGTTCAGCACCGCCGAGTTGATGATCGCAACTTTGGGCAACGGCATCCCATACCGATCGGCAAGCTCTCGAATCATCGAGTACAGAGCAGGCGCATCTTCTTCCGATACTTCCTGAGCGCCTGTAGACATCATCACGAGACGGTCCGACATGAAGTACTGGAAAACCGCGAACCCTAAGACGATGATGGCCACGAAACCAAACGAAACTCCAAGTCGCAACATCACATACCCGAAAATCCCGTACAACACACCGAGAAGCAACATAGTGAAATACATGCGCGAAACGATACCCGGATCGCGCTTCAATTTTCGGACGGTTTGAGGAGTCTTCATTACTCGCACCTGATGCTCTAGGATACAACCGAAACGAGCCAGCCTTTAGAATTCAGTCTATTGCAATATTGTCATACGATGCTGGAAATGCCGCCAGATCCACGATCTCAAATCACCCGATCGCAAACACCATGACCAACAACCCAACTCCGTCGCCATTCGACGATGCCCAACTGAACCGGTTTGAAAAAGTCGCGATTGAAGCCGCGTCCACGGCCGGCTCCTACGTTTTGAACAGAATCGCATCTCCAATGGAGATCGAATCTAAGACCGGCAGACCAGGACGCGATCTCGTGACTGATGTCGACCGCAATTCACAAAGCATCATCTACGACATCATCAGGGAAAAGTTCCCAGAACACCAGTTTTTGGGCGAAGAAGACCAAAATGAAGACATCGATCCCGCCAACGACTTGGTGTGGGCGATAGACCCCATCGATGGCACGGCGAACTACGTGAACCGATCTATGACCCATGCAGTATCGATCGCTTTGATGAATCGCGGCAATCCCATCGCTGGCGCGGTCTGGACCCCATCACCGACCGGCGAGAATGGTGGTAGCGTCATCCACGCTCGCATGAACGGAGGTGCCAAACAAGACAGTCAGGTTATACGCGTTTTATCACCAACCGACTCGCTCGGACGTCCCGTATCAGGCCGGCTGTCCGTGCTGCCCGGAAACGCCCGTCACGTATTCCGGTTTCGAAGCCCGTTCCGAGGCCACGCTGGAGATGTCCGAGTCACTGGCAGCGCCTCGCACGAGATGGCAAACGTGGCTACCGGCATGTACCAATACGCCATCGGTGGCATCGCAGCAGTTTGGGACTTCGCCGCCGCCGTAGTCATCATTAGGGAAGCCGGCGGCGATGCCATGCTGCTCGGTACCGACGGCGATTGGCACATCTTCAACGGATGGGCTCAGCCATACGCGAACGATACCGCAACCTTCAAACGCCTGCGAGATTGGCGTGGAATAATGCTAGCAGCACATCCCCAAACCATGCGTTTCATAGCCGAAAACGTAAGATATCGCCGCCGTGGCATCTTTACCAACTTTTTGCGGCGCAGAACCGGCACCTGATATCGAAATTTCTTTGCAAAAGTCACCAACTTGGAATAAGGAAATCATCAAAATCGTACTTCAGACGTCTCTTCCATTCCCAAACAGTTCATTCTCAAGTTCGGGCGGCAGTTGGATGCCATTCTTGCGCAGACCAGCACGGATGCGTTGCTCAGCTTCTTCGCGACCTTCCTCGCGACCTTCCCAGCGACCTTCCTCATGGCCTTTCTGACGACCCACGCTGCGTGCCTTTTCGATAGCCTTCTCACGGGCCGCTTTGCGGATTTCGGTTCTAGTCTCGAACATTTTCCTGCCTCGATCGATTATGAGGGCGATGATCACTACAAATGCCCAGTTGAGCTGAGTCGTGGCGAGTCGATAAACTTCAACGGCACGATATCCCGATTCAGAGTATATCGATAACACTGAAAGCGACATTTGCACAACTCTCTTCATTCCCACGAAAGTCGGAATCCATATGGGTTATGGGTGCCGGATCGTGCTGATTTCTGCTTTATCACCTAGATTCCGACTTTCGTCGGAATCACCATGCTGACGCAGCGACGACATTGTGCAAAGGCCCCGCTTGCAGGGGGAGAATCAAAGAGAGGGGGTATCCCCGCGTCTACCCTTCACCCCGACGCGGTCACACTTGCTTCGCAAAGGGGACGGCATTTTTATAAGGTTCTCCAATTTGGGGTAAGGAAATCATCAAAATCGTACTTCAGACGTCTCTTCCATTCCCAAACAGTTCATTCTCAAGTTCGGGCGACAGTTGGATGCCATTCTTGCGCAGACCAGCACGGATGCGTTGCTCAGCTTCCTCGCGACCTTCCTCGCGACCTTCCTCGCGACCTTCCCAGCGACCTTCCTCATGGCCTTTCTGACGACCCACGCTGCGTGCCTTTTCGATAGCCTTCTCACGGGCCGCTTTGCGGATTTCGGTTCTAGTCTCGAACATTTTCCTGCCTCGATCGATTATGAGGGCGATGATCACTACAAATGCCCAGTTGAGCTGAGTCGTGGCGAGTCGATAAACTTCAACAGCACGATATCCCGATTCAGAGTATATCGATAACACTGCCAGCGATGCGATGCCGATCAGAGCAAATCCTATACCCTGCCAGACGATGCCGCGTTCCTCTAGCGTCGCAAACCCTTCTATGGTCATTCGCGTTCAATCCTTTCCGCTTCTAGGCTTATACTTCACCAGCAAGCCGTAGGAAATACAGATAAGGTACATGCTACCATCTGTTGAGGTAGCGGTTAATTTGGGGCGCAGGAAGGATCGTTGATTTGTGATTTTCAAATAATTTTAATCGTCAATTATGATGTCCATACCTCTTCTGGATTTCAACATGAGCATCGTGCAAAGTAAAAACCCTCTATGCCTTCTTGCAACAGCGAGTAAGTATTCCCCTGACAGCAAGCGAGAGAGAATCGCCCACGATACTCTATCTGTAGGGTGCGAGCTGTCCAGCACTACTCATTATTTCAAGTATGAGAACCGAAGAGGTTTTCCTCATCTCTGCATGAGCTGACGGTTGAGCCACCACTCGGCAGAATCGGAAAGTGCCATCCAACTTGCATTGATGATGTTGGTCGAGGCGCCTACTGTTGACCAAACTTGCCCGGTAGCCGCCGACTCGATAGACACGCGCACCGACGCGCCAGTTCCCAGCGTCTCGTTCACGACCCGAACCTTGTAGTCGGTGAGGTTGATACTGTTGACTTCAGGATATTTGTCAGAAATCGCCTTACGCAAACCACGATTCAACGCATCTACCGGACCGTTGCCTTCTGCCGCTTCCAGAAACACATCTTCGCCGACGCGAATCTTAACCGTAGCCTCAGACAGCACCGGATGCTCCACACCATCGTCGCGCCAGCCAGTGCCAAACGATGCCCGGCGACGATTCTCTACTATCACCATGAAATCCACCAACTCAAAGGGCGATTCGTAGTTCGGCAGGTTACGCAGAATCAGCAGCTCAAGCGAAGCCGACGCATTTTCGTAAGCGAAGCCCAACGCTTCTTGCTGCTTGATGTGCTCCACGATGCGACGCGCATCCTCACGCGTTAGATCATTTCCCAATCCCAGTTCACGGATCAGCCGCATCACATTGCCACGCCCTGACAACTCCGATATCGTTACCCGCGTATCGTTGCCAACAAGACCCGGATCGATGTGCTGATACGCAGCTGTAGATTTCTCAGTCGCCGCAGCATGTAGTCCACCCTTGTGTGTGAATGCACTCACGCCTACATACGGCTGGAACGGAAATGGACGTCGATTGACGATCTCCGACACGACTTTGGAGAGGTTAGTGAGTTCGGGCAGTTTTTCTGGATTTACTGCTTCGATACCCATCTTCAGGTTGAGATTGCCGATAACGCTGATCAGGTTCGCATTGCCCGTACGTTCGCCGTAGCCGTTTATGCAACCTTGGATCTGGTGTGCGCCGGCGCGGAACGCCTCCATCGCCGAAGCGACTGCAGTATCGGTATCGTTATGCGTATGTATTCCAAGCACCGCATCTTCAGGCAGTTCAAACTTGACTGCAGAGACGATCTCGGCGACCTCGTGCGGCAACGTCCCGCCGTTCGTATCGCACAACACCAATCGCTCCGCTCCAGCATCCAGCGCAGACCTCAAACATCGGATGGCGTAATCACGATTTTCTTTGTACCCGTCGAAAAAATGCTCAGCATCGTAGAAGACACGACGTCCGTGAGACTTCAGGTACGAAACTGAGTCGGCGATCATCGCCAAGTTCTCTTCCACGCTGGTCTCCAGCACCACGCGTACCTGATACTCCGAAGCCTTGCCTACGATGGTGGTGATTGGAGCGCCCGACCCCAGCAAGGCCTGCATCGATACATCGTCCGCACAGTTGGAATTGGCGTGACGGGTATTGCCGAATGCTGCGACCTCGGCGTTTTTCAGACCCAGATCACCTACCCGTTCGAAATACTCGACATCCTTGGGGGTAGCGCCAGCATAACCACCTTCAATGATGTCGACGCCGAAATCGTCAAGCATCTGCGTTATCGCCAGCTTATCTTCCACTGAGAGCGATATGCCCTCTTGCTGAGCGCCGTCGCGCAGCGTCGTGTCGTAGATTTCCACTGGCATTTCAGATTGAGAAGTCTTACTGGTAGGCACTGGATTTGCGGTTTCAGTTGTCATTTTGTTTTGGGACCCGTCTGGGCAAAATAAAACCCGTCCTTGACTACGGACGGGCAATTGGGCAATATCGATCGCCGCGTCTCATGCGTCAAAAATAACGATGGGACGAGCCAACCGACATCTCGCACGATGCGTTCAGGCTCGCGGTACCACCCATCTTGCACAGACACTGTGATCTACGCCACTCGATGTTTGCGTGATATCGGTTCGCAACCGTCTGGTTCTAATCGCTGACAAGTCATCCAACCAGCTTTCTTCCAGATGCTACAGAGTGATGTCCGTTGCCGTTAAGCGTCCGGCTCTGATTGGCAGCTTCAACAAACCGCCGCGCGTTCGATTATTGCTTTACTTGGGAATCGTACATCACTCGAATCAGGCACGCAAGGAGAATCGCAATCGCCTAGCCGATCCGAGACCTCTGCAAAATGCCGACCCATTTGCGAAGCAAGGACGCGTCGGAACGAAGCGTAGACGCAGCAGCGGGTACCACCGCTTGCAACCCCTCTTTGATTCTCACCCTGCACGCAGAGGAATGGGGATGGATGGGGCGGGGCATCGTTCAACTCATTCCCATCACAGTTCAGACAACCTGAAATATAACTTCAGCTAAGTATCATATCCGCATGATGTTCCAAACACATACCACCGGAAAATCTGGCGCGGGGGGGGGGGGCACAGCAAGCGTATCATCCGAACCAGTGGCCAGGCGCGCGTGAAGATGCCCGCCCAACCGTTGGCTCTGATCTTGTCGCTCGCTTCACTGTCGATCTTGGCATCGATCAGTATCGGTTCCCTCGGAGCACAGGCACCGCCGACAGACGTCTACCCGGGCGATCCGGTGAGCGAAGCCGACAAGGTATTTGTGAGCCTTGATACTAGCGCCGATGCGACTTGCGGTATAACCGCTGCCAACAACATCCGTTGCTGGGGAAACAACCTCTTCGCTCCGATGTGGGCTGGAGGTTACGTCGATGTCGCAGTAGGAACGGCACACACTTGCGGACTGACGTTGGAAGGCACAGTGGAGTGTTGGGGATTGAACAATTTTGAGGCTAACATGCTTACGCCTCCAACCGACAACGGTAATCCCATACGTTTCAAATCGATCGATTCTAATCAGCACTACACTTGCGGCATCAGGGACGACAACGATGGACTGTTGTGCTGGGGCTACGATTCCCAAGGGCAAGTTTCAGGAGCTGGAGGCTCGGTCGCCTACGACTATACCAATGACGCATTTACAAAGATAAGCACTTCTACTCTACATACCTGCGGGATAATTAAAATCCAAAGCGGAGCAGTTGGTAGCAACGTTCGATGTTGGGGAGGAGGCGGTGCCGGCGAGGGTATCAAATCGGCACTGCCTAACATCTATTCGTCTAATGTGTTCAAAGATATCGATGCCGGTGCAGATTTCACTTGCGGCATCATCGATGGAACCGACGACGATGGCAAAGTCATATGCTGGGGCACCGCAGCATACGGAATCGTACAAACCCCAATCGGCTCTATTGGACGAGACTTGCAGATCAGCGAACCGTCAAACGAACTCTTCACCAAGATATCTTCTGGTCACTACCACGTTTGCGGCATTAAAACAGACGATACGATCGCCTGCTGGGGCGCCACCAAAGAGTCTGGAAGTACCCGAGCCTATGGTCAAGCAGACGTGCCGACTGAGCATCAGAGCTCAACCTTCAGCGACATCGTGGCAGCACAGTACCATACCTGCGCAATACTCGACGGGCAGAACGGTCAGATTGAAGGAGACATCGTCTGCTGGGGCGCTGAGATACCCTACAACCCCCTCAGACCAAATGTCGTACCCGACGGGCGGATATTCGATCCTGATCATCCCTATCCACCGCCGCATCGATTTCCACAGATCAGCTCTGGCTATTACTACAACTGTGGACTCAGCGCGGCACGCGACCTCGTATGCTGGGGCGGCTCTACCCTATCTCCCGGCATTGTAGATGGACCATTCAAAACTCTAGACATGGGGGAGCGGCATGTTTGCGCGATAAAAAACGATGGGCACATCCTTTGTTGGGGAATCAACAATCGACTACAAGCATCAGGCTGGACTCCCAACTTTGACCAAATCTTGGAAGGTTCCCTAAATCCCACAGCACTATACAACCGAACAGCCCGCGTCAAAAACCTGACCACCGATTACACTTTCAAGTCGGTATCGGCATCGCGTTACCATACATGCGGTATCTTGGACGGGCGAAATACTGGTCAGACAGATGGGACGGTCATCTGTTGGGGAGAGATAATTCAAGGACAGACAAGTCCGCCGACTGGAATGACGTTTTCATCCATAAGTGCCGGGTGGTTCCACACATGCGGGATTCTAGACGACCAAAACCAACAACCCGCAGGGCAAGTGGTCTGTTGGGGATTTGCTGGACGAGACATCCCCGAAGAACTCCAAGATGTGCCGTTCAATTCAATCTCGTCGAGCCGATATCACACCTGCGGAGTCAGAACTGATAACGAAGAATTGGCTTGCTGGGGAACAGCCTCCACCGCCGTCATACCTGCTGACATTGCCGAACTCCAATTTATCGCCGTTGCTGCTTCGTGGTACGCAACATGCGGAATCACTTCCGATGGACTCGCAAAATGTTGGGGACCATCACGTTTTGATCAGAACGTTCAACAATTCAGGGTCCCGACCGACTATGTCGAGACCAAATTCGTAGCCATCAGCGTTGGACTCGACCATGCCTGCGCCACTAAGGAGAATGGAAAGGTCATCTGCTGGGGCGCCGATGCAGACCTCAGCACTCCGCAACTGGAGATCTATCGCCCTCACTCCACAGTAGACGGCGCGTTCACCATCATCAACACCCGGCAGGCGTGGGTGCCGCGCGAGTTCCGCGCATCCCCGATCAATCCGCCACCGCCAACACCGACTCCAGGGCCAAAACCCACCGCAAGCGTCAGAATCCTTCGCATCGAGCCAGATATTCGAGGTATACATTTCCGACCAGACGAACCGGGACGCTTGGGTATCGAAGTTTATGGCCGACAGGGTGTGCGTGACGATGCCATCGGCGACCATCCAACCATCACATTCGAGTGGATCGCAGAAGATTTCCAAGGGCAAGCCAGAGCTCAAAGTGGCAGCTTCGTCGAAAGCGTACACTCCAGCCACGACCGGGTACGCAACCAAATCCCCGACGACCGACGCGTGCTCTACAACGCGCCTATCGCACCCGGACGTTACCGCGTCAGAGCATCGCTAGACATCGGCACGGAGTGTCTGCCAGCCAGAGAACATGAAACGAACCAAGACGCCATCGATCGCTGCACCGCAATCTTCGAGATAACCGTCAGACGCGTGACGCCGGAAGGGCCTACCCCGGAGCCGCCGATCGATCCTGTCGATCTACCAGACGTTATCGTAGATCCCGACGGCACGAACTACGAGGTCTTCACCCCGAGTCAGGGCGGCGAGTTCGTCGAAGGTCCATGCTCATTCAAAGCACCGCGCGGTGCAGTTCACAACAACGAAGTCATCGGAGTAAGGGTTACCGTGCTCGAAGATGAGGCACACAAACTGCCGGCCGAAGACCCTAGATTCATTACCGACGGCGTACAGTGCCAGATCCAAGCCGTGGACCTGCAAGGATCCCGAATCGTCAACTACCAGCTGCGACAAGCGGGAGAGTTGTGCATGCCACTGCCCGACCGGTTCCGACGTCGAGCCATCGATACCCTGATCGGCGTCATCGACAACGATGTCGCCAATCTCACGCGACTGACCAGCAAGATCTATCTGGCATCGCACCAGGGCAACCTCAGCGAACTGTCGGCAACGACTACGGTCGCACTGCCCGAAGAAGCAGAGCGAGAATTGCCTCCCACACCCACACCTCCCGAGATATCAGACATCGATACCGGCGGCTCTGAACTCCTGACGACAAGTGCAATCATCGCATTGACGATCGGAATGGCAATTATCGCAATCTTGTCAGGTGCAACCGCTTTAAGACATAGACGCAGGGGGGGGCATTGTATGAACTGTAATGGGAATGATGCCGCCCGTTCTCCCATTGTCTGAACTGTGATTTTAATGATGTGAATGATTGAAATGATCCCCTCCCACCACGTAGCAGAGGGGGAAGAGAAGAAGGCGGGGCATCATTCTCATCATTGAAATCATTCTCATCACAGTTCAGACAAGCCAGAAATCATTCCAATCACAGTTCAGACAAGCCATAAATCATTCCAATCACAGTTCAGACATCCTCATCCGCGTATTGGTTGTAACCCAGACCGCGCACGTGCGGCTCGCGGTGCAGCAGCAACCGTAGACGCGTCAACTCATCAGCATCCCAACCCATAGCATCAGCGACAGCTTCGTCCCAGAGCCTACGCACCTCACACTCGCCATCCCGAAACTGCGGCACTACCATATCCTTAGTCCGCTCCCAGCAATCAGCAAGAATGCCGCGAATGCGATCATCGTAGATGTCAGGGATGCGGATGTTGGCGATTTCAGTTGCACTGTATTCTGGAAAAGACAATGTGCGTCCTGGCTTACGCATGAGTTGTAGGCGCCCAGGAGTCGAATTGACGAAAACTGCTACGGCTTTTGCCTCATTTGCGGTAAGCCCTGAAACAGGCATCCAGCCGTTACCTACATAAGCCTGGTCACCAGCAGTTGCGTTCAGCCGAGCAGTATTAACACGCTGACCGGCCGTTACCAATAAATAGCCAGATTTTTGTAACATTTTATCAGTTTCAGGATAATTGGCACCATAGAATTCGAGCATATCCTCGTTTCGCTTTTTAGGTATCCAGTATTCGTCGGGTGTGCTTTGGATACGTAGCTGACCATCTGCTCCTTTGGATTTCAATATCTTGAAACTCCCGGCAGTAGTGGCATCCGATCGTTCGAATGAACTGCGAAGTACGGGTCCGGTCGACTGAGGCGCAAGTTCGGGGTATTCAGCAATCGGGCGCAATTCTGAATGATTTGCGAACTCAGCTGCTGCTATTGCTAACTCTGGTCTCCGCCAGATTGCAGGTGTCCAATCCCCTACTTCAATCCGATCTGTAGGCCAATAGAGCACCTCGCCCCAACCGTTATCAATCACACCCTCTGAACATTTGAGCAGATTCTCATGCAGATTACCGACTTCGTCTTCATCCATTGGGAACTTATCTAACTGAATGAATCTAGTAGCCGGCTTCTCGCCTACGTGCCTCTGAAGCACCACAATGCTTTCATTAATATTGGTGTTTTGACTGAGATTGATCTGCCCTGGTTGATGACATGTAACTATGGTATGAACATGATAACGTTGTGCGAGAATTTGACGTTTCCGTTGTGCCGAAGGTGCCGTCAGTGCAATCGTCGGATTAATTAGTACAGTTGTACCCCCCCCACTTGGGTGAAATATTGGTACAATTGTCCGCTAAAGCGACAAATAATGGTTCGATCGAGCTTTTATTAACAAAATTGACTACTTTTGTGTCATTATTAACAAGCACCTGTTCCATCGTATCCACTCGATCCCTAAGTTTCTTCTGAACATCCTTGGAGAATTTCTGACCCATATTCGTGCGATTCGTAAACGGCGGATTCATGATCACAATACGCGCATCACGCGCAGCATCTACGGCATCTTCCAAATCAGCATCCTCAGAGTCCCAAACTTGCTTCGAACCAATTACAGAGTTTGGTATGTTGAATTGACCTTTGCGGCTGACAATTCCACTTTGCCCGAGCAGTTCGAGTGAACCGGCTGATATGCGATTCGGATCGTCAGGGTGCGGGCCGTACGGCATCAGGTGCAGTCCCATCTTGCGGTAGCGCACATCTTTGTTGCCAGCCGTCAGCTGCGCGGCTGCTAGCTGCAGCGACACTGGATTGATGTCCATGCCCTTCAGCACCTCTTCGACTGCGATGCGTTGCAATTCGGCGAGTTTGTCATCGTCTGCGCCTTGTGCCTTTGCGCGACGCTTCATGTCGGTAAGCATCGCTGCCAACAGAGTGCCGCTTCCACACGCCAGATCGACAGTCTTGTGAGCGCGCCACACTTCGGGGTCGGTCCAATCCTGCGGTTCGCAGACATCGAGTGTCAGACGCGCGGCTAGCGATGCCGCCGTCGGACGCGTGAAGAATGCGCCATCGCTGGCTTGGTTTCCCATCACTTTGTTGAAGAGCGGCCCTGCGTGGTCGGCACCCATATCGGCGTAAGTCTCCGCAATGCGTTGTGCCTCGGTGGCTATGTGGCGGAGCGCGCGTTCGAGTCCGGCAGTCTTACCGGTGTCTTCCACAGCTTCAATCGCCTTGATTGCCGGCTCGATGACGGGATGGAAGTCGTGCTTCATTATCCCGTTCCATTCCCGGGTAATTCGCCGAATCACATTGGCGTCATTCTTGACGGTTTCGAGGTCGCTCACGCCGGTTAGCCACTTGCCGTTTGCGATGCGTTGATGCAGCATCGCCGCATTCATCATCAACAATGATGCGATGGTGCTGCCATCGGCCTGTTTCGACTGGTCGGATTTCTTGAGGTTGTCGAGTCCGAAATGTTTGTTAAGGGCGCTGAGTGTTTCGTCGCTTTTCAGGTGAAATGCCGCTTCGGAGATGCTGTCTTCGAGGATGTTGAGGTCGCGCATGACGCGGTTGGCGCTCAAGCCTGATTTTTCGAGCAGGTTCATCTTGATGGCATCGCCATGTTCGCCCAAACCGCTGAGCAGAAGCATCTGCATCCCGGACTGGTTGCGGATCTCTTCAGTGGGCCGACGCGGCTTGCGAGGTTTCGTGGTTGTTCGAATGCCAGCACCTTCATTCACCATCTTGCGCGCTTTGGCTTTCGACTTCTCGATATTGACCGCGCCACGCGAACCATCGGGTTTCGGTTTGTCGCGTGCTACGGTGTCTTTTCGTATCTCTACCTTGCCATCGGGGTGCATCTTGCCGCTGATGATTTGGGTGGGTTCGACGGTTTCTACCGGTTTGTCGTTGCCGAATGACTGAGGGTTATCGCCTAACAGATTGATGTCAGTTTGAATTAGGCTTGCGTAATCTTCGGGTAGTGGCTTGAACTCTTTGACTAACGTGGTTTTACCCTCAAGCACCTTTTCGACCGATTGTTCAGCGGTGCCCGGTTTGCCGACGTGTTCGCGATACTGGATGCGGCTGCTTTTTTGGTTGGCTACGGCGACGATCGTTTTGAGGCATTCGGGTTCACTTGGCAGGTAGATCTGCAATAGATCTGAGAGTTCATCCTCGATGCGCTGATCGTGTGCGCGCAGAGCCATCAGGATCTGTCCCAACTCCTGCCATCCCTCTTCCATATCGCTGGTAGATAGCCAGCTCTCCGGGTCGGCATCGGGCGGGATGATTATCGGACAGATGATGTATCCCATCGATTTATTCGGCGCCGTCCGCATGGCACGTCCGACGGCCTGGATGACGTCGATTGGGCTTTTGCGCGCCTCTAGAAACGCAACCGCGCTGAGAGAAGGCGAATCGGTGCCCTCGCCGAAGATGCCAACGTTTATGATGCCGTGTGGTTCGTCTTGATGCGCGTCGGCAAGTCGCTGCTTCGCGCTGTCGCGGTCTGAAACCTTGCTGGTGGCATCGAGATGTTCGAGTCTGTAATGTTTGGCCTGTGAATCTGCACTGGCGTTGTTGTGCAACCACTCTTGAACCCAACGTCGCACCGGTTCAGTTTGCAGGCGGTCGGCGACCTCTTTGGATTTGGCGACGGTGTTCATAAACGCGATGCACGAGTTGATCGTCACATTCTCATTTTCGCCGCTTTGCGTCGCTCCTCCCATGGCGAGTGCGAAAGCCAGCGCACGGAGGTATTGGCTGCTGGTTATCTTGTTTCTGCCTTTGGTCTCAGTTCCAGATGCAAGCAGATTCGCTTGATTGTATGCTTCGGGATCGTTGACACCTAGGGCAATGATGCGGTAGTCGGACAACCATCCGTTGCGCACGGCTTCAGGGTAGCTCTTGCGATACAGTTCAACACCGAAAACCGACTCGTCATCCATCGTCCGCACGATCCAATCTCCCGGTTTCGCGTTATTCGATTTCCTGACGTCGAAGACTTTCGGCGTGGCAGTCTGGTAGACGCGGTAGGTTGCAGGGAACGCATCGTTGTCGTGGCAGAGGGTGAAGTTGCGGATTTCCTGCTCTTCATCAAGTGACTTTTGCGATTTGGATTTCTTGCGACGCAGCCCGGCGGTACGATGCGCTTCGTCGGCAATCATCACCTTGACGATTGTGTCGGACTGCTTCAAAGCCGCGGCGACGCGATGTCCGCTCTGGTACGTGCCAAACACGACGTTGATGGCATCTTTGTCCTTGCCGTTTTGTATCCACGTGGCGATCTCAGCAGAGTCGGTAGTGACCTTTCCCTTGACTTCAGCCGCACTGACATTGCTGTTATCGGCAGTTGGATTGGTTAGCAGGTCAATTTTTTCTTCCCGCCGGATCGGGTTGGTTGTCGTCGGGTCTGAGCAGACGGCGAGGGCGCGTATCGGCTTTTTGGCATGTTGCAGATATTCGCGTCGGATCTGGGCTACCAACGCGATCGATGGACACAACACGACGGCCAACTCGCCGGGTGATGCCAGTTTCTCGACGATTCGCAGCGATATACGCGTCTTGCCGGTACCGCACGGCAGGATGATCTTGCCGCGAGCCTGTCCTTTCGGTAATCCCCCACTGTCCGAGCGGACATGCTCTTTCAGAATCCGCACACTCTCTGCCACTGCATCGTTCTGCATACTCGTTTTGGTTTGAACGGCATCGGCGGCGGCATCCAGCTGGCTGCGCGGATGTTCCTCGGATTCGGTAACGATCTGCTGTTGCTCGGAGAGGTCTTTGCGGATATTGATGAACTTAAGCGGCTTGTCGTGCATCGAAACGGCTTGGTCGATATTGCCGCTAACCTGGCTATTACCGTTAGTGACGATCCAACGTTCCGACCATGCGGATCCCGAGGAAGTGGCGAGGAATTTGTCCACTTCACTTTTGCTGATAGGCCTGCCTTGACCGTCTGCGTCAAATTGGCGCGATTTGCATTGGATAGCGAGGTATTCGCCGTCGCTGCGCCGTTTGGCAACTACATCGATGCCGATGTCCTGGTTTGTGGTGCCGGGAAATTGAGCCTCGCGTTCCGGCCACTCCGGCCACATCCACGCCTCTTCGATGTCCCATTCCTTGATGCACGGTGCGACGTCGGCGGTCAGACGTTCCAGCCATTTGCCGTCGGTTTGCTGGCTGCTGGTTGCGTCGATTTCACTGATCGCGTCATCGATCATCGTAGTGCAATTGGCATCCAGCATGGCATCGATATCCCTTCTAGTGATCCCCCCACTTCCCCTTTACACACAAAACGTGAAAAGTATATCACCAGAAATGATGCCAGTATTGCTTTCCATTTATCTGAACTGTGATTTCAATGATGTAAATGATTCAAATGATCCCATCCCACCACATAGCAGAGAGGTAGAGAAGATGAGGCCGGGCGGGCGGGCATCATTAACATCATTGAAATCATTCGCATCACAGTTCAGACAAGAGACGGGGAAGCATCGCCCAACATACACATCACCCTGCACATCTTGTCTGAACTGTGATTTCAATGATGGAAATGATTCAAATGATCCCATCCCACCACGTAGCAAGAGGGGAAGAGAAGATGAGGACGGGCGGTGGGGCATCATTAACATCATTCAAATCATTCGCATCACAGTTCAGACAAGAGACGGGGAAGCATCGCCCACCACGTAAGACAGGTGACGAGAATACGAGGACGGACGGCGGGGCATCATTCACATCATTCAAATCATTCGCATCACAGTTCAGACAAGAGACGGGGAAGCATCGCCCACCACGTAAGACAGGCGACGAGAATACGAGGCCGGGCGGCCGGGCATCATTCAAATCATTCGCATCACAGTTCAGACGAGACGGGGAAGCATCGCCCACCGCACCTCATGCATCCTGGATTTGGCTTAAGCGTTGAATGAGTTGATCGACTTGATCTGCGAGTTGAAGTATCTCGTGAGATTGCATCCAATTTTCATAGAAGTTGGAATGCAGCAGATTGGCAGCGTTGAAAAGATCAAAGAGTTCCGCATCGCCCGTCTCGTCGATCAAATTTCTGACTATCCGGTAAAAGTGCGCGTGCGAGTTGTGGTCCCATCCGCGCGATTGAGCGACGGCTTTCATAGCCTGTGCAGCTGCTCCCCAGTACTTTTCAGATGCTTGGAGCAGGTCGCCAGTTTCAAGCTCAAGCCGCGCCTGGTCGAACAATGTCGACGACGTAGAAGAATATCGTTGTGAAGTAGTCATGGCACGCTATTATAATACGATAATACTAGACGCAATGTGCAAGTTGGTATGCTTCCCAACACCGCCTGGACTGTGGTTTTTCGCTTGATTTGATGGATGGTCGTTGTTGGATCACTTAGGACGTTTACTAACTTGCGCCACTCTTACATTCCACCAGACGATGACCGGTGTGATCAATGCTGTTGGAGCTATCCAAGTTATCCACGCCGGTTCGACGAAATCCAGATTTACAACTGCCACGGCCGTTACCGTGGCGATGGTTCCGGCAAACATGTTCGTTAGATGTCGCTGTATTCGCTGAGATGCCTTGTCCGACCAATTGCGGTGGTAATTCCCATCCGCGATGCTGAGTGCTACCGCGATGGTTCCAAAGATAGCTAGCACGATCCAAATCGAATCGTCTGATAGTCCAGCTATAACGGCGTATGCCCACATTGCCAAGCCCGTCACGATCATGGTGGCGACTGCTGTCCAGTCGATCCAATGCGGTCTCCTGCTTCTGTTACGAGCGAACCTCCAACCTGCGAAAACCAAGTAGAAGCTGAAGATAGCGATTATCAGCAAGAAGATGTCATCACCGATTACAGCTAGCGGCAACGCCGTGACGAAAACTATGCTCATCATCACCGCATATACTCTTCCTGCCATCACGTGCTTTGCTCCGCCCTTCTTAGTCACGACCGGAACCACTGCTGCAATCAGCGCAGCTGATCCAGCGAGAATATGAGTGTAGAGCAAGGCTGTTTCAAACATTCGCAATCTCCAAGCGTGCACTTTTGCTGACCGCAAACCGCGGACACATATCCGACACTCCCACCGTGCTATTCAGCATCGGCGTTGTTCACCGATGGATAGTTAACTAGCATCTGAACTGTGATGTAAATGATCCAAATGATCCCATCCCACAACGTAGGCGAGGGAGAGAGCTGGGAAGGACGAGCGGCCGGGCATCATTCACATCATTGAAATCATTCCCATCACAGTTCAGACCGCGGATTTTATTCGTTTCAAGCATTCAGACTCCGATAGATCGGCGACCGCTTCTCCAACTCCTCATATAAACGGTCTGGGTTTCTTATCGCGCCAGTAAGATGAGGAAATGCAAGTATCTTCGCTCCGGCCAAACTGCCACTCGCAACTACACCCTCCTTCAGCGAACTTGTTTGTGTCAAAGTCACCTTTTTGACGTTGTTGATTGAATACTTGCTGCACAGTGCTCCCCAAGGCGATTTGCCCTCGCCATTCCCATTGCAGATGATCGTTTTCGGCTGCAAATGTTCAATGACCTGAGTGAACCAATCCAAAGCGCTTTCCCACGCACACTCCGGCAGCTCTTTGCTACTAGGCGTTCTGAAAGGTGCGACGTTGAAGCAGGGTGTCTCTCGTAACACCTCACGCCCGGTAGTACCGTACAAAATCTTGAAAACCGTCAACACACGTTTCTGGTGTTCACTACCACGTCCAGACCAATCTTCGCAGAGCCACGCATTGAAATCATGTTTTGTATATGGATCTGATTTGTCTTCTCGTTTCTCGTCCGCATTGCCCCCTCCCGGGTTGGTTGCCACGAACACACGTTCTGCCTTTTGATCGAAAAGGCGCGCCGCGCTGTACCAGCATTTCACACCGTAAATTCGGCCTTCGAAAGGTTTCGCTAAACGTTCAGCTTCCTTTTGCATCTCATATGCAAAACCCTTGTGCATAATCGGCACCTCATTAGCTATTGCGTCAGACTCAGTAAGTTCCCAACTCTAGTCACACCCGATACTGATCGATCCCCACCGTCGAAACACCATCGCCAGTTGGCATCACGGCAGTCTTGGCGCGGTCGGCACCTACTACCACTATGTCCCAACTGTCTACGCTGTCTAGAAGTTGGATCTCGATATCTAGACGCTCCTGCTCGGTCGTATCTTCCAGCCAACGCCAAGCCGGGCTGATGCGTGCCTCCCCTTTGAGCGGGGTGTATTGGATCATCTTGCCGAGGCTGTGGCGCGCGTGGAAATGGATGAACTCTTTCGCATCGTTCTTTGAGAAGCCCTGTTGCCCCACTGGGCCAGCGACATCCGGCGGCATCAGGATCAAGCGCTGTCCCCCGCCGTGCATACCTAATCCTCGAGTACCGAATATCGAGCCGTACGCCAACGTCTTCAACAAGTCCTCGGCAGAAGTGTTGCCTTGGTCCTGCACGTCTAACTCGCCGTTGGTGATGAAGACGCTTACCGTGCTTTCGCTCGAGCGGAAACCGCGATCTACGTGGAATGGCTGCCAAGGACTCATGTCCTCGTTCTCGGCGATGCAGTGCACAAACTTGCGGGTGGTGCCGATCGTGTCCATGTCCATCTGACCGGGATACCAATATCCGATGTTTCTCAGGCACAGCGAAAAGGCACGCCCGATGGTGATGTTGATTTGATTGTCACGTCCGGGACCAATAGCTGATCGTGGATTGATGCCGATCTCCTGGGCTATCGGACCGTTGACGATGAGCAGGGGTGCCTGCGGACTCGTCGACATCAACAGCGACTTGCCGCCGTGCGAACCCATCTGCGACAGTGCCTTGACAGCGGCGATAATCACCGGCATATGCTCGGGTTTCGCACCGGCCATCGCAGCGTTGACCGCGATCTTCTCTACCGTTGCGAGCCCGAAACCTGGGGGCATGTCGCATACCAGATCATCGGCATCCAGGCCGGTGCCGGCTATCAGCTCTTCCACGGCTTGAACGGTTGGCGGAAGCAGGATGAACGAGTCGCCCCAGTCACGCAACAACCACTGTTCATTCATCTTGAGGATGGCGTCCCAGCGGTCTTCGCCTTCAAAGCGTTGAAGCTCGGCCGTTTCGTCGCGCTCGCCGCGTCCGTGCTGCTGGTCTATCGTCAGCACATCAACGATGTCGTCGATTGCGGCTTCGGTCTGCGATACGCACTCCTCAATTGCCAGATTTCTGTAGATGCGAGGGACAATCACAAACTGCAGGTCGGGCATTCCAAAGGCGCGCGAGCTGGCGATGGCATCCTCTTCAAAGCGACCGGAAACTATGGGGATGGCAGGCTTACCCATCTTCTCGATCTCGATCATGTCGTGGACCATCCACGACGCGCAGGTCCCTCAATCGGCGGTGGCGCCGATTACGACGTCACACTCCTCTCCCGCCTGTCGTACGATCGGCGGCGGCGCCGGATAGTTGCCGCCAGTGTAGAAATTGACTTGAACATTGTTGAAACGCTCTTGGATCATCTCGCCCGCACGTTTCAGCGCAACATCACCTCCATGAGTACCGCTCCAGATCAATCCGACGGTACGACCATCGAGCGATTCAGGGCGCTCATTGATTTTCATGGTGTTCATAAGCCCGCGTTGCTGGGCTACAGGATTCAAGACCTCTAGCAGGTACATCGATAACCTCTCTCAGTGGATGTCAATGCTGATGTTCGCGATGATATCGCATGGTACAGGAATCAACCTAATCTGTGAACTGTGACGCCAATCATTAGAATCAAACGCAAATCACAGTTCAGGCGAACAGAATATGAAGATCACCAACGTCAAGATGACCATCCTCGAGATGGACGGTGCCGCACCGTACTACGACCTCATCAAGCTGCATGGACAACGGCGCGAACGATGGCTGCATCATGCCGTACCGGCGAAAACAAAGCCGCGCTACGAATATGTGCTGCATGTCGAGACGGACGAAGGCATCACCGGCATCTGCACTACCCCCGGCGACGGACATACCGGGTTGCATCCCGACGATGTCCCGCAGCTGCAAGCTTTGGTACTAGGCGAGGATCCGCTGAAACGCGAGTATCTCTACCAGAAGTTGCATCAAGGCACGCGTTGGGTATATAGATCGCCCAGCTGGTTCGGCGGATTCGACAACTGCCTATGGGACATCGCCGGCAAAGTAGCCGGATTACCCGTCTATTCCATCATCGGTAAGGTTCGAGACGACATACACGCCTACTACAACACGCGCGGCTCCACAATCGAAGAAGCGGTAGAGGACGCGCACCGCGCTCTAGAACTCGGATTCGTCGCCGTCAAAGACCACTTCTACCATCCAGTCGACGAAAACATCCGATGGCTGACAGCGATCCGAAATGCAGTTGGAGACGACATCGATTGCATGCACGATCCCGTTGCGATCTACACATACGAAGAGGCGATCAAGGTCGGACGCGCACTTGAGGAACTGAGCTATCGATGGTTCGAAGAGCCGCTGCCGGAGCGTAGCCACAATCAGCTCGTAAACCTCGCGGCAACTCTCGACATACCGATCATGGCGACCGAGACGTTTATGTACGACACCGATCTCTGCGCGCAGTACCTCATATCAGGCGCTACCGATCTGATACGCCAGAACGCGCGGCACGGTACTACGAACCTGATGAAAATCGCTCATCTCGCCGAGCTGCACGGCACAAACGTCGAACTGAACGGTCCCGGCGGACTATACGGATTGGTGCATGCGCATCTGCTCTGCTGCATCCAGAACACGTCTTACTACGAATACTTCCCCGGCGGCAGGCACGACATCGACGGAGAACAGATAGGACTGCTCAATCCGGCAGCGCCGATCAACGGCAAGTTGACACCTCCCGACGCGCCCGGTTGGGGCGCCGAGTGGGATTGGAAACAGTTCGATAAACGAACCGTCGAGGTCATCGAGTGAGACGCAATACGATCATTCGACGGTTCGTGCAAAGCCTGGCCGAGGCTGAATTGATCGACAACCGCAGCATCAACATATATGGCGATAGAGTCCGGTGCGAAAACTTGGTGCAATGGTTGAAAAGGTTTGACGACACCCGGAGGTCAGCGATATTCATCGGTGAAGCACCAGGACGCCTCGGCGGTGCGATGACCGGGATACCTTTTGTGTCGCCCAGCGTGATCACACAAGCGAAGAATCCTTGGGACGAATTCAACCTTGATTCCGGGTACAAGCATGCGTTGGGCGTCGACCCGTTTCAACGCGAGCGTACTGCCACCAGATTTTGGAAACATGTGCCATCGGCATTATCCGATTTGCCACGACCGCTAACCTGGAACATATACCCGTTTTGGCCCTTCGAAATCACCTCTGATGGTATCCAGAGAAATCGTACGCCAACTGAAACCGAGATTGAATTCGGCTCAAAGTGGCTGAGTGCCATGATCGAGATGAATCCTCATTCGCAGGTGGTGGCAGTCGGCATCAAGGCACGCGATGCATTGGTATCGATTGGCACCAAAGATGCGCCGACTATGCCGCACCCATCCCGTGGTAGAGATTCAGACTTGGTTGCGAGCATCGCCAAGTTAGCAGACCAGCTGCGCGCCAGAACGCACGACGCTCATAACATGTGTTAATCTGACCACGATCCCACTGGATTCCCGACTAATGGAAGCACCGGCCGCCACGCTCGTGGCGGCCTATGTTTTTAACGTGTGCTATGAATACGTCCCTCACTCCCCGCAACCCCAAGCGATACGAGCGCATCAAGATGCTCGTAGGGCTTGCGAATCTCGCCATCTACATCGCCGTTCCCACTATCGTCCTCACAACCGGGGCTTCAGCTGCAATCCGCGATGTCATATCGGAGATGACGTCAGGGATTGTAGTCCTCGGCGCAATCGTCTACATCGCTGTCGCATCAATCACTCTGGAGGTCATGACACTGCCGTTAGGCTATTTTTCCGGGCACATCCTAGAAAAAAGATACGGACTCTCTAGAACAACCATCTTTGGCTGGACGAAAGATTGGCTGAAGGGTATCGCCCTGCAAACCGTCATGCTCAGCGCATTCGTAGGATGCCTCTATGCGCTGCTGGCGGCCGATGCCGATTTCTGGTGGATTTGGGCAGCGTTAGTCTTCTCAGCAATATCGATATTCCTCGCCGCCATCGCACCGATAGTCTTAATGCCTATCTTCTTCAAGTTCGAACCGTTGCCCGACGGCGAACTTAAAGAACGCCTGCAACGGCTTTCTGAGCGCTTGAACACTTACGTTCAAGGCGCATACGTCTGGAAGATGGGCGACCGCACCGCTAAAGCTAACGCCGCACTAGCGGGATGGGGGAAGACTCGACGCATCATCATCTCAGACACGCTGATCGAAAATCACAACCCAGACGAGATCGAGGTGATCATCGCCCACGAGCTTGGGCATCACGTCAATGGCGATATCTGGCGCGGAATCGCGGTTCAAATCGTTATCATCTTCATATCAATGTGGTTTATTGATGTGGCGTTGGCCGCATGGTCAAATCTGTTCGGGCTCAACGGCACTCTGCACGATTATGCAAACCTGCCCTTGCTGGCACTAGTGAGCACCGGTGTAGGCCTCATCGCGTTGCCATTGGCGAACACTTATTCGCGTCGTCGAGAGACTGCCGCTGACGACTTCGCCATCGATACTACCGACATGCGAAGCGAGTTCATCAGCGCAATGCAGAAGCTGGGAAAACTCAACATGTCAAACGCCGAACCACATCCCGTTATCGAGACGCTTCTACACAGCCACCCCAGCGTAAGCCGTCGAATCGCCAGAGTTGAATCACGCTACCAAACAGAGTAGCCACCATCTACCGCGATGGCGGTGCCAGTTACGAAATCGGATGCTGACGACGCCAGAAACACCGCCGTGCCCGCCAGGTCGGCCGGAACACCCCAACGATCGGCCGGAGTCCGTGACTGCACCAGCTGATAACGCTCCGGAAACAGCTCCTTGAACTGGTCGGTCATCTCGGTCACGATCCAACCGGGCAGGATGGCGTTGGCCTGCACGTTGTGCCGCGCCCAGGCGACGGCACACGACTTGGTGTACTGCACCACGCCGCCTTTCGATGCCGCGTATGCCGACGCGTATGCTGTGCCGAATATCGACATCATCGAACCGATATTGATGTACTTCCCGGCCCCCTTGTCACGCATATGGTCAAAAGTGAGGGACGAGACGTTGTGCATCGACGTCAAATTGGTATCGATCACGTAGCCCCAATCTTCATCCGAGAGATTCTGCGGCTCGTCAGACCGACGATTCGTGCCGGCATTGTTGACCACGATGTCCCATCCGCCCAGCTGGTTCAGCGTCGCGTCTAAGCCCGCTCGTATCGAATCGCGGTCGGTAACGTCGCATGAAAGAGCCAAGACGCGTGAAGCGTCGCCATCCGCGGCCTCGGTCAGCGTTGCCACTGCCGCATCCAACTTGCCGACGTTGCGGGCGGCTATGGCAACCGATGCGCCATGTTGCACGAAGCCTTTAGCGATGCCAAGCCCAATGCCGCCGTTGCCGCCCGTCACAAAGGCCACTTTGTCAGATAAATCGAAGAGAGTCATGGTCATGTCCGTCATTTTGGCGTGATGGATTTCAAGGATACACGTGATGGTCGAAGCAATGCGCTAAGAATCTGGAAGAAGTATGTCAAGGTTGCATCCAACCAATCCTGGTGTCTGAACTGTGATTGAAATGCTCCCCACCCTCAGCTTCTGACACCAGCCCCGACACCCAAAGAATCACACTAATCACACCCAATCAAGCGAAAACCACAGTTCAGACAACAGTACCATTGTCAACCCGGAATCACACCCCGAAATATAGCATTACGCTGTCTGACAACTCGATCCCGGACACGCGGAGAGGAAGACTGCATACATGGAACCCAATCGTTAATCGGCCGGGGACGGATGGTCCCCGGCCGTTATTGCGCTGCCGATCGTCGCAGCGTTCATGCTCGCGACACTTATAGTCTTCAGCGTTACCGACGATGCGAAAGAGGGCGTATACGCTCAGGATCCCGATGGCAACGAGCCGCAGGCTACCGACACGCCCAAGCCTCAGAAGTCGGAACACGAGTGCGAGGAAGACCCCAGCCGTTCGACATGTCCGCCTCCACCGCCCACCGGAATGAACCTTTCGGCGACCAACGATGATCTTCGCATGACGTACAGGCGCAGCACTTGGGACGGCAGCAGTTCGCATCGCTACCGCTTCGAACTTCAGCGCTCGAGCAGCCGCAACGGCAGTTACAAGACTGTCGACGGTTCCGGAAAATGGGCCTATTCGCCAGTACGATACGATAATGTCGCACCAGACTGGTACCGCATCCGCGGCAAACGGTGCAAACATTTGAACGAATCTAACTGCGGAGCATGGGCGTACAGCGGACGTGTGCAGGCGAAGCGTCCGCCAACGCCCACGCCGACCCCAGCCCCTCCTCCTCCTTACAACCTGCGACTGACTCTCTTCGGCGGCGACGACGTCAGAGTGGACTACACCAAAAGCAGCTGGTCCGGGAGCAGCTCACACTACTACCGCTTCGAGCTGCATCAGTTCGACAGCCTCTTCAAGAGCTACAACTTTTATCGTCGAGCCGACTCCACTTTCTCTCCAGTGCGCTTCTACAACGTCGAGACCGGATACTCGTATCGGGCGCGCGGTAAACGATGCACCGACTGGCGACGCAACAGCTGCGGCAGGTGGTCCGGATGGCGAGAAATCGCAGTGTTTCCCACACCTACGCCGACGCCCACAGACACGCCAACGCCTACTCCGACAAATACGCCAACGAACACGCCCACACACACGCCGACGAATACGCCCATACCGACGAACACGCCAGCACCAACAGCAACGAATACGCCAGTACCAACGGCAACGAATACGCCTACCCCTACACCGACGCCGGCTGACACGCCCACACCTACGTCTGTTCCAACGCACACGCCTACACCTCCTCCCACTCCGACACCCGTTCGGCCGACAGCAACACCGACACCCGTGCCTCCAACTGCAACCCCGACCGCCACCCCAACGCCTAAACCGTCGACACCCAACATCTCCGCAATGGTTCTGGCGAAAGACGGAGTCGTGAGAAAATCGTCTGCTCCTCTGATCGACTATCAATGGAACGTCCTCGACACGGCAACAATAGAGTTGAAACTAGATGCTGTATCAGGAGTAAACCGCACCGATTACTTCATAGCTGTCGAACTGCCTGTATATACCGGACTGCAGTTTGCAGACGATGCAGATGCCAGTTGCGACTGGAAACCGTATGAGTCTGCTTCCAATCCTAACAGATACAGATATCGCTTAACCCATGGAAGTAAACTCTATCTGGTAAGGTGCCACATCGGCAACGGCGCGTCGAATATGAAGATTTACGCCTATCACAAGGAAGCAGCTAACAAAACAAAGCCTTGGAAACCGATCGATTTCACCGTTGAGCCGTCATGGCATCGAAATGATGCTAGGATAAATTATCAAAACTGCCAATATCCGACCGGAAACAAAGCTGATATTGAAGTTATTGAAAACGCCATACTGAAGGGTGGACATTTCTGGATAGCACCAAGTGTCAAATTGTCAATAGGGAAAATAAGAACTCCTGACTGTACCGAAGGTGCATTGAAAACCTTGATTCCGGTCAGCATCAGGCTGGTATCTGATGCAACGGCTAAGTCTGAGTGTGGTAGCGAACTCAGACAGGCATGTGTCGAGTATCTTGATCAATCACCGTTCTACCCACATCACCAACCATTGACAATTTGGATTCGTGAGGATCCCGTTTCATCTAACAATATTTGGGCGACGAGAATCAAAGACATGAGCGGCCTTGACGTATACTATTTGCCCGGCACCGTGGCGCATGAAATGGGACACACTGCAGGCCTGGGACACAGCGAAGGACGAATCATCGGAGTCATGGGTCTCGGATTCGCTCAACGTCGTTTGAGCGTCAACGACGTCACCGCGATAAATGCAATCTATGGAGGGCATGTCGATCATGAATAGTCATTTGCCGAAGACCGCGCGTGCCCTTAAAGCATTAGCGTGGACAATATCAACAGTTTCCATCGGGGCGATGGCGGCATTGCTGTTGGCGTGTGCTACAAACGAAACCGTTAGAGAGAATCCGTCCATGGAAGTAGTGATAGAGCGCGCAGAAGCTGCATCGGTCGAA
Source organism: Dehalococcoidia bacterium (assembly GCA_965242765.1). Lineage (GTDB taxonomy): Bacteria > Chloroflexota > Dehalococcoidia > Lucifugimonadales > Lucifugimonadaceae > Bin127. The sequence goes on along the minus strand of CBDESY010000004.1, from coordinate 2,309,690 downwards.
AATACACCATCTAAATTCGAACCAGTCGCCACTGGCGACACATCGATTGAACCAGACGAACTTGAGATTGAACACCGCGAGAATCAAGATATCAGTTCTTCGGTGGCAAATTCGGGGTCCAAAGTTCCGGAATTTGCACTGGTTCAGGAGACGATTGAACCGCTTTCGGATGAAAACCAACCCCGTGCTCTCGAAATGCCTACGCCTACTGCAACAGCAGTTAACGAACACGAATTGCCTCATCCAAAAATAGTTATAAGTGGATCTTCCGGTTTGTACGATTTAGACGAATTGCCCCCAGCTTCCCTCAAAGAACGAGTCGCAACATCAGATGTTATTGCAGTGGTCATGCTTGTTTCAGTCGAACCCATGACGGCACGGAGAAAAAATAACTATGGATCAAGTCTCGAATACCCTTACGTTCATATACCTTATTTGAGAATGATATTCAATGTTTCGGAGTATATTTACGGTACTGGAGGATCGACACTTGATGTTTATGTAGTGGCGTATCCAGGGTGGGAAGATATCTATTTGACAGAAAATGGTGCTCGCGAAAGTGCTAATTCTATGTCAAATCATCGAGACAAAAGATGGGACGACAGAGAAGCACTGGTTTTTCTTTCCGATGTTTCCTCCGAAGACTCCGTTGTTGGAACTCTCAGACATCAAGGTAGACTAAATGATGGTGCTAGTTGGTTGGGTGCTTATGTGGATCGGGACGATTTCTATGTGTTTTCCAACAATAGTGTTTTGCCTGGAAACAACATGTTTGAAATCACCAGCGAAATCAACAAAGTATGGTTGCCGAAGGTGGGTAGCTCGGAAAACCAAGGAGATGCAATCAAATCTGATGATTCAACATTTTTCTTAACTGATGCTCCCGAATGGGATCGATACGGTGTAACGGAAAATAGCATCTCCAGTGTCGCTACAGAAAATCTGCCGCGAATTTCACTCCGTCAAGTCAAGAACGTGATCGATGAGGTCGATAAAGAGACTCGCCGAAATATGACGCAGTACGCCGCTTGGCTTCGCGATGCAAGATCTAGTGATTCCAGGGTGTTCAACGAATGGAATGACCAGATCAGGTGGGGAGGTGCGATCCATGTGGACCAACTACCCGAAGATTATGAGCCTGAATACAGAGAGTTTCGCAAACGAATAGGACAAGGGTTGTACATGCAGCGAGAACGAAAGATGATGGACGCGGTTATAGATAGGTATCTTGGAAGAACATCATCGGCGTCTTCTGCGGCCCTGACTGCAACTCCCACCATCACCGTTGACGACGATCTCGAATCTGGTCTGCCAAAAGGAACCATCGTGGGTGAAGTCGGATGGTTCAGCGCCGCTAAAACAGGCGTCCATCAGATATCGGGAAAAGATTGCGATCTGTTCAAAGCCCAAGTTGAAGATTCCGACGGCGACGCGACTAACGGATATCTCGTCAAGGATGTGACGACGCGTCCGCTGCCCCAAGGCAAATACACGCTCAGATATCTTTCAGCTCCAAGCGCCCGTGGTGTTGGCGTCCCAGTGAATTGCAACAAAACGGCAAATCCCGACGGTGTTATCTGGATTGTCGACGTCGCAGCGCCAAAAGGCACCATACACGAAGCATTCTTCGACCCTGAAACGATGGCTTCGCCTCAAGGAGCTGTCGGAAAAGAGTTGAATCTAGATATCGCAATCCCCAACGACGCTGTCGTCGAACTGACCCAGCTTTTCTACGAATCCAAATCCGTCAAACTGGTCATGGACCCGTATCATGCCATGTCCGACTACCGCATCGACATCATAAAGCTGGACGGCACGATCGGGTGGAGCTTCCGCTTCGACCAGTCGGCAAAGTCGCAAGCAGGCAGTCTGGCCGCGCACGAGTGGCAGTACTGCGGCACGCCGTGGCAGGCCGGCGACCAGCTGATGATCCGCATCATCGAGAAGAACACATTGACCACTGCAGCGTTGTCGGCCGAGGCGCAGAACGCACCGTCGTGTCCCGCGAGCACTCCCACGCCAACGCCCACTCCAATACCACCGTTGCCAACTGACACTCCAACACCCACGCCGGCCGTTGCCACCGCCACTCCTACACCTATTCCAGTCGTCCCGCCGACCGCCACGCCAACGCCAGTGCCTATGCCGCCTCCGACATCTACACCTACGCCAACACCAGTGCCGGTCGACGGGCCAAAGCTGTCCATATCAGACGCCACCGCAAAGGCCGGAAACGATCTGGTCTTCATCGTCACTCTCGACGATGACGCGCATGGCGGCGTAATCGTAAACTTCGACGCCCACGAAGGAACCGCAAAATCAGGAACCGACTACCGCGCACCGAGCGGCACTCTCATATTCGATCCCTTCGAGACTGAGAAGACGATCAAAGTCGGCACGATCGTCAATCAATCTCCCGAAGGAACCGAGACGATGCGCATGGTCTTGTCACAGCCATTAGGCGCAACCATCGAAGACGACGAAGGCATAGGAACCATCACCGATTGAGAGCAGGGATCGGGTTGTCTGCAATGGTCATTGCGTGTGCCAATCCGCACCGTCTTGCGGTTGGTAGCCTACGAGCTTCGCAGTATGCTCAAGGTCTCGGAAGCGGGCGCGGTTGTCTGACACGCCGTAAACGATGCCGTAACGCACGTCCGCAGGTGCTTCCACGCATCGCCACACGATCTGCGCTGCGTCGCGATGGCTTAAGTAGACAGCGGCGTTGCGCGCCGAATCGGGCTTGTCCTCGACGGTTACTCGGCCGAGACGAATACAGATCACCGACATGTTGTGAACCTCGGAGTAGTATCGTCCCATCGTTTCGCCGGCGGTCTTTGCAACGCCGTACATCCTGTCGGGACGCGGAGGTGATGTGTGATAGACACGCGGTGCGGGTTCGGGGATGTCGGCATAGCGTGCCTCTACCATTGACAGTATCGGCTCTTCCCGTTCATAGCCCATCTGTGTCGCTCCGGAGCTTCCGAAGACGAAACGTTTGACTCCGGCATCCTTTGCTGCCTCGTAAACGTTGTAGGTTCCCTCGATGTTAACTGAGAGCTGGGCTGCATCTGAAGGTCCCAGATACGCGGCCATGTGCACTACGCAGTCGATGCCATCGAACGCGGTTCGGATCGCGTCTAAGTCGGTGATGCTAGCTTGAGTGGTTGCGAATCCGGGAACATCTTGGCGATTGAGTGCCGATACTTCGTAGCCGCGTCGCGCTAGTTCACGCCCTGCAACACCGCCGATGAGTCCGCTCATTCCGGTTACGAGGATCCTGGATAGAGAGATTTGGTTCGTATTGGACATGACTTCATGATATGTGTTGGTGCAGTGGGATTCGTCACGTAGAATCTTGCGGGTTTATACTTTCAAAATGAAGTCCAACAGCCTGTGGCATCAAATTCGGGAATGAAATCGGACATTGTGAAAACGCAAAGCAAGGATTGCTGATGTCGGCTTCTGCTCAAACATCGGCACAAGAGCTAGAGAGCACAGCACTAGCTGAGCTTGCAGCTGTCAACTCGGAATCGGAGTTGGAAGAGTGGCGCGTCGAGTATCTTGGGCGGCGGGGGCAGGTTTCGGCGCATCTCCGCAACATCGGCTCCCTGCCCTCGGAGGATCGCCGTGAAGCAGGAGCTAACCTTAACCGTCTGAAAAATAGACTTTCCAACGCATTCGAGGATGCCCGAGAACGTTTGACTCAAACGACTTCATCCGACGATTCAGATGTCGGCGCCATTGACATCACTTTACCTGGGCGACGCTCAAATCTAGGCGGGTTGCACCCATCCGAAATGATGATGCGTGAGATTCTGGAAGTCTTCAACGATATGGGCTTTCAGACTGTAGAAGGACCGATCGTAGAGCTGGAGAAGTACAACTTCGACATGCTCAACGTGCCGGCGGATCATCCGGCGCGCGACCTGCAGGACACGCTATGGCTAGACCGTAAGGCAAGCCAACGCGTCTTGCTACGCACCCAGACATCGCCGATGCAGATTCGGACCATGGAGAAACAGGATCCACCAGTGCGAATAGTGTCGCCAGGGCTATGTTTCCGACACGAGGCTACGGATGCGACACATGAGTGGCAGTTTCATCAGATCGAAGGTCTTGCAGTTGACGAGGGCGTGACGATGTCAGACTTGAAGGGCACGCTGTACGAATTCACGCGTCGAATCTTCGGCACGCAACGCAAGATTCGATTCCGCTGCGACTACTTCCCCTTCGTAGAGCCGGGCGTCGATGTGTCGGTCGATTGGGACGGACGTTGGGTAGAGATCATGGGAGCCGGAATGGTGCATCCCAAAGTGTTGGAAGGAGTCGGATATGACACTTCTAAATACACTGGCTTCGCCTTTGGGATGGGACCAGAGAGAATCGCGATGCTTCGATACAACATCGAAGATATACGACACTTCTTCTCGAACGACCTGCGTTTTCTGAGCCAGTTCTAAACTGCACGGATCGGATTTATCGATGAAAGTACCCCTTTCTTGGTTGCGCGAGTATGTAGACGTAAAAGTCGATGTTGATGAACTCGCGCATCGATTGACCATGGCTGGCAACGAGGTCGGAGCAGCAGAGCGGTTCGGGCACATCGAGCATGTGGTCGTGGGAGAGGTTCTCAATGTCTCGCCGCACCCAAATGCCGACCGCTTGCGTCTGGTGCAAGTAAATGACGGTGAAACGGTGCATGAGGTGGTTTGCGGCGCACCTAACGTCGCCGCCGGACAGAAGATCGCGTACGCATCGATCGGCGCGTATCTCCAAGACCCTTACAGCGATGAACCGGGCAAAACCAGACGGTTGCGTAAATCTAAAATCCGCGGCGTCGAATCTTCAGGCATGGTGTGTTCCGAGAAGGAACTCGGCATCGGTGATGACCATGATGGGATTTTGGTATTGCCAGAATCTTCTGAGATTGGCACGCCCATTGGCGAGATCATCGGCGATGCTTTGCTAGACCTGGAACTTACGCCCAACCGTCCTGATTGTCTAGGCATGGTGGGAGTAGCCCGAGATGTAGCAGCATTGACGGGTGAAATCGTAAGAATGCCGCGCCTTGAATACGAAACTGATGGCCCAGATGTCGATGCTCTTGCCAAGGTGACGGTGGTCGATGGTGATCTGTCGCCTCGCTACTTGGGGGCAGTAATCCGAGGCGTCGAGATCAGCCCTTCGCCGTCATGGCTTCAAGAACGATTGATGGCAATCGGCGAGAGACCGATCAACAACGTTGTCGATGCGACTAACTTTGTGATGTTTGAGCTGGGTCAGCCGCTCCACGCGTTCGATTACGACAAGGTCACGGATCATCACGTGATCGTTAGGCGCGCGGACAAGGGCGAAGTACTGACAACGCTGGATGGCGAGAAACGTCGCCTTGATGGCGATTCATTGCTGATTGCCGATCCTGATGGTGGCATAGGTCTGGCAGGAATCATGGGCGGCGAGAACAGCGAGATATCGGATTCAACCACCAACATATTCTTGGAATCGGCGAATTTCAACCCTCAAAACAATCGCCGCACGGCGGGAATGTTGGGGATGCGGAGCGAGGCGACGCTTAGGTTCGAGAAGGGACTGCGTGCCGGTTTGGCCGAAGTAGCGATAAAGCGATGTCTGCGTATCATCCAGCAGGTCGCCGGCGGTGTGATCGCGCCCGGTATTATCGATGAGTGGCCGGGATATGGCAGTGAGCAATCACACGTAGAACTCACAAGGCACGACATTCTCCGAGTGATGGGCGTGAACTACTCAGACGAGCAGATTGAGGCTACGTTGAAGTCGCTGGGTTTCGATATCGATGCTACGTCTGAAGCATCGTATGAACCTGAAACGATGGGGTGGCGCGTGGCGATTCCATATTGGCGGTCTGATATCAACATTCCTGAGGATCTTGTTGAGGAGCTGGCACGGATCATCGGTTACGACGATCTGCCCGCGACGCGTCTAGCTGGGCGTGTGCCGCAATGGGAGCCGGGCGCCAAACATATTCTGCGAAAACGTGTGGTCGACGCTCTGACTGGATTCGGAATGAGGCAAACGATTACCTACGCTGCAACATCGGATGAATTGCAACAAAAAGCTCCAACAACCGCAGAGAGACCTGATGCAATAGGGTTGCACCTGGAGAATCCAGTATCGTCTCAACACTCCGTTCTACGCCGGTCATTGAGGGCGCCAACATTGGAGTCCGCGGCACGGAACACACGGACTTGGCGTGGTCCCGTTGCAATATTTGAAACAGGTCTGGTGTTCATGCCGAGTGATGATGACAACGATCCGCTGCCAAAACAGGTGGAACGCTTGACGGGAGTGTTGACTGGTCCGCGCAATGCATCGACGTGGGGACACGCCGAAGCGGATTTCGATTTCTACGATGCCAAAGGCGCTCTAGAACACTTGCTTGAAACACTCGGCGTGACAGCAGCTTTTGAAAGTGCTGAAGATCCGATCTACGTGCCTGGGATGTCGGCGGAATTAGTGTCCGAAAAGAACGGCGCGGTGATCGGGAATGTGGGTATCGTCGCTAAGCCGGTTTGGGAAGCATTCGACGCCGAAACCGAAACCGCGGTCATGTTCGATATCGATATGCAAGCCCTACGATCAGTGGTTGGCAATGAAACTCGCGCTGACAGTTACCGACCCTATCCTCGGTATCCAGATTCGCCTCGTGATCTAGCTCTGGTAGCCGATAAGAACGTGCAAGTAGGTGCAGCCCTTCGCATCTGCCAACAAAACCGACTGGTCAAATCTGCTACTGTGTTCGATGTTTACGAAGGAGAAGGCGTAGCTGATGGCAAGAAATCGGTCGGCATCCGTGTTGTATATCAGTCCGACAAGCGTACCCTCACATCAGACCAAGTAGCCCGTGCCGAGGAACAGATTCTGCGAAGGTTAGAGCGTGAACTCGGTATCACCTTGCGCAGGTAGCCATTACCCACCAACTGCAAGAGATTCGCAAAATTCCCAATGACAACCCGCGAACATCATCGACACCATACTCATGAGCGCCCTCATCGTCATCACTACGACGAGGAGATGTTGAGCGTCGAAGAGGCGCGTGATCGCATACTTTCATATTTCCAGCCAATAGACGTTGTTGAAAGTCCACTGCTCGATGCTCTCGGGCTTACATTGGCAGAAGATTTGATTGCCGATTTCGATATTCCACCGTTGGCCAACTCGGCAATGGACGGTTACGCAGTGCGTGCTTCAGAGACGTTGTCGGCATCGGAGTCGCAACCCGTCACATTGCCTGTCAAAGGTTACATCGCAGCAGGCCACCTGCCTCAAGGCCCACTTGATCCAGGAACCACGATGAGGATCATGACCGGGGCCGCAATACCCCAAGATGCAGACGCAGTAGTGCCGTTCGAAGATACGGATGAGGACGCGAGAGCCAGCAGTTCGACGCATCTGACTGAGATCGGTATTCGCATCGAAGCTCAAATAGGGGACAATGTCAGGCCGGCTGGCGAAGATATTAGACGTGGAGAGAAAATAGTCGGGCGAGGCGCTGAGTTGACACCGGGGGTGATTGGCGTTGCGGCATCTTTAGGTCGGAAATCGATAAAAACGATTCGTAGACCAGAGGTGGCGATTGTTTCTACCGGCGATGAGATCATCGAACCGGGTGAAGTTTTGCAACCGGGGAAAATCTACAACTCGAACGCCTACAGCATCGCGGCAATGGTTGCAAATTATGGCGGCATCCCAAAAGTTATGGGCACTGCACAAGACAGTATCGATTCGCTCGAAAGTTTGCTCGCCGATGCAGTGAAACACGACATGGTCGTCACTTCAGCTGGGGTCTCTAAGGGAGATTATGATGTAGTGAAGGATGTCTTGGCGAAACAGGGTGAAATCGCGTTGTGGTCCGTTCGGATGCGGCCGGCAAAACCGCTAGCGTTTGGCGCTCTTCGCGACCATCGACAAGGACGCATGGTCCCACATCTTGGATTGCCCGGCAACCCTGTCAGCGCGATGGTGGCATTTGAGCAGTTTGGCAGACCTGCGATACGCGTGATGCTGGGCAAGGAACCACTTGCGAAACCGTCGATCATGGCGACACTGGACGATGCGATTCACAACCACGACGGTCGGCGGGTTTATGCTCGCGTAGAGGTTTACCGCGACGATGGCGGCCGGTACCGTGCGCGATCAACGGGGAATCAGAGTTCTGGAGCCCTTCATTCGATGGCGATAGCGCATGGCTTGGCAGTCTGCGCTGACGATGTTGCGAGCGTGCCGGCCGGTTCGGAAATAAAAGTTGAGATGTTGAATTGGCCAGATGATCAATTTTTAAGCGTTGGTTGGTGATGCTTCGACTCGATATATTGGGCATTTTCAGGTACAAATAAACATGAATCGGGAGGGTATGCATGGAGACCTTACTTGAACACGAATCGCAGACACAGCAGGTTGACAGCGAGGCGCGTTACACAATCGACATTCAAGGATATGAGGATGCGGGCCAATCGTATTTGTTTACGGTTTGGCAAAGGTTATGTTGGTCTGGCGAATGTCGGCTATGCCGACGAAATCCAGAAGGCAAGCCGCTAGTACCGGGCAACACCACAGATAGTGCCATCTTCAATGCCGCTAAGATGTGCCCGTCTAGAGTTCAGTTTGTCACGCCAGGAATGTCATTGCTGGAAGCCGTGTTTCGAGGTTTGATATCCAACAATAAAGAACCGATGAGTTTCAGCGAGATTGTGAAGTTCCTGCAAGACAATTGGGGATCGGAATACGCTCAGCGCGTCGAGTCTGAGGAAGCGTTGCAGCGCGTCTTGGACAACCCGAACGAATATCGTATCGTCCGGGTGTGAAGGGCGCCTATCCGACTTTGACGTTGCGATGTCTAGTCGCGGGTCGGGACTGGCTGCTGTGTTAACGTGTGAGAGATGTTTGAAGTATCGGGCAGAACCGATTTTTGGAACATCGGCTACCCGATGCTGGGCGCTATCGTCTATTTGATAGCACCGATTTCCATCGCTTTTGTGGCGTACGGGCTCTATCAACGCATCCGGTACTGGCGAGTTGGTGGCGAGTACGATGAATTGGGCGAGCACTCAGTACGTTTCCGTGAGTTTCTGCGTGCCGGAGCTTTCGGGTTTGGGGGACATGGGAAGTTTCAACCCCGCCGTGAGAGATACGCGAGCATCATGCACTTCGCTATCTTCTGGGGGTTCGCGGTACTCTTCGTAGCGACAACTGTGGCCGCGATCGAGTTTAACTTTGAACATTACCTGGGGCTTACATTTCCGACCGCGTATTTCAGGTTGCAAACCAGTCTGATTTGGGATGTGTTGGGTGGAGCATTAGCTTTAGTCGGAATCGGAATGGCTTATTGGCGCCGATATGTAATCAAACCAGAAAGATTGAACACATTTGCAGACGATGCTGTCATTCTTGGATACCTGCTGTTGCTGCTGCTTACTGGATTCGCTTTAGAAGGATTGAGAATCGGCGCTACTGAATTAAACCCCGATTCAGACCTCTACAACACCGCTCACGCGATTTGGTCGCCGATAGGATGGGTGTTCGCCACCGGATTTCGCACCTCAGGGCTGTCTGCAGATGCAATGATCGCCACACACAAGGCTGTGTGGTGGATTCATGCCGCCATATTTGCCATCGGTTTGGCTTACGCCGCCATCAGGTTCAGCAAACTTTCACACATCATAGTTTCAGCTATGAACATCTACTTACGTCCACTGCGCCCCAGAGGGGCGTTGAAACCGATGGGTGACTTTGAGACTCTCGAATCTTTTGGCGCGTCGGACATCAAGGATTTAACCTGGCAGCAGCTGCTCAGCTATGATGCTTGCACTAACTGCGGTCGATGCCAAGACAACTGTCCGGCTTGGGCATCTGGCAAGCCGCTATCGCCACGCAAGGTAGTGCAAGACATGCGCACATATATGGAGCAACGCGCACCTGAAGCCATAGGTGCCCAAGCTATTGGCGAAACCGTCCCTGCGCCTGCCAACTCGATGGTAAGAGATGCGGTTGGCGAAGAAGAACTGTGGGCCTGCACTACTTGCGCAGCCTGCGTGGAAGCATGTCCGGTAAGCATCTCACACATCGATTCGATAGTAGATATGCGGCGCTACCTGATGCTTGAAGAGGCATCCGCACCCGATACTGCGTTATCAGCTCTACAATCGATGGAGCAGCGAGGACACCCGTGGAGCGGAACCACACTTACGCGTGAATCTTGGTTTGCAGATTTTGATGATGTTCCTACTATTGATGACAACCCGAACCCTGAGGTGTTGTTTTGGGTGGGATGCAGCGGCGCGTTAGTGGAACGTGGCGTAACAGTTACGCAGGCAATGGCTTCGGTTCTCAACAAGGCACAAGTCAACTTCGCAGTTTTAGGCTCTCGTGAAACCTGTACCGGCGACCCTGCGAGAAGAATGGGCAATGAGTACTTGTTTCAGATACTTGCCGGGCAAAACATCGATACGATCAATGGGCACGGCATCAAGACTATCCTGACCACATGCCCGCACTGTTTCAACACCATGCGCAACGAATATTCGCAAGTTGCCGATACGTTGGAAACGGAGTGGGATGTTGAAGTTCTCCACTACACCGAGTTCGTGGCACGCCTGATATCCGACGGCAAATTATCAATGACCGATCAAGTGCCCATTGAAAACGCAGCGGATGCTTCAAACCAGAGCGTGACCTACCACGACTCCTGCTACTTGGGTCGGCACAACGACATCTACGATCAACCCCGAGCAATTGCCGAAGCGGTGCCTGGAATTGAATTGCGAGAAATGTCGCAATGTCGTTCACGGGGCTTCTGTTGCGGAGCCGGCGGTGGACGCATGTGGATGGAGGAAAGCGGCACCAGAGTGAATCACATCCGTACCGACCACTTCTTGGAAACTGAAAGCGAAACGGTGGCAGTTTCATGTCCGTTCTGCCTCCAGATGTTCGAAGAGGGGATCTCAGCGAAGGGACAGCAAGGCCAGAAGCGCGCTCGCGACCTCATTGAACTGGTTGATGAAGCTACTTGAACTTGAAAGTCGAGTGTCCCTTCATTGAGTTCATCCCGGGTTCAGCGTCTTTTCAGTTCGCTTAAACTAGAAACATAGTCGATCTTCCACTGCGCATCACGGAGAAAATGCAAATGCCATACCTGGTCAATCACATTCACCTGAAGTCGACCGACCCCAAGAAGACTGCGGACTGGTTCGTGGAGGCGTTCAAGGTGAAAATAATGTCCGACAGCCTGCGAGACTTCGGAGACCGCTTCATCGTGACGCAGACCGAAGGCGGATTGGCGATCAACATATCGAATGAACGCACAGGCGAGACGCTTGGTCCAGGCGATGCCAACGTGCATTACGGCTTAGAGCACTTCGGATTCGATACCGATGACATCGATGCCGACTTCGAGAGGCTTTCTAGTCTGGGAGCAGAAATCAAGGAAGGTCCAATCGCGCTGCCTGACGGCCGCAAGATCGGGTTCATCGCAGCACCAGGCGACATCCGCATCGAGTTGATTCAACAGGTTAGTTAGTTACTGCACATCGCGTAACTCCATTCTCGTGTTCGGGAGCGAGGAGGCGCGCCCCTTCAAACGCGTTCATCAAGGCAGTGCAACTGCCAAATCGTAAATCGCTGTGATGTTGCACCTTCGCTAGTAGACGTGTATGATGCGATGAACCGAATCATACAAAGGAGATTCAGAGTGTCTGAGAACAAATCTGTGGAGGAGCAAATCCTCGAACTTCAGGAAAAATACGCTGATGCGATCAAGGATGCTCAATCGCAACCTGGTCTGCGCGAAATGGATCTGGTTTATGGCTCCAGGGAACCCGCATCGGGATATGAGAATCATCCCAACAAGGTGCCCGAACATGCTTAGGCACCTTATAGTGCTAGTCACATTCCAGCAGTTACCGAACCGGTGAAGTATTTCACAAATGCCACTCTGGAGCGGATTGCTACAAGAACTTTCTCTAACTAGACGAGAAGACGGTCAACCAGATTTTGACGCGGTGCGTCGCAAATATCTTCGTCTTCTCAATTCAATTACTAACAGAGATACCATTTTGTACGCTTCTGCCTTTGTACAAAAACCGCGTTCTGATGCCTACGATATGGGCATCAATGACGAAGATTTACATGCACTGATGGAAGTTTGTGCACGGCTATCTGGAAGCGACTTAGATCTGATAATTCATAGCAGCGGTGGTTCGATTGTGGCAACCGAAGCCATAGTTTCATACCTTCGTGATCGCTTTACCAACATAAGAGTGATCGTGCCTAACTTGGCGTTATCAGCTGCCGCCATGATCGCATGTGCAGCAGACGAAATCGTGATGGGTAAGCACTCGTTTTTGGGGCCGACCGACCCACAACTACCGGTTCCATTTGGGCGAGGTACAGTCGCGGCGTTAGACGTGATCGACCAAGCCCAGATTGTACGAGCAGATCCTGCTGATCATGTCAATATTAGTGCATTACAAACGATGCTGAATCAATACGGTGCTGATATAATAAGGCGTAGTTACCAAGCAACAGATTTGTCCCGAGAATTACTTGGTAGCTGGTTGGCACAATATATGTTCAAAGAATGTGCTGGCAATAAAGCTGAGCAGGCAGCGAAATGGCTTTCAAGCAACAGCACACTCAGAACTCACGGTCGGCATATCTCGCGTTCAATGTTGATCGATAACGATTTGCAGATCAGATTACTTGAAAAGGACGACCTGATGCAAGAATTGGTGTTGTCAGTCTTCCACGCAACGACACATACTTTTACAGGTACACGCGTTGTAAAAATCGTGGAGAATCACATCGGACGGGCGTATGTAAAGTATGAAAGCGGTTGAAGTGCCTAGAATTCAAATGCATGCGGGAATTGACTTGGCAAACACCTTCTCACACAACCTCCAAACACGCCGTTATCTCGATGCTGTCTGAGATGCTCCGATATACGGGGCATGAATTGTGATGAACGCGTAATGCCCGATCTATCGTATCTCGCTTCTCTTCCAACAAATCTGGGGAGATTTTCAACTTGTAAGTGATGCGGATGCGTTTGATGACAAGTACGTTACCCTCTTTCTCGATCTCGCCGACGGCATCAGATTCCAGATAGCCTTCGCCTGCCGGTATACCGCGCGCCTCAAGGGCGCCGCCAAACGTGCCAGTCATTCAACCGCTGGTGGCGGCTACTATGTAGTCGAGAGTCGTCGCGTGTGGTTCAGAGATGTCGGGACTCACGCCGTAGTGAGCAGCCACCTCGGAATGGACACCGAATTTGACCGCGCCGTCGATCGGCAGATGCGCGATGCGTAACGGTCCTCGGATCCGCTGCAAATTGACGTGAGACTCGTATACTACTTTTTGGGCATCATCATTGGACATGGTTGCTGCTCCTGTCTGCAATCAAATCGGTCTATTTGGACTTAGAATATCGCAACGTAAACCCCAGAACGGTCTAGCTGATGAACTTCTTACGAATCCCACCGGCACCACCGTTGACATTCACAGTCATCGGTGCCGTCATCCACGGCACAGTGTGGCCATTTGAGCCGTTGGATGCTCCATGGCATCTCATCAGCGGAGGCATCATCATCGGCATCGCAGTTTTGATGTTCAGCGTGTCAGTCGCTAGATTCAGACGGCACGATGAGAGCTTTGACATTAGAAAGCCGACTAGGACTTTGGTACAAGATGGGATTTACGCCACTTCCCGCAACCCAGGTTATCTGGCGATGCTGATCGCTATATTCGGCATCGGTTGCGCCGCCAATTCACTAGCGATCATGCTGGCGACTATTCCCACATTCATCGTTTTCAACTGGTACACGGTACCCAGAGAAGAACGTCGTCTACGCCGAATTCTAGGCGCACAATACGATGATTACACAACCCGCGTCAGACGGTGGTTGTGATGCCGCGTTTCACAACACCTCAGTAGCGATCGGGTATGAGCCCAATACCTTGACCATCGGTGCTAACTCCCTTAATCCAGCCAAGGTCTCTTTGATATCCAAATCGGTTCGATGTCCGATGAAATCGAGTAGAAAGACGTAGTTGCCGATCTCATCGCCTTGAGGTCGTGATGCAATCTTCGTGAGGTTGATGTTGCGACGTGCAAAGGGTTCGAGAGCCATGTACAGCTGTCCTGGCGTATCCCGGTTCATGAAGCTGAACGCGATGCTTGTCTTGTCAGAACCCGTCGGTGTGTGATCTTCATTCGCTAATATCACGAAGCGTGTCACATTGTTCTTGCGGTCTTGGATGCCGGATCTGATAACTGGCAAAGCGGCTAAATCGGCGGCACGCCTTGGTCCGATGGCTGCCACTTCGCGGGCATCGGTCTTGACTCGGTAGACTGCTTCGACCGTGCTGACAGTCCCCACGCGTGCCGCGTCTGGCAGGTGGGAATCGAGGAATATTCGGCACTGTGCCAACGCTTCAGGTTTGGACCTCACCACTTTGATTTCTGACAGCTCTACGTCGGGATGGGCGATCAAGCACTGCTCGATGCCCATCAGCATTTCTCCCTTGATCTGAACATTGGAAGATCGTACCAGGAAATCTTCGATGTCGATCACCGGCCCCATCACGCTGTTCTCTATCGGTACTATCGCCTCATCAACTGAACCATCCACTAGGGCCGCGACGACGCGATGCATCTCTGGAAAACCGATCCGCTCCCAATTGTCGCAAGCATATAGATAGCACGCCTGCTCGGTGAAAGTGCCTTCCGGACCGAGATATGAGATGCTTCTTTTGTTAGACGACAACGGAGGTGAATCTCTGTCCAGTCAATACATAAGCCAACTCGTCCAGCGTTTCAGCAGGGCAAGAAGCGATGACTTCCTCGCCTCCGAGCAAAACCGTATCTTCGTTCGGCACAAAGGGCGAACCGATATCGGAGACCATCAAACAAATGATTATCCCATATGGAAGATTCAAATCTCGGAAACGGTTTCCGACAGATCGCGCATTGCGCGGGATCTTCATCGACACCAGCTTTTCGTTCCTATCGTTCAGCGTCACCAACTCGGCCATCGGGTGTTCGAGCAGCGTTCCAGCCAGATTCGCCAAAATGACGTCAGTACGACTAACGATGTTGTCTATGCCTGTCGATAGGAAGAGGTTTGCATTGGTGCTTTCATTGACCACCGATATGACGTTTTCGACGTTGAATGCGAATTTCGCCAGCTGGCATGAAGCGAGGTTTACGGCATCGTTTCCAGTAGTGGCGATGAATGCGTCGCAACGGTGTATTCCGGCGCTTGCGAGGGTGAACTCCTCAGTGGCGTCTCCCAGAATCGCTACGTTGCCGAGACTCGTCTGAACCTTGGCGACTCGTGCCTCATCTGTATCTAGAAGCAACACCTCGTTCCCGGCGTGCAGCTCCGAATAAGCGCTCCGGGAGCCCAGGGCGCCGCAGCCGACGATCATCACATACATATCGTTTAGCCTCTATTTGTGTATCTAACCGCTACTTTCCGGTCGCAGGGCTGACATGTCGATTTGCGGAAATTCCAGACTGAGAGCATCTCGCAAATTGGCAAGTGCCAAAGAGTATGGGTTGACGATATGAATTCCGAACCGCCTGTAGATTTTTCCTAAGGCCTCGTTCGTCACTACTGCGACGACTTCACCTACGCCGTAGGTCAATTTCGCCTTCAATGCAGCAAGGCCGTTTTCTGCCGGGGTCGGCAACGCGGCGACGAACATGTCCGCCCCTCGGATGTCCATCGCGACCATCGTCTCGTCTAAAGTGGGCTGGGCTTCCAGCACCTCTACGTTTGCCCGCGCCAACAGATGGCTGGGCAATGAACGGAGGTGCCGACCTTCGGTTTCGACGATCAGCACGTTATGGCCTGCTTCACTAAGGATGTTGGCCATGACGATGCCTAGACGATCGTGTCCTGCGATTACGACTCTCATGTGCTTCAAACTTCTCTGTCAGCTGATGAACCCGATTCTGCCTTATATTTCAGGTGATCGAGACGCAGCGTGTTTCGTTACAAGTGCGGTTCTTTCGCTAGTTATCTTTGTGGTTCAAATCCCGGCATGGCTTCCCGCTGCAACAAGACGGCGCAAGGAGCATTGATTAGAAGATGCTCAGAGTCTGAGTCCACTGTCTTTTTACCGATCGAGGTCAAAACTCTCGTGCTTGCCACGATGCCATCAGCTCCGTAGTCTAATGCTTCACGGATCAGTACAGGGGCGATTGAACGCGCTTGCAGAATCACGCCACGAGCTTCTCCGCGTCCGCGAGCCGTCTGTTCAGCTGTCATCAAGACTTGCTCTGCATGCGAGTATTCTTCAATATCTGGATCATCCAACGCCAGATGTCTATCTACTACTATCACGTATACGAAACGGATGCTGCGGTTATTTCCCCCAAGCAGGCTGATGGCGGTATCGATGACTTCGGTGTCTGTATCATCGCCACGGATCAGACAAATTACACGCGAGAATTTCATTCAATCAACTTGTCGACGAGGTCTTTGTCGCCTGAGATCACGATCTGATCCGAAGACCTTACGCGTTCGTCGAGGCTTGGTATCAAACGCGCGGTGTCGTCGCGAATCAGGGCGAGTACGGAAAGATTGTTCTGATCGCTGAAATCGGTGAATCCAGCTTCGCGAAGAGTCATTTCGTGGAATTTCTCCGGCATCGCGAGCCGACTGATACCTTGTGCGCCGCCGAGTGAGATGTACTCGGCAACATTGGGTGTGAAAATGGTTTGGGCTAACCTCATGCCAGCTTCTTCTTCAGCATTGATCACGCGATGGCAACCGATCCTCTCCAACGTCTCGTGGTGCAGTCGGTTACGAGCGCGAGCCACGACCATGGGAATGTCCAACGACATCAACAATACAGCGGCCATAATGCTAGACTCGACGTTTCTACCGATGGCGACAATCGCCACGTCAAAGTTGTCCACACCTAGATCGCGCAACAATATCTCATCTGTCACATCACCAGCTACCGAGTAGGTGACACGCCCGATCAAGTCTTGAATACGACTTTGGTCGTGATCGATCGCCAACACATCGTGCCCGAGTTGAAACAGTGATGTTGCGACTTGCGAGCCGAAGCGCCCAGCTCCTGCAACTACTATGTTTTGACCAGCCATATCGGGTCTATCGCTCCTCCTCGGCGATGTAATGCATCAGGTTGCGTCAACCGATTCTAACCTCTTCGGTGGGCAACGTGAAACGATCTTCTGTCTGGCGTCCGGCCATCAGAAGCCCCAATGACAGTGGCCCGAACCGTCCAAGGAACATTGACGCGATAACGATAATCTGCGTCGGGGCGTTCAACTCGGCCGTGATTCCAGTACTAAGACCAACAGTTGCCGCGGCAGACACCATCTCGAAAAAGACATCTCGAAAAGGCAGATCGGATTGAGTCTGCAGAGCCATGAAAGCGACGAATACCACGATCATGGCAGATATTGATGCGACTACCAAAGCGCGTTGCACCGTAAACGGTGGTATCTGACTTCGGAAGGCGTTCGTCACTGAACGTCCGGTCATAGTCGCTATTGTGGCAACGATGATCACCATGAATGTGTTGACTTTGATGCCGCCGCCGGAACTTCCTGATACTCCACCGATAAACATCAAGACTTCAGTCGAGAAATCGGTAGAGCTTGATATATCGCTATAGGGGATAACGGCGAAACCAGAAGAACGAGTGGTGACAGAGTGGAATACAGCGTCTGAAATCTTCTGGACTGAATCTCCGGTGCCGGATGTAGCGGCATTGCCCCATTCTCCAATTGCGTACGTGGCGAAGCCAACGATGAAAAGAACAACTGAACCAATCAACACCAGCTTGCTATCGAGACGCAGCGATCGGAAGCGTTTCTTGCGCCAAATGTCGCTCCAGAAGACATAACCAGTGCTGCCTAAAAAGATCAAAACCGCGAAAACGAAGAGTGTCAGAAAGTCGGAACTGAACCCGATCAAACTGCCGCCTCCGACCACGTCGTCTGGCAGGACCTCGATACCAGCGTTGTTAAAGGCTGATATGCCGTGAAATAGTCCTAACCATAGCGATCGCCAAATTTCATAACCTGCCCAAATGTCGCGCACGAATGTCCAGTAGACCCATAGAACGATGAATCCTGCTAACTGGACGGAAACCGCGAAGATGACGATGTTGCGCACTAAGGTCGTAATGCCGCCAAGTTGTCCGCCGCCAAGACCTTCGCGAACGATCAGTCGGTTTTGCAGTCCCAGTTCCTGGCCGATCAAGATTATGAGGAACGCAGCACCAGTCATGAAACCTATTCCACCGATGAAGATCAACACCAGAATCACTGCTTGACCAAACAATGTCCAGTGATCCAAAGTGTCGACCGTTACCAGACCGGTCACGGTTACCGACGTAGTCGCGGTAAAGAGGCAGGTCAGAAAATCGGCGGCGCCTGGTTCCGTACTCGCAATCGGCAACATCAGCAAGCCGGTACCGATTAGGTTTATCACCATGAAGCCATAGATCAGCGACATCGGAGATGTTATGCCGCGTACTGAGATGGTGCGGGACGCTACTGGCAAGTCAAGAGGAGACGTTTCGCTGCGTCGCGCGACGCGAACGGCACGATCACCTAAGTGAGTTTGATTGTCCTGAGCAGCCATTTCAAAAGGCAGATTATAGCCTGCGCCAACATTTTACGCCAGAATCACAGCGATACCGTAGCGGAAGCTATGTAATGTTTGCTGAACGTATGGCTGACTCAGCGTCTCTCAGCACCGATGCATGGTCATAACGGTGCAGATACAGATCCAAAATTGACGAATCGTGTTTCAGATTTATGCCCTCTCCGAGTTCGACTAGTCGCGGCAGAGCACGCACCACATTATCCACGATAGTTATTGATGCCGAACGGGAAGTTCGTGAAAGCGGATTCAGGTCCACTGTAATGACTGATTTACCAGCCGCGCGCAGCGCACCGCATCGGTCGCCGTCTTCTAGAGGCACAAATACCACATCGGCGCTAGCGATTCCATCTGGATTGACAAAACGTCGCTCACTGCTGATCCCTGGAATCTCGGCTTCGCGGCTTGGTTTCAACACTTTGCCGCTACCAAAACGTTTGAGATGTTGCTCAATGGCAGAGATGCGAGCTTCAGTGTGATGGAAGATGTTGACCTCAAGCGGAGCCCCGGTGATGCGAGAGAGTTTCACCAAGTCACCCGGCACTAATGCAGCAGCGTTGCCGTTGACAGATATGACCGGACTATTGGCCAAAAGCAAGGCCGCCAGCGAGGCCTCTATAGCGACTTCCGCAAAATCTCGCGTACGCTCGCCGAGAAGATAGTCGTATGCTTCGCCGCGTCCATGCGCGATGAGTCCGTGCTGCGAAGTGACGCCCAATCGAACCCCTCCGACCAGTAAATCGCGGATCCGTAAAGATTCACCTCTTGGATGGGAAGCAAGCACGTTTCCCGCATTTGGATGTGTCGAATTCTCAGCATGGGCTGAGTGGTCGTCGTCCGCGTTCAATTGACGACGTTCTGTGGATTGCCGCTGAGGTATGCCAAAGTATTTTCAACTACGCCTTGATTGAGAAGATCCAACCCCTCAGGAGTCATATCGGCGATGTGTGGAGTAAGCACAACCTGTTCGCACTGCGTGATCGGGCTGCCGGGGGGTAACGGTTCATTCTCGAAAACATCGAGGGCGGCGCCGGAAAGATGTCCGGCGTTGAGAGCCGCTACCAGTGCATCTTCATCAATGATCGGTCCTCGGGCTACGTTCACGATGATCGCTTCTGGTTTCATCAACGCGATTTCTCTTGCACCGATCATCTTCTGCGATTCCGGGGTCAACTTCGTATGAATCGTCACTACATCGGATTGGGCGAGCAGTGTATCGAGATCTACATACCGAACACCAAGCTTTTCGGCACGCTCGTCTGATGGATTGAAGGTATATGCGATCACATTCATGCCGAATGCGTTGCAGAGTCTGGCCATCTCGGCGCCGATGTTGCCGGTGCCAACAATTCCCACCGTTTTTCCGCCTAAAAACACTCCATCTTTTTTGACCCACTCGCCTCGGCGCGTCATCTCTGTGTACCACGCCGCACGTTTGGCAGCGGCAAACATCAGGCCAAATGCGTGTTCGGCAACCACGGGGGCAGTTTTGCCAGGGATGTTGGAGACGGTTATTCCTCGTTGTCGAGCAGCATCGAGATCTATCGAATCGGTTCCGATCCCGCAAACTGATATGAAACGCAGGTCGGGCAAACGATCAAATGCGTCCGCACGCCACTCGAGGTAGCTGCGTGAGTTGATGATGGCAGTTGCGCCTTGCACCCGCTCTATCTGCAACTCGAAGCTGTAGGCGCGTGAAGGATAAATCTTGAGGTCCGCGACCGCTTCGATCTCGGCCATCCTCGGCGAACCCTGACATTGCGCCGGATCATCCGAAGGAACTACTACTAGGGGACGCTCATTGTTTGACATCGCAGAATCACCGAAAACGTCTAATCGATGCATGCCAACCGTCCTAAGCGGTTGCAGTCATCCCAAGACACTTGCTCAGATCGTTTTGGAAAAGCAGATCGATTAAACACGACCGTCTTTTTCAGGTTCTGGTGCGGATTCAAACTCAGCCATAACTGGCTCGCCGTTATCTTCGGATGGGTTCCTGTTGACCCTCTGGCGAAGAGTTGACGCGACGTTGGCGGCTTCCGCTCGAATCTCTTCCAAGCGTTGGCTGGTGGAGTCGAGCAGGTCTTCCACTTGGTCGCGCGCCGAACTGGTGCGGTCCATGAATTGGTCGCGTGCTGAACCAGTACGGTCCCAGACTTGCTCACGGAAGTTGTCGGTACGATCTAGAAGGTCGGCACGCGTCTCGGTTCCTGATTTGGGCGCCAACAATACGCCCAGTGCGAATCCTGCAATACCACCCAGTATCACTCCTGCAAGAAAACTATCTCCACTGCCATTTGCCACGATTTATGCTCCATTCTTTTGTTTTTTCGGCATGATTTTCATCGGTGCCGCATTTTAGCTTTCGTCACGTGTGCGTCGTTTTCGGAACTGCTGTCTTATGGCATGCCCCAGCGGTGATAGCAACCAAGAGGCGACGTTGAAACTGCTACCGCCATGGCCAGAGTCGTTGTTGCTTCGCGCTCTGATTTTGTCGCGGAACTCAGCAACCGCGTCACGCGCCGCGGCTAGAGAATCGATCAGATCGTCGATTCGATCCATCGCTTCCTGAAAACGTCGTGAAGCTTTTCGCACGACGGCGAGTATCACCAACAGCGTGATGGTTGCAACGATACAGAGTAGAACAAAGGCGATGTCCCGCGCGATGGCGGAGATATCACTGATTTCCTCAAGTCCAAACAATTGAGCACCGTTTCGATTGGATGAGCATGCCAGATGACGAGTCACACTTCCGAGCCCATCGCTACCGTATCCATCAAATTCTATAAAAGAAGAACTGTAAACTAACAAGGTCTTCAGCTACTCGAATAGAGTACCTGGTTGGCAGGCGCGGCAGAAGTTGGTGTCGCGTTGCCTCGATTTGATCGAACTGATCGTGGCCTCACAGGTCGGACATCTTTTGCCAGCCTTGCCGTGCACCGCTAGAAAACCCCGTTCCTTGCGTGGATGATTTTGTCCGAACTTCTCACGCAATTTGATCACCGCCTGCTCAGGCACTTGGTAAGTAGCATCGTAAAGTCGATGAATATCAGATTTGCTCAACTTCGACACCTTTCGGAAGGGGTATATTCTCGCCTGCCAAAGGACTTCGTCAGCATACGCATTCCCAATCCCGGCAACTAGTTGACCACGGGTGAGCACTCCTTTGATTTCACCACGAAACCGTTTGAGCGCGGCTTCAAATGCCGAAAATGTCAGAGGATCGTCAAGAACATCTGGCGCTTGATCCGCAATTCGGGTAATCTCGCTTACACCATCGGACGATACGTAGTAGATCTGACCCATTCGTTTCGCATCCGTGTATCTCAACTGCGCGCCGCTGCTCAAATCGAGGACCAAGACGGTAGACTTCAACATCCTTCTTCCAGGTTCTACCAACCAAGTCTCACCAGTGAGCATCGGACTGACCACCAATGAGAAACCGCCGGACAAGTTGAAGATCATCAACTTGCCTTTGCGATGCAGATGATCGATGCTACGGCCTGGAATGTGCTCGACAAAGGGTTCCTCTACTAGATTCCTGACGACCAATGGACGCAACACCTTCGCGGCGACGATAGATTCGCTCAGCACACGAGGCGCAATATATTCACGCAAAACTTGGAGGTCTGGAGCTTCAGGCACATTCCCATTATCCGCTAATGAAGTATCGTTTCTCCATCTCTCCACGGATACCCTTGAAAAATGCCGTTCTTTATGGGTGAGGAGAGAGGGAGTGTGGGAGACAATGAATCATTCAAATCATTAGCATCCCAGTTCAAATCCCATCTTGCCCATCCGGTACATCCATGCAAATTCAGACACGCAATTCAGCGCATGCCGCGCATCATGTTTTGCAACGCACGTTCGCCGCCGGGACCGCTGATGCGCTTCATCATCTTCTGCATTTGGCGATACTGCCCAAGCAGCTGGTTGACTTGAGATGGCGATGTGCCGGAACCGTTGGCGATACGCCGACGTCGCGAGCCGTTGAGAATCTTGGGATTCGCACGTTCCTGCGGCGTCATAGACAAAATGATCGCCTCAACGCGTGCCATCCTTTTCTCATCGATGTTCTGGAGATTGTTCACACCTCGGAGCGCGTTCAAACCTGGAATCATGCCCAATACATCTGAAAGTGGCCCCATACGTCGAAGCGATCGGAACTGTTCAAGCATATCGTTGAGATCGAATTCATTGCGCCTCAGACGTTGTTGCAACTTCTTGGCTTCGTCGTCGTCGATCTGTCGTTGAGCCTTTTCGATCAGAGTGGTGACGTCGCCCATGCCGAGTATGCGTTGCGCCATCCGTTCCGGGTGAAACGCCTCCAGCTGCTCAGGACGCTCTCCGATCCCGACAAATTTGACCGGCAGACCGGTAACCGATTTCATCGAAAGCGCTGCGCCGCCGCGCGCATCACCATCCATCTTGGTGAGGAGCAAACCAGTCAGACCGATGCGTCGGTTGAATTCGGAGCCAGAGTTGACCGCATCTTGTCCGGTCATCGCGTCGACGACTAAGAATGTCTCGATAGGAGCGACAGTGGATTTGATCTTCTCCAGTTCGGACATCAATTCGTCATCGATGGCAAGCCGGCCTGCAGTGTCAAGGATCAGCCAATGAGTCCGATCCCGTCGGGCCCGGTTCAGCGCGTTTTTCGCCACCTTGAGAGGTGTAGATTTGCGAGGATTCTCGTTGTATACCGGCACGCCAACCTGTTTTCCGAGAGTCACCAGCTGTTCAACTGCAGCCGGTCTTTGCAGGTCGCAGGCCGCCAGCATCACCTCTTGCTTCCATTCGCGGCGGATATGCAGTGCTAGCTTAGTAGCCGCGGTAGTTTTTCCAGCGCCTTGCAAGCCGACGAGCATGATCACGCTTGGCGGTGTATCGCCACGTTGCAGATCCGCGCTGTCGCCGCCAAGTATTTCAACTAGGTTGTCTTGAACGATCTTGACGACTGTCTGCCCTGGCGTGAGGGATTTGAGTACAGCTTCGCCTTGCGCTTCTTCACGGATCTTGGATACGAACGAGCGTGCAACTTTGAAGTCTACGTCGGCTTCTAAAAGTGCCATGCGAACCTGTCGCAGGGCTGCTTCAATATCTTTCTCAGATAATCTACCCTTGCCTGTGAGGGTTCCAAGAGCTGACGTCAGGCGTTCTGAAAGCGTCTCAAACAATGTGTGTTCCTCATCAATTCTGTTGGGCTAGGTAGCGAACGGTTCTAAAGTGGATTGCGATTGTACCGGGGTTCGGTCCCAGCCTGAGAAGATATCACTCGCGAGTTGTTGCATAACGCGGCTGATGTTCGAGAAGGTTGCGATACCCACTGGCGACCCGCTGACGTCAACCACTGGAAGTCGCGAGATTCGGCGTTGGGACATCACTCTCGCTGCATCAACTACATCGGTGTCGGGTCGCGCGGTGTGCACCGGACTGCTCATGTACAGCATTATCGGACACATCGTGGGATCTTCGCCAGAACCGACACACCCAACTGCAACATCCCAGCTGGTTATGATGCCTTCCACAACGCCTTTGCGAACTACTACCAAAGACCCGACATCATGTGCGCGCATACGCTTGGCGGCATCGGCTACGCTGAGTTCCGCCGTGATTGTCAGCACTGGCGAGGTCATTATCTCTTCCAAACGCATCTCGTCGGTTCACCTATCGTCTGGAAACATTTATCATGCAGTTTTGGGTACGATGTACCGTACACAACCATTCTAGACTCTGAAGACCTGACCAAACACGTGACATGTCCATAATCCTGATGATTGCGCTGGTGCTCTTGTCCGCGGTGGCTATCGGTGTAGCCGTCGCCTACATCAGCCCCGTCTGAACATAGCGTTGCGCGACATCGGCGTTGGGACTGTAGGAAACCACCCGCGCCATGCCTAGAATCAACGCCAACATCCAGTTCATGTTCAATGAATATGAACTGCTAGACCGTTATGATGCAGCCGCACGCGCCGGCTTCAAAGGCGTTGAAGTTCAAGCGCCATACTCGCACTCCGTGGAAGCGATTCGAGAACGGTTGGAACGCCATGGTCTCAAGCACGTGATCATAAATCTGCCAGTTGCAGACCCCGCAACCAATCTGAACAACCTGCCTCTGCTGCCCGACAAGATCGGGCTGTATCAAGAAAGAGTCAGCCTTGGCGTGGAATACGCGTCGGGGCTTGGTTGCATAGGCGTCAACACCGGCATCGGTCCTTTGCCAGAGGGAGCAGACCCCGACATCGCGTATCGGACTTACATCGACAACCTCAGATACGCCGCTGACGAACTTGAGAAAGTTGGCATTATGGCACTCATAGAGCCGATCAACACGCGGGACCAACCGGGATTTTTCATCCACAACTCGGCGCAAGGCATGAAGGCCATCGCCGACGCTTCACATTCAAACGTCTCTCTGCAGTACGATTTCTATCACATGCAGATCATGGAGGGCGACCTCATCGCGACATTCTCTGAATTGTTGCCAAGCATCGGACATGTTCAGTTTGCCGATACACCAGGACGTAATGAGCCGGGAACAGGCGAGATCAACTATCCCTTCATATTCAAGATGCTCGATGAACTTGGCTATGAAGGATGGGCCGGCGCCGAGTACTACCCGTCTACACCTCGCACCGAAGATTCGATAGCGTGGTTTTCTGAACTAGGATGCTAACGATTCAGCAATGATTTCAAGTATGAACGTTGATGTACGAATCAATAATTACGAGCAAATGAACATCCTTCACATTCTTCGAAATCGTTAGCATTCTAGTTCAAGATCGCCGCCAAGTTCTCAAATCCTGGTTCAGACGTAACCGAGTTGCTAGAATCGGATTCGAGAATCTAACCCAACGGCTGCTCGTTGAGCTCGCCGTGACGTCGAGGAGAAACTCGGTTTGGAGCAATCAATTCATTTGGGAATCGTGGACGACCTCCACGTTCTGACTTACGGCGAGCCCGGACAGCGCACTTTCAACATCTCAGTCGAGAGCGAACGCGGGTCGGCCATCGTCTGGCTCGAAAAAGAGCAACTGTACAACGTCGCTTTCTCACTCGCAAACGCGATGGAGGATATGGACCCTGATGAAGAAATTGCCGATGATACGCTCCTCGAAATCCCTCCCGACTCCACAGGCGATGTAGATTTCAAGGCGGCACGTATCGCTATGCAGTACGATGCGCGCAGCAAAGTATTCCTATTCGCCGCCGCCGGAATCAGCATCGATGACATCGAAGCAGGTATCGAGGACCCAGACCCCGTCATTCTGCAGTTCGGATTCTCACACCAACAAGGCGTTCATTTGGCACGTCTAGGCATGGATATAGTCGCCGCTGGCCGACCGATCTGCCCATACTGTCATACCGCTATAAACCAAGGTGAAGAACACATCTGCGAACGTCGAAACGGCCACGACATCGATTTGGGCACTGTAATCGTCGATCAAATCAGGGAAGAAGATGACGATTGAGCGACTCAACAACTTGCAACCTTAAAAATCCACTCGCAAAGTAATGATCCAACCCAAATCGATTGCCGGATTGAAGCGGCAGGAGATAGAGCAACGGCTCAGCGAGTGGACAATTACCGGCATCGGACTCCACCCGGGCGGGTCAAACTACGTATTTGTAGTTCGGCTAGCCGATGGCGATGATGAGATTTACGGCATCTACAAACCAGCCGCCGGTGAACGTCCTCTGCGTGATTTCCCGTACGGAACATTGCATCAACGCGAGTGGGCGGCTTATCTCATCGCCAATCAACTGGGTTGGCCAGCTGTGCCGCCTACTGTCGTCAGAGAAGGTCCACACGGCATTGGAAGCGTTCAACTCTTCATCGATGCAGACTTCACTAAACACTACTTCAACATGCGCGACGAGATGCTGGATGATTTCATGCCGGTGGCAATGTTCGACGTCTTGGTAAACAACGCCGATCGTAAGGGGGGCGCCTGTCTGCTAGACGCTGAAGGAACAATTTGGGCCGTCGATCACGGGTTAACCTTCAACCCGATGGCACGAAGGCGAACTGTGATGTTCGAATTCAACGGCCTGCCTTACTCTGAAGAGTCGATTTCATCGATAGAAAAACTGCTAGTCGAAATAGAAAAAAAGTCATCTAACTTCAGCAAAAACCTCACAGATACTCTTGATGAACACGAACTCGATTCTCTCCGACGCCGAGGCGAAGAGATGCTGGAATCGAAGGTTTTCCCGCTTCTAGACCCCGATTGGAACGTGCCATGGCCAATGATCTAAGAACCTTCACCATCCAAGACGCACGCCGCATCGCGCTCTCAGCTCAAGGTCTGTTTCAGGCAATACCAAAAGACCGAGATATAACACTCAGCGATTTCGACGCCGTATTGCAGCGAATCAACATCGTCCAAATAGATTCCGTCAACGTGCTTGTACGTGCCCAGTACATGCCCTTCTTCTCGCGACTAGGACCGTATCCGATTGAGATGTTGCACCAGTACGCGTACGAGAAACAAAATCTGTACGAATACTACGTGCATCAGGCATCTATGATCCCAATCTCGCAACTGCCCATGATTCGATACCGCATGGATGAGTGGAAGCCATGGCGAACCTGGTCCGAAGAGATCGCGAAGCGTCCTGGAATGCTTGAAGGAATCATCGATGAAATCAAATCACGCGGTCCACTTGAAGTAAGTGATATCCCCAACAAAGGCGAACGTTACGGACATTGGGGCATCACAACCGCGAAACTCGTCTTGGAGACGATGCTGCATAAAGGCCAGCTATCAATCGCAGACCGCCTAAACACCGCGCGTCGATACGACCTCTTCGAGCGCGTCGTTCCGGAGCACGTTGCTCAAGAACCGCCCATGCCAAAGCTTGAAGCACATAGAAAGATGATGGAACTTGCTATCAGCTCTCTTGGCGTAGGAACTCTCGCCGATTGCGCCGATTATTATCGCATCAAGCGCGATGATGCCAAAGTCGCACTTGATCATCTAGTTGAGACTAGCAAGATCGAGCGCGTTAATGTAGGCAACCTTTCCATCGATTTGTACGCCGTGCCAGGCATTGAGCCACCAGAAAAAGATGTCAAAGCGTGTTCCATCGTATCGCCATTCGATCCCGCGGCTTGGTTTAGAAGTCGACTCGAATGGTTATTCGATTTCGAATATCGCATCGAGATCTACACGCCGGCCAAGAAGCGCAAATACGGTTACTATGTCCTGCCTTTCATTCTCGGCGATCGGTTCGTAGCAAGAGTAGACCTCAAAGCAGATCGGCAGGCGAGTGTGTTGCGTGTACCCGGAGCATTTTTGGAGCCTGATTGCGACGATGAGCATGTTGCCCACGACTTGGCCGCCCAGTTGAAACTGATGGCCGATTGGCTCCAGCTCGATCGCATCGTAATCGGCAGACGCGGCAATTTGACGCGTTCGCTACGCGCAGCGGTCAAAGCACTTTGACTCTCGGTAGAGCTTTGAAAAAAGTGACTTTTCAACGATTATCTTGGAAGCAGTTCGAGGGCCATCAATAGTTGGTCAGAGATTCCTCTTATGCCGAATCATGCGTATAATTCGGCATAATCACCAAAACGTGCTAATCAATGAATCAGGAATTGAGAACATGAGCACAACCACATCCAGACTCACAGATGAACAGATCGCCGAGTACCGCAAAAACGGCTTCATCGGCGTAAACAACGTCTTCTCAATGGAAGAAGTAGAAGAGCTGCGACGCGTGACTGACGAGTTTGTCGAACAGTCCGCCGAACTCACCGATCACACAGACATCTTTGACCTCGACTTTGCTGCCGGACACAGCCCTGAGACGCCTAAACTGCGTCGTATCAAAGAACCTCACATGCATCATCCCGTTTACGAGGCGGCGATGCGTAAGCAAGGCCTGCTAGACATCATCGAACAGCTGATCGGACCGAACATCAAGTTGCATCACACCAAGCTCAACATGAAAGCGCCCGGCGGCGGCGCACAGGTGGAATGGCACACCGATTGGGGCTTCTACCCCGCAACGAACGACGACATCCTAGAAATCGGCCTTACGTTTGACGATATGGAGATCGAAAACGGATGCCTGATGGGAATCCCAGGCTCGCACACCGGACCGGCCTGGAGTCATCACGAAAACGGCTATTTCGTCGGCGCCGTGCCAGAGACCGACTTCAACATGGAAGACGCGGTGCCGATACGCATCAAAGCCGGCGGCGTTTCGATCCACCACGTCCGAACCCTGCACGGATCAGCGCCTAACATATCCGACCGTCCACGTCGACTACTGCTCATGGGTTATCAAGCGGCAGATTCATTCCCGCTTTCCGGCGTATCCGATTGGGACGCCTGGTGCGACGATATGCTACGTGGGGAACCTACAACCTTGGCACGATTGGAACCCGTACCAGTCAGAATGCCACTGCCAAAAGCCGATCCGCACGGCTCGATCTTCGAGTTGCAGGAACGACTTGAGAAATCTCACTTCGCCGCCGAACTGGAATCCGCCGGCATCGGTCAACAACAGCAGCAGCAACAGCAATAGGACCGTAGATTGAGGGCTTTGGCAACAGCTTAAACCGCTGGCACTGCCTGTAAAAGCAGTTCACCACCTATCTGAACGCCGATCATGATGTCATGGTCGTTTAGGAGAGCCATTCCCAATAGCCGGGTACTGCCAGTTGAATCGATACCGATTTCTCGCGTTTCGCCGCACCAAAAAAGATGGCTTGGTGAACATTGAAAACAACCTCATCGTCGTTGCCAAGAAACGCGCGGCCTACGTGACCAAAGGTAATCTCATCTCATCAACTAACGCGGATGGCAGGGTAAGAAATCCACTGCATCCAGTGTCTAAGAAACCTCTGATCAAGTAGGGGCGGTTCGCGAACCATATCGACTTGATCAGAGTTTCCCGTCGAGAAGTTAGTAGTGCATTTCACCTCGTCACCTCAACGTAAGACTCACCGTCGGTAACGATCACGACCTCCGTCACCGACGCATCCTCGCCGATGCGGAACGCTCGCACGATCGGACGTGTCTTTTCTACCAGCGAAATCAAAATGTAATACGGATCCGTCCACCAAGATTCGACCGCGTTATTGACGTCCGTCTGCGATGGGTAGGCTTGGGTGTGAGTGTGCGAGTGGTATATCGCTACGATCTTTCTGCCACGCGCCTCAGCTTCAGATTCGACCTGCATCAAATCCATCGGCGGCATCTGATAGCGGCGTACCGGTTGCGGGTGCGTGTTCCTTAATCGTCTCGCCTCTTCTGCACCAACCGCATCATCGCCCAACAAAACTCCGCAACACTCCTCAGGATCCGTCTCCAATGCATGGGAAATCATGGAGGCTAAAACCGTCTTCTTGATCCGAAACGACATATCGACATCCGATTCTTTGCGAACTTCGCCTCCTCGCGGATAACCTTGCATATGACTCAATAACTCACCGCATCGGAGGCATTTCTCTAATGAAAGTATCTAACGTCGAGACATACCTATGGGATCCCGGAGCCGGCAAGAACTTCCTGTTTGTCAAAGTCGAGACCGATGACGGCATCACCGGATGGGGTGAGGCTTACACTCAAGCCGACCGCGACACTCAGGTCGAAGCCCACGTCAAGCAGATCGCAAGATACCTCGAAGGACGCGACCCTTTTCACATCCGACACTTCATGCACGTCATCCATGAAGACTTCGCTACGAAGCGCGGCGGCATGGACCTCCACTGCGCGATCAGCGGGATCGAGATCGCTTTGTGGGACATCGTAGGCAAGGCACTCGACCGTCCAATCTACGATCTACTCGGCGGTCCCGTACGACCACGCATCCGCTTGTACGCCAACGGGTGGTCTGGCGGCGCAAGAACTCCAATCGAATACGGCGAAATGGCCGCGACAATCGTCGAAGAACGAGGCTTCTCAGCGCTCAAATTCGACCCCTTCCCGGGACCATGGACCGAATACCCGCCCCGTCAGGCGCTAGAAGAAGCCGTCGAAATAGTGACGGCAGTCCGAGAAGCCGTAGGCCCCCACGTCGAACTACTCATCGAAGTCCATCGCAGACTGGCGCCGATGAACGCGATCCGCGTCGCCAAAGAACTGGAACCGCTGAAACCGTATTGGTTCGAAGAGCCATGCCCTCCTGACAACATACCATCGATCAAAGAAGTCAAAGAGAACACCACAATCCCGGTAGTAACTGGCGAAGCTCTTTACACTCGCAACGAGTTCCGAGAAGTGTGTGAAACACGCGCGGCAGACATCATCAACCCAGACATCTGCAACACTGGCGGCATCTGGGAACTGACTCAAATAGCAGCGATGGCGGCACCGTTCTACATCGGCGTATCACCACACGGATGGAACTCGACATCTGTTGGATGCGCCGCGGCGATACAGGCATCAGCCGGAATGCCAAACTTCCTCATATACGAATATATGGTCGGAGTCGAAGCGGTATCACGCGATGTGACGATAGGCTATCTGGAACCCCACGAAAGCTACATCGAACTACCTCTTGCACCGGGATTAGGCATCGACGTAGACGAAACCACGCTGAAATCAAAACCCGCCCTAACCCGTACACGCAGCAGCATCCGTACCGTAGAAGATGAGAGGATGTGGCATTAGAGCAACGCAATAGCATAATTCATTCATATGTTGTATCATTTCATACATCAAGTTATATCTAATGGAAAGCAACAAGACATGACGACTATGGAAAGATATACCAACACATCTGCCATGCTCCTTGAGCAAGCAGAAATTGAACTTGAAGCTGGTGATCTGGTGCAGGCCTCGGAAAAATTCTGGGGTGCTGCTGCACAGGCGTTGAAAGCCACGGCACAATCGCGCGGATGGTCTCACGATTCCCATGCCCACTTCTACCATATCATCCGTAAAATCATCGATGAAACAGGCGATGATGAGCTGCTAGACTTCTTCAACGCAGCGAACCTGTTGCACGTCAATTTCTATGAAGGATTGTTGCGCCTCCACGAAATCCGTACCATGGCAGATCGAGTACGTAGCTTGATACGCCGTCTAGATGGCCTAAATGCCACTTAAATAAAAAACGATGCCCCATCAAATTATGACGGGGCATCGTTACTAATGCTTTGGATGATGAAACCCTCGGTTTCATACCTCCATCAGCAGGGGTTCAGATTAAACGAACATCCCGGTCGAATGAGGCATGTCCGACTTGCGTCGCTTACGGATCGTCGGGTAGTGCGATACGCGCGCTACCGAATCTCCCAGGAGCGTTGCCTGTTGCATCTCACGCTCCCCCACCAGCTTCGTGTCGAAGCCGTGGGAAAGCCTCTGCAAAGCTTGGTTTAACGCCTGTCTCACTTGTTCTGCTCCTTTCGCAGATGATGGTCACAAGAGCGATCAATGGATCTCCCTTGATTCCAATTAAACATCTTCAAGAAGCATCATGTGACGATTTTCGACATGTTTTTCAGGAATTTCTCAAATTCTCATAACTCCAGTTTTGGTGTATTATTGAGCGTTTTCGTTGAAAAATATCAGATATCTTACGATTTCAGACGTGATTAGCACTATATTTCCCAACTAACGTTGATTACGAATTTCGTAACATTAGAAAGCACATGACATCGCACTGATGCCAATTGCTACGAATAATCTATGATTCTCCCGACGGTCGTAGGTGCTGCACGGTCGACGCGCTCCGTTTGATTGCGTCCAAATCGAACAGTTGCGGGATACTTGCTACCGTCGCCCAATGCTCTTGTTGATCGTGCCTATGCTGACTTCCAACGTTGCCAGATACCCCTAGAGGAACTATCCATCTGCCGGCCGACCAATTCGATGGATCGTGAAGATACCTGTTTACCGGACCTGAACCGGTGCGGAAGTTCCAAGATGGACGGGACCCGGTTGCGAACGGAACATCGCCATCTCCGGCAGTTCCTACGGCTGGTGCATCGAGGAAATCCGTCGCTTCAGGGAAAACGGCTGAAAGGGGGTGCGTCTGCTTCGTGACGTGTACATCGCCCCACGCAACAGTACCTAGGGCGCCGTACTTTTGCTCGAGATTTCGGACAGCATTAGCAATCGCAGAAATTAAGAACTGTTCCACAGTTTCTCCGTCGGCAAGATACTCTTCGCCTTCGCCACGTTCAAGCGCGTTGACAAACGCCGGCTTGAGCTGTCGGCGCAGATGGTCAACTGCATTCAAATCTGGATTGGACTCGAACTCGGCGCGATCAATCTCGTAGCAACGTTCCATCAGCATCAAGGAAATCTCATCATTGCAGGCCGAGTAGATGACGGCGCCAATCGAATCGGCACTAAGATTGCCATCCCACTCGCACAGCATCTCAAGCGCGGACTTTGTTGTGTCGGTACCCGTCGATTCTGCGTCAATTTGTTTGATGCGTCCCAGCAACTTTATACCCGGCACAGTGCCGACATCGCCATGAAATGCTGCCATGTCTTCAACGCGGATCGAGCGTCCCACGGTTTTGGCATTTTCGATATGCGAAATGATCCGACGCGCTCGGTAATCAGAGCCGAATGACGCGCTCAGGAAATGAGGATAGTCATCGTCAACTATCCGTTGATTGCAGGTTACCGCCCACCCGTTCTCAGGGTTGCGCGATCTCGGCAATTCGTCATCAGGAATGAAGCCCCGCCACTCATTTTCCCCTGTCCAGCCCTCAACCGGTCCCCAACCGTTGACAGTGTCTCGAATAGGGATAAGACCCTTGAGAGCGTACCCGAAGTTGCCGTGTATATCGGCATACGGGTAGTTGTTGACGCGATCCGTCCATCCGCTGAGAGCCTGTTCAAACTCGTCGGCGTTTTTGCACTTCATCGCATCAAGCGCAGCATCAACCCAAGGAGTCGGAGCCGGACCCGATCCGGGATCCGCCAAGGCAATACCCCAACCCTCATCGGCACTTCCGGAAATGATCGGACCGTGATGAGTCGTCACTACTTCAATCGTCTCAGTGGCGCCATCACGCACATGCATTTGTTCATGGCCAGATTCAGCAGGAAGCCACGCGCCTTTGAAAAGATACTCGACACCGTCATCGTTGCGACGCAGTTTCTCCACAAACAAGTCCTGCGTATCTACTCCACCGTGAGTCATGCCCCAAGCGACGAAGCGATTATGCGCGAAGTGCATAACTAAAGGCATTCCCGGTATCGAGTGTCCCAGCACATCGAACTCGTTCGTGCAGATGTGAACCTGGTAGTAGACATTTGGAACTTCCAATCCGCGGTGCGAATCGCCACCTACCATCGGCATGCCCGATTCCGTCAAATCACCAGACACCGCCCAGCCATTAGAACCACCGTCGATCTCTCTCAGTGAAGTAGTAGCGCTCACGACGGCGCGTAGCTCATCTATGGCATTCTGCGCCTGACCATCGTAAACTGCACCCGGCGGAACTGTGAGGTACATCCCCGACTGATATCCTGGCGACAGCTTCGCAGTTTTTTCGGCACCGATCTTCGCGGCCAGGTTGCCACGCCACAACTTCGATTGGAACGATCCTTCCGCGCTGTTTCGCACCTTGTAAACGACTACGCAGTGCCACGGCTCCCATCGCTCCGGAATCTGATTCAGAAGCTGATACTCATACGGCAACGGGTCTGCAGAATCGATGAATCCATTG
This sequence comes from Dehalococcoidia bacterium, assembly GCA_965242765.1. Taxonomy (GTDB): domain Bacteria; phylum Chloroflexota; class Dehalococcoidia; order Lucifugimonadales; family Lucifugimonadaceae; genus Bin127. The sequence continues at coordinate 2,275,361 of CBDESY010000004.1, read as the reverse complement.
ACACCATCCGCATATGCATCGAGAGCAAGCTTGGCATCCCCACTGCAGAGCGCATAATCGGCGCGCGATACCGCTTCGAAATTGCGTCTCCGCATCAGAGCGTCTTCAGCAAGTGCTGATGGACCGACATACTCAGCCGCCCTACCAAGACATCTCATACGATCGAAATCCATCTGCCACAACCGGTCTTGAGCCGTGGCAAAACCTTGTGCGAAGAAGGCGTCATAAGCATTGTCGGCGTAGATATGCGGAATGCTCCACCGATCGCGATAAACAGTCGCGCCAGATACGATCTTGGCGGAATTGACATCGTCTTCAAGGTTGGGAAGGTAGTCTCTGTACATGGTGATTCGGCTTAGTCGTTCTTCATTGGTATACGCAGGTTGGATAGGTCTGCATGATCGCAATCCTACCTATAATCATCCCTAAAATCACATCCGCAAGCAAGATGAGAACCTCCCTGTTCAAAATGTCACTCGCAGCAACCGTTATTGCTCTAGCAACGGTGACCTGCGGCTCGCCGAACAGCGATCCCATTTCAGAAGATTTGACCACACTCATCGAACCATTTGACATCGAGGTGTATCAAGAAATCCGACCTGAACCTCAGATACGGTCCATCGATCGACGCATCGATTCGGGATTCGATGAGCGCGAAAAACTGCCTCGTGACGCGATCTCTCCGATCTACACGCCGAAGTACGTCAACACCGATGAGGTTCAACTGAGTGATGATGAGTTGGTTTTGGGAGTCGAGATCAATGGCGATGCCCGAGCGATGCCAGTAGGACTTCTGCGTTTTCGAGAAATGGTCAACGATGTCATAGGCGGCATACCCGTTCTAGCGACTTGGTGACCGCTCTGCTACACCGGTCTCGTGCATGATCGGCGGATAGATGGTGAGACTTACACCTTCGGCAACGAAGGCGCACTCTTCAAAGGCGCAATGACGTGGTGGGATTGGGAAACCAGTTCGATATGGTCGCAACCTTGGGGAGCCGCAATTGCCGGTGAACTAGAGGGACAAACGCTACTACTGCTACCAGTTGAGGTCATCCGCTACGATGCATGGAAGATGCGGCATCCAAAGACGAAGGTGCTGGTAGATGAACGTAGCAATTCATTCTCCTACGGACCTCGACCGGCCGCGGAAACCTTCGTTCTAGGAGTAGACATCGGTGGCGATGCAGTCGGTTTCTATTTCGGCAGCATCGCAAAATCGAAAGTTGTAAACCACCATGTCGGCAATCACGAAGTAGTGCTATGGGCAGATTGGCAAAGACGTGAAGGACACATATTCCTGCGTAAGGCGACTAAGCTGAAAGAAGATGCAAAAAGCACACCAGATCAGATGACCTTTTCAACGTCCGATACTCAACGACGAATTAAGGACGATCAGACAGGTTCGCTCTGGAACGTTGAAACTGGAATCGCTGTATCAGGTCCATTGTCGGGCAACATCCTGCAACGCGTACCGTACATCAGCTCATTCGATTGGGCTTGGAAAGAGTTCTATCCTCATACCCAGTTTTTCGGCGACCGGGAAGATCGTGGAGTCGAAAGGTGATTGAAATAAGATCGTTCACATCACACAAACATCGTCAACCCAACACTTGAACCACGATACTCACAGCGATTCCGATCATCACCGGCACCAAGATGCGCCAAAGTAATCGATTCTCGGCCTGCACCAGATCCGCCTTAGTCGCCAAATGTTCACGATCACTCTCGATTTTCGATATTCGCCTCTCGTGGTCTGAAAATCGCTGGTCAATGCTTGCCATGTAGTTTAACCTCGCTCTAAATCTTACGATACACGCGATGATAACCCACAAATGAAGCGGTGTCAATTATGCTGTTATGGAATGGAAAAGGTTGCTCGAATTCCAGGACATCGTCTACATCGAATGGATCGGAGCTCTACACCAATATCCGTCTGGCGATAGCGTTTCCCATCTCCATCGTGCCAATTGCACTGTCGCTGTCAGTCGCCAAGTCTGGTGTCCTCATACCGTCGGCTAGCACTGATGCTACTGAGTTCTCAATCGCGTCAGCTTCATCCTCGAGCGCGAACGAATAGCGAAGCATCATCGCCGTCGAGAGAATCGACGCGATGGGGTTTGCGATACCTCGTCCGGCGATATCTGGAGCAGATCCATGTATCGGTTCGTACAGGGCGCGTTTTCCTGCGCGTCGCGGTCGTCTGCCAGAATTGCCAAAACTTGGTATCGATGATAGAGAAGCCGAAGGCAACATGCCCATGGAGCCGCCAATCACCGCCGCTTCATCTGAGAGGATATCGCCAAAGGTGTTCTCCGTGACCACCACGTCAAAATCAGCAGGATTGGTGACCAACTGCATCGCGGCATTGTCAGCTAGCATGTGGATCAACTCCACATCCGGATATTGCATTCCGATTTCAGTGACAATCTCACGCCACAATCGTCCAGTTTCCAAAACATTCATCTTGTCCAAAGAATGCAGACGCTTCCGCCGTACTCTCGCGATTTCGAAGCCAACGCGTGCAACACGCTCAACTTCGCGTTCACGGTACGTCAAAGTATCAACAGCAGTTCGACCTCGAGATGTAGTCCATCGCTTCTTAGGTTTGCCGAAGTACAGTCCACTGGTAAGCTCACGAATTATCACCAGGTCAACACCATCTAAACGCTCTGGGCGTAGCGGGCTCGCGTCGATCAGCTGCGGATAGACCTTCACAGGCCTCAAGTTGGCAAACAAGTCCAAGTTCTTGCGCAACGCCAATATGCCGTCTTCAGGTCTAGTTTCGGCTTGAGGATCATCCCATTTGGGACCTCCTACGGCACCGAACAGCACGGCATCACACCCTTTGACGACATCGAGCGTCTCTTCTGGCAACGGCGTGCCAAAATCGTCGATCGCACGCCCGCCACAAGCACCCATGACAAATGAGAAGCTGTGACCAAACCGACGCTCTATAGCATCGAGGATCTTCACCGACTCGGCAGTGACTTCAGGGCCTATGCCGTCGCCGCCCAAAACTGCTATCCGAATATCCATGTGTTTAATTCCTCGTCTTGGTTACCTTCTAGCCTTCAAGTTCGATTTTGGCAAGCATCAATACAGGTTTTCATCGCATTCAACATCCCCTCTGCAAAATCTGCCGCAACTACCAACGAGCAACGCGAGCCGATTCGAAATCAGATATCGCATCGTCGAACTGCAACGTGATGTCGATATCGTCCAATCCCTTCATAAGAGAGTTTCGGCGGAAAGCATCGAATTCAAACCGGGCTTCGAAGCCGGCATCATCAGATACGGTCTGCGTCTCTAAATCAACAGTCACTGTGTACCCGATTCCCTTCAACGCATTGCCCATGATGTAATCGACTTCTGATTGTGCCAACACCACCGGCACCATGCCGTTTTGCATGCAGTTGTTGCGGAAAATATCCGCAAAACTCGGCGCGATGATGGCGCGAAAACCCATCTCATTAAGCGCCCAAGGCGCATGCTCACGAGACGACCCGGAACCAAAATTACGACCAGCAACCAGAATCGACGCGTCTTCGTAACGAGATTCGTTCAGGATAAAATCGGGATTCGGAACACCGTCCTCCAAGTAGCGCCAGTCAAAAAACGCATACTCACCAAATCCGGTCCTTTCGATGCGTTTGAGGAACTGCTTCGGGATGATCTGATCCGTATCGACGTTTACACGGTTCAACGGTGCCACCTTACCTGTCAGCTTGACGAATTTATCCATGTCGATCGCTTTCCAATGCACGTGATGTCCACGCGCGCTAACGCTTTCTTCGATTCTTTCTCTCTTCTTTTTCTCGCTCTTTGGCTTCTTGCTTCTGAAGGGCTTCCGCCAACGGATCCACGGGCGGTGGCGGTGTCACTGTTATCAATCCTACCTTCTCAAATCGCATCTCCTGCCAAATATGAAGTTGGCGCAACATCAACACCGATACGATGCCCAGCACGATCAGCAAAACATCCGACAATATTAGCAGGTCGTTCGCGCTTATCAACTCCGGAAGCGTCTGGGCATTGATATACCTCGGCACTACGATGGGATTGAAAAACCAAGCCGCAACCCACAAAACCCACCATAGAAAAACGATCGGCCTGACTTTGCCCTTTTGCTTCCACGCCAACCCGTCTTGTGTCGAAACCTCAGGATCGCTTCCTTTGTAAAGCTCCATCAACACGCCACCAGTCCTGAACCAGTTCAGGATCGGAATGAAGTGATGCAGCACACCCCACTCAGGCGTATGCTTTTGCCCCTCAGACTTCAGTGGCAACAAGTTGCGACTGGCACGATGAACGAGTGACAAATACGGAAATGCCACGAAGATGACAATAAAGATGGTCAACAACCAAATTAAGCGTGAGCGGTCTTGGCTGCTCTGAAAATCCTCGGCATAACTGAACGCCCTTTCACAACTCGGATAATCAACACCGTCCGTAGCGATGGATGACAATATCGCATCGACATCAGGACAATCCAGATTCGTCTGTCTGGCAAACTCCAACAACGGATAGTAGGACCAAACCGCCGTGCAGATTTCGATAGCTTCCGATTCTATTGTTACTGTAGTAACCGACCCGTCTTCTAAAACCTCATCTTCGGTAGTGGCATCTTCCCGATACTCCCCGTAATTGGTGCAGATCGCACCAGAATCTTCGATGAATTGATCGACTAGCAAAGGACTAGTCTCACCGTCGGGACATTCATCAGTTGCCGACCTGCCGCCGAGATAAGCGCAATTGAACTCCTCACCGCCTTCCCTTTGCGCGTAGAGACCTGAAGGCTCTATCTGCGATGCTAAATCTGCGCTGGGCGGGATGATCGTCATCCCCTCATCAACCCACTCGGAGTAGCGTCGCGAGTTGCTGCAATCCGTAAACGCCAGCCAAACAAGCGCCAGACACCACAGACCCATAACGATCGCCGTCCACTTGATGTTCTGCGCATTGCTTTCGTATGTGTAAGGCTCGTAACGCGCCGCACGAATCTCGTCTAGGCGATGCCGACCGGTGATTCTGGAGAAGATGCCCGGTTTCGATTCACCTGAATCGCGTCGAACGCTGCGGCGCCGAGGCGGCGCATAGATCGAACCCGATACATCACTATCCGCATCGCCAGTAGACGCAACCGTCGAAACTTCGTCCTTATCCGTGCCTCCACGCATGTCAGACTCACCTCGACGTCTAGGACGGCGATAGATGCCAGACGTACGGTCGGTCTGCGTCTCCTCAACGGTTTCTTCGACGGTTTCGGTACGGCGACGATGGGTTCTAATCCGATGTTCAGATTGCGAATCTGATGAATCGCGATTACCAGCTGAGCCAGTCTGTTCTCCGTCATTGGTCGGCACGGTCATAGCACGATCTTCATCTTGCAAAGCAGACGGGCGTTATTCCCAGTCACGCACATCTACGAAATGACCTGCGACTGCCGCGGCCGCGGCCATTGCCGGACTCACCAGATGCGTTCTACCGCCCTTGCCTTGACGACCTTCGAAGTTGCGGTTCGATGTCGAAGCGCATCGTTCACCAGGACTCAAAATGTCCGGGTTCATTCCCAGACACATCGAGCAACCAGATTCGCGCCATTCAAATCCCGCGGCTATGAAAACCTCCGAAAGTCCTTCCTGCTCTGCCGCCCACTTCGTCAGAGTAGACCCCGGCATGATCTGAGCCCTGACGCCGTCAGCGACGCGTTTGCCTTTGACAATCTCCGCTGCCGTTCGCAAATCTTCCAACCGGGCGTTGGTGCAAGAACCGATGAACACGCGATCCAGACGGATATCCTGCATCGCAGTTCCCGGCTTGAGGCCCATGTACTCAAGAGCGCGATACGCCGACTCCTGATCAGCCAGGTCTTCAAAGTCATCAGGATCCGGCACTGAATCCGATACCGTTGCTACCTGCCCGGGATTGGTACCCCAGCTGATGTACGGTTCAAGGCTCTCACAATCGACTTCTACCAGCGTGTCATATTCGGCACCATCATCCGTAGCCAATCTACTCCATTCTTCACATGCAGATTCAAACTCGCTGGCCTGAGGTACAAAGCGCCGACCACGCATCCAGTCGAAGGTAATATCATCTGGCGCGATCATGCCAGCACGCGCACCACCTTCAATCGTCATGTTGCAAACCGTCATCCGACCTTCCATGTTCAGCGACCGTATCGCCTCACCGGTATATTCGATAACGTGTCCAGTACCACCAGCAGTGCCAATCTGACCAATAGTCGCAAGAATCATATCCTTTGCCGAAACACCAGTCGGAAGATCGCCGTTGAAGCGAACTTCCATCGTCGTCGGCTTGCGCTGACGTAGCGTCTGTGTAGCGAGAACGTGCTCTACTTCTGAGGTGCCGATGCCAAACGCCAAGGCTCCAAACGCGCCATGTGTAGATGTGTGTGAATCACCACACACGATCGTCATGCCAGGTTGGGTATAGCCTTGCTCCGGACCGATCACGTGGACGATGCCTTGTTCGCGAGCATCAACATCGTAAAGAGTCACTCCGAAATCAGCGCAGTTCTTTCTGAGCGTATCAACCTGTTGCCTTGCGATCGGGTCGCGAATCGTCTCGGCACGGGTATCATCGGTCGGAACGTTGTGGTCCACAGTTGAGATAGTAAGCTCCGGTCTGCGCACAGCACGACCAGTCAAGCGCAGACCCTCAAATGCCTGCGGAGAGGTCACCTCGTGCACCAAGTGCAGATCAATATAGAGAATCGCAGGTTCGCCTTCAGGTTCAGCCACCAGATGCGAAGCCCAGATCTTTTCGAACATCGTTTTCGGCATTTTGTCAGCCCATTTCTTCAGAGTTTTCACTAAGCTCACGGCCTGCCCAAGCTGGCCGTCAACCAACGTTTGTTATCACATTCAGCTCAATCGATTCCCCAGGTGGAGAGCCGAAACGGTTTTTTCCTTCATCGCCTTTGAACATTAGAGGGACGAATAACGCCAAGCTCCAAACGAAGTAGGCAACAACTTCCAGCGCGAGCGGCGCCGAATCCCAAAACATAGCCACCATCCAACCGACCGAGAATACAACAAGCAATAACAAAGTCCACTCGTCAGTTCGCCCATAATCATGCGAACGTCCGGCAATCGCACGTCCTACTAATAATAGCAGCACCACCGTCATGGGGATTTCAATCCACAATGCCGGAACCCCAAGTCGACGAATGGCGAATTCAACTAACAGCGTCGCGCAGAACACCAGCAAGACCTCAACGAAGTAAGTCCTGCGATTGGTTCTGCGATGCCGTTTCTCGACCTCGCTAACTGGATTTCGATGCCCGATAAGTAACATTCAGCATCCGATGCCAATCAAACCGTCGATGTGATCAACTCGCCTTCCAACTCGCTGATCATCAATGCTCGGTTGATGGCGTTGACATACGCCTTTGCAGACGCTACTACTATATCCGTGTCTGATCCACGCCCAGAGTAGGTAGAGCCTTCGTGATCGATGCGGATAGTAACCTCCCCGAGCGCATCGATGCCCTCAGTCACGGAGCTTACAGAAAATTCCGTAAGCTCAACGTCCAGATCAACAATGGTATCGATCGCTTTGCAGACCGCATCGACCGGCCCAGTGCCTTGTGCTGATGACGTACGACCTTCGGAATCAGGAGTCGTCATCGATATCTCGGCATTTGGCATCTCGTCATTGCCGCAGACTACGTGAACCTTGCCCAGCTTGTATTTGCGATTCGTATCGGCGTAGCGATGTTGCTCACGCATCAGCGCTTCAAGATCAGCATCTGTCACTTCACGTTTGTTGTCGGCAAGATCCTTGAATGCCACAAAGACGTTGCTCAACTCGTCATCCGACATCTGATATCCCAAATCGTTCAGTCGGGATCGAAGGCCAGCACGCCCAGACAACTTGCCTAGAACCAACGATTCTCCACGCCAACCAACATCTTCTGGTCGCATGATCTCAAATGTCGTGCGCTCTTTCAGGTAGCCATCTTGGTGGATGCCAGAGGAGTGCCGAAACGCGTTCTGACCAACTATCGCCTTGTTGTATTGGACCGGGAAACCGAATATGCCGCTGATCATTCGGCTAGTCGGGTTTATCTCTTTGATGTTCACACCCGTGAATACGCCGTAGTGATCCGGGCGTGTTCGCACCGCCATGATCACCTCTTCCAACGCCGCATTGCCAGCACGCTCGCCAAGTCCGTTGATGCAACCCTCTATCTGCCGCGCACCGTTTTCGATTGCAGCCAATGAGTTTGCTACCGACATCCCAAGGTCGTTGTGGCAATGAACGCTGACTATCGCCCGATCAATGTTGAAACACGATCGAATACGCCCTTGATCAGCATTCCAAACTCTTGCGGATTGGAGTATCCCACCGTGTCGGGGACGTTGACAGTGGTAGCGCCAGCGCTGATGGCCGCTTCCAACATGGCATAGAGATACTGCGGATCGGTGCGCGTCGCATCCATCGGAGAGAACTCGACGTCATCTGTATACTGCTTCGCCTTCTCAACAGCCTCTACCGCCATGTTCATGATCGTTTCACGATCGCGGCGCATCTGGTGCATCAGATGAACATCCGACGACGATATGAAAGTGTGGATACGCGGACGTTCAGCACCTTCTAGAGCCTTGGCAGCAGCTTCGATATCGCTACCTACAGCGCGCGCCAACGAACAGATTACAGGGCCTTCAACTTCATGTGAGATGCGCCTTACGGCCTCGAAATCGCCAGGTGAGCTGCCTGCAAAACCAGCTTCGATGACATCGACGTTTAACTTGGAAAGCTGATTGGCGATACGGACCTTTTCTCCCACCGTCAAACCAGCGCCAGCCGATTGTTCCCCATCACGCAAGGTCGTATCAAATATGATTACCTGATCGATCCGTTCTTCAGTTTGTGTAGTCATGTTGTGGCTCCCATGCTTCGCACCGCGTCGAAGCGTCTGAACGCCTCAAGTTTTGATGTTGTCTCGATTAAGTAGTCGACTCTAGCCAAGGCATCATGTCGCGCAACTCTTTCCCCACCTTCTCAACAGGATGTTCCAAGTTCTCCTCTCTCATCTGATTGAACCGGAACAAGCCCTCGTCATTTTCAGCAATCCACTCCCTGGCGAACCGTCCCGATTGAATGTCATCCAACACCTTACGCATGTTGTCCTTGACACCTTCATCGATGATCCGCGGACCGCGGCTGTAATCCCCATACTCGGCGGTTTCGCTCACCGAGTAGCGCATGTACTCAAGCCCGCCTTGATAGATGAGGTCGACGATCAGTTTCAGCTCGTGCAAAACCTCGAAGTACGCCGATTCGGGCTGGTAACCAGCCTCGGTCAACACCTCGTAACCCATCTTGATCAGCTGCGTCACGCCGCCGCAAAGCACCGCCTGTTCTCCGAACAGGTCCGTCTCAGTCTCCTCTTTGAATGTCGTAGTGAGGATCCCCGCTCTACCACCGCCAACGCCTTTGCCGTACGCCAGCGCATTGTTCAACGCATTCCCAGACGCGTCCTGATGAATCGCAACTAGACACGGCACTCCTAGCCCGCGCTCAAACACAGCTCGAACCCGGTGTCCAGGAGCCTTGGGCGCAATCATCACAACATCGATACCTTCTGACGGCTTGATCTGTTCGTAGAAGATCGTGAAGCCGTGCGCGAACAGCAACGTCTTGCCAGCTTCTAGGTGCGGCTCCACATCGGCACGATATACCGCAGCTTGGGTAGTGTCTGGAAGACAGAACGAGATTAGATCAGCACGTTTTGTAGCCTCGGCATTGCTCAAGACTTCGAGTCCGTCCGCCTCCGCCTTCTTGCGGCTGCTGCTACCCTCGTAAAGCCCGACAACAACTTTGAACCCGCTGTCTTTGAGATTCAACGCGTGGGCATGACCCTGCGAACCATATCCGATCACGGCGACAGTCTTCTCGCGCAACGGCGAATCGTCGATATCAGAGTCGTAATAAAGCTTGACCATTTGGTTGGTTGACCTTTCTAGGATTAGGTTTTGTTGGATGTGATTTTTTTCTTTCGATTACACGCTTCCAGAAACGCCTGGAGTGACGTGGTACTCGTGAGGCAGGCCGTTGGCCCATTTGCGAGTGGACTGGAATTGCCCATCTTCTTCGCCTTCAAACAGGGTGCCGCGAAGGACCGCAACCCGGCCCGTCCGCATCACCTCCCTGATGCCGAAGCGATCTAACAGCGTGATAAATGAGTCGATCTTCTCGCGACCGCCAGTCAGCTCCAAAGTCACGCTATCCACTCCGATGTCGATGATGTTGGCCCTGAACACGCGGCCAAGCTCCAGCACCTCGACGCGGGTCTCAGCATTAGTGGAAACTTTGACAAGGGCAAGTTCGCGCCAGATATGGTTCTTATTCGTAATGTCACGCGCTTCGATAACGTTCACCAGACGTTCAAGCTGTGCCGCACAGTGATTGACCACCGATGGCGGACCTTCAAGCACGAAAGTCAGTCGCGATAGACCCGGCTTCTCTGAGCGTCCCACTGCGAGGCTGGCGATGTTCAACCCCCTGCGTCGGCACAGTCCAGCTATGCGTGCCAGAACGCCGGGACGGTCTTCAACCAATGCGGTCACAGTACGAGCTTCGAATTTCGATTGAGTAGTCATCTCAAACTCTGGTGTCCTCCATCAGGTCTTTGATGCTTCCACCAGCGGGAATCATCGGGTATACATGCTCAACCTTTTCGATGACAAAGTCGACGATTACCGGACCAGGATGCGCGTTCGCCTCTTCGATTGCAGATTCCACATCATCGATATCTTCTACTCGCATACCCTTGATGCCGAACGCTTCGGCCAACTTCACAAAGTCCGGATTCGCAGTATAGGCATCCGCTTGCGTATCACCCATGTAGAACAGTTCCTGCCATTGGGTAATCATCCCTAAGTGATTGTTGTTCAAAATGGCGTACTTCACCGGCAAACGATTCTCCACCGCGGTCGCCAACTCCATCATCGTCATCTGGAAACCGCCGTCGCCGCAGATCGACCACACCAGCGATTCAGGCTTCGCCAGTTGTGCACCGATCGCCGATGGAACTTCGTAACCCATCGTGCCAAGTCCGCCAGAGCACAGCCAAGAGTTAGGCTCGGTGAATTTGTAATGTTGCGCCGCCCACATCTGGTGCTGACCAACTCCCGTGCAGATGATCGCATGACCTTTGGTGACGTTCGACAATCCGCGCACTACGTGCTGACCAGACAGATTACCCGTCTCTGGTATATGTAAAGATGGATGATCCGCCTTCAACTGTTCCACGTGCCGTACCCATTCCGGACGCGATGCCGATTCCACTTTGGGCAGCATCTGTCCCAGAACGTGTTTCAAATTGCCGACAACGTGGGCATCGACCGGCACCGTCTTGCCGATCTCAGCCGGATCGATATCGATATGGATCTTTTTCGATCTGGTGGCGAACTCGCTGATATCGCCCACTATCCGATCGTCGAACCGACTTCCTGCCGCAATTATCAGGTCCGAATCGTCTAACGCGAGGCTCGCATAAGCCTCCCCGTGCATGCCCGGAAATCCAACATGAAGCGGATGATTCTCAGAAAAACCAGAGATGCCCAGCAATGTCGTCACCACCGGAATCTGCGCCTTTTCTGCCAGATCCTGCAATTCGTCAAAGGCGCGTGAGATGATAACCCCATGCCCAGCAAGAAACACTGGACGTTCAGCATCATTGATCAACTGAACCGCAACATCTATCTGATCCTCTGGAGCCGTAGTCGGTATCCGGTAGCCAGGAAGATTGATCTTGCGATCGCTTTCAAAGTCGTAAGTACCCGGCTCCTGCATCACGTCTTTAGGAATATCGATGAGAACCGGACCGGGACGACCGGTGCGTGCAATGTGAAACGCTTCATGGATAGTCGGACCGACATCCTCCACCCGAGTAATGAGATAGTTGTGTTTCGTTACCGGCAGCGTCGCGCCGGTAATGTCCGTCTCCTGGAACGCGTCGGTACCGATAGCCGCTCTGCCGACTTGCCCAGTAATCGCAACGATCGGAACCGAGTCCATCATTGCGGTAGCGAGGCCGGTAATCAGATTCGTAGCCCCAGGTCCCGAAGTTGCGAAGGCTACGCCGACTTTGCCAGACGCCCGGGCGTAACCATCAGCGGCATGGGCCGCACCTTGCTCGTGCCTCACTAAAACGTGTCGAAGACGCGGATACCTGCTAAGCACACCGTACAACGGCAGAATCGCACCGCCCGGCAAACCGAATACGGTGTCAATGCCCTCGTTCAGCAACGCCTTGCAAACTATATCGCCGCCTGTAAGTCTCTTTTCCATTTTTCGTTTCTTACGTCCGTCTTTCAGACTTGATCGCATCAGGCCTGGGATCCATGCACAAAATAAAAATCCCCGCCCTGAATATTCGAAAGGACGAGGATCACCCGCGGTACCACCTTGCTTGGTCAAGCATCAAGACGCTTCACAACGCCCAGATTCTCAACCCACTTGATTCAAGGCCGTTAACGAAGCCAACCCGCGTGACCCTACAAATCCGAATGACTTCAAACCCAGCGATTCGGAAATTCAGACCACAAGCTCCTGGGCGAGTTCCCGCGTACCATGCACATCCTTTTCAGCCAACGGATGCTCTCTGCAGTCATCGAAAGCGCGGTACTACTCCCGTTCGCAGCATTGCTTTTGCTGATATCTCAATCAATTATGCCACATGTTCATGCCGCACAAAACATATCCCATCGTTTTCTGAGACATCATCTTGATCTTGCAGTAACATTCTTGATTCATCGAAACGCAAGATTACAGGTTAACGCTCAATTGCGAACTTTCCAAAAGCCTCGGCCCACATGGACATCCGCACCATCACACGCAACGAAATAGCCGACCTGCTACAAGTAATACGCTCCGTCGGACCACACGGGCACCGAGAATGGCCAACCGACGAAGAATCTGACCTGCTGGCGACTTTAGACAACCCACGCCTCGACCCTGATGCCGGAAACTGGGCAATCGCTTATGTTCAAGGCATCCCCGTAGGCTACGTGCTAGTAGAGCCGGAACTCAACATCGGAAGAATGCTCTTAGGATTGGCTGCAAATCCCCAACACCCAGACATCCTGAAAACACTGCTCAACTACGGCATCGAAAATGCCAGGTCGAGCACAGATATCACTCAGTTCGAACTACACGCCGCGGTTCGAGACAGCGAACCACAGCACATATCCCAAACCCTAATCGCCGCAAAATTCAATCCACTGCGTGAAATCTTGAAGATGCGGGTTCCAGGCCCCGACCTGAAACTTCGCGGAGCGACTATTCCAAAAGGGTGGAGGCTGCGCCCAGCCGACATGTCAGACATCGCCGAAGGTACGGCCGTCACCAACCTGCACAACGCATGCTTCTCAGACAGCTGGGGCTTCTCTCCAAACACCGTCGACGAAATTACCAGACGCGCATCAACCGATGCAGAACGAAACGGCTTCCCACCCATTCTGGTCATCGAAAACCAAGTCGACAACTCCTTCTCGGCATACATCTGGACAACTCTGAATGATGACGACGGACGTATCGAAATGGTCGGAGTGTCACCTGAAATGCGTGGCACCGGCTTAGGTCGAACAACCGTCAACGCGGGCATCCGCCACCTGATCCGCAACGGTGCAGAAACTCTCAGCTTAGATGTCGACGCCCATAATCCGTCAGCACGCCACATCTACGAATCGGCAGGATATCAAACTTACTCGCGCGTCAAATACTACAGCTTGCAAGTGTTGTCTGAACTGTGATGCGAATGATTTCAATGATGCGCAATGATGCCCCCTCACACTCCTCCAACCTCGCAGAAGCCAAGCCGAACAACCGCCATAAATCACACCAATCACACCCAATCAAGCGAAAATCACAGTTCAGACAATAGGCTGCGGGGCATCATTCACATCATTTTAATCATTCAAATCACAGTTCAGACAACACCTGCCCTCGCCACGACTGGCAAGATGTAGAATTGAGGTTTGTCTGATTTTCATGTAAATCCATCGACGAAACACCCCGATCTGCAAAGACTGCGAGGACGACCGAATCGCAAACCACATATTCACGCGCCATCAACTCCGTTTCGGCAACTGTTTTCGCCGCCGCCATCATCTTCGTTTCGATGCTGACGGCGTTCGCGGCTCTGCAACATCAGCCTTCGCCATCAGCAGCGGCGCAAGACGCATCGTCCAACGCTGACCTGGCGCAGATCTCGATGACGCTGAACGAAAGGCTCAGCCCACGGTTCGAGCCCGCAATCACCGCCTACACCATACGAATGACACAGTCGAACGTCATCAGCGGCTACACTTACATACAGGCAAATCCCAAGGAAAGCGACGCGACCATCACGGTGACCTCGGGCGGACGTGAGTACAGCGCTCCCACATACACGATTCCCGTGAAGGACTTTGGCGTGGCGCAGGAAGTGCAGATAAAGGTCACCGCTCCGGACGGCGTGACCACCAAGACCTACACCCTCACCACCCAGCCGCTGCCGACACCGACGCCAACACCGATACCAACTGCCACGTCGATAGCTGCTTATACACCCACCAGCACCCCCACGCCCATGCCGACGGCAAGCATGACCGTTGTACCAGAAACACCAAACGCTCCAAATGGTCTGGTCAATCCCGACGGATCCATATTGCTGCTCTGGAACGACGTGCCAGAGGCAACCTCTTATGATGTTGGTCTATGGCGCACCAGCGATTGGACGATATTGCCGACTGATGACATTACAATCAGTTTCTTCGGAGCCGGGGCAAACATATACGGCCTACCAAGACAAACCACACACAAATTATCAGTTCGATCTGTCAATTCCGACGGCATAAAGTCCAAGTGGTCATCGTCAGTAAGCATCGACATTCCAGGAACGGCTTCCGCTACTGCCACGCCGAATCCGGTACCGACATCCATATGCATTACACCGACACCGCAAGCATCCTCGGCGAGCATGACAGGAGAAGCATCATCGCGCGTATACCCAAAGCTTCGTGGTCTGGTAGCGAGTTTCGTCGAATCGTACGAAGAAGCACGGTCACGAGGTCTTGAGAATGCGGCAAATCTTGGAAACCGGAAGCTATATGTCAGGATAGTTCTGGACTTGCCAATCTCAAGTTCGCCTAGGGTGATCGAATTTCTGGACAAAAACGGCATCACAAGACGTCCTTCTGTCGACACCTCAAACTATATTGTTTCTAATATACCGGTTCGTTTTATAGTACCGTTGTCGGAGTTGTCCGAAGTTGTAGAAATTAACTTCGTTTATATAGTCGTTTCAGGAAATTACGACAGTTCTCCTAGCCGTCATAGCGACGCTTCAATAAAAGAGATAGAGGCTTCACCCGATCCTAGTCCCACTCCAGCGGTGCCAATTCGGCATGGAGCCGATGTCTGGCACACGTCGGGATACACTGGCAAGGGCGTCAAGATTGGGATCTTGGATGTCGATTTCGACGGATTGGCGAAAAATGCTGGATAAGGCAAGCCACTGCCTGACAAAGACAAGATCTAAGGCATGTGTTTCCCGAAAAATTCCACCGCGCATACAGGAACTTCATCCATATCCGAAAAAACGTGCCCCTCGCCACGACTGGCAAGATGTAAGATCGAGGTTTGTCTGATTTTCATGTAAACACGTCTACGAAACACCCTGATCTGTGAGGACGACCGAATTGCGAACCGTATTTTCACACATCGTCAATTCCGTTTCGGCAACTGTTTTAGCCGCCGCCACCATCATCGTCGTTTCGATGCTGACGGCGTTCGCGGCTCTGCAACATCAGCCTTCACCATCAGCCGCGGCGCAAGACGCATCGTCCAACGCTGACCTGGCGCAGATCTCGATGACGCTGAACGAAAGGCTCATTCCACGGTTCGATCCCTCGACAACCGCCTACACCATACGAATGACACAGTCGAACGTCATCAGCGGCTACACATACATACAGGCAAATCCCAAGGAAAGCGACGCGACCATCACGGTGACCTCGGGCGGACGTGAGTACAGCGCTCCCACATACACGATTCCCGTGAGCGACTTTGGTGTGGCGCAGGAAGTGCAGATAAAGGTCACCGCTCCGGACGGCGTGACTACCAAGACCTACACCCTGACCACCCAGCCGCTGCCGACACCTACGCCAACACCAATTCCGACGGCGGCCCCGATACCCACGCCAACGCCCACCGCGACGCCGGATCCGCTGCCGACGCCACTCGATCTTCTGCTGTCGGTTAGCGGCGACGGATTGGAACTGACCTTCACCGCAGTCGCGAATCGCTACTACCGCTATGAACTGTATCGGATCTCGGATGACGGACGGCAAAGCGAGTCTGTGGAAAGCGGCGTCGCGTCTGGATCGCCGATCCGGTTCTCAGGTCTCACACAGGGTTTCGACTATTTGGTGCAGATAAAAACCTGCCAGGATGCTTTGGGCAGCAAGTGCGGCGACGGCGTCGCCACCTCCAACCGCGTGCAGCTGTATCACCCGACCGCTACTCCGACACAAACGCCAACCCAGACGGTAACTGCGACTCCTGATACAACCGTGAAGTTAGTAGAGCCGGAATGCAATCCCGCGATGGAAATCGGCGCAGCCAGGTCTCAAGGCGGCTTCAACAGATACGGATTAGACGTCGAACTGCGGTACCCCAAGCTGGGACCGAACCGTTTGCAGGACACCGTAGTCATGTACGAAGACGCCGTCGCAGAAGGACAACCGCGCAAAGAAGCACTTGCTACGATTCATCGTCGCACACAAGGTTATGACATAAGAACACGGACACGAACCATCCCCCCGGGGTCCATAGTAGATGATTATGTGCCAAGGATTTGGATGCGTTTCAACCAAGCGTTGGATCCAACGCCGGAAATCATCTCAAAGGTTTTCAGGAGTTTTTTCAAGAAGCACGGACTGTCGGACGAAGCGATCGACTGGATATGGGCAGAGCGGAGCGCGACGTATTTGGAACCGGACGAAAACTTGGAATACATGTCCATGCCCATCCCTCTTGGGTTGCTAGGCCCTTTCTCCAACCTGCCGGAAGTGGTATTCTTCGGGTTCCCAGCCCAGCTTCCAGCTTTCCCCATTCAATCGATCAATGACAAAGGGCTTGAGAATCAGCCATCAAGTGTAAAGGATGTAAATATCCCTGCGACGGCTGAATCCATGGCCGCGCGCTGGCATGGAGCCGATGTCTGGCACAAAGCCGGATTCACCGGCAAAGGCATAAAGGTCGGGATTATAGATGGCGATTTCGACGGATTGGCGGAAAATGCTGGAGAAGGCAAACCGTTGCCGGACAAAGACAAGATCTAAGGCATGTGCTTCCCGAAAAATTCCACCGCGCATACAGGAACTTCATCCATATCCGACAACACGTGCCCCTCGCCACGACTGACACGATGTAAAATTGAGGTTTGTCTGATTTTCATGTAAACCCGTCTACGAAACATCCTGATCCGCAAAGACTGCGAGGACGACCGAGTTGCAAACCACATATTCACGCGCCATCAACTCCGTTTCGGCAACTGTTTTAGCCGCCGCCACCATCATCGTCGTTTCGATGCTGACGGCGTTCGCCGTGTCGCAACATCAGCCTTCACCATCAGCCGCGGCGCAAGACGCATCGTCAAACGCTGACCTGGCGCAGATCTCGATGACGCTGAACGAAAGGCTCATTCCACGGTTCGATCCCGCAATCACCGCCTACACCATACGAATGACACAGTCGAACGTTATCAGCGGCTACACATACATACAGGCAAATCCCAAGGAAAGCGACGCAACCATCACGGTGACCTCGGGCGGACGTGAGTACAGCGCTCCCACATACACGATTCCCGTGAGCGACTTTGGCGTGGCGCAGGAAGTGCAGATAAAGGTCACCGCTCCGGACGGCGTGACCACCAAGACCTACACCCTGACCACCCAGCCGCTGCCTACCCCAACACCGACGCCTATTCCGACGGCGACGCCGATACCAACGCCAACACCGATACCGACTAACACGCCGGTACCGACCGAAACGCCCGAGGTCTCAACTGAGTGTTGGAAACTGCGTTCGATCATTGCGACCGCCACACCGATGCCGGCAAACAGCGCCGCGAATGATGGTGATTCGTCACCTGATCATATTTGTTCGTATCCAAAGCTAGACGACCTCTTGGAGCGAGATGTTTGCTACGCAATAGCACAAATTACGGCCAATCCAGGCCAATCCAGCGGCGCCAGCATCCCAGAGCGGACTTTTTCGGTATACGTGATGTTGGTAGAAGGCGGCAGTTCCAGGCAGATCCTCGAATTTCTGAAGACTAGCGGTGTGGATTTTATTGATTACGGATACGTGGTGTCTGCTGATGATGTACCTGCGAGTGCTTTAGGAACGCTGTCCAAATTTCCAGATGTCCGAGTTGTGTTTCCCGATATTGCCCCAATACCGGTTAGCGAGTTCATTTCGCCTGAACAATCCAGCGCGGAAAATCCGGCTGTTAAGGGGATGATTCCTCAGACCTTGACAGAAGCGTCGATGTGGCACTGAGCGGAAGCTTGGCATGAAGCAGACCCGCCTTTCAAAGGAGATGGAATCAAGATCGGTGTGATCGATGTGGGCTTTAACGGCTTCCAATATTTGCAGGGCGGAGATCTGCCTGAGAAAGTCGAGTCGCTTTGCGCATTCGTTACATCACCGTCGCAGGTTCCTGGCGACAAGCAAAACACATGTGAAATTACTCCCGTTCCTACTCCCATCAACAAACTGACATCCACTCCAAGGCGGGATCTCGGATGGCATGGAACAGCGGCTTCAGAGGCAATCATCGATATAGCACCGAATGCCCAACTTTACATTGCCAGACCGGATAGTGTAAATCAGCTGAATGATGCGGTGAAGTGGATGTATGAGAACAATGTTGACATCATCAACATGTCGGTTACATATCCATGGGAAGGTATCGGAGATGGCAAGCCTCATCCGAGATTAAACAGTGCTTTAGGTGCCGTCAAATTTGCTAATGACAATGGCATATTGTGGGTCAATTCAGCTGGGAACTACGCGGATAGTGGGCGTTCATACCACTTGAAGCTTCCTAAACATCAAGTCGACTATTGGGACGAAAACGGTTGGATGAAATTTGACGAAGGTATTTATCACAACGATTTATATTTTAGCTCTGATCCCAGCGACTTGAGGGTGTTTTTTCGATGGGGCAATCAACCTGGTCGTCCGAAAGCGTATCTAAATTTGTTTATCTGCACAGATGATGACTGCTTCGGGCCGCGTAACATCTCTGGGAGTAATCATTGGTTATTGGATGAGCTCCAATGGAGTTTGTTCACAGGACTTGGCGATGATCTAAGTAAACTTAATTTCCGGATCTGCAAAGACGGAATGCTCGGGGACCCTGCATGGGTCGAATTTACAATTTGGGGAAACGCATCAATTTCAGCCAGGTTCAACACGTCTCAATATACAATCGCACCCCCCGGCAATAGCAGATATGCTTTGACAGTAGGTGCCGCAGACGCATCCCAAAGTGGCGGAACGAACAAACTCGTATTGGAGACATTCAGCAGTAAAGGTCCAACGACTGACGGTAGAATCAAACCAGATATTGTCGGTGTTGACAACGAACCGTCAAGTATAGTGGCAACCCAAGTTGCGAATGGAGTTCTTAACCCTCTCCTATATCCTGACAGCAAATGGAAGGGTACTAGCCTTTCATCACCGCACGTTGCCGGCTTGGCCGCACTCGTAATGCAACATCTTCGAAAAGATAAGGAGATCAGTGGAACACCAGAGCCTATAGTGCTACCAACCGAGGTGGTCGGTTTTTTGAAAATGCATGCTGACAAACAACCTCCGGTAGCCGGCGATCCACACTTCAGCCCCACTCCGAATCCGACCGCGGTAGTCAACAACTCTTGGGGTTGGGGTTTCGCACAATTGCCAACATTGACGCCTACGTATACTCCATCTCCCACCGCAACACCGCTGCCAACCGCATCTCTAACCCTGTCCGATTCCTCAATAACGGTCGGCGAAACGGTCGATGTGACGGTCGGCATGGCATCGCCCAGCGACGCGGAGTTCAAGCTCCGCACCGTCAACCTGAGCGCCAGACCGTGCGTCGCCGGTCAACGGGCTCCGGACGAGGAGTACACGTCCAACTTCGTGTCTCCCAAGACGTTCACGTTCTACGGCTGCTGGAAAGGCACCGCCAAGGTTCAGCTGGTCGCCACCGATCGGACTGCGCTCGCATCGCCCACGCCGTTGAGCGTGTTCACTCCCACTCCATCGCCTACCGCCACGCCGCTGCCAAAACCATCCGCCAAATTTACCGTCACCAAGCGCGGAAAAGATGTGTCCAGCATCCACGTCGGCGACTGGGTTCTGGTCAGCGCCACCGACATCAAGCCGGCCGGAACTGAAGTCGAGTTCGAAACCAGCCATCACTTCGATGAACGTCGATGTCCGAATGAAGGTCCTTCAGATCAAGCCGTCGACGATCAGACGAGATACACGCTGTCCGACGCGTTCTACGGCTGCGATCCCGGCAACGCATACATCCGTCTGATACGCACTGCCGACGACTACGTGATCGCGACCAAAACGATCCGCATCACAGACCCGCCTACCCCTACGCCTACCCCTACAAACACACCGACCCCGACCGGCACTTTGACGTCGACCGATTACAGCATCGAAGTTGGCGACCTCATACGCATCACCGCCACGTACAACGTTCCCGGAAGCACGCGTCCGAGCATCAGCTACACCAGCGAGCTCGCGCCCAGATGCGGCGGAGATTCGGTGCAGCAGCAACAAGACGAAGCTTCCGACGCCGACGCCATACGAGGCACGAGATCGCAGCGCCTCTACGGCTGCACCGCAGGAACTGCCACCGTGCGCCTGACGATCGGCAGCACGGAACTTGACAGCATAAACATACGCATCCGAAACCGGCCCACACCCACGCCCGTTCCCACGAACACGCCGACACCGATACCTACCGCCACGCCCACGCCTAAGCCGATCGGCAGTTTGACGTCTACCGACTACAGCATCGAAGTTGGCGACCTCATCCGCATCACCGCCACGTACAACGTTCCCGGAAGCACGCGTCCGAGCATCCGCTACACCAGCCAGCTCTCCCCCAGATGCGGCGGAGATTCGGTGCAGCAGCAACAAGACGAAGCTTCCGACGCGATACAAGGCACTAGATCGCAGCGTCTGTACGGCTGCACCGCGGGAACTGCCACCGTGCGCCTGGTGATCGGCAGCACGGAACTCGACAGCATAAACATACGCATTCGAAACCGGCCCACTCCTACACCGATACCAACTGCGACGCCTACTCCCAAACCTACAGCAACGCCAAAACCGGCAGTACCGCCGCCGACCAACCTGAGATACTCAGTCGGCACCACGTGGATAAACTTCGTATGGGACGCGCCAGACGGATACAGCAAGTTCAAGGTATCCTTCAACAGAAGTTCCAGCACCATCAATCGAAACTCATACTTAGCATCTCGACTGCAGCGCGGCACGCCATACCGATTCTCGGTACGGACGCAGGCCGACGACGGTCGATTAAGCTCCTCCCGCAGCGTGACGGTCGAGACCGAGTGCGGAAGTCCGGGAACGGCTTGTGCGATCGGCGCCGTCGGCACCTTCCCGACCAGCTTCAACGACGGCATACACCGCGTCGGCGTCCAGATCGCATCCGGCGCCTACGTGATCGGTTCGCCTGACAATGCCGAAACGTGCGAATGGGAGCGTCTCAGAAACCTGAAAGGCACTGCAGATCAGGTCATCGAGAGCGGAACGTGGAGCAACGGTCTGCGCGTCACCATCAAATCCAGCGACGCCGCGTTCTACACCTCAGGATGCGGAGCCTGGACGCAGTTGGCAGAGTGAGTGAGTGTCTGAACTGTGATGCGAATGATTTCAATGATGTGAATGACGCCCCCTCACACTCCCCCAACGTCGCAGAAGCCAAGCCCAAACAACCGCCATAAATCACACCAATCACACCCAATCAAGCGAAAATCACAGTTCAGAAGCTGCGCGAAATTGGGGGTTTTGAATCGTCGAGAAATTCAGGATTGCAAAACAGACTTTACAGTTTGGGATTAATATCTATCCCCATGACTGATCCCATCATCAGATTCGACGACCAAGATCTCGTTCTTGAGGCCGAGAACACCAGCGTATACTACGGCGACAACTTGGCGGTGGAAGACGTATCTTTGCAAATACCGCGCAACGCCATAGTCTCGCTGATCGGACCTTCGGGATGCGGCAAGAGCACTGTGCTGCGCTGCTTCAACCGCATGAATGACCTGATACCCGGCACGCGAGTCATCGGCAGCATCAAGTATCAAGGCGTCAATGTCTACAACGAAGATGTCGATCCCACTGATATCAGGTTCCGCATCGGGATGGTGTTTCAACGTCCCAACCCGTTCCCTAAGAGCATCTACGACAACGTAGCGTTCGGTCCGCGGGTCAACGGACTGACACAAGACTTGGACAGCACAGTTGAGGAATCGTTGCGTCGCGCCGCGCTTTGGGACGAGGTCAAAGACCGTTTGGACGACAGCGGGCTTGGCATCTCCGGAGGTCAGCAGCAGCGTCTGTGCATCGCCAGAGCATTGGCCGTAGACCCTGACGTAGTACTGATGGACGAACCGGCATCGGCGCTAGACCCGATCTCTACGCAAGCGATTGAAGACTTGATACGCGAACTGTCGTCTGAAGTCACGATCATCATCGTCACTCACAACATGCATCAGGCGACTCGTATCTCCGATTACTCTGCTGTGATGATGGTGGGACAGGATCGCGTTGGACATTTGATCGAGTACGGCACTAACGAGCAGGTCTTCGGCAATCCAGTTGATCCGCGCACTGAAGCGTATGTGACTGGGCGTATCGGTTAATCAAGGTTAGGGGGATGCTGAGCATGCCCAATGAACAGCTCGACTATCAGCTAGCTCACATCGAGGCGGAAATCGTACTGCTTGGCGGCATGGTTGAAGCCGCAATATTCAAATCACTCCGCGCACTCCGAAATCGAGACTTGGATATGTCTAGAGAAGTCATCGAAGAAGATGATCGTATCGATGAACTCGAAACGAAGATTCAAAACGATTGTGTAGAGCAGATCCGGCGTCAGGCGCCGCTTGCTGTTGACCTCAGAAGAATTGTCGGCATGATGTTCATTGCCAACGAACTGGAGCGAATGGGGGATTACGCCGAAGGTATAGCCAAAGTCTCGATCAACATGGGACATGAGGCTCCACTCAAAGAGCTTGTGGACATCCCAAAGATGGCCGATCTGTCAGTTTCCATGATGAAACGCAGCATCGATGCGATGACAACTTCGAATCGGGAAGAATCTACCCGCGTAGCGATCGAGATTGAGAATGATGACGATGAGGTAGACCGCCTATACTCGAAAGTGCAGTCAGACATCCTGAAGCTGTTAGAAGAAGATCGGCACCGGGCAGTGAGGGCGACCTATCTTCTTTGGGTTGCGCACAATCTTGAACGTGTCGCAGACCGCTCAACCAATATTGCCGAGCGTGCGATATTCATGTCTACCGGAGTGATCGTGAGCGGCAATGCCGAAGCGCAAGCCGCGGTGTTGTCTGAACAACGATGATTTCGAACTAGAAAAGGTTTTGGCAAGCGCGTAATTCCGACGTAAGCGATGCCTTTCAAAGTCATCATCAGCACCTCAGTCCTTTTCCTCATCCTCGAAGCGTGTCACTCCTGGTCCCAACAAGGGGATAGCGAGAGCAGAGGTATCCGACTGCCCACCATTGAAATCGATCGAAACATCGTTCAGGCGGCGGTGTCAACCTCGGCAGATTGTTGCTAAACTAGCGTTTTATCATGTCTGCCACGCGCGCCACTTCACTCGGATCGTCTTCTGAGAAAGACGGGTCTGACCAAGTTGAAGGACGGCATCTGAGGGGCGACGAATCGTCTTGGTTGATGGTTGGCATCTCTGCTGGCCACGGCATTAAGCACTTCGGGCAGGGTGCGCTGCTGGTGATGATGCCCTTTATCCGGTCCACGTTTGGCATTGGCGAAGTTGCGTACGGCGCGATCTTCTCCATGAGCGCGGTTGCGTCTGGCATCGCCAATATACCGGCTGGGATGCTGGCCGATATGTATCGCAAGCGCGTTGCGTGGCTCTTGATGATCAGCATGTTGATGGTGGGTATCGGTTATCTGCTGGTCGGTGTGAGTCCGTGGGTATGGCTTATCGCATTTGCGGTGATCATCATCGGTTTCGGCACTAGCATGTGGCACGCGCCGGCATTCGGAACGCTGGCGGCGCGCTATCCGACGCGTCGCGGAGAAGCGATGTCTGCCCACCTGACTGGCGCACAGATCGGCAACTCTGTCAGTCCGGCCGTGATTGGATTCCTGTTGGGAGGTGCGATTGGGAGTTTCCGATTCGCTGGTTTCCATTGGAGCACGGTAGCGATTGGCGTGTCGATACCGATGTTCGTCACGGGAATATTGGTGCTTTGGCGCTTCAAGACTGCTGGCGCCGAGGCTCAGCACAACCTGGAACTATCCGAGTATCTTCCGGCCGCGCGCCGGCTGCTGACGAACTTCCGTGTTCTAGGGCTAGTCACTCTCGGCGGCTTCAGAGGCGCTGTGCATACCTCTTTTCAAGCCTTCATGCTGGTCTATATGAAAGACACTCTAGGCATGGAGCCGTTTACCATCGGTTGGCACGTTTCACTACTCACCTTGGCAGGAATCGTATCTACACCTATTATGGGTTGGTTGTCAGACCGCGTGGGGCGAAAACCAGTGATACTAGTTGCGATGACGGCGATGGCGACGATGCTGTTCATGTTTCTGATATACCAAGACGGCATCGGCTTCACGATATTGATGGCATCGTTAGGGCTGTTTTTCTTCTCGGTGATGCCAATAATCACGGCCGCAACAATGGATCAGGTTGAGCAGGGTTCCGAGGGCTCTGCAACGGCATTGATATTCACTGGCGGTTCCGTAGTTGGGGCTTTGACTCCGATAGCCGCTGGTAAGATATACGAGCTCAACGGCTTTGACGGATTGGTGCTTTTATGCGGCGCGATCGCCACTGCAGGCGCGCTGCTCGCTCTAGTGCTCCCAATGAGGAGACGTAGCACCGCATGAAACGTTGTGTATCGGTGTATTTCCCGGTGTAACATCAATGAATGATGACCTGAAGTTCGCAAATCATGGCTTCTGCTAAAAACATATTCGCATATCTCCTCCTGCTTATTGCCATGATCGCTGTCGCATCTTGCGGCGGCGATTCGGCGGAAGAGGAAGTTTATCGAGTGGGCGTTCTCGAATCGCTCACCGGGATCGGTGAGACCTACGGGACTGTGGCCCACAATTCAAAGCAGATGGCTGCAGATGAGATCAACGCCGCTGGCGGGATCAACGGCAAAAAACTCGAACTCGTAGTGGAAGATTCGAAGTGCAATGCCCAAGACGCCATCGCAGCATATCGGAAGTTGACGGATGTCGAAAACGTCAAGATCGTCTTGGGCACTTCGTGCAGCGCGGCGATGCTGGGCGTAGCACCTATCGCTGAAGAAGACAAGAACATCCTATTCAGCGGCTTGGCTGTCCATCCGGACATCGCTCACACCGGCGACTACATATTCCGCACAGCGATCTCTGGCGACAAGATGGGTGTCGGAATAGGCAACCTGATGTGGGGCGACGGAATGCGTTCGCTCGCGACGATCAGTGAATCTACCGATTACGCGGAGAGCGCACGTCAGACTACGGTGGAGCAATTCATAAAGCGTGGCGGACAGCTACTAGCCGAGGAACGCTATCCATCAGACACCACGGACTTCCGAACTCCGTTGACGAAAATGCTGGCCACGAACCCAGACGCTATATTCATCGCTGCTCAGGCTGAGTTTTCCGGCGGAACCGCGTTGAAGCAGCTGCGCGAGTTGGGTTATGACGGTCCTGTCTACTCTGAAGTTGTCACTCTGGGCTCTACGGGGCTCGAAGTCGCAGGCGATGCCGCAACTGGCGCAAAGGCCGTGATGGCATTTCTCGATCCCAACAACTCCAAGGCCGCAGAGGTGGTCGCGAATTTCAGAGAACGATACAACTACCTGACTTTGACCTGGTACCTCGCGTCAACATACGATGATGTGTACATCGCCGCCGAGTGTCTGAAACAGACCGAAGATGATCAAGACGTCGATGGCTTCCGAGATTGCCTGTACGACATCACTTGGAGCGGCGCGATAGGCGACAACTACGGGTTCGACGAGCTTGGGGAGGTCACAGGTCTGTCCCCTTCGATCGTTCAGGTATTGCCGATAAGCGAAAGAACCGAGGATAATCTAGGTTTAGAATTGATCGGGCCAGCAAGCATAGACGAATAGCGACTGACGCATGAAATGATCTTCTGACATTGCTTTGCGTTGCCGAATCGATTCGAGGCGGTCGACATTGGCTGAACTGCAACGCTACATCTCTAATCGCAACAACCTGATCGGGTTGATTCTCGTATCTCTGGCGGCGGTATATATCGTCTGGAAGATATTCGAATCTCCAGATCAGGCATTGCAATTCACCTTCAACGGGATGTCCGTTGGCGCCGTCTACGCGGTGGTGGCATTGGGCTTCACGATCGTCTACAGCACGGTCTGGTTTTTCGACATGTACTACGGCGCCGCGGCTGCGCTGGGCGCGTATGGAGTTTTCTATCTACGATCATCTGAGACTCTTGGCGGTGTTTATGAGGTCAACAATCCCGTCGTCAACGGATTTTTCGCCATCTTGGTCGCCGGGGTCGCTTTCTGGGCTTTGCACGCCGCGTTTTACTATCGATTGCGAGGTCGTTTCAGCGAAACCACGCTACGCATCGCGGGCATCACCATAGCCGTGATAGCAGGGGCGTATATGGGACTGTTGCTCACGTTCCCTGAGAATCTGCACATAATGCTGAGCCCCGTCATTGCCGTATTGCTAGGGGTTGGCATCGTAGTCGCTGCGCAGAAGACTCAGGCACGCTTTTTCGGTGAATCTGGAGCTGTAGCGTGGAGTTGGATATCGTCGATCGTAGGGGCCGTTGCTGGTCTCCTGCTCGTGGTCTGGCTGTCCGACACTCCGGGATCCAATCTGTATCTGAGTTGGCTCGTTTCTTGCTTTCTTGCAGGATCGGTCTCCTTGGCGTTGTATCGTGGTTTGTACACCTACATGCGTGCGCGTGCGCGCTCACCGTTGGTGATGCTGGTGGCAACATTGGGCATCTTGTTAGCACTCAGCGCGTTCATAGTCGTCGTATTCGGTCCAGCGTCCCGGCCGTTGCCGGATCCTTTCGGTGGGGGCACATTGGAGGTCTTGGGAGCGACGATGAAGCCGTTGAACATCTTTACCATCGCCGTCTCGGTTATCGGCTTTTTGGGGTTGTTGGGATTGCTGAAGCTGACAACTTTTGGTCGGAAGGTGCGCGCGATCGGCGATGATGAGGAAGTTTCGAAGGTAGTGGGCATCAACACTACGGTGATCATTGCGATCGTGTTCTTCATCGGTGCTGCTTTTGCGGCATTTGGCGGGATATTGAGCGGGCACGACACTGCGCTTCAACCGCGAATGGGATTGATTCTGCTGCTTAAGGGTTGGATCGCATCGGTAGTAGGAGGCATCGGCAACCTGTCTGGTGCGCTCTTGGGCGGGTTCATCTTGGGCATGCTGGAACAGTTCGGCATTTGGGACCTTACTGGCGAGCTGCGTGACGTCGTTTCGTTCGTAGTTTTGATTCTCTTCCTGTCATTTTGGCCGTCTGGAATATTGCCTAGGAAGTAGCGGTTCTCACCGATGAATGACAACGTAGCCATATCATCGCCATCGATGTTGCAGAGAGTATCTCAGACGCTTAGCGAGAAGGGTGGGATTGAGCTATATGCGAATCTCTTCATCATCGTATGGGCGGTGATATTTACCTTGTGGCAAGGATTTGGCTTCGCAGTTACGGTCGGCACCATATTTTGCATCTGGGCGATACTCTCGGTGAGCCTCAATCTAGTTGTTGGCTACACCGGTCTCTTGTCGGTGGGACACATCGGCTTCTTCGGCATCGGCGCCTATTGCATGGCGATTCTGACTTCAGATACGTCTTATGATCTGTTGCGAACCGAATCGATACCGCAGTTCGGATGGTCGTTTTTTGCGGCTCTGCCAGTCTGCGTCTTGATTGCCGGGTTGGTTGCGCTTGCCGTTGGCATTGTTTTTAACCGCTTTCGCGACGATATCTACGTTCTCGTATCATTCGGCTTCACGATCATTGCCTTCAACGTATTTCTGAGTTGGCGTGGTTTGACTCGCGGCGCCTACGGAATTCCCGATGTAGCTCGGCCAAAGATCGGCAGTTGGAAACTTGACGGCGAACTCGATTTCATGATTCTGTGCGCGGTGTTCCTGGCGATCATCACCGCCATATCGTGGTTCCTCGTGTCATCCTCTTTCGGACGAGTGCTGAAGGCGATCCGAGAAGACGAGAAAGTAGCCGAGGTCTTCGGTTACCGTGCAACCCATTACAAGTTGGCAATCTGGGTGATATCAGCGATGATGGCCGGTCTGGCAGGCGGACTGTTCGGCAGTTTCACTTCGTTCGTCGACCCCAATTCCTTCATCCTGTTGGAATCGATGTTGTTGGTTTCCATCGTCATCCTTGGCGGATTGGCGTCGATTCGAGGTTCGATCATAGGCGCGATGGCTTTTGTGCTGCTTGAGGAAGGCATGCGTTTCGTCCCATTCCTGCCGGATGAGTTTGTTGGACAGGCCCGGCAAGTCATCTTGGGCGTACTGCTGGTGTTGCTGATGTTGTTCCGGCCTCAAGGTTTAGCTGGAAGGTACAAACTGTGACGATCAAAAACATCGACTACAGCGAGTTCTATGGCATCCAGCTGATCGGAATAACCAAACAGTTCGGCAGCGTCAAGGCACTGGACGATCTGAACTTCACCATTCCGATATTCGGCATCACCAGCATCGTGGGACCAAATGGCTCGGGCAAGTCTACCCTTGTGAATCTGTTGACCGGAGTTTTGCCCTACGAAGAGGGGATCGTGAAGATCGAAACCAATTCCTTCGAGGTCATCCATGCCTACCAGGCGCCAGAGAACGGCATCACTCGCACCTTTCAGGAAGTTCGCCTGTTCGATCAGATGACGGTTTGGGACAACATCATGGTTGTGCTGACCAATCGGAAACTCTTTCCTTCGATTTTGGAGCGTGGCAACTCTGAGCAGCGTGAAAAAGCGGAGGAGATCCTTCAGCAAGTTGGAATGTGGGAGAAGCGTGAGGCGATGGCTGGAGAACTGTCATACGGTCAGAGAAAATTGATCGAAATCGGCCGCGCGATGGCTCTGGATGTGCAGGTCTACATTCTCGACGAGCCGTTCGCAGGGCTTTTTCCGCGCATGATCGATAAGGTCAAAGAGTTGCTTCTAGATATCCGCGCCAGCGGACGTACTGTAGTCTTTATTTCGCACAACATGGACATTGTGCGTGAACTCTCCGACTACATCATCGTGCTCGAAAGCGGCAAGTTCCTGCTTGCCGGCGAAGTGAACGATGTGCTCAATCGTCCAGAAGTGATACGCGCCTATCTCGGCGCTTGAGACGATCAGTCATCCACATTGAACCATGATCGACACGAATCATACCTCGGAAACGCATCAGGCAGAAGACCTTTCTGCTAACGATTCGCTGCTGGAGCTAGTCGATATTTCAGTGCATTACGGCGCAGTTGTAGGCCTCGACAAGGTATCGCTTGCCGTCATGAAAGGCGACTTGGTAGCAGTTATGGGACCTAACGGCGCCGGGAAGTCGACAGTTCTGAAGGCGATCATGGGATTGGCTCCAGTTGTGGGAGGAACAGTCTATCTGCGCGGACAGCCTTTAGATGTTGCGACACATGAAATCGTCAAGCAAGGCGTCGCGTTTGTTCCTCAAGGTCGGCGCGTCTTTACGCATCTCACCATAGAAGAAAACCTCCGTATAGGATGCCTGCACATCAATGACCGATATGCGGAAGAAGAGCGTCTGCAATCGGTTCTTGACATCTTTCCGATATTACGTTCGAAACGTCGTGATTATGCCAGCGCGATGTCGGGAGGCCAGCAACAGATGCTGGCCATCGGCCGCGGATTGATGGCCAATCCAGACGTATTGCTTCTAGATGAGCCCACCTTGGGGCTGGCACCTATCATCGTCAGAGAAGTCTTCGAGAAGATCTCAGAGATCAGCCGTGTCATGCAGACTACCATCATGGTGGTGGAACACAACATCAAAGGGATTCTAGACATTGCCGACCGTGCTTACGTGTTGAACCACGGACGCGTCGCACACGACGGCACGCCGCAGAGCATCCATGAGACGGACATCTTGACCGACGTGTTCTTAGGACGAGTCGACGATGTTGACAGAGAAGTGGTCTGATTCAGAACCTTGCCGTCAACTGGATGACATGCAGCAATCAGCCCAAGCCAGATCTGCACCCGTCTCAGCTGCGACCCAGCGCGCGGCTGAAATCATCGCTCGATCTGACTACGTTGTCGCCATGACCGGTGCTGGCATGTCAGTCGAAAGTGGCATCCCACCCTTTCGGGGCACAGGTGGTCTGTGGACCAAATATGGCACACCTTCGATGGACGGTTATCAGCAGTTCAAATCTGATCCAGAAGGTTATTGGGACCGTCAGATCAACGCCCAGATCGATGATCATATCTTGGAACTGCGGGCAGCGTTACGCAATGCCGAGCCTCATGCCGGACACTATGCTCTCGCGAAATTGGTGACACGTGGTTATTTCAAATCGGTGATAACCCAGAACATTGACGGATTAGACATCAAGGCCGGCATGGGAGATGCGTTGATCGAGATTCACGGCAATCGGTCACGGCTACGATGCATCGGCTGTGCCAAACGCACGGATTTGAACGATTTTGTGCCCCTTTTCAAACCCGATCCGTGTGACGAATGCGGAAGTCCAGTGAAATTTGATGCTGTAATGTTTGGCGAGCCGATAGTGCCCGAAGTGATGGCTGCCGCACGCGTCGAGATCGATCGGGCAGACTGCGTGGTGGCCATCGGCACCTCAGCAACTGTGCGACCGGCGAGCGGGCTGCTGTGGGTTGCGAAGCATCGATCCAAAGGCAAGCTTGAAAATAACAATTTTCGTAAAGACGCTCAGTTGATCGAGATCAATCCGAACCCCACAAAACTCAGTTCGATATGCGATGTGATCGTCCGGTCCAAAGCCGGCTTAAGTTTGCCAATGCTGCTGAATACTCTATCGACTGGCACTTTTAGGCATGTTATCTGAACTGTGATGAGAATGATTAATATGACCCCCACCGCGCTGGCATCGCAATATTCAGCATCGAAGCAGTCAAATCAACCATCATTCAAATCATTCCCATCACAGTTCAGACAGTAAGGTACGATGCCTTAATACCTGTTGAAGAGCTCTCCCCACGGCGTTTTCAGGGCTTCGTTGACGCGTTGACGACCGATGAAGCGCAGCCAGAATTCGTTGTGATAAAGGTTCGACGCGACAAATGCCCACGGCGTTATAGGCGATCTGAGCAGCACGTTTTCGAGCGGCTTCAGCGGTCCCCAATAGATCAGTTTCTGTCCACGCGAAGCGAAGGTGTTTTCGTTGGGCGAGAAGTTCCAGTTCACGCCGGCGACATCATCGCCCTCGATCTTGATCTCAGCTGGATTGCCGATGCCTAATCCCATCTCGTGCGCAATGCGTATTTTCGGTATCGACATCGGATCGAAGCCCATAAGGCGCGCGGCGACGGCATCGATGGCTACCTGATCTGCCGAAGCGAGGATGATGTTCTTGGTATGGATGCGCATGGCACGTGGGCCGGGTCCATCGCCAGCGAAGGTGCCGTCCATTACTGCAAAGAGCCCGCTGTGAATCTCCTTCTGGATTTGGAGCAGGTCTACCAACGTCTCGTGTATCTGCGCGTGTGTCCAGTGGCGATATCGATGCAGGAGTCCGCCAAAGGCATTCTTCATGGCGCCAGTCATCTGGGTGAAGACGTGGGTCTTGACGGTTGGCAGTTGGATGATGTTGCTACCCAGGAGCATCTCCGGTATGTAGATGCCGTCTTTGTAGATGTCTGAAAGCACCAGCATCTCCGATGTTGGCACGTATCTGATCCATCCGATCTCGGGAGTGTCTAAGATGGTGTGCGGGATGCCCATGCGGTCTTCGATTGCGGCGTGTTTGTTCTTTATGCGACCTTCGACCGGGTCTACGACGACGGTTCCGTTATGCGCCGCGTTCAATTCTTCAAAGCCGTCGGCACGTAGTTTGGTGGCGACGCCTTCGATCTGCCAAGGCGCAGTTGAGCAAGCAGGATAGTAGTGCTGCCAAGAGATGTTGACTTTAAGCAGCGTCGGTATATCTGGAGTCAGCGCTTCACGATAGTTGGCAAGTTCCATCAAGTTGGCGTAGTCGCTGATAACGGTTTCTGGCTTGGTATAGAGAACGGCTACGGTGCCTAATTGCGGCTCTGCATGGGGAATGTCGGGCGTTGTTACCAAACGCTCCCGGGAAGTCGTGTTGATCGGCACTCTCATGTCAATTGCCTGAGCTTGGGTATCAGCTGATCGCTAGGCTGCAGCCTCGTAGTGGTGCTCTCCGGCGAGGACGTAGCTGTAAGCCGACAGTGCCGCTACCGCGCCTTGAGCCGCGGCCGTGACTGTCTGCTTCAAGGTAGTTCCGTCAGTAAGGTCGCCGGCGGCATAGATACCCGGCATGCTGGTTCTCTGAGCCCTATCGACATGCACTTCCTGGGTCTCATGGTTGAGGTCCAATCCGAGCATGTTGGGGATCTCGAGCCTCGGGTCGGCGCCGGCCTCGATGAAGATGCCGTCTAACTCGATAATATCTTTGCCATGATCGTCTTCCCGTGATCTGTTCAACGGCTCAGTCTGCTCAGGATGCACATCGACGGTTTCGTGGTCATCCATCGGGCGCGATATGCGGATGCCCTGCAGTCCGGCGAGGTCCGAGCCGAGCAGTTCGGTTACAGTGGTGTTTAGAAGAACGCGCACGTTGGATATCTGCGAAAGCACTTTCAACTGGATCGGCTCTGGGCGCCAAAGCGTGTCGCCACGGTAGATCAGATAGACGTGTTTAGCGTATCTTGCGAGCAGGATGGCGCCTTCAACTGCTGCGTTTCCGCCTCCTACTACCGCGGCTGCTTCTTTATTTCGGTACAGCGGCGCGTCGCAGGTGGAGCAATAAGATACGCCTTTGCCAGTCCACTCAGCCTCGTTCGGCAGACCCAATGTCCGACGTTCACGCCCTACACACAGGATGACGGATCGGGCATCGACGATATCGCCATTGCCCAGGGTGCATATGAAGCTGCCGGCATTGCGTTCGACGGCATCTAGGTTGTGCGAGATGGTCGGGACTTCTAGTTTGTCTACCTGCTCTTTGAATTTGAGCATCAGATCGAAGCCGTCGATATCGGGAGTGCCGGGATAGTTCTCGATCAGACCTCCGATTGCGGTTTCACCGCCGAAAGATTCTGATGCGATGATGGTGTCTAGTTGATAGCGTGCGGAGTAGAGTGCGGCGGCGAATGCGGCAGCTCCTTGTCCAGCTACGAGTACATCGGACTTGTGTGTTTCTGGCATGGCGACGGTTCGTTCAGAAATTGCGGGGTTGATCGGAGATGGCCCTGGGCTTTATATAAAGTCTATTGCATAGGCCTCATACGCCGCGACGCATTGACCAACAGCAGCAGACAGCCGAGAGCGGAATCCGTGGATCGGCATCGACACAAAACATGTCCAAAGATTCAAACTTCACGATTATCGATGGTGGCGGAGCAGCTTCGCCCAAAGGATTCCAGGCTGGCGGAGTCTTCGCGGGAATCAAGACTCCCGGCGAAGATAAATACGACTTAGGTCTGCTCTATTCCGAAAGAGAGTGCACCGTAGCCGGAACCTTTACACGAAACAGCATCCTTTCACCGTCCGTCACCGTGTCGAAAGAGGTCATCGCGCGCGGTCGCGCACGTGGTGTGGTCGCTAACAGCGGCTGCGCCAACTGCTCGGTTGGCGAGCAGGGATTGATAGACGCGCGACACGCAGCATCGATAGCGGCGCAAAAACTGGGTGTCGAGGCCGACGATATGCTAGTGGCGTCTACCGGCGTGATCGGTGTAGAGTTGCCGATGAATCTTCTACGTGATCATGCCCCGCGTATCCACGTGCGAGGCGGCGACGATTCCGCTGCTGCCGGCTTGGAATTCGCCAAGGCGATCATGACGACCGATACCCACCCCAAGCATATCGCGGTTCAGTACGAAGCTGGCGACGGGTCTAAAGTCACGGTTGGCGGCTGTGCCAAAGGCGCAGGGATGATTCACCCGAACATGGCTACCATGCTCTGCTTCATATCGACTGATGCCGATGTCGAGGCTTCATATCTGCAATCGGTACTTTCAGAAGCGGTGACTTTGAGTTTCAACCAGATCGACATCGACGGCGATCAGAGCACCAACGACACGGTGGCATTGCTAGCCAATGGCGCCTCTGGTGCACCTCACATAGCTGGTGGCGACGCCGATTCTGATAAGTTCGCTGAAGCTGTGAAGTTTGTGAACCGACATCTGGCGATTGAACTGGCACGTGATGGCGAAGGTGCCCGACATTTGATTTCGGCAGTGGTAGAGGGTGCGTATTCAGATTCCGATGCGCGCAAAGCGGCGCGCTCCATTGCAGCATCACTCCTAGTGCGAACCGCCGTCTACGGACGCGACCCTAACTGGGGACGTATCATGATGGCTGTCGGCAAGACCGGCATCCAGTTGATCGAGTCTAAGGTTGAGATATTCATCAACGGCATCCAGATTGTGGCAGAGGGCAAGGCGATCGCTTACAACGTCCAAAGCGTCATCACGGCACTCGACAACCCGAATGTCGAGCTGCGCGTCAAGCTGCACTGCGGCGACGGTTTTGGTGAAGCCTGGGGCTGCGACCTCACTGAGGAATATGTGGTGTTCAATTCGGCTTATACCACCTAGCCGCAAATTCGAGGAAGGCTAGAATGCCGACGAATGCGATGTCGGCACAGGAAAGACATAAAGCTTTTTGATGTCAAATTCCGACTGCATTGTTGTAAAAATCGGCGGATCTACTCTTGGCGAAGGCGATTCAACGATCGGCGACGTAGTTGAACTGTGGAAGCGCGGTTTGCGTCCGGTAGTAGTTCACGGCGGCGGCAAAACCATCTCTGAATGGGTTGCCAAACAGGGTGTCAGGTCGCACTTTGTACGCGGATTGCGGGTAACCGACACCGCGACGCTCGAGGTCGCGGTTGCTGTCTTGACGGGGCTCGTCAACTCGAATCTCGTCGCTGAGATCACACGCGCCGGTGCCCCCGCCGTAAGCGTTTCCGGAGTATCAGATGGCATGTTCAGCGCCGTGATTCAATCCCCTGAGCTGGGGTACGTAGGGAAGGTTGTAGAGACGAACGCGGGCCCTGTGGAATCGGTGCTCGAATCGAGGCGGGTGGCGGTTGTTGGACCTGCCGCCTTGAATCTCGATGCGACATCTTTGCAGGACCAGATCCTCAACATCAACGCCGATACGGCTGCCGGCCATTTGGCAAGCGCGCTCAAGGCAAATTCGCTGGTTTTCCAGACTGATGTCGAAGGTGTGCTAGACATTCGGGGGCGAGTTATACCCCAGATGACCAAACGTCAGGCTGTAGACCTTATCAACAGCGGTGTCGCAGGTGGCGGTATGATACCAAAGCTGGAGGCTTGCATTGCATCATTAGATGGTGTCAAATCAGCGCACATCATCGATGGCAGAGTGAGTGGCGCATTAGTACGATGCGCTGAAGGTGCACCGATCGGCACCCGAATTGTATGAATCCGAGGTCTGAACTGTGACTTACGGGTATATCGCCAAGTTCTCCAGGCCAGCGTCCTCCGGCAATCCGAGCATCAGGTTCATGTTTTGGACGCCGGCGCCAGCAGCTCCCTTGACCAGGTTGTCCAACGCGGTGACCACGATCAGATGTCTGCTGTAGGCATCGACGTTTACGTTGATGAGGATGTGGTTGCTGCCCCAAGTCTCTTTAGTAGACGGTGCGTTATCGACCACACGTACGAATGGCTCATCAGCATAGAACGCCCGATAGATATCGACGACTTCCTGTTGGGTGATTTCTCGCTTTAGTGTCGCGTAGTGAGTGCCCAAGATGCCGCGCGTTATCGGAGCTAGGTGTGGGACAAACGTCACGTTGACTTCGCCATGTTTGGATAGCGCGCTCAACTCCTGCCTCATCTCCGGCATGTGACGATGACCGCTCAGTCCATAAGCCGACATGTTGTCGTTGATCTCGTTGAAGTTGTACGCAACTTCGCCCTTGCGCCCGGCGCCTGATACGCCGGACTTCGAGTCGCTTATTATGGCCGTATCCACGATGTCGGTGTCGAAAGCTGGTGCCAGCCCTAAAATCGTGCCGGTGGGATAGCATCCAGGATTGGCAATCAATCGACTGCGCTTGACATCTTCGCGGTGCAGTTCCGGCAGTCCATACACGGCATGTTCTATGTATTGTGGACACGGGTGCTCGGTCTTGTACCAACTCTTAAAGACGTTGACGTCCTTGAGACGAAAATCGGCGCTGATGTCGACACAAGGGACATCATTTTCGATGAAAGGTTTCAACGCTTCGGCGCTGGCTGCGTGGGGCAATGCCGAGAAGACGAGGTCTACTGAGGTATCAATAACCGGAGAGATTGTCATATCGGCGTCGAGTAAGTGGGGGAAAACTTCGCTCAACTGCTTTCCTGCCGCGCTTCTGCCGGTTACCTGTGCCACATTGATGTCGGGATGTCGGTGCAGGATGCGCGCCAGTTCGGACCCGGCATAGCCGGTGACGTTGATGATGCCGACACGCGTCTTGGACATCTGCAAGCCTCTCTAGTGATTGAATGATCGTGTTCGATAGAGCCTACATACGATTTTACTCGGCGGGTCTTCGGCGTTGTTTGACGTATTCGACGACTGCGCGGATTCCGTCGGGAGGTGCGCCAAGTTCGATCGCTTTATCGATGTCGTTTTGTGCAAGCGCGTCTTGCCCCAACGCCGTTCGTGCCACGGCGCGATTGCCGAGAGCGTCTGAACTGTTGGGATTCAGTTCCAATGCGCGGTCGAGGTTGATCACCGCTTGTTCGAACATGCCCATGCTGAGGTATGCGGTTCCTAGGTTGAACTGTATCGTGGCATTTTCAGGATCTAGCCACGCTGCCTCTTCGAAATCCTTCGCCGCCGCGTCGGGCTGTCCCAGCTGGGCCGATTTTAACCCGCGTGCAAAGTATTCTTGGGAATTTGAAGGTTCTGGCATCGCTGGATCCTTGGAAATCTCTACATTTTAAGGTTAACTTTCAAGTAATGTACTATAGTGGACACGACACAAAATGCCTCGCGCAGGCAGGAATCTGAACCTGATGCCTTTCTGCGTCATAACTCTCCCATTATGAGTTCTCGCCTGTGCAAGGATGTCCGATTAAGCGTGAGCAAGATTGGAAGTTGGCAACCATCTCAGGCCAAAATTCGCATCACATGAAACTAGCCTTAATCGGTCAGTCGGCTTTCGGAAAATCGGTACTTGAAGCTCTTGCCAGCCGAGACGAATACGATATTGTTGGTGTGTTCGCGGCGCCAGACAGGCGGCGAAGCCGCGAGCCGTTAGCCCAGACCGCTGAATATATGGGTGTCCCCGTCTGGCAATTCGGTCGCATGAGGGACCAGGAGTGTATCGATGTCTTTCGTTCGCTCGGGGCAGACCTCTGTGTAATGGCATACGTAACCGATATTGTGCCGACTGAAATCATCGAGGCGCCCAACAAAGGCACCATCCAGTACCACCCCTCTTTGTTGCCGCTTCATCGAGGCCCGAGCTCCATAAATTGGGCGGTGATAAACGGAGATGCCGAAACTGGATTGTCGATATTCTGGCCCGACAAAGGCCTAGACACTGGCCCGGTACTGTTGCAGAAGCGTATCGACATCGGACCTGATGACACCGTGGGCTCGATCTATTTCAACCACCTCTTTCCAATGGGGGTCGATGCGATTCTTGAATCTGTTCAACTGGTCAAGAACGGTATAGCGCCACGCATCACACAAGACGAGTCGATGGCTACATATGAAGGATGGTGCGGTGCTGAAGATTCACAGATAGATTGGTCCCTAGATGTAACGTCGGTCCACAATCTAGTGCGCGGGTGCGACCCACAACCAGGGGCTTGGTCGATGTTGCATGGTGAAAAGGTAGCATTCTTCGGCAGCTCGATAGCTGCTGGTAGTTGCGATGATGAAACGCATCAACCGGGAACGGTGCTAGAAATAGACGCTTCTGGTGCGATGATAGCGGTTGGCAACGGCAGACTGAATATAAAACGTGCGCGCATCGAACGTGGACGAAAGTTGCCGGCATCTGAAATCGGGTTCACTGTCGGAGATCGATTCAGCGCATCCTGAACCAATCGATCATCTGCTGCGTAACCCGTTGCGGCGCCTCTAGCTGCAGAATATGTCCGCAATTCTCGATTATCTCAAGTCGGACATCGGGTATGAGCGCAACGGCACGTTTGCTGTGTTTCGTGGGAATGATGCGGTCTGAATCACCCCATAAGAGCAGTGTTGGAGATTTTATCTTCGCGGCAAGGTCTGGACATATCGCAGCGCGCTGTCCCAAAATGCCTGTAAAGCTGGAGAGACCGCGGTGGAAGACATCGATACCGTCATCGCGGTTTCCGACTTGAAAGTGAAGTTCCCTTAATCGTTCGCGCTCTTCAGATGAGCCAGACTTTTGCGCCTCGAAATGATCGAAGAACCAGTATCGGCTTCGCCTTGATCCGTAATTGATGAATCTCTGAAGCGCGGGCACGGATGCCAGGCGTAGCATGAAGTTCAAGCCTCTACCGAATCCGGGTGGCGACATCACAACTGCACGATTGAATCTATCTGGTGCACGGATCAGGGCCGTCAGTGTGCCCAACGCGCCTAACGAGTGGCCTGCGATATCAGCAGATTCAACGCCAGTTTCATCCATGACTCCCAATATCAAGTCCGCTATCTGTTCCATGGGCTCGCTAATCTCATTCGGCATTCCAGAGATTCCGAACATCGGGATATCAGGAACTATGACGCGATGGTCAGTAGATAATGCTGCGATCTGCCGATGCCAAACAGGCCCGCCGCCCCCCGCACCATGAATCAATACCACCGGGGGACCAGTCCCAAACTCCATCACATGAACAGATTCGTATCCTCGCGTCGAGACGAAGAATCCTTGGTAATGCAGATTTGACAGCATCATCAGGCTTTCGCCAGCGGCGTGAACTCGCTTGATGGCATCACCTTTGATCTGCGTCGCTCTTGGCATCGCCTCTTCCATTCTGAACGGTGATTTTCGGGTGCCTTGAATGATCGACTATGATTCTCGCCGCTCCACCTATGAACACGCCGTATCGCAAAAAACACCCCAAAGTCTCGCTGCTTAACATACAAATGACCTGAAAATCATAGTTCAGATGACCGCTAAGCCAACTCCACCTTATGTAGCCTTTCGTAGCGGGTGGGACGGTTGTGGTGCAGATGGCTTCGCATCAGCACGATTGAGCGTATAGGTACTGATGCATCAATGTTGTATTCGCCCCCTCGGCGCGATATCGGGCGCGCCTCTAGCCAACGCTGTCCGATCGCTGCTAATACGCGCTTTTGAGTACCGCTGCGTACGCGTCCCACCGTCACGTGTGGTGTGAATTCACGGCCGTCTTCCGGGAAGCCGCATCTCACCATCGCGCCCTCCAATCGCATTGCCAGGCTCGACATCCGTCGCAGGTCGCCGTCTAATCCAGTCCATAACACCCGCGGCGTGCGCTCGCCCGGGAAGCATCCGTTAGAGCCGAGTTCTAGCCGCAACCTCGACGATTCGGCTGCAACATCGTCTAGCTCTTCCTTCA
The DNA here is from genome assembly GCA_965242765.1 of Dehalococcoidia bacterium. Classification (GTDB taxonomy): domain Bacteria; phylum Chloroflexota; class Dehalococcoidia; order Lucifugimonadales; family Lucifugimonadaceae; genus Bin127. The sequence continues at coordinate 2,235,237 of CBDESY010000004.1, read as the reverse complement.
ATTCCGAAACGTCGTCTTGATGCACGTCGCCTAGGAACTTCAGCGTGATGTGCATGTTCTCGGGCGAAGTCCAACGCACGGCATCATAGGCAACAGCACCGCGTCCCGGGCGTCTACGTTGACGGCCTTGGTACGATGCTGATCGCATCGACCTGGCCATACCATCCAAGATAGATATGACTCGTTTTGGCAACTGTACAGCTACGAATAGTCGCCACCAGCGCAGGTCATCATCCGTCTCTAACTCGCGCGCACTTTTACCGCCCGGCACCAACACCGGATCAAGCTCACGCCGTGTCGCGCCTCTGCTGCGTCGTGGTCTATCTTGTGGCGGGTTGTTCATCACCATAATCATTCAAATCATACGAAAATCACCGTTCAGGCATTCATCCGATCCGTCGCAGTGCGACCTGCCAGACTACCGAGGTAACCAATATCGCGAGTACGCCAGCAACTACAAACGCGGATGGTGCGCCCCATAGTTGAGCCACAGCTCCCATGAATAAAGCGCCTAGCGCTTGCGCTCCCCAGGTGAAGTTCATCAGGCTCATTACTCGACCTCGATATGCGTCGACAGTCAACGTCTGCACCACTGTGGTGCTCATCGTGCCCTTCAATACGGATAATGCGCCAGTGACGCCGGCAACGATAAGCGCGTATTCCAGAACACCGATCGATCCGAATGCGACGTAGCAGATTCCCACCGAAACTCCGCCCAAAGCGAGGAAAAGTGGCGGTTTGGAACGGGTTCCAAGCAAAGTAATGGCGAACGTGCCGATCAGACCACCGATGCCTACGGCGAGCAGCAATCGACCATACGTCGCGCTGTCGCCTTGATACACCTCTTGAGTCATCACCGGCATCAGCGTCTCCATCGGCGTAGCGACGATACCGATCACGATGCCGTATCCAATAATTGCGGCTATCGATACCTCACGACGGACATATCTCACGCCATCTACCATGTCGCTGACCCGTGATCTAATGGCCGTCGAAATCGAAGCACGCCCTGTGTCTTCTTTGTTCGCGTGCGCTGCCGCATGTCGTGTGGGGTCCATCCTCAACAGTGTCAACACTGTAAGGACGTATGAGGCCGAAACGATGAAGAATAGTCCCTCCATTCCTACTGCTGAGACGATTGGATGAAACAGGGAAGGACCGAGAATTGCGGCGCCTCCAAAAACGACGGAATAGAGCGAAATTGCACTCGGCAGTTGCTCCTTTGGGACTAGCGAAGCTACCATGGCGCCGCGTGCTGGGATATCGAATGCGAGCATCACGCCGGTGACTGCCGAGATTGCAAGCAAATGCCAAGCGTCTATGATGTCGGTTGCGATCAGCACCGCGGTGAGCAGTCCGGCGATTGCGAACAGAAAACGGGTGAAACGGAGCAATTGGAGTCGGTTTACAGTATCGGCAACCACTCCTCCCCATACTGAGAAGACCATTACTGGGGCCATCGTAGCGGCGGTGACAGAGCCGAGTAGGATCTCAGAATCGGTCAGGGTACGCATCAACCAGAGTCGCCCGTACACGAGAGTCCACATCCCGATATTAGAGAATGCGGCCGCGATCCAGAAGAGCCGGTACTCGCGATAGCCGAATACGGCAAATCCAGTACGGCTTAGCACTCGACTATTCCGGTTGCATGGTCGAATGCTGTGTATCTAATTGCGATGGTATGAAACAACACCATGTCAGCGGCGCCGAATACCACAGGGTTGAAAGGCATCTAACCTGCCACCTGTTCGTCCAACCTTGCCGCATCGATAGCGGAGTAGTCAATTTCCGTGTGGTCCGTCGTGATTAGGTCCGATATTATCTTGCCGCTCAGCGGCGCGTAGTGAACACCTTCTGACCAGTGTCCGGCCGCTACATATACGTTGTCCCATCTCGGAGTCTGTCCAACGTATGGTTTGCCATCGGCCGGCATCGGTCGAAGGCATGCGGTGTGATGCGTAACGGATGATGCTGTGATGCGATCGGTCAATCGTTGCACACGCGGGAGGATGAAGTCCCACGCGTATTGAGAGGGTTCGCGATTGTAGCCGTCATCTTCCTTTGTTGCGCCTAGAACGGTGCGTGACAACCTGCGAGGCAGTATCACGCCGCCATCGTCCATGTTGTGCATTCCGGCGTTGGGTTTCCCTTGATCGATTCCAACGGCATCTTCGTCTGCCAGGTGCATGTACAGCAGTTCGCCTTTCTGAGGCACTACAGGCACTTTGCATCCAAGCCATTCGCTGGCGATGTTAGACCATGGACCCATCGCTACTATTACGGCGTCGGCGGATATTTCGGAGCCGTCTGCGAGCAGGACGCCTGTAGCATTGCATTCCGATCCCCCAATCCCAACTGCAGTTCCCGGTTGCAACTGTGCGCCTGACATCTCTGCAGCTTTGAATGCCGATCGGGTCAATAAGCCCGAATCGACTGTAGGTTCGATGGATGTTGCACATGCTCCGACTACTTCATCACGCAGCCACTCGCAAAGCCCACGTGCCTCATCGCCGCTTAACCACTCAGCCTTCATACCTTCTGATCTGCGTTCGTTCATGAATTGTTGCGCAGCATCGTAACCAGGCTCTTCGAAGGCGCATCGCAAGTACGGTTGCAGGTTGTATCCATGATCGATCCCGGTGATATCTGGCAGAGTATCCGCCAACTCGGCGTGCAGTTCCAGGGACGCGGCTGACAAGGACAGCAATCCAGGATCATTGGAACCCGAGTAAGGCGTGAGGATGCCGGCCGAATATCCGCTAGCGCCAGAAGCGATGTGGTCGCGCTCAACGATCACAATGTCGGAGATGCCGGCGCGTGTCAGGTAGTAGGCCGTCGTGCAGCCGATGATCCCGCCGCCAAGAATCACGACGCGGGAGGTTGATTTGGAGCTAAACATCATGGCCCGAATCGAGAGCCTGAGTTTGCGATTTCGCGTCCGGCGAGTGGCTGCAGCGGGCGGTTGTTATCGCCGGTGACCGCCTTCAGGGCATCTACCTGCGCCTGCGAGACGCTGCCGATTTCCAGCATCACAAACCAGTCGACTGGTTCGGCACATGGCGGAGTAGTCATCGAGCCTTTGTACGAGTAGTAGCCGAGATCGGTAGTCGCGTAGTTTTGGGCGTTCAGGAGTCCGGTGATTTCTGTGGTGCCTATTTCGGATGGCGTGTTGTCGATGATCTCTTGGATTCCCGAATTAGCGTCGCCGATTTCGAAGAGTATTGAAACTACTGCCACATCTCCAAAAGTCTGACTGTGCAGAAGTTGAAGTTCAAGCGGGTACGATCTGCCGTCTATATGGTGTTCGCCCGGGGTGTGCAGCGTGATGTTTTCCAGTTGATAAGTGCGTTCCCCAAAACCCAAGCGGTTTCCGGTGGGATAGTCCACTGATATCAGGTTTCCGCTGTTGGTAATTCCTTCGGCTTCTCTGCGATACGAGAAAGACAGCGGCGGTGAACTGCCTTCAACGTAACCGGTTATGTCGATCGGGGATTGCTGTGCGCCATCGCCGCAACGGGCGTTATCAGAGGAAATAGCCGCCCAATTCTCCGGACCGCCGGATCCGGAGTAGCTCCAGCTGGTGGTTTCTTCAACGACTTCAACGACTTCTTCTCCCCCACATGCGATAAACATCAATGGCAGAGTCGATATCACGATTGCCACTAGACCAATTGCGAAGTGTTTTGGCGAGTTCAACGAGGGTTCCTCTTTGATTTAGTTCTGTTCTGCCGACCGTACGCACCTTACGATGAGTTTCATTGTTCGATGCCGCAATTCTAATCTAGTCATCTGGGCAGCTAGTCTGAGATCCGTCGGATAGCAGCCTGTCGATGCTGAACAGGGGCGTATCGTATCCAAGTTCGCCTTTGGTCGCCATGTCGGCGACTATCTCGCCAATCACCGACGAGAATTTGAAGCCGTGCCCAGAACACGGGCTACAGATGATGACGTTGTGATGGCCGGGATGCCAGTCCAAAAGGAAATGGTAGTCTGGAGTATCGGTGTATAGGCATACCGCCGATTTCAATACGCGCCCGTTGAGTTGTGGCAGGATGTCCGAAATGGCATTTCGCAGGTTGCGTTCATCGCTTTCCCGCACGGTGCGATCTAATCTGGCCGGGTCATCAAACATCTCGCCATTGTGATGGAAGGCAGTCTTGACGCCGCCCCCGAAGTTGGGCTGTACGTAGAGACCCTTTCCGGGGGTGTATTCCCAGGAGTGATTCGGGCTGTTTTCGGGTTCGAACAGCTCTGGACTTCCCGCCGGTTCGAACCAGAAGAGCACCTGACGCTCTAGGCGCAACGGCAGTTCCAGCTTTGACAAGAACGCTGGGTTCCAAGCTCCAGCTGAAAATACAATCTGGTCGGCAGTATATTCTCCGCGTTCGGTAAAGACACGTACACCTTCGCCATCTGGGTGCCATCGTCTTACCGGTTCATTGAATCGCAGATCGGCGCCCTCTCGTTCAGCCTGTTGAAGATGTGCGGCAACGCACCGTTCGGGAAAGAGCACGCCAGCACGTGAATCGAACGCTCCGATCATGTTGTCGCGCGGCTGAAACTGCGGCCAGCGCGCACGAATCTCATCCGGATCGAGGATGTCCAATTCCAGATCGTACTCTTTTGCGGAACGTTTGACGCCACGGATGCTGTTGCCTTCAGGCCGTCCGACGGTCAAACCGCCGACGATGCGCATCAACTCAGCGGCATTGCCGTCGTCAGCCGATGCTTTTTCCAACTCGCGCCATATCTCATAACTGCGCATCATCATCGGCACATAGTCGGGGTGCTCCGCGTAAACCTCTCGAATGATGCGTGTATCGCCGTGACTCGAACCCAACGTGTGTGGAGGCGTGTATGCATCGAAACCGATGACAGATACGCCGCGTTTAGCCAACTGCCAGGATGACGCGCTGCCGTGGGCTCCCAACCCAACTACGATTACATCAGCTGATCTTTCGCTCATCGAACTGCTTCCTGCTCCGTTTGAAATCAACGCACTGAGAGTGGCGCCACTGAGAATACTACTTGGAACGGTTTGCAGTATATGACCACACTGTTCTGCTCGTTAACATCGACGCTGCCAGGTATCGGATAGTTCTGATTGCCGATATTGCCTTTGAGCTTGCCCAGTTCCACGTACGACACGTCATCGGCATGGACATCGCCGCGTCCTTGCGGATCCGGATGAGTCGTCAGCAACACCCTCAAGTCAGGACCGTTGGTGACGTTGAAGTCCTCGAACCGAAGCACAAAGCCGTCGGTGCCGAGGTTCCAGATGGTAGCGTCGCCGCTGCCCCTGTGGAAGCTGTCGCCATCGCGGAACTGTCCGAACTTTACCGCTTCTGGTGCGAGCAGTTCTCCCATCGCCTCCATCATTGGTTCTTCTGCCATCTGTTCATTATCCATCGCGGCTTCCATGGTGGCTTGTGCTTCTGCCATTGCCATGCCCTCAGGCACGATGGCATTCTCCAAAGCCGGGAAATCCTCATCGACTGTGCGATCGATGAATAGCGGTGATCCAAGCCACCAAGCCAGCGCAGCGGCAGGGATGATGATGACGATGGCGATGATTGCTACAAGCGGTTTGTGGGATGTGACCCATTCAATGATCTGTTTCATGTCGATGTGGCTCGGTGTTGGGCAGGGCTTAGGTTAACGCGATGCACGGGCTGTTCTGGATTGTAATGGCAATCTTCGCGCCTGAATCTGCCCCGGGATGTCGACTTTCGCCGAACTATACATCGAGAAAGCCGTGGATGAAAACACGTTGTTCAATTAGTTGACTGGATGATCGTCGATGAAATCGACCATTCGATGCCTGCTGGCGCTCGGAATTACAATTGACGGAGGTCGTCTTAACGGTTGCAATACCGCTTTTTATGTTGGTGTGGCCGTTGCACGATTGAGATGAATTCCTGCTTGAAATTGTCCGGATTCCAATCCATGTCCCGATTTGCCATCTTTATAGGCGCGAGCGTCGCAGGCGCTGGCTGTATTGCGTTGATGTTGATTGCATGCGGTACGCCGAGTGAATCAACTCCGCCATCCGAGATTATTGTCGGCGCGGCTGCTCAGTTATCCGAGGGGACTACAGATTCGCTATCGCCTTCACCCGGTCCGAAACACTGCTCAGACCCTGACATTGACATCTCTTTTGATGTTGAGCTTCTCTCAACCGTAATCGAAGACGGTCTAGTAACCGATTCAGCGAAGTGGATCATTCACCATTCCGGCAAAGACGAGCACAGAGTAACTATCGCAGATGGGCAAAGATATGAAATCATCTCTATCGAAGGCAAACCACTAGCCGTCAAGTATCCCGGTATCGATTGGGAAGTGGCGCCTTGGGAGGATATCGAAGACGAGGCGCCGAGGATCAAGTTTGTAACGCCGTCCGGCCCTGACGTTCTTTGTGCAAACCTGAAGGACGTAGTGGAAATCGGCGACGAAGTTCTGGATGGCAGAACCGTTACTCGTTACTCGAGCGAATTTATGAAAACCAAAACGGACTACCTAGTCGATGCCTACGGCTTTTTGATACAGATTGTACGAACACTGCCGATACCGGGACAGAATCAGACGATTCATGAGGTGCACAGATATTCTGGCTATGGCGAACCAAATCTCATCATCGACCCATTTGGCGACGACTCTACACTTCCTACAGTAACGCCGTACCCGCCAGAAGTCGTCGCCCGTTTTCCGACTGTTACTCCCACACCGACTTCAACGTCTACTCCCACACCACGGCCCACTCCGGCCACACCCGTCACTATTGTTCGCATTGTCGAAGTCGAGACGATGACTCCAGAAGAAGCGATAGAGATGCAACGTCGATTTGAAGAACCTAGAGTAGTTGAAGTCGAGATCCAAGCGGAACCTGCGCGGGAAGAGAAGGAAATTCAGATCGTGGTTCCTGTAGTGGCAGAGACCGTAGATTGGGATGAGCATGAAATCACGAAGATCGTAGATATCGTACCGGCAACCACCGACAGGAATGAGACCGAGCGCGAAATACAGGTACCGGTCGATTACACCTCAAGCGAGCCAACCGAAGCAATAGCGCCCACGAGCATCCCGGCGACCGTCTACATCCTGACGCCAACATCTACTCTTACCGAACCGCCAACTACAACAATCGTAGCGACATCGAATCCCACGATCATTCCTCCTACGGTCGCTGACGCAACCTACGGTCGCTGACGCAACAGCGCCACGTACGCCAGCCGCATCCGCATATACGCAAACCTCTGAAGAACCAGAGTTTTCGCCGACTCCTACGCCGCAACCGCCAGGCACTGCAGGACCGAAAATCGGAAGTATAGAAGCCGGGTATCGCGAAGTCACCATCTCACTCGAGGAGGTTCTGAACCTGTGGCTCAAGATTTTCGATTTGGGTGGCAAACGCAATGATCCGATGGGCTACTACGCCAACTTCGAGTGGACGATCGAACCCGAATCTGGAGAAATCTACGAATTTGGCAGATTGGTAACCCAGTTCTATCCCCAATCAGCCGGATCCTACGTAGTCACCGCTTCACTGGACGATTCGCAATGCGAATACGTTTGCACCGCCGAGTTCAACATCACCGTCATCGAATGAGGAACCTTGACGCGGCTCACCGTGAACACGATATGAATCGTCGTTGGCATCGAGATGTTGACGACTTTTCGTGTGGGGAAACTGCGCGCGTCAGGGTGCAATTTCGGATTGCGCCATGTTTAGGCATTGGGATGACTCTTTAGGGTCATATTCCCATTTACACTTGCACCAACTAGATATCATCCCTTAGACATCTGAACCCAAGCTGAACCCGAATGTCTTCACTCATATCCAAGCTGAACCCCTTTGCTGGTCGGTCCGATGCAGCCGGCGAGCGGCGTTTCTATGGCTGGAACGTGGTTGGGGTGATGTTTTTCGGGATGTTTCTAGTGCTGGGCACGCGCAACGGATTTGGTGTGTTTGTCGATACTTGGGAACGTGAATGGGGCGTCACTACCGGCGAGATATCGGTTGCTGCCGCGATTGGATGGATCGTCAACGGCTTCTCGCAGCCGATACTGGGCAAGATCGTAGACCGTTTCGGCGGCAAGGTCGTGGTTGTAGTGAGCATGTTGGTGATGGGCGTGACGTACCTGCTGCTTTCGTTCATCGATGGTGTGCTGATGTTGGCGGTGCTCTTCGGCGGCGTAGTGTCGTTCTTTGCCGGAGGAGTTTCGCCCGGAACATCGGGAGCGATAATCACTCGCTGGTTTCAACGTAAACGCGGCATCGCCATGAGCGTCGTGGCGGCCGGCGGATCACTTGGCGGACTCGTCATGGTGCCGTTTCTAACGCAGCTGATGCTGGCTACTACGTGGCAGACGACGTGGATAGTGTCCGGCATCATCGTCCTGGCACTTGGGGTGCCCGTCTCGATCCTTTTATTGCGGAACAGTCCGGATGAGATGGGTCAGCTTCCCGATGGCGAGATACGCTCTACCGATAGCAAGACCTCGGCAGAGCAGCACGCCCGAGCGCAATCACTGATGAATGGTGGGCCTTTAGGATCGGATCGCTGGGCAGAGGCGTTCAAATCGTGGCCGATGTGGCAGCTATCGATCGGCTATTTCGTCTGCGGCGTCACTACTGCAAGCATATCCACCCATTTTGTGCGCTGGGCAATCAGCGAAGACATATCGCAGGCGAACGCGGCATGGGCATTCGGCATCCTCATGGGCATCAATGCCGGCGGAGTAGTGCTGATCGGATTGATGTCCGACTACTTCCAACGGCACTATCTTCTCGCGGTTGTCTATCTGATCAGAGGCGTAGCATTCGTCACTTTGATCGTCCTGCCGGGTGCAATGGCGATGTGGGCATTTGCCATCATCGGCGGTGCTTCGTGGCTTGCAACGGTGCCGTTAACTACTGGCCTGACGGCTGATGTGTACGGTGTGCGGAACGTCGGCACACTGGGCGGTCTGATCAACTTCTCGCATCAGATGGGTGGTGGTGCAGCAGTCCTGCTCTTCGGTCTCACCTTCGACCGGTTGGGGACTTACGATCCAGCATTCGCAGTCGGAGCAGTCTGTCTGCTAGTCGCCGGCATCGTCATCCTGACGATCAAAGAGACGAAGTATTCGATCAGATACGCAGCAGCAGCCAATCAAGCTGCCGCTTAACCATTCAGATGTATATTCCGACAGTTGGAATAGACGCTCCGAAGGCGGTGCAGATGCACCACACGGAATCGGTTGATCCGACGTTGGTGTCATGGATCAACGATCTGTTGCACGATCTACTCGGCTGGGGTCCATGGACGTTCGTAGTGGTGTTTGGGATCTTGATCGTGATCATCCCGATCTGGCTGATTTACACCGCTTTGCGACATCCTGAGACGGGCGTCGATTCGGAAAACGATAACGACTGAGAATTGGTACCCCGTACGGGATTCGAACCCGTGATCTCCGGCTTGAAAGGCCGACGTGCTAGGCCGCTGCACCAACGGGGCGGGTAATCGCACATCACAGCGACATCCGCCACAACCTCTTAAGGATAAAACACGCGTCGGGTGAAACGTTGTGGAACGACGATGTCATTTTGACCGCGCGTAACATTTTCCGATCACGAGGGCACTTGCACCGAGAGTGATTGCAAGTGCTAGTGCACTGACAGGAATCGGTGATCCACCAGTTTGTGGGAGAGACTGTTCGTCATCAGTCATCGAAGGCGCAGGCGTGGTCAAAGCGTGTGGGGTGTCGAGTTTTCCGGCAGCGACGCTAACCGGAAGCCGACTAAGGTTGCCACACAGTTCAGGGTCAGCATCAGACCGCAGTCGAACATGACTCGACAACATTGTCAAACTGCGGTCACCGGTGTTCAAAGCGACAATTGTCGCGTCGCTAATGTTGGTTCTCAACACTTCAGGCAATGGGACGCAGATTTCAGCTGGCGAATTGAGGTGGTAATCCATGATCTGCATCCTGAAAATATCAACTGCGTCAACGTTGTACCAACTACCAGCGATTGTGTAGCGTTGATCAATCTTTTCGACATTTGCTGCGACCTCGCCTTTTTGCATTAAGATGCCGATGATTTCGCCGCTCTTTACTGCGCCGTGAGGTGCTACGAGACTGAAGCCATCACCGATGTACTGTCCTCCTTCGATATGCGAAAACACTTCGTAGGCAGCTACGTCAGCACAATGGAACAACGGAATGAAACCGCTGAATCCCTCGTATGGGAGTTCGGGTAATACGCAAGTCGGGAGTTTATCAACTTGGATTTCCAACTCGGTCTGACATTCATTGGCATCGCCATTGCACTGCGAATCGTCGATTTGCGCGGTTATAGTGTAGGTTCCGGGTATATCAGGTGCTGTGTAGTCAACGATACGGCCGTACCCGTGGAACGTACCACCAGCTTGATTGTCGGACCAATGGATCACCACTTGGGCTGCGAGTTCATCGCTGAGGATGTTCTGACCATCGTATAGGTTGACGCTCAAGCTCCTTACTTCGTCGCCACGTCCGATGGTTAGTCTTCGAACGTTGAATTCAATCCGCGACGCTTTGATGCTCGATGGCGCACATTCAGGCTGGTTAATTGAAGTTCCCTCAATTGCCAACAGAATGTCGCGATCAATCCTTAGATGACGAAATTGGGGGATTAACGCCAAGTTGTATGATTTCACGGTGGCGGCGGTGTAGTTCTCGATATGTATCTTATGGAGCAGTTCAAGGTTCTGGTCCGTCGAAAAAGCGCATCCGCTCTGATCGATACCCAGTCGAACCGAGGTATCGTATTGGCACTCAGGAACATGATGACAGATGCCTTTGGTCAGAGCATCGACCTTCTCGTCACGGTGCAATAACATGTCTGAAGCAACCACCACCGTCAACAATATCGATGCCATCAGGGCAATTCGAGTAAAGGGTCGTTTCACACTATTCTTGTGGTGAGCAGGATTCACATGTCTACCACGATTCGGCCCAATTTCTTGTGTTTCGCATGAAATTAAGGTTGATCAGACAATGAAGTGCAGTGAACTCGCTCGACCCTACAGCGCAGGCGCGCACTGTGGACCACTATGCTCAATCTTGTGGATGATCTGTGCCTCATTGCTTTCCGCATCGAGATCACACTTGTGCCACTACCCTGAAACCAAGATTGCCGGTGCTTGAATCTGGTGTGTTGGAAGTGCGGGCGCCTACGCGGTAACGGTTGCAGTAAGACTCGTGGCATAGATATGAGCCTCCACGGATCACTTTAGCAGTGCCACCGCGCGGGCCGCGTGGATTATCACGCGTTATGCGGCGCGCATTGCGATGAAATGTAGCCGACCACCAATCGGAACACCACTCCCATACGTTGCCTGCGACATCGTAGAGCCCAAAATCGTTCGGTTCGTAACTGCCGACCGGTGATGTGCCGTGAAATCTATCTTCGAGGGTGTTGGTTTGGGGGAATGTGCCTTGCCAGATGTTGCACATGTGTTTGCCAGCCGGTTCGAGTTCATCACCCCAAGCGTATGTAGCCTGTTGCAATCCACCACGTGCCGCGTATTCCCATTCAGCTTCGGTCGGTAATCGCACGCCGGCCCATTTGCAATATGCTGCAGCATCAGACCAAGAAACATGGGTTACCGGATGATCGGCGAGATCTTCAACACCAGAGTCGAGACCGTCAGGATGTCGCCAATCAGCACCTTCTACTCGCCACCACCACTCTGACCCTTGCACCACTTGTGATACGCGCTGTTCGACTTCCGCAGATACGAAGTCTTTGAATACGAACGACCATCCAAATCTTTCGGCATCGGTGATGTAACCGGTTCCGGCAATGAAGGCATCGAAATCGGCGATTGTTACTGGCGCAGATGAGATATCAAACGCACCTACCGATACTGGACGGATCGGTCCTTCACCGTCGGCCGGGAACCTGCGATTATCAGTGCCCATCAAGAACTCATCGCCTGGCAACGATATGAACTCCCGGTTGTCCGAATCAACCGGAACGGCTGACGACGCCGATTGAGCAGAACAGGCGGGAAGAGCAAGTGCAGGTGCTTTATCTGCCCGATTGGGTGCACAGCAGGACTGATTTGAGGATTCGTTGCCCATATCGGCATTGTAAATCAGTCATCGTATCGAGTTAGACGCTAACATTCATAACCATCACAACATCGAACGATCAGGTATTTGAGCATGCAAACCCAAGCCGCCGTCCTTCGCGTACCCAGAGAACCGGTCTCGATTGAGACTTTAGATATCGCGTCTCCCAAGCGTGGCGAGGTGTTGCTGAAGATGGTTGGCGCCGGGGTTTGCCACTCGGACTATCACTATGTAGATGGTCATCTCTCCAACGTTAATCCGCCGATGATTCTGGGACACGAGGGCGCGGGAACAGTTGTAGAGGTCGGCGAAGGCGTGGAGTGGTTGAATCCAGGCGATAAGGTGATACTTTCGCTGGATTCGATGTGCGGTAGATGTCGGAACTGCACAGCTGGTCATCCTTCGCTGTGTGAAGCCAACTTTAAGATCGGTGCAACGATGCCAGACGGAACGACTCGCTTCTCGAAGAATGGCGAGTCTATTAATCACAAAACCCCAACTTTCACCGAGTACACGATGTCGCCAGAGGACAAGTGTGTCGTAGTGCCGGACGGTACCGATCTGGCGGCCGCATGTCTTATATCGTGCGGCATCATAACGGGAGTGGGTGCGGTTGTGAATCGCGCCCAGGTGCCGACGGGCGCCAGCATGGCAGTATTCGGATGTGGCGGTGTCGGGCTTAGCGTGGTTCAGGGTGGAAGTTTGGCAAACGCGGGGAAGATCATCGCCGTGGATACAGTCGATTTCAAACTGGAAAAAGCCGAGGAGATGGGTGCAACGCACTTCATCAATGCGGCTAAAGAAGACCCGGTGGCGAGGATCATCGAGATCACGAAGGGTGGCGCCGATTATGCTTTCGAGGTTGTAGGGCTTCCTGCCATCGCGAAACAGGCCTTCAACTCGACACGCCCGCTGGGCACGACGGTACTGGTAGGAGTTTTCCCGACTGGCGCTGAGATGGCTGTCGATGGATGGGAACTGCTACGAGGCCGCTCGATTCTAGGCAATTGGCACGGCGATGGCCGTCCGCGCGTCGATTTCCTCTGGCTGCTCGAGATGCACCAACAAGGCAAACTCAAGCTGAACGAGATGATCACCAGATACCGTCCGCTTGCAGAGTTGAACGAGGCTTTTCACGATATGACCGCGGGTGAGGCGGCGCGAACAGTATTGACCTTCGATTGAGGCGCAACCAGCGTAGAATCACTGCATCTATTAACCCAATAATCGCCACCGAGCATGCAATGTCAATATATGACCGAATCGGTTTCGACGCCTCTGCCACTCGATTGGAAGATGCATTGGATTTCGCCGATAAGAATGGCTTCTACTTTGTAGATTTCAACGCCGACACCGGACCAAACCACATGGAAACATGGTCGCAAGAACGTATCGCCGCGATCCGAGATCGCTGCGACAAGACCGGCATAAGTATCGGACTGCACACGCTGAGCGGGGTCAACGTCGCCGAGTTGTCGCCTTACGTGTCACGCGGAGTGGAAAACTACATGCGAAGCTCGGTAGACTTGGCGAATCGCCTCGGTTGTCAGTGGACCATCGTTCATGCCGGCTATCACTTCACATCCGATCCGGAAGAGAGGCTTGCCGCAGCGATAGCCCGATTGGATCGAATAACGACCTATGCCGCCGATACTGGACAACGGATTCTGCTGGAAAATCTCAACTACGAGCCTGAGCATGCCGAAGTGAGATATCTGGCACACAATATCGAGGAATGTTCCAGGATCTTCGACACGATCCCGGCATCCAAGCTGGGCTGGGCATTCACCATAAACCACGCTCACCTCGTGCCAGAAGGGGTCGATGGCTTTCTAGACGCTTTCGGCATCGAACGTATCGGCGAGGTGCGCCTAGCTGACAATACCGGCGATTACGAAGTGCACATGATACCCGGCGAGGGTAGCATCGACTTCAAATCGTGCTTTGAACGCCTCGAAAGCAGTGGCTACCGCGGACACTACTCGATGGCATACGGCTCACCAGACGAAAAAGTGGTTTCACGCAAACATCTGATCTCACTGATCGGTTAATCGATCAACAACATCCCAACTAATTGAACAGGAGACGAAACAAATGGCACTTGCAGCACAGATCGGCCATACGCCGCATGGCGAATCTACACGACCACCAGCAACCGGCAGCCGCGGAATGGTGGCATCGGCTTCACAACATGCAACGATAGCGGGATTGCAAGCGCTACAGGCCGGCGGTAATGCCGTCGATGCTGCCGTAGCAGCCGCCGCTGGACTCAATGTAGCCGAACCATTCATGTCAGGCATGGGCGGAGTAGGTATCGGACTCGTCTACATAGCTGAAGAAGGCAAGACGCGCAGCATCAACTTCTCCGGCCACGCGCCGAACGATATCGATCCTTCCACCATGACACGCGATGACATGGAGTACGGTCCGCTATCGATGCTGGTGCCAGGCAATATCGGCGGCTGGCTTACGATGCATGACGAATATGGCAAATTGCCGCGCTCCAAAGTATTCGAGTATGCCATCGACCTGGCAGAGCACGGTATACCGATGACACCGCTGGTGGCGACAACCGTCGCTGATGCCATCGACAAGATCAACGAACTAACCGAAGATGATGCCGAACCGCCGCTCGAGTTCTCCGCAATCGAGGTCGGGGCTCTGCTTCGACAACCGCAACTTGCTGAAAGCATGCGACGCGTAGTCGATGGTGGAATCGCTGAGTTTTATGAAGGTTCACTTGGTGATGAGATATGCGCCGGACAAAAAGCTGTTAACGGCGTCATCAACCGCGAAGAACTGGCAGCATATCGGCCGTACTGGGAAGAGCCTATATCTTCTACGTACCGAGATTACGAGCTGCGAGTGCCAAAACCCAACTCCTCAGCATTCCAGATGCTGCAGACGCTAAACATTCTGGACGGCTACGAACTAGAGCCTGGCACCACATCTACCCAACATCTCCTAATCGAAGCAGTGTTGAAAGCAGCTGATGATCGTACGCTCTATTCGGGCGATCCCAAATACGTGGAAATCCCATTGGAGCGTCTGCTCTCTAGAGACTACGCCGAACAGATTCGTTCGAAGATATCACCGATCAAGTTCAGCGGCTTCCCACCTGAAAGATGGAACCGATCGGTAGTAGAAGCATCATTGCCGGGCATTTGGAACCCGCCATCTGCGGCACAATCGCCGATGACTACACATTTGGCCGCCGCCGATCAGTGGGGCAATGTCGTCACCATCACGCAGACGCTAGGCGGCGGATTCGGATCGTGTCATGCGCCGAAAGGCACTGGCGTGTTCATCAACAATATGGGTAAATGGTTCGATCTCAATCAAGGCAGTCCGAACGACATCGCAGGAGGTCGCACCGTCGACTTTGTAATCGCGCCGTCGCAGATATTTTCATGCGATGATGCGTCATTCGTCGCCTCGATCGGCACGCCGGGCAGCTATGGCATTCTGCATACGACGATTCAGATGATCCACCAGTTCATAGATTGCGGCAAGAACATCCAAGAAGCCATCGAAGCACCGAGATTCCGCTACTACGACAAGGGAGTACTGATGTTTGAATCTCGCTTCGATTCAGCGATGTTGGCGCAACTTGGCGATATGGGCTACGAGTACGATCTGTTGCCGCCGTACACCAACGCGGTAGGCGGCGCTCACGCTATCCATCGCACCCCGCACGGCACCTATCTAGGCGCCGCAGACCCGCGACGGGATGGATTTGCGTTGGGGTATTGATGGTGATGTCTGAACTGTGATGTCAATGATTGGAATGATGAGAATTATGCCCCTCCACATCCACCCCGTCCCACTCACCCTTTCCCATGGCGGGCTGAAGGGGTCATTTCCATCATTAACATCACAGTTCAGACAACCAGCAACCATTACCCCTTTGGCCACTCGATACCCTCACACTAAACCTCTACCGCGGGAGGGGCGGGGATTTCCTTGTGCCCATTCAACTCCATTTTTGGCATCCTGAAACACCAGGAGAGTGTGGCCGCGTAGATGTGGTTCGCGAACTGCATCTACTTGCATCCAGATTTGCAATTAGTACAACAGTTCTGTTAACATAGTCATAGCATGGCTTCCAACATCGAGTGGACAGACGAAACCTGGAACCCGGTAACGGGATGCACGCGCGTCTCACCGGGTTGCGACAACTGCTACATGTTCGCGCTCTATCCCCGATTGAGAGGCATGTCAGTCAATGGATACGAGACCGAGCCTGGCGATGTTCAACTGCTGCCTGAGCGTCTTGATGCGCCGTTGAAGTGGAAGAAACCGCGTCAAGTCTTTGTGAACAGTATGTCGGACCTCTTCCATCCAAGCGTTCCGTACGACTTCATTCTCGATGTCTTCAAGGTGATGGAACAGGCATCGCAGGAGCGAGGGCACGTCTTTCAAGTGTTGACAAAACGTCCCGGACGCGCCGTCGGATGGTGGGATCGATACGCCGACGAATTCTCGAACCGATGGCCGTCAAATATTTGGATCGGAACTTCGGTAGAGAGTCAGAAATACGCCCACAGAATCACGGTCTTAGAACGAATCCCAGCACCGATCCGCTTCGTATCGGCAGAACCACTGTTAGAACCCGTCGACCTCCGATCTTGGCTGGATCGAGGTGCGCTGAACTGGTTGATCGTAGGCGGTGAAAGCGGCAGACGTGCAAGAACAATGGACATCGACTGGGTACGTCAACTCCGTGACCAAGCACTAGACGCCGGCGTAGCATTCTTCCTCAAGCAACTCGGCGGATCACGCGGCAAGCGCGGCGGCGATGAAGCTGTAGTAGATGGGCGTGTTTGGCGAGGGATGCCCTGGTTGGCTGCTTTGCGCGATGAATTTATTGGTGCTATCTGACGCTTCTAGATTCCAACGGGTGTTGTGAGAATCTCTGCGAACTCTTCTGGATTTGACCATTGGGCTATTTCCGATACGTTTTCCAAGAGTGCGAAATCCTCGTCTCTCCACATATCCAATGTGTCATCGAAAAGTGAAACCAGCTTTGCCGACTCTGCAGATGCTGAATTTGCGAGATCGATGCACCCGGTAACCGTACGATTCACGATGCTGGGGACAGATCCCCGCGCACCAGTGGTGAGAAGAAACACCAGTGATATTTGCGTCCCGACCATCGTTTTGTAATCTACAGTCCACCTGCGCCCCGATCTGCCACTGGTTTGGAAACGATGTTCGTACGATATGGAGCGATGTTTCAACCAAGCGTCTACCTCATCACTCAAGGTTTCCCAAGTCTGGGCACGAAACGTGAACCACAAATCAGCTACTCGCACGACGGCTTGTGCCAAACGTTGAACATTCGCAACCAGATGATCCGCATCGGAAAGTCGCAATCTGATCTGTCCGTTGTCTAGTTCCACATCTAATGTCATGCAGACATCGTTGAGTAGACGGCGTTGTCCAGAAGTGAGGCGTCCTCGGATAGATTGATTGCGCAGCCATCCCAAGGCGCAGCCAAAATCGGTGATGACGAATTCGTCGTCTCGTGACAACACAAACACATCTACCACATCGCCATCTGGGAACAACAGCGGGGTGCTGATTCGTACTCCTTCGATTGGCGCGGGCACGCATTCGTAAAATGAGGGCACAGTTCGTTGCAACTGAGTGCAGATGGTTTGCGCGTTCATATCTCTAAATCTCGTTGCACTGGTGGTTCGTGGAAAGTGCCTAGATGCTGAATACGTGCCTCAGAGCAGAACTGTCGCCAAACCTCTGTACTTGATGGACTTGCGCCGTGATGTCTGGATGCACGTATATGTTTTCGTCGCGTCGGCTATCGCTTCAGGTGTGTTTGTGTTTCTCGTACGTGCCGCTGGGATTCTGCCGACCGTGCGTAATGCCCATATCTAGTCCATAGATCCTGCCAGTGTCGCGACGTAACAGAGTGAATACAAGTTTTCCGGCATGTGGATTGTACCAACCGTTCAGGTATAGCGGATGATCGCCGTCTGAAAGCACCGACACGCGGAACTCCATTGCCGGTGAGTGGTCTTCATCAGTTGCCCAAGTGATGTCGCCCTCGATCAGTTTGGATTCGTCCTGAAGGATGGTCTGAAATTCGGTATCGGTGATCATTATTAGTACATAGTAACACTATGACGCACCCCCTCACAACCGCCGATTGCTAACCACCGGCTCCGACGCCAGCAACTCTCGCAGCTTCCTCAGATCCGGCAAGCCCAAAATCCGCGAAATCCCATCATCCAACGCGGTTCGTGCCGGACAATCTACCATGTTCGGCAGGCGTTCAAACTCCATCTCCGCCAACTCATCGAACAGATCGGACATCGCTTTCAGTTGCGGTTGGGTTAGCTGACGCGGATCGAGAATTGGAAGCTTTGCGAGGTCTGCTTTCTTCATAGCTACCCAACCGCCCATAGTGCTTGTGCGTTGCACAAGTAAGGTCAAAACCCCCAAGCTACAGTTTAGCCATAGGGTGATTGTTTTCTCAATTTCGATGTTTTCCACCTGTAGTTCCCAAAATACATTGGATAGAACTTTTTCATCAGATCGCATTGCCACGACCCTTGCAGTGTCCAAGCGCAAGCGTTCACTTATCAAAAGACGACTTGCACTCCGCCATAGATATTCACCGTATCCGGGTTGAAATCCCCCTCTGGGTTGCGCTAGTGGCGACAGGTAGGCATCAGGATGGCAAAGCAAGGTCCGGCGTTGCTCAGTGTCGTGTCCCGCGACCATCGGATAGGCCGTTATGGACGATGTCCTTTCAAAACCATCGATCAGACGCCTACGATCAGGTCCGATCTCGCCGATGTCTTTTATCTGACACATTGGCAAACTTGATACTTTAGTCTCCCCCGGTACCCAAACTTCACCGTCATCCAAGAGTCTCAGCGCGCTTCGCAAAACGTCAGCACGGGCGAACTGCACGCCAGCCCATTGCCTACCCTTGAGTTTCGATTCCGGAATAGAAAACACTTCGCCAACATGCTCTCCATCGAGTTGGATCAGGGCCGCTCCTGCATCCTCAACTCTCGATGGCTGTGTCGTATTGATCGAATCAGCTGTCAAATGGGCATCCAACACACCTTGCGGATTTTGCCAAAGGCTTACGAATGTTGTGCGATGTTCTCTGTCTTCAAAATAGTTATGGCGACGTGTGGCGATCAGCAGGGCTTCCGATAGATTCGTGCTGTCTGAGAAGTTCCAACGCGTTGGGTCATGAGATACGATGACCATGTCGAGTACGAAATCTTCCTCGATCAACTCGCGCGTCTGAGCCCAGGATGAGCCGGTACATACCGTAACCGGTAGGACTAATGCCAAACGTCCTTCGCCGGGTCGCAGTTTCGGCGATGCAGCGGCAACAAAAGCGGCACCGAGTCCTGCTGTAGAGGATGCCTGCATGGACCTGAGACGTCGAGAAAGTTCACGTTGAAGTTCCCTGCGTTCCGCTTGCGGTAAACTGCCGAACAACAGATTTCCGCCGCCAGACTTCGTGAACGGCGGGTTCATGATCGCAAGGTCAAGATTTGGCAATCTTGCAGTCACTCCTTCGTCGGCGCCTCGCGTTCCTCCGCCAAAAACTTCCCCCGCATCCTGCAACGTTGTTCCAAAGTCGGGATCAGATAATGCAAACTGTACCGCCGCTTCATCAGTTTTCAGGAATTCCAATGAGCCAAGAAGCGCCTGATCGCCATTTACCCCAAGCGGCATCACATATAGATTCATGCGATCGAATTGGATCGACGGGTTTAGCATAGCTAGGCTAGTCGCCGCGAAGTGCACTGCCGAAAGTTGTACGTCATAGCCATGCAAGGCTTGTTCTACCATCGCTTTGTGCAACGCAGAGGCATCGGTCCCACCTGCCGCAAGATGCTTGCGCTCCACTTCTGATGCTACGGCCATCAACAATGTCCCGGTGCCGCAAGCGAGGTCAGCCACGTTCAGCGCAGCAGGAAACTCATGCTCCGACCATTCAACATCGGCAGGCCAATTGTGAAATACCAAACGAGCCAACATCGTTGCAGCAGGAACTGAGGTGTAATACGCGCCCGTGAATTTCGCATCAGTCAACAATGTATGAAACAGGCGGCCCGACAGATCATGTCCCTCTAACTTCCTAGTATCTTCAACCGCCTTCACTAAAGGCTCTAAAGCTGATAAGCCCAACTCACGTGGACCATATTGAAGCACTTCCACGATGCCGATGGCCAGTTCAAACACTGGCACGTAGTCGATATGCTCGATGATGTAAAGCCACGTTTCGTGCAGTCCGTCAAGTCCCTTTTTCAGTGCTTCATTTACTGTGGAGATTTTCCCGTCGACTGCAGTTAACCGCTCTTGGAAGGCAAGTGCGTTGAAGAGGACGAGACATGAGATACGCAATGCCGCAGCGCGATCTCTTTCATGATCAGAGTTGGCGATTATCTCTGAAGTAAGTTTCCTGATCCGGGCGTGTTTGGAAATACGATTCGCCGATTCTTCCAGCGCATATCCCACGATGCCGACCGCGGCATAGACTTGATCCACCTCCTCAAGTTCCAACGGCAAGACGCGCAAGTAGTCAGCCAAGTCGTCCACATTGCCGCCGTGGACACGACGCGTTGTTTCCACAACTCCTCTCGACCCGTACAACCACCATTCAAAATCGGTTGCACAAACCAAAGCATCTGGAATGTCTAGCTCCTCGCGCATCCAACTCGGATAGACCATGGCTACGACACCCGCAGCATCTGGAAAGCTGGTCAATCGCGTTGCGAGTTGCGGTTCCAAAAGGCTTGTTGAGCCTTCGTACTTACATTCCAAGATGATGTGGTATCCGCCGATCAGATCCACCCTCACATCTGGCACGCCTTGACGGCTGCGTCTCTCGGCGCGTGCTGATATGCCGCGCTGCTTGAGCATCTGCGCGAGGTGCACGTTAACCGCCTCTTCGCGATTGGTTTCACGGCTACGCCGCGCAGTACTGCCTGATGATGTAGGTGGACTCATGTTCGATGATCTGATGTTGTGAAAGTCGATACCGAATGCGGATTATAGCGGCGCATGTCGATTTGATCACCTTGGGATGGCAGAAGTGTTTCGCACTACATCGCGTCAACCCAACAACTTCGCCGCGCCGCGCTCTTTGGCGAGCTTTACCATCTGGTTGCCGTTGATGGTGGCTATGGGTATCGCGCCTTCTCGATTGGCTTCGTCATGAGCGCCGCGTTGGAACTCGCTGGTAGTGATTACCAGACCGTGATCGCCGATGCGCATCCCGCCGCGCAACAGCTGGACATCACCGCCATGGATATGGCGGTGCCAGTTCAGCGCTTGGACTGTGAAACGGACATCCATCACTTCGGCTATCGACATCGTTGCATGGATATCAAGTTCGCCAGGACGTGTACGGTTGATGACCTTCACGTCGGTCATGCCAAGGCTTGCCAAGAACACGACTATGAACCTCTCGAAACGTTGATTAGTGAGTGTCCGAATACGACGGAGCAGTGTGAGGTCATCTGTTTCTGGTGCTTTGGCAGACACGGTTCTTGAAGAACCTGCGATATCGCGTGCCAGTCTCGATTCTGCAGCAACATCGACTGAAGCGATGTCAGGCTCCGAAAGCTGAGCGTTTTGGAATTCGCGTTCACCTTCACGGTCGATCTCTAGCGCGCTTGCAGACGCCGGCGCGTCGTCGACGGAGTGGTAGCGCAAGGAGTAAGTGTTGTTGCCGACGCGGACGAAGGTGGATTCGCCGCCGTGTTGCAGCATCTCTTGAATGAGTTGAGATCTGACATTCGATTCATCGTCGGACCTGCTGCCGCGCAGGACCCCGGAAGCGTGTAGCAATGTAGCGATTTCGCTGACACTCAATGGGCGTTTGGCACGACGCAACACCTCTTTGGTCGCGTCTTGCAATGTCCATACCGCACCTACGTTTGCGCGCGCGATTGACGAGGCGATGCTGAGCGGGTTGATCGTAGAGGCTGTCGATGTAGCAGTGCGGAACGTGCGGTCCAGAAATGATGGGAGCGTGAAACGTCCAGACGCGGTGCGTACAATGCCGGTGCCATTGGCGCCGTCATCTGTGATGTGCTCAAGTTCGACTTTGACCGTCTCATCGTCCAAAGATTCATTGGCGTCGATTTCGATGCGCGCCGATTTTATCTGTCTGACGATTTCAGACGGTGACAGCGGCTCTCCAGCACGCCTCAATACATCGAAAGCAGCATCCAGAAGTCGCATCGATTATCTTCGCAGTGGTTGCTATGCCTACACGGCATCGCCCGCCAAGACGCCGGTAAGGCGTTCATGGTCTACTGCAACCTTTCCGTTCACTACCACGAAGGGAACGCCTTCAGGAAATTGGACCGGGTCTTCAAACGTGGCACGGTCGGTTATGCGGTCTGGATCAAAAACTACGATGTCGGCAAACTTACCTTCAGCGATCTCGCCGCGATCCTTCAGACCGAATCGCAGAGCTGCATTCTGGGTCAATCTTTGCACCATCAGTTCCAGCGGAATGTTGTGCCGCCGTCGCAGACGTCCGATCATGCGCGGGAAGCATCCGTAGGCTCTTGGATGCACCATCCCGCCAGTAGGAATGGCATCTGATCCGACCATGTAATCGGGGCGTTGCATCAGTTCCATTATGTCAGCTTCTACCTGTTGCCAGACTTTCACGCTGGCTGGCGGTGCGCCTCGGAAACCACAGTCCAGGCTTTCTTCCAGCATCACCCGGCACATCATCTCTTCGACGGATACGCCCCAATCCTCGGCGACATCATCGAAAGACATCCCCTCAAGATGCTTGTTGGCTTCCGAACCGATGTGCGACCATACATTGCCAGATACGCCGCCGCGAGTGCCGCTTCTCATGCTGGTGATAACTTCTTCACGGTGTTCACCGTCGGCTAACAGCTTGAGCATCGATTCCGGACCGCCTTCGTGGAAAGAACTGGGGAAGAATGTTTGCGGGAAACTGGAACCTACGGGATATGGGTACGTCTCGAGCGTCACGTCTACCCCATCGGCTTTAGCGCGTTCAACCGGCTCCAAGATCGATTCTAAGTCGCCGGCGGAGTCGGGCTGAGTTCGGTAATGCTCGAGATGTATCTGTGCGCCTGAACGTCGTCCAACCTCCATCGCCTCTTCTACGCCGCCACCAGCAAATCCGCGGTCGGTGTTGTGATTTCTCAGGTGGATCGAAAGCGGACGCTCATACTCCTTGACGACTCTCATGATGTTCACTAGTTCGTCGGTATCGGAGAAGGAGTTGGGGTAGTAAGACAGTCCAGTTGCAAATCCGCACGCTCCCTGCTCGAAACTCTCCCGGATCAATCGCTCTGCGCGCTTCCAGGCATCGTCGGTCAATGGTGCATCGATCATGCCGCCGACGGCTTCTAAGCGCACTGGACCGTGTCCGAGAAACATCGCTACGTTGCAGGATGTTTTGTTGTGATAGTTGGACATCGCACGTTCGTATGTGGACATGTCCAACTCTTCTGGCGCGTAACCTAAGATGCCGCTGAGGTAGTGCATGTACATCAGGTAGTTTTCGCGTGACAACGGTGCGAGAGTAAGACCGTCCGGAGCGATGATCTCGGTGGTTACGCCTTGCCGAATGCCGCAAGCGTGCTGACCGTCGCGAAGCAGTGCGGCGTCGGCGTGCGAATGTACGTCGATGAAGCCGGGAGTAACGGCTAATCCGGTAGCATCGATCACGCGCGAGGCAGTAGCCGCGGATAGATCTCCCTTAGCTGAGATACGCTTGCCGTAAATCCCTAAATCGTTCCTTTCACCGGGGCGGCCAGTGCCATCATAGACCGTACCGTTGGTGATGATTAGATCAAAGTGCATCGCTTCAATGTCCGTTCATTCAGATGTGTGAGATCGTTGCATCGCAGAATATCGCAAAGGCAAATGCTTGAGTGGTTGTGTTCAGAGAATCTCTAAGTTGAACTACGTTTCCCATAGTGGTCCCGTTTTGCGAATGTGTTCGCCCAAGATGCGGTGCCTTGCAACGATCCGTCGGTGAAGACGACTGGGCGTTCCAACATCTTTTCTTCTTCGCCATAGAGTTTTAGCGTGTTGTAGGCGCGCAGATATATGCAATCCTTGTCTAGGATTTCACACTTGCCGGCTCGTGTGCCGCCGCAAGGTCCGTTGCGTTGGTTCTTTACACACTGCGACTCGGGGCACAACTCACCGATATCGGGAAGCGAGCAATCGCCGCAATCTCGGCATCCGTAGAGCGGCACCTTCATCATCTGCTCAGCCGCGTGTGCCAACTTGTTAGCAGCACTGCTCTTTTCGATCTGCCGATACACAAAAGCACCGGTTTTGAAAGCCGGCGCCTTGTGGTCGAAGATGAAATGCTTTCCAAAACGTCCGACGCGGTACGCCAAATCTGGATGAAACGCGCGTCTGATAAACGATGCCGGTACACTTCTGCGCCGATCGTATTCTTGGTTGAGCTCTGAAGATGCCGTATTGGGCGAATCTCCAGGTTCAAAGAGGTAAAACTCACCCGGTTGCGAGTATCCAATATCGGCGGCGGCATCTTTCCATTCGTCGCCTTTGATGCCATCCGCAATGTCGAGAATCGTTTCGATGCGTTTATAAGTCAATCTTCCTGATAGATACACGCCGCGGTATCCAGTTCCGCGCAGGATGGCGATCTGCTTGGCTGCTAGTTCATTGAAGAATGCGCGCCCACGATCTTTGGATTTTGCCGCGCGATTCGCGGTTTCCACGAGTTCAGAATTGACTGCCACACCAGGTATGCCCCAACGACCAAAGAAACGCGCCGCCGGAGCGTTCAATACGTAGATAGAACCCAATACTGGCGGTGCAGTTTCGCCGTGTTTCAGGGCAAGGTATCGAATCAGCTCGTGATGCTTGCGCGCATCGTAGCCGATTTGAGATACAAACCACCTCGCTCCAGTGCGGATCTTAAAGTCCATCTTGTACAGCTGAGTAAGATACTCGCCCTCATGCAGTTTGAACGGGTTTACTGCGGCGCCAGGAATGAATTCGGTACGACTCAACTCAGTTTCTGAACGCCTGCGTCCGGGCAACGTTACTCGCAGCCCTCGGTTCATTCGACGGATCATTTCCAAAAGACCCACAGAATCGACATCAAACACAGGTTGCGCCTGACCAGCAAATCCGGCGACGGGGTAATCGCCAGACAAACAGAGAAGGTTTTTGAATCCAAGGCTAGAGAGGGACCACAACCTTCCTTCTAGGGAGTTGCGGTTGTAATCCTTGCAAGAAAGGTTGATGACGACCTCAATGTCGCGGTCCAAAAGTTCACGGCCTAGCGTTTCGGGCGAGATGTGTGGATTACCCCCCGGGTTGTCGGTGAAGCATACGGCATGAACGCGTCCATCGGCGGCCGCGGTCTTTGCGAGTTCTATTGAATGGCGCGCGTCGGCTTCCATCGAAAGTCCGCGAGAAGTCTCGATTTCAATGGCAACGCTGAATCCGTCGGATAGTGCCGCGGTTAGACTTGCCGCATCGGCGTGATGGGATTGAACTTCGTTTGGGTTTGACATGAAGTTCAATTATCGCGTCGATGCAAGTGTTTGAAATTCAGAGGTTAGCGATTTTCGTCAATGTCGGCGTTATCCCGCAATATCTGACGGTATGCATTCGCGACTCGCTCATCGGGAATGTTGTC
Source organism: Dehalococcoidia bacterium (assembly GCA_965242765.1). Lineage (GTDB taxonomy): Bacteria > Chloroflexota > Dehalococcoidia > Lucifugimonadales > Lucifugimonadaceae > Bin127. Next base: position 2,209,460 of record CBDESY010000004.1, on the reverse strand, counting down.
TGATAATCCAATCAAAAATATGTTCAACATTCTGAGCTGTCTGGCGTGAGATCGTTGTGTGTCCCAAATCTTAAACAGCCAACCACCCATCCCCAGCACTGCAGCAACTATCAGAGGGGCAACTACTCCAGAAAAAACATCACCTGGGATCACGAGTATTTCACCGCTAGGTGTTTCATCTCTATCCTTTGATCCGCAAGACGCCCTCTGAAGTGGGTCATCAAGTCTGAAACATCCGGGAACTCACCATCGGGCGATTGTCTGATCGCGTCGAATAGCGCCTCACGGTACTCGCGTTTGATTTCTACGTACGCATCCCATGATGCACGGATTTCCGGTATTTCCAGTAAAGCATCCACGTCCAATGCATCTACGTCGATGACGATGTCTTTCTTCCGCTGTATTGTAGTCATAGCATTTAATCGAAGTTTTCAGCGATCAAGCGATGATGTTAACACATAAACGCTTCATCGCCAACCGCTCTAATATATTATACACGATGCCGGGCATCGCGAGTCAAGTTGCGAAACTTCGCATTAATCGATCTGACGCAACCGTGGGTCCAACCGGTCGCGCAACCAGTCTCCCAAGAAATTAAGCGACATCACCGTGAAAAACAGGAACAAACCCGGAACGATCGACATCCACCAGTTGGTCGTCGTCAGAAACGCCCGTCCCTGAGTTATCAATAGTCCCCAACTTGGAACCGACGCTGGCAAGCCGACGCCCAAAAACGAAAGTCCCGATTCGGCAACGATCAGAGCACCGGTGCGAAGCGTTGTCACCACAATCACGATGTGCACGATCTGAGGGAAGAGATGACGCCATAAAATACGCAGGTCGCCAGCTCCCATCGTTCGAGAGGCGATAACGAAATCGCGATTCTTGAGGGAAAGTATCTCGCCACGAATATTTCTGGTACCCGCGGACCACGAAAATATCGACAGTAGCAACGTCACGGACCAGAGACTCGGTTGAATGCTTACTGCCCAGATTATGGCGATCATCAGCAACGGCAAGGAAGACCAGAGGTCTACAAGGCGCATCAGCAGCTCGTCTAGCAGTCCCCCGAAGTATCCGGCCAACATCCCAGTAATCGTTCCGACAAACAACCCGAACAACACGGCCACGCTGGCAACGATTAGAGATACGCGACCGCCTTCTAATACGCGCACCAGCATATCTTGCCCGAGGTTGTTGGTACCTAGCGGATACTCGGTCGAACTGCCTTCGAACCACAATGGAGGAATATCGCGCGCACGAAGATTGCCTTTGTCGGGTTCATGCGGACTTATCTGATTGGCGAATATCGCACCTAGAACTACCAAAACCAATATCAAAACCGGAATGACGGGCCAGCGTCGCAGGAAACGCCACCAATCTAGAGGCGAGTACCACAGGTAGCCACCAGACACAACTTGCGGGGCATTATCGCGGGTGCCTATTTCACCTGCCGCATTCATTATGAGTAACGGATCCTAGGGTCGATCACCAGGTAGAGCATATCGGCGACAAAGTTCAGCAACACATAGCCAGCGCCGAATATCAGCGCGGTGCCAGCGACGATTGGCGCATCGTTATCAAGCGCGCCTTGGACTGCTAAGCGTCCAATTCCGGGCCACGCGAACACGGTTTCTACAAACACTGAACCCGTGATGAATGCAGCGAGCACGAGCGCTGAGACTGTGATGGGCTGGATAAGAGCGTTTCTAAGCGCGTGTTTCATGATCACCGAACCAGTGGAAGCACCCTTGGCTCGGGCAAGTTTCACAAACTCAGAATCCAACACCTCCAGCATGGATGATCGCGTCAGTCTCAGATAAGTCGCCCAAGGGTCGAACGCTAGAACAAATGCCGGCATAACGAAATGCTTGGCCTGCGTGTACAGATCCGCAGTTGCAGGCGCCTTAGTTGCTGATGGCAACCATTGCAGATAGCCTGCAAATACCAAGATGCAAAGTATGGCGAGCCAAAACGCCGGAGTAGCCTGTCCGATGAGTGCTATGGTGCGACCTATGTAATCGATACCGCTGCCACGCTTCACTGCGGATATCACTCCCAGCAAAACGCCAGGGATAGTTCCGAGCACCCACGCAACTGCAGCCAGCTGGAGGCTGTTTGGCAGGGCTTCGATTATGGTTCGTGATACCGATCGCTGTGTAGCGATGCTCTCGCCCATGTCGCCTTGCAAGATGTTGCCTAGCCAGACGAAGTACTGCACATAAACCGGCCGATCCAATCCCCACTTGGCTTTCAGTTCAGCCACTGTATCGGCTGCCAACCCATAAGTATCGTCGCGCACATACGCGAGCAACGGATCGGGACCCAATCGGGATAAACCGAACACCAGAATCGTCACTCCCCACAGCGTCAGAACTGCGAAGACTAGACGACGTGCTAAGTACCTGCGCATGTTTATGCGATTTGACTAGTTGACAACTGGACAGATTTCTAACAACGCATCCATTCGCAAATTTGCTAATGGATAAACACTGTCCCGTCTATTCCCACCGAAAGACGGGAATAGACGGGACAATCACCTCAGACCGTCTCTGAAGACGATCTACGGCAATGTGATGTTCTCAGGCGAGTTGATCGCTGAACGCAGACCGGGTTCCATATCCCAAGAACCGATAGAGTTCGGGTTGTAAACGATCAAACTCGGAACTGCGACCACGCCAAATCCCGGCATCCAATGTCGCAGGAAGTCGGCGAAGCCCTTGTTCAACGCGATACGCTCAGCACGGTCAGGTTCTGCCGATACGTCGCGGTAATTGGCAGTTGCTTCCGGTATCTCGATACCGTGGCTCTTGCCGCCGCGTGCGATGGCTGACATCTGAATGCCGCGTGGGAAGTCCCACGGTGTAGTGGCAAAGTTCTCCAACGGACCGGTGTCAGTCCATGCCTGCGTTGCCGATCGACCGACTAGCGTCGGGCGGAATACGGTGTATTCGTAGTGCAAAACGTCAACGTCTACTCCGACTTCTTCCCAGAATTGAGCTACGGCATCGCCGATGTCGCCGAAGAAGTGGCCTACTGGCCAGGCGAACATGGCGATCTTGAATCGGTTGCCATCGCTACCACGTGGGAAGCCAGCTTGATCGAGCAAGGCCTCGGCCATGTCCGGGTCATATCCAACGCCCCAGCGATCGTTTTCCCAATCGGGGTGGTTGATGTCGAAGTAGGGTATCTCTACCGGCCATCCGACTCCACCGATCACAGCTTCATTGATGAGCTGACGATCAATCGACATCGCTAGCGCCTGACGCACCAAGCGCGCCTGCTCCATGTCGTCCATTCCGTCCGGGTTGTTGCCATCTTCTGGCTTGTGCGGGTTGCCCAGCCATGGCAGGTCGTGGGTGTAAGTCACAATCTCTAGCGGCTCGCCAGTCGTCGGGTGGTTCGTCTCCCACAGGTTGCCGGCGAACATGACGGTTACCATGCGCGCAGTACCAGAACCGTTACGCACCATTCCGAAGCGTTCCACGGTAGGAATGTTGCTGGTACCGATTTCTGCGATGTCGGCCTCACCGTTTTGGAGCATCACGATGCGGACGCTCTCGTCCGGCACTGAGACGCGAGTGATCTTTGCGATCTGTGGAACTGCTCGCCAGTGTTCACTGAGAGCGGTGTACTCCGTGCGGTCGCCACGTATCCAGTTGGTGAACTCAAACGGGCCGGTGCCAACGATATTGTCGTTGTTCCAGTCCCTGCCCATTTCGTCGAATGCCTTCTTGCTCACGATGCCCGCGCCAAGTCCGTCCTGGCCGAAGAACCAAGTGTCCCAGCGGGGGTCAAAGTTCTCCCAGCGGATGCGAACTGTTTGCGCGTCGATCGCTTCGCTGGCATTGGAGCCCAAGAAGCCGGCCCAAGTCCCGGAACCGTCGGTAACGCTGGTCTGACCAGAACCCAAAGTAGATGAAAGGTTCGGGTTGGTATCGTTGGTCGACCACGCGACATCTTCAGCAGTCAAAGGTCCGAAATCCTTGTGGAACTCGACGCCTTGCCGCAACTTGACATCGACGTAAGTCAGGTCTGAGTCGAACTCAAAGCTCTCGGCCAGCAGATTAGCTGCGATGTTGGTGCCGACGGGTTTGAAGAGCGTCTCGACTACGCTCAACGACTTGGCCCCGCAACAGAGGTTTCCAGCGTTGAAGCCAGACCAGTTTCGCTGGCTGTCGCCGATGGCCCAGATCAGTTCTCCAGCAGCTTGGCGTGAAGGTGGCGCATCAGTTGCTGCCGGTACCGGCGTTGCTGTCGGTGGAAGTACTGGAGTAGCCGTTATGATGACCTCAACCTGGACTTCTTTTTCCACTTCCTTGATGACTTCTTTCTCTACCTCGACCTCTACTTCAACTTGGCGAGTCACCTCTACCTGCACTTCACGCACCACTTCCTTCTCGACCTCGACAGGCACTTCCACCTGCACTTCACGCACCACTTCCTTCTCGACTTCGACAGGCACTTCCACCTGCACTTCACGCACTACCTGCTTCTCGACTTCGACAGGTACTTCGACCTCGACGGTGCGGATGATTTCGGTTTGAACCGTCACCTCCACTATCCGCTCACTTCCGCACGCGAACAGTGCTGTGGATGCTACAGCAACCAGGGACAATAAAATCCCTACACCTATCAAGTACGGTCTTGACTTTGCTTTAGATGTCATGGGCAACCTCACTTGCTTTTCATCTCGTCGCCGAACGCGTCCTGAAAACCGCAAAGGTTTTGTGGCGACATCCTGCAATTTACGTTACATTCGACAATCTGTCAATCGATATTTGAAAATCGTTGACATCAAGTGGTCGAGTTTGGCGAATCCTGACTATGAAAGAAATAGCGGACTACGAACATCCACGGGCCGAACATGTCTGCCAGTTCAGTCCGCGCTGCGTACCATAGTCGGTTAGGACAAATCTGCGATGAGCATGTTTTCGCGCATATTGGACTTCGTGTCGATGCCTTTGGCTACCGGCATCGGAGTGGCGTATCTGACACCGTTCGCAAAGGCCACTCTTGCTAGTGCCGCAACGGTAGCTATTTTTGCCGCATTGACCTGGGGCAACGATACGGCCGCCAACGGATACTTGATCTTGGCGATAACTGGCATCTTCTTTATTGGTGTGCCAGTATCTGAACGCGTCAAATCGGAGAAAGACCCCGATCCGAGCAAGGTAGTGATCGATGAAGTAGCAGGCCAACTAGCGGCGTGTCTTATATTAGCGCCCGTGGGATGGATGACGATGATTGCCGCTTTCCTGCTTTTCAGACTGTTCGACATCCTCAAACCGTTGGGTATTCGACGCTTGGAAGACATCCCCAATGGATGGGGTATCATGCTCGACGACCTAGCAGCCGGGATACTCGCCGCTATAGTGATCAACACCGCGGTGTTGATCATCGATCTGTCGAAGATTGATCTGCTGAATTAACGCTACTAGCGAAATCGACTTCCTCCGACTGGGCTGCGATGCTGCGATATATGGTCGCGTTTGCCTTTGGTGCGCTTCGCCAAAAAACCTTCTCTGACCGGCCACGTGACCACCCCGGCGCGCTCTGCCCATACATCGTACTCCCGCAACATAGCGGCGACGCGTTGCGGTTCGGCACCTGAGTGATCGTTCTGTTCAGTGCGGTCTTCAGGGATGTTATAGAGTTCCCAAGGTTTGTCCCACTCTGCAACTAATTTCCACTCGCCGATGCGAATGCCGCGATTACCTTCATGCTCTACAGCCACTGGTTTCTCTCGTGTCCAGTCATCGCCGTCTAGGATCGGCAGTATCGATTCGCCTTCAAGCGATGTAATTTCATTGCCGTTGTACTCAGATGGATAGCTCGCGCCAATCGCATCGTAAGCCGTCGCTGAGATGTCGGTAATGTGCATCGGCACATTGTCAACCACCGCCGATGTGTCGATCCGCGCAGGCCAATGAACGATGAATGGAGTGGAGATGCCTCCCTCATGGATCCATCGCTTGAAGAATCGGAACGGCGTGTTTGATACGTTGGCCCATGGCAGCTGAACGGCTTGGAAGGTGGTATCTGGTCCCGGACGCAAATCAGGTATATCTCCGACACGTACCTTTTCTCCCTCTAAAGTGAGGTCGGTCTCCCATTGCGATGGATCTGGCCAATCGCTGTCTTCCTGAAACAGTTCGGCGCAACCACCGTTGTCTGAGAGGAACATGATCAAGGTATTTTCGAACTGACCATGTTTCTTCAGAGTATCGATAAGCTTGCCGATGCCCCGGTCTACCTGCTCGATCATGGCGCAGTAGACTGCCATGCGGATATCTTCGTACTCTTTGTTCTCGACATCATCCCAAAGCGGCGCGTCTTCATCGCGCGCCGATATCGGCCACTTTTCATCCACGATTCCTAATGCTTTTTGCTGTTCATGACGCGAGCCGCGAATCTCATCCCACCCGCGCATGTACTTGCCCTCATACTTAATGATGTCATCTTCCCAAGCGTGCAAGGGCCAATGAGGCGCGGTAAACGCTACGTATTGGAGGAACGATTCGCCACTAGACATCGCGTCATCGATCTGCGAGACGGCGTGATCGGCGATGGCATCGGTGAGATGGAAATCAGACGATTCGACTTCGATGAGAGTGTCTTGCAGCAGCAGCGCCTTTGGATTCCAATACGAATCGGCCGCTTCTACTAGCCCGAAGTACTTGTCGAAACCGCGTTGCGTAGGCAATGGATGTGTGGCATCTCCGGGCGCCCACTGATCTCGCAACCTGCGATCGTAGCCGCCACCAACGTGCCATTTGCCCGACATCAAGGTGCGATAGCCAGCCGTTTTTGCGACCTCGCCCATGGTGACGCAGCTGTTGTTCAGATGTCCCTGATATGACGGAATGCCCAAGTTGGCTGTCATCTGCCCTATGCCGGCCTGGTGCGGGTTCAATCCCGTAAGCAGAGCGGCGCGCGAGGGACAACACCGGGCGCCATTGTACATCTGAGTGAAGCGGATACCGTTGTAACCCAGAACATCGAGATTAGGGGTGTTTATATCGCCGCCATAACATCCGATGTCTGAAAAGCCCAGGTCATCGACCATGATGACGATTACGTTAGGGCGGTTGTTTGAGGCAGAATCGTCACTAAGTTCAGGCACTTTCGACTCCCGTGTTCGTGTGTAGGCACGCAGAACGAACTTTATCAGATTTAGCCGCTGAGACGCAACGCACTGTGAGAAGGCGGGATTTTCGAGGAATTGATATCACAGATAGCGGGACCAGATCACAAGTTTAATAACTGCGCTAGCCACCGATGCTGCTACTGCAGTCAGAGAAGCTGCAAGGATGACTATTCCCCATCGCAGCAGCTTTGCCTCTTTTCGTCAGAATGGTGCCCTTGTATTGACGGCCTTTCTATCCCGCATCATACTCCGCATCCAGTTCCATAGGATACAGAGGCACTCGGCGACGATGATACGTGAACGTTGACATATCAGCTGTGGTAACACCCGGCGTGTTGACGAGTATCACCTTGCCGGAGATAGGTTGATATGCAGGTCGCGGCGATACCACACCTTTAGCCACCACAATGCGGTAACGCTCCGGGATGATGCCGATGTGATACATCTGCGCCCGGGTAGTATTGCCCGCACGCCCAGATGTCAGTAACAACGTCTGACCGCCGTCTGTATCCAGTCGCACGCTCACTCCCGAGTTGTAGAATCTGAAACCGCCATGTGATGGGCCTAGCTCCTCGTATTGCCCATCGCTGATTGCGCGTACAGTACCTGTGACATTCACCGGGTTTCCGTGCATGTCATCGGTCTTGCCGCCTACGTCCAGCGTAACAGTAGAACCTACACCAGCGTCGACGCATATTGCGACAGACTGCGGATCGTATAGCGTCTGCAAAAAGCCGGATATTCCGCGTTCAACAACTTGCTCCAAGATATGTGTCGAATCGGCCGATGAACCACCACCGATGTTATCGCCAACATCCATAAGAATGATCGGACCTTCGCGTGCCGCGTCAGTGTTGTCTGGCATCGCAAGCGCCGTTCCATCGCTTGCCACCACATCGGCATCATTGAGGTCTCGGGGTCCGACATATTCGGACAATGCCATGTCAAGAGCGTCTGAGATGGACGGCACTTCCACGTCCAATTCAGCACGGCGTTCCCAGGCCTTGACGGCCATTCCCTTAGCTGTCGATTTCGCCAACTCGACATCCCCGTTGTCCGCGATGGCGACCCATGACATGCCCATCTTCTCCACATCAGAGTAGGGATACCCTTCGGCTACGCTAGTGTCGAGAATGCCCGGCATCTCGTTGGCTTTTACGGCATCGGCGACAAATGAGCGCATGGGGTCTTCGCCCGTGAACTGCTTCACGATATTTACGTACATGGGTGGCATCTCGATCCACTGCGCCGGGTCAATCTCACCCCTGGCAGCTCGCACCACCATCTCGGCGCACTTTCTAGACCGAACCTTCGGATCAAGGTGTGGATTGGTGCGCCAAACGACACAAACATCAGTGTTTTCAACGATCTCTTTCGACACGTTAGCGTGCATGTCGAGAGTTACACCGATACGGATATCAGGCCCGACTATCTCGCGTACTGCACGACAGAACTCGCCGTCCATATCCGGGAATTCTTCACTTACCGCAGCGCCGTGATTCGACATGAGCACCGCATCCCAAGGCCCGTCATCGCGCAGCATTCCGAACATCTCAGCAGTGAGGCGATCATAGGCGTCTTTAGTGATTGTGCCGATGGGCCCGGTGTTGGCGTACATCAGCGGCACTAATTCGAAGTCCAGCTCTTGGGCAGCTTGGATGTAGCCTGAGATGGTGTAACGAGCATCTGCATACTTGTCGATGAGCTCAGAGCCACGCAAGATTCCGGATCTTACGAATGCCTCATAATCTGCTGGCACCGTTGAGAATGTGTTGGTTTCGTGTGATATTCCCAGCACCGGTATGCGCATGATCGAATCCTTTATGCTTACCTGTTTCTATGCTTCGTATGCTAGCCGAAATGTGGCTATGATAAACCGAAGATTGAAAGTAATCTGAGTAAGGTGTTTAATCCACTGCTCGGATTTGAGTCAGAGCAGTTTTGGCAGCATCGCCCCAGTGCTCCGGAAGATTTTTGGCAATCTATTCGATGTGTTTCTCGGCGCGCTTTTCTTGAAACTCGCCCAGTTGTCGGATAATGGCTTCGCAAAGGTTGATACCGATGGGATACCTGTCCCGCACGAAGTGTTCGAAAAAATTGTCCAACATGTATAGCAAGTGTTGACGAATCTCTTCTGTGTCGGGCGACGGTAGGAAAGGCTCTCGATAGTCATCGAATGGTCCCATCGACACGTTGCGGTAAACGGGACCTATCGGTATGGGGTCGCGATCGTGTACACGATAGGGATGATTCGCGCAGTAAGTGTAGAAAGGGTTCTCGATGGCGAAATCTCGGATTTCGCAGTACGACGGTATCTCCCGGTCGTGATTCCTACTCCCTTTCCGTCCTCGATTGGCGCGGTTGAACCAACAGGTACCGCAACAGTCTGTTCCACCATTGGGCATGACGATAATCTAACTTTTATCAACCAACAGGAAAATCAGCGTAGGTCACGACGCCGTGGCCTAGAGATGCATACTCGCGTTGCCAACGCGCCTCAATGCCGGCACGCCAATCCAAGGCTGCCCTTTCCAGCTCGGATGCTACAGAGGGAAGCTGTTCAGTGAGGTTGTTGCTCTCCGAGACATCGTTTGCGAGATCTGCTAGATGGACGTGAGTCGCCGGTTCGTCTTCTTCCACCAGAACACCATCGATCACCAGTTTGTAGTCGCCGCGACGGATGGCGGTCTGACCATCGAGTTCCCAGTAAAGATCACGTTGGGGCAGGCTTCGACCATTAGCAAGCAGATCAAGGATGCTGATGCCGTCAAATTCTCCAGCATCTGGAGTAGGAGCAACACCGTCGACAGCATGCAACACGGTGGGAACGATGTCCATCGAGGCACATGGAGCAGATACGACTTGTCCGGCAGGGATGCGCGCCGGGTAATGTGCGAGCGCGGGCATTCGGATACCGCCTTCGAAAAGACTGAACTTATGACCTTTGAGCCCTCCTGAAGTGCCGCCGTAGTATGGATCGAGAGTGCCGTCGAGCCAGTTGCGAGTTTCACGTGACGGACCGTTATCGGAAACGAAAAATGTAAGAGTATCGTCAGCTTCGCCGAGTCGAGTGACCTCGTTCATGATGGCTCCGATGGCATCGTCGATGGCGCTGATCATGGCGGCCATGATGCGTCGATCCCAAGGAAGATGTGCGAAGCGTGAAGTGTACTTTTCGGGTGCGTGCATCGGATAGTGCGGCGCGTTGAATGGTGCATAAAGCAGGAACGGTTTTCCGGACGCGCGCTTCTCGGCAACCATGGCTCGCAGACGCTGGATAGCTTTGTCGGCGATCAGTTCGGTGAAGTACTGGCCGTCCAGCCAAACCTCTTCGTTGTTCTCCCACAGATCATGAGTCGGATTGATGCCCGGTCCGGGGCGATTGGCGCCCCAATAGTAGATGTGGGAATAGAAATCGATGCATCCGGCCAGGAAGCCGAACCAGTAGTCGAATCCGTGGCTGTGGGGCCGACATTCATCAGTCAGTCCCAGGTGCCATTTGCCCACCATAGAGGTTAGGTAGCCGCGTTCTTTTAGCAGTGAAGATATGGTGGGCGTGGTATTAGGCAAGCCAGATGCTGTGCGATGGCCTTGCAGAATCGCTCGCACCCCAGCGTTGCCAGGGTATCTGCCAGTCAGGAGCGCAGCACGTGACGGACTGCAGACCGGGCTGTTCGAATACCAATCGGTGAAACGGACACCCTCAGCGGCCATACGGTCGAGATTCGGCGTACGAAAATCAGTTGCACCCATACATGAAAGGTCGCCGTAGCCTTGGTCATCGGTCATGAAGACGATTATGTTCGGTTCTTGATCCGTATTGGGCATCGGCGACCTCGATGGTGAAACGCGGCGCATCTTTTCTGATTTTTACTTTCTATCCAGGGCGCAGAGATGCGATTAAGACCCAAAGAAGAGGCATGTTGCATGCGTGCTCAATCTTCATCCTCTTCGTTGAATACGATCGTGTTTTCTTCTGAATCGCCTACCTCGCCCAATAAAGTACTCGCTAAGTTCGAAAGGTCTGGCTCTTCGTCAGTGTCAAACTCTTCATCCGCATCGCCTGAGAAGCCGATGGACATGCCCGTCAAGTCACTATCGGCATCGAATGCTGCCAGCGAGGCGGCAATGTCGTCGCCCGCTATTGCAGCCAATGCCTGCTCCCAGTCCTGCGTGACAGTTTCTACAGGCACAGTTTCGGGATCCGGCAGACCCAGCAGTTCGCGGCCTTCAGGAGAGCGATCCAATCGCGCCGGAATCATGCGTCCGATGATGACGTTCTCTTTCAGCCCAGTCAGATGATCGACACTTCCCTGCATAGCGGCATCAGTCAGTACGCGTTCCGTTTCCTGGAACGAAGCTTTAGCCAAGAAGCTTTGCGACATCAACGAAACACGGCTGATTCCCAGCAACACTGGTGAAGCGGTAGCCGGGGTTCCGCCTTGTTCACGCACCTCTTCGTTGGCTTGAAGGTATTGAGACCGATCAACCACTTCATCGATCAAGAGCCTGGAATCGCCGGTGCTTTCGATCTTGACTTTTTGGAGCATCTGACGAACGATGACTTCAAAGTGCTTGTCATGCACTTTTACGCCTTGTGAACGGTAAACGCGCTGCGCCTCTTCAACCAGGTAGAGTTGCACGGCTTCGATTCCGTTTATACGCAAGATGTCGTGCGGATTGCGGGTGCCGTCGGTGAGCTGTTCGCCGGGTTCGACCAGCTGATCTTGGGACACCAAGATCTCGGCGTTGCTTGGAGGCATGTACTCGCGTTCGTGCGTTTCTTCCCAGATGATCCGTATCGATCCATCCTCAATGCTCTCGACTTCTCCTGATACTTGCGACACTAGATCCTCAGGCAATGCAAGGGAGCCGTCGGTTGCCATTGCGTCGCGTCTGCCCGCGGCAGTGAGGGACATGAGAATCGCTCCGGCATCTACCCAATCTCCAACTTCGACATTAGGCCTGTAACCAGCCGGCACTTCGATCTCGTGATCAAAAGTTTCAATACTTTCGATGGCGATGACCAAGCTGCCTTGTGCTTCGCGGAAACGAACGTGCCCAGCGATTTCAGAGAGTATGGCCGGCGATTTCGGGTTGCGAGCCTCGAACAGTTCCTGCACCCTCGGCAGACCGGTTGTAATGTCCCGGTCGCTTGCGATACCCCCGGTGTGGAAGTTACGCATGGTGAGCTGAGTGCCAGGCTCCCCGATTGATTGGGCAGCGACGATGCCGACCGCTTCGCCGATGATCGATGGTCGATTGTCGGCCAGCATGCTTCCATAGCATCGGGAGCAGATGCCGCTTTCAAGCGTACAGCCGACTGGAGAAAGCACCTCTAGCTCCTCAAGGTCGGCGCCAGCAATTCGACGCGCCAATTCGTTGTCGATCAGATCGTCTGATGTAGCGATGATTTCACCGCTCGAAGGATCTACAACATCGTTAAGAGGGTAACGGCTGAAGATGCGCTCTTCAAACGGCAGATTGAGCGCACGGGAAGTTTCGGCCGAGATGGTCATGCCGATCGGAGAGACGCAGTCGCGTTCGTTGATGATGACGTTTTGAGCTGCATCAGCCATGCGTCGCGTCAGGTATCCAGCCTCAGCAGTTTTGAGCGCAGTATCTGCAAGAGCTTTTCTCGATCCGTGAGTAGAAGCGAAGAACTCATGCACCGACAATCCTTCTGAGAAGCTGGCCTCGATCGGCACATCGATGATTCGTCCGCGCGGGTTTGACATTAATCCGCGCATCCCTGCCATCTGCTTGATCTGCGCGAGATTTCCTTTCGCGCCCGAATCGGACATGGCGAATACGCCGTTGTACTCGGACAAATGCTGTTTTACCGCATCTGTTACCAAGTCTGACGTCTCGTTCCAGGTTTCAATAGTTGCGGTGTACTTTTCGTCTTCAGTGATGACGCCTTCGTGATACATCCTCTGCAGTTCGGCCACCTGTGCACGCCCATTTTCGATCAGTTCGTGCTTTTCAGGTGGCGGCACAGCATCCTTGATAGCAATGGTAGTGCCTGAACGAGTCGCAAACTCAAATCCCAGACGCTTCATTTCATCGAGAACGACGGCGGTGCCGGCGGTGCCGAGCTGGCTGTAGCAGAGATGAACAATGGCGTCTAGTTCATCTTCGCGCATGACGTAGTTGTGGAAGCCGAGAGAATCGGGGAACATGTCGTTGAAGATGATGCGCCCGACAGTAGTCTCGATCCAATCGTGAGGCTCGCCGATGGTCACCGGTTCAAGAGCGGCAGAATCGGTCCAGACGCGAGTGCCGCCGGGAAGTCGGACGCGAATCCGATCGCGCAGCCCGACGGTACCAGTCTCTTCAGCATACCGTGCTTCTTGAAGACTGCCGAAGTAATGTGCTCCAGAATGGCCTTTAGATGATGAGCCGTTTTTGAACGAAAAATCTGCGACTATAACATCATGCGGTACTGGTGCTGCGGCATCCATAACCGGCCCGGTCATATAGTAAAGCCCGAGCAGCATGTCGAGTGTTGGAGATACGATTGGCGAACCGGATCTTGGTGCGAGCATGTTGCTGGTGCTCATCATCAGCTTCTTAGCTTCATTGATCGCGCCGGGCGAAAGCGGCACGTGCACTGCCATCTGGTCGCCATCGAAGTCGGCGTTGAACGCAGTGCAGACTAGGGGGTGCAGCTGAATCGCCTTGCCTTCGACGAGTTTGGGGTAGAAGGCTTGGATCCCTAGACGGTGCAGAGTCGGCGCGCGGTTCAACAGAACCGGGTGGCCTTCAACCACCTTTTCAAGAGTGTCCCAAACTTCCGCATCAGATTGTTCCGCACGGCGTTTCGCGGTTTTGATGTTGTGAGCATGTCCGTCCACAATCAATCGATTCATGACGAACGGCTTGAACAGCTCAAGAGCCATCTCTTTAGGCAGACCGCACTCGTCGAGTTTCATTTGAGGGCCGGAGATGATGACAGCTCGACCGCTGTAGTCAACACGTTTGCCGAGGAGATTTTGGCGGAATCGTCCCTGCTTGCCGCGCAAGAGGTCGGTGAGGGACTTGAGCTTGTGGTTGTGCCGCCCCATGATCGCCCGGCCGCGTCGTCCGTTGTCGATCAGGGCGTCGACGGCCTCTTGCAACATGCGACGTTCATTGCGGACGATGATGTCGGGAGCTGAAAGTTTGAGCAGGTGGCTCAAACGGTTGTTGCGGTTGATGACTCGTCGGTAAAGGTCGTTCAGGTCGCTGGTGGCGAAGCGTCCGCCATCCAACTGCACCATCGGGTGTAGTTCCGGTGGCAAAACTGGCAATACAGTGAGTACCATCCATTCCGGATTGTTGCCACTGTTGCGAAATGCTTCTACGACGCTCAGACGTTTGACCGCCTTGGCGCGCCGTTGCCCCGAGGTGTTTCGGATGGTGTCGACCAACTCTTCGCGAATGGCGTCGAGATCGACGTTGCGCAAGAGTTCAAGAATGGCATCGGCACCCATTCCGGCTTCAAACACACCGCCGAATCGATCTTTGAGTTCGCGGTATTCAGCTTCGGTGAGCTCAGTTTTAATCTGCAGGTTTTCTGCTTGCTCCACTTTGAGGCTCACACTCTGCTCGAAGAGAATCTTGAGGTATGCAAATTTGGTTTCGATCTCATCTTCGATCGATGCGCCTTCACCTGCGCTGGGCATTTGATCGGATTCCAGCTCGAGTTCGTTTTGCAGCGCTGCTATGCGCTCGATGATGCTTGCGAGGTACTCTTCATTCTGTTCGTTGATGCTGAATTGAATTCGCTCTTCATCGAGGCGCAGAAGTTCCTGTTCACGATATTCGAGAAGTTCGGAAACGGCGCGCATTCGTGCTTCTTCATCTACTTTGGTGATGATGTAGCAGGAGAAGTACAGCACCCGCTCGAGGTTACGTGGCGTGATATCGAGAACGATGCTCATCCGCGACGGAGTCCCTTTGGAGAACCATATGTGGGCTACAGGCGCGGCCAGGTTGATATGTCCCATGCGTTCACGCCTGACGGAAGCCCTGGTCACTTCAACTTTGCATTGATCACAAACGAATCCCTCGCGTCTCATCCGCATGTCGCGTTGGCGCTTGTACTTGCCGCAGTAGCACTCGAAGTCTCGGGTTGGCCCGAAGATTCTTTCGCAGAACAGACCATCGCGCTCGGGTCGAAGAGTGCGATAGTTTATGGTTTCGGCTTTTTTCACCTCTCCCCAAGACCATTTCCGAATCACCTGCGGAGAAGCGATAGAGATCTTTATGGCGCGGAAATCGTTTTCGGGAGTAGGTGCTGCTTGTTGTGTGGGTGTGAATGCCATTCTGTTTCACCTTTTGAAGTCGACTGATCGAAATGAAGTTTTCACGCGTTAACGTCGTGCGAGCGCGAAGGTAGAGCCCTGATTTGCTTCATTCGTCGTATACCTCCGCTTCAAGCGGGACATCGTCGCTTTCGCTCTCGCCATCGTCGTCTTCGTAACCATTGGAATCTTCGTAGTCGCTATCTTCTTCTTTGTCCACATCGAACTCTAGAACTGGCATCGGAAGCTCGGATCCAATATCCAAGACATTGTCACCAAAGACGCCAAGTTCGTCGGTGGTGGGCTTCTGATCTTGCTCGTGCTCGATCCCTATTCCCGCTTCGCCGATCATCGATATGTCGAGACCCAATCCTTGCAGCTCGTGAACCAGCACGTTGAACGACTCGGGTACATCAGCGGAGATTACTTGTTGACCCTTGACTATCGCTTCGTATGCCAGCACACGCCCTTTGACATCGTCTGATTTGATGGTCAGCACTTCTTGCAATGTGTGGGGCGCTGAGTATGCTTCGAGAGCCCAGACTTCCATCTCTCCGAAACGTTGTCCTCCGAACTGTGCCTTCCCACCCAAAGGTTGTTGAGTGATCAGGGAGTACGGGCCTGTGGAACGTGCGTGCATCTTGTCTTCGGCCAGGTGGATCAACTTCATCATGTATATGCTGCCCACCGTTACCGGCTGGTCAAATTTCTCTCCGGTACGACCGTCGATCAATTTCTGTTTGCCCAGTATTGGAGCCGCGTTGCCATTTTCCCGGTCTAGCTTGCGACATACTTCGAGCAGTTGGTGGCGCTCCAATTCGGCAACATCTTGTTGTCCGGCAACTTCCGTAAGCCAGATCTTCATGCATGCTTCGCTTGGTTTGCCGGCATTTTTAGGCGCTTTGCGATGCAAAGCATCGTAGTCGTAACCGCGTTCATGGAGCCATGCGCGCACAGTTTCATGATCTATCTTGAGATTGGCGATGTCTTGGTGATTTCGGGCGTTGGAGTATGCCACGAACCAAGCCCGCGCAAGTTCATCCTCGATGTCGATTTCATCGGCGCTGTCAAAGACTGGAGTGATGGCCGAGAAACCTAGTTCGCGAGCGGCCCATCCGAGATGCGTTTCAAGCAGTTGTCCGAGGTTCATTCGAGAAGGCACACCAATCGGGTTCAAAACGATGTCAAGCGGAGTACCGTCTTCCAGGTGCGGCATATCTTCCCGCGGCAGGATCATGGCCACTACGCCCTTGTTGCCGTGCCGGCCGGCCATCTTGTCGCCCTGCATGATCTTGCGAGTGTGCGCGACCCAGACGCGGACCATCATCGAGACGCCGGGCGGCATCTCGTCGCCATCTTCTTTTTTGCTGACACGGACTTTGATGACCTTGCCTTTTTCACCGTGGGGAACACGCAGACTCGTGTCTTTAGTGTCACGAGCTTTTTCGCCGAAGATCGCGCGCAGCAGCTTTTCTTCCGCCGTCAACTCGGTTTCGCCCTTAGGCGTCACCTTGCCCACCAGGATGTCGCCAGGTCCGACCCAGGTCCCAGGAATTACGATGCCCTCTTCATCTAGATTGGCCAAGTTGCTCTCGCCAACGTTGGCGATGTCGCGCGTAATCTCTTCCGGACCGAGCTGCGTTTCACGAGCTTCGATCTGGTGTTTCTGGATATGCGTCGAAGTGAAACGATCGTCTTTGACCAGATCTTCGCTGAGAATGATCGCATCTTCGTAATTGCCGCCGCCCCAACTCATGAACCCTACAAGGACGTTCTGACCCAGCGCGAGCCGTCCGCCTTCAGTGGATGAACTGTCGGCGATAGGCTGCCCGGCCCGCACTACCTGGCCTTTGGAGACGATCGGATGCTGATTGATGCACGTGCTCTGGTTCGAACGCTCATATCTGATCAGCTGATAGGTGTGAACTTCACCCTCGTCGTCGATAACGACCACCTTGTCGTTAGTGGCTGATGCCACAATGCCGTCAGTGATCGAAAGAACGACTTGACCGCTGTCAAGAGCGGCGCGATTTTCGATTCCAGTGCCGACAATCGGGGCCTCGGGCAAAATCAGAGGAACCCCCTGCCGCTGCATGTTTGATCCCATCAACGCACGAGTCGCGTCATCGTGCTCTAAAAACGGTATGAGACCCGCTGATATGCTGACGATCTGCGAGGCAGAAACATCGACATAGTCAACCTCTTCAGGACGCGCTTTAACGTACTGTTCACCGCCAGTTCGACATCGTACCGTTCCTTCTAGCTGACCAATCTGGTCTACAGATGTCGTAGGCTCGCCGATCAGCACCTCTTCTTCTTGATCAGCAGAAAGATGTTCAACATCCGCGGTATCGAGAGAGATGTATGGGCGTACATCAAGCTCTTGTTCACCGAGACGACGGAGACGCATCGCGAGACTCTCATCGATCACCGAGCCCTCAGCTGCTACGATCTGCTTTCGACTCTTTTCTCGCACGTCCTGCAACAGAGTTCGGCCGATCAGATCATCGGATTTGTTAGAGATGGTTCGGCGGACTTTGCGATACGGCGTCTCTATGAAGCCGAAAGGATTGACCTTCGCGTAAGTCGCCAGCGAACCTAACAATCCGATGTTTGGACCTTCTGGCGTTTCGATGGGGCAGATGCGCCCGTAGTGCGAGTGGTGGACATCGCGGACATCGAAACCGGCTCGGTCTCGAGTCAGTCCGCCGGGCCCGAG
Organism: Dehalococcoidia bacterium; assembly: GCA_965242765.1. Taxonomy (GTDB): domain Bacteria; phylum Chloroflexota; class Dehalococcoidia; order Lucifugimonadales; family Lucifugimonadaceae; genus Bin127. Next base: position 2,191,303 of record CBDESY010000004.1, on the reverse strand, counting down.
CGCAGATAGACGCCGCTTGTGGGTCAACTCTGAAAGCGGGTTGGTTTGATCCATGAACTGCGATAGCTGCGACCCGCCGAAAAACTCCTTTACAGCGGCGCCTACCGGTCTAATGTTGATGAGCGCCGCAGGAGTCGTCTCGCCGGGGTGGGTGGTCATACGCTCTCTGACAACACGTTCCATGCGAACGAGCCCGACTCGAATCTGGTTCTGGATCAACTCCCCTACAGTTCGGACACGACGATTGCCGAGATGGTCGATATCGTCCGGATGCGCATCGCCGTCATTGACCATGATCATCCGCTTGATGATGTTGATGAAATCTTGCTTGGTCAGCGTTCGGTGGTCGAGTGCAACATCGCTGTTGACGCGGCGGTTCAGCTTGTAACGTCCGACATCGCCGAGGTCATATCGGCGCGAGTCGAAGAACATCTGGTACACCAAACGCTTCGCGCCGTCTATGGTTGCCGGTTCGCCCGGTCGCATACGTTTGTGGAACTCTTTGAGGGCCTCTTCTTCATCGTGCGCGTCGCGATCTGAGTTCCAAGTCGCGCGGATGTAATCTCTTACGTTTGTATCTTCATCGCTATCGTTCTCAACGGGGGACCCGAAAACTTCGAGAATATCTTCAAGCGAATCCATCTTTACTGGATTCTCGATATCTGCTTGGGTGTCATCAGGTACTGCGGCGATCGCCCTCAACAACGTGGTCACCGGCAGTTTGCGTTTGCGGTCTACTTTGGCAAAGAGAATGTCGCGGTTGCTAGTCTCAAGCTCTACCCAGGCTCCGCGATACGGGATCAATTTAACGCTGCACAGGCGATTCCCCGTAGCATTGTCTTCGGACAGCGAGTAGTAAGCTCCCGGTGAGCGGACCAGCTGAGAAATGACTACTCTTTCGGCGCCGTTGATGATAAACGTGCCGTTCTTAGTCATCTTCGGCATGTCGCCAAAAAATATGGTCTGCTCCTTGATCTCGTCCGTCTCGTTGATCTTCAGCTCGATAGTGACATACAGAGGAACGCTGTAAGTTACCTCGCGCTCTCGGCACTCTTCCTCGGAGAATTCAGGGTCTAAGATTTCGTGCTCGGTGAGGCGCATCTCGTACTTCGGGTTGTCCGAGGTGTAGTCGGTGATCGGCGAGATCTCATCAAAGAGTTGGCTCAGTCCGTCCCCGAGCAGCCAATCGAATGAGTCTTTTTGAACCTGCACCAGGTCCGGCATCTCGGCCGGCTCATTGCTGGTGCCGAAGATGCGGTATTCGCGAGGGTTGCCGTTGTGGGTCAGCACCTTTGATATGGTCATTCAGTTCTCCTAGAGCAGTGGAATCCAGCAAACGACAGTCTGCCTATCTGACAGTGTCGGGATTCGGCACCGATGATGAATGAATAGCACTGAGTCCGAGACGCGCCAAAAGCGCGCATACCCATAACCGAGATTTTCCCGGCGAAGAATACGCTATGAGATGCCCCAAAGGGAGGTGGCCGTGGATTACGTGCACTGTGTAAATAGTACACGCACTCGGAGTGGTTGTCTAGTAGGTTCTGACGGAAATATTCAGAAATTCAAGACCATCGTTCAGGCATCACGCCGGCGAATGAGCATCATCCCGTCGCGCACCGTCAACATCACGTTGATCACCCGATCGTCGTCCTGAACGATTTCGTTGAACGATCTTATAGATTGCGTCGCACCAGTCTCGGGTTCATCATCAGGGATGCCTGCTTCCAAAACACGCCCGCCCCAGAGCACATTATCAACAACTATCAGGCCGGTAGGCGACAACAGGTTCAGCGCCTTTTCGTAGTAGACCGCATAGTTCACTTTGTCGGCATCAATGAAAACTAGATCGAAGTGAGGCTCTAACGTGTCGAGGGTTTCAGTTGCAGGTCCCAAACGCAAATCGATCTTTTTGCCAGCCGGATGCCGCGCCCAATGCTTGCGAGCGATCGCCGTAAACTCCTCGCTGACATCACAAGTTATCAACTCGCCGTCTGCAGGAAGCGCCGACGCCATCATCAAAGCACTGTAGCCAACGAAAGTGCCAACTTCCAATACACGCTCCGCGTTGCTGACTGCAACCAAGGTGTTTAGGAAATAACCCACAGTGCGGCCGGACATCATTCCCGCGGCGTTCGTAGACTGCACATCGACAGCAATGTCATCAAACACGCGGTCTGGCACCGTCGTATGAGCTACCGTGTACTCGTCTATTCCCTGCTGAAACTCAAGCATTGTATTGCAAACCCGTGCCTTTCAAAATGACGCCTGAACTTTACGTTAACAGACCGATCACCACGCCCGAAACGGTGATCAACACCGCCGCGTGGCCGGCTTGAATCCACACCAATCGACTCTTGTTGGCGAACATGTAGTGCGGTGCTATCGCCATAGCAGCGATCCCTAGGCCCAGCATCAATCCGATAACCAAACCATTGACTAAGCCTCCCCCAATGTTCGTCAGCAGCAAAGCGATGACGACGTTGGAAATCAGTGCCATCGCAAAAGTGATGACATACAAAACCGGCGTGCCGCCCCTTTGTAAATCCTCTTCGGTCAAACCTTCTCCATCCATCCACATGTTGCCAAAAACTTTCGGCATGTACCAAACCGCGGACAACACCATGTACAACACCGCACCGATTCCAACTCCGATCCATTGCTGTGCCGAAACAGTGAACTCAAAGTCCATTTTGTCAACTCCTCGAGACTAGATTTGCAGATGAGCATCCCTAGCGCATTTTAGCCCATTCTCTACACTATCGACGAGTGCATAAGAAGCGTGTCCAAATCTTCGCTCAATCGCGCGCATTGTTGAACATTCCTATAAACTGATTCCAAAGATTCGGATGTCGCAGAGTGCGAAAATCGCAACAGTATGGCGTGTGCATTCCGATTAACTGCTCGAAACTACCTCGACGCGTCTCGAAAGGGGGCATGTGATGCGAAAGCTGCTTCGCCACGATCCACGAACGCTCTTATTGATCCTTGGGAGTACCCTTCTAATTCCCATATCGGCATTCGCAGCGGTGGCATGCACCGACGACTCCGGCCCCGCAAGCGAAGGAACTGTGACGATCGCGGTTGGAGAAGTTCCGCCGTTGATTCAGGAACCGCGAAGAGACATCCGTGCCACCGGCGGCATCGGCAAAGACTTGTCCGTCTACGAGACGATCGTGCGTGCACCCCACGTCTCTCCGCCTACACCCCCACCTCAAGACCACACCGCTTACTCGCCGGCAGACCTTGGTCTGGCCGAATCTTGGGAGGTCGCCTCTGACTTCAACAGCATTACGTTCAATATCCGGTCTGACGTAGCGTGGCACAACAATGGCGGTGATTGGGGCGACCTGACGGCTGAAGATGTCGCATGGTCCTTCAACTCCGCATTTGCACCAGATTCGGTTAACAATGGCGCTGAAGAGATCGGACCCGAGATGAAAGTCGGTTTTGACGTCATCGATGAATTGACGGTACGCCAGAACATCGAGCCTGGCGGCTTCGACCCCACTTGGGCGTGGTTGCAAGGAAACGCTGGCTTCAACGGCATCGTCATCGTAAGTAAAAAGGCGTTCGACGAGTTGGGTGAAGACGGATTCAGCACCAACGCCGTAGGCACCGGCAAATACAAAGTGAGTGAATGGGTAGCCGATGATCAAGTCGTTCTGGAATCGGTGCGAGACCATTGGACCGGGATCGAGCCGAGTGTCGGAACCGTCAAAATCGTCCACATGCCTGAAGCAGCGTCACGCGAAGCTGCACTACGTGCTGGTGAAATCGATATCGGTGAACTGAGCCCTCAGGTCATCAACCAAGTCGTCAACGACATCGGGGGCAGCGTGCAGGAGATCGGAATCGCGAGGCCGCAAGGCTTCCAAATGGCAGGAAACTACTGGTCTACAAACTGCTCAGACTGCGATGGCGGCGAGATGCCGCGTCCCGGTTGGGAGGAAGGCGTCGCCAACAACTTCCCGTGGATCGGCGACCCGAGTGATCCGGCTTCGATGGAGAACGCGCGCAAAGTCCGTTGGGCAATGGCGATGGCAGTCGACCGCGAGTCGATCATCGAGAACGTTCTGGACGGTCTTGGACGCGTCATCTACGCGTGGCAGAACGTCCTGCCGGATGACCCCAGCCACAAATCTGAGTGGGTGATACCGTACGACGTTGCGATGGCTAAACAGTACATGGCCGATGCTGGTGTCGCAGATGGTTTCGACATGGAGATTTGGGTGCCCAGCACCTTCTCGCCTGGCACTATCGCTGCTGCTGAAGCAGTCGCCGAGATGTGGCGTAGCGACCTCGGCATCGACGTGACGATCGATCGCACCGAGTACCCAGCACGACGTCCGCAAACTGTGGATAAGACCATAAATGTGCCTTTCACTCACGGGATCAACTGGATACCAGGAGCCACCTCAGCACGTTACATCTGCCCGGCTGCCGGACATATCGTCGGATTCACGATGGAGCAAGGCGTTTGCGATGTTGGACTTTCGAATGCTACCGAGCGTTCATTGAACCAGCGCATCGCCAACAACATCGAAGTGCAGGATTACCTCTCGCATCAGATGCTGTTCCTGCCGATGTTCCAGCACAGCGCCAACCTGTTCGCCGTAGCATCCACAGTCGCAGAATGGGACCCGTACAACTCCCAAGACGTACTGCCGAATCGGCCAGAATCGATCGTTCTCTCAAGTTCCGAGTGAGCGAAAGCGCAGACCATAAATCCAAACCCTTGATCGTGCCTGAAACGTATACAAGCGGATTCTGACACGGTCAAGGGTGTCGACATAAAGCCCGGTTTTCGATGGCTGGCTGTCGAATCGCTTGGGCGCGGGCACGGAAAGCATCCTCGCCGGGTGCATTTAGAGCGCGATAGGTTAAATGGCTAGGTTCCTGATACGCCGAACGTTTTACATGATCGCCGTGATGATCGGCATATCGATGATCGTCTTCGGTCTCTCGCGGCTCACTGGAGACCCGCGCCTGTTGTACATGACGCCCGGCACGAGATGGTCGAATGAAGTGTGGGAAGCTCGAGGACGCGAACTCGGACTTGACAAGCCGATGGCCCTCCAATACCTCGTCTGGGCCGGCAACGCAGTTCAGGGCGACTTCGGACAATCGCTATGGCACAAGCGCAACTCGCTGAGCGTCATCATGTCCAAAGTTCCAGCTACTCTGCAACTTTCCGGCATATCGTACCTGATGGCAGTGATGTTGGGCGTGACGCTCGGCACCATCTCGGCGATTACCCGAGGCACATTGATCGACATCGGCGTGAGGTCATTCGCATTAATCGGTCAAGCGGCTCCCCCGTTCTGGCTGGCGCTGGTGATGATCTACATCTTCGCCGTCTATCTCGATTGGTTGCCGACCTCAAGGCGCGGTGATTGGACGCACTTCGTACTGCCGGCTACAACCCTGGCCTGGCTCGGATCTGCAGCGCTGACTCGTTTGACGCGCTCGTCGTTGCTCGAGGTTTTGGACAGCGAGTACATCAAATTGGCGCGCGCTAAAGGAGTATCTGCAACTCGGGTCATCCTTAAACATGCACTTAAAAACGCTCTTGTGCCACCGCTTACCGTCGCCGCCATTCTGTTGGCAAGCTTTCTCACCGGCACTGTAGTAGTCGAAACTGTATTTGCCTGGCCCGGATTGGGAAGACTCGCAGTAGATGCCACAAAGAACAATGACTTCCCGCTGGTCACCGGCATCACCGTGATATTCGCCGCGATGTTCCTGGTATCCAGTCTGATAGCCGACTTGTTGTATGCCTACATAGATCCGAGGATCCGTATCTATTGATCCGCGACAAGCCAATAACGAGCGAAAACGGCGCCACCGAAGGCTCTAAATTCAGAGCGCCAGTATTGGCGACTCTGTATCGTTGGATTAGACGTTATCCCGTCTTGCCGGTGGTCATCGCAGTTGGACTGGCGATTATGGCCATCTTTGCACCTTGGATCGCGCCGAACCACCCGTTGGAGAGCGAACTCGATCACTTGGCAGCACCGCCGGTGTGGATCGAAGGAGGTAGCTGGGACTACATCCTTGGTGCCGACAAGATCGGACGTGACCTGCTGAGCCGCATCATCCACGGATCGCGTATCTCACTCTCCGTCGCCTTGATAGTCATCGTCTGTGGCGGCGTAGTCGGCAGCGGAATCGGCATCGCGTCAGGAATGGCCGGCGGCATATGGGATGAGACCGCGATGCGTGTAGTAGACCTCGTCTATGCCACGCCTTTCCTGCTGATCGCGTTGGTATCTGCGGTGGTGTTCGGAGCTAGCCTGAATCTAGTGTTGGTACTGCTGACGATCTTCTCGTGGCCCATATTCGCGCGGCAGACTCGAGGGCTCACGCTTCAACTCAAAAATATGGATTACGTCGCCAGCGCACGCGTCGCCTCAGCATCGCAATTACGCATCGCATTTCGGCACATCCTCCCCGGCGTGATCAATACAGTAGTCGTAATCGCCACGTTGCAGATCGGCTCTCTGATTCTCACAGAATCGGTTCTGTCGTATCTAGGCGTTGGCATACCAGCTCCACAGCCGGCATGGGGCAGCATGGTAGCCGACGGACGCGAATTCATCACAACGGCGTGGTGGGTGCCGGTTATGCCTGGTGCAGCAATCTTTCTAACCGTATTCGCCTTCAACTTCATCGGCGATTGGCTGCGCGACTACCTGGACCCACGGTTGCGGCAGATACATTGATGCTGAATTTACAGAACTAAATCCCGGATAAATGTCAACAGCCCGTAATGGGTGCAGTTTGACCATCGGTATCTTTTTTCACAGACTGCAACCCCGGTGGTTTCCCATTTTGCGTGGATTCGGGCGGCGGTGGCGCCTTGCGAGGACTTCGCCCTCTAGTATTGATGTAAAAAACGTGCCTATTCGAATCCGATCTGTACATCTCGATCCTCTCCTCCCTGTGGTATCACGTCGTAAACAGTCGTAGCTTCCCAAAATCGGGCGGGATCGTCAGGCTCCAGACTAATTTGATTTTCACGACATCTATGCAGTAACTGCAAGGTGCATGTACTCGGAGCTTATCTGTCGATGAGACACTCTTTGAGTGATCGTCAGATGAGGATGGAACTCCCTGAAAATCTCCAGCTTGTAAACCGCATAAAACCCTCCCACGCCGATCGCCCACACAGTAACCAGCGCCTGAAAATCCTAGTTCAAACAAACTCACAACCTTTCCAAGTAAACTAACCCCATCAACTGCAATCATCCACTAGCAAGAGCAAGATGCCATGAAGATCACCGATGTCAAATCACACGTCGTAAAGATGCCCGACACCATGCCTTGGGTGCTTGTGAGTGTCGAAACCGACGAAGGTGTGACGGGTTGGGGCGAATGTACCGACTACATAGCCAATCCGCAACTCGTGCGCGGCATCGAAGCCGTCAAACCGTTCGTCATCGGAGTCGACGCCTCGCACATCGAAGAGATCTGGCAACGCATATTCCACCTTTACTCCGATCTCAACGGACGCGGCTTCGTGTCACACCTGATCAGCGCGATCGACATCGCTCTTTGGGACATCAAAGGCAAGGTGTTGAACCGTCCGATCTACGACCTGCTAGGAGGTCCAGTTCGCGATTCTGTCCCTCTTTACACCCACGTCAGCGATACATCGCATGGCGACAGCTTCGAGGAGCATCTAGCAGGCACGATGGAGGACGCTCGTCGCACCAAAGAGATGGGGTTCGAAGCCATCAAGACCGATCCCTTCCCGTCGCGTAGACAGTACGGCAAGTTCAGAGGCGCATTCATGGTCGAAAGACTCGATCCCGCAGCAATCCGAGATGCCGTGCGATGGATGGAAGGACTTCGTGAAGCGGTAGGCGATGACTACGAACTCATGGTCGATGCTCACGGACGTTTCGATGTAGCATCGGCGATCGAGGCTTGTCGAGCGTTGGAACACATCAATCTCGTATGGCTCGAAGAACCCATACACGTCGAAAATCACAACGCCCTGAAACAGGTTCGAGAGAATGTCAACGTGCCGCTATGCGTGGGAGAGCGCCACTTCACTCGCTGGGATTACTGGCAGATAATAAACGACCGATTGGTCGATTACATCATGCCAGACGTCGCTTGGTGCGGCGGCATTAGCGAGATACGACGCATCGCAGCCATGGCCGAAGTAGCATACATCCGCGTCAGTCCGCACGATGCCCTCGGCCCGATAGCTATCGCCGCCAGCTTCCAAACATGCATGACAGTACCGAATCTCTACCGCGAAGAGTGCGTCCACCACTGGTTCCCGACCTTCGAGAAGCTGATCGAACCCATGTTCGACGTCCGAGACGGCTGCATCCACCCCAACGGTCGTCCCGGGCTAGGTATCGAGCCTAACCCAGAAGCCTTGGAAGAGTTCAGCATAGACGTAGACGCTCCAGAAGCCCAACGCACCGACTGGTTCGGCTCATTCGGGGATGAGGATTGAGTTGTCTGAACTGTGATGGGAATGATTTCAATGATGCGCAATGATGCCCCCTCACACTCCTCCAACCTCGCAGAAGACAAGCCCAAACAACCGCCATAAATCACACCAATCACACCCAATCAAGCGAAAATCACAGTTCAGACAAGAGGCTGCGGGGCATCATTCACATCATTTTAATCATTCAAATCACAGTTCAGACAACACGTGCCCCTCGCCACGACTGGCAAGATGTAGAATCGAGGCTTGCCTGATTTTCATGTAAATCCATCGACGAAACACCCCGATCTGCAAAGACTGCGAGGAAAATCGAATTGCAAACCACATATTCACGCGCCATCAACTCCGTTTCGGCAACTGTTTTCCCCGCCGCCACCATCATCGTCGTTTCTATGCTGACGGCGTTCGCGGCTCTGCAACATCAGCCTTCACCATCAGCCGCGGCGCAAGACGCATCGTCCAACGCTGACCTGGCGCAGATCTCGATGACGCTGAACGAAAGGCTCATTCCACGGTTCGATCCCTCGACAACCGCCTACACCATACGAATGACACAGTCGAACGTTATCAGCGGCTACACATACATACAGGCAAATCCCAAGGAAAGCGACGCGACCATCACGGTGACCTCGGGCGGACGTGAGTACAGCGCTCCCACATACACGATTCCCGTGAAGGACTTTGGTGTGGCGCAGGAAGTGCAGATAAAGGTTACCGCTCCGGATGGCGTGACGACCAAGACCTACACCCTGACCACCCAGCCGCTGCCTACCCCAACACCGACGCCTATTCCGACGGCGACGCCGATACCCACGAACACGCCGGTACCGACCGACACCCCCACGCCAACGCCCACCGCGACACCGGATCCGCTGCCGCCGCCGCTCGATCTGCTGCTGTCGTTTAGCGGCGACGGGTTGGAACTGACCTTCACCGCAGTCGCGAATCGCTACTACCGCTATGAACTGTATCGGATCTCGGATGACGGACGGCAAAGCGAGTCTGTGGAAAGCGGCGTCGCGTCTGGATCGCCGATCGCGTTCTCAGGTCTCACACAGGGTTTCGACTATTTGGTGCAGATAAAAACCTGCCAGGATGCTTCGGGCAACACGTGCGGCGTCTTTACGACCTCCAACCGTGTGCAACTGGCTCACCCAACCGCTACTCCGACACACACGCCAACGGTTGCACCCACCGCGGTGCCAACTGCAACACCTGAGCCGACCGTGGCGCCAACTGCAGTGCCAGTTCCTACATCCGCTCCGACCGACACGCCAACACCAGCTGCAAACGCGACGGCAACGCCGATTCCGACACCGTCAACGTCTGCGACACCGACTGCCGAACCCACGTACGAATGCTTACCAGTGCAAGCACCTGCTTCAGCCGCAAAAAGCAGCTCTAGCGACTTAGCGATTAGATATCCGAATGCTGACAGTTTTTTCTTAGAACTAATGGAACTTTCATGCGTTGCAACAGATGGGACAATTACTAATTGCCTTCCTGTATATGCGATCAGTATAGAACCTGCTGGCAATGTTTCTCACATATTAGCTTTCTTGGATGCAAAGGGTTTGCATACAAGTTTCAGTTGGGGCACTGTCAAAGCTTACGATGTGCCACTCGATGTAGCAGCCGATGTTACCAATCTGCCAGGAGTGGTAGAGGTTGTTCTGTATCTTTCGCGATGGCATGGGGGTTATCATGTCACCTCAACTATTGTTCGACCTCAAGACGATGCAATCCCAACATCGCCACCAAACGGCGACACTGCAGAATCAACGCAATCTCGTGCCGCAAATTGGCATGGAGCCTACACATGGCATGATGCAGGTTATAAGGGACAAGGCATCAATGTGGGCATCATTGACCAAGGCTTCGAGCGCTTGCCAACGGTAGTTGCGGAACACGAGGCCAAACATGGTGCAGTATCTATAAGGTGTCTTGTGGCTGGCACCCCAACAGCGAATTCTGACATCTCCGAATGTTTGAAAGGCGGCACAACACATGGTGCCGAGGTTGCCGAGGCTTTGCTGAACATTGCCCCTAAAGCCAATCTGTTCATTGCAAGGCCGGAAAAATTAAATGATCAAGAATCGATCTTGGAATTGATGAGAGATAACAAAGTGGCGGTGATCAACCAATCAGATTCGTTTAATGCGGAGGGACCCGGTGATGGTACTGCGGCAGTTAAAGGATATACGGCATTGGAAAGCGTTGCAACCGGTGTCAGAAATGGCGCAGTTTGGGTCAATTCGGCAGGCAATCAAGCGGGTGTAAACACGTTTTTCTCCAGCTACAGCGACGAAGATGACGAATGGATGGACTTCGCTTTAGAAGAAGTCGATGGTGTACCGATCGACAATAATCGCGTGCGCATGGGGCGCGGGACCAAAAGATTCGTAGTCAGATGGAAAAACCGTGAAGGATCCAACAACGCAGACCTGGATCTGATTCTTTGCTCAGAGCCAAATTGTCCGGTCAGCAGTGTGTTAAGAACTTTGAAACCAACTACCAACACTGACACGTTTAAGGAATTTATTTATCCTTCAAGAGAAAGTCAGGTTGCATACTTACGCATATGTCTCACAACACCTGAAAACAGGCCTGAATGGGTCCAATTAGTGCGTCCTGAGAATGAAGGCAGTCTGCATTACTCATCTTCTTTTGGCAGCATTGGAACTCCGGGTGAAAGTGCTTCTCCGGGAATGCTGTCCGTTGGAGCTGCGAAAGTCTCCGGCACCAAAACCCAACCTACGTACATGCCAGAGAAGACGTCTGGCCGTGGTCCAGCCATCGATGGTCGAACCAAACCTGATCTAGTCGGAGCTGCCGGAGAATATTCATCGGTCGGAAGCAACAACATATTCACTGGAACGAGTTCTGCCGCACCGCATGTTGCAGGCCTCGCGGTACTGATACGTCAACGTTTCCCCAATTACTCTCCAGCGGATGTAGTTGCCTATCTCAAAAGACATGCCGAGAGACGGCCGCCTGAAGAAGGCGACCCACTTTTCCCGAATTTGACCAAAACGCCCACACCAGCCGAGTCAATCAACAATGTATGGGGATGGGGGTTCGCCAAGCTTCCGCCATTGAAAACTACTCCGACAGCAACACCCTTGCCCACCGCTTCTCTGACCCTTTCAGACTCTACGATCACCGTCGGTGAAACGGTCGATGTGACGGTCGGCATGGCATCGCCCAGCGACGCGGAGTTCAAGCTCCGCACCGTCAACCTGAGCGCCAAACCGTGCGTCGTCGGTCAACGGGCTCCGGACGAGGAGTACACGTCCAACTTCGTGTCTCCGAAGACGTTCACCTTTTACGGCTGTTGGAAAGGCACCGCCAAAGTTCAGCTGGTCGCCACCGATCGGACCGCGCTCGCATCACCCACGCCGTTGAGCGTGTTCACCCCGACGCATACACCCGTGCCGACCGCCACGCCGCTGCCAAAACCATCCGCCAAACTTACCGTCACCAGATCTGGAAGTACCGTCACCAACATCCACGTCGGCGACTGGGTGCTGGTCAGAGCCACCAACATCAAGCCGGCCGGAACAAAGGTCGAGTTCGAAACCAGCCATCACTTCCACGAGCGGCGATGTCCCAGAGAAGGTGCTTCTGACCAGGCCGAACCAACTGAAGCCGACCAGGCGAGAGCATCCTTGGGCGACACGTTCTACGGATGCTCGACGGGCAACGCATACATCCGTCTGATACGCACTGCCGACGACTACGAAATTGATCGCAAAACCATCCGCATCACCGATCCTCCAACGCCCACGCCGACAGCAACCAACACGCCCGTGCCGACCGCCACACCGCTGCCAAAACCATCCGCCAAACTTACAATCACCAGATCCGGAAGTACCGTATCCAGCATCCACGTCGGCGACTGGGTTCTGGTCAGAGCAACCGACATCAAGCCGGACGGAACTGAAGTCGAGTTCGACGCCAGCCATCACTTCCACGAGCGGCGATGTCCAAGAGAAGGCGCTTCCGAACAGACCGCGCATGTAGAAGCCGATCAGGCGAGAGACACGATCAGCGACGTGTTTTATGGATGCGAGACCGGCAACGCGCACATCCGTCTGGTTCGCACTGCAGACGACTACGTGATCGAGAGCAAAACCATCCGCATCACACATCCACCAACGCCCACGCCCACTCCTACACCGATACCAACTGCGACGCCTACTCCCAAACCTACAGCAACACCCAAACCGGCTGCAGTCCCGCCGCCAACGAACCTGAGATACTCAGTCGGCACCACGTGGATAAACTTCGTATGGGACGCGCCGGCCGGATACAGCAAGTTCAAGGTATCCTTCAACAGAAGTTCCAGCACCATCACCCGAAACTCATACTTCGCATCTCGACTGCAGCGCGGAACGCCATACCGATTCTCGGTACGGACGCAGGCCGACGACGGTCGATTAAGCTCCTCGCGCAGCGTGACGGTCGAGACCGAGTGCGGAAGTCCCGGCACGGCTTGTGCGATCGGCGCCGTCGGCACGTTCCCGACCAGCTTCGGCGACGGCATCCACCGCATCGGCGTCCAGATCGCATCCGGCGCCTACGTCATCGGTTCGCCTGACAATGCCGAAACGTGCGAATGGGAGCGTCTGCGCAATCTCAAAGGCACTGCAGATCAAGTCATCGAGAGCGGAGCGTGGAGCAACGGGCAACGCGTCACCATCAAATCCAGCGACGCCGCGTTCTACACCTCAGGATGCGGAACCTGGACGCAGGCGACGGAGTGAGCGAGTGTCTGAACTGTGATGGGAATGATTTCAATGATGTGAATGATGCCCCCTCACACTCCCCCAACGTCGCAGAAGCCAAGCCCAAACAACCGCCATAAATCACACCAATCACACCCAATCAAGCGAAAATCACAGTTCAGACAAGAGGCTGCGGGGCATCATTGCACATCATTGAAATCATTCAAATCACAGCTCAGACGAAATTTCGTTGTGCTAAGCCCGCGTACCCAAAGCGCGGTCGAGATTGAATGCTGCTGATATCAACGCCAGGTGGGTGAATGCCTGAGGGAAGTTGCCTAAGTGTTCGCCCTTTGGTCCTATCTCCTCGGCGTATAGCCCCAGATGGTTCGCGTATCCCAGCATATGCTCAAACATCATGCGAGCCTGCTCCAACCGCGATGGATCGGAAAGTCCGGCGCGCGTCAATGCCTCCACCAGCCAGAACGTGCACATGTTGAATGTGCCTTCTTCGCCCTCTAAACCGTCGGCAGTTTCGTTCAGGTTGTATCGATACACGAGATTCGAGTAGACTAATCCGCCATTTGCCGGTGATTTCTGTATCGCATCCAGCGTCTTCAACATTCGAGGGTCTGAAGGCGACATGAAGAACACCATCGGCATGATCAGGTTCGATGCATCGAGCGCATCCCTGCCGTACGCTTGAGTGAACGCCTCGACGTTGTCGCTCCAACCCAACTCGATGATCTCTTCGTAGATCTCGTCACGCGTCTTCAGCCAACGTTCAGTATCGCTGGGGAAAGAACGTTTGGCGGCTAATCGGATCGCACGATCAATGGCGACCCAGCACATCAGTTTCGAGTAGACAAAGTGCGCCCTTCCACCTCGCACTTCCCAGATGCCTTCGTCTGGCCGGTGCCAGTTGTCGCATACCCAGTTGATCATCTTCCGCAGGTGCGACCAGAAGTCGTATGAAATCGGGGTCTGGTACTTGTTGGAAAGATACACCGCGTCCATCAGTTCACCGTAGATATCCAGCTGCAGTTGATCCGCAGCGCCATTTCCAATCCGTACCGGTTTGGAATCCATGTATCCAGATAGATTATCAAGCGTATGCTCTTCAAGATCATGATTTCCTTCGATGCTGTACATGATCTTCAGAGTGCCATCATCTTCGCTATCGGCGCACCGTTCTTGAAGCCAGTCCATGAAACGTCCCGCCTCTTCAGTCAAACCGATACGCAACAGACCATAAACGCTGAATGCAGCATCTCGAATCCAGGTGTAACGATAGTCCCAGTTGCGAACACCGCCTAGATGCTCCGGCAGACTAGTCGTCGGCGCGGCTACGAATGCACCCGTCGGATCGTAAGTCAGAAGCTTGAGAACTAGTGCCGAACGGTGCACCATCTCCCGCCATCGACCAGTGTAAGTGCATCGATTTATCCACCGACGCCAATAATCGACTGTATGTTCAAACAAACTTTCGATCCGGTCGACATCAAATTTATCGGCCTCTTCAACATGTTCAACCGCATCGATCACGATGTATTCGGTATTGCCCTCTTGAATCTCGAAATTCACCTTCACCGAGTCGCCGACGATCTCCGGCTTGATGGTGCTCCAGTACTCGAGCGCGATATCTGGAGAAACGAACCTCACGTTTCCTTCACCCACGTAAACCGTGTAATGCTCATCTTGTCCATAGTTGAACTTCGGTGAGCAATCGACCTTCATGTGCAGATTCCCGCGCACGCCAGTCACTCGACGGATGAGGACGTGATCGGCATCGTCATCCAACCTACCGCGCACCGGCATGAAGTCCACAACCTGTGCCACACCTTCTTCCGATGTGAAATGTGTAACCAGAACGTTCGTCTCCGGCAGATAGTACTGGGTGGAACGCACATCGTTCATCGTCGGCTTCAGCGAGAAGTAACCGCCCTTTTCATCATCCAGAATCGAAGCGAATATCGACGGCGAATCGAAATGCGGCGCACAGAACCAATCTATCGTTCCGTCCATGCCTACCAGCGCAGCAGTGTAAAGATCGCCGATGATGCCATGGTCTTCGATACGCAGATACACAGTGCTACTCCAGACAGTTGCTAGTCAAACCAGTTAGCTCAGGAACGAAATTATCGCTGATATCCATCTTCACGGGATACCTAGACGCCAAGTCATTGTAGATACGAATTAGATTCTGAACCGTAGCATCCCAACTCAACAACATCGCCTGAGAACGCGCCGCACTTGACATCCGATTATGGCGATAGTCGTTTTCACAAACCTCGATGATCTTATCGGCGTACAGTTCAGGCTCACGACTCCCGATCAAGAAGCCTGTTTCCCCATCCACCACGATCGACCTCAAGCCATCAACATCCGAAGCCACGGCGGGCGTACCGCAAGCTGCAGCTTCAAGCACTGCCAAGCCAAAAGTCTCGTGGAAAGATGGCGCGACGATGCAGTCAGCATTGGTGTAGCACCTCACAAGTTCTGATTGAGACAACACGCCGGGTAAACTGATGCGATCGGCAAGGCGCAAAGTCGATATCCGTCCCAAAACTCGTCTGAATTCATCGGCCGAGCCGCCACCGATAATTTGGAGCTCAGCATCAAAACCGCGCCCCACGACCACACTGAAAGCATCGATCAACAGGTCTACGCCCTTCAATGCGTCAAGCCTACCTACATAAAGCACACGTTTCGTCTTCGCATTCTTGCCACTCGATGCCGTCGGTTGGAAAAATACGGTGTCCACCCCGGGGGGCGATACGGCCAGATCGGCGTTAGTCAATCCCATCTCTGTTCGGATGAACTGCGCTTCGCCCTCAGTCCAAGTGATCACCAGATCCGCTTCACGCACGATACGCCTTTCTTGGATGAAACGTATCTCCGGCTCTTCCTCTTCAGGCCTGAATCGTTTCTTGATCGATGCCAATGTGTGGAAGCTTGCCACGTGCGGTATGGACCAAGCAGACGACAACACACAACCCACTACTCCAGACAGCCAGTAGTGCGATGCCACCAAATCGAAGCTTTCACCTTCTTGTGCAACATGGCCGGCGACCGCGTTGCTGAACTCTGGCAAAACTTTTGGCAGTTCGGACTTGGGCAGATCCAACTCGCCGACTGGCACATGTACCAGATCATAGCCTGATCGATTTGCATCATCGGCGGCGGGATGCCATCGCGAGTAGACATTGACTTGATGTCCTAATCGTGCCATACGAGCGTAGACCGCGTCGACGTACACATTCATCCCACCGGCGTCGGTGCCTCCCGGTTGGATGCACGGGCATCCATGTACGCTAATCACCGCGATGCGCATTTGGAAATCCTTACAGACCTAGACGTACGCATCCACATGTCTATTTTGAACTATCGTCTCTTGTCAAGACGCACGGTGTAAATGTGCCGATCCACAGCGCCGAGATGGTACTTGTAACGCTCATCCCCGCGCATGAAGTCATACACCTTCACACCCTCTTCTATCGATGAAAGTATGTTCAGTGCATGGTTCAAAAGACCTACCGCCAGCCATGAGCGTTCTGGATCGTAACCGCTGTTGTAAAGGTATTTTGTACTGCCAACTTTGAAGGCGAGAGATGTGGCCACACTCTCACCATTGAGAAGCAAAAAATAGAGACGAGTCACATCTTTTTCAGCTAGATGCACCGCGATCTCACGGAAAAATCGTTCCCGCTCAATCGTCATGAACGCCTGCTTATCTATCGAACTGCCGCGATGCAGCTGCATGAACTCGCCCATTCGATCAGCAACATCATCCGGGCTTTTCAGCTCCAGCTGCTCAATCTCACCCGCATTGTCGAGTCTGCGAAGTTTGCGTCGCAACTCATGGCGATGCTTCTTGGTCAGCGACGCGTAATACTCTTCGACGCTGGTGGGCAACGCTACTCGAGGAGCCACGCCTTCATCCCAGACATGGATTTCCCATCCAATATCCTCAGCAACCTCCCGTATGGAACGAATGGTTTGTGAATCTTCGGGCAGAGACTCGAGAACCAGCGCGTTTATATCAGCATCGTCGTAAAGCGATTGCAACAACTGCCTAACATCTTCAGACTTCAACTCATCGCCATGTTTGAAGCCCAGATAGTCAACAAGGTCGGTACCGCCCAGAAATGTGCAGACACCATCATCATGTCCAGCATCCAGCTTCATCGGAGCGATCATGGACACAGAACCGTCGGGACGCACAACTGCGCGCAGCATCAATCTGGAATCGTCGCCAAAGTGTTGCCACCAAATCCGATTCCACTCCAGCGAATCAAACGCCGAACTGTCCGGCATGGCTTCATATATCCGATGCCAGTCTGAAGCCAGGTCATCAAAGGACCGGGAAACTACAGTGGTTGATTGCGAAGTTGAATTCATAATCTGTTTCAGTTGTCATTCACACTCAACAGTGCGGCAACTCGATCTACATCGGGTTCAACATACTCCAGTTCTACTAGGGCGTGGTTTTCCACCGTGGTAGGGTCCTTCAGTCCCATTCCAGTCAAGATACAGACTACGTTAAGCCCCTTAAAGTCTTCACCTTTTTCGGCAAGTTTCAACAGACCTGCAACTGAAGCGGCCGATGCCGGTTCACAAAACACGCCTTCATCACGCGCCAGGCGAATGTACGCCTGAATGATCTCGCCATCGGTCACCGCATCGATGTCGCCGTCCGATTCGTCTCGCGCTTCAACCGCGTATCGCCAGCTGGCCGGATTTCCGATCCGAATCGCGCTGGCTATTGTCTGAGGATTCTCTATCGGTGCGCCGTGAACAATCGGCGCCGCGTTGGCGGCTTGAAAACCCATCATACGCGGCAACTTGCTGATACGCTCGTTGATTCGATACTCGTTGAAGCCTCGCCAGTATGCGGTGATGTTGCCAGCGTTTCCCACCGGAATGCAGATCATGTCCGGTGCATCGCCAAGAGTATCAGCGATCTCGAAAGAAGCCGTCTTTTGACCTTCCAGTCGGTACGGGTTTAGCGAGTTCACCAATTCGATGCCGAGTTCTACGGATAGATCGCGCACCATCTTCAACGCCTCGTCAAAGTTCCCGTCAACTGCCATGATGCGGGCGCCGTAAGCCATCGCTTGCGCCAACTTCCCAAGCGCGATCTCTCCCGAAGGCACGAATACAAATGCCTGCAAGTTGTAACGCGCGCTGTACGCTGCCGCTGACGCGCTGGTGTTGCCGGTAGACGCACAGATCACCCGCCTTCGCCCAGCTTCCAGCGCCTTCGCGATAGCCATCACCATCCCACGATCCTTGAAAGAGCCAGTGGGATTGCAACCTTCCAGCTTGAAGTAGAGATTGGCACATCCGATAGCACGTCCGATGTTTTGGGACCTTACGAGCGGCGTGTCTCCTTCACCCATCGTAATGAGCGGTGTATCGGCGCCAACCGGTAAAAACTCTTTGTAGCGTTCGATGACGCCAATTGTGCCGTTCACCGGGATCCTCTCAATCGCAGACGTCTGTCTGCTCGCATTACGTGTCCCTAAACTGCGTCGTAGTCTTCTACTCGGATCAGATTCTCGAGCGACTCGACAACATCTAATTGTCGCAGACGATACGCCGCTTCTTGCATGTTGGCCTCGCGAGACTGATGAGTCATGATCACAAGATCCGCCAAGCCACGTTCATCATCTGAATCGAATTGCAATACAGATGCGATGCTGATTTCGGCATCGCCGAACACTCCCGCAATCTTTGACAACACCCCGAAACGATCCAGAACCGACAGCCGCAAATAGTAACGCACATGAAGATCATCCATGTCTACTATGCCAACCAAGTTGGACTGGATATCGGATCGACTATACGCATTCGATCCAGTTTGAACCTTTGACGACATCCCATTGGCCAGCCTAAGCACATCACCCATCACCGCGCTCGCAGTAGGTCCGGCACCAGCGCCTCGACCCTGCAACCACAACGGACCCAGCAAATCGCCATTCAGCTCCACCGCGTTGAGAACGCCGTTAACATTAGCCATCGGCACATCTTGAGGCACCAACGCCGGGTGAACACGACAACGAACTTTGCCAGCCTCTAACCGCGCTATGGCGAGAAGTTTAATTTTGAAACCCAATGCCCCGGCATAACGGAGATCCTTGGATCCGATACTACGAATACCTTCGCGATGAATCGCATCCGGATTCGCTGAAGCGCCGAAAGCTAGTCGGGCAAGTATCGAAAGTTTGTAGACCGCATCGTGGGCATCGACGTCCGCCGTTGGATCCGCCTCCGCGTAACCAAGCTGCTGCGCTTCAGCAAGGGCGTTATCGAATGATGCGCCAGATTCCTCCATTGAGGAAAGAATATAGTTAGTAGTGCCGTTGATGATGGCTCGGACACCCTCTATCCGGTTGGCTCCGAGACTGTCCTCGATCACCGCGAGAACCGGTATACCACCACCTACGCTCGCTTCATATGAGATCGAAACCCCATTCTCATAAGCCACACCCAGCAATTCGTCGCCATACTTCGCCAAGGCCTCTTTGTTCGCAGTTACAACATGCTTGCCAGACCTTAACGCCGTCCTCATGTAAGAACGTGCCGGTTCTTCACCACCCATAACCTCCACTACGATGCTGGTTCGATCGTCGCTTAGCACCTGTTCAGGGTCGGTCGTGAGTAGGTGTTGAGGCACGCCGTCACGCTTTCTGCTCAAGTCGCGCACCAACACGTTCCGCAAGCTTAGCGGTGCACGATAGGCCGCATCTGCAGCAAGAATCACGCGCGCCACCTCAGAACCGACTACACCAGCGCCCAAAAGACCGACACCGATCGGTTCTGCCGTCCCGGTTGAACTTCCCGAAGATGGATTAAGTGCCATCGACTATCGTCCGGCAGCAGCGTTTAGGTCGTCCAGCGATGTGAATTGCGATTCGGGCGTAGCTGTAGGCACAATCGCATTGAGACGCACCTGCCGGTTTATCCAGTCGTAGACTTCGCTGTTCAGAGAGATCGAGGTGTCGAAATCTTGACGATGTTCGTTGATGAAGCGGTCTACCGCAACGTTGGCAAGCACGTCAAAGTGTTCATCCGAAATCTCTCTTGCCTCCGTGAAATCCGACACTATGTGAGCGGTCCACTGCTGGGTCGCTTCGTCATATCTACCACCACTCAAGGTATTCAGAGGCAATATGCGGTCGCCCTTAGATCCGTCTTCGTTCGCCTTATGTCCGAAAAGTATCGAATCGAGGTCGCTGCGAACACCCTCAGGAACCCAACCGATATATCCACCCGTTCGTCTGACATTGGGGTCCTCGGAGTGTTCCAGAACTACAGCACCTACATCGCGTCCAGATGCTAAGTCACGTTCAATGCGGTTGATGGTAGATTGGCTTACATCCCGCAACACGATTTGGTACACCTCAGCATGAGGTTGAATCCGCGACATGTTGCTTGCGACTTCGCTGCGCAGCCGATCTTTGAACATCCCCTTGCGGATGAAATCGCGATACACATCTTCAGACAAACCCACACGGTTCAAGAACTGCTTCTTGGCCTCTTCAACATTGGAGCGATACTCGCTCATGGAGCTGTCGGACGTGGTTTCAGCAACAAACCCGAGCAACGATTCCAGCTGTGCATCGACTTCGTCCTGCTCCACTGTAATGCCGTATCGAGGTGCCAGATAGTAGGCTAGCTCGTTGGACTGAAGCGTTTGCATAGCCTCGAATGCCGACGTGCCCAACTCAAATGGCACACCCAAATCCTCGCTCAAACGCTGGAAAAACCGAATGTAGTTGACAATATCTCCGCGAGTGTAAATCCGATCCTCAACCTGGACCGCGATCTCCGTAGGAGGAACAACGTAGTTGCGGTAAAACCCGTAAGCCGGAATCATCATCACCACGGCCACGAAGATAATCGCAGCAATCACGAATGGACGATTGCGCAACGCCGCACGCTCTCGACGTCGCATTATCTCGAAGCGAGATGTGCCGCGTCGCGTGGTGATGCTACGCTGACCCGCCAGGTAGCGGCCTAGCGGAGCGTTAGAAAATGTGCTTCGCTCTTGCTCGTTCGCCATCGTTTAGAGAGATAATCGGCGCAACGCGCCGGCATTGGTTCACAACCTGTCCAAGGTGCCGTTTTCAAAATATCTGCAAGGTATCCAAGTCGTCAGATTGCAGGCAAATTGCTGATCAAGCTGTTTGACACTATCCTTCGTGTTGTTTTTCGAACCAGTTTACGCGGTGGTTTCGTTATTTTTCTCGGAGTTTTCTTGGTCTGGATTCTCAGTGCCATTGGATTCGGCGCTGGATGCTGCGTCTTCAGCAGCTTCCGATTCTTCAACAGCATCTTCTTTTGCATTAGCTGGACTCTGCGAAACCTCGGTTTGAATCGAACCCGTAATGTAAGCATGATCTGGAGCCATCGGTATCAATGCAAGATGTTGCGCACGCTTGATCGCCCGAGCTAGGCGACGCTGATTCTTAGCCGATACACCGACGCGTCGACCAGAAACCAATTTCCCGCGTTCGCTTATGAAACGACGCATCAACTGGACATCTTTGTAATCGATCTCTTCGGCCTTAAGAATATAGCGGCCACGTCTGCGACGTCCGGTGTTCGCGTTCGGGCGACGGTTCGTCGGCGCCGATTGTGTTCTCGAACCAGTTGTCATTGCTTCTCCGTGCTATTCGTTCAAACCGTGCTTTTCTCAGTTTGATTCTGGATTAAATCAGCCAGCTTTTCATCATCACCAAGGCAGATCTTCTAAGTCTTCGCTACTACCCGTCTGGTCGTAGCCAGCATCCGAAGCCGGACTAGACGGTCCAGATGGCGATGGGGATTGATAACCACCGCTTTGTGCAGGCCGCCCTTCATTAGAAGGCGGATAAGCTCCAAAATCACCATCTTCGTCTTCACTCCGACCAGAAAGATTGATCACCCTGAACGCATTAACCTCTAAACTGGTGCGCGTAATTCCCGCTTGGTTCGTCCACTCTCGCGTGGAAAGGCGACCTTCAACGAACACCCGCGAGCCACGCCGTATGCTGTTGGCTACGCTTTCGGCTTGCTGCCCCCAGGAAGATATGTTGAACCACTCAGTATCGTCTCGCCATTCACCATCTACCTGATAGCGCCGGTTGACAGCCATGCTGAATCCAGCAACGGCGCGTCCAGTCGAAGTGTAACGCAACTCAGCATCGCGTCCAGCGTTGCCGATCAGCAGTATCAGATTCAGACTCATACGATTTCACCAAGGGAGATTTTCCAAGTCGTTTGGATCATCATATTCGCGGTGATCAGATGCGACGCTTGGAGCCACATTTCGGGCCGTGTTTTGTCGCCCGTTATTTCTGTGTACTTCAGAATATTCGGAAGATGCTCTGTCATCGCTACGGCGTTCCGAGTACCCGTTGTAGCCGCCTTCACCATCTGTTTCTCGCGGGCTGAGCACGAGCACACGATTGGCGTTGACATCCAAACTGACTCTTGTTTCACCATTGTTGGCGGTGTACTCGCGGGTAGATAGGCGGCCATCGACAAACACCCTGGTGCCGCGCTTGACACGTTCGGCCACGCCTTCAGCTTGGCGGTCCCAAGCCGACACATTGAACCATTCTGTATCTTCTCGCATCTCGTCGCGCGCTTGATAACGACGCGTGACGGCGATGCTGAAGTTTGCAACCGCAGTTCCATTCTGCGTGTAACGCAACTCAGCATCTCTGCCTGCGTTGCCGATCAAAAGTATCTGATTAAGCGTCATCGGGAGTTCTCACCTTCCTGGCTGTTACCTCAATCGCCATAGATTCCGCCATGGCATCAGGAAGATGTTACGGCAAGGTGTTCACTTCTTAACAATCAGGTGGCGAATGATCTGACGGTCCGCGTTGCAAGCAAGCTCCAGCTCCGGCGCACGCGCCGAATCGAGCTTGAACTGTGCTTCAACGTAATAACCTTCGATGTTCTTTTCTATCGGATAAGCAAGATTGCGTTTTCCCCAAGGCTTCACCTCGCCAAGTTCGCCTTCTAATGACCCAACCAAAGCACGAATCCGCTCGACAGATTCTTCGCCTTCCTTAGCGCCGGCTCCGCCGCCTAGGATCCACACGATTTCGTAGTCTCTCAATTCCAACCTGCTCGGTGATTTCTCAACGCAAAACTGCACGCGCACTCAACGCGAATTTCGATAAGACATCATTATACAACTCGCCAACACACTTGAAATTCAAAAACCTGTGTAAGTGGTCAGACTTCAACCTAAACATCGATACCCGGGACTGGAAACGCCGACGCGAAATCCTTGACCCCATTGCTCAATGCGCGTTGATTAACTGAACCGTCTTCAACCCGTAACGCTTCAACTATGAATTCTGCTACCGTCCCCATGTCTTGCGCTGTCATCCCACGAGACGTCACTGCAGGAACGCCAAGCCTGACACCGCTCGTCACCCGCGGCGGATTCGGATCGAAAGGGATCATGTTCTTATTCGCCACGATCCCCACGTTTCGCAGCCTGCTTTCTGCTTCCGCGCCAGTCACACCCATGCCACGCAGATCGACCAGCATCAGGTGATTGTCTGTTCCTCCTGAGACGATTCTAATGCCCGCTATAGATAAAGCTTCAGCAAGCGCGGCGGCGTTACTGACTATCTGAGCAGCATACCGTTTGAAATCATCTGACAGAGCCTCCCGATATGCAACCGCCTTGGCAGCTATGGCGTGTCCCATCGGACCGCCCTGCATACGTGGAAAAACTGCCGAATCGTACTTTCTAGCCCATTCTTTCGTAATCAGCGCCATTGCACCGCGCGGCCCGCGCAATGTTTTGTGCGTCGTGCTGGTGACGATATCGGCATGAGTCACCGGCGAAGGATGCAAGCCAGCAGCAACGAGCCCTGCAATATGCGCCATATCGGCCAGATGGACCGCGCCGATATTATCTGCAATCTGACTGAACCGCGCGAAATCTATCGTCCTCGAGTATGCCGAAGAACCGGAAACGATGATCTTCGGCTTCAGTTCGTCAGCTATGCGCTCCACAGCATCATAGTCGATCTTCTCCGTCTCTTCGTCCAAGCCGTAGTGGACAAAGTCGTAGATACGCCCTGAAAAGTTGACTGGCGATCCGTGTGTCAGATGCCCACCATGATCGAGAGACATGCCCATCACCCGATCACCTGGCTCTAGCACCGCAAAATAGGCTGCCATATTTGCCTGCGAGCCGCTGTGCGGTTGCACATTCGCATGTTCCGCACCCGGGAACAACTCTTTAGCACGTTCGATTGCCAGCGTCTCCGCAGCATCAACGTTTTCGGTGCCAGCGTAGTAGCGACGTCCGGGATATCCTTCGGCATATTTGTTGGTCAAAACCGATCCTGTAGCTTCGAGCACCGCACGGCTAGCATAGTTTTCAGACGCGATCAAGACGATCTCTTCACGCAGCCGACGCTCTTCAGCAGCTATGATCTCGGCGATGTCGGGGTCTTTCGATTGGAGATTCAAGTGATCATTCTCGCGATTGATGTTGATCGGGAAACCGTCAACGCATGATTGGTTATCTCTGAGTCGAGTCTATTCTGTGCTTCGCACAACAGAAGCGACTGGATATGATGAAATCTAGACACGCATTTAGTGCGCACACCCGTTAAATGATGAAGGCACATCGGAAAGTCGTTGGTGGAGAAATTGGAGCACTTCGAAGAGATACCAGAACGCGCAATGGTCATCTGCGCACATCCTGACGATGCTGAGATAGGTGCCGGAGGCACCACCGCAAAATGGGCCGCACAAGGCTGCGAGATAACCTACGTCGTCTGCACTACCGGCAGCAGCGGCAGCAATGACGAAGGTATGACCTCAGACCGCATCGTACAGATCCGTCGAAGAGAACAAGAAGAAGCTGCATCCGTAATCGGTGTCAAGAGCCTCGTCATGCTGCCCTACCCCGATGGGCACCTCGAAGCTAACCGCGAATTCCTCGGCGAAGTAGTTAAGGCGATACGCGCACATCGTCCTGACATCGTGTTCACGCATGACCCCTTCCGCACCAACGGGTTCAATCACCGAGACCATCGCAACACCGGCATCACAGTCCAAGACGCCGTCTATCCCTATGCACGCGACCATCTGCACTTTCCCGAACAGATTGCTCTTGGCCTCGAACCGCATAAAGTAGGCGACGTGTTCTTTTGGCACGCCGACCACCCAAACGTCGTCGTAGATGTCACTTCATCTATCGACCAACGGATCGATGCTTTGAGCCGACACCGCAGCCAAGTGCCAGGATTGTCGTCACAGGCCGGTTCAGATCGCGGCATCAGAGATCGGGCACGACGCGCCGCTGACGGGATGCCGTTTGAGTACGGAGAAGTATTCAGACGTATCTCAGCGCGCCGCTGAGCCTTTCACGCGAAGCCGAACCCGCGCACCACACGCAGCACAACCTCCGGAACTGGTTTCAACAGCTCAAACAACAACCATCCCAGCAGCGTGGCGATGACTCCGATAATCGCTCCTCCGATGACATCGGTAGGGTAAAAAGTACCGACGTAGACCCTAAACGCAGAATACGTAGCAGCTAATCCGAACAACCACCACGCAAGTCGACGATCGGCTAACATCACTGCCGTGGCTATCGCAAACACCACTGCCATCGGGTTCGCAGGAAACGAAGGGTCGGTCGATCGGTAAAAAAGCAGCGTCATCGTATCGCCCAACTCGTCAAACGGACGCGGACGATCGTACGCCGTGTCAATCAAATCAACTATCAGGTTAGCTATTCCGATACCAGTTGCTCCGATCAGCGTTGCGCGTTGATAACGACGACGCGCACATACATCACGTCCCACAAACCAGATGCAAAACAGCACGGCCGAAAAAATGAGCGGCACAAGATAATCGGAAGCAACCACCTTCGCAAAGTGATCGAACACTGTCGACTTTCCAACAAAGGAATTGATGTAAAGCATCAGCTCTCTGTCAAAAGTGCTAATCACGCCACATACCCACGATTCTCCGAGCAATGCTCCATCGATGCGCAGCTCTCATCTGACGTCGAACGTCTCTAAGTCCTTCTTGACGTAATCCCTCTAGCGAAGCGAACAAAGCGCTAGCAGCGTCGGTGCGAGAAAGAGCATCTAAACCATCGAGCCGCGATGCGCCTCGGCGTGAATCTATTTCTTGATCACGCAATCGAAATAAACGCATGTTGATCGCACCAATGATCGCGGCTAAAACCGTCGCCAAGGCTGCCGACATCAAGAAGAACCCAGCGTATGCAGTTCCTGCCATGCCGCCGTGAATATCGTTTAGATTGCGCGCACCAGAAATCTCGCCCAACTCAGCAACACCCCAAATTCGATTTTCAGAAGTGCCGTCTACAACCGACCCGCTCGCCCATGGACCTTCAACCCAAATCGGCGAAAAGATGTAAAAGGCCAGCCCCCCTACGATCAGCAAAATGCCAACAATGCGATTTAGGGACGGCTTGGGAGTCAGCCAAAGGCCGCGTATACCGCTGATCGACACCGCTATCTGCAGAGAACCGAGGCTGACCAAGAACGCGAGAATCACATAATCTCGCACCATCAGTGTTGCAGCCGATTCGATCTGCTCACTCATCAGGATTTACTCGCTCCTGTGTCAGCTGTGCGAGACGGTTGATCGAGAGCGATTCAACCGCCGCCCGGAGTAACACCGGTGCACCAGTCCATATAGTCTGGGTTCTTGCCAGTTACACATTCGAAGTAAATGTCTTGCAGTCTTTGGGTCAACGGACCGGTTTCACCAGTGCCAATCGCTCGGTTGTCGATTTTACCCACCGGCGTAAGGTGCGCCGCAGTGCCAGTCAAGAATACCTCGTCGGCGAGATACAACTCGCTACGGTTGATACGACGCTCTATAACATCGATGCCGAGCTCATTCTTCGCCAAAGTGATTACCGATTCGCGCGTGATCCCGAGCAGCGCGTTCGCCGTCTCGAAAGGAGTATGGATTTCGCCATCTCGGATCAGGAAAAGATTCTCACCGCTGCCTTCCGAGACTGACCCATCGTGGTTGAGAAGTATCGCTTCATCGAACCCAGCCATAACCGCTTCAGTTTTGGCGAGAATGCTCGTCGTGTACAGCCCGGTGATCTTCACGCCCGTCGGCATCATCGAGTCGTCCGGACGCCGCCAGGAAGAGGTCTGACAACTGATAGCACCGTCAACCTCGATATAGGCGCCGAAAGGCAGAATCATCAGCGCGAAATCGCTCTCAAGCGTATGAAGCTTCAGGTTCGCAACAGCCTCCTGAGACTTATATGCCAACGGACGGATATAGACATCCTCGGCAAATCCATTGCGTTCCAAAAGATCAACCGTTATCTGGCATAGATCGTCAACATCGTAAGGCAACTCCATGCGGAGGATGCTGCAGCCTCGGATTAGCCGTTCATAATGCTCTCGCAATCGGAAGATGTAGACCTTGCCGTGTTCATCGTTCCAATTTCCCCGAATGCCCTCGAAAGCCGCGGTCCCGTAGTGGAGCGCGTGAGTATCGACGCGTACGTTGGCCTCTTCCAAAGGGACTTGCCGTCCTTTGAAAAAAGCCCATGTTGTCGATGCCATCGCGGTATCTCCTCTGGTTTCCGATATCATGCCGCCGTTGCAATTATATTAAGGGATGCGCAGTCGGTGAAGGACTCAAGTGCGGAAGCTCGATTGCGTTGCGCGTAAGGATGATTCTGACATGGGCGATGAAAACTCTGATCACTTGCTAGAGGTGACTACAATCGGCTGGCATCGAAGTAACCCCGAAAAATCAGCAACTGGAACGCCTGCCATACCTGAGCTTGAGATGAAAACCTAGCGTGCAACAACATCGGCGTAGTCACGCCCAAGTCACCGGTCTTCTCAACACGAACCCGTCATCCCTTACTACTTCATCAGGTAACTGACTGTCTCTTAGCTTGTCGCGCCCAATTGTGATAGCGGCACTGACAATTTGCCGCAGATGTTTCGATTGTCTACGCGGTGGAAATGCTACAATCACCCGTTTGTTTCGATAACGATCCAATATGGATTGAATCGGACCGACCAGGTCACTGTCCGCGGAAATGATCATTGCAACGTCGAAGAGATCATCTTGAGCATCGTTTAGCAGCGCGACTGAGATATTCACGTCGGTCATCTTCTCCTCAAAGGATTGTCTTACAATACCGCAAACAGGACATTTCAGCTTTTTCGGGAGAAAATACCCGTAGTGGATCGAGATATCTGAATGCGTCTGCAAAGCCTCCAAGAAGGTCGCCTGTCGGCCCGGTTTGCCAGGATCTCCAACAGTCGGAATCACACTGGCGGTAAAATATCTCACCGCCCGTAATTGTTGATTGGGACGGATAAGGTTTTTGGCAAATTGTTCGAGATCCAGCCAGTAGTACCGTTGCCAGCCTTTGTGTTTGAGACCATGGTAAAGATTAAATCCATCGATGTACACCGCCACTCGTTCTTCGGACAAGGCATCTCCCACGTTCACTTAGTGTGTATTTGTAATGATCGAACTACACGTTTCCATTTCATGTTCAATGGTAACCTTTATGGATGAGACTTAGGTTGGTGATTCCGCTGGACCGACTGGATCAACTAAGAAATCGACTGGACAGATGTTGACAAGGCTCAACGTTCTGCTACACTATAGATCAACCACCCCAGTGAGCGTATCGCTGGCCCGACGTCCCCAAAATGGGGACGTCTATTTTTGTTAGACGTTGGTATCCGCTAGGTTCGCCATCGCGCCCACCACAGATGTCAATCCTCACTCACCGTATGATCGGCTATCCAATCGAAGTCGATGTCCTCGCCTAGACCCGGACGTGTCGGCATCGGTATCATACCGTCCGAACCCATCGGGTCGATGATCGAGTTGAGATACTCAGGAACCGCATCGTAGTCGACAAACGGGTGCAACAACCCGCGTTCGTACCAGCGTCCGTTGAAAAAACCACCCAACACAGCCAGATTGCCCGAACCGCCGCCGTGAATCTCGCAGTCCATGTTGAAAGATTCTGCGAGATGGCAAATCTTGATCGACGGACCGATGCCTCCAACGTCCATCACCCCAGTGCGGAGAATGTCGCAGGCCCCATGAATCGCCCACTCAGCTCGAGAATGGAACTTGCCCTCCACGAACTCAGGACCAAGAATAGGGATGTCGAGATTCTGAGCAAGCCACACGTACGAAGACATCGAGTGTTCGTCCATCATCTCTTCATACCAGTAGTAGTTGAGGGCCTGGATGCCCCTCCCCAGTTCATACGCCTCCGTGCGGCTGTACCAATGGTTAGCATCGAGCATCAGAGGAACATCGGGACCTGCTGCTTCTCTAACTGCTGCGCAGGCAGCGATATCCATTTTGACCGACGGCGCCCAAGATACCGGTGGCATCCAAGTATGCAGTTTGATCGCCGTATAACCGCGTTTGATCAACCACTCGGCGAAACGTCCGTAGTCTTCAGGCGTAGCTAGACCGTTCTCCATCTCATCGCCGCACATTGTAGAGCCGTAAGCCGGCACTTTGTCCCGCATTCCACCGAGAATCTTCCACACCGGCATATCGATCTTGCGTCCAAACCAATCCCACAGCGCAAGCTCAGCGACCGCCAGCGGACGATCTGAGAATGCACCACCGCTGCCTCGTTGCCAACGCGCCATCGCCTGCCAAAGACGTTCGCGATCGGTAGCATCTTGACCCATCAAAACCTTCTTGATGAAGTTCTCCAAAATCGTCGGACGAAGAGCATCTGGCGATCCGAAGCAGTATCCGCTAGTCCCATCTTCGGTTGTAATCGTCAGCAACGAAGTTCGCGCTTCGTGCGGGTCACCAGGATGAGCGTGCCCATCGGTGTCGTGCACCGTGTGCGAGGTATAGGTGAAAGTGGTTACTTTGATATCGGTGATGATCATGGAATGGTTGTCCTTGATATTCTGATCGGTTTCCGAGCGTCTCTGAGTCGGCAGGTTGCAATTTGTGCTTCAGGTAATGATGATAGACGGTTTCGGCAGGTGTCGGAATGGGCGATTGGAATCTAAACACCTAGGATCTCGCTAAAACCCTCGGTCCACTGTTGTCACGGCTGCGTTACCGAGCCCACAGTTGAGGAACGTTGCATCGTGAATGGCATAGATATAGAACTTGACACATTTCGTATGATGTGTTTATATTAACTTTAGTGTAACCACATTATGCGATGATCGTCCTATAGCATGTTAACAGAAGAGACAGGTACTCGAGTTGTAAGAAAACCTACTGAAGAGGAGTGGGAGGAGTTTGCCGAACTCGTCAGGCAGATGCGCCACCTCAACGACGGTATCGACTTGGTGCGGGATCGTTTGGCTTTCAAGTCGCAAGTGACAGACGAAGAGCGTTCTCGCATGTTTCGTGATGAGATGGAACTAGAGCGCCTGATCATGAAAGCCAACCTCTTCATGGCTAAATTCGGATAGCTCAATTTCATGGAATCGGATTGGCAAGGGTTTTTCATCGACGCGGTGTTCCTGTCTGTTGCAATGCTCACCATCATCTCCGCAGTAGTCGGAATTGGATTGTGGTTGGGAATATTGACCACGCAACAGAAACAAACGAAGGCCGAACTTGAACGACTGCGGAACGATTTCGAGGAGATGCTGACGAATCGTCGGCACTCAAATCGCATCAGCATCGAGTTATCCGAAGATTTCCTGCACAGGCGTGGCGAACATACATAAGCCAATCCTCCTTCAGCAGGTATCAAACTGTACCACTTTATTTCGATAAATGATCAAAATCTAAACCTAGCCCTCTAACTCCCGCCGAGCCGTATCCTTCAACTCATACAGCCGATTCAACGCCTCGATCGGCGTGAGATTGTCCGTGTCAATTTCGGAAATCGAACGCAGAAACTCGGTGCTCTTGGAAGCGTTGTTGAACAAGTCCAACTGCTGGTGGTTCAGCATCATATTCGATTGAACGGCTTGGTTCGAGTGTGCCTCCAGCTCTGTCAGAAGCTCTCGAGCACGTTCGACAACGGGCGACGGCATCCCCGCAAGTGTTGCGACATGTATGCCGTAGGAACGATCTGCACCTCCAGACACTATTCGATACAGAAAATGTATGGAATCGCCCTCTTCGGCAACCGCTACTCGCAGATTTCGCGCCCGTGGCAGTACCTCGCCAAGTTCCGTCATCTCGTGATAGTGCGTCGCGAACAATGTCTTGCACCCTAATGCCGGACTGTTGTGAATAAACTCAGCTACCGAGCGCGCAATAGCCAGGCCATCATAAGTGCTGGTGCCACGCCCGATCTCATCAAGAATCGCCAACGAACGAGATGTCGCCTGATTAAGGATCGATGCAGTTTCTACCATCTCTACCATGAAGGTGGAACGACCACCAGCGATGTCATCAGAGATGCCGATACGGGTGAAAATACGATCTACGATGCCCACGCGCGCAAACTTCGCCGGCACAAAACTACCTATCTGCGCCAATATCACCAAGATGGCTGCCTGCCTGATATAGGTCGATTTACCAGACATGTTCGGACCAGTAAGTATCAAAAGCTGGTTGTCAGAGCTCGAGAGATCAATATCGTTGGGCACAAAGCGACCGTATCCGAGAACATTTTCAACTACTGGATGGCGAGCTTCATCGATCTTCAACGTGTCGCCGTTATCGACGAATGGAAGAACCCAATCGTTCTCCGAAGCGGTGCGTGCCAAGGATAGACAGACATCGATGTTGGCGATCGCAGCAGAGGTGCGCATGATGGCGCTGGCATTCTCGGCAACTTGCTGACATACACGACGATAGATCGATTGTTCAAGCTCACTTATCCGATCCGAGGCGCGCAGAACCTGATTTTCAAGATCCTTCAGCTCTGGTGTTATGAAGCGTTCCGCATTGACCAGCGTTTGCCGACGTTGAAACTCTGGCGGCACCTTGTCGAGATTGGCCCGAGAAACCTCTATGTAGTAGCCAAACACCCGATTATGTCCAACCTTGAGATTAGGTATACCCGATGTTGCTCGAGCCTTCTGCTCGATGGCCGCAATATCCGCACGGGCGCGAGATGCCGAAGTACGCAACGCATCGAGATCATGATCGAAACCCGTCTTGATCACGTTGCCATCACCAACCCGAAACGGCGGATCCTCAACGATCGCACGGTCGATCAACTCCCTGATTTGGCTATGACTGGAGATACCGTTGAACATCGGCGAAATTACATCCTCGGTATCGGCGTCAAATGTCAACTCCATCAGCTGTGGAGTCAGATTGAGACCGTTCAACAACGAACGCAGTTCACGAGGTTCCGATTTGCCTAATGTCAACCTGTTTATCAAACGCGCCAGATCAGGAATATCGTTAAGTGCCGCGTCAATACCATTGCGTCTATCTACGTCCCCGTGAAGCCTGGCAACCGCCATTTGGCGAGTGTTAAGCTCCTCAAGGTCGGTAAGCGGCGTGGCCAACCATTCGCGCAGCTGACGCGATCCCATCGGCGTACGGGTCGTATCAAGCGCGGAAAGCAGTGTCGGACCACCTTCAACAGTGGGCTTCAACACCTCAAGATCGCGTAGCGCAGTCAGCGGGATGTGCATGTGACGTTCTGGCCGATGCCTACGCAAAGTAGTGATAAATGGAAGGCGTCCAATCTGGGTCTGAGCTAGATAATCTATCGCCGATGAAGCCGCGATCGTCGCCAACGGGTATCCAGTAAGATCGAACGGCTCTAACGTCTCAGATTCAAAATGCCGCATCAACGTATCAGCCGCCAACTCCGAATCAAGCATCGAATCCTCTAATGAACGCAGCACAGTTGTGCTCAAGGCAGACCTGCGCACGGTGTCATGAGCAATGATTTCGTCCAACAAGAGTTTCGCACCGGTATCGACTAAGATTTCTGCCGGCTCCAGACGTTCCAGTTGGTCGACAATCCCACCGACACTCGTTTCCATCGCCGCAAACTCGCCTGTCGAAGCTTCCAGCCACGCGATCCCCGCACTTTCACCTTCGATGACGCACGCCGCCAGGTAATTGTGTTTCGATTGCTCCAGCAGTGCATCTTCTAACACCGTGCCCGGAGTGACTATACGCACAACTGCCCTATCGACAATGCCTTCAGAATTTGTCTCGCTAGTCGTCTGTTCGGCGATAGCCACCTTCAGACCAGAAGCGACAAGACGGCTGAGGTGCGTGTCTAGCGAATGATACGGAATGCCGGCCAGGGGAGATTTCTGTCCACCGCCAACATCGCGTGCCGTCAAAGCAACATCGAGCAGCTTTGAAAGTGTTCTGGCATCTTCGTCAAAACACTCATAGAAATCCCCCATCCTGAACAGCAAAAGAGAATCGGCATATTTCGCTTTGAACTGCAAGTATTGACGGCGACCTGGAGAAAGACGCCGACGACCGCGTGGAGACGATGAACGCGTTGATCTGGAATCGATTGGCTTGTTGGCGATTGACATATGCTCTGCACGCGATTGTATTGCAGTCGCGATAGAACACCGTAAACGCCGCAAAACAAACGCCCCCGAACAATGCCGGGGGCGTTTCAATGGTTCCCTAATGATCGGGAAGACCCACTATTGCACTGGTTCCAAGTTGAGGAAGATGTGAAGCCCGGTGCGGTGCCAGAATCCCTCGTGGATGTACTGATTGTCGTTGTGCGGCCACGAATCCTCTTCCCAGTACGTCGTGTTCATCGGCAAGGTGATGATCGTCGACGTCAACGGGATGTCTGGCAACTCAGGCAACCAGATCTCCATCGCTTTGCGGTAGTGATCCAGAACACCAGGACTGTCCTCCGGAAGTCTGCTCATTTCACGAACATGAGCATCAAACTCTTCGTTGCACCATCGATAGAAACCTGGATAGGCGATGAAACCGATGTCCGTTTCAGTCACCAACTCGCATCGGTAACCCTTTAGCACCGGCTCAGGATCTACCATCGAGCCATGCCCCCAGATGAAACCGTCGGCATGACCTTGGAAGATCTGATCAAGGAAGTCAGTCGGCGTTGAGAACGTAGCGTCGAAACCGTTGCGACGCAGGTTCTGCGTCACGACTGGCGCGGCTGGCGTAGTCGACGGGTGCTGCGGGAACGTGACGATGTGGATCTTGACCCGCTCGCCATCTTTGACCCAGAAACCATCGCCATCTCGAGTGTAACCCTCTCCCTCCATCAACATCGCCGATTTCTCAGGGTTGTACTCGCTGGTGTCGTACGTCTCTAGCAGGTCGGCAACTTCGTCGTGATACTTCTGCATCGGCGCGTAGTACGGCCAAGGCAGCTGCTGCACGATCTGACCACCACCAAAACCGAACTCAATAACTTCATCACGGTTGATGGAGTATGAGATCGCCCATCGTACGTTCTTGTTGTCGAACGGCGGACGCTTGGTGTTCAGACCTAAGCCCACTGGCCACCAGTCTTCATAACCGTACGGCGGCTCTCCGTAGTAGTGAGTCGTCATGTTGGGGTTCTGCGCAACGACTGCCTTGTAGTTCGGCACCGTCAGCGAGAACGCCATGTCGATCTCGTTGGTAATCAACAGCTGTGCCATCGTGATCTCGTTCATGCCGGGCAGGAAAATAAGACGCTCAACCTCTGGAAGGTCCTGGAAGCCAATCTTTGCCGCCCACCAGTCATCGCGACGGTCCCAAATCTTCTTCTCAACATCCGTGTGAACCAATCGATACGGACCGGTTACTACAGGCCAACCCTTCGCAGGATCGTAGTGCGAGAACGTCGCGATCTCGTCATCCGGAACAGTCTCGAAGACATGCTTGGGAACCCACGGCACACCGATGTCAGCGCGGAATATCAGCAAGTCCCAAACATAACGAGGCGCCGGCTCGGTGAACGAGATGTGCACCGTCAGGTCATCGATCGCCGTCGCTTCGTCGGTCCATTGACTGACTGCTCCGTGCCGATCCGATAGCGGATTCGTGTTCGCCATGTTGAGCGTGTAGGCCACATCGTGTGCCGTGAAAGTCGTACCGTCGCTCCATTCAACCCCATCGCGAATATTGACCGTCACACCAGTGTAGCCATCGTCATATTCGTAGTCCGTAGCCA
Organism: Dehalococcoidia bacterium; assembly: GCA_965242765.1. Taxonomy (GTDB): domain Bacteria; phylum Chloroflexota; class Dehalococcoidia; order Lucifugimonadales; family Lucifugimonadaceae; genus Bin127. The sequence continues at coordinate 2,156,010 of CBDESY010000004.1, read as the reverse complement.
TCCACGGAATGAGTTCACCGGTGAGCATGTTGAAGTAGAAGAGACCTTCGCTAGCAGCTTGGTAGAGCCCGCTTCTGGATAGACCAGGCGCGTGAGCGTTGAACTGCTCGATGTCCGTAAAGGCTCCGGGATGCTCTCCACCAAGGCCAGCCATGATCAACGTTCTACTCCGAGGAACATCTTGATAGCCGAGGGGAACGGGAGTTGGTGTTACTTCTACTTCCACCTCTTTCTCGACGACTTTCTCGACTTCTACTTCTTTGACGACCTCCTTTTCGACCTCGACCTCTTTTTCGACGACGACCGTCTCCCTAACAACCTTTTCAACCTCGCGAGTAACTTCTACGACGGTTTCGCTTCCACAAGCGAGTGCGAAGGTCAGAATTGAAAACATCGCAGCCAGCACAATCATTGGCACGATGCGTTTGGTTTTTGGCATTTTGGTTCCCTCCCAGGTTGATTCATTTGCCGTTGGTTGCAATTCCAAATGTGCAAAACACAATATCATATTTTCACGTTCGTGCCATCCACTAACCTAGATTCGTCGCGAATATTGAAATATGAAGCGATATCGGCATCTGAAATGGTGCTCGCGTCCCGATACAAAAAACATTTAGCAATGCGGTGAACATCGAGTACATGACTCTCCGGCACTGCATCCATGCACGTCGAAAGCGCATCTGGACAACGATTCACGAACGGACACATATCGTGACCGATATCGATACCCGAGAACGGTGGCGCATTCGCGCTGCCCATGTCAGCCCAGCGTCTACTCGGATCGGGCATCGGAATCGACTGAACCAACAATCGCGTGTAAGGATGCATCGGAGCGTTTATCACGTGTTCAACGTCCCCAGCTTCCACAACATGCCCGCGATACATGATCATGATGTTGTCAGCAACCTGATACGCAGTAGTCAGATCGTGAGTAATATACAGAATCGCAATCCCAAGCTCGTGATTCAAACTGCGCAAGGTCTCCAGAATGGTCGCACGCAACGAGGCGTCGACCATCGAAACCGGCTCGTCGGCAATGATCACCTTCGGTTTCAGCAGCAACGATCTAGCGACCATCACGCGCTGGCGTTGCCCTCCGCTCAACTGATGCGGATACCGCCCAAGCGTCTCGGAAGGACGTAACCCGACATGGGAAATCGCATCTTCGATAAGATGGCGCGCTTCATCTCTGCTCGAAGCCAAACGGTAGCGCGCAATCGCTACCGTAAATATGTGATCCACCTTGTAAAACGGGTTGTACACAGAAAACGGATCTTGAAAAATCGCCTGTACATGCCGTCGATACTGCTTCCGCTCCGACGACCTCATCTCCCCAATGTCTCTGCCCGAGTAAAGCACTTCTCCCATGGTTGGACGCTGAAACCCCAGCATTATCCGACCTAGAGTAGTCTTGCCGCTTCCACTCTCACCTGCTACCGCAGTTATCAGAGCAGGCCTGTCAGAAAGCTTGAACGATACATCGTTGACGGCGTAGTTGTGCTCTCGACTCCAGAACGGGCCCGAAGAAAATACCTGCGTAACATTGCGCAACTCCAGTAGAGGCGCAGCATCGATACTCGGATTTGAGACGTGCATTTCAGCGGTAACTGTCATGCCGACAACCTCTCGCTATGTAGATGACACGAAACCTTGTCAGTTGCACCCGACAATTCAGGCACTTCAACACCACAAATTTCCATAGCTTCCGGACAACGCGGCATGAACGGACACCCAGGAGGTACCGCTAACAAAGAAGGCGGTAATCCCGGTATTCCTTGCAATCGACGCTTCCCAGCCGTGTCAGGAAGACTTGATATCAGCAGTCGGGTGTACGGATGGCGTGGATTCACGAATATCTGCTCCACACTAGCCAGCTCAACTAGCTTTCCGGCATACATGACTCCTATCCGATCCGCAAACTGTGCCATCAATCCCATGTCATGCCCAACCAAAATCACCGCCGCACCAATCTCGCTACGAACCGATTCCAGTGTTTCTATCACCTGGCGTTGCACTACAACATCAAGCGCGCTGGTGGGTTCATCCGCAAGTATCAATCGGGGTTTATGCGATATCGCCATCGCGATCGTCACGCGCTGCTTCATACCACCACTCAGTTCATGGGGATATAGGTCCAGCACGTTTGAGCTCAATCCCACCTGCGACATCAGAGTGGTCAAACGTTCCTGCATCCGATTGCGCGATTCGTTGACCCCGTGGTCACGCAACCCGTCCAGCATCTGATCACGGATGCGTCGTACCGGGTTAAGTGCATTCATCGCCGCCTGGGGAACCATGGCTATGTCTTTACCGCGCACCGCTCGCATCTGAGGTTCTGGCAGTTCAACAAGATCCCTACCATCAAGTTCGATCGTCCCACCAGCAATCTCTCCCGGCGGTTTGATCATCCGCATGATCGCCAGCGCAGTAGTCGTCTTGCCAGAACCCGATTCGCCGACAAGTCCCAGCTTCTCGCCCTCTTTGATCTCGATATCGACACCATCAACCGCACGCACAGTACCAGCACGGATGTTGAAGTAGACGCGCAGATCGCGCACCGACAGGACTGTATCCAACATCACAAGCTCTGCCTCAATCGCGGATTCGCCCACTTATCAAGACCCGACGCGATCAAATAAAGCGTCACGAATATCCACGCCACCAAGATTATCGGTGGAACATACCACCACCACCAGTTGCTCAACAGTGCCCCATAGTAAATCGACCAGTAAATCGTCATCCCTAGAGTAGGCTCGCTCTGAGGACCTAGACCCAGAGCTTCAAGCCCCACAGCCGCCAAAATGCCGCTAGCCATCGCACCTACGAAACTGGCAGCGAGGAAGGGCAACAAATTCGGCATCAACTCTCGGAAGATGATCTCTAAATCTCCCATCCCATTCAATCGCGCCACCTCAACGTAGTTACTCTCCCTCATGCTCAAAACTTGCGCCCGGATAACACGTGTCGGCCACATCCACGATAGTGATGCCACGATGAAACCCATCGCGTTTACCGATAAGCCTGAACCTTCTTTGAGCGTCGATGCAACAACCACCAATACCGCCAAACTCGGGATCGTGATGAATACATCAGAAATTACGCGAATAAACGCATCCACCGGACCACGCAGATATCCAGCCAGGAAGCCCAGCAATATGCCTATACCCAGTCCGAAAACACCAGCATACAAGCCGATACGAAGAGTCAGCGGCGCACCATGGATCATAAGCGGAAGAATCTGGCGTCCGTTGAAATCGGTGCCCAGCCAGTATTTCGATTGCGGCTCCGCCAGCTGCGGACCAGAAATCGGTTCGGCGTTTTTGGGATCCACCAACTGTCCACCGATCAACCAAAGCCCAAGAATAGCTATCAACATGAACAAACCGATAGTGAGCATTCGCTCGTGCAACAGATAATATCCGATCTGCGACCATGCTCCGTACGAGCGCACAGAATCTGATTCCGCCACCGCCTGCATCGCCGCAGTAGATTGTTTAGGTTCAGTGCCGGTGTCCTGCATATCGATTGCCAGACTCTAAGTAGCCTCAAGAAAGGTTGATCACGTGCCGCGCCGGACGCGGGGGTCGATAAGCGGATACACAAGGTCAAGAATCAGAGTCGCCGACGCGACGAAAAGAATCAAGACCAGCACCACGCCATAGATCACAAAGTAGTCGAAACCGGCAATGGCATCGAAAAGAAGCGAACCCATTCCCGGATACCTAAAGATGTATTCCACCAAGATTACTCCCGAAACGATCAGGCTCAGCGCAAGAGCCAACGATGTCAGCTGCGGAAGCATGGCGTTTCGCATACCGTATTGCCCGAAGATGCGTCCCGGCTTCAAGCCACGCATCTGCGCCAAGGTGACGTAGTCTTCGCCAGCCGTGGTAACCATCATGCCGCGCATACCCAAAGCCCAGAATCCAACCTGAGAAAGCACGATAGACAGTGACGGCAGAATCGAGTGGTAGATGATGTCCCAGATGCGCTGCCAATCCCAACCGTCATAGACGGTACTCACCTTTGAAGCACCCGCAATTGGCAACCATCCCAATGTAAATGCAAATACCAGGATCAGGAAAAACGCCAACATGAAATACGGGATCGGAGATAGCGTCAGAAAAAACGGAAGTATGCCTTTGAGCACCCGCGGCGCACCCGGCCAAGCCAACAGCGCACCCGCAATCGATCCAAAAGCAAAAGATATGACTACCGACACTCCCACGAGCCCGATTGTGTAAGGCATCCGCTGAAATATCAGGTCGATCACCGTTGTCGGATGTCGGATCAGGGACACATTGAGATCGCCGCGCAAAACGCTCGAAAGATATCGAATGTACTGAAGATAAAGCGGTTGGTCGAGCCCATATTCACGTTCGTAAGCCGCTACCACCTTCTCCATGCCAGTGGAAAGGTTGCCCGTCGCCGCCATCATCACTAAACGCTCACGGACCGGGTTGCGATCACTCGCAATCCGCGGCAAAAAGAAAATAACGGTGATCGCGAGCCAGACGACAAGCACGAACATACCGATTCGGGCACCAATGTAGGTGAGGCTCATATTCGCCTTGGACGATCGCTCAGCATTGTGTTTTCACTTAATCGGCGCGTATACGATGCAATTCCAACGAAGCACACGCGTAAACGCCATGCGTCGGCATTATATACACAAACCTGAAGCGGCGTGTGCACCACTGTTCGTAACAACCGCCCGGTCTACTCGTACCGAACTACAGCTGTATCCCCGGCTAGCCAGCGGAAATCGGTGAAATCGCTGCCGATAGGTGCTTCGAATACCAGGTGACCTCGCAACTCTTCACCCTGATTCAAGGTGAAGCCACCCCACATCAACTTGAAATCTTGGTCCAGATAGCGATCATTGCCAGTTTCTACTTGGGACGATCGCGCAACTGCGTCTACCGGCTTCAAAGCGATGCTGTCTTTGATGCGCAACTCAGCAGCATCGCGATCCACAACCATCCGAACCGCACCAGAAGTCTGGTTCGTCAGCGTCGTCTCGATAATCACAATCTCCGTGCCTTGTCCCTCTGGTGAGATCGCCCAATGATGCACCGTCCCCTCAGTTGAGGGCGCTTGGTACACAACGTATGGTTGGGTTCGAGGAAGCTCGGCGCGAATCCAAAGCGTCCGGCCCGCGACGTAAAGCTCCGGACCTCCCTCAAAAGGATTCGCCCAAAGCAACACTTCAACTACGACTAGCGAAATCAATGAAACCACTGTCAGAGCGATTAGAACCACCGGCAAGCTCTGTTTGGGCATACGAACCTGACGTCGGGCTAGAACTGCTCCCGAAGCATCCACGTCGAAATACTCAGAACCAGACGACCCTCGGAAGGATGCCGGGACATAATCCACGAATACCCGCGAGATTCCACCTGCCATCGGCTCAACACCGTTCACTTCCCATTCAAGATCGGCATCTCGCAACTTCGGACCATAGTCATACTTATTGGACGCGGCATACTGCAGAGCTGCCGACACTTCAGTCGGAAAAGCATCACGCGCTTCGTCGCCCACAACGTAGCTTTCGCTCGATGACGGAGCCGGAACGCCAGGCGTTTCCGACGTGGCGCGCTCTTCTGTCGCATGTTCTTCTGTTGAACGATCGTTGGTGGTCATCGCATGATCAACTGACAATGTTGGGTGAGATTACAGATATCAAATATACAAACCTTTCAACCCGATATCACGCGATGACCGAACTCGAACGCATCGAAGGCATGCCACGAAGCTGCGAAACCACATCCGACAACGCGTCTACTGCTTCGTACACATCTTCAAGCGTCGAATCCTTGCCGAATGAAAATCGCAAGCTACCCACAGCACGCTCGCGGTCCATACCCATACCCACCAACACATGAGACGGCTCAACTGAAGCCGAACTGCACGCGCTGCCGCTAGAAGCGCAGATCCCCTTGAAATCTAGACCCAGCAACATCGGCTCGCCCTCCAAACCAGGAACCGAAACGTGAGCTATATGCGGCAATCCATTCGTCGCATGATTGTTGATCACAACGCCAGAGATTCTTTCCAACATCGCCGACAAGAAGCGGTCCCGCAATTCGCGAGTATCCGCGCAGAACTGCTCGCGTTCATACTCGGCAAGCGCAAGTGCCAAGCCCATACCCACAATCCCCGGCACGTTTTCGGTGCCCGAACGGCGTTGACGTTCCTGTCCACCACCAGCAATCAGAGGATCGAGCTTGACGCCGCGTCTGACATACAGCACGCCCACGCCTTTCGGCCCATGAATCTTGTGTGCCGACAATGAAAGCAAATCCACTTCCAACATTTTGACGTCGAGGGACTGTTTCCCAGATGCCTGCACCGCGTCGGTATGCACCACAACGCGAGTGCCGTTCTTCTCGCCATGTTCCTTGCATAGCCGCGATATCGTCGCGATGTCATTGACCGCACCGACCTCGTTATTGGCATACATGATGCTGATCAATGCATCTCGCTCGCCTAATCGCAAGGCCACATCTTGAGGATCTACCACACCGTACTTGTCTACAGGAACGGTCACTACTCGATGCCCTTGATGCTCAAGCTGTTCCGCTGCGTGAATGACAGCGTGATGCTCGATCTCCGATATCAAGATGACTCCCGGCGCATCGAACGTCGATGCGACACCCTTGATGGCAAGGTTGTCCGACTCGGTGCCTCCACCCGTGAAAACAACCTCGCTGGTTCGGCAGTTCAGCACCTGCGCAACGCGAGACCTCGACTCATCGATCGCGTTGCGCGACTCGCCTGCGATGCCATACAAGCTGGATGGATTGCCGAATGCCTCGCTGAAATACGGAAGCATCGCATCCAGAACTTCCAGACGCACCGGAGTGGTCGCCGCATGATCCAAGTAGATGATACGCGCAGAGCCATCCATATCATCGATTTCTTGGTGTGTAGTTGCTGACATTCCCATGCCGTGAGAGTACCGCTTTAGGAACGATTCTAGCCAACGTCCGGCTATGCGACCTAGGAACCTATGAAAAAGGTGAGCTTCTAACGGAATTCGCAGGGGGCGAGTCGCGACCGTCCCTACTTGATCAGAGGTTTCCTAGATACCCGTCGACTCTGGCATGTTATGAATTGTTAAACTTGAGTGTCTGACTGACATCCAAAATGCTCAACGGCACGTACTTGGTGTAGACCACACGTCTGGGTTAAGTGCTGGCAAGACAGAAGAAAATGATCAAACTCGAACACATGTCGAAGTACTACGGCCCCTATCCCGCCGTTCTCGATGTTTCGTTTGAAGTGCTCAAGGGAGAGATCGTAGGGTTCCTCGGCCCCAACGGCGCCGGTAAAACTACCACCATGCGAGTACTCACCGGCTACACGCCGCCTACACATGGCGATGCCGTAGTTGCAGGATACAACGTCGTTTCGCACTCGCTCGATGCTCGCAGACACATCGGATATCTCCCCGAAACCGTCCCGCTATATCTCGATATGACCGTGACTGACTACCTTTCATACATGGGCATGTTGCGCGGAATGAACCGATCATGGGTCAACGAACGCGTCCCTAAAGTGATCGACACGGTACGTTTGGGAGACTACCGCAACGCTCTGGTAGGCAAGCTTTCAAAAGGATATCGGCAACGCACTGGCATCGCACAGGCAATACTGCACGAACCCGATGTTTTGATACTCGACGAACCCACCATCGGTATCGACCCGATCCAAGTCGTCGAAACGCGTGAACTGATCAGCGAGCTAGGCGAAGAACACACTTTGCTGCTAAGCTCTCACATCCTACCCGAAGTCAGCATGATATGCCGCCGGGTCTTAGTCATTCATGACGGCCGAATCGTTGCCGACGATCGTCCTGACAATCTCTCGGAACGTCTGCAGCACTCAGAGCGGATCGAATTGACCATCCGCGGCGCCGAGCCGCGCGAAGTGATCGGAGAAATGCGGCAATTGCCTATGGTCGTTGATGCGCGCAGCGACAACCGAGCAGAGAGCGTCGCACGCGCACAGCGCGATTCCACTACACCGCTCATCGTAGACGCCAGACCAAACGCGCAAGCCACTGAAACCATCGCCAACAAGGTCATTGAACGTGGATGGGGGCTCGTCAATCTCACCCCATTGCCGTTAACGTTGGAAGAAATCTTCTTGGAACTGACCACCGAAGAGGATCTGGGTTAACTCGTCATGCGTTTCATCTGGCTCATCGCCACCAAGGAAGTCCGAACCTACTTCGCATCCCCGATGGCATACGTCGTCTCGGCAGCGTTTCTAGCCATCACTGGATTCTTCTTCGTAGCCTCGGTCTCAGACGCCTTCTCTGAAGCATCGATCAGAGGATTTCTAGCCGGCGCCGTATTCTTCATGATCTTCATGTCACCCGCAATCACGATGCGCCTGCTAGCCGAAGAACAAAAGATCGGAACCCTCGAACTGCTGCTCACATCCCCAGTTCGAGAGTACGAAATAGTCTTGGGAAAGTTCTTAGCCGCTTTTATCACCGTGTTGGCTATGCTGGGGCTGTCTATCTACTTCGTGATCATCCTCTTCGTATACGGCATCCCGGACGTCGGTCCGATCTTGACTGGCTATTTGGGTTTGGTGCTCTACTCGGCCGCCACACTCGCAATCGGCCTCTTCGCATCGGCGCTAAGCCCAAATCAGATCGTAGGTCTAGTAGTCGGAGCCGGACTTTTGACGGGACTGACTATCATCGACTTCGTGTCCGACCGGATTCAAGGCGTCGGAGCCGAAATCTTGGATGCCCTGCAACTCGGAGCATCCTTCTCAGTCTTCGATCTAGACAGCTTCGGCGTTGCAGAAGCCGGGCATTTCGCCGATTTCGCACGTGGCATAATATCCGTCGGAGACATCGTCTACTACCTATCCATCACCGCCGTTTTCCTGATGCTGACCGTGATCGTATTGGAAACTCGTCGGTGGCGTTAGTTCTGGCTTAGTTGCGAATGATCACCTGGCAAATACGCATACATCCATGACAACTCAAAACAACGAACGCCCGGAACTGCCTCAGAATCGTCCCACGATGGACGAGGTGGTTGATGACACTCCACTGCGCGAGCGAATAATGGCCAGCGCAAGATCCATCCGCCAAGCACTCGCACTCGCCGGCATCCTCACGCTAGTCCTCGGCCTGCTCCTCTGGATATTCCTGCGCGACCTCGAAAACTACGCCTACATTGTGATGGGCATCGGAGTCGTGATACTCATCGTCGACGCCGCAATATCATTCGACGCCGTCCGACACGCAATATTCGGAAGACGCGGACGATACGGACTGAACACCGCTATCGTTCTAATCGCATTCGTCGCCATCGCTATCGTCCTAAACTTCGTCGTCTATTGGGCGCTCGAACGTCCCGACCCACCAGGATTCCTACGTATCGACACTACCAGCACCAAGCAATTCATCGTCTCGGATCAGACTTTGAACACGCTTTCCAACCTGCGAGAACCGATACAGGTGACCGCATTCTTCCGACGCAACAATCCACAACGCCAAGCGGCATGGCGCGCCACTGAAGACCTGCTAAGCGAGTTCCGACGACGCTCCACCGAACAACCACTCACCTTCCGACTAGTCGATCCTGAACTCGAACCAAACGTCGCAACTGAATACGGCGTCACTCAATTCCCATCACTCGCCATCGAAGCACTGGAGAGCCGAAGAACCGAAGTAGTACCCGGACTCAACCCAAACGACGGACCAAACGTATTCTCCGAACAAGACATCATCACCGGACTGCTAGTAGTGAATCAGATCCGACAGAAAACCGTCGTATTCATCAGCGGACACTCAGTGCGGGACGTATCCGACAGCACACGCGGCAGCGAGGGATATGGACTGGCAGCAGCATCACTAGTCCGAGAAAATTACCGCATATCCAACGAAACACTTCAGGAACTCGGACAACGCCTATCATCAAACGACCCCGAACTTTTGCCAGCCGCCGTGATTTTCGCAGGACCGACCCAAGAAATGACAGAAGCCGAGGAAGGCATCATCGTCGAATACGGACGCCGAGGCGGACGAATCCTCATGATGTTCGAACCCGACACCACCCCCGACTCATTCAAGGGATTCCTTTCACGTTACGGCGTCGCAGTAGGTGACGGCACCGTTGTAGACACCGCAAGCTACGTGGCGCCAAACCCAACTTTCCTCCAGATCAAAAACACCAACAGCCAATTGCCAGGACATCCACTAACCGAAGACTTCGACGTGCTATACATGCCCGGCGCCACGCACTATCAATACGGCATCGACCCACAAACTATCCCCCTGACAGACACCGGAATCCCATACGTTCGTATGGAACTGGTAGCCATCAGCACATTGAACAGCTGGGCCGAGGGCGATGTTGAAGATATCAACTTCGATGTCAATGTCGATCAAGCCGGACCGTTGCTGGTAGCAGTATCCGTAGATGCCGTCGCAGAGATCGGCGGCAGCCCACGAACCGTGGACGGCGAACCAGTTACAACTCGGATGATATTGATCGGAGATACCGATTTCGCAAGCAACGCATACTTCGGATCGGCTCGCAACGGCGACCTCTTCGTCAACTCCGTAAACTACCTCGCCGACGACTACCAGCTCATCAGCCTGCGTCCGAAACAGACCGTATTCCGAGAATTGGTGTTGACCGAATCGGAGCGAAACTTCGTGCGATGGAGCGGCTGGTTGCTCATGCCCATCCTCGTCGCAATTGCCGGTATTTGGGCATGGTGGAGAAGACGCTGATCCATGAGTCTGCGACTCTCATTAGTTCTTGTGATCGCCGCGTGTTGGATCGCGATCGGTGCATCGATCGTCGTCAAACAACTCGGACAGGAAGAACGCACCGAGCAACCGCCGTTCTTCTTCACACTAGCACCCGACGACCTCCGAAACATATCCATCACCAGCGGCGCCAACTCGACATCTTGGCACTTCCGAGAAAATGATCGCCGGTGGTACTTCGACGACCAAAAAGACGTTCCAACCAGCCTCTATCGATGGGGTGGTATCACCCAGCTCCTCGGCGGTCCACGGTCACAACGCGAATTGAAAAAGACCATCGACAACCCGGCTCTGTACGGCCTGGACGATCCGCTGCTTACCGTCAATGTCCGACTCCGTGACGACCGTCAACTCACCGTTCAGATGGGCGATTTGACACCCGACGGCGGCGCACACTACGCACGTCAGAGCGGGTACGATCAGCTCTACACCGTCGACTATTCATGGGGCGATGTCATGTTGCGCCTGGTCGAAGAACCGCCATATCCCGATTGGTTCTACACCATGGACCCTGCCGAAGCCACCGAGATACTGCTGTTCGAAGCTAACGAAGTAACCTCCGGTTATGCCATAGATGAAGATTCCGCCGATTGGGTCATCTGCGACCTGCCAGCAAGCGACGCGCCGTGCCAAGGCACAACTCCGATCGACACCGACCTCATAATGGACTACCTGTCGCATTTCGGAGACCCCGCAATCGATGGCGCCGAAGCACTCAACCTCAACGACCGAACCGCTTTTGAACCTTACGGATTAGGCGTCGACGCCCCATACATACACATCCGACGCGAAGTGCAAGTCCGAGAACTCCTAACCGAGGTCTACCGCACCTCCATGATCATCGGCGACCCGACACCAGACGGCAACTACCGCTACGCAGTAGCCAACGAGACCGAAGACATCATCCGAGTAGACAAAGCCTGGGCCGACAAGATGCTAGAAATGTTCGAACTAAACCGGCAGTGAACGGGTTGTGATGTTGAACTAGGATCCCCAACTATGTGAGATGATGTGAAGGTTATGGCAACGCTGGAAATCAAACAGCAAGAGCGGATCGTTAACGTTGCTTTAGCCGACTTGCTTAGGGATCGATACGGACTTGATGCCCAAGCAGAAGTTCACGTGGCGGGTAGATATCCAGATGTCCTCGTTAATTTGCCAGCTGGACCGGTAGTTTTAGAAACCGAATTTGCCCCCGCATACAGTGTGAACGACGACGCGCTGGCTAAGTTAGGTCTACACGTGCACGGAAGTTCTGCTGACATAACATTCGCTATTGTTCTGCCAGAAAGTTTGAAATACATTCACCAACGCGATTTGCATGGGAAACTTGCGAACTCACCGCTTCAATGGACTACTTGGTACACAGACGCAACATTCGATCCAAGCAAATTTGGCGACATTCAAGCTCTTTCAGATGATGTTGAGCGCGCAACTGCAAAAGGGGATGATGTAGCTAATGCCGTCGCCATGCTCGAAGAAGGCGCACGAAAAGCCGGAAGTATGTTGTATTCGAAACCCGGAACGATGGGACGCGTAAGTCGAGTGTTTGAACGTGAATCGAGTGACGAAGTTGCAAATATGGCAGCTTTGATGGTTATAAACGCAATGGTATTTCATAATCGTTTATCAAGTTCAGTTGCCTTACCCCCCCCCCCCCTAATATCGATAATTACATAACACATACCACTATTTCATCTTGGAATGAAATACTTTCGATCGACTACTACCCGATTTTCGGACGCGCAGTTGAAATCCTAAATTCGATGCCGACCATCGATGCTCACCCATTTGTGAGATCTTGCTGGCAAACCGCAAATCAACTGGTTACCCATCCAGCAGTTGGACGCCACGATCTTGCTGGCCAGATTTTCAATAGGCTTGTTTCCGACCGCAAATTCCTTTCCACCTTTTACACGAGTATTCCGGCAGCCACCATCCTGGCTGGACTAGCACTAAATGCGGATAATTGGACCGGAAAAAATTGGTCGGACCTCGAAGAAATCAAACAACTCACTGTGCTGGACCCTGCCTGCGGCACCGGCACGTTGCTTATGTCAGCGTACCAACAGATACAAGACAACTATCGTCGCGCAATTCAACACTGCGGTTCCCAGTTAAACCTCACAAATCTACACCGCACTTTGATCGAACACACCATACATGGTGCCGACATAGTGGACGCTGGTATTCACCTCACCGCGGCTACTCTTGCATCAATGTCGCCTGAAGTCGAGTTTGAACAGATGAATCTCAGCGTATTTCCACTTGAATACGACAAGCGAGATGGGGCAAAACTGGGGTCATTGGAATGGTTGGAAGGTGATGCTGTGCAGGCGACGTTCACTGGAACCAGTACTCAGGTTGGTCCTTTGGCAACAGATGAACCAAAGTTCGTTTCGCGCCCCAAAGCCGATTTGATCATCGCCAATCCTCCATACACCCGGAGCACAGGAAATGACGATGAAGAACGCAGAGTATTTGGGTACAAGCCAGGCGTTGATCAGAAGAAACTTTCGAAGAAATTGTCGGCAATGATTGCAGGCACAGCTGCTCATCAACAGGCAGGCCTAGCATCAGTGTTCATTGTGCTAGCAGACCGATTGCTAAATGAAGATGGAAGGTTGGCATTCGTATTGCCCGCTACTGCACTCTACGGCATACGTTGGCAAAAGATACGTGCATTACTAACTGATAAATATGTTACCGAGTTTGTTATAGCCATTCACGATCCCGAAGACAACTCTTTGTCCTACGATACAAGCGTGGCTGAAATACTTCTCGTTGCGCGAAGACAATCAGTCTCATGCAAAACACCCCCTATTGGTAGATTCGTAAACCTGTGGAAAAAACCCCGAAGAGAAACTGAAGCACTCGCACTCACAAGAGCCATTGCAAGATATTCCAATTCACCTGTTCAACGAATCGACGGACCACCGGATGGTGCCACAGACATCATGCTCGGAAACGACAAGTGGGGTGAGATCGTCGACGGACCTTTAGGGCGCAATTCTTGGAAAGGGGCGCAATGGAAGCAAGCTGAATGTGGACAAAGAGCCAATTCACTCGTGAAAGGTCGATTATGGGATCTGAATGGACGACTGTTATCAACTACGATTCCCATCAAACCATTGGAAGAAATCGCCAATATAAGCCCGTCCCACCTGCAAATCAAAGGTGGATACGGCGCGAATTCTGGAGCTTTTCACGTTTCAGAAGGCTGGGACTCGTTGGTCAGATATTCAGGCTTATGGCACGTAAATTCAAAAATACAACGCAGTCTAGTTTCCCAACCTAATGCACGAATGTCTCCCAAATCCAAAGGAAACGTGTCAAGCATTTGGTCGCATTCAGGTCATCTGCACGTCACTACAGATATTGGATACGCATCGCAACGTACAAGTGCAACATCAACCATTGTACCCACGTTAGGGATAAGGATGTGGCATACGCTCAAGATCAACACCGATTCAAATCCACGCCTTTATGAAAATTTATTGAACTTATGGTTCAATTCAACATTCGGTCTATTGATTCACGCAAATCACGCAATCCGTTCACAAGCAGGGAGAGGGCTTGGAAGTCTGACGATGCTTCGCTCCTTACCCGCCCTTGATGTACGACAATTCACTGACTTACAACTCGAAGCGGCAATAGCGATATTTCGTGAATTTCGTCATGTCGAATTCGAACCCTTCTACATGTGTGCGGTTGACCAAAACCGCATCAACCTTGACGAACGTTTGGTACGGGAAGTCTTGGGTCTTGGAGATGACGGTGTTGCAGTCGTCGCACGAATTCGAGAACTTCTGGCCTCAGAACCTTCGATCTACGGGAAGAAATCCCCTGTTTTATAGTAACCATGCCAATTTCCAACCTCCAAATAAGTCTTCAATAGAGCGTCACCAGAACGCTCTGATGTCGTATGAAACAGTTGGCGAACCGCACTCGCGGCAGTACGGTCACCCCCATCACAGTTCAAACAACGCGCACAAGGGGGACGGCGGCACATCATTAAAATCATTGAAATCATTCACATCACAGTTCAGACAAGAAACCACCAATCACAAAAATCACACCCAATCAGGCGAAAATCAAAGTTCAGACAACGCGCACAAGGGACGACGGCACATCATTAAAATCATTGAAATCACAATCCAGACAAGAACCCCCAAATCACAAAAATCAAACCCAATCAAGCGAAAATCAAAGTTCAGACAACGCGCAAAAAGGGACGACGGCACATCATTCCAATCATTAAAATCATTCACATCACAGTTCAGACAAGAAGCCACCAATCACAAAAATCAAACCCAATCAAGCGAAAATCAAAGTTCAGACAACGCGCACAAGGGGGACGGCGGCACATCATTAAAATCATTAAAATCATTCACATCACAGTTCAGACCGACGCGCCATCACCAAAGACACACCTGAAACCACCAACGCACCACCAAAGACGATTATCCATATCAGCAAACTCGATGATGATGGTGCTGAACCGCCTGTAGGTGGCAGTTGTTCCATAGACTCAGGTGCCGGCTCTAGGGTAGCTGCAGGCTCTGGCGGAGTGCCTGGCACACCTGCTGCTACCGAGAGCGGAAGCGTGCTTAAGTTGCCGCAAACCATTAGATCCGGCGAGATGTGAACAGTCGATGTCAATGCAATCAAATCACCGCTCGAGTCGATGCCGAAAAGCCCGGCATTCGAGATTTCTGACCTCAGCTGATCCGGCAATGGTATGCAAACCTCCGCAGGTCCATCCAAGCGATAGGAATTTACGACATCTCCAGAAGCGTCAACAGCACAAACCTCGTACCGAGCACCAGCTAGAGTGTAACGATGCTCAGACATTCCAGCATTGGAAGCGTCGCCCGATATACACATCCGAATACCGACAATCTCCCCATTTGGGACGATACCTGGAGCGGCTGAAATCCGGAAGCCATCGCCCATGAAAGTTCCACCCTCCTCCGGGGTAAACACCTCGTACTGCTGCCCATGAGAATCGGTCAGGATAGCCGGGATTTCGCCTTCTGGATTGCGGGGCGGCGCATCCGGACCCGTCAATTCGCTTACGCGGCGCACAGTTATCCGAAAGGTCGCAGTACACTCCGACGCGGTACCGACGCATTCAGATCCCGCTGAAGCAGTCACCGTGTAGTTGCCAGGCATGTCTGGCGCCCTGTAGACTGCTGATGTCCCAGTAGCTACTACTAAAATCCCCCCATACGCAGTCCAAGAAAAATCTACGTCCCTGGGCAAGTTACGCTCTTCAGTATCTTGACCTTGACGTCCGTATACGTTGATCGAGAGTGACACTAGGTCCCCAGGTGCAACTACCAAATTAGGGGACACGGCAACGATACGCTCTAAGGAACCTACCGGTTTCGGTTCTTGCGCACGTAACTCAACGTTTCCGTATGGCACCGATGCAATGATGCTCAACGCAACCGCAACCAGTGTCATAACCACCATCGCACTCAGTTTCACATCTATTCGTACACGCAACGAACGGGACTGCACTTTCAATACCCTCCATACCGCCCTATCGGGCCAGTCTAGATTTCTGATTCGTCAGTTTACACCTAAGTACCACTGACATATTTATGTGGTCAACCGTTGATACAGCATCAGCAGGCGTTGCGGCAACATGCTCACATCAGGCAGCACTTCATAGTTGAAGTCGTCCATCATCACCTTTAGATAGTCATGCCCCTGCTTATCTACCGTCAAACAAAATGGAACGATGCCCTCACGCCGCGCTTCCATCAACGCCATGCGCGTGTCGTGCACCGCATACTCCTTTTCGACACCCTCACGGCTATACCCACGGTCTTGCGGGCGACCGTCGGAGATCAGGAACAGGAAGCGAGAACGTGAATCTTGATCTGCCAACTTACGCGTCGCATGACGGATCGAGGGACCCATACGGGTCGCGTGAAGCGGCGATATGCGGTCGATACGCCTCGGTATCTCTTCCGTGAACTTCTCGTCAAGGTCCTTGATCACGTAGAACTCGACGTTTTCTCGACCGTACCCGGAGAAACCGTAAATGCCATAATCATCGCCCAGAGTCTCCAGAGCGTTGACCAGCAACACCACGCCCTCCTTCTCAACGTCAACGATGCGTTTGTACGACTTTCGCAGACCTTCCGATCGTCTAGACCTTAGCCAGACCATGTACTCTACGGGATCATCCGGCGCGCCCCAGTCGTCGTTAGGACGTTTGGCTTCTTCTATCGCCTCAGCCGTTGATGCCGACATGTCGAGCAGAAATGCTACCGCTACAGAACGCTCAGTTTTATTGCGCCGCCAGTAGATCTTCTCATCTGGTGTCGTACCAGCGCGGAGGTCGATGACAGCCTCCAACATGGGATCGAAATCGAGTTCCTCGCCATCTTCGAGACGTTTCTGCTTGCGATACATCTCCGGCATCACAAGCTCGAACTGCTTCTTGATCATAGTCAGAAGCGAAGCACGTTCGATCAACGTCTCGCGGTAGAAGCCAGGATCGCCACTGCTCATCTCTTTTTCATGCACCATGCACCAGCGTGGACGATATTCGTTGGCTCTAAAGTCCCATTCGTCGTAGACGAATTGATCGGCGCCACTCGGAGTAAGCGGTCCGCCGTCTTCTTCGACGTGCTGTATCGGACCGGACGATTGACTTTGCGCCTGCGGGTCGCGTCGCTGCATCTCTTTCAGCAGATTTTCTAGCATCTCCGCAAGTTCCGACGACATCTCCTCGCCATCTTGACCCTCTTGGACTTCAACCTCGGCAGAGTTCTTCATCATCTCCTCAAGCTGCTCTTGCGACAGCGGAGTCATCTCACCGAACTCGTCATCGCCAAACTCCGCACCATCCATCATCTGAGCTTGGGAGAGCAGTTGAGAGAGCTCCGGCTTGAACTCGCCTCGATAGTCCACATCTTGAGGCGACGCATAGTCCTGCTCATCGCCCATGTCCATCTCATCCGATTCTTCTTCGCTGCCACCTTCATCGTCGCCTGCACCCTCGCCAGGCTGCATCGATTCGATAAATGCCTGTATGATGCCCTGCACATCCTGCTCCTCTTCATCGTCGCCGTCCTGCTCTTCCTCATCTTCGTCATCGTCCAGATTATCGAACTCGTCTTCATCCAACTCTTCATTCTTGACTTCTGTCAACCATGCGCAGGCTCTTATCGTAGCCTCGGCGGCATCTTCCACTAATGCCCCATCGTTCTGCATGATGCGCACCAGGCGACGCAGTTTACGTGCTACTTCCAAATGACGTTTGGGCGCGACCAGATTCGCCGATTGACCCAAACTGATGCGGATCATGAACTCCACCAAGGCTTCGCGAGCCGGCAGATCCGTCATGTCCGGACGCGTATCCAGCGCATCATTCTGAACTTCACGGAAACTGACCGCCAAACCGCGATAGGCAGACATCACCTTTGCATCCACGCGCGTACTCTCGAAGATCGTGAAGACATCGTTGCCAAGCTTGCGGTCAGGGAAAAGATCGAAGAACCGACTCATCGGTATCGTCGCATGACCATCATCTCCAGATAACTTTGGCGCGCCATTTGTGGAAGGCGCATCTTGCGGCTCTACCCTTTCATCAACCTCTATCGATGCGACAGATTCGATACTGGCACCTTGCGATGACGTGAGTTCAGGTCGCAGATCAATGAACAAAGACGACGGCCGATCAAAACTGAACCGGAAGGATCCAAACTCGATGTGGCCGGTCTGGTGTGTAGATATCACCTTGAAGAACGCGAAATTGCGATCCTTGCTGGGATGGCGATTGATGACCTTCGGAAGATAGATAGTTGTGCCTTCGGTAGTCGGCAATTCGCCCTGGAACCAACCGATCTTTTTGTCTACCAGCTGCTGCGCGGCTTGAACCTCGATCTCTTGCCCAGCCAGCATTCGACAATACATTCGGATGACCTCACGTACACGATCGAGTTCAACGCTCGATGAAAGCGCGTCGAGAACTTCATGAGACAACGCCGATTCATTCTTGAAATACGCCTCGGCGGCATCCGGTCGCTCAGCAAGCAATCCAAGTCCACGTGAGTGCCATTCCACCATTTGCGGAAACGTTACTCTTTCCAACACCTGCGGTCCGGTCTTCAAAAATGCAGAAGAGGCTTCGGGAGAACCTTCAGACGCGATGCGATGCGTAAGGTCGATCATCGTGTCGCGCCACTCATGCCCAACGCCGCTTATCGCACGTGCGCCATCACGAATCAATATCGCCGGATCGACACCATCCTTGCTGGTGAGACGATTCACAAGCGATATGAAGCTCGAACGCTGTTCGCGCGGCATCTCTACAAGTCCGTATTGCGCCGCATCAAACATCGGCTGGACGTGACGCCAGGAACTCTTAGCGACGGTGTTTGAAAGTGCGATGAATGCGCCGGCATCCTTGCCCAGTTTCGGAAAAAGTTCTGAACCCTTGTCTAGAGCGTCGCCTGCCATGTCGTAAGAACGATGAGATATCTCTTCCAAGAACTCGGCAAAGCGTCTCAATTCGTCGAATGAGAGCGATTCCAGTAGCTTCGGCGTCGTCTCGAAGAGTTTGCACGCCAATGCCGATGATTTCCAAGTGCCGCGATACAAGGCGCGGCAAGCATGTGCCCAATCGCTGATGTAACGCGGTCGAAGCCGCTCAATCGCGTCAGGGCTAGCCCGGAAAAAGGCCACCGCCAGGCTTGGAGAAGCTGCACACAACTGATCGCCAATCTTGACCCAACTGATGAACTGCCCGGCCGGCAGATGGCGTTGCACCTTGGGCGATGCGTTGAAGAGTTCCGCTCCAGCCTCCCATGAGCGGACTGTGCGTTTCGATATCGTGAGGCCCAAATGAGCCCAAGCATCGAGCTTGTCATCAGCTAAACGACCAGTCAAAGCTTCCTTGGCGCGGTCGAAGTTCGCCTGTACCGGAGATGGGAAACTACCCAACTCGGATCGGATGTTCATCATCATCTGTTCGTCAGGATGAGTCATTGGGACGGTTTTCCAAGTTCAATTCCGAGATCGTGCTCTGGATGATACGTGCCGTCGCACCCCAGATTATCTTGCCTTCATGTTCGATGGCATCCCAGCGACGCGTCAGATCGTCGCGCATCAACGTGATCTGTCGGCGTGCTGAAGCGTCGGCTAACCGACGCACCGGAATGAAGGCGTAATCATCCACTTCTTCATGGGCAGGAGTTAAGCGAGCGTTTTCGCTCAACCTCCCAGCGAATGGCCAAACTTCAAAACCAGTGCCAGTTATCACCTTAGGCAACGGCCCCCATCGCTCAATCTGCGATTCAGCGACACCGATCTCTTCGTGCGTTTCTCGCAACGCAGTATGCAACAAGTCGCGGTCTGTAGCCTCCGATACGCCACCGGGGAAGGCCCATTCAGTACGATGATTGCCACGATGTGCAGCTCGCCTGATGAGCAACATCGCCGGGATTTCAGCACGGATGGTGAAAAGCACGGTGACAGCCGCTCTTCTTCTCGGCAACCCGGGATCTATCCCTTCCGGCGGAACAGCCTCGCCGGGAAGGGCACGAACGCTTTGGCGAGTCAGGCGGCGTTTCGCGTACGCCATGAACTCGGTTGCCGAATCAGAAATCACGGGAAGATCGATGAGACGACCTCGTCGATGCTACGCTGCACCTGAGGGTCGTCTGTTATGCCCCAGGTAACCGCAACTTGGCAGGCCCGCCGTGGATTGATGCCTTCATTGATGAGCTTGGCAGCATATATCAGAACTCGAGTGCTCGCCCCCTCTTCCAAGCCGTGTTCACGTAAGTTGCGGATTTTTCCGCCCAGCGCAGCTAACAACCCAGCATGATCCTCGTCGCATCCCGATTCGTGAGCGATGATCTTGGATTCATGCTCTTCATCCGGGAAATCGAATTCGAGGGCCACGAAACGTTGTCGAGTGCTGTGCTTAAGGTCTTTGACCGCATTCTGGTAACCAGGGTTGTATGAGACTACGAGCAGGAAACCGTCCGCGGCATCGATGACCATGCCCAGCTTGTCGATAGTAAGGGTTCGTCGATGGTCAGTTAAGGGGTGGATGATAACGGTCGTGTCTTTACGCGCTTCAACGACCTCGTCCAAGTAGCATATTCCACCCGATTTCACCGCGCGTGTCAAAGGGCCATCTTGCCAACGAGTCCCATCGCGGTCGAGAAGGTAACGTCCAATCAGGTCAGACGCGGTGAGGTCTTCGTGGCAGGCAACCGTGACTAGCGGCAATGAAGCCGGATTGCCATTGGCGCTAGCTTCGACTTTGCTGCCAGGTTTTGCGACTGTCAGGTCTTCACCCAGTCGCCAAGACATATGCTCCACAAAGCGCGTCTTTCCCGTGCCGGTAGGTCCTTTCAACAAGACTGGTACTCGCTGATGATAGGCAGCTTCGAAGATGTCGATCTCATCTGCGAGCGGCAGGTAATACGGCTCATCGGTGATTACGTACTCTTCGATGATCGTCTCGTTGTAAAGCTGTTCAGTCGCCATTTGGCATCCAATCGGTGCTAAGTTACGTGGTCGCGTTCCACAGTTCGGTGACGCGTTGCTCAAGAGCATCTAGGCCGCCGTTGTTGTAGATAACGATATCCGCCTTCTCGATTCTTATTTTCGGGGCTAGCTGCGCGTCCATGCGCGCGCGGGCTACGATTTCATCCATTCCAGTTTTTTCTTGGATCCGTGTCAGTCTTAGATGATATTCTGCTTCGACAGTCCATACAAAATCTGCGAGATCATCCCAACCGGCCTCGAAAAGCACAGCTGCTTCAATCGCCGTAGCCGCCAACGGTTCCTTTCGATTATCTTTCAACTCCGTGGAAATGATCGCGCGAATGCGGGGCCACGTGATCGATTGGAGGGTTTCGAGTTTGGCTTTGTCTTGAAACACTATTTTCCCGACAACCTTACGATCGATCTCACCGTCGGCAGCTATGACGCCATAGCCGAACGCTTGGAGAATCTCTCGGTAAGCATTGGTCCCACGAGCGTAGACCGCGTGCCCCAAAAGATCGGCGTCAATCACTCTCGCACCAAGGCGTCCTAGGATATTGACCGTCTCGGATTTCCCGGACCCGATTCCTCCTGTTACACCTATGGTTATCATCTTCGAATGGATCGCCGCACTTGAACGCGGTCAACGCGGATGCCGCAAGTAAAATATTTTACACCTCAGCAAAGCACCGATTCGTAAATCAAACCCGTAGATTCGGCTTGGAATCAAGCCCCCCAACATCCAATTGTCTTCTCAACCTGTAAACGCAACCAATGACATGAGTTCAACTTTGCGCAGACTCCCAAGTGTAGACAGATTGATGTCGCATCCCGATCTGATCAAACTGACGTCGCAATTCCCGCGCTCATCATTAATCGAAGTGGTTCGCAAGCAACTCGATGCAACTCGATTGTCGATCCGGAATGGTGATTTCAACACCAGAGCATCGTCAGTCGATGATTTGGTGCGCGATGTACTTGAAACGGTAAATGGGAACTGGAAACCGTCACCCATCAGAGTGATAAACGCCACCGGAGTCATTCTGCACACCAACTTGGGACGCGCACCACTCAGCGACCGTGCAGCACAGGCAGCCAAACTTGCCGCATTGGGCTATTCAGACACTGAATACGATCTCACGACGGCAGGGCGTGGTTCGCGACACTCTCACGTCCGCTCTCTGCTGAAGGCAGTCACCCACGCTGGAGATGGCATTGCAGTTAACAACAATGCCGCGGCGGCTCTGTTGACATTGAGCACTTTAGCAGGCGATGGCGGCGATGTAATCGTTTCACGTAGCGAAGCCGTCGAGATCGGCGGTGGATTCCGTGTGCCTGACGTGATGGCTCAATCAGGCGCTAATCTCGTGGATGTAGGAACGACGAATCGCACCTATGCCCGCGACTACGAGGCCGCAATCGGCCCGAATACTCGGGCAATCTTGAAGGTTCATAGATCCAACTTCAAGATAAGCGGATTCGTGCACGAAGACCCGCTACCCGAAATCGTCGATATCGCAGACCGCCACGACATAACCGTGGTCCACGACCTGGGATCCGGGTGCTTGATAGACACCACACAGTTCGGACTTGAACATGAACCCACAGTTCAAGAATCGGTAAATGCCGGAGCACATCTCACACTGTTTTCAGGCGACAAACTGATGGGCGGACCACAAGCTGGAATCATCGTAGGGCGTGCCGATCTGGTAAAGCGCGTATCGGGACATCCGCTGGCACGTGCCGTTCGCATCGACAAGATGACGTTAGCGGCACTCAATGCCACATTGCTCTCGTATCTGCACGGCACTGCGTTGGATGAGTTGCCGATATTGGGGATGATGTCGACCTCGATAGGCGAGTTACAGGCTGTCGCAGAAAACTGGTCCAACCAGGTCGATGCGGAAATCGTCGACGGAAAAAGTGCTATCGGTGGCGGCAGCGCACCTGGACAAACGTTGCCGACAAAGTGCCTCAAGATCACGATGAAGCTTTCGGCACACGAGGTCGCGGTGCGACTTCGTGCTACTCATAGACCGATCATCGGACGAATCTACGATGACAGTTTCATCTTGGATACGCGTACGGTGTTACCGGAAGAACGTGCCCAAGTAGCATGTGCCCTACGGTCTCTGCGCGATTGAAGCGTCTAGTCAACGCGGTAGCGCAAAATTGACGCTACTCTTATCTCATACTGAGTTGCGATTTCTAGACGTAGCATTCGATATGACATTGTTCAAAGACAGAAGCAAAACAATGCTCCACCGCCTAGCGCCTCTTGCGACGCGTATGCGCCCGCGAACTCTTGACGAGTATGTTGGACAAACCAAACTCGTGGGAAAAGGACGCGTCGTCAGAAGAATGATCGAACGCGACCGTTTGCACTCGATGATCTTCTGGGGACCTCCCGGCAGCGGTAAAACCACTTTAGCCCAACTGATTTCAGGCATCACCAAGAGCCACTTCGTCGAGCTGTCCGCCGTGAGCTCAGGCGTTCGCGACATCCGGCGTGAAGCTGGCGACGCTGAAGTCCGGCTTGGCTCTACAGGAACCCGCACAATACTCTTCATCGACGAGATACACCGCTTCTCAAAGTCGCAGCAAGATGCCTTGCTTCCGCATGTAGAGGCCGGCACATTCATCCTCATCGGCGCCACTACCGAGAACCCGTCTTTCGAAGTCAATGCGCCGCTGCTATCTCGAACCCGCGTCTACAACACCGAACCGCTCACCGATACCGAAGTTGGGAGCATAGTCGATGCGGCATTGGGCAACTCGGAACGCGGTTTGGCAACTGCTAATCCGCTGTTGGACACAGATGCGAGATCGTTTCTGCTGCGCGCTTCGAACGGCGATGCTAGAACTGCGCTCAACGCAGTGGAACTCGCAGTGGAATCGGCACTAATCGAAGACGATCAGCGACGTATCACCGTCGAACTCGTCGAACAGGCGATCCAAAAACGCGCGCGTTACGATCGCTTGGGAGACATGCACTACGACACGATATCAGCATTCATCAAGAGCATTCGCGCGTCTGACCCCGATGCTGCAATCTACTACTTGGCACGTATGATCGACGCTGGAGAAGACCCATTGTTCATCGCACGACGACTCGTCATTTCCGCGGCTGAGGATGTCGGTCTGGCCAATCCCAATGGGTTAGCCGTAGCGGTTGCGGCGCAACAGGCAGTCAGCTTCGTCGGGATGCCTGAAGGCCGAATACCGCTTGCAGAAGCTACTATCTTTCTGGCATCCGCGCCAAAATCGAATTCTGCTTATCTAGCAATCGACAAGGCGCTCGCTCAGGTTCGCGAATCGGCCGACGCGCCAGTTCCGATGCATCTACGCAATTCGCCTACCCGATTGATGAAACAGATGGGCTACGGCAAGAATTACCAATACCCCCACGATGCGCCGGGCAAATTCGTCCGCACCGAGAACTTACCGGAAGCGGTCAAAGACAGTCAGTTTTACGAACCCGGTCAACTAGGTGCTGAACGTCAGATCGTAGCGCGGCTTAAGCATTGGTGGGGAGACCGTTATTGAGACGGCCGCTCGAAGCAGTATTCAGATGTCACCTTATAGTGATGCGATAGTGATGCGTTCGAGTCGGTCGATCAACATTCCCACTTGAACTCCCAACCTGCGAATCTGCTGGCTGCTCATCCAATGTTCATAGAAATTGACGTATAACAGGTTTGCCGCACCGAACAGATCAAAGAGTTCTTCATCGCCAGTTTCTGCGATTATGCCTTGGAGGATCCGATAGAAATGGGCGTGCGAATTATGGTCCCATCCCCGTTCTTGGGCTACGACTTTCAAGGCCTGAGCCGCGGATCCCCAAAACTTTTCAGACGCCTGTATCAGGTCGCCAGTCTCCAGCTCGATCTGCGCCTGTTCGTAGAGGTGGACAGAGACCGATTGATGTTTCTGTGTAGTAGTCATGGGTGAGTGATGACATCGAGTTTCTTTAGCAGCTCATCAACTTGATCAGCCAAGGACTGAATCTCATCGGCTTCTAACCAATGTTCGTAGAAGTTGGCATGTAGTGTGTCGGCCGCCTGAAACAAAGGTACAAGCTGCTTATCACCCGATTCGTCCACGAGGTTTCGGATGATCCGATAGAAATTCCCGTGTGATTTGTGTTCCCAACCTCGAGCATGGGCAATGGATTTAAGGGCTTGTGCAACAGATCCCCAAAACTTTTCAGACGCCTGTATCAGGTCGCCAGTCACCAGCTCGATCTGCGCCTGTTCGTAGAGATGGGCAGAGACCGATTGGTATTTCTGTGTAGTAGCCATAGCAACTGATTATATCATTTTTATTTTTTAAGTGTTGCCGCTCGGAACTTCGCAGTAGCGCTGAAGCATTGGTAGTGCTTGAGAACTCGATATCGACTTCCGGCTGGGTGCGTGTCGAGACTGCCACACATCTTCGAGGAACGATTACAACTAGGCTAGGATAGTACCTTGTGAACAATTTCGCCAGTTCCACAGAATCGAAGCGTGATGAACACCCCATTGACGATTGGCAATCTTCCCGAGCCCGATGCAAACAGTGCGATAGCGGAGTACCTGAACAGTGTCGGTGTTGGATGGTCTGCGAATGCCGAACGTTCGCGTACCTTGACTGACAGCGGCGGCAGACCAGACATTGTCATACGCCAAAGTGAACGACGAACTGTAGTAGTCGAGACTGAGTACGGACGCCCAGCAGTCAGAGATGCACAGTCGCGTTTGGGCGAGAAGATCGTCAGCGAATCCCACATGTTGGCAGAAGTAGTGGCAGTCGGGATCGATGACCGCTGCAAAAACGATACGCGTGCAGAGTTCTTGGCACGGTTGAATCGGAATGAAGCAGTGTTGTCGGTGCAGCTAGTTTCACCGCCTGGCGTATGGCCGCATGAACCGTTGGTGGCACGTCCGTCAGATTTGATCGCCTACTGTGAATACGCACAGGTGCCACAGCTCGAGATCGACCGCGAGAGCGCGAGGGCGGCAAGAGAAATCGAATCGCTCGGGATGGCGTTGCTGAACGGCCTGCGTGCCCAGATAGCGGTGGCCGATGAGCGCATCTCGAATTTGATGGAAGTCGTCAAGGCCGACACCGCCGAGGAAGCTACCCGTATCGCTTGTGCCATCTGGTTGACTACCATCGACTTGCAGAATGACCTCGCCAAATACAGCCCGACGCTACGTTCGATGGGTTTGAAAGACACTACCGATATCCGAGCCATCTTGGACATGGGTGTGATCGTATCGCGTGATTTGCTCGAAGCTTGGGACGCCATCGAATCCGTCAACTACCTTCCAGTGATGGAACTGGCTAAAGCCAGCCTTCGTGCGGCCGGGGAATCTCCCGCCGTTTCGGACGTATTGAGCGCTCTGGAGAAGTTGAGTATTCATCTCAACACATTACATGCCAAACACGTCTATAACTTTTCCGGAGAACTGTGGCAACGACTGGTGACGGACCGAGAGGAACGAGCAGCGCACTACACGAAACCAGAGGTGGCGGAGCTTTTGTCAACACTCGCAGCTCAGAGATTCATGGATAGGTCCGCAGATGAAGTCGCAAAGCTGGACTTAATGGATGCGGCTTGCGGCACCGGCACACTGATCGGCGCAGGCGAACGGATGCTGCGTCGAGTCTATTTGCTCAAAGGCGGAAACGATCCGACACTGCATCGAAAAAGGATGGAAGAGCACATCATAGCGTTGGATGTGAACGGTATCGCAGGAACCATGACGGCGAAACGTTTAACCGATTTGGAAGTGGCTCAAGATTATCAGGAATGTCGGATTGCGATCGTGACGCATGAAGCGGGTTCGCTGTGCTTGCTGGACCCAGAAGCGACCGGTATTACTGACATGCTTGGCAGCGGCGGCCGAGGATTGACTCCCGGGCAATCCTCGAACAACGGCATGGTGCGGATTCCTGTGTGCAGCGTGGATTGGGCGCTCATGAATCCACCATATTCGCGGCCTCGGAGGGGAAGGATACAGGCTACAACTGGTTTGGCGCAACTTAGACGGTCCGCCGCGAAATATGGTTGGCAGATGTCTCACGGACTAGCCGGGTTGGGGAGCGATTTTGGAAATATGAGCAATATCCGTCTGAAACCAGGTGGAGTCTTCGCTCATGTGCTTCCGATGACAGCGGCGCACACCGGTAGTTGGACCCAATGGCGACGGGAAATGGTGAAGCATTTTGAGGACATCGTGGTGATCGCCAATGCGAGCACTTCCGAGTTGGAGAGCATGAGCGCAGATACTGGCATGGGAGAGATGTTGGTAGTTGCTACTAAGCGCGAAACTGCCTTAGACGAGTCGGGAGTCGACGAATTGTTGTGCGTGAGTCTCAACGCTGCACCTGCGACGATGGCAGAAGGTTACGCGTTGGGGCACAAGATTGCCGAGTTACGCGATTCTAGGGCAACGGGCACTGAGAATTGGGGAAGTTGGGCTCGCCTCAAGCAGAACGGAACCGGAGCACCCTGGGGCGCGGTTGGCAACCATAACGTTGAATTGATTGCGGTCGCCGAATCGATGCTGGATGGAGACATTTACAACCCGGCTACGATGAGCAAGCACGCGATACCGTTGCCAATAGTCGCACTCAACGACCTCGCTCATGCGGGGCCAACTCATGATTTGATAGGTCATCCGAAGGGTGGTGATGGGCGAGGAGCTTTCGAGTGGAATCCGCTGGAAAGAATGTCGTTCAATCCTTCGCAGAAGTCTATGTGGGCGGCGAACGCGCAAACTCAAGTCAGGATCACAACAGATCCTACACATGGCGGAATATTGGCCTCGGAGAGTCTGGCACTCCGAATAGTCGCACAAAAAAGCAATTGGTTCATCAGCAGAAACCTAAGATGGACTTCTCAAGCGATCTCATTCGCTTACACAAAAGAGGATGTTCACGGCGGTCAGGCATGGAACGCACTTCAGAATTTATCTGACGAAGTTGGACGTTGCTTGGCATTGTGGAACAACAGCATTTTTGGAAGCATCATCCGAAACGCCTATGGACAGTCAAGTCAGGCCGGCCGTGCGCGCATCCAGGTAACCTCTATACCGGGTTTGCCATGTCCCGATTTCGGCTCTGACACCGCTGCCGGAGAACACGCGAGGCGGATTGCAGAAACGAATTTCTCAGAGTTGTCAGCCTTAGAACTAGAGCCGTTCGCGTACTGTTTTCGAGATCCGAACCGATGGCGTATCGATAACGTCGTAGCAGAGATGCTAGGTCTGGACCCGAGTGATCGAGCCGTTGCCAAAATGTTGGCTGATTATCGGATGATGTTCGCCAGCGAGCCGAACGTCAACGGGCGCAATCGAGCAGTTTTGGCAGCGTTGGGGGAGGTTGGTTAACTATGAACCGGGACGCTTCGATAGAGCAATGAACTGCTGTCCCTATGGAAGAATTGACACCTTTCGATCGGAATGAAAGCACGGCTCAGGTGATCCGATACTTTCACGGGACACGTTCCTCAGGATCTTCGTTGGTGCGTTTCGAATCATTCAGGATTACATGGATAGAGCATCCCGTTAAAAATCGACCTGAATCAAACCAAAGAGATGTCCGAAAATTAAATCGATTTTTTGATGATTCCTGCGATTCCAAGAAGGATTCTGCCTCAAAATTCGCATTCCCAAGAGAGATTGATGGTTAAGTGTGCCGGCTTACTCTGCAAGGATTATGTTGATACCAGCAAATGACAACTCAGTACGTTACACTGCTAACCGGTTGGACCCGCCGTGAGCAAAGAAAACAAGAATGACAATTGGATTGATGAAGATTTCAGTTTACCTGATGCTGAAACTCAGTTTATAGACGATCCTTGGTCAACTGCTCAGCCTCCTCTCAAATCCCCAGATAACCCATCACATGCGGCGACATCGCCCCAAACAAAGACTCTCAAGCACATCCCGAGCGTGAATTCAGGCATATTCGTACCAAAACCTAAGTTGATACAACCATTCAGGGGCAACGATTTTGGCTCGGATGACGGAAACACCGGCCGAGCCATAGGCGATCCCGTCACCGAGCCAACTATCTTGTCGCCGCGTCCTCGAATCGACGATAGTTTGTCAACGAAACGTCAATACCCGCCCAGATCGAAGATATTTAACCCCACAGTTCATTCTGATATAAATCGACCAGCTAATATCATCACAGACGATCTAAATACCAACCGAATAGTGCCTAAAGCAATGCGACCAAAAAAAGCGCGAAGCGAATTTAGTAGCACTAACAGAGGAAGAATCTGACTCTATAGTAGAATCTGCCCTTGCAGACACGGAAATAAAAGATTTACTTTCAGATATCTATGACGATGACCAGCAATCCGACGAAATCAATATCGAAGACTGGTTCGATAACCATACCGAACTGGAACTCGAACAAGACGCTTTCACTGATTATGAAGAACCAGAACCAATTGCCGATTACATACCCGGATTGCAAGAAGCGCTCCATGCCACGATTCGAAATAATATCAATCTGAAGCGAAATCTAGAAATTGACGAATGGCTATCCAAAATCGAATATCTGGACGATGCCGATATTAAAGAGATCAAATCAATCTTAAATGGCTTTAGTATCCAACGTCGCAACAGTTGGATACGTTGGATGCGTGAGCAGCAATGGGATGCTCATCTGCTTTTACAGTTTTGCCGCGTTTGGTCTGATTTTGAGATCATACGCGATTTTTGGAAAAGAATCCAATGGTCAAAATCTAATAAAATATGGTACGAAATTGAAAATCGTAGTGATTGGACATTCGATGTTCGATTGCTATTACTGAAACGAAGTTTGCAAAAGTTTTCTATTCAAATAATCGATTATGAATGGTTGTCAGATTGGCAAAACACAGACCCCTGGCTACGTGTTCGAAACCGTTTCTTCTCATTTGCATCATTTGCAGTCTATCGCTCATCTCTAAATCAAAGCGAAGACTGGGAATATCGTCTTGATCGTGGAGTAGATTTTGTAACTCCAACACCTAGATACACGAATTTCGTCTCCGAATCTGATCCACTATATTCGACCTTGGCAGGCTCTAATGAGCTGGAGAATTGGTTAAAAAATCAGGACTGGTATGAAAATACTGAATGGGATCAAGGCTGATAAAAAACCACAAGAAACCCTGACCTTTAATGACAACGAACTTACATTCAAAAGATACTCCGATACGGGATTGCTTCGTAAGCGCGTCAGACAAAGATTCGCTGGGAATAGTATTGGATCATCGATTCGACGAAAATCTGGTACGAGTACAGTGGGGGCGCAGAGGTGAAATCAAGTGGCACAATGCTTATGAGTTGAGAAACGGCTTCCAAATCGGGCACATCGTTCAAGACCGTCCGAAGTCGAATACGCGTAGCACTTTGGGAGTGGGGACTGTACGAGCGCGCCGCACAATCGGCGGTCGCGACCAAGTGCTTGTGCAACTGCACGATACCGGTGAAAGCAGGTGGTTGCCATTTGAAAGACTCCGTAGACTCCGCGATGCTCGACTTAAGTACGAACGCGCTGAGATATCAGGTTCCAAAACTGCTGAGCGATTCCGGTTAAAAGCGTTGGCATACGCATTAGATTCATGGAATCAGGTGACGGGTGCCCTGGACAGATTCGACGTCGATCCATTGCCTCACCAGATCGACATCGTGCACCGTATCATGACCTCTGAACAAACTAATTGGATGATCGCGGACGACGTTGGTTTAGGCAAAACTATCGAAGTCGGATTGCTGTTAGCCGCGATGAAACGAAGACGTCAAGCAAGACGCATTCTAGTTGTGTGTCCTGCCGGTGTTGTGCGCCAATGGCAAGACGAAATGGAGGACAAGTTCAACGAGTCTTTCAGAATCTACGGCTACGATTTCAACGTAAATCAATCCTCCCATTGGTCAGGACATGACAAAGTCATTGTTTCAATTGATCGCGCCAAGGCTGATGCGCATCTGCCGCGCTTTCGTGAATCAGGCGATTGGGACATTGTAGTTTTCGACGAAGCACATCATCTGAGCAAGAATGAACATCAGGCGACAACTCAACGTTACAACCTGGCCGAACAACTTCGGCAACAAACAGACTCTTTCATCTTTTTGACCGGAACGCCTCATAGTGGTCGCACCAGTCACTTCATCAATATACTTATGTTATTACGACCTGATCTACAACGAAGATTTGAAAGTGTGTTTACAGACCCGACAGTTGTACCCGCCGTCGTCTTGCGTAACCGTAAAAGCTTGGTAACCGACGCTGCAGGCAACTTCCTATTCCGTGGACAGGAAACTCACAAGATTCCAGTTCCACTTTCAGAGTCTGCTCGGAAATTCGATGAAGCTTTACAACACTATTTGTTGAACGGTTACGCCGCTTCAGATGCTGGTGGCGTCAAAGGACGCGCGATCGGCTTCGTGATGACTACTTACCGCAAATTGGCATCTTCAAGTATCGCCGCTATCGAAACCGCGTTGAAACGACGCATCGCTAGACTAGACGGGCGTTCGCATCTGGCTCACGAAGAGTTTGACACACAAGACTTTGAAGATGCCTTTCATGATGGAATAGATGGCCGCGACGACCTTGACAACGTCGTAGACCAGGTTGCCGAAACTACCTCACGCGCAAACCCATTTTTCGAGGGAGAGAAAGCCACTATCCAAACGTTGCTGGATGTGGCAAAGTCTGTTAAGCGCAACGACATCAAACTGGATCGTTTCTTGAAAGAAATCGTTGATCCAGTGGTCGCAGAAAACGAAAAATTGCTGATTTTCACTGAGTATCGTGCAACCCAAGATTATTTGGTCAGGAACCTCGAAACTAGGTATCCGAGAGATGGCGTCGCTCAAATAAATGGGAGTATGAGCCTTGACCAAAAACGGCAGAACATTCAAGAATTCAATAAAGATTCACGTTTCATGGTCACCACCGAAGCAGGTGGAGAAGGCATAAACCTTCATCACAATTGTCACATACTTGTCAACTACGATCTTCCCTGGAACCCGGGGAGGTTGGTACAACGTGCTGGACGTCTCTATCGCTATGGTCAGAAAAATCGAGTAGTCGTTTTCAATCTAGTCGCCACAGACGGCTTCGATAACAGGGCAATCAACATGATGTTAGAGCGGGTAGACAACATAGCCCAGGACATGTCAAGGGTTAGTGCTGATTTCCGGCCAGGCTTAGAATCCGAAATCATTGGGGAACTGCTCGAGCGCATCGACATCGCCTCGCTTCTCGCCGAAAACCGGACGATGGACATACATCGCACAGATTCGGACATCGACGAAGCTCTGCGAAGAGCTGAAAATGCAAAAAAACAGCAAGACAGCCTATTCGCCCACATTGAAGGATACGATCCGCAAGCTGCTTTGGCGATGCATTCATTCCGAACTACGGATGTCCTTACCTTCATCGAAGGCATCCTGCCATTCAAGAGTATTCGAGTAAGAAATCGGTTTTATAACAACTTGGTTCTGGAGTTGGAATTGCCAGAAGACATGCGCGGGAAGTTTTCCGAGTTCCCAGAAAGAGCCACCTTCGTAAGAGTCACCCCAGACAGACAACTTGCGCGAAGTCGAGGTTTCATACCCATGGACTTCAAAAGCGCCTTTTTCGTCTCACTCATCGATTTCGCAAAATCGCCAGAATTTAAGGGTGAATACGCGAGCATCGAAGGACCAAAGTCGGGAGTTCTCGGTTTATACAAGCTGCGTTGGCAGAATGATCAAGGAATCCCCAGACAAGAAGAGTTGTTGCCAGTATTTTTACCAGTTGGAGATGGGCAAGGAGAAACCAATCCAGATTTCTTTGCTCATTTGCTACACAATGTCAACGAAACTTCCGTTGTGACTCAAGGTGTTCACGATTCTAGGCGCGCAGACCACATGAGGCAACTCGATCATGTGGCGCAAGAGCGTCTAGCAAGCAGATGCACCGCGTTGCGGCACCCTAACGATGTTGTCTTGCTTGCCACTGCTGACGTTGTGAAAGATGGTTGAAGCGAACCCAAGCAGCTCAGCGAAATCCTTTGCGAAAGTTCAACGCCCTAAGCCACCGCTCCGTTCCTAAACTCCTCCTCCAACGCCACCAACGTGTAGTCGATGTCTTCGGAGGAGATGCCGTAGTGGGTTACCATTCGCATTGCTGGATCGCCAGCATTGACTAGAATGCCACGCTCTTTCAAACTCGCAGCTATGGCAGTGCCGCTTCCGGGTGGAATGTTGAAGAATACGATGTTGGAATGGATGGTGTCGGGATCTACGCTTATACCGTCGATATCAGCGAGACCTTCTGCTAGTTTCTTGGCGTTGGCGTGGTCTTCTGACAATCGTTCGATCATGTTGTCAAGCGCGTAGATGCCAGCCGAGGCGATTACACCTACTTGACGCATACCGGCTCCCAGCATCTTTCGCCAACGTCGGGCGCGATGGATGAAGTCTTCGCTTCCCACGACGACGCTCCCGATCGGACAAGACAGACCTTTGGACAAACAGAATGTTGCCGAATCGGCCGGTTCTACCAACTCAGCAACATCAACACCCAGGCTTACGGCGGCGTTGAATATGCGGGCACCGTCGATATGCACCGCCATCCCACCTTCGCGGCCGGCATCTGCCATAGCCGCAACTTGGTCCGTAGTCAACGGTTGGCCGCTGCATTGGTTGTGGGTGTTTTCGATGCAGAGCAGCTTTGTAGGAGGCACGTGATAGTCCTGCGGCTTGGTAGCAGCTCTGATCAGGTCCGGCTCCAAGAAACCGAAACGATCAGTCTTGATCGGGTACAAGAAGAGCCCGCCAAGGACGCTAGCACCGCCAGCTTCGCTGGAAAAGATATGCGACCTATCGCCGACTAGCACTTCGTCTCCCCTGCCGCAGTGTGCGAGCATCGAAACCAAATTACCCTGGGTGCCGGATGTGACAAACAGTCCGGCTTCTTTCCCGAGCATCTGCGCCGCCTTCTCTTCAAGCGCGTTTACCGAAGGATCATCGCCGTAGACATCATCACCCACCTCGGCATCGTGAATGGCTCGTCGCATCTCCGGTGATGGGAGGGTTACGGTATCGCTACGCAGATCTACTCTGACTTCCATGTTTGGACGGCTCCTAGAATTCGATTCGCCAAAACGGCGTTCAACATCTAGTGTGAATCTTATCTGCAAGCGATTCTGCATGCGGGAAATATACTCGGAAATGGACGCCTGAATGCGTTTGACATCTGAAACCACCGTTTACCCCACCCCTTTCGATAAACCAACCCATGAACCCTCTTAAAAACACCGATGCACACACGGGCTCGATCGTTTATCGATTCTGGGATTTCTGGTTGCGGAAGAGTTGGATGCTGTGGGTTTTAGCTGCACTTGTGTTGCTGTTCGACCAGTCGACAAAGTCGCTAGTCGAGGCGTGGTTGGAATGGGGCGAGTCTTGGCCTGCGGAAGGCTTTTTCCGCTTCACCCACGCGCGCAACACTGGCACTGCCTTTAGTCTGTTTCAGGGACATAGCAACGTCTTGAGCTTCGTCGCAGTGATCGCAGTCGGTGTGCTGTTGTGGGTCTATGCGACTACTGGAGCGAGTTCGTTTATCCTCCGCATCGCTCTAGGTCTGCAACTCGGCGGTGCGCTAGGTAATTTGCTAGACCGCCTGCAACTCGGTTATGTGACGGACTTCGTAGATGTCGGTCCCTGGCCGATTTTCAACGTCGCAGACTCGGCAATTACCATCGGTATGGCATTGATGGTGTGGTATTTCGTCACCAATCGAGAAGAGGATGATGGCGACAGTTCAACGTCGGATACGAATAGCAGTATCGCCACATCTGAGGGATGTAGCACCTGCACTGAAGCAACGCGTTATGGAACTTTGGGCGACATCAATAACAATGCCCGCGAAACTGACATTTGAACTTGATGGCGACGGTTTACCGATTCGATTAGACCTCTTCATTCGCCACGAAATCCCTGATCTATCGCGAACCGAGCTTCAACGTCTCATCCGCGCTGGCGCGGCAAAAATCAACGGTATCGTCATTGACACGCCGTCCGCCAAGCTCAAAGCTGGGGACCATTTAGAGTTTGATGCGCCCGGTCCTTCACTGCCAGATGCCCCGCCAGTCCCGCAAAACCTCGATTTCGATGTCGTCTACGAAGATGACCATCTTGCCGTAGTCGACAAACCAGCCGGGCTTGCAGTGCACGCTGGCGCAGGACGCAAAGACGGCAACTTGGTGAACGGCCTCATCGCAAGATATCCAGATATAGCCAAACTTGAGCCGAAAGAGCGTCCCGGTATCGTTCATCGGCTCGATGCCGATACATCGGGCCTTATGGTCGTCGCTCGAACATCAGAAGCAATGTCAAGGCTTTCCGCCGCCATCAAGGCGCGTGATGTCAGGCGCTGGTACATAGCACTAGTCGACGGCAAAATCGACGGTCATCCTTCCGGCGTTATCGACCGTCCTATCGGCAGGCACCCAAGAATCCGCACTCGTCAAGCCGTGGTTCAAGGCGGGAAACCAGCGCGCACCGCGTTTTTCGTATTGGCACATTACACCAAGTCAGGTAGACAATTGACTTTGGTGCAACTCAGTCTCGAAACAGGACGTACTCATCAGATTCGCGTTCACATGCAATCGATCGGATACCCGATAATCGGCGACCCGGCTTATGGGATGACACCACCCGACATCAGGTTACGCCGTCAATTCCTTCATGCCCATCGCATCGAGTTTGATCACCCCCTTACAGAAGAGCATCTGGTATTCAGCTCAGAACTTCCTGATGACCTCAACTGCGTTCTGAGGCGGCAAATCGATTCCCCTTCATACACGACGTGGGGCGCTGGCATCGTCTAATCTGGTTGTTATGACTACCCAAACCCCTGCACGCGTCCGATTCGCTCCGAGTCCTACCGGAGTGATGCACATCGGCGGCCTTCGCACTGCGCTATACGATTGGTTCCTCGCTCGCAAAACCGGCGGCCAGTTCATCCTTCGCATCGAAGACACAGATAGAAATCGATACGATCCATCAGCCGAACGGCACATAAATGAGTCACTTGAGTGGCTCGGTTTGGATCTGGATGAAGGTCCAGAAGTTGGCGGACCATTTGCACCATACACTCAGTCTGAGCGTCTGACGCTCTACCAAGACGCCGCCGTGAAGCTGATCAAGAGTGGTCATGCCTACTATGACGACACTCAAGAGGAAGAGCTTGCGGCGTTGCGCCAGAGGCAACAAGCGGCAGGACAACCTCCGGGTTACGACAATCGCGGCCGATACCGAACTCCGGAACAGATACAGGATTCGAGAGAACGAGGACTCGATGTCGTCGTGCGTTTCAAGGTGCCCGATCATGGCGAGTTGCAGGCCGATGATACTGTGCGTGGACGTCTGAAGTTTGACCTGTCCCTTCTGCAGGACTTCGTCATTCTGAAGTCCGATGGTTATCCGACTTATCACTTGGCACATGTGGTAGATGATCACGAAATGGGCATCACACACGTCATCCGCGGTGAAGAGTGGATACCCAGCTTGCCACGTCATATCTTGATTCAAGAAGCTCTTGGCATTCCCAATCCCGTGTATGTACACGTGCCACTCATCACCGCGCCAGACGGCTCCAAACTTAGCAAACGGCACGGCGCACAATCGGCGCTAGAGTATCGCGACGCGGGATACATGCCCGATGCCGTCTTGAACTACCTTGCCCTTCTCGGATGGTCACCCGGGGACGATACCGAGGTAATGGCCCGTGATGAGATAGCATCTCGCTTCGACATCAGTCGGATCCTTTCTCATCCCGCCAAATTCAGCAGCCAAAAGCTGGAGTGGATGAACCAGCAGCACATCATGACTGCCGATGCAGATATACTCACCGATCTGATATTGCCATATCTTGAACGCCCTCAAGCAGAAGGCGGGTTGCCAGCAGAAGTCGATCGTCCGATAGACCGCGAGATTGTCAAAGCCATGGTGCCCGTCCTGCGAGAGCGCATCAAGGTCATCCCAGACGTGATAGCACTGATCGACTTTCTATTTGTGGATCAAGTAGAACCCAATCCCGAGGAAATGATCGGACGCCGCATGGACAAAGAGATGGTACTCACATCTTTGAAATCCAGCGCCGAAGCATTGGCATCGGTCGAACCGTTCATCAGTACGGAAATCGAAGCCGTACTGCGAGGATTGACCGATTCCACGGGATTGAAGGCCGGACAACTCTTTACTCCGATCCGAGTCGCGGTAACGGCCAAACGCATTGCGCCGCCGCTGTTTGAATCCATTGAGGTGTTAGGCAGAGAAAAGACATTGGAGAGGCTCGCCAACGGTCTCGCAGATTTCGAAAGGTTTGTCGAAACCAGCGGCGATTGATCCTTAAGTGTTACCATCGATACGGTACAAGGACCCCGAATTAGCATTGTCGAATTCGGGAATGACTACAGGAGAAGTGAAATCCATTGGTAGAGGTAAAAAACCGAGAGGGCGAGAGTTTCGAGGCGATGCTGCGACGCTTCACGCGCGGTGTGCAACATGAGGGCATCATCTCTGAAGCTCGTCGACGCAAATCATTCGAGTCTCCCAGCATCACTCGTAAGAAGCAGCAAGCAGCAAAGCTTCGAAAGAGCCGCAAGTCGACAGAGAAAAACCGCTAGCTTCAGTTCCGAACCAACATTCCACATGCCTCAGGCACACTTCTTAAGGCAATAAGCGGCATGAAGTTTGGCATCGTAGTATTCCCCGGTTCTTGGTCTGAACGCGATATGCATTACGCAGTCGTGCAGGTGCTCGGTTACGATGCCGATTACATCTGGCATCGTGAAACTTCAGTTGATGGATACGATGCCATATTGTTGCCCGGCGGTTTTTCATACGGAGATCATCTACGGTGCGGCGCCGTTGCGGCGCAATCGCCGATCATGGATGCGATCAAGGACTTCGCACATGATGGCGGGATCGTGTTTGGAAGCTGCAACGGATTCCAGATACTCTGCGAAGCTGGGTTGTTGCCCGGCGCGTTGATACGCAACAACCACCTCGAATTTCGATGCTCGCCGAGACTGTTGCGCGTTGAAAACAGTGCCACACCTTTCACTTCCAAATACGCCGCAGGCGAAATGGTATCAATGCCGATATCGCACGGCGAGGGCAACTTCCAGGCTGACCAAGATACATTGGCGATGCTGGAAACTGACGGTCGCGTCATCTTCAGATACGTCAACGATGATAACGAAGCTGTTGCCGACGCCAATCCGAACGGATCGCTCAACAACATCGCCGGCATCACCAATCAACAAGGCAATGTATTGGGCATGATGCCACACCCGGAACGCGCATGTGAATCGATTCTTGGCAGTGTCGATGGCAACCCGCTTTGGATGTCTATCGCTTCTACTATGGCGACAGTAGTCAAATAACTGTTATGCCGCCTATCTCACAGGAAATTCTCGATGAAGTAGCACTATCGCGCCGCGAATATGAGGCGATTTCAGACCGTCTGGGCCGTGAGCCCAACGCTTTGGAGATCGGTCTGTTCGGCGCTTTGTGGAGCGAGCATTGCGGTTACAAACACACTAAGGCGTTGCTGCGAACTCTGCCCAATCGATCTGATCGACTGCTAGTCGCGCCGGGCGCAGAAAACGCAGGTGTGGTAGACATCGGCGACGGATTTGCAGTTGCGTTCAAAATCGAATCGCACAACCATCCATCAGCGGTCGAACCATATGAAGGCGCAGCTACCGGCATTGGCGGCATCGTGCGCGACATCTTGGCGATGGGCGCGCGACCGATGGCGTTGATGAACTCATTACGTTTCGGCGCACCGAACAACAATCGACAACGCTACCTGCTGAACGGCGTCGTATCTGGAATCTCGGGTTACGGCAACTGCATCGGCGTTCCTAACGTCGGCGGTGAAATCATGTTCGACGAATCGTATGCGGGCAATCCACTAGTCAATGCGATGTGCATCGGAATCATCGAGCAGGGAATGGTAATGAGCGCCAGTGCCGACGCGCCAGGCGACCTTCTAATTCTAGTCGGCGCAAAAACGGGTCGCGACGGCATTCACGGAGCCTCAGGTCTAGCATCTCGTACCTTCCAAGAACAAGCTGAGATGCGGTCTGCTGTCCAAGTAGGCAATCCGTTCCTCGAAAAAGTGCTTATCGAAGCCTGCCTAGAAGCCATCAAGCTCCCCGGCGTGGTCGGGATGCAGGATTGCGGAGCAGCGGGGATCACGAGCGCGGCGGTAGAGATGGCTGAACGCAGCGGACTCGGCATCAACATCGACGTTGCAAAGGTGCCGCGGCGCGAAGATGAGATGTCGCCATACGAAGTCATGCTGTCCGAATCTCAGGAACGTATGCTTCTAGCTGTCAAACCCGGACATCAGAGGCCGCTATTCGACCTATTCGAGAAATGGGACCTTGACGCCTCAATCATCGGAACTTTCAAAGATGGCGGCGACGTGATCGTATCGGATGGCGATGCTCAAGCTGCAAGCACTCCAGTATCTACGCTGACCGATGCGCCTGAATATCGTTTCAACTCCCCAAAACCAGAATGGCTGGAAAGCTTGCAGGCGTTCGATCTCGCCTCGCTTCCAGATTTGGACATCACGCCGCAAGAGGCTCTCATGCACTTGCTCGCATCGCCAAATATCGCTTCTAAACACACCGTGTGGAGACAGTATGACCATCAGGTTCAGAACAATACCGTTATCGCACCCGGGGGTGATGCCGCGCTTCTACGCATTCAAGGAACGAAAAGGGCATTGGCGGTGTCGAACGACGGGAACGGACGCTTGGTCTATCTCGCCCCCCGGGGCGGCGCCGCGATTGCAGTCGCTGAGGCTTGCCGCAACCTTTCTTGCATCGGCGCCCAACCAGTAGCGCTGACAGACGGGCTCAACTTCGGCAATCCTGAAACATCCGACATCCAATACCAGCTTCAAGAGGCGATTGGCGGCATCGCCGACGCAGCGACGGCGTTCAACATCCCTGTTGTCAGCGGCAACGCAAGTCTTTACAACGAATCTGCCGACGTTGCAATACTGCCGACACCGATCATCGGCGCGTTAGGCATCCTTGAAAACGCCGAAATACACGTCAGGTCCGCATTCCGCGACAAGGGTGATGCCATCATAGTCATCGGATCGGTTACGCCTTGGGACGATATGCAAGGCCTTGCCGGCAGTGAAGCACTTGCAACTCTGCACGGTATAGTTGCAGGCGAACCAGACATCGATCTAGCGATGGAAGTCAGGGTACAAGAGCTTTGCCGCACCCTCATACATGATGGCACTATCAAATCGGCGCACGATGTTTCGCATGGCGGAATTGCGGTAGCGACTGTCGAATCGGCGATACAGGGTTCAATCGGAGCAGAAATTCCAGTCGACAACCGCTACGAAACAACTGATTGGCTTGCCGCGTTGTTCGGCGAAAGCCAATCCCGTATCGTCATTACTTGCGCGTCGCACCAAGCTTCACACATCTTGACGGAGGCATCAAACCGGGGTGTGCCAGCCGCTCGGATCGGCACTGTAGGCGGCGATCGATTCACGATCGGTGCGTTGATCGATGTTGCGATCGTTTCGGTTGCCGATGCTTGGTTGAATGGGTTCGCGCAGGCTACAGCGGGATGATGTTTCCACGAATTATGGAACCAGCTTCAAGTAAAATGGAGTTGACACCCTTGATCACAACACCAATGGTTATGCAGGCAACTCGGAACATGCCCTCGTATCACGTTTGGACAGTTGGATGCCAGATGAACGTCTCGGACTCCGAACGTCTGAGCGCGGGTATGGCTGGGCTGGGATTGCATCGGTCAGACGATCCTGAAGCCTCAGACGTGGTGGTTCTAAACACTTGTGTGGTGCGTCAATCAGCCGAAGATACTGCTACAGGGTTTCTTGGCAAACTTAAACGAGTCAAAGATGAAAATCCCGATCGCATGATCGTCGTCATGGGTTGCATGGTGGGACCGTCCGACGCTGATCTGCGCCGTCGCTTCCCGCAAGTAGACCTCTGGGCACGGCCTCAAGAGTTCACCCCCATCTTGGAAACCGTGGCCATGCGGCATGGTATTCAAAACGGCGAATTGGATGGATGCTTAGCCAATCTTGTACCTAACGAACCGAAGGTAGCGACTTTCGTGCCGATCACGCATGGATGCGACAAATTCTGCACGTTTTGCATAATCCCGTATCGCCGCGGCCGCGAGACTAGCCGCCCACTGTTGGAACTAGTCGATGAGACTAAAAGGCTGGTGCAACGCGGCGTGAAAGAGGTGACTCTGCTGGGACAGAACGTCGATTCATACGGGCATGATCTCGATGACCGCAAAGACCTTGCGGACCTGCTGGAAGCGGTTCAAGAAGTCGACGGCATAGAGCGCATCCGATTTCTCACTTCACACCCCAACGATATGTCGACGCGCATCATCCAGTCGATCGCCGATCTGCCAAAGGTCTGCGAAACGGTCAACCTGCCGTTTCAAGCCGGCGATGATGTGGTGCTTGCAAATATGCGGCGCGGCTACACCAGCAAGCAATTCCTAGAAAAAGTAGATGAGATCCACGATATTTTGGGCGAAGATATCGCATTGACTACCGATGTCATCGTAGGTTTCCCGGGTGAAACCGAAGCGCAGTTCGAGAACACCATCGATATCGTCCAGCGCGTTCAGTTCGATAAAGTGCATTCTGCAGCCTATAGCGAACGACCCGGCACTGTAGCATCTCGAAAATTCTCGGATACCGTTTCCCAAAGCGAAAAGAAACGCCGACATCAGCGTCTAGACGCGGTACAATGTGCAATTCAAACAGAGAAACACGCTGGACTGCTCGGTAGCTTCACCGACATCCTTGTCGAAGGCCGGAAGCGCGGAAGAGCATTTGGCAGAAACCGCAACGACAAGATCGTATACATCGATGACGATGCATTTGCTGACTGTGCCGTACGGGTCGGCGAAACGATCTCGGTGGAAGTGACCGAAGCCACACCGTGGTCCCTAGTTGGCAGCCCTGCCGACTAATCGGATCAAAACCTCAGGAGGCGAGATGATCTCCATAAATCCTACGCCTAAAACCATCATCCCCATCACTGAATTGGAACAATCGGCATTCTGTCAGACCGAGGGCAATTTACGCACCAAGACATTGGAGCAGGAGTTCGAATCTGGGGTGCGCTGGCAGAAGGTGCCGACGCGATATCTCAAGATGTCACCAGAGCAGGTCGAAGCCGGAATTCGTTACGCACGTAAAGAGATCGGAACGAAAGTCGTCGTTCTAGGACACCACTATCAGCGCGAAGATGTAATTCAATTCGCCGACTTTCGAGGCGATTCTTATCTGCTGTCAAAACATGCCGCGGCAACTGAAGAAGCAAAATGGATCATCTTCTGCGGTGTCCACTTCATGGCCGAAACGGCGGACCTGCTAACCGATGATGACCAGCATGTGATCTTGCCCAACATGGCAGCCGGATGTTCGATGGCCGACATGGCCCCTTCTGATGATGTGGAAGACGCTTGGGACGACCTCATGGAGGTCTACGACGCGCCACAGAGCGATTCGGCGGAGATCGTTCCGATCACTTACATGAACTCCACTGCGGCCATCAAGGCGCTGTGCGGTCGCAACGGCGGACTCGTCTGCACCTCTTCGAATGCCGATGCTGCATTTGATTGGGCTCTGGAACGCGGCAAACGAATATTCTTCCTGCCAGATCAGCATCTCGGACGCAACACCGGCATCGCAAAGGGTATCGCAGCTGAAGATATGGTCGTATGGAACCCTTTCAAAGCGATGGGCGGGTTGACAGAAAGTCAACTGCATAATGCCAAGGTAGTTCTTTGGCAAGGACACTGCTCGGTGCACACTCGTTTCACCGTCAAACAGATCGAAGACGCTCGACGCCATGATCCTGATGTCAATGTGATTGTCCACCCTGAGTGTGTACGGGAAGTTGTAGAAGCGGCCGATGCATACGGCTCCACCGAGTTTATTCGCCAAACGGTTGAGGACGCTCCTGCAGGCACTGCTTGGGGTATCGGGACTGAGATCAACATGGTCAATCGTTTGCGCGATGAGAATCCTGACAAGCGGATATTCTGCCTAGATCCCGTAGTTTGTCCCTGCGCCACGATGTATCGCATCCATCCTGCATATGTCCTCTGGGTACTCGAAGGCATCATGGCGGGAGTCGGTATAAACGTAGTGCAAGTCGACTCTGAGACCAAGCAGCATGCCTTAGTGTCACTCGAACGAATGCTGGAAGTTGGCGGTTGATCGTTAGAGCTGACACTACGATCCAACGCACCACGTAATGCTGAACCGCGAACAATCTGTCATCAAGCTGGAGAATCTCACGAAGTACTACGGCGATGTCGTCGGAATTGAGAACCTTTCGTTAGAAGTCGAACCGGGAGAGGTGTTCGGACTTCTAGGGCCTAACGGAGCTGGCAAGACGACGACGATTCGTCTGATCCTCGACTTCATACGTCCTACGTCCGGCAAGATATCGGTGTTCGGATTCTCGCCGCGTACTGACGGTGTATCGATGCGCAAACGAGTAGGATACCTGCCTGGCGATTTCATAACTTACAACCACATGACGGGTGCCAAGGTAACGGACTACTTCACCCATCTACGCGCATCTGAACCCATGAAGCTCGGGATGCTATGTGAAAGGTTCAGACTCGATCTGTCTCGCAAAATTTCAGACCTGTCGAAGGGCAACAAACAGAAAATCGGGCTTGTGCAGGCATTCATGAACGATCCTGATCTGCTGATACTCGACGAGCCCACATCGGGGCTGGACCCGCTTTTGCAGCACGAGTTTCAGGTGATGCTGCGCGAAGAGAAAGAACAAGGCAAAACCGTATTCATGTCATCACACGTCATGTCAGAGGTCGAAGCTACTTGTGATCGCGTAGGAATCATCCGCGCCGGAGAACTAGTCACACTCGACACCATATCTCACCTGACAGAGTTGAGTCTTTGGACCGTCAATGTGACGTTCGCCGAGAATGTGAGTCCAACCATCTTCGATGAATCGCCAGGAGTGACCGTCAACTCTTTAACTGAACGTTCATGTGAACTATCTGTCAGCGGGGACGGTTCTATGGACTCGGTCATCAAGGCGGTCAGCAACTATCGCGTCGCATCGTTCCAGAGCGAACACGCTTCGCTAGAAGACGCCTTCCTGCGATACTATTCAGCCGACTAAACCGATCAGCGCCATCTCATGTACAGCAACATTCTTTTCAAAACCCT
This sequence comes from Dehalococcoidia bacterium, assembly GCA_965242765.1. Lineage (GTDB taxonomy): Bacteria > Chloroflexota > Dehalococcoidia > Lucifugimonadales > Lucifugimonadaceae > Bin127. The sequence goes on along the minus strand of CBDESY010000004.1, from coordinate 2,111,387 downwards.
GCGAGACGGCCGAAGGTCGATGTTGATCTTCGCGTTGGTGCAGTTTTTGATCGGGCTATACGTAGCCTTGCTGTATCCCGATGTAGCGGAGAGTTTTTCGGACATGATCGAAGAGTTGCCGGAGTTCCTCCAGGGATTTGTCGGCAGTGCAGAAGAGTTCGCAACTCCAGAAGGATTCTTCACTACTGATCCATACGGCGTCATCACGCCCATCATCATAATCGCATTGGCAATCAATCGTGGCATGGGCGCGGTGGCTGGCGAAGAGCAAGCCCACACATTAGACCAGCTGCTAGGAAACCCAGTATCTCGGGAGAATGTCTACATCCACAAGTCTGCTGCATTGCTCATCGACTGCATCCTGCCGACTTTCGCACTCGCCGCTGCGTTGCTTATCGGCGCAGTGATAATGGACTACTCGATCTCGATTACTGGGCTTTTGCAAATGTCGATCAGTCTGTTGCTGCTTGCATACGCGATGGGCTTCTTGGCGCTGGGTATCGGCGCTGCTACCGGAAGCAAGACACTAGCCATCGCAATTCCCGCAGGTATTGCCGCTGTCGGTTACCTCGTCAACATCTTGGTACCGGTCGTGGAATCGCTGTCATTCACCAAGTATTTCTCGGTGCTGCACTACTACATCGGCGACAAGCCCTTCATACACGGCATCACCGAATGGCACGCTCTTGTTCTGATCTTGATTGCGTCGATTTCGTTTTTCGGTGGCTTGTACGGTTTCAATCGACGCGATCTGCGATAGCCAAGATTAACGTGTGTAGGTTGTCATCTGAATTGTTCGCTGCTGCCGGCGGTGGTAGTGTGCTGGCTACTATAGTCACTTTCGTCAAAGTGCATTGGGATAGTGTTCGGCATCGCAATGCATTTAAGAAAGCCAAAGAAAGAGAGCGGATTTCAGAAGACAACGCGCGATCGGATGACTGACAGATCAATCGCCGACAGTGTATGCTACAGATTGTGCATTGCGCCAAAGTGCTGAAAAATGACAGGGGGTAACAATGTCAATTAGATACGCTGGACTCGCACTGATGATCGGTATCGTGCTAACCATGATAGCTTCATTCCTCTATCCCGGCGCCTTGATCATCAACCCTGTTGATCAGACCGATTTCGAGGCAGCTGTCGGTGCAATAGGGGATGCTACAGAGATTTCGCACATTTTGGCAATTGTAAGCATTATCGCCACATTGCTGATGATCTTCGGTCTCATGGCCCTTTACCCATTGGCAACACGAGATGGCACTATCGGAGGGTCCTTGCTGCGGTTCGGCATCATCGCATCCGTCATCGAGTGGACGATTATCGTTGTCGCAACTGGAATGAGGATATTTGTCGGACACTTGACGCAACGCGCAGATGCAGCCACGGATGGCGCCGAAGCCCAAGCTTTTTTGGATGCGGCATTGACTACTCACACTGAGATGGTAGCCATACTTTTGGCATTCATAGTGCTCTTCCCAATGGCTTCCGCATTAACCGGACTGGGGATAGCCAGTCGGATACCCTCGATGAACATCTTCAAGATATCTGCTTATGCGCTCCCGGCACTTGCAGTGGCAGCTTTCATCAACATACTCCTTGCGTTATTAGGTTCCGCTGAAAATGCGATCACACACTTGCTGATCAACAACCTTTTCCTGTCCCTATCGGCAGTCGCCCTGTTCATCTTGGGACTGGGAATGTACCAGTCTGTACAAGGCCTCGCCGACGAATAATTGTCTGATGATTGACAGCCAGGTCTGAAAATCTAGCCTGGCATTGGAACGACCGTTCGCCGACAGAGCTGCTCGTCGTTGTGTTGAGCGCGGCAGGCTCCGCGTTTTTTCAATCGGAGACTATTACCTGTCGCAATAGTTGGCAACTAACTCCCATTCGACTTCATCGATGAGAACAGCTAGACATAAAGTCTCGAGATTGAACAGTGAGAAGAATCTGCAGATGCACAGATCTGAGTCGCTAGTGGACCTCAAGCGAGTGGGAAGCGATGATCCTGGACTAGATTGCCGACGGGATGGCGCACGATAACTGAGCTAGTTGGATTTTCCACACTCATCTCTTTTTCAGCTTATCCGCATCCACCCACACTGTTAACGGGAAAATGGCTTCAAATGCAAGCTTAGAATTAAACAACATCGCACATAAGAATGCTTGAGAAACAGAGGGTGATGACAATAGCGGGGATTGTACACGAAATGAAAAGAGCTTCTACCGAGCCAATCGCAGTGATAGGCATGGCATGTCGTTTCCCCGGTGCGGAGAGCGTTGAGGGGTATTGGCGACTTCTGATCGAGGGGCGGGACGCGGTGATGGAGGGCGAGCCGGGGTCTGGCATCGGTAGGATCGGAAAATTGTTTGAGCACTCGGATGTCCAGAGCGAGGCGTGCAAATTCGGATCATATCTAGATCAGGTGGATTTGTTTGACGCGGCATTTTTCAGAATCTCGCCTGTTGAAGCCCAATTTTTGGACCCACAGCAACGGTTGATGTTGGAGACTAGTTGGCAGGCGTTGGAGGATGCAGCGATCGATCCTGAGAGCCTGATCGGCAGTCGGACGGGTGTATATGGTGGTATCAGCAACAACGAGTATCGCGGGATGATCATGGATGCCAGCGATACATCGGAGCCGGCTGCCAGCCTATATACAGTAAGTGGGACGTCATACAACACGGCGGTTGGGCGTGTTTCATACGCGTTGGGTTTTCGAGGTCCGGCGATCGCTATTGACACGGCTTGTTCTTCGTCGTTAGTTGCGATCCATCAAGCGGTGTCGGGATTGCAGAACGATGAGGCGGATCTGGCGCTTGCGGGCGGCGTTCACACAATTTTGAGCGGAAGGCTGTTGGAACTGCGCGGCAACGCAGGGATGCTGTCCCCGGATGGCCGGTGCAAGACTTTTGACGCTTCGGCAAATGGATACGTGCGAGGCGAAGGATGCGGAATGATCGTGTTGAAACGTCTGCGCGATGCTGAGACAGATGGCGATCGGATTTGGGGTGTGATCAGAGGTTCAGCTTTGAACCAAGATGGTGCGAGCCAAGGTCTTACAGTCCCAAGTGCTGAAGCGCAACGGCAGGTAATCGAAGACGCTCTCTCCAGGGGAGGGATATTGGCTTCTGATATCGACTATGTAGAAGCACACGGAACCGGAACGCCGGTCGGCGACCCTGTTGAGATAGAGGCAATGGGAGCAGCTTACGGTACGGGACGAGAACTGGAGAAGCCTCTGCTGGTTGGATCAGTTAAGACAAATTTCGGACATTTGGAGTCTGCTGCCGGCGTGGCTGGGGTGATAAAGACGGTATTGGCTCTGAAGCACGGCGTCATTCCAAAACATCTCCATTTCAAAGTTCCTAATCCAGATATCGATTGGGAGAATCTGGCGATCAAAGTTACTGCTGAAATGACTGAATGGCCGGATGTGAAGGGTCGGAATCGATTGGCGGGAGTTAGTGGTTTCGGTTGGTCAGGAACGAATGCACACGTCATATTGGAAGGGTATGGCGTAGCAGAAACGGACAATAACCGGCTTCTTGGATTCCATCCCAATTTAGGCAGTGCGACCAACGTCCGAGCCGCAGATGCTGTTGATGATGACGCTGTTGAACTGGGAACTAAGCCACGAATGCAACGCAGCAGACGGTTGTTGCCATTATCGGGAAAGACCGAAAGTGCCGTGAAAGACCTAGCATCTAGCTATCTCGATTGGTTAGATGTTGGGCACTCAATGACCGCGTCAGATTTGGCAGACAGTGCTTGGACTGCTGGGGTCGGGAGGAGTCACTTTGAATGTCGAACCGGTATCACGTTCTCAGAAAGCGATGTGGAATCGCTGAGAAACGAGTTGAATGCGGTCAGTGTGGAAGGTAGTGTTGCTCGATCGATGTCGGTCCCCACAGTTGCGTTTGTCTACACGGGACAGGGAAGCCAATGGGTAGGTATGGGCGAGACTCTGTACGAACGGGAGCCAGTGGTGCGCGCAGTGCTTGATAAGTGCGAACTAGCGATGTTGCAGGAACGCGGCTTATCTTTACTCGATGTGATGTTTGGCAGGAGTAGATCCAGAGGAGATTTGAATGACACGGCGTGGACGCAACCTACGGTGTACGCTTTGGAGTGCGCGCTGACGGCTTTGTGGGCTTCGCTGGGAGTTGAACCAGACATTGTTATCGGCCATAGTCTGGGCGAGTTTGCAGCGGCTCAGGCGGCAGGGGTGTTCAGCTTAGATGATGGGTTGAGGTTTGTTGCTAAGCGTGGAGAGTTGTTGTCGTCGGTGCCTGAACTCGGAGGCATGGCGGCGATTTTCGCTTCAAGCGCTGAAGTTTTGGATGCCGTGCGAAAACACAATTCTGCATCGGGGTCGAGCTTATTGTGTGTCGCAGTGAATAACGGTGTGCATCAAGTAGTAAGTGGACCCGTTTCTGATGTCGAGACGATATCGAAACGTTTCGAGGATGCTGAAGTTCGCGTGAGGCCATTGAGGAACCAGGCTTTCCACAGCGAGTTGGTGGAACCGGCTTTGGACGAGTTGGAAGATGCGTACAAATCAGTCAACTATTCTGCTCCTCGATTGTCGCTTATCAGCAACGTCACCGGTAGAGTCTTCGATGCTGATAGCAAACTTGATGGTAGTTATTGGCGTCGTCATGCCCGTCAGTCCGTCGAGTTTCAGTCTGGCATCGAGACGATGGCCGATTTAGGAGTTGATCTGGTTATCGAGATAGGCCCGAACGCAGTTCTAGGCCCTTTGGTATCGATGGCATGGCCGGGAATGACTACGGATGGTCGGCCGGCACAAGAACCAACTGTACTTGCTAGCCTGCTGCGTAATTACGACCGATTACCTGCAGAAGAGTATGACGATGGATATATGACCGCGGTTGCGGGGGCTTATGAATCGGGTTTGAAGATCCGATTTGAAGGCCTATTCAACGGGGAGTCGCGATGTCGGGGTGCATTGCCTTCATATCCGTTCCAGCGGGAGAGGTATTGGGTCGATCCGCCTAGGCGTCGGCGAGAAAGTTCGGGACATCAGTTGTTGGGCACGAGGCACGAATCTCCGCGCGGAGAGGTGCTGTACGAGACCGTGATGTTCCCTGATGATCCGTCTTGGCTGAACGACCATCGGGTTTTTGGTCGGGTGATCATGCCAGGATCTCTGTACGCGGCGATGGCGGCATCGGTTTCGGCGAGTGAGAGGATGGGCGAGGTAGAGGTAGCGGACTTCCAGCTGCACAGCGCAATGGTGTTCTCTGATACGGGTACAGAAAACGATGAAGAAAATCTGGGACGCAGTGTACAAGTTCTCATCGAAGCTGAACAAGACAAGCCCGGTAAACGATTGGAGATCTACAGCAAAGGAAATGGTGAAGATGAATGGACGCTACATGTGACTGGCAGTCTACTGCCAATCGTTTCAGCTAGAGCTGAGGCTCCAAATGTAGATTTGGCGATGGAGAAATCGCGGTTGCGATTGGCAGATGTTTCGGAGTTTTACGCGGAAAAATCGCGGATAGGAATTGAGTTCGGCCCGACGTTCCGATCCGTTGATGCATTGTGGTGCGGCGATGGCGAAGCGATAGGAGAGGTTGTGCTCGCAGAGTCTCTTGCAGGCGATGCTCTGCAGGCACACCCTGTATTGGTTGATGGCTGTTTCCAGATTTTGTCCGCAGCTCGTAGTTTATCCAGCAACGTTGACGGCGCGACTTACCTGCCGTTTGGATGGGAACGGATGTGGTTGCGAGATGCCCTGCCAGATCGGGTAGTGTGTCATGTCCAGATGCAAGAATCGTCCCAAAGAGTAAACAAAGATGATGGGGACGCGACAGTAGCCGAAACGTTCACCGGAGACATTCGACTGTACTCGGTAGACGGTGTAGAACTGGGCCGTTTCGACGGTTACACGGTCAAACGCGCGACTCGTGCTGCGCTGCTTGCGGGAGCTGAGGAGATCGACGATCTTCTGTACGAGGTCGTTTGGAGGGACCGCGCGTTGGCGACAGGAGTCGATCCGGCCGATTTCCTACCGTCTCCTGAAAATATCGCTCTCAAGTCGGAACCGTTCACGAGTTATCTGGCTAACGAGAGAGTAGAAGCGGAAAGCCGCGCCGACCTTCTGAACGACCTCGAGCGTCTTTCATGGAGCTTCGCTCTTTCGGCTCTGGAGGAGTTGGGATGGCATCGAATCAAGGGCGAAAATGTTGATGTCGAGGAACTCCGCCAACGCTGCGACGCGCGGCCTGAGCATTCACGCGTGTTTCGGAGAATGTTTGAGTTGCTGACAGCCGCCGGTATCGTGCAAGCAGATGGTAATGGCTTCTTAGTGTCGATCGACCCAAACGATGCTCTGCCGGAACTCATGCCGACCGATGCTGAAATTTTCGCTCAAGAAATGCTTGATCGTTACGACCATGGTTCGACAGAGGTCGGTCTCTTCAGCCGATGCGCGAGAGCGTTGCCGGATGTGCTAAGGGGTGAAGCAGATCCACTGACGTTGCTGTTCAGCAGCGGTTCACCCAGCGCAGCGGATCTATACTTGAATGCCCCTGTGGCACGAGCTGCCAACCGGATGCTTGCAGATGCCGTCGCCGACATGCTGATCGATCTACCCGATGATCGGATATTGCGCGTTTTGGAAGTAGGCGCCGGAACTGGATCCGCGACCGCCTCGGTCTTGCCAGAGCTGCCTGAAGGGCGATACGAATACGTTTACACAGACATATCTGCTGGGTTCTTTGCCGAGGCTGAGAGTCGGTTCGGGGGCGCTGATGCCTCTATCGACTATCGGGTGCTGGATATCGAAAAAAGTCCAGTGTCTCAAGGCTTTGAAGCACATGCCTATGATTTGGTAATCGCATCGAATGTCTTGCACGCTACGCAGTATTTGAACGAAACGCTTGAGAATTGCCTTGAACTCTTGGCGCCTTCAGGTCTGTTGGTTGCGCTTGAGAATCTTCGCGGGCAAGGGTGGTTGGATCTCACCTTCGGGCAGTTGGATGGATGGTGGCGATTTGCAGATGAATATCGTCCGCATCATGCATTAGCCAGTCCTGATATATGGAAAACTGCACTCAGCGATGCCGGCTTTGTGGGAACAACAGTCTTAGGTCCCGAAACTTCTGGTGTTGAACAGACTCCAGATCGCGGCGTTATCGTCGCACAAGGACCAGCTGAGGTAACCGAACCAGCAGGTGTTTGGATATTGGCATCTGATACCAACGGCTTCGCGGGCGAGTTGGCTTGTGCGTTGTCAGCGCAAAACCAGCATGTGATGTTAGCGTCCGACAACTCGCATGGCGACAAACCAGCTGAGGATTATGATTCGAGTATCGTTCGCGTGTTCATAGACCAGGATGACATGGAGTCTTGGCGAAGGGTGATTGATGCATTGCCGACCGACTTGCCTGTTAACGGCATCGTTCACTTAGTCGGGCTAGACGGTCACGGTGAAGCAGCTACTGCAAGCGAGTTCGCTGATGACATCAAGCGAAACGCTGGCAGCGCATTGGCATTGACGCAAGCCATTTTGGATGCCGATATAACGCCGGCCAAAGGGCTGTGGTTCGTGACTTGCGGAGGACAGGTGCTTGAGCATCAAAGACAAGGCGAGTTGACGGGTGCAATGTTATGGGGATTTGGGAAGGTGGTCGATCGTGAAGCGTCTCATCTCCAAACTCGCATGATCGATTTGGACCCTTCGCAGATGTTCTCTGTTGATCCATTGATCGAAGAGTTGCTCCATCCAGATGAAGAGACGCACATCGCATATCGGGACGGGCATCGTCAAGCGGCGCGTCTGATCAGGGTTGATGATGTTCCAGAACGATTGAAGTTGCCGGATGTTCCGCTTTGGCTGGTGGAACCAGACGAAGATGGTGCGCTTGAGCAACTCGAAATCGCAGAGCTGCGTCCCCAAGCATTGGCAGAATATGAAGTGCGGGTCGAAAATTTAGCCGCAGGCCTGAACTTCTGGGACCTTTTCAGGTCGCTGGGCGTCATCGATGAGGGACTTCTTGGCGGCGAGTTCTGTGGTCGAGTGATTGAGATCGGTTCCGCAGTTACAACGGTAAGCGTCAGCGACCTAGTCGTGGGTTTGGCATTCGGTACATTCGGTTCACAGGTAGTGACGCACGTAGACATGGTAGCGCGTGCCGCAAACAATATACCCATTACCGGACTTGCAACGATCCCGACAGCGTTTGCATCGGCGCAACTTTCATTCGATGCATCAGGACTAAACCGGGGCGATCGTGTGCTCATACATGCTGGTGCAGGAGGAGTCGGCATGGCCGCAGTACAACTCGCTCAAGCAGCGGGTGCCGAAGTCTTCGCCACTGCCAGTGCATCGAAGCAGAACATCCTCCACTCCTTCGGTGTAAAACACGTGTTCGACAGTCGCAACACCGATTTCGGGCAGGCGATCCTTGACGCGACTAATGGCGAAGGTGTCGATATTGTCATTAACAGTTTGACTGGCGAAGGTTTCATCCCCGCGAGTTTGTCTTGTTTGAAACAAGGCGGTCGATTTGTGGAGTTGGCCAGAGTAGACATCTTGAGCAACGATCAGATGTCTGAGACACGTCCGGATGTTTCGTACAAGATCTTGGAACTTGACGTTTTGAAAGAGCTCTATCCCGCAGAGCCAGGGGATGCTCTGCGGCGAGTAATGTCCCAATTCGTCCAAGGCGGACTCAAACCGATAACCCACACCCGTTGGTCGATGAACGAAGCCGGTCCCGGCATGAAGTTCATGCGTGCCGCCAAACATATCGGCAAGATCGTTTTCGCGAACTCACCCATCGAGAATGGCCAACTGCGTAACGATCGAACTTACCTGGTGACTGGCGGTACAGGTGGAATTGGCATCGAGATTGCACAGTGGCTGTCTGAAAAAGGCGCTGGGGCAATCGTGCTAAATGGACGACGCCAACCCGATCCGCAAGCCGCTGATGCGATCGAGGATTTGAAGCGTAATGGCGCCAATATTCAGATCGAATTGGCAGACGTTACGGATACGGCTGCCGTGGATGAGATGTTCGCCAGAATCGACGCGTCACTGCCTCCCCTCGGCGGCGTGATCCACAGCGTAGGCGTCTTATCAGATGCTTCATTGATGAACCAGAACTGGAACAGCTTTGAGCGCGTACTGTGGCCTAAAACACTCGGAGCTTGGCATCTGCACTGTGCCACGCTGGATCGCGACCTAGACATGTTCGTGCTCTTTTCAAGTGTCGCAGGCGTCTTGGGCAATGCGGGACAGGCAAACCACGCGGCCGCGAATGCCTTCCTCGACCAACTAGCAGCACACCGACGTTCACGAGGGCTCGCCGGACAAGCAATTGCTTGGGGCGCCTGGTCTGATCTAGGCGAAGCGGAAGAACAGCGTGATCGGATCGCCCAACAACTTGAAGCTGTCGGAACCGGTTGGATTTCGCCACGCCAAGGAATCAAAGCGTTTGAAACAATGGTGCGACAGGATTTCACCAATGGTGTAGCCGCAGCGGTAGATTGGGAGACTCTTGGCAACTCACGTGAAGGGTCGCAAATACTGGTTTCCGAGTTGATGTCTGACACCAAAGATATCGTCGATTCTCAAAGTGAGCCGATCGAGGATGTATTGACGCGGATCAAAGGCAAACAAGCGGCGGATCGAGAAGCGATACTTGTAGACTTCCTGCAAGAAGAGCTACAGGCTGTAATGAGACTGCCAAGCGTTCCTGCCACGACTGTCGGCTTCTTCGATCTGGGTATGGATTCGCTGATGGCAGTCGAGTTGAGAAACCGACTGAACCGCGCGTTTGCAAGCCAGTACTCAGCGTCAAACACCGTCGTTTTCGACTATCCGAATGTTGCTGATCTGGCACGCCATCTTTCGGATGAGATGGCCGATATTGAAGAAGAGCGGCAAGTGTTTTCCATCCCAATTTCAGCCGTCCCTGAACCAGTGCCAGAGTTGCAACGCAACGAGGACGGCATCGCGATAGTCGGCATGGCAGGAAGATTCCCCGGGGCTAGCGACATATCTGAGTTTTGGAAGATTTTGGCATCGGGTACGTGTGCAATCACCGATGGTCGCCGCGATGGTGGATCATGGCAAGGAACTGTCGGTGATCCCGATACCGACGACATCGCATATCGAAGAGGAGCGTTTCTGGACCACATCGACCTGTTCGACTCGCGTTTCTTCAGGATCTCGCCCATTGAAGCTCGGATGATGGACCCACGCCAGCGCATGTTGTTGGAGACAAGCTGGGAGGCGTTGGAGGATGCCGGTATCGATCCAAACAGTTTGAGAGGTAGTCGGACCGGCATCTATTCGGGAATCGGTGGAAGCGAATACCGCGACTTGATAGAGGCTAGTGGCAGAGCAGACAGCTACTTAGGCACTACGGGAAGCGTGACTGTCGGACGAGTAGCCTTTGCCTTAGGCTTGGAAGGTACTGCAATGCCCGTGGATGTGGCCTGTGCATCATCTCTCGCAGCCGTGCATCAAGCAGTAGTGGGACTACAGCGAGAAGAGGTGGACATGGCATTGGCAGGAGGTGTGAACATCGCACTATCACCCTCAGTTTCCCGGTTCATGATGGATGTCGGGATGTTATCGCCTACGGGCGAGTGCAAACCGTTCGATGCTTCTGCTAACGGATATGTCCGAGGCGAGGGATGCGGGGTAGTGGTACTGAAACGACTAAGTGATGCAGAGGCGGATGGCGACCGGATCTGGGGCGTGATACGTGGTTCAGCAGTAAACCAAAACGGCGCGAGCGCTGGCCTGACAGTGCCAAATGGTCAAGCGCAAGAACGCGTGATGAGAGAGGCGCTGAAGCAATCTGGTATTGCTGCGTCAGAGGTGGACTACTTGGAGGCACACGCTACTGGGTCGCAACTCGGCGATCCGATCGAACTTAACGCTGCAGCAAGTGTATACGGAGCTGACAGACCTGTAGACAACCCTTTGATGGTCGGCTCGGTCAAATCAAACGTCGGTCACGTCGAGTGGGCTGCAGGCGTGGCGGCTTTGATCAAAACCGTACTCTCGATCAACCATGGACTGATCCCTCAGCATCTGCATTTCGACGTCCCGAATCCGCATATTGAATGGGATGACCTGCCAGTCCGCGTGGCTTCGACGCAAACTCAGTGGCCAATCAAGAACGGGAAACCGCTCGTCGCTGGTGTAAATGCTTTCGGAATGTCCGGAACCAACGCCCATGTGCTGCTCGAAGGCTACCCCGAATCCCCCCAACTGAACGGGGCTTACATGCAGATGTCGCATCCCGTAGGAAGGCCTAAATCCATCCGTGGAATTTCAACTGAGGTCGGGGCGGGATCCATGGATGTCGAAGAAGATTCGATCCAACGATCAGTACGATTGCTTCCGCTATCGGGTACGACAGTCAAGGCATTGCGCGATGCGGCAAATCGTTTTTCGGATTATATCGGTAGCAAAATCGATGAAATGTCAGATGATCGGTTGTCTGACGTGGCTTGGACTGCCGGTTCGGGCAGGAGTCACTTCAACCATCGTGCCGGTGTCGTCTTTGCAGATCACAACGAGTTGATCGCGGGACTTGAGGCTACGATTGCCAGATGCGACGCAGTCGGAGAGCACGATGTCACAGCCGCGCGGCGCGCGGCTTTCATATATCGCAACGCAGATGTTTCGCGCCTCGATCAGGCTGCAATGCTTTATGAATCGGAACCGACGGTGCGTGCCGTACTGGATGTATGCGATACCGTAACCACCGAAGAGTTCGGGTTCTCCATTGTAGAATACGTGAAATCAAGTTCGTCTACAGACGCATCTTCGCCAACTGTCAACTGGCCATTATCGACAATTTACACGGTCGATTGCGCTTTGACTGCTCTATGGACCAGTGTCGGCATCAATCCAAATGTGATCTTTGCAAACGGTACAGGCGCGTTCATCGCAGCTTGGGCATCTGGCGGAGTCGGATTGGAGAACGGGTTGCGGATTGCCGCCACCGTAGACAAGCTGGTCGCGTTCAGTGATGACGAAGGTTCGTACCAAGCATCTTGGACCGCGCTTGAATCGATCGTAAACAGCATCGATTGGCGAGAACCTGAGATCGATCTGATCGATCTTTCGACGGGATCCAAAGTGGGCATTGACGAATTAAGCAGCGCAAAGTATTGGTCCCCTCCTTTTGAAGAACGAGTTCGATCAGATGCACTTGTCAAAAGTCTGCGTGCCTCACAGATAGACGTGTTACTCGACTTCGGCTGTGAAAGCGATCTCGATTCGGCAACGCTATCTGATTGGCGTAGCGACGGCACCCGGATTTCTTCCAAAGTTGTCCCTGCAATAGGGCAAGCTGCTAACGATTGCAAGGAACGTGATGCCAGCCGACAATTCGTAAACTCGCTGGCAAAAGTGTACGAAACTGGTTTTGAGATTGCCTGGGACGGCGTTTTCGCAGGTGAAAAGAGGCGACGCGTGAGCCTGCCGCTCTACCCGTTTCAACGTAGGCGGCACTGGATCTAGAAACCTTTGATCAAGTAGGACAGTTAGTGAACCGTCCCTACGAATTCCGTTAAAACAGCACACTTTCAAAGGTTTCCTAACATATTGTTTGACCTTCCATAGGGTTACAGATTTGGTTCGTGCGACATATGTGTAATTTCCGTGACTTTGGTTTGGTGGATTGTCGACTATGCACAAAGTTTCGGTCGCCTATCAATTGAACTGCTATAATTTTCCCTTGTGCGATTAAACAACCAAGGGAGCAAACCTCATGGGAAATACAGCAGACCGTGTTCGGAATCTGGTTCAATCGAATCTCGAAGTAGATGGCAAGCCCGTCGGTGATTTGGATGACATGAACGTCAGTCTCACATCACTCGGGGTGTCGTCAGTAGACCTCGTGGCATTTGCAACGCTGGTCAACGAGGAGTTCAGTCTGAATTTGACCCCAGAAGACTGCGCCGACATCGCGACTTTGCAGAGATTGGTCGAGCGCATCGACGCCAACTCGTAGCCATTCAACCCTCAATCTGCCGCACCTGATAGATCTATCAGTTGCGCCAGATTGAAAATGCCATTACATGACATCTGATTAGACGGTGAAATGGTCCCTGACCGGGAACGATGGTGGGGCGATTTCTGGGCGTTCGATGCGATCAGGGTCTTCAAAGTCGACATCTCCGACCTCCCGGACCGCGAGATGGCGGCTTTACCGTTTCTAGACTCTGGCGAGATGGCGCGTTGGAGCGGATTCGCGCGTCCAGACCCTAAACGGCGTTTCGCGCTGTGCCGCGTTGCGTTGAGATCGATTCTGTGCGAATTGCTGAGCTGCGAAAATCTTGAGCTGAGCTTTGCCGAAACTGATAAGGGAAAACCTTTCGCGCTTTTGAACGGTGAAAAGCCACCGCTCAGTTTCAACGTGAGTCACAGCGGCGACTACGGTTTGATCGCTGTTGGTAACGTGTCAATGTTGGGCGTTGACATCGAATTTCGCAGACAACGACGCGATCTACAGATGCTTACCGAAGCCGTCATGACTTCTATCGAGCAAGCCAACATCGAAACAATAGAAGATGTCGAAGCTAGATACGATCTGTTCTTCGATTACTGGACGGTTAAGGAAGCCATACTGAAGGCTGTTGGCGTGGGGATGTCGGGACCAGATCCAAAACTGATCGAGGTGCCTGAATCGATTAGAAAGGGCAGTCGCAGTTGCATCGCACAGTTTCCCCGGCTCACGCGCGGCAGGTTCCGGATTGTTAATCTCGGCACCTCAGAATTCGCAGCATCCTTGGCGTATATGGTTGATGAAACGTAGAGCTTCAACACAATGACCTCGGACCTTCAAATCATCTGGGACTTGCCCGAACCCCGCGAGACATGCGATATCCAAGTCGACCACGAAACTGTGATCACGGTTCGCCGACACGGAAATCCAGACGGACCTCGTCTGGTGATGAGCCATGGGAACAGCCTGGCGATAGATCTCTACTTCCCTTTTTGGTCGCTTTTGCTGGACGACTTCGATTTGGTGGTCTACGACCTGAGAAATCACGGTTGGAATCGAGTAACGAGTATCGAGAACCACACGATGCCGAATCTGGCAGACGATCACGATATCGTGATCGAAGGCATTGACAGACTCTTCGGGGCGAAACCCAAGATAGGTGTCTATCACTCAGTATCTGCGCTGGCGATGCTACTTTCACCCCGAAAAGGCATCTCATTCGATGGCTGGGTGTTGTTCGATCCGCCGCTATGCAGACCGGGACAAAGCTATTTCGATTTCGACACAGTTGCTGAGAATATGGCTCAGCTGACAAGACAACGCGCTACACGCTTCAATGCATTGGAAGAATTATCTTCAATCCTGCCATATATGCCGAACTTCAAGAATGTAGTAGACGGTGTGAACGATCTGTTTGTCAGGACTACGCTCAGGGCTGCAGATGATGGCGAAGGGTTCCAGTTGCGATGTCCCAGAGAGTACGAGGCCCAAATCATCGAGTATGCCAGCGTGTACGCAGTGTTGATAAATTTCAATTCTTATAAATGTCCGACGAAAGTGATCGGAGCAGACCCCACTTTGCCCTACTCGTATCTGCCCACGCTCGACCTAACTGACGCGATTGATGTCGATTACGACTTCTTGCCAGAAGCGACACATTACCTTCAGCTCGAGCAGCCGGAGCAGTGCGTAGAGACGATGCTCGAGTTCGTGAACCCGATCTTGCGTGGCTAAAGTTGAAGCATCGCTTCGGCTATGCGCGGTTTTGGCGAGATTGCAGATCGGAGTGCCAAAAGAGATACGTTTACACAACATTCGATGTGTAACAGCTTGTTTGTGGATCGTTAGGTGTGCTTCCACCTTCGCGTTAGTTAATTCTGGTTGCTATTCCGAATCAGATCAACCATTCCGTCATAATGCTGTTTGTCAACAGTCTCAATCAGTTCGAGAAGGTTGCGCAACGCTGATTGTGCCTCCGACGATATCGTTGGGTCATGTTGTAAACCACCGAATAGATTGCCGTGCGAATACACGTTGACGAATCGAAAAATCTGTGTTTTCTTTTCTGGTTTGAAATCCAAGTCCTCTAATTTTTCCCACTGATTCTTGCCTGATGGACGCTTGAATGAAAGAAATGTTTCAAGCAATCTTCGCGCCATATTTGGAAGCGGGTAAGTATCTTCCATCTCACTAGAGTCATTATTAACTGTGTAGTAGATGCTGGCAAACAAGTATTGGTACTCAGACGCGTACTCTTGAAGTAACCGATCCAATACGCAAATCCGAGAATGCCTCACGCCTGATTCGGCTCTGGACCGCAGCATGTAAAACCTAGCAGGACGGCTTGCTAAATTCCCTCCCCCTTGACCGGGCTGTTTCTGGAACCAATCTCTCATTTCATGGAAGAAAGCCAAGTTATGTGTCAGAACGAAAAGTTGACCGGCGTTCTGAGTGCGACGACGGATATAGGATGAGGCCATGAACAGCGCATTGTCGTCAAGACTTGAAACGGGATCATCGAGTACGACAATGCCCTCATGGAGATCAAAATCGTGACTGTATAGTGTTTTGAGGAAATACAACAGAGCAATTGCCGTTATCTCGCCTTCGCTAGGGTCATGCGCGGGTCGACCGTTTCGTACGAGCCTGTAACCACGCTCTCGGACTTCCAATTGCAAAGAGCCGTGGCCAAGATAGTTGTATAAGTCAGCATTCAACTCCTCTGCCGCACTGCCGTGGTCTAAGACTTGCTGCTGTAATTTTGCGATTTCGTTCCGAATCTGGTCAGCACGCTTGGAATCATTGCTGCGTTTCTTTTCGGCACACCCAATTTTCTCCATGAGGTCCCGATACTCATCCAACTTGCTCGCGACGAAATCGTGTTCTAAAGATTCGCGTGCCTTCGTCACTTTCTCGTCAAAACTATCGCATACATCGTTATGTTTCTTGATTACATCAATGAGGGCGTCCAAGTCATTCTGGGCATCCAAGGACACCTTGCAGTCCAAGCTCAACAGATCGAACACGCGTTCTTTCTTTTCATTCAAAGCACCGCGCAACTGTACCAATCTTGATTTCAACAGTTTAAATTCATTGATTAGGTTCTCTCGAGCCTGATCATAACTCGCTTCAAGGTCGGCATAGAGCTGTGCGGGCACTGGCAATGAAGAACACAGAGCATCGATTTTTCCGACTTCAACTTCGCAATTCGCCATGGCAACGTCCAGCTCGCACACGAACGCGTTGTAACTATCGTCGAAATGCTGTTGCAGGGCGTGCAATCGATCTGGCGGCATCGCCCGATTACAGTAGAGGCAAGAATCGGTTGATCGATCTTCGTGGATCGTCAATCCTTCGCGTATCCAATTTGCCAATGATGGATCGTCAACTAACGCCTGGACAGTCCGAGACGCGACGGTCTGCGAAAGCAGTTGAGTTACTCGCGCTTCCAACGCGCTGAGATTGAAAGGTACGTAATCGGGTAGGTCAACACGGGCTTTACGATTCTCTCCTTGCAGTCTGCTTAGATTGAATCTTTTGTTTTCATCAAGAATAAATGCCTTCGCATCACCTCCATCAATGAGTTTCTTAGCGGCCACTTCATAATGGGAGCGATTATAATTACGATAGTCACTGCTTGCTTCGTTACCGATTCTATCCTTCAAAGTCTTTGCGTTCGACTGAGAATGCGTGTCACGCATTCCAATCAACTTCTTGATTTGTGCGTCGGAGTTATCAATTAATGTTTTTAGATTTATCAGATTGTTATTCAGTTCACTGATCTTCTTTTCCGCATCGACACTTTCTTTGCCTAAGACAATGATGGGCTCGATGTTGTCGTCTTGTGTGAAGACGTTGTCCTGAATGAATTCTCGATTGAATACCTTCAGGGCTATTGTGTCCGGTGAAATTTGCCCGAATTCGGAGCCTTCGACCGCTTGATCTGACAGATCCAGAATTGCCTCGCCTTCCCGTATAGACTGCCTCAGCTCGAGGTCACGTAGCAATCGACTGATTGTGCTCTTTCCAGTCCCATTCCATCCATAGATGAGATTGAACCGACCGAAATCTTGAAGCTCAGGTTCATCTTCCCAAGCGAAGTTTCGAAACACTCCAAAATTGTTAAGCTTTTTGATTCGTTTGATCTTCATCGACTTGGTCCCTGTAACGATTACGTTATATCCCCAGCATATATATCGATTCTATTAAGAGCACTCACAAGTCATTCCGTTGGCATCACCTCAAACTCATCCATCGTATTCTATGCCAATTAGTCTTAGGCAGGTGAGTAAACCAGATTTCGCAAATTGCCCCTCAGCAAACTCCAAGTGCCTCAAACTGGCAGGTTCTGAGATTGACTGTCTCCACCACGTCAATACTCGACGTTATTCAATGGTCGTGTACCAAGCCATTGGTTGCACAGCCAAGGTCGGTGGCAGAGACATTAGCTACCTAAGCCGCATCCCGCTCGCGGTACGTCGCTGCGAAGTTCATCTCTTGCACCCACTTGCGGAACGATTCGTTGTCCACGTACTGCTTGAACAGCTGGGTATCATCCTTTAGGAACTCGGTAAACGCCGAAATCATCGCCTTGTCATGCTCGATGCGGGCGTTTTGACGGTCCGAGTTCTTCATCGCATTTTGGTACGCCGGATTTTCGCTGACTTTCTTCGGCAGTTCCTCGATGATTAATCTTGTGACTCTGTCGGCATCGCCCCAGGCGATGTTTCCGAACATGTCGTTGAACTGCTGCACGATTATCGACAACCGGTCGATCTCAGGTTCTGGTTTGCGTCCTCCGTCTTCCGACGGTACCGGATCCAACTCGCCATCAACGTCGCCCAAGATGATCTTCTCGACGGCCTGCTTTTCGACGCGGTAGCTATCCATGTCGATGGCGTCGAGGACACCCTTCGACAAATCTTCTTCGACCGGCGCCGGCAACTTCGGCACCAGTAGATTCAAAAAGATCGACAGCTTCTCCCAAGGCGCATAGGTGTACGGCAAGATCGCTGCCAAGAAGCCGTACGAGCGCAGGAAGCCCTTCGCCTTACCCTTAAAGCCGACCTGACCATCCTCGTCCAACTCATTTCGGTATGTCGCCACACAGTCGTCCAAGATAGGGTCCAACGCTTGGCGATCCGCACCATCTAGAAATAGACGAACCAGTTCGTCAATCTGCTCACGTCTGTAGACCTGATAGTTGTCGAGATCGGTGAGAAGATCGTGCAGCCGGTTGGGATCCGTCTCCCCGGACAAGATCGTCGTGCGGTAGTAGTCGGAGAATCCTTCTTGGATGGTGTCAACGTCGTTTGCGAAGTCCAACACGAACGCATCATGCTTTTGAGGATGCGAGCGGTTCAATCTTGAGAGCGTCTGTACCGCCTTGACGCCAGACAACGGCTTGTCGACGTACATCGTGTGCAGCAACGGCTCGTCGTAGCCGGTTTGGAACTTCTCGGCGCACACCAATATCCGATACGGTTCCTGCTGGATCATCGACGCGATCTGGCTCGACGGAAACCCGTTCAACGATGCTTCCGTAACCTTCTGACCGCCATACTCATGCTCCCTTGAAAACGCGACGATCGCTTTGTACGGGCTTTTACGCTTTTCCAGGCGCTCGCGTATCGCGTGGTAGTACCTGACTGCCCGCGCAATGCTCGAAGTGACCACCATCGCGCGAGCATCACCGCCGATCTTATTGCGTCCAACTACTTGATCGTGGTAGTGGTCCACCATGATCTCGGCTTTCTGCTCGATTGCGTATTGATGATCCTCGACGTACCGCCGCAGTTTCGTGGACGCGCGACGAACATCAAATTCGGGATCATCCTCAACCGTCTTCACCAGCTTGTAGTAGCTGTCGATCGGCGTGTAGTGCTGCAACACGTCGATTATGAAGCCCTCTTCTATCGCCTGCTTCATCGTGTATGAATGAAACGGCACATGCTTAACCACTCCGCCGGGTTGCTCGATGGGCGTGCCGAATATCTCTAAAGTGCGATTCTTCGGAGTAGCCGTGAACGCGAAGTAACTCGCATTCGGCAACATCCGCCTGCTCTCCATGATGCGGTTGACCTCGTCTTCTAGCGTATGAACATTATTCGCAGAATCTTCCTCGCCCAAAACCACCGACATCGAAGACGACATCCGACCACCCTGGCTGGAATGTGCCTCATCGATGATGATCCCAAACTTCCGACCGCGATGCTGACCGTCGATCTCATCCAAAACGAACGGGAACTTCTGCACCGTCGTGATGACGATCTTCTTACCCTCTCGCAGGAACCGACGCAGATCGCCCGACTTGTCGGCATGACCAACGACAGCGCCTACCTGCGCGAACTGCCGAATAGTCTCGGCTATCTGACGATCCAACACCTTTCGATCAGTAACGACGATTACCGAATCGAGGATCGGATTGCCATCACCTTCTAGTCCAATCAATTGGTGCGCCAACCACGCGATAGAGTTAGACTTTCCGCTGCCAGCCGAGTGCTGGATGAGATATCGACTTCCGACGCCGTTAGCCTCGACATCTGCCAGCAACTTCCGCACCACATCCAACTGGTGGTACCGCGGCCAGATCTGCTCGCGTCTCTTTCGCCGCGTCCTGTCGTCCGTGCTGCCAACCACCTGAGCGTAGTTTTCGATGATCTCTACTAGTCCGTCCGTGGTCAGCACGTCCCGCCACAGATAGTCGGTCTTCAAACCATTCGGATTGGGCGGATTGCCAGCGCCATCGTTCCAACCTTTGTTGAACGGTAGGAACCACGATGCTTTGCCCTTCAGCTCCGTGCAAAACTGCACCTCATGCTCATCCAGCGCGAAATGCGCCAGACACCGTCCCATCGCAAACAGCGGCTCTCGGTGATCGCGGTCGTGTTTGTACTGCTCAACCGCATCCGCAACCGTCTGTTTCGTAAGACTGTTCTTCAACTCAAACGTCGCCACCGGAAGACCGTTGATGAACAGGCACAGGTCCAAAGCCAGACGCGTGTTGTCTCTGCTGAAACGCAGCTGACGCGTCACGCTGAAACGGTTATGTGCATACTGAGCTTGAGCGGTGAGATTCTGTGCCGAAGGTCTCCCGTACATCACAACGATGTCGTTGGGACCGTGCCGAACGCCGTTTCGCAAAACGTCGATCGTGCCACGTCTATTCACTTCCCCTTGCAATCGCGCCAAAAACTGCCGACGCGTATTGTTGTCGATGCCGAGATCAAGCATCTTAGCTGTCTCCGGCTGCGTCTCCACCAGAAACGCCCTCAACTGCACCAGATCTACGCAGAACTCCCGGTCATAATCATCAGCATCCCCCATGATCCAACCAGCGCCGAAAACTGCCGGACGCTCACCCAGCAAGTTGGGATCGTTGACTTCGGCATCCGCGTCGTAGCCGATCAAAGCGTTGCATATCAGGGTTTCCAGGCCGTGTTCGCTGGTATCGGTCCTCATACCGACTGCTCTTGTCTTGCAAATGGGTTGATTACAAGTATCCCATCGTAGTCTTGCCCCGAACTCATATCTTCAGAATACACAGCTTCACAGCCTAGACAACGGGCGGCGGCAAGTATAGCACTGTCCCAGTATGAAAGCCCAAAGCGCTGGCTGATAACTACCGCGGCATCGAACACATCTGGGGTCATATCCTGCATCGGGAAAAGACGAAGCGGTTCGAGAAATGTCAGCGCCTGTTGTGGAGAGAGTCGCCCCTCACGGCTGCGCCGAGTCGCTTGGTGATAAAACTCTTGCAACACTTGAACCGACAACGCCAAGTCTGACCCGGCAAGCAGCTCCAACGCGCGGAAGCGTTTCTCGATATTGCCAGGTGTGCCGCAAGCGGCATACAGCAGAACGTTGGTATCGACGAATCGCATAGCCCCTGATCATCGATTGAACTTTAACCTATTATTAGTGAAGTCGTATTCTCGATGCCCGCTCTTAGAGCAACGAGTTTTCGCCCTCAAGCTCCTCGGCAGCCAGGGTTGTCTCAAGCCGAGCCTGGCCACGATCGTACATCTCTTCTCGGTTTACCGCGCTGGGCATGTTTATTCCTATGCCCTTCGCTTGAAAGTCGGCGGCCACATCCTTGAGCAACTGTCCGCGAAACTCAACGAGTTCCTGAACACCTCTAATGGGACGCCCCGCCACTGCCTCCGCTCTAGCTAGCGCTTCATCATACAGTTGCTGCACATGCCGACCGACAGCGGTATTTTGTGTCACGGTATTCGCATGGTCAGTATTCGCATCCCCATCGTACTGCGGTAAATCGTCGACTGCAACTGCTAGCAGATACTGTCTAACGAGCTCCGATACTGACGCGTCAAGCGTTGCCGCACGGATGCGGGCGAGGCGATAAATCTCTTCGTCAATTGATACTGTGATGTTTCTCATGATCCCATCCCATGGTACACGTTATACTGCCAGCTAGATTCTCTGATCTCTCGCCCGTCATTTTCGCAACGGTGCTGGAGTACCGTGGTCGAATAATATCCTCATCTTGGCGCCCGATTTCAGACTGAAACTTCCGTGACCTCGCCTGGTTCAACTATGTCAATCGCGTTTCGTATATCTTCCGCATGACGTGAGATCCGATGCCACGCCGTGTTCATCAGCACTACGACCGATATTCTGCGACCCGACATGTTCTGCTGGTATCGAATCCCCTGATCCGTTGTGATCATCACTTCGAAACCCGAATCTTCAGCCCGGTCTAACAGTTCCCCGTTAGCCAGCCTTTCCCAACCGAGTTCGCGGCAAGTCTCTAACATCGTGGCCGGGGAGTCGTTGCCGCAATCGCCGCGGAGTGCCATTATCGAACAGGATGCGCATCGATAACCTGCAACCTCAAATCCTCCGCCACCGCTTCTAACACCTCCTTCACGTCCGATTCGTCGACACTGCCAAACCACTCAATGAAGTCGTGTATCGTAGCCCCTTCTGCCAGGTTCTCGAACAGCACATACACCGGCAATCGAGTATCTTTGAAAACCCAATTGCCACTCACTTTACCGGGAACACTCTCAACCGCAGAGCATCTTGACCAATCAGTCATCTTGGCGAACTCCTCTCGGTACATCCTTGGACGCTAGCGTTTGCTCTGAGCATAATTCTAGCGAATAGCGGCAGACAATCCAGATATCGACTTAGACGCTCTCTTCCCAAACCACATCATCATCGGCATCATCCGGCAGACTCGCCGCCGCATCACGAACATCCAACCTGCCAGTAACGACATCCGCAATCAGACGCGTACGGTATTCCTTGATCAACTCGATTTGGTTGCCAAGCCTATTGATCTCCAAGTTGATCTTGTCAACTCGGGGGACTACCGATGCGATTATTTGGTCCTGTTCCTTTCTGGAGGGAATGGCAACAGCGATGTTCATCAGCCGATCCTGCGTGAGTTTTGGTTGCGCTGCCCCTGAAATCCAAGGCGAGTAATTAAGGCTCTCCATAACTGCAGAGAGGTACTCCAAGTTCCCGCGCTTTGTTTTCAAAACATGTGCATGGTTATTCACCCAGAATTTCCCGCGTGCGATTATTGCCAAGGGCAAATTTCTCATGACTAAATTCGCACCGTCTTCTGCGATCAACAAAAGTTCATCATTGAACAAATAATCATCAACACGATCTATCACCCCAGATGCACCATAGTAGTCGTACAGCTGGTTTGACATCGCCCCGCGTTCAACTGAACTAAGCGGTATCCGACAAGAATTCAGGTTAGTAAATTCGTTTTTCACTCGTGACACCTCCCAATGCGCCGGCACATCACCGAGCCACTCGACACCCGACGGCTTCAACGGCACATCCGGGTCCAGACCGCGCGTCACCGCTTGGTTGATGACGGCTCGCTTCTGCTCTTCCAGCAGCTCGATCAGTCGCTCCTTAGCCCTGATGTACCGCTGAATGCGACAGTCTACAAAGTCAAGGTATTTCGCAATGGCACGTTGTTCGGGTAGGGGTGGGGTAGGAACACAAATCGACTGGAGACCAGCTCTTGAAATCCCAAAACGTGTGACTCCTCTTGCCACTACATTAAACTGATAAGCTAACGGTTTACTCCGAATGCACCAAGCCAGAAAACCTCCCTGCATCATCACTTGAGGTCTCAGAATCGCCAAATGATACCCGCACAGAACATCAGGCAATGATTCTGCGACCAACGCCGGTACTCCGATGTCGTCCCAAGATTCTGAATCCTTTGTAATGAGCACATCACCCTTTTTGAGTTGGAATTTCTGTATTTCGGCCGCTTTCGCAGTGGCTGTCATGAAACGGATATCTTTAGTGATTTCGTTGTTTTTGTATACGTCAACGTAATTGCACAGTTGGACAACTGCTTCGTCGGTGTTTGTGAGTTTGTCCACGTTACTCGGAATCACTCGAACAATCGTGTGCAACCGTCTAATTTCCCAATGCATTGGCACATCGCCGAGCCACTCTATGCCTGAGGGTTTGTATTTGGGGTAGGGTTTGAGTTTGGTGGTCACAGCGAAACGCCTTGTGGTCGAATGCGGATTGCAAGACGGTCTCGTATCTCTTCGTAGATCGGAAGATCTACTCCCTCAGCGACTTCAAGGGTTACTGCCAATGCATATTTAATCGGCTCTGCGATTGGTCCGGCATCTTTGCGACAATTGACCTTGATAACGATATCGTCGCCATCTTGAAAAGGGACTGCTGCGTCGCCTTCAAGGACTTCGTGTTGCAATGTACCGCGTGTCACTGACCGGTGGTCAGCGTTCAAGCGTGTGGGCGCGATATCGTTATTGGGATCGAACCACAAGTGAGCTACTCGGTACTTCTGATTCGCGCTGTTGATAGGCGTGAACCACGCTAACGTAATCGTCAGTCTACGCTTTTCGGTCATCGAGGCGAGACTAGGCGGTAACGGCAGGCGAAACTCATCAGCGACGCCATCTGCCAACTCTCCGATACCTATAGCCGTTGCTCGTTGGTCAGTTGAAGCCAAAACGCGACCAACATCCGCGACGCCATAACCAAAGAACCGGGAGACATAATCTTTGAATGTCCGGCGATTCTGTCGGTTGCTTAGGATATCTGAGTACCTGTCATATGCAGGCCCCCAATTTGCGCCATGCGTTAGCAGTGCCTTAAGCAACAAAACCTCATCGGCACGATCAAACTTCCGATGAGTATCCCGAGCTAGCTGTTCAATCACCTCGAAAATCAGGTGCGTCGACCTTGATGCCAGGGCTGTAGCGTTGCTGGTGCCTCGTTGATGAATCTGTCTGTTCACGTCTCCTTGTGAACCTGGCGTTGCAACTAGTTGACCCGGAGAATCATTATGCGAAAACATCCGCATGATCGGGTCGCCGCTCGAGTTGTTCATTGGTTCTGACAAAACCACACGCCCACCTGACATCAACATGTCTGGTTTGATCGTTCGTCGGTAACCGGGACCTTGGGCATTAATTACGCTAGGAAACGATTCACTTTGGAACAGATCTATCCAATTGGGCGGAACATCCGTTGTTGCATCATCATGTATTGCCGCTATCGTCAAACTGTTCAATGACTCTGCGGGAGACAACAATCGACGATTGCGAGTGTCGCGCGCTAATGACCGTATGACGGATTCTTCGATGCCTTGTGCCGCAAGATTGCGAAAAACAGTCGATGGGACATCAAGTTCGATGTCTTGGATGTGATTCCCCGCACTCACCAAGAAGAGAACGCCATATTTCCACGACATCCAGTCAAGTGCACGAGCACAAGCACTCATAGCACGATCAAAGGGACGCGCCGCGTCGCATACCGAAAGATTAACCACACGGATGCCCGGAGCGGTTGGAGGTTCACCATTTTCACCCTCAAACATCCTTCGTACCGAACGATGGATCAAATCGATGGGGAGTTCGTTCTCCGGGATAGTTTCTTGGAATTGACCACCAAAACCGCGCCGAGGTTTCATAATCGGGCGCACGTACAAACGACGCTTAATTGGTGAAGCAGCGACGTTCAAGTCGTCTAAGCAGATAAGAGATGCCATTGCAGTTCCATGGCATCGTTCATTCGCTTGATAATCACTCTCAAACCCGTCTGGATCATCGACATCCAACCGATCCGCGATCAATGGGTGTTGTGTCAACGGCAATCCATCAAGCAACGCAACAATCGGTGCGCCGGTTGGTTTGTCTGCTGGAACGGCTTCCACAACTTCCTCAGCGTCCGTCAAATCGTCAGGAAGACGCACTGCACATTGCCCGACCGGACGCAGGAACATGATGTCTTCACATCGGAAAAGTTCAACATCTTCTTTAGATTGCGATTCGTCCAACATCGGTTGTACGGAGATCCTGGGGATCGAGCCCAACAGCGCGTGATATCGGATTTCAGGCATCAAACACTGTTGGATAATTTCTCCACCCAACGAATGGACGACACTTCTCAATTGCTTTTCAGCCAATTCGCGCCGCTGCTCGTTATCTCGAAACCACAATTCGACTTCAAACGGCACTGGTTCATCGCCAGCAAACTCTACGCGATCCTGCCAATCTTCCAGCAGACCAGTCTCGCGCAATCGATCTTCCGCACCCCAAGGTCTGATTTCACGGAGATGCGCGAAAGCGTATCTGAACTTGGTTTGGCCGTATGGGAATTCGGTTTGAGGATCGCCTTCCCATCTTTCAAATAGGCTTAGCAGCTCTTGCAATGCGCGCTGATCAGACATTACAAGAAAAAGCTGACCTCTTAACGGTTTCTCGGATGCAATTTCATTGGGTGGTCCGAATTCTCCTCCGATATCCAGTGTTAGTTGGTGCGATGCCTGTTCCGTCTTTTCTGACCTTGCAAATCCATGTTCAGGAGACATGTCGATCTGCTCAAATTCGGCAAGCCATTCAAGCCCTGGAATGCGTCTCACCGCACTCACGAAGTTGTCAATTGATCCGTATGTTTCCAACACCAAGACCTTTTCAGGTTCGATCCCGATGGGGTTGACCTGCAGATTTGCCATTGCACTCTGCAAACGTTCAAATTGCGGGGCAATTCGATTGGCCTGATCATCATGCTCGGGTTTCCGAATTCTTCCACCTCCGCCAAAGCGTCTATTACGCTGAGCGCGCGTCGGTTCGGGAAAGATGAGGAGTGGATACTCAGCCACCACTACACAACCAATGTTTCGGAAGGCGATTCCTCAACAACGTACCTATGCCGCCACTCTTGCAATCGACGTTCGGTGATGCGCTTCACATCCGCGTTCGGCTGTTCCAACACTGAACGTCGTACCACGTCAAGTCCAAAATCTTCCACCTCAGAGAAACTAGCGCCTTTCAAGCGCATCGCCAGACTGCGAGGCGTATATCCCAGTTCGTAGCCAGTGCGGTCCTCGAATCGCTTAAACCACTCTTCGATTTGACCCTGTCGCGGCGACGGCAATTCGAGACGAATCTGGAATCTGCGCCAAACCGCTCGGTCGAGAAGTTCTGGGTGATTGCTGGCAGTCACGACGACTACGTAACTCGGCAACGCGTCGATCTGGAGCAGCAATGAACTGACCACGCGTTTTATCTCGCCAGTTTCCTGACGGTCGCCTCGTTCCTTGCCGACGGTGTCGAACTCGTCAAAGAATAGGACGCAATGACGGGATCTTGCGAATTCAAAGACCTCGGATATACGTTGCGCCGTCTCACCGAGGTAGCTCCCGATCACCGATTCGTAACGCACGAGTACCAACGAAACGTTGAGCGCGTAGGCGATGGCTTCGGCGAGAGAAGTCTTGCCGTTACCTGGCGGTCCAGCCAACAGCACACGGTGCCGCGGCTCCAAATTGTGCGAGCGGAGCAGGTCCGAGCGGTTCTGTTCTTCAACCAGATCGCGGATGACCTCTGTCACTTCATTCGTCAATATCAGGTCGTCGAGGCGTCGCTCCGGTACCATCTCGACCACTGACGGCCCTGCTGGATATTTCGAGATTGTGGGAGCAAGTGATTTCTGGTATCCGTTTGGATTGGACTTCAGGTGTGCGAGCAATCGATCAGCGAAGACGTTGTGGTTTTTCCTCCGCTCTTCCGAAGCTACGGCTTCAACTGTACGCCTGAAATCAGACTGGTCGCCTCGGGTGCCAGCCTTCACAAGTTTCAGTATCAGATCTGCGCGTGCCATGGTTCAACTCAATTCATTGAACCAATTATCGCACCTGCCAACCCTTACGCATCCGCAATCGCATCCAACTTCGCCTTGATCTGCTTCCATTTCCACGTAATAGGCTCTTTTAGTCGCGTCAGTCCTTTGTACGGTCTTCCTGAAGGCCTCACCTGAAAGGTCGGCTTTTTGAGACTCCGCGCGATGTCGGTTTCCACCTTCACTCCCGGTGCATTGTGCGTATCTTCACCTACCAGCACCACCACTACATCACACTCAGCGATAGCCGCCTTGGCTTTCTTTTTCCACTCGTCGTTCGGATACGACTCTTGGAGCGAACAGTCGCGTATCTTGTGGTTGGTGCGCTGTTTGGCCTGATGGACGAAAAAGTCCCTCAGATCTTTGTCCTTGTCGAACTCGAAACTTACGAAGATGTTTAGCGTTGCCACAACCCAACTCCAACTACAGAATCACCAGCCACGCCGCCAACACGGTGACTGCCACCAAAACATAGAACGGCAATATCGACATGGAACCTAAAAGCGAGACCAAGACAATTCGCCACCCCATTCCCATTCTCCTACTCCCCTAGAATACCCGCCATCAACCCCTCCGTCTCACGTTCCAACGCCAAGATGTCCTCCTGAATATCCTTCAATGACCGCATCGCCACTGGGTTTGTAGAAGTAGCGGTTGAAGCTTATTTCGTATCCGATCTTGACCGTGCGCGGCACGTACCACGCATCTTTCGTGTACGGCAACACTTCCCGGACGATAACGGTAAACATGTGCAATGGTTTGGGTTTTCAATGTTCGGGCATTGCACGGAACCTGAAAGGACGGCCGGTTTGTAGTATACGCATTGATTGCGGGTTGTAGGTTCACGAACTCCTCAGAGAATCGGACCGTGCAGCCAACCTCGGGCTTTAGCCTTAAGAGCGAGTTGCTTGCTTGCGTATCTCACCTTTGAATTGCTAGCTATACTGGTGAAGTCAATGACGGCGTGTTCCGGGTAATCTACGCCATCGACGTAGGCTTGAACACCTTCACTTGAACACTCAAGCGCAGTCACTGCGACAACTCCAATTGAGCTCCGATTCAACACCTGTGTGTAATGTTCCCAGGATGCGTCGGGAGTTATCTGATCACCATCGTAAACGGAGAGTTTGCCTTGGTCTTTGCGGGTAGGTCTGAACGCTCGCGATGTGACTTCTCCGTTTTGGATGAAATCCGGGTGAACTTGCCTTAGAAAGAGCGTGTCACCAATCACGTCGCGCTCGATTCCAACACTCGAGTTTGATCGGACAACCACTTCCAATCGCTACTATTGCCCAGATCAAGGGTTCGTTCGGACACAGCGTCTGTTTTGAAGTCCAGGTTATGCCACTCGGCCTTCCGCGTTGCTAAATCGATCTCTAGGCTAGCGTCGTATGAGCCAATAAACCATTCAGCCTGAACACCCCCTTCGGGTATCGGGTATAGACGTGGCAACGGGGCATCACTTGAGTACAGGTTTTCAAAACTGTCGGCAAGCCAGTCCAAACCCTCGCTATCCAACGCGACACCGTAGCCGTCTAACCATCCGTCCTTAAGTTCACGCAACTTATCCAACCGGGCACGCACGTCTAACGGATGGGTATCACCCGAACGCCGATCAATATCTAGGCCGTCGCCCGTGCCGTTGGAATCGGGTCTGTCTGTCTGTCTGCTCGCTGTTTCTAAAGATCTCATATCTAGAAGCATAACATTCTGGTTACTGCCCTATCATTGTCCACGCTGCCCCCTCCTCGACCCTTCAATCCTCGGCTATGTGTGCTGGTGGCACTCCGAACAACACTGTTAGTCATCTGCAATCCCAGTGTGTTGGCAGGAATCGGTGTCATGCTACAGCAACTGATTCGCACGTCGCGTAATGCGATTGATGGCGGTGCCACCTCGTTACGGTCATTGCCAGCCTTTTTTGTAATTACTACCCCTGTTGCATGAGAACGATGTCCGTGACTTATCGATGATGCGTCCACTCATCCTTCGCACGAACTCTTCTTTATATTCGATGTCCTCCTCGTGAAAACTGATGAACACATTGTGCCTGCGCGGTTTGGCTACCATTGCTCAGATCCAACTACAAAATCACCAGCCACGCTGCCAACACGGTGGCTGCCACCAAAACATAGAACGGCAATATCGACACCGAACCTAACAGGGAGAACAAGACAAGTCGCCATCCCATTCCTGTCGGCACCACTTTGAAGATGTCTGAACCATCCAATCCATCCCCGTTAAGCTTGCCCACAAATGCATTCTGCGATGCGATGAAGGCACGTTCTAGGGCTAGGTAGTAGGAATCCAAGAACAGAAAGAGGACAATCGGAATCAACGCGATTAGAGCATGTTGCGGCTCGCCGGTCCTCGCTATCAACACGAGAATCGCAGCGACTAGCGTGATGCACCACACTTTACAAGAGCGGCTGTTCTCAGCCATGCGCGCAATCACATCCCGCATGACCTCGATGTGCTTTTGAACGGCAGCAGACTCGACGTGGAAACTAGGATTGTCGGGCATGGTCTTCACTCCTACTCCCCTAGAATACCCGCCATCAACCCCTCCGTCTCGCGTTCCAGCACCACGATATCTGCACGTATCTCCTCTAACGACCGCATCGCCACTGGTTTGTAGAAGTAGCGGTTGAAGCTGATTTCGTATCCGATCTTGACCGTGCGCGGCACGTACCACGCATCTTCCGCATACGGCAACACCTCCCGACGCAAGAATCCCTCGATGCCACCTTCTTCCCTCAACGGGATCTGCTCAGCGTCGCGCAACTCGTTGTCCGGCTCGTACTCCACCACGACTTCCTTACCGTCTATGGTTGCAGGGAATAGCCCACGCAACGGGTCGGGCTCCACACCTCGACGATGGATCCGCTTGATCACCGGCGCGGCAGTTTCGGATCGCTGCCCGCTCGACTTCATCTCACGGATCTCGGCGGCTTTGTACTGCCGACCCGGATCGATGCCCTCGATACGCAAAGGTCGGTCTACCGTCACCTTCCAATAGCCGAATGTCTCATTAGGGAATATCTTCGAGTTATCGCTCTCCTCAAATTCAACGAACGTGTCGACTATTCTCTGGATGTCGGATTGGGCAAGTTCGCTATTCTTGTTGCCGAGATTTCGGCGCATCGGCGCAAACCACTGAGTCGCATCGATCAACTGCACATAGCCCTGCCGATGCGTCGACTTTCGATTGCTCAAGACCCAGATGTAGGTGGCGATTCCGGTGTTGTAGAACATGTTGAGCGGCAATGCCACGATCGCTTCCAGCCAATCGTTCTCGATGATCCAGCGTCGGATGTTGCTCTCGCCCTGACCAGCGTCGCCTGTGAATAGCGAGCTGCCGTTGTGCACCTCGGCGACCCTGCTTCCGAACAACGAGTTGTGCTTCATCTTGCTCAACATGTTCGCCAAGAACATCATCTGACCATCGCTGGAACGCGTCAACATGCTGTACTCCGGATCGTCGCCGTGGTTGATCATGAACCGCAGGTCGCGCATCCCGCTCTTGCCGCCCATTCGCGCCAAGTCCGTCTTCCACGACTTCCCATACGGCGGATTGGACAGCATGAAATCGAACTGATGGCTCGGGAATCCATCTGACGACAACGTCGATCCGAATGCGATATTGTCGACCTCCGTCCCTTCGCCCTTGAGTATCAGATCGGCCGTAGTGATGGCATAAGTCTCCGGGTTCACTTCCTGACCGAACAGGTGAACCGACACATCTTTGCCGTTCGACGACGCGATCTCGTTTATAGTATCTTCGGCTACGGTCAACATTCCACCCGTGCCGCAAGCGCCGTCGTACACCAAGTAGGTGCCAGACTCGATCTGTTCCGCGACCGGTTCGAACACCAAACGAGCCATCAGCTGCACCACGTCGCGCGGCGTGAAGTGCTCGCCCGCTTCTTCGTTGTTGTCCTCGTTGAAGCGTCGGATCAACTCCTCGAATATCGTTCCCATCGAGTGATTGTCGAGCCCCGCCATCAACACGGAGCCGTCAGCGCCTAAAACTGGACGCGGACTGAGATTGATAGACCGATCCAGGAACTTCTCGATCAAGAATCCGAGCGCGTCTGCTTCGACCAGTCTAGGGATTTGGTTGCGGAATTGAAACTTCTCCAAAACCTCCTGCACATTGTCGGAGAAGCCGTTCAGATAATCCTCGAAGTCGGCGCGCAATCGCTGCTGGGTCGCTCTCGAAGTCAAATCACGCAACCGAAATGGCGATGTGTTGTAGAAAGACTCACCAGATGCCTGACACAGCGCAGGGGCTTGGTTAGTCACGCCCGCGTCGTCCAGCCTCTGCTTCATCTCCAACACCTCCTGCTTGGTCGGCTCAAGAACTGCATCCAACCGTCGGATAACCGTCATCGGCAAGATCACATCCCGATATTTCCCACGCACAAAGACATCCCGCAACACATCATCGGCAATACCCCAAATAAAGTTGCTGATATTGAGGCTGCTCACGCTGATGCCCTTCCTCGCGTTGGTGTGTTAGGGGGGATATTGTAGATTACATCCCCCTCCAAAACGCCGTCTCCGCCCCCGTACCCACTCCACCTGCTTGCAGCACGATAATCAAAGAGGAGGCACAAGGGGGACGCCGGCACATCATTCCAATCATTAAAATCACCCCCATCACAGTCCAGAAAAGAAGCCACCAATCACAAAAATCAAAGTTCAGACAACGCACACGGGGGAGAGGGGGGGGATCATTCCAATCATTAAAATCATTCCCATCACAGTTCAGACAAGAAGCCAACAATCACAAAAATCAAACCCAATCAAGCGAAAATCACAGTTCAGACATCACATCACCCTGCGTGCAGAGGGAGAATCAAGGAGGGGTACACCAAAAATTACCACCCATCATTCCAATCATTGAAATCATTCCCATCACAGTTCAGACAACCAACACTTGACTAACTGATACACATGTTCTAACATCAAAAACATGACCTGCAGAGTCTGTCTAGACAACGAAAACAAGAACATCGCCGCGTCTGCGCACGCGGACTCAAAACCAAACTCGTCTGACGACGAACAACAATGGAATACGTGGAAGCCACGACACTGGAAGACGCCCCATCGAACGCACGCCCAAAAAAGCTAAGCTACCGCCTACAGGAAGCAGACGGTGCGGAGCGCGCGACAATCCTCGCCCTGTCCGAAAGACAGGAACTACCGAGGCGACTTGGAAAAACAGGACCCGTGGGCGAGAGAAACAAAACCCTCTCGTTCGTCTTCATAGGACGCAGCCGATACCGAAGCCAGCGACGCTCTTCGTCCAACCTCCGCATCGTTCAGCCGAAACGGAAACAGACAGACCGTCAAACGACGGCACAAGCCTTCCCGGCGCGTCACACGGGAGAGGACACGTCTACCCACGAGGATCAAACCTCGAATGCCGCACGGTTCGGCTGAAACCAAAAACACCGTGCAGCAAGCCGATGGTCAACCAAAACCATCGGCGGTAGACGGCAACCAAAAGAACCAGCTAGCAGCATCAGTCCGCGAAAAACGCGGCGATGTTCAAAACACAACCATAACAGCACAGAACCTGTCTATCCACGAAAGTCCAGACAGGCATTTCAACGCGTCAAATCGACAAATCATAACCCCAAACAACGCCCTAACCGTCACGCAACCAACATCTCCCCCCATTCAAGTAACCTAGACAATATGAAAAGTACCCCGCCAAATCATGGGACATCCAACATACCCAACCGCACGATCTTCGAGGGCGACAACCTTGACGTGATGCGTGGAATAAACGATGCCTGCATCGACCTCATCTACCTCGATCCGCCGTTCAACTCCAATCGCAACTACGCCGCACCCATCGGCAGCAAGGCAGCAGGTGCAGCCTTCAAAGACACCTGGCATTTGACCGACCTCGACGAAGCTTGGCACAACCAGATCGCCGAAACTGATCTGCCACTCTACAAGACCATCGACGCAAGTCAACACAGTCACGGCAACCGGATGAAGTCGTACCTGATCATGATGGCCGTGCGGTTGATCGAGATGAAACGCATCCTAAAGTCGACAGGAAGCATCTACTTGCACTGCGACCCCACCGCTTCGCACTACCTGAAAATCCTGATGGACACGATATTCGGTAACGAGAACTTCCGAAACGAGATTGCTTGGACATACACCGGGCCAAGTAACGTGCGAAGGTACTACCCCCGAAAACATGACACCATCCTCTTCTATTCGATGTCAGATGATAACGAATTCAATCGTGACGCGGTCAGAGTGCCTTATAGCGCAGAAACGCTCGCTCGAAGGGGACGTGTCGAGGGAAATAGAAGCATCATCTCTCCATCAGTTGAAATTCCCGGACGCAGAGACAGCAGTCAAGTCGAAAATCGGTTTGGCACCGGAAAGGTGCCCGAAGACTGGTGGGATGACATCGCAATTCTTACAAACCAGAGGGAAAGAACTGGTTATCCAACCCAAAAGCCGATCAATCTGTTGAAGCGTGTAATCCAAGGTAGCTCCAAAGAAGGCGACATCGTACTTGACCCTTTCTGTGGTTGCGCGACAACATGCATCGCCGCAGAACAGTTGGGCAGACAATGGATCGGTATCGACCTATCACCGATGGCACGCCAATTAGTCGAACATCGTGCTCGCAACGAGTTGGGACTGATGGGCGGGATACAGTCCATCGCGCGAACCGACATCCCAAATAGAACCGATCGCGACCCACCTCCCCCACTCAACCAATCGAAAATCCTCCTCTACGGCACTCAAGGTGGAGACTGCAATGGATGCGGTATCCACTTCTTGCCCCAAAACCTCACGATAGATCACATCGTCCCACAATCTAAGGGCGGTACTAGTCACATCGAAAATCTCCAACTACTATGCGGCCACTGCAACTCCCTCAAAGGCAATCGTCCGATGGAATACCTTAAAGCAAAATTGGCACTAGAATTCGCATGATCACCGTGAATCGAGTCAAAACTATGAAAGCACTCCCTACAGATCAAGTTGAACGGCGCGGAGTCGCACTTGCGATGGATACATTCGAGAATATGGGCTTTGCGTTTAGAGAACAACATCAACACGACTATGGCATTGATGCGCATGTAGAATTGATTGACGACCAAAAGCCAACCGGCCAACTTCTGGCTCTTCAAATAAAAGCTGGTTCTAGTTATTTCAGTGAAGCAACGGTCGAAGACTATGTGTACCGTCCCGAATCAAAGCATGTAAATTACTGGCTCAATCATTCTCTACCAGTTTTTAATTTGCCTGTGCGACCCAGAACGGAATTTGATTTTTTGGCAACATGTGAGTGTCGAAACCGCGGCGAGAACAGAAAAAAGACACAAAATACTGATTCCTAAAACCCAAACATTAGACACTAGATCAATTGATGCATTGCGAAATATTATGATTCCTATTGTACCATATGAATGCTATACCATCGTAGAAACCAAAGACCAGAGTCACGCCACTGCCAAATGGTATTCGTTCAAGGTGCTAATCAATGGAACCTTAACCAAGGCAGCGATTGTGTCCGTAGTTCGACAAGTCACGCTAGACAGTGCGAAACGCAACTATCATCGTAACGAAAGAGCAAAGAAAAGATGGGGAGATACAGACGCCCATGTGGTTTGGACTTTCGTGTACCCTACTCTGAAGGATCTTGATCGAGACAATTTCGTATGCCGGAGCCAGTGGATCAACGCAGAACTCCCGGCTAGCGCGAAGCCCATCTCATTAGACGGCGAACATGTTGGGGGCGACATAGTCGTCGATTGGAATCGAAATTATTCTGAATATTCCGCATTTTGGAATTCTATTGAAGTAACTAAGGAAGACTATCTTGATCGCGCACTTCCATTGTCCAATAAGCTGATCTCATTGTCCGAAATCGTCGTTCACGAATTCGGTAAATATGTTCAATCTAGTAACTCGGAATCACAATTCATGCAGAGTAACCTTGCGATTTTCATGCGAATCAATGAGATCGATAGTGAAATCAGACAATTACCATCAACCCCTGTCGAATGCGGCGAGATAAGTCAAAAACTAAGCGAAGTAATCAGCTTTGCTTCCAACATTGCACTGCTTTACTCGGAAATAGGAATGAAAAAATGGAATAAACAATCTCGTCTGGCTCAAGCGAAGGATCAGGCGCACCTTTTAACGCAGAGCATTGATGAATTCAAATACGAACTCAAGAAGGTAAGGTGACATCTATAGAGATAGATTTCCCTAAAGCTCGAATTTTACATGAATCCCCATCAACCGTCTAATTTCCAATAAATCCCGCCGTCGATCAGCAGATCGAAACCAGTTATGTACAATGCCTCGTCAGAGGCTAGGAAGCAGCCCCCATTGCCTACTGCCTCTAGATTCTCGCCTGCACGGTTCATCACACGGTCAGTATCGCCTCAACGGCTGGCCCACGCGTTCGACAGCACCTCAGCCTGTTCTAAAACTGTCTGCGTAGCCTTTTCTTGTTTGTCTGGCGGGTAACCGTACATGTTCAATGTGCGTCTTACCAGACGCCTTAAGTTCGCACGTGTAGATTCGCGGATCATCCAATCGATGCTAACGTTCTTGCGCACCGTATTCACGAGTTCGCGTGCCAATGTGCTCAGCGTCTCGTCGCCCAATACCTGCACCGCGCTATCGTTTTCGCTCAACGCGTCGTAGAAAGCCAACTCATCGTCCTGCAAACCCAACTGTTCGCCACGTTCGTTGGCATCTCGCATTTCCTTCGCCAGCGCGATCAGCTCCTCGATCACCTGCGCCGCTTCGATCGTACGATTGCGGTACTTGCGCAACGTCTCTGTCAGCATATTTTCAAATGATCGCGCCTTCACTACATTTTGGGCACGACATTGCGTAATCTCACCTTGCAGCAGTTTGCGTAGCAACTCGACTGCCAGATTCTTCTGCGGCATGTTTTGGACATCCGAGAGGAATTCGTCCGAAAGTATCGAAATATCCGGTTTCTTCAATCCCGCAGCATCGAAGATGTCTATCATCCCTTCCGGTGAGATGGCACTCGCGACGATCTGACGAACCGCGTGGTCCAACTCTTCGGGCGCAGTACCCTCGTTTTTTGCGCGCTTCATCAACAACGCGCGTACCGACTGAAAGAAACTGACATCATTTCTTATCGCCAACGCCTCATCACGCGGCGTAGCCAAAGCAAATGCTTGGGACAACTCGGTGACTGCTTTGATGAACCGATCGCGACCGTCGTCCAACGACAACACATGCTCTTGCGCCTCACGCAGCAATTCAAATCTCGCATCCTTGTCGCCAGATACCCAATCCGACCGATCGAAGCCGTGGAACATACCATCGCAGATCTCGTACTTCTCCTGTAACAGAGTCAACGCCTGGTCTCCATAGAGAACTGCATCGCCGGTTCCGCCGCTATCCGTGTACGTCTTGACCGCTGCGCGCAGTTCCGGAGCCAACCCGAGATAGTCGACGATCAAACCACCGGGTTTATCGCGGAAGACCCGATTCACCCGTGCGATCGCTTGCATCAGACCGTGCCCCCGCATCGGTTTGTCGGCATACATCGTGTGCAGACTCGGCGCGTCAAAACCTGTCAACCACATGTCCCGCACCAACACCAACTTCAACGAATCCCGACTGTCACGGAATCGATTCGCCAATCGCTCTCGTCTAACTTTGTTGCGAATATGCGGCTGCCAACTCGGAGAATCTGATGCCGATCCCGTCATCACAATCTTGATCTCACCCTTGTCATCATCGTCATCGTGCCAATCCGGACGTAGCCTCACCAATTCGTTGTAGAGATCGATGCAGATTCGACGACTCATGCATACGACCATCGCCTTGCCCTCCATAGCCTCCAACCGCATCTCAAAATGATTGACGATATCTTTGGCGATCAACCGCAATCGATTTGCGGTGCCTACAATCGCCTCCAACTGCGCCCACTTCGTCTTCAACTTCTCCTTACGTTCGAGCTCCTCGCCCTCGGTCGCCGCCTCGAAATTCGGATCGATTTGCGGACGCTCCGACTCATTCAGCTCGAGTTTCGCCAAACGGCTCTCGTAGAAAATCGGAACTGTCGCGCCATCTTCTACCGAACGTTGAATGTCGTAGACGCTGATGTAGTCGCCGAAGACGGCACGAGTGTTTGCATCCCGCAACTCGATAGGCGTGCCGGTGAACCCGATGAAGGACGCGTTCGGAAGCGCGTCTCGCATGTGCGCGGCAAATCCATCCACAAAGTCATACTGACTGCGATGCGCCTCGTCCGCTATCACCACAATGTTCCGACGATCCGACAGCATCGGGTGGGCATCGTACTTGGAGTCAGGAAAGAACTTCTGGATGGTTGTAAACACCACTCCGCCAGACGATACCGACAGCCTACTTCGGAGATCGGAACGACTCGCTGCCTGAACGGGGTCTTGTCGCAACAGGTCGCGACACTGTGAAAACGTCCCGAATAGTTGGTCGTCCAAATCGTTGCGGTCGGTCAAGACGACAATCGTGGGATTGTGCATTTCCGGCTCGCGCACGATTCGCCCCGCGTAGAACGCCATCGTCAAACTCTTGCCCGCGCCTTGGGTATGCCATACCACGCCGATGCGCTTATCTCCGGTATCGCCGCCATGTTTCGGTCCAGTCGCGTATCCGCTGCCGGGGTCAAAAATTATGCCTTCGTCTTCGATAGCCTGAGCCGCTCTGACGGTTTCTTGCACTGCGAATTCCACTGCGTGGAATTGGTGATATCCAGCCATCTTCTTGACTGGGATGCCTCCACCATCATCGTCAAACACGATGAAGTTGCGGACCATCGCCAAAAATCGGTTGGGTTCACACAACCCGCGGATCGTCACCTCCAGCTGAGAAATAGAGCCTCCCTCAATCTCCATCCCGGCAATCGTACGCCACGGTTTGAACCATTCTGTACCGGCCGTCAATGTACCGACTCTAGCGTTGAATCCATCAGAAACAACTAGCAGTTCATTCATCGAAAATAGCGTCGTTAGCTCTGATTTGTAGGTTTGTAACTGTTGCCAAGCGTTCCAGATCGTCGCATCCTCATTCGTCGGGTTCTTCAACTCGAATACACCCAACGGCAATCCGTTGACGAACAGTACGACATCCAATCGACGACTATTCTTGTTTTCCACAACCCCGAACTGATTCACCGCCAAGAAATCGTTTGCCGATACGTCATCGAAATCGATGACATTGGCCTGTGCCCCACGTATCCCTCCATCAGCTTCACGATATTCAACGTTCACACCATCGACCAGCATCCGGTGGAAGTGTCGATTCTTGACTTCCAGTGAAGTCCCCGGCGGCGATGTCAGCTGACTGTAAGCATCGTCCAATGCCTCTTGTGGCAGTTCGGGGTTTAGACGATACAGAGCATCGTGCAGTCGGCCTTCGAGGATGACGATGTTGAAATCGGCGCGTTCCGAGTTCGTGGCATCAGGTGCGATTTCAGTGCCACGGGCAGTCTGCCAATCAATGTCAGATAGCCATTTGAGTGCAATTTGCTCGACATCACTTTCAGAAAGAGCAGTCATAGCATCATTCTATTGCCATGACCAAATTGCAACAAATATGGATCAATAATTATCGATGATCATCTCAGGTCAAACTTGACATCGAGTCGACGCAGCATCGCGATGATGTCTATGTATCGGATTGCGACCCAGTCGCGTAACGATCGAAGCGATTTCGATCGTCATCGATGTTCTGTCAATGACTCGCCCTATTCGTCGCCAAGCAATGCCAGATTTCGAGGATTACGCAGTTCGGCGCCGCTGTTCGAAGGATGAACGTCGCCTTCCACGCTGATGGGAACGCGTTTTTGGAAAGCCCTGATCACGGATTGAAACTCGCTGTGGGAGAATTCGACTGAATATCTCTTGGGTCGCTCGTCACGAACCGTATCGATTTTGGCGCGTCCGTCGAATTCCGGTACCCCTCTTTCCAACACCACGACGTGACCGACGATCTTCTCGTCGTATGTGGGTTGACGAATCCTGAAGTGTTTGGCAGCTTCGATTAAAACTTCGGCGGATTGCGGTGAGAAAACGAACCTTGGACGTGAATTTACAACTGGTCTCACCCCAGCCCAAACAACCTCGATTTCAACACCGTCGCACCGTTGAGCCAACGACGCGACCGATTCACAAAGATTAGAACTTACGCCATATTCGACAACTCGATCAAATGCGTCAAGTGAATCTTCAACCATAACGTTTCGCAATGCAGCGTCAGAGTGTTTTAGAGCATTTGCCAATGCACGCGTCGCCTGACGAGAAAACGGCAAAGCATAATCGTCGCCAAAGTCTTCTTGTTGGCCGAAGTCTGCTGGAACCGGCGCGCGCAACGTTAGGTCATAGCCAGAGTAATATCCGGGTGCTGGGTGGACACTAGCAAGAAAGTCGGCGACATCGCCTGAGAGAGTACCTGAGTGATTCGCCCTAGGATTCTTCGCCGAACGTGCAGCTGAAGCGACTAGGTTGTACGAATCTCCAAGCAGATCGGCACTTTCTCGCAACGATAGAATCTTCGCACTCCGCTTGACCACCGAACGCATGCCTACAACGTCCGCCCCAGTTCCCAAAACGTCGTTCAATACATCCAACTGCGAGCGTTCTTCAACAGTCGACAATACCCTTAGCCCTTCAGACATGCTTGAAGCGTAGTCGGCAATCGCGTCCGTAGTCGGGACCGCTACTTCCCAAGTTCGACCGCCGTGTTCTTTGGAATACATAACCGCTGCTCGTATGCCCCACCGGCCGCGATTCTTCCAACCTCGGCTGACCATGTAGTCTCGCAAGCTACGTATTTTCAGCGAGGACAGAAGTTGGTCATCGCGAATTTGGACTAACATAGCCTTTTTCCCGCTTCGCTCTGGTTCATGAGTTGCGAAAGTTGGCTTTGATCGAAAACCTGGGCCATGGGAATTCCGATCGTCACGCTGGAACGGTTTGACATCTCGGGGTGACATTCCAATGAATGCCAATACGCACATTTTCGCAGTCGCAGCTCCTCGGGGTCAATCGTCAACCAATGATCCTTGTTCCTCGGCATCAGTAGGACGATCAATATCCTCGGCACCATGGTCGACGCACTCAGTTCTCGGTAGTTCTTAATCGGAAGGGGAAAATGTATCCTGTTCTGGCGTACAAAGTCTTGCGTCGTCGCTTTAGCTTGAAAATCGATCCTGGCACGGCGTCCCGTCCCGGATGAAAGAGTGCCATCAATGCTGTCGATATCGGTTTCAGGACGGTTCACCAGAAATCCAGCATCGGCCGCCACAGCACGGATGTACGACAAAGATAACTGTTCCATTCGCTGATTGTCGGTCAAGGCACTCATGGTGGTGGCGTTTCGTAATCGATCAGTACCGTCGATTCTAAATCCAAGCCAACGCGCTCCCGAGCCCATCGCAACACGGACGGCTCTAGTTCAATCGTTGCTTGGGAACTTCTGCGCGGCATGGGTAGATGATAGCGAGGTTAAGCTACTGCGAACGGCTAAGGGCGTGAGTGGCCTTAAGCTTGACATCGGTTAGATCCGAGTGTGATTTGTTCATCAAAAACCAATGCTGCTTTAGGGGGGCCGTCCTATCTCTTGCAACCTTTCGAGAAATGCCGCTTCGAATCCACCTCCGACAAATTCGCTACGATCAGGGGTTTCATGTTGCGGTCAGTGGAGTCAGATTCCTCGGATTGCGCAACTCATGTGAGCCTCTATAACGGTAAATATCGCCTCGGACACTGATTTTCGATTGACTTTGGAACGCTTTGATCACCGCATCGTAGTCACGTTCAGCAAAAATTACTTGAAATCGAGTCAGCTCGCCTTCCAGCACGGCTAAAATAGTCGCTTTGACATCGAATTCATCAGGTTCGCGATTCAGTTGAACTACGTCCCCAGACACAAAACCCTCAAGATATTCATCGAAAAGAGGGCTGTTTGTTTCGAATATCTTGAGCTAACTGATGCAGGATGCTGCCGGCATCTTGACTGAACCGGGCAGGACGTGTCAATGTTTTTACCGGCCGCGTAGGCGCCCAACTCATGTCGATTTCGATTCCATGTCCTGACTTGGCAAGGGATGCGATCGATTCGCAGAGATTGGCGCTTAAACCAGCCGACACAGCTTCATCGTAATCGTCTGGCACTTTATCCTGTGCGTACAGTTGCTTCACAATTGCGTCTGCACAACTCAGTGCTGCTGCCAACTTCGAGGTCGTTTTTCTCGCGAACGACCCGTAATCTGCATCCTCAAATTCTCTTTGTTCAGCTATCCTAGGTGCGACTGGGGAGTGTAGCGAAAGAGCGTATCCGTCAGCAAGGTCGGTTATTGGTATAACGCTTTCAAGATAATTGCGAACGACATCGCTGTATCGGCCTAAATATGCCGCTTTTGGTTGCTCAGCTGATCGGGCCGCTTGCCCCAGCAAATCCCTCGCGTTGCCATGCAACGCTGAGCTCTGAACGATCGACAGCGCTGAACTTTTGTAGCCATTAGTGGAACTTATTCGAATCACGTCAGATCCTGTAGCTGCCAACTCAGAAAAAACTCTAAATTCTGAACGCTCTTCAGTTTCAGCCAACATCGATACGATGCGAGCCGTAGCCAACGCATAGTCGCTGGCAGTGTCATCTATGGGAACCAACACCTCCCAAGATGCCCCATCGATTGCTTTGACGTGTATCGATCCACGGTCACCCCAAGGCTCTTCATAGGTCCAACCGTTTGTTTTTAGATACGACTTGATGGACCATAACGGCAACGCAAAATCGAGGCTGCTAGCATCCCACTTCATGGCAAACCTCCATTTTTGACTCTCGACCACATAGCAGCAAGTTGAACTTGGTCAAACATGTTAACCGCTGGAATATGTACCGTTTTCGTCTGTTGATCAGTCTCCGGTTCTCCGCGCAGTGATTTCCAGTAAGCGCAACGTCGAAGGATGAGTTCATCTTCGGAGTGATGTAACCAATCATCGACATTTTCGGGCAACAGCAACACTACTAAGATGATCGGTGCGGTGACACGGGGATCGCACAAGTCGTTGTAGTTTCTCTGACCTAATCGAAAGGCAACGTGGTTTGCTCTCAACACATCCTGAGACGTTGCCTTCGCCTGAAAATTCAACTGCCTCGCCCTGCCTCTGCCGGGTGTCAACATACCGTCAACACTTCCAGCTTCAAACCGAGTATGCGACACCTCTAACCCGAGTCTTGCGGCAACGGCACTGATGTAAGCCAGCGAAAACATCTCTTTGCGTATGTTCAGTTCCATACCTGAAATTGTAGCCTCTGGTTATCGATCACCCTAAACCGGCTTGTCGCAACACCAGACCATCATCGATGCGTCGTTCGTCGCCAAACACTCAAAACCGGCGGCGTCAATCAAGACCGTCGTTCACAAACCGCATCAGGAATGTCTCGACCACTGCACATCCCCGAAAAGGACATCTCAACCAGACATCGCCAAATGCTTGCGCCACAGGTAACTGGCAAAGGATGCACATGCGCCCAACATGAAAACTGCCTCGTCCTGACCGACATTACTAGTATCTTCGTTCAATCGAGCGTGCGTGATGCCACCCTTTTCGTTGGTGTACTCATACAGTTTTTCAAGACCGTTCCGCAAAGAAGCGTACTCAAACATCCCGCGATGACCCAACTGATTGAGCGCGGAACCTAGATTTCGAGTGCCAGGTGCGATCTCCCGGGCAACTGACTCGACGGCACTGATGCTCTCCTTGATGCTGTTTGCCCAGTGTCCCTGATTGATGAGTGTTGAAGCTTCAATTAGATGTTGACGCGCCCCACCCAATCCCGCGGCGTTCAGTTCTTGAACTGCATCAACTATGGACTGACCTTGTTCCCGGGTTGTCGCCGGGTATATCGTGGGACCATCGGCGAGATCAAGCGAGTAGGCAAGTTGACAGCGTTCAAAAACCGCGCTGATGCTCGTCTTAAAGTCCTTTGGACAACGTTGGTGTCGCATGAGAAAAAGTAGAGTATCGAAAATCTCGTTGAAAGTTCCCTCAATGAAATGCGGTTTATACGACATGCAATAATTTTCGTAGGCCAAATCTGGGATGTAATCGATTCCGGGAAATTCATCCATCGCACCGTTGAAATGATGAAGATGAGCGTCAAAAATCACTTGAATTAACCTAATATTTTCCGCATATATGAACTCCTCGTAAAACGCGTTCCAAAAACCAATTCGCGCTTCACAACTCAACTCTCCCAGCTGCAACTGTTGCGGCAGTTGCTTGTATCCGTACGCCACCGAAAATGACACCTGCGTAGGATCAATTGTCATTGTGTTTAACCACCTTGTCTGCAATCTGGGTCTTCATATCCCTCGAAACCAACCGCGGCAACAACGAATCACGTGTAGATTCAATCATACGCACATCAGACGTGCTCATCCTAATTTGGGTGTCAAGCGAACC
Source organism: Dehalococcoidia bacterium (assembly GCA_965242765.1). Lineage (GTDB taxonomy): Bacteria > Chloroflexota > Dehalococcoidia > Lucifugimonadales > Lucifugimonadaceae > Bin127. The sequence continues at coordinate 2,067,726 of CBDESY010000004.1, read as the reverse complement.
AACTTGAAGCTCAAAAGTTGCCACCAAGTTTTCGTCAGGTTCAATCACCAGCAATGCCTCGAACTGCTGCTTATTGATGGAACCAAACACTGTTCCGGTATGTTCGTAGTCCCTGAAACGGTCTTGGAGGGCCAAAGCAGAATAGTATGTGAAAGATCGCGACTCTGATTTGTGCCGTAACGCGGCGAGCCCTCGACCCACACAACTCCGTTCCCACGCCATATTGATGTCACCCACAGGTGCTCTGACACTCACCAAGGTGTCATCTTCGTCTGCGAAACGCGTTGGTGACGTGCAATATCGCCGATTGGTAGGGTACCTAAATCCAAAGTCAGTTCGTCCCTGGAAAAATGCGATACCATCGCCATCATCGTTATATGTGCGTCCCGGAGGTGATTGACCCATAGTCAGATCGTACACCTCCCCCAACCGCTTCACCACCCACCCCTCCGGGATCTCCCCCAGCTCCGAAGCCACCAGACGCTCCGGGAACAACGACCAGACATCTTCCGGCAGATACGGGTCCCGACCTTCCATCTTGGCGCGGACGGGGCCGAATTCTACGAACCAGTCTTTGAATATCGCACGTGCCATCTCCTCCAGCGTCTCGTTCATCCGACGGTTCAACTCGATCTTGTCGTCGAGAGTTCCGAGGATGTGCGCGATGCGGCGTTGCTCGGGTAGGGGTGGGAGTGGCACCGTGACGGTCCCAATATCAGCCTTCCTCAGTCCAAAACGTGTGACCCCATTAGCCCTAGCGTGGAATTGATGTTGTGCTGGTTTGGCATTGAGACTGTAAAACAGATATGCACCTTCAATATCCTCTGGCTTTGGACGAAGGATGACAAGATGATAGCCGCATACAAGATCTTCAATGTCCTCACTTATGTACGCGGGAACCCCGATATCATCGTCCTTCTCGGAATCTTTGGTGATGACTACATCCCCCGCGTACAAGGAACATCGCGATATTTCACGTTGAGTTGCGGTGGCATCCATGAAATCCATATTGGATCTGATGTGCTGGTTGTAGTAAACATCTGTGTAGTTGCAAAGTCGAACAGGGATTTCATCTGGCTTCGTCTTCTTATCAACATTGCTGATAGTGACTTCAACCACTTCCCCCAACGTCGTTTCGCGCCAATCGTCCGTCATGTCGTCTAACCTGCGACTAAAACTCCGACATCTACCGATGCGGCGACGGTTTGTGGTTTGGGCACCGGTTCTCCGTGCTCTAAAAGGCTTTCGATGTGGAATGCGATGGCATCGCGAATCTCGGCGATGACCTCTTCCTTGGTTTTGCCGGTTGCGACGCATCCGGGCAGGTCTGGCACGTAAGCCGCGTAGTTGGCAGGCGCAGTCTCGATCACTACGGTATATTCCATGGGATTCATCCCTTAAGTCCAGATTGTTTCAAGATGCTGTTCCATGTGCCGGGCGGCAGGTCATCGCCCGGTTTGCCCGGAATCGTTACTGTGCCGGGTTTGAAATCGTGTCGATACTGCCGATGACTTCCTCTTGTCCTAACCATACGCCATCCATCTCGCTCGATCATGCGAATCGCCTCCCTCACCTTAGGCATCGCTCAGTCCTGATAATTCGGATAATCAACGCGACACTCTGTTCAGAACGATGGCATCGACCAATTCAGCATCTCGGTTTTCCTCGTCACCCGGCCACGGCGCATCACCATGTTTCCCTACCCAGCTATGTTTGCCAGTGTTCAGCGCTATCTTTCGCATGTTGATCTGACCACGCTTCAAATCGTCGTACCCTTCTTCATAACCATCCACGACTACCCGCATATCCGGCGGGTATTCGCCCAATATCTCAACCAATTCTTTAACGTTCATCAGTTTATCTCCAGCTCCATTTCTTGGATAAGCAACGCCGTTCGCAAACCACGCCTACGCGCTTCATTCACTAAACGGGTTGAGCGTCTTCACTCCCGTCGGCTCGAAGTGCTTTACGTTGCGAGTGACGACGGTGAGGCCGTGTTGGAGTGCAGTTGCAGCGATCATCAGGTCTACAGCACGGTGCCCAAGATCAGCAGTTAAGCGTCCCCATCGGCGTGCTATGGGCAGATCGACATCCAGAATCCGGTCACCGTACGATGCGAGCACCGATTCACGCCAGAGTGTCAGGCGCCTGGCGAACTCTGGATTGTGGCGTTTTTGCTGAGTGATGCCGCGTTCCACTTCACCAATAGTCACGACGCTTAGGTAAAGGTCGGTAGTTGCCTGTCGGTTAAGCCAATCGACTATTTTGGGGTGACGTTCCCGCCTTCGTAGCGCAGACAGCACATCGGTGTCGATCAAAAACATCAGAATTCTATCGGGCGAGGTGAAACTTGGATTCGTTCGAATTCGCCGTCATCTTGCGGGATTTGCAGTAATAACTCAGTGAAGGTAGGAGCATTCGCTTTTTCCAATCCGCACAACCGCTCATACTCTTCAACTGATAACACAATTACTACGGGTGTGCCTCGTCGGGTAACTCGCTGAGGTTCTCCATCCAGAGCGGCATCAACCACCGCGCTGAACCGGTTCTTCGCATCTTGCAACTGCCAAGTAGTCATTCAAGCCTCCTGTCTAGGCTGACTGTCTAGATTATACAGAGATATCACACAAACACTCTAGACTCATAAGTGGCAGTTCGCGAACCATCCCTACGATTTTCGGCGCAACAGTGAGCTATTCAGAGTTCTCCTGTTTCAGAAACCCAGACTAGCCAGATTCTTCTCGATCTCAGCGTCGAGTCGTCGCGACTCTGCCGACTGCTCCCGCCACTGCGCGGTCAGGCGCGCCATCTTCTCTGCAAACGGCTCGCCATCATCTTCCGTCGCTTCCACACCAACGTATCTACCCGGTGTGAGGACATGTCCATGTTTTCGGACTTCCTCCAACGACGCACTCTTGCAGAAGCCGGCAATATCTTCGTATTCGTCTACGGCATTGCGACCTCGCCAGGCATGATACGTATCGGCGATACGAGAGATATCATCACGGCTCAATTCTCGATGTGTCCGATCCACCATGTAACCGAGTTTGCGCGCATCGATGAACAGTATCTCGCCGCGTCTATCGCGCAAGCCGCCACCACTGCGTCGGTCCCGCGCCAAGAACCATAGACAGGCCGGTATCTGCGTCGAGTAGAAGAGTTGGCCGGGCAACGCGATCATGCAGTCGACGATGTCGTTCTCGATCAAGTTCTTGCGTATTTCTCCCTCGTTGGACTGGTTCGACGACATCGAGCCGTTAGCCAACACGATGCCTGCGATCCCGCGCGGCGACAGGTGATGTGCCATATGCTGAACCCAGGCGAAGTTGGCGTTGCCTTTGGGCGGAGTTCCGTACACCCAACGTCGATCATCGGCAAGCATCTCACCACCCCAATCCGACACGTTGAACGGTGGATTGGCGAGAATGTAGTCGGCCCTCAAATCGGGGTGACGGTCGTTGTGGAACGTATCGCCTTGAGCGATCTGACCGTCGATGCCTCGGATCGCCAAGTTCATCTTTGCCAATCGCCACGTCGTGTAATTCAATTCCTGACCAAATATCGATAGATCGGCTTTCGCATTTCCACCATTGCCGTTGCCACTGGCATGTTGCTCGATGAATCTTTGCGATTGCACAAACATGCCACCAGAACCGCAACAAGGATCGTAGACGCGCCCGCGATATGGCTCCAGCATCTCGACCAGCAGGTTAACTACACATCGCGGTGTATAGAACTGGCCGCCGCGCTTGCCTTCGGCACTAGCGAACTCCGACAGGAAATACTCATATACGCGACCCAGCACATCTTTAGAGCGAGATTCTCGATCTCCGACTTCGATATCGCTGACCACGTCGATCAACTGCCCGAGACGACGCTTGTCCAACTGCGGACGCGCGTAGTCTTTCGGCAGCACGTCCTTCAAGGTCTTCGGGTTGTCATTCTCGATCGCCGACATCGCATTGTCTATCAGCGTACCGATATTCGGCTCTTTTGCTTGTGACTGCAGGTGTTCCCAACGCGCCTCTTGCGGCACCCAGAAGACGTGGTTGGCGACGTACTCATCAGGGTCTTCCGGATTGGCGCCTTGATCTACTTGCGCTTCCACCTCGGCGCGCACTTCCAGAAACGCGTCCGATACGTACTTCAAGAACAGCAGTCCAAGCACGACATGCTTATAGTCGGCGGCATCCATGCTTCCACGAAGCGCATCCGCCATCTGCCAAAGCTGTGCCTCGTAGCCAGTAGTGGCGGTGTTGGTATCTGCCTTTGTGCGTTGTGGTGTGGGCATGGGGTTGCGCTTGGTGTTTCGAGGATTACGTTTAATGGTAATGGGTGCATGTATTGGCAGGGGATGTCGTGTGGTAGAGGGCAGAGTTCTGTAGGGGCGGTTCGGGAAGCTGCGTTACTTGGGATCATGCATTTCGGAATATTGGTGGGTAGTGTTGCTGATTGTGGTTTCGGCCCGTAACCTGCAGTTAGTAGACTCTACCCTGAGTTCTCCGGTTGCGATATGCACGTTTACTCCAAAGTTTGTGTTCAACTGGATCTCCGAACTGGCGTGCTTTTTTGGCGTAACTCAATCCGTTTTTGTGGTCTCCTTTTTTGAACGAGCAGTGAGCCGCATCACGTAGAGCAAGGGCGTAGTTAGGTTTGGATTTCAACACTTCTTTCAGGTGGGACAATGCTTCATCGTATCTTTTAAGCATCATCAATGTGTAACCAAAAGCGTAGTGTAGATGAGGTGTCTGATCAGGTAGTACGGAGTTTGCCCATTTAAGTTCTTCAAGTGCATCTTCATAAGATCCGATATTTGCAAGTATAATGCCCGGTTCGACAGCTGGTGCATCCCACTGTGGTGAAAGCAGCGATGCTATCTTGCATTCGTGAATGCCTTCTTCGATCAAGTCACGTCGACCTGTCCGTTTGCCTACCATACCCAAGAAGGAGCCAAGTTCGAAATGCGCTTCCGCTTCGTTCGGAAAGTCCTTCGTCAATTCACGCCTCAATGCAATACCGTTTCGAAACAAGCGCGATATCTCACTCATGCCACCCTGTGTCACACGATAGTCATAGTCGATCGACGACTCTTCTAGCAATTTCGTTCGAAGTCTATTGAGAGTATTCGGCGTTTGCACATCGACTGAATACGTACACTGGTCAACACAACTTGGAACGATGTCGGTAATATCTTGTGCAAGCCCCGCAGCTGCCCTACTCGTGCTCGCTTCAATGGCAATCCGTTGAAACGCTACTTCCCACTCTCCAGCAGCGGCCAATATATAGCTTCGCCATTTTGGGTCCTTTTCAACAGCTGCGAGATTTTCAATCAATGGTTGTGTCGACCAATGGTCAGTAGCAAAGATCAACGCAACCAACTCAGCCGTCGGGTTTTGCTCTAAAGGCGGCCTTTTCATCCTAGACACATCGTCCGTTATGATTCGAGTGAACCGATATAGGGCGGTACCCAACTCAACGATCTGCCTTCTGCCAATTACAGGTACCAGTAGATCAACCAAGTGTGCCAGGGTAAATTGCCTTTGGATATCTCGTTCAATGCGAAGGGCATTGCATTTGGGTCTTCCAATAGCCAACTCTTCGGCGAGAGCAGCGACGTTTTTGCGTGTAGGCCTGATTTTTCCATCTAGCCAATTATCTACAGAAGTATCTGAGATTTTCAGGAGATCGGCGAGTTGCTCGCGCGTCAGTCCAGCATCCTTCACGAGCTGACGTAAGAGGTTGCGTTGACTGTCCTCCTCAGCCCAACTTGGAGTGGATGATTCAGGCAGGTCAAGGTCAGCTAACCGCGCCAACGCGAAAGTACGAAGTGATAGGTCGACAACAACCAAGCGCATGAATCCGACGACTGCGGTAGTATAATCCTCGATTCGCGCTGAACGACTCTGCAAGGTTGCCAACAGAGCATCCCAGCGTTCGCTAGTTGAATCAAGGGTTTGCGCCACAACCGAAGTCATGGGAGTTTTATACTGTTTCAATACAGCTGGTTCAGGTATCAATCCGAGTTTGACAACTGCTTCGCCTACAGCTTCGAGAATCTTGGTGCGCTTGGTGTCAGATACTGGATTGCCCTTGAAAAATCGCCGGGCTGTCCGTTCTTTTAGCACCCCATGTTCTAAGTCAAGCGACTTGGCCACAGCTCCGATAATCTCGTGGCTGTACGGCAGTCTGAAAACAATTGTCTTATTCTTTGAACGCCCCATTCAATACTCCTTCCCCTCCAGACGATTACCGAGACACGTAGACCAACGCAGTCTTGTTCCTTGTTTTGGTAAGTCGGCCTTGTCGAGTCAGATTCTGCATCGCATTCAGCACACGCCTATCACCATATCTGCGGAGTTTCCGTGCAATGGCACCCTTAGTTCGAGGTGCCATGCAGAACGTCGATATCTCTTCTTCAAGCAAATCGTATGAATTTGGCAATTTCGTTAAGGGAGTGATTTCAGTGCAACCTCGGTTACCAGTGGTTTCTTCGCCTGGCGTGAAATCGACACGGTTTGGAAAGCGTCGCAGATACGAACGCAGGCGATGGCGAATCACCCCTCCTTCTCCTGATGATCCGTAACCGTGTATGACGACTATATGCAAAGCTGCGGATTCGGGTGCGCTATCAACCGCATCATTGTAGACGCGGATGAATTCTTCAAATGCCTCCGACCACGTTCTACCGTGAAGGTCAAGTTCGATGGTTTCCATTCAGTTCCTCCTGTTTCATCGAGTGTTTATGTCAAGGGTAGGAACTGGATACGGCCACGTCAGCACAAGTAAATTGGACAAAACAGCATCCTGGGAAATTCTGAATAAGTCAGCATATCACGGCCTTCATTCCCGCGAAGGAGGGAATCCAGAGAGGAAGCGAGCGTGGTGGAATTTCAATGTTTAAGTTTGCATGACTGGATTCCTGTCTTCGCGGGAATGAAGGAATCGGCCCGAGCACGGATCGTCCTGCAGCCCGTAAATACCCTTCTTGGAGAAGCGCACACGCCACTTGCTCACCGTGCCGGCACGCACCGAGAGAAGTGCCGCGGACCGCGACAGCTTTGATCACGCCCCGCATTCGCAGTGACATACGTTGCTCAGTTCATGAAGCCCGTCATGTAAAATCGCTACTACTATTGCATGATAGTACTAGGTGAGATTGTTGCCACGTTCTCCAACTTCCAAAGAATGTTCTTCACGCCGAAACAAATCTTCACTTGCCCACTATAATACAAATTTGACAACTTCCATATGAGCGGAAACCGCCAAAAACTGGCGACTCAAATGATAATGAGAAGCTGTTGCCGTAGGAATCACAGACCAGTTCCCTTCCAAAGGCGTACAGTGAACCGATTCTCCTCCTCGATGAAATCGGGCTGTGTTCCATTGTTTGATCGCATAAGAGGAATGACTTTGTTCCTGATGCCCATCCCGCGGGCATCAACGTAGCCGTAGTCCCGCATAACGTTTACAAGAATTTGGTTACGGGCATAGCGCATTCCGGCCTTTATACCATCTACACTCACAGTGTTGGGTAGACGGCCTGGGCTTTGAATTTCCAGTCGGTCGGTAAATATGGACAACATGACATCGGTCCCCGCTATGCTATAGTCCCGGTGAACCAACGCATTGACTATAACTTCGCGAAGGACTTCCTCGGGGTACTCCCAACTCTCACGCTTCCGAGCCCCTTCGAACTTGACTATAGAAGTCGTGTTTCGACGCACAAAATCCCAAACCCTGTCGACAATTCCCGGCTCTACGATAAAATCGCTGTGACCTCCTAAAGGTGTAAGATTACCTTTTATATCTTCGTCTACTCGCACTGCATAGTCGGGTTCGGAACCGTGGTAGCAAATTGCTCTGACACCCGATTGAGGGAGAAAGCGACCAGGGTTTTCCCCAAACAGTAGTAATCCATCTACCGTCGCCGACGAATATCCTGCCGACTCAGTAACTAGCTCTAGGTTGAGCAGCAATCGTTGTAGCTGATCAGGTTCGTCAACGGGAAAATCTGTCTCGCCTCGCACTCGAACAACATAGTCCCTGAGACGCCGAATATCTAAGTCGTGTGGAGTTGAACCTAGGACCGGCTTGATGCCGTACCTCAACCGACCAGACTGTTGGTAGAGTCTTTCTTCCTCTTCTCGTGAGGCATCCCGAGTTGTCGTTCCCACGCGGATCCGCGTTACCCATGACGCACCGCTCTTCACCTTATATGGCTTGTCGGGCGCATCAGCAGGGAGTGATACAATCCCGGCAACCATGCCATCACCCAATTCTAAGGTCTCCCAATACGGGATCACGGCGGGTTGAACTAGGTCTCGGGCTATCTGCATGACCCATTCCTCAGCTTCGTGCGGTTGCCGAGTGAGGCCTGAAACTCTCGAATCATCTTCTACGCCAAGCAAGATGTGGCCACCTTCCAAATTCAGCAATGCCACAATCTCAGCTGCAAGCCTCTGTGGTCGGATATCGTCACGCTTAAACTCCAACCCAGAGTTCTCACCATTCAGTAACAGTTCCAAGAATTGAGATCGATTCATTCTAGTTCCTCAAAATCCATACTTTATTCGTCGGGTATCGAAGGCATCCTTGCCCCCTTCAAGTATCTCCTCCACCAATTCTCGTACCTCACTAGCATCAATCGACCCCGCATGCTCTGGTTTGATTACCGCTTTACCTTTATTGTCGGCATCCCCGGATGCAGTAAGTCCGAGTATCAATTCAGCGTCACCAAGCACTGGTATGTTGGCGTTGTGCGTAGAAAAGATGAATTGTCTGCACCGTTTCTTGTAGCGCATCTTTGGTACTACGACATCAGTAATGAAGCGGTTGTCTAAGTCGTCTTCAGGTTGATCAACTATCAAAGGGGCGTCGGACTCCAAAAGCAGTAACAGTAGGATGGCGGTTGCTTTCTGTCCAGTCGAAAGTTCCTCCAGTGTCTGCCAAATTGGGGGACCGTCCGTGGCAGCAGTGTTAAGCTGTATCGCTGTGGTTGGCGATAGTTCCAACTCTTCAACCCGCATCAACGCCTCAGGCTGTGCTTTAGCTAACCGTTCTGCTTGTGCTGGTGGTATTGCATAAGCTTCTTGAACCGACTCGCCACCATCCCGACAGCATTTGACGAAGTAAGATAACGAAAAGTTCGGCGCATCTTTTAGTTGGTCGATTGCTTCAGACAGACGACCACCAACCTCATCTCTGAGCGTATGGAATAGAGGTTCTCGATTACCTGCCGCTGTCACTCTAACATGTACGCGATCACGCAGTCTTTTGTTCACGTCTCTAGTGGCCCGATTCAACATCTGTAACTCGGCCGCTTTGACCTCCTCCCATTCGGTCAGCAGCGCTAGCCTTTGGTCGTGTTGTTCCTTTTCCAGCATTTCCAGCAGTAGCCGTCGCTCGCGCAACGGTCGAAGAGCCTCGATCTCGCGTCGGAGGCGTATGAATTCCTCTCCATCCACAGATGATTTCTGGAGTTCTCGAAGTATCTCCAGGTATTGGGATTCGACTTCGTCCCGTCGTATGACCCAACGGCTGCGAACGCCTTCCATTCCTTCATTCGCCCGTTCAAGAGCTACACCAATTTCGGTTGCCGCCTTCTCAAGTTCTAGGCTCAGCTGTTCAAGGACATTATTAGCATCATCTAGCATGTCTTTGCCTGGTAGTTCCTCAAGCGACTTCTGCGACAAGAAGGTGCGGTCGATCGGCAATCCCTGCCGAATCGAATCTAAGCTTTCTCGGAAATCCGAAATTCTCTCGGGAATCGAATCGAGTAGGCGTTCTTCACGAACGAGGAGACTCTTTTCCTTCAAACGATCCTCAAGACCAGCTTCTTGATAGCGAGCTAAAGTTTCTTCTATACTAGGTAGCGTAGCCAACCTTTCGTCAATCTCTTGGAGTTCCGAACGCGAAGCCATAATTGATCTTCGCGTCTGAGCCAAACTGCGGCGGACGCTATCTTTGCGCCGGGTCGCTGCTTCATCCCACTCGACGAATCGGTCGAGCAACCGAGTAAGCTTTTCGGCATCCTTGGCAAATTCCGAGATTTCATGCTGCCCGTATATTTCAATGCGCGGGAGAATGTCTCTGGGGAGCAGTTTGGAGATCTGCCCATTTTCGTCGCGCACAACAGGTGGATTCGGAACTGTCCGCTCAATCACGTACTCACGTTGTGAGGGACTATAAGCCCGTACACGAAGGGTGATCTTTGTCCCGCTGCGAATAACTTGACGAATCATTCCGCTGTGAGATCGTTTTGCATCCTCACCAATGGGTTCCAAATTCAGCACGTATCGCAAACTCTCGATAACAGTGGATTTACCTGCACCACGTCCACCCACCAAGACGTTTAGATTCGGATTGAAGTGAATGACAGTACCATCTAGGAATCCCCCTTCCCACTCAAGCATACAGAGCTCTGTGTGCCCCCCCAATTGAGGGTCACTGTTGAGCATTATTCTTGAGACTGGATCCAGGAAGGCTTGACGCAGCCCCTCGATGGAAATTTTGGACATTTTGATCCAACAGGTTGCTGAAGGATCTCCCAAGTCATGAGGTTTTGTAACGTCTTTGGCATTGAGCACAGCCACGGCACGTTCTTCGCCTGCAGCATGTGAACGGGAGTATTCGAGATTCTTGTTCTCCACTATTAACCTGATGTTGACAGGCAGATCGCTAACTGGTCCTGGAATTTGGACGGCCAGCAGTTCTTCGTTTCGCCATGCTAAAACTCTGGCCTGACCGTCAAGAACCTTGAACAATCCCTTTTCACTGGTTACGTGAGCGGCGACAGCGATACCTCCTTGTTCTCTGACTTTGGAGAGAACCTGTTCAAACGAATCTCTAGATAAATCAGGGGAGGGTACCAGATTGTGTATCCCAAACGCGCCAAGGTACCTTTCAAGTTTTTGCACACTGGTGACGGGTGGATATATGCAAAATACATGGATGCCTTCGGAGGAAGAAATTCCAAATCCGGGGAAGATCGCGATGTCCTGGCCCTCAGCTGCGATTCGGAAATCTGCGACCGAATTGACGCTGTTGTGATCAGTGATGGCAAGCACCGAAATTCCAAGTTCTGTCGCCTTATCAACGATTGCTTTCGCGTAATCTATCGCATTGCCGTCGCTTGGCTGCCCGCGAAATGTACCGGCGTAGTGATGCGGGTTGACTTGTAGCGCACACTTAAGAAACCGCGCTCCTGATGACGACTGACGAGCAGCTGCGATCACGTCCTGTTCAATCACGTTTTCCTCCAACAACTTAAAGAATAATCGGTATTTTCGAATTCGCGCGTCGGGCGCAACCCGCCGTTGCCCGTAGAACCACTACAACACGAGGTTGGCTTACAAACCAATCGCACATGCTCTACCCCTCTTATGATCACAACATTAGCACGTATCGGACTCGTTTCGAACTTCATTCCATCGATCGAAACGAAGTAGTTGATGCCTCGGGCACGTTTGCCATTCGTATCAACCACACCGATGAAACCTCATCTCGAGACGTACGTCTGATACTGACTTTCAAATACGTGTCCACACACCCGCATAATCCCGCCACCGTTGCCTCACGTCGCGGGGGCGGCGGGAGAACAGGTTGTTGTGGAAGTAGGCATCTTCTAATCCTTTGGCTTTGTGCCTGAGCGCGGCTTCGCCCGAATCCGCGCACCAGTCGCCTTATGTGGTACATAAGTCGTGCGCCACTGACTTTATGCCAAGATCTCTTGATCGCTTACCGAACGTCCAGCGGGGCTTAGAAACTGAAGATGGCGGAGGGTGCGGGATTCGAACCCGCGAGGGGGCTCAACACCCCCAACCCGCTTAGCAGGCGGGCGCACTAGGCCTCTATGCGAACCCTCCGCAGATACGAGCAGTCAAGTCTGCTCTTCCTTTGATTCTAACCTGTGCCATAGCGTTGCACGTCACGAGATCAGCTTCCGACGCAACAAAACGTAAGCCAGAGGCATCACCACGGCAATCATTACCAACAAGTACAACACGTCCCACACCATCGACGCATCATAAACATTCGTCGAGAATGCCCGGCTCAAGTTCACTGCCGGCGCCAACGGGATGAAGTTCGATATCGTCTGCGCCCACGACGGCAACACCTCGAAGGGGTAGAAGATGCCGCCAAACATGAACATCGGCGTGCCAACCACCGTGAACACCAACGTCACGAAGTTCACATGCGGCGCAGTTGACGAAAACAGAAAACCGACGCCAGCAAACAGAACCGCCGTGAGAAACACCGGCAAAATCACAAATACTACCGTCCATTCGTTGATCCAGCCGAAGGCAACCGCGATCGTCGCAATCGAAACCATGCTGATAAAGGCCCGCGTGACCCCAAATGAGATGTCGGCGATCAGCACCTCCAACACCGACAGCGGGGCTGTCAGCTGAGTGTCGTACAGCTGGTTCTCCATGCGGTTGTAAGCACCCATGGAACACTCGACCATCGGCACGAACATGGCACTTCCGATAAGGACTCCAGGAGCTACAAACTCGGGATACGGGATGTCGGTTCCCGGCACATTCGGCACTAGACGTCCGATACCGACGCCGACGCCGATCATCATCGCCACGGGCTCCACGAACATGAAGGCGAGTGCATACTTCCAGAATCGGATGAACGCGAACCAGTGCCGCAACCATAACGCCGAAATACTTCGGAATCGAACCCCAGCGATGGTGTTCAACTCGGCACGCGTCTGTGTCAGGAACATAGCTTCTGAGTTCATTCGTCCCTCAATTCTCGTCCTGTAAGCACCAAGAACACGTCTTCCAAGTGTGCCGGACGATAGGTGACTCGCATACGGACGATGCCTGTCAAAGTGGATACGTCTGGCTTGCTGCCCTGTGGGGCAGTCACCAATATCCTCGGACCGACCTCGCTGTAGTCTCGATGCTCTGCGTCTAACTGCCGTCGCAAAGCCGCTCGCTCTTCCCGCGTCGCCGACTCGCTGATCTGTAGCATGGCTACTTCGGCGCCGACATGATGCTTCACCACCTCGTCGGGCTCACCAATATCGAGGATATTGCCATGGTCCATTATCGCCAGACGGTCGCAAAGCGTCTCGGCTTCGATCATGTAGTGCGTAGACATGATTATGGTCACCCCGGCCTCTTTCAACTCTCCGAGCTGCTCCCATACTCGGTTTCTGCTTTGGGGGTCTAAACCCGTGGTCGGCTCATCCATCACTAGCAGTTGAGGGCTCGACATCATGGCACGTGCGATCGCGAGTCTTCGTTTCATACCGCCAGAGAGAGCGTAGATGCTCGATTCGGCTCGGGTTTCTAGGTTGAAGAATCCGAGGACTTCTTGCGTGCGCTTGATGGCGTCACGATAAGATAGTCCGGCAAGATATCCGTGCATCTCCAAGTTTTTCCGCACCACCAGCGAGTTGTCGAGACCGTCGTGCTGTGTAACTACGCCGATCACATTGCGGACATCTCTACCCGATCTTGCGACATCCATGTCGGCTACCGATATCTTGCCGGCAGTTGCCGGCGATAGGCCTGCCAACATCCGCATCGTAGTCGTCTTGCCGGCACCATTAGGACCAAGCAGTCCGAAAGTCTCTCCGCGCTTAACCGAGAAGTCGATCCCATCAACCGCGCGCAGCTCATCATCGTATACCTTCACCAGGTTCGACACTTGTACAAGGCTGGCATTTTGGGGTGTTGACTGAGGCATGGAACTAGGATTGACTAGGTCCTCTCAAGCAGTGCGCGCTCAAACAGGATTTGATTGGGTTGAGGTGCTTGCCTAACGCGATATGCGTCGACAATCGTTAATTTTAACTATAGCCACCGATAGCCTTGAACTCAACCTCTGAACCGGTCGCCGTTCTAACGGAATTGGTAGCGGTGGTTCGCGAGCCGCTGCTGCTTGCTCAGATTTCTCTAGCCCGGTGTATCGCCAATCCACACTTCGCCACCCTCGAAGTGCTCTTTCTTCCAGATGGGCACTATCTGCTTTAATCGGTCGATGAAGTAGAGCGCCGATTCGAATGCTGGCTGTCGGTGAGCTGCGCTTACCGCTAGGACCATGCTCGTCTCGCCTATATCCACGCGTCCTGTCCGATGGCAGACGGCTATATCGCCGATCTCCCACTGCTCGCGCATCTCTGCAACGATCTGCGACATCATGTTCTCGGCCATCGGAGAGTAGGCCTCATACTCGAGATGCAACACCTCGCGTCCATCGTTGTGGTCACGAGTCACGCCATGGAACACGACCACTGCGCCATCGCGATCACACCCTACACGACTCACTATCGCATCTGGTTCAATAGTTTCATCAGTGACCCAGACATGTTGGGAACGATCGTCGTCCTGTCCGCCGCTTACTGGTGGAATGATCGCGATCTCATCGCCGTCGCATAATTCGGTCGTCTCATCGACGTAAAGTCCGTTGCGCGCCAACATGACGTTGTTGGACACTGTGAACTCGCGATGCGTGGCGGTTGTGGCTTGATTCACGGCATCTCGGACAGTCGCGTTGTCGGCAACATCGATCTCGATGCTTCCGGTTCCGGCGCGTTCACGGGCGCCGGCGAAGAATAGAATTTTCACACGCAATCGTACAGGCTCCTACCGCGCGGGTGTTGTTTGAACTGTTATTTGCCATGATTGTAATGATGGACATGATGCCGTGTATCCACTTCGCTTGCACGAGAGAAGGAATCGAGGGACGTGCACAGCGCTTTCTGCACAACGCCTGGATACGAAGCAGGAACACGAAACGCCTACCACTCATCAATAGACTCGTTGAAATCACAGTTCAGATAACGATCAGATGATGATGAGATGATTTGTCTGGCTTGGTACTGTGCGGTAAAATCGAAGGTTGATGCTCGCGTCCAATCAAGAAGACGGAGAAACAACGAAAGGAGCGATCTCAGTATCGCTTGGAGATAAATGGTTCGAATCAGACTCAAAAGAATAGGTTCGCGCGGTCGTCCTTACTACCGTATCGTCATCGCAGATCAGCGCGCATCCGCAGCTGGCAAATATATCGATCAGGTAGGCTTCTACGACCCCTTCCCGGATCCGCCACAGATCGATTTTGATGAAGCCAAGACACTCGATTGGCTACGGAAAGGCGCTCAGCCTTCAGAGCCCGTTGAGCGAATGCTCAAATCTAAAGGTATCCTCGACAAGGTCAAGGTCAATGCTTGAGAATAACCGTGAAGGCGATCAGCATATCGATGATACTGACGCAGATTCAACAATCGATGCTAGCCAGATTGACGATGTTGGCGATGTAGAGGGCGAAGCTGACATGCGCGACATGATCGGATACATCGCCCGGATGCTAGTGGACGATACCGATGCTGTTGAAGTACAGTCGGGATGGAAAGACGAACGCCTCAACATCAAATTGAAGGTCGCCGAGGCTGACAAAGGCAAAGTTATCGGTCGGCGTGGTCGAGTGGTACACGCAATGCAATCGCTGTTGCGCGTGGCAGCGACAAAATCAAACACCCGTGCCGGTATCGACGTCGAATAGCGAAATCCCATCGTCGGCATCGCTTCATCGGAAAGGAGGACTAAATGTCAGGCCATTCTAAGTGGAGCACAATAAAGCACAAAAAAGGAGCTGCCGATGCCAAGCGCGGGCAGCTCTTCACCAAACTTTCCCGCGAGATCACCGTGGCCGCACGTGAAGGGTCGCCAGATCCCGATATGAACTTCCGGCTGCGCCTGGCCATCGATAACGCCAAGGCGCAAAACATGCCTAAAGACACTATCGAGCGCGCCGTTGCAAAAGGTGCCGGTAAAGGCGCCGACGGCAATGCTCTCGAAGAATTGACGTATGAGGCGTACGGTCCCGGCGGCACTGGCTTGATAATCCAAACCCTCACGGACAACCGTAATAGGGCCGCATCGGGCATCCGATCCAAAGTGACTCGCAGCGGCGGCAACCTCGCCGCCAACGGCGCTGTGTCTTGGAACTTCGAGCAGAAGGGACTAGTGACTCTAGAGGTAGATGGAGCAGACCCTGAGGAGGTCGCTCTTGAAGTGATGGACATCGGTGCTGAAGACGTCGAGATAGAAAAAGAGCTCATCAGCATCACATTCCCATTCAGCGAGTTCGCACGGGCGAAAACTGAATTGGAAGCGTTAGATAATGTCCGCGTCGAAAACGCCGAGTTGGCAATGATCCCCAACAATACCGTCGTCCTGGAAAAGTCGCAGGCCGTGCAGACGCTTAGACTTCTCGACGAACTGGAAGAACTTGACGATGTGTCGAAGGTCTTCAGCAACGCCGACTTCTCGGATGAAGTACTTGAAGAATTCATCGCCGGTCAGAGCTGAGGTATCGGCGTGCAATGGCACTTTCGCGCCAATATATCCGCCGCGTGGTTCAGACGGCACTCGATGAGGACGCGGCTTTTTACGATGCCACGACATCAGCGACCATAGGCGACTCGATAGTGAACGCCGCCGCCGATCTGGTAGTCAAGAAATCAGGAATCGTCGCTGGCATCGCAGCAGCTCAGTCTGCCTTCGAATTGTTGGATCGCGAATGTGTGTTTACGGCAGCAATCAAAGACGGCGATGTTGTTGAACCGGGGACGCGCATCTGCACCGTTTCCGGCAACGCTGCTTCGATCTTGAGTGCGGAGCGAACGGCGCTGAACTTTATGCAACGGATGAGCGGTATTGCGAGCCTAACCGCGAAATTCGTCTCCGTCGTACAGGGCACAAACGTCACAATCGTCGACACCCGCAAAACCGTCCCGGGTTTGCGAGTGTTAGACAAGTACAGCGTAGCAATCGGCGGCGGCGGCAATCATCGAATGACACTTGCAGACTGTATTCTCATAAAAGACAACCATATCGCTACCATGAGAAGAGATGGAATGTCAATCGGAGGTATGGTACGTCACGCCCGAGCACATGCACCCTTCTCGCTGAAGATCGAGATCGAGGTTGAGAATGTATCAGACGCCATCGAAGCGATGGATGCCGGCGCCGATATCGTCATGCTTGACAACATGACGGTCGAACAGATGTCAGAGGTTGTGAAGCATCGCAGGGGGCACGCTTTACTAGAAGCTTCGGGAAACGTAACTCTGGACAATGTGAGGAAAGTTGCTGAGAGCGGGGTTGACATCATCTCAGTCGGCGAGTTGACACACTCCCCCAACGCTCTTGACATCTCGCTTGATTTCAAGATAGTGGGATAGCACCGTCATCGACGACGCGGTCGATGACGTTCCGCGGAATCCAAAACGAAAGTTGCTGGTCCTTCGTTTATCAACTCCACCTGCATCATGGCTCCAAAGATGCCCTGCTGCACTTCAACACCGGCATACTCGAAAGCATCAACTACTTGGTCAACAATTGGGCTTGCCACATCGCCGGGTGCAGAACCGGTAAAGCCGGGGCGACGCCCCTTGCGAGTATCGGCGTAGAGCGTGAATTGGCTGATCAACAGAACGGAACCGCCAACATCCAGCAACGACAGGTCGAAACCCGATGTACCATCAACGGCGCTGAAGATCCTCAGATTTACGGTTTTGTTGACAAGATAGTCGATATCCGCCTGCTCATCATCATGGGTAACGCCCACTAGGATCACTAGACCTTTTTCAATCTCACCGGTAACCTGCCCTTCAACCGTTACCCGAGCGCCAGTGGATCTTTGTATGACAAACCGCATCGAAAGCCATTTACTTCAATCCGATGAATCGGATGAAGATTTACTGGACGCCTTATCTTTGGATTTGGGTCCGGAATCGGACGATTCGCCGTTGCGCTCGGATCTCTTGGAAGATGAACCGTAACCGTTTCTACCGTAGTCGGTAGTGTAGAAACCAGACCCTTTGTAAAGGACCATAGGCACTGAAAGCTGGCGAGTGGCCGAAGAACCGCAGTCGCTGCAAGTGGCTACCGGTTCTGAAGAGAAGCTCTGCATCTCCTCAAAGACGTGGCCGTTTTGACATTTGTAATCGTAAAAGGGCATGGGTTGCTTGCGTTGGCAGTGACGCCGCACAGTATGCGGCAAGGGTCGGTTCGATGATTTGGCGGATGTCAACCGGCAATCGATTGTCTAGGTTATCTGATTGTATCAGTTGTTTGAGTTCAACTGGTGCGTCAAACCTTCCACTGTAGTCACTGGCAGATCGCAAGCGTAATTTCGACAAACGTAAGCCGTAGGTTTGCCATCTATCATCCGACGTCCATCGAACAGTGGCAATGAAGCGTTCATGTCTGAATGGACGTTCGGATCTAACAAAGCCACTATGCGGTCCGGGCGAAAACCTCGCCTTGCCTCTTGAATGAGGGATTGGGTTGCCGGGTCGTCGCGTTCCCCGACAACTACGACCTGCTGAACTGGATTGGCATAGAACTCCGCGGCTTGCAACCACCACGCAAATGCAGAAGGGGCGCGTTCTATCAGGTCGCGAACGGTTCGGAGATTCGCTACTGCGGTCCGCTCAAAGTCTAGGTTTCCGGTGAATTCTGCACACCTCAACAATGCCATCGACGCGGCCGAGCTTCCGCTTGGCTGGGCATTGTCAAAGGTGTCACGTGGTCGAACGATCAATTCCTGATGATCAGACCCGGTGTCATAGAAGACGGCATCAGCCGGCTCCCAAAAGAGTTTGATCATGTCATCACAAAGCTGTTCGCTGGTTTCAAGCCATCGCAAATCGAAGGTCGCCTCATATAGATGGGTCAATGCATCGGCTAGGTAAGCGTAGTCTTCTAGAAATCCTGAAATCGTGGGAGCAACGTCTGTTTCGGCTTTGCAGCTGCGCATCACGCGTCGGTCATCGCTAAGCAGTCGTTGCAAAATGAATTCGGCGTTTTTTACGGCGATGCTGATCCAATCTTCACGCCCGAAGGCTACGCCGGCCTCGGCGAATGCCTTCAAGACCAACGCGTTCCAAGATGTGATGATCTTGTCGTCGGTCATTGGCGGCACTCGATCCAGTCGCGCGGCGTACAGCAAACGTTTTGCCTGATCTATCTTAGACATCAACTCATCGGTTGATAACCCGAGTTCATCGGCTACCGAAGCGTCAGACCGGTGCATGTTGAGGATGTTGTGCCCCTCAAAGTTGCCGAAACGGGTAACATCCCAGTATTTCTGGGCTATTTCTGACAGCTCCGGTCCGAGCACACGATCTAGTTCCGATATCTGCCATACGAAGTATTTGCCTTCTTCCCCTTCAGAATCTGCATCGGTAGCCGAATAGAAAGCACCACTGGTTGGTTCTCGCATCTCGCGAGCGAGGTATTGGAGAGTTTCCTCTACGATTCTCGCGAAATACGGGTTGCCGCTGCGTTGCCAGGCATGTAGATACAAACTTGCTAGCTGACCGTTGTCATACAGCATCTTCTCGAAATGCGGCACTAGCCACACCGAGTCTACCGAGTATCGATGAAATCCGCCGCCGATCTGGTCGTAGATGCCGCCACGTGCCATCTTGTTCAGCGTTAAATCGACAAACTCACCAGCTGGAGCGTTGCTTTGGAGCACCGAGTGAGTGAGTAGAAACTCGTAGATCATCGGCTGTGGAAACTTGGGTTGAAGCCCGATGCCGCCGTTTTGCCAATCGAACTCTGGAACCAGGTGTCGATAGGCCGAATCAAACATCGACGCGGTGATGGGTTCAATGCTCATGCGCGGGCGCGTCTGAGTGGCAATCGCGTTGATGATTCGGCTGGCGTTCTGTGTTATCTCACCGCGTCGATCGCGATACGCTTCCGCTACCGCGTTCAAGACTCGTGGAAATGCAGGCATACCGCCACGGTCTTCACTGGGGAAATATGTGCCGCCATAAAACGGTGCACCATCGGGAGAAAGAAACACCGACATTGGCCAGCCACCGTGGCCGGTCATTGATTGAACCGCTGACATGTAGATGGAATCGACATCTGGGCGTTCTTCGCGATCGACCTTGATGTTCACAAAAAGGTCGTTCATCAGCACGGCGATCTCATCATTCTCAAACGATTCACGTTCCATCACGTGACACCAGTGACACGCCGCATATCCAACGCTCAGAAATATCGGACGGTCCAACTCTTTCGCGAGCGCAAAAGCTTCGTCGCCCCACGGATACCAATCGACTGGGTTGTCCTTGTGCTGCAGAAGATAAGGAGATGTTTCGTGAGCTAATCGATTCGGCATGATTGCACTTCTATGTTCTAGACCTTGCTATGGGAATCGAGCGCACGTATCCGTCGCCATGCTCATAGGTGCCAACGCTCGCCCAAACGACTGGACTTACTCAGATATCTCTGTCCAATCCCAGCGTATCAACAGTTGATTCTTCCACATCAAAAACTCTTATGACGTGGTTGTTGGTGTCGGCGATGTATACGATGCCGTCTCGATATGCGATGCCTGCCGGTTCATCGAAACTGGCATCTAGAGCATCACCGTCTAACAATCCTTGTTGGCCGTTGCCGGCAACGGTGGTTATTCGTAGCGTCGACAAGTCCATGCGTTTGATCTTGTGGTTGTATGTATCGGCGATGTAAACCGCGCCAGGAGCAAATGCGACATCTTGAGGGTGTTGCAGAACGGCGTCTTTGCCGATGCCGTTGCGATCTCCGAATGCAAACAACCCAGTTCCAGTCAAAGTAACAACCCTACCTCCGGTCCCGATCTTCGCGACGCGGATGGCGCTAGTTTCGGAGTCGGCGAAAAACAGGTTGTTCCCGTCAAGAGCCAAACCGTACGGTTGCGCCAGCAACGCATCCATCCGAGGTCCATCGACGATATTTTCGGCACCCGTGCCGGCGAACGGCTCGATAATACCCTCGTGGATATACATCTGCCACAATTGATGCGCGCCAGACATCGCGATGTACAGCACGCCATCAGCGATCTCCAAGTCATAGGGCGAATTGAGCGGATAGCTGGTTGCCTCACCTCCGCTATGGCGGATCAAGGATTGCTCACCGGTGCCGGCTATGACTTTGACTTGTCGATGCGTCAAGTCGATGCGCTGAATGGTATGCATGCCAGCGTCGGCAACGTAGAGCGTTCCTCCATCGAGTGCCATGCCTTGCGGATTATCAAATAACGGCGTGCCATATCCACGTTCACTGCCAATCGCATTCAGTATCCCCTCGGAGTGCTCGAACGTCTCTAGAGCTAACGGGCTTTCGCCGTTGCCTACGACATCCTGTACCGTGCCGTCGGCGGAGGCGATGACAATCCGATGGTTATTCGAATCGGCGATGTATAAACTGCCGTCGCTGGGAGCTAGAATCTTGCCGGGGAATGCAAGTGCGCGATCGTTTTGAAGGTCTGCGCCATATTCGAATGGCACTGGGCTTCGATCCAGCACTCCAGAGCGATCAAACTCATTAACCATCGCGGTCAGCACTCGATCCATAGCTTCGAATTGAAACTCACCTTCGTGTTTGCCGATCACCTTGCCCTCTGGGTCAATGAACATCAAAGTTGGCCATGCTCTTACAGCGAATGACGCCATCACGCTCAGTTCCGCATCGTTGACCACCGGGTGGTTGACGTTATATCTGTGAACGGCGGTCAAAACATTTTGTGTAGCCCGTTCGGTATCGAATTTCGCCGAGTGCACACCGATCACGAAGAGTGAGTCCGAGTACTTGATTTCCAGCTTCCGCAACTGCGGAAGTATGTGCATGCAGTTGATTCAACAGTAAGTCCAGAAGTCTAAGAGCACGATCTTGCCGCGCAGATCTTCAAGTTTGACTGGTTCTACGGCGTTGATCCAATCGAGACCTTCGGGAAACTCTGGTGCACGCACCTTGCCGGCGAAAGAAGACGCTGGATTTGTGGATGATGCCATTAGAAGATCTCCAATCTGAGTTTGACAATATCGTAATTGTCGCACGTCAGACACAATGATTTCGCATAATTGACATATGCGTGATTCCACAAGCCACAACAATGACGAAGGACGCGATGAGCCCCAAGGTTCAACGTCTTCCACTCCGCCACATTCAGAAGATCTCCGATCGATAATGCTGGGGCGTGAGTCTTATCAGCCCAACTCATCAGAGACCGGAGTATTCTCCGAAGGTGCAAAGTCTGATCCCGAACCAGAGTGGATGGACATTTCGTCGAATACGTCTCCTCAAACAGAGGACCCGCCTTGGCAGGGACGCGACGACGATGTCGTGGACCCGACCTATGACAGTCAATCTGACCAACCACCCTTCAACACCGACACATTTGCCGATTATGATGATCGTCATCCGCCAGCCGTAGCGAAGTTCGGACCGCCCGCCGGATTTGGGCGACGGTTGGTCGCTTACCTTATCGACAGCATGGTGACCGTCCTCATATTGAGTCTTTTGTTTCCGCTCATCCTCGGACGTCCGTACATCGACTACGAAGGCATCATGGAAGAGATCGATGACGTCAGCAACCAGATCGACGCGTTACCTACTGCCACTCCAGCTCTCAGCTCCGACGAACCTGCGGCACGAAACCCTGGACTAGCAACTACGTCCCAAGAAAGTTTGTCGTGGGCTGAATTACTTTCTGGTCTGCTTCTCGCCTTTACAGTGACTACGATCTATAACACCCTTCTAATCGGCCTCTGGGGAACTACCATAGGTAAACGTATCCTCGGAGTCTATGTGCTTGATGAAAACGGAAACATCACCGGTATTCCGTTAGCCTTTTCAAGAGCTTTGGCGACGATTGTTTCGACTGCCATCTTCTACATCGGTTATCTCTTCATCTTGAGGCACGATCACCGTGCGCTACATGACCTGATGGCCGGAACCTATGCGATTACATTGATAAGCGTAGAACGTCCTACGATACGACAGGATTGATTTGCAGAATGACGCTTGTATAAGCAGGTCAAACCTAACCTTGAGGAATTCCAAGAGATGACGAACAAGCTGAAGGTGTTGATTACCGGTGCTAGCGGATACATCGCTTCGCAAATGCTCAACGAGTACCGAGAACGGTACGAACTCACCCTCATCGATGCGGTAGACAAAGACCGTGAAGGAAACGGCGTAGATGGCGTAAAAGTAGTGGACCTCATTGATGCCGACCGCTCGAAGTATGACATCTACTTCGCGGACCAAGACGCCGTCATCCATCTGGCGTACAAACGCTCAAGCCCCGGCGGTGTTTACGGATCCGCAGTTCCTCATATCGATCGCTTTTCAACTGAACTTGAAAACGTGCAGATGGCTAACAACGTCTATCGCACCGCTTATGATGCTGGTGTCAAACGGATAGTCGTTGCCAGTTCCAATCACGCTGCCGACTGGTACGAACATGCGCTCATTCACAATCGGAAAAAGGAGATGGTATTCCCAGACGAGTTGCCGTTATCCGACAACTTCTACGGCTGGGCAAAAGCCGCTTACGAACTGCTCGCCTTTCCATATGCTTGTGGCACCTTCGGACGCAAACTCGAGGTTGTTCAGGTGAGAATCGGTAATCCTCGCGAAACTGATGTGGATGATCTTATGTCGAATCCCGATGAACTCCACGGCGGTACCGGTAAATCGACATACAAGCGAGGCCTGGGAGCACACTTCAGCCAACGCGATCTCCGTCAGCTGTTTTCAAGGGCCGTTGAGACGCCAAACATCAAAGATGAACACGGCATTCCTTGGTTGATCGTGTATGGAATCAG
Organism: Dehalococcoidia bacterium; assembly: GCA_965242765.1. Lineage (GTDB taxonomy): Bacteria > Chloroflexota > Dehalococcoidia > Lucifugimonadales > Lucifugimonadaceae > Bin127. The sequence continues at coordinate 2,044,091 of CBDESY010000004.1, read as the reverse complement.
CGGCAACACCAGAGCGTTCTGGTCTCTCGAATCGGCAAGAAAGGTACTCGGCTATGCGCCCGAAGATGATTCGGAAATCAAATTCGCAGCCGAGATCGCGAATAACCTAATCAGACCAAAACCCGCAGGTCCCGGCAAAGTCGGCGATTGAGGAAGATCAGCGGGAAGGACAGACTGGTCTGATTGACCGATTACTCAACAGGGTTTAGAGGCAGGAAAAACCCTTGATGTGTAGGCAACCATTGGAGTATCGACCATTGCCCTTCCCGCCGTTCCAACGGTGGCTCACAAATTGCCGAACGTGAGCACACGACATGGCATCAGCGAAACTTTGCAGAAAACTTCAGATCAGCGCCGGCACCGCAGATCGCTCTCTAGGACTGTCCAGCAGCCAATCCGGCGCACCGTAAAGATCATCAACGTCATCATGTTCTGAAATCACATCCGCTTCAGATCTCGATTCAGAAGTCGCTACAGTCATGGCATGCGGTTGTCCGAATTGCAATGCGCTCGCAGCTCTCATCGATTCCAGTCCCGATTCACAACGTCGGCCGCCTAGAATGCTGATGCGTAATCGATCGGCGCGAGCTGGGTCGCCATTAGGCACAAATGATGTGGACAGCGCGGCTTCTGAAGACATTTCAGATTGGATGATCGATATTGCGCTGTTCAACGACTTGATCGACATGTCACGCGGCCCGGCGATTATGATGCTGACGTAGTCGGCGTCCACAAAATCTAGCCCGGACGTGATCGGTGCTTTGACTGCCTGTTTGGCTACCTTGCGGAAATCGCTGGAATCTTCGGAGGAAGCGTAAGAGATGAAAGTTTCCCCGCCGCTCTTGATCGCATCGAGTAGATCCGTGGCAGTGTTCAGCGTCCCAAAGGAAGATGCACTCGAAGCTGAAAGCACATTCATGACTATTTTTGCCTTAGCCGCTGACAATTCAGATGCTAGATTACCTGCTGCTGCAACATTTGACAGAGCACCATCTGCATCGATCACTGCGAGGGAACAACCCGTTGACTTAATTCGCTCGAGCGCCAAAGATGCCGTTTCGCCCCGGTTTGGACCCTCAAACGCAAACGGCAAAGTCAACGTTGCCAAGACCGAAGCCCCCGTCGACATTGCGGTGCGAATCACTGATGGCAGCAGTTCCATCGTAGTTGTGCCACCGAGACCCGCCATCACAAAAACGATCGACGCCTTGCCCATTATGGTCTTGAGACGAAACAGATCATTCGCATCGACTAGATTGTCATCCGAGAACTCATCAGTTACGAATATCGGATACCCGATCGAGATTCGACGGCCAGCATCGATCGTCCTGAGTGCATCCTCATCCCGATCAACCACAATCACATCGTCGGGATTTCCTAGAAGTTTTGACATCTCAGCAGCCGATTTGGAGCCGGCACCACCGACACCGACGATTGCGAAGTCTTTTTTCGGACTTGAGTTTCTTCCGTCATTGATGATCGTCATGTCGCCCTCCAGGTTGATCTGATAGACAAGGTTGCGTTTTGGAACTTTTGTTCGATTACAATCATAGCACACAAGTTCTATGTAGAATCAAGCACATCCGAAAGAATTTTGTAACATTTGTCAAAAAGATGCAATCGGGTTATCCTCACACCTGCGAGAAGCCACGACCCAAAGATCGATTCAGAAATGCAGATATCTTCCACCAACATTGAAGATGAATCACGCGTCGACACGCCCTCACGCGCGCTAAAGTCTACGAACGAAACCGAGTTGACATACGACTTGAAATGGGCAGCCTGGCGCTGGCTCTACTCCGTCGCGGGATGTCGATCGATCGGGATGGAAGTCAGGCTCGAAGGACCGTTCGGCCGCGTGGTCGATCTGGTGGGCATCGGCAAATCAAACATCGTATACATCGTCGAGGTGAAATCATCACGCAACGACCTTCGGAGAGACGATAAAACTGCAACGGACCACAAACGTGCGCTTGCCCAACTGCAAACCTTGGAAGACGCGGCTACGCTGACCGCCACGGTTTTGGACGACACCCGCAAACACGCCGTAGAGATGTCAGCAGATGGCGACGATTGGCGCACTAATCCGGCTTACGTTGCGGCGCGTAGAGAACAATCAGAGATTGAAGAGCGGATAGCAGCGAAAAAACGCACTATCGATACGTTTTCCACCAAGTTCCATGATCCATCGTTTCTAGCCTGCGCCGACTTCCACTACATCGCAGCTCCTGATGGCTTGATCAATCGTGCCGAATTACCGCCCTTTTGGGGACTCATCGATCAAAACGCCAACATCGTCGTCCCGGCAGTCCAAAAACAGGTGCGAAGAAACACCACACACGTGTTACGCGCAATCTCTAAAGCAAACACCCGTGACATTATGAAGGTTTGCGGCGTCCGGTTACGTGAAGTCGGCACGTAGGGTCATTGGGACTCGCCCGCAACATCGACGATACTCGGGATACATTACACAATAGAGTCTGATGCCCAAATACCAATGACGATCCGAAGGAATCGGGATTGACTACTGCCCAGTCCACATCAACTCATCTCGATCAGCACAATCAGGCCGCGATCACCTTTCTCGGCAATCTTTTAGCCTGTCACGGCGATGGCGACTCGGAAAACGACATTCGTACTGCCTTCCGTGACTTCGTTTTACAGACTGGGATCATATCGGGCGAGCAAGAAATCAAGACGGAAGTCCCTCCGGCAACGGACAGCGTCATGCGGGTAGATATGTACACCCGCAACACATACATCGAGTTCAAACGGAATCTGATAATCAACGGGCGCATCGACCCGCACTATGTCAAGCAACTAGATGGTTACCTGCTGGAATCTGTCAAAGCAGGTTGGGGCATCCAGAACGGGATCCTCACCGATGGCAAACACTACCTGAAACGCAACATCGGCGAGAGCATCCTGCCAATCCCCCAGAACCAGATGCGTGTCTTTGAGCGTTCAACCCAAGGTCCGTTGCTACGGGAGTATCTCTACGACATTCTGGACACCGAGTCTCAGAACATCAAGCCAAGTTCCGAGACCTTGAGCAAGCATCTGGCGGCTGGTAGCGATTTGCTCAAACAAGCGACGGCGCTGTTAAAGGATGCTCACGACGCCAACCGCGATGACCCGACAGTTGCCGTGAAGCGGAAACTGTGGCAGGATCTGCTTGAAGTAGCCCTGGGACAAGGCTCAACAGGCGACCCTGATGATGCAGATTGGCTATTCATCCGTCATACCTACTTAACCACACTCATAGCATTAATCCTTCAGGACCAATTCGGCATCGATATCGTTCACGAAGCGGAAACCGCACCCGCCGCTTTGCTTAACGGCGACACTCTATACGCCCACACCAACTTAAAGGGGGTAATCGAATCCGATCTTTTCCAATGGACAGCTGAAATCCACGCCACTGAGTACATTCGTCCAATCGCCCGTAAAGTAGTGCAATTCGATTGGGACAAAAGATCTGATGAACTAGCTGCGACTCTTTACCAGAACACGATACCAATTGAGGAACGCCGGAAGATGGGCGAGTACTACACTCCGAGATGGCTTGCCAGAACGATAGTCGAAGAACTAATAGATGTTCCTCAAGAAACAATGGTCATGGACCCGTCATGTGGATCCGGAACATTCGTAGAGTCACTTGTACGCAACATCATAGAAAACTCGCAGACCCAGCATCCAATCGCTACTCTCCGACAACTTCAGTCCAACATCATCGGCATTGACCTTCACCCCGTGGCCGTTCAACTTGCAAAGGCTACTTGGGTTCTCAACTCCCGTGAAATCATCAACGCAGCACGGAATTGCGGTTACCGAAACGATGTCGCTCCTCCGATATATTTGGGCGACTCCCTGCAACTGCGATACGAACGCAACATCTTGACTCAGAGCGAACACATAACTCTGCGCACCACAGAGCAACTGCCCGGTGAAATCGATACGGTTGCATTTGACATACCGATGTCTCTAGCCCGCGATAGCGATGTTTTCGATCGTTTGATGCTTGATCTCGCTCAGGCCGTCGCTCAGGATTCAGATACTGATGCGGTGCTTGACCGATACCACATCACAGAAGGTGTAGAACGCACTTCCATGGCGCTCACCGTGGAGCGGATGCAAAAACTCAAGAGCATCAATCGCAACCATGTTTGGGCCTACTATCTGCGCAACATGGTGCGCCCGGCGGTGATTGCTGAAGAAGGAGTTGACGCAATCGTTGGCAATCCGCCATGGCTTACTTACAGTCGCAGCGCAGATATTGTGCGAGAAGAACTCGTAAAGCTCAGTCAGAACGTCTACGGCATTTGGACGGGCGGAAACCAGGCTCCACATCAAGATGTAGCTACGCTGTTTTTCAGCCGGGTAACTGATTTATACCTCAAACCCGGGGGCAAAATCGGTATGGTGTTACCCCACAGCGTCCTGCGTTCCGGACAGCATCTAAAGTGGCGCAGCGGTTACTGGAAATCCAAAGCTAACAATCACGAAGGCGCTATCGCAGTCGATTTTCGCATCAAGCCACCATACGACTTGGACAACTTAGAACCCAACAATTTCTTCCCTATCGCCAGCTCTGTGGTGTTCGCGCAGGCATGTGGCAGCAGCAACGATATCGATAATCTCAAAAGGAGCGCCCGTTCACTCGCACCTGGACAAGTCGAGATTTGGCGTGGAAAAACCGATACGCCTAATGTAACGCGGAATCCAGAAACCCTGCACCACGACGACGGTCAGTTCCATTCGCCATACGCCGACATCGCGATGCAAGGTCCGACCATCGTAGATCGGCGACTCTTCTTCGTAACCGCCAATCCAAACCAGACCTTGTTGGCTACACCAGGAACTTTCATCACTTACCCGCGTATATCTGCACATGACAAGAAACGATATGACATAAACGTACTGCGCGGCAACGTTGTCCATGATGACAACCTGTTTGATGTCTATCTCGGTGAGAGCGTCGCGCCATATGTGACGCTAGAACCACTGACGGCCGCGTTACCGGTGGACAAAACCTCGATGACTCTACCGCTCGATCACAGTCATTGCCCAGTTAATTCCAAAACTAGTGCTATAAAGCACACCGCATGTTTGATAGACACGGCGAAACTAGACTTTCGAATGGCATCGCGTTGGGAGAAAATGGCAGCTCTTTGGGATGCCAACAAAAGCAAGAATGACACCAAATCGCTATATCAAAGGGTCAACTACCACAACATATTGTCTAGCCAACTGGAATGGTTGCGCAATCCAATACGAAGACGAGTGCGGATCGCCTACACTACCAGCGGCGAACCAACGGCAACTCTGATCACAAACAAAGAAGCGGTTTTAGATACCTCGTTGTATCAAGTCACATGCCGCAATATCAGGGAAGCTAACTACCTGCTGGCCATCATCAACAGCAACACATTGGCTAGTAAAGCAAAACCGTTCTGCCCAACCAATTGGAAACGAGAAATCCGTCACCTCCACAAACATCTCTGGAAATTGCCGATCCCAGAGTTCGATCCAAAAGATGCGTTGCACGCCAACCTTTCGCGGCTAGGCAGGCGCGCGGCGAATGAAGCGGAAGCGACGATAGCACCTTGGCGGTCGCCCGATCTGACTATCCGAAAAGCACGGGATATTTTGAGGCACGAGTGGCAACCAAACAGTCAAACGGCACAACAAATCGAGGAATCGGTCCGGCAACTTCTTTCTTGACAGGCGCGATGCGTAGGGTTCCACGCATCCAAATAACGTCCTATGACAACATCTCGCCGAGGCGGTCTATCGCTAAGCGCAAGTTGTCTTGCGAGTTGGCGAACGATATGCGTATGTATCCATTGCCGTACTCGCCGAAGGCAGTGCCAGATAGCAACGCAACACCCGCCTCATCCATCGCGCGATCGGCGAAAGTGCGGCTATCCAGTCCGGTTCCGCTGATATTCGGGAAGGCGTAGAATGCGCCACCAGGGGTACGGCATGAAACGCCGGGGAGAGCGTTCATACCGTCAACGACCAAGTCTCGTCGGATTCGGAACTCTCGCATCATTTCCGCCACCGAATCCTGCGGACCTTCGAGCGCGGCAATTCCAGCCATTTGCACCGCGACCGAAGTGCACGAAACGCTGTTGGTCATAAGTTTCGTCACGGCGTCCAACATGAACTCAGGGAAAACGCCGTAACCCAAACGCCAACCTGTCATCGCGTAGCTCTTGGAAAAGCCGTCCAAGATTATCGTACGATCGATCATGTCTTCGTACTGCGTTATCGAGGTGTGCGAGCCTTCGTAGTACATGTCCTTGTAAATCTCGTCCGATAGTACGACGAGGTCGTTTTCGACCGCGATTCTCGCGATACGCTCAAGGTCCGCATCCGATATCACGCTTCCGCAAGGGTTGTTTGGCGAGTTGACGATGATGAGTTTCGTCTTTTCGGTTACCAAATCCTCCAAACGATCGACGTCCAAAGAGAAATCGAACCGTTCTTCCAATGGGATGGGCACCGCGGTGCCGCCAGCATAGTTGATCATCGACTCATAGATCGGGAACCCTGGATTCGGGTAGATGACCTCGTCATCGTCTTCGATGAGCGCGAGGATCGAGAAGAACATCACTGGCTTTCCACCCGGGGTGACGATGATTCGTTCAGGCTCTATGTCGTAGCCTTGCCGCTCGGTCTGATGCGCTGCTATCGTCTCACGCACTGGCATCTCGCCCGGCGACGGACCGTAATGGGTGTATCCGTTATCGAGGGCGTTCTTCGCGGCATCTATGATGTGTCTCGGAGTATCGAAATCGGGTTCGCCGATTTCCAAGTGAACGATGTGCCTTCCTTGCGCTTCAAGCTCGCGGGCTCGCGCCAAGGTGAGGAACGCTGTTTCGGTGCCAAGACGCTCTTGGCGGGATGCAAGTGACTTAGGCAAAGGGTCGCAACCTCTGATTGACTGTATGCTTCGATGCCAGTATTTTAGCGTCTAATCTGGGTCCGAACATCAAGACGCGCTTATTCAGAGGCCTTTGCAAAATACCGTCTTCGCTACCGAGCCCCCTACCCCTGCTTACAGGGGGAGAATCAAAGAGAGGGCCAAAGCTGCGTTACCCCCTGCGTCTACGTTTGGCTCCGACGCGTCCCATTTGCTTCGCAAAGGGGACAGGATTGTTCAAAGGTCTCCATTCAAGGATAATCGAGCCAAGATGAATCGAATTGAAAATCCCATGAACTACGATCGTTGGGCCGAACGATACGACACCTTTTACACGGCTGCTCCAGAAGGCGAACTGGAGTTCTATATGAACGCCATCATAAGATCACGTGGATCAGTTTTGGAACTAGGTGTGGGAACGGGACGTATCGCAATCCCTGCTGCCGCAATGGGGCACGACATCACCGGCATCGACCTAAACCGCTCGATGCTCGAGCGAGCGCGAGAAAAAACTAAAGCAGCTACCCTGCCTGGCAAGTTGACGCTGATCGAAGCTGACATGACCAAATTGGAACTTGAAAAACGAGATTTCGATCTCGTAATCATCCCAGCAAACACCTTGGCGCTGGTGCTGGAAAAAGAACATCAGATCGAAACGCTGAAACGATGCGTCAATCATATGGCAGGAGATGCCACTCTAATCTTTAACCTCTTCAATCCTTCAGATGACTTGCTCAATGGAGCAACAGGTGAAGTATTTCTTTTAGGCGTAGTTGATGATGCCTCCAAAAGTGGCAGGCACATACTCACCGGCATCAACAACTTTGACATTGCCAATCAGATCAATAGATGCACACAAACCATCGAAACGCTAGATACGAATGGCGATGTCATCGACCGCGAAGAGTTGCAGGTCATGTTCCGTTACCTCTACCATGATGAGGTCATGGAGATGCTCACTCAAGCTGGTCTGAAAGCTCAAGCAGTGTTCGGCGATTTTGACGGATCACGGTTTACCGATGACAGTGAAGAGATGATTTACGTGTGCAGGTTGTTGAACTAGGGATTATCTACTCAACCGGAGGCGGCACATCAGGCGGTTGGGATGGCTCGATGCCGGGCGCTCTCTCTTCAATCAACTCCAACCACTCTTCGGAGCGCTCAATGATGTCCGGCAATTTGGGGTCCTGCGAAAGTGAAATCGCCTCCTCGAGGTCGAACTTAGCTTCTGCGTATTGTCCGGCGCGCAACAGCAGTATAGCTCGATCAAGATAGTAAGTCGCCTGTGCCGGTTGCAACTCGATGGCGTAGCTGAAGTCGGTATATGCCGCTGGACCATCAAGCAACACATCGCGGTGATAACGTCCTCGCCACCAGTAAACGCCACCGTTTTCGGGCGCCAAACGAATCGCAGTCCTGAAATGATCAGAAGCAGATTCATAATCGTTCTCGGCAGCACGCACTCGGCCGAGAACGAGATGCGCGTTCACCACCTCATCGTCTAACTCCAGAGCCCGCAACGAGTCGCGTTTAGCGCCGGCCAGATCGCCCATCGAAACCCGCACGATTGCACGCTGTCCATATATCGACCCCACATTCGGACGCAATGAAACTGCACGGTCATAATCGACCATTGCGTCGTCGAGTTCGCCCTGCATCATGCGGGACTGTCCACGCCCGGCCCATGCTCGAGCGAACTCCGGCTCAATCTCCACTATCGTCGCGAACCTGCGCTCCGCGTCCTTGAACTCGCCACGGTCGAGAGTGCGATGAGCTGACGCATACATGCTGACGGTTTCGCGGGTCGCAGGTGTTGGGACCACAGTGGGGGTAGATGTCGGGGTAGATGTCGGGGTCAACTCCGGCATCGGTGTGGCAGTATCAACCGGTCGTAACACCACCTCCGGTGTAGGCGAAGGCGGCATTGGAGTTGACGTTGGCTCTATCTCTTGACACGCCGATAATACGACGGTCATGCCTAGCGAGGCTGCCAGTATTCCCGACAGGAATGGAATGATGTTGAGTTTGCGAAGCATGTCTGAATCAGGGATACGAACTAGAGACGGCTTAAGTTTCTCACAACAGGCCTCATTACTCCCTCAAAAGTGCCGACACCAGCATTTCGACCGCCAAACGACGATCCGCGCGTCCAGTCTTCATATCGATATCGATTTCCAACATTCGAAGATGCATCGATTTCAATCGTGGCAGTCCTACATTGGCAGCTTGTCTGCAAGTTTTGTCGAGTAGCCACGGCAAATTGATCTTCAGTCTTTTCCCAATCTCACTTCTATTCTTGCCATTCTGAAGAAGGTGTGCTGCCGAGATCAATATTCGCACTTGCCGGGTGAGCAGTCCAAAGATGCCCTCGATCGACTCGCCGTTGGCTATCAGATTCTGCACACCACCAATCGCCTGTTCAAGCCGTCCCTCAATAATGGCATCCATGACGTTGAAGATGCGCGTTTCGCTAACGTCGGCGACCATCATCTCGATGTCGCGTGTGTTAAGTGTCCGGCCATCTGCGTACAATCCGAGTTTCTGTATCTCGCTGTCGATCCGCCGAGTATCTTCTCCTGCGATGTCGTTGAACCGATTGATGGCGGCGTTTGCGACATTGACGCCGTGGTGCTGAAAACGCCCGCGTATCCAAGATTGGCGTTCGCGCCTACTTGGTAGCCGATGCGCCTCGATCTCGGCCATGGCGGCGAGAGTTTTGAGCGCGCGCACGTTCAGTTTCAGCAGTACGGTTTCAACGAAGATGAGCTCATTCGTAATCTGCATCGCCTCATTCGCGATTCGGTCGCCGAATTTCTCCCAGTCGGCACGCACCCTCTCGCCGCGTGTGTCAATCGGCTTCAACATGCCTTTTACCACTATCGCGCGCCTGTCAGTAAGGAATGGTGCGATACGTGCCGCGGCGAACACCTCGCCCATCGGTGCGTTAGGCGCTTCAAATACTGTTACATTAGGCGCGCGCAACTCTGGCGGTCCAAGCGCGGTCAAGCGTGCCTCAAGCGCAGTCGCAACGCTGAACTCGTCATCGCCGTGGATTACTCTGATCATGATATTTTCAGGTTAACCTGTCATCTGAGCTGTGATGTGAATGATGCCCAATCATGCAGCCGCACATCAGAATCAAGAGTAAGGGCAAAACAACCACCATCCGATCACAAAATCATCCAGATCAGGTAAAAATCACCGTTCAGACAATGATGAGCTTGAAAGAGCGGTCGATTTCTATAATCTAAGTTTGGCACATGCCACAATTCACCTCTCTCAATAACGAATGTCAACCGCCATCATCGGACTCGCCGCAGCCGGCAAGACAACTGTGTTCAACGCGCTTACCAGAGCACAGGCCGATAAAGGGCAGTACGGAGCTGGAAAACCACTAAACATCGGCATCGGCACTAAGCCAGATGCCCGATTGGACTTCATTGATGACGCATTCTCAGCCCGTCGCAAGGTGCGCGCCGAAATGACCTTTTGGGATGTCCCGGTAGACTATGCCTCGGGAAACGTGCTGTCAAGAGAGACCGTCAACTCGCTTCAAAAGACCAAGTCGCTGGTAACCGTCGTTCGGAAGTTCGATGATGCTTCAACTCCACATCCCGACGGCTCAACAGATTGGCTGCGCGACCTCGAAAAGCTATCATTTGAGATACTCTTCGCGGACATCGCCCTTCTCGATCGTCGTGTGGAAAGAATAACAACTGGCATGAAGGCTCTCAAATCATCTGACCGTAACCAAGCCGCCGCAAATGTCGAAGCCCTGAAGCGGCTACAATCTCAACTCGAAGACGGCAAGCCGTTGCGGTCGCAACACCTCGATGAAAACGAATCGCGGGCATTGTCGAGTTCATTCACACTCAGTTCGCTGCCATTGGTCGTCGCCGTGAATGTCGGTGAAGATGAGAGCGATGTTGACGCTAATGTCCTGAGAATCGAAGCGCAGAAAAGCATCGGCATGGATACGATTGACACCAAGACGCAAGTGTTGCCGATATGTGGCTCGATCGAGGAAGAGTTACGTAATCTGGATGATCATGAGGCAGCTGAGCTAAGGTCTGACTTGGGCATTGGGCGCGACGATAGCGAGGCATTGATGGACGCCTGTCTCAAATGTCTGGACACTCAGACGTTTTACACCGCATCAGAGCGTGAAGCTAGGGCTTGGCATTTCCGCAAAGGCTCGCTTGCGCCCGAAACGGCGGGGATCATCCACTCCGATATTGAACGCGGATTCATTCGCGCCGAAGTAGTCGCCTACGATGACTTTGTACGCTTCCCCAGCATGGCTGAAGCCCGAAAACAGGGAGTTTTGAGACAAGAAGGGCGAAACTATACCATTCAAGATGGAGATCTGGTGAACTTCCTCTTCTCCGTCTAACTGAACGGAATATCATCACTATCGCTTGAAATATTCACATCCAAAGAGACACAGCAAGGATTCGCAGGGCTACAGCTATGGCTAAATCACTCTTCATCGTAAGGATGGTGCAACACCTTCCGGGACTGGAAGGCTACGATACGGTGCTGTCGAGCTATTGGACAGCAGTCAGAAATCAACTAAATCGACAATCGATAACGTCCGGCACGATCAACCGAGTGTTTATTGAAACCGTCACCGGACGGGGTGAAGATGCCTTGGTGCAGCTGCAGCAAATCAACCCAGGTGCGCTTCCTTTAGTTCGTCATCTGGTCAACAATGGGTCCGTGATCGAAGAGTTCGAAGATGCCGATCTGCTTTCTGAACTCATCGACTGGGGGGTGTGCGCTGCGCAGAATCTATTGTCAAACAAAGTGCGTAACACCGTCTACTCTAATCAGGTCGAAGCGGCGGGAATACGCGACGAACATCTGAAAAAACGGCTCAACGATGCCATCGGCGATGATGAGACGGCATTAGTCTTGACGGTTTCAGATCAGATACCCATCCCCGACCGCATAGAACGGTTCATCGTCTCGCCGCCAGAGCTAGACCAGCTAGAGCGTTGGCTTCAGGCAAAGATCCAAGAGGCGCAGCGCGAGATGATGCAGCGCGCACAACAATCCACCGGCCAAGCATCTAGTTCAACGCAAGGCTCATCCGGCGGACTTTGGACGCCTCCATAGTCTCTCGCTAATGTGATCGCTCTTTACGTCCATATACCGTTTTGCATCTCAAAGTGCAACTATTGCGACTTCAACACGTATGAGGGCATCGAAGCACTGATTCCGGACTTTGTGGACGCGTTGTCTAGAGAGATCGAACTCTGGGGACGGCGACTAGCCCGGCCTGCAGTTTCATCCATCTTCTTCGGCGGAGGCACACCGTCTTATCTTCCAGCAGGCGATATCTGCGGTCTTCTTGCAAAGATACGTGATTCTGCAACCGTGATTGACGACGCTGAAATCACCTTAGAAGCCAACCCCGATGATGTAACCAACGCAAAAGCACATGCATGGCGAGACGCAGGCTTCAATCGCATCAGCATCGGTGTGCAATCATTCAACGAGGCAATGCTCGCATCACTGTGGCGTCGTCACACAGCAGACTCGGCATCTGAAGCCGTAGACACCGCGCGTACAGCCAGCTTCAACAATATCAGCATCGATCTGATTTTCGGCCTGCCAAATCAAACACTGCATGAATGGACCGACACCCTCACACGCTCGATTGAACTAGATATCCAACATCTCTCACTGTATGGTCTGCAGATAGAGGCAGGCACCCCCTTGCATCGCGACGTACAGATCGGGACAATGCAGCGACCCGACGATGACTTGGCGGCTCAAATGTACGAGGTTGCGATGGACACTCTAGCAGACTCTGGATACGAACATTACGAGATCTCGAACTGGGCCAAACCAGGAAATCGATCTCGGCACAATTTGGCATATTGGGAAAATCGGTCTTACCTCGGAGTGGGACCTGGAGCACACTCTTCGCTGGCAGGTCTGCGTTTCGCAAATATGAAATCGCCCCGACGATACATGCAAGCGATCAGCGACAGCATCCTAAACTCAGACTTCACGACAGAAAAAATATCGGAAGGTTACATCGCTATAGATTTTGTAGAGCAGACTTCTCATGCAATGGCGATGTCGGAAACGATGATGCTGGCGATGCGGCTTGCAGAAGGGGTATCGAAGACTGAGTTCCGAAATCGTTTCAAGTCATCGATATACAGCGTCTACGGCGACGAGATCCAAATTCTTTTGAGGGCTGGATTGATTGAAGACAGTGAGGACCACATCTTCTTGACTCGACGCGGCAAACTTCTGGGAAACAACGTTTTCGAGCAGTTCGTGCTGACTGAGGAGGACCAGCATGTATCCAGAAGATAACGGTTCGTTCGTTGATGAGTATGATCGTGTTGATTTCCCACAATTTCTAGACGAAGCTGTCGAGATTTGGGATGAGATATCGGATTGGTGGGACGACAAAATCGGAGACGGCAACGACGCACAGGATGAGCTGATTGAACCTACACAGGAACGACTGCTGGATATCAAACGCGGGGAACGATTACTCGATATCGCCTGTGGCGCTGGTCGCTTCACGCGCAGAATGGCTGAGCTAGGCGCGAGCATCACAGCACTTGACCACTCTGCCAAATTCATCGCTCGCGCCCGTAAACGCTCTCAACAGTACGAAAACAGCATCGATTTCCACGTCGTCAACGCAGCCGATGCATCCGCCTTGCTTGCATTGCCAAGTACACCCTTCGACGCCGCTGTATGCACCATGGGAATCATGGACATGGCAGTCATCACACCATTAGCACGATCTTTGACGAAGCTTTTAAGGCCTGGCGGCAGATTCGTATTTAGCGTTATGCATCCTGCATTCAACTCCAATGGCAGTCGTAACTCCATGGAACGCGAATATAATGCCAATGGCGTACAAGAACGTTTCGGTGTTTGGGTGCCGGAATATCTCAAGTCCCGCTCCTACACTGGCATCGGCATTGTCGGTCAGCCGCGCCCACACATATATTTCCACCGACCGATCAATCTGCTGCTGCGCTTATTTTTGGATCAAGGGTTCAGGTTGAGCGCGTTCGAGGAGCCAAGGTTCTCTGATGCTGCTATTTCATCTGCAAAGTCCCCACTATCGAGCGAGTTTTGGAGGTACTTTCCGCTGATTCTGGTAGTCAGATTGGAGTTGCCTGAATGAAATTGGGTTTTGAATCAAGGCGCTAATATCCTATCGTTCTAAATGTCGTCTCGTATCAGCACGCATTTCGGGTATGAAGCTTCTCTTAGTTCTTCTGTTTCTCGTATCCCTGCTCGCACGCCAGCCTAGTCGAACATCGGGACTCATTGCCCAAACCTCTGCGCCGGATTGCACCTCGGCCAACGCTGACGATTCATACACGGTTGCATCTAACTGGTCTTTGAACCCGTCGACACTTACCGATGGCAGCAAGTTCCGCATCTTGTCCGTGACCTCGACCACGGGAAACGCGGAATCGACCGACATCGCACGACCTACAACACCGCGGTGCAGACCCGTGCCAAAGCCAACAGTGCTATCGGCGACAGCAGGGGCGGTTCGCCAACCGCCATTACTTGAACAGAGGTTTCCTAGTTCGTACTCCACATCCAATCAGATCTGCCAAACGACCAGCATCAATCACATAAATCATTCCAATCATGCTCATCACAGTTCAGACAACCTTCTGCATTAAAATCCTTGCATATCCATACCATCACAGTCCATCTGGATATCTGAATCTCATGTTTGTAGTAGGAACCGCCGGGCACGTAGATCACGGAAAATCTACGCTCATCGAAAAACTGACCGGCATAGATCCGGACCGGCTCAGCGCGGAAAAGGCACGCGGCATGACGATTGAGTTGGGATTCGCATGGCTTGAACTAGGTGGCGACAATGAAATCAGCATCGTAGATGTCCCCGGACACGAACGCTTCATCAAAACCATGCTTATGGGCGCCGGTGGCTTCGATATCGTACTGCTTGTGGTTGCGGGCGACGAAGGACCAATGCCTCAGACTCGCGAGCACCTTGCCATCCTCGATCTGCTTGAAGTGCAAAACGGCATAGTAGTCATCACGAAATCAGACTTAGCCGATCCGGAGTTGATCGAGCTAGTAGAAATCGAAGTTTCTGAGATACTGGAAGGTACTTCGCTAGAAGGCTCTCGAACCATTGCTGTATCGGCAGAGACTGGTCACGGGATGGAAGATCTACGTGCGATGATCATAGAAATCGCAGACGAAATCCCGAAACGAACCGATAAAGGGCATCCGCGTCTCTTCATTGACCGATCATTCAGCGTGGCCGGTTTCGGCGCTGTGGTTACCGGAACTCTAGATGGCGGACAGTTCAGAGTAGGCGATGAAGTGATGATGTTGCCGTCTGGCGAAACGGCTCGAGTGCGTGGTTTGCAGAGCCACAAATCGGAGGTCGCGGTAGCACATCCGGGCAGCAGGGTGGCAATCAGCTTGAGCAGGGTGGCACACACCGAAATCGAGCGTGGCGAAGCGTTAGTCAAGCGTCGGCAATTCAAAACAACAACCGTTTTCGACGCCTTCATAAGGTCGATAGCAGATGCCAAACGTCCGATAAAACACAACCATCACGTCACGCTATATGCCGGAACTTGGGAAGAACCGGCCACTGTCAGACTCCTGAACCGAGATGAGATCAAGGCTGGAGAAAGTGGGTGGGCGCAGATCAAGCTGGGAAGTCGCCGTCCCATAATCAAAGACGATCGTTTCGTGATCCGTGACAGCAACGATACTCTGGGTGGCGGTATCACATTAGTTGTTGATGCTCCCCGGCACCGTCGCAATGATGAAGCGGTAATCGAACATCTAAGCATCCTTTCGGCCGGCAGGTCTGAGGATGTGCTGCTCCATGCCCTGGAATCTTTGAGAATCGCGAACCCGGTGCAGATGGTAGGTGCTACTCACTCTACATTGTCTGAAGTCGAATCGGATATCGCCACGTTGCTGGAGGCCGGTCGGCTGATTCAACTCGATCAAGGCGCCAACCCGCTTTTCGTTACTCAAACACAACATGCGTCTATGCTGAATACGTGTCAGCAGGCATTGTCGGACTATCATCAACGGTATCCGTTGCGTCGTGGGATGCCGCGTGAAGAGCTGCGAACCCGTCTCAAGTTGCCCGGCAGCAATTTCGATGCATTGATCGCTGATCTAGTCAAAACCGAATTCGTATCCCGAGATGGCACTTCGATAAAGTTGCCGCATCACGTAGTGCAGTTCTCAGCGGAGCAGAAATGCGAGACGGACCGATACTTGAAAGTACTCAGAGAGCATCGGTACTCTCCGCCCGCTTGGAACAAGATCGATGAGGAACTTCTTGGTGTGCTGGTCAATCGGCGCGAGGTGGTAAGTGCAGGACCGGATGTGGTGTTCGCCGCGGAAATCTACGACGAGATGCGCGACGCGATCGTCGCTTTTTGCCGCGAAAACAAAGATGTCTCCATCAATGATGTACGCGAATTGCTAGGTACCAGCAGAAAGTACTCGTTGGCGTTGCTGGAACAGCTGGATCGCGACAATGTAACGATGCGCATTGGCGACATGCGAGTTTTGAGATGACTGCATCTATACCAAAATTTACTCTTACTCTGCATGAGCCACCGTTCAAGGTGTCGAATCTTTCGTCGTTGTTCAGGTCATTGCAGGCGGCAGTTCGCGAAACAGCCGCGGCTGGGCAACCCGTCGAAAATCTATTCTCGAACCAAGAAGGACCCTTTCTGGTTGCTGATCTGTCAAACACCAACAAAGACGGTCTAGTACTTTCGCTGTGGTTCGCCGATCGCAACGATGCACCGTTGGAGGAACGCTCTGAAGAGACGTTCTCTAGAGCATTCGATGAGTTGGAGAATACGGTAACGAGCGGTTCGCAACACACGTTTTGGGGTGCGCCTGCGTATCCATCAGATTGGCACTACAATCCCTCAAGGATGATGCGATTCATCACCGTTTTGCGTCCGTTTCGTTCGGCGACTATCGTCTACAGAGATCGCGTGTTGGTATTGCGGGACGGATTTTTCGCTTCTGAAGGTGGATGAACGCCAGCTGATCGTCTATCCCAATCCCATGCTGGCTACTCCATCCTCGTCGAAACCTAAGAAATGCCCAACTTCGTGCCAGACGGTTTTGATCACTTCAGCATCGAGTTGTTCTCGGCTGTTAACCGCTTCTTCGATGGGTCTTTGAAATATGGTGATCTTGGAAGGAAATGTTGAGACGTGAGAACCGCCGTCAGCGAGTGAAACTCCTTCCGACAACCCGAACAACGTCTCGCCTGGTCCAAGTCCTACTTCAGCGAGTTTCGATGCTGTCGGTTTAGCCTCGACGACGATGTCTAGATTTTCGATCTGAAGACGCTGATAAAACTCCGGCGGCAACTGCTCCAAAGCATTGAGTACAATGCCGTCAAACTCTTCAGGCGATATTCGGTACACCACGTCTGGTCTGACCGCTAGTCATTTAGATGCTTCGGCACGGATAGCCTTTAAGGCATCCACGTTAGGCTTGTCCGGCCCACTTTTTTCGTAGCCTGGAACCTCCAAATAAAACGGCACATCGGCAAACGCCGGGTGAGAAAGGATGTTAAGGAAACCTTCCGTGCCGATCAACCCTTCGCCGATATTGTCATGCCGATCAACTGAAGATCCGAGCGGACGCTTCGAATCGTTGGCATGAACGCATCGCATCAGATCCAAGCCAACCTCACGATCGAACTCTTCCATAGTGGCTTCTAAACCATCTTTGGTTGCCACATCATATCCTGCTGCCCAGACGTGCTGAGTATCGAAGCAAGCCGCAATACGCGGGTGGTCTATCGCTTTGATCAATCGTCCCAGCTCTTCAAACTTGGAACCGATATGGTCACCCGAGCCGGCCGAAGTTTCCAACATCAGCAGAGCATCACCCGGCGCGGCATCGAGAACTTGCTGCATACCCTCAACAAATTGGTCAAATACCGCTTCCAAGCCAACACCGCGATGACTGTTGGCATGGAACACCAATCCAAGTGCGCCTAAGCGGTTTGTCTCCACCAGTTCAGCAGCCAAGGAATTGCGGCTCTTTTCCACCAATTCAGGGTTTGGTGAACCTAGAGCCGCCAGATATTTCGCATGAACAATGGTTGGTCCCAAACCAGACTCAGCCATCTTGGCGTGATAGTTCTGAAGCGGTTTGTCTTTGATCGGACTGACTCGCCACATGCGAGGTGAAGCAGCGAAAATCTGTATGCATTCTGCTCCGATGTCAAGCGCGCGGCCAATCGCTTTGTCGACACCACCCGATGCCGATACATGAGCGCCGATATACATTCAAGCACCATCCATTTGCTGGGATCAAAGCACCATTTGCAGTCACTGTTGATACTGAAAGTGTAACCCGCACTGGAGAATGCGGTTCAAATCGCAACTTCAACCGCTGGTGCGACGGCGGAATCGGGGCAACATTCTAGTGAAACGCCTCAGGTAGCCCTCATCCCAAGACACGAGTACTTGAGCCGCGACGAAAATCGACGAATAGGTTCCTACAATCACACCCAGCAGCAACACGAACAAGAAATCGCGCAGGCTCTGACCTCCGAACAGCAACATCGCCAATATCACAGTAGCAGTCGTGATGCTGGTTCCCAACGATCGGATGATCGATTCCCGAATGGAAGAATTGACCGTCAAGCGGAAATCTCGCGAAGGGACCAAAAGCACGTTTTCACGCACCCGGTCAAAAATCACGATGGTGTCGTTTACTGAATATCCGATCACCGTCAGGATGCCGACAATGAAGATGGCATTCACCTGAGCGTTAAACATCACTCCAAGTACCGCGAAGATGCCCAGAACGATCAGAACATCATGTACCAGGGCGATCACCGCCGAAATGGCGTAACGATACGAACCTGGCACCGTTCGGAACGCGTACATGATGTAAAACATCACGAAAACTGCCGCGACTACGACTGCGATGATGGCGTTTCTGACCGTGCCTTCGGCCACTGAAGACCCCACGGTAGTGGTCTCCAACGTGATCGGTTCTTGACCAGTCAAGTCCGTCAACTCAGCGTCAATTACATTCTTGCCTTCGTTGCCCAATTCGTTGGTTCGCACGAAGTATTGTCCATCGCCGAGGGCCTGAACTATCGCCTCAGGATGTCCGCTCGCAACTAACGCATCGTTCACCGCGTCGGTACCCGGGTCTTCACCTGTGAAGTCGTAGGTGGTGCTGGTACCCGATACGAAATCGATGCCGAGATTCAGACCCGGCACGAACAGCAACACCATCGACAGCACGGCGATCACTCCCGAAATCGGGAGAAACATCTTGCGTAGGGCTACGAAATCCATTGTCGTCTTCTATTTATATCTGCGGGTTAAGTCTGGTGTCCCGGGTCTCTTACCGGCACAAACATGTTCGGCGCGTTTTCGCCGCCGACTCGGGCGATGAACCTGAGCATCAATCGGCTGGCAAAGAACGCTGTGAACATGCTCAGCAGAACACCGATGCCGAGGGTCAAAGCGAATCCCTGCATGATGCTGGTGCTGAAACGATCGCCGAACCAGAACAACACCACGGCAGTGATGATCGTCGAAATGTTACCGTCACGGATCGACGGCCAGGCACGGTCGAAACCAGTATTCAACGCGGCCAGCAGGCCGCGACCGGCTCGCAACTCTTCTTTGGTTCGCTCCGCGATCAGCACGTTTGCGTCTACTGCAAAACCTAGCGACAGTATCACGGCCGCGGCACCCGATAGCGTCATGGTGACCGGCACTAACTTGAAGATCGCCAATAGCATCAAGGTGTACGACGCTAGTGAAATGCTAGCTACTGTGCCAGGCACTTTGTAGTACGAGATCATGAAGATGATCAACAGTACGAGGCCGATGCCGCCGGCTACCAAGCTGCGCTGTAGCGAATCGGCGCCAAGAATGGCATCGACGCTACGTTCTTCAGTGAGCTCCAGTTCTGCTGGCAATGCACCTGAACGAAGTTGGATCGCTAGTGTACGCACTCGCTCAGTGGTGAAATCGCCACCAGAGATTATCGCCCGACCATCAGCAATCCCCTGACCGCCCTGCGTGTTGACCGTGGGTGCGATGAGTTCTACGTTATCGAGATAGATCGCCAAAACGTCACGATTCCTAGCAACACGACCCGTCACTTCGAAGAACGCGTCTCTGCCAGATTCGTTGAACACTATCGTCACTACCGGTTCTGGAGGCGTGCCCTCGATTGACGGGAAAGCATCGTCTAGATCATCGGCCGATATGTTAGTCGCCTGTTCCGTGAAGTAGAGCGGCGATGCACATCGCAATAGCAGCCACTCCGTATCAGACAGCCCGTCTGGCGGCCATTCTTCTGCCGGCGCATCGGGTGGCGGCACAATCGGCCCACATTTACGTTCTCGGAACTCTAGCTGTGCGGTTGATCCGATCAGCGCCTTGGCTTCCTGAACGCCACCAGCCACGGTCCACTGAACAATGTTGCCAGGGGTTCGCAACGAAGCGAAATTGCCCACATCCGCAAGCTGGCGCGTCAGATTTTCAGCATCCGAGGGCTGCAGGTTACCTTCATCATCAAATTCACGCCCCTTAAACTGGCCGGTGAATTCGGCCTCGAAGAAGATCGCGTCGCCTTGAGTGAAGTTGCCCAATTCATCCGTTAGGAACAGCACGGTATCCGTGCCATCGCTTACTTCAACATCGGTGAATCCAGCAGCCTCAAACGCGGCTTGGACATCCTCGGTGGAAGGAGCAATACGCGTCGGATCAGGTATCTCTTCTTGTGCAGATTCTTCGTCAACCGTACCTGCGTCCTCGGCTTCGGTTTCTCCGTCGATGCTTTCGTCATCTTCCTCAGTGCCCGAATCGCTATCGGCATCTGCTTCTGGTGAATCGGCTTCACCGTCAGTATCCTCACCAGATTGAGCTTCCTCTTCGGTATCCGATTCCTCGCTATCGGCACTCGCGTCGGTTTCTGCAGAATCTGTTTGGTCGTCGATATCCGATTCTGATGAATCGGCTTCCGCGTCTTCGGCTTCGGTGTCGTCAACGCCGTCTACGTCAGTTTCTGACTCTTCCTCTTCTTCCGGAACGATGATCTCGTATTCGAAGGTTGCACGGATGGTAGTTGGATATTTCTCTTGGAATTGGGTTCGCCACGTTTCAGCTTCTGAACCATCAAAATCATCGAATGTGATGATCAACGATCCGTCTTCGTTCTCTACGATTTCAACGCCAGACTTCGCCAGGTCGGCCTCAAAGAACGCCTTGATGTCGTCAAGCGTCGCATCGCCGTCTTCGATGAAAACGTTGAGCGACGACTCGCTCTGTCCGGGAAGTTGAATCAGTATTCGATCTGGTGGATTGCCGAGAACCTGCACGGTCGGCTCGCTTACACCGAACGCATTGACGCGCCGTTCGATGATTGCCCTAATCCCCTCGACATCTTCAGGTGTCGGCGGTTCACCATCCTCAGTGACGATGTCGTAGACGAGATGCGTACCGCCCTGCAGATCTAGGCCTAAGTTGAGGCCGAGAAACGTGTCATCATTGCCGCGGTCGAATTCAAAGTTGAAAACATCGAAATTGACGCGTGGAACAGCGATGAAAACCGCGCCGATGATGACTAGCGCCGCTACGAAAATCAGACCTCTTAAGTCACGAGCCACGAGTTATCAACCGAAATAACGCACCTGCTGACGAAGTCGCGCACAGATCAGCGCAATGCAGTCCTCTTGTGGGTCGATGTCAACCATGTCAGGTCAGGTCTTTTCGTGCCAGTGCGATTGCACACACGTCAATCACAAAAACGACTTCGATACAACGCTTTGGATCGAAGCCTCAAAAACCAAAGTATAGCATCGCAAGGCATCATTCATTCCAACGGTCATGCATTTCACTCTTGCGTCTTCATGGGTTCATCCGCGTCAACATTCCCGGATTCCAAGTCGTAAGCTAGTTCCGACATTGAATGTTGTGGCGTGACCTCGCTCAACTTCGCCTTTGCCACCAGCAACTCCGAGCTTCCTGCGTTGCCCCCTACAGTACTGTGCACCTGATCATGGTTGTGCGCATGAATATCGTAGGTGACATCGTGGAGATGAGTTTCGCCCGGTTCCGGCTCAGCGCCAACCTCACGAAGGCGTTCATGTTCAAGCAGGTGGTCCATAAACATGATCCCGTTCAGGTGATCAATCTCGTGTTCCAGAGCTTGCGCCAATAGCTCTTCTGCCGTAACGCGCCATTTGGAACCATTGGCGTCCAGGGCGCGTGCCGTCACGCTTACCGACCGGCTTACCAAGCCTACATATCCCGGAAGCGATAAGCAACCTTCTTCAACTTCTCGCTCACCGTTGCGTCTGATAATTTCAGGATTGACCAACCAGTACGGTTCTTCCTCGGGCAGATGCAACGCGATCACTCGCTTGAGAACACCGATTTGATTCGCTGCCAAGCCGACACCCTCAGCGTCTATCAGCGTCTCCACCATGTCTGCTGCCAACTTGCGCACATCTTCGTCGACGCGCCTAACTACTCGACACTTTCTGCGCAGTATCGGGTCGGGGAAAATGCGGATTTCTCGAATGGACATGACCTGCTCGTATTCCGATTCTATCGCTATCTGAATTACGTCATCTCGATAGGATCGATATCAACGACCCAACCAGGTCCCAGCGGCACTTCATCTAGCACTTGCGCCGGATCCGAGCCCTTAATCATGATTTGCCACCGATAACGGCCGGCCAATCTCGCCGGAAATGCCGGTGAAGGTCCAGCAACTTCGACATTCAGCGATGGGTCCATGGCCAGATGGTCTTCCAATCGGGTACGAACGCTTCTCGCTTCCATCTCTGCATCCTGCAACGCAAAGGCGCTATACGATAATCGTACGTAAGACGCATACGGCGGCAGCCGATTACTGCGACGCGTTGCGATATCTTGCTCGTAAAACGTCTCGTAGTCCTGTGCCGCGGCTGCAATGATCGCGAAGTGCTCCGGTTGAAAGGTCTGAATTATCGCGAGTCCCGGAGTATCGGCACGTCCGGCACGCCCAGTGACTTGTGAAAGTATCTGAAAGGTACGTTCTGCCGATCTGAAACTGGGAACCGCTAACCCGATATCGGCCGCAACTGCTCCGACTAGGGAAACAGATGGAATATCCAAACCTTTGGCTACCATCTGTGTACCGATGAGAATATGGTTGCCTTCGCTTTGAAACTCATCAAGAATCGCGGTATGTTCCGCGGCGTTGCGAGCCGTATCTGAATCCCAGCGCAATATCGGCGTGTTTGGGAAGAAACCGCGCACCGACTCTTCTACGCCCTCAGTCCCCGCAGCTCGGCGCGCGACTCCGCTACCGTTGCAGACACGACACTCTCTAGACGCGCCGACCGAGTAACTGCAGTAGTGGCACTGCAAACGACTACCTGCTCTGCCGCGTGGATGGCGATGCAATGTCAACGCTGTCGCACAGTTCGGACAGTTGCGTATCGTGCCGCAAGACATGCACTGCACAAAAGATGCGCTCCCACGCCGATTGATGAACAATATCGATTTGCCTCCACGTTCAACATTGTCCCGCAACGCCTGAAGCAAGCTGCGGCTAAGCATTTCACGATGCCCGGCCTGCAGCTCGATACGCATGTCAACTATTTGAGACTTCGCAAAACCACTGCCATCCCCGACGCGGCAAGGACCTCGAAGCGAACTGCGAAAAACCTCATTGATACGACGTGGCAATCGCAAAAGGGTGACCCCGTTCGTCGGTTTGCCAACTGTCGCGCGGTGATATGTGCCCATGTCTGGAGTCGCGCTGCCCAGAACCAGTGTGGCACCCGTCTCTTGGCACAACCGACGCGCAACATCGCGTGCGTGATAGCGTGGAGCACGATCACTCTGCTTGAACGTCCACTCATGTTCCTCATCGATTACTATCAGTCCGAGATCGTCAACCGGCGCAAAGATGCTAGACCTCGAACCGATAACTACCGCATAGCGCCCTTCTTTGATCTGATGCCACTGATCAAACCTCTGGCCAATGGACAACCCGGAATGTTGCAACGCTATCTGACCAGGGAAGCGACTAGCGAAACGTTGCAGAGTCTGCGGCGTCATCGCAATCTCAGGAACCATGATGATGGCACGCTGCCCAACTTCGATACATTTTTCGACGGCTCGTAGATACACCTCCGTCTTGCCACTACCAGTTACGCCGTACAGCAGGAATTCATGACTTGAAGCATTACCTGCACGTTTCGCTAAGCTGTTAGATATGGCTTCAACCGCAGTTTGCTGTTCCGGGGCTAGCTCATGGCGAATTGCGTCCTGAACCGCGTAGTCGGCTAATGGGTCGCGTTCGATGCGCACTTGCTCAAGCTGAACCGTACCGTCATCGATTACAGCTCTTACGATGTGCGACCCAAACTCACGCGATAGATCGGTTCTAGGCACTGGGTCCGGATTCGCAGCCAAAGAACGAATCAGGTCTGCTCGACGATGTGCCCGTCGGCTGCTGTAATCCTGGACAATCTCTTCAACACTTGCGTCGTTCTTCGACAATGCGATGTAGGACTTGAAAACGGCAGCGGCGCGCGGGCGCTCCCAGATCGATTCCTCCTGCACGATGCCCTCGCGTACCAGTGCATTCAGGTGCCGTTCATTAGATCGTCCTACCTGCCGGACCAGACGATCTCGCCGAACTCGGCCAGTTTCTGGTATCGCGTCGAAAACCCTCTGCTGATCCGGCGACATGGAAATCCCGGCCAGAAGTCGATTGACATGCCGTGGATTATCAGTGCGCGATACCCAGATGTGCAGTTGCTGGTTTGCACCGGGCGGCAGCATGGCGACGCACGCTCTAAAGATGTTGGTGCGGTAATAGTCGGCGATCCATATCGCCGTCTTCAGCAGATGCTCGGAGATGAACGGCCCGCCATCCACCACACTGTCGATCGTGCGGATATTTTCTGCATCCGCGGTTTTGGAGAACTGCAGGGCTACTGCTTGAATCGACCGATGACCGAAAGGTACCCAAAGCAGATCGCCTGGTTGCACCGATACACCTATTGGGATGGCATACGTGTAACTTCGCAACCGATCGCGGTCGGAGAAGTCAACTGCTACTTGGATGTAGCGAAAATCAGCGTCGTTCCTTGATGCGGGCATGCCTACCAGTCAGGCCTCGCAAGTAGTAGAGCCTGGAGCGACGCGCCTTGCCACGCCGAGTAACTTTCACCGACTCTAGCGAAGGGCTGTGGTAAGGGACGATACGTTCGACCCCGATTCCGTAAGAGACGCGTCGGACTTTGAACGTGCTGCCCGGATTCGGGATTTTGTCCTTACGATACCGTCCAACTATGACATTCCCTTGGAATGCCTGCACCCGTGTGCGGTCACCTTCACGGATGACCATGTTGACCGTCACGGTATCTCCCGGCTGAAATTCGTCGATCTGCGCCGTCGGGCGGGTTTTGAGTATTTCGGACGGATTCATGACATTACGTTCCTGCGCGACGGTGGCGATGTGATTAAAGTTGCTGTCCACGGCGAAAGTCTCACACCCATCGCCATCAGACGCTCGTAGCAAGTACTCAATTGTATTTCACGATAAACCGGGATGCGAAGGGTTTTGAAGGAACGACGGAATGTCGTGCACACGTCCAAAACTGGCAGACAACGCCAATAGCCATGGTTACATCTTTATCGAACCTCGGGTCGGCTATCGTATATCGGCAACGAATGTCGCAACCAACTCTTTGGATTGAAACGCTTTGCTAGCTGTCCAGGTGACCGTCGCCCAGAAATCACATATGGGATTGCTACCTTAACAGCCGCGAAACCAAACGTGCGTGTATCGCCTGATTTCGACCAGCGTCGATGAATTCCGCCCCATGCGATACGGCGCGGGGCGAAACTCTAAACGATCAACCTTCAGTTAGCAATCGTAAATCCAGTAGCAACGCTGGTAGTAATTGTATTCTTCGCACGTTTTTTTGGAGACTGGCCTGCCATCTGAATCGACGTCGGTGTAGTAGAACCACTTTTTGCAAGAACCTTTCTTGGTTTCGCAAACTTGTCTGGCAGGGCAGGTGGCCGATATTGGAGGAACCGGTCCGATTCCAGAAGCCGATTCATCTACGAGCGTCGAAGTCGTTTGAGGCGGGTGGTCTACGCTCGCTTGATTGGTGAACGAGTGATCCGCGAGTGAATGAGCTTACGTATTAAGTTGTATGGAGTAATCATGCGATTGGAATCGAAGCCTACCCTGATAACGGACTTGGTTTTTGCCCTCGCCAATCCCCCGGAAAGCAGGTTGGTTTCATGCTGGTTTCATGTTCATTCCTCGTTTCTGATCGGCATACTTTTGCTCGCAGCGCTCCTAGCAAACGGATGCTCGGCATCGAGCGACGTGAGAAACGAAAATGCTGAACCATCCTCGACGATCATCTCTGATACCTCCACAGTATCGGAAGACGATGTTAGGGAGAAACTGGCGTCCGAGGACGTTGCTCCCGATGAGAGCCAAACCGAGGCCGCAGTCGAACCAGTTTCACCTTCATTAGTTTACTCGCGAAACAATACTTTATTCGTCCCCGCACCGATCGGTTGCGATGCCGCCGACCCTGCGTACGATCACCCTTTTGATATTCGTGCAGCAAATGCATTCACAATTGTTCCCGAGATCCACGTTGGTTTGTTTTCGCTGTCTTCCGATGGTTCGAAACTCAATCCCGAACTCGCCGAATCCTACTCGGTGAACGAAGACTTTTCTTCGTATGAGTTTTCGTTGCGTGACGGATTGAAATTCAGTGACGGTAGCACGCTCACGACGGCAGATGTGAAATGGAGTTGGGAAAGAGCTCTCAGCATGGCGACTGGCGACGGTCGTGCGAATGATGTTTTTGGTTCAATCGTGGGCGCGACGACGTTAACTGCCACGCAAGGCGAAATCTCAGGGATAGAGGCAGTGGATGACTCGACACTCAAAGTTCACCTCAGCGTGCCGAGACCCGAATTCACAACGTTGTTGGCTGATCCCGTCGCGTCGGTTTTGAAGGTTGACAACGTATGGCGATGGCCCACGACGTGGAATAATGCAACGGGAATGAACTTCTCGGACGTGCCGTTTGATCCATCTTCAATGCCCGTAGGCGCAGGGCCGTTCAAACTGATTGAGTATGCGACTCATCTTCCTATTGCGAATTGCGTAATGACCAGGAACGATCATTATTGGGCGGGACCTCCGGCGCTGGAGCGAATCGTGGCGGTGACCGATGGCTTTGGCGATTCATTCGTTGACGAACAAGAGGCGTTCGAAATTGGCTTGATCGACTTTTTTTTGGAGGGTTTCCACGATGGTTCGGATTCCAGATCCGTTAAGCCCAACGGGCTCGGCAAATCGCTGATTGTAGCCGATGCGCCTCGAACATGGTTCCTCATCCTCAATCCGGCACAACCACCGTTCGACGATTTATCGTTCAGGCGCGCCGTTGTGGCCGGTTCTGATGTCGCAGAGCTGTTCCCTCACGTGCCAACCGATGACCGGCGTTTGGTGCCTCCTTCGGTGGCAAACGGCGATGCAGAAGTCGACGGAATACAACTTGATATGAACGGAGCGATCGCAGCGTTCGAGCAGTCCGAATATTCGGATGAAGGATACATGGGTGTGGAATTTGAATCCGGCGGGTTCATCAGGTCAGTCCTGCCGCCGCTGTTCGACCAATGGCGTGAGATGTTCGACTTTGACGTCAGAATGGTAAAACCGGACAGCGGCGTCGCAAGCGGTTACGAACCGATGCGACTGTTTTTTTTCTCTCCCCAGTATCCGGACCCATATCCCGTGTTGCGGACTTTTATCGAACCGTTCGGTGAAGGCAACCAAACTGTTGAATTTGCCATAATCGAAGAGATGATCATGGACGCGGTTCTGGAAAGCGATGTCAGCATCCGTTCAAGAAAATTCGCCGAGGTCGAGCAATATATCCTCGAAAAATCACTAGCGCTGCCGATACGTATCGATGAATACCATTTCGAATTTCGCGTACAATCCCGCGTGAATGGGCTGGTCTTTCCGCAATTTGGAGGATCTGCGTTCCGCGACGTTTGGATTGAGGAAGCGAGCACCGACTCAAATTCTCGCTGAATCTGCAGCTCAGACGTCGGTGTCGGTTGACGAAATCGAGTTCCCATCGTCGAATGCCGCACATTTGAATTCACTCCCGAACAGGAACAGGATCAAGCCGAAAATGAGATTTAAGATCAATATGATGTTTCTCGTCGTCGCTATTGTCGGTGCGGCGTCTCTGGTTGCCCTGTCTCTCCTGATTTTATCGCCTCGATCTGAAAACGATACCCCAATCGAATCTTACGTCGAAATCGGTCACGAACCGCGTACCACGCCTAACTGGAACAAGCAAACGGCAGCAGGCGACACTACCGGAAACGTGCTGTTCGTTGAAGCGGTCGATTGCGGTATCGCGGATCCGGCGATAGACATTGCGAGCAATCTGCGTGGACCTAAAAACTTCGTGCTAGTTTCGGAAATCCACGCGGGTTTGACTAGGATATTGCATCCCACCAATGAAGCAGTACCAGCGATGGCCGAGAGTTTCTCGGTGGACGGTAACGGAACAATCTACGATTTTCGGCTGAGAAAGGACCTCAAGTTTAGCGACGGCAGTCCAGTTACCGCCGTCGACATCAAATGGAGCTGGGAACGTGCGTTGCGCAAAGCCACTGAGACGAGCCGCGCCAACGATGTCTTGGGTTCGATATCGGGAGCTTCCGAAGTCGGGGATTCGAATGGCGAACTAGCCGGCGTACGAGCCATCGATGACTTGACGCTTTCCGTGCAATTGACTCATCCGAGACCAGACTTTCCATATCTGCTCGCCGATCCGATCGCGTCGGTGTTGAAGAGAGGCAACTTGGAGGCGTGGGCGTTCGAATGGGATCAGGACGGGACATTTTCAATCCACCGCGGAGCGCACGGCAGATCCGAGCCGCCAGTCGGCGCAGGTCCGTTCAGACTAGCCAGATACCACCCCGATCAATTCGCCACCACATGCGCCTTGGAGAGGAACGAATACTACTGGGGACAACCCGCGCAACTAGACGCGATAGTCCCTGTAACTGAACTGAGCGAGAAGTTCGGACTAATCACGACTAAATCGATCTACACGGATGCGTTCATTGATGAAAGGATCGACTACTATTACGACGCTCTCGTGACGGCCACAAACCCAGGAGGCGCAGAAGTAGACGCGCCTGGTGTTTCCATAGTTGCCCGCGAACCTCCGAGGCTCCAGTTTCTCATCTTTAATCCGGCTCATCCTCCGTTCGACGATGTCGCGTTTCGGCGCGCCATCGTAGCCGGAACCGACCGAGATTCGTTGTACCCATACCCCGTAAGTACCCAAGGATATCTAGTTCCGTCGAGCATTTCGGGTTACGATGGGCTCATCGACCAGCTTGAATTCCGACCGGAATTCGCCGATCGAGAATTCGATCGATCGAAGTACAGAGACGACGCTGAAGAATACACGGTGCGATTCAACGTCTCATTTTCTGACGATGCCGTCCACAATCTGATCGCACAATGGAAAGCAAGATTCGGTTTCGGTGTTCGTCTGGTAGGCCCAGGCATCGAAAATGAATACGACGGATCAATCGATCCGAAATCAGATGCCATCAAACTGTTACTGATAACTCCCCACTACCCGGATCCAAACGCCGTGCTACGTGAATTCATCGCACCTTTCGGCGAAGGCAACTCGGTAGGCGAGTTGGCGATACTGGAAGAGATGATCAAAAAGGCCCGCAGCAATCAGGACACCGCGGAACGCTTCGCGCAATATGCAGAGATCGAACGGTACATCTCGGATCAGGCACTCGCCTACCCGCTAAGAATCGACGAATATGTCTCAAACATGCGCGTACAGCCTTGGATCCACGGTCTGATTTTCCCTCAATACAACGCTTCTCGTTATCACAGCGTCTGGTTCGATGAAACTGCGCCGTCCCGAGAGTTGCCATGACCAGTCTCAATTGGCGCCCCAGCTGACAGGCTCGAATTCGCATTCATCGCAATGTTGACGAATGCGTTTCTAATGTGATCGGGTTCGCCCAGTTCACAGCCCCAACCGGGGCAAAAAATAAAGTTCCCATACTTGGACGTCAAGTTGGCGCATCGCTGAGCTTACGATGCACCGTCTCAATTTTCCTGCCGAGGACCGACTTCCTGAGACCGATTACGAGGCGTCACGCGGACAGCATGACGGAGCAGCCCGACGCGAACACCAGTTCACCCCGGCACCCATGCCGGCGCGGCAGGCGTACTGGACCTGCGCTTCCCACGGCACCCGACCTCATGCCCTGATCGATTCGCCTTGACCGCCGCCGCGTGACACCGCGATGCCCTTGCGTCAGCCTTCACCTCGACGCGGAAGACGCGCGGCCTCGGAGACGATGAGCATCGAGCTCTCCGATCCCATCGGCGCAACCATCCAAGACGCCATCGGCGTCGGCACTATAACGGACTAGCCAGTTCCTCGCCACGTTGAAATGCGGCAATGACGGCATCGATTGCGGCCTTGCGAAAAGCACCAGCTTCTAATGCGTGCAATGCGGCGGCCGTTGTTCCGCCGGGAGATGTTACCAGGTTGCGCAGCTCGGCCGGGTGCTTGCCCGTCTCTTTAGCCAATGCCGCGCTGCCGTAGACCATCTGTATCGCCAAAGCACGAGCATCAGCATTTGTCATCCCGAGTTGCACCGCACCATCGATCAGCGCTTCGATGAACACGAACACGTATGCCGGTCCGCTCGCGCTGAGCGCGGTGGCGATATCGACCAGCTTTTCATCGTCGAAGTAGACCTGCTCGCCGAAGGCCTGCAGCATATCGCTTGCGAACTCACGCATCTCTGATGAAACCGTCGGCGATGCGGTCCAGGCCGTCGCACCAGCTCCGACTTGGCTCGGGGTGTTCGCCATGATGCGGATCACGCGGTCGCATCCGATCTGCTCGACTATCGTCTGGGTTTGCACTCCCGCCATGATCGACATGAATGTAACATCCTCGATTTGAGGCACCATATCGCGAATGTCATCTGCCACATCGCCCAACTGTTGCGGCTTGACGGACAGTACCACGAGATCGGTTTCGAGTACGGCGTCAACGTTGTTTTTGGCGATGCGCAAGCGATATTTCTCTTTGAGATATACGGCGCGCTCAGGTATCGGTTCGCTGACCGTGATCTCAACATCCAAGTCGGATTCTTTGACGCCGGCGATGATGGCTTCAGCCATGACACCGCCACCGATGAATGAGACTCTCATAGCATTGCCTCGCAATTGAATACCTGCGTTTGACCGTCTTCTAGTTCCAGTTGTGTAGTCTGAACTGCGATTTTCGTATCATTTAGATGATCAACTACGATTCTGCATCGTACCCAGATGCTTGCGCCTCATCAACGAAGCAGATAACCCAAAAACTACAACTACATCTTTGGAATCACTACAATCATACGAAAATCACCGTTCAGACCACAAGCATCGGCATGTCTCAGATAATTGTTGAAAACTTGGTCAAGAGATTCCGCATCTCAAAGCGTGAAGCCGGCATGTGGGGTGCGATCAAAGGCTTGGCGCGCCGACGTTACGACACCATAGACGCTCTTGACGGCGTCAGGTTCTCAATCGAGCCTGGTGAGTTGGTAGGGTATATAGGGCCTAACGGCGCAGGAAAATCGACCACCGTCAAGGTGATGTCTGGAATCCTAGTACCCGATTCTGGTAGTTGCGAGATTCTAGGACGCGTCCCGTGGAAAAACCGAATGGAACACGTTCGTCAGCTGGGCGTAGTCTTCGGGCAACGAACACAGCTATGGTGGGACCTGCCAGTCATCGAATCGTTCGATCTGCTCAAAGATATCTATCGGATACCCCGAGACCAGTTCATCGAAAATCGCGACGAGTTCGTCGAAGTCCTCGGCATCGAATCTTGTCTAGATATCCCAGTCCGACAGCTCAGTCTGGGTCAACGAATGCGATGCGACCTCGCCGCGGCCTTGCTTCACTCTCCCTCCATCTTATTTCTAGATGAGCCAACCGTCGGGATGGACGCAATTTCCAAGCTGGCATTTCGGGAGTTCATCAAACGCTTCAACCGTGAACGCGGAACGACAATCATACTGACCACCCACGACATGGACGACATCGAGGTGATTTGCGATCGTGTGATAGTCATCAGCGAGGGCAAGATCATCTCCGACGGCACGTTAGACGATCTGCGACGAAAGATCAGTTTGGAACGCCGAGTGGTTGTGGATTTGGATGACTTCAAATCACCTGTGCTTCATCCAAAGGCGAAACTCAATTCGCAGAACGGCAATCGTGCACAGATCCAGTTTGATCCCCGAGAGATATCCGCCCCGGAAGTCATAGCTCACGTAACTTCACACAATGAAGTTCGCGACATCTTCGTGGAAAATCCGCCCATTGAAGAGCTCATCGCCCGTATCTATCAAGGGACGTAAAGGGGGTGATCAGCTACTGGGCAATACTAAGCGCCAAGTTCCGCAGTTTGCTACAGTATCGCAGCGCGGCGATTGCTGGCATGATTACACAGATCTTCTGGGGGTTGGTGAGGGTTATGATTTTCCAAGCCTTCTACCGCTCCACAAATGCTGACCAGCCGATGAGCATCAGCGATGTTGAGACTTATATCTGGCTAGGACAGGCATTTCTTGCAGCACTGCCATGGAATATCGATACCGACATCCGAGCATTGATTCGGTCTGGCGGAATCAGTTATGAGCTGGCTCGTCCGGTAGACCTTTACAACTACTGGCTTAGCCGCGCACTCGCTTGGCGGACTGCCCCCATGTTGATGCGCGCAGTTCCGCTGCTGCTGTTCGCCTATATCGTCATGGGTATGATGCCGCCTGTATCTTACGGCGCAGCGGTGGCGTTCGCAATATCGATGTGTGCAGCGATACTGCTCAGCAGCGTCATCACCACCTTTCTAAACATAACTATGCTTTGGACGATCACCGGAGATGGCGTTACACAACTGACATTTGGTTTGGTGCTGATCTTCTCAGGGATGCTGGTGCCGTTGCCGCTCTACCCTGATTGGTCGCAACCGCTGATCAACGCCATGCCCTTCAGAGGCCTGGTAGATACGCCTTATCGGCTGTATCTCGGCCACATCCCATTGTCTGAGTTCCCGCAACATCTCGCTCATCAGCTGATGTGGATCGCAGCGTTTGTGATCGCGGGTCGGATCGCGTTGTCGAGGGCGTTGCGAAGAGTAGTTGTGCAAGGGGGATGATGATGTTGGATCACCTTTTCATTTATCAAAGATTTCTCATCGTCTCGATGCGTGCCCAGATGCAGTACAAGGCATCGTTTCTCATGCAACTCGGCGGTCGCTTGATCATCACTGCGGGAGAGTTCATGGCGATACTTGTGTTGTTCGACAGATTCGGAGCGCTGCTCACTTGGAATGTCTATCAAGTCGCGTTCATCTACGGCATCGTCAACATATCATTCGCCGTCGCCGATGCGCTCACGACAGGATTCGACATGTTTGGCGAGATGGTAAAGTCTGGAGATTTTGACCGGATTCTCACGCGCCCTCGCCCGGCAGCGTTGCAGATCGCAGGTCAGGAGTTGACATTACGTCGTGTCAGTCGTCTCACGCCGGGAATAGTTGCACTGATATGGGCTGCGATGAATCTAGACCTGCAATGGACGCTTCCGAGCGGATTGCTTTTGCTCGCCTCAATCGGCGGCGGCGCATCTATTTTTGCCGGGCTTATAGTGTTGCAAGCCACCCTCGCCTTCTGGACTACCGAGACGTTGGAGATCCTGAACACGGTCACCTACGGCGGTGTCGAAACTACTCAATACCCAATAAACATCTACCGTCCGTGGTTCCGCAACTTCTTTACTTTCGGGATCCCACTCGCCTGCGTAAGCTACTTCCCGGCCATGGCGATAATGGGCATCGAAGATCCGATCGGTACGCCCTTATGGTTCCAATATGTTGCTCCCGCGATCGGCTTCACCTTCTTAATCGCCGCACTCCAAATATGGAAGCTAGGTGTGCGACATTACG
This sequence comes from Dehalococcoidia bacterium, assembly GCA_965242765.1. GTDB lineage: Bacteria > Chloroflexota > Dehalococcoidia > Lucifugimonadales > Lucifugimonadaceae > Bin127. Next base: position 2,010,033 of record CBDESY010000004.1, on the reverse strand, counting down.
TCTCGACGGGGAGCTAGAACTTCGTTTTTCCAGCAGAGGCGAAGTTATTGTCTGCCTACCGTGATTCTAGAAATTTGTGAACAAGCACATAACTCAAATCATCCCCATGGCAGCTGAAGCATTAGTTGCGGTCCGCCGTCTTATAAAGTATGCTTTGTAGCGTAAACCTAAGATCGCAACTGAGATTTCACCGCCTTCGCAGAACGCATGTCAGGTGAGAAATGACCACTCAAATCACATTAGCCAGACCTCCCGAGGCACCGGAAGACTTCGTCTTTCCAGACCCGCCGGAAGATCCGGAAGACAAGATGACTACTTTCGACCATTTGACGCGAACCGGCGCCGCACACTACCTGGCCGAACACCTCGGCAAACCTGAAACCACTTTAGTGGCTGGCGACCGTTACATGAGCCCCATCATTGCCAGCGACATGACCGGGCTGCGATACCCCGACATGATCGTCGCCTTCGACGTGGACCCGGAAGCATATGAGGAGCGAAACGCATATGTGGTGTCAGAACAGGGAAAGCCGCCGGAATTCGTGTTGGAGATCGCATCCAAGAGCACCGGCAACGTCGATGTCGAGGAAAAGCCGGCCGACTATGCGCGGCTTGGAATCGGGGAGTACTGGCGTTTCGACAAGACGGGAGAGCATCACGGCACCGCTCTCGCCGGGGACATTCTGGTGGACGGCAGGTACGTGCCGATACCGATCACAGAGCTGGACGACGGCAGTCTGCAGGGATACAGTCCGGCATTGGACGTCTACATTCGGTGGGAGCATCACCAGCTGGTCTTCTACGATCCCGCAACTGACGCCCCCATAGCTTCTCTAGCCACAGAACGGGCACGCGCCGACGACGAACGACGGGCACGGATCGAGGCTCAAGCGCAAGCCAATGCCGAACGTATACGCGCAGATGCTGAAAGGCAGGCACGTTTGGCCGAACGGGAACATGCCCAAGAACGCATCCGTGAGTTAGAGGAGCAACTCCGCAATCGAGATTAGTGAAGCTTGTTCCGGTACAACACAACATCGATACAAAACATGTCTACACCCAGAAAATCACCCCAATCTTCGCACGCACCAGATGACTTCGTGTTTCCAGACCCCATAGATTACGAAAGAGAACGCGCTGATGCAGCCGAAGCACACGCTAAAGCTGCTGAAGCACGAGTACGCGAATTGGAAAAACTGCTCCAACAGAAGGGAAATCAAAGACGTTAGTTGGCAGAATTGACACCGCGTCGCTTCACACTCGTATAGACAGATATGACGGTTCTAAGGACGGGTTCTAGCATCAACCATAAACTGGGTTTCAGACTTTCAGGCAATCCCTTGACGCGTCGCAAGCGCGACGGCTAGCTTGATCGCCTCTACCATACTGGTAGATTGGGCACGATTCTGGCCTGCGATATCAAATGCTGTGCCATGGTCTACCGATGTGCGGATGAATGGGATGCCAAGATTGACCGACACCGACTCTTCAAAGCCGTGCACCTTTATGGGGATGTGCCCTTGGTCGTGATACATCACTACTACAACGTCGTACATCCCATCGATGGCCTGATTAAAGACCGAATCGGCTGGATGAGGCCCAGTTGCATCAATGCCTTCAGATCGTGCGGCATCGATTGCTGGTAGTATCTCTTTCGCCTCGGTATCGCCTATCAAACCATTGTCGCTGGCGTGAGGGTTCAAGGCTGCCACGGCGACCCGCGGCTTAGCGAAGCCCCACCTTCGGAAATGCTCATCGGTTATGCGGACGGCTGTCAGAACATTGTCGGTCGTCACAAACGCACAGGCTTCGGCAAGCGGCTTGTGGGTGGACAGATGCATGCATCGCAAGGCGCCGCTTACCAACATCGTGTACACCGTTGCACTGTCCGTCAGCCGTTTGAACACCTCTTGGTGACCAAGGTCCGCAGCACCCGACATCTGCCACGCCTCTTTGTTGACCGGCGCGGTGACCATCGCATCGACTTTGCCGTCAAGACACATCTTTGCTGCCGTCCCGACCCATCCATGCGATGCACGACCGGAATCGGCTGAGTGTCTGCCTTGAGGGAATTCAACATCCTCATAATCGCCGATGCTCAAAACCGATATGGCATCGGAAACAACCGATGCATCTTCAGGGACATCGATTCGTTTGACACCAAGATCGATTTCGGTCTCAATCAAAGCTTGTCGCACGACCCGTTCGGTACCGACCACAAACATGCGCGCAGAATCATTGATCTCAGGTTCAGCCAACGCTTTAACTACTACTTCGGGTCCGATGCCTGAAGGGTCGCCGAGAGTCAGGGCGAGAAGCGGTTTGTTGTTTTCGCTCATTTGTCGGTAGCACGATCGGGCGTTACGTACACGCTCGTCATCAGCATTTGCTGAAACCGCAAAGGTAGCATTTCATACACCCTTCTTCATATGCCATGCTCGGGGCGTAGCATTCAGGGCAAGCTTCAGAGAGCAGTTGCGGGCCACGCGAAGATTGCGTTGCACCTAACGGCTTTGGCATCCCCAACTCTTCCGATCTCGGCCCCTCCAACAATGCCGTCTGCATCGGATCAGGTCCCGGCGCGAGAGTACCTTTGGGCGGCGTTGATGCATGTTGCAATATCACCTTAGCTATCGCGTCCGGCACCGATAGTATCTGAACTCCGCGGTCCCATACCGGCGAATCTACGATGTTGATGAGCTGGTCTATTACATCAGCTGGAGAGACGTTGGATCTGAGGCTCAGCGAGATCATGCGAGATAGCGCCTCAGCCATCGCACTGTCGTTTCCACCGGCCTTGCCATGATTCGTAAAGACTTCAAAGAGATGACCGTCGCTCGTGAAGGACAACGTGACGTAGATTTTGCCTCGCCCTGTCTCCATCTGTATGGTCTTCGATTCCAGAACTGGCGGACGAGGTCGGCGTTGAATGTAGCCCGCGGAGCCGCTCTCTAAGTTCTGAAGGGTGCCTTGAGCACCAGTCTCCTCCTTTTCGCCAGTTCCGGCGGTCAATACCTCTTTCTCGCGGCTGCCCGCACGATAGACCGTGATCCCCTTGCATCGAGTCTTCCAGGCCAGCACGTACGCCTCTTCGACATCTGCTCTGGTAGCCTCGTTGGGAAAGTTGATGGTCTTAGATATTCCCGCGTCGACACTCTCTTGAAACGCCGCCTGCATCAAGACGTGGTCTCTCGGTGCGATGTCCGATGAGACATGGAACAATGTCTTGATATCAGCATCAACATCATCCCGTTTCTGCAACGATTCGCCGTCGGCAAGAGCATCCAAAAGCGATTGACTGTAACACTCGCGTTCTCGAATCACGCGTTCCAAATTAGCATCAGCGTATATGAGCGTGGTGTCGCCGCCAAGAATGTTGTGCTTTCTAAAGGCGAGTGAAAATATCGGCTCGATACCGCTCGAACAACCAGCAATCATCGATATAGTCCCGGTAGGGGCTACCGTGAGACGACATGCGTTTCGCATCTGGGGGCGGGCGATACCGCTTTGACGCCAGGCCCCGTAAGCGCCGCGCGTCGCAGACAGTTTTTCAGACTCCTCATCAGCTACATCCCGAATGAACCGCATGATATCGCGACCGACTTGAACCGCTTCTGGCGTATCGTATGGTATGCCGAGTGAAACCAGCATGTCGGCGAACCCCATCACCCCCAATCCAATCTTGCGAGTCTGAAGATTCATGTCGCGAATCTCAGGAATCGCATACTCGTTGACATCAATTGTGTTGTCTAAGAAATGCACCGCCAACCGTACCGAATCGTCCATGCTTTCCCAATCGATGCCCGGCAGTCGGTACAGCTCTTGTCTTTGGACGCCGGCATATTCCGGACGCAACAACTCAAGATCTTCCGACGATCGCTCAATAACACCAGTCGCAAAATTCCCGACCACGAATCTGGAAAGATTGATCGAGCCGAGATTGCACGACTCATAGGGCAGCAGAGGTTGCTCACCGCACGGGTTGGTAGCGGTGATCATCCCGATCTCTTGCACCGGACTGTTGCGGTTCACTTCATCCAAGAAGATCATCCCAGGCTCTCCGTTCAACCAAGCCCCATCGATTATCTTCTCAAACACGTCGCGAGCATTCTGACGACCGACTTCGATCTTCGGGCTATTTGAATCGGCCGGGTCTTTACGGAAATACAACGGGTAATCAGTATCTTCGATCACTGCCTGCATGAACTCGTCTGAAGCTCCGATCGAGATGTTGAAGTTGTGGATCTCGCCCTCAACTGCTTTGCACGATATGAACTCCAAGATGTCGGGATGATGCACATCCATCACCGCCATATTGGCACCGTCCCTCTTGCCACCCTGCGTGACCAGTCGGGATGTCGCAGATAGATAACGTAGCGTCTCAACCGGACCACACGCTTTGCCATGAGTAGTCGAAATCCGTGAACCTTTGGGACGCAGCTCAGACAATGCGAAGCCAGTGCCTCCCCCGAACTTCTGCACCATCGCCTGATCGTGAGATGCGCGAGTGATCCCTTCCATAGTGTCGGTCAAGGGAAGTACGAAACAAGCAGAAAGGGTGCCCTGACCGGTACCAGCGTTCATCAAAGTGGGCGAGTTGGGCAAAAAATCGAGGCTTGCCATCAACTGATAGAAATGTTCGGCGGTCTGATCGATACTTTCCTGAGTCGCACCATAAAGTCTGTCACCTGAAGCAATGGCGCGCGCAACACGTCGGAACATGCCTTGGGCGTCTTCGGCGATATTGCCATCTTCATCCCGAAGCAGATATCGCTTTTCCAAGATCACCTGCGCGTTGTCAGATATCTCAGCAGGAGTGAAGTTGTCGTCTCCAACTTCCAACTTCCACTCTGTTGCTGCCGTGTTCACCATGGTTTGATTGCTCCCAGTCGTTTTTAAACGACTCCCTTTCGACTGATTCGATTTAACTAGATATTCGTTTCCCACATCAGTTGCGCTGGCGCGTTGACCGCGCAGTGGGACTAGATAAGAATGTTGCTTGCAACTCCGATTCGAGTGCGGCGGTATCATCCAAGAAGTTCAATTCGGTAGCGAAGCTCTCGACATCATCAAAGTCCTTGTAGACCGATGCGAAACGCAGATATGCCACCCGATCAAGCGTTATCAATCGGTCCAGCACCATCTCGCCGATAAGTCGAGACTCAATATGATTTCGTCCTTCGTTAACTGCCATTTCGTGGATTTCTTGTACGACGTGCTCAATGGTGCCTACCGGCAACCTGCGCTTGGCACAAGCGAGTTCAATGCTGTTCATCAACTTGTCGGTCGAGAATGCCTCCAATACGCCGTTACGCTTCTCGACTTTCAGGCGCGAGTTGTAGACCCTCTCATAAGTTGTGAAGCGACCTGTGCAGTGCAGACACTCGCGGCGACGACGAACCGAATCGTCGCTCACGCGAGAGTCGACGACTTTCGTCTCTTGATGTTGACATTCAGGGCAGTGCATGTCACTTACGAAGGCGGATCGCACACAATACGTTATTACTCAACTCAAAGCACAACATATTGTGCATAGGGTTATCCATTTTCGCAGATATCGCGGTGAGATTCAATCCCGACAACAGCAATTCAAGAGAATTTCCTCTATGCCTAGGCCTTCGATAGAAAGGCCGCTATTTCGATTAGATTGGCGCTTCACTTTGGCGAATATCTTCTACGTTCCACGACCGAGAGTCGAAATCCAGCCAAGATTCTCCGGCGATTCTGCAACCCAGATCGACGGCTTCGAAGGCTCGTAAACGATCAAAACTTCTCGGAAACACCACTCTACCAGCCGTTCTGCGCAGGTGCTTCAGTCGTGGCAGAACCGATTCACGCCTTCAATCCACAAACGCGCGTTCGTCCAATTATTCGTTTCCCGAAATGCTTCCAGGGGACATCATCACGCCTTCACCCGACAACCCCGCTTCCGACATGTCCTTGAAACCGGTGGCGATAATTGTGATCTTCAGCTCGTTCTCCATCCGCAAGTCTTGAGTGGTGCCGAATATGATCTCAGCATCGGGATGCACATGTCCCTGAATCGTCTCCGATATCTTGCGGACTTCTGACATCATCAAGTCTGGGCCGCTCGTGATATTCAGCAACACGCCGGTAGCACCGTCTATCGTCACTTCGAGCAAGGGTGAATTGAGCACTGATGTGATTGCGGTCTCGGCGCGTTCGACGCCGCGCCCTTTGCCCATGGCCATCCATGCCGGTCCGGCGTTCTGCATCACCGTGCGCAGGTCTGCAAAGTCAAGGTTGATCTCGCCCGGCAGCAACAACACTTCCGTGATCGACTGAATGCCCTGACGTAAAACCTCGTCCGCCATCCTGAATGCCACCTCTACGGATGTGTCAGGTGCTGACGCCATCAACAACCGCTCGTTAGGTATAACGATCATAGTGTCAGCCACTTCCGCTAGGCGGACCAGTCCTTCGGCAGCCTGCTTGTCGCGTTGATACCCTTCAAAGGGAAACGGCTTCGTAACCACTCCAACGGTCAGGCATCCCAGGTCCTGCTTCGCAATGTTCGCCACTACCGGTGCGCCTCCAGTGCCGGTTCCGCCGCCCATACCCGCTGCGACAAATACTAGATCAGCACCCGACAGAACTTCACGGATCTCTTCTTTGCTATCGATGAAGCATTGACGTCCAATCTCTGGATTGCCGCCAACACCCAGACCGCCAGCGATGCGGTCGCCGACTCGTAACCGAATCGAGGCCTCGGTGTACGCCAACGCCTGCGCGTCGGTGTTGGCGGCGATGTACTCGACGCTTGGTATCCGCGAACGATACATGCGCGTAAGCGCGTTGGAACCGCCTCCGCCAACACCTACTACTTTGATGTTGACGGATGGATTCCGTCTACGCCTGACTGACGTTGAAAAAGATGTCGTCAACTTGACCTGCTACGCCCTCAGATATGCGAATGCGAACAGTCATCGAATGTCAACACACGATACTTGCCAACAGCTCATCGTGTGCCCATCCCCTGTAGATGAATGATGCTCAGTTTTACTTTACAACCCACGGCGCGCGATGCAAAACCGCCTATCACCGCGCTAAGTGGTCTGAACTTTGATGGATCGCGTTCACGAAGCGGTCGCCACACACCATTCTCATTCCTTTAATCCTTCCAAAATCGTCAGCAACTTATGAAACCTCTCATCAGATCACTGTTCGAACGGCGTTCGTAGGAGGCAGCTTGATACCTCGCGGATAGAATTACGCTTTCTGATAATTTGATCTCCGACACGCGGAGATGAAGACTGCATACATGGAACCCAATCATCGATCGGCCGGGGACGGCTGGTCCCCGGCCGTTGTTGTGCTACCTATCGTCGCAGCGTTCCTGCTCGCGACACTCATAGTCTTCAGCGTTACCGACGATGCGAAATAGGGCATCTACGCGCAGGATCCCGATGGCACCGCGCAGAATGGCGTCGAACCTACCGACACGCCCAAGCCTCAGAATTCGGAGTACGATTGCATCATCAATCCAAGTCTGGCGTTTTGCCCGCCTCCACCGCCCACGGGAATGAACCTTTCGGTGACCAACGATGACCTTCGCATGACATACAAGCGCAGCACCTGGTCCGGCAGCACTCTGCATCGTTACCGCTTCGAACTACAGCGTTCGACCAGTCGAAGCGGCACGTACAAAACCGTAGCCGGATCTGGAAAATGGGCATATTCGCCAGTCCTGTACAGTAATGTCGCGCCAGACTGGTACCGCATACGCGGCAAACGATGCCGAGATTGGAATGAAACGAATTGCGGCGCCTGGGCGTACAGCGCACGTGTCAAGGTGAACCGACCGCCAACAGCTACTCCCACACGTACGCCGACACCGACAGCCACGCCGACTCCCAGGATCAATCGAATGACATTTGACGGGGCAGATATCAAGGTCTACTACTCTTTGAGCTCATGGTCCGGAAGCAGCTTACACTACTACAGGTTCGAGCTGCATCAGTTCGACAGCCTCTTCAAGAGCTACAACTTCTACGACCGCGAGAAGAGCAGGTCGTCGCCGGTCGAATTCGAAGACGTGCAGACCGGATATTCCTATCGCGCCCGCGGACAGCGTTGCACCAATTCCACGTACACCAGCTGCGGCAGGTGGTCAGCATGGCGGGAACTCGCAGTGTTTCCAACACCCACTCCGACGCCGACCGACACGCCAGTTCCGCCTACGGCAACTTTTACCCCTACACCAACGAACACGCCCATTCCGCCTACGGCAACTTTTACTCCTACGCCTACTAACACGCCTACCGACACACCGACGCCGACGGAAACTCCAACTCCTACACCAACGGCAACGAACACACCTACGCCTACGCCGATACCCACAGATACTCCTACACCAAGCCCAACCCCAAGTCCAACTGCTACACCTACACCTAAAGCTACTCCGACACCATTAGTGAATACAGGTTCGATAGATGCAAAAGTGACCGCCCGCGACATTAACGTTTCGACATCCGAAGATCTAGCTGATTATAAATGGAAAGTCCTCGATACGGCAACGGTGAAGCTGACACTAGACCACATTCCGACCGTCAATCGAGACGATTATTTCATGGGAGTAGAACTTCCGGTCGGGACTGGACTTCAATTCGCAGGTAACGGAGATGCAGGTTGTGATTGGGATCTCTTCCTTAAAGATAAGGGAAAGGCCAAGTACAAATATAGGATTTCCCATGGCGATGAGATATATCTGGTCCGATGCAATATCGGCGACGGTGCATCAAAGCTCAGAATATACGCGTATAACAAACAAAATCTGGCAGAATCGCCGTATTGGCGTCAAGTCTCTTTCAAAGTACAACATTCATGGCATCGAAAAGATTCGACCTTAAGCTATAGATTCATCGGACAGGATGGCAAGAATAAATCAAGTCACGGGCTTAAAGATGAAGAGAAAAATCAACTCGTATTTCTTGAAGATGTCGTGCATCACGGAGTTAATTTCTGGAGAAATATTGAGCTAGGGGTCCATATCTGCAAGATTAGGCCGATTGAATGTAGGATCCCGAATTTCAATCTCCATCCGATAGAAATTGAGCTGGTAAACAAAATGGGCATAAGGGATAAGTGTGGCGAAGGGATCAATGAGATTGTTCTTGGCTGCACACCTCGCGCTGTTGATGAATCTAAGTACCCACACATGGTTGCGCAGAATATCTGGATGCGCAACTTCCCCCAAGCTTCATCGATGTGGGTTTCCAGAACTAAAGATTTCAATGGGGAAAACACGCTGTATTTCCCTGGCACGGTGGCGCATGAGGCTGGACATGCCGTTGGTTTGGGGCACAGCACCGGTTGGAGTGGTCAGATGGGTATTGGAGTGATGGGTACCGGGTACAAACACATCGAACTCCAAGAAAATGACAAGAATGCGATGAAATCAATCTACAAGTCGCATACATCGCACTAGCGAACGGAACACACATTGGTTAAAAACACAAAAACGAAGCCTTGGTCAATCATCGTTTTGTTCATAATTGGGTTTGTTTCTGTGTTGATTTCAGCCTATTTCGTATTGGTCTATGCTCTCAACAACAGTCCCGATGCATCTGACTATGCTCCCAACAACAGTTCTCTTGAAAGCTCCGTCGCTAATCCTAGTGTTACACCCACGTTGACCCCATATCCACCCGGATATCTCGGTTCTCAAGATGCCTATATCGAGTATCATGGCTCTGGATACCGAGGACTTGAACTGGATGAATCATCCCTGAAAGAACGAGTGGCACTTTCGGATCTGATTGCGGTTGGTAGATTGATATCAGCAAGAGCAGTGACTATCAAAAATCAAACTAGGAATCACCCCATCATTTATCGGGGTGTAATCGCGGTGAAATTCAAAGTGTCAGGGTATATTTATGGACAGGGACCGAACGAAATAGAAGCCTACATCAATCATTATACTGGTCCGCCCAACTATTCGACAGAAGAAGCGGCAATGCAGGCGGCAAACCTATTGTTGGATGCTCGCGACAAACGTTGGGATGATCGGGATGCGCTTCTGTTTTTGATTCGACGCGACGGTGATACGCCGATGTCTTGGCTAGATGATTTGGGACTGGAGGAAGTCTACAGCTTCGCATATCCCGATGATATTGGTTTTCCGGACCTACGTCGAGTAGAGGTGAGTGGAACCAGCAACAAGGTCTGGCTTCCAGAAGCCAGACCGTCTTCCGAAAGTTCTACAGCATGGGACGACGGCGATCGATACTTCATCGCAGATGCTCAACATCCTCTTGAAACCGACGCGACAGACTCAGTGCGTGATGATTCCGCTTCGGCGCAACGAAATCCAGTTGCATCGCTCAGTGAAGTCAAGAGATTGATTAAGGAAGTAGACCAACAGACTAACACTAACATGGTCTTATTCATGGAGTGGTTGGAGGAAGCCAGGGCCGACCCTGAAGCATTTAATCTGGATCCTGAATGGCATCTTGCACAATTTCCAGATGACTATGAGCCAGAATTTAGAGAGTATAAACAAAGACTCGGAAGAGCTCTGTATGAGGAACGTAGAGACAAAGCTGTGGCTGAGCGCGATGCTCAACGCGCTGAAGCCGCTCACTCTTCTAGTGCTACAACCCCCAAGCCGAAAAAATCAGTTACAGATGAACTGATGTCGGGCCTTCCAGAGGGCAGCGTAGTCGGGCAGGTTGGGTGGTTCAGTGCAGCAGAGTATGGCGACCATGTCATTTTGGGGCGAGATGCCAAGTTATTCAAGGTAGACAGAGATGATTCAGACAATGACCCTTCTAATGGATATTTGGTACGAGACGTGACGATACGTCCCTTGCCTCGAGGCGTTTACAACCTGAAGTATCTATCCTATCCATGCACAAGAAATGTAAATCAAAACGGAATAGACAGGTTGGTGTGTAAACGTCCATCTATTCAAAAGGCCGTAAATTGGAACGTAATCGTCATAGCACACCAGTTCGCGTTGCACGAAGCATTCTTCGATCCTGAAACGATGGCTTCGCCTCAAGGAGCTGTCGGTGAAGAGATCGGCGAAGACGTCGCGATCCCGAACGATTCCACCGTCGAACTGACCCAGCTTTTCTACGAATCCAAATCCGTCAAACTGGTCATGGACCCGTATCATGCGATGTCCGACTACCGCATCGACATCATAAAGCTGGACGGCACGATCGGGTGGAGCTTCCGATTCGACCAGTCGGCAAAGTCGCAAGCAGGCAGTATGACCGCACACGAGTGGCAGTACTGCGGCACGCCGTGGCAGGCCGGCGACCAGCTGATGATCCGCATCATCGAGAAGAACGCAGCGACCGTTGCGGCGTTGTCGGCCGAGGCGCAGAACGCACCGTCGTGTCCCGCGAGCACTCCCACGCCAACGCATACGCCCATACCACCGTTGCCAACTGATACTCCAACGCCGACACCGGTCGTTGCTACCGCCACTCCTACACCTATTCCAGTCGTCCCGCCGACTGCCACGCCAACGCATACGCCAACGCCGGTTCCTATGCCGCCTCCGACATCTACACCTACGCCAACACCAGTGCCGGTCGACGGACCAAAGCTGTCCATATCAGACGCCAGCGCAAATGCCGGCAACGATCTGGTCTTCATCGTTACACTCGACGATGACGCGCACAGCGGAGTGTTCGTAAACTTCGACGCCCACGAAGGAACCGCAAAATCAGGAACCGACTACCGCGCACCGAGCGGCACTCTCATATTCGATCCATTCGAAACTGAGAAGACGATCAAAGTCGGCACGATCGTCAACCAATCTCCCGAAGGAACCGAGACGATGCGCATGGTCTTGTCACAGCCCATCGGCGCAACCATCGAAGACGAAGAAGGCATCGGAACCATCACCGATTGAACCGTCTGAACTGTGATTTCCAGATGATTCAAATGATTCTGCGACTGATGGCGGTTGTTTGGAGCGTCTGATTCGATGGGGCGCGCGAATGTGAACCGTGGCTTTCTTTCACTCTGCCCCGTTTATCGGCGCCAGAATGAGCGTAATCTGCCGCCGCTCGAGGTAGCGTTTTGGGGTTCGGTTGTTGCCGCATTCTCAGTTTTGACGCTGTGGCTGATCGTGATCGGCTTACGCTCCACATGATTGTCGTGATCGATACGGTCCAAAGCGCGCAGCGCCATGCAGATAGCAGCCGACATTGAAGGGTCGCTGACCTCATCGGGAAGGCTCTTGATGCCTGTAGGTTTTCGCACCTCAACGCGTCCGCGCAGTCCCATGTTGAACTTGGCAAAAGTCTCGATACCATTCAGCTTGGATCCGCCGCCAGTGAATATGACCGTCATGTATTCCGGCTCTGGCATTCCTGACACCTGCGCGATGCGTGTCTTATAGAGTTCCATAGTCTCAATTGTGCGTTCCCGCAGAAGATTAGAGACGGAAACACGAGTCAATGATCGCTCGACGTCAACTACTCGTTCATCTCCAGTGAGGGAGTGTACATCGATATCATCGTCAGCCGCTGAGATGTTGCTGTTCAACGTTCCGGCTGACACTTTCACGGCCTCTGCGTTCTCGAATGGCAATTCATATGCAAATGCGATGTCGTTGGTGAAATGGAATCCGCCAATCGGCAAAGAGGTGAAAACGACGGCGCGGCCATGGTTGTAGATCGCCATCTCAGTGTCACTGCCTCCGATGTCGATCAACACCACTCCGGCATCGCGTTCGTAGTCGCTAAGCAGATATTCAGCCTCGGCAACGAGTGTAGACCCGCCATGGATAGGCTTGATGCCGGCTTCTTTCACTGCATTATTGACGATTTTGTAATGCGCTCGGTCAGAGACTACCAACAAGGTCTTCACTTCCAAGCTGTCGGGATGCATTCCGATTGGAGGGCTGCGGAACTCGGTGCCGTCTTCGACGCGATATGCGGTCGGGGTCGCGTACAGGAGATGATCAGATACTTCCACTCGTTCGGATGCTGCGAGTCGCACTGCCTGGACGATGTCATCCTCAGTGATTCCCTTTGCGAAGTCGAAGCCGCTGACTTTCCCCCAGCCAGTGTATGAGTCGACTTGCTTGCCTCCAAATCCCACGTATCCCTTGTTGAAGTTGAGCGAACACTGCTTTGAGACTTCATCTACCGACGAGCGCACCGCATATGTAGCTTGCTGGCGGTTCATCACGTTGCCGTCGTGTATCGAATCGCTCGGAAACACGTTGATCGCAAGAACTTCGTGCTCGTTGTGGTTGTCACGCCGAACAACTGCACTGCAAACTTTGCTGCTGCCAACATCGATAGATAGTCGAATGTCCTCGTTGTACATCTTTTTGCGAGCTCCTTACCATCCGCTCTTTGTTCAGCTTCGAATACGTTTCCGTTGTCTTCAGATTCTTTGAGCCACTCTCAATTTGGCGCTGCGACTGCGCGGATTCGCCCTGATCTCCGATGCAGTCGGCGTGACGGCGCCTCGGATCACCAACCTGAGCGATGCTACGTGATCGCAGTTGCAGATCGGCGTTTTCCGGTCTTCAGCTTCGCAGATACAATCGGCAGAGGCCTTCCGAATGAAGTTCTTGACTATACGGTCTTCTAGTGAATGGTACGAAATCACAACTATCATTCCACCTATTCCCATGACATTTACTGACTGTTCCAACGCATTCGAAAGTGCGAAAAGTTCGTCGTTCACGGCGATACGCAAGGCTTGAAAAGTCTGTGTAGCAGCGTGGATTCCCTTACGTCTGCGCCGCTTTACAGCCTTGACGATCTCAGCCAGTTGATGCGCATTCTCAACTGGGCGATTGCTGACAATGCTAGATGCGATGCGACGAGATTCCCGTTCATCTCCGTAGCGGTAAATCAGTTCCGCCAACTCGTGTTCTGGGTACTTGTTGACGATTTTGTAGGCATCCAAATTGCCATGCATTGAAAATCGCATATCCAGCGGGTCGTTGCGACGGAACGAAAAGCCGCGCGCCTCGCGATCCAGCTGTAGAGAAGAGACTCCGAGATCCATCAGCACTCCGTGAACTGGTGCAAAGCCATAGCGCTGCGCGATGGCCTTCATCTCAACGAAATTCTCGTTGACTATTCGAACTGCAGAGCCGAACTCCTTCAGCCGCATAGTAGCCGACACAACAGCTTCCGGATCGGCATCGATTCCGATCAGTCGACCTCCGGGCGATGCCGCGTTCAGTATTGCTCTTGCGTGTCCACCTTCTCCCAATGTCGCATCGATGTAACGTCCTCCAGGAACAACTCTCAAAGCATCCAGAACCTCGGATAGCATCACGGGTTCATGAAATTCCGGGTAGCTTTCAGCCGCCTGCCGGGACATGTCGGACTGTTTCCAGGGTTTGGGCGTCAATCAGGCTTCATCGTTGCAACCTGATAACAAAGGCTAGGTAAATCTACGCTGCCTGATAATCGCAATACGTAAAACGATGCCCATCGTATCTATTCGTTCCGCATTTTAGGATTTCCAATCCGCTAGATTCCATACATGACATCGCATTCAGATGGCGTTATCATCGAATCTAGTAGACCGTAATCAGTCGACCCCGTTTCAGCGATACACTTTGGCACTCAGACAGCCGTGACACCCAACATCAACTTCAGCGTTCTAACCAGCAGCGACTCCGGGCACGCTGGCGCCCGCACCGACATCGGTGGCGACGCGATCATTGACCTTATGATCAGAAATGGGCACTCGCTAATGGAGCGGAGTTTAGAGCCTGATGATGTAAGCCGATTGTCAGACCGTATGCGTTTATGGATTCAACGTCCCGACATCGCACTTATTCTGACTACCGGCAGTACTGGGCTCAGCCCTCGAGATGTAATGCCCGAAGCGACTCGCGCAGTGATCGAGTACGAAGTGCCGGGAATGGCTGAAGCGATGCGCGCAGAATCGATGAAGATAACCCCGATGGCAATGATTTCACGGGCAACCGTGGGCGTAGCAAATCAAACGCTGATCATCAATCTGCCGGGCAACCCCAAAGGCGCAGTTGAAACACTTGAGGTCGTCCTGCCCGTCTTGAAACACGCCATCGAGATCCTGACTGGCGATCATCAAGGCGATCATCCTATCAAATCGCATAAGCATGATCACTAACATCAGGGCCGACGAATCGTGCAGTTCCACGTAGTCACGCTCTTTCCCGAAATGTTCGAAGGTACTTTCAATTCGAGCATCATAGGAAGGGCAATTGAACGAAATCTCATCACCATCGACTTCGTCAATCCACGCGATTTCGCAGAGGGGAAGCATCGATCAGTAGATGCGCCGCCTTATGGAGGCGGACCCGGCATGGTGATCATGGCACCTCCGCTTGCATCAGCGATCGAGAGTATCAACGCCCGATACCGCACTGACGAGCTTCCCGCAACCGTGCTGATGACTCCACAGGGTAGCCAGATGACTCACGCTGCAGCGCAACATTTTTCGGGAATGAAATCATTAATCATCGTTTGCGGACATTACGAGGGAATTGATGAACGTTTCATCGAAGAATACGTAGATTGGGAGATCAGCATCGGAGATTTCGTATTGACCGGCGGCGAGATCCCCGCAATGGCGATGGTAGATTCCGTGACCCGCCTAATCCCCGGTGTATTGGGAGATATCGGTTCCGCTAAAGAAGAATCGTTCTCAAACGACAACCGCGGCATGTTGGAGGGACCGGTTTACACCAGACCAGCTGAGTTTCGCGGTCGTACAGTGCCCGAGGTGCTGTTGAACGGCAATCGTCGAGAAGTTGAACGATTTCGTAGACGCAAGGCCGCCGAACGCACACTTGCCAGGCGTCCTGATCTGATGAAAGGATGGGGACCAGAACCGCCGATAGAAGATTAGAGCGTCAGGTCGAGTTTCGCAACGTGACCTCGCCTGATGCAACTGCTCTGACCGTCCCATCAGACTCTCGAATCAACAACCTTCCAAAGTCGTCAACATCTTCCGCAATCCCGCAGATAACTTTAGAAGCCTTGAGTTCGTCTTGTCCAATCATCTTCAACTCAATCTCGCTGCCCAGGGTATTCAATCGTTCACGCCACTCTGGAACTATTGTTTCGCCACGTTCCAATGCGGAATACAACTCGTTCAGACGAATCAGCAACTTCTCAAGCACTTCGGCACGATCCAACTCGGACGATGATGGCATCAATTCACGCATACTCGTCGCTGCGTAGTTTTTGGCTTCATCGCTGTTAGGAAGAGAGTTGACATTGAGACCGATGCCCAGTACAACAGCTGCCACATCGCCCACAGCAACACCCTCGGCAATCACACCGCAGATCTTATATCCCCCAACCAGCACGTCATTGGGCCATTTGATCGACGATGAGACATCAGCGATTTCGTCGACTGTTTGTGCCACGGCGAGTGATGCCATGATCGTGATCTGTCCAGCAAATGCCATTCGCGGACATAAGACGACCGATATCAAGATATCTAGCCCAGGTCCCGAAAACCACTCACGCCCGAAACGTCCACGCCCACGATGCTGCTTTTCGGCGATGATGGTTTTACCATGAATCAGATGGATATCGTTGGAAGCTTCGATCAGCGACCTTGCGACATCCATAGTCGATGCAGTCTCGCTGAGATGCAGCATTTTGCCACCGATTCCACCTTGGAACTGACCTGCCAACTGATCGAATTGCGAATTTTGGATCACGCAGCTTGCCATAACCGTCTGAACATCGTGCCAACTTCTTCAAGTAAACCTTATCCAACATCAAATCGGCAACTTACATATTGATCCTGCTCGAGATGATCTGATCATGCATATCCGACAAGTCCGTGACGAAGAGTTCCTGCAGTGGCGCATCGCGGTGCGTGCCAGTCTTGGCGACCACACAACACCGGAAGACACCGCGTTCATGCGGGAACATCGAGTCGAAATCGATCGTTTGCTAGTTTGCATGGATGGCGAGACGATCGCTGGTTCCGGCGGTGCCGATTCATTCGACATGACTCTACCCGGAGGTACGCAAGTACCGGTCGCAGGTGTCGCTTATATCACCACCGCTGCGACACATCGCAGGCGCGGCATACAACGCGCAATTATGCAGCGTATCCACGATGACGCGCGCGAACGTGGAGACGTTGCTGCCATATTGTGGGCAAGTCAGAGTCATCTGTACGGGCGCTACGGTTACGGCAATTCGATTCCGATGAACAACTGGCACATCGATTTGCGACACGCCGCGTTCGCTCACTCCCCATCTTGGACCGGAAGATACGCCAAGGCCGAACGCGATGATGCGATTCCATTGATGACCGCGGCGTATGAGCGCGCTCGAGTGCATCGCACCGGAATGATCACCAGAACACCGAAACGATGGTTGTACGAGATCCATCCAGAGAAAACCAAAGATGAGTTCTTCATCCTGTATCTGGAAGGCGATGATGCACTGGGATATGCGAGATACACCATCGAAAAAGATCCCGAAGATGAGTTTCGAGGTACGATGCGAGTTGTGGAAGCAGTTGCATCAACTGATGCCGCGCATGCCGCGATTTGGAGATTCCTGTTAGACCAAGAACTGGTCGATGACCTCAAAGCGCATGTACGTCCTGTCGATGATCAGCTGGTTTGGATGCTGGCAGAACCTCGACGGCTGCGTCGCAATCTGACGGATGCCATCTGGATGAAGCTTTTGGACATTCCCGCCATGCTGGAGAAACGCACATACTGCGTTGAGGGCACGTTGAAACTGCAGGTCTTCGATGCTGAAACGAAACAGTCTCGCAACTTGCGTCTGGAGTGCGGGCCTGAAGGTGCAGTTTGTCGCACAACCAACCAGGCTCCGGACTTGATAATGAAAGAATCTGAGTTAGCGTCGATCTACTTCGGTGCCGCCGAGTGTTCGCTGCTAACCGACCTTGGTCTGGTTGATCAACGGGATAAATCTAGTAACGCCGCGTTGCGCGCCGACGCGATCTTCAGGACATCGCCGGCCGCATGGAATCCCTATCACTTCTAACCACAAAGCACTGAGTGAAGAATCGATAATCTTGAAACCTAACTCTGACAACATTGCCGGCATCGAGTTTCGGCCGGCCAAAGAACACGAACACGTGGCGTTTTCGGTCGTCGAGATGCGAGGATTCAGCGGGCATTTCCTGCCTGAGCAAGGTGAGTTGGAGTATCGGAAAACCGAAAAACCGATTCATCGAACAGTATGCGCGTTCGATGGTGACGAAATCGTCGGCACCACGTCATGGGAGCCATACGAAATAACCGTTCCTGGCAGAAAATCAGACTTTTTCGGAGTCACCGACGTAACTGTCGCACCGACGCATACTCGCCGCGGCATTCTGCGCGAAATGATGCGCAGGCTATTGATCGAAGGGCGCGATGCCGGATATCCGATTGCCGGTCTTTGGGCCAGCGAAAGCAACATCTACGGACGTTTCGGATATGGCATCGCCGGCGAAACCGTCTTTGCCAAAATAGACGTTCGAGAAGCAAGCTTCCGCACCATGCCAGAAGTTGCCGGCACAATTCGGTTCGCGGATGTTGCAACGATGGAAAAAGTCGCGCCCAGTGTATGGAACCGAACGGCCGAGAAAACAATCGGGATGATGCTACGCAGCAAAGCCGATTGGGATTGGATATACGACCGTCGCAGGATCCCTGGATTCGGCAAGCGCAAGGCATTCTGCGTCGTATACCGCGAAGGCGAGGAACCGCTTGGCTACGCAGCCTATCGCATCGAGCACAAGATGAAAGAAATGCATTCGCGCAATCTAGTGAATGTAATCGAGTTGATCGCCGCCACTCCAACAGCCGAAGCTGCGTTGTGGCGCTTCTTGCTCAACATCGATTTGGCCGGCGAAATCATGCACCATCATCCCAAGAAATCGCGGTTGCTATGGCTCCTCGCCGACCCGCGTAAACTCTCATTCGAACCTTACGATTCGCTTTGGATTCGAATCCTCGATCCCGTTAATGCTCTAAAAAACCGCAGCTACTCGGCGGCCGGCGAAATTGTGATCAAACTCTTAGACGATTTCTGCACTTGGACTCAAGGCAATTACTTGCTGCGCGTCGATGCTCACGGCGTTGCAACCTGCGAAAAGACTGACCAATCACCTGATGTCACGATGCCCGTCGCTTCACTAGGAGCGATCTATATGGGCGGGTTCCACCTCGCAGATCTGCAACGTGCCGGCCGAGTCCAAGAACATCGACGCGGTGCTGTAGCGAAAATTGATACCATGTTTCCAACTAGCGGAGTGCAAAGCTTCCTGCCTGAATTCTGAACCATCACACAAACATGTCCCTCTTCACGCCAGCCCACCTCGGCAAATGGGAACCTCTATACAAACAGCTGCTCGATGGCGAATCTTTACCATTGACAGAAGAGGGAGCTTGGATGCTGGGACGCAAGACGGGCATCATTGCCGTGTTACACGAAAGCGAACCCATCTACATCGAATCGACCAGAGACATCGGCAAGACGGTCGGAGAGTATCTGAATGGCGGTGCCAACTGCGACTTTCGGGCGAAGATCGCAACTGTCGAACTCGGTGCCTCCCCGCGCAATGCGCTTGAGCGGTCTCGCAAAGGACCGCTGGCTGAGAGAATCAACCGAATGTTGCCTCAATATCGCTTCACAGCAGTGCCAGCCAGCGATGCGCTTGCCGAAAGATTGGCATCGGCTTTCGCGGTTGTTGCAGACCCGCGGCTCAACGGGCCTACTGCTCAGGCAAATGCAATCATCGATGCATTGCCACGCTGAAACCTGATCAAGTCTAAAACACACTATGAACGAAGGGCTCATCCGATATCTCCCGCTTGTGCTGCTCATAGCCTTTATTGCGCTTTGCGCCGTTTTAATTTGGCGCGGACAATACAAGGCTGGAGCATACATAGTGCAAGTTGCCTTTGCCGCGTTCCTGTCCGGCGCGATAGGCATGTTGCTGTACGTGCTCAGCGCGGTGATGATAACCACTTGGCTGTTCGCAGGGAGCACCACGTTCTTGATGATCGATACCGTCACGATGCAATCCATCGGGGCGACTATCGGCTTCATCATTGTGAAAAAGTACGGGACATCGACGGGGCGACTCAACGCTCTCGAAGTCGGCGCATCGTTCGCGCTTGCGATAGTGGGAGCCACGGTTGGCTTCCTGCTGTTTGAAGATGCCACTTTTGCATCTGATTTTGTCTCCAACGCCAACAGCGTAGCCGGCGCATTCTTCGGCGCGGTCATCGGGGCAAACTCGCCGCTCATCGTTATCGGAATGATCCGAGTTCTCCAAAATCATGAGCCGTGATCAACTGTCGCTCGCTCGCATTCGATATCCGTGTAAAGTAATCGATCAGGAACGGGAGGTTTCACCTGATCATGCGCATTACCGATATCGAAGTCATCACCTTCAAAGCCGAGACTCAAAACATCGGCACCAAATGGGGTTACGGCCAGTGGGTATCTGAACCACAACCTTCTACTCACGCCATAACCAAAATCTCAACTGACGAGGGCGTTTGCGGCTACAACACCGGCGGAATGGGTGGCTACTTCCAAGGCGCATTCCCATCTGATGTAGAAGCTATGGTCAAAGACCTTCTCGTCGGCGAAGATCCGCTGAGCAGAGAACATCTGTGGAATCTGATGCGCGACAACAATCGATTTCACGAATCGCTCATCGGCAACCTCGACTCCGCGTTGTGGGACCTCGCGGGGAGATACGCCAGGATGACAGTTTCCCAACTGATGGGCAAGGCACGTGAAAAGGTGCGCGCATACGCTAGTACCTTCCCCAACTTAGGCTCGCCTGAAGAATATGCCAAGTTCGCTCTCGAATGTAAAGCGCAAGGCTACACCGCGTTCAAAGTCCACGCCTACATCTACTGGAATCCCATCACCAACTCCCCGGCACCGCGCCGACCTGCGTTTCCAAAGCAGGACATCGAAGTGTGTGAAGCAGTCCGAGACGCAGTCGGCGACGATATGACGCTGATGCTCGACCCTTGGGGCATCTACACGCTAGACGAATCGATCTACGTCGGGCGTGAACTGCAAAGATTGGGTTACTACTTCTTGGAGCATCCAATGCATGAGTTCAGGGTTGAGCCATACCGTCGGCTTTGCAACGAACTCGACATCGCAGTCTGCGCACCTGAACACGCAACGTGGATGCACTACTCGCGTGCCGAGTGGGTCTTGCAAGGCGCTTCTGACATCGGACGCATCGATGTCAACTTCGGAGGCGTCACGGCGTGCAAGAAAGCGGTAGATGTGTACGAAGCATTTGGCATCCCCTGCGAAATGCACGGCGGATGGTTCCCCAATGCCGCCATCCTCGGCGCAACCACAGAAGAGACCTGCCTGTTTTATGAACGTGGATTACTGCGTCCGGGCTTCGATTACGATGCGACGCCGCCATATCTGAACTCGCCTTGCGACCCCATGGACAAGGAAGGAAACGTCCTGCTACCGCAAGGGCCAGGTCTGGGCATGGACTTCAACTGGGACTACATAGACGATAACCGAGTAGCCTGAACCGTGGTGCGTCGCTCTGCCTAGCCTGCGAACTCATGATGCATGATTCATGCATTCGCAAAGGCGGCTCTAGAATCGTCTCTACAAATGCGGAGCTCCATCCCCTCTTTGATCATCCCCTGCCAAGCAGCAGGAGGGGGAGCAACGATGATTTATTTCAAAGCGCATCTTCGCTGAGCAAGAAGCATATAGGCCGGTTACCGGCGTCCGCGCTTCTGCAACTGCATGTGGTGCTGACGTAGGAACGGCGGGATCTTCATCGCCTCTGGATCCTCGATTGCGCGTTCGATCATCTCGGTGTCCATCATGCGCTGTTCGTCTTCGCTGGGGAATCCAGTGGCAATTACCACTACTCGGATCCGATGTCCCATGTTGGCCTGTCTAGCAGTTCCCATGATGATGTTGGACTGAGCAGTCATCTTGCTCTGCACAACGCTAGAGATTTCCTGAACGCTGTACATCCGCATCGACGGACCGCCGGTGATGTTGATCAATGCACGTTGAGCACCCGTGATGTCAACGTCGAGAAGCGGGCTTTCCAAGGCCTGGGTCACGGCTTCCAGCGCACCGTTCGGTTCTGCGTCTGAAGCCTCACCTACACCCATCCACGCAGGTCCTGCGCTAGTCATGACGGCTCGCACATCGGCGAAGTCCAAGTTCACCTCGCCCGGCTCTATGATCACTCGTGCGATGCCTTCTACGCCGTCCTGCAAAACCTTGTCTGCCATTCGCCACGCTTCTTGAGTCGTCGTGTCTGGCGCCGCGGCGTCGAGCAGACGATCATTCGGGATGCGTATCAACGTATCAACATATCGTTGAAGTTCTTCCACACCCTCTAGAGCTTTAGACATGCGGTGCGTGCCTTCAAAGCTGAACGGCAACGTGCAAACGCCGATGGTGAGTGCGCCTTGTTGCTTTGCGATTTGGGCTACTACCGGTGCACCGCCAGTGCCAGTGCCGCCGCCCATGCCAGCAGTGACGAAAACTAGGTCGGCACCTTCAAGCAACTCGGCAATCTCTTCACGGTTCTCTTCGTGGCAAATGCGCCCCTGTGAAGGGTCGCCGCCAACCCCCATGCCACGCGCCGTAGTATCTCCAACGCGCAGGCTAGTCGGCGCCGTAGCCAATTCCAACGCCTGAGCGTCGGTATTCATAACTATGTAGTCGACGGTTTCGATGGGGTCTCCGTACATCCGGTTTACGGCGTTGGAGCCGCCGCCACCCACACCAACAACTTTGATGTTCACCTTGCCGATGCCAAGGGTCTGTCTGCCTTGCGGCCGATACTCGAATTCGTCGTGTATTTCACGCAACATGTTTTCGTCCTTCACGATCACAAAGAAACCATGCTCTGTAGGTAACTGCCACTTGACATCGGACCGTCGAAACCAAATGGCGATTCTCGATTCGAAGCCGCAACTCGCGTAGCGTCCCAAGTCTTAAGGTAAGCAATCTGCAGACGCTGATGCAATACACCAGCGCGCAGATACCGCAATCCAATCGCATATTTCATGCAATCTCCCAGATTGTTCGTCATCCGTCGAATGCAACGCGATTACGATTCTAGCGTCTCCCAGTCAGACATTTGCTGCGTAGACACGCAATCCGACTTAAACTTGGAAACTGAAACGTCGATACGAACCGACCGTCACTAAGCGAGCCCAACCGGCTCCTAAAGAAAGCGAGTACCCAGATGAACGGCTATCAAGCAGTTGCGAAGATCTTGAAGAAAGAAGGGTTTGAATGGCTGGCATGCTTCCCTTCAAACCCGATTATTGAGGCCGTCGCAGTGGAAGGCATTCGGCCAATTGTGTTTCGTCAGGAGCGCGGCGGCATCATGGCGGCCGACGGCTATTCGCGCCTGATGGCATCGCAAGGCAAATTCGGAGTATTCGCCTGCCAAGGCGGACCAGGCGTGGAAAACTCGTTCGGCGGATTCGCTCAAGCCTGGGCCGACAGCGTACCCGTACTGTTCCTGCCGGATGGACCAGGAAACTACAAAACCGGCGTAGCACCAAACTTCAGCGGACCGCTCAACTTCCAAAACATCACCAAGTTCGCAGCATCCGTCACCTCTGCCGACGCCATTCCCCCACTAATGAGGCGCGCTACTGAAGCATTGAGAAACGGACGACCCGGGCCAGTCATGCTCGAACTGCAACGCGACGCCATGGGCGACGAAGTGCCAGGCGTTGAAGATTATCGGCCAACCTCTAGCCACAAATTCGCACCGTCAGCGAGCGACATCAAGGATGTTGCCGACAAACTGCTAAACGCGCGAATGCCGGCGATTTGGGCCGGACAAGGCGTGCTGAATGCCGGCGCAACAGATGAACTTCAAGAACTGACAGAACTGACGCAGATTCCGGTGATGACAACCATGCCGGGCAAGAGCGCAATCGATGAGCGACATCCCCTAGCTCTCGGCGCCGCAAACCGTACGGCACCCAAACCCGTTTGGACCTGGCTGAAAGAATGTGACGTGCTGTTCGCCATCGGCGCAAGCCTCACCGTCACCAACTACGGCATCGATCTGCCGCCCGGAAAGTTCCTCATACACGGCACCAACAACCCGGCAGACATTTCCAAAGAGTACACGACCGACATCGGCCTAGTAGGCGACGCCGGTGAAGCGCTCCGTCTGCTGATTGATGAGATCAAAGGCCGAATCGGCGAAGAGGGGCGACGCAATGACACGTCGGTGCAGGAGGCTATCGCCCAAGATCGCGCCGAGTGGGAAGCCGATTGGTCAAACCTGCTCAACTCAAGCATGGTCCCCATCAACCCATACCGATTGTTAAAGGAGATCGGCGATGCTGTCGACCACGAAAACACGGTGATGACCCATGATGCGGGACACCCGCGCGACCAGATGATGCCTTTCTACATCGCCACGAAGCCTCACACGTATATCGGTTGGGGCAAGAGCACCCATCTGGGTTACGGCATCGGTTTGATGATCGGAGCCAAGATGGCGATGCCAGAACGCTTCTGCGTCAACTTCATGGGAGATGCCGCCTTTGGAATGTCCGGACTAGATATCGAGACTTCGGTTCGGTCTGGCAACCCCATCACCACAATCGTCCTCAACAACGGCACGATGGGCGGATACAACAAATCGTTGCCGGTGGCAATGGAGAAGTACAACGCTGGCAACATGACTGGCGATTACGCCATGATTGCAGAAGGCATGGGAGCTCGCGGCATCACCGTTACGCAACCGGAAGAGATCGGACCAGCGATCCGCGAAGCGCAACGCGAGAACTTCGATAACGGCCGCTCAGCACTGATCGACGTCCACACACAGCAAGAGCTGAAATTCAGCATCTACAGCTAGCGTATGTTGGCAGGAAATCCGTGTTTTGATCAACGCGTCAAGGGAGGTGAACAGGATTGAGCCGAGATGCTCTTCACTTGGTTGAACGACAAAGATCTGACATTGAACCAACCTGGGTTGGCTCTTGTGATTTCAGCATTTGCCAAAGCTTCAAACGCCCTCCTTGGACAACTTGCAAGTAGGGATTTTGAAGATGGAAATCTCGCGTTGGGTCAAGAATCTGCAGCCGTCGATTAGGAAGATCCTGAATCGCAAACGATACGAACACGATGAGCGCGAAAAAAGAGCCAACTTTGCCACGCGTACATTGAAGCCGGAGCGGCCAAGCAATCGAAAACCAAGCCATTCTCCCGGAATATACCGAATACGTGAAAGGGGAGGAACTGAACCGATATACATCGGCGAAAGCAGTGACCTCGCTACGCGAAAAGGTACACATTTCGGCATCAATGGCAATTATTCTGCAAAAACTCACGTCTTTCTTTGGCAACGCGCAGATGGACGAAGCACGAGCAACTCACGCAAGAAAATCGAACGCGAACTGATCAAGATTTACAAGCCGCGAGACAACAAGAACATTGGCGGCGGCGGCAGACATGCGATGCGCAGACTACGTTGACCAAGAGCTAAATCCGAAAAAAACGCCCCCGTCTCCGATTTGAAGACGGGGGCGTTCTGAATTCGCTTAAGCTGACTTCAGCAGTCAACCGAGAGCTTTACCCCTCGTTTGCCAATGCCTCGTGCACGCGTACGGCAACATCTTCAGGAATGTACTGTTCCCAGATATCAGAGAAGTTATTGAGGTAGTACAGCGCGCCGGCATCACTCGTCTCATTGTTCTCAGTCATCCACGCTTCAGTCTCGATGTGGCTGGCTGCAGTGAAGTCCCATCGACGGAAGAACTGAACCAGCTCAGGTGCGCGTTCGATGAGCGATTCGTGCACTGCGATCTTGATCTCAGCGGTCGGGTAGGCGCAACCTTTGTCGGCTTCCCAGCACGCGTCTGAGTACTCAGGCTCTTCCAGGATGTAAAGATCCAGCTCGGCAGAAGGCTTGGTCGGCCCCCATAGGTATCCCAGCCAGGGGTCGCCTTTGGCGTATGCAGATTCAAGGTCTGCGAAAAGTCCTGCGCCGGAACCTGGGTTGACCAGTTCCACTGTGTCTTCAAGATCGTACGCGACAATCTTTTCTGAATTAACGACTTCACACGCCCAACCGGGAATGCAGTCTACGAACCGAGCTTTGCCATTCGAGTCTGCAGTCACGAACAGCTCCATGTGATCCGGAATATCCGTAACTGATACGAGTCCTGGGTTATCGTCTTTGACGTATTGCGGAATGACGAAGCCCTGCCAGTTATCCTCTAGGCTTTTGCCAGCGTCGACAACAACTCCGCTCTCAACAGCAGCATCCCAAACCTCTTGTTGGTTCGGCAACCAGATCTCCATCGTCACGTCAGTGTCGTTGTTTTTCAGTCCTTCGAACAGCGAAATCGTGTCTCCCGCGACCGCGTCGGTCGGGTATCCGTAGCCGTGCTCGACGATAAATCTGGCGATTCGAACTTGCAGTTCAGATGATGTCCAGTTCAAGTCGGAGAAGATGATCGGTTCTTTCTCGATGTCGGGCGTTACTAAGACCTGGACTTCTACCGCTACTTCTACTTCGCGAGTCACTTCAACCTGCACTTCGCGAGTCACTTCAACGGTTTCAGTACCACATGCGATTGCAACTGCGCTGACTCCCGTCATCGTCAGGATGATGAGTGCCAGAAGCCCGGAATGCGCGACGTTTCGTTTGATTTTTAATAGCAACGTCTTCTCCTTGTTAGTTTTGTTTCACCCTCACGTTCGTGGTCTATGGCAATAATACTCTAGAGCATCACGCTCGAGGTCCGACCGGCGGAGCACCCTGTGCGTCCCCTTCCGTATCTGAGATGCCCATCGCGTCACGTTGACGTTTTGCAAACGCCTGTGTGATGCGGTCTATGATGATAGCGAGGAACACGATCCCGAGTCCTGCCAAGAAGGCATTTCCAGGCTCGATCCGTCCCAATGCTCGATTCACATCTTCACCTAAACCACCTGCACCAACTAAGGATGCTATCACCACCATTGCGAGCGCCATCAGTGTAGTTTGGTTGATTCCTGCCATTATTGTGGGAATTGCAAGGGGAATCTTGACTCGAAGCAACAATTGCATATTCGTTGCACCGAACGAAGTAGCAGCTTCAATCGTCTCTTCAGGCACCTGTCGAATACCCAGATTCGTAAGTCGCACCGCCGGAGGAACCGCATAGATCAGCGTCGCAATCACCGCGGGAACGTTGCCAAGGCTGAAGAATGCTATCGCTGGAACCAGATACACGAAACTCGGCATCGTCTGCATCCCGTCTAGAATCGGACGCAATATCGCGTCCAAGCGGTCGTTCTGAGAAGCCAATACGCCAACCGGGACTGCGATTACGATTGACAAAGTCACGGTGACCGCGATCAGCGCCGCCGTCTCCATCGCGCTCTCCCACAATCCGAATATCGCGATCGCCAAAAGCGATATCGCCGAGAAAACACCTACGCGAACTCCGGCCATTCGCCATCCCAACACTGCAGTCCCGATGATGAAGGCGGGCCAAGGAATCCACAACATCACGTCTTCAAGCCATACCAATGTAGTCAGCAGCACTTCTTTGATGAAACTGAATATGAAATCCAGATTCACCGTCATCCAATCGATTATCTCGTCGATCCGCAGCCCAATTTCTCGTCCGTAGTCGAGTGGAAACTCCCGACCATCTTCCCAGCCGATCGCCACAATCACTATGGCTAGCAACGCTGGGATGGCGCTCCAACGTGCCCAATATGGAATCCGGGACACCAAAAGCATGATCGGATTCTGGTCCTTCTCGCCAACTTCTTGTCGGACAGATTCGTTGTTCATTTGAATTTTCTCCCGGTCAGCTATTGGACCAGATTTCCATCGCTTTCGACAGTTGGGTCCATCACTCCTGCCAGGACCTCCAAATCGACCTCACCTATCAACACTCCTGCATCGTCGATGACTGGCACTGAATGGTCGGCGCGCAGTCCGTAAGGAACCAGCTCATCCAACACCGTGTCTCTTCCCACAGCTTCATCGACCGTCAAAGTGACATCGCCGATTTTCGCGACGCCTCTCCGGATCGCATAGTTGATCCGCTGAAGCCGTGCAGTCCCCAGATACCTACCTGTTTCGTCAACTACCAGCGAGTAGGCAAGGTCGTTCTCGATCAGATTTTCCAGCACTTCCGATGCGGCGGCGTTCTTTGAAACCGCGTGGGTAGCTTCTCCCATCACCGAATTGGCAGTCATCAACGAATACTGTCGCACATCTTTAGTGAAGTCCTTCACGAACGCATCCTTGGGATGTAGAACCACATCGGTCGGGGTTCCCGTTTGCACTATCGCTCCGTCGCGCATGATGGCGATGCGGTCGCCGATTCTTGCCGCTTCGCTTAGGTCGTGCGTGATGAAGATGATGGTCTTGTGCATGGCAGCTTGCATCTGCACCAATTCATCTTGCAAATCCCGACGGATCACCGGGTCCAACGCGCTGAAAGGTTCATCCATCAGCATCACCGGCGCGTCTACCGCGAAGGCTCTTGCCAAACCCACACGCTGTTTCATGCCGCCGCTCAATTCATCCGGCATGCTCCGTTCCCAACCACCGAGCCCCACAGCTTCCAACGCGTTCGCTGCGCGTTGATGGCGAGTGTTTTTGTCTACTCCGCCCAGTTCCAATCCCCAGGCAACGTTATCTATAACACTGCGATGTGGCATCAATCCGAAGTGTTGGAACACCATAGCCAACTTCGTGCGTCGCATCTGCAGCAGTTCATCATCATCCATCGCCATCACGTCATCTTCGTCGATCCATATCTCGCCACGATCGGGCTCGATCAACCGGTTTACACACCTGATCAATGTCGATTTGCCACATCCCGACAAACCCATCACGACGAATATCTCGCCCCGAGCAGCATCGAACGATACATCCGACAGTGCCAATACTGCACCTGTGGACTCTTGTATTTCGTCCTTGCTGCTGCCGTTTTTAGCCATTTCGACGCCCGCGTCTACATCCCCGCCGAAGAGCTTGTAGATGCCCCGAACCGAAACGGCAACATCTGCCCCGTGATCCGGCGCACGAGTTTCTTTCGTCAAAGTCAAACCAGTACCCCAATCTCCTACTAGGTTTCTTTCAGGCAGGGCGCCTCTTGCAACCAGCCCACAGATAACTAACCATAACGTAAACGCGATTCGGTCGAAGAATTCACACGCACATCGGGTTTTCACGTGATCCAAACTTTTCGATTAACATCGGTGCATGAGATTGGTTCTCGGATCAGAGTTTCGACACCCTCAAGATCTGATATTTCCAACCTGAAAACAATGCCTGCCTAATCGGGGCGAGATTTTCTCGGATTGGCGTTAATCGATTCCGAAGCAGGTATTGGTCATACGATTCAACAAGGAGCATTGAGATGCAAACACTATCTAAGCGTGGTTGGATTAATGCAGTTGCATTGGTTGCATTATCCATTGCCGCAGGATTCGCAGTACTTGCTTGCGGTGAAACAGTTGTAGAGACCGTAGTCGTTGAGCGAGAAGTTGTCGTCGAGCGAGAGGTAGCCGTACCGCAGACCGTCGTAGTCGAAAAGGTCGTCGAAGGTGAAACTGTCGTACAAACCGTCGTCATCGAAAAGGAGGTCATGGTTGAAGGCCAGACCGTCGTCCAGACCGTCGTCGTAGAAAAAGAAGTCATGGTCGCAGGCGAAACAGTTGTACAGACCGTGGTCGTCGAAAAAGAGAAAATCGTCGAGGTTGAAAAACCAGTAGTACAGACCGTCGTTGTCAAGGAAGAGGTTGAAGTCCAGGTTGAAGCGCCGAGGCGTTCTGGCGGTGAGATTCGCGTCGGCAGTGTCTATGTGCCGCCGCCACTCTATCTGCCATCGGCTCAACCTTCGCCGGAATACTGGAAGCTGCATACCTGGGGCATCGCCGAGACGCTCATTCGAACCGACCGCGATGCGCCGCCACCTGCGTACGGAGTGCCTGGCGATGGTGGCATCTCAACTGGCTGGGAGATGAGTGATGACAAAATCACCTTCAGCATTCGCGATGGAGTCTCATTCAGCGGTGCCGGAGTTGACTGGGGACCATTGACGGCTCAGGACGTTGTTCACTCATTTACGAACGCGGGTCAAGAAGGCAGCCGAGCTGCGCGCGCATCAGTCTTCAACAGCGAAAACGGACGCGGAATGTGGGATTGTGCAACAATCGATGACAACAACTTCTCTTGCACGATAAACCCAGCGCGCTTCGACCCCAACACGTTCTACAACATCAGCAATGAGAACGGGCAAGTCGCCATCTTCAGCAAACGTGTCTTTGATGAAATGGGCGAGGCACAAGCCATTCTGACTCCGCATGGAAGCGGACCTTGGGAAGTCGTAAAGCACGTCGGTAACGACGAGCTGGTCGCCAACGCGAAACTCGATCACTGGCGCGAATCGCCTTTGGCAGACACCATTCGTATCATCGAAATCCGCGAACCTTCGCAAGCGGCTGCAGCGTTAGCGACGGGCGATGTTCACATCGCTCAGATTCCTAGCTCCTTGGTACTCAATACCGAGAACCGATCACGTGGACGCCGAACTCAGATCAACGCCGGGTTGGGTGGACAGGCAATCTACTTCGGAGGCAATTTCTGGGCCGATCAGAACTACATTACCGGCGAACCGATCGAGCCACAACCTGGATTCAAACCTGACGATGATCACCCATGGATAGGGACTGGCCCTGATGACGAGAACGCCACCATGGTTCGCAAGGCATTGTCGATGGCCATCAACCGTGAACTGATCAACAACAGCATCCTTGTCGGTCTCGGCAAGCCGATCTACACTCACGGCGGATTCGAACAAGATACACCCTACTGGCAAGATCGATGGTTCGTTGAACATGACCCTGAAGGCGCCAAAGCGCTGTTAGCAGAAGCTGGCTACGCAGATGGATTCGAGATGGGTTTCTGGGTACCGTCGGACAGCCCGTTCGTCAACCCCGAAGTCGGTGTGGCAATCGCCGGACAGTGGCGAGACATCGGCGTCGACGTCCAGATCGAAAACACTGCATACTCGGCGCGGAGACCAACGCTTGTCGACCGATCGATCGACATCCCGTGGCTCTTCATCAATTTTGCCGAATCCGGACCGTTCGGCAGCAAATATGGCCGATGGAATCCCGGCACCGGCTGGAACTCGGGCGGCGAACTGCCGTACGACGTGATGAAAGATTGGGACGATAGATACTCGGCACTCGATACCTCGCAACAATCCGAGCTGATCGCTCTGAACACCGAGATCGAAGACTACATCCAGAACATCGCCATCGAAGTCCCAGTCGTGGAACTCGTGAAATGGTACGTAGTCGGCCCCGAAATCCTGAGTTGGAAACCATACCGCCACAACGAAAACGGTCCCAACTCATTCGAGACCATTATTCTCGATCGTTGAAGAAGCAACTAGAAGTGGCGCCGGCCACTTGGTTTGATGGGGCGGGTTCACTCGCCGCCCCATCGATCGCTCGATGCTTCGCCAACCAATCGTTGTTGGCGAAACATCGATATTGAAAAGTTGACGGCATGAAAACGTTCCTGGCAAGGCGCATCACCTACAGCCTGATTCTGGTGCTTGCGACCACGATTTTCGTGTTTGTGATGTCCCGGCAAGCTGGTGACCCGCGCCATCTATTCATCAGCGAACAGAGCACTCAGGCCGAGTGGGAAGCTTGGGGTTTAGAACTCGGGCTCGACAAACCGGTTTGGCAGCAGTACATCATTTGGCTTGGGAATGCTATAACCGGCGATTTTGGCGAGTCGATTCGACAGCGCAGACCGTCTCTGGACGTCGTGATCGAGAGAATCCCTGCCACCTTGGAACTCGCATTAGGTTCATTTCTCTTCTCCGTGCTGACGGGTATACCTTTGGGAGTGCTCTCGGCTCTGAAACGAGGCTCTTTGTTGGATTACATCGGGCGTACATTTGCCCTAATCGGACAGGCCGCACCCGTATTCTGGTTAGGGATAGTGCTGGTTCTGATTTTCAGCGTCAACCTCGGGTGGTTGCCAGTAGCTAGGCGCGGCGGGTTGGAACACTACATACTTCCGTCCATCACCCTAGGCTGGCTCTTCGCTTCGAGTTTTCTACGCCTTACCCGATCTGCAATGCTTGAAGTTCTAGATTCTGAGTTTGTCAAATTCGCACGTGCAAAAGGCGTCGACAATTCGATCGTGATATGGAAACACGCATTTCGAAACGCGTTGCTGCCCTCTCTAACTTACGCGGGACTGTTGCTAGCCGGATTGATCACCGGCGCCGTCATCACCGAAACCATCTTCTCCTGGCCCGGACTCGGCAGTCTCGCAGTAACATCCGTGCTTCAACTCGACTTCCCGGTTTTGACCGCGGTTGTGTTCGTCATCACACTTGCATATGCCGGCATGGCATTGCTGATCGATCTGCTTTACGCAGTTGCTGACCCACGCATCAGATTGGGATGAAATCGTGCAGGAACTCTCCAACACAAATTCGAACCAACTGGTCGTTGATGCGCAATCCGATAATTCGGTACCGTTCTGGACTACGTTTCGACGCGTTGTTCGCACCTGGCCTCTGGTGCCTATCTTCTTGATCGCATTATTGTTGATCGCTGCAATCTTCGCCGAGTTACTCACGCCATACGATCCTGAAAAAGACGATCTTCTGGCGCGAAACACCCCTCCCATGTGGCAAGACGGCGGTACAACGGCACACCCGTTGGGCACCGACCCGTTAGGAAGGGACATCTTGGCACGGATCATCTATGGTGCGCGCACTTCGCTGCTCATCGCCACAATAGTCCTATCTATGGGAACGGTATTTGGTCTCGGTGTAGGCTTGGTAGCCGGCTACATCGGCGGCACCGTCGATGAAGTACTAATGCGCATCGTCGATTTCACCTTTGCCGTGCCTTTCATCCTCGTAGCTCTCGTAGCAGTAATCGTTTACGGACAGTCATTCTCCCTGGTCATCATTCTTTTGACGATCTTCAGCTGGAACGGTGTTGCACGTCAGGCGCGCGCCGAAACGCTCAGCCTCAAAACGCGCGATTACGTATCAGCTGCGTTAGTCGCGGGAGCCAGTGTGTGGCGTATTTTGTGGCGACATCTGACACCTGGATTGATAAACACCGTAATAGTCGTCACTACCCTCCATCTCGGGGCGTTGATCCTTACAGAAGCGAGTCTTTCATTCCTCGGAGTGGGCATCCCGCCGCCTACTCCCGCTTGGGGCGTCATGGTGGCAGAAGGACGCAACTACATATACACGGAATGGTGGATATCGTTCTTTCCCGGATTAGCCATCATGCTCACCGTACTCGCGTTTAATTTCCTAGGCGATTGGTTCCGAGACCGCTTCGACCCGCGCCTTAGACAACTAGACTGAAGCAAAAGACCTTCCACACACGAGGAAAACCCAATGAAAACCGCTTGGATCGGACTTGGCCACATGGGCAAACCCATGGCTAAACACATGATGACTGCTACCTCTGAATTCGTGGTTCACGACCTGCATCGCGAAGCAGCTATCGACATTCTGGAAGCTGGAGCCACTTGGGCCGACACTCCAGCCGAAGCCGCTAATGGCAAAGACCTGGTCGTTACCTGTCTTCCAATGCCTCAACACGTCGATGCCGTAAGTTTCGGCGACAACGGCATTGCTGAAGGGGTAAATCAAGACGGCATTGTCATCGACTGCACTTCCAACTCTTTGGATATGGTCCGTTCGCTCCACCAACGATATGCCGGACAAGGTATCACCTTCCTCGATGCACCCGTCAGCGGCGGGGTAGTAGGCGCGCTCAACCGCGATCTATGTGTATACGTAGGTGGCGACAAAGATGCTTATGACCACATCAAACCCACACTAGACGCCATGGGCGACAAGGTGCAATATTGTGGCGGCATCGGCACTGGCACCATCTGCAAACTCAGCAATCAACTCTTCGGCTCCATTGTCGGCATGGCGCGAATGGAGGTCATCACCGCCGGTGTGAAAGCCGGATGTGATCTTGACGTGCTCGTGAAGGCGATTCACGAAGGCACTGGTGGCAAATATCGCCCATTCGACAACTTCCAACGCCCGCCTGAAAACTATGACGAAGATGAACTCACCTTTTATTTGGAACTCGGTGCCAAAGACGTCCGCCTAGCCAACGAAATCGGACGTGCAAACCAAGTACCGCAACCGCTTGCAAATCTGACCGAAGCGCGTTTGATCGAAGCTTTGAATCGGGGGTGGGGCAAGAAACGAAATGAGGTCGTCTTTGAGATCCAACAGCAAATCTCAAACGTGGACCTTCGTATAGATGGTTGAACACAAAGGCGTTCGACATAATCTAGTGGAAAACATCACTCTAGGAACAACGAAACTATGCAAACCGCAGACCCCGCGATAAACATGGTGATGGACAACATCGGCGTCATGGTCGGCTCCGAAGGCGGATCGCTGGAACTGATGGAACTCACCGACGACTACATGAAGGTCAAATACATCGCCGGCACCAACGAAGATTGCCCGGAATGTGTCCCGATGACTGATGCTGTCTATCAATTTATGCGCGCATCACTAAACATCCACGCACCACGAATAACCACACTTGAAGTCATCGACTAACTGTAGTACCATATTTCACATGTAGTTAGAAGGAGATCATAGCGTGGCGACATTAGATGAAAGAATGTTAAAGGTAGAAGCCGAGACGAACCAACTGAAAGGCGCCTACAGTCACCTGGCTACCAAAGCAGACATTGCGGATTTGGAAAGTCGGGTTGCTGCCGCTGAGAGCCGCATCATGATGCGCATCGGTGGATTGATCGTAGCAGCTACCGGCATCATCGTAGCTGCCATGCGTTTTTGGCAGTAGGATAGTTCCAAATCAAACTTTTGGGAAATAACAGTGCTCACAACCGAACACGTCACATTAGCTAGACAGTTCCTCAACGATGCCGACGCCGAGTATGATGCGGGCGATATCTTTCAGGCATCGGAAAAGCTCTGGGGAGCCGCTACACACGTAGTGATCGCAGAGATGCAACGTAGAGACATCCGAGACAACAAACACGCGAACATCACGCGCTTCGTAAGAACGTTTTCGGAGGAATTTGGAGAGCCCATAGTTTATGCATGGTTCAAGTCCGCTGAAGCCATCCACTCAAACTTCTATCATGGTTGGATGGAAGACCATCAGTTTGAAGAGAACCGAGAACTTGTGCACCTCTTCGTAAACCGCATGTTGGAGTTGACTGGGCAGGCTTGAAATAGCTTATATGCCGTGGGTTAAGGTTAATCGCGCCAAAACAGCACGCTGGCGCGTATACTGATTCCCACGAATATGACGGAACTCAGGCAACGCAACGGAAAACCTAGTGATAACGGCTCTGCCGCAACCTCTGAGCGCGTTTCTTTCGCCGAATGGATACGTCGGCGAGCTCGCTTCCAAATGCGAGCCACTGGTCAACCCACCGTTGTCGAACCAGCAGTTTCATCAGATGCGCAGTCATCCACACACTTGGAACGCGTCGGCCAACTTCTAGATTTCACGAAGAAGCAAACGACTGAATTAATCGTCGAGCGAAGAAAACGGCAGCGCGCCGAACAAGAACTGACCGATACTCGAAAGCGTCTCAAAGAATCCGAGCGTTCTCGAAGACATGTCAAGAACACGCTGAGACGCGCCAGTCGTGAACTCAATTCACTAAGGCGCAGCAGTGAACTACCAACTCTTTTAGACCTCCGTCAGCAGATCGATGAGATTCACGAGCACTACGTTCAAGCCCTCGCCGAAGCGCAGACTGGACGTACTCTCACCGAGGCCAACCTCAAAACGCTTACAAACGAACTCCATCAGCTGCAGATCGATGCCAAACGGAAGCAAAATTCGGCACCTTCGTTGACGGTCAGCGAGCGGATAAATGACGAACGCAACCGACGTCGGGTCGCTGAAAAAGAAAACAAGAACCTGAAACGGAAATTGCGCCACGCCAGCCGATCGCTCAACACTTTACGGCGTGAACACAGCAAATGCCGCAGTAACTCCTATCCAGCCTCATACAACGGCACGGCATCAAGATACGCGATCTTGGATGATCTGTTGCCCAATGTATCGTTTGCACGCGACAGCGATAAGCGTTTGACCAAAGCGCGCGATGCTAAGCAGGTCTTCAATGATTTGATGCGCTTAAACGACTCGCCCGGCACGATGCGGGGCGAGAGGGTTGGCGCCGCAGAACCGTGGCTTGAAATCCGTCCCACATTGAGTGACCGCATCTACTATCGCCACAACAACGGCAACGGTCAGTACCTCGTCTTGATCGGTGATAAGAATAGCCAAGTCAATGACATCACTTGGATGCGACAGAACAGACACTGATATTGCAGCGAGACGGACTGTAAGCCGAGTTCTGTCTAGGTTCGATACGAGGTTTACGGCTTAGTTGAGCACCTTCTTCCCTCTGAAACGTACCCTGTGCGACCATCCATCTGGAGCCGCGGTCGCCCGCGACTTCTAGCGGCCTACCCGGGAACTGACGCGGACATTCGTCTTTACATTCCCCTATTTGGCCTTGCACTGAGCGGGGTTTGCATTGCCAACAACGTTGCCGATGTTGCGGTGCGCTCTTACCACACCGGTTCGCCCTTACTCCAGAATCGATGCTCTCGCATCCGGTTCTAAAGCGGTATATTTTCTGTTGCACTTGCCATCGAGTCGCCTCGCCCTGCCGTTAGCAGGCGCTCCTGTCCGTCGGTGCTCGGACTTTCCTCCATCAAAACGAATAAGCATCGCCTCAACAGCGGTCGCCCGTCCGTCTCGCGTCTACCTCAGGGTAACATCGACGACATCTGACACGCCCAACGCTGTCCCAGATTTACTCCTCGAGACGTGGATTCACCGTTACCGAATCGCTACCCACAACTACACGGTCTACCAACGCATGAAGAGCCTCACGGGCCCGATTGACATCTCCCGATCCGATTATGTCGGCAATCAAGTCGCGTGTCAGACGTTCTCTAGACACCCGGCTTCTCGGAATATCGGATGCCTTTTTGTCCATCGCGGTTTCCTGATCAACCAGCCGTCTCAATCGCTTTATCTCAGCTATGTAAGGCGCTAAGCTCTCCAAATCGCCACGCCCAGTCGATACTATGCGTGCCTCACTCAAAAACGTCTTTTCAGCGATTTCCAGCTGTCGCTCCAGAGATAGTTTTATCTGCTTGGGTCGAATATCTCGGATCACATCCTGTTGCCAACTGCCGATGGTTTTGCGAACTTCGCCGTCCAAATCATCAGCCCGCCATTTGGGGCACTGGATTCCGTTGCCGTTATCCCTCCTTGAACCACGTCGATGTTGACATTCGTAAAACTCGTAGTACCGATATGTCTTGGATGCGGTGGTATCGTCTTGCCGACGCCAAGAACGTCTTCTACTCAGACCCGGTACACCGTGCCCACATTGATTGCAGGTCAGCAGCCCTCCCAGTAGAAACGGGGCTTGCGAACTTGCAAGGCTACGTTCTCGCTGTTTAAGCGTCAGGGCGTCTTGGGCGCGTCGAAAGAGAGATCTACCGATGATCGGTTCATGATTGCCAGACACCAAGAAGCCGTATCTGGAATACGTTCCAACATAGACGCGGTTTTTGAGGATGATCGATACCGTCGCGGTAGACCAAGGCTTTCCAGTGCGAGTCGGGGTGCTTTGCCTCGTCAGACGCTGAGCAATCAATCGCATGCCTAAACCGTTTTGTGGGGCTTCGCGCTCAGTTTTTGCCCCAATGTCACCATCACCTACATACCATCTGAAGATCTGCTTCACTATCCGAGCTTCATCGGGAACCGGTTTCAGATTTCCATCCGCACCGCACCGATATCCATACGGGGTACGCCCTAGCACCTGCCCTCGAGATGCTTTTTCGCGTATTTTCTCGCGTATCCGTTTACGCAACCAGTCTGGTTCGCCTTTCAATCCAAGCAGCTCTTCGCCGTTCTGCAACGGGTCCGGCATCTCGATGTCCGTGCAAATAGCATCTGAGCCAGAACGGCGAATGTACAACAACCGCTCCACAAGAGTTTCGAGGTCTGAAGCCAGGTGCGTCGAGTCAGGCATAACCACCAATGCAGGTCGCCCTTGTGGTCCCTCAAGTAGTTCCATCAACTCGGTGAATTGAAGGTCGCCAAACTCTTCCGGAACTCGACTTTTATGCGCTGATCCCAAATTTTCGTTAAGTTCAGCCTCTACAGCTTCAAGCAACGGATCCTTTATATCCGTCCCAAGAATCGAGATGAGTTGATGACCGCCAGCCAGGCAGTACTCGATGATCTGACGAACCGGATCGGTGGAAGTCTGCTTTAAGAGTCTTTCAACCTCTTCGATCTGACCCCATGAACCTGCTGCAGCGCGTGCTGAAACGAACAACTTGCGGATAGCTTCGGTATCCAGATTCTCGGTGGCATGCTCTTCAGCATCCAGATGGTTGACGTAACCGATGGCGCGCATATGCTGTCAGCCTGTACTGAGCGTGATCAGATACTTCCCGCAGTGGCACAACACCGGTTCGCTGGCGCGTTTGAGAACATTCAATTCGCCCATCGATACTCGCTCAGAACAGCCCACACATATATCGCGTTCTACCACTGTGACCGCCATACCGCCATTGTTCTTGAATAGTCGGGTGTACTCGCCAAGATGCCTCTCTGGAATCGCACCCGCTGTCTCGTTCCGATGCCGCAACGCTTCGTTGTATTCCTCAGATATCCGTTTCTGCTCATCAGTGCCTAATTGCTTCTGCTCTTCCCACTCGCTCTCCATCTCCCCCAGTTGCGATTGCAGGTCGGAATGCACTTTGCGAGCTTCGTTCGCTGCGGCTCGAATGGGCTCCATACGTTCGTCTATGGCATCGATACGATTAGCATGCTCCTGTGCCTGCAACTCCATACGATAGTAGTCACGCGGATTGCTGACTTCGCTACCGCTGTAGAGTCGGTCTTCAACCGCGGCCCGATTCTGATTTTCGGATGCCCGTTCCAGTTCAAGACGCTTCATTGCCACTTCGGCCTGCATCTGAGAACGCTTCGCATGCTCGCATTTCTCACGCAACTCCTTCAAGCGTTTGGCCCGATCTTGAAGATCGATCGATATCTGCGTGTAGGACTGCCGCTGCTGCAACAGTCCCTGATCTATTTCTTGCAGTGCGAGCAGTGCTTCGAATGTGTTCAAATCTCAGACTCCCAGCGTGTTCCCCAATTAACCAATACCTCAACATACATCTAACTTTATCATATCAAATGAAATTATCAGACGAATTCAGACTTCCGCTATCGTTTGGCAGGTACGCTGTACATTGAAGGTGTACATTGAATTGAGAACCAGTTGGTTTCCCCAAGGCTCTACAGATCGATGCAACTACTCCCAGCGTTTGTGAAGAATCGTCCACGAACTCGAATCGTGTGCACCATCGGACCGGCTACTGGCAATGTGCCCAAAGCCCGGGCGCTGATTCGTGCCGGCATGTCCGTCGCGCGATTGAACCTCTCCCACGGCACCCCTGAAGAACATTTTGAGTATGTCCGTGCAATCCGTCACGCCGCCGAAGATACCGGTGTACAAATCGGCATCCTCGCCGATTTACCAGGACCTAAATATCGCATCGGAACCGTAGACCCCCAACTAGCGGAATCGCAACAGGGACGACGCGGCATATTGGTAGCCGCACGACAACACTTCGTTCTGACCGCTGAAAGAGTGCTGACTACCAATGAACGAGGCACCGTCTGGCCATCCGGACTGCATAACGACATCAAGCCCCGGGCCCGCATCCTCATTGATGAGGGAGCCGTAGACATGCGCGTCAACCGCGTTGTGGGAACCGAGATCCACTGCACCGTAAGACGCGGCGGCATGATCCAGAGCGACAAGGCCGTCACCGCGCCGGGAAACACCTCCACACTCGACTATTTCACCAACGAAACTATCTCGGCATTAAACTTCGCCGTGGAAGCCGATGTCGACTTCGTAGGTCTCTCTTACATCCGAAACCGCGAGGATCTGATCGCCGTCAGAGAGTGGCTCGTACGCGCCGGAAGATACCCCGCGCTCGTCGCCAAGATCGAGATCAAACAAGCTGTAGACAATCTCGCCGAAATCCTAGATGAAACCGATGCCATCATGGTCGCACGCGGCGACCTCGGAGTTGAGATGCCGCTGCATCTAGTTCCAATGACACAGAAACGCATGATCCGACTCGCAAATGAAGTCGGAAAACCAGTCATCACCGCCACTCAGATGCTCGAAACTATGCGTGACAATCCTTACCCCACACGCGCCGAATCGACCGATGTCTATAACGCAGTGCGGGATGGTACTGACGCCGTCATGCTCTCAGCAGAAACTTCGGTCGGCGATTACCCTGTCGCAGCAGTCCAGTTCATGGCCCGCGTATCCAAAATCGCTGAGAGATACCTAGACAACCCGATGCTTCGAAATCGACGAATGACGATCATCGAAAAAGAAGGGCGCAACGCACAAATCGATGCGATCATAGCCTTCGATGCCGCACGTACAGCAGATACCTTGCACTCAAAAGCTATCATCACCTTCACCGAAAGTGGCACCACTGCCGATCGCGTCGCAGCGTTCAGACCCCGCACGCCCGTAATCGCGCTATCACCCGATGAAAAGACCCTCGCACGTCTCTCGATGCGGTGGGGCGTTATCCCATTGCTTACGCACCGTCTCGATAATCTGGATCAGATGTTTGAGCATAGCGCGACCATCGCCAAAGATACTGGATTCGCTAAAGATTCAGATACCGTTGTCCTCGTCGCCGGAGTACCCATAGGATTGTCTGGAAGCACAAACCTGTTGCGCGTGATCAAAATCGGGCACGATGATTGAGGGAGAATCAGTTCATTCGCTGTCTTTGACATCCGCATCCAGAGTCTCGACCGCGGACATCAACTTCGACCTTAAAACTTCGACTCGATCATCTGACGTAGGTACGTTTCCGTAACACGCCGCGTTGAATCGAGATGTGATGTCAGAAATCGGCGCGCCTTGCAACACACCCTCCAGCACTATCTGGCGTTCCGTAGGTGTTTGACGCGAATTGAACTCCATGCCTCTTTCCAAAGCCATCTCCAGAGTCTCGAAATACAGTATGAACACCTCTTTGATGCCCGGATCATCTGGATATCGCCAACGATGACGCTGTCGACCGCGACGCGTCATCCAATCCGGCAACAAACCCTTCAATAGGTCTAGATAAGAGATCTCTTCCACCTCATCACGGATAGTCTCCCGCTCAACACCATCATCTCGCGTCAAACGCCTCACGATCCGACGATACGCCAAAGCCACGACTATCAGCACCACCAACAGCAACAGGAATGTCAGCGGCCACTGCAGCGCATCTAGAACCGCTTCCACCCACGCGTTTTCGGTCATCTCTGCCGCTTCACGCTCTGGGAACTCAGGGCGTTCTCCAGCCTGAGGTTCTTGCTCCTGTTCAACCGGCTCGGAACTGAAAGCGACTGCAACAACTCGATTATCGTAGCGATTATCCATCCGATCAAGAGCAGAGGCCAGCGCAACACCCACAAGATCGCGTCAACGGTCCAACCCCACGCCACGTACAACGCGCTCAGTCCCGCCGCTCCGTAACGCCCGCCGAGAATGCCGGCGATCAATCCCGTGCCTACAAAGGCGCCAAGAGCGACCAATATGATCTTGGTCCACCTTCCTCCTGCTACCGGCGCATCGGTCGGCAATCGTGCAAATGCCATTCCGCCTAAAGTCGCGATGAAATATGGGATCAGCAACTGCGCCAAACCAATCGGATTAGACGAAAACTCATCTACTATCAATCCGATGGCAAGCACCACCAATCCGCGCTTGAAGATCCGTTTCAAATGATCCGGCGCATCTTGATCGTCACGCACAATCGTCGAAGTCCGACGCCAAATCACCACCGTCGTGATCAACGCCGTCACCAAAGCTGCCACCTGCTCGCCCGTCAGGTCGCGGTTGAAAAGATGATAGACCCAAGTCAGGTCGAAATTGAAGCCATCGTTCAGACGCGTCGTGGCAACCGACATATAAATGGCGGTCAGTCCAAGCGTTCCGTACACCAGCGCGGCCGATGCCACTCCACCTCGCAGACCACCTACTACCCAAGACGTCAACATGCCGGTCAGATACACCAGCAATACCATTGCCCAGTGCATCGGCGGATGATCCAGACTCAATACCGCCGCGATCACCGCCGTAATAGTGAATACGATTACACTCTCTGCGACTGCGATCGCAGTGAAGATAATTTGATTTCGCCAATCAGACACGGTTGAATTCTGCGGTCGGCTGATTCATGCGCGCATTCATCTCAAACTGCTCATCGGCA
This sequence comes from Dehalococcoidia bacterium, assembly GCA_965242765.1. Taxonomy (GTDB): domain Bacteria; phylum Chloroflexota; class Dehalococcoidia; order Lucifugimonadales; family Lucifugimonadaceae; genus Bin127. The sequence continues at coordinate 1,967,660 of CBDESY010000004.1, read as the reverse complement.
ACCGACATAATGAGGTCTTCCATGTCACCCTCGATCTTGAACTGCTCACGTGCATCAATCACCCGGATACCTGTAACCTGCGGCGGCTCCTCGCGCCCAACCCATACGATAGATATCTGATGACCAGAACGCGACTCGTGATGCAGGTACGCAACCACCGGCTCCGTCAAGAATCCCGCAACCAATATGATCGTCGCCCCCGAACTGATCGCCTGCGCGCCACGTTCCATCGCCAAACCGTCCAACGGCGTAAACGATAATGGTTGCACAAATGCCAATGCCTCCAAAATGGCTTGAACATGATGCTGACCATCACCAGGCGGCACTACCGCCATCACGCCACGCGTCGGACGCACGCCATTAGCAACCAAACCCACTCGATAACCAAGATCTGAACATCTCACAGCGATCGACGCAGCACCAGTAATCGCCGCCTCCAAAACGTCGTATCGATAACCATGCCACGCGTAATCCACAGTGCGAGATTCCAGCATCACCACAACATCATTGCTGACACTCTGATCGTAAGTTCGTACTGTCAATTCGTCACGCTTTGCACTCAGCTTCCAATCGATCCGCTTGAGCGGATCTCCAGGACGATAGTCGCGTACACTGCGCGGGCGCGATGGATCATCTAACAAGGTATTGCGGCTCAATATGTCGCCCATCGGTTTCGCTGCCGGCAAATCCCAACCATCCAACGGAACGATGCGCGGATACACCGTTATCCCGTGCGGAGAACGCGAGTCCCGCCTGACAGTCCCGAACAATCCGAACAGATCGCCGCTACGCATCTCGGTCGGACCTATTGAGTAGTGTCCTCGATGATGAGCCCGTACGATATGCCTGAACCTAACCCGTTCGTAGCCTGCCAAACTGGTCGTCTCAACTATCTCGCTGCCGCCAGCGTACGCACGCCGTTTTACCCCGCGATCACTCAATGGTGTCAGACCCACGGGCAGAAACTCGATCAGCTGAACCCAAGGAATCGGCAATGGCTTGCGATTCTCCAGAGTCATCACAACCTCTATCTCGTCGTCGACAAACGCGTGGGAAGCAGATGGTTCCGCATCGTAAACCACTTCCACAAGAGACAGTTTCGACCATAGGGTGCCGCCGGCCGAGATCACAAACGCAGTCGTCCCTAAAGCCACCACCAACGCCGAACCCGTGCCAGCACCGATGCCGACCACCACCAGCATCAGCAACATGAACAGCTCCCCGATCACGTCGGGAGCGCGCAGATCGCGGGTCCGCTTTTCGCGGAATGTGCGGAGCATCGGGTTGATCATGTCGTCAAATCCTCAAAACGTGTCTTGTTGATATAGAACACAGCCTGTCATCCAGTAAAAGTGAACTCTGATGATAAATGCAAAAATCCCCTTCATCAGTATCGACGCGTGATGCGTCAATAGTGGTCTCGTCCTGATGGCAGAGTTTTAAGGTGCTGTGTGAACGGTTGGCGCTTTCTTGAGAATGCCTAGCGTCATCGTTCACCGCGGTGATTATCGATGCCATTCGGCGATGTTCCACAAGTCGCTGTCCCATCCGTTGATGCGAACGCTCTTCAACGTGTTCAGGTGAGCTGATGCAACCCCGCGGTTTACAAGCGGAAGCTCGAAGTAATTCTGAACGTATCGGTCTTCCAATCGCTTGATCATCTCAGCACGTTCGAGGCCGTCGCTTAGCTTCGCCAACTCTGCGTACAGTTCATCGAACTCAGGGTCGCATGACCGCGGATTGTTGCCATCGGACCAGTTGTTCGCCCGTGTTTGGATATGGTCGCATGTTCGGCTGAATAGCGAATGTTGCGGATCGATTCCGGTTCCTCCGGCGTACATCTGCACGTCAGCAAAGAATCTTCGATACGTCTCGGCGGCATTCTCTACTGGGTCGCCGCCGAAAAATACGCTGGCATCGTGGTGTAGCATTTCCGTCTCGATTCCTATCTCACGCCACCAGTCGCTCACCAAAGACTGCGTTTCCTGACGAATGTCGTTCGTGGTGGTCTGAAACACGACGTGTAGCGGATTACCGTCGTACTCGCGGATGCCGTCATCATCGGTGTCGATGATACCGTTGTCGTCCAACAGGCGATTAGCTCCTTCGATATCTTGGTTGAGGCAGTCATCGTTGGCATTGGATACGTAAACTGGCGGCCCGGCGATCAGGTTGCAGCTTGCTACTCCAGCAAAGCCATACAACTCTTCTGCGATGAGATTGCGGTCTATCGCCATTGACATCGCTTGGCGTATGGGCAGGAAAACCAGAAAAGGATGCGGATTCTCGCCGTCTAGATACTCGGAACGGTCATCACCCAACTTGGCGTCCGGGTTGGTCTGATTGATCACTATGCGCTCTACCGAGCTGGCGAATGCCGAGACCACAGTACCCATACCGGCATCCTCAAGCTCCGCAAGTACTTCTGGTTCGATCTGCAAGTTCCAGGCATAATCGGCCTCGCCAGCTTCTAAGACTGCCTTTGCAGTTGAAAGCGCGTCGCCGCCGCCTTTGAGTAACACGCGGTCGAAGTAAGGCTCCGTGCCGTGATAGAACGGGTTGCGCTCGTATACGGCCTCAACGTTGGCCTCAAATTCGATGATCCGATACGGGCCGGTGCCAAGGGGAGCAAGGTTTTGTTCAGCACACGAGGAGAAAGACACTCCAACACAGTCGGCGAACTGAGCTTCGTTAATGATTGGCATGCCCATGCCAACGAACGCGTTGTATGGATAGGACGCTGGACTGTTGAATTTGATTCTAACCGTGAGTTCGTCTATCGCTTCTACCGATGCGATGTCCTCAAAAGTGCTCGTTGCAGTGCATCCCGTGTCAGATTCGATGCAATAGTGCCAGGTGAACACCACGTCTTCAGCGTCCATTGGACTGCCGTCCGACCACAGCAAGCCCTTCTTCAACTTCCAAGTTATCGACAAGCGGTCTTGCGTAACACCTCCGTTATCCATAGTCGGCACATCGGCGGCCAGGACCGGCTGAATATTGCCATCGGGATCATATAAGGCAAGCGGCTCAAGCGTGATTGCACCCGCGTCCACATCTTTGACCCCGGCCGCCAGGTAAGGATTGGCATGTGACGGAGCCTGCCAGTATAGAAGTGTCAGCACTTCATCGTCTGAAGTTGGCTCGGATTCCGGAGGCGGTATCGGAGACGGAGAAGGTGATTCGGCTGCCGGAGCTGGCGTAGGAGTAGCTGTTTCGGGTTCACTGCTACAAGCAAGCAAAATCAGCGATGCGAGCAGCAACACAGGCAGGATACTCATCAATTTACGCATAGATTAGATGGTATCAGTTCTCATCATTTCAATCATGGCATCACAGCTAAGACACAACTAACGCTCTATCGGCACTGGTATCTGCTCTACGATGTCATTCACCACCTGCGCGGCTTCACGCCGACGCATCTGCATGCTCGATTCCAACACCACACGGTGCGAGAGAACCGGTGATGCTAGAAATTTAACGTCGTCCGGCATCACGTATGTCCGACCATCAATGGCGGCTCGTGCCTGAGACGCGTGTTGCAACGCCAACGAAGCACGCGGGCTAGCTCCAAGACGAATCTGCGCGTTGTTGCGCGTCGCCCGAACCACCGAAACCAGATACTGACGAACATGATCGGCGATTCTCACCCGCTCCACCACATCACGTGCATGCTCAACATCTTCTGCTTCCGCGCATACACCCACCGTTGATGCAACATCACCAGTCTGGAATCGTTGCAACATCGTCCTCTCCTCAGCATCCGATGGATAGCCGATCGAGAGTTTCAACAAAAAGCGGTCGAGCTGTGCCTCAGGCAACATGAAAGTGCCTTCCATCTCTACCGGATTCAGCGTTGCCAGAACCAGAAACGGCGTATTCAATCGCATCGTGACACCGTCGATCGATACCTGTTGCTCCTGCATCGCTTCCAAAAGAGCCGACTGCGTCCTCGGTGTTGCGCGGTTGATCTCGTCGGCCAGCAGTATCTGAGTGAATATTGGGCCGGCTTTGAACTCGAAACTAGACGTCCCGGCGTTGTAGATGTTTACGCCCAACACATCGGAAGGCACGAGATCCGGCGTGAATTGAACACGTTTGAAGTCGAGACCCAAGGAAGCGGCGATCGTCTTTGCGAGTGTAGTTTTGCCAGTGCCGGGAACGTCTTCCAACAGCACGTGACCGCGTCCAAGCATCGCGATGATTGCCAGCTCAATCGCCCCGTCTTTGCCGACAAATACTCGCTGCACATTTTCTCGAACCTTTCGCGCAAAATCCTGCACGAAAGACGCATCAACATCCGATGCTGTCGATGCTTCTATTTTTTCTACAGATCGATTCAACAAAACCTCTCATACCAGTTTCAGCGATTGCCAACATCACTTCATCGCAACCTCTAATCTTAACCCGTTTTGCCAAAAAACAATTCCACAAGTCATCCCCCTTCCAATCAAGCGAAAATCACAGTTCAGACAACGGGGCCATTGTCAACCCGGAATCACACCCCGAAATATATAATTACGCTTTCTGATAACTTGCCCCTGAGACGCGGAGAGGAAGACTGCATACATGGAACCCAATCATCGATCGGCCGGGGACGGCTGGTCCCCGGCCGTTGTTGTGTTGCCCATCGTTGCCGCGTTCATGCTCGCGACACTCATAGTCTTCAGCGTTACCGACGATGCGAAATAGGGCATCTACGCGCAGGATCCCGATGGCAACGCGCAGAAGGGCGTCGAACCTACCGACACGCCCAAGCCTCAGAATTCGGAGTACGATTGCATCATCAATCCAAGTCTGGCGTTTTGCCCGCCTCCGCCGCCCACCGGAATGAAACTGTCGGTGACCAACGATGATCTTCGCATGACATACAAGCGCAGCACCTGGGCCGGCAGCACTCTGCATCGTTACCGCTTCGAACTACAGCGTTCGACCAGTCGAAGCGGCACGTACAAAACCGTAGCCGGATCTGGAAAATGGGCATATTCGCCAGTCCTGTACAGTAATGTCGCACCAGACTGGTACCGCATCCGCGGCAAACGATGCCGAGATTGGAATGAAACGAATTGCGGCGCCTGGGCGTACAGCTCACGTGTCAAGGTGAACCGACCGCCAACAGCTACTCCCACACGGACGCCGACACCGACGGCCACGCCGAGTCCACCGCCACCGCCCAGGATCAATCGAATGACATTTGACGGGGCAGATATCAAGGTCTACTACTCTTTGAGCTCATGGTCCGGAAGCGCCTTACACTACTACCGCTTCGAGCTGCATCAGTTCGACAGCCTCTTCAAGAGCTACAACTTCTACGAACGCGAGAAGAGCAGGTCGTCGCCGGTCGAATTCGAAGACGTGCAGACCGGATACTCGTATCGCGCCCGCGGACAGCGATGCACCAATTCCAGGTACACCAGCTGCGGCAGGTGGTCCGGCTGGCGGGAACTCGCAGTGTTTCCCACGCCCACTCCGACGCCCACCGACACGCCTACACCTACTCCAACGCATACAGCGACAAACACGCCCACGCCGGTCCCTCCGCCGCCACCCACTAATCTGAGCATCTCCTTGAGGGGCAACGACATCCGAGTGAGATACTCGCACAGCAGATGGTCCGAAAGCAGTTCGCACTACTACAAGTTCAAACTGTTCTCCAAGGACAACCCGAAACGCGAATACAGCGAGTACCACTACCAAGGCGCAGACATCGACGCCAACGGCTCGCCATTCTACTTTTACGACGTCGAGCCGGGCCAATGGTACAAGGTGGTCGGTCAGCGCTGCCGCACGAGTCGAGGATCCAGGTGCGGACCAGAATCCAACGAATCGGCCGATGTCTACTACGAACAGCCGACGCCCACGCCGAGTAACACGCCGGCACCGCCTACTGCTACGCCCATACCGCCGACGCCCACGTTCACCCCAGTGCCGACGCCCACTCCAACGCCGACGCCGGTGCCGCCTACCGCTACGCCCGTCCCACCAACTGCTACGCCTACACCAGTGCCGCCAACTGCAACACCGACACCCACTCCAACTCCCGTACGCCTCGATACGCCGCAAAACATCGATGTGGTGCCACGACCGCTCAGGATCGCACGCATCAGCTGGGACGCCGTAGATGGCGCGGTCGACTACAAGATAATCACCGACGGTCGTTTGAAAGACGATGGTGAGACGCTGATCGAATGGGCAGGATGTTCAAAAGGTGCTACCCATTACGACCTGCCGTTGGACAACCATCTAGCGGACGATGTCGTGGACGAATTCCAAGTGCAGGCATTGGTCGAAACTTGCTACGGACACATCTCGGGCAACAACCCAAAAGACAGCTTGCCTTCTAAGAAGTTCAGGATCGTGGATAGTCCGATCCGGAGTGCCGACGGAAACAATAAGGGGATCTCGAACTCGGTGTGGGGCAGTGCAACAATCAAGTGGCACCGCATCCCCGGAATATCGCAGTACACCATCCGCTATCGCCTGCTGACGGGCACACATACAGAAAAAGATGGCTGGTATCCCTATGGTTACACAAATCTCACCAATATGTCCGACATTGTAAGTGACCACAATTCTTACAGCACTGCGCTGTTGAAGCATACCAGAACAAACTTGAAACTAATGAAGATTTACGCCATCCAACTCAATTACACGGATCAAAATGGCATCCGAGTATTTGCAGGACGAGACGCGTTCGTCTGGCCAGCAAAAGATTTCCCTAAAGAAGACGAACGAGTGGCTACTTATCCATACTTCGGGCATTGGACCACTAAAGAGTATAAATATCGTATCTGCGATCAGACGTTCCCAGCAGACAAGAGGGAGAAATGGATACAACTCATCGACGATGCGTTTGAAAGGTGGGAATCTGCAACGAATGGATTAGTCAAGGTCACATCAGAGTCTAGTAAATGTGGTCTAAATAACGATTCTCCGTTAGACGATTACAAGCATTTGAAAATCAATCTCAATGAGGTTTACATGGTTGACACCACCAAACAAGCCTATATCCAACTTTTAGCATTACCCATTATTCCATCACCGCTACGGTTAGCAAGCAGATATGTGATCACGAAGGTCACAGGCCAGAGTGATATCCTTAATTTAATCAAATATGCCGATGATATCCGATCAATATGTATCTATTTGAAAACTCCTGCATGTACGATTTCACGGATGTATTCCCAGAGCGCGAGTGCAGCTGGTAAGCTGAACAACAATGTAGAATCGATCAACGGTGTAGACATAATATTCAAAAAGAACAGATTCGATGCCTATCCGATAGACAAACCTGAATCTGTGAAATTTAATAGATGTTTCCCGGTCGAAACAATTAAAATTGGAGAAAATCGTTATGACAAGCATTTCCCTTACATTACTGCGCTTCACGAAGCCGGACATGCTTTGGGAACATCTGGGTTTTCAAACGCTGATGTGATAGGTAGTCTAGACATATTTGGAGGGGATGACAGTTACCACCGCGCACACCCTTTCATTCCTGATGCCGCAATGAACTACGATTCCAAAATTGATGCGATTATCAATGAGCCGGACTGCTCTCCGCATCCTTTTGACATCATGGCTATCTACGCGCTCTATCAGACGGTTGACTGAATCTTGCTCTCAACAATACACATACATCGGAAGCGAATGACACGGTTGTCGATTACGATACTCTGTTTCATGGCAGTCATAGGTTCTCCGTGTGGTCCAGACGAGCAGCCGGTGACGCTGATACCAGGTGACTTGCTAACTTCCGAATACATATGGTCGCTTGACAGTAGATCAATCGCATTTGCTGGAATACATGGGGATGCTTGGAAACTCGATACAGAAGCACGTCGACTTACCGCTCTTCATGATGACGAGACACAATCGTTGAAATCGAAACAATACTCTCCTTTGCCATCAATAGATGGACGTATACTCTACACCGGTATTCAATATATGCCATCCGTGTTTAATCGCCCGCCTTGGCAGCTGTTGATTACCGACAAGTATTATGGAGTGATCGGGACGTCCGACTTCGAAGGAAAAGGTGAGCACGAATTAAAAAGAATGGGAGGAGGAGATTTCAATCATGCTAGATGGTCCCCGGACGGAAGCCAAATTGCATTTACTCAGAAACATCGAAATTCTACCGCGTATCAACTAGCCGTTTGGAACGTTCATGGATCATATCTGCGGACATATGAACAAGTTGAAGATCCATATGGTCTAGTGTGGGCGCCAGACGGATCGCACATTGCAGTTGTTGAACAGAGACAAACAGACGAAGAGCGTAAGGACGATCAATATCACTATGATGAAACCATCGATCACGATAGAGTTGTCGTGGTTCGATTATCAGATGGTTTCACACGAATTGTAAATCAAGTTGAATTCAAAGACATCGTTCGTCGCGAGCTCAAAAGTGATGGAAGTGTTTCGTATGAGAATAGATATGAATATAGACCTTTGGGTAATGAAGTGACACAAAACAAGATTGTATGGTCTGCAGAAGACGACCTTATCTATTTTGCAACAAATAAGTTCAATTCGCTTCGTAGGAATTATTTGAACAACGCTACTGGCGGCGAACTGATGTACAGCACCATCTATTCTGTAAAACCTGATGGCAGCGACCTGCAGGCAGTTTTTCGATCTGATGAAAATACCGAAATTGCAATGTTTGACGTTTCGTCTGATGGTTCAAAAATACTTTTTGTGCTGGATTCTAATCCGGCGACTTTCGTAAAATCTACTTCCGGTGAGTTACATGTCATCAATTCGGATGGTAGCCAGATGCAACGACTGGACGGTCATTTGATTACACATCAGCGCGGCTCCTGGTCGCCTGACGGGACTAAAATAGCTTTCTCCGCGCAATTCAGAGATGGTACTATTTTTCAAAGCTATGGGACGTTTGTCATGAACTCAGACGGCACCGATGCGCGCTTGCTGCTGGAATACAATCAACATGGAAATCCTCGATTGAGCGATGGTGGATGGAGTGTTGATCCCAACGAATCGATCTTGGTTGGAGCTGAAACCAAATCCCAAAAATTTTTCAATGCCGATCAATCATGGACGCCGAACGGAGAATGGATTGTGAATAAAAACAGTTATGGTACTGTTTTGCAACTCAATTCGGAAACAGCACAAGACAATTCTTTCAGTTTCATGGTGGGAGAAGAATTTTTTGATCACCAATTCTATCCGTCGTCAATTTCCACCGATGGACGTATCTTGTATACGAGACGTTTGTCCGACGAATCAAAATATAACATCATCAAAAGTGTTGATATATCCGGAAAAGACGATCGGGAATTAATACGTTTGGAAAATATCGATTATCGTCACCTCAATTGGTCGCCAGATGGAACACGATTCGCATTTACTCAGCGAATTGAAGATCCATACATCGATCAATTGGTGATCAGCAGTGCTGACGGGACAGAATTTCACATAGTCGCTGAGATCGAGAACGTCACAGCCTTGGTTTGGTCACCTGATGGATCATCCATCGGATTTGTGGAACAAGAGCAAATCATCAAGGAACGAATGTACAAGGAATATAATTTGACAGAAACAATTGGTGTTTATCATTTGGGAGTGGTTCGATTGTCGGATGGATACATCAACAAGTTGCAAGATGTCCATTCTTCCCGTGAAGTTAGCTACAAGCTAGATGATGACGAGAGCATCTTCAATCACCGTGAATTTGAATTTGCACCAACTGATACAAAACGCATGCTTAATCAATTGAGTTGGTCCACAAAAGACAATCGCATATATTTTGGTACACTTGAATTTGATTCAAATTGGATGGAGAATTGGCACAAGAAAATTGATATACCTACAGGTTCCATTATTTATCGGTACGGTCAAAGTCCAATAATTGCTAGCACCATATATAGCATTAATCCAGATGGTACAGACAGACGCACTGTGCTTAGAACTGGGACATCTGGCGATATCAGATATTTCAACGTGTCGCCGGATGGCGCCAATATATTATTGATGATACGAAACACATCTACGGATTGGTTCAAATTGCACTTGATGAACCTTGATCTAAAGACAATTCAACGGATGGCGGTCGATTTGAAGCAGCATGGGCCCGGCGTTTGGTCGCCTGACGGATCCAAAATCGCGTTTGCAGCTGAATTTGTAAAATACCGGAATTACCCGGAATACGATCATTTTAATGGTCGAGGTTGGATATTTGTCATGAACTCGGACGGCACAAATGCTCGATTGCTGCCCGATTTCTACGACGATCATAACGGCCGATTGAACGATGACGGATGGAATTTCGATCCCCATGAATCGATCTTGGTTGGAGTTGAAAATGAATGATCACAGATTGATTTCCATCGGCAAGTTGCTGGTGGGCGTATTGGGTTTGAGTGGATTAGTCGCAATTGCGTGTACTTCGTCAACAGACAAAGATGACCGCTTTGCATCGACGCCCGCAGCTTTGCCGATATCGACTCCAATCTCCAGCTCCGCCAATTTTGTAGAGCCTTGTTTAGAACCTTCAGAATGCGAGCCTCGCGATGTGGGAGATTGGTTTATCGCGGCACAGACGCTTTCCAACTCGGCCGGTGCGATGTTCGAAGAGTTCGAGGCTCCAAGTGTCGAAACCGTCCTTGAAAGCGGATGGCTCAGCAGCGGACTCTCTCCGACCCATATCGCCTTCCGCGGCACAGCACGCAGAAACAGCGCAATGTGCGATTGGTACGGCATCGCCAGGACAGCGGAACAGCGAGAGGGGTCCATCCGATGGTGGCTTGGCATGGACCAAAACGAAAACCTCCCGTCGCCGGCGAAGCTGGAGGCCACGTTCGAGGCACACATCAAAGAGATCGAACCTGCGCGCCTGCTTCGATGTGTGGCATCGGCGCATTGTTAACGTCACAGTTCAGACAAAAACGATCAGACCTGCTTGAAGCTCTGCAACAATGCGACCTCATCCTTATTTCCGATGTACATCGGAGTACGATGATGCAGTTGCTCGGGGACGATGTCCCTGATGCGAGTTGACCCATCACTTGCTGCGCCGCCGGCCTGTTCGGCTATAAACGCGAGCGGGGCACACTCGAACAGCAGCCGCAACTTGCCGCTCGGATTGGATTTGTCTCCCGGATACGCGTAGATACCGCCCTTCATCAAGTTGCGATGAAAATCGGCTACCAATGCTCCGATGTAACGTCCGGTATATCCTTCTGATTTCACGTGTGCGACCCAGTTCTGATCGCCTTCAAGCCACTTGCCGGAATTTCCCTCGTTGGCTGAATAGACGTGCGAAGAACCGTGAGAGCGTACACCTTCTTGCGTAAGGAGATATTCGCCTAGCGTCGGGTCTAACGTGAAGAAGTGCACACCGTCGCCCGAAGTGTAGGCAAAAATCGTAGACGAACCATAAAGCAGATATCCTGCCACTAGCATCTCGCTGCCGGGCCGCAGAATATCGACGTCGCCGGCTGCAACACCCTCGCTCAAACGTCGATAGATGCCAAAGATGGTACCGATCGGCGCTGCTACATCGATATTGCTCGAACCGTCTACAGGATCATAGACAACCACATATTCGCCTGTCACCGCGGCATTGCCACAATCGATCGATCCAGCGTTCTCTTCCGAACTCATCGCGCATATCAGGCCTGTAGACCGCAACGCATCGGCGACCATTTTGTCGCCGATCACGTCTAGCTTCTGTTGCTCATCGCCGGTGACATTTGCCGCCCCGGCGGAGCCGAGAATGTCCCGTAAAGCGGCGCGGTTGATCTCTGATGAGATCAGCTTGCCCGCGGAGCCTATCGCATTCAGGATGATAGCCAGATCAGTTAGATCAGCAAACTGGCAATTGGAATGCGCAATCGCGTGTTGGAAGAGATTTGGCGGTGATGCAGACAATTAGACATCCTCGTGGCTGTTTCGATTCAAACCAACACTACACGATTCACCAGAGTTCCTATGTTGTCTATCGATATGCTCACGATGTCGCCTTCTCGCAGCGTGAATTCAGGCGGTGGAATCGTGCCGGTGCCGGTGCAAACTGTGGTGCCATTCGGTACGGTGTTGTGCCGTTGCAGCCAATCAGCCAAGTAATGACAATCTCGCTTCATCAACGATGTATTTGCCGAGCCTTGGAAAGCAGTATCACCATCACGCTCGATCTTCAACGAGACTTCCAACTTCTGCGCATCGCCAACCGTTTCCGGCGTCGCTAAGCTCGGACCGATTGCGCAAGACCTGTCGTAAACCTTGGCCTGCGGCAAGTAAAGGGGATTCGCACCTTCTATCGATCGGCTGCTCATGTCGTTGCCTACGGTGTATCCCACAATTTCACCGGCGTACAGAATGAATGCCAACTCGGGCTCTGGAACATCCCACTCCGAATCGGCACGGATACCCAAAGCGTCGCCTGGCGAGACTAGTCTCGCAGCGGTCGATTTGAAAAACGCTTCTGGCCGATCAGCGTTGTAGACCTGAGCGTAAACATCAGGCGAACCGCTTTCCGCCTGCCGTTCGCGCATACTGTCCATATATGTGACGCCGAACGCCCACACTTCGGGAGCAAAGATCGGCGGGAGCAACTTCGCATCGCACTTACCCGCGCAGAGATCCGAAACTGGAAATTCCACTCCATCACCGAGATCCAAGATGCCCTTCGCCACATCGTCGATGCTACTCCCCCCGAGATGTGACGCCTTGAACAAAGACAATGTGGAATCGGCATCGGGAAGTATCGAAGTCAAGTCTACGACCGTGCCGTCGGATGCTTCAACTCCGACATGTACCTCACTGCCTGCCAGGAACTGGTAGTAACGCATCTGCTCGCCTTTCTACAATCGAAAGCTATCGCCAGGGATCAACCTACAAGAATGAGCATACAATCTGCCGTGCCTCTCGAGTCGTATATTAGATCCAGCAAATCCCAATAGTTCAGCAGTTTTCCAACGACCCTCTAGGGCAACACCGCATTGCAGATAACGAAATCGACATCCCAAACCTTGAGCCTTTTGGTTATCATCGCAACGGCGATTGTAGCATCGATCGGTTTTACTTGGCTACAGCCCATCAAAGCACAATCGCCACGAACTACTGAAGACGAAGTCGTAACGCACGAAGTTATTCTTTCCGACCAGATCACGATAGTGATCGACACCTCCATAAATGCTCACATCAAAGAGGCGCGTCTTTGGGTACGGCCAGTTGGCAGAAACACGATCCCATCTTACTCCTACGTCGAATACACACAGCAAGAACGTATACACGCCACCGGCAAGATCGATGTCCAGTCACCTTCGTACTTTCCACCAGGAACGATCTTCGAGGTGAGATTCGAGTTCGTCGCCGATGACGATACGGTCTACTCGTCAAACACCTACCGCGTAGAACACATCGACTCGACGCATAACTGGCGACGGGTAGCTGATGAACAACTTGAGATCATCTATTACGGGATCCGCGATCGTTCCATTCAGAATCTCCACACCAGAACCACATCGAGATTGCCCGAAATCATTCATGCAATCGGAGTATCAGACGTTCCACAGTTCCGAGCCGTGATTTTCCCCAGCGTTCGTGAACTGACCGTTCATGGACCGAGGATCAGTGGCGCAGCAACAACCGGACATTACTTCGGCGGATATGCGTACGATGAATACGACCTCACGATCATGGCATCACCATCTTCTGAAACCCTTATCCATGAGTTGACGCATCTCATATTCGGACGCGCACTCGATTCTCCATACGCGACACCAGCACCCGCATGGTTGAACGAAGGCAACGCCAGCTTTTGGGAAACCGGCTCTCGGTCCGCATCGTTGCGCAACTTTACACCTATCGTTCGATCCGGAAGAGTCACCGAATTCACCGCCATGAACGCGATACCCGGACTGCGCAACGACATCAACAACTTCTACATCCAGTCAACCGATTTTGTCGGCTACCTAATCGAAAACTACGGTGGCGAATCTGTCGGTAATCTGCTCGCAGAACTCAACCGCGGAAATTCCGTAGATGATGCGATGCGTACCGTTTATGACGGCTCACTTGCCGACCTCGAAAATCGATGGCGCTTAGAGTGGGGATTGCCAGCAGTCAACGCCTTCGCCGAAGAGCAGGTAGACATAAAGAAAGACCTCCCGCCTACAATTCCTGGACTGCCGACGATACAGACCGGAACACTCGAGAAATTGTCATCACAAGATTCCCTTCTGAGTGTAAGTGGGGATACAACCCAAGTGACCGCCGAGCCTGCCAACAGCAATGACGAGAGGAGCAGCGAAATATCGCCGAGGGATGCACCAGTGTCTCAATTGCAGCCACAAGCAACTCCGCTTCCTCAACATACCGCTACAGCTGCAACGCCGATCCCAACTTTGACGCCCATACCTGCTAGAGGTGATTACTTCGTGGTCAATTCGGGCGAAGAGTGGCCACAGATCAAACCCAGCGCCATCATCGTTTTTCTGCTGCTAGCTGCAGCTTTAGCCGCCATGATGTATCGGCGCCTGCGAACTTGAAAAACTGAAAATGCTCCAATAAAGTTCGTAATTTCGACTCTCGGGAGACCTTTTCAGAAGCATCACTTTCGCAGGAACGACTCAGTCGTTCCGCGATCCGGCTATTCAGAAGTTTCCCAGCCGTTTGAAAGTCGGGCCTCACGCAAGCGTTCTTCCAACTCCCGATTGTGCGCTTCAACCTCTCTGATACGCGCTTCAGCTGCTAATCTGACATCTTGTTCGTAGTCAGCACGAGCACGTTCATCAGCGAAAGTGCGGATAGGATCGCCAGTCAACGGGTCGTAAAACACCAATTCGTGGTCGTGCCACCGCAGATACAGATCGAGAACCGAGCTGTATCCTTGCAGGTCACCGTTCGACAACTCCTCAATGTCGACCTCAATGTAGGCATCGCCGACGAGTACATCGCCGCCGAGCCTAGAACCGTGATGTTCACCAGTCTTGTCGAAACGCCAATATTCCTTCACACCCATACGCGCATAGTCGCGCCGCTTCTCGGTGGTATCGACTTTACCGGAACGACGAGATGCGATCTCCAGCACAAAATCCGGCGGTTTGCCCATCTCAGGTATCAAATACCCGTTGCGACTGTAGTAGACCTCAGGGTCTACCTCAAATGCCACCAGCATATCGGGATAGCGGACAGCAACCGGATCCCAACCAGCACTCACGCTTAGGTAGCGTTCACCGGCGACCAATGTCGTCTCTAAGTTGCCGAGATGCTGGCGTAGATGGTACGCGTTGCCATTGCCTGTAAGGTGGTCAAAACTGGTCATCTTATCTTCTGGATGTTCCGGAGGGTCCGGAAATCTTGCCAACAGAATCTCAACATGGTCGGGTTTGCTAGATGTGCTGAATGTCGTCATATCGCACCTCGCGGTTAGTAACAGTTATACATTAACACGTATATCGAAGGCGATCGGAACCGTATAGCCTATGTATGGTTTAGGACCGATGCGCGATAACATCATCTCTTGATGGCTACCCAGAATCCAACCACGTCCTTAATCTATTCGCAAGAACAGTCGCAGCACGTGCTGAGCCCGACGCATCCGATGCGTCCAATCAGATTGCACCACATGCACGAACTCATACGTGTCAGCGGTTTACTCGACGCCCAGACCATCGTCGCAGAATGCCCGAGAGAAGCTACCGAAGATGAGATAGCCGCGTTTCACGATCCGGAATACATCAGCGTAGTCAAAGCCATCGATGCCGGTGCAATCGTCCCTGGAATATGGCAATACGGCTTTGGTCCCGGCGACAATCCGCCGCGTTCAGGCATGTATCGGCACGCCGCATTAGCCGCCGGCGGAGCAATGATGGCAGTCGAACGGGTGATGAATGGTGATACAAGAAACGCATTCGTCCCGGCAGCTGGCATGCACCACCACGCAATGCAGAACCGGGCATCCGGATTCGGCATCTTCAACGATGCAGTCATCGCCATCAAAAATCTAATCGATCAAGGTCTACGAACCTTTTATATCGATATCGATGTGCATCATGGTGATGGCGTTCAAGCCGGACTCTACGATACCGATCGTGCGATGACGGTCTCAATCCACGAGTCTGGACAGTGGCTCTTTCCCGGCACTGGAGGCCCAGACGAGACCGGCATCGGCGACGGTGATGGTTACAGCGTAAACGTGCCCTTAGCTCCCTACACTGATGACGAGATTTGGCATGTGGCATTCGACGCAATAGTGCCCGAACTGGTAAGAGCGTTCGAGCCCGATCTTATCTTCACTCAGTTGGGGATCGACACGCATCGCAACGATCCACTGGCGCACCTGTCACTAACTACTCAAGGGCACAATCTAGCAGTCCAGAAAATCGCCCAGCTCGTCGAAGAGATCGCATGCCCTTGGATCGCAGTCGGCGGCGGCGGATACGATATGTCAGCAGTTGCACGGGCCTGGACCATGGACTTGGCTACTATGGCAAACTACGACATCCCGAACGAGGTGCCGGCGCACTTCACATCGTTGCCAAACGTCACTACATTGCGCGATGTTGGCGAATATCGGATCGACCGTGATGTGCGATCCGACATCGTCAACTACAACAAATCGGCAATCGATGAAGTGCGACGCCGCATCTTCCCAAGATTCGGCATCTGATCCAGGCAATTCTGGTCGTCAAACCTCTCTGAATTGTCCTTCTACAGTGTCGTCGTTTGGCTGATCAGTACCGTCGCCTGGCGTTCCTGGTGTAGACCCGGCTCCAGCATGGATGTGCTGACCTGCCGCCATCATCGCCTGTTGCAAAGCATCACTAACCGATTTGACTTTGACAGCATCGGCCGTCTGATCGGCCAGTACGCTTCTCACCTCAGAGATTTTCGATTGAATGTCCGACTTTACGTTTTCAGGCAATTTGTCACCATGCTCTTCAATCAACTTTTCAGCTTGGTAGGCCGTAGATTCGGCGAGATTTCGCGCATCCGCACCTTCACGCCGTTGTCGGTCAGCTTCAGCATTCTCTTCCGCTTCTCTTACTTTGGCTTGAATATCCTCTTTCGACATCCCGGAACGACCAGTCACCGTTATGTGTTGCTCTCGCTGCGTCGATTGATCCTTAGCCGTAACCGTTAGAATGCCGTTGGCATCGATATCGAACTTCACTTCGATCTGCGGTAGTCCGCGTGGCGCTGGTGCCATACCGTCCAATGAAAACCGTCCGACCGAAGTGTTGTCAGCAGCCATCGGGCGTTCGCCCTGCAGAACATGAATCTCAACTGCAGTTTGTCCATCTGCAGCCGTGGTGAAGGTGTCAGACTTAGACGTAGGGATGGTGGTGTTGCGAGATATCAATTCAGTTCGCACTCCGCCAAGGGTCTCGATGCCCCAAGTCAGAGGGGTGACGTCCAGCAAAACTATGTCGGCCACATCGCCCTGCAGAACACCAGCCTGCAACGCCGCGCCTAAAGCGACTACTTCGTCAGGGTTGATCGATCGATTTGGCTCCCTGCCGAAGATATCGCGCACCCGATTGATCACTGCCGGCATCCGTGTCATTCCACCTGCGAGAATCACCTCATCGATATCTTCAGGCGTTACGCCAGCGTCTTTCATCGCACTCAAACAAGGTTCGATCGTATTTTCGACGAGGTCTGCGGTCAACGCTTCGAACTTCGCGCGTGAGATCGTCTCTACCAAGTGCTTTGGACCTGTCTGGTCTGCTGAAATGAACGGCAGATTGATCTCCGCATTGGTAACCGATGAAAGTTCGATCTTTGCTTCTTCAGCGGCCAATCGCAACCTTTGCGATGCCGATGGATCCGAGCTCGGGTCCATGTACTCTTTTTTCTTGAACTCCTCCACCAAGTGCTGGACTAAGCGCAGATCAAAATCGTCACCGCCGAGATGAGTGTCACCGTTAGTGCTTTTCACCTCAAACACACCGTCCCCAGCCTGCAGAATCGTTACGTCAAAGGTTCCACCCCCAAGGTCGTAAACCACCACGGTGCGATCGCCTTCTTTTTCCAATCCATAAGCCAGTGCGGCAGCGGTGGGTTCATTCACGATCCGAAGCACTTCCAATCCGGCGATGGTGCCGGCAACGCGCGTAGCTTCACGTTGAGCATCGTTGAAATATGCAGGTACAGTGATTACTGCCTGAGTGACCGAATCGCCGAGTCTTTCCTCGGCGTCTTGCTTCAGACGGGCCAGCAACATCGACGATATTTCAGCCGGCGGACGAACCTTGCCGTCGAACTCGATTCCGAGATCGCCGTTGTCAAGTCGTGCCAATTTGAATGGAACCCGCCCTTGATCAGCCCTCACCAATTCGTCGCCAAACCGACGTCCGATGAAGCGTTTCGCCGAATATATGGTGTTCTCCGGATTTGTGACTGCCTGACGTCGAGCCGTCATCCCGATCAGACGTTCGCCCGTTCTGGTGTTCACCGCGACTACTGAAGGTGTTATGCGTTGACCTTCTGAATTTTCGATGATCTCCGGCTCTCCAGAGTTCATGTACGCCATTGCCGAGTTGGTGGTACCTAAGTCGATACCGATTGCTCTTGCCATTTCTCTGTTCTTACCTTTCCTGTTGCCAGCGTGAACTGGCCTAGCTGTTTTTGTTTCGTCGATTTATCGATCAGTTGCCGATTCATCGGCAGGTTTGCCGACTAGGACTTTGGCAACTCGAACTACTTTTGATGTCTTTACATCTTCGTATCCCGCTTCAATCACCTGTACTACTTTGCCTGCTCGGTCGTCGGATGTCGGCATAGTCGCCAATGCATCATGCCTTTGAGGGTCCATTTCTTCTCCCAACGACTCGAATCGTCGATACCCAACATCTTCCAAACCCTTGTTGATCTTGTCATACATAGACACGAACCCCTCAAGCCACTTCGCGTCCATTTGATGCTTTCGGGCCAGCTCTATAGCCTCTGCAAACTCGTCAGACACCCTCATCATGCTCTCTGCAACCTCGATACGCGCGCGTTCCGCCGCCTGTTCCTCCCGTTCCTGAGCGATTCGTTTGTTGTGTTGCGCATCGGAATGGGCTCTCAAAAGATCCGACTTCAATCGCCGCGCCGCCGCTTCTAATGCTTCATAATCTTTACGATATTCGTCGGATTCATCCCCATACCGTACCAATTGCGAACGCGCATCATCCAATTCTGCCTGCATCTCGTTGCAACGTTCCACCAAGCGACGGCGTATAACGTTCGATCTGTTGCTACGCACAATCGGACGCGGCATTCGCCACATCTGCTGCCTCCTACGGCGACGCATTCCCCACTGATCCAACGACATCATTCAACCCCCAGATAGTGCAAGATAACCTTGATTTCATCGGCAACCGCTTTTGCAGAAGTTGAATCGACCAGGTCTTCGCTTTGAGTAAGTACTTCCAACATTCCGCGCAGATGCTGCACCAGCTCCAGCACCAGCCCCACTCCATTGAGATTCAGACCCAGGTCATCAGACAATCGACGCACTATTTGCAGCCTTTCGAGGTCTTCCTCTGAATATAATCGTCTACTCCCTTGAGTTCTTGACGGACTCACCAGACCTTCACGGTCGTACTTCCTTAATGTTTGAGGGTGCATGTCCGCCAACTGCGCGGCAACACTGATGATGTACAGCGCATCTGCCCTGCCTCCAATCCGAACCCGCACTCGACGTCCGCTATGGCTCCGTCGCACCTCTTCAGCCTGTTGACGCGCCACTTCACGGCGCGCGGCTTGAGCTGCGATTTTGTTGACCAGACGCACAAATGCATCAGCATTCGGAATCGTCGATCCTGCATCCGAAACTTCTTGGTCTTCGTATCTCTCTCTCACATCGGCTCCATGAAGTCTGTAACATCCACCAAACAAATTTCTTGTCCAGCAATCGCTTGATTCATTGTATATTTCATGCTAACATACCTGATACGCACAATGTCAATGTTTACGAAATCCATCATGTCGACGAAGAACTGTATGTAAATTTCTGAGAAAATTACGAATTCTTGCCATCAACCCTTGACAAGCACTGTGCGAATGAGTTAAAACATGTTGAACCAGTTGGATTTCGTGACGCAGTCACTCCTCCATCTGAACCTGAAAGCCTACAAAACCTCAATCCCGAAAAGAAAAAACGAAAGGTATCCGCAAAACACCATGACGATTATCTACGAAAAACGTTGCCCGCATTGTCAGGGCGATATTCTGTTCGCCGTCAGACTCGAAGGGCCAACCCTAAAGTGTCTGCAGTGCACCAGACTCATCGATCGTCAGCAGGCACGCGAGATGCTCACTCGACGAATTGAGCAACCTGCCGCCTAACTCCGGGGTGATCGAAAATCAGAGTGAGAAAACACGATACTCACTCCCAAATCAAGCCCCGGTCAAGTACCGGGGCTTTTTGGTTAAAGACCACACTGCCACATGAACAGCTAAGCCACAAGAAAGGAGACTCTAGAAATGACCCAAAACACCATATTTCCTGGCCGATGTCCAGCCTGCCAAGGAGATGTCCAGTTCGGACGCGGACTTGATGGCATCATGCTCAAATGCATCCAGTGCACTCGCATCATCGGGCCCGCACAAGCTCGCCAGATACTCCTCGATCTGCAACGCGAACGCGTCGCCGCAGTCAAGGCTGCTTAAGCAGCAAATCCATCAGCGCGCATCACCACCTAAGCGAAGTTGGTATAGACGGCTCGGGAACCAAGCGTTTCCGAGCCGTCTTCTTAACATCTTCATCTTCATCAGAAATGAACCCGGGTCGCAAAAGATCCCGCCATTCCGACGAAGGTGCCTTCCTTCGAAAGTCCCTTTGTAGGAAATGCGGGAAATACAGATACGGTTTTGATTTGATATGTTGTATCATCTAGGGCAAGTGAAACAAGGTTAGTTCTTGTGCTTGGCGAAACTATCAGTTTCGTCTGATAAACGGTAGCGAGCCATTCTTCGATTAGAAATAGAGCGGGTTCACTGGAACCCTTAAAATGGATCATTACAACCTGCGAACCGAATTCTATCATCGCGGACGCTTAACATCTCCCAGACCGTCTAGAAGTTTACGCAACTTCCACCTCGCCATACTGTTTGGCAAACTCGCCCTGGCGCTTTTGACCGTGTTCGCAGTTTCGTATTCGCCGCCAACTGAGTTTGTACAGGCGCAAACATTGGAGGATATATTAGATGAGTTAGAAGGAGAAGAAGAGCACACCTGCGAAGATGGTGCACAACGTACAGCTTTGAAAGCTTTCTACGATGCCATGAATGGCGATAACTGGCACGACTCGACCAACTGGAACACCACCGAACCGCTAGAAACTTGGTACGGACTTGTCATCCATGAACATGATGACCACGACGACGACGACGATGACGGTGACGATGAGGACCATGAGGATTGCGTGACGGAAATGGACCTGTCCAGCAACGGCCTCTCCGGCGAGTTGACCACCTTGGAGGGAATGACAGCATTACACGGGCTGATCTTGTCTAACAACGAGATTACTGGAGAAATCCCAGATTTGGGACATCTGCACATGGAAGAATTGGATTTGAGCCACAATCTCATGAGCGGCGAGATAGACCTTGAACACCTGGCAACCGAAATACATACCTTGCTGCTGAACGACAACATGTTCAGTGGTCCATTCCCTGACCTCAGCGGAACTCGAAACCTGTCATCCACGCTTTTCGATCCCGGTAGCATTAACTCACAGTCAGCATCTTTTGCCTCCCAGAACAGCCAAACGATGAACGCATTGAACCTCCCCTCACAAGAACATCCGGCCGCTGACGGACTACCAGAACTGGTGAGGGCCGACTTGTCTAACAACATGCTCACCGGCAACCTGCCCGACATGAGCGTAGTTGGGCAGGTTGCAACTCCGACCGATACAACCAGAGTACCTACGCCAAGCAAACTGCGCGAGCTTATCGTCTACCCTGGCAACCCCGGTCTAAGCGGCGCGGTTCACTCCTCGAGACTTCCGATGAACTCGCTCAAGAAGCTTGTCATCGGATCTCCGATTAGCGTTCCTGGCGAGGACCCGCAAAACCCTGAACGTCTATGCGGCGACAATACCGATATTCGACTGAGATCTTGGGCAGAACGTCCAGACACCACCTTTACCGGCGCATTCTGCGGCGATCAGATGATTGCGGAAGAAGAGGAATCAACTAGCGATTCTGCTGCTCGTCTCGGACGCATAGAGCCACACGCCAACATCCTAAGGGCGCGACCCGGCGACGACATCACACTTAAAGTCAACATCTACGGTCGACAGGGCATACAGGATCAGAGCCTCGCAAATCGAATCACATTCGAATGGCAAGAAGGGGATCGGACGCTGGAAGGCACAGGTGCAAGCATCACCTATTCCGTACCGTCGAATCCGGGAAAATACACTATCACCGCATCGCTGGAACCCGGGACGGAGTGTCATGGATTGAGCGACCCTGAAGCCAACTGCACAGCATCGTTTTCAATCCAGATACTGCGAGTATCATCCACTTCTGAGCCAATATCATCTGCTCGAATCAACCCCACTGGTGATATCCCAACAATCCTTGCCGACTCTTCCGGAAATCAGTACGAGGTTTTCACACCTGTACATGGCGGACAATTCACAAGCGGCAGCTTAATGTTGACCGTCGGTTCCGGCGCCGTGCCGAATGGGGATGTCGTTGGGCTAAGAGTCGACGATGCCGGCGCGGCGTCGAACACAGGAATGACGCATCAACGATACACATTGGCTGGAAGTGCATACACCATCTCCGCCGTAGACGCGAGCGGCACCGCAATTTCCGTTTATCGTTTGAACTCGCCATTGGAGTTCTGTGCACCATTGCCCGACGCGCTGCTTGCAAACATCTCAGATGTCGCGACTCTATCGCTCAACTCGGATGGCAGCCTTACCGTGCTATCCACCAAGATTCGCATCAGCGACGATACGTTGCTCGGATGTGCCAACATCAGCACCGTCCCGGCGACAGTGGGTTTTGGCACCTCCGGTGCGCCCGATCCCATACCACCCACCGCAATCCCAGAACCGCTGCCAACGCCGCCTGACACAGGCGGACAAACTCCTCGATCGAGTGCAGTCTTATGGTTCTTGCTGATAATCGGAGCGGCCGCCACGGCAATGGGATCGATGCTCTGGCGAACTGGGCTGCAGAGGATTACGTAAAGATATAGATCACAGAGCGGCTTGAAACCGTTCATATTCGCTAATTGAAGAGGATTCGGCGCGGCGGTTATGGCATCCTTTTCAAAGTTCTAAAAGGAAATCATGACCGACATCATGGAAGTCCCAGATGTCGGTGCGGACCGCGATCACCTCAGCTTCTGGAGCCGCGCGTTCCACGAATTCCAACGTGCGATCAAGTAGTTGCCTGGCGATTCGCAAATCTCCGCTGACGATCGCAATTCCGATCTTGGCAAAATCCCAAGAGTCGTTGGCATCGACCTCGGCGGCGGATACTGAATGCTGTCTACGCAATTTGGAAACCACCGAATGCAACACCCTCCGCTTGTCCTTGAGCGAAGAAGATGCGTGGAGTTGCAATGTGATTTCGGCCGCCGCGATGTGCATCAGACTTTCAGCCGGGTAAGCTTCAAAACGCCAAATACGGCTCACTCTCAACTGTCACGTAGTCGCAGGGCGGGAATTTGCTCAACGCATCAACATCGATTTCGGTGCCCCAACCGGGACCATCGGGGACTGTCGCACATCCGTCCTCGATCGGGATCATGTTCGTGAGCACCGATTCGTATGCTCCGAGGAAACTCACGAATATCTCCTGCATAAACGCATTCGGCATCGTCAGATCCAAATGCAAACTCGCCACCGTCGATATCGGCCCGTTCGAGTTGTGAGGTGCTACCGATACATAGTACGTCTCAGCTGCAGCAGCTATCTTGCGCAGCTCTGTGATCCCACCTGCGTGGCAGATGTCTGGCTGGATGATGCTGGCCGCATGAGATTCCAGCAACGGTCTGAAGTCCCACCGTCCGTAAAGCTGCTCGCCGGTTGAAATCGGAATGTCGACATCTTTAGCCAGCGCTGCAAGGGCATCGATATTGTCCCAAAGAATCGGCTCTTCCAACCATGCGACGTTGTACTCTGAAATTGCCCTGGCAGCTCTTCTCGCACTCCAAATGTCCAAACGACCGCGGACATCCACCGCGACCTCAACTGAGTCGCCAACCGAACGACGCACGGCATCCACTAGATCCACACCTCTTTGCATCCTTTCTGGCGAAATCACTTGAGGGCCGGAAAAAGGATAGAACTTCATCGCTCGCCATCCTTCTTCCGCGAGTTCAGACGAACGCCGACGATAATCGTCGATAGTCACTGCGCCGCCTTTCCCTAGACCGTCGTCATCGTCTGGATCGAACCACCCGTTGGCGTATGCGCGGATTTCGTCGCGCACTTTGCCCCCCAGCAATTCGTAGACTGGAATTCCCAGGGATTTGGCTTTCAGGTCGTTCAAGGCGAGATCGATGCCGCTGATCGCACTCATGGTAACGGCACCGCCGGTCCAAGTGACCCGTCGATGCAGCGATGTCCAAATGTGCTCGATTTGGAACGGGTCTTTGCCGATCAGATATTTGGCAAATTCGCCGATCTCAGCAACAACGCCGGCATCTTTGTACTGAGTGCTCGCTTCTCCCCATCCATACTCCCCAGTATCGGACATTACTCGTACGAACATCCAGTTAGTGCCCGCTGTCTTGTGAACGGGCGTTCGCATTCGAAAAACTTCAATGTCTGTGATCTTCATGGTCTCAGTACTTGTATCTGGTCGAACAGCGGTGGGACTAGGATGTCGTTGAACAAGTGTAATTCCTCGCAACCCACCTTGGAAATCTCTGATCAACTAAGGGCGGTTCGCGAACCACCTCTACGAATCCCGTTAGAACAAAGACTTGGTCAGGGGTTTCATCTTACATGCTCAGTTAGTCAATCCAGTTCAGAAGCCTAGATTCAGACCTGTAGGAATGACGATACTGGCCAGTTCTCAACTTTTCCAAAGATATCACTTCCATTGCAATCATACGTCTATTCAGAGTTTCATAGTTGATTGTTGATTGGGAAAACATTAGGCTTTTACAGTCTTAACTATCTAGAATTGAAAGGTCAAAGTTATGGTACTATTCCATTGGTTACTTAGATTTAACCTCGAAGATTTTCACCTACGCCGTCTTATACTCGTTTCAACAGCCATCTTTCTCGGATGTGGATCCGTAACCGTTGCAGCACTGATACTCGCACTGTCCAGCGAAGGTGGACTACAAGCCGATTCGCTAGAATGGCCAGAACGAACATGCGATGACTTTCTCAGTCAGGATGCAGCAATGCAGCACTTCGTCAATCTCTATGAGAGTTCTGTATCGGCAATTGCATTAGATTCGAACCGTAACGGCATCCCATGCGAGGGCATGCGGCAACTCGATCGATATCTACACGATGAGTTCGAAGTGGTTTGCGACGATTTCCAACATCGTGACGAAGCCAAACATTTTTTCAACTCCTACGATGCTCCCGGTCAAAACCTCTACGGCTTAGATCGGGACTTGGACGATAGACCCTGCGAGACTGTGCCGCCTATTGACGATACCAATCGCGTTCTTTCCAGATTGAACCGGCTATGGCGTGCCGAATCAGGGATCGATAATGATGCAGATTGCGGCGACTTCAAAACTTGGAGCCAAGCCAATGCGTTCTTCGTGAGCAACGGAGGCCCCAAATCTGACCCGCATCGGCTCGATGGAGACAGTAATGGCCTGCCTTGCGAGTCGCTGCCTGGAGCGCCAAAAAACAACGATCCTTAACGACCGCTCTGCTGTCGGCGGCGTGAGACGCGCAACCTGATCTGCGCGCGTCTTAGCGATGCCAATGCCCGCTCCATATCAAGGTCGTCGCCATGCGACGCGATGCGTTCCTGAGCCCTTCTGACCGCCTCAGCCGCACGTTCCTCATCAATCTCATCGTCGCGTTCGGCAGCATCGGCGAGAACCGTGACGTTGTCAGCCAACACTTCCATAAATCCCCCGGAAATGATGATCGACCTCTCATCTCCGTCACTGCTGCCAAAGCGCATCTCTCCAGGCGCTAGTGTGGTCATCAGTGCCGCATGGGAAGGCAATACGGTTAGTTCGCCATCCGCACCAGTGGCAGTAACATACTCAACGGAACCCGAGAACATCTCGCGCTCAGCGGTAACTATGTTGAGATTCATCGGTGCCATGTTTGCTGTATCTCGATCTCAATTTGCCCATCGCATCGGCTTTGAGCCTTATGCCGCTATCTGTTCCTGCATCGCACGACCCTTTTCTACGGCGTCTTCGATCGTTCCCACCATGTAGAATGCCTGCTCCGGCAGATCATCGTGTTTCCCTTGAAGAATCTCCAAAAAGCCCTTCACGGTGTCTTCGCGTCCAACGTATTTGCCGGGAAGTCCCGTGAAGACCTCGCCGACAAAGAAGGGTTGCGTCAAGAAGCGTTGTATCTTGCGGGCGCGTGCAACCGTCTGTTGGTCTTCGTCTGACAACTCCTCGATACCCAAGATGGCAATGACATCCTGCAAATCCTTGTAACGCTGCAACACCCGTTTGACGCCAAACGCAGCATCGTAATGGTCTTGTCCGACTACTGCCGGCTCCAAAATCCGCGAGTTCGATGCCAACGGGTCGACCGCCGGGAACAATGCCTGAGCCGCCAGGGCACGATCCAGCGAAACGTTAGCGTCGAGGTGTCCGAACGTCGTCACGATACCCGGGTCGGTATAGTCGTCTGCTGGAACATATACCGCTTGGAACGATGTGATCGAGCCAGATTGTGTCGATGTGATGCGCTCCATCAAATCGCCCAACTCCGTCGCCAGAGTCGGTTGGTATCCAACTGCAGAAGGCATTCTACCCAGAAGCGCAGATACTTCCATCCCGGCCAAAATGTAACGGTATACATTGTCGATGAAAAGCAGTACGTCTTGACCGCGCGCGTCGCGGAAATACTCCGCCATCGTCAACCCAGTGAGCGCAATCCGGGCACGCGTCCCGGGCGGCTCGTTCATCTGGCCGAACACCAACGCCGTAGAGCCGACAACTCCCGATTCATGCATCTCGTGCCACAGGTCATTGCCTTCACGTGAGCGTTCGCCCACCCCTGCAAAGACAGACACGCCAGAGTGTTCCTGCGCGATGTTGCGTATCAATTCAGTAATGATCACCGTCTTACCAACGCCAGCGCCACCATACGCTCCAACCTTCCCGCCCCTCGGAAACGGAGTGATCAAGTCTAGAACCTTGATTCCAGTCTCTAGAATCTCCGTGGTTCCAGACTGCTCAGCAAAAGTGGGAGGTTGACGGTGGATCGGCAAGCGTTCGGCATCATCAGGAATCGCCGCGCCGCCGTCGATCGCATCGCCAAGAACATTGAATATGCGCCCGAGGGAGTTCTCGCCCACGGGCACCGCGACCGGCTGACCGGTATCTACACATTCCACGCCGCGTGCCAAGCCATCGGTAGTTCCTAGAGCTAGGCATCGCACCCAGTTGTTGCCCACGTGCTGCTCAACTTCAAGCACCAGACGCTCACCGTCGATCTCCGTTTCCAAGCCATTGTAGATCTCCGGCAAATCTTCGGGGGGGAATTCAACATCGACTACCGTGCCGATGACCTGGATCACTTTGCCTTTGCTACCTTGTGCCATTGATTAAGGCTCCTATTTCTTATCGTCCCATCGAATCGCCGATAGAACGGCTTCGATTAGATGCAATTCCTTATGGTCCTGCAAGGTGTTTCTACTCTTGCTTCTTCACTGCTGTACACCAGCTACACCGCCGACAATGTCAAGCAATTCGCCAGTAATCGACTCTTGACGCGCCTTGTTCAGATCCAAGGTAAGTTCATCCACCAATTCATTGGCATTATCGGTCGCGTTCTGCATCGCCACCATGCGCGCAGAATGTTCGCTGGCCTGAGCCTCCAAGATCGCATGATAAATCTGCGTCTCGATATAGCGCGGAGCCAGACTCGCCAACACCTCGGATGGTGACGGCTCATAGATGTAATCGAGATACATCATCGGCGCGCCATCAGCTGACGAAGATGTGTCTGTTTCGATTGGCAACAGCTGCCGCGTCACCGGTCGCTGCACCGATGTGTTCACGAATTGGGCATAGATCATCCTGACGGTATCAGCTTCGCCAGAACGATATCGATCGATTACGAAGGATGAAATATCTAGCGTGTCAGACAATGTCGGGCGATCGCCTACCGAGAACGTTGCAACCAACGACTGTCCAGTTCGAGCAACGAAACGTTCTCCCTTGCGGCCGATGCCTACAGTGTCGATCGGCACCGCAGCCGATGTGAACTCTAAGGCCGCGGCGCGCAGTAGATTTCCAACTAACGCACCTGCCAATCCTCGATCTGGAGTCAGCAAAACCAGCAATTCTCGATCGTTTGCACGCCGTTGCAAAAGCGGGTCCAAACTCTCATCATCATCGCTCAGTCGCATTGCCAAATGCGATAGCACCTCATGCATCTGATCCGCATACGGACGTCCGTTACGCACCATCTGTTGCGCGCGTTGCATCCGTGAAGCCGCGATCAGTTGCATCGCGCTCGTAATCTTCGCGGTATTGCTGACCGACCTGATGCGGTCGCGTATGTCCTTGAGATTGGGCATCTTATCGCTAAGTTTTCCTTGCGTCAGGCAGTCGATACGAGATCCGAGGTTTGCTTAAAGGCGTCCACTGCTTGCATCAGACGTTCGCCAGATTCATCAGTAAGTTCGCCAGATTCATCGATCTCAGCAAGTAGTTCCGGCAGATTCGCCGCCATGTAGTCGTACCAATTCGATTCGAAATCGCGCACTCGGTCCACAGCTACATCATCTAGAGCCCCTTGGTTGGCGATGTGGAACAATGCCACCATGTTCTCGTATGAAACCGGCGAGTTCTCGTCTTGCTTTAGAAGTTCGCGGAAACGCTCGCCACGCGCCAGCTGGCGTCTGGTGACGGGGTCCAAATCCTCAGCGCCGAACTGCGCGAACGTCGCCAATGCGTCAAACTGCGCCATCTCAGTCTTGAGGCTTCCGGCCACCGATTTCATGCCAGAGCGTTGCGCCGACGAGCCTACTCGAGTAACCGAAATGCCTGAGTTCACAGCTGGTCTGATCCCAGCGTTGAAAAGGTCCGGCTCCAAGAAGAGCTGACCGTCTGTTATCGAAATTACGTTGGTTGGGATGTACGCAGAAACGTCGCCGGCGAGAGTCTCGATTATCGGCAATGCCGTGATCGAGCCACCGCCATACTCGGGCGCCATGCGCGCCGCGCGTTCCAGCAACCTGGAGTGCAGATAGAATACGTCACCAGGATAGGCCTCACGTCCAGGTGGTCGGCGCAGAAGCAACGACATCTGGCGATAGGCCCACGCGTGCTTGGACAGATCATCGTACACAATCAGAACATCGCGTCCTTTTGCCATGAAATACTCAGCCATGGCACAACCGGCGTAAGGAGCCAAGAACTGGGTAGGTGCAGGATCGGAAGCGTTGGCTGCAACTATGATCGTGTTGTCAAGCGCATTTTGGTCTGCAAGACGCTGAACAATTCCCGCTACTTTGGATGCCTTCTGGCCGATCGCCACGTAAACGCTAAGCATGTCAGAATCACGCTGATTGATAATCGCGTCTACGCACAATGAAGTCTTGCCCGTAGATCGGTCGCCGATTATCAACTCTCGTTGCCCTCGTCCCACGGGAACCATTGCGTCTACAACCTTTAGTCCGAACTGAACTGGTTGATTGACTGGCTGACGCGTGATGACTCCAGGGGCGATCTTTTCGACTGGGAGGCTTTCCGTCGTGCTTGGTGCGGGTTGACCGTCCAAAGATCTTCCCAGCGGATCGACGACGCGACCTAGAAGCGCATCGCCCACCGGCACTTCCAGAATACGCCCGGTAGACCGCACTTCGTCGCCCTCTCTGATCTGAAGGTAATCGCCCATGATTACTGCGCCAACCGACTCTTCTTCGAGGTTGAGCGCCAGACCGAGAATATCGTTCGGAAACTGGAGAATCTCGTTAAGGCGAACTCCCGCGAGTCCGTGAATACGCGCGATCCCGTCGCCCGCTTCAACAACAGTACCGACATCTACCATCGTGAGTTCGCCGCCGAACTCTTCGATCTGACGTTTGATCACTGAAGCAATATCTTGCCCTGCGGTGGTCATCGATTCACCTTTCCTTAGCGTGTAACTGCGCCTTATGGCACCTAGAGGCTATGCTTTCGCAGACCTTTCAATTCAAATATTCACATTGACAACGGACGCTGTGCAAGAGACTCTTGCATCGAACGTAAACGAGACCGTGTACTGCCATCGAACAACCTGTCACCAACGCGTGCCAACACCCCACCGATAATCGATGGGTCCACATGCTCGGAAACTTCGATCCGCTCATAGTCGGTCAGGGCGCGAAGACTGTTGACTATGCGTTCGCGTCGCGATTCATCGAGCGGCACCGCTGTCGTAATCTGCGCTCTTCCGATACCTAGATGCTCATCCATGAATTCACGGAATGTATCGCAAACCTCCGCGAAGCGCTCAATGTCACCGTTGACGGTCATGAGTGAAACTAGATTACGCACCAATGGATCAACGTTGCCGATCAAGGTTTTGATTCCATCGAGTTTCACGTTTTCCGGAACTGATGGCGCTGCCATGAATGCCTGCACATCAGATTCGCAGATGATGCCTCGAGAAATCTCCAAGTCACGCTGCCACATTTCGATAGCATTGCGCTCCACCGCTACCGCAAACGCAGCTTGGGCGTATCTTCTAACTGATGTTGAGGCCATTCTTCAGGTTCTATTTTCTGGCACCGATTAGCGCTCAATTGTTGCGCGCATTCATGCCTTCTTCCAAAACGCGGTCGATCAATTCTCGATGTGCATCTTCATCAAGCGATTGCTCGACGATGCGCTCCGCAGCCAGAATGGCGATGCCGGCAAACTCGCTGCGGACCTCCTCAACTGCGGCCTCGCGCTCGCGTCGAATTTCTTCTCGCGCGCGCTCCACCATCTCATCGACCCGCGCTTGGGTACGTTCCATCTCTTGGTCTCTGAGCTTGACGGCTGCCTCACGCGCCTCGGCGATAAGGCTTTGTCCCTCACGCCTTGCGTTCGCCAACTCCTGCTCAACACGTTCAGCTGAAGACGCGGCCTCGGCACGCGCCTTTTCAGCAGCTTCCAGACTCTCACGGATACGATCCGCGCGCTGATCCAGCATCCGAATGATCGGACCGTACAGGAACAATCGCAAGAAGACCGCAATCACCGTGAAGCCAATCAGGAAGGTCAGCAGACGGGGCAGATCTATTCCCAATGCGTCCATCAGAATCTCCGAATCGCTTTACATCACACTATTCTGCATATCGCCATGTTTCGGCGGGGTGCCAATCCTGACTACTTGTCAGGATCGACTTTGCGCTCCGCCAAGACATCGTGCGTTAGCGAACTAAACGAACAGTGTGATGATTGCCACTACCAAGGCGTAAATCGCAATGGCTTCCGTGAACGCAATGGCGAGAATCATGTTCTGGCGAATCGCGTCGGCAGCTTCAGGATTGCGACCCAGAGCTTCCATCGCCTTGCCAGCCAGCATGCCAATGCCAAGACCAGGGCCAAGAGCCCCAGCTCCGATAGCAAGACCTGCTCCGATTGGCACCCATTCAGATTCCATAGTGTTAGACCTCCTGGTCTCGATTGTTAGTTGTCACGACACACAGCCATGATGGCCCGGCCGAGGGGGTATCACACGCGCTCGATCTGGCTGCAAATAAGCTCAAGTTCGGGCGCAACGTGCCGAAATTCGTAGTGCCCTCGATACGAGGGACAAGCGGCGATTTCATGTGCCAACCAGAGAACATGACCTGTCAATGTCCCTCCCCGGCACCGTGATGATCGCCTTCTGGATGATGATGCGGCATGATGGCAAATGCGCCGAACATCAACGTCAATACAGAGAAGATGATTGCCTGAATAAAGCCGACAAACAGTTCCAAACCGATAAACGGTATCATGCCGATCAACGGGAACAGGAAACCCATAGATATCAACAGTATCTCGCCAGCGAACATGTTCCCAAACAGACGGAAAGTGAAACTGATTACCTTGATGAACTCGCCAACAAGTTCCAACAATCCCACGAACAGATCAATCGGATTGCGCTTGAACGGATTACCAACGAACTTGTCCCAATAACCCCAAACGCCTAAGGTCTTGATGCCCCAGAATTGAACGCTCAACATTGCGAAAATAGCAAGCGCCAAGGTCATGTTCAAGTCAGTGCTCGAGCCTCTGAGATAGGGGACTAGGATGCCGGCGCGTTTGCCGGCTAGCGATGGGTACTTATCTGGATTTTCGCTGAAGAACTCAGTGCTCGGCGTTGAAGCGGGAGCTATGCTCTCATCGACTCGGCGTGCGATTTTGACGATGTCATCAGCGGTCGGGTGCGTGGGATCAGCAACATCGTACGCCACCACATCGATCAAACTCAGCTTGTATTCGTTGCCGCGCCCTAGAGGCAACAGGCGAATACCGTCGCCATCGAAAATTACGAAATCTTGTCCGCCATATGTCTCGAAGGTCTTGCCAACGAGTTTCTGCACCTTTTCATCATCGGCATGAGTTTCCAAGTATTGCCCCATCCCTTCGCCGTTTTTGCCGACATCGTGGTGCAATCCATCCAACACTTTCTCGGCTTGTTCGCTCTCCGCCTTACCTTCAAACTTGTGGAAGAAATACTCGGCCGTCGTCTCAACGCGTCCGATGTTTCCAACTACGGGCAAAACGCCGAGCCAGTTCGAGAACAGCACCACCAAGAAGATCGCAGTCGCGACCGGTATGAATATCCGTCCCGCCTTCCCTGAAGTCGATTCGGCTAGACCGATGAAGAACTCGAAAAGCAACTCCATCAACGATTGCCAACGCCCCGGCACCTCGGATATTCTGCGCGTTGCCAACCAAGTCAAAAATACGAGTACGACTATCGCAGCGATGAACATCACAACCGTGTTGTAGAGCGCGAAATCACCGATATAGGTGACCAGCTCCGAGGGAACTTGCAGATGAGGCACTGCACCGCCTATGAATCCACCACCAAATGCCGCTCCAAGGGCACCGCCCAATATCGAAATGATCGCCACTGCGAATAGCAGAACCGCAATGGCGAGACCTTTAGGGGATGAGAGCAATCTCTACCCCTCGCTCTTGATTCGTCTCTGTCGACATCTCTTAATTTGCAACCGCGAACCAGTGTCTTGATGACCTGACGGACTATCGCTTCGACTTCCCGAAGTCGGACAACATTTTCATCATACCTACCAGCGCAATGGCAACCCCGAACAGGATCCCAATGACCAACAGCAACGGTGCGCTGCCGATCATGTCATCTAACCACCATCCCAGCAATGCTCCGCCAGCGATGCTTACGCCGACGAACCAACCGATCATGGTCAGACGCGCCAAGACAGGTATCATGCTGGCAACACTCTTCGGAGTCTGCTCGTCAGGCATCAAAAACCAGTCCTCACTTTCCTAAATTATAAGCACGGACTCTTGTCATCGCGCAAAACAAGAGCATCAGATGCGACGAATTCTGTTCAACCGTCTACAGGTTTGAAGCCGACGACGAACAATCTCGGGGGCAAATTCGGCTCTGCAGCATACGGCAGAGATGAGAACATGTCCCCCATCGCCGCGTAACTCTTCGTCACATTACACCTACATTCGATTGATCTACGCCAGCCGCTCAATCTGAAACACACCCGGTGAATCTTTGTCCAATATCAGCTCGTCACACCGTCTCGTCGATCACTTTCATCATTACAATCGTTCCCATCGCAGTTCAGACAACCCGGAACACTCGCCATGAAATACGACTTCATCGTCATCGGAGCCGGATCCGCTGGCGCCATCATCGCTAGCCGGCTGAGTGAAGACCCAAACGTCTCCGTCCTACTTCTGGAAGCCGGTGCAGATTACCCCACAATCGAAGACCTGCCGATGGAGATCAAACTCGGGCATGGTTTCGACCGCAACATCTGGGCTCGCGCATTCGGAAGAGATAGCAAACACAACTGGAACTTCACCGCCAAATCGAACGACCTCAACCCCGAGATGTTGGTGCCGCGCGGAAAACTGGTAGGCGGGTCCAGCTCCGTCAACGCTCAGATATTCCTGCGGGGAATGCCCGAAGATTACGACGACTGGGCCGATTGGGGAAACGATGAGTGGGCGTTCCAGAAACTCATGCCATACTTCCGGCGTATCGAGACCGACACCGATTTCTCAGATGACTATCACGGCACCGACGGCCCGATTATCTGCCGAAGATGGAAACGCAACGAGTGGAATCCAGACCAAGATGCGTTTGTGGAAGCATGTCAAGCTCTCGGCTACCCATACTTTGAAGACGCGAACAATCCCGACAGCACCGGTGTAGGTCCACCACCATTCAACAACCCGAACGGCGTACGCTGGAGCACCAATATCGGATATCTCGCACAGTCAAGACATCGCCTCAACCTCACCATCCGAGCCGATTGCCTGGTTCACCGACTGCTCTTCGATGGGCGGAAAGCGGTTGGCGCAAGTGTCGAATCCGGAGGCGAGTTGTTTGACGTCTATTCCGAGCAAGTGATTCTCTCCGCCGGTGCTCTCTGTTCGCCACAGATACTGATGCTTTCCGGCATCGGTCCCGCCGACCACATCAACGAAATGGGCATTCCTTTAGTTCTCGATTCGCCTGGAGTTGGACAAAATCTGCGCGACCATCCGCAAGTCTCGACAACTTGGCGTACCAAGCCCGATTTCCGACAAGACCCGTTGGCGGCAAAGATTCAAGTCAACCTCAAGTTCACCTGCCAAGGTTCCAGATGGCGCAACGACATGTTCGTCCATCCCGTATCTTGCGCAACTCAAGAGGGCATCTATCTGATTTCAAACGACCAGCCGATCGGAATCTCGATGGTCTCCGCGCTGTACCTCGCTGAATCGGCAGGAGAGGTCAAACTCCAGTCCAAAAACCCGCATATCCAGCCATATCTCGACTACAACCTACTCGATACCGAGTTCGACAAAGCGAGGATGCGCGAAGCCGTCCGACTCTGCATCGAGATCGGGGAACAGTCCGCATACGAAGGCATCATCGATGAGTTAGTCGAACCGACGCAAGAGACAGCAGCGGACGATGAACTGCTGACGCGCTACATCATGCAACGCGTCGCCACCAGCCACCACGCATCTGGAACTTGCAAGATGGGACCCGACAGCGACGACATGGCCGTGCTGGACCAATACGGCAACGTCAAAGGCTTGGAAAACCTGAAGGTCGCTGATGCCTCGAATATGCCGGACTGCATCCGCGCCAACACCAACATAACGTCGATGATCATCGGCGAGCGAGTCGCCGATTTCATCTTGGAAGGCAGGTAAACCTCAAACTACACCCTCGCCCTCATCATCCATGCTCAACGTCTCCATGAGCTCCGAGAAGGCGCTCAATTTCTCGCGTTGCTCTGGTGTGACTGGAGAAGCCTTCTCCTCATAGCTACGCTCGCGCGTCGCTACGCGCCCAGAGCCTTCCGACGGTTCTTTAACCTGCAAATCGGCATTTACCTGATCCAAGACATCCTCAGAAATGTAGATCGGGACTCGCGCACGAACCGCCAACGCTATCGAATCCGACGGTCTAGCATCTAGAGTCACCTCGTCTTGCCCGATCTTGATGACGATGTCAGCAAAAAACGTCGCTTTGTTGAGCCCACGCACGTAGATATACTGCACAATGCCGCCTAATTCTCGAATCGCATTCAACAGCAGATCGTGCGTCATCGGTCGGCTAAGAGCAGGCTCCGTGGAAGGCGCAACGATAGCCGATGCTTCGCTCGGACCGATGATTATCGGGCAAAGTCGACGATCCTCATGATCCTTAGGGCGGAGAATCAAGCATCTCTCGGCGGAGCCGTCACGCCCAACTCTGATTTGGTGAATTTCCACCTCCAGCATGACGGACATCTCCCTTGGGCTAATCGATAGGTCGCGTTGCAGAAGAAATCCAGATTTATCTCGATCCGGCTCTTTCTCCATTCTTGATACTTTACAACGAATCCCAATCAGAAAATACCGTAACCGTTCACTCTGATGCGATGTCTTACTGCGCTTTTGCTGGAATGCGTGACTTCATCCGACGCTGTACTAGAGGACGCTCCAGCATCACACGTCGCCCACATCCGGAGCACAACAACCCGATATCGGCACCGATGCGATAAACCTCCCAAGCACTTGAGCCGCAGGGATGCGGTTTTCGCAACACAACTACATCGCCGACTTCAAAAGGCACCACCGGCCGGTCTTTGCGCCTCGGCTGCATTGATCGAATATCTCAAGCCTTTAGTCCGCTGACAATCTCGACACGAAGCTCTTGCACCGCGCGCCGAGCCTTTTGATCAAAATCGCGTTTGGATTTCGAAGCGTAGATAATGCCGCGCGAAGAATTGATCAAAATGCGCGTTCCACCAATCCTCGCAACCGTGGCAGCATCACCTCCTTGTGCGCCAACGCCAGGTATCAGAAACGGCGTGTCGGGATGCTGCTTCCGCAACAGCGCCAACTCTTCGGGGTAAGTAGCACCGACTACCAGACCGACATCGCCAGTCATGCATCTTCCCGCTTCAACTGACATCTCAGCAATGGTTTCAAACACCGTTTTCCCAGTTTCTGGATCCTTGATGTCTTGAACTTGGATTGAACTTGGATTCGACGTCCTGCAAACTACAAATATTCCCCGTCCCCTGTACTCCAGGAAAGGCAAAATCGATTCGGTCCCTTGATACGCGTACACAGTGCACGCATCCACTCCCCACACATCGAATATCGCTTTTGCGTATGCTTCTGCCGTGCTACCGATATCGCCTCGCTTGGCATCGATTAAAACCAAAACGTCTGGAGCCACTTCACGGATGTGTGCGATGGTCTTCTCCAAAGCCTGCAAGCCTGGGATTCCCATGGCTTCATAGAATGCAATCTGAGGCTTGTACGCCGCAACTAAGTCATGCGTTGCGTCTATGATTCTACGATTGAACTCGTATACATCGTCGATTGGCATCTTGACAGGATCGGGGTCCAGCCCCACGCAAACGCAACTGCCAGAAATCGAACGCGCTGTTTCAATGCGCTCCTGCATAGTGACCGAACGATCCAAAATTGTCATGTCATCTCCCAATGTCCCCTTCTCCTGAAATTATCTACGAATTCAGCTCCTCGCGGTCCGATCCGCGCATCGGGAAGCCGGTCGCACCGACACGCGAGGACATCGAGTGGCTTTTCACTGCGCTGTTTGAAGCCTACGGACCGCGCCATTGGTGGCCGGCCGTGCATGGCGGCGCGTTCGAACTCGTAATCGGAGCCATCCTCGTCCAGAACATCTCTTGGAGCAACACCGAGCGCGCACTGATAAATCTGCGAAATGCAGATGTCTGGTCTTTCCAAGCCATCATCGATACCCCAGATGAAGAGATGCACGTCCTGATTCGTCCATCTGGCTACTACAAAGCCAAAACCCGAAAACTGAAAGAGTTCGCCAACTTCATCCTTGAAAAGCACCAAGGCGACCTTGATAATCTCTTCGAGCTGTCGATCGACGAGATGCGAAGCCAGCTGCTTTCGGTCTGGGGAATCGGAGAAGAGACCGCAGACGACATCATCCTCTACGGTGCCGAGAAACCGTCTTTCGTGATCGATGCTTACACTAAGCGTCTGCTCGAAAGACTAGGGTGGGAAATAGAAGGGAAATCGTATGGTGCGTATCAAAACATGTTCCACCAATACTTGCCGCACGATCACTACCTTTTCAATGAATACCATGCATTGATCGACTACCATGCGGCACGAATCTGCAAAAAGAAGCCGCTGTGCGATAAATGTGCGTTAGCGAGCCAATGCCCAGTAGGGATCGGCATCAGCCAGCCGTGACCGCTATGCTGCTCGTCTTGAAGACCAAGTAGACCTCCAAATCTGGTTTCAATTCCAAAGCTGAAACCGCATCTGGAGTCAACTCCACTACGAACTCGGGTCCAGCGTCCCCAGAACCAGCGTAGACAATCGCCAATGCAGCCTGTTCGCCGATCTCAATACGGTTAACTCTCCCTGGCAAGATATTTCGAGCACTGATTCCTTCCGGGTACTTCAGTGCCAGAACAATGTCGGATGCGCTGATCGATGCTGCTAACCGATCTCCCGGGCGGCAATCGCCAACTTGCGCGATCAATTCCACATTCCCAATGTTGATAGAGCCTGAAGCCGCCACCGTGCCTACGAAAAGGTTGTCGATCGAGTCACCGTCGACTCGATTAGAAAGGGCCATGTCACCAACAAGATCAACAACTGGACCGAATGATCTGACGCTACCGTTCTCCAAAGCCAAAACGTTTGGTGCAAGAGCCATGACATCTGACAACGAATGGGAAACATAAATCATTGGGATGCCATATCTCGCGTAAACATCTTTGAGATAAGCAACTACTTCGTTACGCAGGCGTAGATCGAGCGAGGCCACCGGCTCGTCCAGCAGCAGCAACCGAGGAGATGTAGCCAAACCGCGTGCCAATGCCACTCTCTGACGCTCCCCGCCTGATAGCGACGCTGGATAGCGGTCGACCATGTCGCTGATACCCAGAAAATCGCACACTTCATCAGGATCGATCACACGGTTGTTTGGCGGCGTGAGGCGATATCCATACTTGATGTTCTCTCCAACTGTCATATGAGGAAACAGCATTCCATCTTGGAAAACCAAAACGGTACGCAGCGATTGCGGCGCAACGCGCACACCGTCAAGAGATGAAAATTTCGTTTCGCCATCTAAGATGATGTGTCCAGCATCGGGAGTCGTCATCCCTGCAAGGCACGCCAACAATGTCGACTTGCCAGCGCCTGATGGGCCGAACACTGCCGTGACGCCGCGTGAGAACCGACCAGCAACGTCGAGTTGGAAGTTCCCCTGACGCAACTTCAAATCGAAATCCAAAAAAACAGCATCTTCCTCAAACACGAGATCCACTCTCTGCCAATCTAGTTGCTTCAGGGCGTGATGCGAGTCGGTTGTGTATCGCCAATGCAACACCGCCGATAACTACCGAAACTGCCGCCAGCTGCCAGGCCCCGGAAAAATCCCCTACTGAGATTCGTGAAAACATTGCACTCGGCACTCCTTGCGTACTGCCGGGAATGTTGCCGGCAAAAACTACCGTCGCACCGAATTCGGCGAAAGCGCGCACAAAGCCCAACAACAGTCCAGCCGCAATTCCTCGTCTAGCAAGAGGCAAAGTCACGGTCCACATCGCGCGCAACCTGCTAGCACCCAAATTACGCGCCGCCAGTACCAAACGGGGATCCACCTCAGCCAGCCCCGCCACAAAAGCACGCACAACAAGAGGAAATGAAACAATCGCCGAAGCTACCGACATCGCAAACCAGCTGAACGCCAATCCATCAGTCAATGCCCCCAGTGGACCCGTCGCACCGAAAAACCACAACAGCATGAAGCCAACTGCAACTGGCGGCAATGCCAACGGCATCGATACCAGCAGATCGATCGCAAATGCCAGACGCCCATGGCTACGCACCAGGTAGCCAGCTATCAACAGTGCAGGCACAAGCATCAAAAACGTCGCAACCGCAGCAGCGCGCAATGAAAGCAAGGTAGCTTCAAGCAATGGAACGCCCACCTGATCCGATTAGTCTCACGGCCTGAACCCGTGTTTCTTCAGAATCGACATCGCTTCTTCCGACATCAAAAACGCGATGAAACTGCCCGCCTTGTCGTCGCCATGCAAAGATGAAGCGTAATATCTGGGAACCGCAAATTCTGATGCATCATCAATTGCGAAGGCTATCTCGACATCATCACTCGATATCGCATCAGTCTCATATACGAAAGCGTACGCGACATTGCCTGAAGCGGCAGCAGAAAGCGCCGCACGCACATCTAGAGTAGGCACGATCTGAGCTTGAAGCGATTCCCATAATCCGTAGTCCTTGAGCGCGACCTCAAAATACTCCCCGGCTGGCGCCGACGCCGGATCCGGCATGGCGATTCTTTCTGCACCGACCATTTCAGACAACTCTAAGTCAGCCATCTCGGAACCTTTAGGTCTTACAACTACTAGACGATTGCTGAAAACCTGCACGATATCTTCAGACGCCGCTTCGCCATCGGCGACCAATAGATCGATGGGCGTTTTGCCAGACACGATCACTGCATTCGCCGGCGCACCTGCCACAATTTGATGTGCAAGCAGATTCGATCCCCCGAAATTGAACCGAACCGTCTGACCCGTTTCTTGCCTATACTCGGTTGCTATCTCTTCCATAACATCGACCAGCGATGCAGCAACGAATACCAGAGGAGCATCTTCAGAACGCGCACACGCCACTAAAAGCATAGCAACGACTATCGTAGACACCGCGACTAATATTGGTCGCCTTTTATCCAAAATCTCAGTTTCCCTGCTAGAATCTTCGTAGCCTGCTCTAATCAGGCTAAACCTTACTGCCATCACCGAGTCCCGTCGAGGTTCACATGCCGAGCCCGATCGCCACACATGCATCTGATGAATACTCCTTCGACGAGTTCTCATCGCAACCGTTTTACCGCAAAGTCAACTCCCGGCTGATCGACATGTCTGGCGTCTTCAACCAGCAAAAGATCATCGACTTGGGTTGCGGTACTGGCGGCATCACAAAACTTATCCTAGATCGCCTCAACGGAACAAAAGAGACGGTGATCTACGCGGTAGACCACTCGGCGTCAGCACTGAGATCCGCCGTTGAAACATTGGGCGACCGCAAAGAAGCCGCCATCCGATTTGTACACGCCGAAGTGCAGAACCTGGCATCATCAGTCAACGAACAAGTCGATGCCGTCGTGTATTGCAACTCCATCCACTACGTCAACGACAAAGTGGCGTTGCTTAAGCAGATTCGAGAACGATTGAAGCCCGGCGGCATCCTCGCCATCAACACCACCTTCTTCGAAGGGTCGCATCCGCCTGAATCCCACGATTTCTATCGCCGATGGATGATGCGCTCCCTTCGCACACTACGCCAAGACCATGGCATTTTCCCAGACAAGAATGCCGACAAGGCCGGCGCACGACGTCAGCTCACTCCTGAGGAATATACGGAGCTGCTCGAAGAAGCCGGCTTCGAAATCGTTCACGCAGACAACTTCCGAGTGCAGGTACCCGAAGCTGGCTTCCACCACATCAGCGGTTTCCGCGATTGGATCGAAGGTGTGATGCCCGGAGTACCTCTAGGACAAGGTCGCGACGCGCTCCAAAAATCGCTCAAACAGGTTTTCAAAGAGATGGAACTCGAAACCGTCCCCCGCATCTGGCTAGGCATCACCGCAACCCGCGCCAAGTAGCGAACGTATGTTCCAACGTCGAAGAGTACTTTGAAAGAAACTTACATCTCATTCCCCAAAAACCCGATTGAAAGACCTGACATAACAGATCGGTTTGAATGTCCACACACTCTAAGTATCATCTTCTGGTATCAAATCTCCAAGATTGATGCTCGCACCAGTTTTGCCTACGGCGTCCCAACTAACTGAAAACGATATGTGGAGACCTTCTCCGTCGGGTTGCTGTGGGAAATTACGTCCATTCACTTCGACCACTTTCAAATCATCAAGGTCGGCTACGCTAATGTTGTTGATTACAAACAACTCTTTGCAGAACCTGATGAATGCCCTCTTCCGCTTCAAATCCTCTGTCATGAAACACTCCTTGACCGAACGCATGACGTTCGGCGTGTAATTATCGGTTCCCTTCGGTTCCGGGTTCTCTTTCTGGTGTCGCCATTCGCGTTCCCTTCGCGCCAGCGATGACACCAACACGCCGATCACGTTCTA
The DNA here is from genome assembly GCA_965242765.1 of Dehalococcoidia bacterium. Classification (GTDB taxonomy): domain Bacteria; phylum Chloroflexota; class Dehalococcoidia; order Lucifugimonadales; family Lucifugimonadaceae; genus Bin127. The sequence continues at coordinate 1,925,682 of CBDESY010000004.1, read as the reverse complement.
GAATGTGTCGGGTATGAGGTCCGGCCAGACGTGATGATCAGACTTACGATGAGGTTTGCTTTTTGGGGTTATCGCTCATGGCTGCCATCCTTTTTCATCGTCTCTTAGTAATTCAAGCACATCGAAATTATTCAGTGCGGTGCGGAATACGGAGTAGTCTCGCCCAGCTGTGCGAGTTTGGTTCGTGACGGTCCCGTCCTGCTTGATGTGCAAGTTCAATTTTTGGTTGTCCGTGATCTGGTAGGATGCTAGTTGTATGTTGTCAAACCGCTCAACATCATCGGTGTGGAAGATGTAGAAGTTAACGTTGTCTTCATCCCAAACTTGCACCCAAGCGTAGAACACACGCCCATCAGCCAGATGGTACCTGATTTTCGGATGGAAACTGTATTGCCTCTCATCTGGCCTATTTCTATGTACGCCTTCGGATGTCTTGACTTGAATGAACCTAACCAACATTCGCAAGGAGTCTTCGTGGCAATTCTCGCAAAGGTTGGTGATCGCGGATCGCTTTCGTCCCCTGTACATCTGTTCGCGTTGCCAAGGTGCCGTATAGTCTTCGCACACATGGCAATGAGATTTGATGATTACGAAATCGAACCTATCGTCGATATATGCTCTGTAAACCTGCCAGCCGCGCTGATGGAGTTCCATCGCCAACCGCATCTCGCCGTAAAGACCAATCACTCGCTTGTCTTGTGTGGCGTCAGGTGCCAAAGCCTACACTCTCTTCCCAAGACATTGAATTACTGGCGATGTTAGCCAAGATCGAATCGCGAAAGAGTGAACAATTGATCTCGATTCCGACACCTACGCGTCCCTGTCTGACCGCTTCTATCGCCGTGGTGAAACTCCCCGCGAACGGGTCGAGTACGGTTTCGCCAACACCAGTGAATACACTAATCGCATATTCAGGGATTTCTTTAGGGAAGGGAGCCGTGTGACCGAGTATGTTTTCACCTTTTGAGTTGATCTTGATCACGGGCGTAATCTTGACTACATCCCTACGCCACTTAGCTAGTAGTTTGGCAGGGACCAAGTTTTCGGCAGTTTGCAAGTCTGTCATCACCTTGTGTCGCACCGAGAATCGTTTGCCCCTGTTCCCAAGGGAACGTTCCATGCAGTCTAAGTTCTTGCACTCCCATGACTTGATGCCCACGCCAGAATACGCATTGCCATTCACCTTCAAGCAACCACATATCGGACATGGGTAGAGAGTTTCGTCCAAGCGATGCTTGTAAAACACGAAGATGTGTTCGTAGCAGTTCACTGGATACTGATAGAGCGGGAACGGCGTATTGCCATGCTTGTGCCTTTGAGATTGGACCTCTCCTTTGTCCCAGATGAAGTCATCTACAAACTGGAAGCCAACATCCTCAAAAATCTGGGTGAAATAAGCACCGAGCGGTATGCGGCGTTTCCCCCAGCTTGATTTAGTGTGCCGATGGTCGTTGTCAAAGATGTCGCCGACGTTGAACACGAAAGGTCGATGGTTGTCCAACACTCGGTAAGCCTCAGCTATAACAGCCCTCATATCAGCAAGATAAGATTCCAAGTCTGGCCAGGTGGAGTAATCCCGCGCATTGTAGTAGGGTGGCGATGTCACCATGAGTTGAACACTCTCAGACTTCATGCGCTGGAGGGCGACTAGACAATCATCCCAGATGACCTTGACGCTTCCACTATCCCTTCGGACAAACCCATCCAAACCCTTGTCAAAATTGTGTTGAGCCTGAAACCGCTCTTTCACGAACCTATAGTAGTTTGAGACAAAGGACTGAATGATGTCGTCGCGTGCTCCTTCGTTGTCACACATGGCACGCAGTTCCGCGATTTCGTCGTTGTCAAACACACGCCCCAGATATTTATGGCTGACCTTGAATATCGTGTCAAGGTAGCTGGTGCCTGACTTCGGCACAGTCGGCACCGGAACATCGAAAGTCGATAATGCCATACCTCGCCTTTCTAGTTGATCTACCTACCGCTCGTAAAGATGGTTGCGAAGCGGACGCGGTAGATTGGACTGCAACATTTGTGTTTGTGAAGAGGGAATCAAGGTAGTCAATCTTGGGGAGTAAAAGTTATTCCTATCATACCGAGGATCAACCAGGTTGTTCGTAAATGTGACATCTTGGACACGTAAGACGTTATATCCGATTCCCAGCGAGGTGTCAACAGCGGTCTAACAAACGATCCGAGCCTGTGAGGTCAGCACAACTTAGACGCTTCTCGTTTCCAAAACCTCTCTATCCATTCACATACTCGCTCAGCGTCATCACGTTGATGCCGTTCTCGCTACCTGCAGCATCGTTCGGCGCAGCATATGCAGCGTCTACTGCACACCTTGCAGTATCGATAGAGGTGAAACAAGGGATCCGACGTTCCACTGCTGCTCTGCGGATGTAGAAACCGTCTTGCTCCGCCGCCCTACCACCGGTCGGAACGTTCACCACCGCCTGTACCGTGCCATCGTTGATCAAAGTAACAACATTCGTGTCGTTTGCCGATAGCAGTCTTTCAACATCAATCGCCTCGTAACCGAGACTTCTGACAAAACTCGCCGTTCCCGAGGTAGCGTAGAGCTTATGACCGTTATCGCCTAAGATACGGATCAGACGTTCCGCATCTGGCTTTGCCGAATCGGCGATGCTCAACAGCACGTTGTCACCGCGATTGATCGAGTGCGAAGAGGCTATCAATGCCTTAGTCACTGCTGGCACATAAGAACGATCGATACCCATCACTTCACCCGTAGATTTCATCTCCGGTCCAAGGAACGTATCCACGCTAGTCAGCTTCGACATCGAGAATACTGGCGCTTTGACGGCGACCAAGTCGCGACGCGGCATCAATCCCGTCCCCCATTCCAATTCTCGCAATCGCTTGCCGAGCATCACTTGAGTCGCAATGCGAATCATCGGAATCCCTGTCACCTTGGAGATGAACGGAATGGTACGAGACGATCTCGGGTTGACCTCGATGATGTACGTTTCGCTCTTCTCAATCTGCGATTCCGCCCTCCCCGGATCGGCGGCGTTGCTGCGATATGTTCCTCCGCCAGTGATGACATACTGGATATTCATCAGGCCGCGCACATTCAACATTCGACCGATATTACGCGTGTATTCAACGATTTTTTCGACTTCATCGCCAGTCAACCAAATCGCCGGATAGACGGCGAACGAGTCACCTGAATGAACTCCCGCACGCTCGATGTGCTGCATGATTCCAGGCACCAACACATCCTCGCCATCGCAAACTGCATCCACCTCAACCTCGATGCCTTGAAAATAACGATCGATCAATATCGTCTGACCGGGAACTGAACGCAAGGCACGATCAAAATAGCGTGCCAACTCATCGGGGTGATCAACGATCTCCATGGCGCGTCCGCCCAGGACGTAGCTGGGGCGCACCAGCACTGGATAACCCAAGTTTTCAGCAAGCGCCAACGCCGTCGCAGTGTCAGTAGCAGTACCTCCCGGGGGTAGAGGCAGGCCATTTGAAGCGGCTAAACGTTCAAAACGTCCGCGATCTGTAGCATTGTCGATCACTTCCGGATCTGAGCCAAGAACCAAGTCCTGTAATCCAGCCGCGTTCAGAGATTGTGACAGATTGATTGCGGTTTGTCCCCCGAACTGGACAACGATGTTGGGTGCTACACCAGCAGTTTTGGTAGCGCCGATACCCATTTCGTTGTCGATGATGTCTCGAACGCTTTCTTCGTCAAGCGGTTCGAAATACAGCCGGTCCGAAGTGTCAAAATCGGTCGATACCGTCTCGGGATTGGAATTGATCATTACGGCGCGGATGTCTTCGCTCTGCAAAGCCCATGCGGCATGTACGGAACAGTAATCGAACTCGATCCCCTGTCCGATTCTGATCGGTCCCGATCCAATGACTACCGCGGATTTAACGCCTATCGGGGTGGCCTCGTTCTCTTGTTCATAGGTGCTGTAGAAATATGGCGTCGAAGCTTCAAATTCGCCGGCGCAGGTGTCAACCATCTTGTAAACCGGCACGATTCCAAGACCTCGGCGCATCTCACGCACCCGCTCGGAAAGGCCGAGGCCGGAGAACTCTGCGATGTCTTCGTCGCTCAACCCAAAGCGCTTCGCTTCCCAAAGCAATTCGGAACTGAGATTTTCTGCATCGCGCAGCTTGCGTTCCATACCGACGATACGAGCGAGGGCGCGGGTGAACCAGATATCCACGCCAGTGCTCAACGTCAATTCCTCTGGTGTGCTTCCAGTGCGAAGTTTGAACGCCAACTTCCATAGCCGCAGGTCGTCGCCGACAAGACCCATATCTTCCAATCCATCGGTCCGCCACTCCGGGTCTTCCCAACGCAACGAGCGTTTTCCATCTTCAAGCGACCGCACTGCCTTCATCAATGCCGCCTCGAAACTGCGATCGATAGCCATCACCTCACCAGTCGCCTTCATCTGAGTACCCAGAGAACGATCGCCAGTCCCAAACTTATCGAATGGCCATCTTGGTATCTTCGCAACGCAGTAATCTAGAGCTGGTTCAAACGCAGCTCTAGTCTTCCCGGTTACTACGTTGTCTACTTCGTCCAGATTCAAACCCAGAGCAACTTTGGCAGCAACTCGAGCGATAGGATAACCGGTCGCTTTACTGGCAAGTGCTGATGAACGCGACACCCTAGGATTCACCTCGATCACGCAATACATCGGTCCGTCGTCATCGTAACGCGAGCCTTCGCCCAACTTCTCGCCCATTTCCCGGCCCGGACGATATGCGAACTGCACGTTGCATCCACCCTCGATCTCCAAGCCGTCGATGATGTGCAACGCCGCCGTGCGTAATCGCTGATAATCCTTGTCGGTCAACGTCTGACTCGGAGCCACAACGATGGAGTCGCCAGTGTGGACGCCCATCGGGTCGAAGTTCTCCATGTTGCACACAGTGATGACATTGCCGGCACTGTCGCGCATCACTTCATACTCGACCTCTTTCCAGCCGAGCAGAGACTTCTCGATCAACACCTGCCCAACCATCGATGCTGCAAGCCCGGCTTCCACAATGGTGTGCAACTCCGCAACGTCGTATGCGACACCGCCGCCGGTGCCGCCTAAGGTGTATGCCGGGCGAACCACTATCGGATATCCAATCTCTTCAGCAGCCTTTTCGGCGTCAGATATCGTGTTCACGGCGATGCCGTATGAGATCGGCTCGCCAATCTCTTCCATAAACGATGCGAATAGTTCGCGGTCTTCAGCCTTGCGAATACTAGCCGTCTTTGTGCCCATCACCAACACATTTTCAAGCGCACCCGCCTCTTCTAGCGCCACAGTGAGATTCAGTCCAGTCTGCCCTCCGAGCGTGCCCAGTATCCCGTCCGGCCTTTCGCGCTCGATGATGCGTTGAACAACTGGCACTGTCAACGGCTCGATGTACACTCGGTCGGCTACATCCTCATCAGTCATGATCGTCGCCGGATTGGAGTTGACTAATACGACCTCAACTCCCTCTTCTCGTAACGATTTGCAGGCCTGAGTGCCCGCATAGTCAAACTCCGCGGCTTGACCGATGACGATGGGACCGGAGCCGATCACCAACACCTTTTTCAGTTTTTCGTTTCGTGGCATGGGCGTATCTTGACCTAAGCGGCGATGCGTTGTTTCACGATGGCTATGAATTCATCGAAAATCTTTTCGCTGTCGTGCGGACCTGGCGACGCTTCAGAGTGGAACTGTATAGTCATAACACTACGTGTCTGATCCACCAATCCTGCAACCGTGTTGTCGTTCAGATTGATATGACTCACGCTCAGCCCCGGACGCTTGGGCAGCTTGTCAGGGTCTACGGCGTACCCATGGTTATGCGCCGCAACGTAAACGCGCCCGGTTCTGAGGTCCTTTATCGGTTGATTGCCGCCGCGGTGCCCGAAGAGCAACATGAAAGTGTCGGCTCCCAATGCTCTGGCCACCAGCTGGTGTCCCAGACAGATGCCCAATGTCGGAATCGCCTCTGAACCATCGCCGTTGAGGTCACAGAGATCACGAATCGCATCTACCTGCCCATCAAGCATCACCGGGTCCCCAGGGCCGGGCGACAACACGATTCCATCGGGATTGAAGGACCGCACATCAGAAGCAGTCGCGTCGCTCGGAAAGACTTTTACCTCGCAGTTACGTGCCATCATGCTACGCAATATGTTCCACTTGACGCCAAAATCGATCACGGCGATGCGCGGAGAACGTCCCTGATCAGCGCCAGGGGCATCAAAACCGGCGCGTTGCGACCGAGTGATCAGTTCATCAGCCGGACGCGTGCCGCTGGTTCCATCACCATGCCACTCGAATGCCTCATCAGTAGCAACTTCATTGACCCAGTCGTAATCCCCATACCACTGCGCCCCTTCAAGTGCAGATCGCGCAGCATCAACACTCTCGCCCTGTACGATGGCCCCCATCATCACGCCCGCAGAGCGGATTCGCCGAGTGATCGCTCGAGTGTCTACCCCAGAGATTCCTGGAATATTGTTGCTCTTGAGGTATTCATGCACCGTCATCTCTGAATGGGGGTGCGACGGTGCGTCGCAGTCGGCACGCACAACAAAGCCTTTGACTTGGATGCGTTTCGACTCAGCATCTCTCAGGTTGATCCCGTAGTTGCCTATCAACGGATATGTAGGAACCAATATCTGCCCGCCGTAAGATGGGTCGGTCAGCATCTCTTCGTAGCCGGTCATCGAAGTGTTGAAAACCACAAGCCCGACAGTGTCGTTCTGCGCGCCGAGTCTTCGGCCGCGGAACACCGATCCGTCGTTCAGCGCCAACAATGCTGGACCTCGGACTTCATTCTCAAGCATCTGATGCTCCTGTATCTTTCGCATCCCAGACTCTGTTGCCGGCGACAAAAGTTGCTACAACTCGACAATCCGCATTTCTGCCGAACAATGGCGTGTTGCGGCTCTTGGAACCTAAAGTCCTGCGATCGACAACCCACTTTGCTTCAGGGGCGATCACGGCTACATCAGCCTTGGAACTAGGTTTGAGAGTACCAATAGTGGAGTCGCCGAGTATCGAACTAGGGCCAGCGGTAAGACGTTCAATTGCAGTTACGATATCTATGCCAGCAGTACCAACCATCAAGGACAATGCAGTTTCTAGACCGATGATTCCATTTGCTGCATCTGCAAAACTGCATATCTTGTCGGTGTCCGCGTGCGGAGCATGATCGGTAGCGACAACGTCGATCGTCCCGTCACAGAGTGCCTCAATTAAAGCCAAACGGTCTCTTTCAGCTCGTAACGGCGGTGCCATCTTGGCATTGGTGCAGTAGGCATCCGCTGACAGTGCTGCCGGGACATTGCCGTGTTCACCGTATACCCAATCTTCTGTGAGGGCAACATGATGCGGCGCGACCTCGGCCGTAACCTTTATCGAAGCAGATTTCGCGCGGCGAATTATCTCTACCGATTCGGCAGTCGATACATGAGGAACGTGCAACCGACCATTAGTGATATGCGCCAATTCGATGTCCCGTGCGATCATGATCGATTCAGCACTGTTAGGCAGCCCGCGTAGACCTAGACGCGTCGCAACTTCCCCTTCGTTCATATCCCAATCCGCGACTAATCCACGGTCTTCAGCATGGTTGATGATCGGTAAATCAATGTCTGATGAATACTTCAACGCCTGTCGCATCAAATGCGCGGACATCACCGGATCTCCATCATCCGAGAAGCCGATTACTCCCGCATCAGCCAGCTCATGCATCGGCGCCAACTCAGACCCCGAGCGTCCTTTCGTTATCGCACCTATTGGAAGCACACGAACCGACGTCTCTGAATCGCACCGCGACATCAACTCGCCAACAACTGACGCATTGTCCTGCGCGGGATAGGTGTTCGGCATCGCGCAGATAGTGGTGAAACCGCCACGCACCGCAGCATCACCCACGGATCGAGGATCCTCTTTCCACTCCTGACCCGGAGTACGAAGATGGGTATGCAGATCGATGAAGCCAGGACTCACAATGCAACCCGAAGCATCAAACTCCATCCAACCTTCCAGGATCTGAGTCTCACCAATCGATTGGATCGAAGCTACTTTACCATCCAGCAGAACAACGTCCCCGAACGAATCCAACCCTTGAGACGGATCGACAATGCGGCCGTTCCGGATGATCACGGGATGATACTGCGGATTCACAGTACGCCTAATCTCTCCGCGCTGTAACGCACGAGAGCCGCCATACGTATTGCGACACCGTTTTCGACTTGGGATTCCACGAGACTCTTCGCTCCATGAGCGACCTCAGTGCTGATCTCCAACCCTTCGTTCATCGGACCGGGATGCATCACCGGCGCATTTGGACGCGCTAACGCCAACCGTTGCGAGTTTAGTCCCCAGACCCTTGAATACTCGTTCACATCCGGCAACAGACCTGCAGACTGACGTTCCAGCTGCAATCGAAGGCACATCACCGCATCCGCATCACGCACAGCATCCTCGACAGTCTCGTGAACCGTCACTTCGACGCCATCGACGCCCAAAGAATTGACTCCCAACCGCCAGGCAGCAGGCAGCAGCGTCGGCGGCGCAGCAATCGCGATCTCGACGCCCATATTGCCAAATGCAGTTATATCTGAGCGGGCAACCCTAGAAAACAGTATGTCGCCTAGAATCGCTAGTTTCGCACCGTTCAGGTTGCCGATATGATCTTGCAACGTCATCACGTCGAGCAGCGCCTGAGTCGGGTGCGCATGCGCTCCATCACCAGCGTTGATCACTACCGCATCGACATGGCGCGCAGCGAAATAAGGCGCGCCAGAGTGAGGGTGACGAATCACTAGAAAATCGATGCCCATCGCGTCAAGAGTCAGAATCGTGTTCAACAACGATTCCCCTTTATTGACACTGCTGGTCTCCGCCGAGATGTTGATCACATCCGCGCCCAGAGCCTTGCCAGCGTGCTCGAAAGAAACCCGCGTGCGAGTGCTGTTCTCAAAAAACAGCGTGTAGATCGAACTGCCACGCAATATGTCTGATTTATACGAACCAGCGGCGCGAAGATCGCGGTAATAGCACGCAAGATCAATCAGCGACTGAATCTGCGATGCCGACAACGAATCAACATCCAAAAGATGCTTGGGATATACGACCGCGGATTCAGCGTCTCGCATCGCTGACTTTTGCAACGTGGTAGTCACTTCACATCGCTCCCGATCCTGCTCCGCCTCGAAATCGCCACTCTATCCTCGCCATCTACCTCAGCCAATCGGACATCGACGCGTTCACTGCGAGATGTCGGCACGTTACGACCCACAAAATCGGGGTTTATCGGCAATTCGCGATGTCCCCGATTGATCAGCACTGCCAGTTGAACGTATGCCGGCCGGCCAGATTGCATCAACGCATCCAACGCAGCCCGAGCGGTACGTCCCGTGTGGAACACATCATCGACGACAATGACAACCATCCCCGTTACATCTAGATCGCCCATGCCATTGGATGCGACCGAGGCTTGCAAGCCGTTCGTGCGACGCTGCTTCGCATCATCTCGGAAACATGCCGGGTCAACCGCTGCTGTGATGGGCCTTAGAGATTCGAATCTTTCAATCAGGTCTGCAAGCCGAATTGAAAGATATTTACCACGAGTAGGAATCCCGGCGATTAGGAGATTGTCGGCTCCGTGATTACGCTCAATGATTTCGTGCGCCATGCGAGCTAGAGCACGCCGCATCTCCTCACCAGTCATCAGGTTACGCTGGATTTTATGTTCGCTATCGGACATTCAGTTCTGTCGATGACCATTGAAGTATGCAAAGTCCCATATATCAAAATTACCCTCGTCGCAGACCGACGAGGGCGTTCCATATCTGCTGCTTCAACGCGCACATCGCGAGGCGACGGGCATCGTTAACGCATTGGTTTTTTCGCACCTTGTCAGCCACACAGGACTGAATTAAAGGTCTTTGCTTTCCCACGTGTAGTTAGAGGATGTTCCACTCCTTGATCAGCGCAACAGTTGATTGACCTCAAGTGTCGATGCTATCACGAACCCGGCATAACGTGGGTTTGGCAACTCTATTTCTGAAGCACCGTCAAACAAAACGATCAGGTCCAAACCCTCTGAACCTAGACCACCTCTCTTCTTGATCCATAACAACGTCGGCAGCCCATTTGCCGATCGATGGTCCTAACTCGATGCCAATCGGGCCACCGCCAGTGGAGATGATCAATCCCTCGACGTTCGGAAATGCGCCGATGATGGGCAAACCATCCGGTGTCGACGGACGCAAGCAAGCAGTCTGTCGGACTATGCGTTTACCAGCCAAAAATGGCAGCGCACACTCTGCCGAGCTCTTTACTTCATCACGTCCGGCTTCAGATGGCTCTTCGTCGAAACCAGATTCTGAATGTGTGGTACCGACGTACAGCAATCCATCTGGTTTTGATGAAGCATAGTCGGAACCCCACCAAAGCGAAACGGGAATTGGTGGTTCATCGCCTAAGTCGTAACGCAGAATCTCACCCTTCAACGGCGATACCGGTAAATTCAAAAATGAAGTCGATCGGGACTGTCGCAGTAGTTTCCCGCTCCACGGACCGGCTGCCAGAACTACTGCGCTTCCGTTTAATTCGCCACAGCTGGTAGATACCCCTGAAACCACGTTGTCAACAACGTTGATCTCAGTCACTTCGGCATTGATCATCCGCGCGCCATGTCTTTCTGCCGCCGTCCAGAATGCATTGGAAAAGGATCCTGGTGATATCTCCGTCGTGCCGCCCAGATAAAGTGCGCCGATCACATCGGTCGAAATCCGTGCATCGATGTGGCTCAACTCGCCGTACTCCAACCATCTAACGTCCTGTCGATTCTGCGGCCACGTGTCTCTCAAAAACGCCGAAACTCCGGAAGGTCGCAGCATCGCCGCTTCCGATTCGTCAAAGGTTAAGACCAGAGCGGCCTTTTCCTGGAACTGATAATCCACGCCGCTCTCCTCGGGCAATGTTTCGGAGAGTTCATGGTGCAGTTCAATCGATTCCGCTCTGAAACATTCAATCGGCGGGCTCGTGGCCGGCGGCTGGAAACGCGTGTGAAGCGAGCCAAATGCGAAACCCGAGGCGTGTGCAGCTATGTCATCTTTCTCTACCAGTGCAACGCTGAGACCGTTGCACGAAAGGTAGTATGCTGCGGCGCAACCGCTGATCCCACCGCCGATGACTATTGCGTCGTAATTCATGGATCCTGTCTTATCAACGAGTTGTGACTTCTAACCTTACCGCGCACGCATCGTCGCGTATACCTCATCGGTCTGTCTTCTGCGTCTGCGTGCAACACCGGAATCTTGAGCAGCAATCGCGACATTCTGCGCCACGTTCCGGGCCACGTTTCGGTCGAAGACGCTAGGAATGATGAAATCGGGGTCTAGATGCTCATCGGGGATAACTTCGGCGATGGCTCGAGCTGCCGCAATCTTCATCTCTTCGGTAATATCGGATGCCCTAACGTCAAGGACACCACGGAACAGACCCGGGAAACAGAGGGAATTGTTGATCTGGTTCGGATAGTCCGTACGACCAGTAGCCATGATGCGGACATTCTCCGGGACATCTTCTGGCCAGATCTCCGGGTTGGGGTTCGACAAAGCAAACAGTATCGCATCGTCGGATGCCTTTGCCGCCTGCTCGCGTGAAAGCAGACCGGGACCGGCTAATCCAAGCACGAAGTCAGCACCTTCAATGCACTCATCTAGATTGCCACTCACGTTATCGGGGTTGGTGTTGTCTGCAAACCACTGCTTCATCACGTTATCCCCATAATCGCGGTCGCGCGACAACGCGCCTTGACGATCGAATCCTACGATGTTCTTCACTCCGTATGAAAGCAGGATCTTAGTGCATGCCGTCCCTGAGGCGCCGGCACCCAAGACTATTGTTTTGAGCGATTCGGGAGATTTTCCAACTATCTTCAAAGCATTGATCAGACCAGCAAGCACTACGACAGCCGTCCCATGCTGATCGTCATGGAAGATCGGAATATCAAGCCTGGCCTTGAGCTGCTCTTCAATCTGAAAGCAGCGCGGCGCACTGATATCTTCCAAGTTGATGCCGCCAAAACCAGGGGCGATAGCTGTGACGATCGAAACGATCTCGTCCGGATCATTAGTGTCAAGGCATATCGGCCAAGCATCTACGCGCCCGAACTCTTTGAAGAGAAGCGCCTTTCCTTCCATGACCGGCAACGCAGCTGCAGCGCCAATGTCGCCTAAACCCAAAACCGCCGAACCATCGGTTACAACTGCCACCGTGTGTCCCTTGCCTGTCAGAGCCCAGACCGCATCCGGATCCTCGTTTATCGCCATGCATACGCGCCCTACACCAGGCGTGTAGGCCTTTGACATATCCTCTCTAGTGTTCACCGCCACCGTGGACCGCATCTCGATCTTGCCGCCCACGTGCATCAAAAATGTCGCATCAGAGACACTTTTCACCACTACATCGTCGATTGAACCGATCGCATCTATGACTTGGCGCGAATGCTCTTCGCCAGAAGTGTTGATAGTGAAATCACGAATCATCCGCCCACCATTAGTCGAGACGACGTCGATCGCCGCCGCATCGCCGCCACATTTGCCGATAGCCGATGTGATCAATCCCAACATGCCAGGCCGATTCGGATACTCGGCCCTGACGGTGATGCTGTAAGCGACTCCAGGAGTAGGTCCTGCCATTTTGGTCTCCTAATCAATGACCATGGACTAGTTTACGGCGCGATCGACATACGAAAACTCCGCACCGCAATCGTGGAATCATGGTATCACCAGCATCTCCAAAGCAGAAGAACTTGAATCTTGTTGTAACCTGATTCACGCAACAACGTTCAAGAAAGCGACGACATGACTCAACAGAACATCTCATCTAGACCCACCATCAGAGGACGCTTCACCACCTGCGAGATAACTAGACGTGAAGACCTCACTGAGGATCTTTGGAAAATCTGGATCAAACCAGCTCAACCCTTCAACTTCAAACCCGGCCAATACTGCACCATCGGAGCCGAAGGAATCGAAAGACCATACTCTATAGTGTCTTCTCCCGACGAACCGGAGATCGAACTCTTCATCGAACTCGTTCCTCCACCCGACGGCAACCTGACACCAGTCCTATTCGATTTATCCGTCGGAACTGAACTGACTCTGCGCCCTCGCGCCAAAGGCATATTCGTCTTCAAACCAGAGTTCAAAAACCACGTAATGGTCGGCACAGTCACGGGAATCGTGCCCTATGTTTCGATGCTCAGAAAGTTCCTAAACGATCCCGAATGGAATGCCGATGCGCCTGTATCACGTGAAAACTACCGCTTCTATATCCTCGAAGGCGCGAGCTATCTCGACGAGTTTGGATACGATGATGAACTGTCCAACATCGCCGACGCACACGAAAACATCGAGTTTTTCAGCTCGGTCAGTCGTCCCGATGAAGAGCGCAATCGAGACTGGCAGGGACCAAAAGGCCGAATCAACACACTAGTACAAGATTTCGTAAACAGTCGCAACCTAGAACCTTCCGAAACCGTCATCTACGCCTGCGGACACCCCGGCATGATCGAAGATGTAAAAGAACGCTACGCCGGAACCGAGTATCACTTCGAAGAGGAACGCTTCTGGAAAGACGACGATTAGCCAATTTGCAAATCAACACCAGCTGTAACATCTGAATTTGGTGTAACGCATGAATCGTCCCAGAAGAAGATTTCGCGCGACTAACACATACGCCGACTTTGAAAGGAGCAACAAAATGACAGAGAAGATCGGTTTTATCGGACTCGGAATCATGGGCAAACCCATGGCCAAGAATTTGATCAACGCGGGATACGATGTGACCGTTTACGACATCTTCCCAGACCCCATCGAGGAAATGGTCGCGGTGGGAGCATCCAGCGCTGTATCATGTGCCGAGATAGCCAGCACTTGCGATGTCGTCATCACCATGGTCCAAGACGGACCACAGGCGAAACAGGCGATTATCGGCGATGGCGGCGTTATCGAAGGTGCATCCGAAGGCGACTTGGTGATCGATATGTCTTCAATCGCACCAGGCGTCTCGCAAGAAATCGGTGCCGGGCTAGCAGAAAAGAACGTCAACTTCTTAGATGCACCAGTGTCTGGCGGCGAGCCGTTCGCCATATCCGGCGACTTGGCTATCATGGTCGGCGGAGGTGCTGGTGATTTCGAGCGTGCAAAACCATTGTTCGATGTTTTGGGCAAATCGGCTGTGCTCTGCGGCGCGCACGGCGCCGGTAACGTCACCAAGCTGGCTAACCAGATCGTAGTCGGCGCAAACATCCACGGCCTAGCCGAGGCTCTGGTGCTAGCCACTGCCGCCGGTGTGAACCCCAAAATCGTCTTTGAAGCCATCCAGGGCGGACTCGCAGGTTCCAACGTGATGAATGCAAAAGCCCCGATGATGATCGAACGGAACTTCAACCCCGGCTTCCGCATCGAACTACACTACAAAGACATCAACAACGCCATGGAGACGGCACGCGCGCTAAACGTGCCGCTTCAAGTTACCGCCAACCTGCAGCAAGTCCTAACATCATTGGTGGTCGGCGGCGACGGCCGGAACGACCATTCAGGAATCTTGCGCTATGTAGAGCAGCTAGCCGGCGTAGAAGTCAAGGAACTCTAACCGTCTGAAACTTTGATTCGCCGGACTGTGCCCCCAACAGTCCGGCGTTTCAAGGTCATCTACGCCCTTCGTCCTCTTCCCAACCACGCGAGAGGTCTTGCAAAAACTCTTCCAATTCAGGTAGCAGCTCCACCTCTTCCTCTTCTTCACTTGGTTCCGCCTCTTCAGCGTCGTACTCCAGTTCAAGTCTGGCAACCAGCTGAGCCAGTCGAGGATTGTCAGAACTCGATATCTGCACCTGTGAGTACTGCGTCTCGCCCATCCGAATCTCCGGCATGTGGTCCACCGGCAAACCGTAAAGTTCTCCAAGCACTGAAAGCACTCTTGCCGCGCCGACGTAATCGTTGTCCAATTTCAAATACAACGGAAGGTGCACGATCATCGAAAGCGTTTCTAGACCCAGCTTTGTACGTGCCAGCTCTGTGAGCTGTGACACCATCGAGGTGGGGCCCTCGTATCGGCTTGTTCCTAGTCGCACACCTTGATTGAACTGTCTCGGCGGCTCCCAACCGCGTGCCGAGCCAGTTACTTTCAGCGGCCGGGTATGCGGCACCGAATCGTACATCGAACCCGCCAGTACGTATCGCTCAACGTTGAATGCCTGCAAGAGCTCCAACACTGAGTCGTTGAAATCCTCAGCCCATGCGTGTGGCTCCAGCAACTTCAATACAAGCAGGTCCTGACCTCCAGGAACTCTCGCCGCGGTAAGCTCGGTGTTTGGTATTCGGAAAGTACGCTCGCCTTGCTTCATGCGGATCCGTGGACGATATCGGGTGTGATCGTAAAATTTGCCCGGACGTGCCAGCTGACCCGCCTTCTTGGCACCGAAAATGCGGCCCATGCGGTTAGCAGCTATCCGACCAACATTGCCCACATTGATCCACGGCCGCAACGTAACGATGCAATGCGGAGATTCAAAATCCGATGGATCAACGTCTATTTGGAAATCGCCGATCTTCAACTTAGCACCTCTAACAACTGCATCGCGTTTTTGGCTCCGTCCACGCAAACTTCGCTTCTCGCCGATGAGGGAAACACGACGGTAAGCACACGAATGATGGAGCCTCAACGATGTTCACGTGATTACAGCATAACGCATCCCAACAATCGATGCTCTGTATCATTGCATTAAGTGAAACATGCTTGAGAAAGCTGCCACAAGACCATCAAACTCAACACAACACATAAAAACAATCCCAAAGGCGCACCGACAATGTCCTTCAAAATGGTATTCCTGCCGCCGAACTCGCAACACAACCTCGACTTCATGGCGAGGCTGCAAGATTCCGTGCCCGATGCAAACTTAGTCGCTCCGACAGACGAAGATGCCGCAGTGGACGAACTCGCCGACGCCGACGCCGCGTTTGGAACTATGAACCCGCGCCTCATCGCTGGCGCACCGAATTTGAAATGGTTGCAAGCACCCGCCGCCGCGCCTCCAGCCGGGTACTACTTCGACGAACTTATCGCACATCCCACGCAAGTAACCAACTTCCGCGAAATCTACAACGACCACATCTCGGTTCACATCGTCGCAATGATGCTATCGTTCGTCAAGCATCTGCACCTCTATCGAGACCATCAGCGCGAACGCACCTGGCACAAACTGCTGGGCGAAAGCTACAACAACATCTTCTTGCCCGAAGCCAGCGTCCTCATCGTGGGTGTTGGCGGCATCGGCACCGAAACCGCACGAATTTGCAAAGCTCTAGGCTCGAAAGTGATCGGCATCGACGCGCGCTGGGAATCGCCCGACGCAAAGGAACACGTCGACGAGATGCACGATCCTTCCGAACTCGATGACGTGCTGCCAAATGCCGACTTCGTAGTGTTGACCATCCCCCACACGCCGCAGACCGAAGGGCTATTTGATGCCTCGAAATTCGCACTGATGAAAGATACGGGAATCTTCATCAACATCGGACGCGGCATGACGACTAAACTCGACGACCTCAACGCCGCGTTGCGCAACGGCGATATCGGTGGCGCCGGGCTAGACGTCTACGAAATCGAACCCCTGCCAGCTGATCATCCTTTGTGGGATGCACCTAACACGATACTCACACCACACATCGCAGCAGACGAAGGGCGACACCTAGGTGAACGCCGTTACGAAGTAGTCGCCGATAACATGCGCCGATTCGCAGCAGGCGAACCGTTGCGAAACTTAGTCGACAAAGAGAATTGGTACTAGGAAACCTCTGAACAATGCCATTGTTACATTGAATCCGTAGGGGCGGTTCGCAAACCGACCTACTTGAACAGAGGTCTCCTAGATCGGATATCCTGAATCTCGCAACTCAACCTGAGAGGAAAAACTATGAACGACCCACGTCTAAGCCCTGAAACTATCGACTTCATGGAGAAGATGGCAGCCCTTGAGTTGCCGGCGTTCGGAGAATGCCCCGCGGAAGAGCTACGCGCTGCTACCGAACGTCGAGGCAAAATGATGCCTCCCACCATCGAGCCGGTAAAGAAAGTGATCCGACGCAAGATCGATGGTCCGGGCGGCGAAATTCCGCTTCGCATCTATCTGCCAGCCGACGCAGAACCTCCATACCCCGTAATCATGATCTTCCATGGCGGCGGATGGACGATCCGCAGCTATGAACTTGAAGGTCCGACATCGCGCGGACTCGCGAACCGCGTCGGCGCGATGGCGATATCAGTGCAGTATCGATTAGCACCGGAAACTCGCTTCCCCGGTGCTGCTGAAGATTGCTATGCAGCAACTGAATGGGCTGTCGAGAACGCCGCTGAATTTGGCGGCGATGCATCTCGCATCGCGGTAGCCGGCACATCAGCCGGTGGAAACCTCTCCGCTGCCGTGTCACAGATGGCACGCGACCGCAATGGGCCAAGAATCTCGCATCAAGTGCTGTTCTGCCCGGTTATCGATCACAAATTCACGCGCCCGTCTTACGATGAGTTTGCAGATGGATACGGGCTCACCAAACTCGGTATGCAGTGGTTCTGGGACAACTACCTCGGACCTGATGGCGACGGGACGCATCCATACGCGTCGCCTTTGCAGGCCGATAGCCTTGTCGGATTGCCCGACGCAACGGTCATCGTCGCCGAGTGCGATGTCTTGCGCGACGAAGCCGAAGAGTACGCAGATGCCCTCAAAAATGCCCGCGTCGACACGCGACTGACACGTTACGAGGGCGTCATACACGGCTTCAACTGCCAAACCGGGCACATCCATGCCGCCGAATCTGCCCTCGATGAAGCTGCGGACCGCATCAGAAAATCGTTCGTAAACATGGCATGACATTCATAGAGACTGGCTTTTTGAGGGCAAACAGACGTGAAATGCCGCTCAAAAGTGCTGGCGTTTCCCAACTTCAAATGAGTAGTTTCTATAATCTAAACCGCAATACCGAGTCTCAAATGGCTCGGAGAACTGAATGCAAACTCTAGATTGAAGGGCAAAACCTATGGAACTTACAGCGTATTCGGTAAAAGAAAAGGCGACGGTACCGATCCAGAACCCGGAACTCGTAACCATGAAAAATGGACGCAAAGCTGTGCAGGGCGTATCACCCGCGGGCAACAAGGTCTTCCGAATCCTTTCGAAAGCAGACGCTGAACAGTTGGAGAAGGAACTGGCCTGATACCCAGCGCCCATCACCAGCATGGCGTGGCTCGCATCGTCAACACAAGCCGAGACGCGTCAGTTATAATTTGAATTGCCGGTGAACCCGAACCAGATGGTTTGCCGTGGCGGTGGCAATCGTGCCACAAGCCGGACACTAAACGAAAGGAGGGACGTCTAGGTAATGGCATATAGCCGTATGAGAGGTGTCTCGACCTAGCCGAGATCCCCCAAAACAGTGTCCTTTAGGAAGACTTCGGTCTTGCCTCTTGGATTTGAAAATGCGGGGTGTCTTCGGTTCTGAGATCCGAGACGCCTCCCTGGTGGGCGGTGCCACTCGGATAGGTACATCAATACCTGTCCCGGTGGTACCACCCACCTTTTTTGTTGTTTCACACTCCCACAGGTCATTCCCGAAGATACCTGACCACAACCATTTCATCGCTTCGCTGTTAATCTTTGCTACAGGAACACCATCCGTTTACCATCAGCGAGCCATGTGATGTCCCCTATGATGTACGGCTTCGGCCGACAACGCCGACGAATGCTCGAGGCCGAATTGGAACGCTTTATACAGGAAATGCCGCAACTAGGAATGACGCGGCTCATACTGATCGGCGACCTTGTGAGCGGCGAACCCACTAAACCTGATACCACCTTAGAACTCGTAGTGGTACAAGAAACCAGCGAAGCATACCACCGCCGCTCCGACTTCTGGGTAACCCACCTCAGACCAGCAGTCGGCACCACTTTTCACGTCTTCACCGAGGCCGAGTTCCACGATTTATCGGAAACCGATCCCGTGCTCATCCAAGCTCAACAATACGGCGATCAGCTGTATTGAAACAGGATGTCAAGGATCAGAAAGATGCAGAAGGATTTCCAATGACCGACTACACCTCGCTGAATCGAGTTTCCCGCAACTGGCTAGTGCAATCGAAACATGATCTGGATGCCGCCGTAGCCAATGCCAAAGAAGACAGACACGCCTTAGCCTGCTTCCTCGCTCATCAAGCCGCCGAGAAGTCCGTAGTTGCCTTCATCTACAACCATGGCGCAGAGCACGTCTGGGGACACGCATTAGCCGACCTCTGTGAAGACGCCAAAGCCTTCGACCAATCATTCGAATTCATCAAATCGATCGCCGGCCTCTTGGACAAGCACTACATCGGCGCCCGATATCCTCAAACCCTACCCGGCGGCGCACCAGCCGAAGCCCACGACGCAATTGACGCCGAACGCGCAATAGAGATCGCCACCGACGTAGTCAAAGGCGTCGAGAGCAGGCTGGGGTTATCTGAACTGTGATCCGCGATCAATTCCGGAAGGAAAGTTCGGACACTCCCTAAACCGTGTAAAGCGTTGGTGCAGTCGGCACTGGCGCAATCTGATCCGGCGTGAGCTCATCCACGTCTTTGCGGTAGACCTGTATGCGGTGACAGCCGAAATCGACGATGTATAGCAGATCGCCGCGCTTGGGATCCTGGTGGAAGCGCATCATCGCCGGACCGCGCAGCTTGCGAGTTACCTCCAGCTGCGCCGATTCGCGGTTACGCAACACCGTCGTGCTGGAAAGAATGTAGATGCGACCGCTCTTGGACAATATGCCATCGCCAATGAAGCGATCGACGTAACGCCCATTCAAGTCGAACTGCTGAACGCGATGGTTGCCACGATCAGCTACGTAGACATCACCGTGCCGATCTACCGTCACGCCAGCCGGACGGTTGAATTCACCGATGCCGTCTCCGCTTGAACCGACGCTCCAGATGTGACTGCCGTCAGCATCGAACTTCTGCAACCGGTCATTGCGCCAGTCGGCGATGTAGATCGCGCCATCGAAGGGATCAACTCCGACCCCCCACGGATAGTTGAACTGACCATCGTTGGTGCCGTATTCGCCGAAACCGCTGATGTACTCGCCTGATGCGGTGAACCTCTGCACCCGGTGATTGCGAGTGTCTACCACCAGCATGTTGCCATCGTTGTCCCACGCGATCCCTGACGGACGGTCCAGTTGACCCGGCTCACTGCCGTGCGTTCCCCAAGTGTCGAGCAACTCGCCATCGGACGGACGCCACACTGTGATCGTGTGGTTGCCCTCATCCGATACGTAGCAGTTCTCTTCAGCATCCCGAATCATCTGCACCGGCCAGACGAAACCAGAACCGAAGATGTCGAGATCGTCGTCATCCCAGTTGATCCGACGTATCTGACCGCCTTGTCCATCAGTTCGATTCAAGACGTACAAACGGTCTTCGTCGCCGATCACGATATCCATCGGATAAGTGGTGACTCGGCGCATTCCGAGCGTTGTGTAGAACGGATAGCCCGCCCGCAGAAGAGCGTGCGGTCTGCCGTTGCTGCCGTTCATAGAGCCATTGCCGTTCTTACTCACTGCGCATTCCTCCTGATATTCGTGCTCACCAGTTGGGAAAACAAATTCAATTTTACGACCAAACGAACTGACCTATTGCAGCAGCTTCACTTTGAAAACCCAAGATGCTGACGCAATTGTAAGGTAACACAAAATCACGATGCAGATGTGGGTTGAAGAGTAGTTGAACTCATCGCAAAAAGCCTTGAACGAAGCTGCAGAAAGCAGCTGGAACTGGTTTTGCGGTGGCTACAGGAATTTGAGGTTTTGGATGCCGATCTTGTTCGGGTTGGTTGTCATGTCTTTAGCTAACTGCACCAGCGTCGAATCCCCCGATTTAATGGACCTTACGGCCAAATCAAGCGCGACGAACGAGCAGGTCAATGAAACATTAGAACCGATCCCGACCGCTTCGGATTCAATAGATTACCCGGAAGGGGCCAAGACTGGAGGCGTTTTGCGTTTCGCAACCGGCAACGGCATAGTCCCAGATCCCGCGATAGGCGACGACCAGACCGGCGCCGATCTAGATTCTCATTGGCTGGTCTACGAAATATTCTCTGGGTTGACAAAGGTCGATGCCGAACGCGACAATCGGGTTGCACCTGACCTAGCCCAGTCGTTTGAAGTTGACCCGTCCGGGCTTAGATATGAATTCACTTTGCGGCAAGACCTAAAATTCAGTGACGGAAGCCCAGTCACCGCCTCGGATTTCAAGTGGAGTTGGGAACGTGCATTGCATCCTCGTACTAGTTCGCCCCGAGCTATCGAAGTGTTGGGGCAAATCGATGGAGCAAACGAGATTGCGAAAGGCTTGAGAAGCGAGTTGTCCGGAGTTACTGTGGTCGATGATCGATTGCTTCAAATCACTCTTGTTCAACCACATTCAGGCTTTTCGGCAGCACTTGCTGATCCTGTTGCATTTGTACTCAAACGCGAAAACGTGATGAATTGGGGCATTCAGTGGGGAGAAGCAGTAAACGAATTCGAGCGTCCAATTTTGTCCCCGGAAAACGAGTTGCCTGTTGGCACAGGTCCGTTCAAGTTGGCGGACGCTGACTATCAAGACGGGCCTTGGGTATTGGAACGCAACGAGCATTTTTGGGCGGATAAGACTTTCTTGGACAGAATCGAGATCATCACCGAATTCTCTCTTCTTGGGTTCGAACGATGGACCGAACTCGAAGAGGCCGCGTTCGTAGAAGGTAACATCGATATGACCTACGGATATCCAGAAGGCGTAAAGTCCAAGACAGTGCCAGTTGAAGGCGCACCGCAGACCAGTTTTCTGGTATTCAACTCAAACCAGGCGCCGTTCGACGACGTTCATTTTAGGAGAGCATTGGTCATGTCGGTTGACCACCATCTCTTTGACCACTTCTCCAGCACGGTTTTCGCAGCCCAGGGCATCTTGCCAACTGGATTCCCGGCATTCAACGAAGAGATCGAGCTGTTAGGTTATGATCCTAAATCCGCTTTAGAAGAATATTCCTCGTCTGAATACTTCGAAAGCGGCGTTGAAATTCGGTTCGAGCCCCTATGGGACGGTTTCTTAGCCGAAGAATTTCAAGTGTTGATCGAATCGTGGCAAGAAACCTTAGGAGTACCAGCTTCATACTCGCCACTGAGCAATTCTGAATACAAAAGGAAGTACGATGAAGGTACTTTACAAGTCTTCGGATTTGAAGTCGAACCAGACTACCCCGATCCCTACGCTGTGTTCAAGGGGATCGCGGATATCCTCAAAGACGATAACATCTCCACAGAATGGGCATTGGCATTAAAGATGTTGCGTGAAGCAACAGCAGAAGCGGATTCCGCAAGACGACTTCAAAGATTCGCAGAGTTAGAGCAATATCTGATTGACCAAGCACTCGTGCTTCCTATGCGCTGGTACACAGGAGAAAACGAATACACATTCCAACCTTGGGTCTACGGATTTGATTGGCCAAAATACGGCGGGTCGAAATTCCAAGGCGTTTGGTTTGGTGATACAGCACCAGACCGTTAGGATACGTCCGATAGTTCGCTTGCGTAGCACCGTGGCGACACGCAAGCGAAAGGGGCAACCATCAGAGAACTTTTCACACCCGCGCGCAACTACACCAACGTCTTCTCATACGGACGCAGCTGCTCGAATGAGCCGCCAACTATCGGGACCGGATCGAGGCCTAGCCACTGCTCGAGAATCGTGCCGTACATTCCGCGGAAATCGAAGGTGTGACGCATGTCCTCGTCGTTCAGCCAACTCGGGCGATCGAGAGGCGGATACTCAGAGTAGAGACCACCCTTGACGTTCTCACCAATCAAGAAGGCTCCACCACCAGATCCGTGGTCAGTGCCCGATCCGTTGTCCTTGATGCGACGTCCAAACTCGGTGAAGACCAAGATCGTAACCTCATCGGCAGCATCGTGGTCTCGAAGGTCCTGCATGAAGTCGCGAATCCCTTCTGATAGTTCGGTCAGCAACTTGGCGTGCGTTGGCACCTCTTGAGCATGGTGGTCGTATCCCATGTGGTTGGTGTAGAAGATACGAGTGCCAAGACCAGCGGTATGTACTCGCACGACATCTCGCAAAGACTTGGCGATAGGGTTGTCGGCATATTCCACATTGGACTTGTACATCTGCGGAGCGACAGCTAGCATATCTGCGCCTTTGAGAACATCTCGTCCAGTCTGGCCTAGATAGTCCATCACCAGCCCAGAGCCGACCGCCGGGGTGTACATCCGCTTGAATATCTCAAGGTTTTCGTCCCGCTCTTCCGCCATTTCGATGCCTGACATCAGACCATAGTTATCGAGGTCGCCGATGGACGTGGCTGTCACATTTGGCGCCGCTAATGCGCGTGGCAACCCCCGTCCGAAACTTACCGCAGTTACCGGGTTCTCACTGTTCGGATCAAACTCGCGGATCACTTTCGCGAGCCAACCCTCGGTAGCGATGGTGTCCGGCTCGCAGGTGTGCCAGATGTCCATGGCTCGGAAGTGCGAACGACTCGAGTTCTCATAGCCGATGCCTTGAATGATCGCAACCTTGCCTTCGTCCCAGAGCTCCTTGAGCGCCGCGGCACAAGGATGGAACGCCAAATTATCGGTGAATGGCAGCACCTTGTCTTCCGGTATGCCGACTAGCGGACGAACATCGTAGTAGATGCCATCCGTGAAAGGCACCACAGTGTTCATGAAGTCGTTACCACCCGAAAGCTGGATCACTACCAGCACTGGATCCTTGTGCTTCCCATTCGTACCGTTTCCATTGATTGACATTTCAGTTGCTCCCGGTTTCATTGTTTTCAGATGTTAGCAGCCTCTCATCTTAAGCAGAGACTGATTGACGTATCATCTACTCGAATTGGAACTCCCGCGTTGAAACTGCAAGGGTTATGAGCCGCAGAATGCGCTCTATGCTGTCATCTTCCGTCTCTACAGAATCGAAGTTGAAATCACCACCCTCATAAGCGTGTTCGATGAGAGTGTCCCGCGTCTCATCGTCTACTATCAACCGGCATAGATGCTCGAGCACCGTGTCTACTGCCAACTCTGGCGTGCGTGGCTGCTCAGCAGTCCGTATCGCTTCGATGATATTGCGCACACCTGGCTTTGACGCATCGTTCAAGATGTCTACAGCGAAGTTGACGCGTTCCGTCAGTGTACCACCATCGATCCACTCTTTACCAGTGTGCCACCCTTCAACAGACGGCGGATCCATCAGCTTCTGACCCATGGCCACGAGCGTGCCCTCGAACGACTCCAACCCGATATCTACATAGCGGTGGTCGCCCGATATCTTGAGAACACTTGCGACGAACTCGGTCGGCGATTTAACACGCTTCATGTGTGCTTCTCTGAAGAATTCAGATTTCAGCATCACGCTTACAACGTGGCGGATATCGGCATCCGATTCCATCCATGCATCCACCATCGTTTGGATCGCATCCGGATCTTGAGGCGGTTGAATGCTCCACGCCGGCACCTGCGGTTCATCAGCTACGAAGAACGTGTAGAGATGTCGGGCGATGAAACGCGCCGTAGCTTCTTGCCGAGCGATGATGTCGATGACGTCTTCACCGTTGAAGTTTCCGCGATGTCCCAAGAACTCCTTTTCGCCAGCATCGTGGTCTTCCTCACGATATACAAAATCAGCCTCGAAATGTCCGAACGGATACAACGGCAACGGCTGCGTGAAGGTCCAGCCGGTGAAGGCACGAGCCGCATTCTTGATGTCGTCTTCGGTATAGTTGCCGATCCCCATCGAGAACAACTCCAGAATCTCGCGACCGTAGTTCTCGTTGATCGATGCT
Source organism: Dehalococcoidia bacterium (assembly GCA_965242765.1). Taxonomy (GTDB): domain Bacteria; phylum Chloroflexota; class Dehalococcoidia; order Lucifugimonadales; family Lucifugimonadaceae; genus Bin127. Next base: position 1,900,734 of record CBDESY010000004.1, on the reverse strand, counting down.
CCGTGATTCTCATTGTTGTCGAGCCAGAAGATCATCGCCGGGTCTTTCGACAGCTCCAGCAGTATCGTTCGGAAATTGGCGAGGCCATTTTCGCGTAGCATCTGCATGTGATTGACCATGCTGGGGGTGTGCTCGCTCTTGGTCCAACCTGTCGCCAATATCCCGTGCCAGAAGAGCGCCATCTTCTCCTCAAGCGGACGTTCGGTGTTGATCATGCGGAACATCCATCGACCATTCCAGACCGCGCCATTGTCCTTGTTCGCGGCAAGGTGGGGATAGAACCTGCCCAACAGGTCATCTTCCACTTCCGGGAAACGCTCAGGATTCACGAGATCATCAACGATCTCTTCATACGACTTCTGGGCATAGCGTTCAATTTCAGCCCGATCAGCACCAAATCCCGCACGGCGCAACAGGTGAGCGACCAGGTCCAAATCGGTCTTGGTTTGCACAAGTACCATCGATTGACTTACCTCTCAAATCTCGTTCGCGTCTGAATAGTCTGCACTTTATCAGCGAATCTTAACGAACTTGATGTTGCTAATCAAATATCGCGACGAATTCCAAACGCAAATTCACGCCTCCAACATGAAGTGACATCCCACTTCCAGTTGTGGAACAAGGTACCGGTGAGGGACCTGCCATTCCGTCGCACTGTAGTTCAAGACCCGAAGCTAACTCGCACTCTGATTCACGTAGATCGTCTTCGTATCCGTGAAAAACTCGATCGCCGCCTTGCCCTGTTCGCGTGAACCGCTGCTTGAAGACTTCATGCCCCCAAACGGAACTTGTGGCTCCACACCAGCAGTCTCGCCATTGATCTTCACGATCCCCGCCTCGATGCGATCCGCAAACTGCATCGCCGCGTTTAGGTTGCGAGTGAAAATCCCCGCACTCAGTCCGTAACGGACATCGTTGGCGATATCTAGAGCATCATCGATATCAGCAGCCGGAATGATCCCCAAAACCGGACCGAATATCTCTTCGCAAGCCACAAATGCATCTGGTGAAACCTTAGACAACACAGTCGGCTGCACATAAGTACCGCAGTCGTAAGTTCCGCCAGTAGGAACGCTGCCGCCCGTCAGCACGTTACCGCCCTCATTTAATCCTCGCTCCACCGAGGACACAATGTTCTGACGCGATGCCTCGTCGATTACAGGCACCACGACTGAAGCATGATCCATTCCCGGCCCGATCGCAAGAGCTTCAGTTTTCTCTACCACCAGGTCAGTGAAGTCCTCAATCACATTCCCGATAACGATGGCTCTAGATGTAGCAGTACACTTCTGCCCCGAATACTTCATCGCACCATCGACGGTGACCTGGGCCGCCTGCTCAAGGTCCGCATCAGGCATGACGATCACTGGATTCTTGCCACCCATCTCAAGTTGATACTTGACCCCACGACTAGCCGCGGCGGACGCGATGCCCATGCCGATCGGAGTTGACCCAGTGAAGGAAACGGCAGCCACACCATCGGAAGTCACCAAAGAATCTCCAATCGCTCCACCAGAACCGGTTATCAAGTTGAAAACACCTGCCGGCAATCCCGCGGCATCCCACATCTCCGCGATCAACGCTCCCAAATGCGGCGTTGCCGATGCCGGTTTGAGCACGATCGAGTTCCCATACACCAAAGCCGGCGCCATCTTCCATATCGGAATCGCCAACGGAAAATTCCAAGGCGTTATCAACGACACCACGCCAATCGGGACCCGCCTCGTGTAGAGAAGTATGTTCGGATCGACCGATGGTACGACATCGCCTACGGGGTTCGATCCCTCTACGCCGTAATACTCCAACAAAGCGACTGCGCGTCCGACCTCGCCGCGTGCCTCCAAGATCGCCTTGCCGCATTCACGAGTGATCGCCTGAGCATATCGCTCCGAGTTTTGATTCAGATACTCCGCCGCCGCCAAAAGATATCCGCCTCTAGCCAAAGAGGATGCCGAGGCCCAAGTTCGCCCGGCATCCGAAGCCGCTGCTACCGCACCTTCAACATCCGAAGAATTAGAAGCCTGAAACTCGCCAATCACATCATCCAAGTTCGCCGGATTGATGCTCAACGACACCTCGCCTGTCGATGCCGCAACCCAATTTCCATTCACATAATTCAGAAAGCTGTCGCGCTCTGCCATCTATTCAATCTCCTGTGTGGTTCTTTTGGCGATCGACCGCCGATTTCTTTCATCACGCCAAGTAAGTGCAAACTTCGTCTACAGACATTCGTTCGGCGTTCCGGTACGATTCTGGGAAGCCAATGAAAAACGCGCCGACAATGGCCCAATCCGACTCCGCGCCAATAGCTTGGTGAACCTCTTCGCACTTGCAGATGCGACCTGTAGACCAGCCAACCGCCAGACCGATGGCATGTGCCATCAGCAACATGTTCTGAACCGCGCAGCAGGTAGCAGCATAGTTCTCATGGGTAACTTCTTCGTTCATGCCCGACACCGAATATACGAGCATCAGCACTGGCGCATCCAAGACTTCGTCTCGAGCATCCGCAGAACTCTTTTCGCGCCTCGCCGGATTGGGGTTCTTGACGTTTCGCCAAGTCCACTCGTACACCAGGTCAGCGACTTTCGAACGCGCCGCGCCACCTTTTTCTAGCACTTTGAACCGCCACGGCTCTGTATGCCGGTGGTTAGGAGCCCAAGTAGCCGCCTCCACGATCTGATCCAGCATCTCGCGCGGAACAGCATCATCCGTGAAGTCACGCACGTTGCGACGCGTCTGGATGATGCTCATAATTGAGTCGCCATCACCGACGTTGGAGATAGAATTTGAACGATCCAAGGTCGAGCTCTCTCTTATGTCTTGGGATTTTGCGTTCGACATGGTTATCAAGCGATTGTATGCCAACTCGCTGCTTATCTGGCATCTAATGCCACATTCCTCAATGCCGAAATACCTATGAGCCGCTACAGCAGAGCCCGAAAAATCCACGCCAACACCGTCGAAGGCCGACGCGCCGTGCTTGAAGCATTGCGCGCCAAACGTCCGATCCAGCTGCTGCTCATCGCCGAAGGCATCGAGACCGGTACACAGATGCGCGAGATAATCTCTCTCGCAGAAACCGCCGAAGTTCAAATCGCGCACCTGCATCGCCGCGAGCTCGATCGACAATCGCGCACCAAAAAAAGCCAGGGCATCATCGCAGTCCTGCCGGACAACCGTTACGTAAACGTGGAAGACCTAATCTTCGATGCCGACAGCAAAGGTCAATCGCCTCTAATAGCAGTTCTCGACGGCATCGTCGATCCTCACAATCTCGGTGCCATCGCGCGAACCGTGGACGCGGCCGGCGGCCACGGCATCGTCATTCCGGAACGACGAGCCGCCGGAATCAGCCCCGGTGCGATACGCGCCTCAGCCGGCGCGCTCATGCACTTGGCGGTAGCCCGCGTCGTAAACATCCCGCGCACCATCGAATACCTCAACACGCTGGGATTGCAAACCGTAGGATTAGCTGCCGACGCCGAAACCAATTACACCGACGCGGACTTCACAATACCCACCGCCATCGTAGTGGGGTCAGAAGAAACTGGACTTTCCCGTCTATCTACCGAAAAATGCAACAACACGATCTCTATACCGATGAACGGTCAACTAGCGTCCCTCAACGCCTCAGTGAGTGCCGCGATTGTGTTGTATGAGGCGGTGAGGCAAAGAAACTAAATATCATCACCCCTGAGTTCTCCTCCCACTATCAATCACAAAAATCACGCCCAATCAAGCGAAAATCACAGTTCAGACAACTACAAGCCTAGCTTTTGTGTCCGTTTTTCTGGTTGAAGATGCTCTCGGCTACTTCCGGCGGAATTACGACACCATTGGCCTCAAGCTCTGAACGAATGCGTTCGCTTTCTTCTTGGCGGACTTCTTGGCGCAGTTTATCGTCGTACTTCTTTATCGCCCTTGCCCGAATGTCGGTGGCTCTCTCGAACAAAATCATGTTTCTGCTCCAATCGATGAGGAAGGCGATCATAGGCACGAAGGCCCAGTTCATACGCGTCGTTGCAGTATCTAGAATACGATACGCCAACGTGTCCAAACCTGAGTATACCGCAAGCAGCACGGTGACCACAATCCCGATTACAAAGAATACAGTGGATTGCCATACGATCCCACGATCTAGCAATTCGAAGCCAAGTTCAATTCTGCCTTCAGACATCAACCTTTACCTGTCTTACTCTAGTTTCAAACGTACCGACATCGATGCTACTGCATCTGCCAACAAAGTAATTTATGTTATCAAAAATTGTGTCTGAAGTGTGATGTAGAACTAGGATGCTAACGATTTGGAAGGATTGCCACTTATCCCGCGGCGAGAACCCACGGAGGCGAAGACCTCCTGAAAATCCTTTCACATCCTTAGCATCCCAGTTCTACCCACGCCCCGGATTCCATCGCAGGTAACCGTGCTGGGCCGCTCTCACGTAGATCGCTATTGCGAAAGCCCAACTCAGCGCAAAAACTACATACTTGAGCGGGTCCACCGCCGCAAACAGGTACGGCCAATCCAGCAGGCTCCAATAACCCGCCGTCGCTAACGCGTAACAATAGACCACCAACACAATCCATCGATGCCGAAACCGCCTTGTCCGTCGACGCGCAACATCCTCGTGCATTCGAGTTACTATCATCACCCGATGCAAAGTCGCCCGATCTAAAGTCTTGCTACGGATTTTTAAGACGGTCAAACCGCGACGGATACGCTCACGGAACTCGATATCTGTGTGATCGCCCTTCCAGTTGTTGCACTGTCTGCACAGTCCCTGCAAATTGCCTTCATCGTCGCCACCGCCCATAGACACCGGCACCATGTGATCAATCGTTACTCCCCTGCCAGCAATGCCGAACTCATATCCGCAATAGACACACCGACCACCCTGCCGATCGGACAACCGTCGCCTCAAGTCCGCCGAGAAGTGCTTCCGCTCGCGTGGCAAGTCACTTCGAATCGTCATGATCGCCAAATCGACCACAGTCAAGGCAAATCTCGCGATTCTGACAGTTTGGCATTTAAGTTTCACGAGATGCAGTATACTAACCCTTGCCACAGGCGGTTTGACCACCAAACCCCGTAAACAACTCAATCCTCACCGGACCGGCTTGTTTACGGGACTGTCGCCTGTGGCAAGAACACAGTTCTAAACCCAAGGAGGCTTCCAAAATGCCATATACTCGCATTCTCGCCACAATCTTCTGCTTCGCATGTGCCCTCGCACTCGCATTCTCGCCACAATCTTCTGCTTCGCATGTGCCCTCGCATTTGTATTCACTATGGCCTGTACCGAGCGTCGCGAGGTACCCATTGAAGTGACACGCGAGCTAGAAGTTACCCGTGTCATCGAAGTGCCCGCCATCGTGGAAATCACACGTGAAGTTGAAGCGACTGTGGAAGTGACGCGAGAGATCGATGCCACGCGCATCGTCGAAGTGCCGGCAACTGTCGAGGTGACACGCGAAGTTGAAGTCACTAGAATCGTAGAAGCACCCGCAACCGTAGAGGTGACGCGTGAAATCGAAGCCACTAGAATCGTAGAAGTACCCGCAACAATCGAGGTCACACGGGAAGTTGAAGCTACAAGGATCGTAGAGGTGCCGGCAACGGTTGAGGTGACACGCGAAGTTGAAGCCACACGCGTCGTAGAGATCCCCGCAACTGTTGAAGTGACGCGCGAAGTAGAAGTTACTCGTATCGTCGAGGTGCCGGCGACTGTTGAAGTCAGAAGCGAAGTCGTGCGCGAAGTGCCTGTGCCATATCGCATCGCCGCATCGAAAGAGACGCACGCGGCATGCGATCGGTTCGATGAATTTCTCAACGATTCCGATCAAGTTTTCCGGGATTTCTTGGATTTCATTTTGGACGATGATTTTGCGTTTTCCAGTATCCGTCCAGACATACTCCAAGACGTTTTTCTGAGTGCTATACAAGCTCTATTTTTCTATTGGGACGCAGACCCGGATGACGATGAGGACGAATTGCATCACCTTAAGAGAAGTTGGAACATCATCGAACACTACTGCCACGACGTGATTGAGCAGCATAGCAACTAGCGCCACTGGATTTGGCTCATCGTTATCAGCTTCTGCAAATCAGGACGCATCAAAGACGAAGCGTGATTTTTCCGCTTTGAAACCTCGGAAAATAATCCTAGAGAAGAACCAAGTCTACAGCTCGGAAACAAACCCGAAAATGCTACCAAACTTGCTAATTGATGGAGCATCATCACAGTCAACTCGACTCGCGTTCTTTGCGCTGAGCTTGTTGGTATTCCTCGCGATAGCCGCCTGCACTCAAACCGAGGCTACACCAACCCCGCATCCGATCATCACGGCATCGGATGCCGCGGTGCTCTCAAGAGTCGCAACTGCAACTCCTACTAACTCTCCAACCACTGAACCTACAGATACCGCAACTCCCGTAGCACCAACTCCAACCAACACACCTCTACCGCTGACCGCGACTCCTGTACTACCAACGGCTACAGCTATTCTGCCGACACCTACTCCTACTCCCACGAATACGCCAATACCCCCAACTCCTACGCCGGTACCGCCTACGCCTACACCAATACCGTCTACTCCAACGAACACCCCTGTTCCACCAACACCAACTCCCATACCGCCAACCGCTACGCCTAAACCGGTACCGCCTACACCAACATCAACCCCGATTCCACCAACGCCGACTCCCGTACCAACTCCACAACTGATCATCTCAGATGTCAACTACACGCGAGTCGGTGAAACTGCCAACGCCGTGAAATACGAAGCCTCGCTTGAGGTTCAGAACGCTGGAAACGCCGATTTCAGTGGGATTGAGCGTATCGACTACCAGATCAACGATATTGAATCTGGACTCGTTTCTATCGTTACCGAATTAGCGCAAGGCGAATCGCAAAACTTCAGCTTCAGCTTCGATTTAGCTCCTGGCGACTATCAAGTAAACATCATGCTTGGGGAATCGGAGATGAGCGAGGCAATATACGTCGCCGGCGCTGACGTAACTGTGGAAATCATCGATCATCGCTTCAAGCGCGGCAACGAAGTAGAGTTCGACATCGAGATATCGAACGACGGCGAACTCGTAGCCAACGGTTTGGTACTCAACGCCAGGTGGAGCGATGAGCCAGATGATTCGATCCAAGAAGCGATTGAGTTCCGAAACAACGCCAATGGCCTAAATCCAAACACTCGCACCAATCTCTCCATCCCAATCAAGATTCCCGCAGGTTCATACCAATTCAAATTCGATGTATCCACAACCACGATTGAAAGTCGAGCAGACAACAACTCAACCAGCATCGAACTAGACGTCGAATTCGTCGATCTGCGAGTGAATGTGATCTCAGCTGAGAGTCTAGGCTGGGACAGCAACGGCAACGCGCTGATCGAGTTCGAGTTCGATGTGGAAAACAACGGTGTCGACGACAGCCCTCCTTTCGATCTAAGCCTCGAATGTGTTGACAATACGATTGCGGCATGTGCAAGTTCAACCCCATTCCAAGCGGTGCCTGCCCGTGATTCACGTGTCGGCGAGATGACAGTTTGGATGCCAGTGGGTGAAACGGCAACGCGAATCTATGCCGTGGAGGACGAAGATTCGTTTCGTTGGGGCAATCTCAATGCCATCACTCACACCCAATCTGTTACTGAAGCACCCGATTTGGTCTGGAACCTGAGCCGCATCTCCGAGCCCCAAGTCATCAGCTATTGGAGCGATGGTTCCGCCAACGTCGATCTCGATCTGACTTTCGTCAACAACGGCATCGACGAAACTCGAACCGTCTCGATTGAATGTATGAGGTCCAATGTGATTGTCGATGATTGCGGAGGCGAGATCGAAGTGCAAAAAGTTCCACACAGCTATCCCACGATTGTGGGACATACTCTCAGATTACCATCTGGCAACACGCGTCTCATCTTTCACTATGGTGATGACGAACCACAGGCGACCTCGGCAACCGTGCCCGAACGTATCGTAGGCGTTGAACGAGACGTATGGGAATGTTTCAGCGACACGTCATTCGTCTATCTTCTCGACTCTGATGGACACGACCAAGGGATCGGTTGCGGAGGCTGGGACGAAGACTACGTCATCAAATGGCCAGTCGGCGATACTACAAACGTTTGGGTGACTGGCGACCCGCTCTACGTATCGGTGTTTGAAGACGTTCTCGAAGATCTTGCACCGCTGCTCAACATCGATTTTCAATACGTCGAAAATCGGTTCGACGCACAGTTAGTCGTGTACACCGGCTGGCCTGAAGAACGGGCCAAGGCCACTGGACTTGACTGCGTAGACTTTGGCGGTTGCGCCGAGACTTGGGATGATCCTAACGGGCGCATCACCGAATCCACGATCGCCATCTGGAGCCAGAAGATCAATGACGGGACACGACTCAGACACGCCATCGAAGCAATTACTCTTCACGAATTGTTGCACGCCTTCACCAACATCGGACATCGGCACCATGATCACACAAGCGTAATGAGCTATGACGCCATCAATTTCACGACCATCGACGGCATCGATTTAGGACTGTTTCAACTGCTGACGCATCCTTTAGTGGAACCGGGCATGTCGTTTGAACAAGTGCGCGAACTGATCGTCTTCAGCGATGAGTTGAACGATCCACCAGAACCACAGCCCCTCTCAGCAGAACAAATGACGCGTCGCGCCGCCGCCGCAATGTTCGACGCCGGATCGGTTCGCTTCGAAATGCAGGGCAACTGGCCAGGCGCGACATGCAATCATAGGTTCGGACCGGCAACATACGATATCGGCAACCTCAGACTCGGACGCAACCACTGGACTCACTTCGATCACGGCAGTGAACACTACTACATCATCCGCAAACCAGATGAACCATACGATCACCACGATGGCGAACTGGTCGAGTTCTGGCTCAACCGGGGCCGCACTTGGGAACAGGTGAACTCCGACCGAATCTATGACAACTCGAACTTCCGAGGGTTCTGGTCCAACCCGCTCAACATGCTCTCCCACATCAATGTATACGCAAATCCCTCAGATTACGAAATAGTTCTACATTCAACGAGCGTGGTCATGATCGAAGTCGAACTGGACGGGCCGAATCCCGAGTGGAGTCGAAGCGTCAATGTCGATATCCGCATCGAGATGCATCCCGAAACCTTCGAAATCTCCAAGTACGAGCTGACATGGAATTTCGATCCAAAGCATCGCGACAGCTGCGAAATCTACACCGTGAAAGCTCGCAACGGCGAATACGGCTTCGAGTTCAAATTCCCGAACACAATCCGACAAGGATCGAAAATCATCGATTGATACTCCCACCTACCCACCGTAAGACCTTCGCAAAATGCCATCTTTGCTCCCTATGCCCCCTGCACGCAAGGGGGAGAGAGAGGGGGGAGGGGGGATCATTCCAATCATTAAAATCATTCAAATCACAGTTCAGACAACGAGCCACCAATCAAAAAATCAAACCCTATCAAGCGAAAATCAAAGTTCAGACAACGCACACGGGAGAGGGGAAGGGATCATTGAAATCATTGAAATCATTCGCATCACAGTTCAGACAAGAAACCACCAATCACAAAATCAAAGTTCAGACAACGCACACGGGGGGAGAGGGGGGATCATTGAAATCATTGAAATCATTCACATCACAGTTCAGACAACAAGCCAACAATCACAAAAATCAAACCCAATCAAGCGAAAATCAAAGCTCAGACAACGCGCACAAGGGGGTGGCAGGGCATCATTCCAATCATTGAAATCATTCCCATCACAGTTCAGACAACCAACACTTGACAACCAACTACATACGTTCTAACATCAAAAGCATGACCTGCAGAGTCTGTCTAGACAACGAAAACAAGAACATCGCCGCGTCTGCGCACGCGGACTCAAAACCAAAACTCGTCTGACGACGAACAACAATGGAAGAAGTAAAAGCCACGACACTGGAAGACGCCCCATCGAACGCACGCCCAAAAAAGCTAAGCTACTGCCTACAGGAAGCAGACGGTGCGGAGCGCGCGACCATCCTCGCCCTGTCCGAAAGACAGGAACTACCGAGGCGACTCGGAAAAACAGGACCCGTGGGCGAGAGAAACAAAACCCTCTCGTTCGTCTTCATAGGACGCAGCCGATACCGAAGCCAGCGACGCTCTTCGTCCAACCTCCGCATCGTTCAGCCGAAACGGAAACAGACAGACCGTCAAAAGACGGCACAAGCCTTCCCGGCGCGTCACACGGGAGAGGACACGTCTACCCACGAGGATCAAAACTCGAATGCCGCACGGTTCGGCTGAAACCAAAAAACACCGTGCAGCAAGCCGATGGTCAACCACACCATCGGCGGTAGACGGCAACCAAAAGAACCAGCTAGCAGCATCAGTCCGCGAAAAAGCGGCGATGTTCAAAACACAACCATAACAGCACAGAACCTGTCTATCCACGCAAGTAAAGACAGGCATTTCAACGCGCAACAAATCGCACCCTGCACACAGCAGGAGAATCGCCCCCCTTACCTTCTCCCTCTCCTACGTCGTGGGAGGGGATCATTCCAATCATTAAAATCATTCAAATCACAGTTCAGACAAGAAGCCATCAATCAAAGAAATCAAACCCAATCACCCGAAAATCACAGTTCAGACAACGAGGACGGACATCATGCAAATCATTTGCACTTTCGGGTTGTTTGAAAGAACATAGTAGAATATATTGGAAACAAGTGGAACTTGGAGAAGTCGAAACTGGAACCAGGAGTTGCCAACATGGCCAATTTGAAAGTGCGCGATGTCGCTGAACGCCTCGACGTCAGCAGCAAAACCGTCTACAAGTGGCTGCATGAAGGACTTATACCGGCCAGCCGATTGGGGAAAAGCTGGATCATCTCCGAAGACGCGTTGCAAGCCGCACTCGCACCAGATACGAACCGACCGCTGGCACGATCAACGGTCCAAGCACCAGATACGCCATCTACAAGTGCCACTTCCAGTTCAACCCAAACGCCGCCGTCCCGTGGCGAATCAATTCCGACTATCTCGGAAACACCTCTTGAAAGGAGAACACCTGTGGGTCGTATCAATGTTGCAGTTATCGGATTGGGCAACTGTGCCTCTTCGCTCATCCAAGGCATCCACAAATACAGCGAAGTCGATGAAAACTCCGCACCCGTACCCGGCGTCATGCACAACGTCCTCGGCGGATACACGATTGGCGACGTAAACGTCGTCGCCGCCTTTGACGTCGATAAGGAAAAGGTCGGCATCGACATCAACGAAGCCATCTTCGCCAAAACCAACAACGCGCTGAAGTTCCACGATGTCCCAGCCGCCGGCGTTCCTGTTGATCGCGGGATGACACACGATGGCATCGGGCAATACCTCGAAGACATCGTCGAAAAGGCCCCGGGCGCAACTGCCGATATCGTGGGTATCCTCCGTGAACGCGAAGTAGATGTAGTCATCAATTACCTGCCTGTCGGCTCCGAGCAGGCAACGAAGTGGTACGTGGAGCAAGTGTTGGCAGCCGGATGCGCTTTTGTCAACTGCATCCCAGTATTCATCGCCAAAGAGAACTACTGGCAGAAACGATTCGAAGACAAAGGCGTGCCGGTAGTAGGCGATGACATCAAATCACAGGTAGGCGCAACCATCGTCCACCGTGCTTTGGCAAGGCTCTTCGAAGACCGCGGCGTTCGATTGGACCGCACATATCAGCTCAACTTCGGTGGCAACACTGACTTCTACAACATGCTCGAACGTTCACGCCTTGTCTCGAAGAAGATATCCAAGACCCAATCCGTGCAGTCACAGCTCGAAAAAGAACTGCCTACCAACGATGTTCACATCAGCCCCAGCGATCATGTCGCATGGCTCGAAGACCGAAAGTGGGCATACATCCGACTCGAAGGCACTTCGTGGGGCGATGTGCCGCTGAACGTTGAACTGAAACTAGAGGTGGAAGACAGTCCGAACTCGGCAGGAGTAGCCATCGATGCCATTCGTTCCGCCAAGATAGCGATGGACCGAGGCATATCCGGCGCCGTAGAGCCGGCATCGGCATACTTCATGAAATCGCCACCAGTCCAGATGCGCGACGATGACGCACGACGGCTCGTAGCAGAGTTTGCGAACGGCAACGACGTTGCGTGAAAAACCTCTGATCAATTGTCTGAACTGTGATTGAAATGATCCTATCCTCCGCTTCTGACACCCGCCCCGACACCCAAAGAATCACAATAATCACACCCAATCAAGCGAAAATCACAGTTCAGACAACCGCGCCATCTTCAACCCGGAATCACAATAATCACACCCAATCAAGCGAAAATCACAGTTCAGACAACGGGGCCAAGGGGCGGAGGTGAATCATTCCCATCATTTCAATCATTCAAATCACAGTTCAGACAACCGCGCCATCGTCAACCCGGAATCACACTAATCACACCCAATCAAACGAAAATCACAGTTCAGACAACGGGGTCAAGGTGCGGAGGTGCATCATTCCCATCATTTCAATCATTCAAATCACAGTTCAGACAACCGCGCCATCGTCAACCCGGAATCACAATAATCACACCCAATCAAGCGAAAATCACAGTTCAGACAACGGGGTCAAGGTGCGGAGGTGCATCATTCCCATCATTTCAATCATTCAAATCACAGTTCAGACAACCGCGCCATCGTCAACCCGGAATCACACTAATCACACCCAATCAAGCGAAAATCACAGTTCAGACAACGGGGCCAAGGGGCGGAGGTGAATCATTCCCATCATTTCAATCATTCAAATCACAGTTCAGACAAAAGCGCCATCGTCAACCCGGAATCACACCCCGAAATATAGAATTACGCTTTCGGATAATTTGATCTCCGACACGCGCAGAGGAAGACTGCATACATGGAAGAACCCAATCATCGATCGGACGGGGACGGCTGGTCCCCGGCCGTTGTTGTGCTGCCCATCGTCGCAGCGTTCATGCTCGCGACACTGATAGTCTTCAGCGCTGCCGACGATGCGAAAGAGGGCGTATACGCTCAGGATCCTGATGGCAACGCGCCGCAGGCTGCCGATACGCCAACTCCTACACCAACCCCTCCACCGCCGACGGATCTGGTTATGACCCTGCATGGAGACGATCTCAAGTTGGAGTATGTGCGAAGCTACTGGCCAGTCTCGATTTTCCACGACTACCTGTTCCAGCTCTACCGCGCCGACGCCGGCAATCAACGGCACGAGCTCTACGGCATTCCGGTAAGAGACGGTGTTCCGCCGGCCTATTTCAGGAACGTCCCATACGGATCGTACGTAGCTCGAGGCGTACGTTGCAGAAACTCCCGTCGAGACGACTGCAGCACCGAATGGTCGGAGTTCTCCAACTTCGTGGAGCACCCCACTCCGACTGCAACGCCGACGCCGGTACCGCCAACCGCAACGCCAGTCCCTGCAACCGCAACGCCAGTTCCTGCAACCGCAACGCCGACGCCGACGGATATCATCGATACCGAATGCGGTCCCGCAATCGCGATCGGCGCTTCAGACAGTGTGCAAAGGGGTGCCGAGGAATTGAAGACCACCGACAAACAGTACTCGAAATTTGCTTACAACGCCGATTGGAACGAATTTCTTCCGATATATGAGACGGCTCTGGCACAAGGACTCACCTCCGAACAGGCATATGCGCGGGTATTGGAATCGGGGCGCGAAATACTATCGTGGCAAATCTGGGCGAAGGCTGACTCCACGAACCCATACAATCGAGTCCTGGCCGAAATCGTGTTCACCGACGCATCGAATCTCGATGTAACCAGCGGCGATAAATTGCTCCGAGAATTCCTCGTCGATCAAGGTATATCAAAATCGCTTGAAGAAGTTTTCGGAGCAGTCGGCTCCGTACCTGCCAATGTCATGTGGCCTAGTCACGCATCAGAGGATTTCATCAAATGGGGTAGGTACAGACCAGGTTGGTTCAAATTAAGTGGTCCGTTGGTATTCCGCGGCTATATTCCTTTAAGGCTATTGGGCCCGCTTTCCAAGCTTAAGGAAGTCAAGGAACTTCGGCCGTTTATTGTGGAAATCATCATTCCTGCCGCTTACACTGATGACTTCACCTTTAATGAAGAGATGTTCCAAGACAGTAGCGTGACCAGTTCAAGCACCGCCATCCTGCACGGAGCGGATTCTTGGCATGATGCCGGATACACCGGAAAAGGAGTGAAAATCGGAATATTCGACACGGGCTTCTACGAATTCACCAAGTACCAAAAATCCAGCCGAAACCCCAACAATCTGCTTCCCAAGAATGTGACTGCAAGATGCTATGTTGAATCTTCAGATCCATTAGTGAATGTCGCTTATTCGACCAGAATCTCGAACTGTGCCAAAAGCACCAGCCCACATGGATCTGCGGTGACGGAGGCGGTGCTGAGCGTTGCGCCGGAAGCCGACGTCTACATCTCCAACGCCATTTCTCACGACGAATTCATAAACGCGCTGAATTGGATGCAAGATGAGGGTGTGGATGTAATTGTTCATTCTCTCACCAGACCATGGGAAGGACCTGGCGACGGCACTTCTTGGAGAACCAATGGATTGTCATCAATTATTCGTAAGGCGGTCGATGACACTGACCAAAAAGGCATAGTATGGATCAATGCAGCCGGCAATGCGGGAGACAAGACGCTTTACTACGACAATGTCAATGACAAAGACAAGGACAACTGGCTAGACCTGTCGACATCCTCCAATTCGCGGAACGTCAAAAAGGTCGAGAAAATACCCGGCAATACCACACATACTTTTCAGCTGCGTTGGCAGAGCAACGATCCGGATTTGAATCTCAGGTTCTATCTCTGCCGCGACCAGGAATGCAAACGATCAAAATCTGGATCTCCCTTGTACACCGTGCAGGAGGATCGACCGAATCGCAACTTGCCCTCAGGCGCTTCGGCAAGATACCTGACTTTCAAACCTTCATGGAGTGCGAGCGACAAAGAGACGATGTATCTGCGAGTCTGTTCTCCAACCGGCAAGAAGCCGGACTGGATGCAATTGATGATGTTCACCGGAACCGGCGAGTTAGATGATCCGTCGGATTTTTATAGCATGTCTAACCCAGGCGAACTCGTAATTCCCGGAATGATGGCCGTCGGCGCCGCGGATGCTAAAGGAACGCAAGGCAGCTACACCTACGATCTGGAAGATTTTAGCAGCCGCGGACCTTTGCCGGCGAGTTCAGTCAACAAACCCGAAATCGTCGCCGCCGATCAAGAACCATCGATAATCTACCAGGCGATCCGGCAAAGGCCTTTCGAGGGCACCAGCCAAGCCACGGCCCATGTCGCGGGACTGGCAGCCCTGGTGCTGCAACGCTTCCCGGACAAGACGCCATCTGAGGTAGTCGAATACCTTACCGACAAGGCTGAAGCGCAACCAAGAGATTCTAAAGACCCTCGCTTCGATACAGATTCTGGCATCGTGTCGCCGGACCCGCCCAACAGCAGCTGGGGATATGGCTTCGCACAACTGCCAGACCTTACACCGACCGGGACGTTGACGGCGTCGACCGCCGTCGTCAAGGTAGGCGAAATGTTCACCGTCACGGCAAAGAACGTCGTTCCGTCCGACACCAAAGTCGTGCCGCGCATCAGTCCGGAACTCAGCGCTTCAACGTGTAATGCAGCGGCGCTTCAAACTTCAAACCAAAACGCGGATGCATCGTCGACGTTCGCGCCGGTCACATATCCGTTGTACGGTTGCACCGAAGGAACCGGAGTGGTAAAACTGATCCGTGAATCAGACGGTCGGGTCATCACCCGCATAGAAGTGAAAATCGTGTCCAGCGGCGGCAGGCAGCCTACACCCACTCCAATACCACCGTTGCCAACTGATACTCCAACACCGACACCGGTCGTTGCCACCGCCACTCCCACACCTATTCCAGTCGTCCCGCCGACCGCCACGCCAACGCATACACCAACGCCGGTTCCTATGCCGCCTCCGACATCTACACCTACGCCAACACCAGTGCCGGTCGACGGGCCAAAGCTGTCCATATCAGACGCCACCGCAAAGGCCGGGAACGATCTGGTCTTCATCGTCACTCTCGACGATGACGCGCACAGCGGCGTATTCGTAAATTTCGACGCGCACGAAGGAACCGCAAAATCGGGAACCGACTACCGCGCACCGAGCGGCACCCTAATATTCGATCCATTCGAAACTGAGAAGACGATCAAAGTCGGCACGATCGTCAACCAATCTCCCGAAGGAACCGAGACGATGCGCATGGTCTTGTCCCAGCCCTTCGGCGCAACCATCCAAGACGACGAAGGCATAGGAACCATCACCGATTGATTGGCAAATGCGTCGGTTTCAATACATCGCATCAATCGGCTGAATCGATCACATGGATGCCGCACTCTTTAGCATCCGGATCCGATTCCCACCACCAGCGTCCAGAACGCTCATCATCGCCAGGCTGCACCGCACGTGTGCAAGGCGCACAACCGATAGAGGGAAAACCTTTATCGTGCAGGATGTTGTACGGCACCTTGTTCTCGACGACATACTCGCGGATCTGTTCGGCAGTCCAGTTCGCCATCGGATTTATCTTGTAAGCATCGTGGGCGATGTCTTTCTGGACGATTTCAATCTCACCGCGCTTCATGCCTTGATCGCGCCGAAGCCCAGTTATCCACGCATCAGCCTCGTTCAGGGCTTTGTTCAAGGGATTGACTTTCCGGACCTCGCAGCAGAGCTTCCGGTTCTGCACCCCCTTGTAGAAGAGGTTCATGCCGTGTTGACGGATCATGCGTCCAACCTCACGCACATCCGGATAGTGAACCTCGACCTCGGTGTTGTACCGTCGGGCGATTCGGTCCATCAAGTCGTACGTCTCTTCGAACAGGCGCATCGTGTCCAAAGTGGCGAGGCGTGCCTTTGGATTGACGTTCCAGAACATGTCGAATATCGCCATTCCATCGATGGCAAAAGACGACATCTGGATCAAGCGGTCGCCGAACGTCTCGTCAGCCCAACGGAGTATCTCTGACGGATGAGCGTTCTCGAGATGCTGGTTGATTGCATATAGCTCTGCATCCGAGAAGCGTTCAAGCACCCGTTCATTCTCAGGCTCAGGTTCAACGCGCTCGATGCCCGACGCCTCGATCTCTTCTTTGAGGATAGTCAACTGCTTTTACTCCGTTGGTTGGAACTCGTCTCGAACGTTGAGTTTTGGCAAAAAAAGACCCCTGTCGTTTTCTCGCAGGGGTTTCTCAAGGCGGGCAGTTAGGACGATGTCGCCATCTGACCGCGCGTCAAAGCTTAGTACCTACCCCTGCTAGGGGCTGATACAAGGACAGTCGGCGGTCGATAGCCGCTCACACGCGTAAGACATTTCAATGCCCATTATACATGCCGAGTGATTCACGGAATGGCTCAGAAAGGCATCGCAGCGATCATTTCAATCGTGCTTATCACAGTTAAGTCAACTCGATACGGTTTAGAATGGATTCATCTTGAGATTGACTTCATGGATTAAGCCAATTCAGAGGAGCCCTATAGATGACGACGATGATCGAAGCACCCACCGTTGGCGAGCGAATTGAAGAGCTGCAAAGCATCGCCGGCGACCATCTCTTCATGCACGCGCAGCAAGTTCAAGACTGGCGCGGCAACCTGCAAATCTTCGTCAAAGGCGATGGAGCATGGGTGCAAGACATCCATGGCAACCGACTCATCGATGCCATGGGCGGGCTATGGTACAAAGCAGCGGGATACGGTAGAACCGAGATCGCCGATGCAATGTACGAACAACTGACCGGCATCGAAACACCCCCGGCAAACTCCGCGACGCCGTCACAGATCGAACTGGCAGGCCGCATCGCATCGCTCTACCACGACAAAGATGCACGCACTTTCTTCCTCTCCGGCGGCTCCGAAGCCGTCGAGACCGCGGTCAAGATGGCGAAGAAATACCAGTCGCTTACTGGCAAAGCCGGCGCGTTCAAGGTCATCTCTCGCCGATACTCTTACCACGGCGCAACCGCAATGGCTGTCAGCCTGGGTCGCAGCCCAGCAGCCGACCCCTGCGGACCCGAAATGCCCGGAGCAATCCATGTGACGAACTGGGACTCATATCGTCTGCCGTACGAGGGCCATCCCGTAGATGTCGCAATCCGATGTGCAAACGAATTCGAGGTGGCGATCAAACATAACGGACCCGAATCGGTAGCTGCAATCATCGCCGAACCGATCTCAGCCGCCGCCGGCATACACGTGCCACCCGCCGAATACTGGCAACGACTGCGAGAAATCGCCGACCAATATCACATAGTGCTCATCGCTGACGAAGTGATAACCGGATTCGGACGTACTGGCGAGTACTTCGCTCCCACGAATTGGGACGTAACACCAGATATCACCACCGTCGCAAAATCACTCACTAGCGGCTATTCACCTCTGGGCGCCGCGATTGCAACTAAAAAGATCGCCGATGCGTTCCTAGGCGGCAGCGGAGAAACCTTCCGACATCTCGTAACGTTTGGCGGACATCCCGTCAGCGCCGCCGCCGCTTTGGCAAACCTCGACATCTTCGAGCGTGAAGACCTGCCCGCCAACAGCAAACGGATGGGCGATTATCTTTACGATGAACTTCAAAGACTACGAGACCACGAAATCGTAGGCGATGTCCGCGGCGGGCTCGGACTACTCGCCGCCGTAGAGCTGGTGCAAGACCGCGAATCTAAAACCTCATTCCCCGCCAGTGCTGGCTTGGCAACGAGATTGCCCAAGCTCCTCTTCGACAACGGCGTCGTATCTTTCCGCGCCGGCGATGTGATCGCACTTTGCCCACCACTGGTCGTGGATAAAGACGAAGTCGACTACATCGTCGACGCTGTCGATCATGCGTTGACAACTTTGAGCGCAGAGTTGGGGCTGAACTGAAGCAGAAAATCACGAAACTAGCGATATAGTTTTGCAACATCAAGCGATATCTGGTATTGTTCATGCACAAGTGCGGCGCGACTCCGATTCGGCATCGGCGCGTCACACCTTACGCGCACCCATGCAAACATAGCGACTTGCACCCGATTCGGCATTTCGATAGGTACGCAGGTCCGGCAACCCTGAGAGGCGTCCGATAGCCGACAGCGGCAAAAGGTAGCTAGGGAGAAATATCAACATGACAACTGCTGCAACACAAGAGCGCGAGCATATCTTGGAAGATGCACTGGAAGTTGACAGCGACGGTTTTGGACCGTCAGCTGCTACTTCAGAAATAGTGCTGGACGTCAAAGACCTGCAAACGCACTTCGCAACGCGTTGGGGCACCGTAAAAGCCGTTGACGGCGTCAACTACAGCGTTCGGCGTGGCGAGACGCTCGGTGTAGTCGGCGAATCTGGTTCCGGCAAGTCAGTTACCGCGCTCTCGATCATGCGGCTAGTTCCATCTCCACCCGGGCACATCGTCGGCGGCGAAGTCATCCTTAACGGTCGAAACCTGCTCGATCTCTCCGAGCGCGAGATGACTCAGGTTCGTGGCGGTGAAGTGTCGATGATTCTGCAAGACCCGATGACGGCCCTGAACCCCGTCTTCACCGTTGAAAACCAGGTCGGCGAGGCGATTCGCATCCACCAGAAATTGCGCGGCAAAGAACTGTGGGACACGATTGTCGACGCGCTTCGCAAAGTGCGTATCCCAGCCCCCGAATCGCGCGCGAAGGACTATCCGCACCAACTCTCCGGCGGTATGCGGCAACGTGTGGTCGGCGCCATCGGGATCTCCACGAGCCCTGATGTCATCATCGCCGACGAGCCTACGACATCTCTTGACGTGACGATTCAGGCCGCATATCTAAGACTGCTACGCCAGATCCAGCGTGAAGCCGGCGTGGGAATCATATTCATCACACACGACTTCGGGATCGTAGCCAAGATGTGCGACCGAGTAGCCGTCATGTACGCCGGTAGAATCGTCGAATCGGCAGATGTGCGTACGATCTTCAACTCTCCGTTGCACGAGTACACCAAAGCACTCATCAACTCTGTGCCCAAACTTGAAGAGAAGACAGGTCGGCTACCGCAGATCGAGGGACAACCGCCACTGCTCTACAACCTCCCGGATGGCGATGCCTTCGCGCCTCGTTCGCCGCTCGAGTTCGAAGAAGAAGATGCCATGGTCCGCCCCGAATTGGTGGAAGTAGCCCCCGGACACATGGTGCAACTCTCACGCTCATCGGTAGCAGACTTCGACAAGTACAAGCACTTAGTCTCTTACGGATGATCCCATCTGACCGATAATTCTCACCAATCGATATCACGAGGAAACTGATCTATGGCAACCGAAACTATGACTCCAGCCGAGATACCGAACGCTCCCGGAGCCTCTAATCCGTCCGACTCGATACTGCAGGTAAGAAACTTGAGAAAGTGGTTCGATGTTGGTGGTCGATTCCTAGGCATCGGTCAACGCAGCTGGTTGAAGGCGATTGATGACGTAAGTTTCGATGTCCGTGAAGGTAAAACCTTCGGCTTAGTTGGAGAGTCTGGTTGCGGCAAGACCACCACTCTCAAAGTGATCCTAGGATTGGAGGAACCCACCGAGGGCACGATATATTGGCAGGGAGAAGATGTGGCAGAGATGACCCGCGCCGGCAAACGCGAGTTCCGACGTTCCGTCCAGGCCGTGTTCCAAGACCCCTGGTCATCGCTCAACCCTCGCATGAGAGTCCAGGCCATCGTCGGAGAACCACTCGAAATCGCAACAACCATGACTCGTCAGCAGATACGCGAACGAGTTTCTGATCTGCTCGTGGAAGTCGGGCTTAACCCGTACCAGATGAACCTCTACCCACACGAGTTCTCTGGAGGGCAACGCCAACGCATCGGTATCGCACGCGCTTTGGCCCTTAACCCTAAGCTCATCTGTCTTGACGAGCCAGTATCAGCGCTTGACGTATCGATTCGTGCACAGATCATGAATCTGCTGGTCGATCTTCAAAACGAGCACGGACTTGCTTATCTGCTGGTGGCGCACAACTTGGCTACTGTGCGCTACATGTGTCACGAGATGGCAGTCATGTATCTCGGCGTAGTCCAAGAGATGGGCGACACTGAGGCCATCTTCAACACGCCTATGCACCTCTACACGAACGCGCTGATTTCAGCCGCGCTGCCATCCCATCCCGACATCACGCGCGACGAAATCATCTTGCCCGGAGAGGTCGTTTCACCGATCGATCCACCACCCGGCGACGTATTCATGACGCGAACACCGATCGAAGTCGATCAATCGCACCAATATGCGAACGAGCGGCCGCCATTGATCGAGCGAGAGCCGAATCATTGGGTTGTCGCGACGCCGTGGAGTTTGGCGACCGATGAAGCACTACGCGCTTCGATCTACGACGAAGAAGCGGAAATTCGCCGTAGCGAAGAGGAACGGCGGCGCCTCGCGGCTATGAACTGAACTTAGTCAGCAAGCACAGCAAAACCAGCAACGGGGCGTGTGTCTAGTGAGCACATGCCCCGTTTTGCTGTCTAGAAAACTGAACACGAGGTGTTGGCTCCCAGGCCAGGATTCGAACCTGGATTAGAGGATTCAAAGTCCTCTGTCCTACCATTAGACGACCTGGGAAGGGTACAAGATTCAAGGATATATTGCGTTTAGGCGAACCGACGCTGATCGCGTTGTCTGAACTGTGATGCGAGTGAGCTTAATGATTGGAATGATGGATCGTGGTTGTTTGGTTTGACTTCTTCGATGCTGGGTTTGGTGTGCTTGTCTGAACTGTGATTTTCGTACGATTGGTTTTGATTTTTGCGATTGATGATGGATGTGGCGGGGTATTCATGATATCTGCTGTGCCATTTCGATGCATTTGGCGATCCTGTTCGCACTATCTGCGTCTGATCGATTAGCTGGTTTCGTGACTCGGTTCGTATTCACAACCAACTCTCGGTCAGGCAAACATGCCTGCAGATTGGTGCTGAACTCGACTGGCTGTAGCGTATCGTGCGACACCAATGTTAAATCGCCTATTCTCAGAACGGAGATACCCGCATCGTCATCACGAATCGCCTTTATCTGAGCATTGCGTCGAGGTGTGTTGTTCAGCAATGCGTTGGCTACCTGCGTCGCGATCAGGATGCCGAACGCCTGCGCATCTTTTGGCTGCCTTGCCGAATGAGACTTGCGAGGATTACCATCCCACCAATCGAAGGGACGCACATCAGACGATGCTCCTTGCATGAATATAGCAACTTTGATAGCGGTACCCTCGAGCATCGCAGACGCGACGCCCGGGTAATCGGCCGTCCATATGTGTGTCTCGCCTACGATCGTGGCAGGACACGCGAAGGTGTAGAGAACACAGCGCACCTCCTGGTCGGCGTTGTAAAACGTAACGATCCGCAGCTTTTCGCGTTCATCTTCAAGGTTGTCGTCTAGTGGCGATGATTCTGCAAAGCAGTTCAATCCTGGTACCGAAGTTGACGAAACGCCCACCGCGGTCGGTTCAAGGGCCAACGTGGCATCTAACGCGGCACCGGCAACAACATCGGGGATATATCTCAGGTAGTTCGCATACTCTTCGGGCAGATCGTCAGCATCCCGCCATAGCGGTGGCGAGGTCCCGTTATTCGTGCATGTGATCAAGACGTGGTCGACAGGAATGCCAGTCACGTCCGAGACCGCGCCCACCAACCGATCTCGCAGGCTTGCAGAGATGCCCCAAATTTCGAGGGACGCAATCAGAGCAATCTCGCCGTACGAACTCAACGCAACACATCTCACGTATATGTCATCATTCACTCCGCGCGCAGGACGATCCGCAAATTCAGGACCGGAGATGGTGAAGCCGACAGGCGGTGTAATCGCCGAGAATGCCACACCGACGTGGAGCAGATCGTCAGAAGCTGAGAGAATCGAAGGTTGCATCATTGGAACTCATGAAGAGACAAATCATATCACTGAACATTCCTGATTGACAGATAAGATTTGACTATTGCCAGCCATCGAACTTGGTGCGAAGAACTCGAAGAAAGGTCAAGATGTCCACAAACGCTTCATATCGTCACCTGCTCGAGATTAAAAATCTACAAACCGAGTTCCATACCAATTACGGCGTTGTCAGGGCCGTCGACGGCGTGAACCTGCACATCGATGCTGGCGAGACTATCGGGCTGGTAGGCGAATCGGGATGCGGCAAGAGCGTTGCGGCATTGTCTATAGTGCAGCTAGTTCCCGACCCTCCCGGACGCATCGTCGGTGGTGAAGTGCTGTTTGAAGGCGAAGACCTTCTGAAACTTCGCTCCCGCGATATGCGTCACGTGCGCGGTGCAAAGATCGGGATCATCTTCCAAGAGCCACTGACATCTTTGAATCCCGTGCTCTCGATCGAACGTCAGATCGTCGAGCCGTTGCAGGAGCATCTAGGCATGACGCGCCGTAACGCATCGACGCGCGCCGCTGAACTTCTCGACATGGTTGGCATCCCCGACGCATCGGCGCGACTGCGCGACTATCCACACATGCTGAGCGGAGGACAACGTCAGCGCATCATGATCGCCATCGCCCTCAGCTGCAACCCAAGGCTGCTCATCGCCGACGAAGCCACTACCGCACTGGATGTGACGATCCAAGCTCAGATCCTCGAGTTGATGAAGGATCTTACAGAACAGTTCGGAACTGCGTTGCTCATGATCACGCACAACCTCGGCGTAGTCGCACGATATGCCGATCGCGTCTGCGTGATGTATGCCGGTAAGATACGCGAGATGGCGCCTTCAGAACAGCTGTATGGCGATCCGAAACATCCGTACACATTGGGACTTCTAGGATCGGTGCCTCGCTTAGATGCCGCACGCGAATCGGGGAAGCTGACCCAGATTCCCGGCGACGTGCCAGATCCGACTCAAATGCCATCTGGCTGCGCCTTCCACCCGAGATGCGACTTCGCCGTAGCCCGTTGCAGCTTGGACGATCCGGCAATGGAAGAGGTGGGCGACGGGCATGTAGCCGCCTGCTGGGAGTGGGAGAGGGTCGGGCTATAATTGACGAAGCTATGAAACTCGGAACGTTAATCGTGCGACGAATTCCTTAGGGGCGTGAACCGCCCCCAATTCCAAAGGAAAATCCAGATGCGGCAAATCGAAAAAACCGTAAACACCATCCTGCAATTAAGGCATCGGATTAAGCGTAATCGCGCTGTACTTGAGAAATCAGAGCCGAACACAAAATCTACGCTGGTAGAACCATTACTTGAAGCGGTGGGATGGAGAATACTAGAGGCAAATGAGGTGTACCGCGAATTCTCAACTACTACCGGTGTTGCCGACTACGCGTTGATAATCGATAACACCGAAATACCTTACTATATAATGGAAGTCAAATCTCTAGAAACTCGTTTATCACATGCATTGGAACAAGAGATACGTTACTGTCGAGAACTAAATGTACGAAATGCAATCATCACGAATGGTGATGATTGGATGATGTTCAAATACCCTGTAGATGAAACTGACGAAGATCTAGATATTTTTCAATTCTCGGTGACAAAATCCGATGTCGTTGTTTCTGCCTTAGCTGCGCTGATGCTTCAAAATCCCGCAAACCAACATGTCTCAAATGATGATTTGAATCAGATACAAAATAGTTTATCGAAATTGAAGGGCGAGGATCCAATACCACGTTCAGAGAGTGATGACGATAACGGATGGATATCCATAAACCATGCTCGTCGTTCCAGTGTCACTAAATGTCCAACATGGATGCGGTTTAGCGATGGTTTCACAATGCGAGTGGTACGATGGAATTATCTCATACGAGGCGTAGGTTTTTGGCTTGCATCATTTAAATCTAAGGAATTGACCGAGGAAGATTGGGACGCCGATAATTTATCATCCATAAAGCGTTACGTTGCTCACAATAGGTATGATAAGTTGGATGTTGCTATACCTGTTGGAGAAAACATTTACGTTGAAAGCCAGGTAAGCGGGCCATCTACGTTCACATACGCTTATGAATTACTTGAGAGGTGTAATGTTCCGGCGAGTACGGTCTACGTTAGGTTCGACTGAAGTTCATCGACCAATCACCGAAATGGCTTCACAGCAAGAGACAATTCCGCTCAACTAGGAACGTTCGTTTAGTTTCTTTCTCACAGGCACTCGATAAGTTCTGCGCTCTTCACACCGGCTCACACTATCGTTACACTTAACGTTAGTTGCTCAAAGTTAACAACTCCGAATCTTTCGTATCCGTGCCTTCTGAACTCCTGATCGAAACCATTTCGATGTTGCAGCAGCGCATTGCGATACGCCGAGAGTATCTGGCGCGTAACGAGTACCCAACTCGGCAGCTTCTGGTTGATCCGTTGCTGGAGGAGCTCGGGTGGGATTTCAAAGACTCTCGTAGGGTCATACTGGAGTTCCCCGTTGGTCGACTTCGAATCGATTACGTGCTAGAGATCGACGGAATGGCAAAAGTTGCCGTAGAGGCGAAAAGGTATGGAAGCAGACTTACCGGGAAAGCCACTCAACAGGTCTTAGGATATGCGCGCAAAGCGAGCATCAGATACGCTGTGATAACCGACGGTGTCCGATGGTTGATGTTCGATGCTTTCCGAGCGACACCGGAATCGAATCCCATTGTTGAATTAGATTTGGAGTCCATGAAGGCTTCAACAGTCGCGCGGAAAGCGCACCGACTCTCATATCAGACAATCGAATCAGAGCGATGGGTGAAGGGTTAAATTACGGCTTGAATTCGCCTTGCCAAACCCAAACGAAGCCGAATACAGCGGACATCGTATGATACTAAGATGTCGCACCAACGTGACACCGATTTTCGGTTCGTGACAACAGGAGGTATTGATGACAACTTCTGCACCAACTAGTGCTGTGAGTGAAACCGATGTCGCCGATTCTGCTCTATGGGTGACCTTACCCGAAGTTTTTGTCCGATTCGACGGACCCGAACCAACTGTCATCAGATTCGCGGCAGGCGAAAAACGGGAGGCTGGGACATGGACAGATTTCTATGTCCAGGTCGCATCATGGTTAGCAGTACAAGGGAAAATCGTAGAGCCAGTACCGTTGCCCGCAGCATCGGGAAGATTCATTGTCAACCACACCCCGGTCCATGGAATCGAGCGATTCTCCAGACCTTACGAACTCCCGAACGGTCTTTGGCTCGAAGCAAACGGACGCCCTCAGCTTTTGCTCGATCGCACCATCTTGCTACTCAAAATGTTCGGTGTAGACCCAGAGACCGTCTAGGTCTATCTTGAACAACGCGATGACGACGGCTGGTTTCCCAAGTAGTCTGGCACACAATCTATGCCGACCAAAAGTCAAACACAGCCACCTTCATCCAACCCCATCGCCGACCTCGCAGCAATCCCGCTACTATCGGTGCGCGACCTCAACGTCCACCTCCCGATCACCCGAGGATTCACCATCCAACTCAAATGACATCAGGCTGCCTCCTCCAAACCAGATGCGACTTCACAGTTACCAGTTGCGGCTTGGACGATCCGGCTATGGAAGCGGTGGGCGAGAATTGCCGCTTGCTGGGAGTGGGAGAGGGTGGGGTAAAGTTGTTCGCAATCAAGTTTGCGACTAAAATACGATGCAAATGACGGACCGAATTCACCGGGAAATGGATCAATGGCACTTGACGATTTAGTCGCGACGATAGAGACGATCAAGACACGCATCGCCGAACATCGTGAGGCGTTGGCTGCCAATGAGACTCGGACACGTCAAGTGTTAATCGACCCGCTATTGGTAGCATTAGGTTGGGATGTTACGGATCCCAGTCAGGTTCAGTTGGAATACGACGTGCGTGGCAAGCGAGCTGACTATGCGCTGATTGTTGATCAAACACCAGTTGCCGTAATCGAGGCAAAACGGCTAGGAGTAGTACTTGTTGACGATAATACCTTACAGGTCATGAACTATGCAAATACCGCCGGTATCGATTACATGGTCGTAACCAACGGAGATCAGTGGAATATGTATTCGGTCTTCAAACGAGGCGCAATCGAAGACCGTGTAGTCATGGAGTTAAAGATTCAAGAATGGTCTGCCCACTCGAACGCTTTGAAATCCCTTTCGATGTGGAAGCCTAATCTCGGCACCGGTGCCCCTCCGTCCTCCGCTCATGAACCTGTTCTGGTTAACGCCAGCAAAAATAATCGCACAGAATCCCAACGCCAACCAGTCAAACCCGAATCTAATGTTGTGGTCAGACGAACCGTAGGCAACGATTGGTACTCTCTAGCCAACGATTCACTACCCATCAACTTCTCTAAGTCGACCAAGTTGAGCAAACTTAAAATTGCTGATCAAGAGTATGAAGTGTCGAAATGGACTGATTTCACTCATTTGATCGGCAAATGGCTAGTTGAATCTGGGCATTTACACCCACATGACTGCCCAGTGATAGTTACTAGATCTACCAAAAAATGCTCGGTTAATGTTGTTCCAGAACATCCGGATGGTACAGCCTTCAGGTCGTCTAAGGCTCTTCCCAATGGTATGTGGATCGAAACATATCGCAGCGCAAAACAGCACTTTGATTTGTCATGTAGACTGCTCCAAAAATTAGGATTAGATCCAGATACTGTGAAGATTCGTTTCACATAATCTTAGTAATCTAAATGATATAATAGTCATAGAGCAACTATGCACTGAATATTAGCACAGATGATATGGTCTTTTGAGACATCCTGTTTATTGCTTTCATGCCCTCCGAACTCTTGATCGAAACCATTTCGATGTTGCAGCAGCGCATTGCGATACGCCGAGAGTATCTGGCTCGTAACGAGTGCCAAACTCGGCAGCTTCTTGTTGATCCGTTGCTTGAGGCTCTCGGCTGGGATTTTAGAGATTAAGAAGGAGTGAGTCTGGAACACCCGGCTGGGCGGGAACGCATGGATTACGCTCTCTTTTTGAGAAGCCATTTCCGCGTAGCTGTAGAGGCCAAGAGATTTTCTGATGACCTGAGCGAGGCTGTGAAAGATCAAGCGTACGGTTACGCTATAAGAAGCGGAGCGCGACACTCTGTAGTCACAAACGGTGACCGATGGGAATTGTTCGACACTTCTAGGCATTGGAGCCAACTTGAATGTCAGATTTCTGAAACCGAAATCCGTGCTGCCAACCCGAAGGAGTGTGCAGAAAATCTAGACCGAATATCGTACGCAAGTCTAGAATCGGAAATGTTCATCCAAATACCACGATCTGAATTCTCTGAAAAGCAGAAACTTCCCGATACCTAAGAGAT
This sequence comes from Dehalococcoidia bacterium, assembly GCA_965242765.1. Lineage (GTDB taxonomy): Bacteria > Chloroflexota > Dehalococcoidia > Lucifugimonadales > Lucifugimonadaceae > Bin127. Next base: position 1,872,427 of record CBDESY010000004.1, on the reverse strand, counting down.
CTAGCTATGACGACTAGCGAACAGCGACGAACCTATGACGGTGCTAGCAGCGCACAAGCAAATCGATGGGCTGTTCTCCAGTCGGTCTTCGCTGAATTGCTGGGGCCTGAACCAACTGTACTGCGATTCCCTAACGGAGAAAAACGTGAAGCCGGGACTTGGCATGATCTTTACTGTCAGATCGCTTCCTGGCTCGTTCTACAAGGCAAAATTCACAATCCAGTACCGATGCCAGCAGCCGGCCACCGATATCTTGTGAACGTTGTACCGCAACATGAATACGAGAGGTTCGATCGAGTGTTCGAGTTGCCCAACGGAATGTATCTTGAAGGGGCAGGAAACTCTCAACTTGTGTTGGACAGAGCAGTGATGCTGTTGGAGATGTTTGAGGTAGACCCATCTTCCATAGATATCTATCTCGAACAACGCGGCGCGGACGGTTGGATACGTTGACATGTAGCCTTACTGAGGATGATTGAATCGATCCGCTCACACTATGTCACCACCTATCAGCCCCAATGAATCCCTCGCCACGGCCGTCGCTACTGCGCCTGATGCGGTTGGCGCTTTGGCGCGTGTGGGTGAACTCGCCGTAGCCAACCTCGCAGCCATCCCGCTACTCTCAGTTCGCGATCTTAATGTCCACTTCCCGATTACGCGTGGCTTCATCATCCAACAGACCATCGGTCACATTCGCGCCGTTAATGGTGTGTCGTTTGATGTTAACCCGGGTGAAACACTCGGGATCGTTGGTGAAAGCGGATCTGGCAAAACGACTGTAGTGCGAGGCGTGATTCAACTTGAGCACCCTACTTCCGGCAGCGTGTTCTTCCAAGGCGAGCAACTCGTGGACGCCCCATCCGAAGTCTTAAGGGATGCCCGACGCAACATGAGTATGGTTTTTCAAGACCCTTACGGATCGCTCAATCCCCGGATGCGCGTTGGAAACATTGTCGGAGAACCGCTTCGGGCACACAGAGCGATCGATTCCAAAAACGAATATCGTGAACGGGTAGCCGAGATGTTTCAGATGGTGGGCCTGCATCCCGGCGTTGCGACCAGATATCCGCATCAGTTCTCGGGCGGGCAACGGCAGCGTATCGCCATTGCAAGAGCGCTAGCAGCGAATCCAAGGCTGGTGCTGCTCGATGAACCTGTATCGGCTTTGGATGTTTCGATTCAAGCACAAGTCATCAACTTGCTTGAGGACCTCCAAGACGAACATGGCCTAGCCTACATTTTCGTCGCGCATGATCTCTCAGTCGTGCGGCATACCGCACATCGCACCGCGGTGATGTATCTCGGTAAGATCGTCGAGATCGCCGATGGCGATGAGATTTACGACAACCCGTTGCACCCTTACACCCAAGCTTTGCTGTCTGCCGCGCCGATGCCGGACCCGGTGTTGGAGCGGAAGCGGGAACGCATCGTTCTTACCGGCGATATCCCGAGCCCTGCTAATCCACCGTCAGGCTGTGTCTTCCGCACCAGGTGCCCGATAGCCATTCCCGATTGTGCTGAGATAGTCCCACCGTTACGTAGCACAGGTTCTCTGACACAGCGGCATGAGGTGGCTTGTATTCGGGTAGAGAATTAGCTGAAATGTGTTTGGAATCCCCCATCTCACTCTTTGGTTAGAGTAAAATCTTTTGCCATCTAGCGATCTAAATCCGTAAACGGAGGATTGAAATGGCAATCGCGACGAAATCCGTCGTACAAGATTTCAACGAGCAAGGTTTCGTAAAAGTCAAGGGAGTCCTTGATCCTGAGAAGGTGCTTGACCCGATCATTGAAGAGTACGAAGGCGTGTTAGACAATCTGGCGCGCGACCTTTACGAAGACGGCGAGATCGAATCGGAGTATCGCGGATTACCTTTCGATTCTCGAATCCTGAAGATCTATCAGGAAACTGGGCGTCAACATGCGCAGTACTTCGATTTCTCCCTACCGTTTCAAGATGTGAAGGAAGATACGCCCTGCTGGTTCGGTCCCGCCGTATTCAACGCATTCGTGGATGACAACATCCTCGATGTGCTTGAACAGTTGATCGGGCCGGAGATTTCATCGAACCCAGTGCAACACGTACGGATCAAGCCACCCGAAAAGCATCTGCCGAAAGATGCCAAAGGTCAACCCATCATCGGCGCAACGCTCTGGCATCAAGACCACGGGGTGGTAGTGCCGGAAGCTGATGACACCAACATGATCACCGTGTGGTTTTCACTGACCGACACGCCTGTCGAATCCGGTCCGTTGAATGTAGTGCCGAGGACGCATAGAGACGATCTGTTGACGCACTGCGACAACTACGCTTTGAACACGTCCATGATTCAAGGGCGGCAAATTCCAGAGAAGCTGTTCCCGTATCAACAAGCGGTTCCATTGCCGACCGAGCGAGGCGATGTCATCTTTATGCACAAGCGAACCGTGCATGGATCATTGGCGAACCTGAGCGACAACATGCGTTGGTCATTCGATCTCCGCTACCACAACACTGGCGCGCATTCTGGTCGAGTTGCATTCCCTGATTTCGTGGCACGAAGCAGATCCAACCCCGATTCCGAACTGCGCGACCCTATCGCATGGAAAGAGATGTGGATGGAGTGTCGAAAGCAAATGTCCAAGATCAATCAAGGGGGACAACACGACATCCCATTCGGCCGCTGGGAAGACGGTCACCCCGACTGCGAGAACTGATCACCCTTTGAACAGGTGTCATTGCGAAACAATCTGCAAGGGGCGGTTCGCGAATCGCCCCTGCTCTCCCTATTCCAGGTGACTTTTTCAGAGGTCTCTGCAAACAGGTGACCAAATGTTTCTGCGATCAGAGAGAGTGTGAGTATTGCACCACAGTTCGTACAGCGTATAATCCTTAGGATTGATATGATGTATTTGAACGCGCACAACAGCGCGTGATGTCATCTGTAAGGTTGCATCGCATCCAGCTCATGCACATCGCTCAGGTATCACCATACGATCTTTCCTACCACGGCGGGGTGGTCGCTCACATGGCCAGCCTCAGCCAAGAGCTTTCGCGGCGCGGGCACGAAACAGTCTTATTCGCCCCCTGCTCGAGACAGCAGACTGCGCCAGACGTTGCAGGATTGGAAGTCGTTCCTTTGGGAAGCAGCATCCCGTTCAACGCCAGGGGATCAGTCTCCCGCATCTCGATGAGCATCAATGCCGCAAGGCAGATGCGACGCGTACTGACAACTGAACAATTCGACGTTGTGCATGTGCATGAGCCGCTCATGCCATTCTTAGGTGCCGCCGCGAGTTGGTACTCGCCGTGGCCCACGGTTGGCACCTTTCACGCCTACAGCGAACATATCCATCCCGGTTATCTCAGCTTCAAGCCCGTCTTTAAGGCAATCGCCGATAGACTCGACGGGCGTATCGCCGTCTCCAACGCTGCGAAATCCTATGCCGAACGATACTTCCCAAGCGACTACACAATAATTCCCAACGGCATCGATGTACAGCGCTTCGAAAAACCTCGTGCCAAGCCCAGCGAATTCCGATCCGATGCCATCAACATCCTCTTCGTCGGACGCGTGGGTGAGAAACGTAAAGGGCTACGCTTCTTACTCGGCGCATATAGCACGCTGAGGTGGCGATATCCCAACCTTCGTCTAATAGTCGTCGGCGCCGGCATCCCCGACCGTGAATCTTGGCGAATGATGGGTGAGCGCGGCATTGACGATGTCATCTTTGCCGGACCAGTAACCGACGAAGAGCTGCCGGCTTACTACCAACACGCCGATATCTTCTGCGCCCCTAACACCGGACACGAAAGCTTCGGCCTCGTGCTCGTCGAAGCCATGGCCTCGGGCGCGCCTATCGTTGCGAGTCGTATCATTGGATTTGAAGGCGTCGCCGATCACGAACAAGACGCATTACTGGTGAACGTAGGCGACGAATACGCCATGGCTGACTCGATACAGCGTCTTATTGAAGATCCGAACCTCCGAAACCGACTAGTAATGAACGGACGCGCCAAGGTTCAACGCTTCGGCTGGCGACGCGTTGCAGACGACATTCTCAACTACTACCAAGAAGTCATGGCTCGAGCTGCGCTTCCGGTAGTACATCAACAACGGCGAACCAGCAGTGGCTGAAGATACTGGACTGCAAAGGCTTCGCAAGTCTGCTCGCGCTGCTGTAGCGCGCTGGTTTGAAGAGCCGATCTCTGCGGCCCTTGTCGCAATCGGCTTCAGCGCAAATGCAGCCACCATGGCCGGCTTCTTGCTAGCATGTGCAGGTGCTGGATTCGCCGCGTATGGACAGTTCCTCATAGCTGGACTCATCGGCATCCCCGCGGCATTGTTCGACATGATTGACGGCGCAATCGCACGGCGTACAGGAAAAGTTTCGGACAAAGGCGCGTTGCTCGATTCCACCTTTGATCGATTGTCCGAAGCCGCGCTGCTACTCGGACTACTGATCTACTACTCCGCGTCCGAATCCTATCGACAAGATGCGGTTATCTTGGCATTCGTTGCATTCGTCGGCTCAATCATGGTCAGCTATGTCCGGGCACGTGCGGAAGGGCTCGGATACCAAGGTACTTCTGGCTTCCTCACGCGTCCTGAGCGAGTGGTCATTATGACTGTGGCGCTTATCATCGGGCAACCCGTTTGGGGGCTTTGGATTTTGGCCGTTGGAACTCCGCTCAGTGCGGCGTACAGATTCTGGTCTGAATGGCGAAATGCTGATTGACGTTCCAAGAAATATACGTCCATCGTGCCGTCAGTTTGCGTAGCACATATAGATGAACCTGATATTTAGCATTGAAACCAGCAATCCGAATTCGCCTCCGAGCCTGAGCGCCTGACCATGTTCACGACCTTCATCATCTCTAAGCAGATCAAATCGGCAGCAATTTTGTTTGCTCTAATCACACTTGCTGGAACGATGGTTTTCGGCGCCAATGATTCTGTCAGCGCACAGAACGCGCCTGAGCCCGTCCGATTCCTTGATGGCGGATTGGAAAGCAGCTTCCCCGAAAGCATCCGCTTCTACGCCAGCTTCGAGAGCGATATCGAGGTCGCCGATGTGAGAGTGCGATTCACCTCCGGCCCACTCACTACCGGACAGTATGATTACTTGGATCTTTCGGAACGTTCAGAATCGCTGATCGATGGTGAACTGGTGTGGCGTGTCAACACATCAGCGCGCTACATGCCGCCTGGAACCACAGTCGATTTCGTATTCGAAGCCATCGACGCAGAAGGCAACGAATATCACTCTGAACAGTACAGTCAAATCATTCTCGATGCGCGATACGAGTGGGATGTCGTATCTCGCGGTCCTATCCATGTCTATTACCACGGACCAGTTCAGGTCCGAGCTGAGCGTCTGGCTGAAGCAGGGAAAGAGTCTATGGACCTGATGGGCTACATCACTGGCGGCGAAACCGAAACGCCCATCGTCGTGACCCTGTACAACAACAATGCCGAGATGATCGGAGCCGTAAGCGCACGTAGCGCCACCATCAGCCGCGAACTGATAACCGAAGGCCAGGCTTTCTTCGATCACAGCGTCGTGCTGGTGCTCTCCGGCAACCGTGATATCGGCACCCTGACTCACGAACTCACCCACATCATCGTCGGTCGAGCTGCCGGTGGCAGCACTGCGCTAGTACCGCTTTGGCTCAACGAAGGCCTCGCCGAATATGGGAACCTGGACAAAGGGCTCTCTTATGTCTACTACCTCGATTGGGCAGTAGACACCAATCGACTGATTCCATTCACTCGGTTGCAAGCATTCCCCGGCGAGCCCAACATGGTGATCGTCTCGTATGGTCAGAGTAGAGATTTTATCGAGTATCTCATCGAGACGTACGGCGAAGAGAAGATAGCCGAAACATTTGCTTCGATTGCAGAAGGTAGAAGCGGCGACATCGCAATCCGCAACGTTTACGGCAAGACTGTTCAGGAGCTCGACAACGAATGGCGCGAAAGTATCGGCGCCGATCCGTACGTACCGGCAACGCCAACTCCGACACCAGAGGCTGTCGCTACCGTTGCAAGTGAGTACAAACTCTTGACTCTGACTCCAGTCGCCGGTGGCATCACGGTTGGACAGCAGGATCCAGAGCCCACGCCAGCACCAACAGCAACTTCGACACCATCGCCGCCCGCCGAAGAGCCGGAGGTGATGGTGCAATCCACGCCCACCTCAGCACCTGTAGAAGAACCTGCTGCGCCTGAACCAGATGTAGATGCCACCGAAGATGAAGCCACTAGTTCTGGCGGGTTCTGCAGTTCTAACAACGGCAATGGGCCGCTGGAAGCGTCAACGCTATTGATATCTGTGCTGCTGGTTGGTGTGTTCTTGGCGCGGCGTCGGAAGGTTATCTGAGCTCTCACCAACCCAACGCGGAGCCGTCTTTGCGCGGTTCGGTACCGGCGCATAGGACGCCTGTTTCTGCGTTGCGTGATACAACTTGGCCCCCGCCGAAGCCGGTGCGTTCGTATCCGCGCTGCACTACGACGTTGTGACCACGCCTTCGCAGATCGGATACAACCGAGTTGTCGAGGTCTTCCTCTACGCTTACACTCTTGTCGTCCAGCACATCGATGCTGAAACGCAACGCGTCTAAAGCCTTCTGGGAATCCATTCCAAAATCGACCATGTTGGAGATGACCTGCAGATGTCCTTGAGGTTGCTGGAATCCGCCCATTACGCCGAAAGACAACCACATTTCATCATCGCGCGTCGCCATCGCCGGAATGATCGTCTGGTACGGTCGCTTGCGTCCTACCAGATAGTTGGGGTGATCGGGATCGAACGAGAACAATGAACCTCGGTTCTGAAGTGCTATACCGGTGCCAGGCACTACCAATCCCGATCCGAAGCCTGCGAACAGGCTGTTGATGAGCGAGCAGGCATTGCCATCGCCATCTACCGCGGTGCAGTAGATCGTGTCGCCGCCACCCATCGGGTCACCGTACGACACATTGGGATGCGCCATCATTGGATCGATGCTCTCTCGGCGTCGTTCCCCATACTCTTTTGCCAACAACGGACCTATCGGCACTTCAGCTACCCGCGGGTCAGCGACGTATTGCAACGCGTCTGCATACCCGAGTCGCATCGATTCGATTAGATGGTGATATGCGTCTGGGGATTGGCTGCCCATTTCTTGGATGTCGAACCCTTCCGCGATGTTGAGAGCCATCAGAGCTGCGATGCCCTGTCCGTTTGGCGGACACTCCCAAACATCGACGCCTCGGTAGTTGATATGGATGGCTTCGTCCCAATCCGAGTGATGAGTGGCAAGATCATCTTCGGTCAGCCATCCGCCCTCTTGTTGGACGTATGCTGCGATCTTCTTGCCGATATCGCCTTTGTAGTATGCTTCGCTACCGCCCTCTGCGATCACCTTCAATGAACCGCCGAGTTCTGGCAGTGAGACGACTTCGCCGTATTTAGGTGCACGGCCATTCACCGGCAACATCTCTGCTCCCGATGGTCTATGTTGGAGTTTGGTTTCACATCCCTGCCAACCTCGCGCAATCACTTCGGAAACGGGATAGCCGTTGGTGGCGTAATCGATAGCTGGATTTAGCACCTCTGCCAACGTCATGCGTCCGTAATGCTCCAACGCCTTCTCCCAACCATGCACTGTGCCAGGAACGCTCACTGAAAATGCACATCCATCCAATTCGTTCGGTATCGAGTCGAAGCCGGCTTTTCGCACATCATCAGGGTTGGCAGCAGCACCCGATCTGCCGCTGCCGTTGAGGGCAACTACGCGTCGTTCATCTTTGTTCCAGATAAGTGCGAACATATCGCCACCGATGCCCGTGGAGCCAGGCTCTACGACGTTGAGTGCCGCCGCCATGGCGACTGCAGCGTCGACGGCATTACCGCCATCGAGCAGGATCCTGAGTCCCGCTTGGGCGGCTAGCGGTTGACTAGTTGCTACGGCACCGTTGCGCGCCACTACCGCCGAACGTCGGGATTGAAAGTATGTAGATGAATACGGGTCTATGGTTGGCACTGACATCACCTGCTCCTGAATTGCCGATGGGATACGCGTTACATGTTAGCAAGCAATCGGTACGCAGGGGTGCCGCCGCTTGGGCCACCTCTTTGATTCTCCCCTGCAAGCAGAGGGAGGGGTACGGGTACTATTGCCCCTGCTCGCATCGGGATGTGGCTGGGTGGCAAAGAGGTCATTTTGCAAGGGTCTGACGCAGGTGGGTATGAGTCTTTACCTCACGGCATCTAGATCGCCGGGGTTTTCGCCGCGGCGGTTTGCAAGGGTGCGAGGCATCAAATCGTGTTTCGTGTCGTGTCCAAGGCGGAAACGACGGAGTTCGTCGATCATCTCGCTGAAGAACGATATGCCGGTACCATCGGTGGTACTGGCTATGTGTGGAGTCAGGAACACATTCCAGAGGTCGCGGATCGGCGAATCGGTCGGAACTGGCTCTGGATCGAAGACATCCAGACAAGCGTACATGTCGTTCTTGCGTAAACGCTCTATCAGTGCGTCTGATTGCACTACCTGACCGCGCGACACATTTACAAAGACTGCTCCCGGTCTGATCCACGCCAACTCCTCGGCGCCTAACATTCCCTCCGTTGCTGGGGTGTGCGGCACCAAGCAAACCACGACGTCGGGCATGCTCATAACGTTCTTGAGCGACGTCATCGTAAAGTTCATCGCAGACGCCAACTCGCGCGGCAGGTAAGGATCGTGCAGCAGAATATCGACGCGGAAGGGCGCCAACAGTTCGATAAGACGGCGTGCGATGTTGCCGCCTCCTATGAGGCCCACGGTTCGGCCGGTCAGATCGCCCATCATCTGAAAATCGGGCTCGGTGGCGCGTTGATAACCGGTTCCCCACTCTTGATCTGTGATCATACGACGGTAGTGGGCGCCCACTTTCTTCAAGCCCATCAGCATCATCGCCAATGCCCATTCGGAAACCGGCAGACTCGACGCGTGTGTAGTGTCTACGACCTTGACATCTCTTTCGATGCACGCTGCGACATCTATACGTTGTGCGAAGCGATCGCCCTCAAGTTCACCTACCAACCGGAGATTCGGCACAGCATCAAGGATTCGCGATGTTACGCGCGGCGAGCCGTGACAGACGATCACTGCATCAAGGCGGGATGCGAATTCGACGAAATCGGCGATAACTTCGTCAGACGAAACTGGCGGCGAATACCAATCGGTTGTCTCGTTGAATTCTCGCCATTCGAACGTCGCGAACTGTTCCAACGTCGCGACTTCGTGGTCTTTGATGCCCCGTTCTCGGTACTGCGAATTGCAGGCTAGTCCTACTTTTAGCTTTTCACCCATCGAGAATCACCTCCAAATCAGCGTGCGCGCGGGTTCAGAATGTCGTTTAACGCGTCGCCAAGTATGTTCCAGCAGAATATCATCAGCCACACGACAACAATCGGCGATAACAATTGCTCCGGATGATTACGCAAAGTTTCGACCGCCGCGCTACCGGTTCGTGCTGTGACATCGCCGATCATCACTCCCAAGCTGGGTCTCGGCGGTTGCACACCGATGCCGAAGAAGCTGGCAACGACCTCTCCGAGGGCTACTGCACCCATGCCGAAGCTCACGCTCACTATCAACGGCGTAATCACATTTGGAAGAACATGACGCAAGAGGATGGTGGGCGTTCCCACTCCCATAGACCGCGCAGCATCGACGTAAGGCGCGTTTCGTATCGATAGTGTCTGTCCGCGAATCAATCGCATCGATCCGAACCATGACAGCGGCAGGAATGCCAAGCCGAGGACTATGTAATCTACTGCGCCCGACGAGTTGACGCCGGATATGAATGTATTGTCTTCGATCCAATATCCGAACTCTTTGATTTTCGGTCTGACCGTCGCTGCGATTATCAAAACCAACAGAAAGTCTGGCACTACGGCTACAATCTCTCCCAATCTCATGGTGAGGATGTCTGTGACGCCTCGCAGATAGCCAGCCGCCATTCCCAAAGCCAATCCGAAAAAAACGCTGGCCGTCAGGATCGTGATGACGGTGAGAATGATGGTCGTCTGAATGCCCCAAACTACCCTTGAGAAGATGTCGCGTCCTAGGCGATCGGTGCCCAGCCAATTTTCGGTGTCCGGACCGGCTTGCGTCTTGATCAGATTCGTCTCGCTGTAGTCGTGGGTTGCGACGATCGGCGCCAAGATACCGATGGTGTAGAGAATGGCTAGTATGCAGACTGCGAAGAGGGCGAGTTTGCGCTTCCGCAACTCGGTCCAAGCGTGCCGAAAAAAGTTGTCAGAAGGCTCTTCGTCAAGCAGTTCCGATAATTCGTCTCGAGTAGACGCGGTGGATTCCGAGGTTGTCATGTCAGGCCCTCAGCCTGATGCGTGGATCGATGACCGAATACATGATGTCGGCGACTAGGTTAGCGATTGCGAGCATCGTGGCTCCTAGCAGTGTCAAGGCTGTCAATACCGGGTAGTCGCGTTGGAACACGGCTTCGAGTGCTAGCCTTGATACTCCCGGTATTCCGTAGATCAGTTCCACGATCAATGAGCCGCCAAAAAGTCCGGCCAATGAAAATCCCAAGATGGTGACTATCGGCAAGAGCGCGTTCCGAGCGATGTGCCTTCGGTTCACGGTCATATGTCCCATTCCCTTGCCATGAGCTGTCCGCACATATTCCTGACCTAAAACATCGAGAGTAGATGCACGCATATAACGCATGAACACGAACGCGCCCGGTACCCCGATGGTGAATGCCGGCAATATTGCATGAGTCGAGAACATGCCTGACCACCCGGAGACGGGTATCCAATCGAGCCATAAGGCAAATACGAGGATCAAAAATGGTGCGGTGAAGAACACTGGCAATGCGTATACGAGCAACATGAAAGTCGTCATCGTAGGGTCTTTCCAAGTGCCCTGTCGCATCGCTGCCCAGAATCCCAACGGCAAACCGATGGCGAGCGTCACGACGTATGAAACGATGTTTAGCTCCATCGATACGCGAAGTTTGGGCAACAGCAATTCAAACACATCGCGTCCTCGATAGCGGTAGCTTTCGCCGAAGTCACCCCTTAGCGCATTTGCGACATAGCGCGTGTACTGGACTGCAAACGGGTCATTCAATCCCAGACGCTCACGGATTCGCTCCACCGATTCCGGATCGGCGCGTTGTCCGGCCATCAATTCAGCCGGATCCCCGGGCGCTACCGAACCCAACCAAAAGATAAACAGACCCGCGAAGAACAGCAGGATGGGAGTCCACAGCAGACGACGTGAGATATAGATCAACATTCCGCTACAAATGCTAGCACTCTTAACCGATGACACACAACTTTGATTGTGAATGTCACCTCGCACTCACCTCAGTATTATCCCAATGAAGAGACTTTTGAAAAATACATCATACCCATCTTCTCAGTTCGCAGACACTTCACGTATATATCACGCATTCGTAGGGACGATTCGCGAACCGTCCCTACTTGATCAGAGGTTTGATAGTTCAAAAGCCCCACTCTTTGATTCTCCCACGAGTGGAAGTGGATTGGGGCGATGAGCCTAAAAGTCAACTTCCTTGTCGAGCCATACATCTCGGAAGAAGTAGCCGCCGAGTGGGGGAAGTCTGAAGTCGTTGACGTGTGGCTTCACCAGAATCTTTCCTTCGCTGCCCCACCACATCGGTATCCACGATGCCTCGTCTACGATTATCTGCTCTGCTTGCTGATACAGGTCGATGCGTCGCGCCGGGTCGGGTTCAGTCGTCGCTTCATCCAGCAATGCGTCAACTTCGGCGTTCGAGTAGCCGGTTTGGTTGATTGTGCTGTCGGATCTGAAAAGCACGTCTACAAACGTGTGCGGGTCCGGGTAGTCGGGACTCCAAGCCAGAGAGAACATTTGCAGCCGGTAATTGTCCACTTCTTCCAAGAACGTTGCCCATTCGACTTCTTGGAACTCTACCTCGACGGCTAGTGTACGTGCCCACATATCGGCAACCGCTTGCAACCAAGTCGGAGGTGAACCGCCGGTTCCAGCAGATGTCAACGTGATGCGCGGGCGCGTTTCCGGATCCGCGTATTTGGACATGTTCATCTCTTCGACGGCTCGCTCAGGGTCAAAGCCCAATGGTTCCAGGTCGGCGTTGAAACCCACGAAACCGGGTGGTAGAGGTCCGTTTGCCGGTCTCAGTCGACCGCCGAAAACGGCTTCGGCAATCAACTCTTTGTCCACGGCGTAGTTCAAAGCACGCCTAAAGTGAACGTCGTCGAACGGCGGCTTTTCAACGTTGAAACCGATGTAGTGGGTGAAAAACTCCGGTGGCACATCAACCACTTCGGCCGAAATCGGTTCGTTAGGATCGGTTACCCGTTCAAATGCAGCTTGCGGTATTCCCGTGATGTCGATCTCATCATTCTCGTACATCGCCATTGCAGAACCTCCAACGAGGTTGAAGTGCACCTCATCCAAAAACGCCGGATCTCCCCAGAACCGCTCGTTGCGTTCAAGGACCAGACTCACGCCAATATCGTATGACTTCAAAACGAACGGACCGGTTCCTACCGGTGCATCGGTCCAGTTCTCGCTGTCTGATTCGACGTTTTCGCGATTCACTACAAACGTCACCGGGTATGTCAATTTCGCGATGAAGTACGGCTTCGGTGCATCGATCGTCACCTCTAAAGTATGGTCATCGATCACCTTGATGGCATCTGTTGAAGTCGCATCGCCATCGACGATATCGTTTATGCCGACGATATCTCCCAGAAACTCTTTTACGATTGGCGAGCCGGTTTCAGGCCATGCAGCTCTTTCCCAAGACCATTTGAAGTCGAACGCTGTCAGGGGCGTGCCATCGCTAAAAACCACCCCTTCGCGCAGCACAAATCGATATACCGTGCCGTCCGAACTGACCGTGAAGCTTTCGGCGAGATCCGTTACTATCGGTTGATTCGGATCGTCAGTCAAACGCACCAAACCGCTGAACAGCTCCAATACGATGTCGTAAGAAGTGCTGTCGGTGGTGAGTGCCGGGTCGAACGTCGTGGGGTCGCTGCCCAGCAATCGGAATATACCGCCTTGCCGACTGTCGGTTCGTTGAGTGCTTCGCTCAGTGGTCTGAGGTTGCGGGGTTGGCGCAGTTGCCGTCGCTTCGGCGGCGGCGGTTGCATCTGACCTTGCTTCAGCCGTCGCCATGGCGATCGCAGTGGCCGTAGGTGCGACACTCGAAGGCGCTTCCGGAGTAGCCGTCGGCTCGGGCACTGCCGTTGCTGTCGGCGGTATCGGGGTATTGGTGGGAACGGGCGTTGCGGTCGGTTCTTCCGAGCTTGAGCAGGCTACAGCGAATGCGACCAGCGTGAGGATCGCTACTAGAAGTGAGTTCCGGATCATCTTTTCTTCTTCTCGTTTAGTGTTTGGGCGTTGCCTAAATGACGTGGATTGCCTGTTTCGATCGATGGGGCATCTGCAGTGCTACATCAATTCTCGATCCAGACGTACTGATACAGGGGGACTGACAACGGTGGGAACTGCAATCCTTCGACATGCTGTTTGACTAGTACCTTGCCTTCGACGCCCCACCAGAGCGGCAGCCAAGCAGCATCTTCGACTATCAGTTTTTCTGCTTCCTGATAGAGTTCGATGCGGCGTACCGGGTCTACCTCTACGTTGGCCTGTTCCAGCAATGCGTCTACTTCAGCGTTGGAGTAGTTGGTGTTGTTGATGGAACTGCCGGTTCTGAAGAGCACGTCTACGAAAGTGTGGGGGTCGGGGTAGTCGGCTTGCCAGGCTAGTGAAAAGGATTGCAATCGATTACGGTGCAGGTCTTGCAGGAATGTTGCCCATTCCACCTGTTGAATCTCGACATCGACACCGAGGTTACGTCGCCACATGTCGGCTATCACTTCGGCGGTCAAACTGGGGGACCCGCCAGTTCCCGGCAATGTGATCACTATGCGAGGGCGATTTTCGGCATCTGCATACTTTGACATCGCCAACTCTTCATTGGCACGGTCCACGTCAAACTCCAGTCCCTGAAGGTTCGGGTTGTATCCCAAAAAACCAGGAGGGATCACACCAGTAGCCGGACGCACCAGGTCGGCAAATACGCTTTGCGCTACGAGTTGCTTATCGACCGCGAAGTTCAACGCTCTACGGAAATGCACGTCGTCAAACGGTGCGCGTTCAACATTGAAGCCGACGTAGCTGGTTCTGAAAGAAGGTGGAACATCCACGACATCTTTGGAGATCTCTTCTTCAGGATCGTTCACGCGCTCCAAATCGGCGAGGCCGATACCAGTGATGTCGATCTCATCATTCTCATACATCGCCATCGCTGAGCCGCCGGCCAGCAGCAGCTGCACTTCGTCCAGATACGCAGCGTCGCCCCAATAGTGGGGATTCTTCGACAAAATCATCCGTTCGCCGATGCTGTAACTCTTCAAAACGAAAGGACCGGTGCCGACCGGTTCATCGGTCCAGTTCTCCCCGCCTGACGTCACGTTGTCGGCCTTGACTACGAATGCTATGGGATAAGTCAATTTGGCGATGAAGTATGGCTTCGGCGCATCGATCGTCACTTGGAGAGTGTGATCATCGATGACCTCGATGCCATCGGCAGACACTGCATTGCCATCGATGATCTCTTGCACTCCGATGATGTCGCCCAGGAACTCATCGACAATCGGCGATTCCGTATCTGGAGCCGCGGCGCGTTCCCAAGACCATTTGAAGTCCGTAGCAGTGATTGGGGAGCCATCGCTGAATTTCAGATCGTCCCTCAAGATGAACTTGTAGGTTTTGCCTTCATTGCTTACGGTGTAGCTCTCGGCAAGGTCCATCGCGATGGGGTTTTCAGTGTCGCCGGTCAACTTGACGAGGCCGCTGAAGAGTTCGATCACGATGTCGTATGATGTGCCATCGGTGACCAATGCCGGGTCTAGTGTCGGCGGATCGGCCCACAGGCGTCGGAAGACACCGCCGCTACGCTCGGAATCGGTGCCGCGTTCGGGTGTCTGGAGCAGCTCTGGGGCGACCTGTGCCTGCCCTGATGCCGGTGTCGGGCGTTCTGATCGTGCTGGAGGTGCAGTAGAAACTACCACTGGCACTGCAGTTGCTGTTGGTTCTGGCGCCGTGGTTGTTGGTATCGATGTAGATGTCGGTTCATCATCGCCGGTACATGCCAAGATGAACAGCGCAACGGTTGCGATCAGCGTCAAACTCAAGAAATGCGTTTTCTTCATATTTCTCCGTCTCCGTCCGGAATCGATTCGCTTCTGAAATTACTTACGATTTAGCAACGCGGTGCGGATTGATTGAGTTTTGGGTAAGTGGCATCATTTCAGCACTCTAATATGATGATCGTTCATATCGAACTTTGAACATACGCAATTAGCGGCAATTGATCTCGAATTTCATCCTATTTGCCGATCGATGACTGTAGATAAGCTTTTAGAAAGCCATCTAAATTGCCTTCCAACACTCCACGTGCATCCGACACCTCGTGACTGGTGCGATGGTCTTTCACCATCTGATATGGATGCAAGACGTAGCTACGCACCTGACGCCCAAATTCGGCCGACACATGTTCACCCTTAAGTTTCGCTTGCTCAGCAGCTCGACGTTGATTCTCGAGATCCGTGAGCCGTGCGTGGAGAATCTTCATCGCTACCTGACGATTCTGAGCTTGAGAACGCTCGTTTTGAACTGACACCACAATTCCAGTCGGCTCGTGCGTCAAACGCACCGCGGTCGAGTTTTTTTGAACGCTCTGACCGCCATGTCCGCTGGCGCGAAAGGCCTCCATTCGCACTTCCGAAGGGTCGATCTCCACATCGTCAGTATCGTCCGGCTCTGGATACACCTCTACCAGCGCGAAGCTGGTGTGCCTGCGATGTCCGGAGTCGAACGGCGATAATCGCACCAATCGATGCACGCCGCGTTCTGACTTGAGATATCCGTAGGCGTGATCACCTGCAACCCGTACGGCCGCCGATTTGATTCCTGCCTCTTCGCCTGGTGTAAAGTCGAGGATATCGGCGTCGTGTCCCGCCTGTTCGCTCCACCGCACGTACATCCGCAACAGCATTTCAGACCAATCCTGAGCGTCTACTCCGCCAGCGCCCTGCTTGACCGACAAGATCGCCGGACGGTTATCGTGTTCCCCATTGAGCTGCAGTCGAAACTCATGCTCTGCAAGATCGGATCGTAACTCTTCAGCTTCTACTGCAAGTTGGGAAAGCATCGAAACGTCCGCTTCGATCTCGGCGAGTTCTATCAGTTCTGTCAGCTCATCGGAACGGTTGAGCATCCCTTCCCAAGTCGTCACGTCATCTTTGAGCGTGTTGAGCGTCTGCATCAAAGATTGTGCCCGCTTATGGTCTGACCAGAAGTCGAGCGACAACGTCTGTTTTTCCAGCTTATCGATCTCTGACTGCTTAGCTGGCAAGTCAAAGATGCCTCACGATCTCAGAGATGCGACCCTGCATCTCCGCGGCATCGGATTTGAGTTGAGTTTCCATAACAAGATTCAAGTATACGAACTAGATTGAACTGTGACTGGTGTGATGCTTCCTTGTCTGAACTGTGATTTTCGCTTGATTGGGTTTGATTAGTGTGATTGATGTGATTGCGGGTGGTTGTTTGGTTTGACTTCTTCGATGCTGGGGTGGGGGTCGGCCTGCATCTCTTGTCTGAACTGTGATGGGAATGATGGAAATGATTGGAATGATCTCCGCCGCACGTCCTCTTGTCTGAACTGTGATTTTCGCTTGATTGGGTGTGATTTTTATGATTGAGGGTGGTTGTTTGGTTTGACTTCTTCGTTGCTGGGGTGGTGAGGGTACTGTGTCTCTTGTCTGAACTGTGATGGGAATGATTTCAATGATTGGAATGATCTCCGCCGGTCCTCCATTGTCTGAACTTTGATTTTCGACTGATTGGGTGTGATTGGGTGTGATTGGTGTGATCGATGCTCCTTTGTCTGAACTGTGATGGGAATGATTTCAATGATTGGAATGAGGCCCCACCGATCCTCACCCGCATACTCCAATCCCGTAGGGGCGGTTCGCGAACCTCTCCTACGAACACGCCACACCCAACATCGAAGTCAGACCGCCAAACGATCACCATCAATCAAAAAAATCACAACCAATCAAGCGAAAATCAAAGTTCAGACAAGGGAGGACCGGCGGGGCCTCATTCCCATCATTGAAATCATTCCCATCACAGTTCAGACAAGAGGGCATCACACTAATCACACCCAATCAAGCGAAAATCAAAGTTCAGACAGGAGCGGCGGGGCATCATTCTCATCATTGAAATCATTCCCATCACAGTTCAGACAAGAGGGCATCACAATAATCACAGCCAATCAGTTGAAAATCACCGTTCAGACAGGAGGGGCGGGGCCTCATTCCCATCATTGAAATCATTCCCATCACAGTTCAGACAAGAGGACATCACATCAATCACACACAATCAAGCGAAAATCAAAGTTCAGACAGAGGACGGGCGGCGGAGATCATTCTCATCATTGAAATCATTTCCATCACAGTTCAGACAAGAGGGAATCACACTAATCACACACAATCAAGCGAAAATCAAAGTTCAGACAAGGGAGGACCGGCGGGGCCTCATTCCAATCATTGAAATCATTCTCATCACAGTTCAGATAAGAGGGAATCACACTAATCACACACAATCAAGCGAAAATCACAGTTCAGACAAGGGAGGACCGGCGGGGCCTCATTCCCATCACAGTTCAGACAAGGAAACTACCAAGCTAGGGGTGGAGAGGTGGTTCTCTAAGGATGAAACAGGTAATTAGCGTCCGTGCGATTAAGCTTTGCTTCTTTATCGCCCTGATCCCATCCCTTTCGACTCCTCCCCAACCTTAGCTTGCTAGTTAAATGAGAAGCGCCCCCGCACAACTTGCAGGGGCGTCTTTGCGTTTTGGCGATTAGTTCGTAGGGGCGGCGCTAACCGCCCCTACGTTTTGTCTTTGAGTTACGGTGCGATGCCGCTGCCGTAGAATACCCAGATACCAGTGCCGATCACGATACCTTCATTCTCTTTGAGAACGTCCCAAGTGTTGTTCACGTGGTCCCACGTGTAGGCTTGGACGTAGTCTCGCAGGTATTCGCCTGCTGTAATCGGGTCCTGGTTGCTGTTGCGCAGCGTCTCGCCAGCATTGTCCTGCGTCTGGTCGCCATCCATATCGATGACGCCGACGAAGTTCCATCCCGGATCGGTCGGAATGTCAGCAGGGCTTGGCTGACCACCGTAGCCGCGGTCGGTCTTGCCGGCTAGATGCACCGACTGCTTCACGAAGCCAGTGGAATGCACCCAGTAGCCGTAGCGAGCTTCGACATCGTTGAGCGTCGCATACTCATCGCTAGTCGTCCAGACACCGTCCATACGGGTAGCCATGCGCCACGGACTGACCGGCTCGGTCACGTTCCAACCGATTACCTGATCGATTGCCGGGTCGGTGAAGACTGCGTGCAGTGCACGGTCTACCGGGTTGGCGGGGAACGATATCGAGTTCCAACCTGCTAGCAGGTCAAGCGTGAACGGGGATCGAGGCTTGACACTGAACTTGTAGGAATCCTCGCTTTTGTTGTTGGCAGCATCGTTGGCCTCTACGTATACGGTGTAGGTGCCGAGAGCCAGCGGCTCAGGCCACCAGACGAATTCGTTGTCCTCCAAGATCTCAAGATCAGCCGTGTAGTCGACATCATCGACCTCGAACTTGGTCACGTCGACGGTAGTGTCTTCACCACCGAAGTCGAGCAACACGAACGGGCGTGGTTCGAAGACGTCATCACCCTTGTCTGGGATCAGCTCGTTTCCTTTTACATCTTCCCATGCTGCCTTCAAGTCCGTGTCGTATTCGAAGCTTGTGGTGCTTGACGAGTAGTTGTAGACGGTATCATCGCCCTTCTCGTAAGAACTGCGGTCGCGTCCCCAGACGATTACCGACAACGTGCCGTCAGCCAGTTTTTGATCGCCAGTCAGGTTGGCCCACTGGTATTCCCAACGGTTGCCGGGACGTGCCAGCGCCGACGTCTCAGCTACTTCGAAGTAGCTATCGCCACACATGGTACTGTCGTCTGCCGTTGAATCTTTGTGTTCGTCAGACGGTGCAGCCTCGCCAATCTTAGCGCTGGTAAATGAACCCATGCGGTTGGAAGCGAACTTGGCAACATCGTTGTCTTCGCTGTCGTCCCAACTCAAGTTGTTGCAGACTACGGCGAACTTGGGTGCGCCTTGGATCGTCTCGTCGGAGGCGATCGAGATGTTGATCCCGCTTGCGTTGGTCAGTTCTGACGAACTTTCGCCATCTACATCTTCGTTGAGGCCGGAGCCGCCGCTCAAGGTGATGGTGAAGGTGGGCAGGATGCCGTCGCTCAACTCGATGCCGTCCAGACGTCGTGAGGTAGTCTCGTTGCCTGCGAGGTCAGATATCGCCTGACCTGATGCCAACTCGATGCCCGGCGTCGCGTTTGGAGCGAGTTCCTCTTCAAGCTTGAGGTAGACCTTGTGACCGTCGACTGCAACGTCGGTGACGGTCGCCTCGGTGCCATCGTCGAGTTCGACCTCGAAGGTGCCGACACCGACAGTGCTGGCATCAAGATCGTTGTCGAAGACGATCATCACGCCAGATTTCGAGCGTGCCTCATCGCCATCGGCATCGACGAAGAAGCCAGATGCTGATTGATCCTCTTCAAAGTACGGGTCCACATCGTCGAGGTAGTAGACGTGGCGTGAGTACCAACCGAGAACGTTGTGCTTGTCATCGTCGTCACGGTCGGCTGGTTTAGTGCCGAGGTCGTGGATGAAGGTGGGATCGCTCGGGTCGGCGTCGGAGAAGCCGATGTTGCCGGCAACGTCCATCACTACAGCTTGGATGTCAACGGTGTTGTTGTATCGGTTGCCCGACGTGGACGACTCGAAGTCGATGCGGATGACCGTGTCGAAGAGCCCAGTAGCATCTCCGTCGTCGAAGTCCTCAGCATCACCTGTCTTGCGCAGTTCAACGCCGTCGTCATCTTCTTCTTCTGGATCTAGATAGACTTCTGAGTTTGCGATGATGCCGAAAGTAGGCATACCCTTGCCAGCAGTCGTATCATCGTCACTGAATCCAGCGTATTGGCTGCGAAGAGCCAGAGTTGGGTTGTTGCCTGAGGTCGGACAATCAAATGCTGCTGCATCATCGACATCCGCACAGACCTTTCCACGATCGTTGTTGCCTGTTAAAACATTGAGGTCCCAGACTGGGTCTTCGTCACTACGGTCGTCGGTGTTGTCGGCGTAGACCTTGAACGAATCTTCGCGCAGTCCGGAGCCGCCGCCGTCGGTGAAGGAGCCTAGCAGTTCAGGCGAGTCGTCTTTGCTGCTGGTGCCGTTGACCGGGGAATCGACCTGGATAGTCGGCGGGGTGTGGTCGATGAGGATCGTGACCGTCTCGTTATCGCCGGTCGAGTCTTTGTAGGTGATCTTGACCGGACCGCTTTCGACGCCAAGAACGGCATATTCCATCATTCCAGGTCCTGAGGCAGCGTCTGGCGGCAGTCCCCAGTTGCATCGTCGTTCTTCTGTAGGCTCATCGGCGTTGGCATCGCCGTCGTGGTCGCACTTGCCATCGCCGTCGGCATCGGTAAGTCGGAGGTAACCCTCATATCGGCCGGAGAAGAGGCTGGTTTCTCTCAGCCAGAGGTTCTGGTTTGGCGCATCGCCGTCGGAGCTGGCGCGTACAACTAACAGATCCTTATCGCTATCCTCGAAAACGGGGGCATTCGGAGTGTCCGGATCTTCAGCGTCGTAACGTTCGTCACTGGACGACGCAGCACCAATCAGATCCTCTTCTGTGCTGGTCTCGTAGTAGATGTGGCTGACTATAACATCTCTGCCTTCAGGAATCGACGCAGTTACGCGCATCCAAGGTGCCACCGATCCAGCATCACCGGAACTAAGGTCCTCATCCAACTCTATGAAGCGATCAGTCAAATCTTCGATTTCTTGATCAGCCAATGGTCCCGTTGCACCATCGTTAACCTCGTACCCCAACCAACGCACTTCACCATCGCCCTCGGGAGCCATGGGGTTATCCGTGCTGTCTGCGCCATCCAGACGGAACTCCGCATCCCCAGAATCGGCAATTATCCCAGCAGACGGGCCAACAAATACCGCGGCTAAGCTTTCCAATCCAATATAGTCGTCAGTGTTATCTTCCGTGGTGCCCAGTATGTCGCGCTTCTCCAAACCACTGGCGAGTTTATCTTTGAGCGCTGCAACAACTTGAGACGCAATTTCTGAAGTAAGTTCTGTAGCAGGTGGGGTAGCTCCTACTGCGTATAGCACACCGCGGCGCTTGTCTCGGCCTTTGTCTTCGATGCTGATCTTGATGAGGTCGGAGTGTTTCAGGATTGCGCGTGGCTCATCGCCGGAGGTCTTGGGGTCGATGGCGTAGGTTGCGTAGAGCTTGTTAGGGTCTACTTGTGTGATTTCGTCTCTGCCAGCGACGCTGTAGCCTGAATTATTTTCTGAATCGTCATCGTTGTCATCGACATCCCCATCATCGCAATCGCTGACGCTGAAGACGTCGGTGTCTGTGGTGTAGCAAGTGCCTACGTTGAGAACGTCTATCGTTCCGGTAGCTGCCTCTACCGTTTCGATCCCACCTCCGCCACCACGAACCGC
The DNA here is from genome assembly GCA_965242765.1 of Dehalococcoidia bacterium. GTDB lineage: Bacteria > Chloroflexota > Dehalococcoidia > Lucifugimonadales > Lucifugimonadaceae > Bin127. Next base: position 1,850,748 of record CBDESY010000004.1, on the reverse strand, counting down.
CACCACCGCAACGGAAAGGATCAGCACGGCTAGTGCCGTCAAGATTCTCGATGAAAGCTGCACAGCTGCAGTCCTCCTGTATCTCTATCTCTCTACCGGTTCGATGATCGACATGCCAAACGAACAGAACGCAATAACGCTCTGCCCAGGTGAAGGTCTTGACCGGATACTTTCATAGCATTCAAACACGCGCGCAACAATACATCAACGTACGTCCGCACGCCCTGAAATCTATATGATACCGAATATATGCCAACTCGCGCGGCATGTCAATCGATTTTTTTGATTGATGTCCTCTTGTCTGAACTGTGATGAGAATGATTTCAATGATGGGAATGATCTCCAACGCCACTCCCTTGTCTGAACTGTGATTTTCGCTTGATTGGGTGTGATTTTTTTGATTGAGGGTGGTTGTTTGGTTTGACTTCTTCGATGCTGGGGTGTGGGTGGTCATGCGTCTCTTGTCTGAACTGTGATGGGAATGATTTCAATGATGGGAATGAGCTCCGCCGCTCCTCCCTTGTCTGAACTGTGATTTTCGCTTGATTGGGTGTGATTTTTTTGATTGATGCCCTCTTGTCTGAACTGTGATTGCCATGATTTCAATGAGGGGAATGAGACACCGCCGCTCCTCCCTTGTCTGAACTGTGATGGGAATGAGGGAAATGATTGGAATGATCTCCGCCGCTCCTCCCCGCATACTCCAATTCCGTAGGGGCGGTTCCCGAACCGCCCCTACTACTACGAACACACGACACCCAGCATCGAAGTCAGTCCACCAAACGATCACCATCAATCACACTAATCACACCCAATCAGTCGAAAATCAAAGTTCAGACAACAGGGAACGGGCGGCGGAGCTCATTCCAATCATTGAAATCATGGCAATCACAGTTCAGACAACAGGACATCACACCAATCACACCCAATCAAGCGAAAATCACAGTTCAGACAGCAGGGGACGGGGGAGGTGCATCATTCCAATCATTCAAATCATGGCAATCACAGTTCAGACAACAGGACATCACACTAATCACACCCAATCAGTCGAAAATCACAGTTCAGACAGAGGGACGGGGGAGGTGCATCATTCCAATCATTCAAATCATGGCAATCACAGTTCAGACAAGGCTCAGACAAAAACGCCCCTGCTGGATTGCAGGGGCGTTTTTGCGCGGCCTTGTGGTTTGGGTGGGTGTCTACGGGGCTATGCCGTCGCCGAAGTAGACCCAGATGCCGTCGCCTATTTCGAGGATGTCTTCGGGTTCGAGCACTTGGAACTCGCTCCGGACTGCATCCCAACGGTAGGCTTTGACAGCATTCTTGCCGAGATACGTCGCCGCATTGACTTTAGAGCCGTTGCTCACCAGCTCGTCAGCGAACGAGTCTTCAGTCTGATCACCATCTTGGTCGATGACGCCCACGAAGTTCCAACCCGGGATAGTCGGGATTGCGACTAGGTCCGGAGGCACTACGCCAGGGTCGACACGTCCGATGTTGCCTACCAGCTGGACACGTTGCGTCGTGAAGCCTTGGGCGTGTACCCAGTAGCCGAATTTTGCCGAGACTTTGGTAAGAGTTGCGAAGTCGCTGTGGGTTGCCCACTCGCCGTCCATGCGGCTTGCGATGCTCCACGGCTTGGTCGGCTCCGAGTTGTCCCATGCGGCTACCATGTCGACTGCGCCTTCGGTGAAGACATTTTCGATCATCGGGTCCTCAGGGTTGGCGGGGAACGATATGGCGTTCCATCCGGCGATCAGTTTGACGTTGAAGGCTTTGCGTTCTGCGACCTTGAAGCTGTAGTCGATTGAATCAGACTTGTTGCCGGCGGCGTCTAGAGCAACTACCGACACGTCGTGCGAACCGATGCTCAGTCCTTCTTCGGGCCAGTAGAGGAAGCGGTCTTCGCCAAGCGACTGGATCTCTTGTGCGGTGCCGTCCAATTTGAACTCGTCGACGCTAACCGTCGAGGCATCATCGAAGTTGAGCAAGATGAACGGTCGCGATTCCGTCACGGTGTCGCCATCGTTCGGAACTCTGTCATCATCTTTGGGCAGACTGGGAGCTTTCGTGTCGAAGCGGAATTCAGCAGTTGCTGCGCCCCAGTTGTACGCCGTTGTCTTTCCATCGAGATTCTCGAACGACTTACGGTCGCGGGCGTATGCGACGACCGTCAACTTACCATCCGGTAACGCCTTATCGCCACCGAAGTCAACCCACTGGTATTCCCATTCAAGACCGGGACGCGAGTAGGATTGTGCCTGCTGGATATTGACTGATTCGTCGCCGCACTTGTAAGATGTCGGATCGTCGAAACTGGCACTTGCTTCCGTGCTAGCACCGCTGCTTCGGGCAGAAACTAGGTCAGAAAGCTCTTTTGGATCGTCTTCATCGCCCCAAGAGATATTGGAGCAGACGACTACCAGTGACGGCGTGCTTTGAATCTCTTCGTCGGCGCCGATGGTTGCGGTGATGGCTTTATTCGTCAGTTTGCTGGGACCTTCGTTGCCCTCGCCAGTACCAGAGCCGCCGCTCAACGTGACGGTAAGCATCGGCGCAATACCATCGTTAGCCTCGAACGCGTCCTGGAAACCGCCGGTCAGACGGTTGCCAGCCGGGTCGGACACCCATTGGGATGACGGAATGTCTACTGACGGAGTGGCGTCTGATGCGAGTTCCTTGTCAAGCAGCAGGTAGACGCGCCGACCGATCACATCGACATCGACGACGCTGGCTGATGCGCCTGTAGAGCTGTCGCCTACCGCATCGAGTGTCACGCTGAAGGTGTCGAGGTCGATCGAATCGGGGTCGACGGCGCGGTCGAATGCGATGAGGATGCCAGAGCGGTTAGTCACCGGTTCGTCGTCATCATTCTCGCCGTAGAAACCGGTTGTCGACTGATCTTTGTAGATCTCCGGGTCGGTCTCATCGAGGAAGAAGATGTGGCGTGAGTACCAACCGAGCACGTTGTCGCGTCCGGTCTTGCTCTTGTCTTTATCGAGGTCGTCGATGAATTTCGGCGCGGCTTCATCGCTGTCCGAGAAGCCGATGTTGCCGGCAACGTCGACTACCAAAGCTTGGAAGTCAATGGTGTTGTTGAAGTCCTCTTGCTCTTCATTGCTGAAATCGAATTCGATACGCACTGAATCGCCGAACGTTCCGCTCGTAGCGCCGTCATCGAAGGTGTCGCCTTCAACATGCTCGACTCGATTATCTGGGTCATTGGCATCCGTGTGTCGAGCAAACACATCGACGTGTCCTATCACACCGAACGTCGGTTTAGTTTCTGAATACCCCCTATAGTCATCTCTGGATACGACCTTGGCATCACTTCCAGTGCCTGCTGCATTGACATCGGCTCCGATTGCCAAAACCGCTATACCAGCAACACCGTTCTCTTGCGTATCGTCGGTATTGTCGACGTAGAGGTTGAAGGAGTCTTCACGCAGACCGGAAGCGTCGTCGGAATAGGATCCGGAGAATTCGGGCGAGGTGTCCTGACCTTCGGATTTGTGAGCCGGGGAGTCGATCTGGATCGTCGGCGGCACGATGTCGATCGATATCGGCATCGACTTTGTGGAGCCGTCGGTGTCGCGGTAGTTGATGATGACCGGGCCGCTCTCAACGCCGAGCACTGCCGCTCCCTCTTTTCCAGACGAAGAGGCATCGCCCGTATCCAGACCCCAGTTCGTTCGTGGGTTGGCCTCACTGCCGCCATTGTCGCCGTTCTCATCGGTCAGTTTCAAGTAACCTTCGTATCGGCCACTGAAGCGTGAGGTTTCCTTCAGGTGCAGGTTGGCTGAAGTATCTCGACCGTCTGAGCGGGCTGAAACCGACAATGCGGTCTCGGTTTTGGCAAAGTCTGGAGCATTAACACTCGCGTTAGATCCTGCATATCCATCATCACCCTTAGTCGCCCCACCGATCAGTTCTTCATACTCACTCGTCTCATAGACGACGTATAGCAGGGTTGCAGTCGCGGCTGAAGGCAGACTGACTCGTACGCTGAACCACGGTGCCACTTCCGGAGTTCCTTCTCCGCCTTCGCCTTCAACTCGACCGGAGCCGACATCTTCGTCAATAGCGAGGTATTTGTTCAGCTTCATGAACTTTGGCTCGTCAGTACCTGTACTACCATCAGCGTCATATAGACCGTACAACGAAATGGGTGAACCATCGCCATCTACAGTGAACATCGGTTTGTAGGGACAAGGGTCAAATGTGGCGTCATCAGCATCTCCATCAGGACAGGTGGGATCGCCTTTAAGGAGCGTGATGCCGTTGACTACCCTAGGCGTCGCGCCAAAAGTAACATCCGTTGATTCATCTCCAGCTCTATTTATCCAGCGGAAATTGATGCCATCATCTGGCCCTGGAAGTTTAATACCGGGGAAATCATCTTCGATGATTTCGTTGGCTTCTGTTTCAGTTTCGTCTATTTCTGGTGTTTGATCGTCATCCTCATTCCCGAAGAGGTTTTGACCAGTAGGAGCTGCTGATGCGGCAGCCATGTACAGAACTGGAGTTCGCTTGTCGCGTCCAGTGTCTTCGATGCTGATCTTGATGAGGTTGGAGTTCTCGAGGATGCCGCGTGGGTCGTCGGCAGCAGTCTTCGGGTCGTGAGCGTATGTTGCGTATACGGTCCCCGTTTCCGAGATGCCGTCACCGGGAACGTCGTATGAATCATTCCCATCCCCATCATCGCAATCGCCGACGCTGAAGACGTCGGTGTCTGTGGTGTAGCAAGTGCCTACGTTGAGAACGTCTATCGTTCCGGTAGCTGCCTCTACCGTTTCGATCCCACCTCCGCCACCACGAACCGCCACCACCGCAACGGAAAGGATCAGCACGGCTAGTGCCGTCAAGATTCTCGATGAAAGCTGCACAGCTGCAGTCCTCCTGTATCTCTATCTCTCTACCGGTTCGATGATCGACATGCCAAACGAACAGAACGCAATAACGCTCTGCCCAGGTGAAGGTCTTGACCGGATACTTTCATAGCATTCAAACACGCGCGCAACAATACATCAACGTACGTCCGCACGCCCTGAAATCTATATGATACCGAATATATGCCAACTCGCGCGGCATGTCAATCGATTTTTTTGATTGATGTCCTCTTGTCTGAACTGTGATGAGAATGATTTCAATGATGGGAATGATCTCCAACGCCACTCCCTTGTCTGAACTGTGATTTTCGCTTGATTGGGTGTGATTTTTTTGATTGAGGGTGGTTGTTTGGTTTGACTTCTTCGGTGCTGGGGTGGTGAGGGTACTGTGTCTCTTGTCTGAACTGTGATGGGAATGATTTCAATGAGGGGAATGAGGCACCTCCCCTCCTCGTCCGCATACTCCAATTCCGTAGGTGCGGTTCGGGAACCGCACCTACTACGAACACACGACACTCAGCATCGAAGTCAGTCCACCAAACGATCACCATCAATCACACTAATCACACCCAATCAGTCGAAAATCAAAGTTCAGACAACAGGGAACGGGCGGCGGAGCTCATTCCAATCATTGAAATCATGGCAATCACAGTTCAGACAACAGGACATCACACTAATCACACCCAATCAGTCGAAAATCACAGTTCAGACAGAGGGACGGGGGAGGTGCATCATTCCCATCATTGAAATCATTCCCATCACAGTTCAGACAAGAGGACATCACACTAATCACACCCAATCAAGTGAAAATCAAAGTTCAGACAGAGGGACTGGCGGCGGGGCATCATTCCAATCATTGAAATCATGGCAATCACAGTTCAGACGAGAGGACGTCAATCACACTAATCACACCCAATCAAGCGAAAATCACAGTTCAGACAACAGGGGACGGGCGGCGGAGATCATTCCAATCATTGAAATCATGGCAATCACAGTTCAGACAAGGGGGAACGGGCGGTGCATCACAGAAATCACACCCAATCATCCGAAAATCAAAGTTCAGACAGAGGACGGGCGGCGGGGCATCATTTCCATCATTGAAATCATGGCAATCACAGTTCAGACAAAGCTCAGACAAAAACGCCCCTGCTTGATTGCAGGGGCGTTTTTGTCTGACCTCTCTATCTTGGTGATAGAGGGCTAAGGGTTAGGGGAGATTTCCCTTATGGCGCGATGGTGTCTTGCTGTGGGAAGAAGACCCATATGCCTTGACCGGTCAGCACCGAATCGCCCTCTTTCAGGACTCGGTAGCCGTGTGCTATGGCGTCCCAGGTGTATGCCTGTCGGAAGCCGGGCATGTAGTCTTTGGCTGTAATTGCATCGGTCGGCTTGCCATCGTCGAGGCCTTTCAAGGCTTCACCAGCATCGCCCTCGGTCTGATCGCCGTCTTGGTCGACTACGCCGACGAAGTTCCATCCCGGCACGGTGATGACTGCGATCGGATGCGGGTTGTTGCCAGTCTCGCGGTCGATCGGGCCTTCAAGGTCGACGTTCTGCTTCACGAATGCTGACGAGTGCACCCAGTAACCGTATCGGGTTTCGATGTCTGTCAGCGGGGCGAAGTCCATGTTGGTCGTCCAGACGCCGTCGATGCGAGAAGCCATGCTCCACGGACCGGTCGAACTGGTCGGGTTCCAACCGACAACTCGGTCGACGGCTTCTTCGGTGAAGACGGCATCGACTGCCGAGTTTACGGGGTTGGCCGGGAATGATATGGCATTCCAGCCGGCAGTGATGTCCAACACGAACGGGTCGCGTGCCATGACGTTGAAGGTGAACGAGGTCTTGCCTGAGGGTTCGTTGTCCGCAGCGTCGCGGGCGTCGAACTCGATCTTGTGCTCACCGAAGTCGAGAGCTTCTGGCCAGTAGAGGAATCGGTTCTCGCCGATGTTCTCAAGCGAACTCAAAGCATCTTCACCATCGACCATGAACTTGGACACCGAAACGGTTGTCCGCTCGCCTGCGAAGTCGAGGGTCACGAACGGGCGTGGCTCGGTCACTTCGTCGCCATTTCCAGGTTGCACTGAACCGCCTGATCCATCATTGTTCAACGGGCTGTTGAAGGTGTCGTCCAGTGTGAATCTTGCAGTTACGGAACCCCAGTTCTCGCACTTGCCATCGCACTCGGCGCCGTCGTATTGAGATCGGTCTCGAGCCCATGCAACGACTACCAACTCGCCATCGTTCAAGCGACGCGTTACGGCGTTTGCGTTGTCTTCAGCGTTGCGCCATGCGTAGATCCAGACGTTGCCAGGTCGTGATAGCGACCTTGTGTTTCTGAACTCGCTCGGTTCATCATCGTCACCACACATCAAGTCGGCGTCATCGCCTTCTGGAGTGGGTCCCGACTCAAATCCGGTGCGATTGGCGATGTAGTCATCTAAGTCGTTTTTGCTCCAACCGATGTTTGTGCAGACCACCGACACGAATGGCGAGCCGTTGATATCTTCGTCAGATTCGATCTCGACATCTATAGCGCCGTTGGTGAGTTTTGCGGGGCCTTCGCCGCCGACACCAGTACCAGAGCCGCCGCTCAGCTTGAGTGTAAGGACTGGCAGGATGCCGTCTGCAACCTCTATCGATTTAACCGTCTCGTCCGACTGCGGGCCGTAGAGGTTTTCTTCTGAGCGAAGCAGGTTGCCGGCTTTGTCTTCGATCTCTCGACCGTCGGTGATGCTTAGCATCGGCTCGGCATCGGAAGCAAGCTCTTCACCAAGCTTCAGGAATACGCGGTTGTCTTCGACCAGCACGTCGGTGATAGCGATTGGCGAATCTTTGTCGTGCTGAACCGTGAAAGTCGAGGTGTCGATCAATGATCCTTCGACGTCGTTATCGAACACGATCATCACTGCCGAGCGGTCTCGGACCAACTTGTCATCGCTGTTGGTTCCGTAGAAACCGGTAGCAGACATATCTTCCATGATGTATGGGTCGAGTTCATCGATCCAAACGATGTGCCGCGAGAACACACCTAGAACGTTGTGTTTGCCAGGCCCCTTCGCGCGATTGGCATTCTCGTCGTTGCCGTCGGCATCGTCAGCGCCCAAGTCATTGATGAAACGCGGGTTCGCAGCATCGCTGTCAGAGAAGCCGATGTTGCCAGCAAGGTCTCTCACTGCCGCTTGGAAATCGATGGCGTTGTTGAAGCCGGTGAATGCTCCTCCGGACTGGTCGTCGACAACATCGTCAAATTCATCGAAGTCGATTTCGACCTCATCATTGAATTCGCCGTCAAGAGCACCATTGGCAAAGTCGTCGGATTCTACCGACTTCCAGTCTTCTGCTTGGCCATCGGGAGGAGTGTCTTCAGCGCGATAGATCTGAACTCTTCCTGCTTCACCGTCTGCCGTACCGATCACGCCAAATGGATCTTCTGATTCTTCTTTGACCTTATAGTCAAGTCGCCTTCGCACTTGACTAAACTCGCCGTCAGGCCCTTCAACATTGTCCGTCGGAATGTTTATGATCGAAGTGCTGTCTGGCCGCTCGTCTTTGTTATCGACATTCAACTGGAAGGAACCGGCAGCTAGACCAGAATCGGAGTCGTTGAATGAACCGATGAATGATGGCTTATCGTCATCGCTGCGACTGCCGTTCTGCGGCGAATCGATCTGGATGGTCGGCGGATCTACATCGATGTCGATGTTGTATGGGCGTGTCTGACCATCGGTGTCTTTGTACCTGATGATCACTGGTCCAGCGTTGACGCCGATGACGGCTTCAGTTAAATCGTCTTCGTCGATCGCGAATTTGTTACCTTCATCAGGCGTAGAAGTAGCATCCTTTCGCATCAAACCCCAGTTGCGGGCGTCATTTTCACCACCGTTACCGTCAGCGTCAGTCAGTCTGAGTTCGCCTTGGAAAACGCCGGTGAAAAGTCCTGTCTCTACCAGAGCTAGATTTCTCCTAGAATCTCCGGCATCTTCGTCGGATTCGGCGTACACCACGAATGGGGCACCATTGCCATTGGCGTCACGTTCCATCTCTTTGCTGGTGCACATGGCCTGAGCAATGTATCGCTCTGTGCGATCTGCGCTTCTTGCTCCAGTAAAACAATCATCCCCGCCTTGGATGTAGTCGATGCCGCTGGTCTCGTAGTAGATAAGTTGGAGTTGGATGCTACCGCCTCTCGGCACACTGATGTTGAGGCTCATCGCGGGGGGTGTATTGCCAGGGTCTGTTTCACCCGAAACCACGTCTTCGTCGAGCTTCACGAATTGACCGATTTCCATGAATTTGCCGAAATTGGTTCCGTCATCGGACACGCGACCAAAGAAAACTACTTTGCCGTCGGGAGCAACGGGCTTGTATTTTTCGTCGTCAGTACTGTCCGTAAATACAATCTCATAAGATCCTGAAGTTGCAAACGTCGATGTGTCCTCGCCGTTTAAGCCGAACTGAACTGCCTGCTCAAGGCCAGGTAGCTTAACGATGTCATCTTCACCATCATCCCCGTGAATTGAATCAGCCACGATGTTCTTAGCATTAATTTCGACTTCACCTTCATCTGCTTCTACTGTGTTGTTGCCATCATAATCAAAAGCAGGGATGGTCCTCAGCATTTGGTCTGGATCTATGCCTGGAGTTGCGGGTAATTCATCAAACGGGTTGCCACCAGTATTATCAAAACCCGTATTCGCCGAGGTGATCAACACTGGGTCGCGGCGGTCGCGGCCTTTGTCGGTGATGGAGATTCGGATGAGGTCGCCGTCTTTGATGATGGCCCTTGGCGCTTCGGCAGCCGTCTTGGGGTCGTGGGCGTAGGTGGCGTAGAGGTCTTCGACTTCGATGAGGTCTTCGAGTTCGTCACCTTGGTAGAACGCGTTGCGCTGCGTGCAGTCTCCGATCTCGAAGACGTCGGCGTTTGTGGTTGTGCACGTGCCTACGTTCAAGGCATCGATCGTTCCGGTAGCGGCGCTGACGTTGGTGTTCGCGTTTTGGTTGCCGGCGATGATTGCGACGGCGAATGCGAGCACGGCCAGTGCTGTCAAGATTCTCGCTGAAAGCTGCACGCTTCAGTCCTCCTGGTTTCTTTCCCGGCACGATCTTGAGCGGAGCACTGCGCCATCGACGTCAATAGTATCGACGTGATCATATTCGGCGGTCTCGCCAAGGGAGGTCGACGCTGACCTCCTCAGTCCGGATCTGTGCTTTGTCTGCATGATAGTTGCAAGCGCGCCAACGCGCAAAGCGCGCGACGTGCCATGAAAAGTATATGATACTCAATCCATTCTGCGCGCGTAAACAGTAGCAAAGTGAAAAGTGGAATTTTTTTGAACTAGGATTTTTCGGGATGCTGCGTGTCTGGACCGCTCCCCGTTGTCCCCGGTGTTGTCTGAACTGTGATTTTCGCTTGATTGGGTTTGATTTTTGTGATGATCCCTCCCCTCTCATTGTCTGAACTGTGATGGGAATGATTTCAATGATGGGAATGATGCACCGCCGCACCTTGCCCCCGTCGGCGTCTGAACTGTGATTTTCGCTTGATTGGGTGTGATTTTTGTGATGGTCCCTTCCCCTCTCCTTGTCTGAACTGTGATTGCCATGATTTCAATGATGGGAATGATGCACCACCACCCGCTGTCCCCGTCGTCTCCACACACCAAACAACCAACATCAATCACACTAATCACACCCAATCATCCGAAAATCACAGTTCAGACAACGCACATCACAGCTCAGACAAGGGGGGAGGGACGGGAATCATTCTCATCATTGAAATCATGGCAATCACAGTTCAGACAAGGGCAGGCACGGACATCACACTAATCACACCCAATCATCCGAAAATCACAGTTCAGACAACGCCCATTACAGCTCAGATAAAGGGGAGGGACGGGAATCATTCCCATCATTGAAATCATTCCCATCACAGTTCAGACAAGGGCAGGCACGGACATCACACTAATCACACCCAATCATCCGAAAATCACAGTTCAGACAACGGACATCACAGCTCAGACAAGGGGGAGGGACGGGAATCATTCCCATCATTGAAATCATTCCCATCACAGTTCAGACAAGGCAGTTCAGACAAAAATCCCCTCTCCCGCTTTGGGGAGAGGGGATTTTGCGTTAGCAGGGTTAGGCTGCGTTTGGTCTTACGGCGCGATGCCGCCTTCGAAGTAGACCCAGACGCCGTCGCCGATCGTCATGGCATCGTCCGCTCGAAGCGCCTCGAAGCGGCTGAAGGTGGCGTCCCAAGTGTACGCGCGCACGAATTGAGTGCTGGAGCGCAGGTAGTCGCCTGCCGTTATGACTTCGTTGCCGCTCTTTAGCGAGGTGCCAGAGTCGCCCTCAGTCTGATCGCCGTCCTGGTCGATCACGCCGACGAAGTTCCAGCCCGGGTTGGTGTCGATCGAGACCGGCACTCTTGCACCGCCGCCTTCACGGTCAGGAGCTACCAGCTTCACCGGCTGTTGCACGAAGTTCCTCGACTTCACCCAGTATCCGTACCGGGAGCGCACTTCGTTCAGGGTGTTCTGCTGCTGGCTCGATTCCCAGACGCCGTCGCGCCGGACTGCGATGCGCCAGCCTTGAGTGTCCCAACCGATGACGGTGTCGACCGCCGAGTTGGAGAATACAGAGCCGATTGCAGTGTCTACCGGGTCGGCCGGCACTGAAATCGCGTTCCAGCCAGCCAACAGGTTGATGATGAAGTCGCCACGCTCTGCAACCTCGAAGTTCAACTCGAACTCAACTTCATTGCCAGCAGCGTCGGATGCCTCGACCACCACTTCGTGGTCGCCGCGCACCAGTGTCAGCGGCCAGTAGACGAAGCGGTTCTCCTCCGGACGCTCGAACTCGTCTTTGATCTCGACATCGTCAAGCTCTACCGATTCCAGCGTCACCGTGGTCGCCTCGTTGAAGTCGAACAGGATGAACGGACGCGTCTCTTTGGATGTGCCGTCGTTAGCCGGCTGCGTCTCGCCGCCGCCGTCTTCGGTCGGTGACTTCAACACTGTGTCGAGCATGAACTCGGCGGATGCGGAACCCCAGTTCTCCACCATGTTGTCACCCATCTGGTAACGCGAGCGGTCTCGGGCAAAGGCTACGACTGTGAGCGCGCCGTCTTGCAGACCGGTGCCGTTCGGCTGCCACGTGAATTCCCAGTTGTCGCCCGGACGTGAGAGCGATGACGAGCGTTGCAGACTGCCATTGCTGAAGTCGTCGTCGAAGTTGTCATCATCGACATCGTAGCCGCAGGTGTACTGATAGGTCTTGCCACGAGCGTTTGCATTGCTTGTAGGTGGAGTGGTCCGGTGGACTGTTTCTTCGCCAGGTTGATCCCCGTTCTTGAATGCACCGCTGCGGTTAGCCACCAAGTCGTCGATGTCTTGGTCAGACCCGCCTGGCGTGTCCTTCCACTCGATGCTGCTGCACACCACTAGTACGTTTGGCGAGCCTTGCAATGCTTCGTCGGATGCGATGTTGACTGTGATCTGGTCTTTGGTCAGTTTGTCCGGACCTTCGTTGCCGGTGCCGGTGCCAGAGCCGCCGCTGAGTGTGACTGTCAGCTTCGGCGTGATACCGTCTTTCGCCTTGAACGCGTCTTGCTCCCGGCCGAACGTTTCGTTGCCGGCCATGTCTTCTACCTTTTCGCCCTGCACGATGTCGATCATCGGCGTGGCGTCCGAAGCCAGCTCATTCGCCAGCTTCAAGAAGACATACTTGCCGTCGACGTCTACATCGATGACCTCAGCGGCCGATTTGTCGTCGAGCTCTACTGAGAAGGTATTGGTAGATACCGTCGATGCCTCGATCGGTCCGTCGAACACGACCATCACGCCGGCGCGGTCCGCAACCATGTTGTCGCCGCTGCGACCGTAGTATCCGGTAGCTGACTGATCTTCGATGATGTCGGGGTCTTTTTCATCAAGGATGATGATGTGCGCCGAGTAGTATCCGAAGACGTTGCGACCTGCTTCGTCGTTTCCGTCGCGGTCTGCTTTATCGGTGCCCAGGTCGCTGATGTAGCGCGGGTTGATCGGATCGGAGTCTGAGAAGCCGATGTTTCCAGCTTGGTCCAGCACGAACGCTTGGAAGTCGACATCGAACTCTTTGTCGCGAGTATCCGTGTTGAAGTCAAGATTCACGCTTTCATCGAAGCTCGCATTGTTGTCGCCGTCTTCGTATCGATCTGCTTCGATGTAGCAGGGCGAGTCAACATTGTCGGAATCGCAATCGTCGTCGCCTAGGTCGTAGATGTCGGGATCTGCCACACCTATGACGTAGTTTTCCTCCGAAGAAGGTGCCGCGAAGTCATTCGCGTTTCGCAGCTTCGACTGGTTAGTTTTGAGATCGACTGTTGATGCTTTGTAGTCCGTATTTTGAAGCGCGTACTCGTTGTTGCTCGCCTCGGCGCGGTTGTCGACTACCAAGCGGAACGATTCGGCAGTTAGACCAGAGTCGATATCCTCGATCGTGCCGAAGAAGTCGGGAGTCCGGTCATCGCCAGAGGAGCCGTGTACCGGCGCGGTGATCTCAATCGCTGGCGGCTGTCGGTCGATATCGATGCGTAGTCGCTGAGTCTTGCCATCAGTATCGACGTACTCGATAGTCACCGGTCCGCTCTCGACGCCGAGTACGGCTACGTCTGCATCAGTATCAGACGGGCCCGTGCCATTTTTGACTTGACGTCCCCAGTCTCCGCGGGTAGTTGTGGAGCCACGACCATCACCATTGGCATCGGTAAGTCGCAGGTAGCCTTGGTAATTGCCATCGAAGCGTCCGGTTTCTCGGAGGTGGAGGTTGACCGAAGCCTGATCGCCATCCGCAGAAGCCTTGACTACTAGCGCTTTGTTGTCGTCCTGCTCCTTCTTGGTGAAGACTACGTTGTTTTCGGTGTCATTCATACCAAGAGTCCCTGCGCTACACGTCCAGACATCATTGGACTCTGTTGGTAGGTTATTGCCATCGCCACAATGCCGATAAGTCTGCCCACCAACCAGATCTTCCACTTCACTCGTCTGGTAGTAGACCGCGAGGATGATGAAATCACTACCTTCCGGGACGCTGGCGTTGATCGAAAGCCATGGTGCCGAGCCGTCGCCTCCACCAGCACTTCGGTCTTCGTCGACCGTGATATCGTCAAGACGTTCAGATGTAGTAGCGCAATCCGCTTCTGCTCCATCATCGTCTACCTCACAACCATAGAACCGGATTACACTATCGATATCCGCTGCACCGACGTACATTGGCGGGAAAGGCCATGGTTCATCGGTCGCAGAACGAACATTCCCAGCTCGGTTGAAATTCAAGACGTAATTGCCGCTATTTGTGATGATGGAATTAGCAGCCGTGCCTTGGAATATCTCAATACCATCATCAATGGCATCCTCATGCTTGAAGGCGATGTCGGGGGTCGTATCGTCGTCAGTGGTTGCACCGGGAGTGGCATTGTAAGGATCATCATCCCTCGGTATGTCCAATTCATCAAGATCATCGACGATAACTTTCGCCAAGGAAGTCTCCAAGTCTTCGTCGAAACCTGCCGGGACAGCTGCATCGCTGTTGTTGACACCTGTATATGACGCACCACGAATAAGAACCCCCGTCCGCTTGTCGCGTCCGGAGTCGGCGATGCTGACTTTGATGAGGTCTGAGTCTTTGAGGATGACTCTCGGTTCATCGGATGCCGTTTTGGGGTCGAATGCGTAGGTTGCGTAGAGGGTATCGACCTCGGTGATCTTTTCGCGGACTTCCCAATCATTGTCGGTGCCGGCTACGTCATTTGCCAACGAATCGCAATCGCCTTTGAAGACGTCGTCGTCGGTGGTGAGGCATGTGCCGACGTTCATGGCGGCGATGGTGCCGGTAGCGGCGTTAACATTAGGCGTGAGGTTGTTGTTTTCTCCGCCTGCTGACTGCATTACGAACAGCGCGCCTAACAGCGTCAAGAGTGCCAGCGCACCCAGCATTTTTGATTTCATGCTTATTCTCTCTCTCATCATGCGGATTTCACTCACTATCTCGTGGGTATTTCCCGTGTTGCTTCGTCAGGCGTTCCATAGAGATGGATCGTTCAGACGAACTGGCGTCTAAACCCGTTGCGGACATGAGACTCCGTGCGTGTCTAGATGCATCAAAACGCGCCGAGCGGCGTTTATGTTCCCGAATATACGAATGTGCGGGAAAGCGATTCAATGCGTGAGAGCGCGTTTAGGGATGGATTTCGCGAGGTGGTGTTTGGGTTTGTCTGAGCTTTGATGGGAATGAGGGTTGTCTGAACTGTGATGGGAATGAGGGGTTGTCTGAACTGTGATGAGAATGAGGGGTTGTCTGAACTGTGATGGGAATGAGGGGTTGTCTGAACTGTGATTTTCGCTTGATTGGGTGTGATTGACTATGATGCCCACCACCTTCACCCGCTTGTCTGAACTGTGATGGGAATGAGGGGTTGTCTGAACTGTGATTTTCGCTTGATTGGGTGTGATTGACTATGATGCCCACCGCCCTCACCCGCTTGTCTGAACTGTGATGAGAATGAGGGGTTGTCTGAACTGTGATTTTCACTTGATTGGATGTGATTGACTATGATGCCCACCGCCCTCACCCCTCTATCGCCCACACCGATCCTCGAAGCCAAAACGCCAAACAACTACCAGAAATCACAAAAATCACATCCAATCAAGCGAAAATCAAAGTTCAGACAACGTTTAGAATAGCAGTTCTTCTTATCGCCACGGTTTGGATTGGAGCCTGACTTGATTAACCATGATTACGCTTATTCGGAGTTGACATCAAGGGTGATCGGTTGCGCGATGAGGGTTCATTCCGTGTTGGGACCGGGTTTTCAAGAGGTTGTTTATCAACGTGCGCTCGAGGCTGAGATGTTAGATGCCGGGATTTCTTTCGCCCGCGAGCGTGAGATGCCGGTTTTCTATAAGCAACGTCAGGTGGGCACGCGGCGAGTGGACTTTCTGGTGGAGGAAGTTGTTGTAGTTGAGTTGAAGGCGATAACGCATCTCGAAAAAGTTCAC
This sequence comes from Dehalococcoidia bacterium, assembly GCA_965242765.1. Taxonomy (GTDB): domain Bacteria; phylum Chloroflexota; class Dehalococcoidia; order Lucifugimonadales; family Lucifugimonadaceae; genus Bin127. Next base: position 1,834,817 of record CBDESY010000004.1, on the reverse strand, counting down.
CTGGCTCAAGCGATCAACTACCTTGAAGCTTTCAACCTCGGCATCGGACTGCTACTGAACTTTGGCGCCCGCAGCCTCGAGATCAAACGTCTGGCGAACAAAAGGCGAAAAGACCGGGTTGTCTGAACTGTGATTTTCACTTGATTGGGTGTGATTGACTATGATGCCCACCGCCTCGCCCGCTGTCTGAACTGCGATGGGAATGAGGGTTGTCTGAACTTTGATTTTCGCTTGATTGGGTGTGATTGACTATGATGCCCACCACCTTCACCCGCTTGTCTGAACTGTGATGAGAATGAGGGGTTGTCTGAACTGTGATTTTCGCTTGATTGGATGTGATTGACTATGATGCCCACCGCCCTCACCCCTCTATCGCCCACACCGATCCTCGAAGCCAAAACACCAAACAACTACCAGAAATCACAAAAATCAAACCCAATCAAGCGAAAATCACAGTTCAGACAACACACCGATCCTCGAAGCCGAAACGCCAAACAACCACCAGAAATCACAAAAATCACATCCAATCAAGCGAAAATCACAGTTCAGACAACACGCAACCTCGAAGCCGAAACGCCAAACAACTACCAGAAATCACAAAAATCACACCCAATCAAGCGAAAATCAAAGTTCAGACGTATGTCAGGTCGCCTTGGGACACGCGATGCACATGCGACGCCAATACTGTAGCGATTACGCTGGTTTCGCCGTCTGCCGACTCGAATTCGACGGCGGCAGCCTGCCCACCGGGATGTACATGCACGACACAACCGACATCCCCCGGGTTCAGCTCCTCGCCCGCATCGCCGACGGCAGAAGCGGTCAGAACTATCTGTTCATGCTCTCTAAACACTTCTTCATCTCCTTCTGATCGGGTACGCGGTGATTTTCGACCTGTCGATAAGCGCGCCACGTGAATTGGGCAGTTTCAAGTCGTATCCCTCCATTGGAAAATCCCTTCTCCCACATCATTCACGCGAAGACGGGGATCCGAGAGGGACATTCGAACCAAGATGCTAAGGGTGTAGGAACGATTCTAAGGACCTCCACGCCGCTCGCCCGCTTGTCTGAACTGTGATGGGAATGAGGGTTGTCTGAACTGTGATTTTCGCTTGATTGGGTGTGATTGACTATGATGCCCACCGCCCTCACCCGCTTGTCTGAACTGTGATGAGAATGAGGGGTTGTCTGAACTGTGATGAGAATGATTTCAATGATTCAAATGAGGCACCACCCGCCCTCACCCCTCCATCGCCCACACCGATCCTCGAAGCCAAAACACCAAACAACTACCAGCAATCACAAAAATCACACCCAATCAAGCGAAAATCAAAGTTCAGACAACGGATAGCATGGAAGATTGGGCAGAGGTTCCTTTGGAAAGGTAATTCGCGATGCATCCATAGCCAACAACCGATGCATCGCTCCCTCTGCCCACAACTGAGCAGTATACCACCACCAGAAATCACAAAAATCACATCCAATCAAGCGAAAATCACAGTTCAGACTAAGGTGCTATACCCTTGCCGTCGCTGTAGTAGACCCAGATGCCGTCGCCGATTGTCATAGTATCGTTGGGGCGCAGTACTTCGAAGCGGTTGAAGGTGGCGTCCCAGGTGTAGGCACGGACGTAGTTGGCGCCTAGATAGTCGGATGCTTGAACCGGGTTCCTCTGGCTGTCGGTGAGGGTCAGTCCGAAATGGTCTTCGGTTTGGTCGCCGTCGCTGTCGATTACGCCCACGAAGTTCCAGCCCGTCTCGGTGGGTATATCTGTAAGGTTAGGTAAGATGCTGCCGCCGCGCACGGTATGACCCGTCAGCGCCACTCTTTGCAGCGCGAAGGATGCGGATTTGACCCAGTAGCCGTAGCGGGCGCGTATCGATGTCAGCGGCGAAAACTGCTGGTTCGATTCCCAAACTCCGTCCCTACGCACCGCAACGCGCCATCCGTCAGTGTCCCAACCGATCACTGCTTCGATTGACAGGTCGGTGAAGACCGATTCGATGCTGCTGTCGATCGGGTCGGCCGGCAACGAAATTGCGTTCCATCCAGTCGCGAGGTTCAAGACGAAATCGCCGCGTCGCACCGATTCAAACTCGAAGTCGAACTCCACGGCGTTGCCAGCCGCATCGGTCGCTGTGACTTCCACCTCATGCTCTCCCCTTGACATGCTGGGCGGCCAGTAGACGAAGCGGTTGGTATCCGGATTTTCAAAACTGGCAGCGATCTCGACACCGTCAAACATCACGGAATCGAGCGACACCGCAGTCGATTCGGCAAACTCGATGAATATGAAAGGGCGTGCCTCGCTGTTTCTCGATTCGTTGCGTGGCTGCACTTCGCCGCCGCGCGGCGTCAACGGCGATTCCAGTTCGGTGTCCAGCACGAAGCCGGTCGATGCCGATCCCCAGCTCTGCGCGTACTGTCCATCGCGCACGTGCCGGGAACGATCGCGGGCGAATACTACGACGCGCAGGCGGCCATCTTGCAACTTGGTGCTACCGCTGCGAGCGTTGATCCACTCCACTTCCCAGTTTTCACCCGGACGCGAGTATGCGGTGAACTCCGTGAGATCGAAATCATCATCAACTTTGTCGTCGTCGCGGTCGTAACCGCAGGTGTAGTCGGTGCCGGAGTTCTCTCCCGGCTTGCCATTGAAAGCGCCGCTGCGATTGGCGATGAAGTCATCGATGTCGTACTCGACTTTACGACCGCGCACCGATTCTTCCCAGCTGAGGCTTTCACAGACGACGATCACCCGCGGCGCGCCTTGCAACGGTTCGTCCGATTCGATGTGGATGTTGATGATGCCGTTAGTGAGTTGTCCCGGACCTTCGATGCCTTCGCCAGTTCCAGACCCGCCGCTGAGGGTGACTTTCAGGTTTGGCGATATGCCATCGTTCGCCTCGAAGCGTCGCAATTCGCGACCGGATGTGATGTTGCCGGCGCGGTCGCGAACACTCCGACCGGCAGCGATTCTGACGAACGGCGTAGCATCGGACGCCAGCTCGTGTCGCAACTTCAAGAAGACGTACTGCTCTTCGACTATCACATCCACGACTTCGGCCTCGGAGCCGTCGTCAAGTTCCACCTCGAACGTATCGAGGTCTACAGACGAAGCCGATATCGGGCCGTCGAACACCAGCATGATGCCGCGGCGGTCTGCAATCGGGCTATCATCGCTGTCGAGACCGTAGTATCCGGTTGCGGAACGGGTGGTGACGATCTCCGGGTCTTTTTCGTCGATGCCGAAGATGTGCGCCGAGTAGTATCCGAGCACGTTAGGCACGAAGCGGTCGCGCGGGTTCTCGGTGCCCAGATCGTTGATGAAGTAGGGATCATCAGGATCCGAGTCTGAGAAGCCGAAGTTGCCGGCTACGTCCATGACGAATGCTTGGAAATCTACTCCGAACTCGAGATCATCGCCGTCGAGCCGCAACCGCGCCGAGTCGTCGAAGCGTCCTGATCTCGCGCCATCGCGGTAATCATCTGCCAAGATGTGGCATACGTCCTGGTTCCGACACGAATCGTCGCCGAGGTCGTAGATACGTCGCGGGTCAACTATGCCAAATGGATCATCGCCTGATGTGCTGTATCCGACGTAATCTTCGCGGCGATATACTCTGCCCTCTGTGCCTCGCACCGCGGCTTTGGGAGCGATGCCGTCGAGTGCGAACCCGGTGTTGCCGCCATCGTTGTCTACAACCAGTCGGAACGAGTCGATGGCGAGGCCCGATTCATCATCATCGAACGTGCCGATGAAGTCGGGCGAAAAGTCGTCGCTTGAAGTTCCATGTCTTGGCGTATCGATCGATATTCTCGGCGGTGCGTAGTCGATCGATATTCGCAATGTCCTGCGTCTTCCGCCGGAGTCTCGATACTCGATCGTGACGGGACCGCTGGCGACGCCGATGACGGCGGCATCCGATTCTCTGCTGCCGCTTGCGTCACGCACCCTGTAACCCCAATCGGTAGCACTTCTGCCGGAATATGAGCCGTCGCCATTCGCATCGGTCAGCCGTACGTACCCCTCGTAGCGTCCGGTGAAGCGTCCCGTTTCGGTGAGGTGCAAGCTGACCGAGTCTTCATCGCCATCAGAATCGACGCGCAGCAGCAGTTCATCGTTGCGGTCGATCTCTGAATCGGTGAACTCGACATCGGCGTCAGTGTTGCGTTTGTCGGCATCGCGGCTGCCGCATTTCCAATCGCCACGCCGCTCGCGGTCTGGCTCTTCGCCCGATGATCCGCAATAGTAGTAGGTAGTGTCGCCGATCATCTCTTCGCGACCGCTGGTTTCGTAGTATGCGGCGTAGATGATGATGCTTTTTCCTGCCGAGACGCTGGCATTGACCGCCATCCACGGTGCTATTGTGGGGGCGGTGCTGCCGGCGGATCGGTCTTCATCGACTTCGAGCGGTTGCGTCACGTCGGTCAATGCGTCATCTCCGCCACCGCCGACTACACAGGCGGTTGATGCGGTTATGCATCCGAAGAATCGGATGTTGCCATCGATATCCATCGGGCGGTAAGAAGACGCCCCCTCGAAGTTGAAGTTGTAGCTGCCCGAGGTATCGGCGACCGCCGATCCCGGTGAGCGTCGGACGGCGAGTATGGCATCCGGCTCGTAGTCTAGGCTCTCGTCGCTATCGATGAGTCCACGGTTGCTCAGCATTCGGTTGATCGCAGTCAGGTCGCCGCCGATATCGCTGTGACCTTCGCCGCGGATCAAGACGCCAGAGCGTCGGTCGCGGCCGGGGTCTGAGATGCTGATCTTCAAGAGGTCGGCGTCGCGTAGGATGGCGCGCGGCTCATCCCAGCCAGATTTGGGGTCGTGAGCATAGGTTGCGTAGAGATTGCTCACTTCTTTTATCTCATCTCTTATTTCCCAATCATCTGATCGGTCGAAGAGTTGACAAGATTCGTCTTCGAATACATCGGCATTGGTAGTGAGACAGGTTCCCACGTTCAATGCATCGATAACGCCGGTAGCAGCATCTACACGCGGCGCGTCATCCAAGCTCGAGTGCCAGAGCAACGATAGAGCGAGCAGCGACGCGGCGATTGCCATCGTTGCTACGGTTTGGGATTTGATCATTTTTGCATTCACTCACAGTTCCCGGATGCTTCCTTATATATAAGACGCACACGGTTACTGGAAAGTTCCCTGATTTGTCTGAACTGTGATGAGAATGATTTTAATGATGGGAATGATCCACCTCCGGTCCCCTCTCGCTTGTCTGAACTGTGATTTCCGTCTGATTGAATGTGATTAGTGTGATGCCACCTCCCCCTGCAAGCAGGATGAGGTGGCTGGGTGGCGAAGACGGCATTTTGCAAAGGTATCAGTTTGGGAAGTGGGGATCATTCCCATCACAGTTCAGACATCTCACTTCTCAGTGATGCTGCGCAGGAATGATGAGTTGTCTTTCGAGCGCGACAGGCGTTCGATGATTCGCTCGGTTCCTTCGCTGGGGTTGCCGCTTGCCGATTGTTGCTGCAACAGTGCCAGCATCCTGCGCAACAGCCACACCTGACGCAGCGTCTCCGGGCTTTGCAACAGCTCTTCATGCCGGGTGCCGCTGCGTTCCATCGCGACGGCGGGGAAGATTCTGCGTTCGGCCATCGTGCGGTCGAGATGCAGTTCCATGTTGCCGGTGCCTTTGAACTCTTCGTAGATCAAGTCGTCCAAACGGCTGCCGGTATCGATCAATGCCGTCGCCACGATGGTGAGGCTGCCGCCCTCTTCGCAGTTGCGTGCGGCGCCGAAGAACTGCTTGGGCGGATAAAGCGCCAGCGGGTCCATACCGCCAGAAAGGGTCTTGCCGCTGCTGGGAAGTTTTACGTTGAAGGCTCGAGCAAGTCGCGTAAGGCTGTCGAGCACTAGCAACACATCTTCGCCGGATTCCACTAAACGCCGTGCCCGGTCTAGAGCGCGGTCGGAGGTTTCGCACTGATGCTCCACCTGCTCATCGAATGTCGAGGAGTAGACTTCTCCCTTTATCGACCGACGCATATCGGTCACCTCTTCAGGGCGTTCACCGATCAGCGCGACTACGATGTGAACGGCGGGGTAGTTCTCTGCGACTGCGTGTGCGATGTCTTTTAAGATGACGGTTTTGCCGGCTTTAGGCGGTGCGACGATGAGTGCGCGTTGTCCTTTTCCGATAGGTGCGATGATGTCGATGATCCGCGTATTCATCCGCCTGGCAGTCGTCTCCAAGGTCAACTGACGGTCGGGATACACCGAAGTAAGATGCTCGAAACGCGGGCGGCGCTGGGCAAATGCTACATCTCTGCCGTTTATCAATTCGGGCCAGAGCAAAGGGTTGTTCCCGCGAGAACGGGTTCGTTCGCCTTGCGACCGTACGGGTCCGGCTACGAAATCGCCTTGGCGGATGCCGTTTTTGCGTATCAAGCCGTTCGGCACATAGATGTCTTCATCGCTGACATTTCCGCCGGGAGGTCGCAGGAAGCCGTATCCCTTGTCGTGGATGTCGAGGATTCCGGCGCCGATGGTGATGCCGGCAGCTTCGGCTTTGTGCAACAGGACTTGAACAGCGAGTTCAGTTCTGCGCTCTGGAATCTCTGTCATTCCGCTGCGTCGCGCTTCCAACATCAACTCTGAGTTGGTCATCCCACCCAGATTGCCCAGAGTGTTCGGGGTCAATCGTTCCTGATGGGCGGCGTTTTGGCGGGATATTGAAACTGGACGTCGTTGCCCGTTCTGTTCAACCGCAACTGACGCATCGATCGGCGTACGTGTCATGAAGCACCTTCGCTTTGAAGTTTAGCGAATCAATGAAGTGAGTTATCGCTGCTCTGCGATCTGTCTCCGAGTGAAGCAGTAGCCATCCCGTCGATCTTCACCGTCTACGACAATCTGAATCCACACTACGCACAGCTACCGCATATCTGCCGACAAAGTTTATATAAATCTCCGATGCCGAGTCAAATCAATCAGACGCAACCGAATTGGAGAATAGATGATGCTGAGTACCTTCAGGTCGATATTGACGCGCATATTCCACGAACAAACTGAACAATGGATGCGGCAGTTCAGGTCGGGACCTGAACTCCGGATGGAACTGACTCCCCAACATGAAGGGATGGTCTTCGATTTCAGCAATCTCCACAAGCGCCAAATCTGGATTGACACCGCTGCTCGTCAAACCTAATTCCTCGAAACGCTCCCGATATACGTTGTTGTATTCGTAGCGATGACGATGGCGCTCTGAGATGCGCAATTCGCAATCGTTCAATTCGTTTCCAGCTGCAGATCGAGTGTATGCATCGTGCGCGCGGGTGCCTGGCATCACAACGCAGTCGTAAGCGCCCAGCCGCATGGTGCCGCCGATCTCACGGACTCCTTTTTGCTCCGCCATCAGAGCGATCACCGGTTCGGAGGCATCAGGATCGAATTCCGTCGAATCGGCATCTTCGACACCTGCCACATTGCGCGCGAATTCGATGATCATCATCTGCAGCCCCAAACACAAACCGAGATAGGGTATCTCGCGTTCGCGAGCATATCGGGCAGCTCGGATCATGCCTTCAGTACCCCGACGATCAAATCCGCCCGGAACCACAATTCCTTGCACCTTGGCAAGATTTTCCTCGGCGCCGCACTCCTCGATCAATTCCGAAGGCATCCAATCAAGATTGATCTTCACGCGTTGATTCAACTCGACGTGGTGCAACGCCTCAACGACCGAAAGATATGAATCGTGCAAGCTGGTGTACTTGCCGACAATCGAGATCGATACCTCTTCAACTTCGTCATCGTTTTTGCGATCCACATCGTTAGCCGCAGCATCGGCAGTTTTCGCGAGAGCGTGCCATACTGGCGGAGCGACCGATTGACGCGATTCAAACCCGAGCCGGGACATGATCACATCGGCCAAGCCCTGATTTTCCAACCAAGCTGGCACTGCGTAAACGTTTCCTAACGTCGGCAAATAGATGATCGCGTTGCGCGAAACTCCGCAATGCAGACTTATCTTGTCCTTGAGGCTGGCGGTCTCCTCATCCGATTCGGTGGGATCGTTCAGGCGACACAGTATGGCGTCAGGCTGAATGCCCAATGCTCGCAACGCACGCACGCTGTGTTGCGTCGGTTTAGTCTTCAACTCATTGGTCGGCTTCAAAAGCGGAACGAACGTCAGGTGAATCGAGAAGGAGTTTTGTGTTCCTTCCATATCGCGCATCCATCGCACAGCTTCGATGAATGCCTCAGCTTCCATATCGCCTACAGTGCCGCCGACCTCTACGATGACTACATCCGCATCTTCTTGTTCCCCGAGCTTCTTGATACGTCCTGCAACAGCATTCACCAAATGAGGCACTACCTGCACCGTTTCGCCAAGAAACTCAGAACCCAAACGCTCCTTGTCCAGCAGCTCGTTGTAGATCTGCCCGGCAGTCACATTCGAGAGAATAGTGAAATCTTGGTTGAGAAAACGCTCGTAATGCCCTAGATCGAGATCCGTTTCACTGCCGTCGACCGTCACGAATACTTCGCCATGCTCAAGCGGCGACATAGTGCCGGGATCAACGTTCAGATAAGGGTCGAGTTTCAGAATCGTGACCTTCAGGCCACGGTTTTTCAGCATCCGACCGATAGATGCGCATGCGATGCCCTTGCCCAGAGAGCTGGTCACGCCACCGGTGACGAAGATGTATCGGCGGCGTTTACTCAATGCGGGTCTAAAAGATAAGTGTTCGGTTTCAGCACATCAAAAGTGTATGCCAAACATGCGCCAATTTAGAATCCAAACTTGAGGTTTAGCCAGGCATCAAACTATGAACTCAGACATCCTTTCCGAAGAAGATGTGAAACACATCGCCCGCTTAGCTGCAATGCGCATCAACGATGATGAGGTGCGCTTGATGCAACAGCAACTATCAGACATTCTCGCGCACTTCCGAATGCTCACAGAACTCGACACCGATGACGTAACACCAACCGGACACACGACGGATGCACACACCGTGATGCGTGAAGACGATGAAAAGCCTGCGCTGGAACAGAACCAAACCCTGGCAAACGCGCCATTCATAGACGGAGAATTTGTCCGCGTGAGGCCAGTGATCGAATGAGGTAATGCGTGACCTCTCGCGCTCGCACCTGAATCTAAACATGGTTCCGCAAAATGTCTGATCCAAACCTATCGACATATTCGTCAGCGCAGGAATTGCGCTCCGCATACGCAAACGACGAGATGTCGGTACGCGGTGTAGTTTCGTTGCACCTGGAGCGCATTCGGCAAATCAACGGCAAGATCAACGCCTATCTGAGCGTTCTAGACGAATCGGACCTGTTCGCTCAAGCAGATGCCGCAGATGCCATGATCCAAAGCGGCAACGCCTCACAGCTGACCGGCATCCCGTTTCTCATCAAAGACAACATCTCTACCAAAGACGTCCATACGTCCGCCGGTTCGAAGATATTGGATGGCTACATCCCACCATTCGATGCGACCGTTGTTTCACGTCTGAAAGCGGCCGGAGCGATAGTGCTAGGTAAAGGCAACCTCGATGAGTTTGCCATGGGATCATCGAATGAAAACTCCGCGTTCGGTCCCGTCATCAATCCGTGGGGCGAAAATCGTGTCCCCGGCGGGTCTAGCGGTGGCGCAGCTGCCGCGGTGGCATCAGGGATAGCAACTATCGCTCTCGGTTCGGATACCGGCGGCAGCATCCGTCAACCCGCATCATTGTGCGGAGTAGCTGGATTCAAACCAACATACGGCATGGTCAGCCGTTACGGACTCATTGCTTTCGGCTCGTCGCTAGATCAGATCGGACCTATCGCCCGAACCGTCGCCGATTGTGCTGATACCGCAAACACGATCGCAGGCATCGATCAATTCGATTCCACTTCCCTCGACTGCAATTTTGACTTTGCCGAATATCTGGATCGCGACATAACGGGAATGCGTATCGGCGTGCCGCGCGAATACATGGTTGATGGTATCGAACCCGGCGTAAGATCGGTGTTTGAGAATGCGCTGGCGGAGCTGGAAAACCTAGGCGCAGATATCAAAGAAACCAGCTTGCCATTAACCGATTACGCGCTCGCCGTCTACTACATCATCGCACCATCAGAAGCATCGGCCAACCTTTCGAGATTCGACGGCGTCAAATACGGCATGTCGGAAGAAGGCGAACCCAACGCCCGCGAATCGATCGAAGCAACGCGTGGTCGCGGATTCGGCGCGGAAGTGAAACGAAGGATACTCATCGGAACGTATGCTCTGTCAGCGGGTTACTACGATGCCTACTACAAGAAAGCGCAGCAAGTGAGAACACTCATCCGTCAGGAGTTCCAAAACGCATTCGAGAACTTTGACGCCATCGCGACGCCGACATCGCCGACAGTGGCATTTGAACTCGGTGCGAAGATGCAGGATCCGCTCCAGATGTATCTCAGCGATGTTTGCACGATACCAATCAACATAGCTGGATTGCCAGGAATATCGGTGCCTTGCGGCCTCTCTGAAGAACTGCCGGTAGGTCTGCAGATCGTTGCTCCTCAACTAGGTGATCGGACAGCATTGCAGATCGCGCACGCTTATGAACAGGCAACCAATTGGAGACTCACACCACCAGAACCATGTACCGCTTAAACCTCACCAAAGTCGCACTTTCACTCATAGTCGTGGGTATCGCGATGTTCGCACTTGTCGCCTGCACGAATGATTCGGAAGATGCAACGCCAGAAGTAGATCCGGCATCTCAAGCCACTGCCGAAGAACTGGAATGTCCAGAATTAGTAGAGTTGCCGAATCAGGGTGAAGTGCCTTTGGGTCCGCCGCCTAGTCTTCCAAACCTATTCACCGGCACCGCGTATGTGAATGGCGAGCCCGTTCCCGAAGGCGAACTGCTGTACGTGAAACTTACGACCTCCCGATCACATCCCGTCACAATTCGCGAAGATGGTTCATTCAACAACATCATTCACGGTCCTGTAAGCGACCTCGACCAAGGGGTGCCCTTAACCTTTTGTCTCGGCGACCCTGAGGGGACCGCAGTGAGGGCATCGGAGACAATCGAGTTCGATGGCAATGAACCGTTCAAGGTAGTTGAGGTCGAACTCAATTTCCCAATGTTGCCGTCTGAGCTGGAAGCTCAGTGATGCTCTTGGAACTTGACGGCTCTCGCCCCCAGATCAACGAATCGGCGTTCGTCAGTGCACATGCAACGCTGATCGGCGATGTACGCGTAGGACCGCAATCAAGTGTCTGGCCCGGTGCGGTGATTCGTGCTGATAGTGGAACGATATCGATAGGGCGCGGCTCAAACGTACAGGACAATGCATTGGTCCACGCCGACGATGACGCGACAATCGGCGATGGCGTAACGATCGGTCATGGCGTCATTTGCCACGCGAAAACAATCGGCGATGGCAGTTTGCTAGGAAATGGGTCTGTATTGAACGATGGCGTTGTATTGGGAAACGGTTGTTTAGTTGCTGCTGGTACTGTAATTCCCGAAAACGCGGTATTTCAAGACCATCAATTGATTCGTGGCATCCCCGGAAAATCGATTGGCAAGCTGCGTTCTCGACACGCAGAACTGCTGATACGCGCCGCACAGAGCTACGTGAATCGGATCGACCGATACAAGCAATCTGCCACGGAGCAGAATCCGCTGTAGCTTGCGGTGCTCCTACATCCGCTCCGGTGCATTCATTCCCATGAGGTTCAGCGTCGACGCGAGAACGATCCGCGCAGCATCGACCAACAGCAAACGCGCTTTTGTCAATTCTGCGTCTTCCGGTTCGCTTGAGATGACGCGACATGCCTCGTAGAACCGTTGCAGTTCGCGAGCCATCTCGTATGCAAAATGCGGCATGTGATGCGGTTCCAACATTTCAGCAGAGCGCGCGATCACATCCGGGAGTTCATTCAAGCGGCGCATCAATCTCAACTCCTCATGCGTCATCAACAATGAAACATCGCCATCTTCAAACGAGATGTCGCGTTCGGCGGCCGCACGCAAGATCGCGCATAGCCTCGCATGTGCGTACTGCACGTAAAACACTGGATTGTCATAAGTCTCCTTCTTTGCAAGCTCAAGATCGAACTCCATGTGCGTACCGGGAGTCCGCTCCAAGAAGATGTAGTGACAAGCATCCGGTCCAACCGCTTCCAACAGTTCATCAGCGGAGATGAAGTTGTCCTCGCGTTTGCCGAACTGCACCAGTTCATCGCCTGATTTGAAGATCACAATCTGGTTGATGATGATCGTCAAACGCTCCGGATCAACATCCAACGAATCAATCACCGCCTTCATTCTCTCCACATGGCCGTGGTGATCGGCTCCCCACACGTTGATGACGCGATGGAATCGGCGCTTGAGAAATTTGTTGTAGTGATAGGCGATGTCAGTTCCGAAGTACGAAGGACCGCGTTCCATGCTGCGAATGATTACGCTATCGCTGTCCAAGCCCATCTTGGTGCCCAGAAACCACAGCGCACCCTCTCTTTCGGCGATGTATCCGCGTTCTCGCAATAATGCCAGAGATTCATCGAAATCATCGCCAATTATCAAAGATTGCTCGCTAAACCAACGATCGTACTCGATTCCCAAAGCACTCATGGTAGCGCGAATATTCTCAATTGTTCGTGTCAACACCGGTTCACGGATGGTCTCTAAGGCTTCTGATTCAGGCATTTCCACTACTACATCGCCGAACTCTCGATAGAGCTCTTCACCCAATTCACTCACAAATTCGCCTGGGTAGGATTCAGTCCCCAGCTCGGCATCCTTACCGGCAGCCTGTAGCAACCGCGTGTACACCGATTCGTTGAAAATACGCATCTGGTTGCCGGCGTCATTGACGTAGTACTCGCGCTGAACATCGTACCCGGCAGATTCCAAGACGTTTGCGATTCCCTTACCGATAACGGCGCCTCGCACATGACCGATGTGCAAAGGCCCCGTCGGGTTGACGCTGACAAACTCGACCTGGACTTTTTCCCCTTTGCCGATATCTATCCGGGCAAATTCCTCACGCTGCTGACGGATCTTAAGGATTCTTCCGCGCAACCAATCATCATCCAATCTGAAATTGATAAAGCCCGGTCCGGCTATGCTGACTTCACCAACCATCGCCGATGGCTCGATGATATCGACAATCTGAGCCGCTATCGCACGGGGTGCCATTCTCATGCTGGAAGCTAGAGACAACGCGATGCTGGTGCTGTAATCTCCATGTTCCGAGTTCTTAGGACGTTCCACCGATGGCGAAACATCCCCCACCGCCGGCAAAGCATTCTTTGCGATAGCGGCTTGAAGAGCGGAAACAACTATCTCTGCTATCTGTCCTTGTAGGTGCATCTTGCCCAACTTCATATATGGATTGTGCAGATACGCACATCTCTGACGCGCATGTATCCTGCTATCACACGACCTCACGTATATATAAGGATAAAAAACTCACTGGGCAACCAATCGCGATGAATGTAGAAGCGAGCCATGACTCAAACAACCAACCAACAACGCGCTGAAGAAATCGCCGATGCCAGCAGGCGCGTCGGGATACCAATCTCTGACGACCACGCTCTAACGGCTGCAAAATGGGGAAGCTCTCTCCAACTAGCATCTAAAGTTGTGCGAGCTATCGACTACCAAGACCACGAACCTTGCAATGTGTTCAATCCCGTGGTTTTGAACGACAAATCCCGGGAGAATGGAAACCGATGAGCATCGATCAAGAAAATCTGGCTTTCACGTCGATCCACGAAATCGCGCCAAAACTCAAAGACGGTTCAATCTCGCCTGTTGAACTCACGGAGATCGCCCTTGAGCGTACGACGAAGCTGAACCCCGCGTTAAATGCATTCATCGATGTGTGGCAGGAAGAAGCTCTCACCATGGCCGCTGAAGCCGAGAGAGAAATCTCCGATGGCAGGTATCGCGGCGCCTTGCACGGCATACCCATCGGATTGAAAGACCTCATCGATGTCGCTGGCAAGCCAACCACCGGAGGTTCGAAAGTCCTGCAATCGAACATTGCGACTTCAAATGCGACCGTAACTGACCGGCTGAATCGTGCCGGCGCTATCACCATCGGCAAAACTAACCTCGTAGAGTTCGCGTTCGGCGCCGCGGGTGTCAATCCATATACAGGTGATGCGCGCAATCCTTGGGACGCCGACAAAATTACTGGAGGCTCAAGCAGCGGTTCAGGTGCGGCGGTAGCAGCGGGAATGGTCTTCGGCACTCTCGGCTCTGATACTGGTGGCAGTATTCGTATGCCAGCATCCCTTTGCGGCATCGCCGGAATCAAACCCACCTATGGACTCGTTCCGCGAACCGGAGTACTAGACCTTTGCTGGAGTTGCGACCATGTCGGTCCGATGACGCGTCGAACTGCTGATTGTGCACACATGCTGAACGTCATCGCCGGGCATGATCCCGCCGACATCGCCTCTTCAACAAGACCGACTCCCGATTTCGCCGCCGATCTGGAGAAAGGCATCGATGGCTTGAGGATCGGAGTGCCGGAACACTACTTCTTCGATGATGACATCGTAGACGCCGAGGTCGCCGCTGCTGTCAATACCGCTATCGAACTGCTCGAACGTAACGGTGCCGAAATGATCTCATTGCCTATGGATTGGGTTTCCAAAGGTAGAGCGATTAACGTCATCATCACTCTTGCAGAAGCTACTGCAGTGCACGAAAAACTGTTGGCTGAACATGCGGATGACTACACGCCCGCGGTTAGAAGTCGGATCCAGTCAGCGTTGTCAATGCCGGCAGTAGATTACGTCCGCGCCCAGCGCGCGCGACAGGCTTTCTGCGTCCAGATGGCAGAAGCTACTAAAAATGTCGATGTCATCGTCTCTCCAACAGTGCCGGTTCGAACCCACACAATCGCAGAGTGTACGCCTGCGCCAGGTGAAGTTCTGGCAGAAAAGGGAGCTGAAATCCCGTTGTTCACTTCGATATTCGACGTAACTGGAGAGCCGTCTCTATCCGTGCTATGCGGATTTGATTCGTCCGATATGCCAATCGGTCTCATGATCACCGGCAATGCGTTTGACGAATCTACTGTGCTGCGTGTTGGACATACATACGAAGAACTCGCCGGTTGGCACACACGCAGACCAACCGTTTGAGACTAGATTCTTGTGGAGATACCACCCGCGAAGAGACATTGCACATTGAAAACAATTCGCCGATTACAAAAAGGCGCAACAGATACGATCGATACGTCATCCGAACGTCGATGCGGCAAGAACGCGGCTTCGCCTGTGTCGCACTAGATCGACCGACTGACCCGGTGAATGTTGGGCACGCGCTTCGAGCATCTTTTTGCTTCGATGCGCGCATGGTAATCATCGGTGGTGAGACATCGGGAATTCGGTTGCCGAAGCTGCATACCGACCCGATGCGTTCCTATCGGCATGTTCCGGTGATCAAGTCAAAGGTACTCCTTGAAGCAGTGCCTGAAGGCGCGTCGATCGTTGCCGTTGAACTGTGCGACGATGCTGAAACGTTGATGGATTTTCAGCATCCCGAGCGAGCCTGCTACATCTTCGGTCCGGAGAACGGCTCTCTTTCGGAGGAGATACTTGAACGCGCCGATTACAAAGTGATGATTCCTACGATGGCATCTCTCAACCTAGGCATGACCGTCAACATCGTGCTCTACGACCGGTTTGCGAAATCGTGGCCGAAGCTGTTGGCAAGACGCCAGAAGATCGAAGCAACTCGCTCCGATCTTGACGACGGATACAACTCGTGAATCTCTCGGGTGCGTCGCGCCATCCGCGCATGAGGGGTGTCTACTACGGCTGGTACATTCTGGCCGGCGCGTCTTTGATGAACGCGTTTGGTGGCACTGTCGTATGGCAGGGATTCGCCGTCTTCTTCATCCCTGTCGCCGAATCTCTCGGCATCACATATTGGCAAACGTCTCTGGCATTCGCACTTGCGAGAGCCGAAAATGGCGTTCTCGGACCAATCACCGGATGGGCGCTGGACAAATTCGGATACATCCCATTGATACTATCCGGCACCATCATCACCGGATTGGGATACATCATATTGTCGAGAACCGACACTTATATCGCGTTTTTGCTGGTTTATCTCTGTGTCGTATCAGTAGGTTCGTCGACATCTTTCATGCAAGCCACCACTGCCGCGCTCAACACCTGGTTCATCCGATATCGCGGACTAGTAATGTCCATCAACAGCGCGGCTTTCCGGCTTGGAGGCGCGATCATCATCCCATTGCTTTCGGTCGGCGTCATCAACCTCGGTTGGGAAACGACGGCATGGATCATCGGCGTCTGCCTGATCGTTTTGATCGCTCCGTTGGCACTGCTGTTCCGTCGATCCCCTGAAAGCATGGGATTAAAACCCGATGGCGGCATATCTCTGTACCACATGCGACGCCGCAGACGCCAAGATGCTGCAAATCAACGACGGGACAATCACCCAAAGGATTCAACATCAACCGGCTTATCCACCGAACGCGACTTCACTACCAAGCAGGCTTTGCGCAGCCCTTGGTTCTGGGTGCTCGTAACGGCTACAACCTTGCGTATGTCGGTGCATGGCACCGTATTCCTGCACTTCATACCCATCCTCGTGTGGCGCGGTGAAGAACAACAGACGGCGGCGAATCTGGTAGGGCTGATTTCGTTGAGCGCGGTACCCGTGATTCTGATAACCGGCTACTTCAGCGACCGCGTCGGGCGTCCCCTGATGTTGACCTTCCTTTACGCCGCTTCTGCGATCAGTTTGCTGCTCATGACTCTCGTAGAAGGCACCTGGCCCATCTTTCTCGCGATGCTGCTCTTCACCGGATCGGAAGCTGGCAGTTCACTCAATTGGGCGATTATCGGCGATCTATTCGGACGCGCCCGTTATGCATCGATACGCGGCATGATGGCGCCGATCTACAACGGGGCGCTGATAGTCGCACCAGTAGCAGCCGGCTTCACCTTCGATCGCTTAGGCACCTACCAGCCGGTTCTTCTGGCTGGCACGGTGCTGATGATAGTGGCATCGCTAGTGTTCCTGGCACTGCAACCAGCGGTTAGGCGGGCGCGGGGGATTTGAAGGTCGCGAAATTCAACTCGGATTTCCTTCATTCTTTTAGGGCCGATGTTGGAATTTGATTAAAATGGCCTACTCTGCGCCGAACTGCGAAGACCATCAGTATGTTCCGATGTTTCAAACCATCCATCTATCTCGACGACTGTACTCACTTCTTGGCCGACCCTGGCACCGCTATTCCGGAATTTGATCTGACGTTCCTAGACCCTCCGTTCAATCAGGGTAAGGAGTACCGTGTTCATGACGACCTCATGACTCAGGATCAGTATTGGGATTGGATGCGCGAAATTTGCCGTCTAACCTATGCGCGGTCATCCGAAGGTGCCGCGGTCTATTTCATGCAACGCGAGAAGAACGCCGACAATCTGTTGCGAGTCATTCGCGAATCGGGATGGAACTTCCAAAACCTAATCGTTTGGCAAAAGATGACATCTGCCAACCCTAGCGAGATCAGATACGGCAAAGCGTACCAAGTGATTGCGTTCGCTACTAAAGGTTCGCGTCCGCGAGTGTTTAACCGGCTTCGCATCGATCCACCATTGCCGATTGGGTACAAACCTCGAAAGAACGGAATGTTCGTTACTGACATTTGGGGCGACATCAGAGAGTTGACAGCTGGATATTTCGCCGGTGACGAAGTCCTGCGAACAGCAGACGGGAAACGCGCTCACAAACAACAATCCCCGATCGCGTTGCTATTGCGGATCATCCTGACCTCAACTATGCCAGGGGACTGTGTCGCGGATCCGTTCGCAGGAACTGGCACCTCGCTAACAGTAGCTTCGCAAACCGGGCGTATAGGAATCGGTGTTGAGAAGGACAGTCTCAACGTCGATTTGATCAAGTGTCGATTGGAAGTTCCACGCAGAGCCGATTCGGTTGAGAAATTCAGGGACCACTATCGCCACACCCTTAGACTAGGCGACCTTTGGCCTGAGGGAATCCAGAATCAAGTAGGTCACACCACAGGGCTAGAAAATCACGGAGGTGAACCACTGTCATGCCCGAGCAACGAATGTGTGGGTAAGAAACCCAACAGATATACTCAAACCCAAGCAAGGTTGAAACTGAGCCTATGACCACACTAGCAACCAAACCAAGTTCAATTTCAGCGCTACGTTCTCCCCTGCGCTATCCAGGCGGCAAAACACGAGCGGTACGCGCAATCATGAGTTTGATACCGCCGGACACGCGATTCATGTGGTCTCCGTTCTTAGGTGGCGGCTCGGTGGAGTTGGCCTGTGCAGCTAGAGGCATCAGAGTTTTTGGTTCGGACCTTTTTGAACCTTTAGTAAACTTCTGGAACCACTTACTCGAAGATGCCGATCTTCTCGCTGATGTCGTCGAAGAGTATCTTCCTTTACCTAAACACCGCTTCTACAGCCTGCAAAAAGGCTACTTCAGGATTTCAGACCCCCTTGAACAAGCCGCGGCATTCTTCGCCTTGAATCGCGCCTCATTTTCAGGCGCAACACTGGCAGGTGGCATGTCACCAGGACATCCGCGTTTCACCGAGAGTTCAATCCGACGCCTGCGCGACTTCTATGTTGAAGGGCTCAGCGTCAAGCATTGCGACTACCGAGAAGCTATCAGCATCGCATCTGACGAGTTCATGTACTTGGACCCCCCTTACATCATCGAAAGCAAACTTTACGGCTATAAGGGCGATATGCATACCGACTTTGATCACGAAGAGCTGGCGCGGATTTTGCGCGGGAGATCCAACTGGATACTCTCGTACAACGAATCTGAAGAAGTGCGGCGTCTTTACGATGGGTATAAAATCCTCACCCCCCAATGGGTTTACGGCATGGCTCGCGATAAGCGATCGCGTGAGGTGCTAATCGTCAATCTCAAATAACGTGAAGCATCCTTGCCAAACACTCAAACAGCCTCCGGCAAATCTTTCGAATATGCTTTAGCGCTCGTTTGTGTAGATATGTTCGGTGCAGAGATCACCGGTGAGGCAGCGCAATCAACGGAAAGAGCGTATTGGGCAGTCTCAGCATCCGACCGTGTTGAGCGATTAGAAGCAGCGCGGGTAGCTTTGAAGTTCCTGGTTGAGCAAGATTCGAGCGTTCAGTCAGGCAACATCACGTCAATTGAGTTAAAACCCGACAATGTCGCTAGGGAAGGTGACGTACGGGATTTAGTCTTGCACACTCGCGATGGCCGAGAAATCGGGTTGTCGGCGAAAAATCGTAATCGGGCAATGCGGAATCCTCGGATTTCACCTGACTACGACTTCGGTGCAAAATGGTTCGGATCTGAAAATTCCAGGCGCTACTACAAGGAAATACAAACGGTTTGGGATTACATCCAACCTTTCAGAAGAACCGTAAGGTGGCGGGACGTGCCGGAGAAAAAAGAAAACGTCTATATTCCAGCACTAGCAGCGTTCATGAAAGATACTCGCCAGTTGTTCCAAAACCATCCCCTAACTTGCGCTCGATACATGATGTCGTACATGCTTGGGATTGCCGACTACTACATGATCCACAAACAGAATGGTGATGTCGTGATTCAGTCTTTCAACATGAACAATTCTTTAGAGTGGGGAAGATCCTTTCCAATGCCAACCAGATTAGTCGAATTAGCGATGAGACCGCGCAATCAAACAACAGCGGTCATGGTTCTTGATGCCGGATGGCAGTTATCATTCCGCGTGCACAACGCCGATAAGTTCGTCAAACCATCGTTGAAATTCACTGTGCAGATCGTCGGACAACCACCGGAACTGGCTCAGCACCAAATCAATTACCGCGATCTGAACTAGCACACCATCCCACCTTCACGTTAAGTGAAATGGTCGGGGCAACAGGATTTGAACCTGTGACCTCTTGACCCCCAGTCAAGCGCGCTACCAAGCTGCGCCATGCCCCGACTTCTCATCTCAAAGTCTATCAAAGCACGTCTATGCGTCGCCGAAGCGCCGCAATCGGCAAACGGCAACATAGAATCGTGATGATATGACGGAGCAACGAAATTACAAAGCGCCCCGCGGCGTCGCGGATATCCTTCCCGAAGATCAAATCCTCTGGAACACCGTCCGCGAGGCTGCCGTGCAGACCGCGCACCAGTTCGGATATCAGCAGATCGACACGCCCATATTCGAGCAGACCGGGCTGTTTCGACGCGGCGTCGGGAACGAAACCGACATCGTGCAAAAGGAGATGTATTCGTTCGACGATCTTGGCGGCGAATCGTTGACTCTGCGTCCAGAAGGAACTGCGCCAGTATGCCGCGCCTACATCGAGCACGGTATGCACAATCTGCCACAGCCGGTGCGACTCTTCTACATCGCACCGATGTTCCGATACGACCGTCCTCAAGCTGGACGTTATCGCCAGCACCATCAATTCGGCTGTGAAGCCATCGGCGACCCATCACCAATGATCGACGCCGAGATAATCGAGATCGGGCTACGATACATCGCCGCGCTAAAGCTGTCGAATGTAACAGTTCGCATCAACTCGATCGGAGACCCGCAAACTAGACATCGATATGCCAATGATCTGCGGAGCCACTACGCGAAACATGCCAATGATCTGCCTAAGGTAGACCGCGATCGATTGGAACGCGCACCACTGCGATTGCTCGACTCGAAAGAACCCGCAACACGTAAATTGAGTGCCGACGCCCCAAAGTCGTTAGATTACCTTTCCCAAGCCTCTCTTGAGCATTGGGAAACACTTTTATCGCTGCTCGATGGGCTTAAATCGGCATATCCCGCATTTGAATACCGCATCGACCATACTCTAGTGCGCGGTTTGGATTACTACAACAGAACGGTCTTTGAGTTTGAACCGTCAACTCATGGCAGCCAAACATCCCTCTTCGGTGGAGGTCGGTATGATCCATTGATCGGCATCTTAGGCGGCAATCCCACACCAGGAGTCGGCTTCGGTTCGGGAATCGAACGCATCATCCTTGAAATCCAGAACCAAACATCGATTGAACTTGCGACGCCAGCGATAGATGCTGTTTTCGTACATGTGGGCGATGCGGCGACGCGACACGCCGTATCATTGGCTGCCGAGATGCGCAACCTCAGACTATCGGTCAAAATGGCTCCCGCCGGCAAATCGATGCGTGCTCAGATGCGGTACGCCAACCGCTCTGAAGCCAAATATGCTTTGATCCTCGGCAACCGTGAAATCGAACAAGGCATCGTCGCCGTCAAACCGCTCCAATCCAATCGCGAACAGTGGTCGGTAGCCCTTGAAGCCGAATCGATCGCAAATGCCGTATCTCAGAGTTCGTAATGGCTACTGCAAATAGCACCATCGAAGATCGCATACGCACCAGTCTGCAGGCCGTTGCTGATCGACAATCTGATCTTGAAGATCAGATGTCAAAGCCGGAAATCGTCTCGAATCGGCAGCAAATGCAACGTCTAGGGCGCGAATACGCGCGCATTTCAGCATTGGTGCGTTTGCGCGACGAATTCGAATCGGCCAACGAAGAACTCACCGACGCGCAATCGATCCTCGCCGAAGAAACCGATCCCGAAATGCTCGAAATGGCACGCGAAGTCGAGGAAGACCAGAAAAAGCAGCTGCAAGAGATCACTTCCAAAATCCAAATCGCACTTATCCCCCGCGACGAAACTGATGATGCCGACGCCGTATTTGAAATCCGCGCCGGAACTGGGGGCGATGAAGCCGGCCTCTTCGCAAACGAACTGTTCCGAATGTACCAACGTTACGCCGAAAACCGCGGATGGAAGACATCTGTGCTCTCACTCAACGATACCGGAATCGGCGGCATCAAAGAAGTGGTTTTCGAGATCCAAGGCGAGGGCGCATACCCATATCTCAAACACGAAAGCGGCACGCATCGAGTGCAACGAGTGCCACAGACTGAATCGCAAGGCCGTATTCACACCTCCGCCGCAACCGTAGCCGTGTTGCCCAAGGCCGATGACATCGACGTAGAGATCGATGACAAAGACCTGAAGATAGATATCTTTCACGCCGGCGGACATGGCGGACAGAACGTCAACAAAGTAGCGACGGCAGTGCGTATCACCCACGAGCCCACCGGGATCGTGGCACAGTGCCAGAACGAACGCTCACAACTCCAGAACAAGCTCCAAGCGATGGCTATCCTGCGTACCCGTCTTTGGGACATGGAATTGCGAAGACGAGCCGCAGAAGAGGCTGCCAACCGCAAGGCGCAGGTGGGTTCCGGCGACCGATCAGAAAAGATTCGAACCTACAACTTCCCGCAATCCCGCGTCACGGACCACCGAATCAACCTGACGAGTCATAACTTGCTGAAGATTTTAGATGGCGAGATCGACGAGTTCGTAAATGCTCTACTCCAAGTTGAGCAGACTCGCAAAATCCAATCCGCGGTAAACAATTAAAAGGCTATCGTCTTCCGTGTCAACGATATCGGAAGTTATCCGAGAAGCCACGTCGCGGCTTATGGATGCCGGCATTGCTGCCGATGAAGCTTCTATCGAGGCTCGAATGATTTTGCAACACGTCTGCGGCAGCACATCTGCAAAACTGCTCGCAAACCACTCAGAGACGTTCCCGCAAATCGCATACCAACAACTCGAACTTATCTTGAACCGACGCGAGACGCGTGAACCGCTCGCATACATTCTCGGAGAAAAAGAGTTCTACGGTCTCAGCTTCAAGGTGGATCGTCGGACTCTAATACCCCGTCCTGAAACTGAGATGTTGATCGATCTATGCATCGAATTTGTCAGTCAGAACCATCTGGAAAGTCCGAAAATCTGCGATATCGGCACGGGATCGGGCTGCATCGCAGTCGCCTTGGCAACACATTTGCCTCAAGCAGACATAACTGCCACTGATATCGATCGCACCACGCTGGAAGTAGCCAAAATCAATGCCGAGAGTCACAATGCCAAGGTCACTTTCAAACTTGATGACGCGCGAAGACCTGATTTTGACGATGATTTCGACATCGTAGCCGCCAACCCGCCATACATTCGATCCGACGTGTTGGGCACTCTAGAACCTGAAGTGCGGGTTTGGGAGCCGCAACAAGCTTTAGACGGTGGGAGCGACGGCATGCGCGTGTTAGAGCCGTTGATTCGGTCCATACCCGATCTGCAAAAAGGACGCAAACCCACAGCAACATTCATCGAGATGGATCCCCCAATTGCTGCAGAGTCCATGAGAACTGCCCGAGATACCTTGCCAGACCGTCACATCGAAATTCGCCGGGACTACGCTGGATTGGAACGGTTTTTGATCGTGCTCAATGTTTAACTGATCAGAGCATTAAAATTCTCACAAACACATCCCTCGGCAACCACGCCATTCAAACCAAAGAAATGGAAATCAGAGTGTCCGACACTAACACGCTAAACTCGCTACTTCAACCCGCATCTTGGACCGACAGTGCAGTTATCACTCCCGACATCGGTTCATGGACGTATGACGAACTCGATTCTGAAGTCGCACGATTGGCAGATATCCTGGCTGGGAACGGCGTCAAGCCCGGTGTTGCCGTCTCAATCGTACTTATCAACAGCTACGAATTCATCGCATCGTTTCTGGCTGTCGCGCGCGCTGGAGCAATCGCAGCACCACTTAACCCGGCATATACCGCTGAAGAATTTGCGTTCTACATGGAGGATGCAGGTAGCCGAGTTGCGATCTTGCCGAATGGCACTCATCTGGCGCGTGAAGCCGCTGGCCGACTCGACATCAAGACTATTGATGCGGAACTAAAGGCTTCCAACGGAACACTGCATATCGCGTTATCGTCGAACGGTAGTGAATTGACCTCGACGAAAAACTCTCCGACACCGTCCAGCTCCGATATCGCTCTGTTCCTGCACACTTCCGGCACTACCAGCCGTCCCAAAGGCGTACCGCTACGCCATCTCAATTTGATGCGGTCAATCTCAAACATCAAAAACACCTATCAATTGACACCTGAAGACTCTTCGTTGATCGTCATGCCGCTCTTCCATGTGCATGGACTGATCGGCGCGTGTCTATCAACGTTGAACTCCGGCGGAACGGTAGTTGTGCCTCCGCGGTTCTCTGCCAGCGCATTCTGGGAACAACAGCGAAGTTCAAACGCGACGTGGTACTCGGCTGTGCCGACGATTCATCAGATCCTGCTGACTCGTGCCGATGCAGACGAAGCTCCGCACACGTCTTTCCGCTTTATCCGTTCGTGTTCTGCCGCCTTGGCGCCAACCGTCTTTGACGACTTGGAGAATCGCTTTGGCGCGCCCGTTTTGGAAGCCTATGGGATGACCGAGGCATCGCATCAGATGTCTAGCAGCCCTATGCCGCCAGGTGATCGTTTCCCCGGCACGGTGGGCACGGCTACCGGCGTGGAGATTGCGATTTTGAACGACGAAAAGACTGGCGCGCTCGCGTCTGCCGGTGAACTCGGCGAAGTCGTCATCAAAGGCGAAAACGTCATGTGGGGATATCACAACAACGAAGACGCCAACACTGAGGCATTCGTCAACGGATGGTTCAGAACTGGCGATCAGGGCTTTCTAGACGATGCGGGTTACTTGACGCTGACCGGAAGGTTGAAAGAGCTGATCAATCGCGGCGGCGAGAAGATATCGCCCCTTGAAGTCGACGCCGCGTTATTGGAACATCCGGCAGTTGCCGAAGCAGTTTGTTTCGGAGTCGCCGACGAAAAGTACGGCGAGTGTGTTCAAGCCGCGGTGGTGTTGAACGGCGATTGCAATGAACATGAAATCCAAACCTTCTGCCGTGAGCGCATCGCCGATTTCAAGGTGCCGGACGTGATCTACTTCGCAGAGGAACTGCCACGCACCGCGACCGGCAAGATTCAACGCCGACACGTGGCCGCCGCTTTCAGCAGCAACAAGCAAGCATGAGGTTTCCTAGTTCAATAATCGATCAACCTATGAGCGAATACAGGAACATACTCGCCAGGCCGAGGTACATCACAATGCCGCAAATGTCGGTTGCCGTAGTCACAATGACGGCCGACGCCATTGCCGGATCGATTCTTATGAGACGCATTAACACCGGGACTAGAACTCCGCTCAACGCAGCCAGGAACAGATTCAACACCAATGAACATGAGACCAGCAGCGTGAGCGCCAGGTTGTCTTGCCATAGATGAACGATGATGCCCAGTGTCCCGCCTACAGCGACGCCTTGGATCAGGGACAAGGTCAGTTCAAACAGCAACAGATGCCATACGCTCGAAATCGACCTTTCACCCAGCGCCATGGAACGTACGATGATCGTGACTGTTTGGGTTCCCGCGATACCAGCCTGACCCATCACGACCGGCAAGAACGCAGCCAGCAGCACCATCGCATCGAGTGTGGAACGGAACAAGCTCAAGACGTATCCGGCACTGATCACTGTAAACAGGTTCAGCATCAACCACGGCAAACGGTTGCGCGTCGCCTCACGGATGTTGTGAACCGAAGTTAATCCGCCGCCAACACCGAAGAGACGGAACATGTCTTCCGTCGCCTCCTGTTCAGCCACCTCAACCAGACTGTTTGATGAGATGACGCCCTGAAGCTGGAGACGATTGTTCGTCACCGGTATGCTTGTCAGACGGTAACGCTGCATCAGACGGACCGCGTTTTCCTGATCTTCGGTAGCCGAGATCGAAATGACATCACGATTCATGATCTCGCCAACGGTCGAATTGGGCGGCGCGAAGACCAGTTCAGACAGCTCAATCCGCCCAACAAGCGTGTCATATGCATCGACTGCGAACAGTTCGCGCAACAATTCGGGGTCCAATTCCAATCTTCGCAGTACGCGCAGGGCATGACGCACGGTCCAATACTCACGCAGCTTCCCAAACGTGGGCGACATCAACCCGCCGGCATCATCGTCATCATGAAGCAGCAAATCGCCGATGACGTTTGGATTCCGCATTCGCACCAATGTTTGGGCAGCATCATCCCAGGCGATGCGATGCAGCAGATCAGTAGCTACTTCGGGAGAGGTCTCATCCAGCGCGCCAGGACGTCGCACTTCGCTTATCGCCTTGAATACTCGCAATCCACGGTCTACGTCAAGGTAATCCAACACCTCAGCGATAGCCCCGTTCGTCATCCGCTCCAGAAGCTGTCGCAGATGGTCTTCGGAGAGTTCAGCAATCACCGCTGCCAAATCCGCCGGACGCAGGTAGGAAAGCCGCTTCAGAGCAACTGAGACCCCGCCGACCTCGAGTAGATCACTCACTTCTGAGAGGACATTGCCGAGTTCCCTGGGTTCTGGAATTCTAGTTGTCAATGCGTAATCTCAATGTCCAGTGCAGGTGATTCCACATACGCTCGCAGAATGATGACGGAGTTTACGGCGCGCCGCGTCGAACTCCCGGTGATTCGAATCGTACCTGTGTCAGATAAAGCGATTCAACGCTTGGAACACGTTTGAGGGGATAACATGGATAGGTAGTCGCGGCTTCATACCAACCGCTGATCGAAACGAAAGGTGCTCACAAATGTTCCTCGGCGTAGCCGGATTCGTAAGGGGAGATTGGCTTGAACTCAATGTTGAACAAGTTCGCAAGGTCACACAGAACGGGTTCATATCCGCGCTCTTAACCATTTCAGATCCTTCCCAGGGGAATGACGACGATATTGCTAGAGTCAGATCGATCTATGCCGATCACGGGCTGATGATGCCGATGACACGCGGCGGTTACGGCGGCGGACTGTGCAGCGACGACGATTCGACGCGGGAATGGACTGTCCGTTTCCTCGAAGAAACTATCCGACTATCCGCCAAGATGGGATGCCCATCGACTTACTTCCGTCCCGGCAGCCTGAATCCAAACGGCGCTTGGCTGCCGCATCCGGAAAATCGATCTTCAGCAACATTCGACCGCCTAGTCGATAGTGCCAAGCGGGTCTGCAAGACCGCGGAATCGGAGGGCATCAAGCTGGTGCTCGAATCTGGTGTGGTCTGCCCCGTCTATTCGCCACAAAAGGTGCGCGACTTCTTTGACGCCGTCGGCATGTCGGCGCTGGGTTACAACATGGACCCAGTCAACCTCGTCGGCTCTCTTGATATCGCCTACGACACAACGTCGTTGATCAACGAGTGCGTGGACTTGATGGCCGATGAGATCGTAGGCTGCGATGCCAAAGACTTCACCATAGTCGACGCGCTGTTGCCGCATTTCGAAGAAGAGGTTATCGGTGCGCCAAACGCGTTGCTGGACAACGTTACGCTGCTAACCAGACTTCAGGAAGTGGCGCCATCTATAACCGTTACCGTCGAACATTATCCAGACGACAAGATCCCAGCCGCGGCAGCCGGCATTCGTCGCGCGGCCGAGGTTGCTGGAATCGTTTGGGACTGAAGACACTTGGCTAGAATCGGGAATAATCGATCAGGAGCAATGAAGACATGCCCGCAGATTTGACTGGCAAGAAATGCATAGTGACCGGTGGTGCAACCGGCATCGGACGTGCATCAGCCATCCGCATTGCAGAACTAGGAGCTCAAGTGGCTATCTTTGACAACAACAATGAAGATGGCAATGACGCTTCCAAAACGATAAATGACAATGGCGGCAACTCCCGGTTTTGGAGTGTCGACGTGCGGGATGAAGCGAATGTATCAGGTACGGTGATAGCTGCCAAGGCATGGTTGGGCGATATCGATGTGTTGCTGCACTTCGCCGGTGTGTTGCAGGGGGCATCCATAATGTTGGAAGAATTCGAAGAAAAAACTTGGGACACCGTCCTTGACATCAATCTACGTGGCACCTATCTGATGGCAAAGTACGTCGTGACTGAAATGCTCAAAAAGCCGGGACCCGACCGCGGCGTCATCATCCTGACAGCATCTGGTGCTGGAGTTAGGGGTGGATCATCCTCTTATGCTTACGGAGCGAGCAAAGGTGGAGTTCACGGCTTCACGATGGTGATGCAACAGTATCTAGAATCGCAAGGAATCCGCGTCAACGACATCGCGCCAGGATCAGTTGACACTCCATTGAAGGTCGCGCAGCTCAAAACCAGCGGTGAAATCTATCGCACCCCCACCGCGCAGGTCGATCAAGCGGTATCCCAACTTACCAATCCCCGCGACGTCGCCGAAATCGTGGCCTTCATGGCCAGCGATGAAGCCAAAGTGCTGCGCGGCATGATCATCACCGCATAGACACCCGAATCCGCTAGATTCATCCGTATTTCTTGATCCAATGTCAGAACACTCTTTAACGCGCACTTCGGCCAAAGCCTTCGCTCCCGGAAACATCTCCGGACTCTTCAAAATCATCACGCACGATGATCCCACCAAGATGCATTCGCTGGGATGGGGGTTTACCGTAAGCGATGGCGTAGAGGTAGAAATCCAACGCGCACCGGCATCACAAGAAGCATCAAGCGTCACGTTCAATGGTGTTGCCATCGATTTCCCCACGGTCACCGGCGCGTTGCACGATCTGACACCAGCTGCACTAGATGTCGATATCAGATCCGACTTGCCATTGAGCAGCGGTTTTGGGTTGAGTGGAGCTGCAACCTTGGCCGCCCTGCTCGCGGTTGATAATCTGCTCGAAATCGGGAAATCACGCGCTGAATTGGCGATGATTGCCCATGTTGCAGAGGTACGAAACTTGACTGGTTTAGGCGACGTATGCGCTCAATACAACGGTGGATGCCTGGTGAAGACCGAAGTTGGACATCCGCTAAAGGCGTATCGCTTCGATATGCCGGCGACACCGGTCTATTGGCGTTACTTCGGAAAAATCCGAACCAGCGACATCCTCTCTGACCACGAACGGCATGACCGCATTAATCGCGCAGCCGACTGCGCTTTGGGAAAGATCGGCGAGGCGATCGCAACAAGCTCGAACATCTCGTTCGCGCAGTTGATATCTCTAGCCTTCGATTTCGCCAAATCCAGCGGATTGCTGACGGATGAGCGAGTGATACAGGCGATCGAACAGGCACAAGCCAATGGCGGCGCTGCAACCATGATTATGTTGGGCAATGCGGTATTCAGCACGGCGCCATTCCCCGGCAGCTCAAGAACGATGCTCTCCAACAACCCGGGACACTTGCTCCAAGTTTAGACGCAACATTCGCAGATACGTCATCCTCATTCTCGCGCGGGCGCGCCGGGCTGAGATTGACGGCATCGGCGCTAAAATGGTTGGTCAAGAGGTTCCCAAGCAGTCGAAGGGCGGCATCAAATCAGAATCGACCAGAGACTCGGCATCCGATTCTTGGCGCTCATCGGGGAAGTTCTGTTGGCGGCTTCGATCTTCATTTCGCCGCTGTTCAACGTTCCACCGCTAACGGCGCCAATCGCTGTCATGTCCGGCTACGTTGCAAAGGCTCGATGGGCGCGTTGGGTATTGTCAGGGTTAGCCGCAGGCACGATGGTTTTGGTGATTAGCATATCTGTTTCCAGCAACTTCCCTTAAACCATCCCCGGTGCTGCTTTGCTGATCGTTTCAGCCGTTTGGGTGCTTATGCGACGCTGAGCACTACTACTCTCCGTTCCTGATGTACTTGCAGACTTCGACTTCGCTGGTCTTATGAAACAGGACGGGAACAGCCTGTTCAAAGGTGGCGCTTAGAAGGTGCTTTTGATCGCATCTATCAATTGATCGTGTATACGCGGCCAACCCACCACAACCATCGGCAATTCATCATCGCATGACCAATCAATGGGTTTGCCTAAACCGTCAGTTGCCTTAGCGCCTAGCAAACTCGATGCAAGTGCACCTGCCGCGACGTGCATCGGCTCTATGCGATAGAACACCACTGCCGACATCCTTCCCGTGCACACCAACATCAACGGGTAAGCTGCCGATGAGAAACTGTTGACCTGCCCGACCTGCGTCACCCAGTTGAGTCCGCCAGTCGCCAACAACTTCCGCCATTGCTCTTGCCCATCAATCTCCAAGCCAACCGCCACTTCGTTCAAACGGGATTTCTTGATCGGGGTTTGCAACGGCGCGCCATTTATCTCGACACCGCGATCGACGGATGCAGTGATCAGGCCTTCAGAAGTGGGTGTAGCGAGTGCCGAAAGTACAAGTTGACCATCTTCCCGCATCGCAATGTTCACGCCCCAGTGATTCATGCCAGTGCTGAAAGGGACTGTCCCGCATAACGGGTCGATCAACCATTCGATTTTGCCTGAACCATCATCGATATTGGGACGGCCTAAATTGAGATTGCTTTCTTCGGAAACGATCTCGCCGCCACAACCCGATGCGCGCAACGCTTCAGCGATGGCGCGATCCGATTCGATGTCTGCTTCGGTCACTAAAGCACCAGGAGATTTCTGCCAACTTTCCAGATTCTGAACTCCAGCTTTGAACCGGGTTGTCAACACCTCGCTAGCAGACTGCGCGGCCGAAACAGCTGCTGCTAGATGTCGCTGATATCTTCCTGAACTCATGGTTTCAACAATATGTCTGAAACTTCATCTGTAGTAACATTCTCAATGAATACAGTCCTCAATTCCAATCAGACCACCAGGAGCACAATCAACTGATGTTTGCGACCATCGGACATACTTTCGAACTGATGAAGATGAGTTGGGGCGTTCTGATGAAGGATCGGGAACTCATCCTCTTCCCCATTCTTTCAGGAATAGGTTTGCTCGTTTTAGGATTCGCAGGTCTTGCATCCGGTGTTGCCGGCGGTGCCACAGGCGAGGGTGGGAACCTAATTGGTTTCCTAGTGATGATATTGATGGCCTACTTCATCACCACCTTCTTCAACGCCGCTCTAGTGTCGGCTGCGCTCGAAAGGCTGCGCGGCGGAGATCCCAACGTGATGTCTGGGCTCAGCCATGCTGCCAAACATGTGCATCACATATTTCTCTGGTCTGTGATCTCAGCCATCGTAGGCACACTGTTCAGAATCCTCAGGTCTCAGACAGATAACTTCTTCGTTCGTTTGATTCTCAGCATGGTTGAGGGCGTCTGGGAATTCATGACCTTCTTCGTGATCCCAGTGATAGTTTCTGAGAATGAGGGGCCAATCTCGGCAATCAGACGTTCATCTAGCATAATCCGTCAGACCTGGGGACGTCAGATCACAGCTTCCTTCGGATTCTTGCTTGTGTACATCATCGCCATCATCGCTGCGGTAGTGCCTGCGCTTCTGCTCTTCTTGGTTTTACCGGCCGTGGGCATCATCGTTGGAATATTGCTAGTGGGTCTCGCTTTCGCAACAGTTCAGACGCTCGAAGGCATCTTCAAAGCGGCGCTGTACGACTATGCGATGGGCGAACAACCCGTAGGCTTCGATCTGCGAACGCTACAGACCGCATACCGGCCTGAATACGCAGCCGCCTGATCGGTTGGATCCCAAATAAGAGATTCCTCTATCGTTAACCGTCGATTCAGATCAGAGCAAAACTGATCGTCGCGACACTTCGTATCCGTAACTGTGTGCGCCGATTGCATCTGAAGGTTAAAAGAATCGACATGCTACGACTACACTGCGATGCATCTCGTACTCGACGCATGGCAATATTGCCAATTGCGATTTTGGGCATACTCGCAGCAACTTTGGCATCACCAGCATCCGCGCATGAAGGGCGGGACATCGGCGATTACAACCTTGTCGTCGGGTTCCTGCGCGAACCTGCCTACGAAGGACATCTCAACGCCGTATCATTGGTGGTAACGCGCGCAGCACATCAGGATGTTTCAGGGATGACCGCCGATGAACATGCCGGACACGATATGACGAACATGGAATCGATGGACGCAGACGACGAATCCCAACCTAACGTGAGCGCATCCAATGTAGACGTGTTGACGCACGGAGCCGTTTTCATCTCACCCGGCATCGGGATGATGGAAAACTTTGAGTTCGAGGTGACCGAAGAGTTTCTCGGCGTCCAGGTCCCGTACCACGTTCATCCCGGCAACCAAGAAGGAACAATCGTAGTTTCAGGCGAACACGCGCATCATGGCGAAGAGCAATCGATCATGATCATGGAGGGGGCATTGATGCCGCAGAAACTTGAGGTTAATGTCGGCGATACGGTGGTTTGGATGAACCATGAAAGTCAGAGCGCGGTGATCATGAGTGGTCCGTTGTCTAGCATGACAGCTGAGATGAACACCATGATGGAACCCGAAACTCCGAGCGTTACAGATGAAACTGCCTCCGCTAAAAATCGTGTCACCGGGCTCGCGTCTTCCCTTGAAGTTGAAGTGGCACACATTCCTACCACCGCCTCGCGGATCATGCCGCTGACGGAGCTGTACAACGATCCGGGACATTACATCGCCGAATTCGTGCCTACCGCACCGGGCGATTATCGACTGCGCTTCTTCGGCTCTATAGAAGGCAACACAATCGATGAGACATTCAATTCTGGGCCTGACACCTTCGATACTGTAGTGGCTTCAGACGCTATCCAATTCCCGATTGTGCTGGAGAGCAACCGCGAGGTCCAGAACGCCACGCAAGGAGCTCTAGACACAATCCAAGAACTCGAAACTGACATCGATACGGTATCGACCTCCGCATCGACCAGTCTGATCGTCGGTATCATTGGCATAGTTTTCGGCATCGCGGCCACTGGGGTCAGCATATTTGCGATTACCATTGCCAGAAGACGGAACTGACAAAACCAAACCCCACCATGATGGGGCAATCTTATGATCACAACCATGCTTCATGGTGCTGTCGGCTTATGGGACGAGATAGGCACTGTGATTGCCATCGTGTCATTCGTCATTCTGATGAGTTTCTTGGCTTGGTCTAGCGGCAACAAACGTCGCAAAGCACAACGCGAAAGACGATTGCGGCGATTACGCGAGCAAACAGAAGTCACTAACGATGACAATGACTGACGTGTCATGCAGTTACCGGCACTGACAAGGCCATCGCTTTTTGCCATCACCGCGCTTCTGGTCTGCTTCGCGAACCTGTTTACCTCCCAAACCATATCTGCGCACGCTAACCTTCTGCAATCATCACCCAAACCCTCCGAAGAGCTAGAAACGCCTCCGGAACGCGTGATCATCTGGTTTACCGAGCCCATCGAAACCGCGTTCAGCTCGATATCAGTTCTCAACTCAGCCGGACGCGAAGTAACTGATGGTCAAACCGCATTCGACGCCACTGAACCGACGGCCATGTGGGTGCCTTTGCAATCACTCGAAAATGGAACCTACCTCGTAGTTTGGCGAAACGTATCTTCGGTTGATGGTCATCGAGTAACTGGATCTTTTCTTTTCGCCGTGGGCGAGACGCTAGCGGCCGATTCAATCGCCGAGGTTGCTGAACAACCGCTGTTGCAGACACCGATCGATCCCATCGCCCGATGGGCGATTTACATCGGCATCGCCGTGTTCGTGGGAGGTCTATTTTTCGAACTGATCGTTGCGTCGCGCGTCGCACGAGCGGACGATGATACCGCGCTGCTACAAGTAGCGCAGAACATCAGCATCCGATTCGCATTCATCGCGATAGTGGCCATTATCGTCTTGATAGTTGCACAATTCGTGCAGCTCGCGATCCAAACCGCCCTCGCGTTTGATGACTCGTTGGCATTTGCACAACCTGCACAAGTGTTTGATCTTCTGACTGAAAGCGATTGGGGACGTTTCTGGTCCTGGCGCTTCACTGTCGCGTTGCTTGCGGCGATATCGCTTTTCACCGCCCTGCGAACAGCTCAACACAAGCGGACAAAGAATGAAGCTGATGATCTGCTTCTAGTAACCGAGAACCCATTTGGCATAGGTGCGCTCGCATTGGGCGGCGTCTATCTTTTGCTGATTTCACTGACCAGCCACAACGCCGCTACACCTTCCGATATCAGATTGATCGCCATCAGCACCGATCTGATTCACATCATCGCCGCGACAGCCTGGGTAGGCGGCATCGCCTTCCTAGTTTTTACCTTCACCCAAACGAATCGTCTTGACACCCGACACTCACGCATCTTTCTACTGCAGCTGGCATCTGGTTTTGCGCCTCTGGCAATTCTCGGCGCAACCGTAATCGTCGTATCTGGGATCGTCTCATCGCTCATGCAGGTGACGATCCCAGAAGCTATCGATACCCCATACGGATGGGTGCTGGTTTCCAAACTGGTGTTGCTGGCGTTGCTGGTGGGATTGGCAATCAAAAACAATCGCACGGTGGCGAAAAGCATCAGTCCAGATGCGCGTGATGTTCGAGGTCTGGCACGCTACGTCGCCATTGAACTCGGTGTAGTTTTTGCAGTGTTGTTAGCCACTGCTGGCCTTGCCAGTCTAGAACCGGCGAGGCAGTACGCCGAGCGCAACGGCATCGGAGTCGCAAACTACGCGGGCTACTCAGAGAAGATCAATGGAGCAGATATCGATATCAAGCTGGAACCTGGGAACATAGGCACCAACACACTTACTGTAAGCGTGCTTGATGGCAGTGGTGCGCCGCTCACGCAGGTTGACGAAGTGCGGGTGCGTCTGAAATATCTAGATGATGATTTCGGGGAGTACTTTGTGCCGGTACCGAGCGCGTCCTCGGGCCAATACGTTCTCAAAGACGCGACGATAGCAGTTGCAGGGGCATATCAACTAGATGCGACTGTAGTACGTTCCGATGCGTTCGATTCCCACATCTCTTTCAGATTCGATGCCACATCTCGAACTCTAGCTTCTGACCTCATTCGTCCTTCACTTAAAACCGCTATGTCTGCGTTCGGGATTTTGATCGCGATGATCGGTGCAGCGTATCTGGTAGTCTCTTCTATCGGAAGAAACCCGTTTCGGATCGGGTTCAATTTCGGACATGGTGTAGCTATTTTGGTTGCAGTCATCGGCAGTCTGATAGTCGCAAATGCTCAAATCATCGGTATCGGGTTGCCGCAATCCAGCGAACGCAATCCATTTCCACTAAGCCAGGAATCGGTTCAGCTAGGTCGCGACTCTTACGTCAATACGTGTGCAACCTGTCATGGCGACGAAGGGCGAGGCGATGGTCCGGCCGGAGTTGCACTTAATCCGTCCCCAGCCGATCTTGCAGTCCATGTCCCACTTCACACCGACATCGAGATATATGGCTTCATTGCCGATGGTATTGACGGTACTCCGATGTTGCCACAACTGGGTATCCTCACCCAAGACGAGATATGGCATCTCGTCAACTACCTCCGAACGATACGGGAATGAGCCTTGTGTATCAGACGGTTTCAGCAGCCCCTGAGGAGATGAGGTCTGCTATCTCATCTTCTGAGAATCCGAACTCTGTCAATACTTCCCGAGTGTGTTGACCCAGCAGTGGTGCCGGACTGTGAATTCGGCCCGGAGAGCCGTACAGTTTCGCTGCCAGCCCGATGTTCCGTGTCTTTCCAACGGTGGGATGATTCAATTGCACATCCATATCGCGTGCTTGAACCTGTGAATCGTCCCAAACCTGTGCCATGTTGTAGATCGGACCAGCCGGAACGCCAGCGTCTTCGAGCAGTTCGCACCACTCGGCAGTCGTCCGTTCACTGAAAGTCTCTTCAAGATCAACCTCCAACTGCACACGATTCGTCAACCGTCCAGCGTTGTCAGCGTATCTATCGTCTTCCAAAAGGTCGATACGCCCGATAGATTTGCACATTCGCTGCCAATTTGATTGATTCGGAGCCCCGATCGTGATGTGTCCATCAGCCGTCCGAAATGCCTGATACGGCGCCGACAATCGATGTGATGATCCGAGTGGCGGCGGCACCTGTCCGGTAGCGAAATAGCTGGCCGATTCCCACACGGTATACGCGAGCGCGGCTTCCATGATGCTCACCTCTAGAAACTGCCCTTCACCAGTCTTTAGACGATGAATGTACGCCGAAAGTATCCCATAAGCCGAATACAGCCCGGCATTCAGATCGGCCATCGGTACGCCGACTTTGACAGGAGGCGAGCCCGGAATGCCGGTAAAACTCATCACGCCGCTCATCCCTTGCGCGATCAGATCGAAACCTGCACGCTCGGCGTAAGGTCCTGTTCTTCCGAATCCCGAAATTGAACAGTAGATGATTGATGGGTTCAACTCTCGCACATCTTCATAACTTAGTCCCAACCTTTGCATCACCCCAGCGCGGTAGTTCTCAATCACCACATCCGCATCGACCAGCATCCTCTTCATTGCAGTAACGCCATCGTTATGCTTGAAGTTCAGAACTGTGCTGCGTTTGTTTCGATTCATCGCCAGGAATGCTGCCGATTCTTCTTCCAGAAACGGAGGTCCCATCCGTCTAGTATCGTCACCACCGCCTGGTTTTTCTATCTTGATGACATCGGCGCCCATGTCTGCCAACAGCATCGAACAGTACGGACCGGCCAAGATCTGTGAACAATCTAGTACTTTGATGCCGTCAAGAGGTGAAGGCAATTCCTTTGGATTCGGTAGCTGCATAGCCTATCCGTTTCTTAACTGATATCAACCCACAAGATTGAGATGGGGTGGCTTCAGACGAAGCTCATGCTCCCGCCATCTGGTAAATCTTGCCCTCAGTTTTGATCGCCGGCGCATACACCATCCGCGCACCGTGCATCTCTTGGATCGTCTCGGCACCGACGTAGCCCATACAGACTCGCAACGCCCCGACTAAATTCAATGTCCCATCAGATGTCGAAGAGGGACCAAAAAGCAGCTCGTCGAGAGTGTAGCTTACGCCAAGATCGATTCTAGTACCTCTTGGCAATGAGCTGTGCCACGTAGCCATTCCCCAGTGCATCCCTTTAGCCGGCGCCTCTTCAGTCTTGGCGAACGGACTCCCAATCATAACCGCATCGGCGCCACATGCAACCGATTTGCACACATCGCCGCCAGTTCTGATACCGCCATCAGTAACGATCGATACATATCGTCCCGTATCTTTGAAATAGTCGTTCCTCGCAGCTACGCACTCCATCGTCGCGGTTACCTGAGGAACGCCGATGCCCAAAACCTCCCGACTGGTACATGCCGAGCCTGGTCCGACGCCAACTAGGATGCCATGAACA
Organism: Dehalococcoidia bacterium; assembly: GCA_965242765.1. Classification (GTDB taxonomy): domain Bacteria; phylum Chloroflexota; class Dehalococcoidia; order Lucifugimonadales; family Lucifugimonadaceae; genus Bin127. The sequence goes on along the minus strand of CBDESY010000004.1, from coordinate 1,797,809 downwards.
CCCTCTTCCATCAACTCTTTGGTGACTGAATAACTCACCGTGTTGCCAACAATCACCGGAACACTAACATCGTCGATCAAATCAGACAGAATCAGTCCGATCGGACTGTTTTTTGAACGGTGTCGGCGAGTTATAACCGTGCCTTGAACCACGATCATGTCTGCGCCAGCTTCATCCGCCAGCGGAGCGTGGCGCTTCGCAGTTTGCGGCACGAAAGATACCGCAGCCGTGCCTCCGCGCTCTTTAATCTCAATGACTCTTTGTCCCACCAGATTCGGATCTAACGGCTTCGAATAGATTTTTTGCAGCAACTCTGTAGCGTCACTCTTGGCGGCAGATGCAATATCTTTGTAGATCGAATCCGTATCCTCGTAACGGGTATGCAACCCGTCCATGTTCATCACTGCCACACCGCCGCGTTCTGACATCTCGACTGCGAAATCGCCGTCTACTACGCTGTCCATAGCCGAAGCCATGAACGGGATATCGATGCTGAACCCGTCAAAACTAGTCGACACGTCAGTCATGTCGGGGTTGATGGTTTCATCTCCCGGGACGATTGCGACATCATCGTAGCCATATGCCGGGGGCAGGGTTTGCATTCCGATGGGCAATTCCATATCTCTCAGAAACTCCTGTGAGCTGATGACTCAGTTGCTCAATATCTCTTGCGCCTCAACTCGCATCGAACGCCAATTATCGAGGAAATCGGCCGATGTTCTTTAAGCTGAGTATGACCGAAGCAACACAAATCAAATGCGATACTGTGATTCACACCATTATCGCAGAAAAACCGCTGCCTCGCATCCTTCTGCACCCTGAAACCCACGGCTCAAATGACTCCGTCACATCCTAAAATCGGCATCATCGGCACTGGGCGACTCGGCTCGTCATTCGCGGCGGCAACATTTCCTACAGGGCAGCTGGCAGCCGTCTCCTCGCGCAGTCCAGAAAAACGGGACTGGCTATCAATGCTTCACCCTGAAGTTGCAGTGCTAGAAAACGCGTCGGATGTCGCCAACATGACTGATCTAATCTTCATAACTTCTAACGACGCTGCCATCGCGTCGATATGCGACAGCATCGACTGGCATCCCGATCATCACGTGGTTCACTGCTCCGGAGTTTTGACATTAGACGTTCTTGCGTCCGCCAAAAACGCAGGTGCGTCAACAGCCGGTTTTCATCCACTACAGACCTTTCCCAGTTTCAACGATCCGAGCCGACTCTACAACATCGCATACGCAATCGATTGCCAGGATGACAAATTGCGCCGATGGCTTTGGAATCTGGCTTTAGCTTTCGGGAGTAAACCATTCGAGATTTCAGGTCAGCTGGCACACAGCGCGTATCATGCATCAGCAGTGATGGCTTGCGGCCTGCTCGCAGGACTGGTAGGGATATCGGCCGAACTCTGGAAACACGCAGGGATCAACCGCGATGAAGCTACACAACTGCTAACTCCGATGCTCCAATCCACAATCGATGCCATTGCAGAAAAGGGTCTGCCAGAAGCCATTTCTGGACCTTACGTCCGCGGCGACGAAGAAACTATCCGGATACACCTTGACACAACTGCCAAGCTCGCACCAGAAATTTCCCGTGCCTACGCCGCGCTCGCGCTGGCACAACTCCACATCGCCAATGAAAAAGGCAACCACCCTGATGAAATCCTTCAGAGGATTGAAGAACTGCTGAAACAACATCTGCAATCGCTATGACAACTACAGACCTCTCTTTCACCATTCGCGAGATTCGCACGGCACATCTTGCCTTTCCCGATACACCGGGCTATTGGGAACAATATCGACTCCAAAGCGAGAAACCATCACCGGCCTCGCCGCTTGCCAGATATGAATTCAAAGCTGGATGGCAGACCGTATACGCCACGATGGTGGAGACGCCGCTAGTCCGAGTGAAGTTGTCAGATGAGCACATCGGTTGGGGCGAATCGAACACCCCAATCGCGCCGGAAATCGTCTGCTTAATGCTCGATGCCGCGATCGGAGAAATGGTCATCGGGCGCGAATTCGAGTCGCCAACAGCACTTTGGGATTTCGTATACGACTCGCAGCGCGGACGCGGCATCAATTCCGGATACTGGATGGATGCGCTAGCGGCCCTCGATATCGCAGTGTGGGACGCCTTGGGCAAACGCAACGGAGTCCCGGTGGCAGCCCTACTGGAATCGCATCCGCGTGAAACAATCCCCGTCTACCTCTCCGGCTTACGGCGCGCCACGCTAGACGAACGAGTGACACAAGCCAAATCTCTTGTCGATGATGGCATCCAAGGAGTCAAAATCTTCCAGAGCGGGGATACAGCTGGCGCTTTGCGTGAACTCGATGCGCTGATGAATGGCGCGCCGGATATCCAACAATGGATGGTTGACACGCTATGGATGTGTGAGTTGCATGACGCCGTGATGGCGAAGCAAGAATTCGCCGTGCGTGCTCTGCGATTCTTCGAATGTCCGCTGCAACCTGAAGACATCGTTGCGCATCGTGTCCTGCACGAGGCAGAAGGCTGCGCGATTGCGTTGGGCGAACACTTCAGAACCACTTACCAGCTTAACGATTGGATCGAGCCAGAGCCTGTGTTTGACGTCTACCAGCCCGACATCGGGCGAACCAGCATCAGTGATTTCATTCGCCAGCGTGATGCGGCATACTCGCGCCAAATACCGGTTACGCCACACATGGGCAATGGCGTATCTATATTCCAAGCCGCTACATTGCAATGCGCGGCAGTATCATCACCTGAACTGCTGCAAGAGTTTCAAGGCGGGTTATCGAACCTGCTTGCTGATGCGTCGGACACTGGCTGGCTTCCCATCGACGGTGCCTTCCAATTGCCCGACCGTCCTGGGCTTGGCGTCAGCATCGATGAATCTGGTGTCGAACCGTACATCGTCCGTCGGTGAATTGCATATCAAGCTGGCTTGGATAAACTCCGAAAATTGAATTTCGCGGCGGCGAATTCGGCTCGCTAATTTTGCAACCTGTAATCCAGACTGGCAACACCATCTGACGCGATGGACCCGCATCCCGAACCTAGCTCACATATACACCGTTGAATATCTGGTCCCCGCGAAGACTCGACCTTCCAGCTTCCAGACCGCTTCGGCGATCTGGTGCGTATGTTGAGCAGACGCTTCAACACGGGTTCGCACGCTTAGTAACGTCTGAAGCACTCGTAGACATCGGAGTGCTGGCACGGGTAGCCGCTCAGTCATGGGTAGCCTACGACCTCACCGGTTCTAGCCTTTGGGTAGGTACTGTAGCCGCCATCAGAGCCATCCCTTCATTCATCAGTCCAGCCTTCATCGCCATCATCGCAAATCGATTCGACCATCGTTGGCTCATCGCTTCCATGCGAGTATTCATCGGCATTTTGGCAGTCGTGCAGGCCATACTCATTGGCACTGGCACGATGCGCCCCTGGCACCAGATGGTGTTGACGCTACTCACTGGGCTATCCATTGCCATCATCGGTCCGGCCTTCCTGGTGTTTCTCCGCGATGAGCTGCACCCGCGATTAGTCTACCGTGCGAGATTCGTGATCACCTTCGCGCACAACTCCGGCGAGATGATCGGTCCGATCGCCGTCGGCATCGTCATTGCGATAAGCGGAGCGCACTGGGCATTCGCATTCATCGCCATCCTCTACTTCGCCGGCGCGTATTTCATCCTCATCGTACCGCTTCCCGAGAAAGATTCTGGGGTCCGTTACTACCACGTTCCGTACCTCATCCTTCTCCAGATCGGTCTGCGCAAGGTAAGTCGCAACCAACCATTGCCATGGTTGCTGGCGATATTGGCCGGAACCAACCTGTTCGGCACCGCCATCTTTCCATTGACACCCGAATACGCCATCGAAGTCTTTGAAAGTGGCGGCATCGGCTTTGGGCTCATGACAGGTCTGTTGGGAGCCGGCATCGCTATGGGCAGTGCCGCGGTAGCAATCTTTGGGCTACCCCGACGACATTCTCATACCATCCTAATGACCAGTTCGGTTTGGGGGATCGGTTCAATCGCCTTCCCATACTCGCCGAACCTGACCGTTGCATTGGCCATCCTATTCACCATGGGTTGCGCCAGCATCATCTGGAGCAACGCGATACTGATGATGATTCAGGCTTACACGCCGTACACTGCACTCGGGCGAGTGATGAGCATCCACACGGTCGCAATGGGTTTGATCCCTATCGGATGGTTTGTTGGTGGCGCGATCGCCTACTTCGCAGGCAATGAATCGGCACTGATCTTGGCTGCAGTCGTGAGCATTGCCATCCCCTTGAGTGCATTCCTTGCATCTTCAGTATTTCGGAAGGGTTGACGCCTGTTGATCGTCAAGCCGAAGTGAACGTCCCAACGTGGCATCCTGATTAACCTCGATTTTCTTTGACACTGTCAGCGTCATTGTCAAAAAGACTCAGCTGCCTGATCGATAAGATTTCAGTTTAATTCAACCCGATCTCGAGCGCTGATTCTTTGACAAAACCCTTGACAGTGTCAAAGGTTTTGTCACTGCCGGACCGCTTCGCTAAACGCCTTCTACCATCGCACCTTGAACCATCGAAATATAATGTTTCGTATCTAGTTCAGAACGCGCGGTCGTAGGTAATTCAGACTGTGTCGAACCCGTCAGAACGCGAACCCTATCGTGCTTAGGGGCTTAGTGCAGAAGCTCCGTCTACACACCTCGCCATAGCCTGTCGCACGTCGTGTTGCACCCGCCGGTCTATCAGATCATCCTCATCACAACACCATGTCTACCCCTGAGCGAATCCAGCTACAACGGTTGCGCATTTCCCGTCGTCGACCACCGCAGATCTTCCGCGTTCTCGCAATACCCGGGTTTGCGCGCCTTCTAGCTTCGCAAGCACTCTTCGACATCGGTGTGGTGGCTCGCACCGCCGCGCAATCCTGGGTCATCTACGAGGTCACCGGATCAAACCTATGGGTAGGTTTAACTGCCGGGGTACGTGCATTGCCTGTGCTTATACTTCCTGTCTTCACTGGCGCGATCGCCGATCGCATTGATCGCCGCAAGCTCATTGGGACCATTCGCATCATCCTCGCCATCATTTCTCTAATCACCGCGGCACTAATCTACTTCGATATTCTCGAACCGTGGCACATGTTGATTCTCGCGTTGGCTGCAGGTACTACTGTAGCCTTCGGCGCGCCTGCGTTTTGGGCCTATATCGCCGATATCGTATCACCTCGCGCACTGCCTAGAGCTACGGCGCTCATCATGCTCGGAGAAAACTCCGGAGAAATGTTCGGTCCAGCCATGGTCGGCTGGCTCATCGCCACTGCCGGCGCGGACTACACCTTTGCAACAATAACCATCATCTATTTGATCGGAGCACTGTTCATCTTCAATGCGCCCAAAGGTCAAAGTTCAGATACTGAAACCGAAACCAAACTTCCTTATTACGAAAGCCTGAAACAAGGTATAGTTTTCGCAAGAAAATCGAAGGTGTTGCCATGGCTGTTCGTGATGAACGCCTCGGTAAACGTATTTGGTGTCGCAGTTTTTCCACTCATGCCGGAATACGCCACCAAGGTCTTCGATGTCGGTAGCGTCGGCTTTGGCGTCATGTCCGCCGCGATGGGCGTCGGATTGGCAATCGGAAGCATCATCATATCCATATTCGGCATGCCGCGACGTCTCATATGGCTCATCGTATTTTCGAGCTTCTGTTGGGACTTCTGCATGATCGGCTTTGGATTCTCGCGCATCTATCCACTGAGTATCGCCTTGCTCTTGATCATGGGCGTATCGGGAATGATCTGGGTTAATGCCATCATCAATCTGTTCCAACGCACCGCGATCGGCAACATGAGGGGACGAGTCATGAGTCTGTATACCATTGGGATGGGACTGTTCCCGCTCGGTTGGGCGTATGGCGGCGCACTATCGGCTCTTATCGGCAACGAGATGACACTCATCATCAGCGCGTTGGGAGGCACGCCGCTGGTGTTGCTCGCAATGTTGCTGTCGCCGGGATTGAGGCGTTCCTGATACCATTTCGCAACAGCAAGCTTGCAAATCGATCTGCAAACCTCACGTTACATTCAAAGCCAAAAACGCACCAATGAAAATCACCAAAGTAACACCTCTGATGCTCGACCGCTATCTGCTGGTCCGGATCGATACCGATATCGGCATTTCAGGTTTAGGCGAATCGGGAGCCTGGGGTTTCCTAGAAGCATCGCAAGCCGCGATCGAGAAGTTTGGACGCTATCTCATCGGCGAAGACCCGTTACGGATCGAGCATCACTGGCAATATATGTACCGTTTCTCGCATTTTCGCGGATCGGCTGTCATGGGCGCGCTCAGTGCCATAGACATCGCGTTGTGGGACATCATGGGAAAGCACTTCGATACCCCCGTGCATCAACTTCTAGGCGGAAAAGTGCGAGATCGCGCTCGCGTCTACTACCACGTTTTTGGGGATACCACTGACAAACTCATCTCCGGCATTGCCGAAGCCAAAGACATGGGTTTTACCGCGGTCGGACACCTAACCCCGTTCCTAGACGAAGAGCGCGACGTCCCTTATTTCAAGACCCACGCCGAGAAGATAAGGGACGCTATAGCGACCGTTAGACGCTACCGTGAAACCGTGGGCGACTCAGTCGACCTCTGCATCGAAATCCATCGCCGACTAACACCGACAGAAGCTGTTCAACTCGGTTTGGGCATCGAAGAGTTTCATCCGTATTTCTACGAAGACCCAGTGACTCCCGATAACTTCGACGAGATGGCCTACGTGGCGGACAAGATAAACATCCCCATCGCAACTGGAGAACGGTACACATCGCTTTGGGAGTTCGAGATGGCGCTTTCCAGATGTGCAGTGCAGTACGTGCGACCAGATGTGTGTTTGGTAGGCGGTATTTCAGGAGCGCGCAAGATCGCTGCGCTGGCTGAAGCCCGACATGCCGGCGTGGTACCCCACAACCCTCTATCGCCCGTAAGCACCGCGGCATGCCTTCAGATCGCTGCTACCGCGCCTAACTTCGCGTTGCAGGAATACCCAATTGGCGAAGATGTACCGCCCAAATCCGACATGGTCGACGGAACACCACAGCACGACGGCAACGGCTATCTACTCATATCTGATCAACCCGGTATCGGAATCGAGTTGAAACCAGATGCCGTGGAGAAGTGTCCGCCAGTGCCTCGTGAAGTCGATACACGCCTGCACTTTGATGGATCGGTTATAGATCAATGAATCGAACTCTGCCAAGTAGATTGCACCTTGGCAGGCGTGGTTTGTTATATTTGCAACACGGGATCAGCCACACTGGCTGTCTTGTCAACTAAGTTCAACTGCAAGAGAGGAATCAAAAATAGCAAGGAACTATCGCATCAACCATCGAATCCGCGCACCAGAAGTGCTCTTGGTGCAACGTTCGAATCGTGGTGAGGCCTCATCTAAAGTGATGAGGCGAAATGATGCCATGCGCATCGCGCAGGAACAAGGTCTAGACCTCGTAGAGGTGGGGCCCGATCAGAATCCGCCTGTAGTTCGATTGATGGACTACGGCAAGTTTAAGTTTGACCAGTCGAAAAGAGCGAAAGAGGCGCGCAAGGCGTCCAGGGCTACGAGTCAGCTGAAAAAAGTTCGTCTGACTGCCAAGATCGCCGAACACGACGTTGCGCAAAAAACCAGACGTGTTCTTGAATTTCTTCAAGACGGTGCTAAAGTGCAGGTTTTTGTGCGGTTCAGGGGGCGTGAAAGAGCGCATCCCGAGCTTGCCATGGATGTTCTGAGGCGTGTAGCCAAGGGCGTCGCTGAACATGCCCGGCTGGAACAAAAGCCGGTTATGGAAGGTCGAACGCTGAGTATGATGCTCGCACCTAGGTCCGGACGTCCTGCAGAAAGGTCGGACAATGCAGGGCCGATAACGCAAACCGCGCCGCAGTCTCGGCGCGAGCCGCGAGCCAACGGGCGCGCATCCGGCATCGAAAACGAGGCCAAAGAGCCAGAATTGCAAACCGTCTGATCGCGTAGTCTCTCCATTCGGTCAACGGTACAAGTGTCAGATCATGCGCGCTCGGGTTCCTGAGCACGGGCGCGTATTGCATAATTGAAGAATGCCTAAGCTGAAAACCCACAAAGGCGCGAAGAAACGCTTCCACATATCCGCAACCGGCAAGGTCTTGCGGACCAAAGGACCCAAGAGTCACTTCCGCCGTCGTAAATCAAAACGCATGAAGCGATTGCTCGGAGCAAAAACCGGCATCGATTCACCTGTCATGGCCAAAACGGTCAAGCAGTCGCTCGTAGGTTCGTCCCGATAGAGTTTAGAGGTTTGTTGTGCCCAGAGTAAAAGCAGGAACCACCCGCCGCCAACGTCATAAGGCGATTCTCAAAACCACTAAGGGGCATCGTGCCGCGCGTAGCCGACGATATCGAGTAGCCAAAGAATCGATGTTGCACGCGCTTGACTACGCGACGCGCCATCGAAAGTTGAAGAAGCGTCAGAACCGTGCTCTGGCGATTACTCGCATCAATGCAGCTTCCCGAGAGCATGACATCTCATACTCCCGGCTCATGCATGCGCTGGGGCAAGCCCAAATCGCAATCGATCGCAAATCCCTGGCCGAACTGGCCATCCGGGAACCAGCCGCGTTCGCAAAGGTAGTTGAAACCGCCAAAGCGGCAGTATAGCCTCAGCATTGTTGATTCAACGCGCGAGGTGGCGTTGCAGGAATTTCGTCACTCTGCTCACGTATTTGTCCGATTCGGTGCGAAACCCTTGGGTATGGCCGGCATTTGGCACAACCCAGAAATCCTCGCTGTCTGCGCTGTCAATATCCGTCTGATTAACGCCGCGCGCCCTGGCCAGCCGTCGGGCATGAACCAACGGCACGATATCATCTCGCGCGCCGTGGATTATCAGCATCGGCACATCACATTCCGATACATGACGTTCCGGTGAAACCTCTCCCAAACGATATCCGACCAACATTTGCAACATCAGGTCAACACCCGGCCTGAGCAGATCCGCAGCCCAAGGCCGAATTCGCGAGCGTTCTTTTATTATCGACCATAAATCGCAGTACGCACTGTCCGCAATGAGTGCCGCGGCGACGCCAGGGGTGGCGCACGCCAGCGTTGCGGCCACTGCTCCCAACGAGAACCCTAAAATTCCGATACGGCTCCGATCGGCGCCCAGTGATACCAAATAGTCAAGCGCGCCGAGAACATCTAACCGTTCATGCCATCCGCCAGTGAAGTCGCCGTAATCCGATTCCCCACAACCGCGCAAGTCAAACATCAAGACTCCGAAGCCGGCATCCCACATCGCGTTTGCCAAACCCATTGCGCCGGCCTGTGGATCGGAGCGATTCGCACGGTCTCCATGCACCAGAACGATCCAGTGAGCTTCATGTGCCGATAGCGGGTGTCCGTTCCGATGCGGAAACACGATCCAGCCTTTGAGCGCACGTTCCGGATCATCGAAATCTCGGCGGCTGTTAAAGGAAACGTTTCGGTACGGCAATCCAATCGACGACGGATCATCATGCAACGGCACCCGGCGTTCACGCCGCGACATGTTGAGCGCAAAAGCCGCAGATGCTCCTAGATATGCAGAAGTCGCAGCACTTGCCAGCAACGCGGTTCGGTTTATCCAGCTCATCTAGTTCCTTCCATCGAATACTTCAAACACGTCCCCAGCTTGTTGACGCATCAACCATCAGAACGATAAACAACATGAACAGGTACAGCAGCGAGTATCGATACAGATTAGCCGTGTCGCGTCTTTCATCGGATCGCCACATCTTCAGCGCCAAAGCCACGAACATCAATCCCAGCAGAGATGAAGAAATCAGATAGATCAATCCGAGTTTAGAGCTGGCGAAATAGTAAAGCACCGTAAGCGGCAACATCAGCACGGTGTAGAGCAAAATCTGGAGCCGCGTAGCCGCTTCTCCCGCTACCACTGGCATCATCGGGATGCCGGCTCGGGCATAATCGTCCTTTATGAGCAGAGACAACGCCCAGAAATGTGGCGGCGTCCAGAAAAACACGATCGCGAACAAGTACCAAGCCTCCAGTTCCAACGTGCCAAGAATCGCCGCGTAACCCACCAATGGCGGGATGGCCCCGGCAGCGCCTCCAATGACTATGTTCTGAGCCGTGCTAGGCTTCAACAACGCGGTGTACAAAACGACGTACAGGACCGATCCGGCGAGTGCCAACGCCGCGGCCAATACGTTGGCGAAAAAGTAGAAAACTGCGAACGCGGCAACATTCAGAACAATTCCGAAAATCAGCGCATTCAACGAAGGTATGCGCCCACCAGCTACCGGTCTATGATCGGTCCGATGCATCTCGCGGTCGATATCTTCCTCGTACCACATGTTCAACGCGCTCGCCCCGCCAGATGCCAACGCGCCACCTATCAACACGGCTGCGATGTATTGCCACGGTGGTAGCCCACGCGCCGCCAAAAACGATCCGCCCAAGGCCGTGAACAGCAACAAAGACATCACCCGCGGCTTGGTCAAAGCCACATAGTCGAGCAATACCTTCAACGCCGCTTCCATCCTTCGTCTACTCTCAACGCCTTCCATATTCACATCTGATCCCTCGCATCTGAAATGCTTCGCACCGCGCTTTCGTCCCGACTATGGCGCGCAATCGGCAAAAGTATCAGCAACGTCAACAGGCACATGCTTAGCCACTGCACCGATGCAACGGCAAGATGAGAAACGCGCGCCCAATCAGTGAACCCGGTCCATGGATTCGCCGCGCCAAGCAGAATCTGCAGCACTACGATGGCTGAAATCGCGATCCCCATCCATCGCATCAACCTCAGTGATGGCGCCAATGCGCCGACATCACTCTTGATCTTCATGGCCAGGTGTGCCGCCCACAGCACTGGAAATACTGACAACAATGCAATCACCCGATGTGCCACGTGAATCCAAACCAGCTCGTATTGGGGAATAACAGACCCGCCGCATAGCGGCCAAGCCGGGCACACGGCTCCCGCGCCTCGCCACACCGCGTATGAGCCCGAAAGCAATGCGATCAACGTCATCGCCGATCCGGCCAAAGCCACGTACAGCATTCGACGCGGAAGGACTTCTGAAGAGATCGAAGTTCTTGCAAACATCGAAGCGATCAAAGCATGTGCAAGCAACAGCAACACACTTTCGGCAAGCATCAGATGCAACGTCCGCAATGCTGGGTCTAATTCGCTCAGCACAACCGCTCCACCGATACCGCCGGTAATCGAGACGGCGACCAAGCCGGCAGTCGAGGTCCTCACAACTGACGTCTCTCCACGGTGCTTCAGCCATACGCGCAAAACCGCCAAGACGATCATCGCTCCCACAAACACGCCGATGGCGCGATGGGTGTACTCCATCAAAGCGTGATACTCAAGTGGTGGAAGCCAGTTTCCAAAGCAGGTGGGCCAATCCGGGCAACCGTCCCCGGAGCCAGTCACGCGCACCGCTCCTCCCATGGCGATTTGGATCAACGCGCCCAGCAATGAAGCCACGAGCAACGCGAGTAAAACGCGATCATTCCAGATCTGGCCGCCACTGGATGGTCGCTTAAAACGCAGCTTCATGCTTCGTGTGCGACGGGGTATAGGAAGCTATACAAAGATATCTCGGGATTGACGTCGAGAGCTTTTCCAGCATGAAAAGAGCGGAGCATCTCAAGCTTCTGGTAGTTCTTTCACTGCGATCAACACTGCCGAAACCAATACTCGGTGGTCATATACGCGATGCGGCCAGCAAGTCACCAGGGTGATCTGCGAATCCGACGTCTCGGTGAGATTAAGGTCATCTCGATGCAGAAGCTTAGAAGCCGTAACCCGGTACATATATTCAGCATCCGAAGTGATCAAGAAGATATCAACGGGGTCATTCTTGATCATCGCGGCCACTTCGGGCAGCCGACGGAAGATATCGCCTTCATTGCTCAAGAAGTTGCTTAGATGACCGAAGTACCATCCATGCGCGGGTTCGCCTGGGTTAGCAGTAGTCGGAATATGCCCTACCACCCTGTCCGGTGTGCTCCATTGACGATAATCTCCAAGATCGCGCAGCTCAAGCTCAGACACGGTAGCATCTAAATTGATCGCCGGAATACGCATCCTCAATCCTCGTGCGCCGCTCAACGGCGAATTTCCCAAATCAGCAGCATCGACCGGAACGAAACCGGCCGGAATCGTCGGCCCGCCAAATGGCATGTTGCCGGCCCAATGCGGATCAGACCAGTACCGAGGGTTCATATTCCCGCCCGGATATATCGATGCGAACGTCTCCATCATCAATGATGACGAAGGAATCGCAGATATAGTCGAACCGGCTCCAAGGACGGACGCCTCGCTATGTTGGTCAAGATTCGCGATGCTCAGCGAAAACACCTCGCGCTCGGAATAGGACTCTTCAACTTCAATGACAAAGTCATCGCTGATGGACATTATGTCCACATCTTCGATCGCTGATGCACCGGAAAGCTCCGGCAAAGCTGATGCGATGGAAACTCCCTCGCCTTGAGAAGCCGGCGGACCAACAGTTATTTGAGCGTGACCGGCGACATCAGAATCGGCAATCGAAGCTGCAGATCGGTCTGGAGTTGACCTGCCGTGATCTGCAGGTTCAGATGCTGCATCACGGATGCTGGGCTGAGGGATGCCCTGTCCCAAAAACGCAAGGTAGTCCTCAGGTGCAGCAGCTTGCACATTGAATGCGTCTGCATCGGCTCCGGAGCGCGCGTATTCGAACAGGTAGAACCCAGACACTGCGATCATCGCAATGCCGATAAATGCTATCGCGATGCCAAACGGCTTCGCGAAGTTGGCAATTCGATTCATTGCACTATCACCGACAATCTCTAGATTCGTCTGCCGGTTGTCGGCGGCGAAACGTCTTTTTCAGCGGCCTCTAGGCCCCTCGAAAATCGGTTCATTGATATGCACGTCTCCGTTGCGGATCTTTATGTTAAAGTCGCAATTCGGAAGCGTGCAGACCCACGCTTTATAGTGTACCGATGCGCCCTGTCCGCCGAAATCTGACAGTGGCACCAGTACGCCCTGCTCACACGCCAGACACTCTGGCCACGAAACGATAGCTTCCAACGTCCTAACCTCCGCCGACGCTGCTTCTACTTCTCTACATCACCCGGCGCAGAGGCGTCACCACACCCGTCGCTCAGGCCCGCAAATGCTCCGCGTTTCAGAGCACATTCAGCGCGGATTATATTGAACAACCAGTGTACCATCACAGTGCGTTTCGATGCAATAGGTTGTCGGAACAACGCCAATGTGTCCGCACCCAAACGCCGAGGTAAAGCACGCGGTTCAACACCCGGTGATTTCTATTCGATACGCTTGAATCAACACTCTAGATTTAAGCAGACACAAAAACTTCGTTGCCGGAACCAGCAACCAACCCTAGTCAAAACATGCTCACGGAGACAAATTGATCATCGGAATAGAAACTTCATGCGACGAAACCGCGGTCGGCATTGTTGACCTGGATGGGCGAATGCTCGCGAATGTAGTTGCGAGCCAAGCACAGATTCACGCCCGATTCGGCGGGATAGTTCCTGAAGTCGCTTCTCGACAACACATCAGAACCATTTCGTCAGTTGCCGAAACGGCCTTGCAACATGCCAGATTGGACTGGCAAGACATCGATGCAGTCGCCGTGACTCACGGTCCGGGATTGGCCGGCTCGCTGATGGTAGGCCTCAACTACGCCAAAGGCGTATCCGCAGCCGCAAGAAAACCGCTCATCGGCGTGAATCATCTAGTGGGACACGTTATGGCAGCATTCATCAGACTCCCGATTCAAAAAGTTCGTAAAGATCAACCAGTTCCAGAATCAGAAACCGAAACCCATCTGCCACTCGCTGATGCGCTGATCGACATTGACGAAAAAAGACTGATGTGCATAATCGTGTCTGGAGGTCATACCGAACTCGTGCTCGCTACAAAGAGCGGAACCACTATGGAGTTCTCTTTGATCGGGGAAACCCGTGACGACGCCGCCGGCGAGGCATTTGACAAGGCGGCCAGGGCGATTGGACTGCCTTACCCTGGCGGACCGGCCATACAGCAAGCAGCCGAACACGCCAACGAACCCGATGTCGAACCTTTGCCACGCGCCTGGCTCCAGGGCGCGTTGGAGTTCTCTTTCAGCGGGTTGAAGACGGCCGTTCTAAACCGTGCACGACACGAAGGAATCTATCCACGAACCGATGCCGACCCAGCGCCGAATCGAGAACTAGTGGCAAACATCGCAAAGGCCTTCCAAGACTCGGTGGTAGACGTGTTGGTGACTAAAACCATCGAGGCCGCACGCCGCTTCGATTGTTCGACCATCGTTTTGGTCGGCGGAGTAGCCGCTAATCGACCGCTTAGAGAGACGATGAACCACACATCTCCGTACCCGGTCGTCACTCCTCCGATACCCCTCTGCACCGACAACGGCGCCATGATCGCCAGGGCTGGACTGGACCTCTATCTGGCCGGGCATCGCGACGACTTCGGCCTCGACGTGATCCCTTCGTTGCGGATCGGCTGAGAATTTAATGGATCCGGCAACCTTTGATTAGGATTTCATTTCGCGTTGCGATGAGCGGTCAATCCGAACCGCGTTCTCGGACCGACGGTGCAATGCCCTCGACGGCTGCGAGAACCCGTGCCGCGAATTTGTCCGCCACATCTGATCGGCTATGGGAGAACAGGATGTGCATCATGGCTCCTGAATTGGCCCTCATACTGACCACGACATCCGTCGGACGTAGTGCGTAATCACCCAAAAGAACCAAGCTCATCAACATCACAAGCCCGGCGATGATAACGCGCATGTTGCCCACGCCATCCAATGCCTGCCACATCCCGATCGCGGCGGCGATGCCTATAAGTCCCCATATCAGCGATCTGCGATTGGGGCGCGCACGGGAAATCGATACCGATTCGATCTCTTTCAATCGAAGCGAATCGAACAGCACAATTGCATCTGGAGCGCCGCGCAACACCACGCGACGATCCGTCAGAATCGCTTCGGATCCCTTGTCTCCATGGGTTTGCGCCGAATAGACCATCGATTCGCCAGGCAACAGTTCCGACGCACTTCTCAACCCTTTCCACTCGTCTGGCTGTGCCATAGCAGCATCGATCGCCTGAGGTCCCGATTCGGAAGCTTCCGCAGCGTCTGATGGTAGCGTCTCTGGATCGAGTTCCGGAGCATCTAGACGCGCATCAACAACTTCATCGGGTTCACGGGTAAACGGTCGCGGAACATCGGAACAAGAACAAAATCGGCTTTGCATACTCTGCGAAACGTCTTCAGCCACGATCTCGTTTTCGTCATCTTCTATCGTTTCATTGACTGGCACATCGGCAGATTCATGTTCCAATCGCACCGCTTCGTCTGACAGATGTGCCGGCACGTCTGAGCGTGAGCAGAAGGGGGGCGTACGGTTGCTGTTCATCACGACGAAAGCGCCCATCTGCCCAACCGCATCTGACGCGCCACGCGCGGTCTAAGCAACATTGTGCTGTATAGATGCATCGCGCCCTGCTGCCGCCGTGCTCCCGTAAACCGACCGATCGCGGCGACGCGCTTACCGATGGTTCTACCGGCCTCGCTAAGCGCCGAGTTAGTCGGCAACGAAGGGTGCGCACGATACAAACGAACGGCTTCGCGGTACAGACTGTTATCGCCTCCCACCTCACCCCAGGCAGCAAGAGTCGGCAAGACTGCGTTAACAACTATCTCCCCAGCGCGTCCGGCGCCCAACAATCCATTATCGACGCGATAGGCATCGCACATCTCTGCGGCATGCTTCACCGAGGCCATCGCCTGCAACGCGTGTCGCAAAGGTCCACATGCTTGCCACCACCTTGAAACCAGATAGGCTCCAGCAACTACTCTCGACGCCGGGTGATTAGCAGGGCGACTGCCGATAAAACTCCATTCGGGAGCCTCACCAGCTAACCGAGGCACGGGCACCCATACTGGTCTCGAAGCCAATCCTGCTGCCCATCTGAGTAGACTTGCAGCGCGCTGAACCGTGTCCGATTCCTGGAAATCAGCCCCCGATTCTTCCTCTCGGCAATATGCGAAGCGAGCCAGGAATGCCCACGGCGTCCGTTGCGCCAAGATTCGGAATTGGGCTCGATTGCGAGGGTATCCCAAACACTCGAATACTGACAGCTGCATCGCCAAGTCAGGGCCGAAACGTTCGACATCGATGCGTTTGCTCGCGACCTTGTGCGCGAATCGCCTGTCTCCAGCCGCGTCCAACCATCGATATACTGCATCACGGTTATCGGCAGCACTTTCGCCGCGTCTCGATTCCAGATTGATCTTACTCCCCATACGCGAGAGCAGCGGCGCAATGCCGATCTCAGCGACCTCGATTCCCAACGAGTTCAGCGTCTGATGATCCTTGTCCGACGGAACGCATACCGCGTGGAACATCACGCGATCATAGTTGCTGTCGGTATCGTGTCCATGTGCATACCACTGCGATGCGACGGTGTGAATCTCAACATCGCCCTGCACTTCGGATCCATCGTCTGCTTCCAGCACCGCGTCCCTGAAATCGGGACCGTAAGAACCTGCAGGCATGCCCGAATAGAGGATACGGTACTCTCGACCATCCGAAGTTGCGACGGGAGCGCGATCGGTGTCTGATCGCCTCCAAGCTTCGTGCAACAGGCTTTCTGAAATGCAATCAATCATCATTTGGAAAGTTTATCGCAAACCGTTTCGGCATCGGTAGCCGACGTCTCGTCTCTCAACGTTCATGCGTTTAGTTGGTATCCTTTTCTAACGTGAGTGTCGAACCCGACCCTAACGTTCCCAATTGGAGGATTCATGCCGACGGTAACCAGCGTTCAGTTCCATCAGTTTTCAGCCAAGCATCAAAACGCCGATCGTAACTGGCTCGTAGTGCAGCTTCACACCGATCAACCGGGACTATACGGTCTCGGCGACGCGAGCCCGATGGAGGCCGACGATGCCGTAAAGCTGTTGACGTCTCACTTGGTCGAGAAATGGGTTGCAGGGCGCGACCCTCTCGATACCGAAGCGATATGGACCGATATGTACCACAATTCGCCGGGGAAGCGCGGACGGCTGGCAATGACGGCGATCAGCGGCATCGACATCGCACTTTGGGACCTCAAGGGAAAGATCCTGGGACGACCGGTGTACCAGCTGCTCGGAGGACCGCAGCGCGAACGGATCCGCGTCTATGCCAATGGTTGGTACGCCAATCCCGGCACTCCCGAACAGAACGGCGAGGAAGCGAAAGTCGTGATCGACATGGGTTACACCGCGTTGAAGTTCGATCCCTTTGCCCAAACCAACTACTACAAGATTTCCGAATCTGAAGCCGCGATTGCCGAGGACCGAGTCGCCACCGTGCGCGAAACGGTCGGGGACAATGTCGATATCCTCGTTGAAGCCCACGCCAAGTTCGATGTCATGAACGCCGTCAAACTTGGCAATCGGTTGGAGAAGTATCACCCGCTTTTCTACGAGGAACCCGTTTCGGAAGAGCGGATCTGCGAGCTGTCGGAAGTTCGACGCAAAGTCGGCATACCCATCGCTACCGGCGAACGCCTCTACTCAAAGTTTCCCTTCGCCGAAATCGTCGAGGCGCACGCGGCCGATGTGCTGCAGCCCGACATCGCCAATGCCGGAGGCATCACCGAGCTGAAAAAGATCGCCGCCATAGCTGAGGCGAAACACATCACGATGGCACCTCACAACGTCTGCTCACCAATCGGCGCCATCGCCGAGATGCACCTCGACGCGTCGATCGTCAATTTCGAAATCCAAGAGTACCATGCCGAGTTCTACTCCGATCATTACTTCACCGTATGTCGAGGGCTGCCGAGACAACAAGAGGGATACATCACGTTGAGCGAAGCGCCAGGGCTCGGAATCGATTTGGATCTTGACGAGGTAGCTGCACATCCGCCAATCAAACGCCCTACGGCGCGAGGCGGGACTAATCGCCGCATTTAGAACATCCCGCCAAATCAATTGCTAAAATTCATCCAACCACTCAATCACAAGCCTCGGCGCTGACGGAGGACGCTGCAATGATAGAAAACACCATTTTGAAGGCCAATCGGGAAGGACGGTATGCGCTCGTGTTCGCGTTGCCATTCCCCTCAAACCAGCTGATTGAACTGGCAGCCCACGTCGGCTTCGACGCCATCAGCATCGATGGAGAGCATGGAGCATACTCGGTCGAGAGCGTCGACGACATCTGTCGATTGTCAAACGCGCTGGGAATGTCGGTGACGGCGCGGGTGCCAAACATCGCCGCGTACTGGGTCAACTTGTACCTGGACCGAGGTATTCAAGGCGTTACCGGTCCTCACGTCGAGACTGGTGCCGAGGCACAAGCACTTGCAGATGCCTGCCTCTTTCCCGAAGCGGGGTGGCGATCTTGGGGTGGTGGACGCGGCACCGAGTTCAACGATCCCGAAAAGCTTGCGGAATACGGCGGTCAGATTCCATTCATGAAATGGGCGAACGAAAACATGATCGTGATGGCCCAGATAGAATCGAAGAAGGCTCACGACAACTTGGATGACATTCTCGCGGTGCCTGGTCTGACTGGCGTCGCCGGAGGCCCCAACGATTTTGCGGCCAGCATGGGGCTTGCTGGCCAGCCGCAACATCCTGACCGCGTCGCCGCTACAGCCGACATTGAACGGCGCGCCCTCGCCGCGGGGAAATCGATCGGGGCGACGACTTTCGGCATCGGAGTTCGTGAGTTCATGCTGGGACAGGCCCGAGAGTTCTGCGAAGAGTACCGCGCGAAACCATTCAATCCCTGACGCTGAACTGTTGATCAGCAACCTGATGTCGGTCCGGTTTCGAGATCCGATTCGAGCCGGATCGACGTATGAATCTGATGTGTGCCACGATGAAATTGTTTATCGGTAATTTACAATGCAAGTTATGAGAATGCGAAACTCATTGATCTATATCCTGATCGCCGTCGCCGCGATCGCGCTGATATTGTTGCTCTTCCGTCCCGGCGACGATGCTCAAGAAATACCCTTCAACCGCGTCATCGAGATGGCGCGCGACAACACCGGGCCGGCGCTCAGCATCGAAGTCAACGGCGACACGGTGAAGATCGACAACGGTTCGCAGGTATTTTCTTCCCGCAAAGAGGATTCCACTAGCGTTTTCGAAGCGCTTTCCGATGCCGGCGCCGAGTTGAACAACTACCGGCTCGACGTCCGTGGGCAAAGCGGTCTGGCAACTCTGCTGCAGGCATTGCTGGGCTTCTTGCCGTTGATATTGTTTGCCGGGCTCTTGATCTTCATGTTGCGCCAAGCTCAGGCCGGCAACAGCCAGACGATGAATTTCGGACGCACCAGGGCCCGCATGTTTGTGGGCGCAAAGGCCACTGTGACGTTCTTCGATGTGGCCGGCGTTCCCGAGGCGAAAGAAGAACTTGAAGAGATCGTAGAGTTTCTGAAATTCCCCGAGCGGTTCCAAGCGTTGGGAGCCCGCATCCCGCGTGGCGTTTTGCTGGTCGGACCGCCCGGCACTGGTAAAACGCTTCTGGCGCGCGCCGTTGCAGGCGAGGCTGGCGTCCCGTTCTTCTCGATATCTGGCTCCGAGTTCGTAGAGATGTTCGTGGGCGTCGGCGCTTCCCGAGTCCGTGACCTTTTCCAGCAGGCGAAACGACATGCGCCCTGCATCATATTCGTCGACGAGATCGATGCTGTCGGCCGGCATCGCGGCGCCGGCTTGGGTGGTGGACACGATGAACGTGAGCAGACATTGAATCAGATTCTCGTCGAGATGGACGGCTTCGACACCAACTCGTCCGTCATCGTGATCGCCGCGACAAACCGGCCCGACATCCTCGATCCCGCGCTGCTGCGACCTGGGCGCTTCGACCGTCGCGTTACGATAGACACTCCAGATATTCGAGGTCGAACCGCCATTTTGGATGTGCATGCCAAAGGAAAGCCTTTTGACAAGGGGATTGAGATGCAGGCGGTTGCAAAGCAGACGCCGGGATTCTCAGGCGCCGACCTGGCAAATCTGATCAACGAAGCTGCGCTTCTGGCCGCGCGCAAGAATAAGAAATCGATCGGTTTTGAAGAGCTTCTGGAATCGATCGACCGAGTATCTATAGGCCCAGCTCGCAAGAGCAAGGTTATAACCCAAGATGAGCGTAGACTGACAGCCTATCACGAGGCTGGACACGCTGTAGTACCGTACTTCATGCCTGAAGGCGACCGCATAGGCAAGATATCGATCATCGCCCGCGGACATGCTGGCGGCTTCACTCGCTGGGAACAAGAGGACAAATCTTACCTCACCAAACCGTACCTGCTGTCTCGCATCGCAGGAGCAATGGGGGGACGTGCCGCTGAAGAGTTCAAACTTGGCAAGATAACCACCGGCGCATCTAATGACTTCGAACAGGCGACTCGCATTGCCCGTGAGATGATCATGCGCTACGGCATGAGCGACGAACTGACGTACCGATCCTTCGGCAAACGCCAAGAGGCGATCTTCTTGGGGCGCGAGATCTCGGAAGAACGCGACTATAGCCTGAAGACCGAAGCGATCATCGATCGAGAGATCGACCGTCTGCTACGCGAAGGTGTAGAAACGGCAACCAAGATCATTGGTGAACATGAAGACCAATTGGATGCTGTCGCCCAATTTTTGTTGGAAAACGAAACGATTGACGCCGATCAATTCGAGGCCATCATGGATGGTCGAGACCCCAACGAAGCCAGAGTGGCATCATCTGATGCTAGCAGTAGCGGTAGCGATGCAGCTGAAGACTTGGAACCTGTAGGACAGAGAGAAGGTGCTTCAGCAGTGGATCCGTCTCCTGCGAGTTGAAGTCGATTCTCGACGCGAAGCGCAACGTTCGCGTATAATGCGAACGCGTATCCCCATTGACCTCGGCGACTGCTGAGACGCAAATCAGGCAACGCTTTGCGATGCTCGAATCCACACAAATGCGCGATAGAGGCATCTTGGTGCTCATGCCGTCAGGCCAGTTGGCAGCATCCGACGTCCAAGATTTCGAAACTCCGATTCACGAGCGAATACTGAACGGAGATCTGAACATCATCATCGACTTTTCCAATGTCGATGCCATCGACACTTTGGGAATCCACGCTTTGCTTTCGATTGCCGCAAAGCTGGTGATCAAAAACGGGCAACTGGTACTTTGCGACACCCAATCGAACGTGCATTCGCTTTTGAAACTGACAGCCTGCGATCAAGTAGTGCCGATTGTTGACACCTATGAAGACGCAGTAGCACATTTCCAGCATGCCTGAACAGTCGATAGTTAATCATCACAGAAAGATAGGTGCGAATTGACGACCGAATACAACGGCGAGATGTGGAGCATCGGACGGTGGGTTTCCGGTTTTTTCAACAACTCTTACTTGGTCACATGCAAATCTTCCAACAAAAGTGTGATCATCGATACTCCAGATTCACCTGACGAACTGATTGCCGCCGCCGAAGAGACCGATGTGCAAGCGATCTTGATCACGCACAATCACTGGGACCATCTCGAAGGTTTCGACACCGTAACCGACCGCTTCCAAGTGCCTGTGGGCATCGGGGCGAATGACGCCCACGCCGTGGCTGACCGCAAGGGATACCGTGACCCCATCGACGTATCGCAGGACACGATCCTGCAAATCGGTGAGATTTCGATTCGTTGCATTGAAACGCCGGGACATACTCCAGGTTCAACCTCATATCTGTTGCCAGGCGACACTCCGGGCGCCACGCCACACGTTTTCGTCGGCGATACTCTGTTTCCAGGCGGACCGGGCAAAACCCCGAATCCTGAGGGATTCGATCAGATAGTACACAGCATCTCTAATCGGCTGCTCGTATTGCCCAGCGACAGCATCGTGATGACTGGACATGGCGATTTCACGACTATCGCACGATCAGCGGAAGAGTACGCGGTATTTGCAGCAAAACCGCGAGCCCCCGGATTATTCGGCGATGTCACTTGGCAGTGAACAGCAACGTCTAAACAATCCTCGACGTTTCACATCGCTAGTCAGATCAACCAGACTCGAAACTGCAATCCTACTGGTCGGTGCTATCACGTGCTGGCTTTGCCTTGAGACAGGTTTGGCATTCCTCACATACGATCTCACCTCGGGCATGGATCGGAGTTGGTCGATCGGGGCCGCTGAGATTATCGGATCCGCATTGGCGACGATGTCATTGGCGGTGCCCGTAGTTTTGAGACTTAGGCACGCGTGGCATTTCGCCGCCTACGTGTTGATCGCGGTCGGGGCGGTGCTTGCCGCGCCTTGGATCATAGGATCATTAGACTACGCTCAGCAGCAAGGCATCTCGGAAAGGGCGGTGCTGTTCCTGGCAAGTCCTGTTTCGTTGATCGCGGTTGCTGCAGTATTCGCGGGAAATTGGCGCGAGTCG
The DNA here is from genome assembly GCA_965242765.1 of Dehalococcoidia bacterium. Classification (GTDB taxonomy): domain Bacteria; phylum Chloroflexota; class Dehalococcoidia; order Lucifugimonadales; family Lucifugimonadaceae; genus Bin127. Next base: position 1,775,324 of record CBDESY010000004.1, on the reverse strand, counting down.
TTGGGGGATAGTATCAGGTTGCAGATGCCCAAACGCCCAGTCATCTCGTTCGCGTCGCCACTGTTGATTTGGCTCGGTTTCACCATCACGTTGGCGTTCATCGCGACGACCTTCGATTTGGAAAATCGTACTCAGCATCGATCGCAGATGTATTTTGATGATCTTGGCGACAATGTAGTCATCGCATTGGCGGTCATGGCGATTTTGGTTCCCGTAGCCGAGGAGATCTTTTTCCGCGGATTGTTGATGACCTTGCTTGCAAAGCTGTCCAACGGAATGGGGGCGATTCTTCTCTCGGCATTAGGCTTTGCCGCTCTACACTACGATCCATTGTTTTCGACCGGGCTCTCTCACGCTTACATCTTCGGTATGGGTATCCTGTTGGCGGCATCGACAGTCGCAACGCGATCGATCTGGCCCTCGGTGTTGGTCCATTCGGTAAATAACTCGGGGGTTGTCTACGCCGTCGCCAATTCCTGAACCGCCAAAACGAATTAAGATAGAGTGCTTACGAGGCTCTAGTTTGTCTGATGTAATCCAAACAGCTTTTCGAACCGCCGCCGCGGACGGCAGGACGGCGATTGTACCCTTCGTGACGATCGGGCATCCTCAAAGGGACAGTACGACAGATGTAGTTGAAGCGCTCTCAAACTCGGGAGCGGATGTAATCGAGCTAGGCATGCCTTTCAGCGATCCGCTGGCCGAAGGTCCAGTGATCCAGAAGTCGAGTTTCCAGGCGTTGCAGAACGGCGTCACACCTGAAGTGTGTTTTGCTGCTGCCGCCGCAATACGGCGACGCGGCATCGATACGCCTCTAGTTTTCATGGGTTACTACAACCCCATCTATCAGATGGGGCTAGACGAGTTCTGCGCTCAAACTCGTGATGCCGGAGTGAATGGCATCATCGCAGCCGACTTGCCAGCTCTCGAGGCGGAACCGTTGTTTGAAGCCTGCCAAAATGCTGGCATCTCACTCATCCCGCTGCTGGCTCTCACATCAACCGATGAAGCTATAGCGCGTGCTTGCGAACACGCATCTGGATTTGTCTATTGCATATCTCTGCTGGGAGTCACTGGCGCACGCAGCGTCATATCGCAGAGCGTGGAAAAGTTGGTCCAAAGAGTTCGATTGTATACTGCACTGCCCGTAGGAGTGGGTTTCGGCATATCTACCGCGGATCACGTTGCAGCGGTAGGGCGTTATGCCGATGGAGCGGTGATCGGCAGCGCACTGATCAACAAGATGCAAAATGGCGACCATTCGCAAGCCGCCGCAAATGCCGCTCATTTCTTGCGGACGCTTCGGACTTAGTTGCTTTGCCGATAGTGTGAGAACGACTGTAGAATCACTGCGATGCAACCATTTTCTGGCATATGGAACATGAGATCATGACTTCAGTACGCGGAGTGAGAGGCGCTACCACCGTTCATGAAAACACGCAGCCGGCGATCGTGGACGCTACCGAGGAGCTGCTTAACGAGATAGTGTCTGCCAACGCTATCAATGCCGAGGATATCGCTGCTGTTTACTTCACGCTGACATCTGATCTAAATGCTGAATTTCCCGCGGTGGCGGCTCGCGAACGGCTTGATTGGAACTTGGTGCCGCTTATCAATTCGATTGAAATCGATCGCCCTGGCTCTATGCGGCGATGCATCAGAATTTTACTTTTCCTAAACACCACGAAATCCCAATCAGAGATCAAACACATATACTTGAGAGATGCAGTGGTGCTAAGAGCCGATATTTCAGATGCTCAATAGTTGCGAAATCAGTGTTGAAGTTGCAGGTCGCCGGCCTGCTTTAGCGGCACGTACCGCAGATTTTCGCATCTTTGCGCCCTACACCTTTGCTGGCTATACCTATCGTCGGTTCTATATCTGCCGGCGCCGCGCATAGAAGCAATGGCACTCTGCCCGCGCGACGTCGTATTCCACCATCAGATCCCGCGCGGAGCAAGTTGAAATCTTGAGCAGTGCCTCACTACTCCGCGTGTAAAACACGAACAACCTGAAAAGATTCACACCGGAGAACCCATGCCCTCAAGAATCAAAAACCTCAACGTCGCATCGATCAGTCCACTCGCCCCGCCTTCAGAATACCTCGCCGAAATACCGATCTCTAGAGAGATAGAAGAGCTGGTATTTCGTTCACGCAAAGAAGTGACCGACATCATCAAGGGCAACGACGACCGCTTCTTAATCATCGCCGGCCCCTGCTCCATCCACGACGAAGTCGCCGGACGCGAATACGCCGAAAGACTAGTCAAGATTGCCGACGAATTAAATGACCGTCTGATGATAGTGATGCGCGTCTACTTCGAAAAGCCGCGCACCACGGTCGGCTGGAAAGGCCTCATCAACGATCCCAATCTGGATGGAACGTGCAACATGTCCGAAGGTTTGCGCCGCGCCCGACAGTTCCTGATGGATGTCTGCGAAATCGGCCTTCCCTGCGCCACAGAGTTTCTTGACCCCTTCACGCCGCAGTACATGGCAGATTTGGTGTGTTGGGGAGCGATCGGTGCGCGTACGGCAGAAAGTCAGACGCACCGCCAATTGGCCAGCGGGCTTTCCATGCCCATCGGCTTCAAAAACGGTACCGGCGGCAGCGTACAGCTTGCTGTAGACGGCATCATTGCCGCAAATGCAACGCATGCCTTCCTCGGCATCGATGATGCCGGCGCAGCGGCTGTGGTCCAGACCTCAGGAAATGATGCTTGCCACATTGTGCTCAGAGGCGGTTCTGACGGTCCGAACTACGACGCCGAAAACGTTGCATTTGCCCAAGGTACGTTGAAAAACAGCGGCGTGGATCCAAACGTCGTCATCGATTGCTCACATGCCAATTGTGGCAAGGAACATGCCAAGCAACCCATCGCCTTCCGCGATATCCTGCAGCAACGAGCCGCCGGAAACCGAGGCATCGTGGGAGCAATGTTGGAAAGCCACCTCAACGCCGGAAACCAATCTTTGAATGGCGACCGGTCGAGTTTGAGGTACGGCGTATCCATCACCGATCCCTGCATCGATTGGGCTACCACGGACGAGTTGCTACGAGAGGCGGCAAAGGCACTGAGCAAAGAGCCGGCTTTAGCGGCTTAGATACGTGTGAGCGATGCCCTAAGGCTTTCCGACAATGGGGTTGCAGGAACAAATCGCGTCGATCCAACAACGCGATAGCGGAGCATGTTTGACTGTTGGCACTTTTGACGGTGTTCATGCAGGGCACCAAGCTCTGCTGCACCACATCGTAGCTACAGCTCGAAGCATCGGAAATCAGAGCGTGGCACTGAGCTTTCGCCAGCCGCCACGCTCAATCATCGACCCAGCACGCAAGACCCAGCACCTTTACGATGCAGCAACTCGAGTGTCGCTGATTGAAGAACTTGGAATCGATGTTGTCCATCTGATCGACTTCGATGATGAAATCCGCTTGATGTCAGCTGAAGAGTTTTTGACAACACTGCAGCAACATCTGCACATGACAACGTTAGTCATAGGTGAACGCGCATTGCTGGGACACGATCTACGAAACACCGATCGGCTCATGGAAATCGCTCAACGCAACGGCTTCGAACTTCGGACAGTACCGCCCGTCATTCGCAACGGCGATGCCGTATCAAGTTCGCGCATTCGCGGTGCAATGGCCAAGGGAGACGTCAAATCCGCGGCCGAGATGCTCGGAAGGCTTTATGAACGCGGCGGCCATGTCTATCGCGGATCGGCACGCGCGAGAGAAATGGGCGTTCCGACCGCCAACATGGAGTGGTCTCGACAACTCGTAATGCCCGCCAAAGGCATCTATGCCACCTGGGCCAAGCTTCCCGACGGGCGAGTACTACCTTCTGCCACATACATCGGAGACAACCCCACTCTTGGCGGTAACCGCGGCACCTTCGAAGTCCACATCAACGATTTCGAGGAAAATCTTTACGGACAGAACATAAGCGTCGAGTTCATCGAATTCATCCGCCCGGATCAAAACTTCGATACGGCGGAGCAACTCAATCTAGCCATCCAAGAAGACATTCGCCGCATCGCCGAAGTCTTTGAACATCTGCCACCGGAAACACCCGGTCAACCTGCCTGAAATGACAACCACACCTTTCCCGAACGTAGTCCAAGACTTGAGATGGCGCGGCGCATTAGCCGACGCGACGCCTGGCGCGGACGATCAACTGATCAACGCCAAAATCACTTGCTACAACGGCTTCGACCCCACATCGGACACCTTGCACATCGGCAACCTGCTGCCACTGATGTGTCTTGCGCGTCTGCAACGTTACGGGCATCGCCCAATCGCCATTCTTGGCGGCGGCACCGGTATGATCGGGGACCCGAGCGGGCGCGCCGATGAACGCAGCCTATTGTCTATTGAGCAGATCGATGAGAATGGCGAAAAGATTCGGGTTCAACTCGAGAAATTTCTTGACTTCGAGGTTAGCAGCAATCGGGCAAAACTAATCAACAACGCCGATTGGCTTCGTTCCACTCAGCTGTTGGATTTCTTGCGGGACATCGGCAAACACTTCACCGTAAACACCATGATTCGGCGCGAATCTATCCGGTCTAGAATGGATCGTGGCGGGATATCGTTCACCGAGTTCTCGTACGGTTTGCTCCAAGCTTTTGATTTCCTCATGCTCTACGAACGCGAAGGATGCACCTTTCAATCTGGCGGCACCGACCAATGGGGAAACATCCTCGACGGAGTTGATCTGATACGTCGAAAACACGGCGCGGCGCAAGATGGGAGTTCCCTCGCCCACGCTGTTGTATTCCCGCTGATAACCGATTCGAAAGGCGACAAACTCGGGAAATCCATAGGTGGTGCGCCGGCTCTGGACCCCGAGAGATTTTCGCCGTATCGGCTTTACCAGTTTTTCTTCAACAGTGATGACGAAGATGTCATCCGCTACATCAAGCTCTTCACCTGGCTTGGCCCCGATGAGGTGGCGCCATTGGAACATGCCGTCAAAGAACGACCAGGGCGACGCGAGGCGCAACAAACTCTTGCCGAACAGATAACCGAGATCGTGCACGGGCAATCCGGTCTGGAGCAGGCAAGGCGTGTGACAAGGGCATTTTTCCGCGGCGAATTCGATACTCTATCACCCAACGAACTATCCGACGTCTTCGAGGGTTCTGCTTCGATGCAGGTCAGCAAGTCCGACATCGAAGCCCGAAACATCTCCTTCGAGAAGCTCGCCGTAGAGACCCGCATTGCACGATCTCTCGGCGATGTGAGGCGAACAGTTCAACAGGGCGGGATGTATCTCAACTCCAATCGTGTAGAAAACGCAGATCTTGCCATCACACCAGAACACCTTTTGCACGGGAACCTCATCGTCCTGCGCCGCGGTCGACGCGAACATCGCCTGGTGCGCGTCTTGTAGCGAGCGCAATCTAGAATTGATTCATGCCAAACACGCACAATCTCGATCGATGATCAATCAAAGAAGCCAACGAAATGATGACTAGTTCCGAACCGAACCTCAGAATCCCCGGTCCCGTTCCTCTACCTGAAGAAGTACTCAAGATCGCTTCGCGGCAGATGATCAATCACCGCGGTCCTGAATACGCTGACATGTTGGAACGGATGAGCACCAACTTGCGAACGGTCCTCATGACGAAGAACGATGTCTATTTCTTGACCTCATCTGGGACCGGCGGCATGGAAACGGCCGTCTTCAACACCGTATCGCCGGGCGACAAGGTGTTGGCGATCATCATCGGTTTCTTCGGTGTCCGTTTCGCTGAGATCGCTGAAGCCGTCGGTGCTGACGTGACAAAGCTGGAGTTCCCGCTCGGGCAGGCCGCCGACATCGATGTTCTCCGAAACGCGCTGCGTTCCGAACCCGGCTACAAAGCCGTAATCCTCACTCACAACGAATCCTCAAGCGCCGTCTCCAATCCGTTGGAGGAGATATGCAGAACCGTCCGTCAGGAATCGGATGCTCTGATATTGCTCGACGCGGTGTCATCTGCTGGTGGTATGCCGATCGCGGTGGATGCCTGGGGGATCGATGTCTTGGCGACGGCTTCCCAAAAATCTTGGATCTCGCCGCCCGGCATCGCGATGGTGTCGTTCAGCCAAAACGCATGGAAAGCATACGAGACATGCACTACGCCAAGGTACTACTTCGACATCCAGCAGTACGAAGATTTCCTGCAGATCGGACAACCGCCGTTCACGCCCTGTGAAACCACTATGTTCACGCTTGACGTCGCACTGCAATCGATGGTGGACGAGGGTATCGAAAACGTGTTCAGCAGGCATCATGAAATCGCTGAGCACACGCGAAACGGCGCCGAAAAGCTTGGGCTCGAGATTCTTCCTGAGCGGCGTTTCGCATCTGACACTCTGACTGCCATCAGGTTGCCTGAAGGCATCGACGGCAAAGCCTTCGTATCTAAAGTGATGGAAGATCATAATGTCGTTCTAGGCGGCGGACAAGGCGAACTTACCGGAAAGATTTTCCGTATAGGTCATATGGGATGGGTAGAAAAAGACCATATCGATGATGCGCTGTCAGCTGCCGAAAAAACTTTGAAGGCGATGGCAGCTTAGGCAACGCATCGGGGCAAATCGATTGAAGCTCTCGAAAATAACCAGAATAAAAAGCGAATTCGCAACCCGCATCGTCGGTTTAGCGATCATCGGCGTACTGGCGTCGTTGTTTAGTTTGGCATGCGAAACGGAAACGCCTACGCCAGTGCCGACCGCGACGTCTGTTCCCACGGCACTGCCACCAACTGTTGCACCTTCGCCTACCGCGACGCCCGCGCCAACTGCTACTTCCACGCCCGAACCTCAGGTGATGGTTGCCGAAGTTGCACCGACTGAAACCCCTCGGCCGACATTGACGAGCACACCGCGCCCCAAGCCGACATCAACCGCCACCTCGGTACCGCCAACACTGACTCACACTCCGGTACCGCCGACGGATACGCCAGAACCAACTCCGAACGAGGAAGCGGCGGCTGATAATCAACAGACCACGGCAACCGCGACACCGATGCCACCGACTCATACTCCGCCACCTTCCCCTACCGATACGCCATCACCCTCGCCACCACCACCAACCAGCACGCCGCAACCCGCGCCCACAAACACGCCGGTCCCACCAACCGACACGCCAGTGCCCGAACCAACGAATACGCCGATTCCACCGACTGCCACGCCAGTACCGCCGACTAACACGCCAGTGCCAACCGACACACCGGTGCCTCCCACCGCTACATCGACGTCTGAACCGGATCCCTCCCCTGTTCCTTCAGCTGCTGGGCCGCAAGCACCAGATTTTTCATTGCCATCCGTGACTACCCAAGGCACTTACTCGTTGTCTCAATTCAGGGACCGAGAAAGCGTGGTCGTCGTGTTCTACCGCGCATTTTGGTGAGGCTACTGCCGCCAGCAACTAGTTGAGTTGCAACGACACTACGATAGCATCAAAGAGCAAGGTGCTGAAGTGCTTGCCATTAGCACCGACAACCTATCCGGCGCTGAACAGATCGCTTCCCGAGCTGGTATCGACTTCCCCGTCCTATACACCTCGGGCAACAACTCGGTGCCGATGGCATTTGATGTGTTCAACTTGTTCGGCGATGGACTAGCATCTGCGAGTGTGTTCATCATCGACAAGAACGGTGCGATAGTATACGAAAACATCGGTAGCAACTACCGACACCAAGTATCTGGAAACACCGTCATCGCGAACCTGCCATGATCACCAAACAAAAACTCATCAACGTCATTGGCGGTTTAACGCTCGCGCTGTATTTCATCGCGTCAACGGCCTGCGGTCAAGACGAAGCTGAAACATCGCCAGTAGATTCGACACCGCAAGCAAGTGAAGCAGGGGCGGTTTCGACACTTCCCACAGCACCCAACTTCACTTTGCCAGCGGCTAACAAAGGCACAGATATCTCGCTGTCTCAATTTCAGGGCGATCAACCCGTGGTGCTAGTTTTCTATCGCGCGTATTGGTGACCCTCTTGCACTAGGCAGCTAGGTGAGTTGCAAAAGCACTATTCAGCAATCACAGACGCGGGGGCTGAAGTGCTGGCGATCAGCACTGACGACCTGCGAGGCGCCGAGTCTATCGTCGCAAAGGCCGGGCCTGATTTCCCGGTGCTCTACTCGAGCAAAATCAACGATGTTCCCATCAGCTACGAAGTCTTCGATTTGCACGGCGACGGCCTGGCATCAGCATCGGTGTTCGTAATCGACAAGAATGGCAACATCGCTTGGGAGAGCATCGGTAAATCGGCGTCCCATCAAGTATCGGGCGAAGAGGTTCTTGAAGCTTTAACCCAACTCGAGAGCTGACCGACTAGTTATCGCGATGTCCAATCTGTTGCCCAAGATTATCGCGGTTGCCTGTGCATCAGTGATCGCCATTGTTGCAATCGCCTGCGGCGACGCTGGCACCAGCGGTACCAGCGAAGAAGCGCCCGATTTTACTCTTCCAGTAGCCAACCGGCCAACGTACGTCACACTCTCCGAATTTCAAGGCGACCAAAACGTTGTCATAGTTTTCTATCGAGGCTTCTTTTGAGGGATCTGCTTAGGGCAACTGGTCGAGTTGCAGAGCTACTACTCACGCATCAGGCAACATGATGCCGAATTGTTGGCTATCAGCATGGACGATTTCCAGGGTGCCGGCACAATGATCGCCAACTCCGGTGCTACATTCCCAGTCCTGTACACCACCGAAAGCGAAGATGTGCCAAAGTCGTACGACGTATATGACCTCCACGACGATGGTGTAGCCGCGCCTGCGGCATTCATTGTCGACAAAAACGGCACCATCGCATTCGAATACATCGGAAACAGCATCAGCGACCGTCCCGACACCTCGCTCTTGATCGATGAGTTGAAAAAACTCAGCGGCTAGACTTACATAAATCTCTATAGATTGCCTTGGAGCGATTGGATCACGGCGCCCGCGGGTGATTTAGGGTAGAAATTCGTAGCCTTAGGCGGCAGACGATCACCTCGCGACACGATATCCACAAAGTCTGGCATTGGAACCGGCCGCATCACGATACCTAGCTGCGCATCACCCGAATCCACACGCGAAACCACATTCTCAACTTCGTACTCGAAATCGACGGTGGCATCTATTCGGTTATTGTCAAAGATCGTATCCAAGATGTCTCGGTGCAACCGACGGTAGTCCGACCTTTCCAGTGCTGGACTCCCCGGAAGTCCGGCAGAGGTTTCGCCTCGCAAACTAGCGATGCGAAAGCCATCTGGCAATCCATGGATACCGAACACGACCTCACCGTTTTGACGTTTGCCGACGGCGTTCAGAATGTCGCCGGCCCTCCAAGACAATGTGTCGCTGGCTGGCAACCGAATCCTTTCCACATCGCATATCTGATGAATGTGTTCAACCAATCGTTCCAGCTCACTTTGTTGAGCCCCTCGGATCACACGATGATAGCCTCGCGTAATCAATCCCGGCTCATCGATTGATACGATGTGCATCATTCGGTAGTTCACAGCCTCGTCGGTGTCAATCTCGCGCCGCGCGCGAATTGAACTTCGATATCTCATCGCCGCTTCGTAGCGATGATGTCCATCTGCGATGAAGATCTGGTAGTTTCGCATCAAACGGCATAAAACTTGCAAAGTACCTGGATCCGTGAGTTGCCACAACCGCAATGAGTATCCACCAGTCATCGTGGCTACTTCTAGTGGCGCACCACCTGCTACTGCACGAATCATCCCTCCCACCGAGTTCCGAATGTCGTCCTGAAACACCACTAGCAACGGGCTCAGTGCAGATTGAGTTGCCGCCATCATCTTCACTCGATCTTCCACCCAGTGTCCACGGGTCTGCTCATGCGGAAGGATGATTTCTCGGTCATACTCTTCCAGTCGCACTGCGGCGATAAATCCCCGACGCGTCTGTCCCACACCGCCGTAGACAAACGTCTCTTCAGTCACGTATATGGATGGCACATCGTCTCGCATCAACACGCCATCGGCTTCCCAACGGCTTTGAGTTTCAGCGACGAATCCGTAGCGATCTTCGCCTTCACGTGGTGCCAGTTCCAATCGCACGATGTTGTGCTGTGACCTATCCAGCAATTTCCGTTCGACCTCTGGCGTGATCATGTCGAAAGGTGGGGAAAGATAGTCTCCCAAGTCGCGCCCTTGTGATGCTGCGCTAAACCGAATCCCGCGAAATGGGCGAATATCTGCCATAGTCAGTCCGCTCTGATCAAGTCGTCAACTGAAGTTCACCGGACGTGCCTGACTGCATCATCGGTGTAACCGAAAACATAAATCATCCGCAGCGATGAACTCTAGATGTTTCGGTGCGAGTGATAGGGCAACGGCGCAATCAGGACCGCCTCTCATGCTAAGACTGACTCGCCCCACTTAACTCGGATGTGCTTGATCTTCCTCTTCCGCGTGTCATCAAGTCCCGATTCAGCAAGTATGTCGAAGATCTGCTCAATGCCATCAAATAAACAGAATCTCGTCTCTATTCTGTCAATGAATTCAATCATTCTCGCTGTTCCCTCTGGATAGTTGCGAGCCAATTCTTCATTGACGATATGTTCAGCGACGCGAAAACTGCTGAGGGTGGTGATTGGCATTTTGACCGTCAGCGCGACAGCATAATCGAAAACAACGGATAGATCACGCGGCCAGCGGATCATCTCTTCAACTTCGTCCGACACCAAAGGTTTTGGTATTCCTAGTACGCGATCGTCCCAGTATTTTCTCAACCAACGGTCCCAAAGTTCGAGTTTCTGGGCATCAGCCATGTTTTCAAGTATCCGCCCAATCTCCCAAGCGAACGTTCCTAGATCTTCATTGTCGGCATTGTTGAAAAGGGCTTCAATCCATTCATCCATACGGTCATTCACCACATAGATCATCATTGAAGCGTACCGCCTCACAAACTCGCTCCTGCGCTGAGGGACACCTACTCTTCCCAACATCTGAATGTTCTTAACGGCTCGCAGGAACTGCGACTTCATCAATCCGCCAACACCGGGTGTTAATGGCGACCAAGTGAAACCATGCCATGCTGGGACAAACGAACCGTGTTCCTGCTCAAATAGTGGTAGCAAACTATCCTTGGTCCATTCGTCATCGTACGACAGAAGGTATCCTAGGTGTGATGTCAGCATCGCCTGTCCGAGTTTTCCACGCTTACCTGTATCGTCGACCACCAAATCGAAAAACTCGCGGTCGTCATCGGCTAACTTACCGTTACGTTGCGTACCGCTTTTGCTCTGCACCCACAGAGCAGAAAGCCAAAAACGGACGACCATTCCGGCATTGGTATTCAAGGCGCATGTAAACCAATCTGTTTGATTGCTGATCGTTTCGTCTTCAGCCTCGTCCCATATCGACCTCGCGAGAGACTTTGCGCCCGGTAACCACTTTTCCGCAGATGACTTCCCGCCGTTGTCAACTAAAGAGTAAAGAAACTCTGTAACCCAATGCCCGATTGAATGCCTCAACTCGGAAGAGCGCATGAACCCCAAAATTTCACAAAGTTGATGTTCATCGAGGTCGGATTTTTCCCAAGCAGCTACCAATTCAGACCACCACTTACGATGCCACTCAGAGCGGCGCACTAATTCCCTCGCGAATTCGATTCCCCAAGCCGCGTTTTGTGCAGTCGCATCACGAACTGCTTTTGATGCACGTTTCTCATGAAGCAGGCCACCGCTAACGGATTCCCACTGGCTCGGTGGTTCGTAGTTCAATACAGTTTCTACCCACTCATTCCCGGGCAGAGATAACAGTTCCGCGATTGCCCATGGACTTCTGCCAATCACATAATACGCTTGAGGTGGGATAGTCAAAGTGTCTGGACTTTGTTGAGGTTCCCATTCAAGATGCTTTTTCTGTACCTCTTGAAATGCAGTCTGCGCCAGTTCGCAGTCGGGGTCTGAGCGAAGCAGAATATCAAACCAGTTATACAGTTGATCGTCAAAATCCTCGTAGCCATTGCCCTCCATGTGCTCATTTACTACAGCCGTCCGGATTGCGGCGATCAAGTCTTGACGTGCTTGTGTGGTCGACTTTGGATAGGCCACTCTAATCACTTCGCAGACTTCATGGTACGCAGCCATGTCGTTCAGCGAACCGCTAGAGATCAACCACTCGATTTTCGCGTCTGGATTCATTCAGTTAACTCAGTCATTGTTGCAATAGCAAGTCTTCGCAGTATTGGAACATCTGATCCTGCGAGGTTGTCTATCCAAACCTCAGCGTGTTTTGGTTTATGTCTTGCCAACCAGAAGAGCGAATCCCGAGCCATGTCGATCAATCCATCTTCGGCACTCGCGTGTTGATCGTCTGCACTCACTTCAATTCTCTCACGTTTCCCGCTGGATTGGCTGAAATCTCGATCTGCACGCCCCCAAGCAACCAACTGTCTGTGCTGGTTCCTCAAGTGTTTGGTCGCCAACTCGACCAAACGTTCGGAGATATTGTCTAGATGCGGAAACAACGCTCTGTAAACCTGCATCATACTTGAACCTATCAATCCGATGCGAACCTCCGATTCAAATGCTGAATCGTAAGTGTCCGAGTGAACTCTGGTCTCTATCAAGATGTCAAGGATTCTGAGCGCTTCATCGATGAGTTGGATTTCCACGCACTTTTCCAAGATTTTGATACAGGCGTAATCATCTCTCCTGAGCTCATCGCGCATCATCGCCATCAGAATCGATACCCACCTGCTTAGGATCGACGGGGATATATCAGGTTTTTCGTGCGCACCAATCCGCAAGGCTAAGCAATTCGCAAACCGAGGGTGCAAAACCATCTGTTTGCGTCCAATCATACTGAAAACACCATCGGCATTTTGTAGAGCGAAATTCGATGCAATCCAATCAGCAAAAAGCCCATCTTTTTCATCGAACCTTTTATGGTTGAACAGATTGCAAAGAAACCCGCGCTGATCCAGCCAATCAACCCACTCAAACGACTTTGCATATCGCACGAAAACCCGGACGTTGGTATGTGCGTCAGAAGCATCGGTCAACCCGAATTCCAACACATCAGCATCCTCGTCTGTCATTGCCCTAGGGATTGACTTCGCAGAGTTGCGTATGAAATCACGCCAGTCTGCAGCGCCTCGGTTAACTACTGTTGCCAACGTGGCGATGCTGTGAACCTGCGCACCGAAATCGCGTTTGGGGAATTCGATCGGTTTGATTCCCAACCGAGACCATCTATCGGTATCCCCGTCATCTGTGAGTATGAATCGGGCGGGGATGTTCGGTGACACTGGTACGGCGCGCGCCAGATATTCCATGATCGGATCACTATGGCTGTATCCGACAAACAGCACTGGGCTTGTTTGAAAAAGTGCCACCAGAAATCTCCGGGCCCACCCGCCAGTCAAGTACGCTCTGCCAAAATCGGCATCAGTTAACACCATGTCCGAATGAACAGTAACGTCACCGTGAACGTGAACAATCCCGGAGAATTCGTCTCCGCGCGGCAACGCTGAAGCTCGAAACACGGTTGGATGTTCATTGAAAAGCTTAGCCGCAGCTGATTCGAAAAGTTGATCGAAGTTGGAGGTCACCACTCTTACATTGTCAATGTCGCCTTTGAATAGCTGTAGCAGATGTTTATGTAATGATGTAGGGGCGGGATTTCCTTTGCTCAAAACGCGGGCCGCGATTTCGTTGATCTTGATTTTTCTGTCACTTGCGAGACGTCCCAAAAACTGATCAATCGCTTCGTTGGAACCACGCTCCTCTCCAGACCCCTTAGCGACCTCGTTCGCCAATCCCTCGAAATCGGGTAAACAAGCCGGCTTGCCCATCGACACCCCCGCACCGGCGAAAACGACTAACGCATCATCCCGGATCGCTCTAATCAACTCTGTTGGGAAATCTATCTTGCCAAATCTCATAACTTACAATCGTATAAAGTTCATATAACTTAATCAACCCGCAGCATAGCCAACGATTCGTGATCATATGGTAAACGTTGATACCGCTCGTCAAACATATCTCATGCTGAGAACATCCGCCTGACAAGACACTCACACCATTGCTAGAATCACGTCTAGATACCCCGCAAATCTATACCCAGCACCGACGTGCCCGCCACAGAAATTCCCAGCACCGACGTTGAAGCTCGTGCCGCTGAGTTGCGCGCGGTCCTGAACCGCGCTAATCATGAATACCATCTGCTCAGTCAACCGACGCTATCGGATCACGAGTACGACAGTCTGTTCCGAGAACTGCAAAGCATTGAAGAGCAAAAACCTGAACTCAAAACTCCCGATTCCCCAACCTTACGCGTAGGCGCGCCACCATCTCAACAGTTTGAACCGGTGCAGCATCCAGTGCCGATGCTAAGTCTTAGCAACGTTACTAGCGAAGAGACTTTCCGTGCCTGGTACCGTCGGGCTCTTGAATACCTTGAACTGGAAACGGCCGATATTACGCTGGAATTGAAAATCGACGGTTTAGCCGTTGCCGTCACATACGTCGATGGTGTGCTAACTCAAGCCGCAACCCGCGGAGATGGTAACCAAGGCGAAAACATCACCAACAACATCCGCACTATAAAGTCCGTGCCCCTAACCCTGAAGGGCGATGATGTACCGGGTACCATCGAACTGCGAGGCGAAGTCTTCTACCCGATTTCGGCATTCAACAAGCTGAACGAAGAACGCGAGGCCGCGGGACTCCCGCAATACATAAATCCTCGCAACTCCGCTTCTGGATCACTCCGCCAACTCGACTCTTCAGAAACTGCAAAACGTCCGCTAGACATGTTCTTCTATTCCATCGGCTATGCGGATAACGGCGACATTCCAAACTCGCAAATGGAATGTCTTCAAGCTATGAAGCAGTGGGGCTGCAAGACTAACGACTGGGCGCAGCGTGTGTCTACGGTCGAAGATGCATTGGAAGCACTAGAAGAAATCGCAGAAGTGCGAGCCAGGCTCGATTTCGGGATCGATGGCGTAGTTATCAAAATCGACGACATCACATTGCAGGATCGTCTTGGATATGTCGGACGCGATCCGCGTTGGGCTACGGCTTACAAATTCCCCGCGGAACAAGCGGTGACCAAGCTTCTCGAAATCCGCACTCACGTGGGCCGTACCGGTGCCATCAACCCGTATGCCGTGCTTAAACCAATCATGGTCGGTGGTGTAAACGTCGCGCGCGCTACTCTGCACAACGAGGAAGATATCAATCGCAAAGACATCCGTCCCGGCGATCGCGTCATTGTCCAACGAGCAGGCGATGTCATTCCACAGATAGTGGGCCCGGCACCAGATAACCAGCGCCCAGACGATTCCACGCCTTACCGCATCGATCCTGAATGTCCGGAATGCGACGAACCGGTTTCGAGAAATGAAGGTCAAGTAGACATCCGATGCATAAATTCTGCGTGTCCTGCGCAGTTCGAAAGGCTTCTAGAACACTTTGCATCCCGATCCGCCATGGATATCGAAGGGATGGATGAGAAGCTCGCTCAAGAGCTTGTTCGCGCAGATTTGGTGTCAAGAATCGATCATCTGTATACCCTGCATGAGCGCAAGGATGAATTGCGAGCGATGGCACGTATGGGCGCGAAGCGCGCGCAGAATCTTTTCGATGCCATCGAACGATCTAAATCCCAACCATTACCTCGACTAGTCTTTGGGTTGGGAATTACTGGTGTTGGCCCAGAAATCGCTCAATCCCTATCCCGTGAATTTCGCAGGCTCTCGGCAGTGCTTGAAGCTACTGAAGAGCAACTCAAGTCTGTGAATGGCATAGGCCCGAGATTAGCAAAATCGATCCAAAATTGGTCGGCAAGTAACGAGATTCGACAACTTGTTAATCGACTAGGGCAACTCGGTCTAACCATCGAGGATGATTCCCCTGAACCAGAAGCGGATCATCCCATCAAAGGTCTAACTTTCGTCATCACCGGCAAACTCCATGGTTTCTCGCGCACAGAAGCCGCTAACGCGGTGAAGGCCCTAGGTGGTAAAGCCTCAGGAAGTGTCTCCAAAAACACCGACTTCCTCGTTGCTGGTGCCAATGCTGGTTCCAAATTGGAACATGCAATCAAACTTAAGGTACCGGTTTTGGACGAAGATCAGTTCAAAGAGGTTTTGGGCGGCAAGCTCCCTGATCTCGACGAACTCGCTGAAACCCCTGAATCGTCAACTGCCACTTTGCTGTAATGCCTCGCCAACCTAGTCCACTAGAAAGAATTGCGAAACTATTCGCCGATCCCAAATCACGCGCTGCCAATGCTCCGCGTCTCACAAACCCGTGGGTTATCTTTGCCATCGGCAACCCAGGAGCGCGATACACCGATACTCGGCATAACGTTGCATGGTGGGCAGCCGATGCGTTGCGGGAGCAGTACAACGCAAGAATCCAAGACGAAGGTTCCTCCCAGACCGCTCAAGTCAAGATTGAAAATCAATCCGCCATCATCGCCTATCCCAAAACGTACGTGAATCGTTCCGGGATCGCGGTTCGATCCTTGCTAGACAACTACAACACCGATATTTCACACCTCATAGTCATCACCGACGATATCAACCTTTCGCCCGGACGCATCCGGATCAGACGCTCGGGTAGTGATGGTGGGCACAACGGTCTCAAGTCGATCATCTCCGCGCTCTCAGACAACGGTTTCCCGCGAATTCGCATCGGAGTAGGCAAACCGAGTAGCGGTGATACACAGATCAATCACGTCCTAGGGAAACCAGAAGCATACGACATGATAGCCATCCAATCTGCGATTGAACGCGTCGTCGGTGCCATCCACACCATCGTCGTCAGCGGAGTCGAGGTCGCGATGAATAAGTACAACTCGACGGGCAGATGACACCCGCTATACTCCCAGTGTCAAGCGATGCATATATACTCAGAGATGCAACGGAGCTTGGCAGGGTCAAGACATCTTGAGGGATGGATGCCTGCAAAGCATTTCGATGTGATGAAGAATTTGGAACTGCGTCATGCCTGTGAAGACCAAGAAGATCCAGCGTGAAGAGACACCTGCAGAACATTTCGAACGAGTGATGCAGAAAGTCACGAACCGACAACGCCGGCGCGAAGAGCGTCAAGCAAAACAGCGCGCATCTACATCGGCTTCTTAACAAAACAGTTCTCGCTAACCTAGAACCACCGGTCATTGGCGAAATCGTCTTAGGCATACCGTGTTGGCATCGAAAGTAATCATCATGTCATATCAGCAGAATGCCAACCTGACCGATTACACGTTCGCCTTTACTGGAAGACTTAAACACTTTTCACGAAGTGAAGCGTCCAACGCGGTCAAAGAATTAGGTGGCAAAGTCCTGAGCAAGGTTTCTCAGGAGGCCGATTACCTGGTGATTGGATCGAAACCTGGTGTGAAATTGACCCAAGCCGAGAATATCGGTGTCTACATCGTCGATGAAGACCAATTCATACAAATACTTAAGGGGTTTTTCGTTCCTAAAAGCGACCGACGTGAATCTAGACTCGCAACCATAAACAAAGAGATACAGAAAGAAGACCTGTGCATACCCATAACCGACAATGACATCTCCGATCTTAGTCGTATGAAAATACCCGCCAAGTGTGGTTGTGGAATAGCACTCAAACGTATATTGAGACGAGGTCATGAACATGCTTGGGTTTGCGACGGCACTTGCAACAACGCTAAGCGTAATCGACATCTTCTATACAAACAAGGGTTCAAACGAATAACAATATCATAGCGTATATATCGCTATCAGGTTTTATATAATGCCTATAGGATCTTACATACCACGATGTAAAACATGCACCAAACCTCTTGGTGAGATGCGTAAGGATCAAGCGCAGTTATTGATTTGCCTGGCGGATCATTCAAGCGATTTAAGAGAGAAGTACGAACGTCAAGGCTGGGAAATACCGGAAACACCGATCCCCACTCACCGTCTATTTGACAGATGCTTACTCAATGGTCCGGCATCTCAGGACGAGAGCGAAGTTACTTGCGAAGCGTGTAGAGGTTGGGAATATATTCCTATCGAACACATACCTTTCATGCCAGGCACGAATCGTCGGCCTCCTGAAGAACTGAACCAACGAATAGAAAAGAACTTGCGAAACCGTATCCGCAGACAATCTAAAGTTTGTTGTGTTCAGAACAGCCAAAGCATTTCAACCCTATGCGGTAAGCCGTTGGGTAAGGCGCGGCAGTTGGTAAAAGCTGACAGTTTCGCGTTGGTTACATGTCCTGAATGTTGGGAGCACCGTCCGAAAGTCATCCGAGAAGCCGAGGCAAAGTTGTTGAAGACTGGCGGATGACCCGAACTGTCGAAGACGCTCAACAATCTGGGCCGACTACTTTAATGTACAGGCGCACAACGTATTCGCTTGAATATAGGCACTGGATGTGAAATTAAATCACCCGTTCACTTCCCATCCTCTCCCATAGCACTTCCGGCAATATCACGCTGCCATCTGCTTGCAGCCCGTTCTCGAGCAACGTGATAAATGTTCGGGGCATTCCCAACGCCGACCCGTTCAATGTATGAGGAAAGCGAGTACCACCGCTACGTTCAGGTCGATATCTGGTGTTGTTACGCCGTGCCTGAAAATCGGTACATGTTGAAAGAGAGCTGATCTCCAGCCACTCCTGTGCACCGGGAGACCAAACCTCGATGTCGTACGTCTTTGCCGACTGAAAAGCGATGTCGCCCGCGCATAGCTGCAGCAGCCGTGTCGTAAACCCAAGACGGTGGCAGAGTTCCAAAGATATCTCGATCATTTCTTGCAATGCTTCTTCGGAGTCATCTGGCTCGACAAATCGGAACATCTCTACTTTCTCGAACTGCTTCACTCGCTTCATGCCGCGCACGTCTCGACCTGCCGCCGCGTGTTCTTTGCGGAAACAGGGTGTATGCGCGCAATACTTCAATGGCAATTCTTGGCTAATGATGCTGTCTTGATAGATGCCGTTCAACGAAACCTCAGAAGTCGGTATCATCCACAATCCAGCATCTTCGTCGCGATAGAGATCTGCGGCGAATTTCGGCAGATTACCAGAACCCACCAACGTCTCTTCACGCACCAGATACGGAGGATTCACCTCTTCGTAGCCGAACTCGTCTACCAACGTATCGAGTAGCCATCCTACTGTTGCGCGATGGAGTCGGGAGCCTTGCCCGCGCAACATGTAGAAACGGCTTCCAGAGATGTTCGCAGCACTCTCCATATCGATTATGCCCAGCTGCTCGCCGATTTCCCAGTGCGGCGTATCCCAATCTCTTGCTGGCGGTGGTTCCGAAGCACGCTCTACCACATTGGCACTTTCGTCTAATCCATTTGGCACTTCATCAAGCGGCAGGTTAGGTAATCCCAAAAGCAAAACTCGCAACTCTGCATCGACCGATCGGGCCTCTTCTTCGAGCTTCGAGATGCGGTCGCCTATGCCACGCATTTCTTGGATCTCTTCGTCAGTCGGACGGCGTTTCTCTTCTCCGATGCTACGCGACACTTCATTACGACGATGTCGTGCCGTGTCGGTATCCTGTATCAACGCTCGACGTCGAACATCTAGCGCGATGATCTCGTCGATCGGTGCATCGATCTCGCCTCGCTTCAACAAACCTGCTCGTACCGCATCGGTTTCGTTCACTATTCTGCGTAATTCAAGCATCGCTCTAGCCTCTCAGGATCTCAGTTGCGGAAACAGCGTGACTTCACGTATCGAACTCTCGCCTGTCAACAGCATAGTCAGACGATCGATGCCAATACCTAATCCTCCCGTTGGCGGCATACCATGTTCCACCGCCAACAAGAACGATTCATCCAGGCGATCTGCTTCGACATCGCCGAACTCCGTCCGTTGCCGTTCTTGCTGCTCAAATCGCTCGCGCTGATCTATCGGATCGTTCAACTCCGTAAACGCGTTCGCCAGTTCGCGTCCCAGCACAAAAGCTTCGAAACGCTCTACAACATCATCGTATCCGGGCTTTTTCTTAGCCAACGGCGACATTGCCAAAGGATAGTCCACCAGGAATGTAGGAGCAATTAAGCATGGCTCCACTAATGTCGATATAACTTTGTCCATCAATTGTTGCCAAGTGGAATCGGGTTCTACATGTATGCCCTGTGCCTGCATCGCCCCGACTAGCGACGCGCGATCTGCACATTCATGGAAATCGATGCCTGAAGCATCTTTGATCGCATCTCGCAGATCAATACGCGGCCAAGGCGGCGCAAGATCAATCTCTTCACCTTCTTCGCTGTCGGGAACGGGAACTTTTGTCGTTCCGTTCACTTTCATGGCTACGTATGAAACCATTTCTTCTACCATCTGCATCACATCGTTGTAATCTGCGTATGCTTCGTAGCTCTCCATGGTTGTGAACTCTGGATTGTGATCCGCGTCGATGCCCTCATTACGGAAAATCTTCCCAATCTCGAATACCTTGTCCATTCCGCCAACGATCAACTGCTTGAGATACAGCTCGGTTGCGATGCGGAGAAAAAGGTCACGCCCTAAGGCGTTGTGATGCGTCTCGAATGGTTCAGCAAAACCTCCGGCCGGTATCGGCACCAATATTGGTGTCTCCACCTCGATGAAACTGCGGCTCTCCATGAAGCGCCGCACCGTTGACGTTACCTTGGAACGCGTTCTGGCATTACGCATCGCCCGTTCATTGGAGAGTAAGTCCAAATATCGTTGGCGTACCCGCGTCTCGGCATCCTGCAATCCGTGCCACTTCTCCGGCAAAGGACGCATCGATTTCGAGATGATGACTAGTTGCTGAGCTTCGACCGATATCTGTCCTCTACGGGTGCGGATTACGGGACCGTGCACGGAGATGAAATCGCCGATGTCGAGCATCGACAGCAGCTCGAAACCCTCGCTCAGAACATCCTTGCGTGCCTGAACTTGGATCTGACCGCTGCCGTCGCGCAGATCTAGAAACGCCATCCGCCCCATTCCACGTCGCGCCATTACTCGCCCTACAACATGAACCGCGTCGGTACGAATTTGACCGTTATCTGCTTCGTCGCCATCAGATTCCGTCGCTTCAAAGAGCGAGACCGCATCTGCTATCTCGTAGGTTCTTTCTACCCTTGCCGGAAAGGGGTCTATGCCCTGCTCCCTTAGCAGATCGATCTTGCGCAAACGGTCAAGTTCCAAACGCGAATATCGGGAAGTGTGATCATTTCCCGCAGAACAGTCTGAGATTTGCGACGTCTGGCTCACTTTCGACCTTTCGTAGTTAGTTTTTGGCGCGTGCCGATGGAATCAATCTTACAGATGCGACTGCCTAACCGACCAATCCGAATAAACGCTGTAAATCGCATCGTTCATCATTGAAACTTGTACCACTAGATTCCGCATAATCGTAATCACTGCTTTCGTCGGCCGTGTGGCAACTACCCGCGACGCGAAAATCGACAAAGCCAATCGGAGTTGAAGCACACTGACTGAAAGGAATCGCCGCAAGACGATACAAGAGTTGCGTCCGACATCATCGAGAACCCGTTCAGCGATCATCTCGATGCTCGGTCCTGACGGAGCTGTAGGCATCACCGCACTCGATCTATACGCTGGGACTGGCGCAGTTGGTCTAGACCTATTGGAATACGGAGCAACTCAGGTAGATTTCGTCGAAATCGACAGTAGAAGAACCGCAGCGCTTACACAAGAGATCACGGCGAGGAGCCTCAAAGACAAGGCAACAACATATCGGATGGATGCCATAAGAGTGTTGTCCAAACTTGGCGACAAGTCTTACGACCTCATATTTGCCGACCCACCCTACAATGTAGACCCTTGGGAAGAGATGATCACTGAAATCTGCAGGCTCGATCTGTTGGCGCCAAACGCTTGGATAATCGCAGAACACAGCTCCAGAAAAACGTTGCCCGACCAAATATCACGCACTAAGGCCGTCAGCCGCAAACGATACGGCGATACCGCTATCACTATCTACACAACTGCCACCTGAACTTGAAGATGAGCAACATTCTAGCCCTATATCCCGGCACATTCGATCCCGTGACGAACGGACACACAGATGTGGTTCGACGCGCCGCCGCTCTTTTCGATTCCCTCATCGTAGCCGTGTACGACGGTCCCCACAAGCGAGTGATCTTCGATATCAAAGAACGCGTTGAGATGATGCGAGAAGCAGTATCGGATGCTGTCAACGTGAAAGTAATGCCGTTCAGCGGTTTAACCGTTGAGTTTGCACGAAATACTGGTGCAAAGGCCATCGTCAGAGGGCTTAGAATCACAAGTGATTTTGAATACGAAGGCGCAATGGCGCTCATGAACCGACATCTCGACAGTGACATTGAGACGATATGTCTCTTCTCTTCCATCGAAAACCAATACCTCAGCTCATCGCGCGTCAAGGAGATAGCCACCCTTGGCGGCGATATCTCGACATTGGTACCTCCTAATGTAGCGGATCCGACAATCTCTAAACTCAAACACCATCGCTGACCCAAAATTGAGCCACCAAAAACACTGCCGGTTTCCCCAAACCGGCACATGAGGAGAACAAAATGACCGTAGACGCCCGCGTTAATTTCAACGCCGACACCAGTGAATTCATCACTTCGCAACCCGTGGTTTACGAGTTGATATCGAGACTCGCACAGTCTTTAGACGAAAACCGCGTCCGTGCTACCGGACGTAGCTTGGTGCGGACCGATGAAACCTTGGGACTCATCGAGGAACTCAAGCGCGAACTGCCTAAGGTCACATCGCTGTCAGACCAGATCGTCACCAAGCGCGACCAGATGCTGAGCGACGCCGAGGAGTTCACGCAGACTGCTCGCGAAAACGCCATGAAAGAGTCGCACGAACTCCGAACACGCGCCGAAGAGGAACGAGACATCATACTGGCTCAGGCGCGCAAGAAAGCCATGGAAACAATCGGACAAACCTCGGTTGTAAATGCATCCAAGGAAGAAGCCAAGCGAATAGTACAGGAAGCAGAAGAAGAAGCCGATAAACTGATGGTACGTGCAAAACGCGAAGCCAGCGCAATTGTGGAAAATGCCGACGAACGAGCCGACCGGCAGATCAACGAGACCGACGAGTATTCGCGACGCATGTTGATGAAGCTGGAAGAAAGACTGTCCAACACCCTCATGCAGGTCCGACAGGGCATCGACATGATCAACGAAAGCATGGATGACCGAAAGCAGCAACGTGCCCAGTTCAAGGCGACACAGGCTTATCGGTTCAGTCCACGCAACAATATGTCGATGTAGTAGCCCAAATCCGGCTGGGTAAACTAAAGAAACCAAAATCGCCTCTCCGTGTTGATACGGAAAGGCGATTTTGCGTCAAGGCACCACTATCACAATATGATGGCGGTGCTACTCCGGCAGACACATCACACTATGCCGAACCGGAATAGGTTTGAGTTTGATGAAGCGTTGAAGCCTTTTTTTAGCCGTCACTCTCTTCAGATACATTCATCCAAACGCCTTGGGCCACGATCACCAGCCACGACACTCCGACAATGCCGAAGTAGGTGGTGTGCCAGATCAACGGCGTCGGGCGTGCTGCGGTAACCACGTTTGAGAATGTGAACACCGCGAAGATGATGGCGCTGACAAAGAGTCCGAACAGGATCCAAGGTCGTCGCGCAGCAGAGCCGCTACGCATGATGAATTGGATCAGGGCCCATGTGAAGATGAGGCCTACAAGCAGTTCAACAACGCCCGTGAATATATAGGCGAAGTCACCAAGCCCAGTGCCCCAACCCATCTTGTCCAGGGTGGCAGCGAATGGATTCGTATCATCTCTCTCTGCGAATTTGATCCCGATGTTTACGCCCGGTATCAGTTTAGCCAAACCATTCGCCAACCAAAACAGCATCCAAAAGATAACTGTCGCGAGTTCAAGCGAACCCAGTCTCACCATATAGTTCCTCAGTCCATCCATTGCGTACCTCCTTGTGCAACGAACCTTTGGGGTCGGGTGACTGATGCGCAGTTTACCATCAATTCGTTAATTTGCAACAACACCAATAACCGTATCGATGATCATTTCATGAAATCTCACACACCTCAGCTAAGCTTCCAAGCACGGACAGTCACACTCCTGACAGATTGCTCCCAATCATTCCCATCCGAACGCGGCCTCATCGGAACATCTGAAAGGATTTCAACTTTCATGAATCCTGATCGTTCGATGCGACTGAGGTACCGAGACAGCAGGTCGGCACCACCTACACATGCCACCCACTCAGCAGCTGAAGACCGCACATCTTCGGGCAATTCGTCGGTCACAACCATGTCAGACACCACAAATCGTCCGCCAGGTTTCAAGATGCGATGAATTTCATCGAATACTCGATCCTTGTCTGGCGACAGCGCAATCACGCAGTTGGAAATCACCAGATCAACCGTTGCATCAGATTGTGGTATAGCTTCGATTTTGCCGAGTTTGAACACTACATTCTGAGCATCGAGTTTTTGAGCATTCTGGCGCGCAAGATCGACCATCGCATGGGTCATGTCGATACCGATGACGCAACCGGCTTCACCGACACGATCTGCGGCCAGAAAACAGTCGATACCGCCTCCGCTACCCAAATCGAGCACCGTCTCGCCTAATTCGGCATCTGACAAGCCAATAGGATTGCCGCAACCGGCTGATGCTGCCATCGCCTCTGGTGTCAGCTTCTGCAGCTCATCGGATTCGTAAAGCGCACTCGCCACCGTCTCCAATGCAACACCGTCATCGCCGCAGCAGACAGCATCGACGGCTTCTGTGCAATATGTGGAGGATGCGGCTGCACCGCGCTCTGCAACTTGGGTGTATCGATCTCTGACGGCCTGCTCTACAGAGCCCGCGTCAAATTCTTCTCGGCTGTAAACTTCCGTAAACTGCAACAATTTCAGTACTCTCCTTGGTGATCAACCCTCTATGTCATCTTATCTCTGACATCCCGTTCACAGGTTGGAAAATTCTAGTCATACAGTCCGCGTATCGCGCCGCTAGAGCCGAAATCTGCTGTAGCATTCACTCACAACATCAACACACCTGATCACATGTAGGAGAACCTACCGAAATGGGCAATGATACCCCACTCAAAGAACAGATCCGACGCGGCGATTTAGTTATCGGAGTATCCGCGCCGATGACTGCAACCAAATCGGAACTCGAAGATATTCTGGGCAAAGACGACTACGGCTTTGTAACTTCCGACAGCCAACATAGTCCGTTCTCTGAACATCAACTCGTAGAATTTTGCAACACCGCCGATGAAGTCGGCATACCAGTCCACTTCCGCATCAAGCACACCAAAATGGCCTACCTCGTAGGCAACCTCGCGGATCTCGGACCGGCGATCATCGAGATTCCTTTGGTAGAAGAGACTGAAACCGTTCGTGAAGCGCTTGAGTGGTTCTACTTCCCACCCGAAGGACGTCGCAGTTTCGTAGGCGGATTCCGATGGGGCGCCGAACTCGGACATGACCGCCGAGGCTACGCCGAATGGTGGAACAACAATGGCATCATCGCAATGCAGATCGAGACGTTGCGAGCCATCGAGAACATTCACACCTTAGCCATGCCAGGCGTCGACATGTTCTCCTGGGGACCGTCTGACTTGGAGTTCGACCGCGAGATGCACCCGCATCATCCATTCAAGACTGATGACGACTGCATACTGCACGTCATGAAGCAATTGGAGACGCAAGAAACCAGAATGTGCTACCGGTCTTACGACCCTGCCCTGCGAAACAAGTACACCGATATGGGCATCACGGTTTTGATGGAACGCGCCAAGTAGTTGCAGGCGACAAACAACCAATCACAGTCGGCGGAAAATGCGATTCGCAAGTCGCATTGCCAACACCGTCACTATCTGAAAGATGACGATGCGGATTATGTGACGTATGATGACGGCTACCATGACTGATAGTAGTTTACCCTACTATGCCGCTGGGCCGCCACCGGTGACGTGGGCATGGAGGTGAAAAACCTCTTGCCCAGCGCCGCGGCCTTGGTTGAAACGAACGCGGTATCCAGAATCGGATATTCCAGTCATCGACGCAACCTTGCCGGCTCCGATTAATATCCTACCCAGCATCTCGGCATGTGCTTCGGTGCTCTCGTGCAACCTGTCAAAGTGCACTTTCGGCACCACTAACACGTGAACCCGAGCCGATGGATTGATGTCGTTGAAAGCCAACACGTGATCATCCTCGTACACCTTGGTACACGGAATTGCACCTGCAATGATGCTGCAAAATATACAGTCAGTCATCTTCATCTCTCCAACTCGGATCGGGCATTAAGCACAACCGCAAATCGATGGCGGAACTCATAACCTCGCAAGATCCGATTGAAGTGCCCGTACTTGAACTGGGATGCTAACGATTCTCTCTGGATTATATGGGGTTACCATTGGCCTTGAGCCGCATATGCGGTAAGACGGTTCGAGCGCGAAAATCAAGAGCAATGCGCACACCTGCTAAGGACTTAAAGAGTGAAAAAGTATGTTCTCTTCGATCATGATGGTGTTCTGGTGGACACCGAATTCTGGTACTACAGAGCTGGGGAACGCGCACTGGCGGATATTGGATTTACTTTGGACAAGGATCAGTACCTTCGGGACATGACCCAGGGCGGCGCCACTTTTGCCCAGCCCAGAGCAGCAGGTATCGATGAACAGACCATCGACAGAGTGCGTAAGATTCGTGACGAATTTTACCAAGAATATATAAGAACGGAAGTCATCGAGATTGAGGGCGTAGTTGAAACTCTTGCTGAACTGTCAAAATACGTTCGCATGGCAATCGTGACGACTTCAAGTCGTGCAGCGTTTGAAATTATCCACGAAAAGCGGCAGATCACACAATTCATGGACTTCATCCTTGTTCGCGAAGACTACAAGCTTACCAAGCCGCATCCTGAACCATATCTCATGGGTTTGAAGCGATTCGGAGCCAGCAAAGCTGAGACCATCGTCGTCGAGGATTCGTCTAGAGGGCTGAAATCAGCCGTGGCAGCCGGATTAGACTGTGTCGTCGTCTTTAACGAATTCACAAAACAACAAGACTTTTCACAGGCCAGCAATCGCATAGACGCCCTGTCTGCATTGAAGGACATAATCCTTAACGATTGCTAAGATACCTCTGATCAAGCGGTTCGCGAACCGCCCTTAATTGTTCCGATATCGCCTAGGTTGAATGATCGCTCTTACAACCTCTCGATGTGCGCCTCCGCGTCGCCGAAGTCGGCACGCCACGATAGGATGCGTCGGGTGTACAAGTGCAGATCGTGTTCCCAAGTGAATCCGATTGCGCCATGAGATTGATGCGCCGTCCACACCACATCGTGCATCAGCTTGTTAGCCGCCCATTTGGCTTGAGATACAGCCCTGGCAGCGATACGTCCGTCAACTTCATCGGTAGCTAGAGACCAAGCAGCTCGATCTGCAAGAAGCTTAGCAGATTTCACTTTGGTCGCCATATCAACCATGTAGTGTTGGATCACCTGAAAGGCACCGATCGGCCGGCCGAATTGACGGCGGTCTTTGACATAGGCGATGGTGCGATCGGTAACTGCACGTCCGGCGCCAACCATTTGGGACGCGCGCGCCGACGCGCCAAACATCATCATGTGTTCTGCCACAGCGATGCCATCGCCGACTTCACCAATCACAGACGATGACGGCACAACCACCTCATTCACATCGAGATCACACGCAGGCGCGCCCGAAGCCATTCGCAGACGCTTCGTGTTGATCGTGCCTGCTGCGTCCTTTATAGGTATCGCGAACATCGTCACGCCAGCGTCCGTATCGGCAGGCACGAGCGCCAACTCTGCCGAGTTCCCATATGGCACGAAACGAACCTTGCCACTCAACACCCAGCCGTTTGAAGTCTCGGCAGCCTTAATTCCTATCGCGTCGGTGTTTGCGAACCCGTCAAGCCCGACCAGCCCCGGCACAAACACTTTCTTTCCTGATACGATCTTCGGCAGCCACTCTTCCTTTTGCGTCTCAGATCCGAACGTTTGGATTGTGCCAGCTGAAACCACGGCCGACTCGACGAGTGGTCCGGGAGCGAGTGCGGCACCCCACTCGGCAAGCAGCACCGCCATTTCACACATTCCCATACCTGAGCCGCCGAATTCTTCGGGGGTAATTAGCCCAAGCCAACCTAACTCTCCGATCTCGCGCCAGAAATCGTCTGTATAGCCGGTCTCATCTTGCGACATCGCACGCACAAACTCTGAAGTTGAGCGATCTCCAAGATAATCCAACGCGCTGTTGCGGATCAGTTCTTGAGTTTCGTCTAGACCGAAGTCCATGTCTATGTTCCGTGCGATTCGATGTCAAGCAGACGTGTCATCTTCGAGGCAATTCGAGCCCTCGATACGCGATTATGTTCTTCTGAATCTCGTTCGTTCCTGCCAAAATCGGACCGGAAGTCTGGTACATGCGCATCTTGAATATACGTCCGGCTAATTCTTCATGCTCATCCGGATCGTCGATCAGGCCCGGCGTACCCAGCAGTTCCACGCCGAAATCCAGCACCGCCGTGTTTACTTCCGTAGCAGCAATTTTGCACATGCTGGCCTCCGTAGATGGCGGATGTCCCAACGATTGCATCCACGCCACCTCATAGGTGATGTACCGCGCCATCTCGATCTCGGTTTCAAGCTCCGCCAGGCGATGCCGTACTTTGACATCGTCGATCATCAATGAGCCGTCGAAACGGCGGGTAGTTGCTGCGTAGTCACGAATCTCCTCCCACGAACGTTGAGCCCAGGCGACGTAATCGATGTTCCCGCGCTCGAAGTTGAGCAGGTTCATAGCTACATTCCATCCGTCATGCAGATCGCCGACCAAGTTGTCTATCGGCACATGGACATCGTCGAACATCACTTGGTTGAAACTATGAGCGCCTGCGATGTTGATGATGGGATTGACTTGAACTCCCGGCGATTTCATATCTACAAGGATGAAGCTTATACCTGCGTGACGCTCCGCATCTCGGTCGGTTCTTGCGAGCATGAACATCATGTCGGCACGATGCGCGAGCGAGGTCCAGATTTTGGAACCGTTGATGACGAATTCGTCGCCACGCACCTCGGCAAATGTCTGCAACGATGCCAGGTCTGAACCGGTATCAGGTTCTGAATATCCCTGACACCATTGGATGCCGCCTCTTGCGATATCGGACAGGTAGTTGGACTTCTGCTCCTCGGTTCCGAATTGCATCAGTGTCGGACCCAACATGCGAGTGCCGAAACGATCGTTGCCGGGGGCGCGCCGATAAGCCATCTCTTCGGCGAATATGAGACTGATCATCGGCGATGCTTCCTGACCGCCGTACTCTTTCGGCCAAGTCATCGTCAACCATCCGCGCTCCGCAAGGGCGCGCCTGATGCGTTGATACAGCGCCCAGCCATCTTCGCTGGATTCGTCGTTCGGACCTACCCAGCCGGCCGGAAGCTCGCGATCGAGGAACTCGCGGAGCTCAGCGCGGAAGGCGAGCTCCGCGTCATTGAATTCGAACCACATTACGATGCTGGTCAGGTTTAGTCGGCGGTGACTGCAAGACTGGTGATCGTCTTCACGATGCCGCCGACTTGGTGCATCTTGGTGCTCACGATGCCGCCGATGTCAACTAGATTGTCGGCTTCAACCACGGCGATGATGTCGAACGGACCGGTGACCATGTCTACTGCGATCATTTGATCGATTGCGCGCAGCTGTTCAGCTACCTGTGCCGTGCTTCCAACCGATGTCTCTATCAAGATGTATGCTCGTGTCTTCATTGCGGATAAGTATCTCCTGTTTCATGCGGACAATGACAATACACCATATGCTAATCGGTCGCAAGCGGATTGAGGCTTCATTGAAGCGTTACTCTGGTGCGTAATGTCCTTTCGTCATTAAGATACAGACGCTTCTGAAGTCGTGTCAATCCCACCTTCTTCGGAATCACGACACTATTGCAATAGCGGCGATTTTCAAAGTTCTATCCTCAATCCGTTATAGTGCCAACGCCGATGGCGTCTTGGATGGTTGCGTCTAATGGCTGTGACAACACCATGCGCATCGTCTCGGTTCCTTCGTGCGCGTCGAAGTTTACGAACACTCCGCTGTGGGCATCATCGTCGAGTGTGACGATGAATACCAGATCGTTGCCGGCCTTTGCGCTGGCGTCTGATATGGACAGCTTTGGCCCGTCGACCGGCACTGGCGTTGGCGTGGCGGTCGGCGGGACGACTGGAATAGGTGTAGGAGTGGCGGTGGCAACGACCGGTGTCGGCGTTGGAGTATCAGTTGGCAACGGTGGTATGGGCGTATGCGTTGGCGTGGGAGTGCTCGCGGGACACGACGGTGCGTTCTGCGCCTCGGCCGACAACGCCGCGACGGTCGATGTGTTCTTCTCGATGATGCGGATCATCAGCTGGTCGCCGGCCTGCCACGGCGTGCCGCAGTACTGCCACTCGTGCGCGGTCATACTGCCTGCTTGCGACTTTGCCGACTGGTCGAAGCGGAAGCTCCACCCGATCGTGCCGTCCAGCTTTATGATGTCGATGCGGTAGTCGGACATCGCATGATACGGGTCCATGACCAGTTTGACGGATTTGGATTCGTAGAAAAGTCGGTTCAGTTCGACGACAGCGTCGTTGGGGATTGCGATATCTAGATTCAACTCTTTTCCGACAGCTCCTTGAGGCGAAGCCATCGCTTCAGGGTCGAAGAATGCTTCGCGTATGGTGCCGCTTGGAACTACTACTCGGACTGTCCAGTCTACATGTGCCTGATTGTTCGGGGCTACGCACATGTTATCTTCACATGGATAGGACGTGTATTCGAGTCTGTACGTTCCGGCGGTCAGCGGACGCTTGGTGAATTCTCCGACGCGATAGCCGTCGGCGGGATCGCCGTCCGGATCGATTATCCGTGATTCGAAAAGTGTCGCGTCTGTGCCGGAGAGTATATGTTTCGAGTAACGGTCACCGCCGCTGAACCATCCTGTATCGCCGACCTGAGTTCCGGCCGGCAGTCCGGAATCTTGCCGGAACCTGACTTCTGTCGGCAGTCCTTCATTTGAGACGTCGTACGGGTTGTAGAGATCGTATTGCCTGCTTAAGTAACTGGTGTAATTTGGATTCGACTGCTGAGCTGCTTCAATTCTGTCGATCTGATTGTTTAGAGAAGTCAACGAAACGGCAGAATGTGCTGGCGCTAATGACAAATTCTGCCTCGATGCTGCGTCATTCGCTTCCGCATCTCCGGGTGCGCTAGTCATGAAGTACCGCTCCCCGTCATTCTTATCACCGTTGGATGCTGCCGCCACTCCCGACTGAATCTGTTCCGGCAACCAAACTTTGTTCAAGCTGTCGATTGTGAAATCCGTCAAATCTGTAGTGATAATTGGATGCGTAAAAGTATAGCCGGAGGTCACATTCGACGACTTCAGCCAGGTATCCTGTCTTCCGTGTTTTGGGGCCTTAACGTTTTGCAAGAACAGCATGGCATCGCGGTCATCCCAAATTTTTGGTCGCATTGATAACATGAAATCGGCTGATGCACGTGTTTCATCCTCAGTTGTGTAATATGGGGGAACTATGTAACCGTTGACGCCACCTGGCAAATAGTCTGTTATGTACACTGTAACGTCTTCATCGGCGTTGCCTTTCAGATGCTGGGATACTCTAAACGTCAATCGAATGTAAGCACGATAGTGCCCAGGAAGCGATCCAGTCGCTACAAACGGCTCAGCAGATAAGAAGCGGCCTATCACAATTGCATCGGACAATGCGATGCGAAGGTCCATCGGCACCTCTTTTACTAGATACACGTGGTCAGCTTGGATCCGCGCCGGCGTGGGCGAAGGTTCCGGAGGCGATGTGGCAGATGCCGGTACATTCTCATAGGTATCGACAATGTCCTTATTTGCATCGGGAGATTCCTGGTCGAGCGCCACGGTTGTCGGCGACGGTTCCAAGATGGCGGGAAACGTCGACGCCCGATGTGCGATCTGCATGGAATCTGTTGCGGCGACGGTCTCGGCTGGCACATGTGACGAGATGCCAGGATCATCAACCTGCGCCGTCGGCTTCGCTGCGAACGGCGTCGGAACCGGCTCTGCAATTTCGACTTGGTAGGAACAACCGACAACCGTCGACGCCAGTAACGCCGCGATGACGATTAACGGCATAGACTCTGCGATGCTGTGAATCATCGCCCGCAGTTTGGAATCGGAACCCGCCTCATTTCTCGTGGACATGCTCATCCTCATATATGGACTTGATGGCTTTGACGTCGTTGTCGGCCAGATCTGCTCGCAGATTTCCCCGGTACATCAGTCCGCCCGACGACTTGGTGCTATGTCCGAGCCCTGCTGTGTGTCCCATCTCGTGTGCTACCGTTCCGGACATGTAGAGCATGTCGGCGTGGATCATGTCCTGCGGTCTGCTGACCCACATCATTTCTGATTCGGTCGTCTTGTAACGAATGAAAATCGACTGAGGACCGAGATGCGGGTAGTCGGATTTGGTGTCGAATATTCCGATTTTCACTCCTTTTCCGGTGTATCCGGCATCATGCCAAGAATCCGCTCCGTGCAGGATGGCGGTGCTTGAACTGGTCACGCTACTGTCTTGGAACATCTCTTCCTTAAAGGTGAAGTCATCAGTGTAAGCAGCAGGAATCTCGAGCTCCACAACAATTGGCCTAATCTCCTTGACTTCTTTAAGCTCGGAAAGCGGGCCCAAGAGTCTGAAGGGAATGAGGGCACGGTAGTATAAAGTTCCAAAAAATATGGTCCAACGCGATCTGACCCTACCCGATCTGAAAAAATCCTCTGATACGTAATGAGGCAACATGACTGTATCAGGTTCCAATCTGACTGCTCCGAAAACTTCTTGAAGCGATCCTGATATACCTTGTTCGACGAGGAGTTCTTGGAGCAATTTATCGCCGCGGGTTTTGTCGAGATTCGATTCGTCGGTGAACTCGATTTCGGCCATAACTCGATTGTATGGGTTCGTGGTGTCAGCCTTCACCCAGATTTGCCACCAGAGTATTTCGCGACCCGATTCCAACACCCGCGCATATGCCTGTTCGGAGGTGAGTCCTTGTGCCAGCGCCGTCTCATATATCGGAAGAAATTCGTTCCAATCGGCGTTGTAAGCAAATTTCGAGTACTGTTTGTCGGTGGTCTTCAAGTCCGTTCCGGCGCCGCTTACGGCAGATGAAGCGCCGATCTTGGTTGCGGGACCGCATTCGATATCGATGATATCCGTCGGCGTTGCAGTTGCAGGAACTGGCGTTGCGGTTGGCGGCACTGGCGTCGGCGTAGCAGTCGGAGTGGGATGCTCGACGAAGTTGGAGAACTCCGACCATTCGGTGCTGCAGTCGTCTCGACTGGAGTTTTTGCAACGTATGCCTCGAGCTACGTACGATCCGTATGGGACGTTCCTGAAATACACTGGCGGAACGCCGTCTCTTACCGGAATGCCGTAGAGCTCGTGCCGTTGATTGCCGGCGTCGGCGCGGTAGAGCTGGAACAGGTAGTCGTGGAAAACCGAGACTGGCCAGTAGCTTCGCACATACTCCAACTTGAGATCGTCTCCATGCAGGGTCATAACCAGATCCGTCGGCGGTGGAGGCGTGGGTGTAGGAGTTGGCGTGTCGGCAGCCTGCGGCGCGTTGCCATCAGGATCCTGAGCGTATACGCCCTCTTTCGCATCGTCGGCAGCGCTGAAGACTATCAGTGTCGCGAGCATGAACGCTGCGACGATGGGCAGCACAACAACGGCCGGGGACCAGCCGTCCCCGTCCGATCGATGATTGGGTTCCATGTAGATTGATGCGCCCTTCCTCAGGCGACTTGATGCGTGGAGTATTCTGATTTTACATCTGCCCACTCTGCTTGAACCCATCCCACGGCGGTGAGATGGAATTCACCGCATCCCACCTTGTCTGAACTGTGATTTTCGCTTGATTGAGTGTGATTAGTGTGATTCTTTGGGTGTCGGGGCTGGGGTCAGAAGCGGAGGCTGTGGTCATTTCAATCACAGTTCAAACAAGAGGGATAGGCAGCGGGGCATCATTCTCATCATTGAAATCATTCCCATCACAGTTCAGACAGGGAGGCGGTCAAAACTGGAGTATGGTTGCAAAGTCCTCACGATTTTGAAGGTTCCCCACTGCTGAAACTGCCATCTTGTCCGAGGTGATCACATCTTGGGCCACTGCGCGAACATCATCAAGCGTCACGGCGTCGAGTTGCTGGATTCGAGATTCGAGCGTGTCGAACTGGCCGCGCAGAAGCAGTTGCACTGCAAGGTCGTTGACTACAGCACGGCTCTCTTCCATCCCTAGGATCATTCTTCCTTTGGCCAATTCACGCGCATCGTGGAGTTCCTCATCGGTGATGCCATATCGCATCTTGACCAATTCGTCCACAATCACCTGCAATGCCTCTGCAGCTCGCGAAGTCTCTACGCTGGTTTGAACGTCCACAGTTCCACAGTCAGTTAGAGTGTGGACTGAACTGCCGATTCCGTACGCCAATCCCCGCTTTTCACGTACCTCTTCAAACAATCGACTACTCATACTACCGCCCAGCACGACGGTCATGATTCGCAAAGCGGCACGTCTAGGGTCAGACATCCCCACGCCTTGAAAAGCCATCGCCATGTGCATCTGTTCCAAGTCGCGCTGCCCAACCGCGAGACTCGGCCCGCACAGATTGTCTTCAAATGCAAACATGCCACGCGGTCTGCCATCGGGCAGATCAGAAAGCAACGCGTCCAGCTGTTCAACTACGTCATCGTGTTGTATGTTGCCGGCGACAGCGACGACGATGTTGCTTCCAACGTATTGCTGCTGGTGGTATTCGATCATTGCGGTGCGCGGAATTGCGGTGACGGTTTCGATCGAGCCAGCTATGTCCCGCCCCAATGCCTGATCGGGCCACAAAGCGTTGTCCAACAAAAGCCCAGTCAAAGATCCCGGGTTGTCTACTGTGGCCCGGATCTCTTCCAGAACCACTTGTTTCTCCTGCGCGATATCTGCGTCTCGGAAAAGAGGCGATTTGATGATGTCTGCCATCACCTCGATGCCGCGACGATAGTGCGGCGATGCCATTCGACACCAATAGCCGGTGCACTCGCGGTCGGTGAAGGCGTTGATCATGCCGCCGACGCTCTCGACCACGCCGCTGATGTCGCGCGGACGCGGCCGGCTCGGAGTACCTTTGAAGAGCATGTGCTCAAAAAGATGAGAAACGCCAGCCTCTTCGTCCGTCTCGTATCGACTGCCTGCGCCCACTAAAAATACGATGCTCACAGCTTTCGTGTGCAGCATCTGCCTCGTTGCCACTCGCACGCCGTTTCCAAGGGTCGAGAGGCGATATTGCGTATCGGGGTCGAGTTCGATGGTTGGAGCAGAGGTTGAAGGTGTTGACATTGGGCAGTACGGCATCGATTTCACAGATTAAGTGATAAGGGTAGCATCATGTGGCGAACTCTCAGAGTTTTGTCAACCAATGTTGACATTGCCGCTCGAAAGTAGACATCGTCATAGATCG
Organism: Dehalococcoidia bacterium; assembly: GCA_965242765.1. Classification (GTDB taxonomy): domain Bacteria; phylum Chloroflexota; class Dehalococcoidia; order Lucifugimonadales; family Lucifugimonadaceae; genus Bin127. Next base: position 1,739,765 of record CBDESY010000004.1, on the reverse strand, counting down.
AATTTCCGGATGTTGATTTCGTCGCCAATCTCTGATGAACGTAGTGCCAACTTGAAATAGAGGGGTACATTGGTGTTTCGTGTCAACCTTCCGCGCCGGAAAATGAAGCTGAAAATCATGAAGCACTGCGTTGCGCGGCGCGCGTTGTGCACGTTTAGAAACGCGATGGAGATGCCTGATGACAGGATTGTGTTGCGATGGTCCGTCATGGCGGCTCGATCAGCGGTTATCCATACCCCCCTGCTACCATGTGTTCGGCCGAGAGACGAAATTATCTCGGGATATTTGGCACCAGTATCGACCCTTGCCACGTCGTATCCAAGTTGTTGGAGTAGCCTTATAGGTTTGGGCGATAACTCTTCGTCAACCAAGAATCGTGCGGATTTTGCTTTCATCACGCCGCCAATCTATCTTCCCAATCTAATGCTGATTGCACCTGAGTCGCATCTAATTCGTACCAGTCTGCAAGTTCCGCGACGCTATCTCCTGCACCGTGCATACTTGCTAAGAGATTAGTTGCAATACGTGTACCTTCGATGCAGGGTGAGCCTGAATGGATTTGAGGGTCAATAACGATCCCTTCTTGTGGTGACCAGGTTGCTGCGTTGTCATTGTCGTCGTATGTCATGTTCGCTGCATCGACGATTTTCGTCTTCAAGAGTTGAGTAAACGGCAGCTGGCCATGCCTTGAAGCTGTGATCAACATTTCATCTACATTCGCGAAAATGTCTTCAGCGATATCGGCATCATCAACCCAAAGCGCACGATTGACGAACGGGGACGGAATTGACAATGCCTCAACCAGGTAGTCATGTGCCATTTTGGTTTTCGCAAGGCTGATTCCGTGACTTCGGAGAATCGCGACCATGCGCAAGGTGATCAGATCCGGGAATCGGATGAATCTGCGCTTCGAAAAAACGTTCTCGACACCGACCCTAGCAAACCCCTTTCGCGCCCAACCGGAGATCTGTTGCGGCGAAAATGAATGAGAGTCGCCCCGCGCAAGGTGGTCAGTAGCACGCAAGAGTCCCGAAACCGCGTCAAAGAAATAGACTCCGGAACAGGTAGGTGCACGGCTTGCATCTGTCAACATACGGTGGTCTATTTCCTACGACTGGTCGTAAACAGGATGTTATGATATACGGATTAGCACCGCAAAGTTCCCTAAACCTGCGGCAAGTCCACATCATCGCCAGTTGATGATTGCCAGATCCGAATGCGTGCCGCCATGTCGCGTATACGGTCGCGTTGCGACGGATCATCGAACAGATTCGTCATCTCGTTCGGGTCGTTGTTCAAGTCGTACAACTCGCATCGATCTGCTGGGCATAGATTCAGCTTCCAGCGGTCTGGTGTAATCACAGTCCGCCAATGTATTGATGCCATTCGGTTGATTTCAGGCGTGCCAAGATTGCGGTCGCCCATACCGTTCCACTGCACGAATACATCGTTGTCGCTGAGGTCATCTTCGCCACTCAGCACTGGCGCGAGACTCTTGCCTTGAATCGACCATCTAGCACCAGCGTTGTCTCTAGCATTGGGGGCAAATCCATCACCGACCAATCCTGAAGATTGCCCACTTCCCCAGCATTCGTAATCCGCGGGAGTACCGCTCAACTCTAACAACGTCGGCACAAGGTCTACAAGCGATACCGAACCGGGTATCCGTTGCGCTTCACCGACAGTGTCGGGATGAGAGTCAGGAACTCGGACCAACAGCGGCACGCGCGATGCTTCTTCGTACATCGAGCGTTTTTCCAACATACCGTGGTCGCCTGCCATCTCGCCATGCTCACTCGTGAATACGATAATCGTGTCGTCCAACTGTCCTGATTCCTCCAGCGCGTCCAACATCTTGCCGACCTGACGGTCGACCAGCGTGACGTTGGCGAAATACTGAGCGCGCAATTTGAGCCATCCGTCTTCCGCGGTCAGATCGTGATAATCGTCGATGCCCAATGGATTCAGATTGCCGGACAGGTAGTAATCGGCACGTAAACGGTTTAGCAACGATCCATCGTCTGGACGCTTCAGGAATGCCGGTCCCGTAGATATCTCTTGCGGGGCGTATAGATCGTTCAGCGGTCCCGTGTACGGCGGGTGCGGCTCGAAGAACGACACGAAGAGCATGAATGGTTGATCGCCGAACTCTGAATCGCGATGGCTATGAATAAAGTCCGCCGCGCTATCGCCTAAGAAGTAGGCCTGCGTCTGTTCCTCAGTGAGATTGGCAGTGGCAAACCAGTTTTCATACGAGCGGTTCATCCCCGGCGGTTCGATCCCATGTTTGCGGAGATGTTCGTTGTAGTCGGCCTCGACGTTGCGGTATTCACGTTTGGTGGTGCGTACGCGGTGGAAATCTTCGACGCTGATCCACCTGTCGAAGCCGTGCTGCCGGATCATGTCATCGCCGAGATGCCACTTGCCGAAGTATGCACAGTAGTATTCGTCGCTGATTCTCTCGGCGATTGTGGGGCAATCTTCCGGCAATGGGATATTGTTGCGGTGCAGACCGACCGCGTGAGGATATAGCCCTGTCATGATCGATGCGCGGCTGGGTGTACACACAGGTTGGGTGACATACGCGTTCTCGAAGACGAACGACTGATCGGCGATGCGGTTCAAGTTCGGAGTTTCGATCCAATCGTTGCCGTAGCACGCAAGCGAATCCTGACGCTGCTGATCGGTCAGGATGAAGAGAATGTTTGGGCGTTCTGAGTTTTGGGATTCGTGGGTCATGGGTCGGATCGGGAACCAGTGCTTCTTGGGTTGATTTATTCAGATTACTACCATCAGCACTGAGTATCAGGGATTAAGATAGTCGGATGGTCATGCGAGAAGAAATTCCAACAACACCTATCGAGGCCGCAACTCTGCGAAGCACCAGAAGTCCACGACGTGAGGATCGGCCTTGGGGTTCCTATGAGGTGCTGACGCGTGGGCCGGGCTTTCAAGTCAAGCGATTGAGTGTAAAGCCCGAATGCCGACTCTCATATCAATGGCATCGCCACCGTGCTGAAACGTGGACCGTGGCTCGTGGCATCGCGAAGGTGACGATCAACGGCAAAGACCAGATGCTGGGGCCATCCGAGTCGATTCACGTGCCTCGCACCCACAAACACCGCATAGCCAACCCATCGTCGATCGAGCCGCTAGAGATCATCGAAGTCCAAACTGGCGACTATCTAGGCGAAGATGACATCGTGCGCGAGGAGGATGATTTTGGGCGGGAGTGAGGGAGATCAACGGGCTGCAACATTCTCTCGATGCCATCTGAGTAGTTCCGTATCTGGGTAGAATATCTCATCGTCGGGTAGATTTAACGTATTGCCAGCAAACAATTTCAACCATGCGTTTCTATAATCATTTTCGATATCCTCACATACCACAACTCTTAGATCTTGGTCGATCCACATCATGCCCAAATCGAATGCCCAGTGTACTGTTCGGTTTAAGGCGATCCCGTTTTGAATCAAATCTCTACCTCCGAATGCAATTGGCTTGATGTGAGCGGCTTCAACCTCCTTACGCTCCTCAGATCTTCCTGGTGCAAACGTTAACTCCAATCCTGAGATCGCACATTTTGACTCGTAAGCGGCAATCACTGCCTGACGAAACAAGCGCGATCTGACTTTCGCTGTGCGCTCTGTCACGGGTCGATCACGGATTTCAAGCAACAGATCGTTGATATGTTCGGGTCTTGGCGATGCTAATGGCGTCTTTGCATCAAGCCGTAGTCTAGAGAATACTTCTCTTATCTCTACAATGTCATCATCATATTTGGATTTATCTTCATCGATCAACCATTCTTCAAATTCACGAGGTAACAAAGCAAGCAATTCATCTACAGATATACTTTTTAAGTCGTAAGTTGTTGGTAGATTGTTGACTATTCGACCAAATGTTAGAATACCCGCTTCACCAGTTGTGTACCCTGGTTTAGGTTTACCAGTGGATGGATTAAGGTACAGCAGATTTGCTGTATCCAGCACAGCCTTGCAACCAAAAGTTCTATCTCTTCCTCCCAATTGTGTTACTGATTGCGTATATTGATGTACATGAGCGCCCAACAACAAGTTTAATGAAGTGTCTTTATGGCATCGCTATCTCCGATATATCATATATGGATTTCGCAACAGATGACGTTGGCTTTTGCTCGGTCCAAGAGGGTTAACAAGATGTCGATTCAATGATCTTGGTCTCCGATTTCCGTCTTCATTCTGCGGACATACCGTATCAAAGTAATAGAGTGAAAGCCACTCCCACATCCCAGGTTCGTCAACATCATCGAAGACGCCCGCTGCTTCAAATCTAGCGTTGATATACTTCGCGAATTCCTCACGACTTCGAAACACTCGTTGCTCAACTGTCGGAGCGTCCAAAGACAATCTTTTCGAATGAGTCTCATCAGTCAACAGCCATCTGGGTGGAGATAATCGTCCATTTGAACGAAGACGCAACAAGTAATCGGTCAACTCGGTGATCCCGCTGTCAGTCAATTTTCTAACAATGTCCAACTTAATGGTTGCTCCGCGAAGTCCATCTAACGATTCATGTGCCAACAATTAGAACATCCCATGAATACCATATCGCACCTAAAGTGATTGATAGTCTCCATTCAAGTCAACTGACATACACCTTAACTTACAATCGCCATCATGCCACCACGCTCAACCCTACCTGCACCACCTACTGCGACTAACGAGGGCACTCGGAAATCGATGCAGTCTAATCGGCGGGTTGACACTAAGCCGGAGGTTGCGTTTCGGAGCATGTTGCATCGAGCGGGGTTGCGGTTCCGCAAAGATCGCTACATCCGCTTTGAACGGCGAGGCGTGAAGGTCGACATCGTGTTCCCTACTCAGCGCGTTGCGGTGTTCATCGATGGATGTTTTTGGCATCGATGCCCGGAGCATGCAACGACGCCGTCTCGCAATCACGACTACTGGATGGCGAAATTCCAAAGGAACATGACACGCGATGCCGCCAACAATCGCGAGTTGGCACAGCTCGGATGGCAGGTGCTAAGAGTATGGGAACACGAAGTTAAAGACTCCGAACTCGCTCAACACGCTGTAGATCAAGTGAAGTCCATCGTCCAATCTCGTTCACAGTCGAAAAGCATCGCATGACAACTGACAAATATAGAATCTTCAATCGCTCATAGGTCTAATCGATACCCGAAACTTGCGGTTAACAACATGTCTGATTCTCTGACTGAAGCCCAAATCGTCGCCATCCTGGAGTCGGCATACTCTGGCGCCGTCTACGATGCGATGCGGGAACTTGGGCTTGACGCTGGTATATTGCCGAACGACATCCGCCCCCTGGATCCGAGCATCCCCCTAGTCGGCAAGGTGTGGACTTGCAGCGGAAGTCTTGTGGAAGGTATTACTCAGGACGAATCGCTTCTAGCTTGGACCGGGATGTTGAGCGCGGCACCGCCAGGATCGGTGGTAGTGTGCCAGCCTAACGACTCCACAATCGCCCACATGGGGGAGCTATCGGCAGAAACCCTGAAGTTCCGAGGCGTCAAAGGATACATCGTGGATGGCGGAAATCGCGATGCAGATTTTATCTTGAAACTCGGGTTCCCCGTCTTCTGTCGCTACCTCACGCCTTCCGACATAGTCGAGCGGTGGAAGATAGAGACGATAGGCGATCCGATAACCATCGGTAGTGTGAACATTCATAGTGGCGACTACGTTTTGGGCGACCGCGATGGCGTGGTCATCATTCCGGCTGCCGCGGCATCCGATGTTGCTACGCGTGTCGACGAGGTAATGAAGACTGAAAACGAGCTTCGCAACATGATTCTGAGCGGTATGGACCCTCAACAGGCGTACACCAAATATCAGCGGTTCTAGACATGGCATCTCCGACAACCGAAACATCACAATTTACCGAGCATTTGAGGGCGCCAGGGTGGTTCTTCGCCTTCCTCGGTTTGATGCTTGGAGTCGTATCTGGCGGTCTCACGGCGGTCGGTATTCGCTCACTCACAGACGAACCGCTAATTTCAGGAACTGAGGCGTTGATCTTTTACTTCTGCTTCACAATAGCCATTGTCGGCATCGTTTATGTGATGCTCAGCTCTACACTGATGGAGACCAAAGTGATGCAGAATGGCTTCACAATCAGACTCGGCATGCTTGGCGCGCAACGTTCATTCACTTGGGACGATATCAAAGCTGTTCGCGTATCAGAGCACAATTTGGCACGGCATGGCGGACGCGGCAATCCTCTTGCGCCATCATCGCGACGCGCATGGACGATGTACGGAGTTCGGAGCGGTGTGGAAATCGAGATATTAGAGGGATCGAGCAGCAGACACTACTTCGTTTCGAGCAACCGGGCAACTGAGTTGGTAGACGTGTTGGAGCGGCGTACCACCGCGACAGACTAAACTATTGGGTGATCGATGTTGCTGAAATTTCGTCTTGTACTGTCTGAACTGTGATTTTTCGCATGATGGAAATGATTTGAATGATTAGTTGGCGAAAATTTGTTCGCACATATCCCTCGATGCGCCGCATACACAGATTGAAAGATCTAAGGCGTCACAGTCAATCATTGAAGTCATTCGAAAATCACAATTCAGACGATTGCGGCAGCACACTGCTATCATCACATCAACCTATCTTTGGTCTGCAATCGTAACGGAGCGAGCCACGCCATGACCACCACAACGCTTGCCGCAGTGATCTACCAACAAGGCGAACCGGCCGCGGTCGAATCGTTCGAGCTAGACGATCCTGGCCCGGGCGAAGTCATGGTTCGTATCGGCGGCACCGGCGTATGCCACAGCGACCACAACCTCTACTCAGGCTATAGATTCACGGATGCTCTGCCAGCAATTATGGGTCACGAAGGCGCTGGCACTGTAGAAAAGGTCGGTTCGGGTGTTCACGGGCTCGAACCAGGCGACAAGGTAGTCTTCGCGATCCGCACGATGTGCGGTCGATGCAAATACTGTTCAACCGCGCGTTGGAATCTGTGTCAGCCGATTACATCGCATCAGCCGACGGCACAATTCCGTCGTAACGACACGAAATACTATGCCGGGCTGGCTACTTTTGCCGAACACACTGTCGTATGGGAGAACAACGCCGTCAAGGTCGACCCCGATGTGCCTCTAGATCGCGCCGCGTTAGTGGGCTGTGCCGTGATCACCGGAGTCGGTGCTGTGGTCAACCGCGCCAAAGTTGAGCCCGGTTCCACCGTAGCCGTTTGGGGTTGCGGCGGTGTCGGCCTGAACGTCATTCAAGGTGCACATATCGCCGGTGCATCACGCATCATCGCCATCGATACCAATCCATCTAAGTTCCAATACGCCATCAAAATGGGTGCCACCGATACTGTAGACGCATCCCAAGATGATGCCGTCGAAGCAGTACTAGACCTTACCGACGGCGGTGTAGACTACGCATTCGAAGTTATCGGACAACCGGCAACGCTGCGTCAAGCATTGGAAGCTACATGCGACGGCGGCACAGCGGTGCTAGTCGGTGCGGCACCCGACGACGGCGAGGTGATGATACCCATGCGTCATCTTTTCCTAGACCGCGCCCTTATAGGTTGCAGCGCCGGCACTGGGCGACCAAGATACGACTTCCAATGGATCATCGCAATGTACCAACAAGGTCGCTTAAACCTCGACGATCTGGTAACACGCACACGTCCGTTGCAAGAGGTCAACGAAGCCTTCCGCGACATGGAAGCCGGCGCGGTAGCACGCACGGTGTTGGTGCCGTAAAGTTTCATCATAGGTTGTCTGAACTGTGATTTCCATGATTGAATGATGCCTATTACATCCTCCGCATTTGTCAGAACATGGCGAGGATGTCCGACTATTGAGCTTGATCGAATTGGCTATTGAGAAACCGTCTACAACAACCGATTGGCGCGAATTGGACCGTCAAGCTGATTCCCTAGTCCCGCAAGACATCACCAGTCGAATCCCAGTGCGTGCGACCGATGATGGTCGTTCACTAAGGATCGAGGAATCGCGTGAGGTTTTGCTTACCCAATTCAATATATCCAACCGTTTTGATTGTTTCTCAGTCCAAGCCAGAATTTGGCGGACACCCTTCTGCGTTACAAGCTATCACAATCGCGCTGATCCACCCAATCCCAAACTCGTTGATGTTTTGACGATATCGGTTCCCATGCAGTTCCCTTTGAAATACATGGTCCGAATTATCCATGCATCCAGATTGGGTTTGCGATAAACATGTATAGATTCGATAGTATGTAGCTTCTTTGATGACATCCCATCGTATTTCTACATATTCGCCGTCAGGTGATTCATCAAATGATATATGTTGCGGTTGATCAGGGTAATTAGATGAACCGTAATAGCTGGCGATCCATAACAATCCAACAACTGATAACCCAATAATCGTTCCCCACCAGCTCCATGAAATTCTTTTAGAGATTTTTTTCTTTTGTGTCCGATTCGAGTTGGTGTAATCGACATTACCATTGGATTCTACATGATGCGAATAGGTGGATTGGTTAGAATGATATTTTCTATCGGCATTGTATCTAGCATTTTCTTCATGACGTAGACGCTCTTGTTCAGCATTCCAATACCTGAAGTACGCTTCCTCTTGCTGGCGTTTTTGCTCTGCTTCATGTGCTATCTGCTCGTGTAGTTCGCTGTAGAAAATCGTACGCATCTGATCAAATTCAGCTCTTTTGACTTCGTCACTTAGTATTTCCCATGCTTGATTAACCGCGGCCATGTTTTTCGAAGCATTCGGATCATTCTTATTCCTATCCGGGTGTACAAGCAACGCCATGCGGCGATAAGCCGAGCGTATTTCATCGGCAGTTGCGTCAGGCGAAACACCTAAAACACGATAACAATCAACAAACAGTGAGCCCTGCATCAATCGCTACTCCACTAAGCATGTCGCGCGTCTAAAGGTGCCTCACTCTAACCTCACTCCGAAACCCCGTCCGGATGTGAGAGTTGTCGCAGTAGGGTTTAACGTTTGATTCGCCGCAACGGCAGAGGCGAACTCGGCCGTGTTGGCGGAACTCGGCGCCATCATGGTCGAGCAACGCAAAATCGCCGATAACCTCTAGAGCGTCGTTGTTCCAGACGTGGATGCGTGTTTTCTTGTCTGCCATCTTTGTTTAAGCCCTGCAGGAATCTTCGAAGCCGCTCAAATTGTGCGACCCGTCGCAGAAAGGCTTATCGGATGAAGCCCCGCAACGACACAGGTACGCATCGCCTTGAACTGGGAACTCATTGCCCCCGGCGTCGCATATCACAAAGTTGCCGCTTACCCAGTACGGTCCGTTGTCAGTAGTCGATACAGTAGTGTCTGCCATCAGTTGCTTCTCCCCGCTCTGGAGCGTTGATGTGATCGTGGTGTAAAGCCTAACCGCATTGTAGTGTATTGTCTGAGATGTAATCCAGGATTGCAGTTCAGACAACCCGAAAACCAGCTGAACAACCAAGAATTCACCCATGAAGATCACAGAAATCAAAACGTTCCTGATGTCCGGCGGCGGTAGCCGCAACTGGTGCTTCGTCAAGGTGTATACCGATGCGGGCATCTACGGAGTCGGCGAAGGCTCTGGCTGGCCGCGCGTAGTCCAGACCGCCGTCGAAGACCTCTCTAATGTAATTGTCGGGGAAGATCCGATGGATATCGAGCGGCTGCATCAGAAGATGATCGTAGCCATGATGGGACACGGCATGACCGGCACTCCCGGCTCCGGCGCCATCAATGCCATCGACATCGCTCTCTGGGACATCAAGGGCAAGGCACTCGACACACCAGTCTGGAATCTTCTCGGCGGACGCGTACGCAAACGCATCCGAACCTATGCCCATGCACATTCGCCAGACAGGGCGCTCGATCTACGAGACCGCGGGATCACCGGAGTCAAGACTGGCGGCGTGTATCGAACCGTGGAGATCGTCGACTCGATCCGTCGTGCAGTCGGTGATGAGATGGACATCATGGTTGATGCTCACGGTCCCCCGTGGTTCACGGCTAAGGATGCCATCATCGTGGGCAAAGCGCTCGAGCCGTACAATCTGCTGTTCTACGAAGACCCAGTGCCGCCGGAAAACACCGAAGCATTACGTCGGGTTCAAGACAATGTCGATATCCCGATCGCGGCTGGTGAGCGTCACTCGCACATCTGGGGAGTGCGCGAGATCATCGAAGATGAGCTGGTCGATGTGGTGCAGCCCGACTCTGGTCGCATCGGTGGCATCACGCAGCTCAAGAAAGTCGCCGCCTTGGCCGAGGCGCACTACATCAATGTCGCGCCACATTCCGGCTCTTTGGGACCGATCGCCGAATATGCCGCGATTCACATACTGGCATCTATCGCCAATGCGTTGATTCTCGAACGTCTTGAAGACGATGTACCGCAACGATACGATGTGATACAACCGCATCTTCCCACCGTCGATGGATACATTACTGTGCCTGAAGAGCCGGGATTAGGAGTGGATTTCGACGAAGACGTCGTGGCAGCTAACCCGCCAAACCCCAACGTCTACTCCGGTCCCGACCCACAGAACGGCCACTACGAGCCGGGCACCTACGACGAACGCGTCTACTATCAGCAGCGTTACCGCAGGCAGCAGGAGTTGCGAAGGTTACGATGATGAGCATCCAAACACGCGATGCCTTTTGCGGTTATGGTTGATAGATGCGGTTCCGACAGGATCTGAAACAAGAACAACCTAACAGCAAGCATTCATTGTTACGGAGCGAACATAGATGACCCTCAGAGTCGTGGTTACCTGCGAAACGTTTGTCGATGTCAAGAGCATCATAGAATCGGCCGGCGATATTGAAGTCGAGATCTTCGACGAATTCACGGAACCCGAGCCGTACATCAAGGCTCTTAAAGATGCTGATGGTGCAATGATCGCCACTTGGCCGCTCACCGGACGCGACGTGCTAGAAGCCTGCCCAAAGTTAAAGGTAGTCAGTCGCATGGGGGTCGGCGTCGACTCGATAGACCTTGACGCGGCGACTGAGCTAGGCGTCCTAGCCTGCAACGTTCCGGGAGTCAACACCGTTGAAGTAGCAGACCATGCGATGGCGATGATGCTGGCGATTCTGCGGCGCATACCTGAAACTGTATCCGCCACTCGCGACAGAAAATGGTCAGACGATCCCGCATTGATGCGAGAGTTCCAAGAAACCGTCGATCGTGTCGCCGGCAAAACGGTAGGCATCCTCGGGTTCGGCAACATCGGCCGCGCGTTCGCTCAACGGGTACAAGGTTTCGGTCCTAAGCGCATCATCGCGTTCGACCCATTCGGATATCAGTCACAGGCCGACCTTTACGGCGTGCAGCTGGTAGATCTGGATGAATTGTTGGCCGAATCGGATATCATCAGCGTCCATTCGCCTCACACCGCAGCAACGCATCACATCATAAATTCCGAAACGCTGGCGAAGATGAAGCCAACCGCCATCCTCATCAACTGTGCACGTGGCAAGATCGTAGACCAAGTAGCTCTGCACGCCGCGCTGCGCGACGGACAGATCGCGTTTGCAGGGATCGACGTCACCGAGGTAGAGCCGGTAGCTTCAGAAGACCCGATACTGGACCTGCCAAACATCTACGTCACTCCGCACCTCGCCGGATATTCGCCAACGTTCCTAGAAGAGTGCGGACAGAAGCAGGCAGAGAACGTGAGCTTCGCTTTGACGGGACGCGCTCCTCACGGCTTGACGAACCCTGACGTGATCAAGACTATCGCTGTTCAACGATCCGCCGGTGGTGGGCGTTGGGAAGGCATCCCAGACTTCTCGACGGGCTTGCCGTTCTGAGCTGATCAGGAACTCATCAATCCAGCACTCTCATCATCACGACGCGATTGGTGTTAGTGCCTCGGTGATTGTTGGTGATGCCCCAGACATTGGATGTCTTGCTAAATTCCTGTTGGTTAACTAGTACGCCCAGCATTTCAACTGGTAATTCGGCGGCACGTGCCGCGGCATGAACCACGTTTTCTAGTTTGATCGTCGCTTTTCGTACTTCGCCAACTTCGTAGCAGATGATGCCGCCAGGTTTGACTACTCGACACAGTTCACTCAAGACTTCACTGGTGAATCGTTGCCAATCGTCGGCGTTGGATGGCATCGATATCGACTGTGCATCGATATCGATACCTGTGAACCAGGCACGAACATGGTTGTCGACGAGATAGTTGACGATATCCAGGAATGGCGGCGATGTGACCACCAGATCGACTGTGCCGCGCTGTATGTGAGCAGTGTCTCTCGCATCGCAACTGCTCAATTCGGTTCCTTCAGCACTTATCCCGCCTTGTCGAAGTAGTGATCGACTTTTCCTGATGATCAGGGCGCCCACGTCCCGCGACGACGGAAACTGCCTTCGACGTTCATTGATACGTCTTTGGCTATCAATCGATACCGATTGATTGGGCGGCAATGTGTATACCGAAAAGAATCCGCTGGAATGCCCAGTTAGGCGGCTCATAGCGACTAATCGTATCCAATCGTCTACCAAGTCAATTTGACACGATTTTTCGCGTTCATGCAACCAGTCTCGAAGAGCTATGATTTGACGCAGCGTGGACGGATGATAAAAGACGTTGAAACGTTGGTCATGCTCAGTGATTTCACCAGCATCCCAATCCAACTCTGCCAATCTAGCCTCGACATCATTAATTTTTGGCGTGTTGAGACGTGGACGCGTCATGAGGATTGACATCGGATTGACATCATTACCTAATGCCTTTCTATCCAGCAATGCGGATTGAATCGGTGTGGTGCCGCGTCCCATGAAGGGGTCGTATACCGAATCGGACGGATTGGTGAGGCGTCTGATGAAAAACTCCGGCAATTGCGGCTTGAAACAGGCACGGTAGCTGATCTCGTGAAGTGGATGCCCAGCTCTCTGCGCCGAAGTCCAAAACTCATTGATGAAGTACCGCAAAGGCGAATCATTTGAACCCGAACAAGCTTCGACGACTTCGGTTTTGGAGCCGAAGTCGTCGAAGTTGATTAGATCATCGACAAAGCAGTCGACGAGATTCTTGTATTCGGGATCGATCACTACGCGCGATTGTAAGTCGTTCAGGCGTGAATCAGACCCCGCTGATATTCACGTTACCTGCTGTATCCGGTACTGGGCAACGGTTCCACACTGTCGATCAGCGACTTCAACACAAACTCAAAGTCGCGGAAGGCATCGGTCTGCATGATCGGCGGTCCAACGTACATCAGTTGGTTGATTAGATCGGAAAGATTGTTGTGTATCGTGCCGGGATGTTCACCGCCGTATTCGTGCAAACCGCTGTAGCGATCGGCGGCGAGTGCGACTATCGATCCGAACTCGGCGGCAGCGTCTGGTGAGACTAGGTCGGCGTCGATTTCGTGGTGTTGGCGGTTATCGTCACCGGTTCTCGGCGTCACCCAACGCACCTCAACATCACCCAACGACTGATCGTTCTGATCCCACAGACTGGGGTCCACCAGTTCGAGTTCGAAGAACACCGTTGTTGCGGCGCCGGCGGGCAGTTCCGCAAACTTCTTCTCGGCGCGGGTGAACGACTCGTCGGATGTAACGCGGTTCTCATACCCGATCATGCGCCAACTGCGAACGATCTGCTCATTCCACACGACCTGTGCGCGTGTTTGGTCGGCGAATGGAACCGACAGCGCAAGCCAATTGTCGCGGCTAAACAACACTTGCCCCTCATAGGGTTCGCTGAGGTAGCGGTACCAACCGTTGCCGTGTTGCGCCAGCTGCTCCAGCAACACATCGTTGTAGTTATGTATGCCGACACCGATGGTTATCAGTCGCAATGGATTGTCCGGATTGTGATCAGCGGCCGATTCGAGGATGGCGAACGGGTCGGTTGCGTTTACGTTGGCAACACCGTCCGACATCAAGATGATGTAGTTCAGAGCTTCTGGACGGCGCCGCCGCATCTCATCGGTCAACCGCACTCCTAAGTTCAATCCATCTTGGACGTTTGTACCTCCGTCTGGCGTCAGGTTATCGATAGATTCGCGTACGCTGACATGCCCTGGGTCTTCGTCTTCGACTGTCAGGCGATGTTTTACCTGATTGTCGAAGTGTACGATCGAGATTCGGTCGTCTCGCCCGAGGCTGTTTCGGATCGCTTCTGCTGCTTCGCGTGCGATGGCAACGCGGTTGTCGTCGGCCATCGACCCGGAGCCGTCAAGCACTAGAGTCACGTTGAGCGGCAGGTCAACTGAAATCTCTGGAGCTTGGAAAGCGACGCGAGCGAGATATAGACCGTTTTCGAGCGGATGCTCGATGATGTCGGTTTGGATGTTGAACGAGTCGTCGTGTCGCGGCTGTTCGTATCCGTAGTTGAATGCATTGATCCACTCTTCGGCGCGCACTGATGCCGGATCTACTTCGTAACCGGCGCGCGCCCAGTTGAGGGCGAGTTGGAACGATGTGCGATCGGTATCGAGGCTGAAGGTTGATGTGTCGTCTTCGGCGGTGAGTGCGAATTCGCTGCGCGTGGTGTTTTGGAACTGAGTCGCGCCTGGTTGGGAAGGTTGGCTCGGGCTCGCGGGTTGAGCTGATGCCGGCTGACCTGCAGATGCCGGCGCGGCTGTAGCGGCTGGTGCCACCTCAACTTCGCGTACTACTTCTTTCTCAACTACTTTCTCCACTTCCATTTCAACTACAACCGTAACTTCCCGTACCACGTCTGGTTCTGGGGCTCCGGCTGATGCGGGTGCGGCAGTGGCGGCCGGTGCAGATGCAGGCCGAGCAGTAGCAGCTGCTTCTCCCTGCATAGCTTCAACTACAACTTCCCGCTCTACTACTACGGTCTGAACAACGGTTTCGCCCATGACTACCACTTCCTCTACTACGATCTTTTCAACCGGTACCTCAACCTCCTTTTCAACCACTACAGTCTGAATGACAGTCTTGCCTTGCACCGGCACTTCCTTCTCGACCACTACGGTGTGAATTATCGTGTCAGGCTCCGAACTGCAAGCAAGTGATGCCGCGATTAGTGTGGCTACCAGTACCAACGCTATGTTGAAGATCGAGTTGGCTTTGAAACGTCGGTGGTTTTCAGGTTTCTTGTGCATATTGATATTTCCTCCATGACTTCGTTTTTAGGTCACTGTGAAGTAGACGCACTAGTATGTGGATTTGTTCCAAGATTTTTGGGATTTTGATTTGAACTAGGAACCTAAGGATGGGAAAGGATTTCAAGGATTGAGTCTCGTGTGGCAGGTTCGCATATCGTCCGACGCGATCATTTTCTCTCAGACATTGAAGCGGGTGGGCGCACCGACAATGTAGCCTGAACATCCTTCCAAATCCTCAGCATCCTAGTTCAGATCAACTCTGCCGCTCGTTTTCCTCGCTTGATGTCGGTGGCTGCGTTTGCGCGTTAGGCACGAACACTACGCGTTGAACGTTGCGTTGGCGGCTTCGGGCGAACCGAACTACAAAGAATAAGATCGCTCCCAAGATCAGCCAGACTGGCGACGTTATCGCCAGCCAGATCGCAGCGGTACCGGCTAAAGATGCCACCGCGATCAGAGTGTTCAAAGCATCGGTAGCAGTACCACCTGCATCGAAATCTGCACCCTCTACCGACGGTGATGGATAGATGTATACATACGTCTCGCGTGTCTCGCTTACCTTTCCAGCATCACTGTCTCCCGAAATCTCGAACACTACACGATACGCTTCGGGGCGATGCCGTTCGAAGGCATGCTTAACTTCAACTCCGCTGACTCCGGGCTCTACAGTGCCGCTTTGAATCTGCGTTCCGTCTCTGAAATCCCACGTGTAGCTGACGTTGCGCAAGCCATCGGGATGGTTGAAAGAAGCGGTAAAAACCACATCTTGTCCTTGCTCTACGCTTTCATCAGAAGCGAAGATGAATGGATCGATTTGCGGCAACTCGGAAACGTTTACCCATAACTGGTCTTCGCCTTCTGCAACACCTCGATCGGCATAGGCTCGGACTTTGGCGGTAACGACGTGAGGAGAGAATTCATCAGTTCCGTAAGAGTGTCGCACCGGGACGCTGAGATAGCCGTCCTCGCCTTGCGTACGGAGTGCGGATACCGCCTTTTGCGTCCTGGAACCATCACCGAAATCCCAGACTATCTCAAAGCGGTCGTAACCGTCTGGGGGGTAAAACCGAGCAGTGTATTTGTGTCCTACGCCAATTCCCACGTTCACGTCTTCACCAACATCTACAAGCATCGGTATCGGCGACTGGTTCACCTGCACCGACAGTCGCGAAAAGGCCGCCGATTCGCTGATGAAACTCAATCGACCATCGATGATTTCCAATTCGCTCTGCCATTGGGTAATCTCGCGTTGCACCTCCAACAGCTCTTCCACACTGTCGTAGTTTTCGCTACGCAGCAGCACCGTCAACGCATCGATCGTTTCCTGAATGGTCGTTCGTCGCGCACCAAGATCGATATATTCTTCCGTGAAGTCGGTGCTGTCTGAAGTCACCGAATCTACTTCGCTCACGGCACGCGATATCTGATCTATCACGTCATCGAGAGATTCGGCCGGCACTCGAACCGTGATGCTGTAGAAGCCCAGATCGTTAGCGTTGCTGTTTACAACCCAACCGCCGATCGAGGTCGCCAAAGCCCCTATCGAGTCCACGGTCGCCACCGGATCTTCTGACTGCACAACCATGTCCGCATTGCGGACGATGATGCGGCTTTGAGGTTGGAAAGAAATATCGACGTTTTCCGCACTATCTTCGGACGCAGCAACGGCCTTTGAACTGGTAGCTTCTTCAACTTCGAGCGATTCCTCTTGACTGAAGAAGTCGACTTCTAATTCACGTTCAACCACTACCTCTTTTTCAACCACTACAGTCGATACAACTCCACTCACTACACTGTCATCTGAGAAATACTCGAACTCACCGCCATCCCCGCAAGCAGTGGCAGCCAAGATCAGTACTGCGAATAACGTTGTGAATACAACCGTCAAAGCCGAGAATGACGGTCTTGATGCCTTATCACCTGATGTGGACGCCTGCTCTACCACGATTCGATCCTCCTTCGTTGAATCTGTCTAACAACCTGACGATGAAGTGTTTACGATAGTTCCATCAAACTCCAAGTCTTCACCAACACCTGCATGGAGGTTATTCTAGATGTTGCGTTCCGACATCCAAACCACTACTAGCGCGAAAGGTCATTGATCGATGGTCGACAACAACGGAAAGAAAAAGGTATTGATTACGGGCGGTGCCGGTTTGATCGGTGGAATCCTGATCGACCGTCTAGGCGATCATTACGACATCTCATCGCTGGATTTGAAAGAGGCTTCAGGCGTAACCTCGCACGTGGCTTCTCTAGACGATCTCGATGCTATGCAGCCAGCTTTCGAGGGGATCGATGCTGTAGTGCATTTAGCGGCAGACCGTTCGGCTTACGCAGAGTGGGATTCCGTGCTGTCAAACAATCTCGTCGGCACTTACAACGTGTTTGAGGCGAGCCGGCGTGAGGGCGTGAAACGGGTCATTTTCGCATCGTCGAATCACGCAACTGGCGGCAACTATCTAGATGAGCCGTGGAACCTCGTAGGAACAGGGCAATTCGACAAGTTGGATGCTGGGAACTATCCATTGGTTGCCGAAGACACGATGATTCGCCCTGATGGATTTTATGGCGTATCGAAAGCCTTCGGCGAAGCCATCGGCAGCTACTACAACGATTACCACAACGTATCCTCAATACATCTCCGCATCGGTTGGGTAATCTCTACCGACGACCCCAGTTTCTCGCCATTCGCTCTGTCGCTGTGGCTGAGCCATCGCGATGTCGCCCAGATAGTTCGTCTCTCGATCGACGCACCGGAAGACCTTAGTTACGGTATCTACTACGCCACATCCGACAACAAGTGGAAGATATTTGACATCGGCTTGGCCAAATCCGAGTTGGGTTATGCTCCGGAAGATGGATCGGGCAGCGATTTCACCGAAGGGCCACCGCCGCTGCGAGATCAGTAGGTTGCTATTGAATAGATTCAAGCCGTTCAATAAGCAGCCGCACATCTTCTGCGTGGATATTGATGGTTTCTACGCTCGAATGGTCTTCATAGAAGTTGATATGTAGCAACTCGGCTGCCCCAAACCATCGAACAAGATCTTGGTAATCTTGTCGATCTTGAAATTTGTCCAAGTTTTGCTTGAAGTGCCGATGCGACCGATGATGCCATCCTTTTCGCTCTGCCAAAGCCTTCATCGCCTGTGCAGCAGCTCCCCAGAATTTCTCTGAGGCTTGCCTCAAGTCACCAGCTTCTAACTCGACCAACGCTTGGTCATACAGCGTGTGCGCAGCGGTACGATAACGTTCGGATGTTGTCATGATGAATCTTTAAGCCTTCGATTGGGCATCAGTCTCGATCGCGTCTGATTTGGAAATGATCACCGAGTAGATTCAAGCCGTTCAATAAGCAGCCGCACATCTTCTGCTATCACCGCTATAGTTTCAGCACTAGCTCGATCCTCATAGAAGTTGATGTGTAGCGTCTCGGCGAGACCAAACCAACGAACGATGTCTTTGTGGTCATCTTCGTCCTTGAGCATATCAAGTGTTTGGTGGAAGTGTCGATGCGATCGATGTCGCCAACCCCTGCGCTCCGCCAAAGCCTTCATGGCCTGTGCAGTAGCAGCCCAAAACTTCTCTGAGGCTTGCCTCAAGTCGCCAGCTTCTAACTCGACCAACGCTTGGTCATATAGCGTGTGCGCAGCGGTACGATAACGTTCGGATGTTGTCATGATGAATCTTTAAGCCTTCGATTGGGCATCAGTCTCGATCACGTCTGATTTGGAAATGATCACTGAGTAGCTTCAAGCCGTTCAATAAGTAGCCGCACATCAGCTGCATAGGTGCGTACGTCTGCCTCATCCATCCAATCTTCGTAGAAGTTGGTGTGCAAGGCATCAGCGTGGCTAAACAACACGCGGATTTGGCGGTCGCCTGTCAACTGCTTCAAATTGTTGACGACTCCGTAGGCGTGTGCGTGAGTCTTATGCTCCCAACCATGGCGACTAGCGACCGACTTCATCGCCTGTGCAGCAGCTCCCCAGAATTTCTCTGAGGCTTGCCTCAAGTCGCCAGCTTCTAACTCGACCAACGCTTGGTCATAGAGCGTGTGCGCGGCGGTTCGGTATCGTTCGGATGTTGTCATGGTGTAGTTTGATTCCCTTAAATCTAGACTTCTCGCTGAGATGCCAATTGATATTCACAGTTTTTCAACTGCATCGATCAATTCACGAACATCAGTTGCTGAGGTCCGGACTTCGGATTCAATCATCCAGTTCTCATAGAAATTTCCGTGTAATACTTCGGCCTGTTTGAACCACTCGCCGACTTCGGGATTGCAGGATTCTTTTGTCGCCTCACGGATCACTTTGTATATGTGGGCATGCGTGTTGTAAACCAAGCCCCGTTTTTGGGCAAAAGATTTCAACACTTGTGCAGCAGCTCCCCAGAATTTCTCTGAAGCTTGCCTCAAGTCGCCAGCTTCTAACTCGACCAGTGCTTGATCGTAGAGCGTGTGTGCAGCAGTTCGATACTCTTCGACGGTAGTCATTGATGAGTGATATCTTCCGATTGATCGTTATCTATCGATTTACTTGATTGTATTAAAATTGTAACCAACTGGCAAGTCCGCATCCTCATAACACGCTTTCGCACTACAACGGGTATCACTCTTTACTCGATTCATTAGCTTCACGCCCCATGTCCGAGATACGCGTTTCAAGCCGCCGCAGACTGTCCTGGGTTGCACGCAACTCGCGCAAGAGTTCATCCCGCGAAACCGGCGGTTCCAGCTCCTTTAGAGCTTCTTCTTTCGCACGATCAAGATTGTTGATGACGACGGCGATGAACAAGTTCACCACTACAAAGGTGCCGACGATGACGAAACTTACGAAGTACACCCAAGCCCAAGGGTTCAGTTCCATCGCCTTGGCATTCACATCGATCCATCCTTCCAGAGTGATGATCTCGAACAACGTCAGGACCGCCAACCCGATATTCCCCCAGTGTTCCGGATCGTGTTCTTGGAACAGTTGGATGCCGATGATGGCGTAGATGTACACGATGACACTCATCAGCATCAAGATGTGCCCCACATTGGGTATCGACTTGACCAACGCGGCAACGATCAATCGCAGGTCTTCGATGGTCGAGATCAGTCTCAGCACGCGGAGCAGACGCCCTAGACGCGCGATCATTGCAAATGAACCAGTCGCCGGCACAAGCGACAAGACGATAATGCCAAAGTCGAAGACGTTCCAACCATCGGCGAAGTATCGATGCGGTTTGGGAGACAATGCAAGCATCTTCAACGCAGCTTCGATGATGAAAACCGCGAGGATGATTCGATTACCCCAGGTCATCAACTCGCCATATTGATCCGCGTATTCTGGAACTGTTCTCAAACCCAGAATTGCACCGCTGAGCAAGATCAATGCGATGATGAAATACTCGAATATCGAGTTTCTGACTACTCTTTCGGCGACCTTTTGCGATCCGCCCATCGATTTATCTTCCTTCCTATGAGCAAGTGCTCCGTTTTCAGTGCGAGTTGACGTCAATCGCAGGCGTTGGCCGCGGACCTGGTGAAGCCGCGCGGGATGATGTGTCCATGCCCGCGCATCTGGAACGTACCATCGGCGTTCAAACCCGGGAAAAGCCAACTGCCGCGCGGACCGGGCGGCCAATCCACTGCGCCTGAGCGGCGCGCCCAATCGGTGTACATCGAAGCTAATTCGTTGACGCGACCCGTTTCGCCACCTGCTAGATCATTCAGCTCGGTTCGATCCTCACCCAGGTTGTACAGTTCACACGGTTTTCCATGTTCCCGAACCAGTTTCCAGTTGCCAGAGCGTATCGCTTGGTTGCCCTCATGCTCCCACGCTAGCGGACGCTGTTTCGACCAGTTATCGTTGCCTTCCAACACTTCACGAAAGCTTTCGCCTTCGTGCGGCGTGATCTCATGTCCAAGGAATTCAGTCGGATATATCGCATCTCCTAAGTCGATGCACAGAGCGTTTAGATCCATAAGCTGAATCGGTGTATGCGAAATCTTCCCACCTTCACCCTTTGCAGATATGCCAGACGGCCAATTCACGATTAGAGGCGTCGCGATGCCGCCCTCGTGCGTCCAACGCTTGAAACGTCTGAATGGCGTGTTGCTCACGTTAGCCCACTGAGTGTCGTAGCTCATGTAGGTATCATCACCACCCGGGATGATAACGGGAGAGTTGCCGACGCGCACTTCACGCCCATCGCGAGTCAGAGGCACGACTCTCGATTCGTCTAGATTGTCGCGGTCTTCACACAAGAACTCGGCGCATCCGCCGTTGTCAGACAAGAAGATGATCACGGTGTCGCGGTCTACATCGTTTGTTTTTAATGCCTCGCAGATCTTGCCGACGCCTTGATCCATCCGCTCAACCTGCGCCGAATAGACGGCCATACGCATCGCTTCCCACTCTTTGTGTGCAGCATCCTTCCAAGCAGCTACCGTTTCATCACGCGGCGCGATATCCCATCTTTCGTCTAAAACTCCCATCGACTTCAACTGTTCATGACGCGCCGTCCGCGTGGCATCCCAGCCGTCTGAATATTTCCCGCGATAGTTTTCGATGTTCTCTTCCAAAGCTTGCAGTGGCCAATGCGGCGAGGTATAGGCGACATGCAAGAAGAATGGACGAGTATCGTTTTGCACACCGTCGATCATCCTGACTGCGTGATCGGTAATCATGTCGGTTAGATAGTCGGTGCCAGATGCCTCAACCGAGGTTCGGTCGATGAAGAAACGAGAGTGATTGAAGTATCCATTACCGCCTTCGAACCAAAACATCTGCTCGAAGCCGCGTTGCAGTTGCGGATGGCCCTCGTCAGCACGTTCAGGGTCACCTCCGCAGTGCCACTTGCCTGAGATGCCGGTTCGATACCCAGCGTCGCGCAACACTTCGGCAATCGTCACGCATCGATTGTTGAGATAGCCCTGATACGACGGCTCCTCCTCTATCGTGTTGCCCATGTGACCTACACCGGTCTGATGCGGGTTTAACCCCGTAAGCAACGATGCGCGCGACGGGCAGCACCTCGCCGTGTTGTACATCTGCGAGAAGCGGATGCCATCGGATGCCAACTTGTCGAGATTCGGCGTCGATATCTCGCCGCCGTAGCAGCCAAGATCCGAGTAACCCATATCGTCTGCGAGTATCAATATGATGTTTGGACGCGTGGATTCGGTTTCAGCGGACATGTCAATTCCCATGTGGTCTGTAAGATTTTTGCTCGCCTTCAGCATCAATCAGAATAAATCGTTTCTGCCGCGCGCGTGAAACGAACCGAGTCCTATCTCATGTGATATCAATATCTGCAAACACTATTTCATTTCAGGAGGCAAGCGTGATGATGAGGATTGGAACACGCATCAGCCCGGATTGGCTGGATCGGCCCGAAGACCTTCGTTTCTTGACACAGATCGGTGTCGACGCAGTAGACATCACCATGGACATGGTACCTGGCTACTTGGAGTCAGGCGGCGCCGCAAATCGCGACGGAATGAAGATGGTAGTAGAGAAGTTGGGCGAAGCGGGACAGGTGATCGAACGTGCCAACTGCCTTTCATCGCACTTCCACGATGTCTACTTAGGAGGTCCGAACGCTGAGCAAGAGACTCGAAATGCCTGCATCAATGCGGAATTGTGTGCCGAATTCGATATCCCGGTCTTGGGAGTGCAGCCCTACACCTCAGGCGTGAGTAATCCCAACCTGCCGCGGATCGTCGAATATGTAGAAGGGCGAGGCGGATACCGACACGCTAAATTTGATCTCGTTGAAGCGTTGGCAACGCCACGTGCCGCCGACGCGCCCGACGAAGAGGATCTTTGGGACCGACACATCAAACACTATAGTGCCGTATGCGATGTTGCGGAACAGGGCGGCGTTAAGGTCGCGACGCACGGCAACGACCCTCCAGTGCCATTGCTACAGGGATATCCCGGAATCATCAACAGCTTCGAATCGTTCGACCGTCTATTCAGCGAAGTGCCATCGCCAGCCAACGGAATCACCTTCTGCGTCGGTACTCGCTACGAATCGGGTCAGAACATTTTCGAAGGCATCAAACACTTCGGCGAGCAGAACCGACTCTTCCATGTCCACTTCCGCAATGTAGTCGGCAAGATCCCTGAGAACCAGGGCTACATGGAAGTGATGCCCGATTCTGGCGACCTCAACATGTACGAAGTCGCCAAGGCCCTATACGATGTTGGCTACGAAGGCTGCATCGATTACGACCACATCATGCGCCTGACGACAGACGGCCCGGCAGGACGCGAGTACATCGCCTACTGCGTAGGGCACATGCGCGGGATTCTGCAGTCCTTGGAAGCGACTGTTTAAAGCAATAGTCGCACATGGAGATATTCTGCGGCTCTTGGATCAATCAGATGCTGTCATACGATCAGCACTCTTCGATTGTCGATCAGAAGACCTCCACGACGCTCAATCGCTATTGAACGGATCGAGTTGCGACGCACGAGAACTTTCATAGACCCAACGGTTTCTTTTGACGCCGAGAGCGAAGTATCTAGCCCAAAGGCGCCAAATCAACTGCCACCGGACTTTGCCAGGATTTGCTTTGATGACTGGTAAACCTGCAGCTGTAGCGTCATCAGCACTGAACAATGCTGCGTGAGTCGGGTTGCCTTGGATCATGGGAGCTTTGAGTGCGCACACAAGATCCTGCACCTCGTTGATTGTTCGGTCAGGATTGCTTGTCAGTGCCTCATTCAATTGCTGAGTCGTCCGCTCAAGTGCCGACCGGGCCTGTTGAACCATGATCGCATTGATGTCGCTTATTAATGAGGCGTAGATCGGGTATGTGTCAGGAGATTTCATCACTTGTAGAGATGCATTTTCAACGGCGGAAATGATGTCTTTCGCCGATACCCATTCGCCTTGCACATAGAACTGCGGATCAATCGGGCCAAGGTCGCTCGCTGGCCCCATAACGATGTGATTTGCTCCCAAACTCAACAGGGTCGCCGCGCTCTTCGCCTGATCGGGGACTATGACTGTCAGTTCGTTACATCGGGATTGCGCGGCTCTAACGATCCGTATCGCCACTTCGCCATCACCACCTGGAGAATCGAGCAATAGCTGGAGATCTTCGTCAGGCGACGCGTCATAGATCAACTCCTCAAACAACGTCACACTTTCCGCAACGATAGGACTTATCATCACTACGAGACGGCAATTGAATTGCTCCTCATACTGTCTGATCAGTTCTTGGCGCGCGTATCTATCCGCTTGTTGGGCATGAAATATCGGACTTCTAGTCGTAGGACGCTCATCGTTCATTTGCGCGCCTTGATATCGACCAAAGGGTTGGGGGGACGAACGTGATCGGCCTATCTTTACGCGCTTCCTTTGTCAATCGACGGAATGCTATGGCACGTTCAACTCGTTTTAGTTTTTCAGTCAATTCTTGTTCAACCAAAGACCGATCGACAATCTCGTATTCCACCTGAATTCCAGGCAATAGTACATCTTCGTGCGGTTCCATGCTGTAGTTTTACCCACCAGGCTCGGGTTTGCATCGCATTCCACAGAGGCGAAACCCATCTGACCACTGAAACATCCGATCGGTGATCGCAATCTGGCTAACTCCCCATGCAACAGATACTTACATCAACACTCTACCCATATGTTAATCGCAACATGCGCGGAGGTAAATGCCTCTGTTCAGCATAGTCATACTCAATCGTACACCTCACCCAAAAAACGCCGGAAACCACTCGCGCTTCAGGTTAAGCCCGAAACCCGGGGCATCGCTCGGTTTCAGCTTGCCTTCGAAAGGCGCTACGGTTCCAGGCAAGCGGTCTTTTTCGTGCAGCGGAACTCCGGCTTCCGTCATTACAGGGCCGCTGCACTCGATCATCGGCACCGCCGACAATCCGTAGCACGCGTGCTGCCCGTATGCCGTTCCGCCGCTGCCGTGCGGGATGACTGATAACCCAGCAGACTCTGCCACATGACAAATCTTGATGAGCGGAGTCAGACCGCCACACCAGATTATGTCGGGCTGCAGGATGTCTACCAAACCCTCTTTTGCGGCGTGGAAAAATGGATAGATGCCGTACCAATGCTCTCCTGTGGCGAGGTTCTGCCATGGGACGCGTTCTCGTAACCGTTCGTATTCATCGAGAGTGTCGGGCAGAAAGGTGTCTTCAAGCCATTTGAGATTGTAGGGGCGCAATCGTTCGGCGGTCCGGACAGCAGTCTCGACATCTAATCCCATCCAGAAGTCGAGCATCAATTCAGCATCGGGTCCCACCAACTCACGCGCCTCCGCGATCTCTTCTTCAAGTCGATTGATGCCCTCGATGCCGTCGGGCGGACCGTACGGACTGAATCGCTTGAAGTTCTTGAAGTCCAGCTCCTTTTGCCATCCGGTATCGTTTCCTGTCGAGTAGAGAGGTTTGAGAATTTCTGTGCTGCCGCCGAGAAGACTGTAAACCGGTTGTTCCAAAGCCTTGCCTTTGGCATCCCAGATTGCAAGGTCTACTGCCGCGATGGCGTATGCAACGAGCGCGTTGGTCCCAAATCCAGAACAGACACGTATCATCAGATCGTAGAGCGTCTCGGTAGACATCACATCTCGCCCCTCGATCGCGGGTGCGAGATAATCCTCGATAATCGATGCCGTCGTGCGCCCGTGGTCGGTGAACCCGAAACCCCAAGTGCCGTCTTCGAGAGTCACCACGCATCCGACATCTCGATTTCCGGGCGGCATGTTTCGACTAAATCCGAAGTTTGGATCCTTGGTGTATCGACGCAACGGCGTTGCTTGAGCATTGACTTCGCCGCGTGACGGGCCGGGACGTGGTACCGTAATCGGCTTAAGGCGTGGGTAATTGACTTTCGTGGCTTGTACAGAGACGATTTTCATGGCGTTGCCTCGTGGTTATTGATGCGCGAAGAGATCACGAGCAGTGAAGTAGATGGTGGCATCAAATCGACGCTCAGGGCTTAACATTCTCTCCCCGCGATTCAGGATAATTTCCCCTCAACACATCGCGATGGCGGACCACCAATCACTATTTCGGGAGAGTAAGACTGTACATGCTCTGTGGCCGAGTGAACATCGGAAAGATCCAACTCGTGAACATCGTGATCAAAGTTCGCTTCATAAACAGCCAAAGCCTTGTTCCAGTTGTCATAGGCGCTCACAACTTCGAACCCCGCTCGAGCGAAACCCAAACTCAATCCACCAACACCGCAAAACAGATCAACGGTACGCGATGGTCTGCTGACCGGCGTTACATCCATTTGCCGATGTTCAATCCTTGATATCTCTAACGTTGTCTGCATTCGATCAGAAGTAGGCATTTTCTCTAATGGCAGAGTACCTGACCACGCAACTGAGTTTACCCCATCCTGCAATTCTCGGAAGACATAATGATGCAGGCGTTGCCACTTACACCGTGCTTGATGGGCAAGATGGCGATAACGAACACTCACTGCACAACGGACGGCGTGCTTTGCAGGTTCGGCGTCCGTGAGTGATCAGCTGCATGTGCAGTTGAAAACGTAATTCGGGACGGACTTGCGCCTCCATGATCGCATGTGCCGCGTCAGCATTAGTCTTTTCGTCGATGAGGCCCAGGCGTTTAGAAACTCGGTGGATATGGGTGTCGACGGGAAATGCCGGCATCCCTAACGCGAAGGACATCACCACCGCAGCAGTCTTTGGGCCTACGCCCGGCAATGCCATGAGCCACTCTCGCGCTTCTTCAAGAGAGCATTTCCTAAGAAAATCGATTTCCAACTCGCCGTGTCTTTCCAGAATGTCAGCAAGAATGTCTTTGATGCGCTTCGACTTCTGGTTCGACATTCCGCCATGAAATATCGCGTCGGCAATCGACTGCTGATCGGCGATCATCACCTCATCCCAAGTCGGAATCGAGGCACGCAGTCGGTTGAATGCTCGCTCTGCATTTAGGTCGGAAGTGTGCTGCGTCAGGACGGTGAAGATCAACTCGTCAAGAGCGTTGTAGCGCGGTTTCTGTTCGAATTCTCCGTAAACCTTGACCAGCTCATCAACAATCGTTTCAGGTGTCATTTGGTTCCAGCGGACTACATCGAATTGACGCGGGATGCGATTGAAGCCAGCGCGTCTCGGCTCTCAGAATGAGGGGCCACTTCCAATCGTTGCACCGCTTTGTCAATGAAGTTCGAAGCGGTGTATTCGGCACGCTCTACCCCCCCATACCCACGAATCAAGTCCAACAGATCACCCAGCGCATCTTCTCTTTCACGCTCAGACAATTTGAAGAATCCCTCAATTGCCCCCGCGCATTCGGGCTCTTCAAGCGCATAGATAGCGGGCAAGGTTAATTTACCGCTCAATATATCCTGATTCGCCGGCTTACCTAGCTCGTCAGTGGTCGACTCGTAGTCTAGGACATCATCCTTGACCTGATAGGCCATGCCCAAGTAGTATCCGAATTCGCGCAATGATTGGACGGAGTTTTCGTCGGCACCTCCCAGGACGGCTCCGCTTTCGGACGATGTCGAGAATAGCGATGCCGTCTTGTCATATATCCGCGCGAAATACTCATCGATCGTGACCGGCAGGTTCCAGTTGCTGACCATCTCGTGAAGTTCGCCGCGCGCCAATTCTGCGATAGTTTCTGCAAACCGGCTGATCAGTCGCACTGAGCCAGTGGCACAGACGAATTTTGCCGATGTTGCAAAGACGTAGTCTCCGAGCAACACGGCGAAGTTGTTGCCCCAGAGCGCGCCGGCGGTAGACTTGCCGCGTCGCACATCAGCATCATCAACCGTGTCATCGTGTATGAGTGCGGCGATGTGCAGCAGTTCCACAGCTACTGCCATGCTGATCATTTTTTCATCTGGCTTCGCGCCCCACAGTTTAGACGCCAGCAATGTCATGGCCGGTCGCATCTTCTTGCCGGGCGTGGATATCACATGCGCCAATCGTTCATCTAGCGTCTCCAGCGTACCTATACCAGCAGGACAACGCTGCATCTCGTCGATGCTCAACTGAGTTATCACATCGACAACTCGATCCAGTTCAGTTGAGATGGGCGCGAATATATCCTGCTGAGAAGTCGGTTGAAGAGCGGTAGTCATTGCGATCGATTCATCACTATCCTGGCATCGATAATCCGACGGCGCGTCAATCTTTTCACTGGTTGTCAGGTCTTTGAGCAATTAGGCGCGCCTTTTCTTCTTCGACGATTTCAGGGTCTAACTTCTTGAACAGAGGACGCGGTTTCGACAACGGTGCGCCGGGCTCGACAATGCGTCGGCACCACCCATCTGTGGCAGAACTACCATCGAACCCTAGCAAATTATGCATCTTGTCACTCGAGAATGGGATGAATGGGTAGAAAACCGTGCGTAGAGTCGAGATGACGTTTAACGCGGTCCAAAGCGTCTTAGCTGCTCTATCTGGATCCGATTTTACGGTTCTCCAAGGCTCTTCTGCGTCTAGGTATCGGTTTCCAATCCGCGCCAACTCCATCGCCTGATAAAGCGCGCGTCGGAAGCGTCGAGTTTCAATAGATTCGCCTACGTCATCCAATGTTCGATCGCAGGCCTCGATCACTTCTGTGTCCTGCGCCCCCAACTCGCCAGGATCTGGAGCGTGTCCCTCGAAGTTGCGCGTAGTTATCGTCAATGTCCGATGTACGAAATTGCCCAATGTAGCAACCAGCACGTTGTTGTTGGCTGCCAAGAATCCTTCCCAAGTGAAGTCGGAATCGGAGGTCTCCGGCATTATCGACGCCAGATAGTAGCGCAACGGATCAACATCGTAACGTTCAAGATAGTCGGGCAACCAAACGGCCCAGTTTCGGCTGCTTGAGAAACCCTGACCGTCAAGATTCAGATACTCGTTAGCCACCACGTCAGTTGGGAGATTCAATCCGCCGTAACCCATAAGCATCGCTGGCCAGAGCACGGTGTGGAACGGAATGTTGTCTTTGCCTTGGAAATAGTACGACTCGGCATCGGGCGATTTCCAGAACTGCTGCCACCCATCTGGCTCGTTCAAGTTTTCCGCCCAAGCCTTTGTTGCAGACAGATAGCCAATCACCGCTTCGAACCAAACGTATATCCGCTTCTTTTCGTAACCATCAAACGGTACCGGCACACCCCATTCGATGTCGCGCGTCATCGCGCGATCATGTAGCCCTTCGTTCAAAAAACCGAGCGTCTGATTGCGAACATTTGGACGCCAATCATTCTTGGTGGAAACCCATTTCTCCAAATGCTCTTGAAACGCGCTCAACTTGATCATCAAATGCGTCGTCTTTTTGAAAACGGGAGTGCTGCCATCTCGGATGCTGCGAATATTGATGAGATCGATCGCGTCCAAAGTGCGTCCACAACCATCGCATTGGTCGCCACGTGCGCCATCGTAGCCGCAAACCGGACACAGCCCTTCGACGAAACGGTCTGACAGGAAGCGTTGCTCCGTCTCGGAAAAGGGCATCAACTGTCGATCTTCGTAGATATAGCCGTGCTTGTCGAGCGTCAACAACACGTCTTGGGCAACGTTTTCATGGATTTTCGTATGAGTGTGGGTGTAAAGGTCGTAAGAAAAGCCCATACGTTCCATGCATGATGCCCAAATCTCGTGATAGCGGAACGCAATCTCTTCCGGCTGCACCCCTTCGTCGACGGCGCGCAACGCAGTTGGAGTTCCGTGCATGTCGCTACCAGAAACCATTGCTACTCGGTTGCCGATCATGCGGTGATAGCGCGCGAAGATATCGGCCGGCACATTCATACCAGCGATATGCCCGAGATGAGGCTCGCTGTTGACGTAGGGCCAGGCTACGCAGACGAGGATGTTTCTTGACAAACTACGTGACTCGTTTCATGCCGTCGGGCACAAACCTATAGGTTGTTGCAGACCGGAACCCGACGCGCCTATACGTCCAGATTCTACTTGCTAAGCGTCGATCTATTGTGAACCGTTTCTGCCTGTTGCCGATGCAGTATTTGATAGACCAGACGACGCGGCAATCTAGTTTGATCTGCGATGGCATCAGCGAGGTCGCGCCGCGTATTGCAAGTATCAGACAGTTCCGCAGCCGCAGCTAGAACCTTCTCCTTGGAATCCAGCGTCACCGACTGCCGAACTCCACCTCGAGTTCTTGCCAGCGGTGCGACTACGATCACGAACTCACCGCGAGGTTCTTGGAAATGTCTTAAGGCATCTTCGGCAGTGCCTCGCCAAATCTCCTCATGCAACTTGGTCATCTCGCGACACACTACGATCTGACGCCCTTCCAGAATAGCTGCAATGTCAGCAAGAGCATCACGCAATCGATGGGGAGTCTCGAAGAACACGGCAGCTCTTGCATCGGCAGCAATGCCGCGCAACAACCGGCGGCGCTTCGCACCACTTGAAGATAGAAACCCGTGCGATACGAACTGATCGGCATAGAAACCGCTTACCGACAACGCTACCATAATTGACGATGCTCCGGGTATCGGCACTGCTGAATGTCCGCGATCGATCGCCGCTTCCACAATAATCTGTCCGGGATCATTCACGCCTGGTGTACCAGCATCGGAAACCAATGCGGCATCTCCCTCATCCAACTTTTTCATTATCCGCAACACATCCCGACTTCGCGCTCTACGATGAAAACTTAAAACCTTTGGGTTTGCATCGACGTGGTCTAGGAGTTTACTGGTGATGCGGGTATCTTCCGCCACCACTACTGGCACGGTGCGTAAAACTTCGACCGCGCGTATCGTGAGATCGTCAAGATTCCCGATCGGAGTTGCGATGATGTACAGCGTAGACATGGCGGTTATCCAATTGTAGAGGCGTGCATCATTCGCGTGATCGCGAACAGCCACGCGGAAAGCCGCGGGTTGCCAACCGCTTCACATTCTTGACCGTCTTCGATCCGATTCGCAGGTAGTTCACTAGGGTTTGGATGGGCCGTAATACGCCCATATGCCATCGCCGATTATGACTGGATCATCGGGAAGCAAGTGCTCGAAACGCTGAGTGACCGGGTCCCAGGTAAAGGCTTTCTCTGGTCTATTGAGGTAATCCTGTGCTCGAACGATTTGAATTTTGCTGTTTACGAGCGGTTCCCCGAAATGGTTTTCGGTCTGGTATCCACCTTGATCTACAACGCCAACAAAAATCCAGCCCAAACATCCCGATATGCAATTTGTAGGCGAACCTCTTGGAGAAACCCGTCGAATTGGATTCGTCAGAGTGATCTTTTGACGAGTCGGTTTGGATGCCTTCACCCAATATCCCCGGCGCGAACGAATCTCGCTCATTCGACGATTCGGGTCATTATCAGTCCACTTGCCATCGCGTCGGATCGCGACTACCCACGATTTAGGGTAGCTGTTTTTCCATGCAATCATCGCTTCGATCGCTGGTTCTGTGAACACGGCCTCGATGTCGCGAACCACAGGATCTGCTGGCAACGAAATCGCGTTCCATCCAGGTTCCAGGTGCAACACGAAACTTTCACGCAGCACCACTTCGAAGCTGAACTTCAAGTCAATGAAATTCCCTGCAGAATCTGAAGCTGCAACCTCCACCACATTTTTGCCTCCTTTCATGGCAAGTGGCCAATATAGAAATCGGTTCATATCCGACTGCTCGATCTCATCTGTCAGGTCGCGACCGTCAATCACAAACGAGAGCAGATCCACTGTCGTTGATTCGTAGAAATCGATAATCACGAATGGTCTCGTTTCTTTTATCGTCGATCCATCGGCCGGAATGATCTCCACATCATCTTTATGACTAGCGAACTCAGTGTCAAGCATGAAATCCGCCATACCAGTTGCCCAATTCGATACCGTTTGCCCAAAGCGTTCATACCTCGATCGATCCCGACCATACGCAACCACTACCAGTCGGCCATCTTGCAGACTGGTAGCATCGCCAGGTCGATTACTCCACTCATACTCCCAAACCTCCCCCGGTCGCGAATATGTGACATCCTCAACCAACTCAAAGGGGTCATCTGCTCGATCTCCATTCGCGTCGTACCCACAGGTGTATGACGTTCCCGACGACTCCCGTGGGCGAATTGAGAACGGTCCGTTGCGATTCGCTATGAAGTCATCAACATCACGCTCTATATTCCTCGATCCTTCTTTAACCTGCCAACTCAAGCTCTCACATAAAACCAGCACTCGCGGGGCACCCTGCAACGGTTCGTCGGAAGTGACGCGGATGTCGATAGTGTCGTTAGTCAGACGGTCAGGACCTTCATCGCCTGTACCCCGGCCCGATCCACCACCCAACGTGACGCTTAATCGCGGCGAAATGCCATCGGCGATTTGAATGAAGCCCAATTCTCGGTGATTCGTCGTGTTGCCGGCAAGATCTTCAATTACTTCACCTTCCGCTAGTCCCACAATGGGCCGGGCGTCTGAAGGAAGTTCGTCCCGCAGCCGCAGAAAAACGTATGAACCTTCAACTTGTGCTTCCAAAACGTCTGCGAAGGTGCCATCTTCAAGCGAAACCAGGAATGTGTTTTCCGATATCGTCTCTGGCTTGATTGCGCCATCGAAAACGATCATGACGCCGTGTCGATCTGCAATCGGCACACCTTCGTCATCCAACCCGAAGTAGCCAGTTGCCGAACTGCTTTGTCCGTCACTCGCCGCAGTGAGCCTCGCACTCGCAGACCACGAACTGACAACCATTGCGGCTACCGTTACAAGCAACACACCATTGATGAACAATGCCATTCTCTGTTGAGAGATCATCGCCTGCACAAAATCCGTAATGCTCTACGCGGTCAGGAAATGCGACTTCCCCGGCGACTCAGCGTTTTTTGGCCAAAAGCGCGTCAACCGCCGATTCGTGTTGCTCATCAGCATGATAGGAAGAGCGCACCAAAGGGCCAGATGCAACATGCTTGAAGCCCATTTCCATACCGATACGGGCAAATTCGGTGAACTCGCGTGGGTGGTAAAAGCGAATCAGAGGATGATGGCGTTCAGATGGGCGTAAGTACTGACCGATTGTCAGTAAATCGCAATCTACAGACCGCAAGTCTCGCATCGTCTGATAGACCTCATCTTTGGTCTCGCCAAGTCCCACCATCATGCCCGACTTGGTGGGCATCGAATCATCGATTTCCTTGACGCGGCGGATCAACTCCAGCGATAAGTCGTAATCTCCCTTAGGACGGACTTTGGCGAAAATGCGTCTTGGCGCCTCGATGTTGTGGTTCAAGACTTCTGGTCCAGCTTTAACCACCTGGGTCAGCGCAGAGCGATCTCCAGCGAAGTCGGGTATCAACACCTCTACCTTGCACTCTGGCGATAGACGGTGAATTTGGGATATCGTCATCGCAAATATGGAAGCTCCGTAGTCAGGAAGGTCATCACGATCAACTGAAGTCACTACTGTGTATTTGAGCTCCATCGCATGCACTGTCTGCGCCAAACGGAATGGCTCCGCCCAATCGACGTTTTGTTCACCTGGCCAGCCGGTTTTGACATTGCAGTAGGAACATGCTCTGGTGCAGGTATCGCCGAGGATCATGAATGTAGCAGTGCGTCGTTCCCAACAATCGCCGATGTTAGGACAGGCCGCCTCTTCACACACCGTATGCAGGGCCGAACCGCGGAAACGCTTCTTAAGATCGGTGTAGTTCTCACCACCTGGAGCTCGGACTTTGAACCATTCCGGCAAGCGCCGACGGACGCGAGGCTTCAAGCCGTTCAGAGAGTCTTTCGATGAGCTGGATGTCGATTTCTGTGCTGTTTCGATCATTTCAATGGATTCAGCAGGCTACATGCGCGCATCGCATATGCTACGTTCACTTAACTTCAGGGTATCAAAGAGCACGGTTGTATATTGAGATTCAGTTTCAGGATAAGACCGTGACACGATGAACGATGCTGATTGTTCTCACCGTCGACGTGTTCACGCGTTGGATTGACTTCTATGGCGAAACGAAAGCACAGGCGCCGCTATCGCGGACCAGATTTAACCTCTGATCTCGGAATCGAGGTTGGAGACACGCTTCAACTAGAAGCGGGTGATTTTAATGAGCAGGGGCTCGCCACAGCTGAACTGGATAACGTTCCCGTAACGATATCTGGAGCAATTCCGCGCGAACGGATATCGGCACGCATCGTTAAAATCTATCGTGATCGTGTTGCTACCCAGTTCGAATCGGCCGAAGAGCCTTCTGATCATCGCGTTGAAGCCGAGTGTCGCTATTTTGGCGAGTGCTCCGGTTGCCAATGGCAACACATCACCTACTCACGGCAATTGGAACTGAAGCGCGAACAAGTGTCGGCAGCACTGTCGCAATACGATTCTTTGCGCGGCGTCCACGTTGCAGAAACACTGCCCTCGCCTAAGCGATTCGGCTATCGAAATCACGCTCGATTCACTGTCGGGCGCGGCGGTCAACAAGGCAACGCCGGATTTGTGAATGCTGACACCAGAAGATTCGTCCAGATCGATGAATGCCTCATCATGGACCACCGCATCAACGATACGCTGGCTAAACTGCAGGGACGCCTGGACCGCATGACCCAGTTCTCCATCCGCGTCGGCACCAACACCAGCGACATGATCATTCAACCGCTGTTGCCTGCCGAGATACAAGACATCCCATCGGGGCGTCAAAAGTATGTCGAAGAGGTCCGCGGATCTACATTCCAAGTCGCCGCATCTTCATTCTTTCAAGTGAATACCGATATGCTCTCAGCGGTGGTAGACCAGATCGTCGAGATGCTCAAGATTGACAGCGACGATACCCTGATAGACCTCTATTGCGGTGTCGGTACCTTTGCTCGTCTCTTAGCTCCGTACGTTGACGATGTGATCGGGATCGAGGAATCGGCTTCGGCAGTTGCCGATGCTCGCATCAACTGCCAAGATGTATCCAACGTCTCATTCATCGAGGCCAAAGTCGAAAATGCAGCAGCCGAGCTTGTGGAATCAGGACGACACGTTGATGTTGCGGTCATCGATCCCCCGCGCACGGGTTGTGCACCTGAGGCGCTAGACGCGCTGTGCCGAATCGTGCCTGACCAGATCATGATGGTGTCTTGCAATCCCTACACTTTGGCACGTGACCTCAATGCTCTCTGCCAAAGCGGATTTACACTGATATCAGTCCGCCCTATCGATATGTTTCCACATACCCGACACGTCGAGTCGCTCGCGCTTTTGAGATCTGAACCGACAAACCAGCATCAGGTTAGCTCTAGCTGATATGTCTTTAACCGCAACCGCAATCCGATCGGGCATCCGAGATGCCGAATACGCCGAAGATTTCCACTACATCTTGGCATCGGCATCTAAACGCAGGCGCGACATTATGAAGCTTGCGGAGATGGATTTTGTCGTACAACCTAGCATTGATGACGCATCTGAAATCACCAGCCGCGAAGAGCCAGATGTCTACAAACTGACCTATCGCAACGCAGTGTTGAAACTACAAGCAGCGATGGATGCCGCTCCAAACCTGCGATCCCACAAAATTGCCCTCCTCACCGCAGACACTATGGTTTCATTGGACGGAAATGCTCTCGGAAAACCGGCCGATCAGAAAGCGGCGACGCAGATGCTAAACGCATTGCGAGGCCGTCAGCATGAAGTCAACACGACGGTTGCGATGACATATTCGCCGTACCTTGAGAAAGGCAACATCGTATCGCACACGGTTGTTTCCAAGGTGCAGATGCGAAACTATCGCGATGACGAGGTGCAGACTTACATCGCTACTGGGATGCCGTTCGATCGTGCAGGAGCGTATGGGGTTCAAGACCGCGATTTCGCCCCGGCCGAGTCGGTTGCTGGTTGCTATTTGAACGTCATCGGTCTCCCGTTATGTGCGCTGCGCGCCTTGTTGCCGGTCGCGGCGGTCAACTTCACTCGTACTCACATCTACGCCACATGCGCCGCGCATGAGCCACAGAATGTCTCATGAATTTTCTCGGCATCGGAGGACTCGAATTGATCGTTGTGTTTCTCATCGCGCTACTCGTGGTGGGTCCGACCCGATTGGTTCACGGGGCACGCACCGCGCGCAAATACATGACTGAGTTGAGGCGTCAACGCGATGAACTCACACAGATGGTGGAAGAAGCTGTAGACATGGAAGATATTCGCGAACGTCTGGATCAGAGCGGAGTGTTGGACGACGTGCGGGATCTTTCACAGGAACTAAAAGCCTTCCAGGACGATGCGCGTAGTCTGACTACTGATGCTGCAGAATTCAAGTCGCTCGCGCGGTCTGTTGTGCGACCCGAAGGTTATGCCAAAGCCAACTCAGACACTGCATCATCATCAAATGACGATACCGCCGAACCGAGTCAAGAATCGGAACCAGAACCCAAGTCCGACGAAACTCGCACAACTTCATCATCATGAATGATCGCCCGATCAACCTGATGTCGCACTTCTCCGAGCTGAAGCGGCGACTCTACATCTCGATCGCTGCCATCATCATCACCACGTTGCTGGCGTTTGCGTTCTATCGTCCGATACAGGATTTTGTCCAGCAACCGGCAATCAACGCCCTGGAGCGAGTGCGTCCGGACGACCCGGCTCGGCTAGTTCAGTTGGATATCACCGAAGGCTGGACCGTTACTGCCAAGGTATCGGTTCTCGTTGGATTCGCAGCCGCGTTTCCGCTGGTGCTCTACCAGACGATCATGTTCGTGCGTCCAGGCTTGAAAGGCAGCGAAAGGCGCTATCTGTATCTGCTGCTGCCTGGCGGGACTCTGCTTTTCATCGCAGGAGCCGCATTTGCGTACTACGTTGTGATCCCCCCGGCAATCTACTTCCTGCTACAGTTCGGAGGCGAGATCGCCCTGGTCACGCCGCGACTTTCGTCTTACGTAACTTTAATCTCGACGCTCGTGATCTGGATGGGGTTGATATTTGAACTCCCCATCGTCATGTTTCTGCTGGCCAAACTGGGAGTATTGAGGCCGAAGGAGGTTTCAAAACAGCGTCGTTGGGTGATACTTTTCGCCTTCGTATTGGCGGCCGTAGTGACGCCCACAGTGGACCCCGTCACACAGACGATGGTCGCGGCACCTGTGGTAGTGCTGTTCGAGTTGGGACTGTTGCTGGCGCGGTTAGCCACACGCAAACCAGAGCCAGCAACGCGCCCCGAGCAGAGCTTGAGCGATGCCCGCGACTAGTCGGGCTTCTTCTCGTCTACTGTCTCAGACTTTTTCTTCTCGGCGGTGTCGGCATCATCCTTACCGCCGATCGTGCCTCGAAACTCTCTGATCGCAGTGCCAATGCCACGTCCCACCTCAGGGAGCCTGCCGGCGCCGAAGATGATGAGCACCACTACTACGATCAGGAATATCTCTAAGGGACCGATGCCTCTGCCAAACATATCGAATTGGGCCTTGCGCTAGTGTGACCTTTGTTTTCGATGATATCAGTAGCGCCGAACAACTCCCACTACTCGCCCCTCGATGCTGATGTCTCGCGCATCCTCGATCATCGGCTCATAGCTGGAATTCTCAGGTTGCAGAGTCACTGAAGGACCGTTGGGGTAGTACCGTTTGACGGTGTGTTCCTCTCGGCTCTTCACGTATGCGATCACCATATCCCCGCGTTGAACGCGATTCGTCTTTTCCATGATGATGATGTCATCTTCCATGATCCCGGCATCGATCATCGAATCTCCGGTGACTTCAAGCGCAAAGGGGTCGCGCACTTCCCCGACGATCCATTCAGGAAAATCGATGGTGTCAAATTCGCCGACTTGGTCCCACTCCACGGCTTCAGGCATCACCATGTTGGTTCCCGCCGAGACTGTACCGACGATAGGAATGCCGGAATTGACGTTCAAGGATCTAGCGTCGCTGTTTCCAGTCAGAAGACCTTGCTGAAT
Organism: Dehalococcoidia bacterium; assembly: GCA_965242765.1. Classification (GTDB taxonomy): domain Bacteria; phylum Chloroflexota; class Dehalococcoidia; order Lucifugimonadales; family Lucifugimonadaceae; genus Bin127. The sequence goes on along the minus strand of CBDESY010000004.1, from coordinate 1,701,811 downwards.
CATCGGCTTGACGTGATAGTTCACGTTCGATGCTGAGCTTATATCGACGGCTTCAGCGATCTCTCGCAGGTTCGGACCGTAGCGGTTTTGTCGGCGATAGTCGCGGATGTACTCCCAAATCCGACGTCTCACTTCGCGTGTCTTGGCTCTCGGTTTAGGCATGGATAGATAGCCTCCATCTTTCAAATCGTTCGTTCGCACTATTGTTATATATTGCACATCTGTTTCATTATGTCAAGTCATTTTCTGACTTCGATCGGAAATATGTCTTTCGGCTCTATCGTGCCATATCGAAACTGCCTCCAACGTGGCGAACCGCAATCGCAACCCAGTCCAAGATTCGATTGCGTTAAAATGTTGAGGTATTCAACACTCTGCAACATCGATTGCCAAATCGCCTAACACGGAGACTCGTCGATGGCCATCGCTTCCGAAATGCCGCCCGACAGCACCGATCAAGTCGAAAATCGAAACGGTTCACGCAACAACCGATACGATCCGGCTGAAATCGAACCTCGAATTCGCAAGCTGTGGGACGAGGCCGAGATTTACCGCTGGAACCCCAACGACGCGAGTCGTCCCAAATGGTTCGTGCAATCCATGTTCCCATACCCCTCTGGCGACCTGCATATCGGGCACTGGTTCGCATTCAGCGGCGGCGATGCCGCAGCCCGATTCAAACGAATGCAGGGTTACAACGTGCTGCACCCGCAGGGATTCGACGCCTTCGGACTCCCGGCAGAAAACGCTGCCATAAAAGGCAACCTGCATCCAAATGAGTGGACCTACGGGAACATCGCCAACATGCGTAAGCAGTTCGCGCTAATGGGCAATTCTTACGACTGGTCGCGTCAGATCATCACCTGCGACCCCGAATACTACAAATGGAACCAGTACTTCTTCCTGAAGTTCCTCGAAAACGACCTGGCCTATCGCTCAGACGGAACTGTCAACTGGTGCCCCGCAGACCAGACCACATTGGCGAATGAACAGGTAAAGGACGGCAAGTGCGAACGTTGCGAAGCAGTAGTAGTAAAACGAAACATGCCCCAGTGGTACTTTGCGATCACCAAGTATGCCGATGAGATGCTTGACATGTCTGGAATCGATTGGCCCAACAAAGTCTTGGTCAGTCAAGAGAATTGGATCGGCAGATCCGAGGGTGTCAACATCAGGTTCGACATCTCCGAATACGGACTGTCAAGTAAATCCATCTCCACCTTCACCACTCGCATCGACACCGTTTACGGCGTTACATTCGTGGTTTTGGCGCCGGAACATCCGTTAACGACTGAGCTCACACAACCTGAATATCAGTCTGTGGTTGAGGAATACGTGGCGGCCGCGGCGAGAGAGACTGAGATCGAGCGCACATCGGCAGTGCGAGAAAAGACCGGCGTTCCTACTGGTTCATACTGCATCAATCCCCTCAATGGCGAGCGTGTGCCGGTACTGGTAGGCGACTACGTGCTCTCCACTTACGGCACTGGTGCGGTGATGGGTGTGCCAGCGCACGACGAGCGCGATTTTGAGTTCGCAAAAAAATACGATCTGTGTATCCGAGTGGTAGTCGCACCTGATGGATGGGACGGGCAGGAACTTGACGCGGCATATATCGCGCCCGGCACCCAAGTCAACTCCGGCCCATTCAACGGACTTGCCAGCGAAAGCGGGATGCAGGCAATTGCAGACCACATCGAGCAGAATGGGTGGGGCGAGCGCGTCGTCACGTACCACCTTAGAGATTGGCTGATCTCGCGCCAACGGTACTGGGGCACTCCGATACCCATCATCTACTGTGATGACTGTGGAGCTGTACCGGTGCCTTATGAAGACCTACCGGTGGAATTGCCATCAGACGCTGAATTCAAGCCATCGGGTCGATCACCCCTTATAGAACACGAAGCGTTTCTCAACGCACCATGTCCCAAGTGTCCATCCATGGGCAAGCGCGAAACCGATACGATGGACACTTTCATGGATTCATCTTGGTATCACATGCGCTACCTGAGCCCTGAAGATTCGGAGCTTCCTTTTGATGGCGAATTTGCCGATTCATGGGCACCGGTAGACCAGTACACCGGTGGGATGGAACACGCGGTCATGCACCTCCTCTATGCCCGGTTCTTCAACCGTGCGTTGCGCGATATGGGCTACGTGAACTTTTCAGAGCCGTACCTGCATCTCTTCAGCCATGGCACGATGACTACCGAGCAGGGGCGGATTTCAAAACGCTCCAACCCGGTAACGCCCGACCCTCTGGTACGCGAGTACGGCGCCGACACGTTGCGCTGTTATCTGATGTTCCTCGGACCGTGGGACAAGGGTGGCATCTGGACCGATTCCGGCATCAACGGCATCCGGCGATGGATGCATCGAGTGTGGGATGTTTGCACCCGCAATGCCGATACACTCACGGGCGCGGATGCAACCGCCACACGCCATTTGGAAATCGCATCACATATCGCAACCAAACGAGTGATCGAAGACCTTGCCGCATACAAATACAACACCGCTATCGCCGCACTGATGACCTATGTCAATCACATGAACGACGCCTGGGAAAACAACGGGGTATCGATAGACTCTTGGCGCGACTCGGTGCGCCGACTGTTGTTGCTGCTAGCTCCCTTGGCTCCGCACATAACCGAAGAGTTGTGGTTGCGCAACGGTTGGGAGTTCTCGATACACAACGAGCTACTACCCGAATGGGACGATGGCAAGCTGCAGATCGATACTATAAAAATCGTGGTTCAGGTGAACGGTCGCGTGCGCGATACGATCACTGTCCGTGCCGATGCAGGCGAAAGAGAGGTAGCAAGTGCTGCACAGTCCTCGCCAGGAGCGCAACGCCACATCCAGGACAAAGAGATCCGACGCGAGATCTACGTTCCGGGACGCCTCTTCAACATCGTCGTCAGCTGAATTGCCGATCAGTTGTTCGAGTGGCCGTTGCCGTTGCGACGCTCATTGAGATCGTCGTTGTGGAATACTCCGCGCTCTTCGCCCTGATAGGTGTGTACCGCGACATCGATACCATCGACTCCCACTAGTTGGCTCATCTCCTGGAAGAATCGATTCACGATGTCGCGCAGATCATCATCAGTAAGTTGCTCTCGGATCACCAACGTCGCATGAACCATCCCTTGCGGGTAGTGAACGTCCAATCTTCCCACGTCTCGGTCCTCATCGTCGATCACGAAAAACGATTCGGAATACGGCGTCCTGATCTCTCTTTGCAATGAGAATTGATTCAACTCGCTGCCGTCCTAAAGGAGTAGCTGTGATGCGTTTTGGTCCGTTTCGATGTTCGAGTTTGGGATTAGCACTGTGACGGGCTTGTATCTTCATTCATGTTCGGACATGCCCGTCGCCCCTGACGACCCATTTGTAGGACATGATCTCGCGGATGCCCATGGGACCGCGCGCGTGCAGCTTATTGGTGGATATGGCAACTTCGGCGCCTAAGCCGAACTCGCCGCCGTCATTGAAGCGTGTCGAAGCATTGGCAAATACGGCAGCAGCATCCACCTCATTCAAAAACCTTGCCACAACACCAGGATCTTGTGTCATAACGGCCTCGGAATGTCCAGAACCGTAGGTGCGGATGTGGTCCATAGCATCGTCTAAGCTATCTACGATCTTCACCGATAGAATCAATGCCAAGAACTCAGTTCCATAATCCTCTTTCCGAGCGCGCAACACCTTCAATTCGCGCCGCTTCGGACCCAGCAAGGACCAGGCGCGATCATCGGCACGGATCTCTACCCCGACCGCTGAGAAGCGGTCTGCCAATCCGTTCAACAATGGTGCCGCAACCGCCTCGTGCACCAGCAACGTATCGAGCGCATTACATACTGTGTGACGCTGTGCCTTGGCGTTGAAGACAACTTCAATCGACTTCCCGATGTCTGCGGATCGATCCACATAGGTGTGGCAGACGCCGATGCCGCCTGTGATAGCTGGCATCTTAGCGCGTTCCGCTACCATGTGCACTAACTCTGAACTGCCACGGGGTATCAGCATGTCTATGAATTCATCCATCTCCAACATCTCGCCTACTAGCGCGCGGTCAGTAGATTCCACGAATTGCACCGAGTTATGCGGCATGTTGGCAGACTTGACCGCGTCGCGAACCAGCGACGCCAATACGAAGTTGGTACGAATCGCCTCCTTGCCGCCTCGCAGGATGACTGCATTCCCGGCCTTCAGACACAACGCCGCAATGTCGATCGTGACGTTCGGACGACTCTCGTAGATAACGCCGATCACTCCAAGGGGCACTCTCACCCGCGTGATCGACAGTCCGTTGCTGACGGTCCGCGCTTCAATCACTTCGCCGACTGGATCGTCGAGATTTGCAACATTTATAACCGCATCAGCCATGTCGTGGATCCGCGCCTCGTCGAGCATCATCCGCTCCGCAACGTGTTCATCAAGCCCGTCCGCTTCCGCCGCAACAAGGTCCTGTTCATTCGCCGTCATGATCCGATTGCGGTTCTCAACGAGCATCTCGGCCAACGCGCGCAACGCGTTATCGCGCTGGTCTGGTGTGCAACGTGCCAACTCGGTCGATGCGACACGCGCTTCCTTGCCCATTTTGCGAATGTCGGTCTCCACTGCAATCATCTCGATTCGATCTCCTTGGTAAAGCACAGATGTGTGTTCAGAATTGGAAGGACGGCTCACATATCAGACGGAACGCTTAACGCCATATTGTTGCGATGAACGATCTCCCGTCCGAAGTACGTATCCAAAATATCAGGTAATTCACTCGATCTTCTACCCATCGCCAATCGCGTCTCAGAATCCGAGTAGTTGCTGAGCCCCCATGCAACGTTACGTCCAGACGGCGATCTTATTCCGATGATATCGCCGCGTTCAAACTCGCCTTCCACTGCAGTCACCCCTACTGGCAACAGACTGTTTCCTCTTTGGGTAAGCGCCAGGACCGCCCCGTCGTCGATCGTAACGATGCCTTGCGCCTCAGTTCGTCCGGTAAGCAGCCAACGTTTACGACTCTCAGAAGGCGGGACCAGCGAGTGAAACTTCGTGCCGATACTTTCGCCATTGAGAATTCGTTCGATGATGCGCTCGCAATGGCCATCGGCAATGATCATGTCGATCCCCGATCCCATCGCGACTTCTGCAGCTTCAAGTTTGCTTCGCATTCCCCCACTGCCTCGGTCATCAGTAGGTCCGCCGGCATAGTCACGGATCTCGTCGTCGATTTCATAAACATCGGGAATCAACTTGGCATTGGGGTCATGATGCGGGTCTGCCGTGTGCAGCCCATTCATCTCACCCAAGAGAACCAAAAGATCGGCGTCAAGCACGTTTGCCAGCATCGCTGACAACCGGTCGTTGTCACCGTAAGTTATTCCCACTATCTCCTCGACCGCGACGACGTCGTTCTCATTTACGATTGGCACCACACCAGCTTCCAGCAGCAACTCCATTGTGCCGCGCACGTTGAGGTAGCCTTCGCGCTGAATCAAGACGCTGCGGGAAAGCAACGTCTGCGCCACTTCGATACTATACTTGGCGAAGAGCGATCGGTACAACGCGATCACATCGACCTGCCCGATGGCAGCCGCAGCCTGACGTGCGGTCACGTTTCGGCGGCTCAATCTAGCCTGGCTCTTTGGGCTGCGGTTGATGAGAGTTCCCATGCCAGCGCCAACCGCGCCGGAAGAAACGATCACCACCTCAAGTCCGTCTTCGCAGGCATTGGCGATCTGATCGACTATTTCCGATATCGCTGCGATGTCCAGTTCGCCAGAGGCGCTGGTGACGATGTTGGTGCCCAACTTGAAAACAGCGCGCTTGAACGCGCGCGTTTCGGGAGCAGTTCCAACGGAAACCTGATGCATAATCACCCTTAGAGTTTATAAGTACCAGACGGATACACATCATGGATGAATGGATCGTATTCGGAGTGCTGGCACTCGCATTGGTGATGTTCGTGGCCGGTTTTTGGCGCTACGACATTGTTGCCATTCTGGCATTGCTGGCACTTACCATCATCGGCATCGTGCCAGCAGCCGCGGCGTTTACGGGATTTGGACATCCCGCCGTGGTCACTGTAGCCGCGGTGCTCATCCTCAGCCGGACTCTGCAAAACTCTGGCATCGTAGACGTGCTGGCCAATTTCTACTCTCGGATCCCAGATATCCGAACCGTCAGGATATTGTCGCTTTCAAGTATCACCGCGTTTCTTTCGGCATTCATGAATAACGTCGGAGCGGTGAGCATTCTCATGCCGGTCGCGATACGGGTATCGAAACGCAGCAAACAGCCCCCTTCGCTATTTCTTATGCCGCTCGCATTCGCATCGCTGCTGGGCGGATTGGTAACGTTGATCGGAACTCCGCCAAACATTATCATCTCCACGTTTCGTCGCGAAGAATCAGGCGTCGCATTCCAAATGTTTGATTTTGCGCCCGTCGGAATCGCAATCACGCTTGCAGGCGTACTCTTCATATCCCTCATCGGATGGCGCCTTATACCGTCTAGAAAGTCACCCAGCGTCCTAGGCGATTCGTTGCACATCGAGGACTACATCGCCGAGGCCCGGGTTCCCGCAAACTCGAGGTTCGTGGGCAAACTGATAAGAGACCTTGAAGAGCTGGGCGAAGAGAACGTCACTATCGCAGGTCTGATACATCGCGGCAGAGTCTATGGCGCACCGTCCAGCTACCAGAACATCGATGCGGACGATGTGCTCATCATCGAAGCCGATCCTGACGAGATCCGAAGCTTTATCGCCGCAACAGGCTTTCTGCTCGAAGGCGCCAAGGACATCAGCGATGAGATAGATCAATCCCTTGCTTCAGCTGACGTGGCCACTGTGGAAGCCATAGTTACACCCAACAGTCCAGCGCACGGTCGAACCGCCAGAGGCATGCATTTGCACGCCAATTACGGGGTGAATCTGTTGGGACTCTCAAGAAAAGGCTCGAGTCTGGTGCGTCGAATGGGACAGACCAGATTTCGTAGCGGCGACATACTCTTGTTGCAAGGCAAAAAGGAGGAGTTGCAGTCTGCAATGCCTCGATTGGGATTGCTGCCACTTGCAGAACGCGACCTCCGCATCGGTCAACGCCGACAACTGATATTCCCAGTCGTCGTTTTTACGGTCGCTGTAGTGCTGGCGGCCTTCAACGTAGTGCCGATTCACATCTCATTCGTCGCTGCCGCAGTGGTGCTGCTCTTGAGCCGCTTCCTCACGCTGCAAGACGCCTATCAGGCGATCGATTGGCCGGTAATCGTCTTGTTGGGCGCGATGATCCCGGTAGGCGAAGCGATGGAAACCACCGGCGGCGCGGCGCGGATAGCCAATTTGTTAGTAGATTTGGGCGATGTGTTGCCTGCTTGGGTGATGCTCGGCATAATACTCGTCGCTTCGATGCTGTTGTCGGCGCTGATCAACAATGCAGCGGCGGTGATATTGATGGCGCCAATCGGAATCGCAGTGGCACATACCTTAGGAGCCAACACCGACCCATTCTTGATGGCCGTCGCCATAGGAGGATCTTCTGCATTCCTATCACCCATCGGACACCAATCGAACACCATCGTGATGGGCCCCGGCGGATACCATTTTGGCGACTACTGGCGAATGGGGCTACCATTAGCCGCAATCATCGTAGTGGCAGCAATACCGTTGCTGATGTGGATCTGGCCGTTAGGGATTTAGAGTCGGTTCCAAGCGAAAATGTTCCGATTAGTCGATCCCTCAACTTGCGTGAATGTGCGGATAGATCGCGCATCTACAACCTGATCCTTGACGATAGGTTAGAATCTCCTCTGCATAGCCCGCGAACACTCGCGGGTTTTGACGCGCGCTCATACACAGACTCGATCAATTTCCTGGCATGCAGCAAACTGCAACCCCATTCTTAACCACCATCACCGACCGCTTGATCGGCACCGCGGATTTCGATGCGGTCGCACAGGCTTTGATTGCTTCACGCACTAGTATTCCCACAGTTTGCCCAGAGGCCGGCAACCCTTTGCTCATCGCAGCCGTCTGGCGCGCTCTGCAAAGACCCATGCTGGTCATTACGCCGAATCCCGACTCGGCACAGCGCATCGTGGACCAACTGCCGACTTGGATGGGTGTGCCAGATATCGACGAACAGGGCTCTCCCATCCATCATTTCATCGAAACCGGCAGCATCCCGTTCGAACGATACGAGCCCGACCGCGGAACCGCTCATCGACGCATCACAACTCTGCACACGCTTCGCGAATGTTCGTCGGCCAGCGCCAAACCACCGTTGATCGTCGCCTCGGTTCATGCCGTGTCTGAGCGCACGATCGAAATCGACTCCTTCGATGCATGTGCGAGCAGTTTGCGAGTTGGAGAACGTATCGATCTTGGCAAGACGATGTTGCATCTCACGCGCTCCGGCTACGAGGTGCAACCCACTGTTGAACTGCCCGGAACCGTCTCTCGGCGTGGCGGCATTATCGACATCTTCCCAGTCGGCGCCGATCATCCCGTGCGTATCGAGCTGTTCGATGACGAGATCGAGAGTATCCGCGCCTTCGATGTCGAGACGCAGCGGTCATTCTCCAATGTCGACGCGGTACAGCTCGTGCCGGCACGTGAAGAATTGCCGGCATTTTGCGATACCCAATCCATTCGCGATGCCATAGGTCAATTAAACACAGACAATATCGACTTCACTCGTCTATCCGGACATCGTGTATCCGATGAACTGAAATTGGTGTCGGAAGGCGCTATCGAGAGCGACCTCGCGTTCTACTCCGGATTCTTCAATCGCGGTTCGCTATTCGATTTCATGCCTGACAACTCAGTAACGATCGCGCTCAGACCGCGCGTCATTTCAGATTCCGCTGTAGGCATTGACCGACGCCTAGACGAAGTGCGACGCGTAAAAGAGCGACGCGGTGAAGTCCCCATACACTTCCCTACATCACACATGACGTGGGGGGAAGTTGCTGAAAGCATCGAAAATCTCGGCACTCGGTTGGAGATCGATCCATTTGGAATCGACGATCGCGACCTCGGCAACAAACTTCCTTTACCGATCAGTACTCGCATCTCTGGCTTCAGAATCGTAGCCAATGCTGACTCGCAAGATGGCGAAGATGTTGTCAACGACGTGGTTCTCGACGACCCGGCTCAGGTGCTGCAGCGGGTCATAGATGAGGGTGCGACCCACATAGTGGCCATCTCCAGCCACGCGATACGGCTCTACGAGCTTGCCGAGGAAGCTGGCATCAAAACCCGATACGAAGGGCGAACGAACCACCAAACACTCTACCCTCCTATTCCTCGCAGAGGAAAAATCAAAGAGGTGAGCCAACCCACCATAGCCGAGGGATACGCGACATCGGGCTTCGCACTGGAACTCGACAATGGCGAAACTGTGCACGTCCTCACCGACTCCGAGATATTCGGCATCCGACGACAACGTCGACGCAGCCATCGTCGCGCTGTCAGACGTGGTCCCCAACTGGAGCAGCTGCAGCCAGGTGTCTATGTCGTTCACGTCGACCACGGAATTGCCAAGTTCCTCGGTACCGAGACTAAAGAGATAGATGGTCGGGAACATCTCGTTTTGCAGTACGCGAAAAACGACCGCGTTTATGTCCCGACCGAACACATCGATCGTATCCAGCTCTACCAAGGCGGAGGCGAAGCTGCGCCACGCCTTTCAAGGCTCGGGACGCAGGAGTGGCAATCTGCTAGAAGGCGTGCCAAACGGGCTACCGAGATGGTAGCCAACGAACTGCTGACCATCTACGCCGCCCGCATGTTGTCAAAAGGCATCCAAGCGGAGCCGGATACGCCGTGGCAGCAGGTGCTCGAAGCGAGCTTCCCATTTGAAGAAACGCCCGACCAGTTGACCGCGCTCCAGTCTGTCAAGAACGATATGGAGAGCGATAAATCGATGGACCGCATCATCTGCGGCGATGTCGGATTCGGCAAGACCGAGATTGCGCTGCGGTCGGCATTCAAAGCGGTGCAAAACGGCAAGCAAGCAGCAGTATTAGTGCCCACCACGTTGCTCGCTCAACAGCATTACGAAACCTTCAGCGAGCGTCTCGCACCATTCCCGGTCAGTATCGACGTCATTTCGAGATTCCGATCCAAAGACGAGCAGAAAGACATCTTGGAGAAATTGTCGAGCGGCAAGATCGACATCATCATCGGCACACATCGGCTGATTCAACGCGACATCGCTTTCAAAGATCTAGGTTTGGTGATCATCGACGAAGAGCAGAAGTTCGGCGTCAAACACAAGGAACATATGAAGCGTCTGAGAGCAGCGGTCGACGTCCTCACCTTGTCGGCAACACCTATACCACGCACTCTCTACATGTCGATCGCCGGCATCCGCGACATGAGCAACATGGAGACGGCTCCGGAAGAGCGTCTGCCAGTCCGCACATTCGTATCGGAATCGAGCGATGATATGATCCGCGAGGCTATTTTGCGAGAACTTGACCGCGGCGGGCAGGTCTTCTTTCTCCACAATCGTGTCAAAGGCATCGAACGAGTGACGCGTCGACTCAGAAACCTGGTACCGGAAGCAGATTTCACTATCGGACACGGTCAGATGCCGGAAGGCGAACTTGAAGAGGTGATTACCGCATTCGAGCGCGGCGAGTATGACGTGCTGGTATGTACTACCATCATCGAAGCTGGGATCGACATGCCGAATGTCAACACCCTGATCGTCGATGATGCCGACCGCTTCGGATTGGCTCAGCTGCACCACATTCGAGGTCGGGTCGGACGCGGCGCCAAACAGGGCTTCGCGTATCTGCTGGTGCAACCCAACAAATCCTTGACTGAAGAGGCCGATGCGCGTCTGAATACGATTCTGGCAGCCACTGAACTCGGTTCCGGATTCAAAATCGCGATGCGAGACCTTGAGATTCGGGGCATGGGCAATGTGATCGGCGCTGAGCAGAGCGGACATGTCGCCGCCATCGGACTGCACATGTATACACAGTTGCTGTCGCAATCCGTCGAGGAGTTGAAACAGCGAATGGAACAATCGTCAAAAGGCGATTCCGAAGTGATAGGTAGCAGTGGCAACGGCGTTTCTGAAAACGATAGCCAACCAAATGGTCAACTTTTGCAGTTTGGCAGCGGCTCCGATGACGAAGATTGGCAGCCCCCCAGCATGATCCGCGCCGACATCAAACTTGGTATCGACGAAAGCGTTCCGCGCGAATATATCGAAGACCTCGCACAACGCTTGTCGCTGCATCAACGATTGTCATGGTCGCGGTCGGAGCAAGAGATAAAAGAGTTGAGAAGCGAGATGCGAGACCGCTACGGTCCGATACCGGATGGTGTGGAGAACATGCTCGCCACGGCACGGCTTCGATTGCTTGCAGAACAGGCCGAAGTCGTATCGCTGCGCAGCAACGGAGAGCGTGTGACCTTGTTGCTCAACGCGCCAGTGGGAGGGGCAAAGCCACAACTGCAGCGTCTGCTAGGCGCCAACGCACGTGTCGGCAATACCCAGATCGCAATTCAGATCGATGCGAGTATGGAAGCCGCCGAGTACATCGAAGAGATTGCCGCGGTTCTCGAGACGATTCACAACTTCAAGCAACGCGTGATGGCGCTGATAAATGCAGGGTGATCGCTTCTGCTATCATCATCAACACCAAAACGATCCTGTCGCTACTGTTAATCAAAACAGCTCGCATTGGCCGCCGAACATGACCACTGAACCTCGTCTCTTTCGAGTCAATCCCGCAGATAGGACTTCTCGTAGCGTCCCCGAAGTAGAATTCGCCAATCTCGGTTTGCAGGAACGGCGGGATATCCAGGAGTGGATAGTTGCAAACCCGGGTATCTTGGGCGAAGATTTGCTGATCATCGCCAAGGAGTTCAGCGATTTTGACAATACCAACGATCGTTTGGACCTGCTCGCCGTCGATTCAGAGGGCAAGCTCGTGATCATTGAGTTGAAGCGCGACAATAGCGGCGTTGATGTGCATTGGCAGGCAATCAAGTACGCGAGCTACCTCCGACACGCGACGCAAAGCGATATCGTCGGCATGTTGGCCAGCCATGAGAACGTATCTCAATCGGATGCAGAGGAACGTCTGGCACAACACGTTGAATCTGGTGCACTGGAGAATCTGAACAGCAATCAACGGATCATTCTCGCCAGCCACCGCTTCGCGCGTGAAGTGACTTCAGCGGCTCTCTGGCTGAACGATAAGTCAGGCGGCGAAAACCTCATCACATGTGTTCAGTTGATCCCGCACCAAGATGGCGACACTCTGTATGTGCAGAGCAACACGATCATCCCGGTGGCAGGCACTGAACCGTACACGATTCAGGTGGGAAGAACTGAAAACGATGCCACTGTCACAAACAGCGGAATTCGTGGAACGCGAAGAAACAACAGACGATCTGATGAAATCACTAAGTTTGCGCTTGAAGTAGAGGCAAGGACAAAAGCGAAGTTGCCAGAGAGGCTGATAACCGACAGCAACTACAGATGGGCAAAGGGACGTCCAAATTATCGGTGGTATTCAATGTGGTACGAGAACCGTTATCACTGGTCGCCGAACAACTTCAATTACATCGTTCATATAGCCCCGCACGACAATAGTCGATTCACCGTTATCAATAACTTCGAGATGCGCAAAAGCTACCTTCGCAACAAGCTGAAATACACAGAGGAAGTCGTTGCAGAGTTCAGAGCTGAGTTGCGGAAGTCAGTCACTTATGACATGCCACGAGAAAAACGATTCATCTGGCTGCGAGAACACGTCACTAGAGAAGAGGCCGTATTAGACGAACCGCTTGCTGAACGAACCGCAGAATCACTGGCTAAGATGATTGAAGAATTAACCGAAACAGTGGACGCGTTCGTTGAAGCGCACAGCGACGGTACTCAACCAAATCTCTAACCTCCATTCCTAACATTCAGCGATTCGAATCCCGCCGCATTGGAATCTGGGTAGTGTTTTGGTTACGATATTGGCAATAAACAGGAAGAATGTGATACAAACATGCATCTGATACTCAGCCGATTCAGCGCCATCGTCACTGCGCGTCCCTACGTGACACTTGGAATCATCCTGGTTCTAACCGTTGTTCTGGCATCCGGCACAGCATTCCGAGTGCCACCGGCCGATACTGAGGATTTCCTTCCCCCAGGCAGCGAGATTGGCGATGCCATACAGGAGATCAACGATCTTTTCGGCGACGCGGGAGAGGTCAGCATCGTAACCCTGATATTCCACGGCGACGCGCTCTCGCCTGATGGTCTAGTCCAAATGGATGACTTGTTGGATCGAATCGTCGCTGAACCCTCGATACAGGACATCCTAACCCCATCAAATCCCGTCACCGCCCCAACCTACTTGATCGGAGCAGCCTTACAGCTAGATAGTTTCGACTCGGTCTCTTCTGAAGATATCGCCACAGCGCGCAGTATTCCAGAAATTGGCGGCTTCATAGACGCAATGACTGGTGTTGATAACGATGGAACACCAATCGCAATCGCAATCGTGCGGCTGATAGACACCCGCGACGATCGCATCCGAGAAGTAGAACGTCGGATCAATGAAATCGCGATCGGAAGCACCGGTCCATTGGATGTTAGCAGCACTTCATTCGCGGTAATCGAGGACGAGTATCGACAAACAACTGAAACTGGACTTTTGCCGCTAGTCGGAATAGCCATGCTGCTGGTCGCGGCACTGGTTCTGCTGTTCTTGCGTACCTTCACAGACTTGATTTTGACCCTGACAGGACTGCTATTGTCCTTGATCTGGATCGTAGGCGCAGAAGGTTGGCTCGGTCCCAACGGAATCGGACTTATCGGACCGCCTAGTTCGCTTACATCGATGGTGCCGATCATCGTAATCAGTCTGACGGTCGACTATGCGATTCAGTCCGTATCGCACTATCGTGAGCAACGGGATGCCGGGCTCTCTGTTTTGGAAGCGGTAAGGACTGGTTTGACACACGTGACGATTCCGCTGACTCTGGCATCGGTCACGACAATTGTGAGTCTGCTCGCGGGTCTATTCTCCCCGATCGAAGCTATCGGCGACTTTGGCGTCGTCGCCGGACTTGGAGTAGGACTGAGTTTGATCGTGATGCTGACTCTTTTGCCGGCCGGACGCGCGATTGTAGATCGTAGACGTGAGGCGCGTGGCACATTGAAACCCGTTCGTCTAGTAGCAAACGCGTTGCCCGGTATTGAAAAAGGCGCCGAGTTGCTCGGAAAATCGGTATCGCGCAATCCAGTGCCGTACATCATCGTCATAAGCTTGGCAACGATCGGTTTGGGCTATTCAGCCACTAATACTGAAACTGCCTTCTCCATCCTTGACCTTCTGGACCGAAACGGGAGTGTGCATCAAGACATCCGAAGTCTAGAAGAGGCCTTTGGCGGTTCGACAGAGATGGCCAGCGTTCTAGTCAAGGCCGAAGCCACTGATACGCGCACACTGCTGAACTTGCGCGATCTTCGGACTGCTTTCGAAGACGAGACGGTTCGTCCGCATATAGTAGCTGGTCCGATCCAAGATTCATACGATTCGCTGTTGAACGATTGGACCAACGACAGTGGCGCGGTCGGCGATAAGTACGATGCCGAACTGGCATCCCTGCTCAACAAAGCATCAGCCGGTGTGCAAATCGATGCCGCGCTGATGCAGCAACTGTTAGACCGGATAGAGCAGATCGATCCCGCTTTCGGGCGCGTCCTGGTAAATAATCCAGACGGAATCGATTCGATTCTGCTTCAATTCCCGATCTACACCAGCGATTCCAAGCTCACTGAACAGATCCAATCTGACATCGAGGCGCTTTGGTTCGGGGACGATGAATCCATCACTGCAACTTCTGAGAGCATCATATCGATAACCGTCACCGGCGCGATCACGGATGGACAGACAACGTCAATCATCGCCACAATCGCAGTCGCGCTGAGCATTCTCGCCATCTTCTTCTGGGTGACGCTGCGCCAACCGATATTGGCAATGATTGCAGTCGGTCCGATCGTTCTCGTTCTGATCTGGGTTCTCGGCACGATGGCTATTTTCGGCATTCCATACTCGCTGGTAACCTCCATCATCACTGCATTGTCGATCGGAATCGGAGTGGATTACACAATCCATATGATTCATCGTTACCGTGAAGAGTTTGCAAGATCGCGCAACCCTGAACAGGCTGCAGTGCAGACGCTGATGACCACGGGTTCGGCGCTGCTAGGTTCGGCGCTGACGACGGCTATTGGATTTGGGGTTCTGATTGCGGCGCCGATGCAGGCATCCGTGCATTTCGGCATCGCTGCGGCCATCACGATCGTCTATTCGTTGCTCGTCTCGATTGTGGTGATTCCGCCAGCGATGACGGTATGGGGCGCGTATCAGAACATGCGTCTGCGCTCAACAATCTCGCGGATGTGGGATGAACTTGACGTCGCGATAGACGATGTGCACGAACGCCACGAGAAACAAAATCAACCGTCTTAGTGCAACGCACCTGTATTCAGCGGTATGCTGCCACATCAAACAGGCAGTTCACGACGCTGCTCAGCCACCCGAAACTTGAGCTTGGCACTCGGCTTCAAAGAGGGAATCGGATTGAATTTGAGTTTGTAGTTCCTGGGTGCCACTTCCAGTTTGAAATAGTGGGCAACCATCAATACGTTGATGGCCAGTTGAAGTTCCATCCACCGCGACCCTAGACATGTGTGTGTACCCAGACCGTATGGCGCGTATCCGGCTCCGTGGTGCTCATTGCGCGGATGCTGATATCGGTCGATGTCAAATGTAAACGGGGACCTGAAAGATTTTTCCATGTAATGCGTGGCCGTAGCCGCGATGAAGATTCTTGAACCTATCGGCAATTCATAATCGCTGACTATGCATGAATTCATCACGTTTCGGATCGACATCGGTACTATGGGGTACATACGCAAGCACTCCAGCAAAAGGCGATGCGTGACGTCTATTGCCGAGAGGTTGAAATCCTCGCCACTCGGATCTCCGTTGTCGAATAGGGCGTCGGCTTCATGCTGGATTTTGTCATATATTTCTGGCTGCGATGCCATTGCATAGAGCGCAAAGCTGAGCGCGTCGCCTAGGTAAACGCTGGCGACCAACGCTGCTGAGATGTGAAATCGCAACGTAGTTTCCGGCACGAATTGGGGATCACTTGCGTGCAAGCTGAGCCAATCGTCAGCAAGGTCCCGCGTGCAATCGATTCGCTGCGCCGGCGTGTGGACGCTCTGGACTCGCTCCAACAAGGTGTCAACCGCTTTAGCTCGTCGGCGCATTCCGGGAGTGTGCAACATGAATTTGGGCAATACCTTGATGACGTGAGTCATAAGCGCACGTTCTTTGAATTCCATCAATTCTTCGATGATGTCCTGAGTATCCACGCTTAGCATTAGTTGCGATAATTGAGCGTTGATCATGAATCTGCTCATGAATGTTCCAGGATAGGAGTTTCCGACCTTCCAACTTGCCATCTGTTCGCGGGCGTGATGATAGAGAATGCCCAGCTGTCCTTCAAGCCTGGAACGCGAGTATGCGGGTGCCATAGACTTTCGGAGTCGAAAATGATCGGCGCCATCCAGAGAGGGCAATACGCCAGAAGCGCCATAGACCTGTTCAAAATCAGAAAAGTAGTCCTTGGCTCTCAGATACATGCGTCCGCGTTTGTGCACCCATTGGTTCGTTTCCTCGCCGGCAAGGAATATCAAGGGTGGATTCAGCGGCGGTTTGAGTTGAAACACAGGTCCGTAATTCTCGGCAAGATCGGCGAAAACGACTGAAATGTTCCCGTCGCGCAGGTGGCGATTAAACAGCAACTTGCGAAACGGTACAGTGGGAATCTTCTTCGTCAGAGTAGAACGCCGAAGGAAGGGGACGGCGAGACTGTGAGAAACTGCATCGGCAATCGATCGCGCGATCAGATCCATCCGACAGATCAGCTCGACGCGTGCTTCCGCCTTATCGTCGAGTTGAAATATAAACCTAATAACATCGCAAGTATTGATGAGAGAAATTATGATGATGTCTCTCGGATCGGGTATCTCATCGTTGAAGATCACCTTGCCGATACGAGTCTTGACGAATTCTACCGTCGTGTCATCGAAGTCGTTGGCGTACAACTCATTGTCCCAGGCGTTACGAGCCATCGTCCAAAAATCGCCCGAGTGATACTCCAGAATCTTCAACTCGACGAGACGTTCGAGAGTCAAATCGATGATGGTTTCGGCCTGAGGTGCGAGACGTTCGATCCAATACTGGGAATTGTGTGTATCAGTTTCGTTGGCGATCTCGGCAAGTATCGGGTCCAGAGCAGAATTGCCAGTTTCAGTGGAATCGATAACGAACAGCGAATCGCGGTCGGTATCGATTCTGGATCTCAGCGAGAGGTCTGCGAGTACGGCTCCGATCACCGCGCAGTTCAAATCCCATCCCGGCACCTGATAGAAGTAGCCGCTCTCTTCATGCAGCAGCATCAGCAGGAACTCTTCCGGCAGGCTAAGCGCGACGCGTGAAGTTCCGTCTTCTTGATGGAGTGAACTAGACGTTTTTGGGGCCGAATTCATGTATTGTCTCTATGCTGGATTTCATATCATACAAAGTGAAATCTGCGACAAAGCGTATTGCCGACCAGAAAACTGCATCGACTGTTAGCTTGAATCCTTCTTGATGTGCGGGTTGTGTAGCGATGATACTTTATGGATATACAAACTGGTTTGCGTTTCAGATGCGCGATCTGCCGGGTTGCCTCATAATGGGTTCTTCCGTATGATTCCGGGAACCCTGCTGAAATCTGAGTCGTTGGAATGGATTTCGGCTTGATATTCCATTGCCAGCGCGGCGATGTGCGCGTCGGTTACAAGATTTCCACCAACGCCGACGGCCTGCAGGTTGCTACGGAAAAGGTCTAAGTGCCGCCTGCCAGGATTGATTGTCGTTGTGTGCCCGTGTTTAAACCAAGAATTGACGATATCAATCGCTGTGATATGTGAGATTGGAATTGTTGCTGATCTGGGGTTCGTGATGATCCTTACGAAACCGGTGACAATCACCCATGGGATCCCGACACGCTCATGTCCAGATACTAGATTTTCCCACCAATCTTTGGCTGCAACGTGAAAAACTACCTCCTTGCGATACGCATATAAGAGCAAGTTCGTATCAGGGACAATCACTGCTCCAACACCTTAAAATAGTGCTCATCATCGAGTTGGTTCAAGAAATCTTTCGGATTCATCGGGTCCACTTCGGGCGTTAACCCACCGGGGAGCGGCTTAACCTTAAACCGCTTGCGAGGCTTCTCCTCGGTGTCCGGCGACATGCCGCGGCGCAAGGTCTCGTTGACCACCTGCTTGAACGACTTATCGTGCAAACGGCTCTGCTCTCGCAGGTAGATGGCGATATCGTTATCTATTGTCAGCGTTGTGCGCATATAGCGATTGTATCATCGCCACTTCTCGATGGCATGATGCCGTGCTCTCAAATGACCATGGCGAACCGAATCACCGTGCATAATAGATAGTCGGTTACCGAGACACAGTACAACGCACCGACAACATGAAAATCACCAACATCCGACTACGTCATCTAACTGGGCACATGGAAGTCGACGGGCCATTCTTCGAAGACCGTCTGCTCCAACCAACCGATATCTACGAGGAATTCCGCACCAAGGGCGACCGTGCAGCACGTGGGTCTCAGATAGACGAAAAGACTTTTCAGGTCGAGCAGACGTTCGTTCAGATCGATACTGACGAAGGAGTCAGCGGTATCTCGGCAACAGGCTTCGCAGGTGCGTCTTGGCACGTGTGGCAACTGAAAGACCTGCTGATCGGACGCGACCCGCTCGCGACCGAGTTCCTCTGGGATATCATGCATCGCTCGTCGGTTCACGGTAGACAAGGCGAACCCATGATGGCGATATCGGCTTTGGACATCGCGCTCTGGGACCTCAAAGGCAAGTGGCTCGGACAACCCGTCTACATGCTTATCGGTGGCCCGTGCCGCAAGTCTATGCCGGCATACGCATCGATGCTGGGGCATAACGTAACCGACATGGGGCTAGTCCGCGAACGTGCCACGATGGCAAAAGAACGAGGCTTCACGGCGCAGAAATGGTTCTTCAGACACGGACCGATGTCGGGACATGAAGGCCTGCTAAAGAACATCGAGATGGTGAAAACCCTTCGCGAAACCGTCGGTGAAGGCATCGACATCATGCTTGATTGTTGGCAATCGATGGATGTCAACTACGTAGTCAAACTCGCCGCCGCCATCGAAGAGTACCAACCGCGATGGATCGAAGAGGTCGCAATGCCCGACCGTATCGATTCCTACCGCAAGATCCGCGAGAAGATCAACATCCCGGTATCCGGCGCTGAACACGAATACACCCGTTGGGGCTTCAAACGATTCTTGGATGCCGAAGCACTCGATATCATACAGCCCGATTTGAACTGGGCCGGCGGGTTGTCTGAAGTGCTCAAGATCTCAGCGATGGCTACAGCTTACGACATCATAACCATCGCGCATCAAGGCGTGACGCCAGTAGGAATGGCGTGGTCGGCAGCACAATCGCCGATACACACACCGTACGTCGAGATGCTGCTGAAACACGCCGCGCTAGGCTATCACTTCGATAAACACGACGGTCCCATCCTCAACAATGGCATGCTGACCGTATCCGACGAGCCCGGCTTCGGTTACGAGATCGACGAAGATAAAGTAGAAACCGAACGGGAGATTACGTTCTGAATCAGCAGTTGAACTAGGACGCTAAGGATGGGGAAGGATTTTGAGCATGTCGATGAATGCTTTCAGTTCAAAGCAGACTAACGAAAATATTGCCAGCTTTGATGATTGGCGAGGTCCGATACTGGCGGAAATCCGAGACCTCGTTTGGGAGGCCGATCCTGAAGTTGTGGAAGATTCGAAACCGATGGGTTGCCCGACTTGGTCGCATACAGGGATATTTGCCGTGTCAACCGCGAGCGACGACCAAGTGCGGATATCTTTCGCGAATGGCTCGAAGCTGTCCGATCCCGAAAATCTTCTCAAATACACCCCTAAGGGTGATACTTGGTGGGCAATTGAGTTGAACGAAGGCGATGAGATCGACGACCACGCCTTCAAAGAGTTGGTACAACGGGCAGTGACTTACAACATCAAGAACAAACCCTCATACATCAAAGAAGCGGCCGGCCCAATCTTGCTCTCAGGCGGCAACCCTCAGATCCCCAAGGGCGATGGTGATGCGCCAGTTCAGGCATACATCGCTTTAATGCCAGAGTGGAAACGCGAACTCGGATGCCGGATAGACGATCTTATCGAACAGATAGTACCGAACGTCCAAAAGGCGATGCGATGGAACTCGCCTTTCTACGGCGTGAAGGCTAAGGGTTGGTTTCTAAGCTACCATGTCTTCGACAAATATCTCAAAGTCACCTTCCTCAACGGTGCGTCACTCAACCCGATACCATCAGGTGGCGGCAAAGACCCGGACTCGCGCTGGATAAACATCATCGAGAACGAATTCGATACGGCGCAGATGTCAGATTGGGTCCGTCAATCGGCAGCGATGCCGGGTTGGGACGGCTTCTAAGAAACTTCGACCACATAGATAACTTGTCTGATTGCCAAGCGGGGCATCATGTGATAACCTCCTTCAAAAGCTTTCATAGCGGGTAATCCCTGAAAGGAGGCGGATGATGAGGTTCAACGGCATTTCTATTCGGCACGTTGGAGTTGCGGCGATTGGAGTTTTGCTCGTTGTGTACCTGGTCGGCGCAAGTTTCGTCGCTGATGCAACTTCGCCAACTCAGCATTGGCAGGTTCGGATTGGCGACCAAAGGGTTAGTGTGACGGACAGCGGCGCGGGAATGACCCTGTTCCAGGGCCGGTTAAGCCAAGAAGTAGTGCGAGACGATTCCGGTAACCTTGACACTCGATCTGTCTGTAATGGCTTCCCACGTGTCGAAGCTATGCGGACTATTGATGACGACAGTGATCATTCCTTAGAGTTGGCACTGGATGTTGAAAACTGCCGGATCACCGTTGACAACGTCTCGTCGTCTGAAGCGGGGATCTTCGATGCGTTAGCTGCTGGAGCGAACTCTGAATCACATGAAGAACATTGGGGGCGGGCTGTCGTCAAGGCGGCGGATGGAATAGGCTACGCGCTGACTCAATCAAAGGTAATGCTCGATTACGCCAATTCGCTCAAAGTGTATGACAGATCACACATCTGCGAAGTACAATCACCTGCAAGGCCATTGATTATCTGGCACAATGACGATTGCAGCTCATCTCCTATCACAAGATACAGCAACTATATAAAAACAAAAACTACCGGCGATTTTCATGCAAAGCGTGCCGGCATTACATGGGATAATTCAGTCCACACCTCATCTGCGGAAATTAAGGGTTACGCCACACGCTACATCATAACCTGCAAGTGGACTCCATCTTCCATTGGAAACCTGAATTTCGGTTTTAGCGTAAGGCTCGTTTGTGATTCAAATGAGCGGTAGAGATGATTCAATATGTATAACTTCTATCTCTCCAAATCGTAATCGACAAATATCCTGGTATCAAACCAAGGTCGGCAAATGGATTGGATTTTAGATTCAAAGAATTGGATAGTGTATACAATTATCCTTTTCTGGCTCTATAGTATCGTTCCAATTCTCTTTTTTATTCCTTTACTATTCATATTTTCCAACCGTATTCATTTTCATCATAGTTGTAATTGTTTTACTAGGATCATCGGGAGTATTGAGCAGATCATCCATCGTAGTCGATCAATTCTAATCGTAAATATATTGTTTGGGATATTTGTATATTCATTAATTTTATATCATAATATACACGAATATATGCTAAATTTTATAGAGATCATTCTATTTCAGTTTGGTCATACAGATAAAATTGATGACGATATAGAAGTATTTATTTTCACTGTTGCGGCCATGACAACGCAAGTATTGATTCCTGTGTCTACACTACTGGCAATATTGACATTGTACTCAGCATCAACGCTGCATAATCTCAAATTGATGATATTGGGCATTACAATGTGGTTTTCCTTTAGAATAGCATTGACAGTTACATTTATGGCCAATATGGATCTAAACCTCCAAGACAATATCGGGACTCGCGCAGTGTTTGGGTCATTCAACGGCCTACTGCTATGTTGTCTGTTGTCTGTTGGATTCGCTGTAGTCTGTCGATTTATGCTGCGTCATACAAAACTCACGTTACAGGTTCTAGCAATCGCACTCTGTTTGTCACCTGTTGTTGCTTTGATATGGGTATCATACGATATCACAATCCGTTGGCTCACCATTGATTACATGGTCAGTCCTTTGATATTCGGATGGATAGTGAGTTCATTGAATCGGTCAAACAGATTAGAT
Organism: Dehalococcoidia bacterium; assembly: GCA_965242765.1. GTDB lineage: Bacteria > Chloroflexota > Dehalococcoidia > Lucifugimonadales > Lucifugimonadaceae > Bin127. Next base: position 1,679,372 of record CBDESY010000004.1, on the reverse strand, counting down.
ACACCTCAAAATAGAGACATAAGATGGACATCCGCAACGCAAGATCACTATACGCATCAATTGGAATGGCGGAGAAGGATATCATTTGCACTGGCTGCTTCGCATTGGTATTCTAAAATCATTCGTATCTGTCTATTTGTGGTTTTGGTGATTGTTCCTGCCATCCTATTGAAGATGGCGTTTCATAGCACATTTCAATTCCGTCTAGACGGGTCAGTAGAATCGTGGATGATGATCTGGGCTATTGCATCGTTTTTGGGGTGCGCTGCTTTCCTTTTCTCTAAACTTTACGAGTTACCAAATCGTGCTGTTGAACTCGGAGTAGTCGCATTTCTGGCAACCTTCTCAATCATGATTTTCAATTGGAATAGGGAATTCGATGAGCAGTTGATGGCTCATCAAAATCAGTTCAGCGTTGTCTTCACAATGCCGATCGTCGTGCTAGCGATACCTACGCTGATTGCAACTGTGGTAATTGACAAACATCGTTGGACTTGGTCTTTCTGGGGATGTTGGATCTTCATATACATCTTCGTCCACTCCTTGGCAGGCAGCGGTTACATCAAAGACCTCTCCAAACTCGACCTGTTTTCTTGGATCAACATGTCTGTGATCGTGTTCGTTTTTCTCTTCGCGATACCCATATACTTCGCGAGCGGTCTGCGCCGCAAGCTCGATGGAAAAGACAGCATCAACTCATATCCACCCAAAGATCCTCTAGCCCACGCAGAACCAGCTGATTCTTGAATCGCGGTTCAGACGCCAACCTAATTTTCGGGAAGCGTTTGATCAACGCATTGATGGCATGTCGGCTTTCTAAGATCGCCAATGGTGCTCCTAGGCAGTAGTGAATGCCTCTGCCAAACGCAATGTGGCTCTTCTCTTTTCGCGTGATATCCAACCGATCTGAATTCGTGAACACTTCAGGATCGCGATTGGCAGCACCCAGCAACGAGATGACGCGTTGATTGGCGCGCATTCGTCTGCCTCCGATTTCGACGTCTTCCATCACCAGACGACTATCCAACTGCACCGGGCTGTCATACCTGAGCAACTCGTCAATCGCCGTGTCGATGAGTTCAGGCGACTCTCTGAGCAGCTGCAGTTGGTCTGGGTTTTTCAGCAATGCCAGCATCCCGTTGCCGATTAGGTTGCGCGTCGTTTCGTTGCCCGCCACTAGAAGCAACACCAAGGTGCCTAGCAGCTCATCGTGACTCAAACGGTCCTCATCGTCACGCGCCGCAATCAGCGCGCTGATCATGTCATCCTGTGGCGAATTTTGACGCTCCAAGATGATCGCATCGAGATACTCGAACAGTTCGTGCGTAGACTTTTCCAACCGTTTCGCTTGATCATCCGGGATTATCGGTTCGACGGAGATGGCTATATCGTTCGACCATATCTTGAACTGGTCTCGATCTTGGGCCGGGACTCCCAGCATCTCGGCGATGACGATCACTGGCAACGGGAACGCAAAGCTGGCGATTAGATCGATCCGTTTGCTACTGCCCATGTCGTCAAACAACTCATCGATGATCTGTTCGATTCTCGGCTCCAATTTCGCGACTGACCTCGGGGTGAATGCCTTCGATACCAACGAGCGCAACCGTGTGTGGTCTGGAGGGTCTAAGTCCAGCAACGTCTCCGGCCCCAAGTCTGTAAAGCTGCGTCCGCCGTTCGAGAATCTTCGATGGTCGCGAAGAACAGCATCCACATCCTCGTAACGTGTCAACACCCAGCCGTTCAATGCACGCAATCGATGAACCGGATCCTTAGTTCTGATCTGCTCATACGTGTCGTACGGATATTCGCGATGCCGACGCGAAAGAGGGTCATAGGCGACACCCGATTCGAGACGCTCCCAAGTCAGCAGAGTTCTAACTGCAACGCTTTGCACCAGATTTCTGATTGCCGATCTCAACGCAATTTCACCTCAGGCATAGGTCGATGGCGATCAAGTTGTCGGCCTCGGTGAGCATCGCTCGCAGTCTGAGGAAAAGAACTGTGCCTTTCCCATCGACCAAAACCGGATATTTCGAGTTGGCTTCATTCTAAGACTGATTTGGTGATGATAAACGTCGATCACAATATACTTGCGAAAAGACGATGACTGACTAAACAGGCGAACTCAGATCTATGACTCTCTCCCCACCAATCACTCGCGATGTGCCTGATGAACTCGGACGTTTCGGCAGGTACGGCGGCAAGTTCGTGCCGGAAACGCTCATGGCGGCGCTCAGCGAACTGGAAGACGCCTACCGCGCCGCACGCGCAGATGCATCGTTCTGGGAAGAACTCTCGAATCTTTTGAAAGATTACGTCGGACGTCCTACTCCGCTGTACCATGCGCGCAACCTTAGCGCGCATCTTGGCGGTGCGCAGATCTGGCTCAAACGTGAAGATCTCGCTCACACCGGCGCCCACAAGATAAACAATGCCATGGGGCAGATCCTTCTCGCCAAGCGTCTCGGCAAGTCACGCATCATTGCAGAGACCGGCGCCGGACAGCATGGCGTCGCCACCGCTACCGCCTGTTCGATGATGGGTCTCGAGTGCGTCGTCTACATGGGTGAGGAAGACATCCATCGGCAAGCGCCCAACGTTTATCGCATGAAGTTGCTCGGAGCTGAAGTGGAGCCGGTATTGTCTGGCAGCCGAACCCTCAAAGACGCCATCAACGAAGCCATCCGAGATTGGGTTACCAATGTTCAGACAACTCACTATCTCATCGGCAGTGCCGTCGGGCCGCATCCCTATCCGATGCTGGTGCGTGATTTCCAAAACGTCATCGGCAAAGAAGCTCGCGCTCAATGCTTGACTCAAATCGGTCGACTTCCCGATTACGCAGTCGCATGCGTCGGCGGCGGCTCGAACGCGATTGGGCTCTTTAGCGGCTTTGTCGACGACGAGAGCGTTGGCCTCATCGGTGTCGAAGCTGGTGGAGACGGCGTCGAAACCGACCGACACTCGGCGACGATCACCAAAGGCCGTCCAGGCGTGTTGCACGGCTCGATGTCCTACTTGTTGCAAGACGAGTGGGGACAAGTGACCGAAGCTCATTCAGTATCGGCCGGGCTGGACTACCCAGGGGTAGGTCCAGAACACTCATATTTCCACGACATCGAGCGCGCTAAATACGTAGCAGTTGATGACGAAGCTGCACTCGACGGGTTTGACCTGCTGTGCCTGACAGAAGGCATCATACCGGCTCTAGAGCCATCCCACGCCATTGCACATATCAAAGAATGGGCACCTGATTTGGACCCCTCCACGGTGATTCTTTTGCTGCTGAGTGGTCGCGGCGACAAAGACCTTGAAACGGTGGCTACGCGGCGGGGGATTGGGATCTAGACATGCGCGTCAGACATAGTCTAAATCTATCTCTATGTTGCCGCCATCCGCGGCATCTGTAGGTCATTCACAATGTTCGCGAGCATAGAAACTGAGCCGTCGAAGCCAGTATCAAGTAGAGCCTCGAATGATCTGATGCTTGACCGCGGATGATGAAGATCGATTTCAACAGCAGGAAACAATCTGCCGTCGATCACTCGGACTAGCCCAATCTTCACTAGAATGATTGGGACAAACGCTGGCCGAGTCTTCCGGTGCTGATGTATGGATGTCGAATTAGCACCAGATTTGAAGAGTGCGTACGATCCCAAAGTGTGAACTGAACATCATCCGTATCACCGATCTCCCACTCCTTGGTTTCTGCATCAATGACGATGTACCGGCCCATGTCCTCATCGGCAAGTTGAGGCCTGATTTTCGAAAAGTAGCACTCAACTGCTTTCTCGCTCTTCTCGCTCAATTGTTGGTGCATCCCCAACATCAAGATTTCTCATCTAACGCATCGTTTAACTTCAATTTTAACACTGATGCCTGAGACAACTTACTCGAACGTGGTTGGATTTCACAGCTTCACAACGTAGGTACTCGCGATCTTGTCGTGCCAGCCCTGACGCTTGTCGTCGAACAGGAGCCATATGAAGCCGATGTAGATCACGATTGCAGACACTAATTTGCCGAGTATTTCTCTCAAAAATGCAGTGCCTAAACCCACCGGGGTACCGTCCGTTTTGACGATCTTGATGCCTACTGCCATCTTGCCCAATGATTGACCGCGGATGGCGATCAACGCCAAAGTTACGACAGGATAACCAACCCAAATCAACTGTACAGTTAACTCGATAGAAGGCCGCCATTGAACAAATTCCTCCAAAAAAAGAACGGAAATCACTGCTATCACTATACTGGTCACCCAAATCGCAAAATCCACCACCCATGCTCCTAATCTTTGACCCGCAGACGCGATCTCCAACGCTATCATCTCTTCTTCAGCTGTATCTTCTGATATGTTTCGGTATTCCATCAACAACTTCCTTTGATTGAACCGTGTTCAAGATGACTAAACCGTATCATCATGTCACCTTTCTAGAGGCTAACAGTGTCGGAAAATCGATCGACTTTGACACTCAATGCTCGAAGCTTATTCAGGCTTCTTCGGAGCCCGCGTCAACACCATCAGCAATGCCGCACCGCTCATCAAGCCGACTCCAACCCACCATGCTGGATCATAAGAACCCGTGATGTCCCTCACGTAACCTGCCGCGGGCGCGCCGATGCCGCCAATCACCAAGTTGATGGGATTCGCCAACCCGCGTATCCCGCCTACGTAGCCACGCCCAAAATAGTCAGCCCAAATGTAGTTGTTGAGGAACATCATCCCGCCTATACCGATACCGAATACGGCCATCGATACGAACATGATCGGAAGATTCGTGGCATAGATCGTCAGTACACTCGCACCTGCCAACATCGAAAATCCCACAGCGCCCAGAAACCGCGCCGGCACCCACCTGACCAACATTCCGAACAGGAACGTAGAACCTCCGGCAGCAACCGCGTCGAATGCCGTGGCGAATGAAATCAACGTGGGGTCCATGCCGCGATCCATGAACGCCGCAATCCGATGCAAAGCCACAGTTCCCGTCGCCAACTGCACCATCGAAAACACAATCACCAGACGCCAAAGCGTTGTCGAACGAACCGCTTCTCGCACCGTCCAGGACACTTCATCAATAAGACGCGGTGATGCCGATTGATCGTCGCCATCGTCATCCAGGATCGCATCGCCGTCGGGAACTAAGCCGACATCCTCAGGTTGACGACGCACAAATATCGCGGCTAACGGCACTATGGTGCAGATACCGATGATAGCTAACACAATCCACGCACCACGCCAACCGATCTCGTTGATCAACACCTGCGTCAAAGGTATGAACAGCAACGCACCGATTGGAATGCCTAATCCGACGAACGCTACGGCTTTGCCTCGGTTCCTGACAAACCATTTCAACACCGGCACGGTCGTGACTAACGCGCCTGGGCCACTCATTCCTACCAATCCCATCACTACGAATAAAACCACCAAGTGCCAAGATGAGGTGATGTATGCCAGCCCGATCATCGCACCGCCTGTAGCCAACGCCGCCACAGGCAACATAACTCGGGATCCGTAACGGTCGATCAGCCATCCAATCAACGGACTAGTGGCTGAACTAGCGCCTTGTCGTGCGGTTTGAGCCCAACCGAATGTGGCGCGTCCGATGCCCAGATCATCGCCCATCGGCTTGATGAACAGTCCAAAGTTCAGCGATCCCATCGCCATGCTGATCGCGCCCGAAGCCGCCATCACTCCGACGATGACCCACCCGTAGAAAATACGAGGGCGTTGCGGACTATGGCTGCCAGGCATATCAAGGAATGTTTGTTAGTGTCGAAGATATCTCGATCAAGGCTTAACGTACGGCGGTCATAGGTTTCAAAACGCCTCTGCGCATAATAAAGACATGTTTGGATGGTCTTCGTTCATCGCACAGTTTCGAAGGAACGAGGATTGCATTGCAAAAGTTCTCGGCGTTGAGGGATTCGACAATGGTAACAGTAAGCATAACCGAAGCGAAAACTCACCTTTCACGACTGTTGTCACGGGTGGAAGCAGGTGAAGACGTTGTGATCGCGCGTAACGGCAAGCCGGTAGCGAAACTGATCAATTTCACTCACCAGACGAAACCTGTTTTCGGCTCGATGAAGGGCATCATCCATTTGGACGATAGTTTCTTCGATCCTTTTCCTGAAGAGGAGTTGGCAGCTTGGGAAGGCGACTAGTCAGTGCGATTGCTTCTTGATGCTCATGCTTTAGTATGGTGGTTTGCCGGAAATCGACGCCTTACAGGTGACGCTCGGAGCGCGATAGTAAATAAGCGCCGCAACCGCTTGGGAGATTGCTACCAAATTTAGAATAGAAAGATGCCAAGTGTTGAAGGTTTAGCGATCGATCTTCGGCAAAGAGCGGCAAGTCAAGGGTTCAAAGAACTCCCAATCACGGTAGAACATTCCGTAGTTGCAGGTTTCTTGCCCAGACTAAATCGCGATCCTTTTGACAGAATGCTCACCGCTCAAGCCTTAGTCAGCGACTTGGTGATCGTTTCAAACGAGTTAATGTTCGATCAGTACAGTGTCCGAAGGCTTTGGTGACCATAGCCCCCGACACATCATCCAACAATTGCGACGCGTGCCAATCAGCATGCTCATCGCGCGATCATGTCAAACTGTTCGTAGTTCCCACCTAGGATCGGGTTAGGGTCGATGCCCATCCAACCATCCAACAAGGTTGCATACAACCCGCGGAAATCGTTGTTGTAAGCCATGTCGCCTTCGACTTGGTCTCGAGGTTCCAGGGACGGGTATTCGCCGTAGAGGCCGCCGTTTACCGATGAGCCCATCACGAATGCGACACCACCAGAGCCGTGATCGGTGCCCGATCCGTTGTCGTCGATGCGTCGCCCAAATTCGCTGAAGACCATCACAATTGCATCATCTCCGCGCCCATGCTCTTCAAGATCGGCGAAAAAGTCGCCAACAGCATTGGAAAGTTCGCTCCACAGATTGGCGTGGTTGAGCAGTTCGCCTGAGTGTGTGTCGTAACTCCCGTGTTGCGTGTAGAAGATACGCGTGCCAACATCGGCAAACATCACCTGAGCAATATCCTTCATGGACTGCGCTATCTGATTGTCGGCGTATTCGATCGAAGAGCGGTACTGCTCCGGAGCGGCACGCAAAATATCAGCGCCCAAATAGGCACTCATGCCAGTATCGCCGATGGCTTCCAGAATCGCATCCCGACCTTCACGCGGTCCATACATACGGGTAAAGACTTCAAGAGCTAAATCGCGCGTCGGCACATCTTCGATGTCCGGCATCAGACCGTAAGTGGCCAAGTTTCCTACCGATGCCACTGGCACGCCTTTGCAATGAAGTGCACGGGGCAACCCACGTCCGAAGTTGACGCCGGCAACGACATTACTGTGCCCAGGATCGATCTCCCTAATCGTTCGTCCCAACCACCCGTCCGGCGCCACGTCTACCGACTCTGCAGTGTGCCAGATGTCCATCGATCGAAAGTGAGATCGGTTGGGTTTGGGATATCCGATTCCGTTGACGATCGCCACGTTTCCATCGTCCCATATGCCCTTGATTGAGCCCATGCTCGGGTGCAGTCCTAGCTTGCCATCGAGGTCGATCACCTCGTGCTCATCAAGTCGTATAGCAGTTCTGGAGTCTTGGTAGATGCCGTTGGTGTATGGCACCACGGTGTTCATGGCATCATTTCCGCCTGATAATTGGATGACTACCAAGGCTGGATCGCGTTGGGATTTCATTGCATTTCCTCCTGTTGAGCGGTGCAACGTCGCTCTTTGGATGGGTTCAAGTGTTGCGTCTTCTCTTATTCAGCAGATGCTATATCGAACACCTGCACTCGATGCCGTACGGTATCCACAACATAGAGATAGTCTCCGATTATCTTGATCGACGACGGTCCCCAGAAATAACTCTCGATATGAGAAGACTCTTCATGAGCGTCGCGTTCAAACAGCTCCGGATCGAGATCGAGATTCGATTTCGCCCTTGCGCTCGCCTCTTCGACATTCGTATCTAGAAAATCTTTGGCCCATTTCGATACTGTGGCCTGCCCGCGGTTAGATTGAACGAACTCGCCTTCCGGATCCAGCACTTGTATCCGGTGATTGCCCCAATCGGCCACGTAGATGTATCCTTCAGCATCTTGGCACGCGCTTGCCGGACGATGAAACTCACCATCGCCTTCACCAGACTTTCCGTATGAGGCGATAAAATCTCCGTCTGGCGAGAATTTCTGGATACGGTCGTTGCCCCAATCTGCCACCAAGATGTTTCCATCGTCGCAGATCGAAACTCCCCACGGCATGTTGAATTGCCCTTCGCCATAACCGGCTTCTCCAAACGCGCCCGAAAATTCGCCGCCAGAGGTAAAACTTTGGATGCGGTTGTTGCGATGATCAACCATCAGCAATTCGTTATCCCCTTTGAACGCGATGCCGTTGGGGCCGTCTAACTCCCCTAGTCCACTCCCAGGCTCGCCCCATTTCGTGATGAAATCGCCGTCAGTTGTCATCACTGTTATTCGGTTCAGATAATCGTCGCTGATAAACAACCGCTGTTGGCTGTCCATGGCGATTGAGTTCGGCCACGTAAACTGTCCGTCTTCAGTGCCCCAAGACCCGAAGATGCCGAAATAATCCTCATCGAGATTCATCGCCGTTATGCGTACTCCGCGTTTGTCGCCATCTGAAGAGCGATTGAGCACATAGAGACGGTCGTCTGCCCCGCCGATGATATCAACTGGATAGTAGAAGCCACGACCAAACATCGCCGTGACGCCAATAGTGCGGTTGTAAGAAAGCCTTTCGGTTTTGGATTGGATTTCGGCGAGAGTCATGTATTGGTCACCACACAGTTGGCTTGATTTAGGGTTCATCTATCTTAAGGATGGCAGTTTCATGCCCTTTGGAACTCTGGTGCCGCTGCGATCAGTTTGAGAGCATTGGCCGCTCTTTGGCGCGCGTTCGGCTCATCCGTCTCGGCTATTTCATCGTTGCGTTTTACAAACTCGATCAGCGATTCACGCGTAACTTCCGTCACATTGGAAATCGCGAGCTGCTCCAACGCGCCATCGACGAGGTCAGCAGCAGCTGTATGACCATTGTCTTCCGAGACCAACTTGTCCACAATGGCTTGGACACCAGGACTTTTGAGGTTTCCGAGACGTTCTGAAGCGAAGTTGACACGCTCAACCAACGCGCCAGAATCTATCCACTCCGTGCCCCAGTGCCAACCTTCCACCGAAGGCGGATTCATCAGATGTTGCCCCATGAATACCGACTGCATGTGAGTAGGTATCATCTCTTCTCGTGGCCGCGGGAATTCGCCCGTCAATTTGAGTACGCCAACCATCAGTTCGGCCGGGCTTTTCACGCGTTGGTACCGGACCTCTTCTGATTTGAAGAAGTCTGAGGTGAAAAGCGTTCGCAGCATCTCTTTGATGTCGTATCCGCTCTCGAAATAGGTTTGGGCGAGGGTTTCAATAGCCTCAGGGTCGCGCGGCGGTTTGTAGGGCCATTCCGGCACTGGTGGTTCGTCAGCCACAAAGAAGCTGTACATGTGACGCGCGATGAATCGCGCAGTAGCCTCTTGTTCGCAGATTATGTCAATGATGTCTTCGCCGTTAAAGTTGCCCCTTCGCCCCAGAAACTCCTTCTCGCCGTTGTCGTGGTCTTCCGGTTTGTACTCGAAGTGGAACGATAACCGTCCGTACGGCCAGATCGAGTCGCGCATCGATTTGAGTGTCATGTACTCCGTGTTGCCGATCGTCCAACCGGTGAACGCGCGGGCAGCTTCTTTGATGTCTTCTTCCGAGTAGTGCCCGACACCCATGGAGAAGAGTTCAAGCAACTCACGCCCGTAGTTTTCGTTGATTGCGTTGAAGTGGTTTTCGCAGTTGTCGAGCCACACAATCATCGCCGGGTCTTTCGACAGTTCGAGAAGGATATTGTCGAATTTGCCCATGCCTACTCTTGCAAACATCCTGATCTGATCGTGGAGCACCTTGCCGTTGGCGAGTTTGGCGTAGCCTGTAGCGAAGATGCCGTGCCAGAACAGTGCCACCTTCTCGCGCAAAGGCGCATCGGTTGAGATCATCCGATACATCCAGTGCGACCCGATGTTGTTGCCCATCATCCCCATATGGTCGGGGTGGTACCGACGGATGAGGTCGATGTCCATCGAAGTCGGGTTGTCGACATCTAGCAGTTTGTCAACTGTCCGATCGTAGCCCTGCTCTACAAGCTTCTCGATTTCATCTTTGGAAGCGCCGAAGCTGGCCCGACGCATCAGGTGAGCCATCAGTTGCAATTCATTAGTGCTCATCGTATTCCCACCGAATTTCGTATCGATAACGTAGTTGGGTTGGATTATACCAACGAACGCGGCATTTGGAATCAGATTCATCGGCATAGTGTCGTCGAATCACCCATCGCCAGTAAACGGCGCGTACTTGACTTGATAAGATGAAACGAGCAACACGGTGTCTTTGAGGATATCGCGAACCTCGCGGCGTGAAGTATGCGTAGCGCACCTTTGATATAACATCCATATCGTTTCACTACCCGTCTTTTGTTAGGAGATATCGACACGGCGGCGGCAGCGCAAATCCCACGATTCGAGGCCCAAGACCGGCCTCCGTTTCTCCAAACCATCGGGCTTGGATGGCAGTTCAGCCTCATCGCTTCGGCGACGTTGCTGGTGACTCCGGTAGTCGTGGCACAGGCCGCCGATCGCGGCGATGGCTATCTCAACTGGATGGTCTTCGCATCCCTCGTCGTAGTCGGGATTTCAACGCTCATCCAAACTCGGCGTATAGGACCTGTTGGCGCCGGCATCTTCCTGCCGATGTTCACCGCTGCGTTCGCGATCCCTTTCTGCATCACCGCAGTCATCGATGGCGGGCCTGGCACGATGACAGTCCTAGTCATCGTCTCGGCGATTGTCCAGCTGATCGTTTCCAGATGGCTTTTCGCGTTCCGACGAATAGTCACACCTATGGTCAGCGGCACTGTAATGATGATCTTGTCGATCACCCTGGCTTCGGTAATATTCAGGCTGTTGGACAACACCACCGCGGAAAATCCGGTCGGGGGGACGGTAACGGCATTGGTAACTTTGGTGATTGTGGCTGCGTTGGCTTTGCGCGGTTCGTCGATGCTCAGGCTATGGGGGCCGCCGATCGGAATTGTGGGGGGATGCATAGCTGCCGCAATACTAGGCGTCTATGATGTCAATCGCATCGTCGAAGCACCCTGGATCGGACTTCCGCAAGAGTGGCCAGGACTTGATGTTGAATTCGGCATCCCATTCTGGACATTGCTACCGTCATATGTGTTTCTTGGCATCATCATCGCTATCCAGACCAATGGTGCTTCGATCACCGCGCAGAATGCCTCATATCGAGGTGATCGTTCAATCGATTTCCGCGGAGTCCAAGGTGCTATCAGCGGTTCTGGCGTATCGAACTTGCTGGCCGGCATTGCCGGCACAGTTCCCAACGCGATAAATCCGGCCGGCGCCGCGTTCATGCAAACCACAGGTGTCGCATCACGCCACATCGGATACGCCATCGGAATCATCTTCGTTTTTCTCGCCTTCGTTCCTAAAGCATCTGGGCTCCTAAGCACAATTCCTGGTCCGGTGATGACTGGATATCTGATTCTCGTGACTGGAACGCTCTTTGTCGACGGTGCAAGAACCGTCATTCAATCCGAAACCAACCCGCAGAGGCTGGTTATAGCTGGAATATGCTTTTGGATCGGCGCGGCATTCCAGTTCCGTCTATTTGATGTGCCAGACCTGAATCCCATATTGAACGGCTTGATGAAGAGTGGCATCACAACTGGCGGCTTTGCAGCCATCGCCATGATCGTCTATTTGGAGTTGACGAACCCGCGACGAATGCGGTTCCGCTCGAAACTCGATATCGATGTTCTGCCACAGTTGAATGAGTTCATAGCAAGGTTCGCGGACAGTAGAGGATGGAATCTAGCGATGCGCGACAAGTTGAGCGCAGTCGCCGAAGAGACCTTGCTGACGTTATCGCCTCTCGATTTGAAGTTGACCCTTGAAGAGACCGAAGCAACGACGGAGACGCGCAACTTGGTACTGGTGGCATCAAGCGAAGGCGACGTAGCGGAGTTGGAGTTCATCAGCGGCGCTGGTGGGGATAATATCGAAGATCGCGCTCGTCAACTACAAGATTATGACGAAGAGCAGGTAGTTGAAGATGAGCTCTCGCTCCAACTGCTTCGCAACTACGCATCCTCAGTAAGACACCAGCAATTTCACGCCACGGACATCATCACCGTTCGAGTGGAGCAGCCCAAAGGTTAAGGCTTGGGGATTGAGCGTCCGTACGGTATAGATTAGAAGGGTATGACACAATACGAAGTAGCCCTATCATTCGCTGGCGAACAGCGAAAATACGTTGACGAAGTAGCTCGGATGTTGCAAGCACGTGGAATAGCCGTGTTCTATGACGGGTTTGAAGAAGTTCGCCTATGGGGGATGGATCTGGCAGAAGAATTCAATCGCATTTTCGAAGCAGATGCAGGCATGGTTGTCATGTTCATATCGAAAGACTATGTGGCAAAGGATTGGCCGAGGTTTGAGCGTAGATCAATCCTCAGTGGGTACGTAAGTTCAAAAAATGAATTCATCTTACCCGTTCGGTTTGACGATACCGAGGTGCCGGGTTTACCCGGCACCTTGGGATACCTTGAGGCAATACGACACTCTCATGCTGAATTGGCTTCGATGATCGCTGAAAAACTCGGCATCACACCGTTCCAAGGGAAAGCCTCTGATGTGCCGCCGCCAACATCAACCGCACTGCAAGGTGAACTGACTTTCGACTACAGCAACTACAATGGACGTTACATCATCGGTAGGGGACGACTCGTATTCGAAACGAAGTGGTCTAAGTCCAGCAACAGCAACATTCACTGTTACAATGACCCATCGTCTATAAACGGGATCGCTTTATGCAAACCCGCCGTCACTTCGATTGGTCAAGTGTCGGCCGCCGCTGACTTCAACTTCACATCACGCGTTCGAAAACCCGAGCTTGGACAAATCGTCATCCTAAGGAACACAAACGGATTTTATGCCGCCATCCAGATCGTGAGTATCAAAGACGACAGCCGAGGAGATGATAGCGACGAGCTTCGAATACGCTATGCCATCCAGCGCGACGGATCAGATGATTTCACCACGTTCGGAACCGATGACTAGAGCGAATTAATATAGGGTTCGCTCGCCGTAGAGATTCGAGATATGTTGTTCACAGACACCAATCCGAAAGATGATCCCGTCGCGCTTTGGGATTTGCAGATGAAGTTACTCTCAAAAGCCGAGGATCTGCTCGGTCCGCGTGACGTGACCAAGACGATATGCCAACCACAGTTCACGGATGACGGACCGAGGTTAAGGAATACAGCCGACCTGCGAGGTGCCTTCACCGAACTCAGTCGGGCCTCAGAATACAATTGGCACACCGCGTTATTCGAGATGGCCCACGAAACAATCCATCTGCTGAATCCGACCGTTGGGAACACTAATTATCTTGAAGAGGGTGTCGCAGTATATTTTTCCCTGTCTCTAGCACCTGAGTATCGGGCACACGTACACAACTCGCATCCCAAATACCAAGAAGCTTTGAAACTTGTCAAGCTTCTCCATGTTTCGCCATTTGAAGCTGCAAAGCTCATCAGACAAAGATTCGGAGCACTGAGCAAACCATCGGCTGAAGACTTAGGAACTATTTTCGTTAGTCTTGACAGCGATACTTCAACAGCTTTGACGAAAACCTTCGCGTAACTTCTTGGTCCATCAGTGATGACTGCAAAGATCTGGGCAAACCTAATCTTACTCGGTATCATTATATACGTGTTTATTGCTATTGATGGATCGCGCTGATCACAACATCCCCTTCGATATTCTTCTATCACGATTGATCCCACGCCAATAGTGTATAGACAATTGACCCCAGAACGAGATTTGTTTTACACAATGGCGGACGAAACTGTCGAAACGTGCTCTGATGCCGTGACACGCCGATTTGCCGGAAGTAGCTCTAGAGTGTATAAATTGATCGGAGATATAAGAGGCTATTCAACTTACGATGCCTTGAGTGAGAACCTAAAAACAGAATGGATAACGCGTTCCTTGAACGGGATGTCGGTTATTTCTGCGACTGGTACTATTACAGTTGACTTCCGCGGGCGTACAGAGAGTTGGATATCCCTAGAAGATACCCTAGTCCTCGGCAGGATGATTCGGGTTCTCTTACTGAATAACAAATCTGGTTTGATGCGTTGGTAAATTCCGTAGTCAAACGCTGTACTCCTTCACGGTTGCGTCGCACAATAGAAACCGTGAATCGACATCCTCTCAACAACGAATTGAGCGAAACCCAACGAAGTGAACTCAACGACGCATCAAAGAGAATTTATGTCGATCGGCTTTGCGGCTGGTTTTCAAATACTTGGCTGCCCGCTGCCTACAAAAGGTTAGGGATTCCGGATCCGCCAATATCGAACCAACGTCGCCGTTGATCTCTGCGTTTTCGGTCCCTAGTTTTTGAGGATTGATACCCCTGAACAAGCCATCATCGCCCCGATCATCTTATTCACGCGCAGGCGGGAAGCAGAGGGAAGGTGGGGGGGGGGAGGGCTTTCCCGTTCTAGTTCAAAAATCGCGCGGGAATGACGTACTTATTCAGAATTTTCCCAGTCACAACACCCGCGCCATTTCTAGGTAACGGCATAGGGCGTTGGCTAATTTCATCTCTGCCGGCGTTCTACATTCGGGTTCGAACAGCTTTGGACTCGCTACGAGAATGCAGGCACATCGGGCTCTGGACGTTGCTACGTTTAGGCGATTGAGGTCGTACAGGAACCCCATGCCCCGAGGTGCGTCTTCAGCAGACGAAGATGCCATCGAATAGATCACAATCGGGGCCTCTTGACCTTGAAACTTGTCTACGGTACCTACGCGAGAACCCGGCAATCTACGCTCAATCTCAGCCAGATGTGCGTTGTAAGGCACCACAATCAAGATGTCATCTTCGGTCAATGGCATCTCGACACCACTTTGATCGCTCCATGTGTTACCGTCAGCAAGCAACTGTCGGTATATCTCCGCGACGCGATCAGCCTCTTCGATCGAAGCACTTTGATTGCCATCATGTTCAACCAGCGCAAACCACAAACCAGCGCCTTGAATTGGCCCCGAACCTTTCAACACCTGATTTTCAAGACCCGAAAGCGAATGCAATCGTCCTTCGTAAAACAACTCAGAAGTGAACTCGCAGATTGCTGGATGCAATCTTCTGGTTTCGGGGATGAATATCCCACGGTCTTCAGCAATGGTTTCACGGCCTAACAAGAGGTGCTCTAAAGCAGATACCTCAGTGCCGTCAGGATGCACCGCTTGCTGAGGTTGTTGAAGCTGTTGATGGTCGCCGAGAAGAACCAGATTCTGGGCAGCCACTGATGCTGCCAACGCGTTGGCGAGCGACATCTGACCAGCTTCGTCTACGATCAACACATCTACCGATTCGGCAAATTCTGGACGTGACCACATCCAAACCGTACCCGCAGCCACGTTGGCGCACCCTCGGTTCAATGCGTTGAAAACCGTCCGATTGTCGCTAATGAATCGTATACCTTTGCTCTGATTCAAACCCGTAGAGCTACTCACCTTCTGCAAAATCTTGACATCAACATCTTCATCAATCGCAGCTTCAGCGGCCATATCCAGCAGATTGCGGATCACTTTATGGCTGTTGGCGGTCACGCCCACCTTTTTGCCGGCGCGGACGAGGTCACAGATCAAACGTGCCCCCGTATAGGTCTTGCCCGTGCCGGGCGGGCCTTGTACAGCTAACACACCACCATCCAGTTCCAATACAAGCCTACGTGCAGCATTGAGCGAGCTTTCACCAGCCAGCTGCAGCACCTTTTCGGTACTCCGATTGCGCAATAGACGGGGACGGCGCGCCAATAGCAGATCGCGAGTTCCTCGGTACTTTCCTGGCGCGTCTACGCCGTTTCTTCCAACATACTCCCCTAGTTTGTGTAGGTTCGATTGCTGATATGGCGTTTGGTAAACATCGGCTCCAAGGAATGCGGCTGTTGGGTGGACATCGGCAAAATTGGACCTTTTTTTGATATCCACGGTTCGTTGTCCGTAATTGATATCGACGATCTCGCCGAATTGCCGGTCTGAATCCCCAACCTGATACAGACCATCACCCGGTCTTAACCCAATATTTTGGTTGGGATACCGATACCGATGTACTCCGCCCCAGTGGTCTTGCCGACCTGCGAACTCCAATCCTGATATTCCGGAACGCTCATCCAACAGTTCCTCCTGATTCAATTCAGCCAATCGGAAATGTTCCCACCACTGCACGTTTTCCTCGCGCTTGTGCCATCGCAGCATATGAGCTATCAACCAACGACCGTGTTGTTCCTCAGTTCGCTTTGAGGCATCCAATGGCACATCTTCAGTGAGCCTGCACATCATGTGATCGATCTCGTCTGGGATGTATTCAACGGGTTCGCTCACCACCGGCCGCTCGATTTCCGCACCAACTTTGATCGCATCGGACCTCAGTTGCTCCAACCAATCGCGCAGACGAATCAACGACAGACAATCGTCGCGGTTGTAATCGCCAACAATCCGTCGCATCTCGTCAGGAACTTCGTCAACACGATTGGTCTCAAGCAAAAGTTCCAACCGATGACGATTTCGGTTGGCGACTCGAAGGTCAATATCTCTCTGATAACCGAAGAACGGCTCCAAATCCTTGATCGAATATCGTTCGACACTCGCGCGCAGGCTCTGCCGAACTACGGTATACAGGTCTATAAACAGGTTCGCGCGCAACATTTCGTCAATTTGCGTCTCTCGAACGCCATATCGACCCATGATTCGTTTTAGAGCACTGGGCTCGTAAGCGCCGAAATGGTAGACGTGCATATCGGGATAGTATTCCCATCGACCCAAAATCGCATCGATCAGCGCCTCAAATGCGGTCTTCTCCTCGGCATACAGATTGTCGGAGTGATGCTCTTCACCGAAAACCCATCTTGAGTTGTATCGAGGTCGCCAATCGTCTTCGAAACTGGCCCATCCAAATAGATACTCAAGTCCCCTAAACCCAACGAAGGGGTCACCTTCAAGATCACAAAACATGTCACCTTCAGAGGGCATTGGAAGCAGAGACAAACCGCGCTCCGGCTCAACGCCCAACATTTCGTAGGTCGGCTCATCCCTTATCCGGCCATCAAGTTGTACTCGGGCCTGGTTGATGGTGCGTTCGTACGACTCTCTTGCGCCCCTTCTAGGATTCCTTTGAAGCGGTACAGGTTCCTCGGCGTACCGTTCCAGGGTCCAGGTATCCCATCTTTCGGCCTCT
This sequence comes from Dehalococcoidia bacterium, assembly GCA_965242765.1. GTDB lineage: Bacteria > Chloroflexota > Dehalococcoidia > Lucifugimonadales > Lucifugimonadaceae > Bin127. Next base: position 1,661,959 of record CBDESY010000004.1, on the reverse strand, counting down.
CGACGCTGCAGCGTCGTCATCCCAGCAACGAATGAAAGGTGGTCATCCTGACGCCATCGGGCCTCGCATTCCATTTGCCAGCTGCAAATATCACAGTGCGAAACTGGTTCTGGGTAACTCGATATACCTTCGTCTACATCCAATGAATCGTCGATTGACGCCTGCAGATGCTTGCGCATCAATCGGTAGTAGGCCGAAAATTCGTGAACCCGGTAACGCTCCTCGATGAACAGTTCAGATTCATATCGTCCAGGTGTCACCACATACATGAACTCAGGTACGGTACCTTGGATTTCGCTGACGATATCCGAATATAGGCAGATCTGCAGTATCGTTCCCGCCCGAGTGTCCCTCGCCAATTTCGTATCTGTGACTTCGTAAGACCAACTGCCTAATCTGCTGGCAACATTCCTCCGTCGCAATATGTCGGCACGTCCAATCCAATTATCAGATTCGAGCGTTCCTTGCACAATGATGTCCACGCCTTTCCGCATAGCATCCACCGTGTCATCACTCGATCCATGTAATAGATTGACCAATTCAACCGAAGGGTCGGTGCATGAAGTCTTAAGAGATTCGATAAAAGCCTCTTCGTGCCGCGCGCCGCGCTCTATGATCGCCTCAATCTGTTCCTGATCGCGCAAAATTCGTTTCGGATCTGCGATCTTGCCACGGGCGCGTGCCAAATCGAGGTTCGTCAGATGCTTACAAGCAAAATGGTTGGCAAGGTCCGTCGCAGATAAGACCAAATTACCGTTCTTGCTTGAAATATCCAATTCTGGTTGCTTTGATCAGATTGGCGCGGCGTGTTCCGGGAAGTTGAGACGACGCGTTTGCTCGGGTCATACCGCCATCACGCCTTAGCCAACCCTATCTCCACTTCTACACCGTCTAGGTGGTGCTGATCGCGTAGTGCATCCTGGTCAAGCTCGCTGCTGATGCTTAATGCTAGCGTTTCATTGGCGAGGTAATTGGCGTGAGAAGCGATCGCCGATGCGACATCGCTTTCTGCCGGCGCTTTAATGCTGAGTTGGATCCGATCCGATATCTCTAAGCCCGCATTCTTGCGCATATTCTGCACGATGTGCGCGATGTCGCGAGCATATCCCTCAGAGCGCAACTCTGGCGTGATCTCAGTCGAAATGCCAACTGTGTACTGCCCATCCGATTCGACGGCGTAACCTGTTGCCGCTATGTTGTCGACTAATATCTCGTCGGGTCTGAGTTCGAAATCTCCGAGGGCGACGTTTTCGCCAGTTCGTACCGATGCCGCTACAGCTGCAGCATCGGCATCAGCCAGCAGACTGCGGATATCGTTCACTTGACGACCATATTTCGGACCTAGAATCGGCAGATTTGGGCGTAGCTGATAAGCCATCAGGCTGTCGTCGGATGCCGAAGTGTCTCGAACTTCTCGAATGTTTAGCTCATCCTTGAGCTGATCGGAGATCATGTCAAGTGCTTCACGTTCCTGAGGCGAACTGAGCTCAACTATTAACGCGCCTAATGGTTGGCGCACCTTGATGCCGGCAGCTGACCTAGCAGACCTACCGAGAGAGGCGAGGCGCATCGCCAAGGTAGTGCGTGCCGCCAGCGATTCGTCGATGAGATACTCATCGGCTGTAGGCCAATCGGCAAGGTGAACCGAATCCGGCACATCGTCCGATCGGTTCCCGACCAAGTTGGTGTAGATCTCCTCAGAAATAAAAGGCATGATCGGTGCGATGAGACGACTCAACGTCGTAAGACAGATGTAGAGAGTGTTGTACGCATCCTGCTTATCGTTGTCGTCTTCCGACTTCCAGAAGCGACGGCGGGAGCGTCTGACGTACCAGTTGGAAAGCCTTTCAACATACGTCTCGATGGCTTCGGATGCGCGTTCGATACGCCAATTCTCGAGGTCGTCGGTGACAGTGCGGATGAGAGAATTGAGTTCTGAAATCGCCCAGCGATCAAGCTCGCCGAGATGTCCGCTACGGTTCGAATGATCGGCTTGGTCTGGAGTCCATCCGTCCAATCGCGCGTAGGTGGTGAAGAAGTAGTAGATGTTCCACAGCGGTAACACGAACCTTCTACGAGCCGCGTCACCAACGCTGTATCCGAAGTTGAGATTGTTTTGCGGGATATGTCGCGCGAAGATCCATCTCATCACATCGGCGCCCATCTTGTCGGCCGCTTCCTCGAATGGGATGGCATTGCCCTTCGATTTATGCATTTCCTCGCCGTGTTCGTCGCGCATTAAGCCATATGAGAAAACGGCGCGCGTTGGAGCACCCCCCTCAAGCGCGGCGGCCATGCAGATCAGCGAGTAGAACCAGTTGCGGAACTGACCTGGGAACGATTCTGATATCCAGTCTGCTGGAAACCAGTCGCGCCAATAATCGCGGTCGCTGTTGTATTGCAATGTGGAGAAACTGACGATGCCGGCATCTAGCCAAGCGTTACCCACGTCCGATATACGACTGGTCAATACATCACATTTGGTACAACGAATTTTGATGGCATCGATCCAAGGTCGATGCGGAGAATGTCCGTCATACTCTTCCCAACCATCGGCCGCTAGTTCTCGCAACTCATCGCGTGAGCCGATCACATCGACGTTTGGGCATGCTTTACATTCGTAGATCGGCAATGCTAGACCGTAGTATCGCTTCTTGGATATCATCCAGTCTTGCATATTGCGAAGCCAGTCCAGCTCACGCGCCTCGCCGAATGCCGGCACCCATCTGATGGTCCGTGTGGCATCCATCATGGTATGCCGCAACTCGTCCATCGAGATGAACCATTCGTCTACCAATCGGAATACCAACTCCGAGTTGCATCGCCAGCAGATGGGATATCGGTGCGCATAATCTTCGAGCTTGTAGTAGACGCCGCTCTCTCGCAAGATGTCGAAAATGATGGGATTGACCTCATCTACAGATTTACCTGTCAGCTGACCGAAGCCATCGACGTATACTCCGCTCTCATCCAAGGGCGCGATGATAGGCAATCCGTTGTCTATTCCAAGTTGAAAGTCTTCAGAACCAGCACCCGGAGCGATGTGAACGATCCCGGTACCCTCTTCGTCCCCGACATCTTCCCAATCGATCACTCGATGCAGATCGCGAGCTTCCGACTGTGCTTCGAGGTCATCGAACGGACCGCGGTATCGCCACCCGACGAGTTCCGAACCTTTGGCTAGCTGCAAAACTTCGTGTTTACCATCGAGAACGTGCAGGCGGTTCGCGCTTAGCCACAGGATATGCTCTCGCTCGTCTACGGAGTTTCGGACACGCACGTATTCGTTATCTGGATTAACAGCTGCCGCAACGTTCGCCGTCAGCGTCCAAGGCGTAGTTGTCCATACCAACAGTGAATCGCCGTCACGATCGATCAACGGCAGACGGATGAAGAATCCCGGATGCACGATCTCGGCATAGCCTTCGGTGGCGATCTCGTGTTGCGACATGCCGGTGCCGCAACGTGGACACCACGGCATCACATCCTTGCCTTTGTACAGCCAACCTCGTTCGTGGCATCGCTTTAGAAAAGCCCAGATCGTGTAGTTATTTTCATCAGACTTAGTGTGATAAGAGTCTTCCCAATTCATGAAGTAGCCGAGACGTTTCGACTGCCGCGTGATGATGTCTGAGAAGTGATCGACGCGCGCCTTGCACTCATCGACAAACTTGCCGACACCGTAAGTCTCGATCTCGTGCTTAGACTTGAAGCCCTTCTCTTTCTCGACTTCCACTTCGATCCACAATCCCTGTCCGTCGTATCCGTTTTGGAAGCGTTGCCGATATCCCTGCATGTTGCGGAATCGCAGGAAGAGGTCTTTATAAGTACGCCCCCAAGCATGGTGCACACCCATGGGATTGTTCGCGGTGATGGGACCGTCGATGAAGGAATAGTTCTGCTCCGCGTCGTCGTTGCGCGTCAGGTAGCGGTCAATCAGTGTGATGCCGTCGGCATTAGGCGTGTTCCAACGCTCAAGCCATTGCTTCTCGGTTTCGACGAAGTCGACTTCGGCTTCGGGTAGGACGGGTTCGAAGGTACGTGATTTCGCAGGCATGTTGCCGATCTGATCCTTGGTGATTACTGCAATCTTCAAGTTTAAGACAACATGCTATGAATCGCCCTCAAGATAAAATCAGGATATGACCACTGCTGAAGAATACCGAACTGCATCATCGTCGCTATACGACCAAGCGATGATCGAGTTGGAAGCGGGCGACCTGCGTCAAGCATCAGAAAAACTGTGGGGAGCCAGCGCGCAAGCGCTGAAATCGCTAGCAGAACGTCGGGGATGGCAACATGGCACACACCGCGAGTTTTACCGAATCATCCGACGACTTCGAGATGAAATGGATACCGACGACCTCAGAGAGCAGTTCGTCTATGCCACTGAGCTTCATAGCAATTTCTACGAGAACTACATGGATGAGTCTGAGATCAGAAAAAGCACCGAGAAGGTTGAAGCCTTGATCGACACACTGTCGCGCCTGTGAGCCAACACCAAAGGAAACCATCCATGACCACCTCTGAACAGTACCGCACCGCCTCATCAACGCTATACGACCAAGCGATGATCGAGTTGGAAGCGGGCGACCTGCGTCAAGCATCCGAGAAATTGTGGGGTGCCAGCGCGCAGGCGTTGAAATCGCTCGCCGAACGACGCGGTTGGCGACACGGGTCGCACGGCGAATTTTATCGCATTATGCGACGCGCCAGGGATGAATTCGAAGACCCTGAGATGATGGTCGTCAATTTCGACAGTGCAACTCAACTACACATCAATTTCTACGAAAACTGGTTGGACGAAAACGATATCCGTATACGAGCAGAACGCGTACGATACTTCATCAACCGCATATCCCAGCTTTAAGCCAATACCAAAGGAAACCATCCATAACTACCTCTGAACAGTACCGCACCGCATCGTCAACACTCTACGACCAAGCAATGGTCGAGCTAGAGTCAGGCGACCTGCCTCAAGCATCCGAGAAATTATGGGGTGCCAGCGCGCAGGCGTTGAAATCCCTCGCCGAACGTCGTGGATGGCGACATGGTTCTCATAGCGAGTTCTACAAGATCATGAGAAGAATCAGAGACGAAGTTGCGGATCCTGATCTGATGAATCGCAACTTCGATACTGCGAATCACCTGCACGTCAATTTCTATGAAAATCGGCTGGACGAAGTTGATGTGCGTATGCGCGCCAAAGACGTCAGAGATTTCATCGACACATTGTCGCGCATGTGAGCCAACACCAAAGGAAACCATCCATGACCACCTCTGAACAGTACCGCACCGCATCATCAACCCTATATGACCAAGCAATGGTCGAGCTAGAGGCCGGCGACCTGCGTCAAGCCTCAGAAAAGCTCTGGGGAGCCAGCGCGCAAGCTTTGAAATCCCTCGCCGAACGTCGAGATTGGTCTCACGGGTCGCATGGCGAGTTCTACAGGATGATTAAACGTCTGCGAGATGAAGATGGCGAAGAAGAGTTGGCTGAGTTATTCCAATCTGCCAATACATTACACGTCAATTTCTACGAGGACTGGCTGAACGAGTCTGAAGTGCGAAAACTTGCCTACGAAGTGCAATCCTTCATCACCCGCTTGAGAACATTGTAAGCAATACACGATGTGTCAGAACAATGACCACCGCTGAAGAATGCGGCACCGCAGCGTCAACACTCTACGACCAAGCGATGATCGAGCTAGAGGCGGGCGACCTGCGTCAAGCATCCGAGAAATTGTGGGGTGCCAGCGCGCAAGCGTTGAAATCCCTCGCCGAACGTCGGGGATGGCAACATGGCACACACCGCGAGTTTTACCGAATCATCCGACGACTTCGCAATGAGATGGATGTTAGCGACCTCCGAGAAGAGTTCAGATGTGCGAGTGAACTCCATACCAATTTCTACGAAAGCTACATGGATGAATCCGAGATTCGTGAAAACGCAGCCCAAGTACGAACCTTCATCGATACCCTAGACCGAATCTGAACATGACACACATCTCCATAGACAACGAATCGTGGCTAATCGACAACCAACCGACTTATCCCAATCGTGAATTTCACAGTGCCAAAATCGAAGGCCTGCTCATGAACAACCGCATGACCAATGCAGTGTTCGACGATGAGAACCCGCTCACACGACATCTTTGGGCATATCCAGACACCAAAGAGTGGGACCCAGACCGCAACACCAACGAGTTTATTGCACAGCTGCCGACTTATCGCGCACATGGCCTGTTGGCAGTAACCGTGAACCTGCAAGGCGGCAGTCCGACTGGATACTACCGCGAAGACCCGTTCAAGGCATCATCAGAGTATAAGGCGATCCAAGCGTCCGACGATGAGATTTGGGCCGGCCTGCCAAGTGCAGCTTCGCAACCGTGGCACAACTCAGCATTCACATCGTCCGGCGAACTGAAACCCGCATTCCAAGAACGAACGCAGCGAATCCTCGACTCATGCGATCGCTTGGGAATGATCGTCATCCTCGGCTACTACTACTTCGGGCAAGACGAACGTCTGACCGACGAAGCAGCAGTCTGCGCCGGCGTCGACAATGCGACGCGGTGGATACTGGAATCGGGCTACGGCAACGTGCTGATAGAGATCAACAACGAGTGCAACATCCCTCGCTACGAACACGAGATACTGCAATCGCATCGCGTAGCTGAGCTCATTGAGCGCGCACAATCTCAGGAAATCGACGGACATCGCCTGCTAGTAGGCACATCCTACGGTGGCGGCCGAGTTCCCGACGACGATGTTGCCGGCATCTCTGACTACATAATGTTGCACGGTAATGGCGTGACCGAACCGTCGCGTATCGCCGAGATGGTCGATCAAACCCGAGCCTTGCCCAGCTATACGCCCAAGCCGATACTATTCACCGAAGACGACCATTTTGACTTTGACAAACCCGACAGCAATTTCGCCTCCGCAATATCCTCATACGCGTCGTGGGGATATTTCGATCCAGGCGAAGGCGCTGGCGGCAAATCAGTATTCGGCGACTACGCAGACGGTTACCAAAACATCCCCATAAACTGGGCCATCAACACCGTCCGCAAACGCGCTTACTTTGATTTCCTATGCGAAGTGACGGCTGGATTGTCTGAGCTGTGATTTGCATGAATTAAATGATGAAAGTGATGGGTGGTAGTTTCTGTGCTTGGCTTCTTCGATGCCGACTAGCTAGCAGGCAGTCGTATCGGCGCATCCTTAGCATCCCAGTTCAAATCCATAGACCAGCACCTGTATCACAGTTCAGGCTTTAGCGGCGATATTGGTTTCGCGTTCCTGGTTCCAATATGTTCTCGATATAGGATTTGATATATCGAATTCGATAAGAGAATATGATCATGCCACCTGCAGACAACGAAGCCGCTGCACGAATCCGAATCAATCGGATGTTGGAACGCGCTGGGTGGCGGTTCTTCCCTGAATACGGAAAACCGGCCAACATCGAGTTGGAAACCGCCGTCAAAGGGCCTGCCGACTTGGATGCGCTAGGGGACGATTTCCAGAATGTCGCCACTGGTTACGTTGATTACCTGCTGACCGACGAACGCGGACATCCGTCGGTGGTGCTGGAAGCCAAAGCATCCAACAAGCAGCCGTTGGTCGGGAAAGAGCAGGCACGAAGCTACGCGAGGAAATTGAACTGCCGTTACGTGATCTTGTCGAACGGGTATCTGCATTACTTCTGGGACTTGAAACACGGCAATCCATCGACGATCACAGAATTTCCGGACCCGGAAAGCGTCGGAGAGATCGTGAAGCGAAACCCGCCAGACACCAATGGGTTAGTTGCCGAAATCATCGATGCAGATTACATCGCTCGCACTAAGTTGCTGGACTACAGAAGTCAGGCAGGTTGGATAAACGATTCTGAGCGCTCCGATTTCATCAAAGACAACAAACTGCGATTTTTGCGGGACTATCAGGTCCAAGCCGTGCAGTCGATACAACGATCTGTTGAGAATGGCAATGACCGCTTCTTGTTCGAGATGGCTACGGGAACTGGGAAAACCCTGACTGCGGCGGCCATCATCAAGCTGTTTCTACGCACCGGCAACGCGTCGCGGGTGTTGTTTCTCGTAGACCGACTGGAACTTGAAAACCAGGCCAAAAAGGCATTCGACGAGTATCTAAAACCCGATTACTCAACCGTCATCTACAAAGAGGACAGGCACAATTGGCGACGTTTCGAAATCGTAGTGACTACCGTGCAGTCGCTGTTGGTCAACAACAAGTATGCAGACCTGTTCTCACCTACTGACTTCGATCTTGTGATATCTGATGAAGCGCATCGTTCCATCAACGGCAACGCGCGGGATGTATTCAACTACTTCATCGGCTACAAGTTGGGGCTAACTGCAACGCCACGCGACTACCTGAAAAACGTCGACTCATCGTTAAGTCAAGACCCACGCGAGTTGGAGCGTCGGCAACTGTTGGATACCTATAAAACGTTCGGCTGCGAGAGTGGTCAACCTACTTTCAGGTATTCGCTGATCGACGGTGTTAACGACGGTTACCTCATAAATCCCAAAGTCATCGATGCCAGAACAGAGGTATCTACCGAACTGCTGTCTAAACAGGGGTTCACTGTCGCTTTCACCGATGACGAAGGTGATGAAGCGTCGGTGGTGAAGCAGAAGAAAGACTTCGAACGGTCTTTCTTCTCGGACGCCACCAATCGTATGTTCTGCAAGGTGTTCCTCGCAAAAGCATTGCGAGACCCGATTAGTGGCGAACTCGGCAAGTCCATAATCTACTGCGTCAGCCAAGACCACGCGGCGAAGGTCACGAACATCCTGAACGAATACGCGCACCAGATGTTCCCGCAACTCTATCAGTCAGACTTCGCAGTACAAGTCACCTCGAGCGTCCGAGATGCTCAGCAGTTCGCCATCAACTTCGCCAACAATAACCTGAAGGGGCAAGGTAACAGAATCTCAGGTTATCTGACCAGCAAAGCCAGAGTATGCGTAACCGTCGGGATGATGACCACCGGCTACGATTGCCCGGACATCCTGAACCTCGGTCTGATGCGTCCGATCTTCTCGCCGACCGATTTCGTCCAGATAAAAGGGCGCGGCACACGGAAGCATGACTTTCGCGATCAGGTCCAGTCGTGGGTCCAGTACCTGAAGGATGGTTCGCCGAATGCAGTCAAGACGGAATTCAAACTGTTCGACTTCTTCGGCAACTACGAGTACTTCGAGGAGGAATTCAACTACGACGAGGTGTTGAAGCTTCCAAGGCCGATCGACGAAACTGAATCTCCCGATGATTGTCCTCCTTCGCCGAAAGTGGTTTTCACCTACCTCGGTGATGACGATCTGCAATCACTCCGCGAAGAACATATCGGTTTTGAGGGCATGAGGATAGACCGAATGTTCTTCAACAGATTCGCCGATGACATCAAGAACAACGAGACGATAATCGAAGCTGTAGAAAACGAAGCATGGGATAGAGCGCAGGACTACATAAGGAACGAGATTTTCGACAAGCCAGAAGAGTACTACACTCTCGAAAAACTACGACAATCGCTGAATTTAGACCGTAGGATAGACCTCCGCGAGATCTTGGAACACGTTTTCGGATTCATCCCCAAGATAAAGACCCGCGCTGAGCTCCTAGACGATGAATTCAGCAAGTTCATCGCTGCACACCCAACTGAAAATCCGAAAGATGTCGAGGCGATACCTGTGATCAAGTCCTTCTTCGAGGCCTACGCATCAGATGACAACGTTAGGTCAATCATCAAGAGTGGAGAATTCGGCAGACTGGCAACCAACGCCGGCTTCACCATGAACGATTACCGAAAGGTGCCAGAACCGTACCGCAACGCCGTCATCGAATACGTCGCCGATAACGTCTCCTTCAACCAGTTCGTCTAAGCGGAACTTGCGTAAAATCGAGAAGTTTTTGAAAGGTATAATCAGACCAACTATCTATGAAAGCGATGATCGGAACCAACATGCGACAACTCGTCACAGCAACTTATGAAAAGGGAGTGCTCCGACCTGATCAGACACTTGATTTGGAAGAAGGGTCCCGAGTTGTGATGTCGATCAGTTCACGTCAAAAAGGAACGCGCGACTTCGCACGCATGAGATCAAGTGCAGGAGCATGGCGCGAAACCATAGACTGCGAAAAGCTAATCGATGACCTTTACGAGGACCGACTCAGGAACTCCCGAAGCGAACCCCTGCCCGAGTTGCATTGAGGTACCTGGTCGACACTGATTGGGTGATCCACTACCTGCGAGGCGCCCAAAACATCGTCAATCGATTGGACGATTTGTCCACGCAGGGATTGGCAGTCAGCGTTGTATCACTCGCAGAACTTTATCACGGGGTTTTTCACTCAAGCGATCCAACGGGCGACGAGATGGCATTGCTCTCATTCCTGTCCGATGTTGAGGTAGTGCCGTTGACTGACGACATCTGTCGATTGTTCGGCTCCGAACGAGGACGACTCAAATCGGCAGGAACGCCAATCGGCGACTTCGATCTGTTGATCGGTTGCACTGCAGCTCACTTCGGCTTAACTGTTTTGACAAACAATCGCAGACACTTCGAACGAATCGACAACATCAGTATCGAAACTTCGCGGTGAGACCATGCTAGACGTCAAGACGCGACAACGAATCGATACTGCGCGCGACATCCTCGTCGGCAAGGTGCCGGACCCCAAGAGCCAGGTGGAGCAGATCACGCTGGCTCTCATGTACAAGTTCATGGACGATATGGACGCGCAGTCGGAAGAACTGGGCGGCAAAGCATCATTCTTCACAGGCACGTTTGAATCATATTCTTGGCGCAACATAGTCGGACGCAACATCGGTGCTCACGACGCGTTGAATGTCTACTCCGAAGGCATCACGCGCATGAGCGAAAATCCCGAAATACCGCAACTCTTCCGGCAGATGTTCAACAACGCCTACCTGCCCTACCGCGACCCTGAGACGTTGCGGCAGTTCCTGCAAGTGATCGACGAGTTTGAGTACGACAACTCGGAACGGCTAGGCGACGCTTTCGAATACCTGCTGTCGATCATGGGTTCGCAGGGTGATGCTGGACAGTTCCGAACGCCACGCCACATCATCGACTTCATAGTCGAAATCGTCAATCCCAAGAAAGACGAAACCATCCTCGATCCGGCTTGCGGCACCGCCGGCTTCTTGATCTCAGCTTACAAGCACATCGCCAGTGGGCGCGGGACTGGCATGGATGCACAGGATGGTCAGGATTTTGGGTTGACCCCTAATGAGAAGACGCAGTTGGCGAAGAATGTGCGTGGATACGACATCTCGCCAGATATGGTGCAATTGTCATTGGTCAACCTCTATCTGCACGGCTTTGCACAACCCGATATCAGCGAGTACGACACTCTTACCAGTGAAGACCGCTGGAACGAATACGCCAACGTAATCCTCGCCAATCCGCCATTCATGTCCCCAAAAGGCGGCATCCGACCTCACAATCGTTTCAGCGTTAAGGCGAAACGCAGCGAGGTCCTATTCGTCGACTACATAGCCGGACACCTCACGCCCGAGGGTCGCGCCGGCGTCATCGTGCCTGAAGGCATCATCTCCCGGAGCCAGAACGCGCACAAACAGCTGCGCAAGATGCTTGTCGAAGATTACCTAGTAGCCGTGATCTCGCTACCGCCAGGAGTCTTTAACCCCTACTCCGGCGTCAAGACCTCCATATTGATACTCGACAAATCGCTAGCAAAACGCTCCGAAACCATAGGCTTCTTCAAAGTAGAAAACGACGGTTTTGACTTGGGCGCCCAACGCAGGCCGATAGAGCGCGATGATTTGCCGCGCGTGAAGTCGGATGTGAAAGAGTATCTGCGGCTTGTGCGGGAGGGAATTTGCATGGATGGGCAGGATGAACAGGATGATTTGTTTGAGTCTGGGTTGGTTGTTGCGAAGGAGAGGATTGCGGAGGATGGGGAGTTTAACCTGGGTGGGGAGCGGTATCGTGTAACATCGCAATCAAAGACAGAATTCCCGCAGTACAAAATTACAGATTTAGTTGAAACGCTAATCCCTCCTAAGAAAATACCCAAAACTGAGTTCGGACCGAAAGGCAAATACCCAATCATCGATCAGTCGCAACATGCTTTGGCAGGTTGGACCGATGATGATACAGCGTTAATCTCTATCGACGTTCCTTTAGTTATTTTTGGCGATCACACTTGTGAGGTGAAAATTGTCGACGGAGCTTTTGCACAAGGCGCTGACGGAATAAAAATCTTGAAAACACGTGATCTCATCAACCCGCGTTTCCTATATCAAGTTCTTCGCTTCAAACCAATCGAGCGATCAGGGTACCGGCGTCACTTCGCAAAACTCAAAGAACTAGAAGTTCCCGTACCCCCGTTGGAAGTCCAGCGAGAGGTCGTATCGGAGATAGAGGGCTATCAGCGGGTTATCGATGGTGCGCGCATGGTGGTCGAGAACTGGCGTCCTCGCATTGCGGTGGATCCGGCTTGGCCGTTGGTGGAGTTGGGGGAGGTGTCAACAGTTCAAAGCGGGTTTGGTTTTCCCAAGGTTCATCAGGGTGACTTAAACAATGAAATCCCGTTTCTCAAGGTCAGCGATATGAACTTGCAGGGCAACGAAACTGAAGTCACACGCTGGAACAACTCGGTGTCTAAAACTACCCTTCGCCTTTTGAAAGCAAAATCAATGCCAAAGGGTACGGTGATATTTCCAAAGATTGGCGCGGCAATCGCAACCAACAAAAAACGCATTCTCACATGCGACTCAACGTATGATAACAATGTAATGGGCATATTGCCGAAGAACGGGCGATTACTTCCGAAGTACTTGCATACCCACTTGATAGGGGTTGATCTTTCGCATTGGGCCAGTCAAGCTCAACCTCCGTCAATGCGAAAGACTACCGTCGAGCGATACAGATTCTCTTTGCCGCCGATCCCCACCCAAGAAGCGATCGTCGCTGAAATCGCAGCCCAAGAAGCATTGGTTGATGCGAACAGGCAGTTGATCAAGGTTATGGAGAGTAAGGTTCAGGAGGTTGTTGGTAGGGTGTGGAACGACTGAGGATCAACGATTAAAATTTATACATGAACATCTTCGACGACATCGAAAGAATCGACACAGGTCTTCCAGACTATGATTCTTCGCTTTTTCAATTCATGAATACTTCCGGTCAACCTGAAGTTGGCAAGGCTCGGAAATTGATTCAAGATCTATTTGACAACTACCCAGAGTGCGGACGAACAACGTTGTTGCCAAGATTGAAAAGCGACGATCAGAATTTTAATGGCGCGGTTTTCGAGCTAATACTCTATCGAATCTTGGCTCATATTGGATTAGCACCACAATTGAGTGATCTTGACAATTCTCAAAAGTATCCTGATTTCCTAGTATCAAACAGAGATACTCGCATATACGTCGAAGCAACGGTACACGATCCCAAGAAGGATACGATTCGATTAGACCCATTTTCTAAGGATGTGCTCAATAAACTGGATAATATCGACGGTCGTGGATTTGAATTATTCTTTGTTACAGAAGGTACACTTGACAAATTAATCAGTAAACGTACATTGACAGCACCAATTGAACAAAGAATAGATGACATCATCAATTCGCGCACTAAATCCATGGAAATTCAGATTAAAGAAGGAGATTGGAACCTTACAGGAACCCTTTTTGAAGTTGAAGAAGGAGATGGACAGCGGTTTGTGCAATCATTCACTATTGGGCCCGCCAAATACGTCAATCCTAGCAAGAACATCAAAGGCAAGATATCAGAGAAAGCGAAACGTTACCGTAAGTTAGATTTTCCCATTATATTGGCGGTCAATTCAAGAGATTTATCTTTTGATGTAAAACACAATCCAATTTCGGCTCTTTTTGGCAAGATACTTTGGGATGAAACGGTTAAACCACCGCGGTCTGAGCGATTAGACAATGGTATATGGATAACCAAAAATAATAAACCTCAAAACACTAAATTGGCAGGCGTATTGGTGTTCAGAGGTTTAGATGCATTTGAGTTGAATGCTTCGATGATGTTCTATCCAAATCCATACATCGACGCAAATGCTATACCCAATGAATTTTATAGATTACCGCACGCGACATACTATAACAATAGTCGCGTCGAATTCAATGACGGCGAAAAACTCCCAGATCTTGTGTTCCACTAGTCTAGGTGGACCATTTTCTATGCATCACCGTCTTGCGATGCAACCAGTGAGAACTGATCCGGGTCGCGCGTTACACACCTCATATAGGATCAAGCGGCGCCGTTTCCGCGATTCTTGGCGTAGATGTTCAGAAGCAGAGTAAAATCTGGTAACCATGCCGAAGGTGAATCCAGAGATCCTTGCTTGGGCGCGTGAGAGTGCCGGGCTTTCCGTCGATGATGCTGCTACACGCATCGGCTTCAGCAGTTCACGAATTTCCTCAGCTGCCGACAAGTTGACAGCGATAGAAGAAGGTGAACGCGAACCGACTCGTCCGCAACTAGTCAAGATGGCGGACGCGTATCGCCGCCCACTGCTGACCTTCTATCTTTCTCGTCCGCCAAAAAAAAGTGAGCGCGGTGCGGATTTTCGCACTGTGCAGGGAGAATCTTCTAGGAAAGACGACGCGCTACTCGATGCTCTGCTTCGGGACATCAGGGCACGCCAAAGCATGATCCGTGCAATCTTGGAGGACGAAGACGAGGCGGAAACATTACCGTTCGTCGGATCCCATAGCGTTGCCGACGGAATCCCGGAGGTGCTGACATCGCTACGAAATCTGCTGGGAATTGAGTTGCAAGACTATCGCTCGAAACGGAACGCGGGTGATGGATTCGCACTGTTGCGACGCCACGCGGAACGAGCCGGTGTGTTTGTAGTAGTCCGCAGTGACTTGGGAAATTACCACACTGCTCTTGATACTGGCGTATTCCGAGGGTTTACCATATCTGACCCAATTGCACCGTTCATCGTGATAAACGGTCAGGATGCCAGATCAGCTTGGTCGTTCACGTTGCTACACGAACTCGTGCACATTCTCCTGGGACAGACTGGTGTAGGTAACTCAAACACAGAACAGGACAGCGAACAGTTTTGTGATGAAGTTGCGAGTTCATATCTACTGCATCCATACGAGATTGTTGAAGCAAGGATATTTGAAACCTCCGATTTTCAAACCACGGTACAAAAGATAGGGGCGTTCGCGAGTGAACGCAACATCAGCATGACCATGGTCGCATACAACGCATACCTAAGTGAACTCATCGACTTTTCAACATATAGGGCATTCTCGCGATTTTTCCATGATCGATGGAAGGAACAGCGGCAACGCGAACGAGATCGTTCTAGAAACTCCGAAAGTGGGCCTGACTATTACGTAGTCCAGCGTCATCGAATCGGTTCGGCGATGCTCAGTTTCACGAAACGAATGATGGGTGCCGGCGCCCTGTCAACTTCCAAGGCAGCGAAGATCTTGGGCGTCAAACCCAAGCAGGTGCACAGGATGTTGGAAACAACCCCGTAGGCGTAGTAGGAATATGCTGTTTTTGCTTGACGCAAACGTGCTGATCGATGCTAATCGAGATTACTATCCAATCGACCGAGTACCGGAGTTTTGGGATTGGTTGTTGGCTCAAGCAGGTCAGGGTAAAGCGTTGATGCCAGTCGAAACGTATGAGGAAGTGGTACTTCCAAGGTCTTCGAATCCTGGGTTGCTCGAGCAATGGTTGATTGAGAATCGAAACCAGATAGTTTTTGACGAATCAGTCAACCCCGAGCTGGTCGCAAAGGTAACCGAGAAAGGTTACGCAAATGACCTCACCGACGAGGATATCGAAAAGATGGGATGCGACCCATTTCTTATCGCGTATGCGATGGTGGATCCCAGTGATCGGGTAGTCGTGACAAACGAACATTCCAAGCCAAAAAAGACGCGTGCCAACCGCCACATTCCCGACGTATGCAAAGACTTTGACATTCGCTGCTACAATACGTTCCAATTCATACGCGAACTAGATTTCAGAACTGATTGGCAAAGGTAGTGATGCGAACTACAAGCACGGATGCGCGTAGCGCAATCGACATTGCCTCATATACCTAAACCGAATACCCCACAGAGCCATCCTCGCGCATCGGTATCATGTTGAGGTCGCGGGTCTCGTATGTGGTTTTGGCTATCTCTAGCAGGTCTTCGTCTAGTGTAATGCCTATTCCGGGAGCGTCGGACAGTAGCATGTAGCCGCCTTCGCGTTTGTAACTGTTGACGAATACGGCGTTGGCAGGATGCTCGTCGCGCAACGAATACTCTTGGGTTACAAAATTGGGTATCGACGCATCTACCTGTATCGCCGCGTTGGTCGTTATCGGACCTAGGAAGTTGTGCGTGGCTAGGGCAGAGTGGTACGACTCGGCGAGCGCGGCGATCTTCTTGACATGCGTGATGCCGCCGCCTAGTCCCATGTCGGGTCGCACGTATTGCGGTCCGCCGCCTTCGAACATGTCGCGGAACTCCCAGATGTTGTGGATACGCTCGCCATTCGCCAAGGGCAGGCTGGTGCGTTGTGCAATGCCGCCCTGCAAGACCATGCTGTCGATCTGTATCGGGTCCTCGTAGAACAGTGGGCGGAACTGCTCGAGTTCTTGAGCTAACGCGATGGCATTCATCGGCGTCAGCTTGCGGTGAATCTCTAGGATGATATCGACATCCTTGCCGGCGCCTTCACGCATCGCTGCAACGTTATCCACCGTGTCGGAGATCAACCGATCGAGCGTCATGCTTTCGAAGCCGTTCGGCAACGGGTCGGTCTTGATGGCGGTCCATCCTTCGTCGGCCGATTCCTTTGCCGCTTCGTAGAGGGCATGGGCGTGTGGACCGCGGTCGTGCGGGAATGGCAGCGTAGTCTTGGCACGTGCGCCCATCAGGAGGTGCAGTCTAACCTTGTCGCGCGTGTTGCCGCCTAGCAGGTCCCAAACTGGTGCTTGGAAACGCTTGCCCTTGATGTCCCAGAGTGCGATGTCGATGGCGCTGATGGCTCCGGAGAGTGCGGATCCGCGGAACGGTCCCATGCGATACATGTACTGCCAGTGGTGTTCAATGCGCGAGGGGTCTTTGCCGATCAGGTAGTCGCCGCACTTCTTGGCGATGGCATCGGCCGCTTCCATATACGCCCAGCACGACGATTGCCCGACGCCATAGGTGCCGTCATCGGTCCAGATGCGGACGATGTGGTGCCCGCCTGGCGAACCATCGGCACCGCCGATTAGCATAGATTCAACTTTTTCGATCTTCATTGTCGTCCTGACCTGCTGCGACTACTGTCTGGGCTTATGAGTAGCGATATATCGCTGAGGGAATGTTAGCACGTGGTTCGTCTGAACTGTGTAAATGGTCCCGCCCTCACACCGGTTGGCATCTTTGGCAGTGGCTTCAAACTGGTGTCAGCTTGGAAAATCCCTGTTGTACAATTTCATCCCTAATGGAAATTGAACACCTAGTAGAAGATGACCGGAAGAGGGGCGTTTTCAGGGTTCATCGGTCCTCGATGACCTCCGTCGATTTGTTCCACCAGGAACAGAAGCAGATCCTTGACCGTTGCTGGATTTACATCGGGCACGAATCGGAGATCGAGAACCCGGGCGATTACCGGCGTCGCACCGTCGTGGGACGTCCGGTATTCTTGGTACGCAACAGGAATGGCGAGGTCAGGGTGTTCCTCAACACCTGCACGCATCGCGGAGCGCTGGTCTGTCGCCGGGACACCGGGAACGCTTTGATCTTTCAATGCTTCTTTCATGCCTGGACATTCAACACCAATGGCGAACTCATAGGAGTCCCCGGCGAGGACGCCTATGGGCCTACCTTTGATCGAAAGGATCTGGGACTCAGGCAACCGCCCCGGGTGGACAGCTACCGTGGTTTCTACTTTGTGAGTTTCAATCCCCTGGTGGAGGACCTGGTCGCCTATCTGTCAGGTGCCAGGGATTACTTGGACATGGTGGCGGACCAGTCGAGTTCTGGGATGCGAGTGATCGCGGGTTCCAACAAGTACAACGTGAAAGCCAACTGGAAGCTCATGGTCGAGAGCAGCCTTGACGGATATCACATCGTCCCAACTCATCGGACTTATCTCGACTATATAGCCAGTTTCGGAACGGACGACAGCGGTCAGACTATGCACGGCCGCATACCTGCATCGGCCAAGTCGTTGGGCAACGGTCACACCGTGGTGGAGGCTGCTGCCACCAACGGACGTCCCATAGCCCACTGGCATCCCCTGTTCGGAGAGGACACCAGGGGAGAAGTAGAAGAAGCGCGGCAGCGGTTGGTGGATGCATACGGAGAGCAACGGGCGCGTCAGATCGCCGACACCTACCGGAACTTGTTCATCTATCCCAACCTGATAATCAATGACATCATGGTCACCACGGTCAGATATATCGAGCCTCTTGACCCCGAGCATATGGAAATCACTGCCTGGCATCTGGTCCCGAGAGAGGAATCGCAGAGAATGCAGTCCATCCGGTTGGACTCTTACCTGACCTTTCTTGGTCCGGGTGGTTTTGCGACGCCCGACGATGTAGAGGCGCTGGAATCTTGCCAGTCCGGCTTCAGGGCGACCGAGACCGAGTGGTCAGACATCTCCCGTGGAATGCTTCGGGCCGCTCCGGAGGGCACGGACGAGTTGCAGATGCGTGGCTTCTGGCGTCAGTGGCACGCCCATATGCAGGGGCGCAGCAAAACCAATGTGCAGGACAGGGACGCCACGGAGGGTGAAACGACGACTATCTCAGGCACGGGCAGATGAGTCCGAGTTAGGCCGGTGAATGATGGCACACCACAGAAACCCTACGTTGCGCCAACAGGTCGAGGACTTCCTGTATCGAGAGGCCACCCTCTTAGACGAATGGCAGCTGGACGACTGGAGCGAACTTTTCACTGAAGATGCACGTTACGTGGTTCCCACCACTGACCTGCCTGAAGGAGACCCTGAACGCGACCTGGTGTTCATCGACGACGACATCTTCCGTCTGCGGGCCCGAGTCAAGCGGTTGAACAGCCGCCATGCTCACCGAGAGTATCCATGGTCCAGAACACGCCGGCTCGTCTCAAACGTCCAGGCCCTGGAAAGCGACAACGGTGAAATTTCTGTCAAGTCAAACGTGCTGGTCTACCGTTTCCGCAGCGGCGAGGAAGCACCCTACGTTGGAAGCATCGACTACACTCTGCGTTGGGAAAATGGAGACTTGAAAATAGTCTATCGCCGAGCGGTCCTGGACCAGGAAAGCCTTTCCTCCCATGGGGCGCTCAGCATCATTTTCTGAGAGTGCCGGAACTTGTGGGATTTCAGGTTGGTGGGCGATGGAGGACTCGAACCTCCGACCTCATGCGTGTGAAGCATGCGCTCTAACCAGCTGAGCTAACCGCCCGTAAACAGATTTCCTGCGTTTAAGGATACTAACGAATCGAAATGCCAAAACCGAAGCGCGGATGAAAAGAGAGTGTGGTGGCGATGACAAGACTCGAACTTGTGACCTAGCGCTTATGAAGCGCTCGCTCTAACCTGCTGAGCTACATCGCCCCCGTTGATATGCCCTGACCAGCACTTCAATACCCCATATTCACTATGGTATTTCCGCAAGTTGGCGCGGTCAAGAATCGTCGCGCGCTGGCAGACGATTCTACGCAACGTAATCGCCGCTCTTGCCGCCGCTTTTGCTCAGCAGACGAAGATTGGAGATACGAATGCCGCGTTCGGCCGATTTGCACATGTCATAGATCGTCAAAGCAGCGATCGATGCGGCCGCCATCGCCTCCATCTCGACACCCGTACGCCAAGTCGCACGTGCCGTCGCTTCCACTCGTAACCCAGTTCTGTCATCCAACTCCGTGATATCGACTTCGAGCTGCGATATCGGTATGTTGTGACACATCGGAATCAACTCTGAAGTTCGCTTGCCACCCATCACGCCGGCCAGTTTAGCTGTAGAGAGCACATCGCCCTTGCCGAGCTTGCCGCCACGAATCAGCATCAGCGTTTGCGCTGACATCAACACGTCGCAACCGGCGGTAGCAACGCGATCGGTGATGGCTTTGCCGCCAATATCTACCATTCGTGCCTCGCCTGAAGAATCGATATGCGTCAATGCTACTTCCGCATCACGATCCGTCGATCCCGCATCTCCATCTTGGAAGAGGTTGTTGAATGCAGTGTCATTTGGTGATGCCTGATCAGTGGATGAACCTTCATAAACCTCGTCCACAAGCTGTTTGCTTTTGGGCAACTGCGACGCCTCGCGCGCCATAGTGTCGCATCGCTCGTTTTGGGGATGTCCCGCATGTCCCTTAACCCAACGAAAGGCGACCTCACGCCCATCAGTCGCGTCGAGCAACCGCGCCCACAGGTCGGCATTGAGGGCCATGTCGCCCTGCTTGTTGCGTCGCCATCCATTCGCACGCCAACGCGCAGCCCAACCTTTGGAGATGCCGTTCACCACGTAGCTCGAATCAGACACAACCTCGGTGCGACGTCCGTTTCCAAGATCGGCGGTGCTTTCCAGTCCGGCAATCGCGGCCATCAACTCCATGCGGTTGTTGGTAGTGCGGCGATATCCACGGGACAGATTAAACTTCTTCCCATCGACCTCAACGACTACGCCGAATCCGCCCGGACCGGGATTGTTGATAGCCCCGCCATCGGTATAGACTGCGACATCGGAATTCTTGTTTCGTTCAGCACTCATTCAAATGGTTCAAGGCATTGGGCCGAACAGCGTTTTGCTAGACATACTTTCTATGTAAGTCCGTATTGCCTCGATGATGTTATCGACTACCGTTTCTACCGTTTCGCCTTGCGAATAACGCCCAGGTAGGCTGCGACAAGATGCTACGTAGTATCCATCCTCTCCCGGTTCAATCCTGATCGAAAACTCCGGCATCGCGTTCACATCGATTCGATTGGGCCAGCCTATTGTGCTCCTGTGAATGCGTCAACTTCAGCGTTCCCGCTACGTTTCCCTTGCCTCGCAAAGAGGCTCTGCGGGGGCATCATTCAAATCACAGTTCAGACAACCGCTCTTCACTCTTCATAACCCGCATCCGAAAGCAACTTTTCCTTCGGCTGGTTGGCGGCTTCTTTGGCTAGACGGTCGCACATCTCGTTTTCAGATGAAAAAGCTTCACGGAACTTTGCGTGTCCTCTGACCCAGCGGAATTCCAGCTTTTTCAACCGATCACTGGCATGCAATATGCGCTTCCACAGGTCTGTGTTCTTGGCTTTCTCGCCATCCTGCTTGATCCATTGATTCTTGCGCCACCGCTTAGCCCAACCTCGAGTCATCGCGCTCACCAGATACTCCGAATCGGTCACCACAATCACTTTGGTTTCGGGCGCGATCTTCTTCTGCGATTCAAGTTCAACCAGGAAGTCCAAAGATTCCGCCGCTCCCATAAGTTCCATACGGTTGTTGGTAGTGCGCCGGTAACCTTTGGATTGGCTTGCCCTCTTGCCTTTGACTTCCATGATCGCCGCCCAACCACCATGTCCCGGATTCTCTATCGCTGAACCATCGGTGAAAATCCGTATCAGCGTACCTGCTTTGACGGCGGCCTCTTCCTGTACCTTGAACTCCGTGTCTTCGCGTACCCGATCAACTTCGCGCCGTGCCAGCGCCTCGGCCTGCCTAAGCATCTGATCCGCATTGGCAGAGTCCATCACCAAACGGACCTCCACTTCATGATGGTTCATGAGCCGTCGGAACTCTTGCCACAAGTCGGCGTTGCGAACGCGGTCGCCCTCGCGGCGATTCCACTTGTTCTGGCTCCAGGCATCCAGCCAGCCGCGATTAACCGCATTAGCAGTGAGTTCGTGAGGCGTATCTAGGATGATGCGCAGGCCGTCTTTTCGCAAAATACGACGGGTTTCCCGCAAAGCATCGATGCAGGCGCTGAGGTGCATTCGCGCAAAGTTCGTAGTCTGGAACTTGCTCGACACTTTTTCGACTCTGCCGAGTATCTTCAACTCGATGAAATACGCCCCCACGCCAGAATTGCCCACCGTAGCAGCGGCGTAGGAGATGTGACAATCAGGCTCGATCTCAACCTCAGTCTTGCGGTCTGAACCGCCTTTTTCGTCTGATCGGTCTTCGCGCTTCCGTTCTTGTCTGCCAACTTCCCGTGCCAGTCGCCAATTCACGCTGTGTTGGCGGTCGATGCAATTCGCTAGAGTCTCCAGCAGGTCGCGATGCACTACTTCGGTGCCATCTTCGTTCTGCCACCCATTTGATCGCAGTTTACCGAACTTCTCAGCTTCGCCGATGGTTTCTGCCACCCAAGTAGATGGTGTCACGATCTCTACTACTTCACCGCTCGATTTGACTGCTTCTAGGCCCTTCACTGCCGCTAACAGGCAGCAACGAATGAATGTGGCGCCATCGTCTACCACGCCTGCTATCGGTTCGAGCTGCTCACTACCTAGCTTCACCATGGCGCTGTATGCACCGAAGCCTTGGTGTGGTTTGAAATCGACCCCGCAATTGATACGTACCGTCGATGCCTTATCGAGTGTATTTTCCGTCTGTTGTGTCATATGCTCCCGAAGGAATTGAACCCGTCTTCGATGATATGTTCCGATTGAAACATCCTAAATTAAGGATGTCGGCACTGCCGGACATTCCAGGGCGTTTCATCCTCCAAGCCGAAACATCTCGATCTTCTGTCTGCTTGAACCGACACGCGTCAAGTCTGTCTTGCTGGACCGCAGTTCGGAGTATCGATCTCTACGATTAAACCATACATTTTCTATTATCTCGCTCAGATCATCGTCCGACGCGCCAGCGCGCATCGGGCCTTTCAAGTTGGTACCGCCAGCTGCGAACAGACACGTCACCAACCGCCCTTCTGTAGTTAGCCGCGCCCTAGTGCAATCGCCGCAGAAGGGCTGCGTGACCGAAGTGATGATGCCAATTTCACCTTGACCGTCCAGATATCGATACCTCGATGCAACCTCTCCGCGATAGTTCGCACCAACCGGCTCCAACGGATACACGGCATCGATGATTTCCACAACCTCTTGCCCGGATACCACTTGAGAAAGGTCCCAGTCATTCAAGTTTCCAACATCCATAAACTCGATGAAACGCACGATATCACCAGTACTGCGGAAATGCTCAGCCGTTTCCACAATCGTATGTTCATTCACACCGCGTTGCACCACTGCATTGATCTTTAAGGGCGAAAACCCCGCTTCTTTCGCCGCTTGCATTCCCTCCAGAACCTTTTCTGGACCATAAGGACGTCCGCTCATCTTGCTGAAAACATCGGAATCGAGGGAATCGAGACTCACCGTCAATCGATCCAGGCCGGCGAGTTTCAGTTCGTGTGCATATCTTGGCAGCAAAAAACCGTTGGTGGTCATCGCCAAATCCGTTACGCCCGGTAAGGTCGCCAAATCCGCAATCAATCGGGCAATGTTAGACCGCACCAGCGGCTCACCACCAGTAATTCGCACCTTCTCGACCCCAAAACCCGTGAACAGACAGGTAAGCCGAACAATCTCCTCGAAACTGAGTATCTCTTCCCGTTTCAGGAATTCGTATCGCTCCCCAAAGATCTCCGCTGGCATGCAGTAAGGGCATCGAAAGTTGCAACGGTCTGTGACCGAGATGCGAAGGTCACGAACGCCGCGTCCCATAGTATCTTGGATCGTTTTGCTTTTGATTGCAGTGTGCACTTTGGCAAGCCTTCTTACACATCGATCAGCGAAGCGAGAAGTTCATCGCTTGAGATTGTACCCGCGCTGGCGGATTTCAGCATCAGCGGCACGTTGCGCGTGTTCTTGCAGCAGTTGAGACAACGCAGGAGCAATCGCGCAAACCGCGCGACCGCGATGGCTCAATCGATCTTTTTCATCAGAATTCATCTCTGCAGTCGTGCGGACCTCACCGTTCGGCACGAATACCGGGTCGTATCCAAAGCCGTTTGTGCCTAGTGGCTCACGAATGATCCTGCCCTCAACGCAACCAGTCGAGTGCAGAAGAGTGTCCGTATGCGGATCGAACATGACTACGACACACTTGAAGCGCGCCGTTCGATTCTCATCTGCGATATCCGCCATCTCGTCGAGCAAAAGTTGCGTACGATCGGCGTCGGACAAACCATCACCGCCATAGCGCGCGGAGTGGATTCCCGGCGCGCCATCAAGCGCATCTACCTCCAGACCAGAGTCGTCGGCCAGCGCAATCATGCCGAAATGCTCTGCGTAGCAGCGAGCCTTGATGGCAGCGTTTTCGAAAAAAGTTGACCCAGATTCTTCGGGCGAGTCAATCGGTTCTAGTTGTTCCAGTCCTACGAACTTCGCGTATATTCCATCTAGTAACCGACGAAATTCGCGTACCTTTCCGACGTTTTGCGTCGCTATCAATACACATTGAAGCAAGATGATATACCTCCATATCGATCCGTGGCCGTTTGTGGAAAAATCTGATGCAAAACCACAGAAACCGATTGACGATTAACGTCAGAATTGTTACCTTTGCGACTTGCGAGGTGGAGTGATATTCTAATCGTGAGATTACACTTGATGTTTACAGTCATTGACACAAGCTGGGCTTGCCGTGCTGGCATGTCAAGCCGAAACAAAGGTGGCAGACAGACCATCGGAACACTAGTTACACGATAAGACCGCATCTCGATGCAACACTGGCTGAATCTATCCCAATCCAAACGCCTCGCGCTTTTAGCGCCGGCCATTGCCGCAGTTCTTTTTCTCGCGGCATGTTCGCCTCAACACCCTCAGTCGACATTCGGCGGCGGAGGTCCGGTAGCACGCGATCAAGCTGATCTTTTCATTCTGATCTTCTGGATCGCAGTGGTCATCTTCGTATTAGTTGAGGGTGCCATCATCTACGCTGCAATTCGGTATCGAAAGCGCGACGACCGCATGCCCAAACAGGTCCATGGTAACACCAAGCTAGAAATCACCTGGACCGTCGTCCCGTCCATCGTGATCGCCGCAATCGCCGTTCCTACCATCATCGGCATTTGGGAGCAACAGCGCGGTGCGCCTTCCGACATGGGAGAGGTTTTGGAAGTGGAAGCGATCGGGCATCGATGGTGGTTCGAGTTTAGATACCCCAACCAAGAAGTCGTGACCGCAAATGAGATGCACGTTCCCGTCGGACGCCCGGTCAACATCGTGCTGTCGTCCCAAGACGTTATTCACAGCTTTTGGGTGCCCAAACTGGCCGGCAAGGTCGATATGATCCCCTTGAACGACAACCTATTGTGGTTCATAGCCGACGAGCCGGGTATATACGATGGACAGTGCGCCGAGTTCTGCGGCATCGCACACGCGCACATGCGCTTCCGAGTAGTCGCCCACAGCGAAGAGGATTTCCAAAACTGGGTCGCTGGCATGAGAACGCCGCCAGAGAATGCGGACCCAGACAGCCCTGAAGCGACTGGCAGCACACTCTTCGCCACGCACTGCAAATCTTGCCACACCAACGATTCTTGGCGACAAGGCGCCTATGACCTTGAAATCCAACAGCAGGATTCACGCTGGGCAGCATGGCTAGATGACATCGAGAATTCACGATTGGTTTCAGCGCCAAACCTTACGCACTACGGCAACCGCAATTTCTTGGCAGCCGGCATCAAAGAAAACTCTCGCGAAAACCTGATCAAATGGATCAATGACCCATCATCCATAAAGATCGGCACCTCGATGCAAGACCACGCCGCCATCTACCAGGAAAGAGACGACAAGAAGATCGCCCTTTCGCAAGAAGAGGTTGAGGACATCGCCGATTATCTGTTGTCACTAAAGCCCGGCGACATCGCGCAACTCACTCCACCAGCGATCACCGGCGGTACTCCAGAGGAACGAGGCGAACAACTCTTCATCTCCACCGGATGCAATGCTTGCCACTCCATCGATTCCGAAGACACCATCGTCGGACCTAGCCTGGTCGGTATCGCTGACCGCGCTGGCACCCGCACCGAATTGTCTGCCACTGACTATATGCGACAATCGATTAATGACCCCGGAGCTTTCATCGTCGACGGATTCACCAACTCGATGGTCGTTCCAAAGTTGCCAGCTGGCCAAGTCGATGACCTGATCGCGTACATCTCGACACTTGAATGAAACTGACACATCTCGGATAGACTGAAGGAAACAGCCCCAGGTATTTTGCCCAACCCTCTGGATCATTGAAGCAATGCACACCACACATCCAGGAATTGATCGCGAACCGATCTCCTTGACCTTCCCTCGCATCTTCCCAAGACCGAAGAGCGAATACGGTATATGGAGCTGGATATCCACTGTCGACCACAAAAGGATTGGCACGCTCTACGCGATAACATCTTTCTTGTGGTTCCTGGTAGGCGGGATCGAAGCGCTGTTCATGCGGATCCAGCTGTCTCAAGCT
The DNA here is from genome assembly GCA_965242765.1 of Dehalococcoidia bacterium. GTDB lineage: Bacteria > Chloroflexota > Dehalococcoidia > Lucifugimonadales > Lucifugimonadaceae > Bin127. The sequence goes on along the minus strand of CBDESY010000004.1, from coordinate 1,635,499 downwards.
GACAATACTTTTCTCGACCCCGAACTTTTCAATCAGCTGTTCACCATGCACGGAACCACTATGGTCTTCCTCGTGGTGATGCCGCTCTCGGCAGCCTTCTTCAACTGGCTGATACCGCTTCAAATCGGAGCTCGCGACGTAGCATTCCCAAGGTTGAACGCGCTCAGCTTCTGGGTTTTCCTCTTCGGCAGCCTGCTGCTCAACTTCTCGTGGCTGGTAGGCGACGCTCCTAATGGTGGCTGGTTCGGATACGCACCTAACTCGCATCTCGCATACAACCCTACCGATGGCATGACGTACTGGGTGCTGGGACTCAACGTGTTGGGCATCGCCTCAATCGCCGCGGGACTGAACTTCATCGTCACTATCCTCAACATGCGAGCCCCTGGTCTGTCACTCACCAAACTGCCAGTCTTCACTTGGATGACCTTTGTAACCTCAGTGCTGATCGTTCTAGCACTGCCGGTGTTGACAGTTGCGCTGATCCAACTTCAGGTAGACCGACTCTACGGTACGCACTTCTACAATCCTGCAGCTGGTGGCGACCCGGTTCTGTGGCAACACGTGTTTTGGCTGTTCGGACACCCCGAGGTCTACATCCTCATCCTGCCGGCAATGGGCATCGTTTCTGAGATCCTGCCTGTCTTCTCACGCAAGCCGCTCTTTGGATACTCCTTCCTCGTTTTCGCTGGCGTTGCAATCGGTTTCATGGGCTGGTTCGTGTGGAGCCACCACATGTTCACAGTCGGACTCGGTCCGGCCGCCAACTCCGCGTTCGCGATCTCAACGATGGCGATTGCGATACCCACTGGCATCAAGATATTCAACTGGATCGGCACCATGTGGGGCGGCTCTATACGCTTCACAACTGCCATGCTGTTCGCCATTTCATTCATCGCCATGTTCACCATCGGCGGACTTTCCGGCGTGATGCACGCTTCCGTCCCTTCTGACGCGCAACAACAAGACACCTACTTCGTCGTCGCTCACTTCCACTATGTGCTCTTCGGCGGCGCCATCATGGCCATATTCGGCGGAATCTACTTCTGGTGGCCTAAAGCGACGGGCTATCTGCTCAGCGAGAAACTAGGCTTCACAAACTGGCTGTTGATGCTTATCGGCTTCAACCTGCAGTTCGCGCCGCAACACTGGCTAGGCATGGACGGAATGCCTCGACGCATATACACCTACGCCGAGAACATGGGATGGGAGAACACCAACATGTACGCCTCCGCCGGCGGTTTCATAATGGCTCTAGGCGTGCTGTTCTTCATAATCAACGTCATATACAGCGCACGGAAACGCGTCCCCGCCGGCAACGACCCGTGGGACGGAAGAACCCTCGAGTGGTCAATCGCATCACCACCACCTCACTACAACTTCGAGAAGATTCCGACCGTTGAGCATCGGGACGACTTCTGGTTCAAGAAGCACCCAGAACTGATCGCCGAGTACTACCATGATGACCATGCAAGAGAACTCACCGCTCCATCAGGCGCGCAATTCGACGACGATGTAGATGATATGTCATTGGATGAGCACACATCAGATGCTCATCACAATGATGACGATCACGGGCATGGCGACATCCACATGCCTGACATGTCCTACTATCCGTTCATCCTGTCTTTGGGACTGCTCATCGCAGCAGCCGGATTGATGACATCGCTCTTCGTAGTCGCTATCGGCGTGATCATCCTTGTATGGGGACTTCTAGGTTGGTCTTTCGAGCCAGTCAACGATCCTGCAACGGAGTCTAGTCATTGAGTCTGCGTTAACGCTAGCCTTAAAACGGAAAGCGATCTGAATTGGCATCTGCATCAGCGACATACGAGATCAAAAGCGAACACGGAGAAGTCATCAACACTTCTACCGGGCTGAGCAACAAAAAACTGCTCATGTGGGCGTTTCTCAGTTCGGACATCATGTTCTTCGGAACATTCATCGCCACATACCTTGTCTATCGCAACCGCAGTTTGGTCGGACCTTACCCGTCTGACATCCTTGACATACCGATCACATCAGTCTCTACGTTTGTGCTGCTGATGAGTTCGCTGGCGATGGTGCTGGCACTTTCATACGTCCAGCAAGGACGCAAAAAACTGGGGTCTTTCTGGATCTTCTCCGTGGTTGTGCTGGGGTTCATCTTTATGATGTTCCAGGTATACGAATTCACGATTTTCGGTCAAGAAGGTCTGACGCCCCGCACCAACCTGTTCGGAACAACCTTCTTCATTCTCACCGGACTGCACGGAGCGCACGTCACTCTGGGTATCATTTGGCTCGCGTTTCTGGGTTACGGAAGCATCCGCGGTTCTTTGCGATCCGACAACGCCATAGACCTCGAGATTGCCGGGCTTTACTGGCACTTCGTCGACATCGTCTGGATCGTGATCTTCACGGTCATATACCTGATATCAGCTCGCGACGGCGTACCGCCTGGCGGTATTCCATGGGTACATGGCGGCTAAACCCTAACTGCTGGAGTTCAATCTCAACTCGGAAATCTTGATATGGCGAATCTCTGGAACAAACTCTTGTATCACGACGGTCAAGGTTGGTGGGACCTGCCTCGCACTCAGTGGCAGGAGCCGAATCCTAAGATGGAAGGTCCATTGGGCGATGGCATCGTGCCGATCAGCAAGATCTGGACGATGCTCACGGCTTCAAATCTCCATCACGGCACTCCCGGTTTCTACGTTCTTGTAGGTGCGATACTCAGCATCATCACCCTAGTTGAAGTTTGGGCCTTCAGCTGGCTGTTCCTCGGCGGGTTGCTGGTTCCCTTGATGATCGTGTTGTCTCTCGGCAAGTTCGTCCTGGTTGTCGGCTTCTACATGCACTTGAAGTTCGATCGTAAGTATTACGCCTGGATATTCACTGCCTGTATGATTGTCGGAGTATTTCTCTTCGTCGCTCTGTTGCTGCTTCTCAACTTCGCGGGGCAGTATCAGCAATAACGCCTTTCTGAACTAGGATGGGTAAGGATTTGAAGGATGCGGGTGATTACGGCCTCTTTCCCACCTAAGGAGTCGGCTTCGCACTCACATCTCCTCAAATCCTAGACATCCTAGTTCACAAGCCAATGGATCCCACACCTGAAGTCGCCAGCTCCATCGGCGATTTTCTTTTTGCTTGGTCGCTGTCTGGACCTCAGTTCATCGTCGTCGCATTCCTTGCGATCACATACCTTGTGGGGATGCTGCGTCTTCAAATTCGTTCCGGGTGGCAGGCGGTCCCGCTTCGAAAGGTGATGTATGGAATTGCTGGCTACTCAATTCTATTTTTCGCAGTTGCCGGCCCGCCCGAGGCGTTTTCCGGCGAGATGTTCTTCTCGCACATGATGCAACACATCCTCATCGCAATGGTCGCATCGGTGCTTCTGCTGGCAGCCACTCCCATGTCGGCGTATCTTTGGGCGATGCCGGAGGGAGTGCGAGCAGGTTTGGGTCCGGCATTGACGGAAGACGGTTGGCTTCGCAAACTCAATGCCGCGCTTGCGAATCCGAAATTCGCGTTACCGGCATTTGTGCTGACTCTCTGGGGCTGGCACATACCGGAGGCGTATGCGCTTGCCGTGCGCAACGATCTGGCGCATCTGGGAATGCACCTATCGATGTTTGTAACTTCGGTGCTTTTCTGGTGGCCGATAATCGGTCCGCCGCCAGTCAGGTCGCCACTCTCCGATCCGCAACGCATCATCTATCTGATTCTGGTAGTTACTCCTACCGCGGTGCTGGCCGCCATCATAACCCTCTCGAACACTGTCATATACGCGCCGTATATCGAAACTCCGCACCATTTCTCGCTCACTCCGGCAGAAGACCAGCGTATCGGCGGATTGTTGATGTGGATACCCGGCAACATCGTGTATCTTGCCACTCTTACCACATTGTTTCTGCGCTGGTTCGCCCGAGAAGACCGTCAAAGCCGCAGATATCGCCTCACTCGCACTCAGCTGGAAGCGACACAGCGGCGAATCGAAGAGCTCAAGCAGCGCGAAAAGTCTGATAATTGATAGAATCATCCTCATCGGGCGGTTAGCTCAGAGGCCTAGAGCGCTTGCCTTACAAGCAAGAAGTCGGAGGTTCGAATCCTCCACCGCCCACCACACTGGATCGACCTGACGATAGGGAGTTGGGCAGTCGGATATAGACGGTCTGCATCCAGCAGAGTTCTAGCACACGCGTCGGCGCAAGCGATGCCGATGTCTTGTTCGTTCAAGAACTCGGACAGCCGAAAGATGAAAACAGCATGAGAAACATCAAACTGCAGGAACACCGCCTCGAATTGGACGGGCGTCACATCAACTATGCCGCTGGGCCTGACAACGGACCTCCGTTGCTGTTGATTCATGGCATCAGCGGACGCTGGCAAGATTGGATGAACGTTGCAGACGCCTTCGCTGACGATTGGCACATATACGCAGTAGACCTGCGAGGACACGGCAAATCCAGCTGGACATCCGATGGATACCACTGGAAGATGTACTCACTCGATCAGATCGAATTCATCGAACGTGTAATAGCCGAGCCGGCCTACGTCATCGGACATTCTCTCGGCGGCGCCACGGCGTTAGGTCTGAACGCGCTGCGACCCGATCTTGTCAGGAGCGCGGTGTACGCAGACCCGCCGTTGTTCTTGTATCGCCGTTGGGATGGCAACCAGTTCCGCGACGCCTTCGCCGCAACTCTTGAAGTGCTAGACACGAAACCAGACTTCCAAACTGTCTTCGATCACGTCCGGGCGACTAGTCTGGAATATGACGACGTGCGATGTCAGGACCGCGCCGAGAAGCTGCTGGCTATGGACCCCGAAGTGTTCAGAACCACGTTGAGCGGCAGAGCACGTGTGAACTGGCGCACCGAAGATATCCTGCAACAAGCCGAGTCGCCCGGACTTCTGCTACAGGCAGAGCCGACCCTCGGTTCTGCGCTAAACGACGAAGAAGCGGCCGAAGCGATGCAACTCTTACCGAATGCAGAACACGAAAAGTGGGAAGATTGCGGACACGGCATGCACAGCTCACACCCCGAACGCTTCGTGCAACGCGCACTCAAATTCTTCGCGTTGTCTGAACTGGTGTCTGAACTGTGATTTTCGCTTGATTGGGTGTGATTTTTTTGATTGTGGGTGGTTGTCCGTCACTGCCCTCTTGTCTGAACTGTGATTGGAATGATTGGAATGATTGGAATGATCTCCGCCGCACGTCCCCGCCCTTTGTCTGAACTTTGATTTTCGCTTGATTGGGTTTGATTTGTGTGATTGTGGGTGGTTGTCCGTCACTGCGCCTGTTGTCTGAACTGTGATGGGAATGAGGCCACCCGTCCCCGCCCTTTGTCTGAACTGTGATTTTCGCTTGATTGGATGTGATTTTTTTTGATTTATGGTGGTTGTCCGTCACTGCGCCTGTTGTCTGAACTGTGATTTGAATGATTTCAATGATGGGAATGATGCCGCACGTCCCTTCCCCCTCTGTCTGAACTGTGATTTTCGCTTGATTGGATGTGATTTTTGTGATTTTGGGTGGTTGTTTGGTTTGACTTCTTTGATGTTGATTCCGGTGTGAGAAGCGGTGGGGGGAGGGGATCATTCCAATCATTAAAATCATTCCCATCACAGTTCAGACAACGGGACGACGAGGCAAACAACCACTCGCCATCACAGAAATCACACCCAATCAAGCGAAAATCACAGTTCAGACAAGGAACGGACTGGCATCATCAGGGAAAGATCTTCAGAACGGCGATGACGAGTCCGCCAGTCGCTAACACTACACCAGTCAATCGGATAGTGACGCGCAGCTCTAATTCCTTCATCTCAGTTCGAATCTGCCCGACATCGGATTTAGTGGCGAAGTCTTTCAGGTCCGGTGGTTTGACGACGTCGCGATCGATGACATTGCCGAGCGTGTTCACTACCGCTTCGGCCTGCGCTTCGTCAAAACCAGCCTGCTGCAAGTCTTTGACTGCTCTGTAAGTGTCAAAAGTCTGTGTTGCCATGTCGATCATTAGTCTATCACACTGTCTGAACTGTGATGGGAATGATGCCTGCAGCTTGTCTGAACTGTGATGAGAATGATTTTAATGATGGAAATGAGGCACCGCCGCTCCGCCCTTTGTCTGAACTGTGATTTTCGCTTGATTGGATGTGATTTTTGTGATTGTGGGTGGTTGTCCGTCACTGCCCTCTTGTCTGAACTGTGATGGGGATGATGCTCTTGTCTGAACTGTGATTTGAATGATTGAAATGATTGAAATGATCCCTCCCCCCACCAACGCTTCTCACACCGGGATCAACATCAAAGAAGTCAAACCAAACAACCACCCAAAATCATAGAAATCACACCCAATCAAGCGAAAATCACAGTTCAGACAACAGGTGGGGAGAGGAGATCATTCAAATCACAGTTCAGACAAGGGTCGAGGCGGCAGGGCATCACACTAATCACACCCAATCAAGCGAAAATCAAAGTTCAGACAACAGGTGGGGAGGGGGCATCATTCCCATCATTAAAATCATTCCCATCACAGTTCAGACAAGGGTCGAGGCGGCAGGGCATCACACCAATCACACCCAATCAAGCGAAAATCAAAGTTCAGACAACAGGTGGGGGGATGGGGGCATCATTCCCATCATTAAAATCATTTCCATCACAGTTCAGACAAGGGTCGAGGCGGCAGGGCATCACACTAATCACACCCAATCAAGCGAAAATCACAGTTCAGACAAAGGGACATCATCTCCACCACAGCTCAGACAACAGGTGGGGGAGGGGGGCATCATTCCAATCATTAAAATCATTTCAATCACAGTTCAGACAAAGGTCGAGGCGGCAGGGCATCACACTAATCAAACCCAATCAAGCGAAAATCACAGTTCAGACAAAAAAACAGCACCGGCACCCCTAGCACCGGCGCTGTTATCGACTGTCTTCAGATGCCCTCCCTTGCACGCTGCAGGGGAGGGCATCGATATCAGATCAGCTAGTTTCCTTTCGGCGTCGGCCGCGGACTGTGCCTGCTATCAGGAACGTGCCTACGGTCACGATCGCCGCGCCTAGCAGCAGTGCCCAGACCGCCATGCCAGATGACGACGGGGCGGCTCCACCCGTCTCGGGCGGGACCGGAGTCGCTGTCGGCGGAACTGGCGTCGGCAACGGGGCCGGGGAGCCGGCGCTACCTACCGCTACGGATGCCGGCAACGAACTCAAGCTGCCGCAAACGTGCGTGCCGCTAGAGCCTAGACGTACCGAGGCCGACAAGATCGTCAGCGTGTTGTCCGCGTTGACCATCGCCAGAGCCAGACTCGAGATGTTGTGTCGAAGCTCATCTGGCAACGGCACACACACGGTGGCCGGGTTGTTCAGCGCATACGACGTCACAACGGCGCCAGTGGCATCGACTGCCGAGATGGTGTACATGTTGCCGCCCAGCGAGTAGCGATGCTGTGTCATGCCGATGTTCGAGGCCGGACCTGCTTCTTCGACGCGAATGCCGATGAACTCGCCGCTGGGGATCACTCCCGCACCAGCAGTCAGGTTGAAGCCCTCGCCAGTGAACGTGCCGCCGCCCTCAGGCGTGAACACCTCATACTGGTTACCGTCAGAATCGGTCAGAATCGCCGGAATCTCGCCCGGAGGATTCTGCGGCAAAGGCGCCGGAGTTGGAGTCGCAGCAGGACGTTGCACCTTGACCACAAACTCAGCCGAACAGTCAGAAGCACGGTCATCTTCGTTATCAGGCTGACAGGCACCATCGCCTACGCTAGCCGTCACAGTGTAGGTGCCTGGCGAATCGGGCGCATTGTAAAGTATCTCGACACCCTCTCCTAGACTGCCGCTGCCCGCGGACCAGGTGATACCACCCGATCCCGGCAGATCGTTATCTTCTACGCCTTGCAGACCGTACACGCGGACGCTAAGGGTCACCGTGTCGCCAGCCGAAACCGTAACGCTACGGATCGCCGGCTCGATGCGAGAGATTTCACCAGGAGAACCAGTGACTTCCGACGTCGCCAGGCTGGGCGGACTCATCCTGACCTCTGGGTAACCTTCACCGTCCGTGAACGAAACGCTAATCGAGATCGTCGCTCCAGCATCAGCAGCCGTCAATGTGTAGGAAGCCATAGTAGCGCCTAGGATCTTTTCACCATCGCTGTACCACTGATAGCTGAAAGTTCCCAAACCGTCGTTATCATCTTTGATGTTGCTGGTGTCGACAGTCAACGTAGAGCCAACCTGTGCCGTGCCGACGATCAACGGATCGCCCACTGCAGGATCGTTAAACGAGGGGCGACCAGCGTGCGTTCCGTCTGAACCAGTAGTGACAGTTAGTCCAAGCAGTGCAGCACCGACCTCTACAACACGCATCTGTGCCTCTGCCGAGAGAACGTCGTCCTGCTCGTCTCCAATAGCGCGTTTCGTTCCATCTGATCTCTCACTGCCAGGGAAGTGCTTGCAGTAGATGCTAGTTTCGGCACCATCCATAGATTCGTCAACTTCTGTAGAGGGATCGTCAAATGCGGCATCGAGGTAGTTGTTGTCCTGACCGACCGCGATGCGCATCACGCGACAGTCGGCAGACTCCCACCAGTCGGCGACAGAGGCCGGCTTGTTGTTATCGTTGTACGGCCAGTCGAAGTCGTTGTCGTCGGCAACGACAACTGTTGAACCGCCAGTAGCCTCGGACGTATCAACCAAACCACCGCCTGGACGACGGACCCATGCCATGTATGTCATCGGCGGATCAAAGAGCTCGTCGGCGAGGGTGTCAACAATGAGCTTAACGGAGATCAAGGCTGTTTCGGCAACAATTGGGGTGGTTTCATCTCCATCATGATCAACTTCAGTCGAATCTGGATCTCCACCACTTCCATCCACGTCAAACCCAGGTACTGACGCAGTCGCATGGCGTGCAAGCAAGTTTGTTGTAGCAGTGGGAAGGTCGGCGTAAATCACGGCGCCGCTCAAACCGTCATACATTTTCTGGAACTTCATGCGGTCGTTCACATGTGCGACATCAGTTGCAAGCGGGCTACCGTAGACGACATTAACCATCTGTTTGTCATCAAGCGTGTTCCACCATGCAGCGACTTTCGGCAACGGATCAAGGTCTAGGATTGCCCGACCTGCTTCAAATGCTCGCACTTGTCGCGTCTGACCGGCATCGCTAACTGGATCATCCTGAAGGTCATCCCAGTCCATACTGTAACCTGCAGCTGTCTCAGAACCCACAGCTTGCGGCTCGTTGTCAGCGCCAACCGCGATTCGGCGCTGTGTGTGACCAATCGAGTTCCACCAGTAGACGACCTCGTCTAGGTTCATTTCGTTCATGCCGCCCATGTGGTAGACCCACTGCCAGCGGTCATTGATCAACGCTTTGACACCATCCACCAGTTCTTTAGAACTATCGCTCAACGGAAGATCGTCTGCACCGATTCTGAATGTAAGCGAACTGGTTATTTCACCGTAATCTCGACCAGCGATCTGGGACACAGACGCGGTAACCGTCGTGCCGCCTGTGTCTGCAATTGTTGGGGCAGTTGCATCCGAATTAAGTCCGTAAAGTGCTGCTGCTCTTTGTTGAGGTTCCAACGTGTCCCACCATGCCGCAGCGCGTTTGATGTCATTGGTGCTCGCAGAACCGGGGCTATCAAGCCCGAGTATGGCTTGACCGACTGAATCGACCATGGACTTCACTTCGGCATAAGCTTTAGGGCTGGGAGCAATGGCATCGCCAGCTTCGTTCAGATTGGCATCACATACGGCACTTTCTTCAATTTGGTTACCATCTGTATCTGTGTCCGTATCTAACGTAAGTACATCGTTGTCTTCACCGACTGCTGTGCGGGCTTCAACACAAGTCAAATGACTCCACCACAGTTCGACGCTTTGGAAACCGCGAATAGCATTCTGGACGCCAGGTCCTTCACCGACGGCGTAGATATCAAGTGTAGCAGCGTCAGCAGAGCCGTCAACGAGACGATTGACATTGTCTTTGCCAATTTCACCGTCAGTAGGAGGGGACCCGCTAGCGGCAGTGCCGGCAGATTCCAAAGCGGAGTATTGACCCGATGCTTCTGGCGGAAGCTGTCTGCCTTCGGAATCGCCTTGGTTAACATCGTCGGAGGAATCGATGTCATGGTCATAATCTTTGCCGAACAATGCGTTAGTCCTAGCTTCGGCGGTTTCTAGCGCATTCCACCATGCTGCGGCGCGTGCTTCAACTGCTGTTGTTGCGTCGGGCACCTGTGCGGTGGTTCTATCTCCGGGCAAAGAGAATGTTGTAATGATGACGGCGAAGATGGCCGACAGAGCCAGCAATGCGCCTACCGCGTTCCTGAATCTAATCGGTGATGTAGGGGATTTCATCACGTCGTTTTTCCTTTACATACAAGCTAGCTTGTCGACTTTTCGCTGGTGCGTCCGTCGGCCGGTCGGTTGTGTTCGGCGTTTTGTGCTGACACTACGCGCTTACAGTGTATCGTACCGCATCGCATCGAAATCGCAGAAGCGAATCGAAACACGACGCGCGCGCTTCCAACTTACGTTACGCACACATCATACCAGTGTACACAAAACCGCGCAACACATGAGCAAGCCACTTTTTGCGAGATTTCCAGAAAATCTCCCTCGTTGTCTGTGTCTGCGCTTCTTGTCTGAACTGTGATGAGAATGATTTCAATGATGGGAATGAGGCACCGCCCCGCCCGTTGTCTGAACTGTGATGGGGGTGATCCGCTCGCCTGTTGTCTGACACTGTTTGTCTGAACTGTGATTTTAATGATTTTAATGATGGGAATGATGCCGCCCGTCCCTTCCCCCGCTGTCTGTTGTCTGACACTGTGATGGGGGTGATGTCCCGTCGCCTGTTGTCTGAACTGTGATTTTCGCTTGATTGGGTGTGATTTTTTTGATTGATGGTGGTTGTCCGTACCTGTGCCTCTTGTCTGAACTGTGATGAGAATGATTTTAATGATGGGAATGATGCCACCCGTCCCTTCTCCCGCTGTCTGAACTTTGATTTTCGCTTGATTGGGTGTGATTTTTTTGATTGATGGTGGTTGTCTGGTTTGACTTCTTTGATGTGGATCCCGGTGTGAGAAGCGGTGGGGTGAGGGGATCATTCCCATCATTAAAATCATTTCAATCACAGTTCAGACAGAGGGCGACGTGGCAAACAACCACCCAAAATCATAAAAATCACACCCAATCAAGCGAAAATCACAGTTCAGACAGGGGGAGGAGGCGGCAGTTGCCTAGCAAGCGTAATCTGGACGCAACCTCTTGAAAGCGAACTTGCGTCCTGCCACCGCCCATCACGTGAATTATACAGGGAAACTTCTGCGATGCGAATGGTGCCCCGCAGCCTGTTGTCTGAACTGTGATGGGAATGATTTCAATGATGTGAATGAGGCCACCCGTCCCCTGTCTGAACTTTGATTTTCGTATGATTGGGTGTGATTTTTTTGATTGATGGTGGTTGTTTGGTTTGACTTCTTTGATGTTGGTCCCGGTGTGAGAGGGGATCATTCCAATCACAGTTCAGATGACCGTATGCGCAGGCGGTTTCGGGTCGCTACGATCAGGGTGCCGTCCTTCATGGCATGGCGATGGTTGTGGATGATCGTCCGCATCGCGTCCACCTTGTCCGCGACGGGCATCTCCACGAGTCTCACGATGCAAGGATGCGGTATGCGGTGAACGAATACCAACTCGCCAAAGTCTTTGTCCTCGGTTATGAGTACCCGACGCTCTTGGAGCGCTATGCGGATCAGCTCTGTGTCGGTCGCCGCCGGAACGATGTCAAGTGCCGACAAAACGTCGTGTCCGGAATCGTTAAGCATCGAGACCATGCTTGATGATGCTGCACAGGCGTCGATGAGGAATCGCATTTAGATTATCGAACCGTCATTCGTTCAAGTATCTGTTCGCCACTCATCGAGCGATGTGCGTATAGCAGACACGCCTGAATGTCTTCCGGTTCTAGTATGGGGTACTCTTGCAGAATAGTCTCTGGCGAATCTCCGGCCGCGAGCATCGCCAAGACATGCTCTACGGCGATTCGCAAGTCACGGATGATCGGCTTCCCGCCGAAGACGTCGCTACGTGCGGTTATGCGATCAAGCAACTCAAGGTTCGCAACCATCTCTCAATCCTTTACCTGTACCTGACATGTCACTACTATATTTTGAGCTGAGCGGCATCCATCAGCCTGTTGTCTGAACTGTGATGGGAATGATTTCAATGATGTGAATGAGGCCACCCGTCCCCTGTCTGAACTTTGATTTTCGTATGATTGGGTGTGATTTTTTTGATTGATGGTGGTTGTTTGGTTTGACTTCCTTGATGTTGGTCCCGGTGTGAGAAGCGGTGGGGCGAGGGGACATCATTCTCATCACAGTTCAGACAGGGGACGACGTGGCAGACAACCACCCACAATCACAGAAATCACACCCAATCAAGCGAAAATCAAAGTTCAGACAACGGGGAGGGGCGAGGGGACATCATTTCAATCATTAAAATCATTCTCATCACAGTTCAGACAGAGGACGACGTGGCAAACAACCACCCGCAATCACAAAAATCACACCCAATCAAGCGAAAATCAAAGTTCAGACAACAGGGGCGAGGGGACATCATTCCCATCATTAAAATCATTTCAATCACAGTTCAGACAAGACAAATCACAAACTGTTGCGCGCCGCTGCGATCGTCGCATCTATGTCAGCTTCGGTGTGAGATAGAGAGATGAACCAGGCTTCGAATGGCGATGGCGGAAGATACACGCCGTTCGAGAGCATGGAGTGGAAGAACCGAGTGAAACAGTCGCGGTCGTTGGTCGACGCGGTCGCCATGTCTGCGACTCGGTCTGTGCCGAAGAAGATGGTCAACATGCCGCAAACGTGGTTGATCGTCGCCGGCGCTTCGGCTTCAGATAGAACCGTCATCAATCCTTCTGCCAAGCGATTCGTTTTGCGTTGCAGCTCTTCGTAGATGCCGGGTTTGGACAGTTCGCGGATGGTGGCTGCGCCGGCGGACATCGCTACCGGGTTGCCTGACAGGGTGCCGGCTTGGTACATCGCTCCGAGCGGCGCAACGTGCGACATCAATTCAACACTTCCGCCATAGGCGCCAACTGGAAAGCCGCCGCCGATTATCTTGCCGAGGCAGGTGATATCGGGTTCGATGCCATAGACCTGCTGGGCGCCGCCGTAGGCTACACGGAAGCCAGAAATCACTTCGTCGAAGATCAGCAGGCATCCATCTTCATGAGTCATTCGGCGCAGTTCGTGCAGAAACTCCGGGTCGGCAGGCACAACGCCCATGTTGCCGCCGATAGGCTCGATGATGACGCAGGCGATGCGCTCAGGGTAGGTTTCGAAACAGCGTTTGACTGTTGCAGAATCGTTGTACGGGGCTACTATAGTGTCTTGCGCCAGTTTGGCGTTTACTCCGGCCGAATCGGCGATGCCGGCAGTTGCCAAACCAGAGCCGGCACGAACCAACAAGGCATCGTCGTGTCCGTGATAACCGCCATCGAACTTGAGTATCATGTCGCGTCCGGTAGCTGCGCGAGCGAGGCGCATCGCCGACATCGATGCTTCAGTGCCGGAGTTTACGAATCGCACCATCTCGATCGAAGGCACAGCATCGACGATCAGCTGCGCGGCGGTGACCTCAGCCTCGGTAGGTGCGCCGAACGATGCGCCGGAAAGGGTAGCCGTCTGCGCCGCCGCGACTACTTCAGGATGCGAATGTCCGAGTATCAGCGGTCCCCAGGAACACACGTAGTCGATATAACTGTTGCCATCGACGTCGTTGATGCGCGAGCCGCGGCCGCTGGAGAAGAATATCGGATCGCCGCCGACCGATCCCCAAGCCCGTGCGGGGCTGTTGACTCCGCCGGGGATGATGGAACGCGCCGATTCGTAGAGGCGTTGCGAGTTGGCAGTTTGCATAGTTGGTTAAGGCTAGCGATTCCGTCGCTTGATCATCTGTATGGGATCCGCCAGAATGCGTTTGACCATCGAGCGCGTCATCGCGTCGATAGCGTCTCGCGTCTCATCATCGATATCTCCGAGCTTTGACATGGTGCGTTGCAGTTCCGCAGTTCGGATGCTTTCTGCAGTTCGGCCGAGGTCCTGCAAGATCGGTTGCAGCTCGATATCGTCCATGAACTCTTCAGCTGCTTCAGCTACGATGCCTTCGGCCTTGGCGCTGGCGGCAGCGATCGACTCTTGGTGTTCTGACTGCAGCAGTTGCAGGTCTTCGATGGTGAACAGACGCACGCCATCAAGTTCAGCGACCGCGGGTTCTACGTCGCGCGGCAGGCCGAGATCGAGAATGTGCAAGTCTGAGGTTCGTTCGGTGATCGACTTTGCTACATCGTCTTTGAAGATGATGTGACGGTCTGACCCGGTACAGGTCATGACGATGTCTACGGAGCGCATTTCTGTGGGTACATCGCTGAGTTTGACGGCTATGGCGTCCATATCGTCGGCTAGGCCAGATGCGCGTTCGATGGATCGGCTTGCGATTCGCATGTCTCGCACGCCGGACCGCATCAGCGATGTCGCGGTGAGGCGTCCGGTCTCACCTGCGCCGACTAGCAACGCCGATTTACCGCTGAGGTCGCCGAGTTCACGCTCCATCAGCTTCACGCCAAACGAAGGGATCGACACCTGCGACCATCCGAGTCCCGATTCTTTACGCGCCTTTCTGCCGGTGCGGAACGCGACGTGGAACATGCGGGAAAGTCGAGAGTCGGTGCGTTCTCCAGCTGAAGAGAGGGCTTGGAATGATCTGGAGACCTGACCCGCAACCTGATGATCGCCCTGGACCAAAGAATCGAGTCCGGTTACAACTCGGAACAGATGATGCACCGCTTGGAAGCCGCTCTTCGCATATATATAAGGAGTCAATTCGGCGCTGAAGTTCTTGGCGTCGAGAAATTGTCCGCGAGAACCGAGGTTGGAAAGGTATGCGGACATCTCTTCGATCGCCGTGCCGGAATCCGCAGCGACGGCGTAGAGTTCGGTACGGTTGCAGGTTGAGAGTATCGTCGCGCCGCCATCTGAATCGAGCTGCTGTGATAGTGCGCGAACGTGCTCCGGCAGATCATCGATTGGAATCGCCACCCGCTCCAACACATGCAGGGGCGCGTGTTTGTGGCTGATGCCTGTGAGTACGAAGTTCAAGGGAGTAGATGTGCAAGGTGTGCGACTGCTGGACTCTTCCATTATCTATATCTGCTGTGAGAGTTCAATCACACGAGAATCACAATTCAGATAAACAGTAGAATCTAACCGAACTGATCACCCGGCATCACGAGGCTCGAACATGGCTGACAAGATTACTCATCCTAGCAAACGGGGATATGCAGACCCGAGCATTCTAGTCACTACCGATTGGCTCGCCGAAAACATCGATGACCCCAATGTGATAGTAGTAGACGCCGATGACCCGAGCGAATTCGCAGATGGGCACATCCCAGGGGCTTCGAACCCACCCGACAACTACTACAAGACATCGCTCGAAGACCGCACTCACATCCAAGAACCGAACCAGTTCGCCGCTACGATGTCTTCACTCGGCATCAACGACGACTCGTTGGTTGTGGCGTACGACCGAACGGGTGGGCTTTACGCGTTGCGCCTGATGTGGGCTCTCCACTACTATCGACACCTCAATGTGAAGATGCTCGATGGTGGGTATCAGAAATGGGTCGCCGAAGGCCGAGAAACTAGTACCGAACAGCTTCAACCCGACGCATCGGCGTCATTCTCGCCACGCAAACCGGACGAATCGATCTACGCAAGCATGAATGATGTGTTAGCCGCGATCAACAACGTCGACACTACCTTGCTCGATGTGCGAACCGATGGCGAATGGGAAGGCGCGAACAAACGCGGCGGCAAGCGTGGCGGTCGCATCCCGGGCGCGGTGCATCTGGAATGGGTAAATTTCCACACCGGCGGGGAAATCCCAGTGTTGAAGACTGCAGATGAGATGCGTGCGTTGCTGACCGATCGAGGAGTATCGCTGGACAACAACTTCATCACCTATTGCCAAGGAGGCATCAGGGCCGCGCATGTCTATTGGGCGCTCAAACTCGTTGGCACAGACCAGGTGAGAAACTACGATGCATCGTGGCGCGAATGGGGCAACAACGATTCGGTACCCATAGAGGCAGAGACTTAGCCAGAAAATGAACGCCGAAAATAGCTTTGTTGCGTATATCAATAACAGCAACATCAAATCAAACAGCGAGACGATTTCACAATAGTCTCAGAATCGAAGAGCAACATGGATATCGAGAATACTAGATTCAGTTCGCGTCGATGGTTGGTCACCATTGGCATCGCGATCGCAACAGCAACTCTGCTAATCACGGCTTGCGGAAACGATGACGCTGAGACTGTTGAACCCACGGCTGAACCCACGCCGACCGAGGCAGCAGTGGTCGAACCCACCGCGACTCCGACGATCGAGCCGACTCCTGAACCTACAGAGACGCCAGTTGCAGCATCAATCGAACCCGTCGAGCTTTTTGACAAAGACGTCCGAAATATCGACGCCTGGATCAACAGCGACTCGACTTCGATCGCCGAGCTCACGAGTCAGGGCAAGGTGGTGCTGGTGGACTTCTGGACCTACACCTGCGTGAACTGCTTGCGGACGTTGCCGTTCCTGCGTGAATGGCATGACAAGTACGCCGACAACGGCTTAGTCATACTGGGCGTGCATGCCCCAGAGTTCGACTTTGAAAAAGAGCTCGAAAATGTCCAACGCTCAGTAGATGAAGAAGGCATCCAATGGCCGGTGGCGTTGGACAATGAGATGTCTACGTGGCGCAGTTTCAACAACCGCTACTGGCCAGCGAAGTACCTTATCGACACCAAAGGCGAGATTAGATATCAGCACTTCGGTGAAGGTGCGTACCGCGAAACAGAGCTCGAAATCCGCGCGGTTCTGACCGATTCGGGCTACGACGTCAGCTCTATACCGGTGGGAGAAATCGAGAACAAAGAGCGCGACGACATGGCACGTTCGGTGACGCGTGAACTTTATGGCGGTTACGATCGGAACTTCAGCGTGTACGGTCTGTACGCCGCACAGGACGAATACTATATCGGCGGCGACCGCGAGGTCGAATACGAGGACAAGTACGCAGAGTTCGCCAACTATCCGCCGCAAAAGTTCGTGCTACACGGTCTGTGGCGCAACGAACGCGAAGCTGTTGTACACGCCCGGGAGACTACCGACCTCAGCGACTACTTGGCCTTCCGATTCCAGGGGCGTAGCGCCAATGTCGTGATAGATCCGCCAGAACCAGACGAGTTCCGCGTTTACGTCGAGATCGACGACCGTCCGCTGGCGGAAAACGAAGTGGGCGAGGACATTTTGTTCGATGACGAAGGCAGGTCTTACTTCAATGTTGATGAAGGTAGGATGTACAAGATAGTGGAAACGCCGGAATACGTCGAAAAAATCCTCAAGCTGAGCAGCGATTCTCCCAACTTCGCGATATTCGCCTTCACATTCGGCATCTATGACGGCGGATTCTGATGTCCGCGGGTTCAATGAGTACGCCATTACGTTATCGGAACGAAAGTCGGAAGCTAGAAGCGTAGAGGCTAGGCATGAAGATCATCTACTTCAGTTTTTGTGGCCGGATGTGCCGCTCTGCGATGATGCTGCCGTTGCTGGTAGCACTCTTCATTATCATCGCCTGTGGCGATGCAGAACCGACTGCTACGCCTCAGCTGCCGACCGCGACGCCGGAACCGACAGTTGAGGCTGTGCCTGCTGCTGCCGGAGCAATGGGAGGTCTCCAGGAGCCAGAGCAGGAATGGCGAGTGCGTAGCGATAGTGAAGAAGTAAACCTGATACTCGCAACGCCCGATCTGGGTCCTGGAACTAGAAGGTTCGCAGTGGTCCTCACGGACAGATCTGGGATCGTGGCGCTGCCTGTAGTGCAGATGTCATCGTTCAAGTATTCCAACGCAGATGCAGAAAGAGCCACGCGCGAAGAGCCGATTGAAACCGTGCTGGCACGTTACTATCCGTTTCCTTATGGTACCCGCGGCATCCACGTGACTGAACTCACTTTCGACGCGCCGGGAAGCTGGGGTGTAGAAGCAAGCATTCCACGCCCGGATGGAGAGATTGCAAAAGTAGAGGTGCTGTTAGAAGTGCATGAACAGACAAAGTCGGTGGATGTCGGTCAAATTCCGCCGCTCAGCGATAGTCGGACTTTGGATGATGTCGAAGATGTTGGATATCTCACAACAGGCTCCAGGCATGATGAGAATCTGTATCAAATATCGATGGCGGACGCTCTGCAAAACGGCAAACCTACCGTGGCGGTGTTTGCAAGTCCGGCATTCTGCACCAACGCAGTTTGCGGTCCGCAAGTTGAGGTGTTGAGCAATTTAAGTGCTACATACGGTGATCGTGTCAACTTCGTCCATATCGACCTCTTCACCAATCCTAAGGAGATACAAGGCGACCTTTCCCGTGCGAAACCGACTCCTCTGTTATCTGAATGGGGGTTGGTATCTCAGGAATGGACCTTTGTGATGGATGCCGAGGGCAGAGTAATCGGTCGCTTCGAGAACTTCGTGCCCCAAGAAGAACTGGAAGAGTTCCTGGCCGAGTCGGTGATGGGACTTTGAATCGGGACGTTAAGAATTGGTAACGACGTTCAGGATTAAGACGATGCCTGTAAGATAGACTTCTGCTTATCTGCGTCTCTACGTTTTGATTCTCATAAAACTCCTTGCTCTTATTCAAGCGCGCAGGGCTCAGCGTTGATCCAAGAAGCGAAATCCAATGGTCTGGTTGATATCGAAGCACTGTTTGTTCCGCTTGATGGTTCAGAGTGGCACGAGCGTGCGATCTCTTACGCGGTGCTGATCAGCCAGTGGTTCGAGTCGAAAATCGACCTTTTTTTCTCTTTGTCAGACGTTCCTCCGTTGACCCGGCATGGGGAGTGGCAGCAACGCGCACACCTGACGTTAGACGTGCATCCCAGCAATCTGCAGCAAGCCGAATCGATGATCAACAACGGCGCCTTTCATGAGTTTGGCAAAATCTTGGCGTATGACTATCTGAACGAGATCACGCGTCGAATGCAGCACGTCGGAGTCGAAGTAGAGACGGATCTGAGTGCTGGCAGCCCGGCTCACATTCTGTCGCACAAGGCATTGCAGGTGTCCAATTCCATCATCGTCATGTACGCGCGTCCGCAGCATCGCCTTCGCCGTTACGTGCGAAAAAAGATGGCCGAAGAACTCATGTCGGTCACCACGGTGCCGTTGCTGATGGTGAATGACGATCCAGAAATCGATATTCGACCTATTACTTTGTCGCCCGATTCTTTGATCGTGCCGTTACGCATCGAAAGCGCAATGCGTTCTTGTCTGCCGTATGCAATCACCATCGCGGCTACTGCTGGAATCCGGATTCGTCTGCTGGAAAGCAATGTTGAGTATCGCCGAAATCGTCAGCTATTTGATCGGTCTCGAGAGATCAGCCTCGAGATATTAGATGCGAGCAGTGCCGACTATCGGGTCATGTCATACAACTATGGTCTGACGGAGTCTCTGCTTCGGGCGCATCGTGCCTCGCCCTTTTCCTGGATCGTGATGGGCTCGCGCATGCGACGTGGTCTGAGCAGACGGCTTCTGCCGTCAGTTGCCGACAACATCAGGCGCGAAGTAACTTGTCCGGTATTGGCTGTGCCACATGCGGAGATCATCGCTGAACGCCAAGAGAAACTGCGTAGATGGATGGGACACTGGCTCGACAACCAAAACTCTGGTGAAGGAAGATTGGGGAGTTTGTGAATTCCCATACCATCCCCTTCGATCTGACCCTCTCGCACAAGTGGAGATGGGATATTTGCATCAGTCATTAGGAGTGGTCGCAGACCGGCTTCGCATCAGATACGAAACGAGGGCGCCGATCGTCGTGCCGAACCAGGCATAAGGCGCGATGGCGATGCCGATAATGGCCCAAAACAGTGTCGGAGCACCTAGCAGACGTTCCGCGTCGCTAAGCTGCCAATAAAGGATGATCACAAGAGCAGGGAGCAGCATCAACGCACCGACGATCAGTCCGAACCAGATGATTTTCGCTTCGTCGGCCTTCGCTATTCCACCGCCAACAAAACCCGCGATGAACGGACTCGCCGGAATGGCGACGAAATGAACAATTGGAATCGGAATCGCCACCAGCATGATGGCAAACGCGACTAAAACACCTTTGAGCATGACTGACAGAGACGGGACGTACAACTTTTAATCACGCCGAAAAAGTATATCGTCGTATCAGCTTCTGTGCCTTAGCCGAGATGGTATGATTCGCGATTGATGAAATCTGATCAAGTAGCGACGGTTCGTGAACCGCTCTACTGACTAGACGGCGACAAACGAAACGGGCAGGTAGCGAGATTGACGATTAAACATCCTCCGACCGAAATCCTCATACTGGGGTCCGGAGCATCTGGCGCGGCTGCAGCCTGGCGACTCTCTAAATCCGATTTCAGCGTCGTGTGTCTTGAACAAGGACGTTGGATCAAGCCTGAAGAGTATCCTAACGAACACGACGACTGGGAGGTCCAAGCGCGCACCAACTGGGCATTTGACCCTAATGTGCGCGGGCTTGATGTCGACTATCCCTTGAATGTCGACGAGTCGCCGATAGACCCTCTCATGTTCAATGCCGTCGGTGGCAGCACGATTCATTGGACGGCCCATACGCCACGTTTTCATCCTTCAGACTTCCGGGTAAAGACCCTGGACGGTGTCGCAGACGACTGGCCGATGACTTATGAAGAGCTGGAACCGTATTACGATGCTTACGATGAATTGATGGGCTGTTCAGGCATCAACGGCGACCCTGCTAATCCTCCGCGCAAAGCACGCCCGATGCCACCATTGCCGATCGGACCGGACGGCGAACGTTTGGCAAAGGCACTTGATCGGCTCGGTTGGCACTGGTGGCCATCCGACAACTACGTAAACTCAGAGCCGTATCGCGGACGTCTGGCATGCAACAACTGCGGCAACACCGGACTCGGATGTTCACGTGGCGCCAAAGGGCAAACCGACGTTGCAATTTGGCCCGAAGCTATCGCCAATGGAGTTGAACTCAGAACCGACGCCAGGGTGTTCCGCATCGAAACTGAATCCGATGGCAAGGCGACTGGTGCGACCTACTACGATGTTGATGGCGAAGTGCATTTCCAGCCAGCTCGTGCAGTGATTCTAGCAATGAACGGCATCGGATCCCCCCGTATCATGCTGAACTCGGTTTCTGACGCATATCCCGATGGTCTGTGCAACTCGAGCGGCCTCGTCGGCAAAAACCTCATGTTCCACCCGTATGCGATGGTCAGTGGCTTGTTTGAAGACGGTCTCCGGACATACCGAGGAGCGTTGGCGAACATGATCATGTGTCAGGAGTTCTACGAGACCGATCCGGCAAAGGAATTCGTACGAGGATACACATACCAAATCGTGAGAAGCACCGGCCCAATCACTATGGCGTGCGGGTTCATGTCGGAACGTGTGCCTTGGGGAGCCGACCATCATGCAGAATTCAAAAGAAGGTTTGATGACGTTACCGTGATGGGGATCATCGGCGAAGACCTCCCAGAGGAGCACAACCGGATCGAACTCGACCCTAATTTGACCGATTCGAATGGGATACCATCTCCTAAGGTTTTTTACAAGTTGAGTTCCAACTCACGCAAACAACTCGATGACGCGATTGCCAACGCTGAAACTGCGCTACGGGAAGCCGGCGCCAAGGAAACCGTCGTTACCAGCCTGTTGAAAGTATCTGGTTGGCATCTGATGGGCACCGCTCGGATGGGCGACGATCCCACAACATCGGTTGTGAACCGATGGGGACAAGCACACGATGCTGACAATATCTTCATCGTAGATGGCTCGGTGTTCGTGACTTGCGCCGCGGTCAATCCTACCCCCACAATCGGTGCACTTGCACTTCGCACCGCCGACTACATCGACCGAGAACGGTCCGATCTTAAGTCTTGAAATCGAGATACTGGATGGACAATCATGCCTGAAGCAGCCGTAACCTTTACCGACACTGACCGCCAATTGCTTAAATCGGTGATGAGCTTGGTCATCCCGAGTGTGGAGGAATTGCCGGGTGCTGGCGATATGGATTTGGTGCCGAGTGCCGAAGAGCTGGCAAACCGAAAGCCAGTTTATGGCATCGCGCTGCGGCGAATACTAGACGCCTTGTATCTAGATCCCTCTCCGCGTGCTGAAGGTGGGTTTGCGGCCCTCGATGAAGATCAACAAATCGAAGCGTTGAAGTTTCTGGAAGCGAACATGCCGAGATACTTCGACAAATTCATAGATCTCATCTACATCGTCTACTACAGCGATAGTCGAGTTCACGAACGAATCGGATGGCGCAACGGTCCATTGCAGCCGATGGGATGGGAGATGCCGCAATTCGACCCATCGATTCTAGAAACGGTTTCCAAGCGAGAACCGTTCTGGCGCAAAGTTTGACGCTGATGAATATCCGCGACATTCAAACGCGATATCATCAACTCTCAATGAACCCCAAACTCCATACAGTCGCAACTAGATGCCCAAACTACAACGCCTTCTCTACATCAATAGCGAGAGCACGCACCCACAATCGCCCGCTCTCTCGGCTGCAATATACGAACCGATAGCCGGTTCTGCAACCCAGATCGATCCCACCAGCGATGGACTGCCTTATGCATCGGTGCACGAAGCGATCATCGACGGATGGCGCGTTATACAAGTGCCAGACGTTTGGTCCGGAATCGGCGATGAGGAGGACGGTGAAATTATCGGGTTTCAGTTCGTACTCGAAAAGATCGAGGATTTTTGACTTTTGTGTACTGCTGTAGCATCTCACGCGACCGAGAAAGAGGGACCTCCAACCATGACCACAGAGACCGCGGCGATTGACCATCGTCTGGACGATGATGAGATGGCATCATTCGTCATTCACGGATATCACGTTGTGCATCCTCGTCTGCCAGATGGATTGAATGGCGCGATCTTCGACGCGCTCGAAAAACTACCATCGAACCCCGGCGATGCCGTTCTCGAAGAAGTCCCGCAGCTGAATCAAGTTTGGAGCGCGCCCGAAGTCGTCGGAGCGCTAAGTAGCCTCCTGGGACCTGATTACGAGATGTTCTCGCATCGACATTGTCATCGCAACATGCCGGGGACGCCTAGCCAGCAGATTCATCAAGACAACCTCATGGACCTGCGTATCGAAGGCGGGCAGGTTCGATTGCCTGAAAACGTCGATCTGGTTTTGGCGATGTACTATCCGCAGGATGTCGAGCGCGATATGGGCCCGACATGCATATTGCCCGGCACGCATGTATTGAAAGCCTTGCCGGAGCGGATGGCATCGCAGGGCAATTTCCGAGATCAATACATTGCCACGGTTCCAGCCGGCAGCGTAGTGATACTGCATTACGACATCTGGCACGCTGGCACGGCGAACACCAGCGACAAGGTTCGCTACATGCTCAAGTTTCTGTTTCAACGCCGTCGCGCGCCGATGAACCCGCAATGGAATCACGATCCGTCCAACAATTTCGCCATCCGCAGACGCCTCGAGTCTGAAACCCCGATGTCAATGCAACGCGCCTTATCGGCAAAGCAGAAACATCTACGCACCCGGATGTGGAACCGGCTTGCAGGCACCCAAGAATTGGACCTTTCGTACCACGACAAGTGGGCGGGTGCTTGGAGTTGAGGCCAATGCACTGCGAACATCTCGCGGGATATCCTCTGTAGAAAGCGGTTATCGGGATGTTTCAGCAAGGTGTTCCAAACGTCGCCAATCGCACCATTTTCGAGGGCGACAATCTGGATGTGATGCGGGGCATCAACACCGATTCGATAGACATGATCTATCTGGACCCGCCCTTCAACTCCAATGAAGACTACGGTGCCCCGATTGGCGACGATCAATCCAAGTCTTGGTTCAAAGACACCTGGGAATTGACCGACGTAACTGCCCGTGAACACGTTGCACTAAGAGAATCGAAGGCCCACCCCCACCTTTACGAATTGATTGACACTATCGGCAAGGTCCACTCCGAGGCGATGCAGGCATATCTGACGAAAATGTCCGTGCGACTTATCGAAATGAGACGCATTCTTAAACCCAATGGTTCGATATTTCTGCACTGCGACGATACTGCTGACGGATATCTGAGAATTTTGCTCGATGCGATATTCGGTCTTAACAATAGGCAATCGTCCATCACATGGAAACGCACTTTCAGCCACAACGATGCGGTGTTGGGACGCGTAGCCGATACCATATACATGTACGGTACGCCGGCCAAACACATGGTAAAGGTGCCGCTGGACAGAAGTTACGTAGACGCAAACTACAACAAAGAGGATGCCGACGGCAGATACTCTTCGATCGTCCTGACCGGGCCAGGTGCTTCTGAAGGCGAGAGCGGCAAACCGTGGCGCGGATACGATCCGAGTAAGGCCGGTCAAGGAAGGCATTGGAGCCCACCGCTTACTGGCGAGTACGCGACTTACATCGAAGACAACTTCATTTCTGGATACACCTCGATAAAGGGTGTGCATGACAGATTGAATGCTCTTTATGAAGCTGGATTGGTCCTCAGGTCGCAGAACGATGTCCCTCGCCTCAAACGCTATCTGATGCCCACACAAAATCAGATGGTCTCTAACATCTGGCCCGATATTCCTCCGGTGGTTGCCTCATCAAGAGAGAGCGTTGATTATGCGACACAGAAACCGGTAAAGCTCCTCAAGCGGATTCTGCAAGTCGCGAGCAATGAGGGCGAGTGGGTGTTGGACCCATTCTGCGGATGCGCTACTACTTGCGTAGCCGCCGATGAGTTGGGTAGGCAGTGGATCGGGATCGACATATCGCCACGTGTTCTTGACCGCATCAAAGAACGGGCCGAAAAACAGAAACACATCTGGTATGCCAATGAAGTAACAGTGAATCAACAACCTCCGAATCGCACCGATCAAGTGATGTTGCAATTGCCTCAAGATCGGGCCGAGATTCTGACGCGTCGATTGAAAGAGCAAGACAACAAGTGCAAGGCCTGTGAAGAGCCGCTTAGCCGCAACACTGCAGAGATCGACCACATCTTCCCTCAATCACGCGGCGGCGACAGCTACTTCGAGAATCTCCAAATCCTATGCCCGAGATGCAACCGAGTCAAAGGGAACCGAACGATGGCTCACTTGTACCTGACGCTTGAAGAGCGCGGCGAGATACCCGGCAACATGTACACCAATATGTACGAAGGTATGGACAGATCATTGCTATAAAATTGCGTTCACCGCCTTATGGCGCGTTGATTGCACTATCAGTTTATGTGCCAAACCGCGAAATCCATCTCTATCGATGCCATCTCCAGATTCACCATCATCCTCTATTCGCGGCTCTGATTTGGCCAGCGACTTCACTGCTTCATTGGATGTCGACCGGCGCATGTACCGGGAGGATATCGAGGCTTCTATAGCCCATGCCGAGATGCTGGCGCGGCAGAGCATCATCAGCAACGACGATGCCGATGCAATTGTCGATGGTCTGAACCAAATCCGCGAAGAGATCGAAGCTGGTGATTTCAACTGGAAGGTCGAGCTTGAAGACATCCACATCAATGTTGAGGCTCGCTTGTATGAACTCATCGGCGATGTAGCGGGAAGACTGCACACCGCACGCTCGCGCAATGACCAAGTTGCAACTGATGCGCGGCTATATGTGATGCGATGCGCTGCTGAGTGCCGCAGAGCATCCCGTGAACTGCAGCGGACGCTGCTTGACCGCGCGGAAGAAAATATCGAAACGGTTATGCCCGGCTATACTCATCTGCAACGCGCTCAACCCGTTTCGTTCGGCCACGTGCTAATGGCCTACTACGAGATGTTCGGACGCGACGCTGAGAGTTTCTCCGTTGCCTCAAGTTCTGCCGATGTGATGCCGCTGGGAAGCGGTGCTTTGGCGGGTGCAACCTATCCGCTCGATCGCGAGTTCGTCGCGCGACGTCTAGGCTTTTCCAGCGTCAGCGCAAACTCGATGGACGCAGTATCAGATCGCGACTTCATCCTAGACTTCATATTTGCAGCAGCCAAAGCGATGATGCATCTTTCTCGCCTTTGTGAAGATATCGTGATCTGGTCTTCTGAAGAATTCGGCTTCATTCGGCTGAGCGATGCCTATTCTTCAGGTTCCAGCATGATGCCTCAGAAGCGCAATCCCGATTATGCTGAGCTCATTCGCGGCAAATCAGGCCGTATATACGGTTCGCTGATCTCAGTACTCACTACCCTGAAAGGCCTTCCGCTGACTTACAACCGCGACCTGCAGGAAGATAAACCGCCGCTGATGGATGCAGCAGACACAGTGATGGCGAGTCTGAACGCGGCATCCGGGATGGTATCGGAGATGTCGATCGACGCGGATCGAATGACAGCGGCATCCCAAATCCGAGATTTGTTGGCGACCGACTACGCAGACCTGCTGGTGCGTGACCATGGGATGCCTTTCCGCGAGGCGTACGTTCGGGTTGCGGCATATACCCGCGGCAAAGCTGCCATCGGCGATGATGATTTCGAGTTCCCAGATATCTCAGCGTCCGATTCGCTTGCCGCCCGCGATGTGCAGGGTGGCACAGCTCCGAGACGTGTGCGAGAGGCAATCATGCGGGGCTACGGGCAGATGTGGACAGCACGCCTAAGAGGCGAGCTTTGAGCCGTCACATCAAAGTTCAGATGAAATGGTTTTGATTCGAATAAGATCTATGTATATGAGGCAGGCGTATAGTCATACGGGATTGTCAAACCTCTAAAATGGAAATCTGTCTCATGTTGTCTGAAGCAAGGTCAGGGTCAGCTTAATGTTCAATATCTTGGCGAACAGTGTTGCATCGTGGCGCGGCATTGCAATAATACTCATCGCTTGGGTCGCGGTTGCTGGTGTACTGTCATCGGTTTCTCCGAGCATCAATGAAGTTTCGACGAATGAGCAATCGGAGTTCCTCCCTAACAACACAGAATCGCTTCTGGCATTAGAGTTGTCAGGCGAAAAGTTCCCTGATTCTGGTGGCACGCCCGCAATTCTCATCTATCGCAATCCGTCAGGCATCACCGAGCGGGACATCGCAAACGTTGCGGAACTCGACGCTCGTATCCGCGCAGATGAGCAACACGAAAACATAGTTTTAGTCATCTCAGACTTCGGACCACCAGCATTCGGCGATGAAGCTGATGGATCACAAGGTCCCGTTCAACCCGCTGACACGGAACCGACGCTATCTCCAGATGGCACCGCAATCACATTGACGGTGATCATTTCGGGACCGCCAAGTGATGAAGAGTACTCCAAGACGATTAAGTGGTTGCGCGAGCTTGACGATCAACTGATCGTCCAGCCCCAAGTGACCGTGCAAGTCACCGGGCCCGCTGGAATCCTTGCCGACGCTATCGCGGTGTTCAGTCAGTTCGATTTTCGTGTCAGCGCGATAACCATCGCGTTGGTTTTAGTCATTCTGTTGATAATCTATCGTTCACCCTTGCTGGCGCTGTTGCCGATTGTGTCGGTTGGCATCGCGCTAATTGTTGCACAGTCTATCGCCGCCCTTCTAACCGACAACTTCGCCCTTTCGCTCAACGGTCAAGTGACGGCAATCATGGCGGTGCTTATGTTTGGAGTGGGGACAGACTTTACCCTGTTCATCGTGTCGAGATACCGTGAGGAGTTGCCGCGCAACGAGGATCGTTTTGAAGCGATTGCGGCGACTATGCGCGCGATCGGCCCATCTATTGCGTCGAGCGCAGGTACCACGGTGGTGGCGATGCTGACTTTGTTGTTGGCATTGTCCGGCAGTCTGAGAACGATGGGACCGATGCTCGCGATGGCAATTGTCGTGATGCTAATCGCCGCGCTCACGCTCATCCCAGCCGCGGTAGTCGCAATGGGGCGCGTTGCTTTCTGGCCAATTAAGACGATTGAAACGAAGGAAAAGGATTCAGGAGTTTGGTACCGAGTAGGCATGCTCGTGACTCGACGCCCGGGCACATTGCTGTCCGTCACCATACTAGGAATGGTGATCCTGGCATTCGGAATCTTCGAGTTGACACCCAAATTCAGCTTTGTCGATGGCTTCCCGGACAACGTCGAGTCGAAAGCTGGATTCGAGACGTTGAAATCGGCATATCCTCCAGGGGAACTTGCACCTACTAATGTGTACGTATCCAAAGATGGCGATTCGATACTCGACCATCTTCAGGCGATAGAAGACCTCTCATCGGTGCTAGCAGCAGATCCGGCTGTTGACCGCGTAACCTCCATTACGCGTCCATTCGGACAGCCGTTGTCCGTTGATATCGGACAGATCCAACCGCTCGTCGCTTTGATGCCGGAAGACCCTTCTAAGATTGGTGAGATCGTCTCTACACTTCCGCCGGAGCAGGCGCAGCTGATCGGGGCATTTGTCGCCGGGCAACGATTGCTATCGAACGACCGCACCACGACAAAGCTGGAAGTCGTTTTGAACCAAGACCCTTACGAGACGGCGGCGATGGATTCCATACCGCGCCTCCGTGAATCAGTGCAGAACTCCGTCAATGCATCGTCTTTAGGAGGAGCAACCGCGCTTGTAGGTGGTCCGACTGCTACAAACTTCGACAGCAGGGCGACAACCAACCGAGACTTCGTGGTAATTGCTCCTATCGTGATCGTTGCGATATGGATCATACTCGCGCTGCTGCTCGGAAGTTTGGTAGCTCCTACATATCTGATGTTCAGCATAGTGCTGAGCTTAGCCTCGGCTCTAGGCATCTCCGTCGTGATTTTCGAATACGTCTTCGGGCACAGTGGCATGGGTTATGGCACCATCCCATTCATTTTCGTCTTCCTTATCGCCTTGGGCGCCGACTACAACATCTACATAATGTCGCGTGTTCGAGAGGAGACGCGCAACAGGGGACTGGTGGAAGGCACTCGCTACGCCATCACTCGCACTGGCGGTGTTATCACGTCAGCCGGGATCATCCTCGCCGGAACCTTCTCAGTTCTGACTACTTTACCGCTTTTAGACCTATTCCAGCTGGGTTTCACAGTTATGCTGGGGACTTTGCTTGACACCTTTGTGGTTCGTGCCATCATGGTACCCGCAATAGTGATGAAACTCGGCGAACTGAACTGGTGGCCGTCCAAAATACCCGCACCATCATCTGAACGGTGATGTGAATGACACCCTGTCGCCACGCCCGCAAACACGGGAACCGCCCTAATCTTGTGCAGAAACTCTAGAAAAGTCGGTTTCTGCCTAGATACCATGCCAATCAAGCGCATCACGGATTAGATGACGCGCTAAGATGACGTGGTCGAAACCGCGCCTACTCCGCAAGCAGCATACGTCCGCGCTTCAACAAGGTGCGAATCTCTCTCGCGGTGAGTTTTATCTTGCGTTCTTCTCCGTTGACCAGCACCCGACGGCTCTGAAGGTTGGGCTTGAACTGACGCTTGGTGGCGTTCAGCGCGTGGCTACGGTTGTGGCCGAACTGCGGCTTAGGTCGGGGACCCAGTTTCAGGGCTGCTCGAATCTGCTCTTCGGACATCGGCATGGCGCATCGTCTCAATCAAGTCAAGGTTCAATTCAGATAGATGGTGCGAAAGACCATATATCTGAGCGATTGCTAACTTTATAGGATAACATCGCGATAACATCAAATGCCTCGAAACGATGTCCGAGGTGCAGACTCTAGAGCGGAGAACCCATCGATGCAAGGTGCGGTAACGACTAGAAACGGATATCTGCTACGCGATTTGGCGCGCGTTGCCCTGGCGGCAATCTCCGCGAATCAGGACCAGCTGAACGCCCTTAACGTCTTTCCGGTGCCTGATGGAGATACCGGCACCAACATGGCATTGACCATGCGGAGCATCGCAAGCGATTTGGAAACCACGGCGTCAGAGCATGTTCCTGCTACCTCTGAGGCGATGGCGCGGGCGGCATTGCTCGGGGCTCGAGGCAACAGCGGATTGATCATGGCACAGCTGTTTCGTGGCTTACGGGACGCGATGACTGAAGCCGATGAGATTAATGGCTCCAACTTCTCAGCAGGGCTCGCAATCGCGGCGAAGATGGCTTACAGTGCCGTGCCAAATCCCGTAGAAGGCACCATGCTTACCGTTCTCCGCGAAGCGGCAGAAGCAGCCATACAGTCGGCAAAACGCAACAGCTCCATCGTGGATGTCGTAGATGCCGCATCCAAACAGGCGATAGATACTACCGAGCGTACACCTGAAATGCTGGCAGTGCTGAAAGAAGCAGGGGTAGTAGATGCCGGTGGCTTCGGCGTGTCAATAATGTTGATCGGCATGTCGCAGTATCTGCGGGGCGATGGCGACGGTGCGGTCGAGATCTTGGCGCCCGGCATTGATGCCAATTTAGTCGGCGATAGCGGAGTCGTGGTAGACACCAGCACGCTCGATATCGCCGAAGAAGAAGCTTGGGGTTACTGCACCAACATCGCCATCGAGGGACACAGCATCGATATCGAGCATCTGTCTGAAGAGTTTGAAAAGATTGGTCGCTCAACAGTAATTGCAGGCGATGAAAAGCTGGCCAAGGTCCATGTGCACATGGAAGATCCGGGAGAGGCCGTGAGTCTGGCTGTAAGAAACGGGGCGTTGACGCTCAACGTGACGATTCAGAACATGGATGCGCAGACTACCGAATGGGCCGAGAATCGGAGAGCCGACGCGGAGAAGTCCGAACAGCCTCTTGAGCAGGTCAATGTCTCGATCGTGACGGTTGTCGCAGGTGATGGCATGGCACGCTATTTCAAGGATGCAGGAATGGGATCCAGTTTCATCGTCGAAGGCGGCGATACGCTCAACCCCAGCGTCGCCGATCTGCTGGCAGCGGTGGAAACGGCGCCTTCTGACCAGATCATCTTGTTGCCAAACAACAAGAACATCATCGGTGCAGCTCGCGAAGCTGCTAATTTAACTGACAAATCGGCCGAAGTGATCGAGACACGATCGATGCAGGAGGGCATCGCCGCCATCGGCGCGTTTGATCCCGATGGGGACCTGTCCGAGAATGTTGCAGAAATGTCTGACATGCTCGATGGCCTGCACGTAGGTTCAGTGTTCCGCGCTTCTCGCGATGCGACGATGGGTGGCATCAATGTTGCCAAAGGTCAGTTCATGGCGACGGTCGATGGTGATGCCGTGGGTGCCGACGACGATGCTTTGGCAATGCTGGTGGAGGGAGTCAACTCGGTGATGCATGATGGCGCACTCGTCTCTGTATACGTTGGCGAGGAGATAGGCGCGGACCTAGCGAAAGATGCTGAAGTCATGCTGACCAACGAGCTCGCCGAATTCAACCGCGTAGATATCCAATTCCTCCGTGGCGAGCAACCCCACTACGCGTATCTGTTCTCGGTGGAGTAGGAGGGAGGATTTGGCCTACGCATGGGATACCTTTGCAAAACGCCGTCTTCGCAACAACATCGTCATTCCGACGTAAGTGAAACCTTTGAAAAATGCCGTATCCCTCAGCCTGATTGCAGGGGGAGAATCAAAGAGTACCAAGCGGCAGTACCCCTGATTCTACCCCTCGCTCCGACGCGTTTCCCTTGCTTCGCAAAGGGGACGGCATTTTTTTCAAATGCCCATACTTGATCAGAGGTTTCCTAGTAGGATGCCAAGAATTTTGAAGGACTATCGCCGCCCTGTCCCATCGTCTGAACTGTGATTTGAATGATTTCAATGATGCGAATGATGCCCCGTCCCGTCGCTCACACTGCACTAAACATCGAAGAAGGCAATACAAACAACCGCCATAAATCACACCAATCACACCCAATCAAGCGAAAATCACAGTTCAGACAATAGGCTGCGGGGCATCATTCACATCATTGAAATCATTCAAATCATAGTTCCGACAACACGTGCCCCTCGCCACGACTCACACGACATAAAATTAAGGCTTGCCTGATTTTCATGTAAATCCATCGACGAAACACCCCGATCTGCAAAGACTGCGAGGAAAATCGAATTGCGAACCGCATATTCACGCGCCATCAACTCCGTTTCGGCAACTGTTTTAGCCGCCACCACCATCATCGTCGTTTCGATGCTGACGGCGTTCGCCGTGTCGCAGCATCAACCTTCGCCATCAGCCGCGGCGCAAGACGCATCGTCAAACGCCGACCTGGCCCATCTCTCAATGACGCTGAACGAAAGGCTCAGCCCACGGTTCGATCCCGCGATCACCGCCTACACCATACGAATGACACAGTCGAACGTCATCAGCGGCTACACATACATACAGGCAAATCCCAAGGAAAGCGACGCGACCATCACGGTGACCTCGGGCGGACGTGAGTACCACGCTCCCACATACACGATTCCCGTGAAGGACTTTGGTGTGGCACAGGAAGTGCAGATAAAGGTCACCGCTCCGGACGGCGTGACTACCAAGACCTACACCCTCACCACCCAGCCGCTGCCGACGCCAACGCCAACACCAATACCCACGGCGACACCGATCCCGACCAACACGCCTATTCCAACCGACACACCCACGCCAACGCCCACCGCGACGCCGGATCCGCTGCCACTGCCACTTGATCTGCTGCTGTCGGTTAGCGGCGACGGATTACAGCTGACCTTCACCGCAGTCGCGAACCGCTACTACCGCTATGAACTGTATCGGATCGCGGATGACGGCAAGCAGAGCGAGTCTGTAGAAAGCGGCGTCGCGTCTGAATCGCCGATCGCGTTCTCAGGTCTCACACAGGGTTT
Organism: Dehalococcoidia bacterium; assembly: GCA_965242765.1. GTDB lineage: Bacteria > Chloroflexota > Dehalococcoidia > Lucifugimonadales > Lucifugimonadaceae > Bin127. The sequence goes on along the minus strand of CBDESY010000004.1, from coordinate 1,602,627 downwards.
CGACTATTTGGTGCAGATAAAAACCTGCCAGGATGCTTTGGGGAGCAAGTGCGGCGACGGCGTCGCGACCTCCAACCGCATGCAACTGGCTCACCCAACCGCAACTCCGACACACACGCCAACTCCGGATCCAAACGCAACGGCAACGCCGCATGTTACCCCCACAGTCACCATCACGCCGACGTTGTGCGAACCTGCAATCGCAGTTGGAGCATCTGCAGGATCGGACCGGCCTCGAACCGATGACACGACGGCAGCCGTGAAATATCCCAAGCTCGGCCCCGACATCGGTACATTGACGCAAGCATTGAATGAAACGATCCAAATCTACAAGTCAGCGTTGGACAAGGGCCTTTCAGCCCACGAGGCTTACAAAAAGGCGAATCTGATCCACTACTACGACTACATCATCGTGCCCCCGGATTCCAAGTTTTCCGAACACCGCATAGGTGGTTATATTCTGTTCCATCCATCCCCTGAACTAAGTCTCGGCTTCATCACCGATCTTCTCGAAAGTTTCCTGACTTCTCAAGGAGTAGACAAAGACGTGCACGATGTCTTTGGGGACTATGAGTTTATCGCGTTTGACACGATAGAAGGATATCCGGTGCTAGGGAGTGTCGACTTGCCATTTACCTTGATTGGACCTTTATCTGAGCTTCCTCAAATTAAAAGCGTAAATGTGACATGGGGAGTGTTTAGATCACATCTTAACGATACTTCTCTAACAGACCAGATGGCTCGCGAGCCTGTTGACGCTCAAGTGCGCAACGCTTCATCGAATAAATCCAATGCTGCGAAATGGCATGGTGCAGATGTCTGGCACACGTCGGGATACACTGGCAAGGGCATTAAGATTGGGATCTTGGATGTCGATTTTCACGATTTTGAAAAACACCAAAGTACGGGCACCGACGACACAAAGCCGCTTCCAAAGAATGTGAAAGCCAAATGCTTTAGCGACTTAAACGACAGAACAGGGTCGACCAAGATATCCGACTGTGTTATAGGAACCGATTCTCATGGCTCTGCGGTTGCTGAAGCCGTGCTCAGCGTCGCACCCGAAGTTGAAGTCTATATCTCCAATGCCATGTCGGTTTCTCAGATGAAAGAAGCGTTGGGGTGGATGGAAGAAAACAATGTAAGAGTCATCAACTATTCAGTGTCTAGATCATGGGAGGGGGCAGGAGACGGATCTTCGTGGATGAGTGCCGGGAACAGTACACCGCAGACGATTGATGATGTGGATAACTTATACGAATTGATCAGATACGCCGCAAGTAAGGGCATAGTTTGGGTGAGTGCCGCAGGTAACAAAGCTAGCGGACGGGGCTACTATGGCGACACCTCTGAACTTGACAAACAAAACGTCAATGATAATTGGATCACATTCGTAGATGAGGCTGGCGCAATTACTTCGCTCAAATCTAATCAGATATTTAGAGGTTCTGCTACTACTCACCAGATCATGTTGCGTTGGAAGAGCAGCGACCCGAGCGACCAGACTAAGCTTGACATGTATCTATGCGGCAACCGCGAATGCGACAGCGCTGACAGTGAAGACTTCAAATATACCGTCGAAGAAAGTGCTGAAGTGTCCATGCTTCAAGGCAGACCAATAGAAAGTCTGACTTTCATGCCGAAAGCAGCGGATCGCAATAAACCGATGTATCTGCGTATCTGCTGGCGAAGCGGTTCCAAGCCCGATTGGATACAGCTGATGGTGCACTCAACGCCAAAAGATCCAAAACCGACATTTCTCATGTACGCGAACAAGCATTACAGCATGCTTGATCCCGGTGAATACGACATACCCGGGATGTTGTCGGTCGGTGCAGCAAAAGCAGACGCTTCTACATCATCGAATACGATGGCCAACTATGTCTTGGAAAACTACAGCAGCCGAGGTCCGCTGCCAGCCGACGCCAATATATCCGACAGCTATCTATTGAAACCCGAAATCGTAGGCGCCACCGACGAACACTCAGTCGTTTATGGCGAAAGCTTCGACGGCACCAGCCAAGCCGCGCCACACGTCGCGGGCTTGGCCGCGCTCGTCAAGCAGCGCTATCCCAGCTACACACCTGCACAGATCGCCGATTATCTTACTGACAAGGCTCTACGCCAAAAGCCACTCTCGAACGATCCCGGTTTCGGCAATTTCAGCGCCAAGGTGTTCAACAACAGCTGGGGCTACGGTTTCGCGCATCTGCCAAACGACCTCCCGAAACCCACCGGCAAACTGGTGGCGTCTGCAACCAGCGTAAACGTCGGCGAGAGCTTCACCGTGTACGCCACGGGCTTGAATCCTAAGATCACTCCGATAAAGTACCGTTTCGCGGGACCGATCACGGCAGTAGACTGCTCTGTAAGCGCTGCGAGCGCGGGCGATCCTGAAATCGTACCTGAATCGCCCTTCTCCAAGTTCCCATTCAAGGCCTGCGCCGCAGGCAAAGCCACCGTCAAGTTGCTTCGCTATGGGGACAGTTACGAGATCGCAACCGTGACGATCCAGATCATAGACCCTAAAATCACTCCATCTCCCACCGCAACACCCTTGCCAACCGCTTCTTTGACGCTGTCAGATTCCTCAATAAGGGTCGGTGAAACGGTCGATGTGACTGTCGACATGGCATCGCCGGCCAACACTCGCTTCAAACTGCGCGTCCTCAACCTCAGCGAGAACAAATGCGTCGCTGGGCAGAAGGCGCCAGACGAATATGTGACCTTGAGTTTCGCAACTCCAAAAACTTTCACATTCTACGGCTGCTGGAAAGGCACCGCCAAGGTTCAGCTGGTCGCCACCGATCAGACTGCGCTCGCATCACGCACGCCGTTGAGCGTGTTCACTCCAACACCTACGCACACGCACACGCCTACCGCCACCCCGCTGCCCAAACCCTCCGCCAAATTTACCGTCACCCAGCGCGGAGAAGATGTGTCCAGCATCCACGTCGGCGACTGGGTTCTGGTCAGAGCCACCGACGTCAAGCCGGCCGGAACTGAAGTCGAGTTCGAAACCAGCCGTCACTTCGATGAACGGCGATGTCCGAATGAAGGTCTTTCAGATCAAGCCTTAGACGATCAGACGAGAGACTCGCTGGTCGACGCGTTCTACGGCTGCGATCCAGGCAACGCTTACATCCGTCTGATACGCACCGTCGACGACTACGAGATCGATCGTAAGAACATACGCATCACCGATCCTCCAACGCCAACTCCAACGCCGATCCCGACAAACACACCAACGCCAACTGCGACGCCGTCGCCAATACCGACACCGACTCCGATCCCTACAGCGACGCCCAGGCCTAAGCCGACCGGCAGTTTGACGTCGACCCGTTACAGCATCGAAGTCGGCGACCTCATCCGCATCACCGCCACGTACAACGTTCCGGGAAGCACACGTCCGAGCATCCGCTACACCAGCCAGCTCTCGCCCAACTGCGGTGGAGATTCGGTGCAGCAGCAACAAGACGAAGATTCAGACGCGATACAAGGCACTAGATCGCAGCGTCTGTACGGCTGCACCGCGGGAACTGCCACCGTGCGCCTGGTGATCGGCAGCACGGAACTCGACAGCATAAACATACGCATCCGAAACCGGCCCACTCCTACACCGATACCAACTGCGACGCCTACTCCCAAACCTACAGCAACTCCCAAACCAGCTGCAGTACCGCCGCCAACGAACTTGAGATACTCAGTCGGCACCACGTGGATAAACTTCGTATGGGACGCGCCTGCCGGATACAGCAAGTTCAAGGTATCCTTCAACAGAAGTTCTAGCACCATCACCCGAAACTCATACTTCGCATCTCGGCTGCAGCGCGGCACGCCCTACCGATTCTCGGTACGGACGCAGGCCGACGACGGTCGATTAAGCTCTGCCCGTAGCGTGACGGTCGAGACCGAGTGCGGAAGTCCGGGAACGGCTTGTGCGATCGGCGCCGTCGGCACGTTCCCGACCAGCTTCGGCGACGGAATCCACCGCGTCGGCGTCCAGATCGCATCCGGCGCCTACGCCATCGGCACTGCAGACAATGCCGAAACGTGCGAATGGGAGCGTCTCAGCAACCTGAAAGGAACTGCAGATCAGGTCATCGAGAGCGGAACGTGGAGCAACGGGCAACGCGTCACCATCAAATCCAGCGACGCCGCGTTCTACACCTCAGGATGCGGAGCCTGGACGCAGTTGGCAGAGTGAGTGTCCGAACTGTGATTTTCGCTTGATTGGGTGTGATTGGTGTGATTTGTGGCGGTTGTTTGTCTTGGCTTCTTCGATGTTGAGTGCGGTGTGAGGGGGCATCATTGAAATCATTCCCATCACAATTCAGACAACACTTGATCCTCGCTACGACAAGGGCGACGCGGAGGCGCAACAGTCAACATGTAAGATGAGGCAAGGTAGTCAAGCATAGGGGCATCATTTCAGACAAGCGTATGGTTGCTAAAAACGGCGTGATAGATGCCGAAACCACTGAGAAGTTAGGGGTGGAAGACGGCATTGATTTCGGTACTCTGACCAGAGTGGATCTGAAGATTTTTTTTGGATTTGTTGAATGATCCAGATCCGAAAAAAGATGGCACATTGGCATCAGAAGTTGAATTCAGCTGCACTGAATGTAAGGGCGGTATGTCGCAGACTAAACAATTTGGATTACCAGGCGGCGTATTCAGACATTACACTGTTCATCTTTTCTCGAAACACGTTTTTGAAATTCATGGCTTTGTTCAGTCTATTGAACTAAGTGCCAAACACGAAATATCAGGACGCACTGATTATGATGGTCCAAATTATCTGAGTGCTATGCAGTTGCAATTAACCAGCATATTTCTTACATTTTCATTTGATCAATTGCGGCAATTGGCTAATAAAGTAGTAGAGTGGGTGAGAAATTGACTTTGCAGAATCCATCTTTAATGAGGATCACTGGGATGATAATGATTAATTTCTTGGTTTTATTGGCATTTCTAGGATGTGTTTCTGCAAGACTAGATGATATTTCGGTTATGAAAGACGATTGTTTGGATTCTGATCTATTACATTCGTATGATCTGGAAATCACTGACATAGTGGTGGATAATGGCATCCAGTCTACGCCAGTAGTTTGGTACCATCGGAAATCTGGATTTAATTATCATTCTTTTTCAGAATATGAAAATCAAAAGGTACAAATTATTCGTATTGAAGGCAAGACAGCAGCATTTGAATTTGGAGACGGGAGTTGGTCCACCATGGCTGAAATAGCAGCTGGAGGAACCAACCATATCTTAACTGAATATCCATTCCCGTACGTGTTGCATACGCTTTGTCCAGACGTAAGCAATTGGCAGAAAGAAAATAGTAGAATGATCGACGGAGTAATTGCTACACGTTATTCTAACCAATCTTCGCGTTGGGATTATTGGATCAATGACGAAGGAAAGCTTGTTCAGGCAGATACTATCGATCCTTCTCCTTATGAAAACGTACATCGAGAACTGCAAGTCAAATTCTCCGGCTTCGGCGAACCCAACGTAGTCGTAGATCCGTTCCCGCAGGTGACCCCGGTGTATACCAGCACGCCAGGTCCATCGCCGACGCCGGACCCATCGGCAACGGCTACACCTACTTCTACTCCAACTTCGACACCTGCGCCAACCGCGACCGCTACTCCAACGCCGGACGGGACGTTGGATCTAGAAGGGTCACTTCCACGCGCGGCGGCAGTTGTGCTTCCGACTCCCACACCGCGCGCAGTCGTGACATCGACAGCATACCTGATGATCGCGAGATACTCTTCACCGTCGACATCGCCATGCTCAAATTATTGCGCGATTTCGAGGCACTTACCGAATTTGACCGCACCTACCAGTTCAAATCCACAGTAATCACGGTCGACTGTTGAACTGGTTCCCAGAACTCGCCTGAGTACGTATAATTTCGCTGGGCAATCCTGACGATCATCGCCTCATTTTCCCAACTAGCCGCGTACTCGGAACAGATAGTGTGATACAACCGACAGTCAAGAACAACCTTCTTGCGACGATGATCGCGATCGCATTGGTCATTGGTTCCGTACTCTTGCACTTCAACTTCGCAGGTGATCTTGAAACGATCAACGCTCAGGACCCGCCTGGAGATGAGAGACGTTCTCAACAGCAATCCCAACACGAGTGTGAAGATAACCCAAGTGGTCCCAACTGCCCGGCATACGGCCGGTTGCGAGCATCTCATTCAATCGCCAACATCGGCGAAGAGATCGAAGTGACGGCTTACGACCTTTTCAACTTGGGAAGCAGTGTGCGCTTCGGACTGCTTGGTCCCTTGAGTTTCACCAAGACCTGTTCAGACCGGGCCGTTGCCGGACAGGCCAGTGAAAGTTCACTATCCGAGCAAGGCAGTGATAATGTTCTTTCATGGATAGCCAAGACCAAAGTCTACGGATGTACACCAGGCGGCACCGGCACGATACGCCTTAGCACTAAAGAAGGTGTGTTGCTGCACAGCATCACAGTGGAGATTCGCTTGACAACAAAGCCGTATGGGCAACTGCGCGCATCGCCAGCATCCATAGACATCGGTGGTTCGACTCTGGTCACCGCATTCGATCTCTTGAATGTCGGAAACAATGTGACGTTCGCCTTGACGGGATATTTGAGTTTTACCTCGACGTGTTCCGATGCGGCCTCCGATAGCACCGATAACGTTGTGCGCGGAACTGCCAAACTCACGGTTTACGGATGCGCGCCAGGCGGAACTAGCGCGGTGATCCTCAGAACTCGATCCGGTATTGAGTTGGATCGTCTCAGCATTCTCGTATACCCTACTCCAGAGCCTTATGGGGAGTTGAGTGCATCGAAAAACACCATCGATATCGGCGTAACGAGCAAAGTTTTCGCTTATGATTTGCGGAATTTTGGCAAACATGTGCGCTTCAACCTCATCGGGCCAGTCGATCATCGCCCGAATTGCGGAAAATCCGACTTTGCCGCTTCATCATCGCCGGTACCGCCAGACGACACCTCTCGCGTCATTTACACGGCCAGAATGACCGTCTATGGCTGTTTCCCGGGAGGCGTCGGAGTCGTGCAGTTGACTACTGCGGGAGGCGATGTGGTCGAATCGATCAGCATCAAAGTCAACCCCACCACCAAACCCCATGGCGAAGTTATCGCAGCATTAACGGAGATTGAACCCGGACAAGGCACGGAGGTGTTGGCATTCAATCTATTCAACGTAGGTGACCATGTTGCATTCAGCCTCGCCGGTCCCATCAGTTTCAATCCATACTGTCTTCAAACACTCAGTGCCGATGCCAACACCGCTTACACACAACAGGGCGGTACAGCCCGACGCACGATATATGGATGCTTGCCGGGAGGCAACGCGACGCTACGTGTTTACGCGACAACAGGTAATTACGATCTATTGGCGTCCGTAACCATCAAAGTCAAAAGACCATCGACTTATGCGTCATTGATCCCAGCTCCGGGACCAGCTGTGCTTTGTGCAGGCTTTGGTAGTTTGCATCGCTCGAAATTGGTCAGCGATACCGCAGCTATTATGAGCTATGGCGGCTATATGCATACCGTAAGTCATGAGATATGGGAGTCTCGACCGTCCAAACTAGCCTTTACCGATCTGCATTGCATAGAAGCGCGCATAACCAATATATCAACGCCTGGTGCTACAGAAAGCCAATGGACTGGGACTCTATATGAAACTCGCCCATTATTGACAGATGATAACATCAGCATCAATACCATATTAAATCGAACATTCAGTGATTTCCTCAAAATTTTAAGGTATCAAAACCCCAAAACCGAGGGAGTGAAAGCTAATTCCAAAATGCATAGTTGTCAAAATTGTAGAGGAGGCACAATACAAACCAACCAACATAGAGTTGATGCCAAACTGTTCTTGCACAGGAAAATGCATCTCTTCAGTGAACATACTATTCGAGTCGGTGATCAGTCACAAACAATTGCATTGAATTCATCCGCCCAAGTCTCAACGACTACCTTCGAGACTACTGAGGAATTTGTCAGAAAAGTAGTATCGGAATTGTTAGATATATTCACAGCGTATGCATCTGAAAAACTTCAAGAACTTGCCAGATGGATATTCACTAACATTTAAGGAATTCATGTCGTGAACAGATTCAACTTGATAGACCAAAATTGCATCATACACGTAGCTCGTCTTTACATATTGATATGGGTTGCGATTTTAATGGTTATCAACATCGGTTGCGGTGTTCAACGTATAACTGAATTGAGCGATGAATGCACTGATCCACAATTACTTGAATCATATGATTATGAGATTTATGAAGTTGCAATTGAAGAAGGAGTTGATCATCGTCCTATTTTGTCAAATCACTCAAAATCTGGCGACAATTTTCACGCTATTTCCGAGGATGAAAACGGAGGATTACATGAGTTCATTTTAATAGCAGGAAAGCCGATTGGATACAAATCCCCTGGTGAAGATTGGATCGAAACTGATCCGTACATTGTGACCAGAAATCCGTTTCCGCGAACGATGGAAACTCGATGTCCTGATGTGACGGAGTGGACGAACGCAGGCAGTGAAGTTGTGGATGGAACGGCAGTGACGCGCTACACCAGAGAGTCTTCAAAGCCTGGCCTCGTATATTGGGAGTATCTACTTGACGCTGATGGTAAATTGATTCAAGCCGAACGAACTGCTCCTATTGGCCGCGGAGTTAAACACTATGTCCGAGTCAAATTCTCCGGCTTCGGCGAACCCAACGTAGTCGTAGATCCGTTCCCGCAGGTGACCCCGGTGTATACCAGTACGCCAGGTCCATCGCCGACGCCGGACCCATCGGCAACGGCTACACCTACTTCTACTCCAACTTCGACACCTGCGCCAACCGCGACCGCTACTCCAACGCCGGACGGGACGTTGGATCTAGAAGGGTCACTTCCACGCGCGGCGGCAGTTGTGCTTCCGACTCCCACACCGCGCGCAGTCGTGATGGCCGAAATCTTGATGCCATCGCCAACGCCTACTCCCACACCGACCGCCATTCCAACCCCGACCAGCACCCCCACTGCTACGCCATCACCGACGCCAGCGCCAAATCCTCTTATCTCACGGATCGAGCCGTCTTCAGGCGGCGTCATAGTCGTCAACAACGGTGACACTCTGAGGTTGTCGGTCGCGGTCTACGGTCGGCAGAACATTCGCGACGACTCTCTAGGCGACAACGTCAGCTTCGATTGGTCCTCGACATCCAGGAGTGGGACATTTCGGGAAGCTGTTCCCAGTCGTGACGTCGACAGCATCCCTGATGACCGCCAGATACTCTTCACTGCCACACGTGTCGGCACTACCACGGTCACAGCATCGTTGGATCAGTGGGAATGCGTCGGCGGTTGCTCCGCAGAGTTCACAATTCGCATCCGAAGGTGAGTCTGCGCGCTCATAGAGAGAAGCGGAGTCCGGTTGATTCTGGCAACAATATGACACGATTCGCAACTTGACGTTATAATTCGCATCATGCAGACAGAAGCTGACAACCAAGCCGATAATCCAAGGTCGCAAACTCGGATACTGTTGCTGGCGATCGTAACTGCCATAGTCTTAGTCGGATCACTGTTGGCGATTGCCGCGTGCAACCGAGCACAAGACACCGAGAATGCCCAACAGCAGGATGTCGCCAATGACGCAGTTGAGCAAGAAACTGCGACTGTCAAGATCGATGCCCCACCTTTGCCAAGGGCGGGATTTGAAGGGTTCGAGAGATGGGATGACCGCGTAGCCGCGTATGAGAAGCTGCTGACCGAAGGTCAGAGCGAACAGAGCGCGATAGTCGATATCTTCGGACCACGAGCAGAGAAGCCCGAGGGTGCCGAGTATGTCTTCCGATACTCAATCTTCGACTGCAACAACATCTGGGTGCTGGTCGATTTCGTCAACGATGGCGACTATGACGGCAACGTGCAGACCATCAAAGATTTTCTTTCTGCGGGTGCCGCGCCTTGGCCGGAAAACGACGATCCGGATTGGCAGATAACGCAGGAACACGGGCGCGTCCGAGTAGCAATTCCCATCACGCTGTTACGCTCACTGAGCCAGCATCCCGAAGTTGAACAGATCTACTTCTCAGTCCCCACCGACTTCGCGATACCTATCTGATATCGCTCAAATCCCTACTCACCAGCGCCTAGCGATTCGGAGTGCCGAGATGTATAGGCGTCGGAGAATGTCTCCTGGAGGTTGGCGCTGACCGCGTCGAGACGCGCGATCGCGGCTGGCGGGATGTTGCAAGACGTGGGAGAGTCGCAATCGGCGGCGAAGTCTAGCTGTATCTGGTGCAGTTCTTCGCAAGCGGTTCCTATTCCGTCGGTATATTTGCCCTCTGGGAATTGGCTGAGGTTGGCTTCATTGCAGGGACCCAATTTGAAAGATATCCGTCGCCAGTCAAACTCACTCTCTGCGTTTCTCATCAACTCGATGTTGCGCTGCAGATATGGGTAGACGTAGCTGGGAGTAGCAACCTCCAAGAACTGCACTACCGGATCTTGTCGAATCCTTACGATGCCTTCTTTGGCGCCCGAGTAGAAGCCTGGGAACGCGATCCCAATGGGTATGGCAAGCACGACAATGGTCATGATGATGAAGGTCAGCAACGACGGGTTACGAATCTGTCGGCGAAGCCTGGCAAAACGCCCATCGCCATCTCCATAGTCAATCGCACCGATGCGAGTCAGCTTGCTGCGCCGCTCGCTGGAGCCGTCGGCGTCATGTTTGGGATGGGTTTCCACTTGGAGGATCTAAACACAAAGCGAAACGTCGGGACAGACAGGACGTTTGCAGGAGTAACGGTTAGAGAGTCCTAAGTATACTTTCCGAAAACTTACGAAACTGAAGTGCAACGCCTCTGCTACAGCAACACCGCCATCGCTTCTCCGATGTAGGCTGGCGATTCAACTATTGTTGCACCGGCGGCTTCTAGAGCTCGGTTCTTTTCTGAAGCTAGACCCGCACGACCGGTTATGATGGCACCGGCGTGTCCCATGCGCTTGCCGGGAGGTGCCGTCTGTCCAGCGATCGTAGCCACTATCGGTTTGGTCACGTTGTGCTTGATGAACTCGGCCGCCGCCTGCTCACGCGAGCCTCCGATCTCGCCGATCAGGACTATCGCCTCCGTCTCATCATCATCCTGAAACTCGGTTAACACGTCGATGAAGTTAGTGCCCGGTATAGGGTCGCCGCCGATGCCGACGCAGGTAGACTGCCCCATGCCATGCGCGCCCAACTGCGCAACGGCCTCATAAGTAAGCGTGCCGGACCGAGACACCACGCCGACGTTGCCGGGAGTAACGGCTGCTCCAGGGATAATCCCGAGCTTGATTCGCTCGCCAGCGTGTATCAATCCAGGACAGTTAGGGCCGAGAAGTCGAGAACCCGTGCGATCTAGATAGGCCTTCGCCTTCATCATGTCTTGAACCGGGACCCCCTCGGTGATGCATACGATTAGCGAGATACCGGCATCGGCCTGTTCAAGAATGGCATCCATGGCGAACGGTGCAGGAACAAAGACTAATCCGGTATTAGCACCAGTAGAAGCTACTGCTTCTCGTGCCGTCTCAAAATACGGCACCTGATCCATGAACTTGGTACCACCGCGGTTGGGATGCACAGCAGCTACCATGTTAGTGCCGTATTCGAGGATGCGTTGCGCTTGGAATGAGCCATCACGGCCTAATCCCTGGACCAACAAACGGCACGGCTCTTCAACAAGAACTGGCATGATTAATTCGCCTTTTCCATCTCGACAAGTTTTTCTCTAAGAATATTGGCGGCGCTGGCCATGTCTGGCGCTGGTGTGATATCCATCTCAGATTCGTGAAACAGACGCAGACCTTCTTCTGAATTAGTGCCGCGCATTGCAGCCACAATAGGCTTTTCAGCACCAAGCTCGCGTGCCGCGTTGATAATACCGGTAGCCACCACGTCGGAACGTGCAATGCCGGCAAATAGGTTGACGAGGATGATCTCAACATCCGGATCGGATACGATGATTTTGAAGGCATGCTCGATACGGTTGAGATCGGCCGATCCTCCGATGTCAAGGAAATTGGCCGGATCTGCGCCGGCCCATTTGGTGATGTCCATGGTGGCCATAGCTAAGCCCGCACCGTTGACCATGCATCCGACTCGTCCGCCCTCAAGTTTCACATACGCGAGATCGTACTCAGATGCCTCGCGCTCCAAAGGGTCCATCTGATTGTAGTCGTGTAGACCGCGGATCTCGGGATGCCTGAATAGTGCGTCATCTTCGATCGCGACTTTGGCGTCAAGGGCCAATATCTTCCCACCTTCGGTTTCGATGAGCGGGTTGATTTCGACTAGCGAGCAATCCTTGTCCGTGAAGAGTCGGTAGGCATTAGCGATCAACGCGCTTGCGGGACGCACTAGACTTGAAGGAAATCCTAGCGCCAGTGCGGCGTCTCGGGCTTTATATGGCAGAAGCCCAATCAACGGATCGCCGATGATACGAACTATCTTCTCCGGTTCCTCTTCGGCGACTTTCTCGATCTCAACTCCGCCTTCGCGGGTTGCGATTATGGCTGGCGCGCCTTCATCACCATCCATCACTATCGAGAGGTAGTACTCGTGGGCTATATCGGCGGCCGGAGTGATCATGACTTTGTCGATCGGCACGCCACTAGGTCCAGTTTGATGCGTTACCATGCGAGTGCCCAGCATCTGATGGGCGTAGTTGACGGCATCTTCTGGAGTCGCCGCGAATTTTACTCCGCCCGCTTTGCCTCTCCCGCCGGCATGAACTTGGGCTTTGACGATTACGGGACATCCGAATTGAGCGACAGCATCCGGAATTTGGTCAGCAGATTCCACGATGCGCCAAGGCAAAACGGGAATACCGTAATCGGCGAAAAGCTGTTTAGCTTGATACTCGTGGAGGTTCATGTAGGCTCCTGAATGAAATTAGTCTCTGCAACTTAACAGATTCTAGATGAAAATTCGTTTAGTTCCAACCCCTCATAGTTCTCCATGCTCTATCATGCAAGCCGTTCAACTCGAGAAAGGTCGTACAAAGACGCTCTTTCGTCGAGCAACTCAAAAGTCAACTTCCACCAGCTCATGGACCGCGTTGCCGGGTTGGTCAAAGCAAACGTAAAGATCAGGTTGGTGTCTTCGTCATAAAAGGCTGGCGCATCGTCCTGTTCTGCGATTTGTAAGGCACGGTCGCAAAGCCAAACCATGAAATTTTGCATGCCCCTTCGAGAATCGTCAGGTAACCATTCTGTGAATCCGCCGGTACGCAGTTTCAATTCAATCCCAGGACTCACGTTTACCATTGGAGGAGTGGGGGGATGCCACTCCTCACCATATAGATTTGTAGGTGACAATTGGGGCGAACTTGCAGGTTAAGTGGTCTGTACTTGCATGGATGCCGCGCCCCCGTCTGCCATCATCCAGGCATCAACATCGCTAACGGGGGTCAACCAAGCGGTCTCGTAGGGTATTGTTTCGCCGTCTCGCGCCAAAATCCACCCAAGTTCCTCGTGCGACACATCTGAAACCTGCTTGGCAGTCAGAGGACTCAAGAATCCCAAAACATCGTCAATTACCTCTTTTTCCTGTTCCGAAAATCGCTCACTCAGTTCTCTGTCGCGCTGGGTTGGTTCAAGCCGTTGCTGAGTGTATCGGAATACTTGGCAAGTTTCGATCTTGGCCAAACCCTCGTCCAACAACGCTTTGCGTTCGCGCATCAATTCACGGGGAGCAGGCCCCTCACGCAACCTGGTGTAAGTGGCTCCAGTGATCGATCGATGAAGCCAGGCAAAGGCCTGAAAATCGCAGTAGTAAAGAATCTTGTTGAGTTTAACTGCCCCAAACCAACGATCATCCCTACTCTGATCTGCAACGTACAACATCAACTCGCGAAATTTCTCGCTGTCAAATTGTGGCTGATACATGGTGTGCCGGGACTCCCGATTCCTTTACAAGATATGATAACTGTTTCCCTACGACCGTTGGTGTTGCCGGGCAGAAATCAACCAAGTGCTAGCTTAGCAACCCCGTCTCGCGCAGCACAGCCTCGATTGCGGCCCTCGATTCAGCGGACACCGGCGCGGTTGGTCGACGCGGATCGCCGTATTCGTAACCGAGCATCGACAACGCAGTTTTCGGCGCGCCGATAGTATTCATGACGACGGCATTGAGTTTCGACGCCGTTCGCTGCAACGCAACTGCCGTCGCGTAATCGCCGTGGAACCCGGAACTTACGATGTCCATGCACAACGCGGGGGCGATGTTTCCGAGCAACATACAGGCACCATCGCATCCGATCATTGTGCCAAACGCGAGCAGAGCACCGCTGCAGTTCCATTTGCGGACGTTTTCAGGAATGTTAGGTATCACTTGCTGCTCGAAAAGGATCGAATGGTCCGTGATATACGCGAATACGTTGTCCATTCCACACAGCTCAGCGATTACTGAGGGCGGCGCGGCAGGGTCACCACCTTTCGCGAAGGTCTGATGGATCACCACCACTGGAACTGGGCAGCGCGATGTCACGAATCGGTAGTAGTTGACAAGATCGCCCGGTGGCATGTTGCGAGGGATACGCATTCGAATGAAGTCGGCGCCGGCATTAGCGTAGTTTTCGGCGAGACGCAACGTTTCGCGAGTGGAGCGTTCGTCGACCCCGGCGATCACGAATTTGGCGCCATCATGCGCTGCTACAACCGTCCTGACCGTCTCTAAACGTTCGGCTTCGCTGAGCATCGTCTCCTCGCCGTTGGCAGTGACGACCACGAAGCCGGAAAGAGGTGTATCTAGCCATCGTCCGATGTTGCGTTCGAGTGCGCCGAGATCGACTGATTGTTCGTCGTCATCTCGGAACGGCGTAAGCGTAGGCGCGACTACGATCGGCTCGTCGATAGATGGTATCGTTGACATTGAAGGTTCCAACCTTGAGCAATTCCCGTGCGGTAGATATATGAGAGTCTAACTTTGTTGCGCCGAAGACTCACAGCTGCTTCCCACTATCTGGCACTGTTGGCATTAGCAGTGGCCATCTCGACGCTGCTCGGATGCGGCGACGATACTGACGTTGATGTTGCACAGGTAGCGGTTTCACCGACCATCGCACCGGCAACAGCTACTTTGGCGACACCCACTGCCAGAGTGCCCCTGCCCACAATCGTGCCCGCTACAACCATTCCGCCAACAGAAACTCCGTACTGGGCCAAAACGGTATCACCAGAGACGGTAATGGAACTCTATCCGCCAGTCAGCAGTCGTACCGACTACGAACTCAAGAACACGCAGGAATGGTTGAACGGCGAGCCGACCACTATTGCAGCGATACGAGACAGCGGAAAGGTAGTGCTGGTCGATTTCTGGACCTACACTTGATACAACTGCGAGAACACGTGGCCGGCCCTGAGGGCATGGCATGAGAGTTACAAAGATGCTGGGCTCACCATTCTCGGAGTGCACACTCCCGAGTTCGATTTCGAGAAGGACATCGAAAACGTTCGAGAAGCCGCGCTCGATAACGATCTCGGCTGGCTAATCGTCCAAGACAACGATTACTCAACTTGGCGCTACTTCACGAATCGATACTGGCCGGCGAAGTACATCTTGGATCCCGAAGGCAATCTGCGCTTCAAGCACTTTGGCGAAGGCCGGTACGCCGAAACGGAGCAGATCATCAGGATGCTCCTGACGGAAGCCGGCAACGATGTCACTGGCATTGAGCCGACGTACCCGCTACAGTAACTAGGTTTTCGCGAGAAATTCTTGAAGAGCAGGTAGTACCCGTTCCGGCGCTTCCTCAGCGAGAAAATGCCCGCAATCTTCGAACGGTCGCACTTCTGCGTTCATCAATGATGCTTTCCACGTTTCAAGCTCCTTGACGCGGAACGCGATATCCTTAAGCCCCCACAAAACCATTGCTGGCTTCTCCGCAAAAGCCGCTCGATCTTCCCATATCGAATCTAACCAGCCACTCGCCTTGATTATGTACCCCGGAAACGCGGCGCATGCTGAGCGCGCGCCCCAGTTCGGTTGCGCGTTCCGGTAGTGTTTCATCACTTCCGGCGTCAAGATGCTTGAATCGCCCACCGCCATAGGAACCACCTTGTTGACAAAGAAGTTGAAGCGCTTGATAAGCAATTGACCTACCCAGCTCCGCATCATGAAACTGAACCGCCGGAAATGCATGTCGTCGTTTACAGGCCAGCTCCAGGTGTTCGCGACCACAATCCGCTTGACCCGGTCGGGATGATGCCGCACAAAATCCAACCCGATTGGGCCACCCCAATCTGACATATACAATGTCATGTCATGAAGACCCAACTCTTTTGCTAAAGCCTCAAACGCCTTCGCATGAGCAGCGGGATGATAGTCTGCGTTCGATTGACTGCGTCCAGACAACCCGAACCCGATATAGTCTGGTGCTACACATCTGAAATCTGAACGCAGTCCCTTGATCAGATGCCGAAACTCGAACGACCACGACGGGTTGCCGTGCAAAAAACTATCGGTTCCCCATCACCCTCGTCAACGTAATGCATCCGGTGTCCAGACGGTGTGGTGAAATAGTTGCCCCGAAACGGAAACATTGCCTCAGATACCCATTCAGGGCGTTGAATTGTCGCATACTGTTGCAAATCAATCTCCTCGTCTCGCTCACGAACCTGGCAATCTTCGATTCTCACTCGCGCCAGCTCAAATCGCACAACTAGCATCTTAAATCACATGTACTGCTAACCACGCCGCATTACATCTAGACTCTCTATCATGACCGTCTACTCCAACGAGCGAACCCTAAGCATCCCCCAAAACTCCCTCCCGTCCTCGCTGCCCACCAACCAGCGCGTAGCCATGGACGGTCTGACCCTAATGTCAAAGCTCCCCGGTGCCTCAGTCGCCGCCGCGTTTTTCGATCCCCAGTATCGAGGTGTATTGGATAAGCTGGGTTACGGCAACGAGGGTGTTCTGCGCGGTCAGAAACGAACGGCATTGCCTCAGATGTCGGAGGAGGTGACCGCCGAGTTTATTCACTGCATTGGCAAGGTGTTGGGACCCAGCGGGCATCTCTTTCTCTGGATCGACAAGTTCCATCTCTGTTCCGGCGTGAGCAAATGGATCGAAGGCACGGACCTGGAAATCGTCGATCTAGTCACTTGGAACAAAGGGCGTATCGGCATGGGCTACCGAACACGACGCACTGCCGAGTATCTCTTGGTTCTGCAAAAAAAGCCTAAGCGCGCCAAAGGCATCTGGACACGTCACGACATTCCAGATGTCTGGGAAGAGAAGCCGTCTTCAAGAGTTACTCACGCGAAGCCTGTGGGACTGCAGCAAGCCTTGATCGAGGCGGTAACTGCGCCGGGCGATGTGGTGTTGGATCCGGCAGCCGGCAGCTTCAGCGTGTTGCAGGCATGTCAACAGTCGGGACGAACTTTCGTGGGTTGCGATATCAACGGGTGAAACCGTTTCGCTGCTTCCTTCTGAGGCCACGTTTCATCACCCTAGCCCTGGTTCGGATGTTTTTACAGCCTCAAACTTGCAGTCATACGAAGGTCAATCTTGCAATCATACGGATGTTAAACTTGTAATCATACGAAGATCAACCTTGCAATTGGACGAACCATAACCTTGCAATCATACGAAGTCGAAACTTGCAGTCGGACGCTTGAACAGAACGCCCTTCGCAGGCGTTTCATCGAGCCGCGCTTCATAGAAGCGTTGGAGGATTCGCCAGCCGTTCTGATCCAAGGTCCACGGCAGTGCGGCAAGACAACGCTGGCGCAGATGATCTGCGCGCCCGAACATCTGCCACCAAGCACATCACATCTGATGAGTGAGGTGAATCGCGGATACGGATATATCACCTTCGATGACGATATCGTCCGCTTAGCCGCGGGGACCGATCCGATGGGTTTCATCGCCGAACTGCCCGAACGCGTCGTGTTAGATGAGATACAACGCGTGCCACGCCTCTTCACTGGACTGAAGCTGGAACTTGATCGACGAAGAGTGCCAGGGCGGCTCGTTCTGACGGGATCGATGAATGTTTTGGCAGTTCCGACGATTCATGAATCGCTCGCAGGGCGCTTAGAGACGATCCAGTTGCACCCATTGGCACAAAGCGAACTTCATTCTAACCATCCAGCAGTCCGCTATTTCATCGATGCATTGTTCAATCGCGGTTTCTCGATTGGACAGACTGAATGTTTGGGCAAGGAGTTGATCGATCGCATAGTCGCAGGCGGCTACCCACCGGCACTGGCACGTCCAGGCGGCCGGCGACGAGCAAACTGGTACCGCAACTTCATCGAGGCACAAGTGCAGAGAGATATCGGCGACGTATCCCGCATCCGAGGGCTCGCTTCGTTGCCGAGGTTGCTTCAACTCGTTGCGACCCAGACGGCGCAACTCTTCAATCTATCGTCCCTCTCGGCACCGTTTCAACTGAGCCGTCCCACTATCGGCGAGTACGTCGGTCTGCTGGAGCGCGTCTATCTGCTGGAACTACTGCCTACGTGGCACAGCAATCTTGGCAAGCGTCTGATCAAGACGCCCAAAATCCACATCGGAGATACTGGCCTGGCAGCGGCATTGCTTCGCGTCACTGAGAACTCGCTACGCGCCGATCGGAGAATGATGGGCGCGTTAGTGGAAACTTTCGTGTTCCAAGAGCTGCGTCGACAAGCCAGCTGGCATGAAGATCCAGTCGAGTTTTTCCACTATCGCGACAAAGATCAAGTCGAGGTCGATATCGTGATGGAATCGGATGGCATGGTAGCCGGAGTAGAGGTCAAAGCATCGTCCACCGTTACGAATGCCGACTTTCGAGGTTTACGCAAATTGAAAGGGTTGTGCGGTGATCGATTTGCCGCCGGCGCGGTACTCTACGACGGCACGACCAGTGTAGGCTTCGGTGATGGTATGTACGCAGTGCCGATGCGATTGCTGTGGGAAGGTGTTTAACGCCTCACTTTGCCGCTACGATGATCATCCGCCTTGTGTGCACGTTGTAGGGTTCGCCTTGGAACCCGCCGTACACCTGTTGCAGAGACAGTCCAGCACGATCGAGCATCTTGATCATCTCGGTGAGGCTGTATAGGCGCATGTAGAGATCAGACATGATATGGCGGGTGCCGTCGGGAAGTATTTCGGTGTAGGTCAGATGATTGACACTCGCAACCAGATCCAGTTCTCGGCGTTCCAGCACGATGCGGCCGTCTTCGTGCTGATGCCAGTCGTACTCTTCGTTGTTGATGATGACCCACTCTCGGTTCAGCAGGTCCATCATTAGTTTGCCCCCCGGTTTCAGCGATTTCGCGGCTTGATTGAGAACCTGCTGGTCGTCGGCTTCCGATTCAAGATATCCGAATGATGAGAACATGTTGATGATGGCGTCGAAGCGATTCTCGAACTCTTTCGGCAACCGACGCATATCGGCCTGTTTCAGGATTACATCTACACCCGCATCATCGGCTTGTGTCTGTGCGATCTCGAGCATCTCGGCACTCAGATCGACACCGGTTACTTCGAGGCCGGTCTTGGCGAGCGCGATGCTGTGCCGTCCCTGACCACAACATAGATCGAGCACTTGGTGTTGCGGTTGGATGTTGAGCGCGTGAATCGCGAACTGTGCCTCGATATCGGTGCGGTCCTGCTGAAGGGTATGTCCATAGACGCGCAGGTAGTCATCTTTGAAGAACCTGACATACCATGGCGGCCGTTGCGATTCGCTCATCATCACTCTTCCTCATTCAGTTCAGCGGTCGTGAGTAGCGAGTGCAGTCGGTGATGCCCGCATCTATATATGCTTCGTGTCTTTCACGGCACTTGTTGCAGTTGGCACAGTGGATGATGACATCGCTATCGCCCGCTTGGGGATTGGAGCAAGTCAATGTCAGATGAAGCGGCAGTTTAGCGTTCGACGCTAGGATGTCTTCCTTGTGCAAGTGTCGCATCGGGGCTTCGACGATGAGTTCGTGGTTCAACCCTGAGCTGTTGGTGCTTGCAATGCTTTGGAAGAAATCCGGCGTGGCATCTGGAAACGGGTTTCCGGCAAGTGAGCCCAGAACTATTCGATGCACATCGTTCAAACTGCACCAGATAGCCGCTAGGGTGATGAGGATGATGTTTCGACCGGGGATGTAGACCGTCTCGTCAGGTTCGTCGTAACCCGGGACTGTTGAGCCAGCCATCGTCCAATGCGACTGTCCGTATAGAGCTTTAACCGGCAACGAAAGCGTAACCACTGGCCTTACGTTGGGATTTCCGAGCGTGGCGATGAAGCTTTGGAGCATCCGCATCTCAGCCCATTCCCACGGTATGCCCGTCTCCACGTAGATCGGATGCACGATGCGCGTTTCGGCCTCGTTGGCGAGAAGAATCGCGCTGTCCATGCCGCCACTGGCGAGAACGGCTGTAGGTTGGTTTCGATCTCCGTCCATCAGTTGTCCATTGGCACTGGCGGATTCGGTGAGTATGTGGCGTACGAGTTAGGTGTCTCCCACAATCGAATCTCTGAGATGCGAAGCCGCTCAGAAGATGTCATTTCGAAGATATGCGCGGCGATGTTCTCAGCCGTCGGATTGCTGTCGATGCTGTAGTATGCCTCCCCGAGCTCCGAGAGCACCGAGATCAACGGGTCGTCGCGATGCAGGATCATGCGATGGTCCAGGTTGTCGTCGATCCACGTCTTTACGATGTCTTTGACGTCTGAAAAATCTACCACCATGCCGCGATAGTCAGTTGATTCAGCTTCGATATCCACCTCCACACGTCCATTATGCCCGTGCAGATGGCGACATTCTCCCTCGTAGTCGAGAAGACGATGACCGTAGCAGAAATCGATCACCCTGGTAACTTTGTACGGCAATCTCTAAACGCCTCTTATGTGTCGACCAGAGTCGACTCTTACGATTTCGCCGGTGATGGATGAAGTCTTGATCAGCGCCGCGATGATCTCTGCGATGTCATGTGCTGATGATTCTTGCCGCAAAGGCGCCTTTGCGGCAATAGCGCGGTCCCAATCCTGCTCCGATATATCTGGCGGACGCATTGTGGGCCCGGGAGCGACGGCGTTTACGCGCACTCCAAACTCAGCCACTTCTGCGGCCAGGCACCGCGTCATGAAGTGGATAGCAGCCTTGGCCGTCAGGTATGGCAGATAATCTGTGTATGGTGTCTCCTCAGCTGCCCAGTCGCCGAACATGATGATGTGCCCGCGGTTGGGACCCGGGTTGCGTCGCATGATTCGAGCGGACTCGATCCCGAGCAGATACGATCCTTTAGCTGTCGCCATCGCGTGGTCCCACGCCGCGCCGTCAAGCGAAGCGAACGGCGTGTAAGGGTAGTCTGACGCTAGGTTTATCACATACTCGATGGAACCGAACGTGGCGACCGTTTCAGACACCGCGTTACGGACTTGATGCTCATCGCTGAGATCGGCTTGGAGCAAGATTGTATCGACGTTCGACACTGAATCAGCAAGAGATTTCGCCTCTGCCATGCTGCTGCGGTACACGATCGCAAGGTTGATGCCGTCGGAAGCCAGACGTTCCGCCACAACTTGTCCTACCCGCTTGGCTCCCACGATCATTGCCGATTTAGATTTTCCAGTCTCTGTAGCGTTCGTCATTATGCGTCTCGATGGCGGAGGGGACAGGATTCGAACCTGCGGTCACCGTTAAGTGACACTGGTTTTCAAAACCAGCGCATTAAACCGCTCTGCCACCCCTCCGCGTTGTATCTATAGAAAACTCTCAACAGGCCGACGTTGCACCGGCGACGTTGTTCAGAAGTTCCTGACATGATGGCAGCTTCTTTAGATTCTAACGCTGGCAACGGCGGCAATAGTACGCTGTTCTACCAGCTATCCGAAGCGATGTCAGAAAATCTACGCAGTTCGGACATGTTGATCGCGCTACGCGTTGCAGACGCATCCTTTCGTCGTGAGCATCTACCACGTAAGGACTCCCATCTTCACTAGGATGCGACGATATGAAATCGATCGCATGTTCCAGCACGTCGATAATGGAGCCATGAAGGTCTATGAGTCTAGAAGCTGCTACACGGTTGCAACGGCGTAGTGGCGAGATTCCAGAGCGATGCAACGATTCGTCGGCGTATATGTTTCCGACACCAGCGATCAGGCTTTGATTCAAAAGCGTCGGCTTGATGCGCGATCGCTTTGCGCGGATCCTTTTCACAAACTGTTCAGCAGTCAGTTCCCAAGGCTCGGGGCCAAGCATCGGAAATGCCTTGGTCGCATCTTCTACGCACCATATGCGAGCCCATCTACGCGAATCGTTCAGCTCAATGCGCTGCTCATCATCTAAGAAGAACGTTGCGCGGCGATACCTCACCGAACTGTCTTTGGATCTGCGGATATGCAAAGAGCCTGTCATTCCCATGTGCATAACAAGGTTCATCCGACTCTCTGAGGGGCTTTCCAACGGCGCGATCAGGTATTTTCCGCGTCGGGTCAGAGCTCCGATCTGCGAACCTGACACCGCGGTTGCGAAGCCTTCGATGTCATTCATCGGGACCGCAACGCTGTCAGACCATCCGATTTCCACGCGCTCAATACACTTCCCCTCGATTCCATAAGCAACCAGATAACGACGTATCGATTCGACTTCCGGCAACTCAGGCATAGGTTGGCATGTGAACTAGAGTTTACGGGGGCATCTTCACTGCCCGCGACCACCCCGACCTGTGCCGCGCAAAAATCCGCCACCGGCATCGTCTACCGCTCCTATAATCGATACCGGACCGGCGATCACGTTACGCGCCTGCATTCCGTCGTCATCCATTGGACCAATTGCGATCGCCGACATGCCTTCAGACAAGTCAGAAAGTGCCCCCGATGATGTCGATGTAATCACGGTGTCTTCGTTGGCAGCGAGTCTCAACGTGCCTTGAGTGGTATCCACGCTGACAGTCTGATCGTTGATCTCGGAGACGGTGCCATTGATGTTGGAGACGTTCGTGGCATTGCTATCGTTTCCAAGTTCAAAGCCACCGCGGAAGATGCCTCCGACACCTTGAGCTTGTCCCGACTGTTGCGGTAGAAGCGTCAGATTGACGATGAAGATACGACCGCCTTCGCCTCGTTGCACGCTTCCGAAAACGTTTGCGCCAACCGTAAGATCGGTAACTTCCAGCTCTCGAACAACGTTGATGTTCGTGTCTTCGTTCACCTTCACATTGGTAGAAATGCCGCTGCCGTCGGAATGGTCAATGGTCAATTCGGACCCGGAAATAGCTGAAATCGTGCCTTGCGTCGGAGCATTTCCGAAACCTCCACCTCGCCCGTCTGGAATGCCGATTCCCGCTTCTGAGAACACTTCCTGCATCAGTTCTTGCATTCGTGCCTGTTCGGCTTCGGTGATGCTTCCGGACTGAGCCTTCTGGAACAACTCGGCAAGTTCCGGATTGTCTGCAATTGCATCCTGAATCGCTTGGAAACCGCCCTCACCGGGTCCGCCGTTGCCGATGCCGGACTGAGCGCGCTGTCCCTCTGGTCCGGCACCGCCAACATCTACCGATTGCGTCGTATCGATTTGGGTGCTCCATACTGCCGAGACTTCGTCAGACGAGATATTGGTTTGGGATGATTCGTCTGATTCAGTTGTTTCGACACGCGTTGAACCTTGTGAAGATTCGCCAGATAATGCTTCATTTCGAGTGCTGGGCGTCGGCAGATCAGATTCAGACGCGATAGGAATCGTGTCTTTTGAATCGGTGTCGCCAGGGGCGAAGAAGACAATCGCCGCGATCCCAATACCGATTCCGAAAAGTATCGCGATGATTAGGAGTATTGCGAATGGGCTCTTCATGGTGACGGATCTACTTGTTACAGTGCTTTGAGATCGATTTTGATGCTTGATTGTCCAGATATCTTCGAGATTCGATCATTACTCGTATCGCAGGGCTTCGATCGGGTTCAACCTGGCAGCCCTGACAGCTGGGTAGATTCCGAAGAACAGCCCGACGGCGATTGACACTATAAGGGCGATTGCTGGGATATCGGTGGTGACACGTGTCGCCCATTCCGTGCCTATCAACATCCGTCCATCGATGGCGGTAGCAAGGGATATGCCAAATATGACTCCGATGATGCCGCCACCAAACGTGAGGAACACAGCTTCGGCAACGAACTGGGCTACGATATCGCGTCTTTTCGCTCCCATCGCTTGTCGGATGCCGATCTCTCGAGTCCGTTCCGTAACAGACACCAGCATGATGTTCATTATCCCGATGCCACCCACAAGCAGCGAGATGCCGGCGACGGTGCCGAGAAACACTACCAGAGTCTGGTTCGTCTCTTCAAAAGTCTCAAGGATTTCCTGCTGGTTGAACACGGTGAAGTCATCGGCATCGGTGATGCGATGACTCAAACGCAGAACCGTCTCGATCTCTTCAATGGCCTGATCGACCAACTCCACGTCACGCGCTTGAATGGAGATCTGGTCTACACTGATCTCTCCACCGGAGATTCTTGAGCCTGAAAGACGGTAGTAGGCAGTTGTAATGGGGATGAGAGCCTGGTCGTCAAATGATCCGAAGCCGCTTTGCGACGCAAGAACGCCGACAACGCGGAACTGTCGACCGTTGATGCTGACCACCGCGCTTGTCGGGTCTTGATTTCCGAACAGATCTTCCGAGACTTGGGCGCCGAGAACTACGACTTCGGCAAGTGCGTTTACGTGGGGCGCTGCAATGAAGATGCCCGTTGCCATCTCAAGGTTGCGAACACTCAAGAACTCGGGTGTCACCCCAATGATGCTGGTCTGTGTGATGTTGTTATTGATGTGGATAGTTCCAAAAGTGCCGATCTGTGGGGCTACTGCTTTGATTGAAGGCGTGTACAGAGGATCGTTTAAGGCGTCGACATCGCTCAGCGTGAGCGGTTCACTGGTTGGAATCACGGTCAGCAAATTACTTCCGAGACCTTGTATCAACTCTGTTATACGATCTGTGGAGCCTCGTCCGATAGACATAAGGGTTATCACCGAACATATTCCCAGTACGATGCCCAGCAACGCCAGCGCAGTGCGCAGGCGATTCGCCGTCAGGGAGTATACAGATGTCCGGAATATGTCAATCGGAGACATTTGAAGCTATCGGCTTTCATCGCTGATCACACGCCCATCGCTGAGCGTGATGACTCGGTCTGCGCGCGCAGCCACATCTGGTTCGTGAGTCACGACTATTACCGTGATGCCATTCTCTCGGTTGAGATTAGAGATGATGCTCAAGATCTCGGAGGTGTTTGCAGTATCGAGATTTCCGGTAGGTTCGTCTGCAAGTAGGACGGAGGGCTCTTTGACTAGAGCACGCGCGATTCCCACGCGTTGCTGCTGACCGCCAGACAGTTCTGTGGGACGATGGTCCATGCGGTCGCCGAGGTTCACCAATTGAAGCGCGCGTTCAGCGCGCCCACGTCGATCAGGCCACCGACCATACATCATAGGTAGTTCGACATTGGCAAGTGCCGTGAGACGTGGCAACAAGTTGTGAGTTTGAAACACGAAGCCGATTTTCCGACTTCGGATATCTGCCAGTCGATCGTTTGACATTGCCTCGACGGACTGTCCGTCGATGTAATACGTGCCGGTTGTGGGTATGTCGAGGCAACCGATGATGTTCATCAAAGTAGATTTGCCTGAGCCTGAGACGCCGATGATGGCGACGTATTCGCCATCGTGGATGTCCAACGAAACGCCATCCAAAGCACGCACCTGTATCGTGCCATCCCCCATCTCATAGATCTTTGAGACGTCGCGGATTCGGATCACTGGCTTTGAGTTCTCCATCGTGCTGTGTATCGGCTGTGTTGACGCGCACCAGCTGCTATCGCCCACGTGGCGGGCCGCCACTGCTAAAGGTACGAATTGCTCCGAACCCTCCAAATTGGCTGGTATCGGCTCCGACTACAGCCATCAGAAGCGTATCGCCTTCTGACACGCCGCTCTCGATGACGGTCCAGAAATCATCGGAGATGCCCAGAGTCACGTTGTGCGGCTGAAGCGTCCCGTCGGGGTTGGAAATCAGCAAAACCGGTTGATTTACCGAGCCGAAAAGCGCTTGGATAGGCACCAGCAACTGATCGTTTTGCTCTCGGATGATTACTTCGGCGACGGCACTGAGCCCTTCAGGCAGCTGATTGCCGGATGGTTGCTCGGTTTGGATAGTCACAGGATACGTAACTACGCCCTGGTTCGATTCTCCAAATGCGGCAATGTCTGATATGTGTCCTGCCAACAGCTCAGCGCCAAGAGCTTCAAGCTCGATCGCCGCCGGATCGCCGACCTGCAGGAACAGCACATCTACTTCGTCTACATTGCCTGAAATTTCTACGATTGAGGGATCTACAATTTCAACCATCTCAGCGTCTTTCGCGATATTCGTGCCGATTTCAGCGGATATCTTGGCAACAACACCATCAAAAGGCGCGATAATCCGAGATCGCTCAATAGCAGTATGTGCAGCATCGAGATTTTCTTGTGCCGTTGCAACCTCTGCACGACGCACTGCGACGGTAACGGGGTCCGGATTTAAGAGCTCTCCTAATTCCTCCCTGGCTGTACTAGCCTCATCTAGGGCAACAGCGATCTCCTGTCGTGCAATATCGATCTCCAGAGCGTCAGGAGCGTTAAGATCGCTCAACAGTGCAATATTATGGGCAAGAGTTTGAACCGCGACTTCGATTTCCTGCCTCAAAAGATCGATTTCGACTGGATCTGGATTGCTCAGGGCTTGCAAGATTTCGGTTTTGGATGCAAGGTATGCTTGTGCCACCGCGAGTTCTTGCTGAACAGTCGCGTAGTCTTCTTCGATGCGTTTGGCTAGATCTTGTAACGCGTCTTCAGCATCGAGAAAACTCGCCGCTTCATCCTCAAGTCGAGATTGTGCGAGGGACACATCAATGTTGTGCGCGCCTTTCATCTGGTCTGACAACGCTTCCAGCGCGTCTTCATGCGCATCTTCTGCCACGGACAACTCTTTCTTAGCAACTGTCAACACATGCCCCGCTTTCATGTGCTCAACTGCGTGGCTTTCGCGTCTTTCGTCAGCCTCGCCTAGGACATTCTCGAGTTTCCTTTCAGCATCTCGATGCTTCAGACGCGCTACATCAACCTTGGCTTGCAGATCATTGATCACATCTTCATCGGTTGGTTCAAGCAGGTCTTCCCGCTGATCTCTGAGGTCATCAAGTGATTTCATTGCGGCTTCAACGGCATCTTCCGCGTTGTCCGTCTTCTGAGAATTGCCAAGGATGAAGATACGATGCGCTTCCGACCGCGCGTCAAGTTCTTCCCAAGCCTCTTTGAACTCGATGTTTACACACTCATCCAAGATGCCGGCTTCCGTCTCGATACAGTCGAACCGCAGATCGCTCACGAAGAATTCCGTCCACCCGGCAACAACGGTTTCATCCCACGGGGTCTCAGGATCGTCTTCAAGCCAATCATCGGAGCCTTCATAAAACCGTGAAATTCGTTCAATTCCTCCCTGCGGCGTCAGTATCTCCGGCAGCGATTTTCCGATATCTGCGAAGATCTCACCCGGCGATGCCTGCCATCCGTACTTGGTGATATCCATGCCTAACCATTTCAAAAAGACATCCTGATAAGCTTCGCGCGCCTCATAAAGCGGCGTTTCGAGATCATGGCGTTGGGTTGCGGTCTCGATCTGCAGTTGGGCAAGTTGATCCTGAGCAACCGTGATATCGCTTTCGGCTTCGGCGATCTTGTCCCGCAGCTCCAAAACTTGGCCTTCGTCGTACGGATTTTGGGCATCTTCCAAAGCCTTTTGTGTGGTTTCAAGATCCAGTTTCGCTGCCGCGAGTTCGGCCTTCGCTTTTGCTGATTCAATCTCGAAATCCAAGGTGTCTTCAAGTGCTAACCGCGCGTCTTCAAGCGCTTTCTCAGCATCTGATACCGCGGTTTCAGCATCAATAACTGCCAACTGGGCCTTGTCAATACCAAGTTGCAGCTCGTTGATGGCTGATGAGTCGACCTCATGCAGATCTAATAGCGCTTGTAACGCATCTTGGTGTTCCTTCTCCGCCTCGCTCAATGCGAGTTTTGCAGAAGCTATCTGTGAGTTGTGCATCCGTTCAAAGTCTTCAAGCGTGTTTTTTGTGTCGGCAACCGCTTGTTCAGCCTCGTCAACATCCAAAGCGGCTTTTTCAACGTCAATATCTGGCGGGTACATCAAATCAGCAAGCTTGATTTCGGCTTCTTGCAACGATTTCTCAGCCTTGCGCACGTCCAGTTGTGCGTTCTCGATCTCCAATTCAGATGGCTTCAGCAAACCTTCCAGCTTCAACTCCGCGTCGGACAATTTTCGATCCGCCTGCAATGTCTTCAAATTAGCCTCATCAATCTTCTGCTGGTCGGGGTTTATCAGGTCTTCAAGCGTCTGTTCAGCATTTTGGAGAGCCAGGCTGGCGTCTTGAAGCTCTTCTTGCGCCATAACTACTGCCTGGTTTTGTAACGACATCAGGACATCGCCTTCCGACACCCGATCTCCGACATCGACATTGATGGAAGCGATCGTTCCTGCAAGCCCAAACGAAAGTTGTTCGCGTCGGGCGTATTCCAAGGTGCCGTTCACCGCGACTGAGTTGACTAAATCGCCACTACGTATCGTTAGCAACTGTGTCTCAGCGTCTTTGGCCACGCCATATTCGGCAAGCACGGCATCTATCGCCGACTCTCCCTCTAACTGGTCTTGCACATAGGGGTATATGTAGAACGCGCTGAAATACGCAGCTGCCGGCACTGCTATCAAGATGATTACCGCCAAAAGCCATTGACTAGGCGTTATTTGTTTCAAGGGGCCGTCGTTCGATGGCGTCCGACCACCGTTTGCTTCTGATGACATGATTTGATTTTTATTTCTCGCGTTCTGATCTGAAGTGCTTGAGTTTGATTCTAGGTTTTCGAATGTGCGTAAATTGTGAAGGTCATCGGTAGCAGACGTCTGATCATCGTCATCAGGTGTTGCTGGCGTATCGTCAGGCTTTACGTCTGCCCTGCCAGAGCGAGATTTTTGTCGTCGTCTTCTAGAGCCGGCCATCAGGAATATGCCGATAAGACCTGCCAGCCAAAAACTAGACCAATGTTTGTCTTGCCGATCGCCCATGAATCTAAACCTGTGTCATCATCTTTAGATTAACCTTGATGACGCGCGAGATGATTCAAGATAGCGAGGGGATCCGATGGTAGAGATGAGGCCTGCACGAGATTATGACATTCGCTTTGGGCACGGGCTGCTCAAAGCCGATTCGGGGAAATGGGGACGCTATGTGGTGATCACAACGCCTTCAGCCTGGGAAGCCGCCAAAAACGAATTGCATCATGCGCCTGAGGGTGTTGGATACAACGAGTGGTTAGACCGCAACCACCTCATCAAAGTCTCAGATTCGTTGCCCGACGATATCGATCTAGTTGTGGGCTTAGGCGCAGGGCGTGCGTTGGATCACGCGAAGCTGGTAGCGCATCGCAAAAATGTTCCTCTGATACAGGTGCCCACCGTAGTATCTACTGGCGCGATTATTCACGGCTTCGTCGCAGATTGGGACGGACGTCAGATCATCGGCCAACTAGTAGTCGTAAACTGCGAGTACGTGTTAGTAGACTATGACATCGTGCTGAAGGCGCCGGCGCGGTTGAACACGGCCGGATTAGGCGATGTTTTGTGTGGATATGCGGGGATTTCAGAGTGGCGACGTTCGGCAGCTTTAGGCAAAACAGACCCCGTCGATCCTGAAGCCACCGGCCGGGCCGAAGAGCTTTTCAAGCGGATCGTCACCAATTTCCCGGCATCTCTTGACGACAACGGCGAGATGACGCCCGAATCGGTGAGGGTCATCATGAACGCGGTGCAGGATCGCGACGACGCTGTTGTCAGAGATGAACGCGCCCCAGGCGCTGACCATTCCTTCTGCTTCGCTATCGAGATAGCCAACGACAAGTACTGGATTCATGGCGAGACCTGCGCGTTAGGAGCGGTCATCATCGCTTGGCGAACAGATCAGAGCCCCGAGACATTGACCGGATGGCTGGACAGCTGCAAGGTGTTTTGGCGCCCATCAGACCTTGAGGTCACACGTGATGAGTTTGGTGCTGCTATCGATGCCTGGCCGAAGTGGATGGGCGACGGCACAGACGGCAAACCGGCATCGCCTTCTATCGTAGTGCAGGAGCCGATGACCGAAGCTGAGATAGGCGCCTGCTGGGAATGGCTGAACTCGAATTGAAAATATCAGAGATTCAGCATCTTTGTGCCTTCTCGAACAAATTTGATAGTACACTAGTTCCAACAAAGGGAGAATCAGAGCATGTACCAACCCGAATTCAATAGTGTGAAATTCCGGGAGCTCGCGCTGTTCATTGCCGACAAGAGCCGCAACGATGATTGGTTCGGTGCAGTGAAGTTAAACAAGATACTTTACTATTGCGACTTCAAAGCCTTTGCATGGCTTGAAAAACCGATCACTGATGCTACTTACATCCGATTGCGAGAAGGACCGGCACCACGTGAGTTGCTGCCTGAGCGACACGTGTGGGAAGATGGGGGATACGCAACGATCGAGTCTCGACGAATTTTCACCTTCTTTCAACAACGCCTTGTCCCAACGTCGTCTGACATCGGACTGGGAAAGAGTTTTAACAATGAAGAAAGACGCCTAGTTGACTACGTATTGAATTGGACTCGCGATATGACCGGCAAGGAGATCACCGAGTTGTCCCACGGTGAGGTCGGCTGGGCGATGGCAGATGATAAAGAAGTAATCCCTTACGAAACCGCATTTTTGGTGTCACTGCACGATCATGATGCTTGGGCAATTGCAGGACATGCAAATGGATGATTTTGAAACGCTGCCATCCATAGTTCGCGTTGACCCGAACGCTCTTGGGACATTGCAGCTTTTGGGAATCGTTGACCCTGATGAAGAAGATGCTCCACAATTCATCAAGGACTTAATCGCACACGCTTATTCCAATCTATACAAAATTGAGCTTGAAAATCCGCGGTTTGGTCACTATACCCAGCAGGAGGCCATTGCTGAATATCGCACATGATGGTTGGGAATGGCTGCTACAAGGCTATGTCGATGACATTGATGAGGGGCATATCGTGTTGGCGGCAATAGAAGTACTCGGAAAAACCAAGATACCTGACATCTTCGATTAAAGGTGTAGATGATCATGAAAACGCAACCGGCAAAGCTACTTTCATTGCAGTTATTGTCCTCCAATAGAACCTCATTAGAAACGCAACAATCGCTGAGTGGCAGATGGTCCAATTGACATGTGGGCGATGACGATAGCTGGTGGACGCGGTGAGCGGCTTCAACCGCTCACCGATCAGATCTGCAAACCTATGGTTCCAGTAAACGGAACTCCTCTGCTCCAGCACCAAGCCCGATGGCTTTGCGACAACGGGGTTACCGACATTGTCTTCCTAACTGGATACCGTGCCGAACAGGTCGAAGAACATTTTGGCGACGGATCTCGATTCGGGTTCCGCGCCCACTACTCTCCAGAAGACATCCCACTAGGACGAGGTGGTGCGGTGAAACAAGGCTTCGCATTAGTGCCCCGCAACGTCAATGATGTCATCGTGGTCAATGGCGATGTGCTCACTAATCAGCCACTATTCCCGCTGATCACCTTGCGTCGCGATAATGATGCTGCCGTTGCCATCACGTTGATCCCATACGTCAGCAGTTTTGGAGTGGTGCTTTTATCGGATGATGATGAAAGCATCGTGAGCCGTTTCGCGGAGAAGACAGAACTGCCTTTTTGGATCAACGGCGGTATATACGTGTTTGATCGCAACCTAGAGAACGACCTGCCAGACATTGGCGACCACGAAACTACAACCTTCCCACAAGTAGTAGATAGAGGGCAGATGCGCGCGCTCCGATCAGAAGCACATTGGATTTCGGTAGACAGTCACAAAGATTTGCGACAGGCAGAAGAGATGATGTCCCAAGAATTGTTGCCTAGTTCGGATGTATGCTGAAATACGTGCAAGAGTCTCAAATTGACATCAAACCGCAACCGGTTCTTGGGATTCTTTGAGGTGCCTCGACACCTCTAGGGTGGCGATGTTGATGTTCTTGTCAGAAGTGTTCACTACAAAGTCGTAGAGGCGCGTGTCTTCTGGGTCGGCCTGATGCATCTTGTAAAAGTAATCGCGTTGCGCCATCTCGCGTTCCGAGATGATACGTTCCGCTTGCGAAACATCACTCAATCCCTCGCGCATCATCACTCTACGCACTCTGTCATCCCAACTCGCGAATATGCCCACGCGTGAGACGAGGTCGTTTTTTGCGAGTTCAACTGCTCCGGCCCTGTGCACTATCACCGCATTGCCACCTCTGGCCAACTGCTCCAGATCATACGTATTGTCGAGCGATGTGTTTGCCGTTGGACCGTTGCGGTCCCAAGTAAGTGGTTCGTGGATGTCCGCGGCTCCCTGCAGATATGGATCATCCCCTGCCGCACCAATGGCAAAGTAAGACGCAGCGCGCTCGATCCAAGCCCATAGACGGTCCGAAAATTCGTCCCGTTGCATCGCAGCACTAGCGTCAAGTAGAATCTCGTTCTCAGTTTCAGTGATTACAGGAAGACGTACGCGATCAAAGTATCGCCAGCCAAACATCAATGCGATTCTTTTGCCTACGTCAAAGGCGCCAGAGCCAATGTGCCCGTCTATTGTTACCAATGTCTTCCGCATGTCTGATGGCTACTGTGTCGCAACCGCTGGAACTGCCAGGTTGAGTTCGCGCACAAATAATACATCTATTTCCCAACTTGTGCAAGGTGCGGAAGATCTTATCTAACGTTCGAGTGCGCTCAATCCGCCATCAATATTCAACGTTGCACCATTGATATAGTCATTTTGGATCAGGCTGACAACTGCTTGCGCCACCTCTTCTGGGCGCCCCATCCGCTCTGCGGGACCTAATGTATGCGTTGATGGTCCCAGAGTCTGTGCGCCGCTGTCACTTAGCGGCAGCACTGGGCCTAAACGCAGTTCGTTGACCTGTATGCGTGGCGCCAAACTCAACGCCAAAGACCGGGTCAACCCGCTCAACGCAGCTTTGGAGACCCCATATGCAAATCTGGACTTGTAGACCAGCCGACGGTCGTTGATATTCACCACCTTGCCGATTTTTCCTTCCGGCATCTCGCGGTTCATCATCTGTGCGAGCAACATCGGTGCGCGAACATTGACCGCCATGGTGTGATCGAAATCTTCAGCGGTGGTTTCGCCAAGATCGGCTCGCTTGAACACCGATGCGTTGTTAATGATGATGCTAGGCATCGCATTCAATTTCTCCGCAATTTCCACCCACAGTCGAATACATTCATCGGCATTTGCAAGATCTGCACGCACAGCTTCGCAACGTATTCCGATGCTGCGAGCCATATCCCGAGTCTTCATCACCTCATTCTCCGAGCTGTAGTAGTGGACTGCTATATTGCAGCCTCCTTCGGCTAGAGCGAGTGCCACAGCACGTCCTATTCGCATTGATGCGCCGGTGATCAGCGCGGTAGAACCGTCGATTTCCATCTCATCGGTGCCTGCGCCAGATTTAAGTGTTGCGTAGATGTTCCATGAATTCATCGCGCGTGGCGGCGTTGTCGCGCAAAGAACCCATCACCGCGCTGGTTATCATCCTAGGGTCTTGTTTTCGGACCCCCCGCATCACGGTGCACATGTGAGTGCCCTCGACTACCACCCCAACGCCTTTGGGTTCGATCAAATCGTCTAGGAAGCGCGCGATCTGTTGAGTCATGCGCTCCTGCACTTGAAGCCGACGCGCGAACATGTCGACGATGCGCGGGATTTTCGACAAGCCGACTACTCTTTTGTCAGGCAGATATCCGACGTGCGCAAAACCGTAGAACGGCAAAAGATGATGTTCACAAAGGCTGTAGAACTCGATCGATTTGACCACGACCATCTGATCATATTCGACATCGAAGAGTGCGCCGTTGAGAAGCTGTTGGGGATCGGTGGAGTAGCCGCTCAGCAGTTCATCGAACATCTCAGCTACACGTAGCGGCGTACGTTCCGTGCCTTGCTGATCGATGTTTTCGGGGCCAATCGCAGTCAAGATCTTATCGACGTTTTCGGCGATGCGTGCCTTAGTCGCCCGATCCAAAGTGCGGCCAACGTCGAACATAGCCGGATGGTAGCCGTTGACCGATGCTGCATCAGCATCATATGAAGTGGTTAGCGCCTCAGACATGTCGGTTTCTTTCTCGCAATCAGCTTGCTCCGCTTTGAACTATCCGTCCATACGCACCATTATCGCCCATGGTTCAATTACCCTTTTCTAATCGACACATTCCGTGGATTGAATTGATAGGTATGCCGAGGAGTTGAACCGTGAAGATCACTGAGATTTCTACCTTTGTCGTGGATGCCGGATGGCGTCCGTGGCAGTTCTGCGCCGTTAGGACCGATGAAGGAATCATTGGATATGGCGAGATGTCCGACGGCAGGAACCCGTACGGCGTAGTCGGCACTGTAGCCGATTACGAACCGATTCTACTGGGTAAAGACCCATTAGCGGTCGAGGCGCGTTATTGGGACATGTATCGCATGTCGCGTCAGGCGCCCGGAGGCATCGCCGCGCGTGCCATTGCCGGTATCGAGCTGGCCCTATGGGACATCAAAGGCAAGGCCCTCGGAGTACCCGTGCACAGTCTCTTTGGAGGGCCGACGCGAAAACAGCAGCAGGTCTACTGGTCGCACTGCGGCTCATCGCGCGCCCGCAACCATGAGACCATCGGCACACCGCCAATGGATTCATTCTCGGCGGTAACTGACTTGGGACAAGAGGTAAAGGAACGAGGCTTCAAGGCCCTCAAGACGAACATCATTTTCTTCGATGGTGATGATCTCGGTTACGGCTATGGATTCGGCACCGGCGCATCAGATCAAACGATTAAGCCTGCACTGCTGAGCCACGTCGAAAAATACATTGGCACCTTTAAGGAAGCGGTAGGACCAGATATTGAGATAGCGTTAGACCTAAACTTCAACGTCAAACCTCAAGCAGCGAAGCAGATCTGCGCCGTTTTGGAACAGTTCGACATGATGTGGGTCGAGATTGACATGTACGAAGTTTATGGCCTGAAGGAAGTAAAAGACAGCACTAGTTGTCCGATCACATCGGGGGAGAACCTCTTTACCATCCGCGACTACCGACCATACTTTGCCGCGCGATCGATGGATATCGCGATGATCGATGTGCCATGGCAGGGCTTCGCCCGCGGGCGTGATGTCGGGATGTTGGCCGAGTCGCACGAGATCAACGTGGCGCCACACAACTACTACTCGCATCTTGCCACCATGCATGCCATCAATCTCTGCGCCGCCTTGCCAAACGTTCGCATCTGCGAAATCGACATCGATGATGTCCCTTGGAAAGACGACCTCACAGGCGGTCCGCTGACGATCCACGATGGCGGCTTGATCGACATCCCCACAAAACCCGGCTGGGGAGTAGATTTAGACGAGGAAGTTGCCCGCGCGCATCAGTGGGATCGCGGGCGCGGGCCGGGTTATCGGTGATCAGTCCCAACCTGGAAATGCCGCCTTACAACTCGAAACGAATTTCATCGTAATGCAGAGATCATTCGTCTGGCGCGACCAACTGGTAATGTTTCTCTTCGACGATGGCGATGTCGTCAACATCCAGCACCTGCAGTTCAATGAGTGCGACAACCGAAGCTGATAGTTTCTGAATCGCGATACACCGTACTGGCAGATCAAGCAGCTTTGCCTTACAGACCAACGAATTTTGCCAGATCTGGACAATACTCAAAGCATCGTCCTCACCTTTGGCTTCAACAGGTATCGCAAAGTGTTGTCCGTGCTTGTCAATACCGATATATAGCTCATCGGTTTCCACCTGAGTCGATTCGTCGCGTTGTTGGATCGGATTCCAAATAGGAACCGACGTTCTAAGGTGGTTCTGCAAAGAGTAGCATGTAAGTCCAGTGAAAATGTCGATCAATCGGTTGTATCGAACAGTTGCCAGAAGAGATTGTTCGTCGCTGAGTGCGTACAGAGATATCGACCCTGGCGTTGCATCCGGGATGTCAGTCCATGCAAGTTGCCGGTTGGGTTTGATCTCGCTGAATCGGACCTGCCTAAACTCGTACACAGAACGCCCAGCTGGCAATATCGCCCATTCCAAGTCTTTTGCAGCCGTGCAAGATATCGTTTCCGGCATGGGCATTCGGTACCTTAACGAGTAAATAAGGTCCCCGACATTTTTGGGGACGTTTATGCCGAGGCGTTGTGCTGTTTCTGCGATTTCTCGTCGCTCGAATGGCACGGCGGCATCACCAGGATGATATCGCGAGTGGAAAATCTCTTCGATGATTCTCGTATAGGCATTTCGCCGCTCTGGATTACCTGGTGTCACCCCGGCCACCTCAATATAAGAACCTCTTCGCGCAATTGTTGTCCTGTGGCAGTCGCAAGACGTGTTCGAAACAGATCAATACCCTCTACAACATATCCAATCTCCCGAGCGATCTCGGCCAACAGCTGCCCAGTTCGGATCATTATCCTGAAGAATGATGCTTGATCACCGACTACGTAAGCGAGCAGTGCTCCCGGTTTCAATACCTTGGTAAGGTTTTGCAGATGCCTTACCATACCCCCGAAATACAATCTCACCACTCGAGAGTATTGTTTTTCAAACCCCGATGTTTTTCCAAGCTCAACTCGACGCGCCTCGATCTGGTCTGCTAAGTCGTACACCCTACAACCTTGCGGTATCCATTCATCATCAGCATCATGCTTGTAAACAGTCCTCGAATTGGAGCGAAGAAGATGTTGCTTGGTTGCGCGAAGATCCGCCCGGTCCTCGAAAAAACCCAGCAGCACCGACTCTATACGGACGGTCCGCGTGTAATCTTTCTCATTCGGATACGGCGGAGATGTTATAACTGCGTCGACTGAGTTGGGGGGCAGAAATTCGTCAATTCGACGCGAGTCGCCGACTTGAACCTTCGCTGGCGCGATAATGTCTGATAGTTCGTTCAAGTCTGATGCAATTTTCTTGACGCGCTCGAGCCAAGGCAGCACTACTGATGCATCTTCCTTGATTTTGCCTACCCCGACTTCTGGGCCGAACTTCAGGTTTGAAATCTCGCCAACCAGAGCTGATGCCAGCGCCAACATCTCGTGATCCGAATACTCGTCAGACCAATCAGCACGCAATTGTTCAAGCAACACCAACACCTTGTGAAGCGGTAACGGGCTGATGGCGTCTTTGAACATGAGTTTGGAAGCATTCGGTGGCAATCTACGTAAGGTCATGTTGTCAGTGGCAACATTAACTGGTTCATCCGACAAACCGTCGACACCTAGTTGCCGATTAGCGAGTTGTGCCAACCGCTCGCTCCGCGCTAACAATTTACGCGGATGGACAGACCAGTTAACTTTGGTCTTCGCCACAAAAGCTGAACTGGGCAGTGCTTCAATACCCACGCTTGAAATCCCAGATTTTTTGCATTCAACCAACGTTGTGCCCGTCCCGCAGAATGGATCTAGAACGAGGTGTTCTTCAGTGATGCCGAACCTCATAAGATAGCTGCGCACCAGATGAGGAGGGAAGGACAACACAAACCGATACCAATCATGTGCAGCCGCATCGGTCGGCAATAATGCATTCATGCGACCATTGGCGATTGGCTGCAATGACTCAACTCCAGCTATTGGGAGCGAACACTGACGCGAGTCGATGGTTAAAGGCGCGGGCATTTTTTCAATGAAGGTTATCTTCAGAATACATTGATAACGAATCGGCACACATTTCGACAATCCGATACACCAGGAACCGTGAGTACTCGCTTGGCGATGCGCTCACATCCCGAGCGTGGCGCACCATCACCCCACAACTCCCGCGATCTCGTCATCCGTCATGCCGGCTTGGCGTAGCACCTCCCAGTTATGCTCTCCTAACGCCGGCGAGGCCTTCAATTCCGGCATCCCAGCCGTGAAGTTGAGTATCGGGCCAGATGTTCGATAGCGATGCCCGGTATGATGCTCAAGTTCTACTATGTAGGCGTTAGCTACTGCCTGCTCATCCCACACTAGGTCTTCGCTGAATCGAATCGGACCGCAGGGGATGTCTTTGGCATTTAACTCGCCTACCCACTCTGCAGTCGTCTTGGAATCGAATATCCGCTCGAAGGTGTCCACCATGTCTTGCGCTAGTCTTTCCGCTTCCGGCGTGTCGTAGTCAAAGTTAGGATCGGTTACGCGCGGGTCTTCAAGGTTCAGATGCTCCAACAAGCGCGCTCTAGCTGCCCAATCCAGCGTCCCTAGACACAGTCCACCATCTTTGGTGCGATACGCCCGGTAGTAGCAACGATAGATAGACGGACGCACGACTTCTTGGTAGTCGTGCTGCATCTCTTGATAGCTCTTGCCCTCTGCCACCAGCTGCGGGTAGCGTTCCTGATACCACGTCATCGACGGTGTGGGCATGTCGATCATATGCGCGAGTCGCAGGCACTGCATCGCCAAAGCGTTCATCATCAGACTCGTCTCTACCTTTTGTCCTTTGCCGCTGGTGCCGCGTCCGATGATGCCAGCCATGATTCCCGCTGCCGCGCAATACCCGGTAGAAAGATCGATATAGGAAGACGACCAAACGACTTCTGGCTGTCCATTGGGCGTGATCTTGCCTTCTGAAGTGACGGCGCCGGTGAAACCCTGCATCACGAGATCAAATCCTGGCGCACCGCCCAACGGCCCCTTCATGCCGTATGCCGTGATATCTACATAGATGATTGCAGGATTGATTTCCGAAAGCGACTCGTAATCGATGCCCAAAGCCAATGCAGTGTCGGGTCGGTTGTTGGAGATGACACCGTCGGACATCTTGACGATCTTTGCAAGAGCTGCTTTGCCACGTTCATCCTTGAGGTTGAGTGCGACGCTCTTAACGCCGCGGTTCAGCGGCAAAAAGGTTCGACTTTCGTTCGGTGCGAAAGGTTGCGAAGCCCGCCACGGGTCGCCGCCGGGAGGCTCTACCTTGATGACCTCTGCGCCCATATCGGCGAGGATCTGCCCGGCAAAGGGACCGGCCACGAAATTGCCGAATTCGATGACCCGGACCCCTTCCAACGGACCTCGTTGGTGCGTACCGTTACCATCCAT
Organism: Dehalococcoidia bacterium; assembly: GCA_965242765.1. Classification (GTDB taxonomy): domain Bacteria; phylum Chloroflexota; class Dehalococcoidia; order Lucifugimonadales; family Lucifugimonadaceae; genus Bin127. Next base: position 1,563,377 of record CBDESY010000004.1, on the reverse strand, counting down.
CCCGTTTTGCGATGCATTCTCAGTCATGATGATGTGCAATATATCACTGAAACGCCGTCGATTCGACGCGATATGTGGCTTAACATCTATATCGTCGCTCCCAACCAAGCCAACAGGAGACATCCAATTTACACGACCGATATGTACGAAGGCATGATCGCAGAGACGATCACCGTAACGACATCCGATGGCACCGCCATCAACGCCTACTTCGCGCGACCTTTGGGACCAGGTCCTCATCCGGGAATGGTTCTGGCGCATCACATGCCGGGATGGGATGAGTGGTACCGAGAATGTACCCGCAAATTCGCGCACCATGGATACGCGACGATCTCGCCGGATCTGTACCACCGCACCGGCCATGCCTCGCCCGAAGATGTTGCTGCTAAAGTCCGCTCAGATGGCGGCATCCCTGATAATCAGGCGATTGAAGACCTCGCGGCATCGATGCGCTATCTGAGGTCGTTGCCTAACTCCAATGGAAAAGTCGGCGCATTCGGCACCTGCTCAGGCGGTCGCCACGTGTTGCTTGCTGCCTCTAGAGTGCAGGGTTTTGATGCCGTAGTAGATTGCTGGGGCGGTCGCGTAGTCATGTCCGAATCGGAACTTACAGAGAATTGTCCAGTATCCCCAGTCGACTACACCGCGGGCCTTTCCTGTCCGGTATTAGGGCTATTCGGGGAAGAAGACAGTAGCCCATCCCCAGAGCAGGTCGAAATTCACGAGGCGGCTCTCAAAGAATATGGCAAGGAGTACGAATTTCATATGTATCCCGATGCCGGACACGGGTTCTTTTACTACGATCGATCGGCATATCGACAAGATCAAGCGGTGGACGGTTGGCGCAAGACTTTCGCCTTCCTCGAGAAGCATCTCGGTTAGCAACGGAGCCAATAATCCAACGAATCATTCACAGGAGAAACTGCTTTGTGCACGATGATTGCAGAGAAGGCTGAAGCAAGCGGCTTCGGCAAAGGAACGCACGGTTGGATACAGGTCAACCAGATGACGGTATCCTACGATCACCCCAGTCAGATGACGCTGGAACATGCGCTCAACATCGATTTCGTAGACGAATCCCAGGGTTTAGGCGCACGGATCGCGGTGGAATTGACGCCTCAATCGGCACAACGGCTTGTGGACCTGATCAACATCGCGTTAGAACGCGGAGCGGTTGCAGATCCCGCGGCGTTTGAGTAGCCGGCCATGTGCGATTTTTGGCACTTTTAAGGCAAACTGCATCAACTTGGACACGAGATGTGCCGAACGCATGTCTGCAGGATAACGGTCGTGGTGCTCACACCAATGAATTGAAATCTTTCAACAATCTTCCCTGTGCATAATCGACTTCTTGTGAGGGGCGTTGGCCAGCTCTGAAGTTGACCAGCGATTCGCAGCTCAGTGAAACAATTTAAACGCCTGAAAATTTTAGAATCGAGTCACACGCCCTGCCTAGAGCGTTAGAGATCATGTGGAGTCATTTCGGATTTCTTAACTTTCTCAGACCACAGAGCAATCTGACGGATGCGGACCGAGATCGCGGCTTCTCGGTCATGAATAAACAGACTTTCGCCGCGGCGGGTGCCGAAGGTTTTGTATCTGGCGGATTCATCGCCGCTTTCGCATTGCTCATCGGCGCTTCAAACTTCCACATCGGAATTCTTACAGCGATACCGTTTGTAACACAGGCGTTACAGATCGTGGCAGTTATCGCCATTGATCGATTGCAGATGCGCAAGGCGGTGGTGGTCGTTGCATATACGATTGCGTATCTTACATGGATTCCCGTTGCGTTGATACCTTTGTTGATCGATGTCCCGCATCAAGGTGCGGTGATATTGTTGCTGATATTCATGGCTGTCCGTGGCGTCTTCACATCGTTTGTCAGCACTGGTTGGAACAGCTGGTTGAGAGACTTGATACCAGTCGGACAGTCCGGAAACTTCTTTGGCAATCGGCTGCGAAACGCGACCATATCCGCCATCATCACCGGACTGGGCGCGGCGTTTTTCGTCGATTGGTGGAAGGGCTCTACAGACCCCGGCGATGAGGTCTTCGGTTATTCCATCGCATTCCTATTCGGGGCTCTTATATTGGGGCTAAGCGCCGTCGGTTTCATGTCACGGATCCCGGAGCCCCAGATGCAAACGCTCGGGACGAATTCCATTGGTGACATGTTTCGTAATCTTGCCGGGCCTATCAAGGATGTCGAGTTCCGCAAATTCATAGTCTTTCAGTTCGTTTGGTATTTTGTCATCCACTTAGCCGTACCATTCTTCGCGGTTTACATGTTGCAACGGCTCGGACTGCCGCTCTCGCTCGTGGTTGCGTTGGGTGTGACGAGTCAGGTCAGCAGTATCATCTTCTATCGCGTCTGGGGCAATTGGGCCGATCGATTCGGCAGCAAAGCGATCCTATCCATCTCTTCTTCGCTGTATTTCTTGGTCATCATCTCTTGGACATTCACAACTTTGCCCGATCGACACGGTGGCACTATACCCATTTTGGTTTTGTTGCATCTCTTGCTTGGTGTTGCGATCGCGGGTGTGAACATTGCTGTTACATCCTTGCGAATCAAGTTAGTGCCCCAAAACAAGGCCACGTCTTATATGGCGACTGCGTCCCTTGCACTAAATCTCGGAGCCGGAACGGCTCCGCTTATCGGGGGACTCTTTGCAGACTTCTTCGAGGTCCGCAGTTTCAGAATCGCGATGCAGTGGATCGACCCCACTGGGGTTGTCGACATCCCTGCTTTCTCGTTGACGGGATTCGACTTTCTATTCGCGGTGGCATTCATACTCGGTTTCATCACGATACCCCTCTTGGCTCGGATCAGAGAAGAGGGCGAGACTGACACGGAAACCGTGATCCAAGAGTTGCACGCCCAGACACGCGAGAATCTGCGCAACCTCAACTCGGTCCGCGGCATGAGCTTCGTCGCGCAATTCCCGATCGTGGGAATGCGGTACGTGCCTAGAGTTTCAGGTTTGGATATTGCCGCCGGGGTCACCGCGTATCAGGTATCAGCAGCAACAAAATCTTTGATCGATGCCACAACTATCGGAGGTGCCGGGCTACGTAATGTGCATAGGCATGTTCGGGTAGCTGTCAGGTCTGCTAGCAGAGGTGCTAGAGACGCTCGAAACCAGGGTGCTCAGATCGCGTTCGGCGTGACGCACGGCGCGATCAAAGCCATCGCCGAAGCCGGCACCGGAACTACAAGGCAGTTCCGAACGGCTATCAGAACGGCCATCACAGCAACCAGCGAAGTCGCATTTGACCCAATTGAGATCTTGTCTGGAGCGGTTCGTGGGGCAGTAGCCGGCATGATCGAAACGGGTTACGAAGATATTGATCTGCCGACGGCAATGATCGGCGAAGCGCGAGCGGCTGCTTCCGAACTAGGGATTAGTCAGGAAGAAGCCGCGCAGGTCGCTGCACAAGCCGCGGTAGAGGCGATGGAAGAGTTGCCCATTGATCAACAGGCTGAGGCTTGGGACTCGATCCTGCGCGTATTGATATCCCAAGATGAAGAGAACAATCCATTGGATTCAACCCAAGCATCGAGTTTGTCAGAAAACCAGAAGCCATCCGATTGAACTGAAAATTCCATGCCTCTGCCAACTCGATTGCATTCCGACGCAAAGCGAAAAGGCATGTAAACAGTTATCATAAGAATCTGCATCTTTTGCTTAACTAATGTTCCCGCGCGCGTATGCGCGCGTACTTTGGACTGGCGGACAACGCTGATCCGCCGAGTGCTCGTCCAGCCCGATAGCTTGACATCCACTCACAGCGGACGGGATTGCAAGAACCCACATCCTTGCTTGGAGACCTATGACCACAGAGACCACTATCGCCTCCGAAGGTAACGGACACGCCGGTTCCGCCAACTACAATGCCGAAGACATCACCGTCATGGAGGGCCTTGAGGCGGTCCGTAAACGTCCGGGAATGTACATCGGCACTACCGGACCGGAAGGTGTCTTTCATCTTGTTCGAGAGATCGTCGACAACAGCGTCGACGAAGCTATGGCCGGATTCGCCAGCACTGTAGACATTCGAATTCATGCTGATGGCTCAGTCTCCGTAACTGACGACGGGCGGGGAATCCCAGTAGACACCCACGACAAGACTGGCATGTCAGCACTTGAGACAGTGATGACCACGTTGCATGCCGGTGGCAAGTTCGGCGGCAAGGGCTACCAAGTTTCAGGCGGCCTGCACGGAGTCGGCGCGTCGGTAGTCAACGCACTGTCAGAGTGGACAATCGTTGAAGTTAGACGGGAAGGACGAGTGTACAGTCAGCGTTTCGAGCGTGGAATCACAACCAACGACATTGCTAGTCGTTCGCAAACCTCGTCCGATCTCCAAGACACCGGCACAACCGTCACATGGATGCCAGATCGCGAGATATTCCCGAGCATCGAATACGATTGGGAATCTATCACCGGCAGGCTGCGCGAGATGGCCTACCTCAATCAAGGGCTTGCAATTCGGCTGCGCAGCGATTGGCACGAAGAATCTCATTGGCCACACAACGACGTTACATTCCGTTTCGATGGCGGAGTGCGAAGCTTCGTCCGCACCTTCAACCGGCGTCGGGGAAGCATCCACGATAGTGTCGTCTACGCCGCCGGCGCTGTAGACGATGTATCAGTTGAGGTTGCGTTCCAGTACAACCAATCATTCGTCGAGAACTGCCTCTCATTCGCCAACGTGATTCGCACTGGTGATGGCGGAACCCATGTCACCGGTTTCCGCTCAGCGCTGACTAGGGTGCTGAACGATTATGCGAAAAAGAACAGCCTTCTAAACATCGGGAAGGATGGCGTGGCTACGCTGTCTGGCGAGGATGTGCGTGAAGGGTTGATGTCAGTTATCAGTGTAAAGGTCAAAGACCCCCAGTTCGAAGGACAGACCAAAGGGCGACTCGGCAACCCAGAAGTCAGAATGGCTGTGGAACAGCTCGTCGGGAGGCACTTGAGCGAGTTCCTGGAAGACCATCCTGATGAAGCCCGTATAATCATCGACAAAGCATCGACCGCGGCGCGTGCACGTGAAGCCGCAAGAAAGGCTCGAGATCTTATTATTCGCAAGAACGCGATGGACGGAGGATCATTGCCAGGCAAACTAGCCGACTGCAGCGAGAAAGACCCTTCACGATCTGAACTCTACATCGTCGAGGGTGAATCCGCGGGAGGATCTGCCAAACAGGGACGGGACCGGCAATTCCAAGCGATCCTGCCGCTCAAAGGAAAGATATTGAACGTTGAGAAGGCACGTCCCGAACGAATGTTCGCGCATGAAGAGATCGCCGCGCTCATCACTGCCATCGGCGCCGGAATGGGCGAGGATTTCGACGCTGAGAGGTTACGCTATCACCGCGTCATCATTATGACCGATGCCGACATCGATGGTGCTCACATCCGTACGTTGCTGCTGACTTTCTTCTTCCGCAACATGCGACAACTAATCGACGACGGTTACCTCTACATCGCGCAACCACCCCTGTACAAGGCATCAAAAGGTCGGCGAAGCGACTGGCTCTACGCCGACTCGGATCTAGACAATTGGATGGCAGAACGCGCATTCAGCGGGTTGTCAGTCCACTCGGTAGATAGTGATGCCCGGATCGACGTGGTTGGTCAGCAACTAGGCAGCACACTAACTAATCTACGCGAATTCCGTGAAGCACTTGGCATCGTTAGCGCTATCGGACTGCCCGAGGGCGTATTCTTCGATCTGTTGCAGGATCCAAAGTGGCAGAATCTCTCTTTCGAGCATGATCGATCATCAGACATCATAGCCGATTTGAACGATGACGCAGAACCCCATCAAAACGGCGATACCTTCCAGGCGGGACTATTCAACGGCAAGTTGGAGACCGACCCAACACCCTTCACACGAGAAGCAGCAGAACCTATAGACGACTCAACTGAAGAGGATGAAGACGTGACTTACGACATCAGAGGGTACGAGTTGACTGAGGATGTATACAGAAATCCGGCCGTACGTCGTTCCAAACGGCTGTACCCGTACGTATCGGAATTCCTAGCTGCGGACGGCTTCCAACTTAAGCGTCGAGACCAAGTGTTGATCGATGACCTGAGCTGGCGCGAACTCCCTGAAGCACTTGAAGATTATTCGGACACAAGCGGTATTAACATTCAGCGATACAAAGGCCTCGGAGAGATGAATCCCGATCAGCTGTGGGATACGACGATGAATCCTCAAAACAGAGTCATGTTGCAGGTCAGGGCTGAAGACGCTATGAGCGCCGATGACATCTTCCGCACTCTGATGGGTGAAGAGGTGGGTCCACGGAGAGATTTCATTCGCGCCAACGCGCTTGAGGTTAGAAATCTAGACGTTTAGTTGTACTTGATTCAAGTACATCCAAATCTGAGTCAATCTAACAATACCAATAAGCACGTCAAGATTGTCAAGAAACATCCCAACTGCGTCCGACTGATGAATAACATTCCCTTCGATCAGTCACCTGCAGTTGCCTGTTCTGGTTCGAACATCATGTCAAGATAGACGCGAATGGCTCGCAACATCTGGTAGCTCGAATGTCCAGTATTGCAATACCGCACATGATCGGTGTGCGAGTTGACATCTATTCGTCAACTTGTCGCGCTTCAATCGCGCAGATGTTGACATTACTCTGAGCTAGTCAACTTGTAGTCGGTGTGACTTTTGGTTCTCGTGGGTGTATTGTGGTCTAGTCCACATCATTGCCGCCGCGGTCGTGACAAGCCATATCAAGAATACGGCACCTGTGATCCGATGCATCAGGCTAGCAGCATCCCACCAGACCAGCAACATACCGACACCAGCGATAATCCCTAGTATTGCTGTAGTTTTCGTCACGCCTCCGGTGCGCCATTGAATCGGTACCATCGCAATCAATGCCAAACCGATGAATGATGAACCGATGTTGCCGGCAATCTGACGGTAGCTGTGGTAACTCTCGCCATCAATGCCGAAAACCTCTCCAAATGCAACGGCGCCCGGCATCATCACAGTGATCACTCCTGACATGATGAAGGCAATTCCGCCAAGCGATAAAAGCACTCTACCCAAATTGAAGGCCCGGCGATGGTTAGATACCAGCATGAGCCCGATCATAGACTGTGAAGAGATGAGAAACGCTCCAAGCCAAATCCTCGCAGCTCCGTGGAACGTTACCCACACCGAGTTATCATCAATCGCGCGGAAGCTTTGCTCAATGGTCGGTTGATCGAAATCGGCCTGCAGTCGCGTCCACACCATCACTACCGCTGCCAAAGCTGCGAGTATCAGAATGAACGCGGCGATCATCTGCTCTACCGACCGCCGTGGCTGCTGAACAGGATCAGAATCCGTTCCCGCGAGTGCGTTATTCAAAACCACTGCCTCAAAGTGGCCCGATCCACTTCTACTTTTCCCTCATCATTGCTGGTGAGAACGTTGAAAAGTGGAATTGATCTTTCTTTGATCTTTTCGGTGCCGCCATGATGTCGGTCCATGATGCAAAACATAAGGTCAACTCTAGCTTTCATGTCTCGAACAGCATCAACCGCGCTCAGCAATGAACCGCCAGTAGACAATGTGTCATCCCATAATGCGACTCTTTGATGAGGTCTCATATGTCCCTCAATCCGCTTTTCCAAGCCGTGAGCTTTAGCATCTGATCGGACAAAATATCCTTTGAGTTCGTATCCCTTTTGGTGAGCCGACAATACCATCCCGCCGATAATAGGCACCGCGGCAACCGCAGGGCCACCGAAGTGATGGATGTTTCGCCGCATCAGAATGTCCAGGAAGATGTCCGACAGGATTTCGACCCCCTCTCCGTCAGTGGTCAGAAGCCTGCCGTCGAAATAGAAGCTCGTTTTGCCTCCAGATGTGAGGGTGAAATCGCCGAAGCGTAAGGCTTCTAGTTCAATCGAACGTTCCACCAATCGTTCGGCTCGAGTTATGGCTTCATCGGCGTTCATCTGTAAAGACCTTCTTCGATGATAAATCTGTGGGTCGAACTGGGTACAACATTCGCCGCGGCATCTAACTCGCCATTCGCATACATCTTCCGGATCTGCGAGGCACTGATATCGATCATGGGACCGTCTATCATCGCTGCGCCGTCAGGTAAGGGGATGTTGGACATGAGCTTGATGCCGGGGCGTTGGACCACCGCGAACCGACAAGCGTGAACCAGGTCTTCGTAACGATGCCATCGATGCAGTTGAGGCAGTGTATCAGTTCCGATGGCGATATAGTATTCAGGACCTTTGCCATAGACATCGCGAAGGTCGTCAAGGGTATCGATCGAGTACGTCGTGCCGGAGCGAAGCACATCGACGTCAGACACTTCAATCCCGATCTCTCCCTTGACTGCAATACGAACCATGCTTAAACGATCCTCTGGCGACGCGACAGGCGTATCGGTTCTAAGCCATGGGCGGCCGGTAGGTACGATCACCACCAAGTCTGCCTTGAGTTCTGTCAGCAGGCAACGGGCGACTGAGATGTGCCCGTTGTGTATCGGGTCGAAAGTTCCCCCGAAAACTGCAATACGGTCTATTGCCATTCGAACTCCCAATCACCGACTAATACGACATCGCCGCTTTTGGCTCCGGCGCGTCGCAACGCGGCGGTTACATTCATGCGCTCCAAACGCTCGTGATACTGCACCAAAGCATCCCAGTTGTCCAAATTAGACCCTCGAGCCAGACGCACCGCGCGATCATAGACAATTCGGAAATCGCCGGATCTGGTCCGCACTACCATACGAGTTTCCTGCGTCTCCGGCAGGTAGACTGGCAATGTGTCATCTTCTAGGGGATCGTAATTGGGAGGATGAAGAGGTCCATTTGCCAATGTTGCTAGGTCCGTGTCATGCTCACGGATTTCGGCCAAGCGATATGCGACAGCCGCGACCAGATCATCAATGCCTTGGCGCGTCGCAGCAGAGATAAAGTACACGGACGCTTCATCGCCGACCGCAGAGCGGATTTCGTCTGCGATTTCATCCTTTAGCAACGCAACCTCGTCCAGATCGAGTTTGTTGACCGCGATGATCTGCGGAGTCTGTGCTAATCGGGGGTCGAATGCCTCGAGTTCACGGTTGATGGCATGTATCCGATCTCTAGGATCGTCTTCGCTACCATCGACGACGTGCACAAGCAGCCGGGTGCGTTGCATATGCTTCAAGAACTCGTGACCCAATCCGATGCCGTCAGATGCACCTTCAATCAGTCCGGGAATGTCAACCACGGCAAATGCATCGATGCCGTGCTCGACAATTCCAAGCACCGGCTCTAAAGTCGTGAAAGGATAATCAGCAATTTTAGGTCGCGCGGCGCTGATCGCCGTCAGCAGGCTAGACTTCCCAGCATTGGGCATACCTACAAGACCTACATCGGCCAACATTTTCAGGTTCAGCCGCAGTTTAACTATCTCTCCAGCCTGTCCGGTTTCAGCCAACAAAGGCTCACGGTTCACAGAAGTCACGAACGCGGCATTGCCGAGGCCGCCTCGGCCGCCCTTGGCGACCTCGATGCGCTGTCCCGGTTGCACCAAATCGCCGAAAAATGTTTCGCTTTGAGATGCGTTTTCCGGACATCTCCACACCTCAGTGCCGACCGGCACTGTAACGTCAACACTTTCGCCATTGGCTCCCTGGCGCCGATTTCGGGCGCCGTTTCCACCGTTCTTGGCGATGAAATGGCGTCGCCAACGGAATTTCAACAGAGTGTTTAGAGAAGGATCTGCGACTAAATAGACCGAGCCGCCGTGTCCGCCGTTTCCACCTGCCGGACCTCCGAGCGGGCGCAGAGCCTCACGCAGGAAGGTTACAATCCCATTTCCGCCGTTACCAGCGCGAGCCTCGATCGTGGATTCATCGATCATGCCTAGATTCTAATGCGTGGCGGTTTCCTAACGAAATGATGACACTATGGACATGGATATGAAATAAGATATTTGGCGACGCGTCTTTTTTAGTCGCGGATGATTTTCTAAACAATAGTCGCAGGTGCAGAAACGGGAGCAGCCAAGTTGGAGAACGTGAGCAAGGAAAAACTGGTGCAGATGCTGGAGCGGATGTGGCTGATACGCCACTTTGAAGTGCGCGTCATGGAGGTGCATTCAGCTGGTGAATTCACCGGCGCCGCACATCCTTACATCGGCGAAGAAGCAGTTGCTGTGGGTGCCTGCGCCGCGCTTGAAGATACCGACTACATTGCCGGAAATCACCGTTCTCACGGGCATCCGCTCGCTAAAGGCGGAAGCGTCAAACGCGCCATGGCCGAGTTGTACGGTCGCGTGGACGGCTACTGCAAGGGGAAAGGCGGATCGATGCACCTAGCCGATTTCTCAATCGGCATCTTGGGCGAGTCGGGTATCGTAGCATCATCAGTCCCGGTAGCTACCGGAGCTGCGTTGGCGGCAAAAATCAAAGGCGAGGACTTCGTTTCGATGGTGTTCTTCGGCGATGGTGCGTCCAACCAAGGTGCTTGTCATGAGTCGATGAACTTAGCCGCGCTGTGGAAACTTCCGGTGATATTCCTGTGCGAGAACAACCAGTTCGCAGTAACCACCTCGTATCACGACTCGGTCTCGGTAGAGCACATATCAGATAGAGCCGCGGCGTACGGCATGCCTGGCGTTTTGGTGGATGGTCAGGACGCGATCGCCATGTACGAAGCTACCAGAGAGGCGGTAGCACGCGGTCGTGCTGGCGAAGGACCTACCCTGATCGAAGCTCTGACCTACCGCTATGAGGAACACTCGCTAGGTTTGGGGCGGGTGCGTCGCGGCGAGTATCGGACACAGGAGCAGATCGACGAATGGCGGGAGCGCGATCCCATCGACGTCCTGGAACGTACACTGACATCTCAGGGCATCCTGACCCGCGAAGAGTGCGACGCGGTCTCAAAAGCCAAGGAGGCCGAAGTCGAAGATGCTATCGAATTTGCGCGCAACAGTCCGTACCCTGAACCCGAAGAGTTGTTCGATGACATGTGGGCAGATCCGATACCCGCACCTTAAACTACGGCTGAACTAACCGTCTAGGCCACCCAAGAGGAAAGCACAATCGAAATGGCATCCAGCACGATATACGTAGAGGCTATTAACCAGGCAATCATTGAGGAGATGGAGCGCGACGAGAACGTCTTCATCATGGGAGAGGATATCCGACGTTCCGTATACGGAGCCACGGCTGGACTGCTTGCGCAGTTCGGCGAGAATCGAGTGCTCGATACGCCATTGTCGGAAAATGGCTTCTTCGGAGCTGCGATCGGCGCATCGCTAGTGGGTATGCGTCCAATCGTAGAGACGTTGACCAGTTTCATGTGGGTCGCGATGGATCAGCTGGTCAGTCAAGCTGCAAAGATGCGCTACATGTTTGGCGGGCAGGCGACATTGCCGGTGGTCTATCGCGCGACGATGTTCTATGGCGGCGGCTCGGCAGCGCACCACTCTGATCGTTCTTACCCGATGTTCATGAACATGCCAGGCTTCAAAATTCTAGTTCCTGCAACCCCGCGCGACGCTAAGGGACTGCTCAAGACGGCGATACGAGACAACGACCCTTGCATCGTATTTGAGGATGGAACTTTGGGTGGTGCTACTGGCGAAGTAGAAGCAGGAGAGGCAGCTTTGGTTCCTTTCGGAGTAGCCGATGTTCCTAGATCAGGCACGGACGTCACTTTAGTTGCCATTGCAGGCGCGGTGCCGATGGCGGTGCGAGCCGCGGATGAACTCGAGCAAGAAGGCGTATCCGTAGAGGTGATCGACCCGCGAACCTTGGTGCCGCTGGATAAGGATACAATCTTGGAATCGGTCAGCAAAACCGGACGGCTTGTCATCGCCGATCCGGCACACAAGGTCTGCAGCGCCGCTTCCGAGATCGCCTCAATTGTGTCGCAAGAGGGCTTTTGGGACCTGCAAGCTCCAATAATGAAGGTCGCCGCTGAGCAGGTTCACATTCCATATACGCCAGTGTTGGAGCGGCTAGTCTACCCTTCATCGGAGAAGATATCAGATGCCGTGCGCGCGACTCTGGAGGATTGAAGCATGCCGCGCTCGCCAGAATCGATAATTGAAGAACTGATTGGGCAAGATATTCGAGTCACCAAGCCGCGGCGCGACATCATCGAATACATCTCTAAAGTGCCACGCACGTTCACGGCTGAAGAAGTGTGTGCCGACTTGCCTCGCACCGGGCGAGCAACAATCTATCGCACTTTGAAGATGTTGCAGGATGAAGGGATCATCTGCAAAATCGTCACGCCGAACGATGAGATGGTCTACAGCGTATCGGCAGTCAGCGACCCTAAACGAGGGACGTTTGACGATCCAAGACACCACCATCATGCAATTTGCACCGTTTGCGGGATAGTGCGCCGTTTTAAGGCCGAGGCCATGGAAAGCGCGATCAAAGCACTGAGTTCATCTGTTCGGGGCATCATGGGCGAGATTGTAGACCACCGCATCGAGGTGTATGACGTATGTCCGCGTTGCACGGCATAAGAACGCCATCTGATATCTACCCGCAAAACCCAAAACGCTCCGCGAATTCCTAGGAAACCTCTGAACAGATAGCTGTTCTAACTGGATTCGTAGGTGGCGGTTCGCTGACCGCCTTTATTTGATCAGAGGTTTCCCAGGAATTCGCGGAGAGAGGTGCGCTTGATATCGCAAAAGGTGAGTGCGCGAAAGTCAGGCGACCCTGCGTCGGACGGTTGCGACGATCGCGAAGATGATGCCAGATGCCAACGCGATTGAAGCTCCAGAGGGTAGATTGCCATAGTACGAGGCATACAATCCGCTGATGGACGCGGCCAATGCGAACGCGATACCCACAATAATTATGTGATGCGCCTTACGCACGGCCAAAGAAGCCGCTGCCGCCGGGGCGATGAGCATCGCCAAGACCAGGATCACTCCGACCGCTTGAATTGTTACCACCACTACGACCGATATCAGCGCGAGCAAAAGATAATCGATCAATGCTACGCGGATCCCAGCAACTTCTGCCCCGATCGGATCAAAGCTGACAAACACCAGTTCTTTGAAAAAGCCGGCAAAAACTGCGAGCACTACGAAAGTCACCCCTAGGGTTATCCGTATATCGGAAGAACTGACGCCCAAGATTTGGCCAAGCAAAATATCTTCCAAGCTGATCTGCAATTGAGCACCCCAGACAGAGATCATCAAGATGCCGATAGCGAAGAGGCTAGCAAACATTATGCCAATCGCCGCGTCAGCATTCAGTCCTGTTCTATGGACGATGAATCCGATCAAGAAGGCGAACATCAAAGCAGCCGGCAACATTCCCAACCAGACACTGGTCCCGAAAATCAAAGCCAGAATCATCCCCGGGAATATCGAGTGCGCCAACGCATCACCCATAAAACCATACCCGCGAGTGACTATGAACAGGCCGACTAAGGGGCACATGATGCTGATTATCACTGCCACCATGAAAGCGCGCTGCAGAAAACTGTATTGGAAGGGCTCGACGATGTAAGCGATCAGATCCATAAACTTTCAGATTTGAGAATTGGGACGAAACGGCGATGTGAATAGGCAGTACCTAAATCGATGCGGTAGCATGCGGCCCGTACAGCTCGACCATTACATCTGGCGTAAAGACCTCGTCAGGCGGTCCGCAAGCGCAGACATGGCAGTTCAAACACAGAACGATATCCATGCTGCGCGCCATATTTGTCAGGTCGTGCGTCGATAAGAGAATGGTCTGTCCGTCCTCACACAATCCTCTCAGTACCGCTACCAGTTCGTATTGAGAGCCGACATCAACACCGCTGAACGCCTCGTCCAACAGCAATACTTTAGCTTCTTGCGCCAGTGCGCGTGCTACGAACACCCGTTGCCGCTGACCACCAGAGAGTGAGGCAATTAGATCATCACTACGGTGAAGCAATCCCACCCGATGCAAAGCATCGCTGACCGCCTGGCGGTCCGCTTTAGAAGCGTATCTGAACGCGCCAAGCTTGGGCGTTCGACCCATCATCACAACATCCCAAACGGTAACTGGGAACTGCCAGTTGACGGTCTCCGATTGGGGAACGTAGCCGACCTGTCTGCGGGAATTGGCAGGATCATCACCGAAGATGTGGACCGAGCCTGATGTTGGTCGAATCATGCCTACGAGAGTCTTAAGCAGCGTCGTTTTGCCAGCACCATTTGGTCCGACGACTCCCACGAAGGAGCCGGAGGGAACACTAAACGTGACATCGCGCAGGACGACGTTGTTCGATCCATAAGTGACACACGCATTTTGTGCGCCAACTGCTGGCACAGGAGTGCACTGTGCCGTATCGCTTCGCGAGGACATCATCAATCAGTCAAGTAGGTTGAGTATGAAAATATGATACAACATATCATTTCGCTGATTGTCGGATTTGCGGTGCAAGCATCTGACGACATCGTATTTTAGACAAGTCATTTAGGCGCCTACGCCTCGGTTGAGAACGTTGCCCAACGTGCAGTCTCGAGGTCCCATGTTGCACATCATAGGTTGGAATCTACAATTAATAGTCTGGTAATCTAACATCAACGTTTGAGATGTTGATGTCCTCAATCACTGAAGTTCAACCTTGGCACGTTCGATCAGAATGCCGTTTGTTCCCGGCACACTCAAAAAGGTGCGTGAGGTTACTGGTTGCTCCGAAGAGGATGCAGCTAAGAAGGTGAGAAAAGACGTTGATACGATACGGCGTTGGGAAAGCTATGCATACGATGATTTGCCAACCTTGGCCCAAGCTAAGGGACTAGCCAAGCTGTATCGTTATTCCGCCGGAGTTTTTCTGCTTCCAGAGCTTCCAGACTTCATCACAGTGCCGGAAGTTCACGACTTCCGAACTCTACCCAGCGGCGATAATGTAAGCAAGGAAATGTGGAGTCGCAATCTGCGTTACGCGATCAGGCAGTTAGAAGGCCGGCTCGAGTTTGCCGCCAGGGTGATTCAACGGGAAGAGTCGAGTTACCAAGCTTGGGTGGGCAGTGTCGATTGTGTTGAAACTTCGCCAGAAACCCTCGCAAGGCAAATGCGCGAAATGTTGGGCGTCAACCTTGATGGTCCGCGCGACGGTCGCGGCGTACAGAACGTCTTGAAGGCGTGGATTCAACGGTTTGAGGACAGAGCCGGTGTCTTCGTATTCCAAACTGACAACACGAAAGCACCGATCGAAACGTCAGAGATGCGCGGATTATCGATGACAGATCACCACGCTCCCTCAATTCTCCTAAACTCAAAGGATTCGCACACGGCGCGTATCTTTACATTGTTTCACGAGTTCGCGCATCTGTGGATAGGCGCCCCAGGAGTCTCGGCTTACGATGAAGTGAACTTTCGAGGCGCTTTGAGTGAAGACACGAAGATTGAGCGATATTGCAATTCAGTTGCGGGTAATGCGTTAATGCCGGCCGGAGATTTCGCTCAAGTCTGGCGATCTGCTAGCCGAACGGGAGATCAAGGAAAAGCCGAATTAACCGCCGGGGTGTTTTCTGTCAGCCCTATCGCTGCTGCTGTAAGGGCGCACAATCTGAGACTGGTTGATAGTAATTCGTTTAATCAGATCCGAGATGCTGTTTCCGAACGGAAGCCGATTTCGGAATCTTCTTCTGGTGGTGGCGGGAATTACTACGCCACTACTCGAAGGAACCTGGGAGGAAAGTTCATCGATCTCGTTCTCGGTGAGTACTACTCGGATCAAATCACCATCAAGGAAGCGGCAAACTTGCTTGATGTCAAGATTCCATCGTTTTTCGGCTTGTCAGATCATGTCGGATTTAAACCTTGAATTCTCCCATTGCGAAGTACGTGATCGATTCGTCTGCCATAGTCGATCTGTTCATAAGGCGATACCCTAGGAATATCTTCACAGAACTCTGGTCAGATATTGACCGACTGGTCCGCGATCGAACAATCGTTACTGTGAAGTCCGTCGTGAGTGAGGTATCCGTCGAGAACGCTGTCCGAGGAAGAAACCCTATGACTACCAACAGGATGCTCGCAACGAAACAGTACAACTGGGTGTCCAAAGCAGTTTCGACCGCATAAAGCTTAGGAGATACTCACCGAGATCAAATCGAGCAGCAGGGGTTATACATCGCATCTTCTCACGCTGGATGGTCAACCAACCAAGAGGCAGCCGACCCTTACGTGATAGCCGCCGCCAAGGTGCTGGGATGCACAGTGGTAAGCTCAGAGACCCGTTCTACTAGACAAGAGAAGATTGTCGGACCTGCAAATGATGTGTACCCCAAGGGGACAAAGATGCCGACGGTCTGTGATAGGCTTGGAATTCATCACCTAAATTTGGTTGAATTCTTCGAACATGCTGGTTGGCGTTACTGAGGAACACCTCCATCCCTCACGGCAACGGGTCCCCGGCTTCGCGTTGCACTATGCGGTTGACATAAACGCCGGGAGTGCCCACGCGTTCGGGATCTATACCGCCCGGCTCTACGACCTCATCTACCTCCGCAATCGTCACATCGGCCGCAGGTGCCATCACTGGATTGAAGGCGCGCGAGGTGCCGACATACTCCAGATTGCCGTATGTATCCGCACGTTTTGCACGGATCAATGCGAAATCGGCACGCAACGCGTGCTCCAACAGGTGTGGACGCCCGTTGAACTCGCGCACTTCTTTGTCTTTCTGCACCGGTGTGCCTACGCCCGTCGGAGTGTAGAAGGCGGCGATGCCTGCACCACCCGCGCGAATTCGTTCCGCCAGCGTTCCTTGTGGAATGACGATAACCTCTGCTCTACCTTCTCGCCACGCCTTCTCAATCTCACACAACGGACGCGTCTGACCGGGTATCGGAAACGAGCAGATTATTCGATTTGCGAGTCCGAGTTCGAAGAAAATGCCTTGATCTATCGGTTCTAGATGCGGCGGCCATCCGTATCCTGTAGTTTTGGATATTCCGGCTACGTTGCCGATGATCGTCAAACTGTGTGCGCCATGCTCGGCAAGTGCCAGCATCAGACGCGTCGGTTGTCCGCCAGAGCCGCCGAAACCGCCGATCATCACCGTCGCGCCATTCGGCACGTCAGCTACCGCATCGGCGAATGAATCGATAACAGTCGGTAACATTACAGATGCTAAACTGGCATTGTCCGCTTGGTGTGAGCGCGACCTTTGGCAGCGACCTCAGGGTTGGCTCCTGATACGACGCGTACTCCGCGGTCGATTGCGTCCGTGATGGTATCGATGGTGCCGCCGCCGAGGAATGCCACGCCGTTTTCGAGACACGCCTTACGCACTCGCTCGCTGGCTTCCTGTACTCGCGGGTCGAATGGTGTCCCGGGACCGCCGCGTTCGACGCCGTATGACATGTGTAAGTCGCCCGGACCGCACTCTGCGAAGGTAAGCCCAGGGACTGCCAGCATCGTCTCGATGTTGGATACTCCACGCACCGATTCCACCTTGATGCCCAACATCAACTCGCCGTTGGGATTCAATGGATATGGATCGGCTTTGGCGATGTACTCGGCGTTGTCGATACCCCATATCGATGCTGCTCCCGGCTCGGAACCGACACCTCGGGTGCCGCGCTCCAGTCCATAGCCCACGCCCTGAGCAGCGCGCGGGTATCGGCAAGACTCTACAAATGCGCGCACGGCATCCGCGGTTTCTGCCTGGCAGAGCAGGATGCCGTGAACGCCGCGGGCGAGAATCTGCCGAAATTGCCAGCCGTTGTAACGAATTGTGTCTTCGCTGCTACCATCGACTGGCGCTTCGACGATTACCGTTGGGGTGCGATGTCCGCTGTTAGTCGGACCGCCGGCTACGAGTCCTTCCATATAGTGCTGCAGGCCGCCCATATCAAATGGACCGTGTTCCATTCCCACATTGATGTAGTCGGCCCACGTGTGCGCGTCCTTCATGCCTTGTTCATGCGTCAGAATCGCACCGGTATGACCGCCAGTGTAGTAGACTGGCTGATCTTGCGACAGCAGTTCGATGGCGCGATTGATGCGCTTTGCAGACATTTATCTCGGCTCCTAAGGCTTTGTGTCATTCGTTCCTGCTTTGATACAGGAACGAACGCTGTTTCAAGAAACCTCCGATAGGTAGCGGCGGTTCGCGAACCTCCACTACGGATTCCATCAGAATGGTGTCTAGTTCAGAGGCTTCCTAACATTCACCCGAAAAGTTTACACTTAACCTATGTCTGAACATCCCACATCAGAAGAATTGCAGTCTGCCCTGCCTCACATTCTCGAATCGCCTGCAGAGAATGGAAATGTCGAGATGATCGTCAGCCGGCCGGAAGTTGGTCAGCGAGACATCTTGGACGAAGCGGTGCTAGATGCCGAAGCTGGTTTGGTAGGCGACAACTGGCAGGCGCGTGGGAATCGCAAAACCGCCGACGGTTCAGCCGATCCTGAGGCGCAGGTCACAGTCATCAACTCCCGTGTTCTCGATGCGGTTTCGGGTTCCAAATCGCGTTGGCATCTGGCTGGCGATCAGCTCGTCATCGATATCGACCTGAGCCACGACAATCTACCTCCCGGCACTCGATTAAGCATCGGTTCGGCGGTCATCGAATTCACTGCGACGCCGCACACTGGTTGTGTCAAGTTCGCGTCGCGGTTTGGTAACCCCGCACTCAGGTTCGTCAGCGGAGCCGAGGCTATGCAGCAACGGCGACGCGGCGCGAACGCCAAGATAGTCGAAGCTGGCACGGTGCGAGTTGGAGATATCGTCCGAAAAGTAGCGTAGGAACCTCTAAATAAGGAATAGTCGTAGCGGCACGTCATTCGCGCGATGCGACATCTCGGAAGATGAGTATAGAATCAGGTGAATCATGGCTTTCGCAAACCCATCCGCCGTTAATGATGTCATCATCCAAGTCCGCGACCTCCGAAAGAGTTACAAAGACCTCGTAGCAGTTGATGGAATCTCGTTCGAGGTGCATCGCGGCGAGATATTCGGGATGCTGGGACCCAACGGCGCCGGCAAAACCACTACCGTAGAGATACTCGAAGGATTGCGGGACCTCGATAGTGGCGAGGCACATATCGGCGGATTGGATGTCACCAAGCAAGCCACCCGTGTCAAAAGGATCATCGGGGTCCAGCTGCAACAGAATGCGTTTTTCGACAACTTAAACTTGCGCGAGACGGTAAAACTATTCGCCACCCTGTACGGGTCTGACATGGCACCGGAAGAGGCACTCGCAAAGGTTGACCTCGCCGATCGCGCCAAAGCGCAATATCGACACCTCTCTGGCGGGCAGAAGCAGCGGCTCTCCATCGCCGTCGCATTGGTAAGCAATCCAGTCGCCATGTTCCTCGATGAACCCACTACCGGCCTAGACCCGCAGGCACGCCGCAACATGTGGGAGTTGATCGACGGTCTCCGCTCGGAAGGCATGGCGATAATGCTGACGACTCACTACATGGAAGAGGCCGAAGTTCTATGCGACCGTGTAGCCGTAATCGATCACGGCAACATCGTCGCTATCGATACACCGCAATCGCTAGTCGATCAGCTGGAATCCCGAGGCGCCGAAGCGGTCCGCAAAGACGGCACGCTGACGCTTGAGGATGTCTTCATCGATCTGACGGGGCGGAGTTTGGTGGAGTAGTCTGAACTGTGGTTTTCATATGGTTGGATTGATTGACTATGGCGCCTTTCTATACTGCAAAAGCTACGGACAATCGAATCCGACGAAAAGAACCTGAACTGCCGCCGATAGATCATTCAAATCATTTCAATCATATGAAAATCACAGTTCAGACAATGTCTAGCCGTGCATCCGATCTGGAGCCACTCAGGTGAGAATCTACCAAGCATTCATCATAGCTGAACTTAAGATGTTCGTGCGCGATCGCGCCGCTCTCTTCTGGACGCTTGCATTTCCGACCGTGTTGATGGTCATTTTCGGGCTGTTCAACTTTGGCGGTTTCGAGCCGCCTGAGGTTGGAATCGTCGACAATGCCGACAATCAAGTGTCGCAGGCGCTGGTCTCGGTGATGAAGGACGGCTTCGACGGAGATACGCTCTTCGACGTTCCCGATACTGATGACCTTGAGACGCTGCGTGCCGACATGCTAAACGGCGATATCGCCGCCGTGATGGTGATACCCGAAGGCTTTGGTGAGCCTGGATCGACTTCCGAGATCGAAATCACCTACAACGGCCGACGTGCCCAAGAAGCCGAAACCGCCCGGGCGATAATCGAACAGATCTTGGACGGAGTCTTCAAGGTAGTAGCAAACGTGCCGCCTGAGTATCGCGTCGAAAACTGGGCGTCAGTTTCCACCACCGAGGTCGCAGGACGCGGACAGGGCTACAAGGGATTCGTAGTGCCCGGCATCGTCGCGCTCTCGATTATGCAGAGCGCACTATTCGGAGTCGTATTCACTCTAGTCCGCCTCCGCAATCAAGGCGTTCTGAAGCGGCTTCATGCGACTCCTATCAACCCCAGGCACTTCCTGGTCGGTTCACTGTTCACTCGAATGTTGTTGCTCGTGGTGCAGACTTACGTGCTGCTGCTGGTCGGCATCTTCGTATCTGGTGTGGAAGTATCTCCCGGCTATGCCATGTTCTGGTTCGAAGTGATACCGCTGACTGTGCTTGGCGGACTCGGCTTCGCGGCATTGGGTCTAGCCATCTCAGGCATCGCCAAGACGGAAAACACCGCCGCACCGCTTGCCAACATCGTCACCTTGCCGATGATGTTCTTGTCTGGCATCTTCATTCCGCATTCGGTGATACCCGATTGGGTAGTCGCTGTGGCCCAGTGGTTGCCGCTGACCTTTCTAGCCGATGCGATGCGCGCCATGGTCAACAGCGGTGAAACCCTCTTCCTCCAAGGCGGCTCAATACTCGCCCTAGCCGTGTGGGGGCTTATCTGCTTCGCTCTAGCGGTGTGGGCGTTCCGGTGGGAGTGAAGTTGAACTGGGATGCTAACGATTCGGAAGGATTTTTTCGCCCTCTCAGTCCAAACCTCAACATACAAACGGAGAGAGCTAGGGTGATGACTACAGCATCCTTTACATCATACCAAATCTTTAGTATCCTAGTGAAATAACCACAGTTAAGGATCATCACGACATGGCAACCCAAACCTTTTCATCAACCGAGCATCGCCAAGTCGCCCTCGATTTTCTGACAGCTTCTGATGAAGAGTTTGCGCGCGGCGATCATTTACAAGGCGCGGAGAAGCTGTGGGGAGCAGCGGCGCACGCAATCATGTCGGCAGCACAGGAACGCGGTTGGCGACACGATAGCCATCGGGCTATGAAAAACGCGGCGAAACGTCTAGCCGACGAACGCGACGACCCTCTGATCGAGGCGCAGTTCGTCGCAGCAGAAAAGTTCCATGTCTACTTTTATCACGGGTGGATGGAAGACTGGGAACGGGACGCTGACCGTCCACTGGTTCACGATTTGGTACATCGGGTGTTAAAATAGACACCCATGAATTTGAGTCACGACGATCCCGAATGTAGAGAAATAGCCGACGAGTTGTTGCGACGGCATGAGGGGTTGGAACCGGAAGCGAATATCACGTCTCAAATCCGGGAGTGCGACTAGATGGTAGATACCAAGGTGTGTGGTTGACGTGTAGGCTCGATCATCAAGAAATTGCGTGGGAGGAGCAGAATGAATGAGTAACATAGCATCGCGGGTTCATTCGGAGCGGAGGGAGCGAACTGAGACTGCTGCGTCGCCGGACGAAGCTGTAGACAAACGCATCGCCACCGGCCGGTTGACGTGCGCGGTCATCAATGGGGACAGTAAAAACGTCCTTCCGACATTGGCACCGGATTCAGTCGATTTGGTCGTCACGTCTCCGCCTTATTTCCAGCAACGTTTATATTCGGCAGCGGGGATTGGTAACGAAAGCACCGTCAACGAGTATCTTGACGCTCTGTTCGAGACATTCGCGTCGTTGCTTTTCATCCTAAAACCAGACGGCAATATCGTCTATAACCTGGGAGATAAATATTCGGACGGCGGGTTAATGTTGATTCCTTATCGTTTCGCGATGCGGATCATTGACGAGATGGGTTTGATACTCGTCAACGACATCACTTGGGTGAAACAGAATCCAGTTCCACATCAATTTGACCGACGATTGATTTCAAGCACAGAACCTTTTTTCCACTTCGCTAGAAACACTAGTTACTACTATGACCGCGATGCTTTCATGCCTGACAAACCTGCATCTAGAAGCAGACCAACTAGCCGTTTAGGACAAGGCTATAGGGAATTGATCGAGCAATCCGATTTGGACGCTTGGCAACGTGCTAGAGCGCATGCAGAGCTTGACGAGGCGATACGTGATGTCAAGAACGGAGCGCTTCACAGCTTTCGAATGAAGATTCGGGGGATTCATGCACCTGCCTATGGAGGTCAAGAAGGGGGACGTAAAATCAGGATGGATCGCGATGGCTTCACAATCATTCGCATCTCTGGCAACAGAATGAAACGCGATGTTATTGAGAGCCCAGTGGGATCGCTCAAAGGGAATGGTCATCCGGCCATATTCCCTGAGAAAGTCATCCGAGAGGTGATTCGATTGCTCTCGCCGCCTGGCGGAGTAGTTTTGGATCATTACATGGGTAGCGGAACGACTTTGGTATCTGCTCTCAAAGAAGGCAGAAGCTGCATAGGAATAGACATCAGCGAAGACTACGTTGATTTGTCAATGGATCGAATTAGAGAAGATGATGAAATCGATAAGGACAACATATGTCTCAAGAAGCTGACATATTAAATAGAGCATATGAGGATGCCGCAACACGCGATGAGCCTGCTAGACGTGGCCAATGTGATCCTTTATGCGATGTCATAGTCGATAAATCCGAGAATGCGCACGGTGCAGTCGCAGTGTTGGTCACGCTCTTGGTCAAAAAGATAAGCGACCATAATCAAGATATACGTAATCATCGCCTAGAATTGCCTGGAGGCTTTAGCGGGCGTGGACTTGACACCAGAGTCGTTACACCCTTTATCAAATCACATCAACTTACATCTAGGGCAAGCAGTTCCGGTTGGCTAACCCGCGCTTTCGAGCAACCCTTCCCCTATACATTGGATTATCCCGCCAACATCTCACCTCGTGTTGTGAAGGATGCGTTTTTGGGGATTATCGATGCTGTAGAGAATGGACGTTCCGATGCGTTCGATGTGCTTAGTCGTATTCTCGCAGGCTTGATTGAAAAACGCGAGCGCAACACGAGTATTGCTCTGGCGCGCCCCGTCAATCTGACTGTAAGCGACACTGTTTCCAAGATAGAGCAGCATTTTGTGAGCGGTGCCGTTGGTGCTTCAAGATTGCCAGTGCTGGCGATTTACGCGTTGCTGAAGGTTGTTGTGGATGAGACCGAACGATACAACAATTGCGCTGTTATGCCGTTGGCATCGCACACGTCCGCCGACGCTGGATCGGGATTGATCGGCGATGTACACATCAAAGATGAAAACAATCGCATTTGCGAAGGCATAGAGGTCAAGCATGAAATTCCTATAACCGAAGGGCTGATCAATGATGCATACGAAAAGTTCCGCAACCTGCCAATCAACCGATATTGCATCTTGACTACTCATTCAAGCGGATTGAGCCATGGCCTACACGATAAAATCGACGAAGTACACAGACAACATGGATGTCAAGTCATCGTAAACGGAGTTATCCCGACTCTTAGATACGGTTTGCGTGTAGTAACTTCCACCAGCCGCTTCGTCGACGAGTATGTCAGCGCAGTCGAAACAGATGCAGTGGTGTCCTACGAGTTGAAACAGTCTTGGAACCAAATTGTGGGATTAGCTTGAGAAGCCATGCCAAGCTATGATGGCAACACGCGTAATCTACATAGACGCCTTTTACAGCTTGCCGATACCGGAGTATGATGACGGGGATTCGTTGCACGTGAAGATTGTGGATGCCGCTCGGCAGGCTACGGCAGGTGTCGAGTTGCAGTTGGAGAATTTGCGACAACGGTATCCAAGATTAACGGTCACCATTGCGCGTCGGGAGATTCGGAATTGGTTGCGGCAGTAGGCCAAAGGTAAGTGAAAGGATCATCACGACATGGCAACCCAAACCTTTTCCTCAACCGAGCATCGCCAAGTAGCCCTCGATTTTCTGACAGCTTCTGATGAAGAGTTTGCGCGCGGCGACCATCTGCAAGGCGCGGAGAAGCTGTGGGGAGCGGCGGCACACCAATCATGTTGGCGGCACAGGAACGCGGTTGGCGACACGATAGCCATCGGGCGCTGAAAAACGCGGCGATACACCTAGCCGACGAACGCGACGACCCTCTGATCGAGGCGCAGTTCAGCGTAGCCGAGAAATTCCACATCTACTTCCACCACAGTGGCATGGAAGATTGGCAACGCGAAGCCGACCGTCCACAGGTTCACGATTTGGTACGTCGGGTGTTGATGTCAGAGTAGAAATCGCAGAGGTATTGATCTGGCAATTTCCAGGTGTCTATGTAGACAATTGCGTTTTGTTTTGAGTAAAATCGCATGGCAAAGATTAAGCGAAGGAACCGAATATGCCATGCCCAGACTGCTCTCCCACACACGACTACGAACGCGTAGAACTAGTCTGGCCAGGCAAGAATAAACCTATCGAACGCATATCGTTGCCATTCCAGACAATCGAGCGCGTCAATGATGTCCGACGCTCGCGGGCCGATCAGGCTCAATTAGTAGCCACAGAACAGGAGCGTTCTCGCGCGCACGCGAGAACGACGCGGCGCGTTTCTGAGAGAGAGAGAGAGAGAGAGAGAGAGAGAGAGAGCAGGAAACGGTTCGCGCGGGCGTACTAATACATATCAGTTCGACGTAGACACCGGCCGTGTTGATCTCCCGGATTGGTGGACTCCCGGCTGGCGTAACCGGCTGATCTGGGGCGACAACAAACTCGTACTCTCATCTCTTCTAGAAGAGTTCGCCGGCAAAATAGACCTCATCTACATCGATCCGCCCTTTGCCACAGGGGCGGATTTTTCGTATAAGACGCAGGTGGGGGATGCTAGCGTGGAGAAACTTCCAAGTATTTTGGAGGAAGTTGCTTACCGAGATATGTGGGGCGAACGGCAGGATTCATACACGCCCTGGTTCGCAAGTGTGGCTTCGCTCCTTGGTTGTTTGCTAAGCGACAAGGGATCGCTATACGTGCATTGTGATGCCACCGCCAACCATCACATTCGGATGGCCTTGGAGGCACGTAACTCGTTGAATTTCAAGCGCGAAATCATTTGGCAAATGAAATCTCGCTCGGGATTCAAAAGTCGTACCGCAAATTGGGTTAGAGACCATGACACAATCTTTTACTTTACCCAGTCATCGGAGTACCTATTTAATACACAGTACGAGCCGTATTCAGAGGAATATGTACGAAAGATGTTCAAAGGCCAAGACGCTGATGGGCGTCGATACCGCCAGAGAGCAAATAGAAGATATTATGCCGATGAATCTGGTATTCCGATTGGTGATGTTTGGACGGATATAAGTTCGTTTCAGACCGCTACTCGATCCAACGAGTATCTCGGCTACCCCACTCAAAAACCCGAGGCCCTGTTAGAGCGCATCATCAAAGCATCGTCCAACGAAGGCAACCTCGTTCTAGATTGCTTCGTAGGCTCTGGAACTACCGCCGCGGTTGCGGAAAAGTTGGGGCGACGCTGGATTGGAGTGGATATCGGACGTTTTGCTATTCAGACTACGCGTAAGCGGTTGTTGGATATCGAGGGATGCCGTCCGTTTGAGGTGCAGAACCTGGGACGATACGAACGTCAATACTGGTCGGGTGTCGAGGCGATGTCTAATTACATCGACTTCATCTTGAATCTCTACAAGGCGCGTCCGATGCCCGATCAGTTTACTTACGTGCATGGTATCCGTGAAGGCGCGGCGGTACATGTCGGAGCTACCGATGCACCAGTATCGGCTGATGAGCTGCGCGCCGTCGTGCAGGAGTGCGTCGATAACGGCTTCAAGTCGGTGGATGTTCTAGGTTGGGAGTGGGAGATGGGCTTGAATCCGGCATTGCGCGATGAGTTGCGGCATTCAACGGGAGTGGCAATCACTCTGCGGAACATCCCTCGCGAGATTCTCGATCAGCGCAACATCGATGCCGGCGGCATCAACTTCTTCGAGCTGTCAGTAGCCGAAGCTTCTGTCGAAACGCCGTATCACATGGCAGCACAGGTTGAGCTGACAAGCTTCATTCCCGCGGTCGATGAATATATGCGTCAGAAGCTGACCAACACGCCGACTGAGTGGTCGGATTGGATCGATTACTGGTCCGTAGATTTCGAGTATGACGGCGAGGTGTTTGTCAATCAGTGGCAATCGTATCGCACCCGGCGAGATCGGACGTTGAATCTGCGTTCAGATCCGCATGAGTATGCGGATCCAGGCGAAAAGCATATCGTAGTCAAGGTAATCGACATCTTCGGCAACGATACTACGCTTGAGCTGCGGTGTGATGTTGGAGGTGTGGCATGAGTGAACCGCGACTGTTTCATGCGTATCTGTGCCCACCGAATAATCAGGAAGATTCCCGTGCCGCTCTCGTTCCCGGAATCCGAAAGGCAGTCCACCAATGGCGTAGCGACGGATATCCGGGCGCAACTGAGACTACTCACAATCTGTTGAAGCACTGGTTCGAGTCTGATCACCAAGTAGCAGATTCTGGCGGACCGTGGCTCTACTACTACTGTCAACGTGAAGCTATCGAGACGACGATCTATCTCTACGAGGTGATGAAGACGCGCAGCCTGTGGGAGTTGGCACAGAAGTTTACGACTGCTGACCAGCCGATGATGTTGAATGCGAATGAAGACCGCTGGGTTCGCTACGCGTACAAGATGGCGACGGGTTCGGGCAAGACGAAGGTGATGTCGCTCATCATCGCCTGGTCATACTTCAACGCCATCCGTGAGAATCCAGATATCGCATCTGAATATTCCAAGACATTCCTGGTGTTGGCTCCCAACGTGATCGTGTATGAGCGCTTGAAGCAGGATTTCGGCGATGACGGCAAGATATTCCGCGAAGACCCGGTAATCCCTCCCGGATGGAGCGACGAATGGCAGATGGAGATCATTACGCGCGATGAGCCATCCGACATGGTGTCGCGCGAAGGTGCGTTGTTTCTGACCAATATCCAGCAGATGTATCCGCCTAGGTCTGCGCGCAACACAAGGGAGCCGCAACGGCTACGAGATGTAATCGGCGAGCCGGTGGTAGACGCCGATGTGTCGGCCGGGCGCATGATGCGGCAGGCTTTAGAGCATCGCAACGATCTGATGATCCTCAACGACGAGGGTCATCACGTTCACGAGGCGAGGCTCAGGTGGTCTGAAACTATCGATTCGTTCGATTCAGGGTTGCGTAGTCGCACCGGGAGCGGTTTGCGCGCGCAGATGGATTTCTCAGCTACGCCGAAGCACAATGATGGTCGATTGTTCAACCACATCATCGTCGACTATCCCATAGCTCAGGCGATAAGCGATGGTGTGGTGAAACGTCCACATCTGGTGATGTTGGAAGGCACTACCGAATACGAGTCGGACGATGCGGCTGCTCGCTACCGAGATAAGCTGCAGGCTGGGATAAACCGTTGGCAAGAACTGCGCGAACGCATGAAAGACCTTGATCGCGAGCCGTTGCTGTTCGTGATGACTGAGGATACGAAATCGGCAGATCAGATCGTGGAATGGCTGACTAGCGCTGGTGGATTTGGCACGAATGAAGTTCTGCGCATCCATACCAATGCACGTGGCGACATTGCGAACGAAACACAATCGGTTTCTCGTCAGCGCGAACTCGCCGTGTTACGCGAAGCGGCGCGCGACGTCGATTCTGAGCATAGCCCTTACCGCGTCATCGTCTCGGTGTTGATGCTGCGCGAAGGTTGGGATGTCAGAAACGTCTGTGTCATCGTCCCGTTACGTCCGTACTCCGCGGCGTCCCAGATATTGCCCGAGCAGACCCTCGGGCGTGGATTGCGTCGGATGTTCCCGCTCAGCTCTGGCGATGAACGTGAAGAGTTGCTAGTGATCGAGCACGAAGCGTTCAGAGGTTTTTGGGAACGCGAGATCGATGGCGAGGAAATTCCTGTAGTCATCACTCCGGGCGACCAATTCCGACAAAACGCCATCACTGTTGTCGTTGAACGGGACAAGGTTGAAGATTTCGATATTGAGATTCCTCGATTGTCACCTCGATTGGTGCATAAGATACCTGACCTCACAGACTTGGATATCCACAAATTGCCGGCAATAGAGCTTGAGACATCGTTTGATGGACTAGCCGATGCGCCGATTCCATTCGAGACGCGCACGATGGATACATGGGAACTGGTAGCCCAAGGCGAGATCGAACGCGACTTCCCGATGTATGAGAGCGGGTATCTGAACTACATGTGTCGGCTGATCCTGAAAGAGTGTCGGCTCAGCAATCTCTCCAACACCTTCGCCCAACTGGCGCCGAAATTGAAGCGATACATCGAAGACGTGTTGTTTGCCGGGCATGCGACGATGTCGGAAAACGCAGTCCTGTATCGGCTTAACGATGGTTACGTGAAACACCACATCTTCTGCGTGTTTGTAGAAGCGATCAACGGTTTATCAGTTGAAGAGCAAGAAGTTAGAGATGAGCGAGATCCGATACGGGTATCGCAGACATCGCCGTTTCTGGTGCGGCGCGATGTATACCGCAACCCGCGCAAATCTGTCTTCAACAACGTCCCTGGCGATAGCAATTTCGAGTTGCAGTTTGCCCGATGGCTCGATGTCATCGCCAAAGACGTCGTCGCGTTCTGCAAGAACGAACCGGCAGTTGGCTTCAACGTCAACTACATCGGCGAGCTGGGCGGCATCCGCAAATACATCCCCGACTTCATCGTTCGTACCGTGTCGAGTGTCATGTACGTTGTAGAGACTAAAGGCGTGGAGACGATTGAGGTCGCACGCAAAGATGCGAGAATGCGTCAGTGGTGCAAGTCAGCATCGGAACTTACGGGTATTCAATGGCGTTACATCAAGGTGATGCAAGATTACTTTCATGATGGCAGTCAATGGCACACCTTGGAGCAGTTGGTTGGTGAACTGTGAATTGAAAAACGTTCGATCAACTAAGCGTAGTAGATCACAGTTCGATGTAGATGCTAGTTAGTTTGATCTTCAATTCTTTAGCAATAGTCCCCGGCCGATTGCCAAGAGTACTAACCCGACGAGCCACCTGCCTACGCCCGCATCACCGATCAGTAAGAGCGCGATTGCGAAAAAGACCACGCCGATTCCGATCAACAGTCGCATCTGTTGTATGTTCATATGTTGCTCCTGATTGGGTTCATCAGTTTCATCCGATACCAAAAGATTCGATGACTTCCTTAGCATCCTGGTTCAAAAACCAGAATCACAGTTCACACCACCTCGCCCAGAAACTCCTTCATCGCGCCGTAATACCCTTAAGGATCGTAGTAGTCGGCGCCGTTGTGCGGGGCTCCTTTGATGGTGTAGAACTGCTTGTTCTTGCTGCCTGATGCGTCGTACACCATGCGTCCGTGTTCGATCGGAACGATTTCGTCGAACTCGGAGTGCATTATCAGCAGCGGACATTCCACATCGGGAATATGAGATAGGGTGTCAAAACGATTGTGGATGAACTTGTCGATCGGCAGATAACGCCACGGCAGAACCGTTTTCGCAAGTGCCGCAATCGAGGATACCGGACACTCAAGTATCAACGCGTCGGGAGACATGACCGTAGCCAAACGGGTTGTGACGGGGCCGCCTAAGCTTCGTCCGAAGTAGACGATTGCCGGTTGCTGATCGGAAGACGATGCTGCCAGATGTTCATCGATCCATTTCCGAGCGGCGATTGCGTCGAGCGCGATGCCCTCTTCACTGGGACTCCCCTCGCTCAAGCCGTAGCCGCGGTACTCCAACGCGAAGATGTCGATATTCGGAAAGCGCGTCGCAAACTCTAGATATTGGTCAAGTCGAACGCTGATGTTGCCGCCGTTTCCGTGTGCAATTAGCATCACGATGCGTTTTGTGTGCTCGATGGTTCCATCAGCATGTCCGTTGCGGATGAACCAAGCGTGGATTTTGATGCCATCATCAGCGGTCAACCATACATCTTCAAACTGCAGTCCGACATGCGACGGGTCGCCTCGCAGTTGTGGTTGCGGGAAGAAGATGAAGGATGCCTCGAATGCGTTCGGCGCGTGCATCATGCTCGTCGAATCTTCGGCGTCTCCACCTTGAGGTGTGTTGTCGGCTTCCAGCCCAGCACGCGTTCCGCTTTGGTGAGATTGTGCTCCACGCCATCTTCATCGCCAGCGATGAAGAACGGCTCAAACGAACCATGCCCGATCTGTACAAATTCAACAGCTTTGAGATACGCGTTCGCCAAGTCTTCCTCGTCAGTGACGTGTAGTGGCGGTGCACCGCTCGGATCGACTACATGCTCTGCGCTGCGATACTCGATCCACTGCTCCCGGGTGCGAGGTCCGGTGATCCGCAACGCCGCGAGATTCATATCAAAGTGCCGTGCAAAGTACCGACATATCAACTCGCCGAATCCTTTCGACAAACCGTACGCGCTCGGAGTGTCTAGCGGCACCTCTTCTTCCGACCGATAGTAGTCGCGGACGCGATAGTGCACGCTCATCGTGCTGGTGTAGACACCGTTATGCAGCCCGGCGTTGTAGGCGGTCCAGAGGAACAGGTGCAACCCCAGGTTGTTGACGGTGTAGTTCTCTCGGATCACCTTCTCGTTCTGTTCGGTGGATGCGCCGCCTTGCGGACTCTGCATGACTAGCCAGACGAAGCTATCGACGCCGTCAACCGCCTCCTTGATGGCGTCGGTATCGGTTACCGATCCTTTGACGAACTCTACCCCGTCGTGTCGCGGAGGTGCGAGATCGAGTACGCGCAGGTCATGTACGTCGCGCAGGTATGGCGTGATAAATGAGCCGACATGTCCGGAACCGCCGACTAGTAGAACTTTCATAGCGGAAAAACCCTTTCTGGGGGTATGTACGTTTGCCTGTAGGTGGATTATATGAGGTAAGGGAATACGTTGGCGACACATATCCGATTGCTTCAATGTGACAGCACCATCGGCTCTTTTACACCAGCATCAATTGTGTTCGGTTCGTCAGAGTTTCCAGATCCGTTTTGTGCGGCGATTTTGGCGTCTTCTCCCTCGATTGTGCGTGAAGCCTCTTCTTCGACAGGCTGTTTAACCCCGCACCTCCATCACCAAACGACAATGGTCGCTGGAACCCCATTCACTCACGGCGTTCAAAGCACGCGTCTGGATGTTCTCATGGAATCCGCGAGATGCGAAGATGTGATCGAGTTGGAGTTGCGCAGTCATAGGTGACATAAGGTTGGAATGGAAAGTGGGCACGTTTTGGGTGTCGATAGGCAGATGCTTAGGTCTAGGGTCCGCCTTTCGTCCATTCGGATGCTGAGGCCCTAGGTATTCGAAACCCAAGGCACCGAAGCGGTCCCAGACAGTGCGCTCGCGCGCACCCAAGGACGATACTTCGTCATCAGCCCATCCATAGTCCATGTTGAGGTCCCCTGCGGCCAATATCCGGTGTGTAGACGGGTCAGCATCGCCGACGAAAATCGATAAATCTGAAATGATGCGATGCACTGAAACATCGGGCATGCCGATACTCCACTTGCTATAGGCACTAGGATGGGCTCCAATCCATGAACCATACATTGATGCTACGATGAACGCTTGTTGGTTGTTATCGCGTGGTGTAACCCTGGCGACCGCTAAATTGCCCGCACCGCTGGTTGAGACAGTGGTTTCTGATCCACATCCGCGCGGTCCGTCTTGCAAAAACCAGTCTACCTTGACGCGATCAGAAAGACGAACGATCTTGGGCCAACGTTCCGCGATGTAATTCCAGCCGTGATTTCGATACCAATTTGAGTTCCATAGGTGTGAATCCCAATTTGCTCGCGGTCCGGTGTCAATCTCATCCCTCAAATCCCACGGCGGATCACCTGCCTCCTGCAACAATGCCACATCGGCATCCATATCAAGCAGATCTCGCCATGGCTGATGGCGTTTAGCGATGTTCCAGCTTACGACTTTGATCATCTTGGCTCCAGCTTTCGCTTTGGTGGGGAATGTTCACCATGGACGTTCTGTTGATTTGATTGAATCGCCCTTGCCATCCTAATCTAACCCTGAAAGAGACCTTTGCACAATGCCGTCTTCGCTCCCCACCCCATCACAGTTCATACAAGCAGGAACCTTTGCAGATCGATTCCCACGAGCAAGGGCATATCTATGTCGCTCCGTTAAGCAACGTCGATCAGCACCTGTTCCTTGTAACTTCAACCGTCGCGCGTGCATCCCCAAATCCTGCCAGTGCCAAGGGCTTATGGACTGCTACCGTGGCTGAGGTAATACAACCGTGCACCTCGAGTGCCGACTGCGCGATCCTATCTGCTAGTTTTTCCACCAACCGATACTCGCCATCGGATGCGACCTCCGATGCTCTAGTACAAACAAGTCGGTAATCTGGAGCGTCAGACAATTCGTCAGATGCCGCGGCGGTCGAAAAATCGCCGTACAGCTCAATGTCTACGATGACACGTTGCGGTATCAATCGCTCCCATCTCTCAACACCCATAACGCAACGCAGCTCCAAACCAGAGATCAACAACCGATCCGGGGACGCTTCGGACCTCGATACAGTCATGGCTTTATGCTCTGAGCCAACAGTTCAACTATTCCCAAAACCGTCGCAACGGTACCGCCTAACGGTTCCGGTTCTACATGCTCGACAGTATCCGATGGGTGGTTGATGTAGTCCAATTCATCGGCATAGAACATGATGTACGGAATGCCACGTTCATGAAATGCCGCATAGTCGGACGCACCCCATTCAAATGGCATCGTCGCCTCGATATCGACCTGGTATGTGTCGGCAGCCATTTCAGCATAGCTAGTCAATGTACTGTCGCCGAACACCAACAGGTCGCCAGTTGCTACTACATCCAAGTTGATCATCCCGGCGATGCGAACGACTTCATCTACCGAAAGTCCCCAAGCGTAGTGGTGGCTGCCGTGGAGCCCAGTCTCTTCAGACCCGAAAAACACGAACCTGAGATCGAACGGCAACACATCATCGGCCAGTTCTTCAGCCACGATCAAAGCCGAAGCAACGCCGCTGCCGTTGTCATTCGCGCCTGCCGACCATGGTGTAGTGTCGTAATGCGCGCCGATAATCAACACTTCATCCCCGACGATGTCATTGTTTAATTCAGCTATCACGTTGCGTGACGGACCATCGCCGTCTGGATACGCGAGCAGCTCGACGTTCACTACATCACCATTATCCAGGGCGTCAACCAACAACAAGCCATCTAGCAATGGAATGCCACCTGCCAACACGTCTGGCTCTTCCGACAAAAGTCCGCCAAAGTAGAACTGCTCATTGTTGAAGACTACGATTCCAACCGCGCCATTCTCGGCGGCATTGCTCTCTTTATCCTCAAAGGTCAGAGTTCCGCGAGATGCCAAGGCGATCTTGCCTTCAGCATCTATGCCCTCATAATCTGAGTGATCACCAAGTCCCACGTAAACCAACTCGCCTTGAACTGAACCCGTTTTCACTGGATCGAACGGCAGGAAAGAGATTCTCGGAGTATCACCGTCTGGGCGCGAAAACTGTAATCTCGCCTCAAATTCGTCATCGTTGGGCAGAACCTCGATAGAACCCGCGGGACCCACTTCAGTAACCTCGAAATCCTGCAGCTCGGTCGCGTAACCCAACGCCTCCAGCTCTTCCATAAGGAACATAGCGGCTTGCAACTCTTCCTCTGTAGCGCTCTGCCGCGGACTCAGCTCTTCTGCCAGCATGATCGTCAAGTCGTACGTACGTTCTGACAGCGTATCCACATCGTAGTTCGTTAACGGACCACTTGCCACTGTTGGGGTAGCTGTTGGCACTGGCTCCATAGTCGCAGCAGCTGTAGGAATCGATGATGGTGTTGCGGTTAATACCGGCGTACCGCTCGGTGCCGTTGGGGTGGTTGATGGTACCGGTGCCACTGTCGGGATAGCAGTGGGTATCGGCGTTGATGTCGCTATGAATGTCGGCTCAGATGTTGGCGGCGCCTCGGTCGAGATTGCGGGAACGGGCGAAGGTGTAGCTGCAGGAACTTTAGTACTTATAGAAACCGTCGGAGTTGGCGACGCGGTTGCAGGCATCGTCGATTCAAAGAATGGTGCGGCAGTCGGTGTTGCGACGACTGTTGAAACTGCTTCTGGTTCAGAGGAACATGCTGAAAATGACATCCCAATCACCCCGAGGGTGATGAGAAAGGTAACCAGAGCAGATCGGTGAGTGAGTTTAGGCATGATGACCATTTCAATTATCTGAACAGCAACGATGAATCTACTTACGAACGCGGGTAAAGTGATGTTTGGTAATCAGCCAAGAATCATCGATCGGTGCAGAAACTTGAATCAATTTGATACGCCTCATACATTCGCCGGAAACCCCATCGATCGCGCTGATGCCTTGAGGCGCGATGAAGCAGGCATCGAAAACTTGATGCGGTCGGACAATGCACAGGTGTTGATTCTAGCCGGGCTCGATCCATTCATATCGATTACCGAAGATTCTTGTGCCAGCTTAGGATGGATCAATTTCAAAACCGCGTACGAACTGTTGAATTCCCAGCCTCGTCTAACAACATTACTAGGTGTCAACACTGATGGCGCACCATTAGTTGCATGGAACATTGGGGGCAGTGCACGCGAGGGCGCGCCGGAAATCTCTGAATCCACGGCAGATGAACTCGGACTCCAATTGTGCGACGCCCGCGAATCGGCGATGATGATATCCCGGTATGAAACCGGCATTCTTGCTCAGGCACGCGCCAATCTCGGTTGGCATTCCACTCATCAGTTCTGTGCCCGGTGCGGCGACCCTACGGAAATGCGTCGCGGCGGTTTGATGCGACAGTGCGTCGGATGCAATGCCGAACACTTCCCGCGCACCGACCCAGTAGTCATATCGGTCGTCACAGACGGCGACAGATGCCTGCTTGGGCAATCTGCAGGCCGGCTCAGCGCCATGCGAATGTATTCTGCACTTGCTGGCTTCATGGATCAGGGAGAATCGATGGAAGAAGCGGTCCGACGGGAAGTCAAGGAGGAAGCAGGTATCGAAGTCGGGCGCGTCCGGTACCATTCGACGCAACCGTGGCCATTCCCTTCATCGTTGATGATTGGAAGCCACGCCGAAGCATTGACTACCGAAATCGTTATCGACGACTTCGAGATGATGGATGTCCGTTGGTGGGATCGCGACGAAGTGTCGTTGGCATTGTTGGAAAAGAGCGAGCAGCTTCGAGTCCCGGGTCCGATAGCGATCGCGCATCATCTGATCAAAGCGTGGGCGACTGGCGAAGCTGGTGATTTTCGTACAAGTTAGCCAAATTCATCGTGGAAAAGACCAACTAATTCTGGGAATGGATGCTTAATCACTGCTCATGGCAGGTTGTTGGCAGATATTCGGTTCAACGGCTAGCAGTCGGCGCCATTCGTGAATGTCATCTAATCGATGATTGAATGCCCGCTCCACCGCCGAATCGATATCGATCCTTACAGGGCATGTGTCAGCTTGTGGCAACGGCAACAGTTGAGAATCTTTCAGTTCCTCGTAAGTATAGGCCAGCAGAGCGATTGCTTCGGGAGATACGTCCGGGTCAGGAAACGGCAAACTCCGCAGACCATCCATCGAGAACGAGGGATAGGTCAATTTCCGTTGACTGATGGCAATGAACTCAATAATGCCTGCTGAAGAATTTCCCCATACGCACCAAGCCTTCATGACGTTTGCAGATTCAGTGTCGAAATCGTTTGGAGTTACCGGTATCCACGCCGAACCAACGATAGGCGAATTTGAAAACACTGTGGGCGTAGCGACGGTAGACGGATAGAATCGGCTCGATAGCAAAAGGTTTGATCTTTGTTCCCAATATCGTTCTGCTGACCGCTCTTTCCCAGATTTTGCAACTATCATGCGATCGGGTTCAGCGCGCATCGTAGTGCGTTCTTCACTCTCATGACGCCATAACGCCCGCATATCTGGAGATTGACGCGCCCTGGCAGATCGGAACACTTCCCGAACCGCTTGTCCTGGCGGTGAAACCCGCGCCATGTTCCCCAGCGGTTTGAGTATCCCTCCCATGCCATGGCGCAACATGCGGGCAGCGATTGTGAGTTGAGGATCATAGAACACCATGGGCAACCAATCGCCTTCAGCCATAGCCTCTGCAGAATTCCACTGTATCGTGCCCCAATCCGCCAGATTGTTTCGCTCAATATCTTTCGCTAGTCCCAAAGCTTCGAATGCATTTCCGGGATTGTTTGCCAAGTTGATGAACTTTGTTGGTTCCGGCGATTCGGCAGGGTCGCGCCTACGCGCCACCATCAACGATTCGGTTATTGAAGTGTTCTCAGAGAAATAGATTCGACGCGGGTCATGACTCGTCACTACCAATTCAATATGCCATTTCTGATTCATGTGCACTCGGGCCGGACGCGCTGACGCGCCAGTTCCTTCAGCGACTGACATCACTTTGGCGAATGTTGAATTGTGTTCATTACCGAGTTCGTCGGCAAGCAAATTGAACATGCCGCTCGAAGAAGAGCGATGTACGGAATTGCCATCTGGATGCTTGTCCAGCATCCTTCGTTCGGCTCGTTTCATTTCCAACTCATCTTCCCGGCTGAGCTGGTCATGCCGCAAGCTGTCGCGCGTAAAGGGCGGGTTCATGATCACCAGGTCGCACTTATTGTGCAGATCGGGGTACGACGCCTCTTCACCTTCGCCGCCGCTCCGTTCAAAGTCCGGGAATTGCAATCGAGGCTCGTTGCCTTGCAGCATCTCTAAGCTGCCCAACCAAGCCTTGGCGCCATTGTTGGTGCCGTTGCGTTCGACTCCAAACTTGGCACGATACACGCCCATTCGATTGAAATCTACTTTGGGATTTGCCAATGTCAACATCGATGCCGCGAGATGGACGGCCGAAAGATTGATATCCATTCCGTTCAGCACGTCTTCAATCATGTGAAGGTGCATCACGTCATCAGTTTCACTACTGCCGTTCGATACGAGATGCCTTTCTCGACAAACCTGAGCCGCTGCCATCAGCAAGGTTCCCGTTCCACAGGCCGGGTCGCAGATCTTAAGATTTACTATCTCCTCCGGGTCTGACCAATCGATGAAATCAGAAGGCAGCGCAAGTCTGGCGAGAAGTATCGCGGCGGCGGTGCTGGTGTAGTAGCTGCCGTCAAATGGCGCAGTGTCCAACAATCGGTGATAGATGCGCCCTGCAAGATCGGATCTGATATCCGACATATTCATTGCAACGGCTGCAGCACCATCGACAAGTGCTCGCAACATCCTCGTGACGCTCCAATAATCGACCAAAACGATCAACGCCTGCAGCGCGGCATTGTAGATCGGGTGATAATCAAGTTTCCGGATCGCCTGCCAACTTTCGATGAAAGCCAAGTACGGGACATCTCGTTGCATGCACGCTTCGGGCGAATCGACATTGATCCCGTATCTGGAAAATACACCCGCATCGATCAATCGCGACTGCATGATGATCCCATTAAGCATGAGCAAGCAACCGATCTTGGCTGGATTTGTGTAGTCGTAGATCGGGTACCCATCCTCATCTGTTGCGGGTTGCCCAGCCACCATAAGTCGTTTGCCCGGTAGATCGAGTGCTTGAGCTATCAGTTGTCTGCTGACATCTGATAGTGAGATCATCGCCTTATCGATGGCATCATTCAGAGTGCTGACTACGCTCTGCGCGATGCCTTCGCCAGCGTATATGACGGCTGTAGCCAGGGCGAGCCAATCACCTTTTTGCCAATCGGCGGCCGTGCCAGTTTCGGTTACTTCCATGAATAGAAGCCCGCTCTCTTGGCGCAGCTTCGCTACCATCTCCGCGTTGTCGCGGACGTTGGCTATTGAATCTGGGTAACAAAGCGCGATGGCAGCGTAGACGGAGGGAAAATCTACCAGCCTGCGACGTGCATCGTCTATCGCCGCGCTACGTTGATCTGCGTACGTTCCAACCTTGGCTTCAATGACAACGGCTCGGGTCTGACCGTAATGGGGGGTGATGAGCAAATCGGGCGCGTTTCCTCCCGTACCCCTGCTGGTACCTTCCGAAACCACCTTCAGGTTGGCATCATCTGCGAGTATCTTTGCCAACTCGCCATTAACTACACGTTCGTTGATGCGATATTGCATTGTCATTGCGTACTGGAGCGTCAAACCTTTACCTCGTGTCGCGCAGTTTACGTCATCAATGCACGATCATGGAAACGCCGTGTCAAACCGGGATGCGCTCCTTGGGAGCATCGCGGATATCTGACCGTATCATTACAGATTATCTTTCAGTCCTGCGACTAAGGCTATCCGATGAAACTCAAGACCATACGCGCAGTGCACGTAGACCTGCCCGCGCCGAAACCGAAATCTATTGCCCAGCGTGCGCCTTGGCCAACCAACTCTCCACGGGCCATGCCCATCAACTACTATCAGCAATTCTCGCGCTTGCCTCAAGATATGCCTGGCAATCGCGGTTTGCCGGAAGTGTGGGTACAAGCGATCGCTGAAGATGGCACCTTTGGTCTCGGCAAGTGTTCGTTTGGACAACCCGTGGCATCATACATCGACCACGTCATTGCGCCGATGATCGAGGGGCAGAACTGCATGGCGATCGAATTGATGAACGATCTCGTGATGCGCGCCGGGCATCGACACGGATTAGCCGGCATAGTTTCCACCGCGCTTTCAGGCGTGGACATCGCGCTCTGGGACCTCAAAGGCAAACTGCTCGAAAGGCCGGTCTACGAACTCCTTGGCGGTCCGGTTAGAGACAAGATACCGTTGTACGCTACTGGCGATGACCTCGATTGGTTCCAAGAGTTAGGCTTCACTCGCTTCAAAATCACCAACCCCGCACACTACTCACAAGGCGATGAGGGTCTCCGTTTGATCGAAGAGCATGTAGCCAAATCTAGAGAAATCGTCGGCGAACGCGCGGAATTGATGATCAATCCGGTGATGTCGTTCAACGTCGAATTCACGCTCAGACTTGCTGAACGGTTACGTCTCTACAACTTGCGCTGGCTGGAAGAGCCGTTGCCTCCACACGATATCGAAGGTCATGCCGAGTTGAAACGCAACATCACATGGATTCCTTTGGCTACTGGTGAAGACCACCGTGGTAGACATGCTTTCGCGCAGCTGATAGAGCGTCGCGCGATTGATATCGTGCAGCCCGACATCGGTTGGAGTGGCGGCGTAACCGAAACGATGAAGATATACACGATCGCCGAAACCGCCGGCATCGCGATGGTGCCACATGGCGGTGCTATCTCACCATGGGGACAGCATGTGGCGATGGCGGCTCCTGAATCGCCGATGGCCGAATGTTGGATCGGCTCTCCCCCCGGAATTCCGCTTGAAGAGCTGAACCGCATCCCCGGACTAGCTACGGCTGAGGATGGCTACGTCACCCCATCTGATGCTCCCGGCTTCGGTATCGACATCCCGGCAGAATGGATCCGCGACTGGGAATATCGTGGACGCCTGTTAACATGATTTTCGGATTTCCTGTAAAAGTGGCACTGAAAGTCGAGGACAAACAAACGAGATGCCGGGCAATATAATTCTTCCGCAGTGGGGCATGGGAATGAACGAAGGCCAGGTCGTCAGGTGGCTCAAAGCCGTCGGAGACCCGGTAGTCAAAGGCGAACCGCTAGTCGAGATCGAATCTACGAAGGTGAGCGCGGAGGTCGAGGCTACCTCGGACGGTACCCTCGGCCGAATCATCGTAGAAGAAGGCAAAACCGTTCCTGTCGGCACCGTTCTAGGTCTATTGTTGATGGCTGGCGAGAGCGACAACGATCTGCCCGAAGTAGCCGCGCCTAAATCGAGCGCATCAGGCCGCGCTGCAACATCGCGCAGGAGGGCAACGCCAACCCGTTCACGCGGAAAGCTTGTGGTAACGCCGCGGGCACGAAGGTTGGCTCGCGAACTCGATGTAGACCTTGAAACTATCGAGAATGGCACTGGCCCTAGCGGACGGGTAACCGAAGACGATGTACGTGTAGCAGCCGAACGTGTCTCAGATGCTTCAGCAGAAGGGTTGGAGGCGAGCCGTACTATCCCTCTCACAGGCATCCGAGGTACGATTGCGCGCCGCATGTCTGAAAGCGCATCAGCCGCCTTGGTGACGCTGAACACCACCGGCGATGTGACTGAAGCCTCAGCGATGCAACGCCGTCTGACTCGTGAATGGCGTCGTTCCCGTGTTCGTCCGCAGTACCAAGACCTGGCGATAGCAGCAACCGTACGTGCCCTGCGAGAACACCCGCTCGCCAACGCACACATCACAGAAACCGAGGTGAAGATTTTCGACACGATCAATCTCGGTTTCGCATTGGCGGTGCCGGACGGATTGTTGGTTCCCGTTGTACGAGATGCGGGAACGAAATCGCCGCTCGAGTTGGCGATTGCCGTCCGCGATCTAGTGCGCAAGTCGAAATCCAATGAGCTGTCAGTCTCTGAACTTTCGGGCAGCACCTTTTCGTTGACGAATCTGGCGTCTTACGATGTCGAGAATTTCACGCCACTGATCAATCCGCCGGAAGTTGGCATTCTAGGCATCGGTCGCGTAGCTCAGCAACCGACGGTGACGAAATCTGGCGATATCGAGGTCCGCTTAATTGGCTACTTCAGTCTGACGTTTGACCACCGGGCGTGGGATGGTGCGCCGGCGGCGGAGTTTCTGCAGTCGGTCGTGAAGAATCTATCCGATCCGGGTTGGATGTTGGAGGGTTAGAGGGGGCAATCACTGATTTTTGTTCAGTTTGGTTTTGAAGGCCACGGCTTTACCTTCAATTGGTCATTTTCGGCTTTGTCGATGAGTTTTTCGACGTTCCGTACAGCGACGATTGCGTCATTGAAGTCGATGTGTGGTTTGATGTCGCATATCTGTTGTGCGATGCGATACGGATCTGCGGCTTGTGATTTTTCTTCCAGCCCTACAAAGTATGCGGTGGAAAACCGTTCTAGTTCACGAGTTCCTTTGATGGAAACGTTGTTGCAAACAAACTGGATTTCATCCTTGAACTGCTCGGATTGGTGGGCATAGGTATCGCCGCGTATGCCCAAAAGATAAGACGGCCCGTACCCCTCATTCGGTTTCAAATCCATGATGAATCCATCCAACATTTGTCCTAATTCTCTTCTGAGGTCGTAGCTGAAAGGACCGTGTTTATACATAACGAACCGATATCCCAGCGGGATACCGAGAAACGATTGCAAGAATAGGACGGATTTCTGGATGTGGGTCTCACCGCACCAGCTTCCTTTCTCGCGCATAGTGCCAACGAGTTTGCAGAGCAACTGTCTGCGCTCGATGTCGTTCAAGTCTTCCATAGCGTGTCCTTGTTTTCATCGATCCATCTGCGAGCTGCTCGCGCGTGATCTGGGTGAACCAATACTACACCTTCATCAACGTTTGGGATATGTTGCAGGACATCGGAAATTCCGAGTGCGGACCTAACCTGACCAACGCCATCGCTGACTGGGAAATCGTTCTTCTGATCTGCACCGACTGCTACAGTCGCTGGGTTTCGGTATGGTTTGACGCGGACGTTTTTCTCGCCGAACTGCTTGCGGATATGATCAGCTACCGCTCTCACGGGGTCTTCGTGATGCTCTAGGTCTGTTCGTTGATGCCTGTAAACGCTTCGGAAGTGTTGGCGATCAGTAATCGCGCAAGCGTCAGCGAACCCGGGCGAATCCGGTTCTTTTGCCGAGCTGCGAATCGCGTAAAGCACCTCAACGTCCGTTTTTTGGAGCAATTTTTCGGGCTCAGTTGGGAATTGACCTCCGTCCAACCAACTCTTAAGAAATTCTTGTAAGTGTAGATCATAGGAGATTCGGACATCGTGTAGATAAACCTGCTTGAACATGGCGTAACGCGCCAAGAGCAAGGCTTCGGCGATGTGTATCCCTCCCTGCTCAATTCCCAACACCGGGGCATTGGATTCATCATCGGCAGTGCTCCAAGGAAGGATTCTCAGCGTGTCGATGAGTCGGTGATGGTCGATTCTTCCGTATTGGACTCCTGCGTAATGTGAATCGCGCAACA
The DNA here is from genome assembly GCA_965242765.1 of Dehalococcoidia bacterium. Taxonomy (GTDB): domain Bacteria; phylum Chloroflexota; class Dehalococcoidia; order Lucifugimonadales; family Lucifugimonadaceae; genus Bin127. The sequence goes on along the minus strand of CBDESY010000004.1, from coordinate 1,521,127 downwards.
GATAGTCGATTCTATCCACGCCCAATGCATCACCAGTGACTATCTCTGAAAGCAGTAATTCCCACGTTGAAAAATCAACCTTGGGGCACATAGCACTCAGCTTTTCTTGTCCCACAGCGACCTTTGCGACGTCTATCGGACGGAGTGGCGGTGTCATTGTATGCCATTTTTCACGCAGTTCATCATCAAGGATGAAGTTGGCAGTGATTCGTTCATGATTCCAACCTTCTGGCAACAGTTCCTTTTCGGCGGCGTGTGAAAATGGTAGATGTCCAATATCGTGACACAGCGCGCCCATCCGCACAACACTTCGCCAATACCCTTTGCTGGTTGGGTTGGCAATGTAAGGCATGACCTCATCTCGAACGCCATCATGAATGTTCAGCTCATCGGTCACTACATCAAACACGCGTCCCGCAAGATGCATTACTCCTAGGCTGTGTTCGAAACGCTTGTGCGTCGCGCCCGGATACAACAGATACGACATCGCCAGTTGATGAATATGTTTCAGGCGTTGGACCGGCGGCGAGTCAATCAACGCCCTCTCTTCCTCATCCAGCTTGATGAATACGTGGATCGGGTCGCGTATTTCATGTACTTGCTTATGTGGCATCCTCTTGCACCTTTTGGATCAAGTCTCCTTCTAATTGGGCCAACAACTAGAGCAAACCAGATTCTATATCAGCATAATTATACTATATAAAGTCAGGAAACATACAGCTTGGACGCAAATGGGCATTCCGCAATGTAACATGCTAGGATGCAAAAACAACCTCAAGGCCGTAGCTGAGGTCGCTATGATCAACGCCCAAACCATCCAAACCAAACGCCTGTTGCTGCGCCCGTTCAGCTTCGATGACGCGCCGGATGTTGTGCAATATGCCAATGATCCGGAATGGTCGAAGTTCTTGCCTTTGCCGATGCCCTACACGATCCGGGATGCGGAGGAGTTCATTGCTAGAAATGTGCTTCCACAAAGCGGAGCACGCCCGTTTGCCATCGATTTCAAGGGCAAGGCGATAGGTGGCATCGGACTGTGCATAGAGCCTTCACCATCGATTGCGTCGTTGCATTACAGCATCGGACGTTCGTATTGGAATCGAGGGTTCATGACCGAAGCGGCAACCGCAATCACCGATTGGGGCTTTAGAACGTTTGCCCTCGAGAAGGTCTATTCATGGGCTGATGTCAAAAACGTGGGATCATGGCGCGTCATGGAAAAGATCGGCATGACCCGAGAAGGAACGCTGCGCAGTCAGGGAGTTAACCGAGGCGTGCGCCAGGATTTCCACTACTACGGCATTTTACGTAGCGAATGGGAGGCTAAGCTCCCATCTGATGATGTAGATTTAAGATGCCAACACAACCAAAAGACCTTAAGGTGAGGCCTAACAGATGAAACCCGAAAATATCCGCGAATGGCTGTGCGGCCCGATGGTCGCCGTCGCTACTCCCTTCAAAGAGGACTACTCCCTAGACCTCGATGCCCTGCAGACCAACATCCGTTACATGGTGGAGAACGGTGTGCATACTGGTCAAGGATCTTTGCTGGTCGGTGGCGCCGGGGGCGAACATCCGACTCTAAACGTTGATGAACGCAAAGCGGTAATGACTGCGTCGATGGATGCGGCAAACGGCGAAGCACCAGTGCTCACCAGCATCCAACACACGGACTACCGAGTAATTGTCGAACTGGCGCACCATGCTTACGAAACTGGACTTGGCGGTGTCCAACTCGGTCCCACCTACTACTACGAACCGACTGAATCGGATGCGTACCGACTATTTGAGCTGGTAGCGAGTGAGTCCGATATTTCGTTGATGATCTACCACACTTGGTGGGAAGGTCTCACGATGAGCTTGGGGCTGCTGAAAGACTTGGCAGACATCGAGACGGTGCGTGCGCTGAAATGGTCGGCGCCGAACGATGCGTTGTATCGAGACGGTCTGATTGCGCTTGCCGACCGATTGGTTTGCATCGACAACTCTGGGCAGCAGATATTCAGCCACATCATGGGGGCACGGGGTTTCATCACGCATCTCAGCGGTTTTTGGCCGCAGTATCCTGCGGAGGTCTGGCAGCTGCTTGAGAGCCGAGACTATCTAGCAGCGCGGCAACGTCTAGCAGACTTCAAATGGAGGTGGACCGAGTGGCGCGCCAAAGTCTGCGCGATCACAGGTGGCGAAGGTCCGTTCATCAAGTCCGCGATGGAGGCTGTAGGCCTCACCGTAGGTCCGCCGAGGCCGCCGTCGATACGCGCTCCGCAACACTTGCTAGACGAATTGGAGACGCTGCTTGATGAGTGCGGTGTCCCGCGTCTGTCAAGACGCGGCAGCGGTGCCATCGCCGCAGGTTGAAAAACCGCTTGGCTAACCGACTGCGCTGACAATCGCAACCGAGTCGAAAATCGCTACGGTTATACTAGTAGCATTATAGATGCACGAATCTTGGGGTGCTGAATGCTAGCCATCGAACATGCAGACACCGCGCAGAAGTTCCTGATCGATGCTGATCGGGAGTATGAAGCCGGGGATATCTTGCAGGCGTCGGAGAAGTTGTGGGGCGCCGCTTCGCATGTCGTTATCGCAGAATTGAAGCGACGAGGAATAGAGTCCAGAACACATCGGTCATTGGTGGAGGGTGTGGAGATGTTGGCAGGCGAATTGGATACGCCTTCATTGTCGGACTGGTTCATTGCAGCGCAGAGGTTGCATTCAAACTTTTACAACGGTGATCTGGATGACTGGAACTTCGTTCTGCGCCGGCGGCGCGTTCATCAATTCGTCAATCGAATGATCGAATTGACAGAGTAAATCCGTAAGATTAACCAAAATGAGGGAGCGTTGAATGCTGCCATCGAACATGTAGACACCGCGCGGAAGTTCCTGATCGATGCTGATCGGGAGTATAAAGCCGGGGATATCTTGCAGGCGTCGGAGAAGTTGTGGGGCGCCGCTTCGCATGTCGTTATAGCCGAAATGAAGCGGCGTGAAATTCCGGTGCGGACTCATCGACAGACGGTTGAGGCGGTCAACATGCTTGCAGAAGAGTTCGACTCGCCTTCGTTAGCAGATTGGTTCATCGCGGCACAGGGCCTGCATCGGAATTTCTATAACGGCGATCTGGAGGAATCGGACTTCTTGAACCACCGACTACGTGTAATTTGGTTCGTTGAACGGATGATGGAGTTAACGCGAACCTAGCCAACTAACATGTCAACACTGCGCAGAAGTTCCTGATCGGGAGTATGAAGCTGGTGATATCTTTTAGGCGTCGGAGAAGTTGTGGGGAGTGGCGACTCATGCAGTCATCGCTGAAATGCAAAAGCGCGACTTCGAAGCGAACGTACATCGGAAGATTAAGCTTTTCGTCAGACAATTAGGCGAAGAAATAGGCGACCCGGACTGTTTTCACTCTTCAAGCATGCCGAAACTTTGCACGTCAACTTCTACCATGGCTTCTTGAGCGAAGAGAACTTCGAAGAACTGAGGGATCTGGTTCGTCAACCAGATGGTTGAATTGACAGCAGCAAAAACGTGATTTAGCGACGTTTAGCCTAGATTCCGAACTTCAACCACATCATTCCCAATCTCATCAGCAGGCTCGAAGCCTAAAACTTTGCCGTAGAAGTAGAGTTCCGCTTCTTGCGCGCGGATGATGTTCGCAGCTTGTCGGAAGCCGTGCTGTTCACCCGGAAAGCCGATGTATGCATACGGTAAACCCTTGGATTCGAGCGCATTGACCATAATCTCGGCCTGAGATGGCGGGACGATCTCGTCTTCCAAACCTTGGAGAATGATCATCGGGGTGGCGAGTTGGTCCATGAAGTTGATGGCCGATCGATCGTGATAACGTTGCGCCTCTTCTGGGTACGGGCCTACCAGCGAATCGAGGTATCGAGATTCGAACTTGTGCGTATCGCCGATGAAGACCATCAGGTCGGCGATGCCGTAGAGCGCGGCTCCAGCAGCGAAGAAGTCGTGGAAGGTCAATGCATTGATCGTTGTGTAGCCACCTGCTGAACCGCCGCGAATAATGACTCTGCCTCGGTCCACTAATCCTTGATCGATCAGATATTGAGCAGCTGCGATGCAGTCGTCAGTGTCGTAAATCCCCCACTTGCCTTTAAGTGCGTCGCGATAGACCTTGCCATAGCCGGAAGAGCCGCGATAGTTGACGTCGACAACGGCGAAGCCGCGACTAGTCCAATAGTGCGTAGAGAGATCTAGCCCGGTGCCAGACGCGCTTGTAGGACCGCCGTGGCAGATTACCACCAAAGGCGGGGACTCGTCATCAGGTGCGCTGAAATCCTTGTTACTCGGCGCGTAGTAGAAGGCGTGGGCATTGCCGTCATCCGTAGTAGGAAATACGATGTGCTGCGGCGATGATAGGTAGCCTGAATCTATGCTGACCTGGCTCGGGGCGTAGATTACCTCGCAGTTCTCAGACACCAGATCGAGCCGTACAACCGCTGGTTCGTGGGTTGGTGATGCGCCTATGAAAAATAACGAAACACCTGCCGGACCGCAGGTCAGGAATGATACCTCACTATACGGGATATCAATCTTACGCTTGGTCTCATGATTCCTGATGATGGTGACTGATCCGGAGGTGACGCCACCCTTGCTGACAGCGATGTCGCCATTCGGCAAGTGAGCGCAAGAAGTGAATCCGAACTGCCAATCAGGACGTCCGTGATCTGACTCTTCGTTCAGCAGGTTTACTGCTTCACCATCTCGCCAAACATGGATGTTCCACCACCCGGTACGGTCCGTGACGAAGTGAAGCGTATCGTTTCTGCTCCAACTAGGTTGCACGATGCTTTCATCGTTACCGCCGGCAAGCAGCGTCTTATTGCCGATGGTGGCATCGGCGTCGTAGAAGGCTGCGGATACCAGATCGTTGCCGTCCCACGGCATGTTAGGGTGATCCCATTCGGTCCACACGATGCGGTTATTGGCATGATTCACGCGCGGCGCACAGTAGAAGTCGCGACCCGACGCAATAACTGCAGCCTCTCCGCTGCCAGTATCGATAGCTACGATCTCGTTAGTCGCCTCTTCGCCATCATCGGTGTGAGATTCGCGGACGCATAGAATGAACTTACCATCAGGAGTCAGCGTGAGGTCAGCGTAGCGTATGCCTCGGGGTATCGGTGGTTCAGCAGTTAATGGCCGGGGTTCATCGCCATCGGTTTGGACGTATATCCGTTGATCGCCCCAATTTGTGAAGTAGACGGTTCCCTCGCGTACCACGTATGATCCTCCGCCATATTCGTGCACTGCGTTTCGCGCGTTGAACGGTGCAGGTGTGAGATCGCGTGTTGCGCCGTCAGCAGACTGCCGCATGATGACGATACGGCCGCCTTCGCTAGGTCTGGCGTCGAGCCAATAGACATCATCGCCATCGACCTTGATTTCGTTGAGTCGACGCTTGCCGCCGCTAATGAGCATTTCAGCGGATATCGGAGATTTCCAAGAGCCGAACGGCGCGATGGTCTTCATATTTGTTGTCCCATTGGAGCTAGTTGATTGTTGGCGCGTGCTGTGAGTCAAGGATAATGCCGCAGCAAAGCCGAGTTATCTCGCCGGTTCAACATCCACAGTCACGATATCTACGCCGTGATATTTCTGGTGGCGAACTGATGAGGCGTAGTGACGCAGAAGTCGGAAAGAGATATCGCGTTCGTCTCTGATTTCAGGTCTTTCTCCCAGATATGCCAACTGGTCTTCCAGGTTTTCGCGCTCAGATGCGGAGATGAACTCTAGTTCAATTCCGCCAAGTCCGGAACGCGCGGAGACGACTAGATGGCGTGGTTTGCTATCCCGATCATCAGTTTCATCTGACAATAGATTTGAGAGAGTTTCTTCGCCGACTAACGCGAGACGGTCTTGAGAGGCCGCGCTCCATCTGGCGTTGGACGCGAATTCGCGCAGGAAATCCTGCAATTTCGGCAACGCATCTAAGTTCAAAGGCAGCTCAAGGCGTTTTCGGCGCGGTGCCGTCAACTCCAGAAAAACCATCAGGACGATGGCCACAATCGCGCCCGCGGTCATGCCGTTGCCCAGCAACACCGCCAAGAAGCCGTCGCCGAGCAGGTCGGGGAAAATCCATTGGTTCTGAAAACCGACTCCCAACCAAAATGCCAGCCCTACGACTGTAGCTTTGCGATGATCGACACCGTCATTGATGATGATCTTCATTCCCTGAATGAAAAGCAGACCGATAAAGACCGTGATGTAGGCAGCCGCTACTGGACTCGGGATCGCGATCAGCACCGCGGCGAATTTTGGGAAAAACGCCACCAGCACGAAGACAATACCGATGATGATGCCGACACGCCTTGCGGCGACGCCGGTGACTTCAGCCAGCGAGATGCTCGTGGAATAGGTAGTGTTAGGAAGGGTGCCCATCAAGCCGGAGAGAAGGTTGCCGACACCATCAGCATTCAACGCGCCTTGCACCACTCGGAAGTCCGTAGCCTTCGGTCGACGATTCGATACTCGTTGTATCGCCACTCCATCCCCGATGGTTTCGATCGCGCCCACGATGGTCACGACTATGAATGCCGGCAAGAGAGCCCAGAACTCAACCCCAGGAGTAACGTCGAATCCGGGCCAAGAACCGAATGGCACTCCCACCCAAGAAGCACTCGTTATCTGCTGCACGTCATAGATTCCAAACGGAATCGAGACTATACATCCTGCCGCGACGCCGATGACCGGGCTCCACAACCGCCAAGATGCCGGACCTCGCAGAATGAGCACCGCAGAAGCTAACAGCGTGACGCCTGCGACGATCGGCGCTGCTGACGAAGATGTGCCTTCCGGTACGTCAGTAAGTGAATCAAACAAGATCGGCATAACCGTAACTGCGATGAGCATGATCACAGTGCCTGATACTACGGGGGTGAATATTCGACGCAACAACGAAAGTCGCGCCGCAAGCAAGAACTGAAACAGGGAAGACACTACCACGAGGCTCGCCATAGTTGCTGGGCCGGCCTGTGCCAGAGCGGCGACACATACACCGATGAATGCGCCCGAAGTACCCATGACCAGCACATACCCGGCACCGATTCTCCAGACTCTGGCGGATTGTATAGCGGTAGTTATGCCACTGATGATGAGTGCTGCAAAGGCGCCCCAAGCAAGATAAGAGTCTGACCCTCCAGCTACCCTGACAACGACCGCCACGGTTAGCACGATAGGAGCCACGATCAGCATCGCGGCCTGAATGCCGGAACCTATCGCGATAGCTGCCGGCGGCTTATCGTCTGGTTCGTAGCGGACGTTTTCGTTTTCAACCGCGGTTGCCATGATTCTCCGTTTTGATAGTACTACGGCACAATTGGCAAGATAAGCCGAGACACCATATCTTCAGCATGGTGCACCGTCTGTTTTGCAACTCTAAATTGGGTGTCAGACCAGAAATCGTTTCCAGTATTGTGATTGCGGTCGAAATTCGGAAAGTCCGAACTGGAGACATAGAGCCGAATTCGCTGACCCTTTAAGAATCGACATCCAATTGGATTCAGTTTGATATCGTATTCGTACGCTTTTCCCGGCTGGGTGTACGCGATCTGGTCGTATCCGTTTCGGTATCGAGTTCGCATGATGCCGTAGGTTAGATTGACGCATAGACCATCTTCGTGGACGATCGCCAGTTTGGCGGTGAAATCAGTTTCAGGCGCATCAGTAGATGCCCAAAGCTTCAGACGAACCGGCCCGATCACATCGATGTCTTCCACCATTGGTTCGGTTTCGTACACGAGAATGTCTCGGCGATGATCGTGTGGCGACTGGTCCATCGGAGCGGCTTGAGAATTCAGATTCATCAACGACATCACGGGATCGCGGGGATCGTACGTGAAAGTATCAGGCGGTTCACTTGAGGGCGCGTCGAAACTCAGCGTCCCATCGCCGCCTACGGTGTTAGCTTTCCCATTGCTGTGCAGATAGAGATCGATGTATCGCGTCTCAGGCAGTGGCCAAGTATCAGCACCTACCCACTCGTTGCGGTTGAGGATGAATAGTTGTACTGGCTTCTCATCAGCCATGCCGTTGTCGATACCCTTTAACTCATGGTCGTACCAACGCACGATCTGGTCTGCGTATTTGGCGTTGGCATCGGGGCCATAATCGATTGGACCAATCTTTTGATTGAAGCTCGTAGCATCGTGTCCCCACGGTCCTACTATCAGCCGATGCTGATTTCGATGTTTTTCGGCGCCGTTGGTCATCAATCCTTCGTAGTTGTCGATGGTTCCGATTAGACGGTCCCACCAGCCGGTGATCTGCATCATCGGCACTTCGACTTTATCGTGAGCTTCATCGAATCGCATGAATTCGGCGTGTTGATTTCTCAAATAGGTCTGATACTGCTCTGTAAGACCGGCGAACACATGCTCCGGTATTTCGGTGAGCGGGGTCCACCAGATGTATTTCGAGCGTTCAACTTGGTTCCAGCGCGTCGTCGCGTCAGTCGGGTCGATAGGTCCGTCGATGCGTCCTTCACGACGCCGGACATCGGCGGCCATCATGTAAGTCCACTCCAAGCGTCGCCCGGTTTCCCAGATTCCGAAGGTGAGGTCGAGCATGTTCATGCACATGCCGGAGGCTAGGGCAGCGGCGAGACTTGGCGGGTTGGAATGGAGCATCACCCAAATCGCCCACGATGCGTTGGAGTGTCCCCAAGTGCCGACGCGTCCGTCTGAACCTGGCAATTTTGCAGCCCACTCTATGGTGTCGTAACCATCTTCAACATCAAAAGTTTCGTGCTTATCCACCCACATCCATCGATACTCGCCATCTGAGGCGTAGCGTCCGCGCATGTCTTGGATCACGACGATGTAACCTCCGTAGGCAATATCGATAGCGTGTTCCTGATATCGCGGGGTCAGCTTGTTGTACGGCGTGCGACACACGAGAACGGGCAGCAGTTCTTCGCTATCCGCCGGACAATAGACGTCAGCACGCAATATCGTCCCGTCGCGGGTTACACATTCAACGTCGCGTTCGATGAGAATCTGTGGCTTGGTCATGGTTAGGATGATACTGGTTTTGGACCGGGATGCTAAGAATTTTGATAGAACTCAGGCTGGCACATATCCCCGGCATCTAGTTCGATATCACACTAGAGTTCAAACAATCTGCGACTTATCGCCACGCGAGAATACCGATTCGATGCGAAAATGATGTGAAATCCAGTTCAAAGGAGAAACCGCAACCGATGAAAATCACTGATGTAAAGGCCTGGGTGGTGAGTCCGCCAGGTCCGGCTTTTGGCAGCACTGGCGAACGAGAGTGGACTTTCGTACGCGTCGATACCGATGAAGGCGTCTCCGGCTGGGGCGAGTGCACCAACTACCCCGGCGGCGGCAGCTTCCTCACTGCACGTGCCGTCCTCGCCATGAAAGAGGCATTAGTCGGTGAAGACCCGACCAACATCGAGCCGCTCTGGCACAAACTGTACCGTCGATACACCTACCTCGGATCTCGAGGACTGCCCACATCGGCCATCAGCGGTATCGATATCGCGCTCTGGGACCTCAAAGGCAAGGCGCTGGGAGTGCCGGTCTACGAGTTGCTGGGCGGGAAGTTCCGAGACGAAGTTCGCCTCTACGCCAACGGCTGGTTCGCCGGATGCGAAACGCCAGAAGACTACCACGAAGCCGCGAAAAAGGTCGCTGCATCCGGACACGAAGCCCTCAAGCTCGACCCATTTCTCGAGATGCGTCCGTTTCACACGGCCTATCAAATGGGCCAGATATCGCATGACGGCGAGCAGCTTGGATACGATATCGTGCAGGCGACACGCGACGCGGTGGGTCCGCAGTTCGAGATATTGATCGACGCGCACGGACACTACAACGTGCCGACCGCGATCCGGCTAGCGAACAATCTCTACGAACAGAGTGGTATCGAGTGGTTCGAGGAGCCGGTACCGCCAGAAGGCTACGATGCCTTGGAGACGATACGTCAGCACACCGAGCCGAACATCTGTGTCGGTGAGCGGCTGTTCACGCGTTGGGAATTCTTGCCCATATTTCAACGCAAATTGGCGGACTACGTGATGCCAGACATTGTATGGACCGGCGGCATCAGCGAGATTCGGAAGATTGCGACGATGGCAGAGGCATACTACATCCCGATAAGTCCGCACAACGCAATGGGCTCGTTGCAAGTCGTAGCCGGCGCGCATGTCTGCATGTCGACCGTCAACTTCTACCGTCTGGAGCACTCCATAGCCTCGATCCCGGGCTACAACGCTATGTTGGAAGAGCCGATCGATTTTCACGGACAGTACGTAACGGTCACCGGCAAGCCCGGCCTCGGCGTAGAAGTGAGCCTAGAAGCGATGGAGCAGTACCGCCATCCAGATTGGGAGGTTGCTTGAACAGTGATTAGCGTCAGATTTGGGAAGGGTCTCGATTCTCCTAGTGCCTCATAAACCAGAAAACCTTTGAAAAATGCCGTCGTAGCCCTACGTACATGCACTGTTCAGAGCCGCCAGTTGCTGTTGGAACGCAATTTGTGGAGTTGATGGAGCAGGGTTTCGTCCATCATTCCCAGCGCATCGAGATAGAGTTCATCGATCTCACGGATGATGTCGGGGCAGACTTCGTGAAAGTTGATGTTTTCGAAGGTGTTGCCTCTGGTGCCGGACCTGTTTCGTGTGATGTTCTCTGGCGTGATGGCATCGATCAATGCGCGTCCCAACCGCCTGGCCTTCCGGTTGGTCTCATCTTCATTAATCCATTTGTCTGGTATCGACATTAACATCAAATCTTTTTTGCTGATAGTAAACGAGTTACCCAAAACACGCCACCATGCATAAGCAGCATGACAGTTTAAGGCAGACACCACTAGTTCTAAAGTTGCTATATCCCGTACATTGAACACCTTTTCGCCGCGTGCCAGCCTTTTGGACGGGATGACTGTTATGAAGTTGTATGCAGAGTTTGGTAATCCAATCTGAAATTCATCACCAGGACGTGCCAATTGCTGAATCTTTTCATCCTGACATGAGATTTTTGAAACTAACATGCTAATGAATTCACTGGGTATTCTCGGCCATTGGTCAAGATAAGGATTCGTTTTCGTATAGTGCCGATACCGTAGGAATTCATCACGTTCTGCAATATGCCACTGCGCAGTGCCGGTGGTCAAAATCTCAACATTTGATTTGCCCAAAACTGCTGTGATGATCGTAGTGCGTTGCCTACTTTCTGGACTCGATACAGGGCTGGCATGAAATGTCTTGTCCGGTCGATTGTCTTGATGGCGTAGCCAAATTTTCTTGGATTGGTACTCAAACTTGTCACGCGTATGTTTCTGCGTCTGGGCGCACGACAAAGATAACGGAACGATAAAGGTTACAACTCCGTTTTCGCGTTTGGCAAGCGCAAGGGCTACTTCGCAGAAAAGGTTGTAGAGATTGTTGCCACGCGTCGTGCGATACCGTTTCTGTTCGCGAAGGTGCTTCTTGAACTGTTGGCGTTCTTCGGGTGAATCAACCTCAGCAATTCGCTCGTAAGGCGGGTTGCCGATCACGATGTCGAATCCTTGCCAATCTGGATCGTAAAACAGCAGCCGGGTATCGGTTGACACTGGTTCAGCGTCCGCTGCAAGCACTTCATGCTTTGCAAACGACATCAGTTCTGGATGATCATCGTTGCTGGTTACTCGAAGAGCTTTCAATAGATTAAGACGTGCTTTCTCGTCTTCTTCTTGCACGTATCGCTTTTCATCTTCCGAGTGGGCGTATCGCCACAACTTCAGCACTTCTGATCGTTCGTTTAAGGCTTTGCGAATCTGCTCATCTGTCCCAGTGATCCCTAATGCGATGTTTGGATGCCAATCGGGATTGGCTACATTGGCTAGAGTATCGGCACAGATTATCCGTCCCTCTAGATTGGGCAGTGGTTTGTCAATGGCATCACGTTCTGCAGCGATGATGGCGATGAACAATCGCAGACGCGTGATCTGCGTCGCCATCGGATTGATGTCCTGACCGAATAGCTGGTTCTGAATGATCGAGCGCGTAGGATCTTCAGTATCGTGATCCAGCTTCTTGATGGCGCGGCTGAGCGCATTTGTGATGCCTAGCAGGAATGCTCCGGAACCTACACAAGGATCGAATATCGTGAGGCTTTGCAGACGTTGGATGAATCGTTTGCGCTCTTGGGTGGATATGTCAGGCAGTGTCGTTTCGTCATCCGCAAAGATTCGGTTTATAATATTGTTGGTATGGGGGGGGGGGGGGGGCAAAGGCACTTGACGCTGCGCTCAGAGCATCTTTCACCATCTCTGCAACAACGTCTGACGGTGTGTAGTAGGTTCCACGCGGCATTCTGTCCATCACTTCGTCACTCTCTGACACGGCAAAGAGATTCTCGAACAGATTGCTGAGCATCTCGGGGTCAATGGTCTGATCGCTTTCAGCAGGTGTATGCTCCGCGGTAGTCCAGTCGTAGCGACCCATGATGGTGAATAGACCTGGATCATCAACCGATACGCCGAAGTAATGGCGAGTACTTAGTTCCAGCAGGCCATCGCCTGAGTGTTCGGCGAACAGCGAGCCGTTCAAGAAAGGCGTTGCGTCAAGGACTGCATCAATCTCTTTGACATCATGATGTTCGCGCTCATTTTCGGGCTTGTTTAGACGTTCGTGGAACATGAACATCAAAGTGCTGTGGTAATAATGCTTGTCTTTTCCGTGCCGTTTGGCGAAAGACTCGTCGAATATTTCAGGTTGGATAATGCCGTCTTCCTTGAGTATCCAGACGAATACGAGACGGATCAGGTGTCTAAGCACGGATTTACGGTCCCGCTCGTTGCGTCCTCTCTGACGTGCCTTTGTCCAGGCCGCGATCGCGTCATAGAACTCTTTGCGGATTACCTTTACAGTGACGGCATCCGAGAGTTTCTCACCAGATACCGGTGTTGAAGCACCAAGTTGCTTTACAATGCTATCGATGCTTTTCAGCACCGATAGAGGAGGATTGTGCGGGTCAAACTCGGGAGTCATCCCGGTGTGCCCGCGGTGATGGATTGCGATCCGCGCGCGCTCAATCTCGCCGCGGGAATTGGCTTGACGCGATACGATGACTGCGGTGCGGCAATCTTCGGACTTGGAAGCAAAGGCGCGAGCTGCAAGAGAAACGTCGCCGCGCTTCAGTTCGGCTACGTCTGCTCCTTCCTCTGGTTTGAATTCGAGCCAAGCGATCACCATCCGTTGCGAACCATCTAGGCGCGGGTTATCGGTTTTGTAATTTGGGCCATATCCCCATTCGGCGAGTTTCCAATCCTCTTTGCATGCGTCGCGTGTGCGACCATTCAATTCGCCTTCCTTCAAACGGTCAGCAACTTCAAAGCCAGCATAGAGATCGGTCAGGATTTGCGATGTCGATGCCTCGGCATCGGCTATTAGTTCGCATACCCTACGTGCTGCCGCAAATGGGTCGCGTCTCTTGGGCCATGCCGATGCTAACGCTTCCTGGCTCAAGAGACTGAACAGTCTATCGACTTGATCGGGGATTATCGTGAGTTGATCGTCAAATATCTGGTATTCGTCGACGTACTGGATATCGGTCAGATTTCCTGTTCGCTGGAATATCCGATACTTATCGCCGTCGGTCAGTACACCGACGGTATTGGGACCTGCTGCTTGGTGATCTCGCAGATAGCGTCGGAGTTGGCGTTCTGGCGTTTCGGTGCGACTTGGTCCGGTGTTGAAGTTCGTGCCTAGTGATTTGGCTTCGAGGATGATCTGGCTGTATTGGCTTGGATTCGTTCCAGGCGGATGAGCGTAAATCACGTCGTCTGGGGTGTTCCCGCGATCGCTGTACTCCGAACGTCGGTGCAGCGAATCGAAACCAAGTGCATCCAAAAGCGGAGATATGAGTGCGTTGCGAACATCCTCTTCGCTAACGCTGTCTCGTTGATGCAACTCAGTCCGGGCGACGGTGAGTCTTTCTTGCAATTCAACTGATGGCATTGTTCAGCGATAAACCAGGTGATGAAGCACATCGGATTTCATCATATATGCTTCAGGGCGTTGGTGGATACGATCTTCATATTCTCATCGATATGCCTTCGCGATGACATGGTATGACGCTTTGGTTGAATGAATACCGATGTGGTCCATGAAATAGAACATGCCGCGTGATATTCGTACAGCCAAAGGTGCAATATAAAATGTCATTTGGATGCACATATATTTATCTATTACAATAGTAATTTAATTACATCAACGTGACTGATTCTCAAATTTCTATACGTTAAGACTTGCACATCTTGGATTATCGTGTATAATGAGATACCTCCGGGAGGTTGATTTTATGGCTACAGATCAAGATCATCTGGCGACCAAGATCGACATCGCCGAAGTGCGTACCGAGATCGCAGATGTAAGGACTGAGATCGCGCAGTTGGAAACGAGAATGGTTAAGATGCTGTACGGCACTCTGTTCGCCGCGGCGATTTCTGGTGTGATCGGGATCGTGGTCCAAGTCGTATCGAATTAGTGAACATCCCGCAAATCCAAGATGAACATCACTGCTCAGGCTTGCGCCAGCGTACTAGCAGGTGGTGGCCGCCTCGGCGGCGCAACGCATCGTTGATTACGGTTACTAGCTGGCGGTCGGTGATGATGCTGGATTTCTGTAAAAGGCGGGCTTCTTCCTCTTTGGAATGCAGAAAGGTTTGGGCGAGTTCCGTGATGTCGCGACGCAGTTCGACCTTGATGCCATGAGCCTCGCCGATATCTTCTGGAGTTGGCGCGTCGAGCCTGAACAGTGCGCTCAGAAGAAACCGGCCACCGGGTTTCAGTATTCGCATCACTTCGTCGAAATCATAGACATCCGTAGAAACTACTAGGTCGCAAGAGTTTGAATCCAATCCGGTAGCCTCTACTGGTGCCACGATGAAGTTGCATAGTTGGTCGACGCCTTCGATCTTGGCGAGATCTTGTGCTGTCGAGATCGCCTTTCTGTCGATGTCGTTGCCGTAGACGGTGCAGTTGAAGAGCGATGCCATCCAGCGCGCGTTTCCGCCGATGGCGCACGCCATATCGAGAACGACCGAGTTTTCATCAGGTTCGACGCCTTGCAGTCCTACTTTGAGTATGGTCTGGTTAGCGCCGAGATGCATGAATTCGCCGAACAGAATGCTATCGGCAGTGGGAGTGTCGTCGTACCATCGTTGCAGGCGTTGTGTCTTGTTCATAGTAGTCTTTTCGGCAATAAAGGTTGATGGTGGTGGTTTTGCGCTCTGGTTTTCACCGCAACATATCGGTGAGTTCCTTCAACGAAGTGATTCTAAGATGTTCGGAGAAGTCGCCGTGGTATCCCTTGCGGTCTAGCAAGACGGGTTGGATGCCGGCGGCAAGTGCGCCTTTGACGTCTGAATCGATCTGGTCGCCCACCATCAATGCGGCGTTTGGCGGAGTATCATCGGCGCGCTTCAAGGCTTCTGCGAAGATTCTGGGGTCTGGTTTTTCGCATCCCACCTCGCTGCTGGTAACTGCGAAATCTATGCTGTCTGTAAGCCCCAGCTGATTCGCAAGATTCTTGCCAGTGTCTGGCACGTTAGACACGATTCCGACTACGTAGCCGAGGTTTCTCAGTTCGTCGAAGTTGTCCAAAACATCGTCATACAGCGCGAGTTCATACTCCTGTTTCGCGACTTCTTGCCAAATCTTGTCTGCCATCTCGAGGTCTACCTTGACGCCGCATCCTTCGAGGACGATCTGTTCGAAACGAGCAAAGAATGAATCACGCTCTTGCTGCGACATCAATCGAAGCGGATGCTCAGAATTTTGGCGTGTCATATACGCTTCGGCGGCGAGATATCCAGCATCGATACCTACTTCGGTAACTTCGATGCCGAATTTCGATGCGGCGCGTGAGTGCAACACGTAGCGATCCGGGTACCAGGTCGCCAGAGTGCCGTAGACATCGAAAAGAAGTGCTTTGATGTTGTGTAACACAGTGTATTTGCTGATGAGAGGTGTCGGATCCCCGGTCTAGGCCGCGCGGGTATTGATCTCTTTGGCGAACACCACGGCAGAGACGCGTCGGGCGCCGGCGCGCTTTAGTGCGACGGCACAGTTCATAAGTGTACTGCCGGTAGTGCAGACATCATCGACGAGCAACACGTGTGCATCTTCGAAGTTGTAATTCGCGATGAAAGCGTTCCTGAGCGATGCTGCGCGTTCCAGCCGGCTCAATTCGACTTGTGAGACCGTATCTCGAGTTTTGGACAGCGCCTCTTCGATGAATTGCAGACCCGATTCGCGAGCGACGTTTTGTGCCAACAGCGATGCTTGGTTGTAACCGCGTTGACGCATCCGATCGCGATGGGCAGGCACGGGCAAGATGCAATCGAATCTGGCCTTGCGCGCGAAGGCGTGATGGATCATCAGCTCTGCCATCAACGGCGCTATGGCCGTGATTTGACGATACTTCAACGCTTGGATCGCGCTGCTTGCCGCCCCTCCGTATCGAAATGCTGCGTTCATCCGGTCTAACGGCGGCGGAAGCGTGACGCAGTCGCCGCACAGCTGCATCTGTTCGGATGTCGGTTCGGCGCAGGTGCGGCAAACATTGCGTGGCATTTTGCTGATTGAACTCGTGCATTTCGGGCAAAGAAAGGCACCTTCAACGCCGCAGTGAACGCACATGATCGGCATCAAGAAATCGACGGCGGCCTTGATCGCGTTGGACGCGACGGTTTGCAATGGGGATGTCATCAGCAATTAGACAACCTTCAAATTGTGTTCAACCTCGATATTCGTAGATCGTCACCGGGCCGTTGCTGAATACGGGGCGGAGCTTCAGCTCGGATGCATTGTCGAACTTCTGGATGCCGCTAGGTGGGTAGGCTCCGCGTTCCAGTTCGCCGACGTAAACGTACTTGACATCGAATTCATCGAGAAAATCTTTGGCTTCGGCCGCATCGCGGGTGGTGTAGAAGTTGTTTATAGCTTGGCGTCGACGCTGGACTTCCCATCGGTAATCGTGTCTCTGCTGTGTCTGATGCCAATCCCATCCTAGAACAGTTGGCAGACCGGTGTAGATCGATATCCGATTCGCCCATGTATACAGGTCCCATTGCGCTTCTACGATGACTGGAGAACCTTCGACGTTGTTGCGCAGCCACTCGATGCCAGCCCGATCGGTTGCGAATTCGATGTTTACGCCGCGCGTGTTGTAAACCGCATCGTCCATATAGGCCTCGCCATCGATGCCCGGCCCGATGATGTTGAAGCGATCATCCAGCCGAACATCGGTCGCCATGATTGGATAGATAAAAACGCCCGCTGCCAGCACCGCGAAAGATACGATCCAAGTCCGCTTCAATCCGCTGACCTGACGCGTTGCGAAAGCTCCCAAGTCCCAAAGTCGCCAAATTGCGAAACTTGATGCGATAGCCAGAAGCCACCAGGCCTGAATGTAAAACTTGAAGATCGTGTTTTGCCGTCCGATGTCGTTCGTTACCGTTATGATGTCCACACCCGCGGCGATGAATAGCGACATTGCCACAAGTGCCGCGATGACGATGAAGTACCGTTGCGCCGGATGCCGTCGGAGGTAGGCCATCAATCCCGTGAAGCCGACGATTGCCGCGCCGGTAAGCGCAGCCATGGAGGTTATGAATTCGGGGTATGAGAATATGACCGCGAGCCAAACAATGCCCAACGCGCCAAGTATCAGCGTCAACGTCCAAGAGGGATATTCATACTCCTCAACGATGATTTTGTAGAAATTTTTGAAGCGGAAGGTGCCACGTCGCCACTCTATGACAAGCCAAGAGCCGATGGCAAATACGAAGAATGCGTGGATCAGAAGGTATCGCCAAAGCGCGGTCTTGAATTTGCTGAGTTCAACTCCGCTGTTGAACAGCTCAAAGTTCTGATGAAAAGGTAGAAACACCAGGTAGCCGATGATGCCGACAAATGCGATTTTCAAGACGGCATGTCCGATGCCTATCAACTTGCCGCGGTGTCCGTATAAGAACTCGCCGACGAATATGAATCCCGCAGCGAGTAGCAGTTGTGTCGGATAATCCCAAGAGTTGATGAGCCGCAGGGAGCCGACAACGATCCCCAAAACGGCGAGCGCGGCAATGGTTTCGAGGCGCGCCAACCGTTCCATGCCAGCGCGCAGAAAGGCGACGATCGATAGCCCTAATGCCATAACCGCGTACGGGATGGCGATCATGTGGGCGTGAAGATCGGCGTACAGGAAGGTGAAGAATGGGAACTCGGTGATCTCGTTGCCTCCAGGTTCACGTTCGAAGATTCTCGTGCTGCGCCAATAGTCGAAACGCGGGAACTCCTCCCCTCTTATCACCGTTTCGTAAAGCCCTGACGCTACTTGCAGCAGTCCGTCGATATTGGCCGCCACGACAGCTAGCACGGCAGCGATGACGCCCAAAATCGTCGGTGCCATTCCTAACGTTATGGCACCGCGTGCGCGCATCGATAGGGCGGCGATGTTGTATGCGACGGTGTAAATTGTTGCCGCTGAAAGCGCGAACACTAGTGGCACTGCCAGGTTGTAAGCGACAGAAGGAATAACCCCGGTGATGCGGATGAGCGACGCGATCAGGAACTGTCCGTAGTAGTAGTAGTTCAGGTAGCCGCCGGCGAACCAGGGATCGTAAGGCGGCATGATCGTAGAGCGCGTGATGGCGTTGAGATAGGCAAAGTCCATCGGCTTCTCACCACCTCGCCAGGCGTGCCAAAGGTCAGGGTTGGCAAGCCGTATCGCCAGAAAGAGTAGGAATGCGAGGAGAAACACGATCTCGGCAATCGCGATTGTCTTCCATCGACTCTTGACAAAGATGACGATTTCGTCGCGCAACTGCCAGAAGATGCTCATCGAGACTATGACCATCAGAAGCATACCGATAGCCAAGCTCAAAGTGCCGAATCCGACGATGTTGAAGCTGGCAAGCAGCCAAGCAGTCGTGGCGATTATGAGAATCCCGAGCGGTTTGCTGAAGAGATACCCGCGATCGTGAAACGGACGAAATATTACGTATGTTAGTGGCCATGCCGCCAACGCGATCAGCTGCACCGCAATGAGCCACACGAGCCACGCATACTCATTCGGTAGACCGCGCAGGAAGTAAATGTCAGTCCAAGATTCACCGGCTCTTTGGATAGTTGACTGATCATCGTCGTATGTCAGACCGATGTCAGACGCAATCACGCGGTTGAAATCTTCAGGCGGACTTCCTTGGTAGAGCAGATTCAGGAAATCGGCCTGCGAGAGATTATCGACGTTTTGAAAGACGATGGCGTGCGGATGCTCATATACGGTGAAGCTCTCATCAGCCCAGCCGTACCAGTCCCAGTTGTATACGCTGCCTCGCGGCTGACGATATCCATTTGGCACGCCGAACTGAACTCGAGCATATGGATCATCCCAATACACTACGCCTAAGAAATAGGGAACTCGGACTGATGAATAGACGACCTCATAACCCAGCTCGCCTTTGAAGAGTTGTTCGTAGAACCGAGATGAGATCGGATATCTTTCAGGCAGTCTAGGAATTGTCGCGGCGAGACGATTGCTGTAGAGAACGAAGTAGTCGGCATTCGCCATCAACCGAGAAACTTCAGCGAATTTCCGGCTCGTATCGTCATCGTACATCGCCAGCTTCTCGTGCATCCTGAAGCCGGGAATGTTGGGTATACCCTCTTCCCAGTGCTCTTGAATGACTACAGTGCCGATACCCGCATTCTCGCGAAGCCAGCGCGACGCCTCCTGTGCCGGGTGCGGACCGGTGAAGACGTTGACATAGGCAAGCGCGTAGTGGGCGAGAGAGAGGAATGCGATCAAGGCGACTGCGTAAGCTGTAAAGCGCGCCCATCGGTTGATGCGCGGCAGCAAAGATGTGTAGCTCCACCAGACAGCGCAGCCGGTGAACACGATCAGCAGCGGAGTGGCCGGCAACATGTAGCGGAGAAACTTGACGTCGAATTGTCCGTTGATGAGAAGATAGGGCAGTAGGAAAGACAGGACAACTATGAACGCTAAATCGCGCGTCAAAATCGTCCTTGCAATCGCCCAGAACAACCCTATCCATACTGCAATTCCAAGAGCGATGCCAAGCCCCCACGTCGACAATTGACGCATCTGATACAGGAAAACAGGAGTGTCGATGTACTGACGAGTGAAGGGGAAGTCCACAATCCTTCGAACCATTTCCGATTGACGGTAGACATTGTCGAAGTAGGTTTGCCAATCGATGATCATGTAAGGCTGCGTCAACAGAAGAGCGATAGCCGTTGACGCGCCGGTCAGGAACATGTATTGAATCGCCAAGCTGACATCTTGTGGAGATACTCTCCCTTTGCCGCGAAGAGCGATGCCAGGTCCGATTGCGATAAGCAGACAAGCAGTTCCCACCGCGAGTGCGACTGGCGCAGCGCTGAATTTCGTGGCAATTGCGAATCCCAGCATCAGGCCCGACAGGACCGCATCAGACACCCGCCTTTCCTGGGCCAGACGAGTCGAGAAGTATACTGTTGCCACAATGAACATCGTCATCGGAGCATCAACCGCGGTATAGTGAGCGTTTTGGATTTGGATCACCGCAAGCGCGGCTAGCAATGCGGCGATCAATCCAGCGCGCCTATCGCCTGTCAAGCGCGAAGCAAGCAAGAATACAAACAGCACCGTTACCGTGTCTGATATTGCAGATAGAGCGCGGCCGGGGAATCGCAGATCAAAAATGTTCCAATCGGGGTCGGTAAAAGGCGAGGCTAACACCTTGACGCCCGCAAGTGCATATAGCGGCAAACTGCCGTAGTTGAACCATTTGGGGTTTAGTCTAGATTCCACGCTGAACAAGCCAGGTTCCGCCAACTGCGAGAAATCTAACCTCTCTGCACGCCCTAAAAAGTCGCGTTCATCGGGGTGATACAAGCCTCCCTGATCCCAGTCGGTGCCGACCACGCGGAGAAAAAGCGCTATCAGCAGAATGGCGGCAAGTATCAGATTGATTCGGTCTGGCTGCCGAAAGGATGGATGCGATTTTCCATCGACTGAACCGCCGTCGGATGCTGATCGTCCCCACCAACTACCAATGCGAATATTGATCTGAGGATTCCACTCGGGCACCTGATAAGCATCATCTGCCGCTTGCTGAGCATCAACATTGGCTGCAAGCGGTTCTTTTGGCTGTTTGCCAGCTGCGGTGGCAGAATCAGACGAGTTCGATGATTGAGATTCCATCAAATGAGACAATCTTCAGTTGATCAACACGGTGCGCCCGTCTTTCACAGAACCTCGCGCGGGCTGTAACATAACTCTAGACTATCGATTTTAGTGAAAGGGTCAGCGATATGCCGTCTAACCGTCAAAATGAACGCATGGCGTACTTCAACGGCGAAATCGTACCGGAGAGCCAGGCTCTAGTACCGTTCAGAGACCGCGGCTTCAAATACGGCGATGCAGTGTTCGACATGACCCGCACATTCGGACATCGAATCTTCAAACTCGACGAACACTTGGACCGTTTCTACAACTCGCTTGAATATGTTCGCATCGATCCCGGTATCTCCAAGCAAGAGATGAAGGATGCTACGTTGCAGGTGGTAGAGAAAAACCTCCCTCTGCTCTCGGATGAAGATGACTACTGGGTCGGCCAACGCGTTTCGCGTGGCGTAGACCTCGTGGGTGGCGACATGTGGGCTACCGATGGTAGTCCGACCGTGATCATCGAATGTACGCCTCTGCCGCTAGAACCCCGAGCGCGCCTCTATCGCGACGGCATCGATGTGTGGGTACCATCCGTGCGGCGTGTCTCGCCCGAGGCGCTCAGTCCACGCGCAAAATCTCACAACTACCTCAACCTCATCATGGCCGACATAGAGGCTAAAGAGTACGATCCTGAAGCGTGGGCGATACTGCTGGACAATCGGGGCTTTCTGACAGAAGGCATCGGGTCCAACATATTCGTGGTGAAAGACGGCGTTGCCTACACCCCTAAAGCTCAGTTTGTGCTCGGAGGGATATCGCGAGAAACCGCGATTGAGCTTGCTGAAGAGATCGACTTAGAAGTGGTGGAGACGGATATCGACATGTTCGACGCGACTACATCGGACGAGGTATTCTTGACCTCCACTTCGTTGTGCATCTGTCCAGTGCGAAAGGTACAGGGATCGAAGGTGGGTGGCGGGGATGTGCCGGGCCCAGTCACCAAGGCTTTGATGGATGCCTATGTCGACCTCGTGGACTTTGATTGGGTTGGTCAGTATCTGAAACGGTTAGAAGACTGACCGCGCCGGCTGAAGTTAAGGATGCCCAGTCCGGCGAAGCGGCATCCACACCAGCAGACCGCCGTAAACCGCTGACGCTGCGCGCTGGCGGACTCGCGTTTCTGCTCGCATCGCTTTGGGCCGGGTTGCCTATCGCTGTAAAGGCCGGACTCGAAGATTCCCCGCCGTTGCGATTGGGGTTCATGCGTTTCGTACTTGGGATGGCCGTGGTTCTGATCTGGGCCGTCGTAACACGTCAGAGTTTTCGAGTAACTCGCTCCGAGATGTTTCCGTTGTTTGTGCTTGGAATTCTGTTCTCGGTGCAGACGGCGTTTATGAACTTGGGACAATACAACACCACTGCCGGACATAGCGGTGTGTTGATCACCACATTTCCGTTATGGGCTGGAGTCTTCGCGCATTTTCTGATACCAAACGACCGGTTGTCGAAGCGTCGTGTGGTAGGCGCAGTTATCGCTTACATGGGGGCCGCGGCGATATTTGTCCGGAGCGTTTTCGGCGGCGCCGATGCGATTGATGCCATCAATCCGTGGCTAGGCGATCTGCTGATAATGTGCTCTGCCTTGTTGCTCGGGTTGCGTCAGGTATATCTATCTCAGCTGGGACAGAGCATAACGTTGGTCAAAATGTTGACCGCGCAGGGGATTTTCGGCTCTGCCACCTTTCTCATCGGTTCGCTGATATTCGAGACGGCACCAATCAAGATGACATCTGTGCTGGCTATGTCGCTGGTATACCAAGGCATAATCATCGCTGGTTTCGCATTTCTCGCGCAGACTTGGCTGCTGAGCAACTATCTGCCGAGCCGTGTAACTCTCATATCGCTGACCTCGCCGATAGTAACCGCGTTGTTGTCATGGATCATACTCGGCGAACAGATCGGACCTGAACTATGGGTAGGTGCCGCCTTGGTAGTGATCGGCTCATACATCGCTCAAAGCAAACAATCTGACTGAACACTCGAATTGTCGGATAATTGAAAGACATCATTAACTCGCCCTAAGCCCAAAACGCCATGCCTGAACTGCAAAAAATCTTCCAAGTCGGATCCATAGCCTCCGTCAGTCGTCTGATCACGGATGAAACAGTACGAAAATTTGCAGAGCTTAGCGGCGATACACAGCCGTTGCACCTGAATGAAGGGTACGCGTCCAATACCAGATTCGGACAGAGAATTGCTCACGGCGCTTTGATCGTTGGAATGGTATCAGCAGTCCTTGGCGTCGAGATGGCCGATGAACGCTCCACGATCATATTTTTAGGACTGAGTGTCAATTTCGTCGCCCCGGTTCATATCGGCGATGAAGCAACTGCCAAGTGCGAGGTGGTTTCAGTGCGTGAAGATAAGCCGATCGTTACGTTGTCAGTGAGTTGCACCAACCAAGACGGAGTGGAAGTGACGAATGGAACCGCAGTCGTCTACGTTGACACTTATCCTTCAGTTTGAACGCGAGGCCGTATTGAGCATCGATTGATTATGTCTCGAATGCAGCTGAAGCATTAGTTGCGGTCCGCCGTCTTATAAAGTATGCTTTGTAGCGTAAACCTAAGATCGCAACTGAGATTTCACCGCCTTCGCAGAACGCATGTCAGGTGAGAAATGACCACTCAAATCACATTAGCCAGACCTCCCGAGGCACCGGAAGACTTCGTCTTTCCAGACCCGCCGGAAGATCCGGAAGACAAGATGACTACCTTCGACCATTTGACGCGAACCGGCGCCGCACACTACCTGGCCGAACACCTCGGCAAACCTGAAACCACTTTAGTGGCTGGCGACCGTTACATGAGCCCCATCATTGCCAGCGACATGACCGGGCTGCGATACCCCGACATGATCGTCGCCTTCGACGTGGACCCGGAAGCATATGAGGAGCGAAACGCATATGTGGTGTCGGAACAGGGAAAACCGCCGGAATTCGTGTTGGAGATCGCATCCAAGAGCACCGGCAACGTCGATGTCGAGGAAAAGCCGGCCGACTATGCGCGGCTTGGAATCGGGGAGTACTGGCGTTTCGACAAGACGGGAGAGCATCACGGCACCGCTCTCGCCGGGGACATTCTGGTGGACGGCAGGTACGTGCCGATACCGATCACAGAGCTGGACGACGGCAGTCTGCAGGGATACAGTCCGGCATTGGACGTCTACATTCGGTGGGAGCATCACCAGCTGGTCTTCTACGATCCCGCAACTGACGCCCCCATAGCTTCTCTAGCCACAGAACGGGCACGCGCCGACGCCGAACGACGGGCACGGATCGAGGCTCAAGCGCAAGCCAATGCCGAACGTATACGCGCAGATGCTGAAAGGCAAGCACGTTCTGCTGCTGAAGAACGGGCTGATACTGCTGAAGCGCGCATCCGTGAGTTAGAGGAAAGATATCGCCACAAAGAAATTTGACATGTATCATAAATCGTCTTTCGCATGACATGAACATCACGGTTCAGTCAATACCCACCTGTTCCGAGCGAGACTCTTTGCATTACTTCAAGTACTCTCATACACTAGATAGGTAAGGTAAATACTCCCGTGCCTACTGTTGAGTGTGATGCTCACGGATGCGCCATATAGTTATTTGCTGGCCGGTTACAACGTCATCGCCGAGGAAGCAGCCAAATTGGTATCACAGACCAACGACTCCGCAATCGCAACCGACATCGCCCCTGATGACTACACTGTTCAAGACGCGATAACTGAGTACGTGATGACGATACCGGATGAGAAGAAACGGACCATCCATCCGGAGCTGAGCAAATTTGCACGCTGGATCGGTGCCAGCAACGCCATGGTATCCCTTCGGCCTTCCGACATCAGCCCGTATTCCGAGACTTTCGGGGCCAGCGCATCTGATGCCAACAAGCAACGAGTGGCGGCAGTCAAAGACTTTCTCAACTATGTCAAGAAAAAGGGTTACATTGAGATAAGCCTCGCACCGCATATCAGAGTCCGTAAACCAACCCTTAACGCAGCAAAAAGCGCGATGGTGCGACGTCGCACCAGCGAAGTGCAAATTACCCAGCAAGGCTATGACGAGATGGTCGGTCGGCTCGAAGAACTTAAGTTAGAGACCGTCCGGCTAGCTGGTGAAATCGAACGCGCCGCAGCTAGCGGTGATGTCCGAGAAAATTCCCCTTTAGAGGCCGCGCGCGAGAACCAAGGGATGGTGCAGGCGCAGATCAACCGACTTGAATCGACCTTGAAAGTCGCCACGATCATCGATGAATCAGAACGCAAAGCCAGCGACCACGTGCTGATCGGTTCTTGGGTGCGTCTCTCCAAAGCCGACAGCGGTATGACAGTCGACTATCAAGTAGTGGCGGCCAACGAAGCGAATCCGTTGCGCAACAAAATCTCCGACATATCGCCGGTTGGCAAAGCGATCATCGGACGCAAAATTGGCGAGAACGTAACCGTAAAGGCCCCGGCAGGCGAGCAACAATTCACCATCGACGCGATCTTCTGAACCATCTTTCGTCGACAGGCTACGCGCGCTAACTGTCTATACGCCCAATGACAAAACACGCTTCGGA
Source organism: Dehalococcoidia bacterium (assembly GCA_965242765.1). GTDB lineage: Bacteria > Chloroflexota > Dehalococcoidia > Lucifugimonadales > Lucifugimonadaceae > Bin127. Next base: position 1,495,296 of record CBDESY010000004.1, on the reverse strand, counting down.
TAGCTAGGAGCAGACTGATCGTGGATGGATTTTTTGATACCTTTCCTGTGTTGGCAGGCTTCAGCGTTGCAGTCGTCATCCTGCTAATCATAGACCTGCTGCTGCTCAGCGGGAAAGCACATCACGTAGGGATGCGCGAAGCTACGCTGCTGACCATCTTTTGGACTTTGATGGCGGCTGGAGTCGGCGTTTGGGTGTTCATTCAAGGCGGAACCGAACTTGGAGTGGAGTACACAACTGCTTACGTAGCTGAGCGTGCACTTAGCATCGACAACCTGTTCGTATTCCTAGTCATCTTCAACTACTTCGCATTGCCCGATCTCTTCAGATCGCGGGCGTTGCTGTTTGGTATCGTGGGAGCGTTGATTGCGCGCGCGGTGTTCATCTTCTTCGCGGTCAGCATCATCAACCTGTTTGAGCCGGTGCTGTACCTCCTCGCCGCACTGCTCATATACACCGCGTATCAGATCGTCGCCTCTCATGGTGATGATGTTGACCCCTCGAAAAATCTCATAGTCCGCGCATTCCGCAAGTTATACCCGGTTTCCGACGAGTACGATGGTCATAACTTCTTCACGATCAAGAACGGAATACGGATGGCGACTCCGTTTGCGCTGGTAGTGCTGGTGCTCGCATCGACTGACGTGGTGTTCGCAATCGACTCGATACCGACAGTTATCGGCATTAGCGAAAATCAGTTCATCATCTGGTCATCCAACGCGATGGCGGTGCTTGGAATGCGACCGCTGTTTTTCCTGCTCGAAGGACTGGTGAATCTCTTCCGATATCTTTCGTACGGTTTGGCAGCGATACTGGCTTTCATCGGCGTGAAAATCATCGTAGAGACGGGTTTCCACGACCAGTTCCACAACTTCGTGCATGATCTGGGTGTGCCTTCAGATCAAGTATCGATATCCATCACGCTCGGTGCGCTGGCGATTGTCTTGCTGGTGCTGATATTGAGCGTCGTCGCCTCTGTCATCCTGCCGCAATCGGAGGAACATGAACACGGCAGGCATCACGGTAATGCGCCATGATCGCAGAATTTATGTTGTGCAGGTGAGAAATCAAAGGAACAGGCAGGCGGTTGCAACTTGTCAAGCATCAGGCATCAGACCGCAGCTGACGTTGCTGAAGAACTGAACCGCGCAGTCGATGGTGAAGTGCGTTTCGACCGCTACGCGCGGCAGATGTACTCTACCGACGCCTCGATATACAGGATGACTCCACTCGGCGTGGTGTTGCCGCGCCACACCGACGATGTAAGCGCAATCATCGAAACCTGCAATCGCGCTGGAGTATCAGTTCTTCCCCGAGGCGGTGGCACCGGACTCTCAGGGCAGACGGTGAATCGCGGCGTGGTAGTCGATTTCTCGAAATACATGCATGATGTGGTCGAGATAAATAGCGAAGAAGGTTGGGTGCGTACGCAGCCTGGCATCACCATCGATGAGCTCAATCGTCAGGTGGCACACACCGGCAAGTACTTCACTCCCGACCCCAGCACATCTTCACGCGCCAACATCGGCGGTGCGATGGGCAACAACTCCTGCGGTTCGCACTCTATCGTCTATGGCAAGACGGTAGATCAGGTGCAAAAGATGTCGGTAGTGCTCTCAGACGGCTCTAGAGCGAGTTTTGAGGCTCTGAACGCAGCGCAGCTGGAAGGCAAAATGGGGCTATCCAGCTTGGAAGGGCAGATCTATCGCGGCGTACCCGGCATCGCAGAACGTGCTGCGGGAGAAGTGGACTTGCGCTTCCCCAAGATACTCCGACGCGTCGGCGGTTACAACATCGACCGAGTCTACTCGGGTTCTCCATCAGACAACCGACCGATTATAGACCTCACTCAGGTGATGGTTGGGTCTGAAGGTACTTTGGCGGCCGTAACGGAAGCCCGGCTCAAGCTTTGGGACATACCGAAGTCGAAGGGTTTGGCGGTCCTTCACTTCCACACGCTCCGCGCGGCTATGGAAGCCACGGTAGCGACGTTGGAGCACGATGTCAGCGCGGTTGAACACATCGGCGAGATCATCATCGATCAGGCGCGCAAATCGCTCGGATTTTCCCGCAACATCGGATTCTTGCAAGGTGAACCATCCGACATCCTAGCAGTGGAAATGACAGGCGAGAACGTTGCCGAAGTGCGTTCGAAACTGGACGCGTTCCAAGACGCGATTCGCCGGAACACCAACACCTTCGCAGTTACGCTGCTGCTGGAACCAGCTGAACAACGGCAGGTCTGGGCGATGCGTGAAGCCGGACTGGGTTTGATGATGAACGTTGAAGGCGACACCAAGCCGATGCCGTTCGTGGAAGACACCGCAGTGTCCCCGGAAAGATTGCCCGAGTATGTGGAGCATTTCGACGCGATCGTGAAACGGCACGGCACCGAGGCCGGATACTACGGACACGCCAGCGTGGGTTGCCTGCATATCCGACCGTTAGTGAACCTGAAGAAATCTGATGGCATCGACCGCATGTACGCGATAGCTGATGAGATATCAGACTTGGTATTGGAGTTCGGTGGGTCGCTGAGCGGCGAGCACGGCGACGGGATAGTGCGCGGTGCTTGGGCTGAGAAGATGTTTGGCGCTGAGTTGGTGGGACACTTCCGCGAAGTCAAAGGCTTGTTCGATCCGCAAGGCATCATGAATCCCGGCAAGGTCTTCGATACGCCGGACATGCGTGAAAATCTGCGCTACGGCAACGAGTATTCGACTACATCTATAGAAACCAAGTTGGATTGGCGCAGCGACGGCGGCTTCGCCGGCGCGATCGAGCGATGCAACGGAGTCGGCGCTTGCAGAAAACTCAATGCCGGTGCAATGTGTCCGTCATACATGGCGACGCGCGAAGAGGAGCATTCTACGCGTGGCAGAGCGAACGCGCTCCGCGCTGCATTGTCTGGGGCATTGCCGACCGACGATATTCGATCAGAGCGGATGTTCGAGGTGTTAGACCTCTGCCTGGAGTGCAAATCGTGCAAATCTGAATGCCCGTCAAATGTAGACATGGCGAAGATAAAGTACGAGTTTCTGGACCTCTACTATCAAACGCACTCCGTACCGCTACGATCTAGGTTGGTCGCTAACATTCACCGACTGAATTCGCTCGCTCCGGGTCCTTTGGCATCGATTGCGAACCTGATGAACCGTTCGGCGCCGGCAAGATGGGCTTCTGAAAGATTCCTCGGCATCGATCGACGGCGAACATTACCCTCAATAGTTAGTCAGACCTTTGAACAGTGGTTCAATCGCCGAAGTCCTAACACCACTGGCTCGCGTGGAGATATCGTGCTGTTCCACGACACCTTTATGAACTTCAACCACCCCGAATCGGGCAAGGCAGCGGTAAAGCTGCTTGAAGCCTTGGGGTATCGAGTGCTCCTGGCAGAACGTAAATGTTGCGGACGCCCGATGATATCTTCCGGACTGCTCGATCAGGCAATCGAGAACGCGCGTCGAAACGTCGAAATACTTGCTCCGTACGCTGATAATGGCATCAAGATAGTTGGGTGTGAGAGCAGCTGTATCTTGACCTTGAAGGACGAATATCCAGACCTGCTTGACGGTGATGCGTCGGCACGCTCAGTCGCAGACGCATCGGTAATGCTGCAAGAACTGCTCGTAGATTCGGTCGACGATGGTGAAGAGCAGATCCGATGGAACGATCGATCGGAAGAGATTCTGTTGCATGTCCACTGCCATGAACGTGCACTGATCGGCACCACGCACGCCATCGCTGCGCTCAATCAACCGCCAAACTTCCGAGCCGAACTTGTAGATGCTGGATGTTGCGGCATGGCCGGTTCATTCGGATACGCCAAAGAGCATTACGAGGTGTCGCTAAAGGTCGGAGAAGACCGATTGTTCCCTGCGCTGCGGAGTGCCAGTTCAGATACTCGTTTCGCGGTTACCGGCGTATCGTGCAAGCAGCAGATCGAAGATGTGGTGGATCGACCGGCGTTGTTTTTGGCAGAACTGCTATCGACCGCGGTTGCGGACCGATAGAACGGCGGGGTTTGAATGTCCACGATGTCTACTGTAGGGATAATCGCAAACCCGTCCGCGGGGAAAGATATTCGGAGGCTAGTTGCGCAGGGACGCGTTATTTCAAATCAAGAGAAATCGAATATTCTTCGGCGTGTCTTCGCAGGGCTCGCATCACATGGCGTCAAGAAGGTCATCGTGATGCCGGATATGGCCGGGTTGGCGCGGAGCGGAATGCACGATACTCGGGATATCATGCAATCGGAGTTCATCGATCAAACACCAACCGGCAATCAGCGCGACTCTACGGTAGCTGCCCGGATGATGCGTGATGCTGGTGCTGATTGTATCTTGACCCTTGGCGGCGATGGTACCAATCGCCTCGTGGCGAAAGGATGCGGCGATGTGCCTATGGCACCGATATCGACGGGTACGAACAACGTGTTTCCGCGTGAGATCGAGGGTACATTAGCCGGGATCGCAGCCGCCACCATCGCTCGAAATCCTGATATCAAGCAAAACGTCTGCCGCCGTTCCAAGAAGATCGAGGTCTTGATCGACGACGATGTTAGGGACATTGCGCTGGTCGATGCTGCAGTGTCGCGCCAGACGATGGTCGGGGCCCGCGCGCTGTGGGATGTGAGCACTTTGCATTCAGTGTTTCTGACTCGTGCTGAGGCATCTACCATTGGCATAGCATCGATCGGGGCCAGGTTGGCTCTGATCGCAATCGATGAGCCGCGCGGGTTGCACATCCGCTTTCCGGAGGGAGACGAATCGGCAAGCTCCTCGATCGTGGCGCCTATCGCTCCCGGCATGGTGCGAGATGTGCCGATCGCTGAGTGGCGAATGTTGATGCCAGACGAGACGGTGAAGATTTCGACGACCCGCGGCACCATCGCATTGGATGGCGAGCGGGAGATCGAGTTGCTAGCCGATACTCGCGCGGCGGTTCGCATCAGCACTGACGGCCCGTGGGTGATCGATTTCGATCTTGCGCTACAAGCCGCTTGCGCGTAGGACGGCAAGACGTGTGCAAATCACGGCATGATATTGCGCACATCGCATACTTAGTATGCGATGGCTACGCACCAAAACTCCATCGTGTACATAATCAAGCCTTGATTTGTGCATATCGCGAATGATGTGTACAACGGTTGAGCATGTCGGGCGTGATATGTATAATATAGAGGGTTGATTTGTACGTGTCTATCAAGCGAGCGAAGTTGAATGACCCCTTACGACCCTCGGGTGCCCTACAACGCGCTGCCACATCTGCCGCCTGATGCCGAGATCGAGACGATCGGAGTTATGCGTGCTCTGAACTTGGCTAGTCGTGCGCTTGCCAACCTTAACGGCACGGCGCTGAGCGTCCCAAACCCCAGCCTGCTAATCGACACCTTCGCAATCACCGAGGCCCAGGCCAGTTCTGAGATCGAAAACGTCAACACTACCAGCGATGAGCTTTTCAGATTCTTGGCTGTCGGTAACGAAAGGGCATCTGACGCGACCAAAGAAGCGGCACGCTATCAACCCGCGCTCTCGATGGGCATCGATCGGCTAATGGCTAATTCGCAGTTCGATACTCAGTTGTTGATCGATATCTGCAGCCAGATCCTCGGCAATCCAATCGATGTGCGAGACGGGTCTGTCTTTATCGGCAATGCACGCTTGCGGTACGTGGCATACACGCCACCGCATGGTAAAACGACGCTGTTCAGACTGCTAGACAACCTTCAGCACTTTGCACATGAAACCGAATCGAGGTTGGACCCCATCATCAAAATGGCTATCATGCATTACCAGTTCGAGGCGATCCACCCGTTTCCAGACGGCAATGGTCGCACGGGTCGGATCCTGAACATTCTGTATCTGATGCAGCAGAAGCTGCTCGAGCAGCCGGTTCTGTACCTGAGTCGATTTTTCCTGCGTCATCGACGTGAGTATTACGCTGGTCTGCGCGCGGTGACTGAGCGTGGCGCGTGGGAAGCTTGGATCCGCTACATCCTCGCCGGCATCACGGAAGTGGCCGAACAAGGCCGCGACGATTTGGTGAGAATCCGCGAGCTCCGCAAAGAGTTCGCAGATCGTGCTCGAGCAGATGCGCCGATCGCATCATCGGAGCGTCTGATGGACCTGCTATTCACGCGACCTTACACCACTACCAGGATGGTGCAGGAAGTCGAAGGCGTTACTCGGGCAACGGCGCGGGCGCGGTTAGAAGCCCTCGCCAATGCGGGAATGCTGGAACGCGTAAAATCGGGACGGCACCAGCTATTCAGAAACCATCATCTGATCGATATCCTTCTCGCCCAGTCCATCGACATGGATTACATGTTCGATTTCGGCAACTTCTGATCACGATGTGTGCAAGATCAACGGGATTTTGTACGTATATCGATCTGCATGTATAGTCGCTTGACACCATCGCGTCGAAGCGATCGATTCACAGTGTCAAATTGTACGCTTCGCGGCTAGAGTCCGCGTATCTCGCGTATCAGCGCCACTACATCGCGGCTTCGTTGCTCAAGGGTGTCCCAATCCGCGTTCGCTACTACATCGCTGGAGACTAACCGGGAGCCCATCCCCACGGCACACACGCCGGCATCGAACCAAGGTCGTAATGATGCTTCGGTGATATCTACTCCGCCAGTCGGCATTATCGATGACCATGGCATGGGTGCTAGAACGTCTTTGACGAAGCCGGGTCCGCCGACGGCTGAGCCGGGGAAGATCTTTACGATGTCGGCGCCAAGTTCTTCGGCGGCGGATATCTCGGATGCGGTGCCGCAACCGGGGATGTATGGGATTTTGCGACGGTTGCACACTTTGGCGATATCGGGGTTGGTGACCGGGCCGACGACGAAGCTGGCGCCGTTGCTGATATAGATCGACGCCGTACCCGCATCGAGCACGGACCCGGCGCCTAGTATGGCATCTGGCAGTTCTTCGGCGCAGAACCTGTCCAGTGTAGAAAATACTTCCCACGCGTGATCGCCACGGTTGGTGAATTCCAACACCCGAATCCCGCCAGCTACGCAGGCGCGAGCGATGTTTTTCGCGCGTTCGACATCGCCGTTGTAAAAGACCGGCACCACGCCGATTTCATGCATCGCGTTCAGTACCGCAAGCTTGGAATACCGTGCCATTTCCTTAAGTCCCCCGAATTCATTTGATCAACCGACTTCATCGAGTCTATCGCTTGCGCAGCGAGATGATGCCACGGGTTGTGTTAATCTCAATTTCGCATACCATCTTGGAATCCACAACAAGCGAGTCAGGGCAACAAAATGGACATCAATCCGGTAAAGGCGAAACTCGCTCAAAACCTGCCGTCGCTCGGGACATGGTCTGCCAGCGGCGATCCCACCGTCATCGAGACGCTTCTGCATACTACCGATCTTGATTGGGTGACGCTAGATTTTGAGCACAACCCGATCGATGTTTCCACTGCTGTGCACTGTCTGCGTGCTGGCAACGGCTCCGGCAAACCGATCTTTGCGAGGATCCCCAACAACGACCCCATCTGGGTGAAACGGGTCCTCGACATCGGCTTTACCGGCATTGTGGTGCCAGATGTCAAAGATGAAGAGGAAGCGGAGCTAGCGGTTTCGGCTGCCAAGTATCGCCCGCGCGGATTGCGCGGCATCGGCTCTACACGCGGGCAGCTCGTCTACGGCAGCGACTACTATACGAAGGCAAACGAACTCATGATGGTGATCTGCATGATCGAGGATTGGCGCGCGGTGGACCGCATCGATCAGATCATGCAGGTGCCTGACCTTGACGTCTGTTTTGTCGGTCCAAACGATCTAGCCAGTTCTCTAGGGGTGCCGACAGGATTGGACAATCGACATCCTGACCATGTCAAGGCGGTGGAGACGGTAGTTGCGGCGGGCAAGAAGCACGGCGTGGCGACCGGTATCCACTGCATCGATGGCAACGAAGCTTCGCGGCGCATCGAGCAGGGAATGACGTGGTTCCCTATAGCATCCGATGTCAGGCTGCTAAAGAGCGCGGTCGATGCCGAACTCGCCAGTGTAGCATCCAGTTCCAGCGATGATGCTGACAGCGAGGAAGATGCTAGCTTTTACTAGTTAGACACCAAACATTCTCAACAAGGAGTCACTATCCATGCCATCAGTCGTCACGTTTGGCGAGATCATGTTGCGTTTAGCCACGATGCGGCGAGAGCGATTCACGCAGGCGCGCGAGTTCGAGGTTACCTACGGCGGAGGCGAATGCAACGTCGCAGTATCTTTGGCGAACTTCGGAATCGATTCGGTCTACGTGACGGCGGTGCCGGACAACGACATCGGGCAAGCCTGCATCAACTATGTGCGACAATGGGGCGTAGACACTTCTGAAGTTGTGCGTCAAGGCAAGCGATTAGGCACCTACTACCTCGAGAACGGTGCGGCGATGCGTGCGTCGAAGGTGATTTACGACCGTGCGGCTTCTTCGATTGCTGAACTTGGTCCTGGCGAGATCGATTGGGAGCGCATCTTCGATGGCAAGGATTGGTTCCATTTCACCGGCATCACACCCGCCATCTCCGAATCGGCGGCGAAGGCGTGCGATGAAGCGGCATCGATCGCGAAGTCGATGGGACTCACCGTGTCGGCCGATATGAACTACCGCAAGAACTTGTGGACGCCGGCCGAAGCGCAGGCGGTGATGCGACCGATGATGAAGCATGTGGATGTGGCGATCGGGAATGAAGAAGATGCAGAGATGTCGTTGGGAGTAGCTCCCGAGGGAGTGGATGTGACGAGCGGAGAGATCGATGCTACGGCGTACGAGCCGGTAGTCAGCAGGCTTGTGGAAGAGTTCGATTTCCAGCAGGTCGGCATCACGCTGCGCGAATCACAGTCGGCGGATGACAACGATTGGTCGGCTATCTACTACAAGGATGGCGAGATTTTGATGGCGCCGAAGTACTCGGTTCGCATCGTCGATCGCGTCGGAGGAGGCGATGCCTTCTCAGCGGGCATAATCTACGGCAACCTCCAAGACGGTTGGAGTTCGCAGCAGACGCTCGACTTCGCGGCGGCGGCATCGGCATTGGCGCACACCTTCCATGGCGACTTTAACTTGGTGTCCGTCAGCGAAGTGATGGGTGTAGCCGCGGGCAACGTGAGTGGACGTGTGCAGAGATGAGCGGCGAGTTGCAAGGCAAAGTCGCCTTAGTAACCGGAGGATCGAAGGGAATCGGGCGCGCCTGTGCGTATGCGTTTGCCGCACGAGGCATCAATGTAGCCGTAACTGGACGTACTCGGTCTGAACTGGAAGCTACTGCTACAAAGGTAAGGGAAATCGGTGCCGAAGCTCTGGTGTACGAGTCTGACTTCTCAGATCGTGCGCAGGTCGCCGCGGTCGCCCCTGCGGTGATGTCCGAGTTTGGTCGCATTGACATCTTGGTGAACAATGCCGCCATCATTCACCCGCGCATCGACCTCGTAGACCTTGATGCTGATACTTGGTACGATGTCATCGAGGTCAATCTGAACGCCGCAGCGATGCTCACCAAAGCGGTCATACCGGGCATGATTGAGCAGGGCGGCGGCACGATCATCAACATCTCCAGCATCGGCGGACGTACTGGCGCGAGGGGACGCAGCGCGTATCGCGTCACCAAATCGGCACTCATCAGTCTCACGCAGACGCTCGCGGCTGAGTTGCATGATCATGGCATCAGCGTGAACTGCATCTGCCCTGGCGGTACCGACACAGAGGGATACCGCGAAGCCTTCGGGAGTAGAGGGCGTGTCGATCAGCCGAATCTGATACTGCCGGAAGAGATCGCGAACGTTGCCGTATTTTTGTCGACATCGCAGGCATCGGCAGTCACCGGCACGGCGATAGATGCATTCGGCTCTTCCAACCCGCTCTTCGCTTAGCAAAATGTCATCCGGCTCGCTGATATTGGCTATCGATCAGGGCACGACCTCTACGCGTGCGATAGTTTTCGACGAATCGGCGCAGATTCTAGGCTCTTCACAACGTGAACTGCGGCAGATTTTCCCGCAGGCCGGATGGGTGGAGCATGATCCGATAGAGATCGCAGAAGCCGCGATCGGGACGGCGCAGATGGCAATCTCCGATGCTGGCGTCGAAGCATCAAACATCGCCGCTCTGGGCATCACCAATCAGCGCGAGACTACCGTAATCTGGGATCGACAGACGGGACGTCCGCTGGCGAACGCGATCGTGTGGCAAGATCATCGCACGGCTGAGCTGTGCAATTCGCTGAGCGATGCCGGTAAGGCCGACGATATCTGGGCGCGCACTGGCTTGATAGTTGATCCCTACTTCTCGGCTACCAAGATGCGTTGGATGCTGGACCATCTGCCGATACCGCATCTGCAAGGTCGTGCTGAAAATGGCGATGTCTGCTTTGGCACCGTCGATTCTTGGCTCATCGATCAACTGGCGCGTGGCACTGGCGCGACTCCGCCGGATGAAGTGCCGCATCTCACCGATGTGACTAATGCGTCGCGCACTATGCTACTGAATATCCATGATCTGACTTGGGATCCGGACCTGCTGGAGATTTTCGATATCCCGGAGGCGTCTTTGCCTTTGCCTTTGCCATCGGCGAGTTCATTTGGCGTTACGCATAACTCGATTTTCGGACGCGAGATACCGATAACCGGCGTCGCAGGCGATCAACACGCCGCGCTATATGGTCAGGCCTGCTTTGTGCGTGGCGATATGAAGTGCACTTATGGCACCGGAGCGTTTCTGCTGGCGAACAGCGGCAACGCTGCCCATGCCTTGTTCACCGATGCCGCAACGGAAGGGCAACTGAATGCCGAGGATCTAGAGGCGGCATCGGGAGGTCTGCTCTACACGCTGGGATGGCAGGCCGGCGCCCAGAAAACGTATGCTCTAGAGGCGTCGATATTCAACACCGGCTCTACCATGCAGTGGCTGCGGGACGGCCTCGGCATCATCAACGATGCGAGAGAGTCGTCCGACATTGCGGTGCTGCTGGGCAACAACGACGGCATCTACTTGGTGCCGGCATTCTCGGGTCTGGGCTCGCCGCATTGGGACCCGCACGCAAGAGCATCGATAACCGGCATCAGTCGCGGCACGACGAAAGACCACATCATCCGTGCCGCGTTGGAGTCGACTGCGTATCAGATAAAGGAAGTGGTCGACATCATGGATTCGCAGTTGCGACTTCCGAGACGCGGCAATCGACGTGAGCGCGTCTTGCGTGTCGATGGCGGCCAGACGCGCAATGCGTTTCTGATGCAGTTCCAGGCGGACCTGCTGGATCGTCCGATAGAGGTATCGTCGATCGCTGAGACGACGGCATTGGGAGCGGCATTTCTGGCCGGACGCGCGGCTAGCGTATGGCGATCAGACCGCGATCTGGCATCGCTATGGCGCTGCGCCAGACGCTATGAGCCTGAGATGACAGAATCGGAACGCATCAGTCTGCTTGCCGGCTGGAACGAAGCATTGCGCCGCACGAAGAGCAGTTTTTGAGCCCTATGCGCGGTGATTTTCAGATCCGACTTCAGCCAATCCGTTTCCCGATTAGAATTAAACTTTAGCAGGTATGTTTCCGTGGGGCTGTAGCTCAGTTGGGAGAGCGCGTCAATGGCATTGATGAGGTCAGGGGTTCGAATCCCCTCAGCTCCACCATAATCTTCTGAAGTGTGGTGTTGTCTGAACTGTGATGGGAATGATTGAAATGATGAGAATGATGCCCATCCTCACCGTCCTCACCCTCGCATACGTGGTGGGAAGGGGTCATTCTCATCACAGTTCAGACAAGGGACGGTTCTCGAACCGTTCCTGCTAATTTCATTAGAACAAAGAGTTGTGCAGAGGTTTTCCTAGGTCATCCCCGATAACCCGTGACTGCATCGTACATCAGTGTTGCGCCGAAGTTCAGAGCATCTATCGGGACACGCTCATTCGGTCCGTGGAAGAGCGACATGAAGTTGATATCGTCGGTCAGCAACATCGGTGTGAAACCATACGTATCGATTCCGAGTTTATGGAACCATTTGGCGTCTGTGCCGCCAGCAACCATGAACGGGATCGCCTTGGAACCGGGATCGGCGCTCTCCAACAGATTCGATAGATATGGCATCAACGACATGTCCACAGTACCCGGTCCGTCTTCATATCGCTCTACTTGGATCTCGGCGTTCTCTCCGACCAAAGCCAAGACTTCACGAACGATGTCTGACTGATTGGAACCTGGCAACAATCGGCAGTCGAGAAGGATCTGGACTTCGGATGGCACTGCGTTCTGTTGTACTCCGCCCTCGATAATCGTCGGATTGATAGTGTCTCTAAGCATCGGTTCCAGCATATTGCCGACTTCTGATCCCATCATGCCCAATGCCACGCCCGTAGTTCTAGGGTTCATCGCCATGCGCAACGCCATCGCCTCGGTGCGCGACAGTTCTTCGATCATGCCCTCCAGCATGGCGCGCGTGGCATCTACGATCTTGAATGGCGGGTGTCTACGCTCCATCCGACGCAATGCACGTGCTGCACGTCCCATCGCGGTGTTGCGATGAATCTGAGAGCCGTGGCCGCCTTCGCCCAAGAAAGACACTCGGATACGGCAGATATGTTTTTCGGCAACCATGATCGGATAGAAGCGTTTGCCGCGCATGTACACGGTAAAGCCGCCGATTTCGCCAAACGCGTGCTCCACACCATCGAATAGATGGGGGTGCTGTTGCACGAGGAAACCTGCTCCGTTTCGCCCACCGAGCTCTTCGTCTGCCAACGCGGCTAAGATGATGTCGCCGGGCGGCGGCACCTCGGCGTAGCGTGCACGCAGAAGCGTGTGAAGCATCATCGCTACGCCGCCCTTCATATCTACCGCGCCGCGACCCCAAACACAATCGTCTTCGATCTCACCTCCGAAGGGGTTCAGCTTCCAACGTTGACCGTGGACGCTAACCACGTCGATGTGCCCTTGCAGCAACAGCGGCGGCGCGTCCCCACGTCCGGGCAACCGAGCCACCAAGCTGCAACGCTCGGGCATACCTGGCGGCGCAAATAGTTGGCTATCGATCTGGTGCTCGTCGAGAAGCGACTTAATCCAAAGAGCACATTCGCGTTCCTGCCCTGGAGGATTGGAGGTATCGAATCTGATCAGATGTTGCGTCAGCTCCACTACTGACGGCAACTCATGGATACGGGCGTTCGATGCGTTGTTGCTGACCATTGTTGTTTGCGTGCTATGGCAGCTGCAAGTCCAGTTCCAGTTCAGCACTTATGGAATCGAACCACTCCAGCACTTCGGGATGATAAGGGATGCCGTTCTCCGAGCGGTCAGCGCGCTCCTCGCTTTCGATCAGGCCGGGGTATACCACGCGATCGTGTCCCGGTGCCGGCGGCGTCTCAGCTAAACCGTCCAAGAAAGCATCCATGTCGTCTTTGAACTTGTCCGGGTCGGTGAATGCGTCGATGCGATATGCGGAGAAGAAGTGTCCACCGCTGTTGGTGATAAAGCCGGGACCATTGCCAGAAAGGGTGCTGGTCATAATGTCGACGATGCATGCGAGAGCGTAGCCCTTGTGCGATCCATTCTCTCGGGTGCCGCCAAATGGCAACATGTACCAATGCCGACTTTCGCCGCGGATATCCTCATCTGGCACGGGTTCTTCTTCCATGATGGGGCTTCCATCATCGCGCGCCAGCCATCCTGGCAGTATCGGGGCGTTCATCCGCTGCAAAAGTCGGATCTTGTTGCCCGCCACCTGTGTGGTCGCCGCGTCGAAGATGAAGTACGGTTGCGACCTCGCCGGGACGGCCCACGCCAAGGGATTGGTGCCGAAGCGCGGTTCTGCTCCGAATGTAGGCAGCATCGCGAAGCCGCCGCCACCAGTCATGCAAACGCCGATCATGTCGTGGTCTATGGCGCGCACGGCATGGTATCCGGCAGCACCGAGGTGCCCGGAATTCATCAGCGTCGCCGCGGCCATGCCGTGCTCTCGAGCTTTCTCGATCACGATGTCCATGACCCTGGGCGCTTGATGCAGGCCTAGACCACCATCGCCATCAAAAGACGCGGTGACGTTGCTCTCGCGGATCACCTGCATTGCAGGATTCGGGTTGATGTTGCCGGCTTGATAGCCCTGCACATACATCCGCAACATGTTGGAGACGCCGTGCGTATCGACACCGTTTAGATCGGCGTACATCAACACGTCGGTTGAAAGCGCGGCATCTGAATCGGACAATCCCATTTTGCGGAATATAGTGTCCGTGGCTTCGCGCATCCGATCCGGCATTATGCGGACGGCTTCATCTTCTGGGACGTGAAATCTATCAAGCATCTTTCGGCATCACCTAGGTGTTTGCTGATATCTGGGTAAGCGACTATCTAGCGGGGTCGCACCGAACAATCGATCAGTTCAATCCGACTAGCGATTGAAGCAATGCTATACCATGCCGGTGCGGTTAAATGAGCTGTGACGTAGATGATTGCGATGATCTCCCGACGCCTCCACCAATAAGCACGAAGCATTGAAGAAGAAATCCTGAACTGATACCACCCAACGATATGAAAATCGCCGCGCATACACTGCTTCACCGCACTTTGACAGCTCGGGAGACTCGGGTTTGGCTACTGCTAGACCCCGTCGATGTCAGGCCGGGTGAGTTGTAGCGATTCAAATGGTCAAGGGCGATGTTGAGACGGCTTGACAGGATCTTCAACGTGCTGATCAGCCTGAGGCGACGGTACTCGGGGATGTCTGCGCTGGCCAGTTTCTCCAAGCTGCCTGCCAACATGAATGCATCTTTCTGAATACCCTCAAATTCGTCGTCATAACCGCCGTTCGTACGCCCCATCTGAACAGTGAAGTGTCCGTTCGTCGATAATTGCGGCTCTTTGATCACTCCCATCGCCGGCTCTTTGATGTCGACCTGCTCTGCCTCCGAATGGTCGCCGACCAATTCGGCGATCAACTCTGCAGATGAGGTTTGTGGGTTCGACTTAGCCTTAGCGATCAGTTCTTCAACGTGAACGCTGCTCAAACGCTCGTCAATGAATGGTTGCGCCAACTCTTCTTGGCGTTGATGACTGTAGATATCGGCGATGCAACGCGCCTCCTTAAAGGTCAGCTCGCCACGGTCTACGTACACCTGCAAATTAGGCGACAACGTCTTTTTGATGCTCTCGTAATGGTGCACAGTGCCGGCAGTGATTCCAGTGCGGCGGGAAAGCTCTTGTTGCGTCACGTGATGCTTATCCCGGTGCCGGATGAATGATTCGGCCATCTTGATCGGTGGCAGCAAGGATGAAAAGTATTCGTCGGCAAGGCGAAGTTCGTCCCGTTCTTCATCGGAGATTCCCTGACGTACAACACATTCCACAAGGTCTTCGCCCGCTCTTAGAGCTGCGTCGATAGTGTTCTGTCCGCATAGCAGATAGAATTTTCCGTGTTCGGCGAGGACTACCGGCATCCGCCGCTGACGGCGTCGACGAACCCACGCCCGATGGGTCTTGTCGTACACTGGACGGTTAGGGTCTGGAAGTATGTTTTCAATCGAGATTCGCATCTCAAATCACCTGCCTGATTGAGCTGTAGACTGCATTGAATGTTGTGTCATCTCTTATTTTGCCTTCAAGCTACTTGCAAACAAAGAAACTGTCCCCTTGATGTCCGAAATCCGTTTCCCAGATTCCATTTGCACGGTTGCATTTGGAAAACAGCTGCCGTATACTCACGTCAACAGAGCAATCAAGCCGGATCCCAGTTTGAAATCATGGTTGCAGAGACCAGATCCAATCCACCATACGTCGCATATCGGACATTCCGAACTTTTCTGGAATCTCTTTCTCTCAGTATGCCTGACAGGATAGACCGTTCCGTATTCGATTCCAAATTTTCTGGAACCGCAACTTCTCAGATAAACAGCGCCTTACGGTCGCTAGAGCTCATCGATACCGAAGGTCGCCCTAGCGATGCGCTCAAACTCCTTTCCAGAACCGATGGAGAACAACACCACCAAGTCCTTGAACAAATCCTCAGAAGCTACTACATCCCAGTCTTCAGGCTCGACTTGGAGCGCGCCACCAAGGCGCAGTTCAGGGAGGCGATGCGCGAGTTCGGATGCACGGAGTCGATGCTCATCAAGTGTGAGACCTTCTTCATCCATGCGGCAACACATGCCGGAATACCACTCTCACCGTATCTGAAATCAAACCGTAAATCTGGCGCCAGATCGCGATCGAACTCCCGCTCAAGCAAGGTTGCCCAGCGTACAACATCGTCACAAGACCAACCCGAAACCGCAACCGATATTCCCAATGTCTCCGATGCCGCCACTGTCGCCATGAAAGAATTAGCATTCAAGGTGCTAGACAAATATCCCGATTTCGACCCCACCTGGTCGCATGAAACTCAAGCGAATTGGATGGATGGCATGAACAAGCTGCAAGCCACCTTCAACTTCCATAAAGCAGCCACAAAATAGCCCGCACCTTCTACCCTTGAGAACATACCATCCCGAAAATCGTCGAGAATCCTTAGCATCCTAAGGAAACCTCTGATCAATTAGGGACGGTTCGCGAACCGCCCCTACGGATTCAACGGTATTATTCAGAGGTTTCATAGTTCAAACAACAGATCACGATCATGGTTCAACGAGAAGGTGAAGATCAATCAGTTCCAGTAGAGGATAACGATGCTCTGAAAACGGCATCGAATACTCTACAGTCGGCATCGTCATCAACTGTCAGCATCGCCGACATTCGCGTCACACTTGACCTGCTGGAGCATCAAATCTCACAATATCGCGAGGCGCTTGATCAAAATGAACCATCGATGCCTAGTCATACAGCGCTAATCGACGAAATCGATGAGGAAGAGCTTGGCAGCATAGCTGAGGAGATCGCCGCCGAAGCTGCAACTTTTTTCGACCGTCAGCTCGATCCTCAAGAACTGCCTGCTCATCGATCCACCGAAACCACAACCACGTTTGAAGACGCGCCGTCTGAAGACATGGCAAAAACGGTCTATGCACCTGATGATCTAGACGACGTTGTTGAAGTCCGCGCCTCTGAGCCGGAACCAGAGCCACTTGAAATATCAGCGGTAGAAATGCCTGAGCTTTTCGCGGAGCTCCAACACCAGCTTGAATTTGGGTTACACGAAACCGCATCGGTCTCAGTATTCCGCGACGGCGAAGAGATGGTCAAATATCTAAGTTCATCCATCGGATCAGGCGTTACTCCAATGCCAGAACCGCTGCTTCGCGCTTTCTCTTCTGGAAAAGCGATGGCTGCAGCTGTAATCTGGCGTCTTCTTGATGCGGGAACCCTTGAGATCGATGCGCCAATCGCAAACTATTGGCCGGAGTTCGCGCAACGAGGGAAAACCAGTGTGACTCTGCGCCACGTATTGACACACACGGCCGGACTGCCGCTTGATTTCGGACGCGGAGATGTAGATTGGGGCGATTGGGGACGAATGAGCGATATCCTAGCTTCGATGCCATTGGACTACGAACCTGGCAAAGTGGTCCATTATCACGCCATAACATTCGGCGTTCTGGTAGCCGAGACCGCCAGCAGAGCAACCGGATTGAACTTCACCGACCTGTTTGAACGCGAGGTGGCATCGCCGTTGAAGCTCGCCGATGCCCACTTCACAGTCGACTTTGACGATGATGATGTTCTTCGACGGGTAAAACCGTTACGTGTATCTGAAGGGTATTTCGACCCTGACATGCCTCGGAAGATGGACTGGTTGCTGGAAAACCAAGTCCTTTCTCCTGGTGCCACCTGCATCACCACGGCCAGCGATTTGGCTAAGCTATACTCCATAGTCTGCAATGGCGGCATGACGCCCAAGGGTGAGGTTTGGCTCTCCGAGACTGCTGCTACCAACGTTTACGCAATCCATGCGTCTGCATACAACATTGAAGACATGATGAAAGCTGACGTATGCCAAGGCGTGTGGCGATTCGGTAACCAACCCAACCGTACCGGCGCGGCATCTGGTTCAAGTTCATTCGGGCATGGCGGTATGGGCACCTCTATCGCCTGGGGAGACCCCGATCACCGCATCAGCGCGGCGATAATCACCGACACCATGCAAGAAGATGATCTCAATGACCGTCGCTTGAACCGTATATCCGCGGCGATTCGGAAAGATCTGGGAGTACCGGCAGGTGCCGTGGCTGAACTGTCATGAAGCAAATGCGGCATGTTACCATTTTTATAAACAATGCCTTGTAGCAGAAACCGAGTTGCGTATCTGACGAGATACTGCCTCACCCTCGGGCCAACTGTCAGGTGAACAATGACCACTCAATTCACATTGCCCAGGCCTCCCCAGGTTCCGGACGACTTCGTTTTCCCGGACCCTCCGGAAGACCGTGAAGACAAGATGACACTCTTCGACCATTTGACGATCACCGGCGCCGCACACTATCTCGCAGAGCATCTCGGAAACCACGATACGACCCTGGTCGCTGGCGAGCGATACATGAGCCCGATCGTCACCGGCAGCATGTCGGGATTGCGTTTTCCCGACATGATCGTGGCTTTCGACGTGGACCCCGAAGCGTATCGCGAGCGCAACGCGTATGTGGTTTCAGAGCAGGGCAAGCCGCCGGACTTCGTGCTGGAGGTGGCGTCGAGAAGCACCGGACGCATCGACGTCCGGGACAAGCCGGCTGATTATGCGCGTCTCGGGATCAAGGAGTATTGGCGTTTCGACGAGACGGGCGAATATCACGGTTCTCCGTTGGGCGGGGACCGTCTGGTGGACGGTGTATACGTTCCGATAGAGATTGCAGAGCTTGACGATGGCAGTCTTCAGGGGTACAGCCCGGTGCTGAACGTCTACCTTCGTTGGGAGCATCACAAGCTGGTGTTCTACGATCCGGCGACGAACCGTCCGATCGCTTCTCTCCGAACCGAGCGGGAACGCGCCGACCGAGAGCATGTGCGGGCGGAGATAGCCGAAGCCCGCGCCGATAGAGAGCATTCACGCGCCGAGGGTGAACGTGACGGGCGTTTGGCTGAGCGACGGAAACGTTTTGATGCCGAGGCACGTGTCGATGCCGAACGTCAGGCGCGCTTGGCCGCCGAGGCGCGAATCCGTGAGTTAGAGGCGCAGGACCAGATTAGGGATGAGTGACGGACTAGCTTTTCATGTTCTAGCCATATCTTCTCCTTAGGGCAAGGTTTTTGCGTCTGCCACATCGAGATGAGCAAACGCTGATTCTCATCAGCGATTTACGATGGTTCCGAATTTCAAGTTGAAGTTGTCAGATTTGCATTAACATTCAGTTGTTCGCTGTTTCTACAATTGCCGGTTTTCGCAACCCAATCCGGAACGACGACCACTCGATATATCAAAATAGTCGGCACACCCTGCAGGGTGAGTTTGGCGTTAGAAAGCAGGAGGACCATCTGAATGGTAGCCACCTTCGAGCAGAAGAAAAACTTTTCAGTAGTTGGAACCCGACCGATTCGCCATGACGGGTTGGACAAGGTTACCGGCCGCGCGGTATACGGCGCCGATGTGAAGTTGCCGGGACTCATCTGGGGCGATGTGCTCCGGACGAACCAAGTTCATGCCCGGATCATCAGCATCGACACTTCAGTAGCTGAAGCCATGCCCGGCGTATTCGCAGTAGCCACTCATAAAGACTTCCCGACCGCCGCCGATATGGAAGTCGAAACTGGCGAAGAAGTACTGAACCTGAAGCGAACTCAAGACAATGTGATGGCTTCTGACAAGGTTCTATACCAGGGACACGTCGTAGCCGCCGTTGCTGCAGTAGACCGCAACACCGCCAGCGAAGCAGTACGCCACATCAAAATAGAATACGAGGCCCTGCCTCCGGTCCGCGATGTTGACGAAGCGACGGCCGAAGGTGCGTCGATCTTGCTTGAAGACCTGGTCGGCAATCACTTCGGTGAGCGAGTGCCAAACACTAATATCGCGACTGCTGTCCGTCACGAGTTCGGAGATCCAGACGGCGCATTTGGCGAGTGCGACTTGGTGGTTGAGCGTGAAGTATCTCTTGAGATGGTGCACCAAGGCTACATCGAGCCGCACAACGCCACTGCAGTTTGGGACGAAAGCGGACACGTCAACGTCTGGGAAAGCACACAAGGGATGTTCGCGGTTCGTGAGCAGACCGCGGCACTGGTCGGACTCCACGATTCGCAAGTGACAGCAAAGTCTGTCGAGATCGGCGGAGGTTTCGGAGGCAAGACAAAGACCTATCTGGCTCCGGTTGCCGCAATACTTTCCAAGAAATCCAACGGTCGCCCCGTCAAGATGGTTATGGACCGTCCAGCGATCTTCATGGCCAGCGGTCCGGCGCCCGGCGGCAAGGTTCGTGTCAAGATGGGCGTCACTAAAGATGGCAAGATCCACGCCTTCGATGGACAACTAAAGTACGAAGCGGGAGCCTACCCTGGCTCTGCGTTTACCGCCGGCATCAACTGCTTCCGGGCGGCATACGACGTCCCCAACTCCCGCATCGATGCATACGACGTGGTAGTCAACAAGCCCAAATCTGCGGCTTACCGAGCTCCGGGATCACCTCAGGTATGTTTCGCAATCGAAACCGTTGTAGATGAGATTTGCGACACCATGGGTTGGGACAAGATCCAGTTCCGCCTCGACAACGCGTCCAAAGAAGGTACGCGCAACGGCAACGGCGTGATGTTCAACCGCATCGGCTTGGTCGAGATGCTCGAGCAGGCACGCGACTCTGATCATTGGAACTCGGAACTGGGCGACCCAGCACCGGGCACAAAGCGCGGCCGTGGCGTTGCAGTTGGCTTCTGGATGAACGGCGGTGGCAAGTCCACAGTTGACTTGATGCTTCAAGACGACGGTACCGTTGCCATGAACGAAGGTTCACAAGACATCGGCGGTTCGCGCGCATCGATTGCGATGCAGGCGGCTGAAGTGTTGGGTCTCGATGCCCACGACGTTCATCCGAGTATCCCGAGCACCGACGAAATTGGCTACACCGGCACCACTGGTGGGAGTCGGGTAACCTACGCCACCGGATACGCGGCATGGGAAGCGGCCACCAAGATGGTCGACATCATGCGCGAGCGAGCTTCCATGCTGTGGGGAATCGATGTCGATGATGTCGATTTCTCCGACGGTGTCTTCAGCAGCAAATCAGACCCTGAGCTCAACTTGGGCTTCAAGGACCTTGCAGGACGCTTGGGCGATACTGGAGGTCCAATTTCCACCACATCATCGGTGAACCTGTCGGCGGCTGGAAACGCGTTCGGGTTGCACATCTGCGATCTTGAAATCGACCCCGATACTGGCAAGACTGACGTGGTGCGTTACAGCGTGTTCCAAGATGCCGGCAAGGCGATTCATCCGGCATACGTCGAAAACCAGATGCAAGGTGGCGCCGCACAAGGCATCGGCTGGGCACTCAACGAAGAGTACTTCATGAACGATGACGGCTCGATGGCCAACTTCAGCTTCTTGGACTACCGAATGCCGACATCGCTAGACCTGCCGATGATCGAGACGCACATCGTCGAGGTGGCGAATCCGATGCACCCATTCGGCGTGCGAGGTGTGGGCGAAGTTCCGATCGCGCCTCCGCTAGGCGCTGTCCCGAACGCCATCAACGATGCCGTAGGCGTCCGTTTGCGGGAGCACCCGATGAAGCCTGGCCGCATCATCGAAGCACTAGCCAAGAGTAATGGTGGCTGAAGATTCTGGGTCTATCCAGAATCAACAAAAGGGGCAACCAATTAACTGGTTGCCCCTTTTTTGTGTCTGAGCTGTGATGTGAATGATTGAAATGACGGGCTATGATTTCAGTCGTGCTGGACACCCGTTTGCACGGAGCGTTGGGGTAGTGTGTTAGGATATATGTGACTCAAAAATCTCATACTGCCTCAATTAATGAAAACCGTAAGCAGACAACAAATCGCCAACCGCACGATATTTGAGGGTGACAACCTAGATGTGTTGCGTGGTATGAACTCCGACAGCGTGGACCTGATTTATCTCGATCCGCCTTTCAACTCGAATGCTAACTATGCCGCTCCGATTGGAAGCACGGCGGCTGGTGCGGCGTTCAAAGACACGTGGACTTGGGACGACGTGAAAGATGAGGAACACGGTCTCATCGCCGATCAAGAACCGGCACTTTACGATGTCATTAAGGCCGCTGGTTCCGCTCACGGCAAAAGCATGATGGCATACCTCATAATGATGTCATCACGCATGATTGAGTTGAAAAGAGTACTCAATCATACGGGCAGCATCTATCTCCATTGTGATCCAAACGCGAGCCACTATCTCAAGATGCTTATGGATACCGTGTTCGGACAAGATAACTTTAGAAGCGAAGTGATTTGGCGGAGAACATCCGCACATAGTCGTGCTCGCCGTTGGGGGCCGATCCATGACACTTTGCTTTTCTATTCCCGTAGTTCCCGATACACGTGGAATCGCACTTTCCAAGCATATGACCAAGACTACATTGAGCAATATTATCGATATGAAGACGAACGCGGACGTTGGCGTTCGTCGGACCTCACAGGGCCGGGGATTAGAGGTGGAAGTTCGGGCATGATATGGCGAGGCATCGATCCAGCTCGAAATGGTAGACATTGGGAAGTCCCGCCAGATCGTACCTTGCACCCTGATTTTCAGCATCCCTATGGCTACGCGCTGATGACAGTGCAGGAACGTCTGGATGTACTAGATGAACAAGGATTCATTTACTGGCCACCTGCCGGCAAAATGCCAAGCTACAAACGATATCTTGAATCTGCACTCGGTGCGCCGATTCAAGATATCGTTGGTGATGTTAAACCTGTTGCTGCCCAATCAAAAGAACGTGTTGGCTACCCCACTCAAAAGCCCCTGGCATTGTTGGAACGAATCATCAAGGCGAGTTCAAAAGAGGGTGATATTGTCCTTGATCCGTTTTGCGGTTGCGCCACAACATGCATCGCGGCCGAGCGTTTGGAGCGACAATGGATCGGTATCGATCTATCCCCACTCGCAGTAAGACTTGTTCAACAACGTGCTCGCAACGATTTGGGATTGTTAGGCGGAATTCAATCCATCCATAGAACTGATATCCCCAAACGAACCGACTTAGGAAAACTGCCCAATTACAGAACCCACAAACATACACTATTCGGTCTACAGGAAGGTGTATGCAACGGATGCTTGGTGGCCTTCCCGTTCCGCAACTTCAGTATCGATCATGTTGTATCTAGGAACAGGGGCGGAACTGATCATATCGACAACCTGCAACTGCTTTGCGGTGCTTGCAACAGCACAAAAAGCGACGGCAGCATGGCGGAACTCATTGCTAGACTTCGGTCACGGGGGATACGCGATTGAGTGACTATAAATCAAGGTTATTCATTCATTAGTATCATTCTATTGATCTTCATCTTTGATGTCATTAGAGTCACTAGTTTTCGGAGTAGGCAACGCAAGAGGATCAATCGTCGGTAAAATCACAACATTGTTGTCCCCATTAATCTCAATGTTAATTGATTTAGTTCTATTACCTATCTCAGGTATTTGGAATTTCACATCTTGACTATGTAATGGTACAATAAGATCGACCGCGTGATGCGCTTTTGCCTTGCCTTCATTTAACAATGTATCTTTATCAGGATATTGCTCTTTAAGTTTTGAGATCATTTTTTCAATCGCCGCTTTTTTGACCAACGAAATGTGACGTTCCCAAGTTCTTTCTGCTAATTCCTCCGCGTCTACTTCATCATCACTTTTGGCTTGGGTACTTTCAAGCATCAATCTAGCCATGATTTGCAATATTTTATCTGGACGTTCTGCAATTGCAGAGATAATCTCCTTTGCACATACAATGACAGATATAGCAAAATCAACATGCAATCCATCCATTGCTTCAAACACAACCCAATTCGAGCCGTTATCAAAACCTTTTATTTCAAATTGTTTATCCAGCGTCAAAAATTTACCGAAAAGATCTGAAACAGCTACGAATTTGGCTTTGGATTCATCGATTGAACGGTTAGAGGCTATATTTAACTCAACTGCAAATTCACCGTCGTCGGGTCGTATTTGGCTTTCGAAAAATTGAGGATGCAGTCGTTCTAGTATTCTCGTGATCGAAGGAAGTGTGCTAGTATAATCTTTGATGTTATGATCTAACTCTTGGTATTGGAATTCAGACAGTGTGTGTTCTTTATCGAATGGGCGAGTCTTAATCATTTCGATCAAATATTTTTTGACATCACTATCATCATATCCTTCGATCATATCATCTTCAATCAACAAGCTCAACGCGTGGCCAATTTTCGTCCAATTCTGAGTTTCGTACTCAGATCCACTCAAAATTGGTTCGCCACGAAGTTCCATGATTCCCGTTTCATTGACAACTGATTTCATGATTCGGATTTTATCTTTCGCTCGCAAGTCTGATCTCCTTTCGATGAGGGCCGTAGATTAATCTATCAATGCCAACTGATACGCAAAACATAGCTGGCATGTTTAGATATTGTAACACAGGCTGTGAGTTATGCCCGAGTTTCGGTCTTAAATAGAAGCTCATGTGAATACGAACTATTTCTGAATGATGCGTTAGTCTCTGAAGCGAAGTTCATCATGGTTTCAACATTACCACCTGGTTAGAATCTGATGCAGAGGCGAAGATGATGTCTGCTAGCCAATTCCCACCACCAAATGATTCCAAACCCTCAACCCCCACCTCAAACCAACGCAACATCCCGCAGTTTCATCACCTTGCCGCGCTGGATCACTGTGGATGCACGGTCCATGTCGCGGATGTTGATTGCCGGGTTGCCGTTGAACGCGGCTAGGTCGGCGATTTTGCCGGGGGTGATCGATCCTACCTCGTCGGCTATGTTCAAGGATTCGGCAGTGTCGATTGTTGCCATTCGCAACGCGCTCCAAGTGTCCCATCCCAAGTTTTCGACAAACGACCATGCGTTGGCAGCCGAGCGATCGTGCGTGCCGTGTGCCATGCCCATGTCTAAGCCGTTTATGAAGTGCACTCCTGCATCGTGCATCGTGATCAGGGCATCATAATGATCTTGATCGCTGACGTTGGATGCGGCGACCGACCAGTGTGCAGTGCGAGGTGGCGCTTCGCCTCGTGCTGCAGCCTCTTCCCCGAGCATCCCATGGCCGATGGTGGGATCTACCCATTGCCCTTGATCTGCCATTCGTTTCACAGTGTCGATATCGAACTCTAAACCTTCAGACGGGTCTTGTGAGAACCATCGGGCGTGGATCAGATTGTGGACATTGGCTTCGACGCAGTTCTTCACTCCGTCGGCCGACAAGGTGTGAGCAGCGACAGTGATTCCGGATCGAGCAGCTTCGCGCACGGCTACGGCTAGGGTTTCGGCTGAATACTGTGGCTGCCGAGGATTCGCAGTGGGAGTGAACATACCGCCGGTCGCCATGATCTTGATCGCGTCTGCGCCTTGTCGAACTTGGTTGCGAACCGCCTTGGCAACCTCCTCAGTGGTGTCGGCCTGGGTTCCGAAAAACCAGCAGTGTCCAGCAGTGATGGTGATGGGAGTTCCGGTTACCAGCAGGCGCGGTCCCGGGATAGCGCCCTCCGCTATGGCACGTTTGATCGGGAACGCCACCTCGTTACGCGAGCCGATGTCCCGCACTGTAGTAGTGCCGGCGAGCACGGCTTTACGCATCGCAGTTACGGCGCGCATCGTCAGACGTTGGATATCATCTCGCTCCTGGAATGCGAGCTGCTGGGCATCGCTGGTCGCGCTGCAGTGCATGTGGCAGTGGGCATCAACCAGACCGGGCATTAGCGAGACATTCCCAAGTTGCAACAGTTCCGAAGACTCTTCAACATCCGATGGCAGACTGGATACTGGCAGTACTGTTGATATCTTGTCGTCAGCTATTCGGACTGCGCTATCGGTCAACCAATCTGTCATGCCGGTGTTTGCGATACGGTCTGCAATGATGTATTTGATCGGTGATTGCACGGGACTGCTCAAGTTTCCATGTCTAAAATCGCTGAATGAAGTTTACACACTACGAAGCGCTGAAGAGGAAAGGGGAAGAGATTCTAGGGCGTCCTGTCCCAGGATGTAACGTTGCCGCGCACGATGCGGAAGGTACCAGCCCCTGTCAGCCGTTCGCGCCCTACGATTGCATCGTCGGTCACCGTCAGCAATGTCTGCTCATATTGTGATGCGCGTTCGAGTATTGTTGCACGACGTCGACTATCCATCTCGGAGAGCACGTCGTCAAAGGCTATTATGGGGTCCCGCTGCGCGAATTGGCTGACTAGTGCTGCTTCGGCAAGTCGCAACGACAGCGCGGCGGTGCGTGCTTGCCCGCGTGAAGCGTATCGACGTGCTGGCGCGCCTGCAATATCGATGCTGAAATCGTCCAGATGAGGTCCGATGACCATGTGTCCGGCGGCATGTTCTTTTCGCTTTGACGCCATCAACGCATCGTAAATATGGGTTCGCAGATCTGATCCTTCCAACTCGTAAGAAGCCAACGCGAGGGCGCTGGAACCCAAATTGGGACGATACTGCAAAGTCAACGATTCGCCTTCGCTCAACTCTGCGTGCACCGGTGCAGCTCTGGATTGCAGCAACTGCATCACTTCTCGGCGAGTCTGGATGATCTTTGCGCCCTCCTCGCAAAACCGACTGTCCCAGAACGCGATCTCATCATCGAATTCCTGCACTTCTAGAGCTCCTCTGAGCAATGCGTTGCGGCTGGCACGCACTCGGTTAAGCCGCAGCAGCGCTTGAAGATACTCGGTGTCAAACTGTCCGATGAGAATATCGAGGTATCGGCGACGCGCGGCGGCGGGTCCCAGTGCGAGTTCCAGGTCTCCTGCTTCAAACATCACCACATTGACGCGTCCGACGAACTCTACGGGCGATACCTTGACACCATTGACGCGCCATTCCTTCGAGCCGACGTTTAGGCGCGAGAAATTGCCTGTCGAGCTCGGGGATACTCGCAAATCGAACTGCGCACGAAACGACTCGGCGCCGCTGCTAAAGACACCGAGGGCCTGAACGTGACCACCGTCACGGGCGATGCTGTGGTTCACAATTTCGCGGTCGTTGCTGGCGCGTAGCGATTTGCCCACTGATAGCATGTGGACCGCTTCGAGCAAGCCGCTCTTTCCGTGTCCATTCGCACCGGTTAAGACCACGAGGCCGGGAGAAAGCGTGATGTCGGTTTCGGTGTGATTTCGGAAACCGCTCAGTTTGAGGCGATTGAGATGTATGGCAGACCTCTTGCGTAGCGTAGAATTTGCATCCTGTAATTCATGGACCTATCAGTAATGCGTATCATAATCATTGTCACCCTCAAAACCTGAACCCGCGGTCGGCATCACGAGTGTCCTGCGCTAAACCATCAACTTCCTAGCATTAACCTAAACTTATCCCATGCGCGCTCATCAGATATCCTTAGGCATAATCGCGATAGCACTGTTCATCGTCGGTTGCGGTCAAGAGCCTACACCTGTTCCAACGGCAACGGTCATCCCAACGGCACTTCCTGCTGCCGTTATCGCCCCTGAAAATACACCCCTGCCGACCGCGTCGCCGACACCGACAGTTGAATCCGCACCGGAACGCGATTTGGATATCCAAACCTTACTGCCGCCCGATGCCATCCGATCCATAGATAGTCCGATCTTCTTTGAGACGACCGAAGAGGCGGACACGGTTTACGATGAGGGAGAATATGTCCTTGGAGTCGAGATCGACGGCGACGCTCGAGCCTATTCAGTGCCGTTGCTCAGCAGCCACGAAATCGTCAATGATACCGTCGCCGGAATACCTATCGCCGTGACTTGGTGACCGCTCTGCTTCACTGGGATCGGGTATTCCAGAGAGGTGCTAGGTCAGACACTGACATTCGGCGTTTCAGGCAAGTTGACGATGAATGCGCTGATAATGTTCGATCGCCAAACAAACTCTCTGTGGAGCCACTTTCTCTCTGAGGGTATCGAAGGCGAGTTCAAGGGCGTCAGGCTCACCAACATCCCGTTGGTTCTCACTACGTGGCGCGAGTGGAAGCAATCATTCCCCGAAACCAAGGCACTCTTAAAATCCAACCGCGGATTCGATCCCTACACCAGCTACTACTTGCGGGGAGATGCTGGCGTGATTGGGGAAACCAACCGCGATGAACGGCTCTATGGCAAGGAATTGGTTTTAGGTATGGGTTTTGATGCCGGAGCTGTCGCCTTTCCACACACAGCTTTGGAGCAGGATCAGGTTTTGAACACGGTAGTCAACGGCGAACCGGCGGTGATCTACTACGATTCACAGAACACCACCGCTATGGCCTACTCCAGAACCGTGGACGACGAAGCTCTAGAGTTCACATTGCTCATCGAAGAGGATGCTGACGGCACGTCGAGGCGTTGGATGGTAGATTCGGCTTCTGGGTCAAAGTGGCTGCCGCTCAACGGACAAGCGTGGGAAGGCGAAAAGCAGGGTATACGCCTGAAGCCACTGCACGCCGTCAATGTATTTTGGTTCGCTTGGAGCGATTTCTATCCTGAAACCGAGGTATTCGGTCAGTGAACATCGATTTACGAGATTGGATCCGCAACGTTCCCGATCATCCGAAACCGGGTATCCAGTTCAAAGACCTGACTCCGATACTTTCGCATCCGCCGGCGTTCAGCGCGGCCATCGATTGGTTTGCCGAACAAGCCTCTGATGTCGATGCCGACGTTTTGGCAGCTATCGACGCTCGAGGGTTCTTGTTCGCAGCACCGGTAGCATACCGACTATCGTTGCCGTTAGTGTTGGTACGCAAGAGTGGAAAGTTGCCGCCACCAGTCATCAAGACCGAGTACTCCCTGGAATACGCAGATGCATCTGCGATCGAAGTGCGATCCGACGCAATCGCCGCAGGTCAACGCGTCGCAATCATCGATGATCTGTTGGCGACCGGTGGTACGGCAGTCGCGACTGGCGAGCTCATCGAGGAACTAGGCGGAATTGTGGTCGCGCAGATCTTCTTGGTCGAGTTGGCATTTCTAGACGGTCGTGCGCGGCTGTTGCAACACACGCCGCGTTGCAAGGTCGTCAGCAATATCGTCTACGACTGATAACGATCGAAACGATCTTCCATCAACCTCGCGCCGACGTACAGGCCGAAGAACTCGATCACCGTAAAGAGCGCGATGAAGAGCGTCGCCTCCAAGAAGAACCGTTCCGGGAAAAGCAGCAACAGGTAGTGACGGAACGGATCGAGTTGCCAAAGGTCGTTGGCGAAACTCAACAGGTGAAACTGCGTAAAGACCCAGTTGAAGTCGATGATCGATGCGACGACCACGACACCCAGAATCACGGACCAAACCAGCGCACACCAGCGTAGCCAACGTGACATTGTTGCAAAGAACTCACGCCGACGCACCGCCAATCCGATCGCGGCACACGCAACCAGCACGATGCCCGTCCATATCGAAACGCCGTTTGTTTGCCGCACCAACTCTTTCACATCGATCATGTGAAGGATTTCGCGCTCATCGAACAGTTCGATACTGCCTCCAGTTGTGTTGACAGTCACATCCAAACGATCAGCATCGTTCTGAAAGTATTCCTTGATCTGATCGGCGGCAGAATCCAGTTCGGAGATTGGCAGCCCAGTGCGGTCTGGCACCCCGTTGCGCCACCAGTTGTAGGTGTAGAGCCAATCGGAGTTGATGAGATATCCGACGTTGATTGCGATCAGGAATACTGGCAGACAGGCACCGAAGACGATGCCTAGGAATAGCATCGACCAACTAGAGCCGCCGCGAGGACGAATTCCTTCCGATGAGTTCACTTTGGGGAGCGCGTTACTGCGAACCAAGACTATTTCAAATCGTTCGATATGGCGGGGCGGGGCCTAAGGTTGAGGCGATTTCATTGGCTATCTTGACGTTTTGCTCGGTTGTCAACTTTCTGTGGTTGATGACATCGATGATCGTTCCGATAAAGCACAAACCGAAAGTAAACAGGTACAAAAAGCCCATCCCGATCTGTCTTAGGAAGAACCTTTGCACACCAGCTATCGCAACAAAACCTACGAGAGTCAACAAAAGGACGGTACTCTCATCTTTACGTTGAGCGCGGTATGCCATCGCGAAGTTAAGCCCATTGTCTTCAGGAATGCCGTTGACAATGCCGGAGATTGCGACCTGTTCGGCGGGTGGTATCTCCGGCAGCAGTTCTGCAACATTTGCCATTATGCTTTGCTCCTTTTGGTTTTAATCAGCCTGATCTCGAGCGTGATGATACGCCAAGCTATGATGGCGACTGCGGGGATGCCCAACAGATGCGTCTGAACCGACGCTATCACGTCACCACGGAAAAGATAGGATATCGAGTGCCCCAGACCGTATCCCGGACTCTTGATATCCCACACATAGGATGGCCAGAACAGCGTGAAGTGAAAATCAGACTCTGGGTTGCCCAACGCCAGTACGGTTAGACCGACAACCCAGATCGCAGCTTCACGATCGACGTATCCGATCAGCCATCGGGTCGTTTGAAGACTCGATTTCATACCTAGAGAATACATCCTAATGATGATGAAAAACCAAGATCGATCCAGCAATGGGATTGCGTAATGAACGAGGATATCGAAGAGACAAGAGCAAACCGTGATGCATTCACGTTGTTGGTAGACACCGTCAAACGTTTACGGTCCCCAGACGGTTGCCCGTGGGATGCTGAACAGACGCACCTTTCTTTACGCCCCAACCTGCTGGAAGAGACGTACGAAACCCTGGAGGCTATTGAGAACGGCGATGCTGCAGCGTTGGAAGAGGAACTCGGCGACCTGCTGATCCAGATCGTCTTCCACGCCGATATCGCACGTCGCAACGGCGATTTCGACGCCGCCTCGGTGTGCCGCAAGGTAGCTGAAAAATTGATCCGCCGCCATCCCCACGTGTTCGGCGATGCAGAGAAGCTGGAAAGAGGCGACGAAGTTGTCGATCTTTGGGAGCAGATCAAACGAGAAGAGGCTGGCGGCGTACGCTCGCTGGTGGCATCAGTGCCCAAAACCTTGCCGGCCTTGGCTCAGTCTGCGGTAATACAACGACGCGTGAAACGCGCCGGACTGCAAATCCAATATCAATCGGATCCGAAGCTGACGTTCGCGGAACGTGGGCCAGATGAATCCGATGCCGCTTTAGAAAAACGCGCCGGCGAGTTTCTCGCCACCGCCGTCCGATCAGTTCAAGACGTGGGCATAGACCCTGAGGTTGCATTGCTAAAAGTCAGTTCGGCATTGCGCGACCGCGTGCTACGCGCGGAAGCGATGGCGGAAGGTGTTGCATTGTCCGACTTGCCAGCAGCAGAGCGAGACAGCATCTGGGAAGATGCTCGTTAGCCGTCCGCTTTGACAGCGCACCCATCGAACTCTGTCACCTGACGACTACGGTGCCATAGTTGGCGGTGAAGCCTATCCCTGCTTCAGGCTTCGCATAGTAAGCCTGTTGCGGCGTAAGCGGCGCAGCGAGCGTGTTGAACAACTCGACACGCACGTTGCGTAGAAACCTGATGCCATCAGCCTCACGCCTACCTACGGGCGGTAAATCTTGTTGCGTTACCATGTCATATCTCCCTAAAACAGTCTGTAAGAATCCCACCGATCTCCATTTTCATCATAGTAATTTAGATATTTTCCCACCTGCACTTTGTCATTGCGGTACCATTTACCATCTATGACATATCCTGCATATCCGATATGCGCTGGATGGTCCATACGCCTCCTCAAATATTGAACTGCTCCATTAATATAAGGATATTGGACACCATCGATAGTTTTGAATTCCTTAATATTCTTGGAGAATTTTGAGTGATACATAATTCCGCTAATTGCAATCGTGTCATTCTCAGATGGAATGTAACCACACCCAGAATAGTCTCTTTCGTATACTTCTAATCCTTTAATGTCGCTGGTGTAAGCATTTCTTTTACGCGCACCTGGGTCAAAACATCCCACATATAATTTCTGATTGTCATGTATGGATTTCCAATCTTGGCATATACTTATATACACCAAATCTTCAGGTCTGCCAAATAACGCAACGATGAGACCGCACGCATAGCCTCTGGGCTGTATGTTGATCATATCCGTAATTACACCTTCGTAGTATACACCCTCTTGAGTATTATCTCCTATACCCGATGGTTTTCCATTCATAAGTGCTTCGTAGTCATAAAACCATGGGGTAAAATGCGAGCGAATTACTCTATGATGCGTCTTAATCAAAACGCGTTCTTTGCCATCCAATCCATCGTTCAAACCATCATAGTCCGCAAGTGCTTCAACTACTTCTGGAACTTCAAGTGGAGTTGGCGGTGGGGTAGGGGTATGAGTAGGCAGCGGAATACGAGTTGGGATGTCGATGCAGTTAATGTCGGTGTAACCACAATGGACAGTTTCCTCTGCATGAGCCGTCGCCTGAACAGCAGCTTGAACTGTGGCATCAGCCCTTGCTGTTGCTTCGGCTAGATTTTCTTCTAGCCATTCAGTGTAAGTTCGTTCGGGTGTTGGTGAACGCTTGCTTTTAGACACAGGGTCTGCACCCACAAAGATTCTACCCTCATAGTATGCGGTTGCGGTTATCCCCTTGATTTCCTTCCATGTCATCTTGTTACTGCACCCTGAAACCGTGGATGCTGTAACCAGCACCGCGGTCAGCGTCAGAAGTACTATCAATATGCGTGTCATGTGTTCCCATTTTCGTTTAAGCGTACGGTCTATCAACCGTCCCCCGGCAAACCCTGACAGCGCACCCATCGAACTCTGCCACCTCGCCGACTACAGTGCTGGGAATGCCTCCGCGGTTGAGATCTGCCAGCAGAGCGTCTAGCGCGTGATCGGGCGTCGAAATCAGCAGTCCCCCGGAGGTTTGCGGGTCACACATCAACAGCCTGTCGATTTCCGAGAGGTCGTCATCCCAACTCACATTATCTGCACACGATTCGAGGTTGCGGTGAGTTCCACCCGGTGCTATTCCCTGATCGAGAAGACCCAAAACACCAGGCAATACCGGCAGGTCTGCGCGTCGTAATATAGCGGTTGTGCCGCTGGCGCGCATCATCGTCATCAGATGCCCGACGATCCCGAAGCCAGTGATATCGGTGGCGGCATTGACATCGTGTGCCAACATCACTTCAGCAGCATCGCGATTGAGGCGCAACATCGAAGCTACCGCGGCATCCAATGCTTCATCGGATGCCACTCCGTTCTTCAAGGCGGTCGTCACGACGCCAGTACCCAAAGGCTTGGTCAGCACCAACACATCCCCGGGCCTCGCAGTGGAGTTCTGAATCTGTTTTCCGGGTGTGAGCACTCCCACAACTGAAAGTCCGTACTTCGGCTCCGTGTCGTCGACGGTATGCCCACCGACTATGATGGCGCCCGCTTCATGTACCTTCGATGCGCCGCCACGGAGTATCTCGGATGTGATCTCAGGCGGCAACGAACGTGGAAACGCAGCGATATTGAGCGCGGCAATTGGGCGACCTCCCACCGCGTATACATCAGAGAGCGCGTTCGCCGCGGCTATCGCGCCGTAGGTGAAAGGATCGTCGACAACTGGCGCGAAGAAATCGACGGTCAGCACAATTGCGACGTGATCGTCTAGACGGTAGACGGCAGCATCGTCACCGTGTTCGAAGCCTACCAACAGATCGGGATGTGGGGCGGCTCCGTTCATCAGCCCGCCCAAAACCTGGGCGAGTTCGCTTTGGCTAAGCTTTCCCGCTCAACCGGCGCAGCTGGCCAGTTCGGTAAGCCGCGGAACGTTTTCGTTCATCAGATCAGCGCTTCCAATCGATATTGCGAGCAAGATACTCGCGATGGATCCTTTCTGCTATCAATGGTACTGTTGCGATGTTGCTTGACGCTGGCGCGTAGCGAACACAAAATTGAAAACAACCCCAAGCAACAATCCTGTCACCGCTCTAGGATCCCGATGATGAACCAATTGCCATTCGCCGACGTCCTGCCAATCTCGACATCGGTCAACGATGACGGACGCCTTTCGATTCAAGGGCGTGACGTGCGCGAGATTGCCGAAGAGTTCGGAACTCCGCTTTACGTCTATGACGAAGCCACGATCCGCAAGATGTGCCGGGAATTCGTCGAAGGCTTCCAGCGATACTATCCCAACACCGATATCGAGTATTCGACCAAGGCCTTCTCGAACCCGGCGGTGTTGAAAATCATGGACGAAGAGGGACTTTACATAGATGTTGTAACCGGCGGAGAGTTAGCTTTCGCACTAGCGGCCGACTTTCCGGCTGAGAAGATCAACTTTCACGGCAACAACAAAGTCCGAAGCGAGCTGCAAGAAGCGATCGATGCCGGTATCGGACGCATCACCATCGATTCGTTTCACGAGATCGAGCTTCTGAACGATGTCGCCGGCGAACTTGGAACTACCCAATCGGTCAATCTTCGTGTTTCACCGAGTATCGATACGCATACCCATAGACTGACCAGCACTGGCGTGCTCGACTCGAAATTCGGGTTCTCGATTGAAACTGGCGATGCTGAAAAGGCAGTCGATGCAGCGTTGTCCCAATCTAATTTGGATGTGCAGGGATTGCATTTTCACCTCGGCTCGCCCATCTTCGAATTGGAGCCGTATGAAGAGGCGATCGATTACGTTTGCGCGTTTGCAGCTCGAATGCAGTATGTGCATCACTTGGAGATGAAAGAGCTTAGTCCGGGCGGCGGCATGGCGATTGGGTATCTATCGTCCAAGCTGCCACCAACCATCGCTGCATACGCCAAGACGATATCCGATTCGTTGAATTCGTCATGCACCAAGTACGGCCTAGAACCGCCTAGGCTGATCATCGAACCCGGCCGGTCTATCGTTGGGCGCGCCGGGTTGGCGGTATATACAGTCGGCGGTATCAAGCGGATACCAAGCGTTCGCACCTACGTAAGTGTTGACGGTGGTATGGGGGACAACATCCGTCCGGCGCTGTATCAAGCCGAATACGAAGTGATTTCAGTGGACGACCCGCTTGGGGACTTGGATCAAACGGTGACGATAGCTGGAAAGTTCTGCGAGTCTGGTGATTTGCTTGCCAAAGATGTTCATCTGCCGGAGTTGAGCACCGGCGACCTGCTGGCGCTGCCAGCATCTGGCGCGTATTGCGTACCGATGGCCAGCAATTACAACCTTCAACCACGCCCTGCCATCGTGTTGATCACTGAGCAATCTGAGGCGCGCCTCATTCGGAGGCGGGAGACGTACGCCGACCTCTTGGCAACGGCAGTATACGAGTGATGGCAACCATGTCCGAAACGGTCGTTGCGAATGCACATTGGCAAACGATCGGCAATGCCGCATCCATTACTCTGCTGAGCGGAGCAATAACTAAAAACCGCGCATCGCACGCATACCTGTTTACCGGACCCAATCGAGTCGGCAAACGTACCCTAGCTATAGATTTTGCCTGCGCGTTGAACTGTGATGCTCGAGATGAGACTGGCGAATCTGATTCGCCGACCGCGATCCCATGCAGGGAGCTTTGCGCGTGTGATCGCATATTGGGCGGTAAATTCGCCGATGTGCAGATTATCACCGCCACCACGCAGACATCTAAAGATGCCGACACAAAGGCGGCGCAACGTCGCGTTTTGATCGGCATCGACCTGATCAAAGACCTTCAATCAGACGCGATGCTTGAACCTTACGAAGGCAGGGTAAAGGTCTTCATCATCAACGATGCGCACCGCATGTCGTTAGATGCGGCTAATGCGTTGCTGAAGACTTTGGAAGAGCCGCCGCCCAGCGTGCACATCATTCTCACCGCGCCTTCCGTTGAACTGCTGCCGGAAACCATCGCATCGCGCTGTCATCTTATAAGACTACGTTCAGTTCCGATCGAGGTGATTGAAAACGCTCTTGTAGAACGTCTCGGCATTGATCGAGAGCGAGCGATAACTTTAGCGAAATTGTCGATGGGAGCGCCGGGATGGGCCATTGCAGCACACAACGATCCATCACTCTTGGACGCGCGTCGACAATCAGCAACCAGGATCATCGATTTTTTGAAGTCTGATCTGCCAAAGCGTTTGGATTACGCGCTTGAGATGTCCCGCGAATTTCGCAACGATCGTAATTTAGCGCTCGAAGAATTGGAGCGATGGTTGGAACTTCTACGCGATATCGCAATGATCCAGAACGAGATGACCGATCGCGTGATGTTCGAAGACCGACTAGCTGAATTGAGTGCCTTGGCGCGCAACATGTCGCTTGAAGATGTCGCGGTTGCAGCTTCTGCAGCTCAACAAACTCGCTCTGCTCTGATGGTCAATGCGTTGCCGCAACTCGCTTGGGACGCCATGATGTTGCGAATGCCGACTATTAAGCCTTAGTTTTGATAAAATATCGTTAAGTGAGTAATTCATAAGCTCGGAGTAGGTTTAGCATGCAGGCACCTGAACACGTTGAGTTAGCCCGAAAGTTCTTGAGAGACGCAGACCGTGAATTGGCAGATGGGGATCATTTCCAGGCTTCAGAGAAACTCTGGGGAGCCGCGTCTCACATGGTTATCGCCGAGATGCACCGGCGCGGCATCAAGCAGAGCGGACACAAGGCATTGATCGATGCTGTCTATAAGATTGCAGCCGATACTGGCGAAACCGTGATTTCCGATGGCTTCTCGATCGCGGAATCTCTGCATGCCAACTTCTATCACGGTTTCATGGAACCGGAAGATGTTCGGCGCCATAGCCCTCGAATTCATCAATTTGTTGATCAAATGACTGAACTGACCAGTTAATCAGAGCAAGGTTTAGCATGCAGGCACCTGAACACGTTGAGTTAGCCCGAAAGTTCTTGAGAGACGCAGACCGTGAATTGGCAGATGGAGATCATTTCCAGGCTTCAGAGAAACTCTGGGGAGCCGCGTCTCACATGGTTATCGCCGAGATGCACCGGCGCGGCATCAAGCAGAGCGGACACAAGGCATTGATCGATGCTGTCTATAAGATTGCAGCCGATACTGGCGAAACCGTGATTTCCGATGGCTTCTCGATCGCGGAATCTCTGCATGCCAACTTCTATCACGGTTTCATGGAACCGGAAGATGTTCGGCGCCATAGCCCTCGAATTCATCAATTCGTTGATCAAATGACTGAACTGATCAGTTAGTTATACGCGGATAGTCAGTGCGACGATGCGCTGGCAGTGACTGAGTTCTTCTCCAACCACGGCATGAATGGCAACCATTCGGGTTCTACGACTTCTGCACTGAAGCCGGCGTATGGATTCGGGCGTGGCTCGATTGGCTGCACACGCAGCTTCATCCCGGCTTCTCGTGGTGTGGATCCAGCTTTACGATGATTGCAACGTTGACACGCAGTTACGACATTCTCCCAGGTGTGTTGCCCGCCCTTGCAACGCGGTACTACATGGTCAAGCGTCATCTGCGAGTTCCGTTTGCCGCAGTACTGACACTTGTAGCCGTCTCTCTGGAAAACCTCTCGACGCGACAGTTTGCGTCTGTGCAACGGCTTGCGAACCATGTAGACGAGGCGAATCACCTCCGGACGCTCAAACATCTCGGAAACGGTGTGGATATAGTCGATGCCACACTGAACTGCTTCGGCTTTACCTTTGCCGAGAAGCGAAACGGCGCGGCGCACGTCGCAGATGTTCAGTGGCTGATAGTTCTGGTTAAGCACCAACACTCTAGAACGTATCAGCATTAACGCATGGTCAGTCACGTCCATCATTTTACAAACGCTTTGTTATTTAGAGTGAACAATTGAGAGGATTGTTCGCCTCACGAGTGCGCCTCTCAGTCCAAACTCGCAAACAGAACGTCGATCGCGATTCCAAGCTCGCGAGGCGCATAAGGTACGGTCAAGACTCGTACGCTGGAGATCGCGTCCACGACGATCGAGTCGGTCAGCAGACCATCCAACCATCGCCTCGGAACAGCATCCAGGAATGGTTGAGCGAAAGCTAGCGAATAAGACGTCCCACCAGATTCCAACGCGCCGATGGGAACTACATACGTGAAAGTCGCAAGAATCGCGATGATGGCAACGATCAAAGACATGCCGAGAAGCGCACCAAATAGCGCGCCTCCAGCATCGTTCACCCACCTCAGCGGTGTCAGATCGATGGCCGACTTCACAGATGCCGATATCATTCCAGCTATTGTGAACACCGCGAGAGATACTAGGATGTAACCCACCGACGTGACGATCGAGCCGAAGTTTTCAGACAGTCCGATCCGAGGTATTGTCCAACCCACCAGCTGCGCGCCGAGAATTATTGAAATCGCAGCAGCAACAAGCCAGATCGCGGCGCTGATGATGCCGGTTCGGAATCCCCAAAACACGAAAATCAGCAAGATCAGGGCGAATATTCCATCTAAACCGTTCATTCATTGACGAGGCTTGTGATCAAGGTGTGCGGCGAATACGACTGACCGAACGGTCGGCTGAGAACGATGCTCAACCACCACATCTGAAGCGGCGGTTCCTGTAGGCATCGATCCCAAATGTCTATAATCGAATAATAACTTGGAGCCGATCTCGAAATCTTTCGATCAGATCACAATAAAAATGAACACGCTCCTTGGCTCACTATCTGGTTCGATGAACTGTTCCGCAAATCATCATCTCAAGCAAGTCGCAATCGACGGCCCGTCGGCTTCAGGCAAATCAACTGTAGGCGCGAGATTAGCTGATCTATGGGGATACGACTTCCTTGACACAGGGATGATGTATCGAGCCGTTACGTATTCGGCGCTTAAGGCATCGTTGCCACTTGGTGACGCGAAAGAACTTGGGAGGTTGGCAACCGAAACCGAATTTTCAGTTCATCGCATGCATGACGGTTCATGGCAGTTGATGATGGACCACAAAGATGTCACCCACGCGCTCTACACATCCGAGATCAACGTGCACGTATCTCCCGTGTCGGCAGTATCAGAGGTCAGAAGGGCGCTGGTGAAACAGCAAAGGGAGATCGCCGACAGAGGGCCCATCGTGATGGTCGGACGGGACATCGGCACTGTCGTGTTGCCAAATGCCGCAGTCAAGGTGTATCTCGATGCTTCCCCCTCGACACGTGCCGCGCGCAGAGCTCGAGATGTGAATGGCAACATTGACGGACAGTGCTACGAAGAGGTCTTGCAGTCCATTAAACGTCGCGATGACCTCGACACCAGTCGTGAGGATTCGCCACTGCGACCTGCCGATGACGCCTTAATCGTGTCGACAGATCAGCTGAACCCAGATGAGGTCGTAGCTAGAATCGTTGAATTAACTTCGTCCCGCTCCGGCGCGACGATCGACAATCAGGCACAGTAAGGGATCGAGTGAAACCCAATCGACAGTGGCTATTCCCAACGTGCAACACCGCGTTCCGCGGCACGTTGGCGTTATTTGCGGATCTGGAGGTTGCACATCGAGATCGACTACAGGCAGAAGGGCCGGTTATCTACGTTGCAAACCATCTGTCAAATCTAGACCCTCCCATTGTTGCATCTGTGCTGCCTCGCAGGGCATTGTTCATGGCTAAGCGCGAACTTTTCAGCAATCTCCTCTTTTCATCTCTGCTCAAGGGTTGGGGCGCATATCCGGTAAACCGTTATTCTGCCGATCTTTCAGCTTTGCGGTGGGCCAGAACTATGCTTGAGCAGGGACGTGCGATTGTAGTTTTCCCCGAAGGAACACGTAGTCGCAACTTGGAAGGCCTGAAAAGGGGGCAGATCGGCGCTGCGTTGATCGCCGCCCAAACAAGGGCCACACTGGTGCCGATTGGAATCCACGGAACCGATAATTTACAAAACATCCTGAAAGTTTTGGCACCGGCTGCGAAAATAAGAATCTCGGTCGGAAAGTCTTTCAAAGTAGATCACGAAGCCTCCGGCCGCGACGAACTTCAATTCGTGACGGATGAGATCATGAGTCGATTAGCCCTGCAGTTGCCCCAAGAATGCCGAGGCATTTACGCCGATCGAATCGTTACAACATACGAATATACGGAGAGTTGCCCCGATTCGAGCGATGTGCAGCGCGTTGATGGGGAGTCGGAACCAGCAACACCTTCTCACCCAGAAAGAAGATCGGTGTAACAGATTATGTGTGGCATTGTGGGGTACGCCGGATACGGCGATGCTAAGACATACCTTATGCGCGCGCTCAACGACCTTGAGTATCGTGGATACGACAGCGCAGGCGTTGCAGTCTTCACGAATGACGGCATCGAGGTAATTAAGCGTGCCGGACCAGTTTCAGCGTTGGAAGAGAAGATCAACGGCCAGTTGAATCAGGCGACTGCAGGCATCGCACATACCCGATGGGCAACCCACGGATCGCCTACAGATTCCAACGCCCATCCTCATCTAAGCTACGACGGCAAAGTAGCCATCGCACACAATGGAATCATTGAAAACCACCTGGAACTGAGAAACCAGCTACACGCTGAGGGGATCGACTTCAGATCTGAAACCGACTCTGAGTCGATTGCACACCTTATCGCCCAATCCATGTATAACGGACTTTCTCTGTTGGACGCTACAAAACAAGTCAGTACAGCGCTGCAGGGATTGTCGGTGATACTGGCGATATCAGCCGATGAACCAGACGCAATTGTCGGGCTTCGCGTTGGTTATGCAGGCAGTCTCATTGCAGGCAAATCAAGAGATGCGAACGTTCTGGCTAGCAACACCGCGGCAATGCCATCAGATGTAGCAGAAGCTACATACATCGATCATTGCGAAGCGGTCTACATGGATCGGGATAATGTCGAGATCGTGAACGTCGACGGAGTGCGATTATTCAAGGCTGCTGTGCCGCTGTTGCCAGAAAACCGTATTACCGAAATTGGCGGACATGCACACTTTATGCACAAAGAGATATCTGAGCAGGCAGCGACGATGCAAGGAGCGATGAAGGGGCGCGTCGATTTCAATCGATCATCTATCAATGTTCAAGAAATCCGCAACCTTCAGGAACACTTGGAGCGCATCGTTCTAGTTGGCATGGGCACATCGCATTTTGCTGCTCTCTCTGGGGCCCGCTGGCTGGAACGCTTGGCCGGTATTCCTACGCACGTGGAGTACGCCGGCGAGATCGCAGATCGCGATCCGGTAATGACTGAAAACGATCTGCTCATCGCCGTATCGCAATCGGGCGAGACTTACGACACACTAGCCGCGATCGAGACCGCGCGTCGCAAAGGTAGCAAAGTGGCAGTTGTCACTTCCGCGATGCATAGCGAAGCTGCCCGCACATCGGACTTTGCCATAGACATCGGATCGGGTGTCGAAGTAGCAGTGCCTTCGACCAAAACTTTCATCAACAGCATGTTGGTGCTGTACATGATCAGTTTGCAATTGGGACAAGAAAGGCATCGGCTCAGCCATCCTGAAATCCAGCGGCATATCGCGGGGTTGGCGGCATTGCCCAGAGCGATCAATCGGACAATCGGACAAGAAAGCGAAGTCGCCAACCTGGTCAACGATAGATTGCGCGACATCACCAACATGTTGATTCTGGGACGCGGCGATCTGCTGCCCATCGCCCTGGAAGGTGCACTGAAGATGAAGGAGACGGCTTACGTGCATGCCGAAGGATGTTCTGCATCCGAGATGAAACACGGCATCAATGCCCTGATCGAGCCGTCAGTCCCGACCGTCGTTTTGGTGCCTCGTGACGCCGCGCTGCGGAGCAAGATGATGACCAACATCCATGAGGTGAAGAGTCGCAACGGCACTGTAATCGCTCTGGCAGCCGAGAACGATTTAGAAACTGCCAATCTAGCAGATGCGTGGTTGCCGATATCGTTGGATTACGATGAACACGCTCCATTTTTGATGACGATACCTCTGCAGCAGATGGCTTATCACACTGCGATCTCAAGAAGTATCAATCCCGACCGGCCACGCAACTTGGCCAAGACGGTGACGGTAGCGTGAACGGATTTGATAGAAACTATCACCGGAGCGTCAGGCATCGCATCGAGCGGCGCGAAGAGACATTATCGCCATACGCGACACGTTCCGTCGACACGACTAGAGAACACGACGAGGAACCTTCAAGCGTGCGGGCCGCGTTCCAGAGAGATCGCGATCGCATTGTGCATTCGAACGCGTTTCGACGTTTGAAGCACAAAAGCCAGGTGTTGGTCAACCCGCAGGGGGATCATTTCACGACCCGTATGACGCACGTGCTTCAGGTTTCTCAGGTGGGACGCACCATCGCACGTGCTTTGAATCTCAATGAAGATTTCGTAGAAGCAGCAGCATTGGCGCATGATGTCGGCCATACTCCATTCGGTCACATTGGAGAAAGGGTGCTCAACGAAAGGCTTCCCAACGGCTTTACTCACGCGGCACAAGGCGTACGTACCCTGAGACTGCTCGAAAAGCGCGGCAAAGGTTTGAATCTTACCAACGAAGTCTTGGATGCGGTAAGACGTCATTCAAAGCCAGAGGGCAAATTCATCGCGCCGGAAGCGGTTGACGATATGACGTTAGAGGCACAGATAGTCCGCATATCCGATGCGGTTGCTTATCTCGCGCACGATCTTGCAGATGCCGAACGTGACGGCACGCTGGAAACCTCTGATGTACCGATTGAGATTCGTGACGCTTTAGGCGATGTCCATTCCAGCAGATTGAATGCCATGGTCTGTGATGTGATCGACGCGTCTTGGGACTGCACCGGCGAGAATTACGATCCAAACGCCATGGTCTGGATCCGGATGTCAGAGCCGATGAGAGAGGTGACCACGGAGCTCCGTAATTTCATGTTTGAGCGGGTATATCACCCAGCTTCGGCATCGCCTGTAGGTATGCGGGCCCAAGATGCCGTGGACACACTTCACGAGTACTACACCGAACATCTCGAAGACATCCCAGCATGGATGCGTGTGATTTCGATCGAGCCTGAATTCGCGGCCGCAGATTTTGTGAGTGGGATGACCGACGCCTTTGCGGTAATGGCACTGGAAAAGATATCACCCGGAAGCACGGACGGCTTGTATCAAGGTCGGATCGCGGTTCCTGCATCGTCGCATCGCTAACCGCTAATTCATCACCTTCGCATCTGCTCTTTGCGAGGCTGCATCCTAACAAGTCGGCATCGTCTCCGCTACATCATTCAGGCGGAATAATGTGCTTGAAAAGGCGTCTCCTCATTGTTCTGCCTGACAAAATAATCTTTTGCGTTTGCAGGATTCTCGGTTATACTC
Organism: Dehalococcoidia bacterium; assembly: GCA_965242765.1. Classification (GTDB taxonomy): domain Bacteria; phylum Chloroflexota; class Dehalococcoidia; order Lucifugimonadales; family Lucifugimonadaceae; genus Bin127. The sequence continues at coordinate 1,452,064 of CBDESY010000004.1, read as the reverse complement.
AAATCGATTTTCGGTATCTGGCATGCGCCTGGATGTCGGATGTTGCGGATAGAACTTGGGCAACTGTAGATGCAGTCTGCTGTTGCAAGGGAGAGAAGATGAGCTTAGTCGACGAAGTCAAGGCGAGGTTGAGCATCGTTGATGTTGTGTCAGACTATGTCGCGTTGGAAAACCTATCCTCTCGCACTCCCAAGGCGCTCTGTCCTTTCCACGATGAACGGACCCCTTCTTTCAGCCTGTCCATAGATCACGATTCTTGGCGTTGCTGGGGTGCTTGTGGCGTGGGCGGCGATATGTTTGCCTTCGTGATGCGCGCTGATCAGATCGAGTTCAAAGAAGCGCTGGACAAACTGGCCCGAAAAGCGGGCATCGATCTTCAGCAGTTCAGGGGAGATGACGAAAACACCAACGGTCGCCGGCGAAACCGCGGTTCTGACTTGCATGACGTAAATTACCAGGCTGAAGAGTTTTTCCACCATCAGTTAATGGGCGAACCAGGCGCAGATGCCCTGGCCTATCTCGAATCTCGAGGTATCGATGCTGCTGCAGCACGTCGACGCGGCATCGGCTTCGCGCCTGGCGGTGTCAACTCACTTTTCGCATACCTGAAATCGCTCGGCGCCAACAGCAAAGCAGCTAGAGATGCCGGTCTCGTGGTCAAAGGCTCTGACGGCATTTGGACGGACATGTTCTCGAATCGCATCACAATCGCGATTCGAGACCAACGCGGCAACATCATCGGTTTCGGCGCCCGCGCCATGGGCGACGCGCAACCTAAATATTTGAATACTCACGAAACTCCAATATTCAACAAATCGGCGACGCTATATGGATTGGATTGGGCGCATGAAGCGATTCGCGCTTCGGGAAAAGCAATCGTAGTTGAAGGCTACATGGATGTAATCGCCGCGCAAGAACACGGCTTCAAGAACGTTGTGGCATGTATGGGCACTGCCGTGACGCCGCAACAGATGAAATCGCTAGCCAGCTGCCTGCCCGATAACCCCGATCAACAGCCATCTATTGTCTTGTGCCTAGATGCTGATGCCGCAGGGCAAGAAGCATCTCTACGCGGGTTAAGGGTAGCCCTCAACGAGTTCAAACGAAACTCAACCAGCCGGGGCAATTCTCGGCGGTCTAATATCGATTTGAGAGTCGCAAGCCCAGTCATCTCGAAGCAAGGAGTCAGCAAAGACCCTGATGACGCGATCAGGTCCGACAGCAGGCAATGGATAGCATCGATAAACTCCGCACACAGCATCCTGGAGTTTGTAATTCGCACAAGTTTGGAACGGCACGATGTTTCGTCGGCATCAGGGCTCGATGCGGCATTGAGCGACATCGAGCCATATTTCGAGACCGTGCCGCCGCATACCATCTCCGAGCAACGCGTCCTCAAGGGACTCAACAAGAAACTGAGTCTGGACTATGACCATTTGTCTAATCTGTTGGTTTTGAAGCGGTCATCGCGTTCGGGAGCAAACGGCAACCTGCCCGCGTCGACGCCGTCTCGCAACCGACGGTCCAGACGCTCTCGTGCGGTCCCGCCAATCGTGCCAATCTCAACTACTCCGGCTCTATGGGAGATGGAACTGCTAGCCTGCATGGTTCAGTACTCGTTCGCGATCGACCACGCCTCAATAGTCGAACCGCATCATTTCATGAACCCTTCACGCAGCCTCGTCTTCAAATCGATGCGACAAGCACGCGCGGTGGCAGATTGCGCTGCACTGTTGCGAAACGAATCAGAGGCGATGAACCTCTTGGAGGAACTGCTGGACTATCCCATCACGCCTATCGATGCAGAACCAGATGGCGAAGCCGAAATAATTCAGAAAACTAAGTGGTGCGCGCAGAGAACGCGTAGAGAATACTTGATACGGAACAAACAGAAAGAGGTGCAGCTGGCAAGACAAAACGTGGACATTTTCCGCGACGATGACTTGGATAACCCGGTTAGGACTAACCGTGAGCTCAGGGAGCTGGATCTGCCGTTGAGCGCGGCAGCAAAAGCACTAGGAGGCGCGTAATTGTTGGACGAAAGCAACGAAATTGAAAATCCCGTTGCGCATGAGGAGGCGGGAGAACAGACCATGACGGTTGAAGTAGAAGAGGATGCCCTGCCTGGGTCATCCAACGGTGCCACAAACCGACCCGGGCAGACCTGGACAAGTATTGCATTTGCCGATGCGGAAGATGAAGACGAAGATGACAATGACGAGAATGAAGACGATGAAGATCAAGATGAAGACGAAGGCGATACGCTGAGATTCGGCATCATCGGCGGTGAAGACGAAAACGATTCCGATTCATTTAGCAGCGAAGATCAGCGCGCCAACGCATTTCTAGGGCCCGGACCTTCATCAAGCACCATATCCGACCTCGATAGCTGGGACGGCTCGTCGGCAGGAGCGAAACAACGCGCCGAAGCTGTAGCACTGGAAAATGTCGCCGTCGATGCCGATTTGACCGACGACCCGGTACGCATGTATCTGCGAGAGATCGGACGCGTCGAACTCCTGACCGCGCAACAAGAACGTGATCTGGCCCGAAACTTGGAGCTGCGACGCATCGTCGGTGAGATGGAGAGCGATTTTCTCGACAAACACGAGACTAAACCGTCAGCAACCGAGATCACCATCGAGGCATTGCAAAGGTTGTCCAAGATGGATCGCGCAGCAAGGGCGATGGTGATCTATTCAGGATTCTGCGACCAACACGTTGGCAATGTGTTCTCGGCGATTCGCAAGGCACTCGAAAACCCGTACCGTTCTCGAGACATTAAATACATATCAGACATCTTCAACTGCTCAGAACAGGATGCTGTCGAGGTGATCCGGGACCTTACACGGTTGCCTGCAAGGGCATTTCGCCAGATCACTTCAAAGAAGGCGCGCGACACCTTCAAAAACCTGCCTGAGCCTTTGACACAAGACACGATCGCGAATGCAATCGCATGTAGCGAATCAACTGCTGGGACTCTCATCAGCCTTTTCGAACGCATAGAAAGCACGGACTTGCCGGACGCGTTGATGCAGCCCAGAGTGCTCGAAATCATCGCCGATCCGTACCGCATCACTTCAGCAACCCAGATCCGAAAAGCGTTAAATGGAAGCCGTCAAGAAGCGTTGCAGATAGTTGAGGAACTAGCACCCAATTTCAGGCACGCCGAGTTCCACTATGACGATGCGAAGGCTTTTGACACCTTACGCGCGACATCTGAAGCGGCGCGCGTCAAGACGATGCGTGAAGGGCTGAAATGTTCCGAATCACTTGCGAAAAGGTTGCTGGGAGTAGCTGATGATGCGGTTTCGACACATCTCTCTGAAATGCTCATGCACCCCATAATTCGACAGTGTCTCGATGAGCCCTACTCGGAAGAGAAGATCGAGTATTTGGCGAACCACCTCGGTTGCGGGGAAGACGAATCTAAAGACATGATCCGCAACCTCTCTTTGCTGACTTTGCTGATCGCAAACGAGACTCCTGACGCCATCGAGTGCGATCCGCAACTATCAGAAATCGACGCCGCGCTAGACAACGAAACGATCCAGAAGCTGTTCTACTACGGACCGTTGCTAGATGCTCATTTGACGACGATTCGGAATCGCGGGACTGCCTCAGATATCCACATCACCAAAGCAAATCTGCGTTTGGTCGTATCGGTTGCCAAGAAGTACATGGGACGCGGCATGAACCTGCTAGATCTGGTTCAAGAGGGCAACATCGGGTTGATTCGGGCAGTTGAAAAGTTCGACTACCGACGTGGATACAAGTTCTCTACCTATGCCACCTGGTGGATACGTCAGGCGATAACTCGATCCATCGCAGACCAGGCGCGCACCATACGCATACCGGTTCACATGGTGGAAACGATAAACAAGCTGCTTCGAATCAGCAGACGTTTAGTCCAAGAATACGGTCGAGAGCCGACTCCTGAGGAGATCGCGGTTCAAATGGAGACAACACCTGAAAAGGTGCGAGACACTCTCAAAATTTCGCTCCAGCCAGTATCTATAGAGACCCCGATCGGCGATGAAGAAGACTCGACTCTCGGCGATTTCATCCCAGAAGTCAATACCGAAGGCCCTGTCGAAGAGGCCGCATCGAATCTCATGAAGGAGAGCGTACGATCGATCCTAGACACCTTGGATGCGCGCGAACGGCAGGTGATAGAGCAACGTTTCGGAATGAAAGACGGACGCTCGAAAACTTTGGAAGAAGTGGGGCGCTACTTCGGTGTCACACGTGAGCGTGTGCGCCAGATAGAGGCAAAAGCGTTGCGAAAGCTCCGACACCCCACACGGAGCAGCCAGCTACGCGGCTTCATCGATTGATGGCCTTGTCGCAGCCTATATGCGCTGACATTTAGGCAGCGATCATAGTAAGTTCAACGCGCCGTCATCGCTCAGTGACGGAGCCGCCGTTGATGTTGATCGCTTGGCCCGTTATATAAGCTGCTCGTGGGCTGCTCAAAAAACCGATCAACTCACCTACCTCAATGTCTTCTGCAGGCCTTCCTAGCGGCACCTGCGCAGCGCGGCTCCACCACTCGTCGCCACGTCCGATCGGATCTAGACGTGCCGTCTCAGTCATTCCGGGGCAGACACAGTTCGCAGTGATTTTATGTTCAGCTAGCTCCTTTGCCAAAGCCTGCGTGAAACCATCTACTGCGAAGTTGGCGGCGTTGTAAGCAGCCATGCGGGCGGTACCACGTTTGCCCGCGGTTGATGAGATATTGACGATACGCCCTCCATCACCCTGGTCGATCATCTGGATCGCCGCCGCTTTTGAGCAGAGGAAGGTACCGACCACCTTGACTTCAAGCACCTTTTTGAAGACGTCTTCATCAACTTCGATCACGGGCACTCGGTCCTCGCCGTACGGCGCCGCGGCGTTGTTGATCAAGATGTCTACACTTCCAAACTCAGATACGGTATGATCGATCAACTTTTGGACATCTCCGGGATTAGTCACGTCCATGACAACTGGAAGCGCTCTTACACCAAAGGAGCGCACCTCATCGGCTGTCGATTCGATATCTCGCCAACCAATTTCCTTCTCGTCTGGTGGGAATGTCGACGGATCGCGCCCGGTTCCCGTAACCACCACATCGGCGCCCATACGCGCCAGCACGTTAGCTGTGGCACGACCAATGCCGCGTAATCTGCCTGCGCCAGTGATGATCGCTACCTTGCCGGTCAATTCAAGTTCTGAGTTGGACATCGTTGCTCCCGGGATGTTTCAGATAGATGTTGCTGCGTAGTGTAGATCAGCAGAGATTGTAACGGGCGGCTAGGTATCAGGAGCGCCGAGAGTGACTGAGATCTCCATGATCAAGGCATCGTCGCCGTTGCCGCGTATCGTGGTGACTACCACATCAGTACCTCGCGGGTGTGTCCGCAAAAACTCGGTGAAATCCGTTTTGTTACGGATGGGAACGTCGTTGATCCCGACGATGATGTCGTGCACTTTGATGCTTGAGGCAGCAGGCGAATCGGGGTCTACGTAGCGAACACCGAAGCCTTCTCGCACTGGAAGGGACTGTTGAAATGCGATATAGGGGGTGACATCTATACCCCCTACGCCAAGATATCCCGGCTGTTCTCTTTCTCCGAGCGCGATTAGATGATTCGCACCTTCAATCACCGTGTTGATGTCAAGCGCGAAATTCGCTCCCTGACCAAGATCGATCGTTCCGACGTTTATACCGACCACATGGCCTGATGAATCGACTAGCGCGCCGCCGCTGCTACCTAGGTTGATGGCGGCGTCAGTCTGGACCAGTCGCTCGAAAATCCGGCCGGTACCATCTGCGACGGTACGATCCAACGCGCTCACAACGCCCCGACTCACGCTTGGCCCCCCGCTCAAGCCAAAAGCGTGACCGATTGCCACTACATCTTCTCCGACTCGCAAAAGATCAGAGTCGCCGAAGCTTGCTGGTTGCAGAGCTGAGGCGTCCGTATGCAAAACCGCAAGATCAAGCGATTCATCTTCACGAATCAATGCGGCAGGCCAACTTTCACCCGTGTGGAACGTCACCTCGATCGATTCGGCACTTTCTACAACGTGCCAGTTGGTGATTATAGCGCCAGATGCATCGAACACGATCCCGGTGCCGGTACCTAGTCCGTCTACACGTTGCACCGATACATTGACGATCGAAGGAGCGACCGCATCGACAATATCAGGAACCCAAAGTATGGGCGTATTGGCGCGCTCAGCCGACAGATTCGTCGAAGAATTGATCGCAGGCTCGCTGTTGGAGTCCACAGATCCACAGCCGAATGCGGATAGTACGGATAGAACCAACCCGCCGATTAACAGCATCAGGACCGACTTGAAGAATTGTTGGAGTTTCACCTCATGCCTCGGATCATGTGAGCTGGCACATGAAGATGCTCACTTACGATTATACTCGCGCTGCATCGTATAAAGTCGAAGAGCGTGATGCATGCCTTCGATGCCCTGCTAAGACTGTATCAGTCCCTCTTGGGGCATGGTCCAGGGCAGGTTGTAGAGTGGTGCGAATTGCGGGGACGGTGGTATCGGCATCTCGCCGAAGTGTGCATCGATGATCACCGGAGCCCGACGCTCCAACGCCAGCGGAATGAGTGTCTCAAGTTCCATCGGGTCGCTTGCTCGCATCCCTAATGCGCCGAAGGACTCTGCGAATTTGACGAAGTCTGGATTGTGCAGGTCGGTCCCGTAGTTACCGCCAAACGCGTCATCAAGGTCGCGGGCAACGTTGCCGTAAGAGTCGTTTCTTAAGACCACGGTAACTACATTGATGCCGTACTTGACAGCAGTGGCGAGTTCGGACGAGTTGAACATGAACCCTCCGTCGCCAGTCATGCAGACAACGGGACGGTCGCGCTTTGCCAGTTTGACGCCTAGCGATGTCGGGAAGGCGTAGCCGAGGTTGAACGAGTAACCAGGATCCAGGTACGTCTTCGGGTGATTCACCGGCCAATGGGTCCGAGCGTAGAAACCGAGCTGAGCAACGTCCCAAACTACGAAAGCGTCTTCAGGAACACCTCTCCGCATTGCTTCCAAAACAGGATATTGCGGCTCCTTGAGTCGAATATCATAGTAGGCAATCAGGTTACGTGCGGCAACCACCGCTTCGGCGGGCGAGGGACGCTCTCCTGCTCCAGCATCGAGCAGGTATGGAAGCAATGCCTCTATGGTTGCTCTGGCGTCGCCGTGCAGGGGAATGGTGTTGGATTGGTGCCTATTGAGCTCTGCATCGTCTATGTTGATGTTTACAAGCGTGGAACTAGCCCCTGCGGGGTTGCCCAGGGAGAAGCGCGCGCCGATTCCGATCACTACATCGGCAGACTGCATCACCTCATAGAGCTGGTTCATCTCCTGTCTATCGCCCCTGGGACTGAAGCAAGAGCCGTAGGACAACGGGTGGGCGTCTGGGATGGTTCCCTTGCCGCCGCTGGAAGTGATCACTGGTATGTTCGTCGCCTCTGCGAATTTGACTAGAGCTTGTTCGGCGTCGGAGCGTGCCACGCCGCCGCCAGCGTATATCAGGGGCATGCTGGATCTCGAAATTATCTGTGCGGCATCCCGAAGATCTTCATGGTTGGGCACGATTCTTGATATTCGGGCCGGATTCCGCAACTCGACTTCTTCCCGCTCCACACCGGCTTCGGGTGGAATCTCGATCAGCACCGGGCGAGGGCGTCCGGTGCGCATCTGCCGAAACGCTTCAAAAACGGTGTCTGGAATTTCGCGCGGCCGGGATGCCTGGCGCTGCCACTTGGTGACGGAGCGGACCGTGCCGGCCTGGTCTGCGATTTCATGCACGGACCCTATGTTCTTGCCGATCGCGCCTCGCGGTATCTGACCTGCGATTAAAAGCACTGGCGTCGAGCGGGAGAATGCGGTGGCCAGACCTGCCGCCGCGTTGTAAATTCCCACGCCCGGGACTACCAGCGCGACCCCTGGCTTGCCTGATGCGCGGGCATAGCCATCCGCCATGTATGTCGTCGCTTGTTCGTGGCGCGTGGCTACCATTCGAAGGCCAGGCTCGTCCCGAATTGCGGCAACGATACCGTAAATCTGGACGCCCGGGATTCCGAATACTACCTCCACACCTTCCCTTACAAGCGATTTGGCGAGTGCTTCACCTCCGCTCAATTTAACGATGACTCTCCTCCTCGACAACTGGGGAAATTCCCCTAATCGCTGCTCATCAATCTAACTTTGGCTTGCCTTCAGCTTAGCTTCCAGTTCTAGTAATTCGTTCTTTCGCGGCACTTTGTCCCTGTATTCGAGCTTCTCGTTTTGTGTGGCGTGGCGGTGCTTTGCCGTTGATGATACCTTACTCCATTGTCTGAACTAAGATGTAAGCGATTGGAGAAATGCGCCGCTTCTACCTCTGTGAACCGTTAGCTCTGTTGATTGCTTGCAATGAGAGCTTAGAGGCATCGTTCAGACATCGCGGCGTGAAAAGAACTGTGTGGCAGTTTAGTGCGTATTTCATGGCAGTAGTGTTCTGTATGATGGATTCGCCTTTGTAGAGTTAGAATGATGATTCGTGATTCGGAGATTGCTCCCGTCCTTTGTCACCATCTCATTGCTGTGGAATCCGGGGCAACACTGTCGCGAGTTTTGTCTAGGCTCTGTCAGAGACATAAAGGACGATCGAGCTGAACTTCATTAGATTCACATTGCGCCGAGTTGCAGGCGACAGTACGCTGTTGCTGGGCGCATTCATCGGCTCGCTCATCACTGCAACCGTCATTGCCGGCGCGCCGGTTTATCTCCGTACGCTTGAACGCGCCGGAGTCGAAGATGCCATCGATTCCGTAAGTCGCATCTACACGCATCTTCAGGTCAACACCAGGTGGCTGCCGCTCGAACTTGCCAAATACGAGGCGGCAAACGACGCGGTCTCGGCAGCTCAAGAAGAACATCTTGCCGGCGCATTCACCGGCAAAACATCCCTCATCAAAACTCGGCGTGCACTCTGGGGCAAGCCAGAAGAAGGACTGCGCCGCCACAATGAAGCTTCAAGGGCAATGTTCCTCTCAGTCACCGATGTCAACGACCGCATCGTCTACATCACCGGCAAAGCTCCTTCAAATCAGGTCGTCTACTCAGATGGTGTGCCAACAGTTGAGGCATCCATCATCTGGGACCGGGCATCTCGCTTCGACATCCGTATCGGCGACGTGATAGACACAGTGCCGGAAGTCAGAGGCATCGGTCTAGTCAAAGCCAAAATCACCGGAATCTTCACCATTTCTGATCCCTCAGATGATTTTTGGGTCGGATTGGCAGACCCGATACTTCGTCCCCTTGCGATTGTCGATGGGCGTGAGCCGCCTATCGTGATGCTCATTGAACCGTCAGTCATGTTCGACACTATCGCAGAAGCAAATGCCGGTCTGCCCGCCGATTTCAGCTGGCATCTATTCGTAGATACCGACTATTTCAAGGAACTGAATCTAAACCAGTCGATCAATCGACTTGCTGATTTCGAAGATCGCATCGGGATCGAAGTCACACGCGCAGATGTGTTGACGGTGCTGGAGACGCGGCTACAGTCGTTGCAACGCAGAATGTTGTTTGCTCGCATCCCGATGCTGCTTCTAGCCGCCCTGGCGATCACTTCTATTGCCTACTACCTATTCATGGTCGCCGGAATCATCGCTAGACGACGTTCTATCGAGACGTCGATGTTGCGTAGCAGAGGCGTCACCGTTCTTCAAGTCGTTCGTTCATACGCTATCGAGAGCGTCATCATCGCGGGTGTGCCGGCTTTGATTTCGCCGATTATCGCAGTCGGCTTGGTGGCATCTCTGGGTCTGTTGCCGGCATATGAAAGCGTCACCGATTCGCTGTTCCTGAACGTTGAGTTCGCATGGCAATCTTGGATTTGGTCGATAGTAGCTGGTCTCGCAGTGTTTGTGATTTTGCTGTTGCCGGCCATCTTGGGCACACGTCGAGGAATCATCGATCAGTATCAATCCGAGGCTAGACCCGAGAGACCGCCATTTTTCCAACGGTACTACCTCGATATCATCTTCTTGGCTATCGGATCGCTGGTTTGGTGGGAGTTGACTACGCGCGGCTCGGTGATCGCATCTAATCGAGAGGGAGAAAACGCTGCCGATATCACTCTGCTATTCTCCCCCGCGATTTTTTTGTTGGTAGTGGCATTGCTATTCATGCGCCTATTTCCTATCGTGGCTCAGATCATCGCGTTCATCGGTTCACGCTTCACATCAGCCGAGGTTACGCTAGGACTGTGGCGACTTCGACGCAGTCCCTATTGGTACGTCTGGCCAGTGCTGTTGCTTGTGCTCGTATCTGGTTTAGGGGTGGTATCGGGCACTTTGGCATCTACACTGGCGCGCAGCACTGAAGAGCAGATTCTTTACGAATCGGGTGCCGATTTCCGCTTCACTCCCAACTCTCCACCAACCATCGATACGATCGAAGAGACGCGAAATATCGATGGCGTGATCAATGCTACCCAAGCATTTAGGGCTACCGGGAGATTCGGTACTACATCGTTGGGGTTCCCCTTCAATCTGCTGGCAGTAGATTCGGATGTTTTCCCCCAAACAGCGTGGTTCAGGGAAGACTTTTCACAAACCAGCTTCTCTGAGTTGACATCCAAGATTGCTGTGGACGTGAAGCCCGAGCCGATATATCTGCCGCCCGACACAGTAAGACTGGGAGCGTGGGCGAAGACCGAACCGCGGATCGAAAATCTATTCTTGTGGCTGGTGATCAAAGATGCCAAAGGCCGCACCAGGACTATCACTCTGGGTCAGATAGAGCAGGAGTGGCAGCATCAATCCGCCGAATTGTCGAGCCAATTTGCGGAACCAGCCCAACTCGTCTCAGTACAGACATTCATGCAAGCCGGTCCCGACGGAGCTGACCCTACTGTAGCGTTCATCGACGATGTGTATGCCGAAAACAGCGCTGGTGAACGGGTCATCCTCGTTGATTTTGATGATGCCGCCGAATGGACTGGTATGCCCACATCGAACGGGCTCGATGTGGTGTTTGGAATCGCAGATGAACCAGATGGCCTCTCCGTAGATGTCAGCGGCGACCGCGGACCGTCTGTAGCCCGTATTCAGATGGATCGTGGCAATGACCAGGGCGTGCGTGGCATCTATCGCACCGCTACTGGTGAACCTCTGCCGGTAATCGCCAGCGATGCATTCATGTTTGAGACCAACACCGCCATCGGATCACAATTCATCGTTCAAATCAGCGGCGGATATATACCGGTCGAGATCGTAGATACGGTCAAATACTTCCCTACGTTGGACCCCGGACGCGCTCCCTTTTTAGTGTCCAACGTCGAATCGACCATCGATTTTTTGGAGCTTAGAGGTCTGACAGCGCAACGCGCCAATGAACTGTTCATCGCCATTGAACCAGAGAAGCACGATTCGGTGCTGTTGGAATTGCGCCAAGTGTTAGGCTTTTCGTCTTACACTGATCGTGCCAGTCTGCTGGAAGATTCAACGGTCGATCCGTTGGTAGTGGCGGGTTGGCGAGGCATCAGCATCATCTCTATCGCGATGGCCGGTGTGGCCGCCGCGTTTGGGTACTTCACATATCTGGCAGCTCACGCGCACCGAACTAGAAAAGAATCTGCCTTGTTGTCGAGCATGGGTATGAAAGCATCGTCTTTCGGCACTTTGGTGCTGATAGAACATGCGATGGTGGCACTGTTAGGGATGGGGATCGGAATTGTCAGTGGATGGTATGTCAGCCGCCTTGCAGTCAGCAGTCTTACATTTACGCAATCAGGCGGGGAGCTGTTGCCACCGTTTGTGATGCAAACCAACTGGGTCCCGGTGATTGCTTTAGCCGTCGTCATCATCACGGCGACTCTGGTCGCAGTTGTCAGCATCATGCGTCAGTATCGAACCTTGCCGATACATGAATTGACCCGAGACGCGAATTGAATCGAGATGCGTAACACGGTACAGCTAATGCTGAAGAGGACAATCGCCAACTGGCGATTGTTGTCGGCAGTGATTATCGGCTCGGTTTTGGCTGGCACCATAATGTCCGCCACCGTAGTCTATTTCGAGTCGCTGAGAGACATCGCACTGCAGAAAGAGTTGGCAGACCAGCATCCCGCCGACCTGGACATCTTGATCGAAGCTGATCAGACGCCCGTCAATGTCGATACTCATGCAGAGCTGACGGGCTCCATGGAATCGCTCTTGCTTGCACGTGTTGGCAAGTTCACCACCGACTATGATCGTGCCATCCGCAGCTGGACATTCTTTGTCGACGAGCCACCTGATCTGGTCCCTCTAGGCGACTGTCCTTGCCGTCCAACGGTAGCGGAGCCAGACGCATTTACCCAAGACGATGAACCTCTGATCGAGTGTGACTGTCGGCGTATTCAGTGCCTGACAGTGCCTGACGAAGCACAAGGTATCAACATCGTCGCGGGACGTTTCCCTGAGATCACCACCGATCCCGCGCCAGGTTCGGACCTGACTATAGAGGGTTTGTTGGATGAGGAGGCGGCTGCGATATTCGGTTTGGAACTCGGAGACGTGATACCGGCGCGTCCGCACTGGGAAGAGCAAAATCTGAACGTCAACATTCGCTTAGTGGGCATATATGAACGCGCGGAACCATCTGCGCCAGAGTGGCGGATCTTCGATCAAGCCTTCGGCTCGCGCAGCAGCACTTTGCTCTTTGCTCAGTTCATCTTGCCGCAACAGTCAATGTTGGAAACCCTCGGCATTCACTTCCCCAACATGGGCGCCGAGTATGCATGGTTCCTAGATGTAGAACCCACTTCCATCCACGCTACCGACACCCAAACGATCCGTCAGACGCTGGAGATAACTGAGACCGAACTGCGCTCACAGGTTGATGGATTTGTGCTCGATACGGAATTGGACAGCACTTTGTTGCGTTATGAAGTAGAGCTGTTCTTCAACCGTCTGCCGATGTTCATCGTGTTGATACTCATCGTTTTGGTAGTCGTGTACTACACGGCCACGCTGGCGGGACTTTTGATCGAAGCCCAGTCAGCAGCCGTGGCACTGTTGAGAGGCAGAGGCACGACATCTAGGCAATTGCTGTTGATGTTCGTGGTAGAGGCACTTATAATCGCCGCGTTTGCGCTGGTTTGCGGACCGTTTTTCGCTCTATGGGGAGTCGCTTTCCTAGGCACATTGCCGTTCTTCGGAGAACTTAACGGCGGTGAAGCATTACCAGTCAATCTAACCCTCAACGTTTACATAATGGCGGGAATCGGTGCTACGTTGACGATGATCGCGCTCATGATACCGTCATTCCGTGTAACTCAACAGGGAGTTTTGGCCGAGCGCGCCGGACGTGCCCGCCCGCAAAGGTTAGCCTTCATCCAGCGTTATTACCTTGATCTCGGCTTCCTGGCTGTAGTTCTATTCCTGTTCTGGCAGTTGACGCGGCAAGGTTCATTTGTCGCGACCAACTTGTTGGGCGAGAATACCGTGAATCAAGTCATCCTCGCGGTTCCAGCCTTGTTCTTGGTCGCCGCAGGCATTGTTTTGCTACGTGTATTCCCATTGGCTATGGACCTGCTGGGAAGATTGCTGACCACCGGGATCGCGTCCCGCATAATCTCTCCGGCAGTGGTCCTCGGCATCTGGCAGATGGCGCGCAATCCGGCTCACTATTCGCGCGTCTCGCTGTTGCTGATACTAACTTCCGGATTGGGGGTTTTCGCTGCCAGCTTCGCCGCCACGCTTGAACGAAGCGCCTGGGACCAAGTCCTATACGAAACAGGTGGCGATATCCGAGTGCCGGGAATCTCTAATCGTCCCGGTGGCCGATCCTTCAACTTGGAAGAAGATCTTCAAGATGTAAAAGGCATCGAGAATGCCACGACGATCTATCGGCTTCGTGGCGCGATAACGGCCGGATTCAACTTCGATCAGTTCTCCGTATTAGCCGTGGACCCGGACGAGATAGGCGAGATAGCGTGGCATCGCGCCGATTTCACTGACGAAGAGTACGCAACAACCTTCCAAGCAATCGCATACGAATCAGAAGACGGAATACCACTGCCCGAAGACGCACGCTTCATTACTGCCCGAGTAAAGCCGCTCTTCCCGATGCCGGAAGTGCGCCTGGTCGCGCGTTTGAGCGATGCCAACAATCGATTCTTCAGCATCGATATGGGCGGCTTACTACCCGATTCAAGATCGTTGCGATTCCCGTGCGAACTGGAGTTTGCAGACCCTGAGAATGACGAACTGCCCCTTCCTTCATGGTGTCGGCTAGGCACATCGTTGCAACCAGCGCCGAGAGGTAGAGAACAGGTCCTGCTACCAGTCGGGCCGCTGAAACTACACGCTATCGGAGTATCAACTATCGACGGTTCATTGAGAAGCGGCGCACTTGACATCGACGATATCTCAACGATCAGCAACGACGGCACGAAGATGTATCGATTGGAGTTCTTCGATGGCTCCTCAGGCTATTCGTGGCACCTGATGCGTCCTACCGGCGACTCGTTCGCGGATACTTTCGACCCATCACCGTTGCCAGACGAAGAGGCTGAAAATCCTGGCATCATGCGATTGCGTTGGGCCGCTGGTCAGCTGAACGAGTTCCGCGGAATATCTTCTGGTGATGCCATAGAGAATATCCCCGTTTTAGCCAGCGAAACCTTCCTCGACAGGATCGGCACTCGGGTTGGTGAAACGATTGAAGCATCCATCGACAATGAACGAACTACGCTGGATATCGTCGACACCATCGACTATTTCCCGACACTCAATCCCGAAGACAGCAGTTTCGTGATCATGGATTTCGAAACCGCGCATCAGCTGGTCAACGCGCGTCGCAATACCGGCGAGCGGGTGCCGAACGAGGCCTGGCTCAAAACCGATGCCGGTACGCCGTCAATTGAGCAGATGGAGACTATTAAGGATGAAGCAGAAGGCGCTCGTATCAGATACTCTGCAACCGCTTCTGTAGAACGCAACATCAATCTCTTGCGCCTACGCTCCGGCCCCATCAGCGATCGCTTGTCGCAACTAGCCGGCGTTAGCGTAGACCCGCTGGTTTCAGAGGGTTGGAGAGCACTGTTGGGGGTAGCTTTCGTGACGGTTCTGATCGTCAGCGCCATCGGCTTCGTGGTACACACCAGAGTGGCATTCAGGCGTCGGCTTGCCGAGTTTGCATTGCTACGGACCATCGGTCTTTCAATGCGACAACTTCTGCTGTTGATTTTGCTGGAACAGTTGATAGTGATCGGCGTCGCAGTGGCTATCGGCATATTCATGGGCACACGGCTTGGCGATACAATCATCCCGTACCTTGCACGTTCGGGGCAAGACGCCAACGTCGTCCCGCCGATGACCCTTGAAATATACTGGACTGGCTTTGCCACGACGTTCGGGTTGTTAGCAGCAGTATTCGCCGTCGTCATCGCCATCAGCTTGGTTTCCGTATACACCATGGCCATACATCGAGTGATGCGCATAGGAGAGGCCTAAGGCGTCTACTCAACGAACTCATCGTTTCAATGTCCGGAGGAAGATATTTTGGACACATCAAATCAGGAATACATCGTCTGCAGCGGGTTGTACAAGATCTACAAGGCTGCCGGATTGGAAGTAGTCGCACTGCGAGGGCTCGAACTTACCGTCTACGAAGGTGAGATCATTGCAATCGTCGGTGCTTCCGGCTCCGGCAAATCCACCCTCTTGAACATTCTGGCAGGTTACGACACACCATCGGCCGGAACGGCACGGGTAGGGGATTTCGACCTTCTTCAGATGACCAGCAAAGAAGTGGTCGCATATCGTCGCCACGAAGTTGGGTTCATCTGGCAAGAGACATCGCGCAATCTTTTCCCTTACCTGTCGGCAGCGGAAAACGTCGAGTTGCCGATGGTACTGACTGGTGTCCCGCAACAAGAACGCGTAGACCGAGCTAAAGAACTGCTTGGAATTGTCGGACTGAGTCATCGTATCGGACATAAACCGGAACAGCTGTCTGGAGGTGAGCAGCAACGCGTTGCGATCGCAGTCAGCCTCGCGAATCAACCGCCGCTGCTGCTAGCAGACGAACCAACTGGAGAACTTGACGACTTGACTGGACAGGAGATTTTAGACCTGTTCAACGATGTGAACCAACAACTCGGAACCACTATCATCATCGTTACTCACGATCCAGCAGTCGCCACAAGCGTGGGACGCGCGATAACCATTAGAGACGGCAAAACCAGCACCGAGACTACCCGCAAGATATCTTTTCAGCGCCGCGTAGGCGGTCAGACAACTGATACCGAAGAGTTTTTGATCGTCGACTCTTCAGGTTCGGTGCAGATACCTAGGGACATGTTGGAGCAGTTAGATATCAATCGCAGAGTGCGAGTCGCAGTTAACGAAGGGAAGGTGACGCTTGAGTCAGGCGAATGAACACGGCAACGGCAACCCCACTATCGAGGCTATCGATGTAACCCGAACCTTTCAGCTGGCGGGTGAAGATGTCACCGCAGTGAAACAGTTGAGCTTCAACGTTTATTCTGGTCAGTTCGTCGCGCTAGTCGGACGTTCAGGCTCTGGTAAGACAACGCTGCTTAACCTGCTGGCCGGGCTTGATCATCCCTCAACTGGCAGTGTTCTATTTGAGGGTCAGGACATGGCCAACTTCACCGAGCGCGATTTCATCGAACTTCGGCGCCACCGTATCGGTGTGGTGTTCCAGTCTTTCGCGTTGCTTCCGTTGCTGTCAGCTTATGAGAACGTCGAGTTGCCGATGCGTATTGCCGGGCTATCTTCTCGCGAGCGATCGGAGCGCACAAATGACGCGCTTGAGATGGTAGCGCTTGGACGGCGTGCGCGGCATCGCCCGTATGAGTTGTCCGGCGGTGAACAGCAAAGAGTCTCCATCGCCCGCGCCATCGCCATGCGCCCCGACATCGTTCTGGCCGACGAACCTACCGGCGAACTCGACTCGAACAACGCGCAATCCATTTTCGGCCTATTCCGAGAGATGGTCACGGATCAGGGCATGTCAATCATCGCCACCACTCACGACCATACCTTGCTCGACATGGCTGATCGCATCTACACGATGCAGGACGGCGAAATGCAGCTGACGGAAGATCGGCTGAAATGACAGAAAAGCACCACTCGCGTTAAGACCGCCTGGCTTTCAGCAGTGCAGCAAGCATCTCGCGCAGAGAACGTGGCGAGGCAACTGCCACCCTGGCCGCGGATATCCCAGAGCCGATTTTGACCGTGTGCACTTTAGGACCTACATGTAGGAAGAGATCCTCATCTGTGCGGTCATCGCCAGTCGCCAGTTCGAAATCGAAGGGGCCGAACTCGTCGACAACCATATCGTAAGCACGCGCTTTGGTGAGACCTTGTTGTCGGATTTCAACTACCTTGGCGCCATGCAACACTTGCACCGGTTCGCCTCGCATAGTGTTCTCTAACAGGGACACCAACTCCAACGCCTGCCAATTTCCCAGACTATCTTCAGTCTCACGGTAGTGCCATGCCAAAGCGGTTGCCTTCTCTTCGATACGGGATCCCGGCGTACGCATCACATAGTTTTCAAGAATGTCAGTCACTGTAGATTTCCAGCTCGTGTCGAGAACTCCCAACAAACGCCACTCATCGCGATCCGCTTCTTTCATCCATGCACCGTGCTCTGCGATAATTGCTATCGGACAGTGCCCGAACCATTCCCCCAAAGTCTGATAATCACGACCGCTATTGATGAATACCTTCACGTCTCGCAGATTGCCGAAACCTTCGAGCAACTCTATTATTTCCGATGTCGGCGTGGCATCCTCAAAACGGTCGACGAATTCTCGAAGAGAACCGTCGTAATCCAGCATCACCAGCGCGCGCTCGGCCATGCTGAAATCGTTAGCCAAAGAATCGGCTAATACTGAAGATGTGAGCATCGGCGGCACACTTGTCTGCGCTGCTTCTGCGCCTTCCAAAGACGACATGAAGTTTCTGACCCATAGATGCACGTCATTCTGCCTGACGCGGCTGTGCATCGGCATCATTCGTTCGTTACGCTCGCCGAAACTCATCTCCAAGGCGCGTTCCAGCTGGTTGGCGGTGCCTTCTATATCCCAAGGATTGACGCGCAACGCTTCGCCTAATTCACTTACCGCGCCGGCAAACTCGCTGATGACCAAGGTCCCACCACCATCGTCCCGACACGCCACGTACTCTTTCGCGACTAGATTCAATCCGTCACGCACCGGAGATACGAAGCATACATCGGCGACGCGGTAGAGCGCACAGAGCTCCTCTTGGCTAACCGTCTGGTATAGATAGTTGATCGGACTGATAAGAGGCGAGCCGTGAATACCGTTGATCTCGCTGACCCGCCTTTCGACCTCGCCTTTGAGGTCTTGATAGGTGTGGATGCCGGCGCGCGTTGGGACTGCGAGCTGCAAGAACAGCACCCGTTCGGCCCAGCGTGGTGATCGTTCCAACAGGCGTTCAAAGGCCTGCAACTTCAGCAGCAAACCCTTCGTATAGTCAAGCCGATCGACGCCTAGTATCACCTGCCGATCACCTACATTCCGCTTGAGCTGAGTCAGGAAGCGTTCTGCTTCTGGTGAATATGCCTTTTCACGAAACTCTTCGGTATCGATGCCCAGCGGATGCGCTTCTACGCGCACATTATGGTCACGCATTCGCACTATGTTCCCTTGGGCCTCGATGCCCAGGATGCGTCGTATGCTGCGTAGATAGTTGTAGACGTAGTCGTAAGTGTGCATTCCGATAAGATCGGCTCCTAGGATTCCCCGCAGTATCTCTACCCGTTGCGGCAAGATGCGAAACGTCTCATCGGCCGGAAATGGGATGTGCAGGAAAAATCCGATCTGTGCATCTACACCTCGATCCCGCAACATCCGCGGCATCAACATCAGGTGGTAATCATGTATCCACACCGCGTCGCCGGGTTTTACGAGTTCGCAGACTACGTCTGCAAAGTGTTGGTTGACCCGCCGATATGCGTCGAACTGCTCGGGAACGTATGAGCTGAACTCGGTGAAGTAGTGGAACAGCGGCCATATCGCGTCGTTTGAATATCCATCGTAGTAATCTCGGTAGTCTTCTGCGTCTAGCGCCACGGGCACTAGATTGCGTTCTGCCAGTTGCTGCTCCACGCCATCACTCGGATCGGCACCCGGATATCCGACCCATAATCCGTCTGATCTTTCATGCAACGGCCGTAAACCTGTTACCAAACCGCCGACACTATGAGCAAGTGTCTGTTCGCCAGTTTCTGCATCAAAGTGAATCGTCACTGGCAGCCGATTCGATACTAGTATCGGACGACTCATGGTGATCGTTGCCGTGTCGATATTTTCCACGTCGATGGCATCTTGAGAGTCCTTTGCCGCGTCAACCTCCGGATATCGCGGGCACGAAGTGGACTTCGGTTTCAGGTTCGAGAGGTTGTAACAATCCTTGCCGCGTCGCGGCATGTCCGACTACTGCTGCGAGGCCGGGTTTTAGGCGGCCGTCTTGTAGCAGATGTTCCGAGATGCCGGGGCACATCTCTTCTAGATTCTTGACCATCTCCCCCAACGTTGCGCCGGCGACGTCTACCTCGCCCTTGCCGTTGGCGAAACGACGCAACTCATACGGCAAAAACACCTTCGCCATGCTTCGCAATCCTCTCGTCAGCTCTCTAATCTCAACCAAGTATTCAAGTATTGAGGATACCAGACAGTGATTTGAACCAAGATGATGATGAACATCAAGAAGCAGATCGCTGAGATCATATTCACTATGCTCTGGGACTGGCTAAATCTACGATTCCCCAGATTGCCGAGAATCCAAGGACTGAAGATCAGAATCGCCGCAAAGATGCTGCGTCGAACGTCGGCATATTCGTAAATGTCACCGTTCAGACAAGCATGGTTACCGATAATCTTCAGCGCGATCCTGTGGTTCGTAGCCGATAGTTTTGCGGGCATGTTCGATGTCCCAGAAACGCCAGCGATTGTCGGATACGCCGTAGAAGATTTCGAAACCGATCTCCGCCATTAGGCAACGGTCCACGAGATGCGACAGGTCACGGTGAGATAGCCAGGTAGCATAAGCCCTCACATTCATCGGGCGGTCTTCAGGAACGACGCTGCCGATGCGCAAGCACGCGACTTCAAGCCCGAAGTGTTCGTGGTAGTAACGCCCCGTCGCCTCGCCGAACACCTTGCTCACGCCGTAATCGCTGTCTGGACGAATTGGCACTCTATGGTCGACTTGTGGAATGTTTGATGGATCGTTGTTGATGGACGAATAGTTGCCGATTCCGATGCTCTTATATGGCTCGTCAAGCTCGAAATTCCCCACTGCGTGGTTGGAGCTTGCGAAAACCATACGCTTCACACCCTGTTGCCGAGCTGCTTCGTAAACGTTGTGGGTAGAAGCGATGTTGTTGCGCATCACATCTGGCCACGGCGTCTGTACCGGTGCATTGGCAGCGAGATGCAGCACCGCATCCTGCCCTGCAAACGCAGGTGCCATGGAATCGTAGTCAAAGCAGTCGGCCAACGTGAAGGAGGCTAGCGAGTCGTCATCGATTGGACGTGCGTCGATGCCAGAAATCGTGTAACGTCCAGTTGCTCCAAGACGTTTTCGCATCGCGGTTCCGATTAATCCAGCAACTCCTGTTATGAGCAGTTTCATGTTGTTTCGACTTCCGATTGGGTATGTGCACGGTTGCTGGTTATCATGTTAAGTTGCGTGGGCAACCTATGAGATTGGTAATTCAAATCATGGCTTCAAGACGGATTGCTTACGGTCTGTCGAATCACTCTGTGATTCCGGTTCTGCATTCGACCATCGGCGGGAGTTCATCATGAATTCGCTGGTCCAAGCGGCTAGCTCTATAGGCATCCCAATCGGTGATGCCCAGATCGAACAATTTCAACGCTATCGCCAACTGTTGCTCGAATGGTCGCAGCGAATGAATCTCACCGCGGTCAATGATCCGGACGCGATCGTCGAGGAACTGTTCATTCGGTCTCTTCGCGTAGCTACTCCGGCCGGCGGAAACGTTTCAACATCCGAGTGGTTTTCAGGACGGCGGATTATCGACATCGGAGCTGGCGGAGGAGTCCCTGGGCTACCGCTAAAGATTGCTTTGCCTGATGCAAACGTTACGTTGCTGGAATCGAATCGGAAAAAATGCGATTTCATGGCGCACGTCGTATCGGATCTCAAGCTTGGAGGCGTTGTCGTTCTTAACGCGCGCGCCGAAGAAGCGGCCCATTCCCCTGAACATCGAGAATCCTACGATCTGGCAACGGCACGAGGCGTAGCGAGCCTATCAGCACTCGCGGAGTATGCTCTGCCATTTCTAAAATTGGGAGGCGTTGCAGTATTGCCTAAAGGTCCCGA
Source organism: Dehalococcoidia bacterium (assembly GCA_965242765.1). Lineage (GTDB taxonomy): Bacteria > Chloroflexota > Dehalococcoidia > Lucifugimonadales > Lucifugimonadaceae > Bin127. Next base: position 1,430,660 of record CBDESY010000004.1, on the reverse strand, counting down.
TCTTGAAGGCATACGCGCAGAGAGTGAAGACGCGGCTTATGCAGCCAAAAGGATTGGTGCGGCGCCGGCGATAATTCACGCCGTATCTCATCCCGGCAATTCTCCTATCGACAATACCGTCTACTGGCTGAAAGTCAACCCGACTCCTGACCGTTTTCCTAGACGCGCCGGTATGCCAACCAAACGACCATTGACTGCATCTCGGAAAATTCCTTGAATCTCTTTAGGAAAACCAAGAACTCAGACCGCAACGATCGGGACTTGAGCATCGCCGATGTCCTGCGAAGAGTCTTTTCCGTTCCCACTCTGCTGAGCTTGGCATTCGGATTGGCCGTAATCGGGTTCCTGCTTTGGCGAGTGATCGATTTTGAGTGGGATCAGTTCATCGACCATTTGACAGGTGTAGACTGGCGGCTTTTCTTGTTGGCCGGACTACTTTACTATGCCAGTTTCTGGTTCCGTGGCTTAAGATGGGCGCTGATATACAACGCGGTCGCGCGACGCTCGGACAACCCACTAATCAGAAAATCGAAATCTCCCGACAGCATCACCATGTCGGTTTTGATATTGACTGGGTGGTTCATCAACTCAGTGATGTTCTTCAGAATCGGCGACGCGTATCGCGGATGGGCGCTTGCAGATAGAACTTCAAGCGATATGCCTACAGCGCTAGGCACAGTCTTCGCGGAGAGAGTACAGGATATGGTCGTGGTGCTGATGCTCGTAGTTATCTCTACAGTATGGGCTCTGCTTGTAGATGGATTCGCAGCATCTGGCGCTATCGTCGATGTGGCGGTAATCGTCGTCGCGGCCGCGTCCGTATTGGTATTGGTGCTTTTGACGATCATCTATGCCATGCGTGCGGCCGGCGACCGTCTGGCACGTCTGGTACCGAACCGATTCCAGAAACAGTACCTGCATTTTCAAAGCAGCGCATTGAACAGTTTCAGAGGCGGCCAGATGCACTTCCAGATCTCGTTGGGCATTTTGGGATGGCTGATGGAGGTCGCCCGGTTCTACTTCGTGGCACAGGCTATGGGCATCGACATGGCGATGAGCATCGCTATGTTTGCAGCCCTCGCAAATGCGATCCTAACCACTATTCCGGTGCCGGGCGGATTAGGATTCGTAGAGACGGCATTGGTCACAGTGTTGCTGCTGACTGGATTGAGCCACACCGACGCTTTCACACTCACAGTGTTGGACCGGGCGATATCGTGGCTCAGCATCGTCGGCATCGGAGGCGTCGTATTCGTAATTGTCACGCTGAACCGAACGCGGAACGCGTCTAGCACAAGCACTGAAAATGGACCTTGAAAGAGTGAGCAAAATCACAAAAAGGGGTGGCGCCCCTGACAGGACTCGAACCTGTGACTCACGGTTTAGGAAACCGTTGCTCTATCCTCTGAGCTACAGGGGCATTGCATCGCACCTCTCAGCAATCATTTTATTCCACAGTCCAGAAACTACCTGCTAGGAGCTTGGAAAATGACTCTAGAGATGGGCACGATAGCCAAGCCGATACTGCCAGATATCGAAATCCAACCTCAACACATCAACGGCAGAGATACCTCGCACCTAGTCGCAGTGATCGATGTCGGGTCAAACTCGACGCGTATGGAAGTGCTGCAGCTGACTTCTGACTATGACCTGCGCGTGATGTCTGAAGTCAAGGCCTTGCTACGTTTGGCAAGCCGAAAATCGAAAGACGGCAGCTTGTTGCCATCAGCCGTCGCAGATCTTTCCCGGATGATCGCCGATTTCGCAAACGTGGCATCCGCATCAAATGTCGACGCAATTCGAGCCGTCGCCACATCTGCGATGCGCGATGCTACTAATCGGAATGAAGTTGTCGAAAGAATAAAAAGCGACGCCGGCATCGATCTAGATGTGATATCAGGTGAAAAAGAGGCCGAGTATGGCTTTTTGGGCGCCGTCTTTTCTCTTCCGGCACACGACGGACTGTTGTTCGACATCGGAGGTGGCAGCGTTGAGTTTTCGTTCTTCCAAGACCGCACTCTAAAACATGTCTACACGCTGGACATCGGTGCACTGCGGATGAGCGACGAGTTTCTGATCGAGCTTCACCACCCACAGGAGGCTGTCAACGCGCTGCGACGACACGTTCGCAAACTTCTGAAATCCTCGGAGATGCCGTCGATCGATGAAAACGACAAACTGATCGGCGCGGGCGGCACCATGCGCAACTTGACCAAGATCGATCGCGCCACGCGTAACCACTCATTCGGTCGTCTTCACGGATCAGTAGTGCGATACGGCGCGTTGAAAAGGATCGTCAGCGGTATTCGCGGATTAGACCGCGCCAGTTTGACATACATGCCGGGATTGAACCCCGAGCGGGTTGACAGCATCCTCGGCGGCGCGATTGTGGCATCCGAAATCGTCAAACACTTCAACAAGAAGCCTGTCATCATTTCTGGACGTGGCATTCGAGAAGGCGTCGCAATGTCCGGGATGATCAAATCATTGCCATCTATAGATGAGGTCAGACGTCGCTCGGTATACGCGCTCGGTGCACGGTTCGACACTTGGGACCGATTACGCGCCGACCGACGCGCAGCCATTGCCAGAAAGATGAGCGCGATGCTTTCAGAATTCTTCGATGACGAGATGATCCAACTGATCCCCTATATCGCACGGCTCATCGATACTGGACGCAGCGTGAACTACTATGATCGATACATGCACGCCGCGAGCATCATCGAACTAGGAGAACTAGGCGGCTTTTCGCATCGCGACATCGGGTTGATGTCGGCTTCCCTTAACCTCGGGGACGGCAACGCGACGTCATTCTCCAAATATCGCCCGGAACTCAAAAAATCGGACCGCACACAGGTGCGTAGAGCTGCCAGTGTTCTGAGAATATCCGATGAAATGGAACGAAGACTATGTCCAAACCGTTACTCCCGCATCGGCATGGAATTGAACGACGATCGCTTCGCGGTGCGAGCCGCCGAGTTAAACGCCTGGGACCCGAGACGCTTCGCAACCCGCTTCAAACGCGTATTCAACCTGCAATTTCAGGTTGTTGGTTAGGGGATGGTTGGGATCAACCTGATGTTGGCATCGCATGCGAAAACGGCGGCATCACAAGAATTTCGTCATATCGGCTTTGGTGAGATCTTTGAAAAAAAGCACGTCATTCCGACGCAAGTCGGAATCCAGATGAGGTGGGTGAGGGAGATTACGCCGATTTCCGATTTGGAGCCTAGATTCCCGCGCCGAAGACTTTTTCAAAGTGAATTATATGGCAAATTACCCAAGACACCGATTGAAAGGCTTGACATAACACATCCACGCACGTTGCCTAGATTCAGGTTGTTCGGTCACAACGATCCTTTCTTCAGATTGCACTTCCTGCATAACATCTGGCAGTTGCTTTCCTCTGTCTTACCACCATCCACCCAAGGTTTGATGTGGTCGGCGTGCATCGCCTTTATGTCGCAATCATCACCACACATAGCACACTTCCCCTTCTGCCTCTCGTACACCCTGCGCTTTACAGGTTTAGGAAACGCCCTGATGTTTAGGTGCTTCTCTTCGCGTGTGAGGATGTATGGGTAGATGCCTGCATGTCTAGTAACATCCTCGTCGTCGATGAGCCGTAACGTCTCTGCTTCGACCTCGGCGGTGTCAAACGACGCGTCTTTGTAGTCTTCGTACAGAGTCCCCCAGTCAACACCCTTCATCTCTTTGCGATAATTCGTGAAGACACTTTTCACCCAGTCGATCACGGACTCGAAGTGATCCCACAGTTCCAACGCGTTAGCATCGTGCTGATGGTTGCCCATATATTCCTGAACATTGCCCCCGCTGATCCAACTGATAGCTGTTTCCAAGTACTCCTGTCTGATAGCCGTGCCTCTGAGATAGTCTTTACCTACCCTGTATGCGACACAATTATTTCTGCTGAAATACCGCTTGGCGTCTGACACCCACGAACCCGAATACACAGCGTTGCGAAGTTCCTGTGATGTAAGTTCTTTTCCAGCGATGTTGATGGTTCTGAACCAGTCTAGTTTTTCGCTGTCCGTACCACTGCACACGTAAACCATCAACTGATAATCCAAGATGCGTTCGCGCTGGTCAGAAGTGAGGTTTTGAAAGTAAAGCCCGTTGTGTGAGAAACCTTGCCTGAACCTAGCGTATTGCGCGATAGAGATCGTTCGTTGTTGCCCGTCGATTATCTCGTAGGTGCCATCGCCGCGGTCTGCCCAATACATGACATTCAACGGGAATCCCCTTACAACTGTGTCGATCACCGCGTTGCGCTCTTTCTCGCCATACACGAACTCGCGCTGAAACGCGGGGCGGATATCCAGTTTGCCGTCATAGCCAACCACGCCACCTTCTCCGTCGTCGAGGTAACCTGCAACAAGTTCCCGCACTGTCACTTCGCGCAGTTCTACTTTCACGTCTGCAACCTCTTGTTGCGGATGACGATGCGGGCAAACTTTTCTACGTCGTTGAGCTTGAATCTTGATTGCTTGCCAGTCAGTTCGGTAAGCAACGGCCTATCCATTCCAAGAATGTCAAATTGCTCTGGATTGTGTTTGTCCAAGAACGTGATTGGCACTCCCATTGCGCCAGCATAATCACGTGGTATGTCTTTTGTCTTGCTTACCTCGATAGCATCATAGTTGTCGTACGTCGGGTACTTCTCCGGCGAGTATCGCTCTACGAGAATCATCTCCTCATGCCGCTTGCTGTGGTCAACATTGGTGAACCATGTGACGTTTCTGAACTTCACGAGACCGGTACTCGCGTCATAAACGCCCCTTGCAAACGACTTTCCCAAATCCGGCGACACTGCGAAATACGCATTGCCCGCGTTGAACCCGTACCCGAGCCAAATCTGATTATCCTTGATAAGCGGGAATATCTCTTTGTACGCCACGGCGTTCCATGGTCCGATGATGATGAACTCCTTGTCATACTCAACCAGCTGAGCAACATACTCCCTGAACAGCGAGAATGGCGGGTTGGTTACGACGATGTCCGCTTGCTTCAGCAGTGCGATACATTCATCGCTGCGGAAATCGCCGTCGCCCTGTAACGGGTAGGTGATGATTTCATCGTTATCAGGTATTCCCGTGTCGTTGCGCGTACCGCCGTACTCCAAGTAGATAGCCCGCTCCTGATCGTGCGCACTGAACATGTCACGTTTCTGGCTCTTGTAGCAAGTGGTGATGAGTTTGCGAAGTCCGAGCGAGCGGAAGTTCAGTGCGAAGTACTTGAAGAACTGACTGACCGTGGGGTCATCGCAATTGCAGTAGACAACCTTGTCCCGGAAGTGGTGCCAGTAGTGTCCCAACTCGTTCTCAATGTCCGAGATCTGTGTGTAGAACTCGTCCTTTTTCTGACGCTTCGCAGTGTGCAGGTTTTGGTTGAGTGTCATCAGTTGCCTATCTTGATCGGTTGCCAGATTACCACAATTAACCTGCGCCGTTCGGCAAACCATTGTCGGCTATCAGGTCATCGTTCGTCAATCCAGCCTATGGAACATCGCCATCGAGACGAGACTGTTCGACTCGGTAAAGAGATTTACGAACGCGACATACTGCCATAAGACGCAGTCGATCATTTCGGAGGGTATGTAGCGATTGATGTCGAAATCGGAAATTGGTCCGTTGCTGAAACTACCCTCGATGCGGTGGTCCAACTCCGTCAACTCTATGCTCGCGTCGTCAATGTTATATGTGAACCGGTAAGGTACCGTGCGTTGCGCAGCTTTGGCGACACCTCGATTATCTCGAGCGAATTACGTTTGTTGCAGGGCTTGGAAACCAAACTTCCCGATCTGTTCGCGCCATCGACCTCAAACTGTCTCAAAATACCGCGCCAGTTCGTCGCGTTCGAACTGCTTGATTGGCTTGCGTGAAGCGTTAGCGGACGCGACCTCTCGATAAATCGTCGGTCCCGCTGCTGAAGCGGTGATCGGTTCGACTCGGCCGATTATCGTGGCATCGATTTCGGACCTGACGAGGGCATCCACTACCGCGCTTGCATGGTCGTTATCGACTGCAGTTAAGAGCGCACCTGATGATATCAATCCCCACGGGTCGATATCTAGCGCTCCACAGATCGATTTACACAATGGCAGCACCTCTACACAAGCCTCATCGACGACGATGTCTACTTTAGATGCGAATGCTAGTTCTTGCAGCGCGTTTGCCAGACCACCCTCTGTGGGATCGTGCATCGCAGTCACTCCGCCGGCTTCCACTGCTATCTGCGCGTCCTTCAGCACCGATATTCCGGGATCTGTCAGAAATTTGCCAGCAGCGTCGATATCTTCCGACGCAATGCCAGCATCCAACAATTCGTCTCTGCACTCATTGGCGAGAATCGATGTCCCCTCGATGGCAATGCCTTTGGTGAGAAGCACAGCATCTCCCGGCTGTGCGCCTGAAGCAGAAACCGTAGCACTAGTTGGTGCTTCTCCGAGCATGAATCCGCAGACTACCGGTTGATTCACGGTCGGCGTCACCTCGGTATGGCCGCCTGCCAGCTGGATGCCGATTTCTTTCGCCGCATCGCCGATCTGCGCGAATATAGACCTAATTTCACCCTCGGTAGAGCCCGGTGGCATCATCAACGTGGCTAGAAACCATCTTGGAACGCCGCCAGCAACCGCAATGTCGTTGGCATTGACATTGACGGCGTACCAGCCGATACGGTCGGTTGCGAATGTTATCGGATCCGTCTTTGCTAGCAGCGTGTTCTCGCCAAACAGGATGTGAGCCGCGTCTTCGCCAAGTCCGGGTCCGACTAGCAGGCGTCTATCGTGCGAAGTTTTTGGCAGACTCTCGATGAGTTCCTGCAAAAGATGGCCCGGCAGTTTGCCGGCTTTGATCACATTGCTTTCCACGGCGAGTAATCACTATTCTGGGATAAAAGTCGGGATTGGTGGCAACGGAGCAGACGCGAAGTATGGTGCGACCACGTCAAGCAGCGTACTCGGTATCGCGCCCTGAGTTCCGCGCCACACATCTTGATCGCCACCTACGCGATACCAGTCTTTTTCGCAGAAGAAATGAACCGACTCTATACCTTGAAGCACGTAGAAGTCGAGACGGAATGCGGTTTCACAAATTTCTGTGTTGCCGATAGGTATGTTCACATTAAGAGTATCGATGATAGTTTGCACTAGACCTGGGTCTTGAATGTCTTCGATCGGCTTCTGTTCTTGGTCTACCGAGCCGCGATAAAGCACGATTCGTCGAGCTTCGTGCAGTCTAAGATCGTGAACTAGATTCACAGTCGTCTGTTGCACATCTCCAGCGTCCGTGCAGTTGATGATGATGTCTTCACTCAAACTCGGTTCGTCGCCCTGATTCTGACTTGCGATGTGGAATGTGAAAGAAGTTTCATCGTTGCCTAGGATGAGTATCCAGCCCATAACGGCTCTTGCTGGGTTATCGTCTTTGATCGGGCCGCAACCTAGTGTCAGGTCTGGCCAGGTGTGTTCTACTACGCTCAGCACCTTTATGCCGCTTTGATCGATTCCTTTGTCTATCAAGTCGCCGCGGGCATAGATTTCCAGTTTGGTAGGTACTTCAGGCGTCGGCGTCGCAGTAGGCGTAAAGGTGGCAGTAGGCAAGGGGATCGGCGTGTTGGTCGGTACCACCGTTGGAGTAGGCTTCGGTGTTTGCGTTGCCGTAGGCGCTGGTTGAGTCGGTGGAACTTCGGTCGCCGGGACCGGCGTTTCAGTTGGTTCCGACACTGGCTCTGCAGTAGGTTCAGGAGTTGGCGCAATGTCGAGCCGCGGGGTTGCAGTTGCAATGCTCTCCGTAACGGCATCTGATGGCGACGCGGTGTCGGCTTTCGACGGCTCGATAGTTGGCTCAACTGTCTCTTTGGTCGAAGCTTCTTCGACCGTTGATGCTGTCGGTTCCGGCGTTGGGGTGTCAGCGTTCTGTGTCTCAACGATTTCAGTAGGCACTGGTGTGTATGTAGGGCGCGTCGGCGGTTCTAGCGTAGCAGTGGGTTCAGGCGGTTGCGTAGGTCTGGGTGTAGGTTGAACGCCCGTTTCGGGCTCGCGGCTGTTGGCCCAGATCGCGGCGAACACGATCGCAGCGACGATGACGCCGATAACGACCACAGCAATGAGCGTCTGCCTGATTCGTGTGCCGTATCCCGAAACGCGGAGGTTAGATTCGCTTTGCCGATCACGCTGATTCATGTTCCTTCTGGTCCCGTCGGTGTTCCGATATCTGATGCGCTGCTAACTTCCTACGCTAAATGATGGAATGTAGGGAGTGCGATGGTGCGCGATGCACATAAAACGAAGTCAGATCTGGAATTTCGAGAAACGTGTTGCAAAAGCTGACTTGATAAGTAATAATTTATTTGTTGGCGGTTCGAGCGGGGAAATTCGCCATCCGACACAGCAAACCCAGAAAGGTTGAAACAACAATGATAAATCCACACGTACCCCGCTTCGCTGCGTTGCAACGCAGCGCATGGATTTCCCGCCGAAAATCAACTAGTACTGTGATCGCCAGCTTAGCGATTTTGACCTTGAGCCTGGTTTTGGTTGCATGTGGTACTGTCGAATCTCCCACTCCGGCCGTAGTCGAAGTTGAGAAGGTCGTTGAAGTTGAAAAACCGGTGATAGTCGAGAAACAGGTTGTCGTTGAGGTCGAAAAACCCGCCACAGAACCGAAGACGTTGACGGTCTATTCCGGACGCAGCCAATCCCTAGTCGAACCGATATTGGAGGAGTTCGAGCTGTTGACGGGCATCCCAATCGAAGTTCGCTACGCATCGACTGGTGAGATGGCCGCGACACTGCTCGAAGAGGGCGATAGATCTCCAGCCGATGTCTTCTTTGCCCAAGACCCAGGCGGATTAGGTGCTGTAAAGTCCCTCTTCATGACACTGCCCGATGAGATCTACGAGAGCTCTGCGGCTTGGGCCAGCGATCCTGACAAGAAGTGGGTCGGCATTTCCGGGCGCGCTAGAGTCATCGTGTACAGCACCGAGAACATATCTGAAGACGAACTTCCCGAGTCAATTTGGGACTTTACCGATCCCCAGTGGAAAGGCCGCATCGGATTTCCTCCCACCAATGCATCGTTCCATGTGATGGTTACGGCGATGCGGTTGGATTGGGGTGAAGAGAAGACTCGGCAATGGTTAGAGGGAATAATGGCGAACGAACCCATCTTCTACGCCAAAAACACCCCAACTGTCGCCGCTGCCGGGGCTGGAGAGATCGACGTCGGGTTTGTGAATCACTACTATCTGCACCGCTTCCTAGCCGAAGAGGGTGAGACTTTCGCAGCTCGCAACCACTACACAAATGCGAACGATGCCGGATCACTCGTGATGGCAGCCGGAGCCGGTATTCTAGCCTCCACGGACGCACAGGAGGAAGCAGAACGCTTGCTGAAGTTCCTACTCGGAGTGACGGCCCAGCAGTACTTCGCAACCAGCACGCACGAATATCCATTCAACTCCGCAGTACAGCCCTCTGAGTACCTGCCCGATCTTGGCGATATCGGAGAACGTTTCGATGTCGACTTGGGTATGCTCGACGACCTGGCGGGCACTCAACAACTACTACAGGAGGTTGGAGCTCTTCCGTGACCCGCTCAACAGCGGAAGCAGCCAGACCTGCAGTGAGCCCTCGCCGTGCCGTTGCTAACGGCACTGGCGGGGCTCCTCGGTGGGTGGCATTAGCGGCAACGTTCGTCGTGATAGCCGCATTGCTACCCATCATATACCTTTTCATCCGCGGCATCAGCGGCGGTGATGCCACTTGGAACTTTTTCAGCCGCCCGACCTCTGCCATGGTGGTTTGGCGGACAATCTCGCTGATCTTCGTAGTAACCGCGGTCTCGCTTGTTGTAGCGGTACCGGCCGCGTGGCTTACGATGCGCACCAATCTGCCTATGCGACGCGTTTTCGCCGTTGCGTTGGCTTTGCCGCTCGTGGTGCCCAGTTTTGTGATGGCAACCACGCTGATCGAAGCGTTCGGTCCCAAAGGTACTCTGCAAGAAATTCTCCAACCTCTAGGCGTAGACCGCCTCCCTTCAATCTACGGTTTGCCGGGCGCGACTCTGGTTCTCGTGTTGATGACATACCCATACGTCTACCTCACGGTTAGAGCCGCGATCGCAGGATTGAATCCCGAGCTTGCCGAGGCCGGACGGAGCATGGGCTACTCTGCTCTGGACGTTTTCCGACGCGTCACATTACCTTTGCTCATGCCAGCGATCGGAGCGGGCAGCATCCTCGCCGCTCTATACACGCTCAGCGACTACGGCGGGGTAGCTCTGATGCGACATAACACCCTCACCGTATCGATCATGACCAACTATCAGACATCGATAGACCGTAGCACTGGCGCCGCGATGTCTATGATGCTGGTCGTCTTTGCAGTTGTTTTACTCACATTTGAAGTCATAATCCAATGGCGAAGACGCTACGATGATGCATCGGGTAACGTTGGGCGCAAGTACCGTAAGATTTCCCTTGGATGGTGGACTGTCCCGGCGATGATTTTCGTGTTTTTGCCGATACTCGCTGGAGTCTTGACACCCTTGGCAGTGTTGCTGGAATGGTTCGTGCGCGGTCTCACACAAGGGCTTGAAGGGGTGCCAATCGTGTTGCCGATGTGGAACTCGCTTCAAGCATCGGCACTCGCCGCTTTGGCAACGATCCTTATGGCATTACCGGTCGCGTTCGTCACAGTCAGATATCGCAACTGGCTAAGCGCTCTGTTTGAGAAGGCTGTCTACATCGGTTTCGGATTACCGGGTGTTGTGGTTGCACTTTCTTTGGTCTTCTTTGCCGTTAATTTCGCGCTGTTCGCATATCAAACGATGTTCCTGCTGGTTTTCGCGTATGCGGTGCTCTTTCTTCCGGTGGCTCTCGGTTCGCTGAAGTCGGGACTGTTGCAAATCAATCCCCGATTAGAAGAGGCGGCACAATCGCTGGGGTCCACTCAGTTGCAGGCATTCATCCGAGTAACATTGCCCATACTGATGCCTAGCGTCTTTGCCAGTGCAGCGCTGGTGTTTCTGCTGACTATGAAGGAGCTACCTGCGACACTGATCTTAGGGCCTACCGGTTTCGATACCTTGGCGACCTCAATTTGGTCCGCATCTTCCGAAGCCTTCTTCGCCAAAACCGCGGCATCATCGCTGATTCTGGTCATCGCGGCTGGTGTGCCCACGGCGTGGCTAGTCTTGCGCGAGCATTCACACTTGAGGTGAATCGCAGATCCCGGACCCGCATGCGATATGCATCCCACCTATGAGACCTTTGAAAAATCCCGCCCCCTTTGCGAAGCAAGGAGGACGCGTCTGAGCGAAGTATAGACGCAGGAGGTACCGCCGATTGGGGCCTCTTTGATTCTCCCCTGCAAGCAGAGGAGGGGTTGGGTGGCGAAGACGGCATTTTGCAAAGGTCCCAGCTATGTCGGATCCGGGTGCTTGCAGATCACGCTAAATCCTCTCAAGTTGGCGACCTGAACAATAAACGGTTATTGCGTACGGACGGCAAATCAGTTCGAACCCGCACTGCTTAACCGCTTTGTATCGGACGCCAGGTGATGATCGCCTGCCGCCGCATATTCGCACCCCTAACGGTCAGCCCCTCGCCAGTCTCTACCAGCAATTCATCTGCCGCCGCGCACAGTCTTTCATCTGCATCGGTGCCTTCTTCCACAGCCAACATTCGTCGAAGTCTCTCTAACGTTGAACTGAGATCTGCGCCCATAATCGGAGTTTCAGGATTGAGCATCGTCACGTCGGGGAATATACCCATATCCCACAGGAGATTCAGCAATTGCCGGACTCCGGGCAACGCCGTGAGGCTCTTGCCATGCACCCGTTCAAAGAACGGAGCCATCTGCGAACCGGGCGTCTCCATCATCTCTAGGATCACCACGCGGTCTGTGGCTTGTTCTTCCAACTTCTTGACGAATGGCGCGGCATCTACCACGTGATGTATCGCCCAGGAGCATAGTGTTACGTCTGCCGAGGGGACTTCGGCCTCCTCCCACCGCTCGTTGACGGCGGTGACGTTGGAGAATCCGAATTCTGCTACACGTGTCTTCAGCAGATCCAAAGAATCGACGGAAGGATCTATCACCGTCACTTGTTTGGCGCGTGTTGCCAGGGGCAGAGCGAAGCGGCCTGCGCCGCCGCCAACGTCCAGTACCTCGGTGCTTTCGCGCACGAATTCGTAGAGGCCGTTGAGCGCGGGATCGTCGGTACGATACGGGTCCACTGGCTCGGAGGCAAACACCGGACGACCGTGCCCGTGGCCGTGCCCTTCCCCGCGTATGTCCTCCATTTCTCGGTCAAATGCCAAGACGCGCTCGCGCCATGCTTCGTTCGCTGAGTTCATTTCCGTCTCCTCCAGGAGATTCGATTTGGTTGACGGGATGGCAGCATCCATGTTGTTCAGTTGCCCACGATTTGTCAGTTCAGTGCAACTTTCTGAGTCGATTCACAAGTGAGCCGATGTCCGGAAAGTGCCACTCTTTGCCGTCTGCAGTTAAACGCCACTCCGATGATTCCGACGGCTCATTCATGATTATTTCAACGTCTATCTCCTCACCGGCAACACGGCTGTCGATGACCTTGAACCCTTCACGTTCCAGTGCTCGGCGCATCCACATTTTGGGGAGTCCATCGGCAATCAGCAAGGCGTTGCCGATGGTCGGGATTTGGGGTCTGAAGCCCCCTATCTCAGAATCGAAGATGAGTTCAGAACTGGAAAAAGTGGATTGCAACGTTCCTCGCAGCACCAGATCCTCTGGCGCACCATGTTCAACTCTGCCCTCGGAGGTTATCAACCACAGTGTATCGGCAGACCTCAACGCCAAATCCAGATCGTGAGTGGACATAAGAACTGCCAAGCCAGTTTCGCGGGTCAGTCGCTTCAACAGGCCTGTTATCTCAACACGCGTCGGCAGGTCCAGAAATGCAGTAGGTTCGTCTAGCAGCGTGACTGTGGGTTGTTGAGCCAAAGCGCGCGCAATCATCGCTCTTTGGCGCTCACCGTCACTCAGTTCGGAGATATCGCGCGCCGCTAGGTCTTGGGAGCGAGTCGCGCCTATAGCCCACTGGATAATCTCATGATCTTCACGAGTCAGTCTCGAAGCCCAGCCAGTGTACGGATAACGGCCCAAGCCTACCAACTCATAAACCGTTAGGCGTCCCACGGAGAGCCAATCTGTGAGTACCACGCTCAATAATGTTGCTAGCGTGTGATTGCTCATTTGGTGAATGTCACGTCCACCAATCTCAACACTTCCGCCAAGTAGCGGCTGCATCCTGCCGAAGGTTCTAAGCAGCGTCGATTTGCCGGTTCCGTTCGGACCGAGCATGCAAACAAACTCACCTCGCTTGAGTTCCAGGTCTACATCTTGCAATACGACGGTGTGTTTGAGTCGTCCTGCCTTGTATCCAACGGCTAAGGATTGGGCGGCCAGTGCTATTTCATTCACAAGGCGAAACCCCTTCTTGCCTTAAGCAACACCCATATCGCTACCGGTCCGCCGAACAAAGCTGTTGCGGCGTTTATTGGCAGATTGAGGCTGCTATTTGGGAGTTCCGCGAGTATCCCGCAGGCTAACGCGATCACGATCCCTGCCAGTATTGACCCGGGAACCAAGATTCGATGGTCGGATGTGCCGAATACTCCGCGAGCGATGTGAGGTATCGCAATGCCGAGAAAACCGATCGGCCCAGCATACGCCACGACAGCCCCAGCCATGATCGAAGCACTGCCCATGATCACGACCCTTGCCCATTTGACGTTTAGCCCCATGCTCTGGGCATAGTTGTCCCCAAGAAGCAGGGCGTTGAGTGGTTTGATAGTAATGATGGCCAATATCACGGCTATCAATATCGAAGACGACATGTAGGGCATCTCGCCCCATCGAACACGATTGAAGCTGCCCAAACCCCACTCCACAAACTCCCTCGTCTGTTGCTCGTTGGCAAAGAAAATAAGGATGGTAACGATAGCTCCGATCAGCGAAGCCATCACAACACCCAGAAGCAGCACTACCACCATATCCCTGACTCTGGACGCGACTACGAGCATGACTGAAAGCACCGCTGCCGCACCGAGAGCTGCACCGGCAACGGTCCCAAGATTGGTGAACAAGCTGCTACCGACCCCAGAGAAAATCTCTGCAGATGTCGGACTCACTAGAATCACCATTGCTACGCCAAGGCTGGCTCCTGAAGAAACTCCCAGAGTGAACGGGCTTGCGAGTGGGTTCCTGAACACCGTCTGCATTTGCAGGCCGGCGAGGCCGAGAGCGGTACCGACTAGCATGGCGGTCAAGACCCTAGGGAGCCGGATGTCCATGACGATGGTCTGCCATGAACTTTTTTCGGCTTCGTTCCCGAGCAGGATCGATATCACCTGATCAACCGGTATGCTGACCGACGACCAGCTAAGCGACAACGTGATCGCAACCGTGCTCAGAATCACAAGCACTGCAAATATGGTGAGCTGACGTTTTGCGCGAGAACCGGTGTCCATCGGAAGGGCGTGATGTTCAGATTCCTGGACAGAATCAGTCCGGGCCGGAGTTGAGGACGTAGGACTGGAAGAGCTCATCCTGAGCGAGTATTTGCGCTGTCGCGCTGCAAGCCAAAGAAGTCCCTGACTATAGGGATGAGGATGTCTAGCCGAGAGCGGCTCCCATGGTGATCGAGTCCTTCGAGAGATGTGAATGAGACGTTTGGGAACTCAGCTGATGCCTGCTTGGCAAGATCGTGGTCTTCATCCCCGGTCCCGCATAGCAACAGGTATGGAATCCGACCTTGCGAAATCCCTTCGCTTAATCCCTGGATTCTGCTCGTACTGACGAGCGCAGCGCCTAGAGCCGTCCAGTCGCGAGCCTCCAACTCGGCCTTCTGTTCATCGCTGAGCGGTCCAGACTCCTTTTCTCTATTTTCTATCGCAGCCGCAACGCCATGATCGATGTACCTTTGCCCCCACGTCTCGAAATCTTCGGGATATTCTTCAGAGTATGGCTGTGCGCCCAACACTATCACCGAGCGAAAACGTTCAGGAGCATACTTGCTGAGTCCAAAACCGGTGACGCCTCCAAGCGAATAGCCGAGGAAGTAGGCTGTATCCACTCCAGCAGCATCGAGAACCGCTGTAACGTCTCCGACTCTTTCAGGCAGGCGATAAGCCTCAGGGTTCTGAGGCTTATCGCTTCTGCCGTGCCCGCGGGCGTCCATGGTGATTACCCGGAACGCATCATTCAAGGCATCAACATGACCGCCAGTATGCCAAGCATCCCCCGTCACTCCAAAGCCGTGAAGCAGTACCAAAGGATCTCCTTTGCCTTCTTCTTCGTAATGGATCCGGACTCCCTCGTTGGATGCGTATGGCATTGCTCAGGGCCTCGATTTTATTGCGAAGGCGGCGTTATGAGTTCCAGCCAAATTGTTTCGTGGTCCGGCGCGAGGTCGGGGTGAAGAATACTCACCAGATCTTTCAGCACCAGGTCCACTCTGTAATTGAGAGCGGTTTTGTAGAAGTCTTCCCCACGCTTGAAGATGTGGAACGCCGCGCCTTCGCCCAGAGCGGGAATCTCATCATTCAATGGGTTCTGCTCAACCCAAGCCGCGCCGTTCGCGCCGTGTTGCAAAGCGTCATAGGAAGGATTCCACCAGTAGTCTGCGTCCGCGCTCGCCTCGATAGCGTCTTCAATGGAGACACTTGCGAAGGCATCCAAACCCAGAGCGGCGTCTATGAATAGAGGCACCCCTCCGGCATCTCTGATGAGGTGATAGTCCACCCGGTCGGAGCCAACTACGGACCAAGAACCGCTTCTGTTGATCGCGCCTCGGATCACCGTTGGCCGGCTATCGGCGGGTTTCGCTTCAGCCACCTGCCGCACTAACGCTAAATACTCGCGCTCGACAGGGTCGAAAAGTTCATTCGCCAGTTTCTCCTTGTTGAAGAACAGCGACCAGAACTTCAAGTGTTCCGCGGATCCGAGTGGAGTTTCCCAGAAGGGGTTGTAGAATACCGCGCCCAGCCCAAGCGACCTGGCGGTTTCTCTCTGCGTGGCACTGTAAGGCACTACGACAACATCGGGGGCAGCATCGACAACTGGCTCCCATCCATCTGTCGAGACATTGGCGACTAGAAAGTCATCAGACTTGTATCGCTTGTCTAATTCCGGCGTGACCTCGGAAAAGTCCCCGAGCGGTATGTACCCCAGACCGACAAGGGCGTCGGCTTCACCAAGCTCTTCAAGAGCCGTAACCACCGAACCGCCGCCGGAGTTTTCGTACAAGGTTTCAACGGGAATCTCTACGATGTCCGCGCCCGCGAGATTACCAGTCAGCTCCGGCGCTGGTGTGCCCTTCTGTACGAGCACATAGGTCTCCCGGCTTCCCGCGTTGGCATCACCAACCGGACCCATGTTCACGACCTTGTAGTTCCCGTGATAACTCACTGTCCAGTCATGGGCCCAATTTACTTGGACCTTGTCTGGGAAATAGTCCACACCCGGAACAAACTCATCTACCGGGCCTTGTGGATTGGATACGACTATCCCTGCATCAGCAGCTGTTTCAATGCGGTCCAAGAAAACAAGTTGGTGCGACGGCAGCAGATCGGGGTGGAGGATGCTGATGATGTCCTTCAGCAGAATGTCAACACGCACGGCACCAGTGCTGTGGTAGTCGACTGCTCTACCATACCTATGGAACGCATTGCCTTGTTCCAACGCCGGAAAACTCGAGTTGAGCGTGTTACGCTCCAAGTACTGGGGCACGTTGGTCGCTCGCGGTCTAAACGCCAGCTCGAACCAGTATTCGGCATCCTCTGCGTGTTCCAAGGCGGTCTCCAATGCAACACCGCCGAAACCTAGATGCGCCCTGCCATCCAAGAACCCTTGATCAACTGCCTGTAGCAGCGGGCGTTCGCCTCCTGCGTCCTCAATCAGAATCGACTCTAGGCGAGTGCGGTTTCTGCTCTGGAACTGACCAGAACTTGCGATAGTACCCAGCAAAACGCTAGGTTTCTCGGTCTGGTTTTGAGCCAATTCCTTGATCCGGTTGTACTCTTCAGCAATCGGATCGAAGTATCTGTCGGCGCGAGCCTCCAAGTTATAGAACAGCGACACAAACTTCACCTGCTCCGCAGATCCCAACGGACCCTCTGAGAATGGCGAGTAGAATACGGCAGGCACGCCAACCTGAAGGGCGTTCTCCCGCCAGTCGTCACTGTTGTATTGGAAATAGACGTCAGGCTCGCCTTCCAGGATCAGCTCTAAGTCCTCGCCATAGCTTGTCTCCTTGTGCACGTCGTCCTGCGCGACGCGGGCGATGACGTCCGGAATGAAGTGATTCTGCGAACCGGATGTTCGTGTATTCACCCCGATGAGTGAATCTAGTACGCCGAGTGCATCCAACGCTGCGAACACCGCACCGCCACCTTCCCAGAACCGTTGGACAGGCACCTCAATCACCAAGGCGTCTGCAAGTTCACCAGAGAGTGCAGGTGCTGGAGTACCGCACTGCACCAAAACGTACCTGATGTTGTTCAGCGTCTCCGGGTTGTCGTCGGTATCGACCGTCAGCACCTTGTAGTTGTTGAAGTACTCGACCTGCCACTCTAGGGCATATTCAGCTTCTGTCTTATCAGGGAAATAATCCGTCCCCTCGTCGTATGAATCGGCGCACTCCTGAAGATTGTTGACTATGAGATTCTTCACTAC
The DNA here is from genome assembly GCA_965242765.1 of Dehalococcoidia bacterium. Taxonomy (GTDB): domain Bacteria; phylum Chloroflexota; class Dehalococcoidia; order Lucifugimonadales; family Lucifugimonadaceae; genus Bin127. Next base: position 1,412,917 of record CBDESY010000004.1, on the reverse strand, counting down.
AGGCACCTCAACCTCAACCTCAACCTCAACTTTCCGCTCTACCTCTACAGGTACTTCTACTTGAACTTCGCGGACAACCTCTTTCTCGACTTCTACAGGTACTTCTACTTGAACTTCGCGAACAACCTCTTTCTCGACTTCTACAGGTACTTCTACTTGAACTTCGCGAACAACTTCCCTTTCGATTTCGACGGGTACTTCAACCTGTACTTCTCGTACGACCTCTCGCTCGATTTCGACGGGCACTTCCACTTCAACTGTTTGGATGACTGGTCGGTCTACGGGTACCTCTACAACCCTCTCATCGCCACACGCGACCAAGACGCCCAATGCGGTTAATGCGACCAGAAGCAAAAAGCTCTTTGCTCTGGCTCCTGCCCCGCCGATTGGCTTTTTCTCAGCTTCGATTGAATTTCCGGTTTTCATTTCGGATTTTCGCTCCCTGTTAACTAAAGTTGCAGGCCAAGAGACGCGACCTGCACCTGAATGCGACATCATCAATGTCGCATCGGATTCCATATCTAGCCTTTAATTATATGAGATGTTGCATCAATTTAGGTGATATGTCATCTCATTTCAAAACTGTGCGAGGTCGTTTTGAACTAGAAGCTCGCAGACGAGCAGGTCATTCGTGGCAGAGTCGGAACGACCAGATTTTTCCGTGTTCTCATCCATGTAGCATTGGCATTAGATGAAACTCTTTAGCCGACCCAAGAGATTCAATCGTGCCCAGCTTCAAACCCGGGTCAATCGATCGCGCAGTACCGGTGCAATTCACCTTGAGCAGGTTCAGACGCGGTATCATCCTCAAGACCCGCCAGTGCTCAACCGATTCAATCTGCAAGTCGATGATGGTGAAATCGTTTGCCTGCTCGGACCCAGCGGTGTCGGAAAAACGACCGCGCTCCGAGTGATCGCTGGTTTCGAACGCGTCATCAACGGATACGTACGTTTGGGTGGCAGATTAGTCGGCTCGCCTTTCTTGCATGTGCCTCCGCATAAGCGTGCATTAGGGCTGGTGTTTCAGTCGTACGCGCTCTTCCCCCATCTGACCGTCGCCCAGAACGTTCAATTCGGAATTAAGGATGTCAGTGATGGCGAGAAGAGGCGACGCACGGGCGAGATATTAGAGATGTGCGGCATCGACGAATACATCGATCGTGGTGTCCATGAACTTTCCGGGGGAGAGCAACAAAGAGTGGCGCTGGCGCGAGCCATCGCACCGGAATCGGTAGCTGTTTTACTCGATGAACCATTCAGCAATCTAGACCCTAGCCTCCTCTCCGAACTTCGGCGGCAAGTCAAGGCCATCATTCACGAAGCAGGCAAAACGGCCATCCTCGTCACGCACGACCGTGAAACGGCGTTTCTCACTGCCGATCGGGTAGCAGTGATGCGTGCTGGCAGCATCGCACAAATCGGAACTGCAGAAGAGGTCTACGCACGACCGATTTCACCACACGTCGCACGGGCTATTGGAAGTTCCTCATTTATTGACGGGACATATCGTGCCGGACGCGTATTCACCGAAGCCGGTGAATTCCCCGCGATATCTGTGAACGGCTACAAATTGCAAGACGGTGAAGAAGTATCGGCGCTGATGCGTGCCTCGGAGCTTCGACTCCGTAGTCACGAATCCGTCCCGCAAGACGATGACGGTTGGACGCTAGAGCCTTTCACTCCGTGCAACATCGACTGTCGCTGCGTTGCGCGGATATCGTCGCGGGAGTTTCACGGCGAGTTCACCGATTTCAGTGTCCGATTGCCTTCAGGTGGTACTTTCCGAGTACGCAACCGGACCTATACTACTAGCATCCCCGATGGTGCACCGGTAACCGTGACCGCAGTACGCGGGGCGAAGGTCATCGTGTATCCGAAAGATGTTTGAACGGCGATTTTCGTCGCGCTTCAAACAGTTCATGCAAGCGTTTGAATGATTTTGCGATCTCGAACGTGCAATCATTACTAATCAGAGCGTTCAATTTGAAACTCGGAGGTGAACAGTGAAAGCCCAAACGCGGCTCCGCATGGTCGCTTTTGCAATAGTGGTAGTTTCAGCATTCTTAGCGATCGGAGGCTGTGATTCAGACTCCGCGTCTGATGAGACTCTTCGCATCGGAGTGATGGAATCGCTTACAGGTATCGGTGAAACTTACGGCACAGTAGGACACCAGGCGAAACAGATGGCCGTTGATGAGATCAACGCAGCAGGTGGCATCGATGGTCAATTGATCGAGCTGGTAGTTGAAGATTCCAAGTGCACAGCCCAAGATGCCATAACCGCTTACAAAAAGCTGACCGATGTTGATGAAGTCAAGATCATCCTCGGCACTTCCTGCAGCGGCGCAATGCTAGGCGTAGCACCGTTGGCAGAAGCAGATGGAGTAGTGCTATTTTCAGCATCAGCAACCAACCCGGATATCGCCAATGCCGGCGATTACATATTCCGCACCGCTCTCAACGATGAACTTGTAGGTGTAGACACCGGCAATCTGCTGTGGGCAGACGGCATTCGGAATCTGGCTACCATCACCGAGTTGACAGACTACGCAGAAGGCGTGCGACGCACAACTACTGAACACTTCCAGCAACGTGGCGGCAACGTAACAGCCGAAGAACGATACGCATCCGACGTCACCGACTTCAGAACGCAGATCACTAAGCTGACCAGCACCAATCCCGACGCGATTCACATAGCAGCACAGTCCGAGTTCGCCGGTGGTACGATCGTAAAGCAACTGCGTGAACTTGGCTATCAAGGACCGATCTACACCGAGGCGGTGCCGATCGGAACAACCGCCCTTGAGATCGCAGGCGATGCCGCCACGGGAATGAAATCCGTCACCACAGACCTCGACCCGGCAAACGAAAAAGCCCGACAGGTGATCGAAACCTTCAGAGAAAAATACGATTACGTTACCCTGCCGTGGTACTTGGGATCAGCTTACGACACTGTCCACATCACCGCAGAGTGCTTGAAGAAGACCAAAGACGCCCAAGACGCGGACGGAATGCGAGACTGTCTATATGACATCACTTGGGACGGATCGATAGGCACCAATTACAGATTCGACTCCGACGGTGAAGTGGAAGGACTTACGAACGTAGTACTCGAGATATTGCCAACCTCAGAGCGTAATGACGAAAACAACGGCTATCGAGTGCTCGGGCCAGCGCCTTCTCAATAAAAAGCACTTAAACAAAGGACCTGCAAACCAGCTGGCTATTGCCCCCGAATCCAAACCTTTCTCACAAACGCATGATTTCTGCATAGGGCAGTCATGCGAGGTGGAAATAGCACTTCCTTTCTCTCTGCATGAGCGAGGGCGAGTGTGCGACGCGGCCCGGAGCATGCCTATCATTCAATTGCAGTTCAAGCAATGCCGTGGAGACGGTTCGCCAACCGTCTCCACTCACTGAGAGGTTGTATCGTTCGCCATCCCTTCCACAACCCATAGAAACCCCTTCGTATAATCTAATCGCACTCAACAACGCAAAAGCCAATATCCTTATCAGAACCTCTCAGTCAGGCCTGCAGTTATGACCACCAAAGCCGAAACCTCGAACCGAGAATCACTGATCTTAGTGATTGATGGACACTCGATGGTCTTCCGTGCCTGGTTCGCACTCTCTCGAACTGGCGGACTGACCAACAAAGAAGGCAAACAGACTCACGGTGCATACGGATTTTTACGAAACCTGATCGCCACGATCCGCGAATACAAACCAACGCACATCGCAGTTACGTTCGATACGCGCGCGCCGACCTTCCGCGATGAGCTTTTCGACGAGTACAAAGCTCAACGCCCGCCCATCGATCCCGAACTGCACGCCCAGATCCCGATGGTGGAGAGTGTCCTCGAAGCGATGCGTGTGCCAGTGTTCAAGGTCGATGGTTTCGAGGCTGACGATGTGGTAGGCACGGTCGTGCGGCTGGCAGAGACGAGAGGAATACGCTCCTTGATTCTCACCAGCGATGCGGACCAGCTTCAGCTGGTTAATCATCAGACCAACCTGCTGATGTACTCCGGTTTCGGCGATACCAAGGTCTACAACATCGATGGGGTCAAAGAACGTTACAACGGACTTGGCCCGGAATTCGTCGCTGAGATCAAGGCTCTTGAGGGTGATAAGTCAGACAACATCCCCGGCATCGACAAGATCGGTCCCAAAGCGGCGCGCACAGTGCTGAGCCGCTTCGGGCATTTCAATGACCTCTATGCCGATCTGGATGCTGTCGGCCGGGTGCCTTCAAAGGAGCTGCGCGGCGCTAAAAGCATTATGAACCGCCTGCGCGACGGCAAGAAGGTTGCCTACGATGGGCTCAAACTCACGACGATCGTCACCGACGTGCCGATAGAGATAGATTTCGATGAGTGTCGCATCGGCGGGTACGACCGCGCTGACGTCGTGACAGCACTGACCAATCTGGGATTTGGCGAGACTATAGTGCGGAGCATCCCATCAGCCGAAGATGCCGAACGCGGTGTGTTCCCATTGCCCATCACAGGTCGGTCGCAAGGCGATCTTTTCTCTGGATCCGGACCGGCAGCCGGCTCGCGCGTCGTAGTCAAAAAAGGCGAGCCGCTTGGAAATTATCGGATCGTAACTACCGTGACTGAGCTGCGCAGTGTCGTATCGCAGTTGGGCAATAAAGATGGATTTGCATATGATACTGAAACCAACGGCACTAACGCCATGCGTGATGACTTGGTTGGCATATCATTCTCGAATGCTGAGGGCGAAGGCTGGTACGTGCCGGTTGGGCACCGGACTGGCGAGCAGATCGACCGTGCACATGTGCTAGACCTGATCGCGCCGTTGTTTGCTTCTGCTGATGTGCCGAAGGCGGCTCATAACGCTAACTTCGACATGATGGTGTTGCGCCAACAAGGTGTTGAGGTAAACAACGTTGCGTTTGACACGATGATTGCAGCGTCCCTCTGCGGCAAGAATCGGCTCGGACTAAAAGACCTCGCTCTCGAACTCTACGGCTCCGAGATGACGCCGATAACCGATCTCATCGGCACTGGTCGGAACCAGATCACGATGTCTGAAGTCGATATCGAAGCTGCTGGTGCGTATGCCGCTGCTGATGCCGACTTCACATATCGTCTGTGGCAATACTTTGAGGATGAACTCGATATCCATAACGCCCGTGGCGTATTTGAAGGCATTGAGATGCCGCTGCTGCCCGTCATCGTCGATATGCAACAAACCGGAATGGTGGTGGAAATCGATGTATTGAGACGGCTTTCCGCGGCTTTAGGCGAGGAGATTGCACAGATCAGACAGGCGACCAACGTGTTAGTCGGCGGACGTCAGTTCAACATCGCATCCAACAAGCAGCTGGGCGAGATTCTCATCGATGAATGGAATGCTCCGCCCACTCGCAGGCTTAAGACAGGATGGTCGATGAACGCGGACTCTCTAGACCGTATGCGCAACCAAAGCGGCCTGGATGATCGTGTCTATCAGCTCATCGATGCGGTTTTGAGATTCCGCGAGGTGTCGAAGTTAAAGTCGACATACGCCGATGCTTTGCCCAAGATGGTCAATCCAGCATCCGGACGGGTGCATACAACCTTCAATCAGGCCGGCTCCGCGACTGGTCGGTTAGCTAGCAATGACCCCAACGTGCAGAACATCCCTGTTCGTACGGCTTTGGGACGCGAGATCCGCAACGCCTTCACAACCATGCGCGATGCCGGATGGCAGCTGATGTCGGCTGACTACTCTCAGATCGAGCTTCGCATTTTAGCCCACATGTCTCGCGAGCCGGGCCTGCTAAAGGCCTTCCAAGATGGTGAAGACATCCACAACGCCACCGCGCAGGCGATGTACAGTGTGCATGATGTAACATCAGAGCAGCGACGCATCGCCAAAATACTCAACTTTGGCGTTATCTACGGACTGGGGCCGCAAGGAGTGGCGCGCCAGACGGATCTCACGGTTCATCAGGGCCGAGAGTTTATCGACCTCTATTTTGGTAAGTATCCGGGGATTCGGGAGTTTATCGATCGCCAGAAGCAGGTCGCCAAGATGCGCGGTTACGCTGCGACTCTCAAAGGGCGGCGTAGATACCTTCCAGAACTGAGATCGGCTAACCAAGGACATCGCGCGGCGGCCGAACGGGTAGCAGTCAACATGCCGATACAGGGCACTGCTGCCGACGTCATAAAGATAGCCATGATCAACATCGCCGATGAACTGCATCGTCGCGACATGGAATCGAGAATGACTGCACAGGTGCACGACGAACTGATATTTGAGGTCGCACCCGGAGAACTAGAAGAGATGACCTCCATCGCGCACGACATGATGCCGGCGGCGATGGCACTCGAAGTCCCGCTGCTGGTAGATACAAAAACAGGTATCCGCTGGGGTGAATTGGAGTAATCGGCAACTCAAAGCAATGACCTCTGGGCACGTATTCATCGCGATCAGTTTAGATGGATTCATAGCGCGTGGCAATCATGAAATCGATTGGTTGACCGAGCTGGACACGGGCAACGATGACTTCGGCTACGGCAAATTCATTGAAACGGTTGATGGTATTGTGATGGGGCGACGCACGTATGAGAAAGTTCTGACCTTAGGTGATTGGCAGTATTCGAAGCCTGTGATTGTCATGAGTAAATCGATGTCTCAAGAAGATGTCCACCCAGAACTTGCCGACAAAGTGTCGATGACGAATCTCGATCCATGCGAGATCATGGATGTCCTCCAGGCAAAGGGTTGGAACAGAGTTTACGTTGACGGCGGTCAGGTGGTTCAGGCTTTCCTGCAGGCAGGATTGATACAAGATATGGTTTTGACCGTAGCGCCGGTCTTGATCGGAGACGGTATTCGTTTGTTTGGAAGTGTCGATGAAGATGTGAATCTGGAATTAGTGGATGTCCGTCAGTTTGCATCTGGCATGGTGCAAGCCCAATATCGGATAGTGAAGGAACACCCTAGTAGCACTATCGGGGACGATCAGGCTAGAATGACGTTGCCTGGCCTTTAACGCATGAAAAAAGATGGGACTTAATCTTCTCTAATCTCCGTGGAATAAGGGACGGGTGGTGGCGTGGACGCCTTACTGCCTGACATTTTGTAGTTTTAAGTTATGTATCCCTATGTCGCATTTTTCTTCTAACTCACGAATTCGCGACTCCGATTCTGCTCGTTCATCTAAACGAGCCTGATGTTCAGCCTTGAAGCGTGCTTCAGCCTCGAATCGCGCCAGCATTTCATTCTCCGCCCAGACATGCTCTCGGTGACGATCGGGCTCATGTATCGCTCGCCAGCGACCAGCGTCGTCTCGTGGTTTTCAAGATGCTCTGCGAGATAGTGTGCGGCGCCGGTGATTGTCAGATGGTCGAAGAGTGTCATCTTGTCTTCACGGTCTTCCGGAGGGTCCGGGAAAACGAAGTTGTCCGGAACCTGCGGAGGCCTGGGCAATGTGAATTGAGTGGTCATTGTTCACCTGACAGTTGGCCCGAGGGTGAGGCAGTATCTCGTCAGATACGCAACTCGGTTTCTGCTACAAGACATTGTTTATAAAGATGGTAACATGCTGCGCGGTCGGAACTATGGGATGAACCTTTCTCATGCAAGTTGCGGCGATGTCACCGATGGCTGTTTTAGACTTCGCAAAGAAGCATTCGATTCAAGCACTAATCAAACAATCCGACCGTTTGACATGGCTTCTTCAACCACGAATTCCAAGATTCGCTACGAGCCTGATGAGAAATGTCCGCCGACTGTGGCCATTGTTGCGGCTCTGCAGGGGATCATGTTGGTCCTGACTCCTACGATTCTGATCGTGGCTGTTGCGATCAACGCTACCGGACAGGACGATAGCTACCTGATTTGGGCAACCTTTGCCACGCTCATTATCGTCGCCGTTGTGATGGTGCTGCAGGCCATCAAGATCGGTCGTCTTGGTGGCGGGCACGTGATCATCACTGGGATCACTCCGAATTACATTGCAATCTCGATTCTGGCTTTGGCGCAGGGCGGCCCCGCGATGTTGGCGAGTTTAGTGATTATCTCCGCTATCTTCTATGTGTTGGTTGGTTCATGGCTTCCTCTGCTGAGACGCATCGTGACGCCCGCGGTTGCGGGAACCGTACTAATGCTGATAGCGTCAATGGTGCTCCCTATTGCCTTTGATCAGATCAATCAAACACCCGCGGATACTTCACCGACACTGGGAATCGTCGCGGCTTTGGTGACGGCGATGGTTTCGGTATTGCTTTTGCTCAGAGCTCCGAGTAATCTGCGCCCCTGGGCGATTCTGTTGGGCGTTCTTGCGGGATTTGCTACTGCGATCATATTGGGGATCCAGCAATTTGACAGAGTGGCGTCGGCAGCTTGGATCGGCGTACCTGAGATAGTCTTGCCTGGCATCGCTTTAACGCCCAGTTCTGCTTTCTGGGTGATGCTACCCATGTTCCTGATAGTTACGCTGGTGCAGGTGATCGGAAACGTCAGCAATGGAATCGTGGTGCAGCAGGCTTCAAGACGCTCAAGGAGAGCCACAGATTTTCGTTTGATTCAGGGCTCAATCAACGTGAATGGATTGGGAATGCTATTCTCTGGTATCGCCGGAACTCCACCCACCGCAATCTACTCGGCAATGACAGTATCACTTATCAATATCACTGGAAATACATCCAGAAGAGTTGCGTATGCGATGGCAGGAATCCTTGTTTTATTTGCTCTTTTCCCTAAATTCAGTGCCGTTTTGCTTTCGATACCCGCGTCGGTAATTGGGGGATTCCTCGTCGTCGTCATCGGCCTCCTATTCGTAGAAGGAATCAACACGCTGGTTCGTTCCGGTATCGACCACCAGAAATCGATAATCGTCGGCTTGGCATTCGCTGCTGGATTAGGGATGGAGTTTCAAAACTTGTTTGAAGGGTTAGTGGTTGAACCCTGGGACGATTTGCTCGGAAACGGAATCACCGTCGGAACCGTGACGGCTATCGGGCTCACCGCACTCATGAATCTCTCCAAACCACGCGCCAAGCGGATTGAGACACAGCTTAATTTGGATCGTTTGCACGTGATTGACAACTTCCTGCAAAACGTGGCCGCCAGCAACCGATGGGACGAGGCTGGAACCCAACGTCTGCGCGCCGCCAGCGAAGAAGCACTGACGATCTTGACCACATCGTACGCCGACCGTACAAACGCGGGAACAAAATCGCCACGCCTCAGGGTCTCAGCACGCCAAGAGGATGCAAACATTGAGATGGAATTCGTGACTGCGCTGGATGATCAGAACATCGAAGACCGGTTGGCTTACCTCGAAGATGAACCCGAGATCATCGATCAGTCTGATATCTCATTTCGTCTGCTTCGATACTACGCATCTTCGGTAAGGCACCAGAAGTATCACGGTGTGGATATCCTGACGGTTGTAGTTTCTCCGTCGGGCTGAAGGTTAAGTCCGAGTTCGTGTTTCCGGGATGATGCCGGCGGGACGGAACAGCAAAACAGCCACGATCAACAATCCAATAATCGCTAATCGAATATTGGAATCGCCTAATATTCCGGGCAAGAATTGAGAACTCGAGATTATCGCCCATAGCACGAAAGCGCCTAGTATTGCGCCTCGATGATTGCCGTTGCCGCCTAGTATCAGCATCGCCCAGATTATGAAGGTCGCGAAAAACGGCTCGAACGCGGCGGGCGTTATAGAGTGTTTGGCAAATGCGTAGAGTGCACCGCCGATGCCCATCAAAGCCGCACCATACGCAAACGCCTGCAATTTGAACTGGAATACGTTTTTGCCCACCATCTCGGCGGTGTCTTCATTCTCCCGAATCGCTAAAATCACGCGTCCCCAAGGCGATCCTGCCAATCGCTGCGAAACTAAGTAGACGATCAACAACACGATCAACACGAGCGGTAGAAAGATCAGATCGTACCAATGCGGGTCTACCAAATCGTCTAGCACTCTGGGGATGCCGTTCAATCCTCGTGTGCCGTCAGCGAGCCAACCCTCATTGGTGAAGAGCAATCGTACCGCTTCACCAAGCCCTAACGTGGTGATGGCGAGGTAGTCGTCGCGCAGTCGGATGGTGATGCTGCCGATCAGATATGCGACTGCTGCACATGCTGCTGCCGCCGCGGCAAGAACCAATGGGAACCACAAGTCGAAGCCCACTCGTTCGGGTCCCAAAGTGAACGCCAGGTTACCTCCCCATTCGTACCGTTGATAGAGATCGGGATTCGGTGGCGGCATCACTAGAATTGCGGCGGTATATGCGCCAATTGCGAAGAATGCCGCGATGCCGATGTTGAACAGGCCGGTGTGTCCGTAGTGGACGTTCAGGCCGATGTTGATGATCGCATAGATGCCAGCGATCACCAGGAAGCTGCCGATGTGGAGGATTATGCCTTCAATATCCACAGTTTCACCCTAAGCACGGCTTTGTACGAATAGACCGTTAGGTCTTACCAATAGCAATATGATGATCGCGGCGAAGAATACGGCAGGTTTGTATGAGGGTTCTAACCAAGCTGTAGAAACTTCGCCGACCACTCCGACGAAGATTGCGCCGGCAAATGCTCCATAAGGGTTGCCGATGCCTCCGGCAACTACAGCGGCGAAGAGCGGTATTAATATCTTCCATCCCGAAATCGTCAGCAGTTGTCCCTGTCCAGTAGCAAAAAGTATCCCCGCCGCCGCAGCCATACCGCCGCCGAGTATCCAGGTGAGCATGTTTGTGCGTTCGACATCGATGCCCGTGACTCTCGCCAGATCCTCGTTGTCAGCCGCCGCACGCATCGCCTTTCCCCAGCGCGTCATGTTCAGGAAGAGGTACGTACCCGAGGTGAGAACTATTGCCGCGATCGCCACGAATATCATGTCGGGTGGAACACGTATTTGGACATTCTGAAGATGTAACAGGTCGACGGTCCAAATGAAGAATTTCTTTGAAACTCTGGGGAAGTGTTCCACTTCGGTGCCCCAGATGTATTGGATGATTCCTCTCAGAGCAATCGCCACGCCCAGCGAGGCTAACGCCATGACGCCAGGCAGAGCGCCACGTCGTCGCATTGTGCGATACACCAGCTGATCAACCGCCACCGCGGACGTGGCTACAGCCAGGATGCCTATGGGCAGCGCGATGAACAGGGTGTAGCTGAAGGTAAAGGGTCCAACTGAGTTGTCGCTCCAGGCGCCTGGCAGCAGCGAAGTGAATACAAATAGTGCTACAAAGGCGCCAAGAGTCATATAGTCGCCATGGGCGATGTTAGGCAGGTGAAGGTTGCCATAAACCAAAGTTAGACCCACTGCTCCGAGCGCGTAAACCGCACCTACAAGCAGGCCGTTTACAGTTAAGTCCAACTGCCAGATCAACGCCCAGAGTGCAAGGCCGCCGACCGCGAAAAGCGCGAACCGTTCGATTAGCAGAAACGCGCGTTCTCCGATGACGGATATGACCGCGTCGCGGATCGCATTTGTATTGATCGCCATCGAGTGCCTTGCGTCGTTTCTGAGAACTAATCGTTGCTGTCTGATATGTTGTCTTCCGTGCCGCCCAAACCCAAAAAGACTTTGCCGATATCGGGATTGTTCAAGAGTGACTCAGCTGTATCTTCGGTGAAATTGCGGCCACGTGCCAAAACGTAGGCGCGATCGCTGTGCCGCAAGGCTTTTATGGCGTTCTGTTCTACCAACAGGATTGAAACGCCGGATTTGTTGACTTGTCCGATCTGATCCAGAACCTGGTCCACCACCTGTGGCGCTAACCCGGCGGTGGGTTCATCAAGCAGCAAAACAGTGGGATCTGCGACCAATGCTCTTGCCAATGCCAGCATCTGACGTTGTCCGCCGGAAAGCTGTCCGGCCTTGCTGTTCCAACGTTCGCGCAGCAAGGGGAAGAGGGTTTGAACTCGTTCCATGTTGTTTTGCGTGTTGCCATGTAAGGTGAATGCTCCCATCTCCACATTTTCACGTACCGTCAGAGTAGGGAAGACATTCCCAGCTTGTGGCACATAGCCGATTCCCATGGCGATCAAACGGTCGGCGCGGGCTTGGGTTATATCTTCCCCGTGTAGGCTTATCGTGCCGGCATATACCTGAGCCAATCCGAATATCGCCTTGATGGTAGTCGATTTCCCGGACCCGTTCGGACCGATGATGGTGACCATCTCACCGACGCCAACCCTAATCGATATGCCGTGCGCGATCACTGTAGGACCGTATCCGGCCTCAAGGTCAATGATCTCCAGTGCGGGAACGTCTCTATCTATTGTCGAGTTTTGGTTCATGTTTCGACACCGCCAAGATACGCTTCTAGAACGCGCTTGTCGCTACGTACTTCATCGGGAGTGCCATGTGCAATTACTTTGCCTTCTGCCATCACGATAACGCGATCGCTCATTTCCATGATGAGCGGCACGTCGTGTTCAACGATTATCCAAGTTATTCCTCGATCGTCGCGCAGTTGTCGAATGGTTTGTGCAATGTTGCGCATCAAAGTTGGATTTACCCCTGCTGCTGGCTCATCTAGAAGCACCAGCTTAGGAGAAGCCATCAATGCACGTCCGATCTCTAGTAGTTTCTTCTGCCCGGTGGAGAGATTCGCCGCCAACTCGTCCTCCAGATGCGACAACTGCAATAGTCCTAAAACATCTCTGGCCTGCGAACGTATCTGCTCTTCTTGCCGCTTGACGACGCCAGGTGCGAAGATCGAGGTGAACATCGTTTCGCCCAGCTGGCCTTCAGGGACTAATGCAAGATTTTCCAACGCGGTCATCCGACCCAACTCGCCGGGAATTTGAAATGTCCGAGCTACACCTCGACGCGCAACAGAGTGTGGCGGTATCCCATCTAACCGATGCCCGTCAAAGATGATACGTCCGCTCTGCATCGGAACCATATCCGTGATCAGGTTGAACATCGTAGACTTTCCCGCACCATTCGGTCCGATCAACCCCGTGATGGTTCCCGTTTCTACTTCAAACGAACAGTTGTCGACAGCTCGGATGCCGCCAAACGCACAAACTGCGTCTTCAACCTTGAGAATCGGCTCTGTCAATGCAGAATGCTACCTAACGCATACAGAAGGCGCACCGATGACGGACGGCGCAGCATAATCCTCTATACTTTTCCCAACAGATTATATAGGTGCGAACATCCGTTAGTCAGCACCCCGAACCAGTGTCGAGAACCAATCATGCCAAACAAAAATGGAAGAAGCAACGAGACTATCGAGCTCTCCCCCGAAGATGTTCTGGGAACCGCACACAGCGCGGAACTGCGCGAAATCCGAACCCGCGCCGATGGTCCGGAAGGAGTGCTTCCATTCACCGCCGACTTTTTGACGAACAGCCCAAGCGGCGACCACTTCGGTATGACCCAAAACGCTGGCATGGGTTGGATACCTTCTGAGCTGATGCGAAAACAGTTCATCATCCTCGCCACGGCCGGAGGGCTGCGCGAAGAGGACGGTACCCCGATCGCTCTTGGACTGCACACTGGACACTTTGAACTCTCCTCAATGGTCAAATCCGCCGCGGAAGAAATCCGCCGGCTCAGAGGTCTGCCATTCGCCACCTTTTGTTCCGACCCGTGCGATGGGCGTACACAAGGCACTACCGGCATGATGGACTCGTTGCCATATCGCAACGATGCCGCCCAGGTATTCCGGCGTCAAGCCAGGTCGCTTCCCACAGCTCGTGGCGTACTGGGCATTGCATCGTGTGACAAGGGCTTGCCAGCGATGATGATGGCCCTCGCCGGACTCCACGACAAACCAGTAGTCGTAGCACCCGGAGGGGTGACGCTCGCCCCGAGTAACGGTGAAGATGCCGGTATGATACAGTCCATCGGCGCCCGATTCGCACAAGGCGAAGTGACGCTGGAGTACGCCCAAGATGTGGGATGCCGAGCCTGCGCTTCTCCTGGCGGAGGATGTCAATTTCTAGGCACCGCCGGCACGTCGCAAGTCGTATCGGAATCGCTCGGATTAGCAGTTACTCACGGCGCGTTATCGCCCAGCGGAACGCCAGCATGGTTCGATGTCGCTGTACGGTCGGCGCGTGCCCTCGTCATGGCCGAGAAGCGGGGCATTAAGTCTAACGACATTCTTACGGACGCCGCTTTTGAGAACGCGATGGTAGTTCACGCCGCGTGTGGCGGCTCGACGAATCTGTTGCTCCACACTCCGGCTATTGCTCATGCCGCTGGGCGACGTCGGATGGATGTCGATGATTGGCGACGAGTGAACGATGAGGTGCCAAGGATCGTCGACGTGCTTCCAAACGGCCCGATAGGCCATCCGACGGCGCAGCTATATGCCGCTGGCGGAGTTCCAGAAGTCATGCTGCATCTCAGAAACCTTGGTCTCATCGACACCTCGGTGCTGACCGCCACTGGTCAATCCTTAGGTGAGAACCTGAATTGGTGGGAAGACTCCGAACGTCGACACGACATGCGCGACTATCTCCGTAACGTGGATGGGGTAGACCCTGATGATGTCATCATGTCTGCAGATCGTGCCAAGAGCAAGGGCCTCACGAGCACGGTTACATTCCCGTCAGGCAACTTGGCTCCGCAAGGCTCAGTTATCAAAAGCACCGCAATTGATCCGACTGTTGTCGATGATGATGGTGTCTACCGCAATACTGGCAACGCACGTGTGTTCATGTCCGAACGCGACGCGATCCGCGCGATAAAAACCCGCGACGAATCGTTCAAGATCAAGGCGGGGGACATCATGGTTCTGACCTGTGGCGGCCCGCTTGGCACGGGTATGGAAGAGGTTTACCAGATAACTGCCGCTCTAAAGCACCTTTCGTACGGAAAACACGTTGCATTAATCACCGATGCACGCTTTTCCGGAGTTTCAACTGGCGCGTGCATCGGGCACGTCGGACCGGAAGCCCTTGCCGGCGGCCCAATCGGGCGAGTTCGAGAAGGCGACATGATCGAGATCATCATCGACCGTAACGATCTTACGGGTTCGATAAATCTAGTGGGTGAAGGTGGAACCTATCGTGGAGCCGAATGGGGTGCTCATGAACTTGAGATGCGTCCTGCACCAGATAGTCTAGCCGCGCACCCTCAGATGCCAGACGACTCTCGGCTCTGGGCGGCGTTGCAAGCAGCATCTGGCGGTATCTGGGGTGGATGCGTTTTCGACACGGAATCAATCATCTCAACCTTGAACGCGGGAAGGGAAGCATTGGAAAGGCAACGCGAGGTTGCAGAGGTTCGATAAAGAATCAGTTCAATTGCCGAGAGTGTGTTTGAGAAAGGCACCTCAATGTTGAGCGCGCGTCAGTACCTTGACATCTTCTTCGACGTGATTTGGCGTACCGACCAAGATCAAAAGGTCGTCTGCATGCATCGCAACTTCATCTGAAACATCGATCAGTTCGCGCGATTCAATCCGTTTGATCGCAACGATGTCCGATTTGGTTGTTGAAACGATATTGGAATCTCGAATGGTCTTGCCGTCGAAAGGGCCGCCTTCGATGATAACCACTTCACCAGTATCTACCGGCAATCGGTCGCCTTTGATCTCAATGGAGATGTTGCCGATATCAGTGGTAAGTTCGCCATCCAGAATAGCGTTTGCAATGCTCTTCGCGGCGATTTCATGGATCGACACTACCTTTGTAGCGCCCGCGCGAAGCAGTTTTGACTCTGAATCGGGCAAGGCCGCCCGAGCAATGATGTTAAGGTCAGGCGCCATGACGTGAGCGGTGAGGACAATCATCAGCGTCGCTGAGTCGGGCGATGCTGCACATACCAGACTTGAAGCGTTTTTGATGCCCGCTCTCTCCAACACCTCATCCTGTCCGGCATCTCCGTGGATGCCTATGCAACCGTCTTCCGATGCGTTCTGAACCAGTTCTGCATCTGTGTCTATCACTACCACACGTTTTCGTGAGTGAGCACGTAGCTGCTCGGATACTACCGAACCGGTGTTGCCGTAACCCACGACGACGTGGTGTCCGCGCAAACGGCCCAACATTGCCTCGGTGCCGCGTTGCCTGAGGTTGGATATCAACTGCCCAGAGATCAACTGCTCTCCTAACGTCGCAAAAGTGTAAGCGAAAGCACCTACACCGGTGACGATGATGAATATCGCAAATAGCCGACCGTTTTCGCTTAAAGGTCTGACCTCTTCAAATCCTACAGTCGACATCGTGACGATGGCCATATATGCAGCGTCAAGCCAGGTCCAATCTTCGCCCTCGATGAATTTGAATCCAAAGACTCCGATCAGAAAGATCGTGAACAAAGCTCCGACGCCACGTACCAGATTCCACCAACGCCGACGCAAAAGCCTACGCGCTTCGGAAGGTGCGGTGATAACTAGCGGGGGCATATCAGTGCAATGTGGTTGGGCTATGCGGAGCTGCTGAAATCCCAACTGCTGCTAGAGCACATGATCCTCAAGTGAGTCAGCAACGGTTCAACATCCAGCCCTAAAGCTTCGATGTGGAGCCGATCCAATTCTTCGATGAGGTCGGGTTTGAGATGGAAATTCACATTACGCCAAACCCTTCGGTGTTGTGTCAAAGGCTCCGTGAAACACTCCGGAATTGCATCGACTAGACGTTCACCAAGAGCAATGGGTTCAGAATCATCGCTAATCCAAGTGTCTGGTACCGTCAGGTTGAGAAAGTCCGAGACCTTGACATCAAGACCATCGCCGAAAATGGTCCACCACGCCAAGCCTACGTGTCCATTTAACACGGCAATTGCTGTTTTCAATGCATTGGAATCAACCAATCTGATTTCGGTTTCTCGCCTTGGACTTACTGTGCCAGATGGTGTGACTGATAGATAATAACGAGCCGACTTCGGGAAGGCCAATCCTGGTCCACTGTCGCCAATGAATGATGCAATGGTTGTGCTTTGTTCTGTAATTCGCTGCACCATCTCCGCTACTTCGACCGTCGGAATGCGCGCCCATTGTTGTGCTGCGTAAGGCGCCTTACTGAGATCCAATCCTAAAAGCGGGATTATATTTCTGTTGTTTAGACATTCTGCGCGATCTAGGGATCCCCAACGTTGTAATCCTGTTGTTCTCAAGATCGTTTGTGCTTCTCTTGTCAACAAAGCAGTGAAGATAGTTGCACGTTGGCTATTAGGCGGTGTTTTAACAGTAAAACTTTCTTTGAAGATAGCAGATGGTCTGATATCGTAGTGGCGCAAATTTATCTGCCCACAGCGTTTTTCAAATAACTTGCGAATCGTGCGTTGTCTTTGTCCAAACGCAATTGACAAGGGCACAATCATCGTAACTACACCACCGTCGGGCTTGGCCAATGCTAGTCCGACCTCACAGAAGAGCGTGTACAGGTCGTTCACATTCGTAGTCTGGTAACCCTTATCTTCAATCAACACCTGCTTACGCTTTGCGTTTACCGATTTTGAAAGCCTTTCATAAGGTGGATTGCCGATGACGATATCGAACCCAGAACGATCAGGCTCGTAGAACAACAAGCGTGGGTCCGTTCGCGCCGGTACCAAATCCGTACCCAACAACGGAAAGTCGACAAAGCCCTTAAATTCAGAACTGGTTACCGTATCGTTGCCATTTTCCTTTAGATACGCCCGGAGCTTTTCACGTAACTCATCATCGACTTCACGCAGCCTCGATTTTTCCTGTTCCGAGTGCGCATCGAACCACTTATTGCGATTCTCTGCGAGTTTGGATAGGCACACTGCAAAGTCCGGTTCGCAGTCTCCTAGCGATGAAGAGCGTCCTAGTTGCCAATTCGGATCGGCGATCGTCTCAAGCGTATCCGCGCAAACTATGCGAGCCTCAAGATTTGGCAGAGGTTCGTGTGATGGGTTTTGCTTCTCGGCCGATTCGATGGCGATAAACAAGCGCAGCCGAGTGATCTGAGTCGCCAACGCGTTGATATCTTGTCCGGCTAATTGGCCTTTGATTATTTCCCGCGTCGTATCTGCTCCGACACCGTCAATCTTACTCAATGCTGTTTTGAGAGCAATCAAGCAACTGAAAAGAAATTCGCCCGACCCAACTGCAGGGTCGAAGATTCGCAACTCCCTGATACGGCTTATGAGTCGTGTTTTATCTGCGTCATCAATCTCAGGAATAGCAGCATCAGGGTCCCCGAACAAGTCCAGTAATTCATCAGTGGTGACATCTTTGGGAGCATATCCACTCACCGCGGCAACTAGAGCGTCTTTTACCATTTCGTCGGCAACATCGGCAGGAGTGTAGTAAGTTCCACGCGGTTGACGTGGCGGCGGTTCTTGCCCCTCCTCCGTGGGAGTGATCAACTGTTCAAAGAGATTGCTCAAAAGCTCCGGGTCGAGTGTCTGTTCGCTCTCGCCGGGGCGATGCTCGTCTGTTGTCCAGTGATAACGAGAGAAAATCGTGAAGAGTCCCGGTCTGCTCTCATCTGAGTTCCAGTAGAGTTCGGCGGGAATATCCAGATCCACGTCTTCGCCGTTGCGAGCAAATAGTGAGCCATTCAAAAACGGTGCAAGATCGAGAATTTCGTTCAACGCATCCGTCGAATGTGGGTCTCTGTGATCTTCAACTACATTCAGGCGTTCGTGGAACAGGAACGTCAGAACATCGTTATGGTAATTGTTGATGTCGTCTAGATGATTCACTGCGTACGCATACTCGAAAATCTCCGGTGGAATAATCGATTCTTCCTTGAGAATCCAAGTGAAGATCACACGAATCAGGTGTTTCAAAACTGCTTGGCGATATGGTCTTGGTTGATTCTCTTGCAGATTCCAAGTCCATTGTGATACTTCCCGATAGAAACGTTGACGCAACGGTGCAACTTCTAGCGGCAACATTAGATCCTCTGCTGACACGACTGCATCTCGCGACAAGACTTCCAATATCTGTCCGATGGCGATGCGCGCTGAAGGTGCCGGCAGATCTGGATCGAATGCCGCGGTCATATTGACCTTGCCTTCAGCACAAACAGCCAGCCGTGCTTCAGCCGTACCGTCGGGGGCGGTGGAATACACCAGCAAAACAGACATACCCGATCCAGCGGACCGCGAAAAAATCCGCGCGCTAGTTGCGACATCGCTACGCCCTAAACCAGCCTCCGAATGACTGAATTTCAGCACCGCGACAGCCAAATGGTCACTCATTGACAATTGGCCGTCTTTGATGGTGCGTGGACCGATCAGATATACATGATCTTCCCAATCGTTTTCGAATGTATCTTGTTGCAGTCCAGTCAGAGTAACGTAATCAGCGATATCGTAACGTAAATCGATATCTTCATCTGGAATTAAGTGCCGTAAGATTTGCGATGGGGGTGCTGCTTCAATTATGGAATTGAAAAGCTCAAGAACGGGATCAGCTGCCACTGCCGAGATGATCGGCTTAGGTGATTCGTAGCAACGAGTGGCGATCTCAATAAATTCATCAAAATCTGATATGGCATCCTTGGTGAACGAACTTGATGAACGCCAAAACTGCTTGGCAGTCTTGGCGAAATCGTATTCATGCACAAAGGTAACGTCTAATCCTGAACGATCGTACAAACGCCATCGAAGCCCGTCAGTCAAGATCCCAAGAGTTGAATCGTCGCTAGTTACATGCTGTCGCAAATATCGCTGAATCTGTCGGTCTGGGGACGATCCTCTGCGCCCTGGATGTTCCTGAACATCAAAATCGCTGTCCAGAGATTTAGCTTCCAAAATGATCGCCGCCGTAAACGTATCGGTACTGACTTCTGTGTCGTAACAGATCTCATCTGGTCGATTGCCACGATCACCATCCTCAGGTTTGCGATGGCTTGGAGGAAATCCCAACGCATCAAGTACCGGCTCTATCAGCAACATCCGTGTCTCTGCCTCGTTTATGCGATTACCGCGCTTTTCAACAAGCCGATAGCCATCCCTCAACGCGGCTATCACATCAAACGTCTTTTCCGAGACTTGAATGTCAGGATTTGAACTATCAACAACCTCATTCCGAGTATTCTCTTCCTCGGTTTCAGGGATCAGATTTTCAGTTGAGCCTGTCAAACCACCGATGGCCTTATTTGTCCAAGGGTTTTCGCACCGCTGCTTCCCGCGCGGCGTTCGCGGCTGCCAATGCATCTGGCACCGTCTCGGCAGTCACCGTGATATGACCCATCTTACGACCAACTCGATAGCCCGACTTGCCATATAGATGCAGGTGCGCTCGCGGCATCGCCAAAACCGATGGCCAATCAGGTGATCCGTGCGTCGCTTCCCAAACCTCTCCTAACAGATTCACCATAACCGTAGGAGATCGAAGCGACACATCTCCCATCGGCATATTGGTCAGGATACGCGCCAACTGCTCGAACTGCGACCTCTCGCAACCTTCAATTGTGTAATGCCCCGAATTGTGCGGGCGTGGAGCCAGCTCGTTCACCAACAACGAACCATCGCGAGCAACGAACATTTCTACCGCTATTAAACCTACTACGTTCAAGCCTTCAGCGATGCGACTCGCAATCTGCAAGGCATCGTCTTTGACGGTATCTGAACATCGTGCAGGAACGATCGAGGTGTCCAAAATGCCGTTTACATGCACATTCTCAGCGGGTGGAAATGCTCTTATCTCACCGGTAACGCCGCGCGCGCAAACTACCGAGATTTCCATCGCAAAATCGACGAAACTTTCGACAATTACCGGAACCGTCTCGACGCCTTGCAATGATGCAAACGCGCCGGGGGCATCTTCTTCCTTGCGTGCTACCCTCTGACCTTTACCGTCGTAACCCCAACGCGTCGTCTTCATCACCACAGGCAGACCAATGCTTTGGATTGCTGACACAGCATCAGCAGCATTGTTCACGATCTGGAAATCCGGTACTGGAATTCCCAAATTCAGCATCGTTGTTTTTTCGATCTCGCGGTCCTGGCACACTCGAAGTACAGAAGGTGACGGATAGACTGGAGTCATCTGTGAGATGTATTCGATCGCCTTCGCATCGACATTCTCAAACTCATAAGTTACGACATCCGACTGCTCTGCCAGCACTCTAGCAGCGTCCAAATCGTCATAACTCGCCGCCACGTGATGATCCGTGACCTGAGATGCTGGACAATCTATGGCGGGATCCAACGAGACGGTACGATAGTCCATGGGCCTTGCTGCCAGCGCCAACATCCGACCTAGTTGTCCGCCGCCGAAAATCCCGATTGTCGATCCGGGCTTCAATGTATCAGGCAATGCCAATTAATCCTGTATCACTTCAAGTTCGCGTGATATCTGTTTCAGTATCCAAGCCGTTGCTCTGCGTCCTTACGATTCAGACTTCAAGATCGTCATCACCGACGTATGAGCCTGCAAGCACTTCCGCAGTGGCATCAGCACGACGCTTTTCGAGTCGCGATTGGACATCCACATCGAAAGTTCCGATGATCTGCGCCGCGAGCAGACCGGCGTTCACGGCGCCAGAGCGTCCGATTGCCACAGTCGCCACCGGCACACCGCGCGGCATTTGAACTATCGACAACAGTGAGTCGAGACCGCTAAGCGCACTGCTTTCCACTGGCACACCGATAACCGGCAGAGCCGTGTTGGCAGCTACCATTCCCGGAAGATGCGCCGCACCGCCAGCACCAGCGATTATCACCTTCACCCCACGATCCTTAGCCGATTTTGCGAATTCCGACATTAAATCAGGCGTCCGATGAGCAGACACTATCCTGACTTCATGCGATACTGCGAGATCACGCAAGACATCCACAGCATGACGCATAGTTGGCAGATCAGATCGGCTACCCATGATCACCGAAACTAAAGGGGCGTTGTCATTCGTACTCATGCTCAAAATCGTAACGCATACACACGAGTCCGACACGTAGGCACGAGTATTTCTATCTGCATGACCACCGAATCGTACCTCGGCGCGCACACGATATAATCGTCTTGGACGCCTAACTTAAATTGCACGTTAGTTGACTTAAGGGATGTTATATGACTACTGTCCAAGAATCCCGATCGATCTCCCAGCATCTATTTGACCAAGCACGTATAGAACTGGAGGCCGGAGATCTAATTCAGGCTTCCGAGAAGTTATGGGGAGCGGCTGCACATTCCCTAAAGTCAATCGCCGAAACACGGGGCTGGAAGCACAAGTCATACGCCCATTTCTATCGCATCATTCGGAATCTGTCCGAAGAAAGTGGTAACAAAGACATCATCTATCTGTTAAATACCGCCGACTCGCTCCACTCCAACTTCTATGAGAATTGGATGCAGGAAGACGAGATCATGCACTATGCAGGTCAGGTGAGTCAACTGATCGACAGACTTTCCGAAGTTGAAGTTGATTGACGCATAACCGAATCGCAGTAACATCCCGTTACTCTGCATCGGCAACCGTAGCTTACTGTCACTCGACTATGTCCAACACATCTTCAAACATCAGAATCGCAGGCCGCCGTCCGCTGCTGGGTATCAACACTTTCAGCACTTCATTGTTGACAAGCGCGGTTAAGATTCGCCTGCCGGTTGCGACTGGTATCTCTGCGCCGGATGCGAAACGGTTGCTGGAGAATATCGGGTACTGGAATATCCAGTCCAGCGCGTGAATGGCGTAGCGAGAGTTCGTAACCTGAGAGATTCGCTGCTTCATCGATTCATAGAGATCCAAGATGCCTCTTGCTTTCTCCGAGTTGTCCTCGGCTTGTGCACGCACCGCGGTCAAAAAGAAGCGGCACCACCCGTTCCAATCGTCATTTTCAGATACTGCGAGTAGACCATCGTAATAATCGCTCCGATTGGCTTCGAAATAGGCGCTGATGTAGAACATCGGACGACCGATCAGCCCGCGTTGCCACAGAAACAGCGGGATCAAGATGCGCCCTAATCTGCCGTTACCAGCCAAGAAAGGGTGTATAGCCTCAAATTCGGCGTGCAAGATAGCGGCCTGAAGCAGTAGGTCTGGCACATCCGCGTGAATGTACCGTTCCCAACGGTTCATCGCGTTGGTCAGGTTCTGCGTGCTTACCGGGACGAACTTGGCATCTTCAATGGCGCATCCGGGAGGCCCGATCCAGTTCGCAATGCGACGGTACTCGCCGGGCGATTTGTCTCTCCCGCGGACTCCGGAGAGCAGCACTTTATGCGTTTCACGAACTACGCGCAGAGAAAGTGGGAGTTCGTCGAGCATAGCCTCGGCGTTTCGCATCGCCCGACGGTAGTTGAAAATCTCGTCGATATCGTCGCGCCGCTCATCCGTAGTCGCGGGTTGCCCAGCTTCGAACTGGTAGACTTCACCAATGGTCGCTTGAGTACCTTCGATGCGCGCCGAGAGCACCGCTTCTTGCGTCGTTAGGGGAGCAAGCAATACATCGGGGTTCGGTACGGCCGCGAGCATTCCGTCGTAGCGCGCAAGTGCGGCAACTGCCGGTCCGATATGTGGCAACAAGCCGGCCCAATCTAATTCTTGAGGCGGGAACTTGCCTTCGTGATAGTGGACCGGGGGTGTCAAATCTTCGTATGCTCCGATTTTGCAGGCCAAGTGCTTCTGAGGCGCGATGCACAACGCATTCTGTGAGTGCGGTTTTGTCGCTCACCTATGCGCAACAAAACACGTTGTCGCTCATTTTACATCGAAAATGATTCACAAACAACTTTGCTGTTCACCGATGAGCGTCAAAATTAACATTGATTCTGGTGCCGATTTCCAACCCGAACAGTTACACAGGCAAGGCTATGACCACCAACTCTGATATCGTCCCGCCCGAACAAGAAGAGCACTGCCGTGCTATGGTCGTATTCGCGCATCCCGATGATGCCGACTGGGGGTGCTCGGGAACCGTCGCAAAATGGACCCGACTTGGATGGGATGTTGTCTACGTCATGTGTACGGACGGATCCAAAGGCACTGAGGACCGTTCCATCTCCGCATCCGAGCTCAGTCGCATTCGTAAGCAAGAACAGATCGATGCCGGCCGCGTTCTCGGGCTTAAATCGGTTGAATTCCTCGACTTCCCGGACGGATACCTGGAACCTACCATCCCGTTGCGTCGCGAGATAGTACGATGCATACGAAAACACCGGCCGCATATCCTTATCACTACAAACCCTAGTCGCGACTTGAACTCTGGCCAATATATCGGTCACCCTGACCACTTTGCTGCTGGTGAAGCCGCTTTGTCAGCAGTCTTCCCATCAGCACGGGACCATCTTTGGGACGAAGGTTTCTTGGAGCAAGGCCTAGAGCCGTGGAAGGTGCACGAAGTTTGGGTCATGATGTTCGGTGAAGGAAGCACCTTCTGGAACGCCCTCGAAGAAGAAGATGTCGTCAAAGCCATCGGTGCCATAAAATGTCATGTAAGCCAGCTCGACCGTCCCGATCAAGTGGATGGTTGGATGCGCCGCTGGCGATCCGAAAACGGGAAGAATGCCGATGCACGATTCGCCGAAGGCTTCAAGCGCTTCCAGCTGGTGCCGGGTTTCGACCCTGACGACGGCGAGGGTGGCGACGGTGACGAGGACCATGAGTAACTGCTCGATCTTTGGTGCAACTGCCTATACCTCAATCGTTTCAAAAAACGGCATCATGACATCTGACCAAGAAAAATCGCTTCACGCTTCAGAGAGCAGTCGCGCGCGCGAACTTCTCTCGCTTCAGAACATCACTCATCCTGTTCGCTGGGCTGACGAAAACCTTGAAAATGCATACAATCGCCGTCGGAAAACCTCGAAAAGAGGTGCAAAATCGGATTTCCAAAGGGTGAACGTTTCGGATGACGCCTAAGCTGTCGAAAACCAGCGTCACAGCATAAAATTAGCTCATATGTTATATTAATTATGTGACAACATATTGGGCATCGATTTTCGAGCTGGGTTAGTCAAAAAAATCATCAAAAATCGTAGATTCGTCGGGCGTTGCCGCCCAACAACATATCTCGCTCGCACTCGGTCAGCCAATCGAAACCCTCCCTCACCAATCGAAGTTCTTCAGACAAGGGTATCCATCCGTTCTTCTCTCGAAGATAACCCGGGTAACCTGTGCCCCAGATGCAACGCTCAATACCGTACGCATCGATCGCCATCTTCACAACGTCATGCATATCGCAGTATGGAAACTCTTGGCCAGACCGGTTGTGAACGTCTGAAATCATCATCACGACGTTCGGAAACTGAGCCAGGTTCAGCACTCCTTTATACGCATACCACGCTCTATCGCCCATCCAATATTCCGGGTACATCATGTGGTCGATGATCCAGGTTATGCCAGGGAAATCTGATGCGACTTCCATCACCTGACCGACATTCCCAATCCGGCTGTGTATCTTCCCGATACCCTCACGCTCTTCGATTACTCGAAAAAGTGGTCCATTCCGAAAAGGGTCCATGATTATTTCACGAGGATAATAGCCGGGATGAAATCTAAATCCTGACATCCCAAAATCGTCCATCCAA
The DNA here is from genome assembly GCA_965242765.1 of Dehalococcoidia bacterium. Classification (GTDB taxonomy): domain Bacteria; phylum Chloroflexota; class Dehalococcoidia; order Lucifugimonadales; family Lucifugimonadaceae; genus Bin127. Next base: position 1,387,526 of record CBDESY010000004.1, on the reverse strand, counting down.
CGTTCTGCCAACGGCGCATTCTGAGGATCATTCGGGTCGATCAGACCGATAGACCGAAATCGCTCTCGGTGCTTGTTGGCCGATTCGGCTACGTAAGTGTTGTCCCAAGTAGAGCCGCTGGACTGCACCAGTACCGCAGCATCGACACCGTTGGCATCCATATCCTCGATAAGCAGTTCCACCGGACCGGCCTCTTCGGTTACCGTCTTCCACGTAGGCGCGGTAGGACCGATCGGCGCGATCGGCGGCAACTCCCAAACGTGAACATGAGAATCTATGATCATGTGAGCTTCCTTTCTATCCAATTGATTGATGCAAGAGAGGTTGTTTCAACTAGGTTCCAAGCTGAGAACCGATGAAATCGGGTCTGCCGGCTACAAAGTCTCGTGCTGGCATTGCCTTTCTGCCAGCAGCTTGTAAGGTTGCCAGTTGCAGCGATGTCCCGTATCCAGCTGCAACGCAGATGTTGCCATTGGAATCTGTGAATATGATTCCCGACGGCCTATGAACCGGTGAAGAAGTTGGATCCGCATATTCTGCATCGATCACCTTTAACAGACTGCCGTTCCATGATGTGCTGGTGCCGGGCCAAGGATGATATGCGCGATTCATCCTTAAGATCTTCTCGGCTGGCAGCTGCCAATCGATTAGTCCGTCTTCTTTTTTGATTAGGCGTGTTGAAGTCGCCGCTGCATGGTTTTGCGCAGCTGGCATCACAGTTCCCGATGCGAGGTCCTCCAGCGCGGCAGGGAGCATCTCCGAACCGATTTCAAAAAGACGCTCGGTCAGCGCATCGCATCGGTGGTGATTTTCGATCGCGATCGGCGCAGATTGCGCCAAGATCGGTCCGGTGTCCATACCCTCGTCCAACAGCATGATGGATACACCAGTTGTCGTATCCCCGTTGAGTATTGCAGTTGCGACCGGGCTTGGTCCACGATGCTTTGGCAGGAGAGAAGGGTGGATGTTCAACACTCCGAGTCTGGGGATTTGGAGCATATCTTTGGGAATCAATCTGCCGTAAGCGACTACTGCAAATGTATCGGCATCGACATTGCGGATTTCGTCGATTGCTTTCTTGTCCAACCTTTCGGGAGTGATCACTGAGATCCCAAGTTCTTGAGCTGCAGCCGCGACCGGTGACGCTGTATGCACCTGACCGCGACCGGTGCGTCGCGCTGGTCGAGTGCAGATCAATGGGATGTCTACTCCCGCGTCCAGCAGGGCGCGAATCGAGCATGTAGCGTATTTTGGGGTTCCGAAAAATACCGTTTTCATTTCAGCAGATTTTCGCAGTCATCGATTGAAGTGAGAGCCTGTGATGCTTGAGTAGAGGGTTGATATTGCCTTTGACGCGATAGACATGGGGAAATCACGTTTTTCTAAGGCAAAAGGTACTTGACATTCTAGCGCATCCGCATAATTTTGAACGTTTGTTATATCCCAAAATTTTGCATCAAAAACCCTTGATTCGATGCGATTCGATATTGCCAAGACTGAGAACAGGGGATATGTTAAACCTAGTTGACCCTTTCTCAGGCCGCTGGCAGGGCAGCCTGAGACTACAAGACCAATCTTTGCGCGCAACGTCCAATCCGATGCTTTATAGCGCGTTGACTTTAATCGTACATGAAGGGACGATCAGTGTCTGATCCCAAATCTGAAAACGATGCCGAAAAGTTGCAGAACAAATGGAAGACCGTTCTCGGCATGGTCGAGGTTCAGATCGACAATACGGCAGATTTCAACGCATACCTAGCAGATACCACCGCTACCTCGCTTCATGAAGGGGTTTTGCGAATAAAGGTGAGAAACGGTTTTGTCGCTGCTTGGATTCGTAAGCGCGTCATGCCGAGTATCCGACGCTTCGCCACACAAGTCTTCGATTGCGACATAAAAATCGAGATCGATACCATGTCGTACGTCCCGAGTGATGTCTTGATGCGAGAAGGTCTTGCTGGCGATCACTGGGAGTGGGCTGATGTCCGGTGGAATCGACATCGCACTGCAATGGCGCGCGATAACGCGAGGATGTTTCCATGCGACCCCAACCGCACTTTTGAGCGGTTTGAAGTCTCCGAAAGCAATCGTCAGGCGTTGAACGCCGCGAAAAGCGTCGTAGAAGCCCCGGGCGTTGAATTCAATCCCCTGACGATCGCCTCTGATACCGGTCAAGGAAAGACGCATTTGGTGAACGCTATCGCCAATGAGATGCGCAAGGCGCAGATGAATGTGATATCCGTTAGCGGCGAAGCGTTTGTGGATGGGTTTGTGAAGGCCGCACAGAACGGAAGCGTTGCAGAATTGCGCGATCGTTATCGCGCTCTGGACGTGCTGCTATTGGACGGTGTTGAGCGTCTGATCGGCAAAGATAAAACACAATCTTTCTTTCTCGAGGTGGTTGAACACCTGCTTTCAACTCGGAAACAGGTAGTGGCAACGTTCAACACCTCTTATCCGATGAATGAACTGCACGATGAGATCGCTTCGCGACTTGCCGGAGGCCTTCAGGTAAGAATCGAACTTCCTGATTATCACTTGATCCGCGCCGTAATCCTCAGCTATGCCAAGGAACGCGGCCTGCGACCTCTGGCCAGCGATGCGCTCGAATATCTACGTGAAGTTACCGTCCGCAATGTTCGCGAAATCATCGGCGGCATATCACGCGTTAATGCTGATACCAAGTTGGGGTACGTCTCTGAAGCCTCTGGTGTGGCATCGATCAGCCGATCAACATTTGAAGGGGCTTGGAGCGCTCGGATAATTGAACCGGACCCCGGTCTTTCTTCACCCGATGACGTTTTGAACGCCGTTGCTGAAGTGATGGATGTCGATCCAGACGCGTTGCGTCGTTCTGGTAGAGGAAACATGCGCGTATCTATGGCACGTGATATCGCGGCTTACATGTTGCGAGAAAAAAGCGGACTTACCAGCACCATGACTGGCGAACTCATGGGCGGCAGACAACATTCCACCATTTTGGCGGCGCTGAATCGCTACTCTGAACGCCGGAAACGTGACTCCCAGTTGATCGATACGGAGCGTCGCGTCGAACTGCTTCTGGGATAGAATTCGCTAGTGCAACGGTTGCATTTGCGCCTATATGTTGAAGTACCGTCGGCGATACCAGCGCAACTCTTCTATGCTCTCCAGCACATCATCCAAGGCGCGGTGCGATTTGAGCTTCTGTGGTGGTTCTTCGGCATTTGGATGCCAACGCGAAACTAGCTCCTTGATCGTGCTTACATCGACGATGCGATAGTGAAGGAACGCTTCCAGCTTCGGCATTTCTCGCTTCAAGAAAAGACGATCAACCCAGATCGAGTTGCCGCATAGCGGTGCTTCCCACTTGCCTACCCATTGTTCCACAAACTCCAGAGTGCGCTTCTCAGCCTCGTTGATTCCGATCTTCGATGACCTCACTTTGTCCATCAAACCGGATTCTTGGTGTTGTTTGGCCGACCATTCGTCGATGTTGTTAAGGTCTTCAACAGATCGGTTGATCGCGATGTCTGGGCCTTCGGCGAGGATGTTCAAACTGGCGTCCGTGATTACAGTGGCGACCTCAATGATGACGTGTTGTTCTTCCAGCCCGGTCATCTCTAGATCGAGCCAGACCATACGCCCTTCGTTTTTACTTTCGATTGACATCAAATATTGAGGATATCAGGGGTTACGATCCGACTGGTTGTGTTGGACTTGGTGCGCGGTGGTTTCCACATGCGAGAATCGATTAAAAGAAAGATACTGAACCCGATGATCGGCATCCATCAAATAGGAGGCTGCAATGACGTTCTGCGATGAGATTGAGGTTGCAACAAAACCGCAACGCGAGGCAATGATGAAGCATCCCTTCGTGTCAGGAATAGGAGATGGTTCGCTTTCAGAAAATCGATTTCGACACTTCATGACTCAAGACTATGTGTATCTGATCGATTACGCCCGATGTTTGGCGATGGGCACGGTGAAGGCTCCCGACCTTGAGACGATGAGCTGGTTTGGTGGGGCGGTGGACCACATACTAAACACCGAAATGGAACTGCATCGTTCATATTGTGCGCGGCTGGGCATCCCATCTCACGAACTTGAAGCTACACGACACGCGCCGACGACATACTCTTACACAAGCTATCTGTTGAGGGTCGCACAAATCGGAAGTTTCGGAGAATTGATAGCTTCGTTAGTGCCCTGCATGTGGGGGTATTGGAAAGTGGGCGAGATGCTTGCCGCCCAAGGTGAACCCTCGAATGCTCCGCAATACGCCGAATGGATCAGGATGTACGCGGGTGAAGATTCCAGAACTGTAGCGCTAGAAGCTCGTGCCGTCTGCAATCGCGTCGCAGTAACTGCAGGCACGCGAGAACGCGATGCCATGCGAGAAGCCTACATAACCTGCATGCGCTACGAACGCGATTTCTGGCAGATGGCATGGGACCTTGAGCATTGGACAGTGTGAACTATGTCGCACCCTACATGCGTAGAGTGGTTACTGCCACCGCGATTTGCAGGATCGTTCCTTAACTGATAAACAGATTCACATGGTTAGCTACACTTCTTTCCCAACGCCTGACTTTGAACTGCACTGCGGTGATGCCCGCGAGGTGCTTAGTGAATTAGCAGACGACTCGATCGATCTGATATTCACTTCACCTCCCTATGCCGAGAGAAGAAAGTCAAGCTACGGCGGTGTTCACGCTGATGAGTACGTTGCGTGGTTCCTGGAGGTGTCGCAAGAACTGTTGCGAGTCTTGAGTCCCAGAGGCAGTTTTGTGCTCAACATCAAGGAGCACGCGATAAATGGCGAACGCCATCCGTACGTGCTTGAGTTGATACTCGCTTTGCGGGACCAGGGATGGCTTTGGACTGAAGAGTACATGTGGCACAAGAAAAACAGTTATCCCGGCAAGTGGCCTAATCGGTTTCGAGATGCGTGGGAAAGACTTCTGCACTTCAACAAAACCCGACGCTTCAAGATGAACCAAGAGGATGTCATGGTTCCGATGGGCGATTGGACGAACAATCGTCTCGTCAACTTGAGCGCGACTGATCGGTTGCGCGACGAGTCGAAGGTAGGCAGCGGTTTCGGCAAGAAAATCGAAAATTGGGTCGGGAGGGACATGGCGTACCCGACCAACGTTTTGCACATGGCGACTGAATGTGGTAATCGAAGCCACAGTGCCGCCTTTCCCAAACCTTTGCCCACATGGTTTATTCGCCTGTTCACGGATCCCGGCGATGTGGTGTTGGATCCGTTCATCGGGTCCGGGACAACTGCATTCGCAGCGATTGAGTTGGGGCGCAAGGTAATTGGAATCGAGATAAAACCAGAATTTTGCCGCTCCATCGAACTTGCGTTAGAGGAACCAGTCCAACCCGTAATTCTTGATACAGGTAAACCATTCGGGGAGCCGTCCGATGACTGCAGTCAACAGCGTGACCGATGATCAGGTTCGAGATTATGTGGAAGGAAACATCGGCGACTTTCACCAGAAACGCATAGCAAAACTTGAAGAACTGCGTTTGAATAACCTCTTGCGTCGCAAAAATCCTTATCTTTTCCGCGCCAAAGCGATAGAAACCGCCCAAGACTTGATCCAACCTATGCTTGACGCACATCTGAGTTCTCAGGAAGAGACTCTGTTCGGGGATTTCTTGGAAGGGTTAGCCATATACGTCTGCCAGACCGCCCGGAACGGTTGGGTTTCGGGCATCGAAGGTGTCGATTTGGAATTCGACACCGACAACACAAGGTATCTAATCTCTCTGAAATCGGGTCCCAATTGGGGAAATTCCTCTCAAATCAGGCAGATGCGAGCTGATTTTCGCAGAGCGAATCAGATACTTCGGCAAGGCAACCTGGCATTACACGTACAAGCAATCAACGGATGCTGTTACGGCAGAACATCGAGATATTTCGATCGCGGCGACTACTGGAAACTGTCCGGGCAGGCGTTCTGGGAATTGATCACCAAAGACCCAGAGTTCTACAAGCGAATCATCGATCCGCTAGCGCACCAATCCAAGGAACGGAATCAAGCATTCACAGAGTCGTACGCGAGGGTTGTCAACCGATTGGTCGCCGAGTTCCTTGCTGAGTTCGCACGGGCAGACTTCAGCATCGATTGGGATTCTCTAGTGGAATTCAATTCCAAGAAAACGATCTCACCCTCTGCCCCAAGTTGACGCATCCCGCACAACCAATATAATTGCATCACTGCACGGCAACGCAGAGCGGGAGTAACTCAGTGGTAGAGTATCTGCTTCCCAAGCAGAAGGTCGCGGGTTCGAATCCCGTCTCCCGCTCCATCATCCTGTCTTCTTTGTCCCGTGTGCGGCTTAACGGTCTTGAATCGATCCATCGAAGCCGATCGGCGTGTCCAACACTTTCGGCTCTTCTGGAATGCTGAGCAGGGCATCTTCGTTCAATTCAATGCCTAATCCCGGACCTTCTGGGACGGTGAGATAGCCATCTATCAGTTCCAATGGTTTCACCAGCAGCTCGGATTTAGGGGGCTCTGATTCGCCGGTGTATTCCTGTAGCCCGAAGTTGGGAATGCACGCATCGAGCTGTACACACGCTGCAGTTGAGACGGGGGACAGCGGGTTGTGGGGTATCACCTTTACGTGTTGCGCCTCAGCCATCGCCGCAACCTTCTTGGAGCCGCTCAACCCACCGCATAGACATACATCGGGTCGAACATAGGCGCATCCGCCATTCTCCAAGAGTTGCTGATATTCGAAGATGGTGGTGAAACGCTCGCCCGTCGCGATCGGTATGTTGCATTGCGCCTGCACCTCCGCCATTCTGGCAGGGCTGTCAGGCAGCATAGGGTCTTCGTAGAAGAACGGGTTGAACTGCTCGAGTCGCCTTCCGAGCCAGATCGACTCGGCGGGGTTCATTTGGCGGTGTATCTCCACGCAGATATCGACATCGCTGCCCACCGCGTCTTTTACCATACCCACGCGTTTGACAGCTTCATCGGCCCATTCGCTGTAAGACTTGTGCAGATAGTAGTCAGACGGGAATGGAGTGAAGCGTACCGCCGTAAAGCCTTGTTGCTTAGCACGCAGCGCGTCTTCAGCCAGTTCTTCCCCTGTTTGGCCGCCCACATGCATATAGCAACGGACACGGTCGCGTGTCTTGCCTCCCATCAAGTCATAAATCGGAACGCCTAACCGTTTGCCCTTCATGTCCCATAATGCGATGTCGATCGCGCTCAGAGCTCCTTGTACAACCGATCCCATGAAGTGAGATGAACGGTACAGATACTGATAATGGTGCTCAATCAGATTCGGATCCTTGCCTACCAGATAATCGCTCATCACTTCGATCATCGTTTTGGTGGGGCGTTGCCACCCATGGACCCCGCCTTCGCCAATTCCAACGTACCCATCTTCCGAATGAATCTTGATCAGGAGCCAGCGACTCCAAAGAAAGGTCTCGACTTTTTCTATCTTGGTCATGGGATCGATTCTTTCCTATCGCATCGATGCGATGATGATAGCGCACATACGCCCTGGTGAGGTGCGACATTTGCCAAACTACGTCAGCGATTGCATTGTACCGACAAGTGTGGACAGTATCGTCTATTCTTGCACGTGGATTGTCTTATCTGACGGGTATTGGCCCGGAACACTGGATTCAGAGGTGGAGAACAATGCGAATACTGATCACCGGCATTACCGGACGCATCGGCGCGAATGTAGCGAAGCGGTTCTTGGAGAATGGTCATGATGTGATCGGATTGGTGTGGCCGTCCGATCGTCAGGCAGAAAAGACGGCTAAGATTGGTGCAGAAATCGTTGAGGGCGATCTAGCTTCGTCGGCCGATGTAAAGCGGGCCGCACACGGCGTTGATGCCATTTTTCATCTCGGCGCAGCATTTCAAGCCGGCGGACCTTTCACACCAGAACAGTATTTCGACATCAACATCAAAGGAACTTTCAACGTACTTGAGGCTGCATTGGCAGTCGATCGACTTCAGCACATCATCGTTACAAGCACCGATGCGACGATGAACAAGTACCCGCCAACCGGTGTTGAGCAGCCGATAAGAGAAGATTCATTGCCACTGGACACCACCGCATGGTATGGCTATACGAAGATTTTGACCGAACATCTCGTCGATCGCTACGTCAGAGATAGATCGATGCCAGCGACGGTGTTTCGTTTCGCGAATGCCTGGGGCGCGGGAGAAGCTTTGAAACACGGGCAGTTCCATCTCCATACATTCATTGAACAGCTGGAAAACCGTGAGGATGTTGAGGCGCGAGACGCATGCCAGATCATGTCAGAAGCTTACGAAGGTGAGCCGCATCTCATTGTTGCAGCTGATCGAAACGGCAGGGCGTGGAAGAAGCACTTCGTTGAGGTGCGAGACATCGTTCATGCTTATGAGAAAGCGTTGGGCAATGCTGCCACCTTCGGGAACACCTACCAACTAGCTTCGCGTGAGCCTTTCCGATGGGATGTGATGATCCCCTACATGGCGGCGAATCTTGATGCGCCATTCACTCGAGTCAACCTGCCGATGACACCGACCTATTACGAATTTGACTTGTCGGCGTCAAAACGCGACTTTGGCTATGCCCCGCCGCTTGCGTTACGGGAAATGATCGATGAAGCGCTAGCTTATCGACAAACGGGTCGAGGATCGATAATCCCTACAACGCTCTGAATCTCTGCATCGCGTAGTAGGTGCCGAAAGCGAAGCCGATCATGCCGGGAAGGTGGACTACAATGCCCGCATTGAGCAGCAATCCTGGGAACATCCGGCCGATCAAATCAACAAACATCACTTCAGAAACGTAAAAGACCAGCGCGAGAACGGCGGCCAAGATTCTGAGACTGGTGGAGTATTTTCGGCCGCCAATCGCAAACATTGCTTGTGATACTCCCATGATGCCTGCGAATTGAGCGACACCTACCAGAATCAACCAGATCGTTTGAGGCGCGCCTTCAAGAATGTCTAGCGACCAAAGTGTGCTCAGCACGAGCGCGACAATCGCACCCAACACGATCGCAGCAACACCTCCGAGTAGGCCAGTACGAATGAGATCGTTCTGAGTGACTTTGAAGATCTCAGGGCCGCCAATTGAGGCACAATCAGGACATTTCGAACCCACCGGCGCGTAGATCATGCAGCGCGGGCATATCGGATCCTCGCAACGCGAGCACCGCAGATTGGTTTCGACCCCCGCATGGCGGGGACACTCCGTCATGTTGAGTGCCATATCGGTGGTGTTCTCATCCATTGGAATGACTAGCTGCGGCATCGTTGTGCGGGCGGTTATGCACCCAATCTTCACGTGAAGCGATGTCGCGGTCGAATATCGTTCGATTCCAGATTAACCTCGCACGGGTCAAATCGTCATGAATTGACAGCGATTTTTGGAAGCCGCTAGATGTGACACGTCGGATTATCGTGGTCAGAGCGAAGCCTAAACCAAAGATCGCTACCCACAAATCATATCCTGCCCATAGCGCCCAGATTGGCAACAACAGAGTCGCCAAAAGCCATAGCACCGCTGAATCGCGCCATGGACTGAGTGTGAATAGTATGCCCGGTATCGATGCCCACAACACAAACAACGGAATCCCATACGCCAACAGCGCACCTAAGCCGACGGATAGGCCTCGACCGCCGGAGAATTTGAGAAACACCGGCCAATTATGCCCGGATATTGCCGCCAGCGATGCTACAGCCGCGGTCGCAGAACCAGCATCGAAAAGCATCGGACCGGCTGCTACAACCGGTAGAGTGCCTTTCACAAACACATCGGTCGATACTAGTGGCACGATCCATTTCTTTCCTACGTGCACCGAGAAGTTGGATGTTCCCACATTGCCGCTGCCGTATTCTCGGATGTCGATACCGGCTACAAGCCGCCCCAAGATGTACGCAGTCGGGATAGAACCCAGAAGGTAAGCACCGACGACGATGCCGATGGATATTAAGGCATCAGACATCTATTTGACCATCAAAACAATTCTTCATCTATCGGGTATCCGATGCTGCTGCCGTGCATATCTGAGGCGCGTCGGTACAGATTTCGAACGGTTCCCGGCGGCGGTCCGTTCATGCCCGGCAACACCTCGTTGGGAGTGTTATTGGCATGATAATCTGAGCCGCCCGATTTGATGAGCCCGAAACGTTCGGCAAGGCTCGAATATCGATTTATCAGGTCTTTTTTGTACTTTTCGGCGTAAACCTCGATTCCGGCTAAACCTTCCGGGACCAGGATCGTTAGGACGTGCTCGATATCGCGCACGGTACGCGGGTGCGCGACAGTGGCGACGCCTCCCGCATCGCTTACCAAATCCAGTGCCTGCATGCCATCGAGTTTACGCCGAGAAACATAAGCCGGGCATCCGGGCGACAGATACAGATTGAAGGCCTCGGATACTGTGTCGACGTACCCGGCAGCGATCATCGCCCGCGCAATGTGAGGTCGGCCGATAGCACCATCGGCATTGGCAGTCACGGCATCCCAAGACAAACGCATGCCCAATTCTCGAAGCCGTTCCACAATCTGTTCGGCTTTGGTTGCACGGTCTTCCATAAGAGCGTGCAATTCCGTTTGCAGGGCCGAATTGTTGCGATCTATGAAGTGGCAAGTCAGATGGATCTCATCGCCATCTACATGAGCGCTGAGTTCAATGCCGGGAATGAACGTTATTTGCGACCAATGTTTGCTCCTGGCTTCTGCTTCGTCCAGTCCAGACGTTGTGTCATGATCGGTGATCGCGAAGTATCTCAGTGTCGTTCTGCTGACTAGATCGACGATTTCTGATGGTGTCAATACACCATCAGATGCCGTTGTGTGGATGTGCAAATCTTCTTGAACAGGCCATGTAGGCGATCCCGTCAATGCAGATGTCGGATCGTGCCGTGCCCCCGTATCAGCCAAGCGCGACATTTGGGAAGTTCCCGTCATTCCGACGAAGGAGAAGCTTTTGAACAATTACTCGTCCCCCTTTGTCAGGTAAGGGGAGGAGATAATGGCGTTTCTCTCCTGCGAGCAGGCAGTGCATCTATGCGTCATGCCTCGAGGAGGTATAAAGAGCATCGGCAATGACGAAATTTGCAATGACCTCCTCGCAACCAGATCAACTTGCTATGGCTTCGGCACGCGATTCTCGGATGACGATCACCTTGATGAGTCCGGGGTATTGCAAGCGTTGTTCAATGGCCTTTGCGATATCGTTCGACATTTTGCTGGCATCTGTATCGGTTATTTTCTGTGGGTCTACCATTACTCGAACCTCGCGTCCAGCTTGAATGGCGAACACGCGACGTACGCCGTCAAAACCGCGGGCAACGTTTTCCAGTTCGTTGAGCCGTTGCAGATAGTTCTCTCTAGTGTTGTTGCGTGCGCCCGGTCTGGCTGCGCTGATGGCGTCGGCAGCAGCTACCAAGAACGAAACTGGCGAAGTCATCTCACGATCATGATGCTCGCGGATCGGGGTCACGACGTTTTCGCGCATCCCGTACTGTGCGGCAATATCGGCTCCGATCTCAGCGTGAGGGCCTTCGATTTCATGTGTCAGCGCCTTGCCGAGATCGTGCAGAAAACCAGCTGTTTTCGCTACCTGAGCGCTGGCTCCGATCTGCGATGCCAACATTCCGGCAATGTGTCCTACTTCGATGCAATGTTGCAGCACGTTTTCGCCGTATGAGTATCGGTACTTCAATCGCCCCATCAACTTTATCAGTTCGGGATGCAGACCTCTGACACCGACATCCAGCACGGCGTTTTCTCCCGCCTTGCGTACCGTGCTGTCCACTTCGCGTCTCGCTCTGCGAACAGTATCTTCGATGCGTGCCGGCTGGATACGACCGTCTTTGATCAGTTGCACCAATGCGACGCGGGCAACTTCCCGACGAATCGGATCGAAGCACGATATCGCTACGGTGTCAGGCGTGTCGTCGACTAGGAGGTCAACGCCGGTATTGGCCTCGATGGAGCGGATGTTTCGCCCTTCGCGGCCTATCAGGCGTCCTTTCACCTCTTCTGAGGGGATTGGAATGCTGGTCACCGATGCTTCACCAACTACCTCAGACGCGAAGCGTTGCATGGAAGCGGCGAGGATTTCTCGGGCACGGTCATCTGCTTCGTCTTGATAGCGGATTTCGGCTTCGCGGAATCGACGCTTGAATTCGTACTCGTTATCGTCTTCTGCGCGCTTGAAGAGGATGTCCCGGGCCGTGTTTTGCGACATCCCGGAGATGCGCTCCAATTCTGCAATGCTGCGCTTTTGCAGTTCCTGTTCGGCCTTCTTGAGATCTGCCTCAGAGGATTTCAGCTCGGCCTGTTGGGAGCGTAACTCTTCGGACGATCTATCTATTCGACGCTGAATGCGCTGCAGGTCGCGTTGCTCCCGGCGCGCTTGACGGGCTGAGTTTGCGCGCTCAGTATCGATCTCTTTTCGGTATTCTTCAGCTCTGGTTTGCGATTCTTTGAGGATTTCGTTGCTTCGAGTCCGTGCCTGTTCGATCTGCTGCGTCAGTGCATCTTCGGTCGCTTTGATGGCCCTGGAATTGAGGCGTGAATTGCCCCAGTAACCCAGTGCCACTCCCACAATCAAAAACACCAACGCAGAAATACTCGCTAGGCCGGCTACCAAGGCAGGATTCATGAATTGACTCCTTAGTTGTAGCCGCAGTTACCTGCGTGTGGAACGCGTATGCTCGACAGGTTTGTCAGACACTGCCAATCGATTTTCCCTTTGTTCTGACCGATTGCGGTTCGGTATTCACCTAATGCAAGGCCAGAATCTAGCAAATCGCCCGAGTAAACCCGTCGTCAAACACGATCCGTAATGTTCCGTCTGATTAAATCTTATGCAAAACACGCCCCAAAGTGCAAATCATCGACGCACCACGTTGCAACACCGCCCTGTCCCCTAATCCTTAAGGCAAAGGTGCTTCGTGTTCTCGGTATTATTGAGGTGCTTCTTGACCTTCTGGCATTGCTTCGTCATCTGATATCTCGCCTTCAGCATCATCAGCAAGATCATCTTCTGCGACGCGCGGCGGCTGGATCCAGGCTATGCGGTCTTCAGAGTCGCTAGCTAGGGATGCGCCACTTGGCAGTGGAAGGTCTGATGCCAGAATCGCATCATTCAAAGATTCCAATACGATACAATCCGCTTCGAGTTCGTGAGGTATGTTTCCAGGACGGGCAGATAAGACGACCTCGTAGGCGCCTTGAGTGACGAAGCCAGCACCGCCGCGGATGCCTGGCGCAGCATCCTGATTGATCAACACCACTGGTACCGGAGCCTCCACCGTCTGCGTCAGGTCTACACGCAGAAAATCGACGTGAAGCACATCGCCTGACACGGGGTGAGTAGCGACTTCACGCACCAGAGTGACGTCCGTTTCGCCTTCTGAAGATTTGACGATGACCGGCGAGGTGCGTCCGGCGGTTCTAACGACGCTGACTAATTGACGTAGGTCGGTTTGCAGCGATTTCGGGGCATCGTCTAATCCGTAGACATGAATGGGTATGATACCTTTGGCGCGGAGCGCGCGGTTCTTTTTTCCCATAACAGTTCGTGGGTCGGCTTCTAGCACCAGTTCGTCCATGTCGAAAATGCTCCCATTGCGGGTTGTGTCGATACGATTTTGTCGTTTTGTTTTGTCGGTTAGCGCAAGGGAGCGCAGAATCGAGATTCAAATGTGCAACAAACTACGATTCTAATGGTTTGACCACCAACTTTCCAACTTGACGCACAACAAAGCGCGCGACCGATGCCAAACTCTTCTTTGAACAGTTGTCATCTCCACTGCATCGATGCTACGCGTTCCCTTCGATGCGCAAAACAGGACGGACTTTTTCAACGGCTCCTTATGTGCGAGAATGACAGTATAGGAGTGCTGAATGAACACTGATCTATCCGCTTCTCGCAAAAAGACCATATACCTTGCCAATCCGTACGGATTTTCGGAGCAGCAGAAAGAACTGCTGCTGCCGCTGTTCGTCAAAGCGCTGGAAGAGCTAGGGCTAGAAGTCTGGGAGCCTTTCGAACGCAACAATCAGGAAGAGACAACGGAGCCTGGATGGGCTTATCGCGTCGGGCAAGCAGATATCAAAGACGTGATGGATGCTGATGCCATCTTCGCGATCGTCAATGGTACACCACCTGATGAAGGCGTGATGGTAGAGCTAGGGGCAGCGATAGCTCTCGGCAAGCCCACGTTTCTGTTCCGCGATGATGAGCGAAAAGTAACCGAGTGTGAGGAATACCCTCTCAATCTTATGATCTTCACTGGCCTGCCGCAGGATGGCTGGCAGAACTGGTACTACACCAATTTCGAGGAGATCGCATCGTCGGACAAAGCGTTGGCGCGTTGGGCAGGGAATGCCTGAACTGTGATGTCAATGATGCATCTCACTCCTTGAACACTCCGTAGACGAGTGTCAGGGTGAGTGGTACGATAGGTAGGACATCTTTGAATCGACTGCACCGTTGCAAGCGCATCAGACATCAGCAATCCTCCGAACCTTTACCGCCATTTCAGTATTTAATGACAAGTCCTGCCTCCGTGCCTCGTCAGCAATCGCTATGGCGGACCTTTTGCATCGAGTATCTGCGTGTCGGTTACTGAGACAAATAGTCTTGTCGTTATGTTGTGATCGTCTTTTCTGGAAAGGATATCGATGTCCAAACCGTCAATGTTGCCGCGGTATTCCAGTCCCAGCGATGATACTCAGATTGGCGTAAATGTCGTCCGACTTTCGGCGGCGATAGTTGTGTGTCGGTTCGCTTGGTCGACAGTGCAGATAATGATACTATGTATCAATAGAGCGTCATTCTCGTTTTCGAAGAGCAGAGCATGCAACGGGAGTGCGAAAAATGCCTGATTTGATGGTCGATAAGGGGGATCTGTATGATCGCGACCGGTAGGAATGCAATTGTCCGTGATGTAGTAGTAGTCGGTGCTGGTGCTGCGGGCATCGGCGTTGCGGTGGCTCTCAGACATGCTGGCATCGAGAACTTCGTAATTTGCGAGCGTAGCACGGTTGGCGAATCGTTCGCGTCATGGCCGGATGAGACTCGCTTCATCACGCCCTCGTACCCGACCAATTCGATTGGCATGCTCGATTTGAACTCAATCGCGATTAAAACTTCACCCGCGTACAGTTTGGAGGTCGAGCATCCTACGGGTAAGCAGTACGCGATGTATTTGCGTATGGTGGCAAACCTCTTTGGGTTACCTATTCGCCAAAATACCGACGTAGTACAGGTATCAAGGGTTGACGACGGCTTTCGCATTGAAACGCTCGATGATACTTTGCAAGCCAAGCACGTCATTTGGGCTGCCGGCGAGTTCCAGTACCCGCGCTTAAATGGGTTTGTTGGTAGCGAATTGTGTCGCCACACCGCGACCATATCCAGCTACAAAGAGCTTGAAGGTGATGACTTCATCGTTGTGGGTGGATACGAAAGTGGCATCGACGTGGCTTATCACCTGGCGCGTCGCGGCAAACGAGTGAAGGTGTTCGATAAGGATCGCCCGTGGGTTGAAGATAGCTCTGATCCCAGTGTCGCGCTTTCGCCTTTTACGCTCGAACGGATACGTGAAGACCAGTTTTTTGAGCAGGTGGAATTGTATCCGCACATGCCTGTCGAATCGGTCACTCGCGTGGACGGCATGTATGAAGTCACGGCTCAAGAAGGGGATCGATTTCAAACCCGCGTCCCGCCGCTATTCGCAGGCGGATTCGAGGGCAGTCAAAAGTTAGTAGCGGATCTGTTTGAACGACGCGAAGATGGCTCCCTGCTGCTTAGCGAACACGATGAATCGACTATCGTGCCGGGAGTGTTTCTATGCGGACCAGCGGTTCGGCACGATAATCACGTATTCTGTTTTATCTTCAAGTATCGGCAACGATTCGCCGTTGTCGCCAAAGCAATTGCTACCTCGCTGGGGTTGCCGGCAGAAGCATTGGAAGGATACCGTATGTGGGGAATGTATCTCGATGACCTTTCAAACTGTGGGGAGGAGTGCGCATGTTGACCGGAAATGAAGAAAGGGCAGTAGCACCTGCCGCGGTGCGAAGTCGATTAGCTAGGGCGCGGAGCATCAAATGGCTCGGACAAACGACTGCCAGTGTTTGCTGGATTGGCAGCATGCTGACTTCGGGTATCGAATCTAGTGGGGATTGGTTGCAGCTGTGTGCTGCATCCGCATGGCTACTGGCCAACATCGCAACGATTGTGACTTCCGAGGCTGATTGATACGTCGGCAACACTTAAAGGAGTGGGCATGACGAGAATTTTCAAAGATCTTCCACAGTGCGGGTAGCGGCTGATCCTACTGCCAGATCGGAAATCACCAAAAGTTCCAGTGAAGAGGCAAGAGAAAAGGTGCGACGCGAACCTGCTCCGAAAAGTTCTTGATGCTGTCTGGTCTGGTGGGCTGTGACATTGAACTGCCCGTTTAGGCCCTCATGTGGCACCTGAGCCACAGCCATCTCAGGTTTTGATCCATGCCGCGCTTGCGCGGTAGTTCCAAAAGGTCCATGTTGTTCTTGGTCATCGCGTCCCTCTCTCATCGGGCTTGTAGTTGTTCCGATAAGGATGACGCGGGGCTGTTCTTCTACCCATAGCCGGTCTGCCGCGCGGCGAGAATTGGGGAATGCATCGGTCTGACCGCCTCACAAGCCGACCCGGCGCCGGAGCATTCTCCTGGTCCGGTCGCTCTTGAACGGCGGGAAGAAAAACCCCATGAATCGCCCCATCAATCCCTGCTCGAATACGGACTTAGGATTCGAAAACGCCTGGTAGCCTATGAAGCCGCCCTTGTACCGGCCGGTTCCACTGTGCCCCACGCCTCCAAATCCCATGGTCTCGGACCCCGCGTGCAGGATCAGGTCATTGACCGTCACCCCGCCGCTGGAAGTGCTGCCGATGATTTTGTCAATAGCGCTTCGATTCTTTCCGAAGACATAGAGCGCAAGCGGCTTCTCCTTGCCATTTATCAACGCTATCGCGTCGTCCAGGTCCGAATAGGACACCGACAGTATCGGGCCAAACGCCTCGTTCTGAGACACATTCAAGTGGTCTGCGGGATTGATGACCAGGGTCAGAGGTATCTTCCTGGTGGAAGGATCCGGCACTTCCTCGTTGGCCGGTTTGGACTGGACGACCCGGCAGCCGTGCGCCTCGGCCTCGGCGATGTATCCCACCAGCCTGTCGTAAGCGGCCTGATGTATGACGGAGGTGAACTCGCCGTTGTCCAAGATGGTGGGGTAGGCCTCCCGGTCGGTTTCGACGACCGCGTCGATGAATGCTTCCAGGTGTCTTTCGGGCAGAAGCGCGTAATCTCCAGCAATGCATACTTGTCCCGCGTTCATCTGACGCACCCTGGCGATTTTCATGCCGGCCTCGGCGACGTTGGCATCGTCCAGGATGACGCACGGGGACTTCCCGCCCAGTTCAAGGATCACGGGGGTGAGGTTCTCCGCGGCGGCGGAGAGGATTCTCTTCCCGACCTCGGTGCCTCCAGTGAAGACCAGCTTGTCCCAAGGCAGGGCGGCAAAGGCCCTCGACACCTCCAGTCCGCCGGTGGCCACGGCCATCTCTTCCGACTTGAAGTGCGCGGAAACCAGGGACTTGATCAGCTCGCCGGCGTGGGGAGCACTCTCGGAAATTCTCAGCATAACGCTGTTGCCGGCTGCAATGGCGTCGATCGCGGGGTCGAACGCCAAGCCCACCGGCGCGTTGAACGGGGACATGACGCCGACGACTCCCAGGGGTTCGTGCAGAATGTAAGTGCGCTGACCGGTAAGGCCAAGCAGTCCTGACGGGGTCCTCTCCTTCTTCATCCACTTCTTCAGGCGCGCCTTCGCGTGCTTGGCATGGGAAAGCTGCGGGTAGATGTCTGCCAGAAACGTCATATCCGGGTTCCTGCTCCCGAAGTCCTTTTCCAGCGCTGCGGAAATCTCTTTCACGTTGTCCCGGCACAGCCGCTCTACCCTGCTCAGGCGGTCGAGTCTCTGCTCGTAGGATGGAGCGTTGGACGGCGAGGTGCTGGCCTTCTGGATCTGGAATATCCGGTTCAGCTCTTCGAGTTCCTTGGCATGTTCGTATGGCATCCGTTGCTCCTGCTCAAACTTGACCTCAATCCACCGAAAGGATGAGTTCGTCGGCGTTGTGAAAGGTTGATGACCCACTCTCAAAATTTGAGGATAGCACCGGACGACCACCTAAGGCTGCGTTCTTCGCCGTTTCAGAGGCGCAGGGCTAGTCGTCGTCCACGATGGGTCATGGTTCCCACGGCGTCAGGCGTGAAGAAGCTACCGGGCAGGTATACCTCGATCGCGAAGCACTCGTCCGGCTCTTCCTCAGAATCTTGCTCCAACCATACTTCGTCCTTCTGCGACGTCACTTCCGGCGCAAACACCATCTCGCCAGTTGCGACCTGGTAGTCGTCGAAGTGCGCACGGTCGTTGAGAATGTCGTACGCAGGCGCGGTGTACCAATTCAAGGTGATCTTCTCGGTCGACGCCGCTGATAGATTCACTTGGAACTCCAAGCTACTCCCCTCAGTCGCCGAAGCTGCGTCAACAGTTATGGTGATGTCCGTCTCCTCGGCGACATCGTCTTGAGACGTAGTAATTTCCTGCACTGTATCGTCGTTGTCGGCGACGCTGACGGTTGCCGCGCCTTGCGACGACGACACCGTGTAGCCGCTTGCCGCGTTCACCGTGGCGGTTACGGAACCGTCAGTCTCGTCTGCGCTGTCGTCCGTGGTGCCGCCGCTGATGCTGATCTCAGGCGTCGGCGCAGGAGGCCAGGGCAATACTCTCCCAGCGGAGAGAGGTGCTGGGGGATGTGGAGACGATTGCAGCCTACGCCCAGGACATGAGCGAGTTCCTCAAGGAAAGCGAACTGACCGAGCACAGCACCTTCATCGAGAGCTTCGTGAAGGAGATCGTGGTGATGCCGACAACGCCCTTCTGAGGTACACCATCCCCATGCCTCAGGACGGTCCCTTAGGAGGGAGAACCGCCGAGGAGATGACCCTGAACGGCTCGGTTCTGCCTACCGTCAAAAATGGTGGAGCTGGGGGGATTCGAACCCCCGACCTCATCATTGCGAACGATGCGCTCTCCCAACTGAGCTACAGCCCCAATCCACGTCCTTTAATCCTATAACCTTCTAGGTAGCTTCAAAACACCGCTCTATTCCTCGTCCGGTTGCTCTTCAGCCTCGGCCGTCGCCTCCTCAGCGATTGCGGTGAACGTTGCTTCTACCTCTTCGGAAACCGCAGTGATGGTCGCTGCTGCCGCCTCACTTACTGCAGTAGCCGTAGCCATAGCCTGCTCGCCAGTGATCCCCTCAAGCAACTCGACATCGAAGTATAGCGTGGCATTACTGGGTATGCGAGGCGGAGAGCCGGCCTGACCGTAACCTTGGTCCGGAGGAATACGTACCCGTCGCCGCTCGCCGATCTTCATATCCAGCAAGGTTTGTCGCCAGCCGGGTATCACAGCAACCAGGAAGAATCGTGCTTCGCGGTTGTCGATGTGAGTGGTGCCGAATACGCAACCATCTTCAATCCATCCGGTATAGTGCACTTCTACACGCCAATCGATTTTGGGAGATTCGCCTTCCCCCTCTTCCAGAATCACGTAGTCCACATCATTTGAGCCACCACGATAATCGGCATCGGATACTTCATCGAACTGTGGGGCAGTCGGCGGATAATCGTCGTTCAGGCAGTTTCGGTCCGACAAAGTAGGCTCTATGAACGGGATTACCAAGTCTTCGGCACCGGGATTAGCGCCGCCGCCGCGGCATCCCGTCGCAGCAAGAATCGCAATGATGCCGGAAAGAACGATCACGGCTGTAACCTTGAGGGTACCGCTCCGCAAACGTATGTGATTAGAGACTCGCATAACCTAACGCTACATTAAGGGGCGCGCAGTTCGGCAAGGGTGAGGTACCAGAGATGGACGGACTACACGGCGTGCCATAACCCATCTTCTCAGCCATTGCAATCACGGTTCAGACGATTGGGCAGAAATCACTTCCCGTGCCTGTTGACGATGTCCATGAAGCTGGCGGCGCCTTCATTGATCCATTCGGGAGTGTTGGTGAAGAGCAACTTCACTCCGAGATCGAGGAACCGCTCGGCGTTGCCTTTGCCACAGATCGCGCCGGCCGTCCGACCCGATGCTACGATCCGACTGTAAGCATCATTCATGGTTTCGACCACATCGGGATGATCGATGTTGCCCTTGTGTCCCATCGAAGCGGCAAAGTCGCCGGGTGCCACAAAGAAGACATCGATGTTATCGACTTCCAAGATTTCATCGAGGTTGTAGTAGGCAATGATGTCTTCTAGCAGGATGATGAGCAATGTGTGATCGTCAGCGACTTCCATGAAGTTGTCAACGCCGAATCCCTGACGACTGGTGTAGCTCCCGCGCTTTCCGATTGGCGGGAACTTGCCGCCGTCGACCACGTTCTGAGCTTCAGCCGCGTTGTTTACATGCGGAACGACGATGCCCTGCGCACCGCGGTCCAACGTCCGATAGATGAGCCCTTGATTGTTGTCGTTGACGCGACAGACGGATGTGAGTCCCCATACATCGCAGGCGCGGGTCAGGTTCCCCAACTCGGATGCATCGACCCATCCGTGTTCGCCCTCCAACCAGATGCCGTCGAAACCGTGCGCCGTGGCGATGGGTCCGAAGGAATCGATATCGTCCGGATGCGTCATTCCGCCGACGATTGTTGCCACCTCACCAGCGGCTAGTTTGTCTTTGATGCGATTAGGGCGGATCTCCATGTCCTGAATTACCTTTCATGTGTCAACGTGTCGGTGCATTCCAATAACTAAGCGATTTTACGTGATGTGCTGTCTGAACTGTGATGAGAATCGCATAAACTACAACATCGATACATCGCCGTTGGCGCGGTGCAAGAATCCGACGAGAGGAAGTCGAAAATGTTAGAGCGATTCAAGGTACCCGAAGCCGATCGCGTTTATGTGACGCCGGAAACGATGCATCGCGTCACCAAGGACATATTTCTGAAGATCGGGTTGGACGACCAAGCCGCGCAGGACTCTACCGATGTGTTGCTCGGAAACGATCTGCGAGGCAACGAGTCACATGGAGTGTCGAACGGGCTACGAGGCTACGTGCGTGGTTACGCCACCGGTGCTTTGAACCCGGCGACCGAGTGGGAGGTAGTGCGCGAAACCAGCACCACTGCAAATATCGACGCGAAGCACGCACTCGGCATTCACGTCGGACCGACTGCGATGGATATGGCGATCGAAAAGGCGTCTAAACACGGTGTCGGCGTCGTCACGATCTACAACACCGGACACTTGGCAGGATGCAGCCACTACGTCTATCAAGCGATAGAAGCAGGAATGATTGGACACACGATGACGGCCGGAGGTGCGGGCATCACGATACCGACTTGGGGATCGCGTCCATTTCTTGGTACCAATCCTATTGCTTACGGCGCACCGGCACGCACGATGCCGCCCTTCATGCTCGACATTGCGACTACTCAGGTTGCGGCGAACAAGATCTGGCTTTTGCGTAGAACCGGAGCATCGGTGCTGCCAGGCTGGATAACGGATGAAAACTATGAGCCGATGCTCGAGGAGTCGTCCGCGCCCGGTCCCGAATCGCGTGGCAAGTACGGCATGTTGCCCATCGGTGGTACGCGTGAGAACGGCTCACACAAAGGGTTCGGACTCGGTTTGATGAATGAGATCATGTGCAACGAGTTGACGGGACTCGGCCCCGGTCCGTTGAACCCGCATCAAGGTGGACACTTCTTTGTTGCGTACGACATCGAAGCGTTTACCGACAAAGAGAAGTTCCTTGATGACATGGACGATCTGCTCAAGTCCGTCGCAGAGCATCCGCCGGGCAAGGGACATGAGCGAGTGGTGTATCCCGGACTGCTAGAAGCCGAAGAGATCGAAAAGCGTTCAAAATACGGTATCCCGTATCACACTGAAGTCATCGAGTGGTTCGAGGGCCACTGCGCCGAAGTGGGAGTGGAGTGTGATTTGAGAAGATAAATGAAGACTTGAACGATAATCTAGTGAATAAATCCGTCATTATCGCATTCGCGGTAATGACGGATCGGCGAATCAAATTCGTGATCAACTCTAACCTACATGGTGTTTCTTAATGCTCAAAGGTGTAGAGCCATTCTAATAGTGTGTCAACTGTCCAACTGCCATCTTCATTCGCGTATGCTTTCAAAACCGTGAATTTATTCTCATGACCATTGATCACTGTATACGAACGAACGATTTCAGTGTAATGACTACTCAATATTTCATTGTCATTGTTGTATAAGACACCTCTTCCCGTTTCAGTCACTACGAACGCATACACATCACGATCGAGTTCCTCCATAACGCAACCTGAACCTTTGTCCAAGATCTGCCCTTTGTAGCAGATCTCTGTTATCTCGGGTATCGGAGTTGGCGATACGAGCGATGGCGGATCCGTTTGACCGCTACTGTTATTGCCCCAGCACGATATGGAACCATCTCTATGTATTCCACAAGCATGGTACGCTTTTGCTGAGCTTATCTGCTTAAAACCCGTTTCGGACGGTATTTTCTCCACGTTGATATGCTTCCCTAGGCCATTAGACTCCCAACAGATGGCTTCGTGATTCGAATTAATTGCGCATCGGTAATGATAGTACGAACTACCGATATAACTGCCCAAAAATATGAATTCATTTCCGATTACAGGTTGATACGTTTCTGTATCTCCCCAATATTTGTTCCAACACAAAATAATTCCTGATATTTCCAGACCGCAGGCATCGTCGAAACCGCCGCTTATCATGGTGTATTCATTGATGAGTTGAAGCACTGAAGATTCGCTCACGTTTCCCCAACAGATTTCTGAATCATTTTCGCGAACGCCGCATGTGAAATCGATGTCACTCATAATCGATGTGAACTGCTCCGCGGACACTTCGGCTGGGATTTCTGCTCTAAGACCACCCCAGCACATGGGTGTACCATTCTTCAACAAACCGCAGACATGGCTGTACCCACTGCTGATATTCATGAACTTAAGATCGTCTGGCGGTGATGGCGATGTATATTCTATCTGCGCCCAACATATCCAATCTCTAAAGTGCGTTTCGGTACAAATCAGTCCCTGACTAATGTCGGTAACCACCTCATCTCCCCATTCTGGCAAATCGTCGTCGGAAACATCTACATCAACCCAAGTGGTGTACGACCAGCACATATCCGTTCCGTTTTCCAGTGTGGTGCACATCTCGCCATCCTTGCTGAACTTCGCAACAAAATCATCCCTTGGTGGCGCGTCGTCGAACCAAATCTGGCCCCAACACTTGACCGACTCGTCTACTAGAATCCCGCAAGTGAATCCTTGACCTGCGCTGATCTGCATGAAATGCTCGCCAAGAGGTGGGGACGCCCCACCGTTGAAATCACTCCCCCAGCATTCCACTTCACCTGTCGATTTCAACGCGCAAACATGATAAGAACCATTACTGATAGCGATGTAGCCTTCAGCTGGTGGCATCGGGGTATCGGTCGGGGATATGGTTGAAACGACTGTTTCTTCTTCCGACGAAAGACCGTCTGGATCGATTTGGATCGTCGGTTGTGTCGTTGCGGTATCGGTTGCGTTTGGAACGATAGTCGATGTTGGCGCAGATGTCGGGACGATGGTTGCAGTCGGAGATATGGTTGAAACGACTGCTTCTTCTTCCGACGAAAGACCGTCTGGATCGATTTGGATCGTCGGTTGTGTCGTTGCGGTATCGGTTGCGTTTGGAACGATAGTCGATGTTGGCGCAGATGTCGGGACGATGGTTGCAGTCGGAGATATGGTTGAAACGACTGCTTCTTCTTCCGACGAAAGACCGTCTGGATCGGTTTGGATCGTCGGTTGTGTCGTTGCGGTATCGGTTGCGTTTGGAACGATAGTCGATGTTGGCGCAGATGTCGGGACGATGGTTGCAGTCGGAGATATGGTTGAAACGACTGCTTCTTCTTCCGACGAAAGACCGTCTGGATCGGTTTGGATCGTCGGTTGCGTCGTTGCGGTATCGGTTGCGTTTGGAACGATAGTCGATGTTGGCGCAGATGTCGGGACGATGGTTGCAGTCGGAGATATGGTTGAAACGACTGCTTCTTCATCAACCGAAGCAAACTTAGTCGGCGTAGCTGCGGGAGTAACCTGCCCGGATGTGCATGCCCAAAATGACATCCCAACGATTAAAGCGAGTGCAAGTCCCACTTGTGGCAAACCACGAATCTCATAGTAACGTTTCTCTATGGAACGAATCGCTTGTGTGCACATTCTGTTGCCTAGCATACGTTCACCGATATCCTTACACATGATCTGAGGTTGCTCTGTAACATAGACGCACAGATCGCTTGGTTTGTTCCCTAATGCCCCACGCTTCCATCAAATTCCTATTCATGCCGCCGCAAGATGATCTGAAGCGGTGGTTCGCTACTCGCCTCGCCGATTCGATGCCGGAATACAACGTCGTATCGCCCGAAGATGACGCGCAGGCAGCACTAGAAATCGTGGATGCCGATGCCGCATTTGGATGGATACCACCGGACATGTTGCAGCGCGCCGAAAAGCTGCGATGGCTGCAGAACCCCGACGCCGGACCTTTCTACGGCTATTACTACGACGAGTTAATCGAACACCCATGCGTCATCTCCAACCCGCGCGGCATCTACTTCGATCACATCAGCCACCACATCATGATGTTCGTGCTGGCACTCGCCCGCGGTCTGTCGTGGTACGTCGATGCACAACGCGCCGGCGATTGGGACAAACACGCTCGGAAGTCGGAATACATCAACTTGGGCGATGCGACTGCGCTCATCAACGGCGTCGGCGGCATCGGTGCCGAGACGGCTAGGCTGTGCAGCACATTCGGGATGCGCGTCATCGGCATCGAGCCGCGCGTCGAACGCGACATCGGCGATGCGGAGGTCTACCCGCCCGAAGAGATCGACCGATGGCTACCGGAGGCCGACTTCGTGATCTCCACAGTGCCGCACACGCCAGAGACGGAGGGTATGTTCAATGCGGCACGTTTCAAGCTGATGAAACCGACATCCTACTTCATCAACGTAGGGCGCGGCATGGTCTGCAAGATCGACGACTTGGCCGATGCCATCGAGTCGGGCGAGATTGCGGGTTGCGGCCTAGACGTCTACGAGATCGAGCCGTTGCCGTCGGACCACAGGCTGTGGCGACTGCCAAACGTGCTGATGACCCCGCACATAGCAGTAAAAGATGCCGGCGACATCCCAGAGCGTCGTTTCCAGATCATCCTCGAAAACGCCCGACGATTCGCCCGTGGCGAGCAGCTGATTAATGTGGTGGATAAGCGTCGGTGGTATTGAAGCGTGTGCAAGGCTTGGACTTGCATGGATTTACAGGATGGGCAGGATTTGGGGTGATGGCTTAGTCTTAGCGGGAGTACGCGCCGAGTAATCATAGGCTAAAATCCAGTTCATCACTTCTTGATTCAATGAGCAAGCACCCCTTGACGCCTCAAAAGTCGACATTCGATGCCTATGTTGCGAGTTGCACGCCGTTACTAAAACTGCCGGCGTTTGAAGCCGATATGCGCAGGAGAGTGTGCGAAATCGCGAGTAGGTTAGTTGGTTTCGACTACGCATCGCAACCAGAGAGTAGCCTTGTAGCGTTTATGAGAGAAGACGTTGATCTGCTAAAGGTTTTGCTCAAGATGACCAACCTTTCTCAAGAAAAGTTCAAGAGGATCATCGCAGCTGAGCGTCATGCCCGCGGTGATTATGGCAATGAGTGGGATATCAGTAGGATCCATCGGAACATCGTTCGCGACGATCCTTTCGCTGAGAGCATCGCCGACCTTTTCCTAGAAGGTAGAGACAACCCAACGCTCGCTGAACATGTCGCGGATTTCTATCTTGACCAACTAGCTTTTCCAGAAAAGTGGGCGGATCTGCTTCGAGACCGTGATTTTGCAGCGAGAATCGCTAGAGAGATGCTTGCGGGAGACTACAGCGACAAAAAAGGCGACGAGATTGAGCGAATAGTCTCAGATAGACTCGATGTGGCACTTTCTGGGACTGGATTGACTAGTGTAAAGGGGCGAGTTCCATTTCTGGGAAAGGAAGTAGACCTTGCGATTCCCAACCTTGAGAACCCGGAAATATCGATCATGATCTCGTATATGGAGACTACATCCAGCTCTCAAACAACGCGTGCCAATGAACAGGAAACAATGTTCAGCGACGTAAACCGGTGGAACAGTAGAAACCACACTAATCGAGCTTTCGTGAACGTAGTGGACGGAGGAGGGTGGCTCGCCCGTCGACCAGATTTGAGAAGGTTACACAGAGATTCTCACTACTGCCTCAGCATCAACATGCTCGACCAACTAGATGACATAGTCGCTTATCATGCAACGCGATAACGGAAAAATGCGAACCGAATACCATCGAGATCAGCTGATCCCTGGCGACTGCCTGAAGGTGATGCGCAACATTCCTGACGACACCTTTGATATGTCGTTCGCGGATCCCCCGTTCAATTTGGGTAAGCGGTACAGCAGTTACAAAGACGGCCGGCCGGATGAAAGTTACATCGCTTGGTGTCGAGAGTGGATTGAGGAGATGGTCAGAGTGACCAAACCTACAGGGTCTATATTGGTCCACAACATTCCGAAATGGCTGATGTACTACGGCTCGATCTTGGGTGAGGTCGCCTACTTCAAACACTGGATAGCCTGGGATGCAATGAGCAACCCCGTTGGCAGGACGTTACTGCCCGCGCACTACGGTGTGCTCTTCTATACAAAGCAACCTCAAGGTTTCAAGTTCTATGAAGTTCGTGCACCACACAAGCGTTGCCGCGTCTGCAGTGAATATCTGAAGGACTACGGAGGAAAAAGCGACCAAAGACATCCATTTGGTGCTTTGGTGAGCGATGTTTGGACTGATATTCACCGCATAAGACACAACAAACGGCGTGATCCCCACCCTTGCCAGCTACCAATCCACCTTATGGAGCGTCTGATACTCATGACCACCGACCCAGGCGATGTGGTTCTGGATCCCTTCCTGGGCACTGGCACTACGGCGATCGCAGCTCGTGCGTTGGGACGCTACTGCGTTGGGATCGATATCGATAGCGACTACATTTCGATTGCAAAAGGCAAAGTAGAAGCGACTGAAGAGACCAAATCTGGCGAATTTTACGTCTCCAAATTCCTAGGTAATATCATGACCGTAAGGGATGTTGATGCCAAAGAACTGTACCCTCGACAGTACACTTCAGTGGATAAGAAACGAGATCGAGCGCGTAGCAATGGACATTCCGAGCATCAACCTATCCCAGCCGGCAGACTGATGGACAAAGACGCCCAAGCGTCTAGGGCTTCGGTGTTGTCGTAGGTGTATGCCCTAATTTCGGTTCGTCTGAAACCAAGTGCATCAACGCAATTACGCCTGAAATCTAGCAATAACCCATGAACGCAAGCCAACAGCCAAAGCCATGTGCGATATGGCCAGAGCATTTGGCAACTGAACACCAACCTTACCTTGCTCAACGCAAGGTATACTACGATTCGCCAAGAGCGGGTGGTCGATACCAGATAACTAGCAAAGCTGAAGGATATCTCAAACTTCTGCCTCCTAAATTAGAATCAGCTAGAATCAAAGCAAGACTAACTAATATATTAACCGAAATGCGTAAAAATGGCGATGAATGCCCATTAATAAACACAGATCTCATTCATAATGCTGCCAATAGACACGACTTACATCCATACGAACGAGCTAACCGATTGTTGCTGTACTTTTCTAGACTTGCACCTCGTCTCGGTGGCATTGTAAAGCTCGACAATTCTCGTGCGATTGAAGCCATAGTGTTGTCTGAATCTATCGATGTACACGAGGTGGACTTTTTGATTAGGTTTTTGGCCGAACGCAACTTGGTCCAATCTCATTCGTCAGGTGATAATGTGACTCTTGCTGCAGCAATCACATTGGCCGGCCATGCTTTTGTTGCTGACATGCAGCAAGCCGTTGATCAGGGCCAAGCATTCGTTGCCATGTGGTTTTCCGACTATACGAATGACCTGTTTGACTTCGGCATCAAACCCGCGATCGAAGCTGCTGGTTACAAGGCACTGCGCATAGATCAAAAACCTGACACCAGCAAGATTGACGACGAAATTATTGCTGAGATCCGCCGCTCTCGTTTCATCGTGGCTGACTTCACACATGGCCGAGATGGTGCTCGCGGCGGGGTTTACTACGAGGCTGGTTTCGCATATGGACTTGGCATCCCGGTGATTTTCACCTGCCATAAAGGTCAGATCAATGACATCCATTTTGACACGCGCCAGTACAATCACATTCTTTGGGAACAACCCACAGATCTTGTTAAACCTCTGGCTGATCGGATAATGGCGCGGATCGGCCAAGGCCCGAATTAAGGGCGAAGTTAAGTGTGAATAAACCTATGCCTGAGTGTTTCGCATCGCTACGAACACATACCGGTGTTGCAAGTTGATCCAAAACTGTGCCGGCACGCTGAGCGTTTCTTCTAAAACTGCTGCTAAGTCTGCGGTGATTGGACGCTCACCTCGAATGATCGTTTCGAGCGATCGAACTGGATACCCGGTTATCTCAGCGAAGTCATCGAGCGCTATGCCACGCGCCTCCAGTTCCTCGGCAAGCGTTTCTCCAGGATGGATGGGCAAGGTTGACCAGATATGTTGATATTCAGTCTTCATAATTCCAATAGAATAACACGTACGCTACGATCATTTATACTTGTTCCAATCATGCTTCGTCGATCCGGTCTGAACTGTGTCACTGGCACCTGCGGATTTCCTGACTAAAATGAGGTGCTTGAAACCTCGAAGGTAGAAGTTGTGCTTGACCGCTCGATAGTGCCATATGCCAGTGTTCGAGCTTTGGTTGCGGCGCGCAACACAGATCAGATCGACCGGCTCGAATCCGACTTCTTCAACTAGCATCTCGTAGATTTTGAACCCGACCGGTGTGAACTTTCGCTTGACCCATTGATCGCCGATGAGCCAGCCCAAGACTTTTCCGGGCTTCATTACTCTATGAAGCTCGCGCGCAACTAACCCTAGTTCAAAATAGAATTCCCCCGACTCTGCAGAAATCTTGCCTATGTTTTCGGGATCGTCGGAGTAGTTGACGTTGTCGCCATAGGGGGAGTCGATGAAGACCATGTCGACACTTTCATCGTCAAGCGGTATGGTGCGAGCGTCGTTTTTGCTGATGTCCGGCCGCGTAGGACTGATGTCCATGCCAACAACTTCGCGATTCTCTTCTCGGCAAACATCGATAGTAGTACCGCTACCGCACATAGGATCGAATACCAAATCGCCAGGCTCGGTGTACCTTTGAATCATGTTGTAGACGATGAACGCTGGTGTGACACCCTGGAATTTCGAGTCCCCTTTCTTGGTCTTGCCGTAGCTTTGAGTGGGAAAATCCCAGAGTGTGGTTGACTCGACTATGGGTTTAGACTCCGCTTCCTCAGCATCTGGATTTGTCTTGAAAAACGCAGCGTCAGTTTGCTTCTCGAAGGTATCAAGTCTCGATTTCAAGCTCTTAATGGCTTTCTTGAATGAGACGCGAGTCTCGGAGGGGTGGGGATAATCCAGATCCGGTTTCGAGATTTTTGACTTGAGAACTTCTAGCTCTTCAATTCGATCTGCGAATGCCTGTGAACGGCGCGAGTATTTTCGCCGTTCTACATACATTTTTTTAGCTCCGAAACTAATTTGTCAAGAGTGTAGATGTTGTAGTGCTCGGGAAATCCTTGCTTCAGAACATATACAGCATCAATGTCGTTAACTACAATCGCTTTACCTTTGCTAGATCTATCAATATCTAGCGTGCCATCTTCGTCAGGTGTTACGAAAAAAGTCCTGATTTTTTCGGTGACTGGGTTGTCATTTAATTTGAGTTTCCAAAATGCTGTCTGTGCGATTCTTTCTCGAAGCGTGATCTTGCATGAAATAATCGCTTTGATCGACTCATCTTCTTCGGAGTAAATGACGATGTCGGCATCGGGGACAAAACAACCAACTACACCGAAATCGACAACGATATTGCGTTTGATGCGACTTAATCGCTCATCTTTCAATTCCTTTTCAAGTTCCGATCCAGGGATGGCCTTGAGTTGACCGATGACTTGGATCTGCTGCTCAACGATGAAAAGCACGAGTTTTTCAAAATTCTTACCTTTCCACGACCTCCAAGATTGACCGTGGTCCCCATTAGGTTTTCTCTGAAGGAAATCCGCTCTGTGTTTCTCTTTGACTGCAGCAAAGAAATCAGATATGTAATTGTGTGCGTCAGGATTGTTTTTGGATCGTTCCAGCCACATCTCCTTTACCACATCAAAATCAAAACGCATCGCGCAACCCTCCGCAACGGGCAGTGCAACACAACGAGTGATTTTCTGACGCGAGGTTTGTGCTTAGAACGAAACGCGCTTTAGTGGTATGTTTAATTCTACAATAAACATAATGATTAATTACTGAATATGAAAACCGGGGGGGGGGGGGGGGGGGGGGGGGGGATAATACCGGATTCTATCGCTCCGTGTGTGCGATTTTTCGCGCATACGGAGCTTGTCATCTGATGATTATTGAACAGATGTGCTTTCATTAGATTCTCTGTCGGAATTCGTAAACCGGTTGAGGATAACATGAAAGGCACGATTTGTGCAAGGACTGGTGTGCGAAATCTACTCGGTCATCCGCTCCATCAAAAACTGGCTGATGGCATGCCTCTTCACCAACCGCAAGTCAAGGCATTATCGTCGCCATAAGTTGCCGTGATGTGGAATGGGCAACCCTCAACTACTCAGTCGGGATTGACCAGATGTGTTCTGCTTCAGTCGCCATAACGGATTGGCACCACCGGATTTGTGAGATTAACTCCCAATCAACCCATACCTCTCAAACAGCTGCGTCAGCTCCTGGTACAGACCATCGATGTTGCGGTCGCGGTGGGACATGCTGTGCAGCGCAAGATCCATCTGACGTTTGCAGGCTGCACCTATCAAGCCATAGGTGGCTACGTTCTCTGCATCCGCTTCGCAGAACCTTTCGCCGCCGATGATTCGCAGGGCTACTTCGCCGAGAGGTCTCCGGCAGAGCAGACAGGATTCTTCAGCAGGTGTGGAATCAGGCGTATCAGACATCGTGAACTCTATGGTAAGAATGCCTACCATAGCATGTTCACTCGACTTAAGCCTGTACGATGGCGAAAGCTTGTGGTTGCTGCAGTTTAGTCAGATGACATAGGTGGTTGTGGTCGCCAGTCGATGTGGCTGTTGATATTGTGCTCGTCGTAAACGCGCATGACATCCTCTATGAATTCACGCATCGCCATGTCGTCGAGTTCGATGGCTTTTTTGTAAAGCACTTGGTACATGCGCTTGCAGGTCTCAGTCTGGCCGTAGTTTTTCTTCAGGTTGTTGTGTTGGCTGCAGAGCACCTGCCCGTTGTCTACCTCCGCGGTGCCGCCCTTTGATCGCGGCACAATGTGGTCTGCGTGCAAAACTGCGCCCTCACGTTCAGTTACACCACACATGGCGCAGCGATAGCCGCCGTTTCTCAAAATCTCTGCCTTTTGAGCAGCGGTGAAACTCTCTTCCGGCAAATCGGTTGCCGCGTCGGGATCATAGCGATAGACTCCGGTTCTCACCTTGATCAATTTGCCATCCGAGTACAGAGACCTGATCATGCGATCTGGGTCTCGAAGAGGTTTGCCAGTTATACGTTGGTACTCTGCCGTAGACCAATCGACGATGTCCAGCGTAGCGACGTCTTGTTTTGGACGTTCCTCGAAGTACTGAAATATGAGTGCCTTTTGGGTGATGTTACTTCTCGGCATCGAGCAACACCCCCTGATCCAGATTGAGTCTCCGTTCAGCCAGCTCGCAGTAACCCGCATCGATCTCGATGCCGATGCCGCGGCGTCCGAATTTCTGGGCTGCTACGAGGGTGGTCCCAGAACCCAAGAAAGGGTCCAATACCGTGTCGCCCACGTAGCTGAAGAGCTTTAGGCAACGTTCTGGCAAGTCAATCGGAAACGGCGCCGGATGTCCGATGCGTTTCGCGCTTTCACCGTTGAACGTCCACACGCCGTTAGTCCAATCCATGAACTCATGACGGGTGATGTCGGAAGTGCCTCGATGCTGTTTCTTCCAAACGTCGCGGAAAAGTATGACGATGAGTTCAACCGGCGCGATGACGTATGGAGCGGATGCGGACATCCATGATCCCCAAGCAGTGCGACGCGAGATGTTGCCCTCGTTCCAGACGACGGTTGAGTGATACCCGTAGCCAATCTCACGGGCAATAGATGTAATGTCGGCACCGACCGACTGCTGACCGCCCTTATTTTTGTCGAGCGGGATGTTCAGGCACATCCGTCCGTCTGGCTTCAGCCACTTGTAGCAACGCGCCAGCCATTGGTGGGTCCAGACAAGATATTGGCCGTAGTCTTCGTTGTCGACGTGAGAGTTGTAAGAGATGTCGACGTTGTACGGCGGCGAGGTAACGATGAGGTCGACAGAACTAGGTGCGACCGCTTGAGTATTCAGAACATCATCATTGACGATAGCGATGCCAAGATTGCTATTAATGCAATCTTTAAGTCCTTGTACCCCCCCCCCTATTATTTACCGCGTCGATCAGGAATTCGTCGATGAATTCAGAATTGTCACTGCTGAAGGGCATTATCTAAACGTAGCACACCGGTCAACTTCCGGCGTGAGTGTGGCAATGAAATGAATCGGTTGGGCTAGCTTCGTTTGTTGCCGCGTGGTTTTCTGCCGTAGCGCGATTCGTAGTGGCGAATCTTTGAACTTTCACGCTTGAGTGCAGTTTGACGTGTGACTCGATTCCCGGTGATTTCCATCGTCGTGCCGAGGCCGTGTCTAGTATTTTCTTCGGCTCTACGATATGGGTTGTTGGTGATACCGTATTTGACCACTCGCCCGAAAGCGTCCTTCATGGTGTAGTTGTAAGTGTCTCGCTGAGATCGTTTTCTTGGCATAGCAAGTTCCTGTCAGTCATTGGTTTGCTTCCATTGGAAGCGTGTTTTGAACTCGGTCAGCCAGTTGTAAGGCACTAACTTTTCGTGATGCATCCTTCCAACCACGATACCCGGATGGATATCGATCTCGGCCGCGAATTGCCTGACAGTGCCAGCAGTAAAACATCGTCTTTTAATGAAGTCATTCCAGCGTTCGGTCGGGATCAAGATATCCGCTGCAAATTGATCCGCTTCTTGCTCTTCGGCAGACTGTATGCCCGGGCGTTTTGGGTACTGGATGTAAACATCTCGTTTGTGATTGAGGATGTGGCATGCTTCATGGAAGAAAGTGAACCAGAAGATATCGGTCCATCGCCACTTCCAACTTAGTTGGATTAACCGTTTGTCATCCGTGAGCCACCTAGCAACGCCGTTGGCACCGCTCTTGGGGAGCTCTTGTGTCAAAACTAAAGCAACACCGGCGCCAGCGCAGGCTTGCTTCATCTCGGGCACGAACTCACTCGGCGGCGCAGTAGTAAGTTTCCTGATACGACGTACCTCACTCTCGAATTTCGTGCGGTCATAAGGCTCGATTTCGATTTTTTCGGCATCTATCTCACCTTTCCGCAGCCACACCGCCAGAGTTTGGGGTGAATATCCTCCACCACCAGTGATACGGAAAGCTGCTGCGTTAACGTGTTGATAGTCATTGAGCGATGCCACACCTAGAAACCGACGCAACGTCAAAACTTTGTCGGTGCGCTTTCTCGCGCGCGTAATCCAGCCTCGTTTTTCTAGTTCATTGACTTTGAAGTCCGACAACAACTCCGTTTCCGTCTCCAATCTCGATTGATGTTCATTGCGTGCCAATGTCAGGCGGTAACCAGACTCCAAGTTGGTCCAAATGTGTGCCTTGATACCTAGGACACTTTCGAGTTCTAGCGCGGTCTCCGGAGTCACGGCTTTCTTACCACCTATGATCTCGCTGATCACTTGGGTTGGTCGGCCCATGCGGGAGGCCAGTTCCTTTTGTGTCATCCCAAGGAACTCGATTTCATCCTTCAACACGCTGCCAGGAGACACGGGCATGCTTGATGAGAATGGTGCAACTTTAATCGCCATAGTGCTTGCTGACCTCCTTTACAATCACTGTGCGGCTTGAGCGATCGTACTCAACGATAAGTCGCATTTGGATATTTAATCTAAAAGAATACTCTCCCTTGCGGTTGCCTCGGAGCGGATGCAATCTTAGCGAAGGAACATCGAAAAGCTCATCAAAGCCGTTTGCCGACATGATCATTGAGACCACGCGGACGTATCGTTCTCCGATTTGTTTGCCCCACTTTCGGATCGCCTTGCTTGGGTCATCATAACGAGACTTCATGCTCTTGTTATGGAATTCTACATCCATGATTCACTCATAGGGTGATGATATGAACAATTGTATGCCTAATCCACGTGCCATCAACACACAACCGCCAATAAAGCAACATGTAGCTTAAAACTGTCAAACCCAATCGCATGGAAGCCAGCGTTCACACCCGCCCTCCAACTACCATCCTCAACCCAAAGGTACAATCTCACCTAATGCTCTCCCGACGTTCCATCGCCCTTGCTTCTCTCTCGCTGCTGATCGCGGCAGGCATTTTCGCTTGTGCCGGCTCGGATTCGGACGATGGCATCGGCGGTCCGACCGCGGAGTTGGCAGTTCCGCCACCGGAACAGGTTTTAGCACCCGCGAATACAGCCACACCTCTACCGACTGCAACTCCAGAACCGACTGCAACTTCAACATCAGAGCCAATACCTGTCGCACCAACTGAGAAGACGCGTGTAAATGTTCCCAATCGTGGTTACAACGCACTGGGCAATCCCGACGCCCCGATCACGATGTTCGATTTCTCGGACTTCCTTTGACCGCATTGCGGCGATTGGCACCGCGTGACGGTTGCCCAGATACGAAACACATACCTGGCAGATGGGCTAGTCAGGACGATCTACTTCCACTTCCCGATACTGGCTCAAGAGTCGGCTTTCGCTGCCGAGTACGTGGAGTGTGCCGGTGAGCAGGGCACGGAGCATTTCTGGGGTTTCATCGACGCGGTTTACGAAAACCAGGGGCGTATGTCAGTCGAAGTTTTGAGCGAAATCGCCAGTGAGATGGAACTCGACGATGCCCGAATGAACGAATGCTTGAACTCGGGAAGGCACCATGCCACTTGGCAGATCGACTACGCCAGAGGCTCCGCAATGGGCGTAGAATCTACTCCGACGATTTTCCTCGTTTACCTTGACAAGGATGGCGAGGAAGTGCGACTCAAGTTCCAAGGCGCGAGAGATTTCGACAACATGGCACAAATTCTCGACGCCATACTGAGGGAGATTGAATACCCGCAATATTGAGGGAAACCAGAACGATGAAGATCACCAAAATAACCCCATATCTCGTATCAGCTCCCGCACCGTTTCTACCCACCGCAAAAGACAGCGGCGGATCGATGCGAAATCGAGAATACCTGTTCGTAGAAATCAACACCGACGAAGGTATTACTGGCTGGGGCGAAGTTACCTGCACCCGAGATCAGGCCAACCGCGCGGTAGCGTCATTGATCTCGCACATATCCGACCTGCTCGAGGGCGACGATCCTAAAAACATCGAGAAGATTTGGCACAAGGTGTTCCGACACTTCACCTACATGGGATCACGCGGCGCCACTACCAGCGCGCTTTCAGGCATCGACATCGCACTCTGGGACATCCGCGGCAAAGTGCTAGGGCAACCCGTATACGAGTTGTTGGGCGGTCCCGTGCGCGACGCCGTCGATGTCTACTGCCATCCTCAAGATGGTGTGACGGCTGAAGAATTGGCGCAACACTGCAAGGCGATCGTCGAAACTGGGCAAACATCGATCAAAACCGATCCTTGGCACCCGCATCACCCGGAAGAGATCGATGGCTACATGTCAGGTCGGCTTACCGCCGAGGCCGAGAATCTGGGCGTCGAGAAGATCGCCGCGGCGCGTGAGGCTGTAGGGCCGGATATCGAGATTCTGATCGACAACCACGCCCGATTCGATGTCCCGACTGCGATACGTCTGGCTAAGTCGCTAGAACCGTACGACATCTTCTGGTTCGAAGAGCCGGTAGGTGTGGAATCGAACACTGCGTTGAAGCAAGTCCGCGAAGCCACGAACGTGCCGATCTGCGTCGGCGAGCGCATCCATACGCGCTGGGAGTTCGTGCCAATTCTCGAGCAGGGATTAGCCGATTTCATCATGCCGGACATCACTTGGACCGGTGGCATATCCGAGTTGAAGAAGATCTGCACTCACGCCGAGGCATACTACATCCCAGTATCGCCGCACGATGCAAGCGGCCCGATCAATGTGATCTCCGGCGCACAGGTGATGATCACCGTGCCAAACTGCTACCGCGTCGAAACTTCGCGTGCTGACCTTCATGCCTATGACGTGTTGATGGATGTGCCGTTGGATATTCGAGGCGACAAGATTCATCTGGATCCGAACCGTCCGGGCATCGGCATCGAGATGGACAAGGAATACCTGCAAGCTCATCTGGCGTAGAGCGGGTTTAAGTTCCATACATGAATGCCCCCGGAAGTTGAAAGCCAAATCAGGACCTTGTCGAATGTCCTGAAGCTCGAAGCCAAAAACGGGTTCAACAACAGCGCCGTCATCGGCGGCGGACTCGACGTGATGTGGCCCAATATAGATCGCATCGCCGCCTCGGTCCGACGACTGCCACCCATGAATGGTCGGCGATACGCGTTGATGACACAATCCGAGCGTCGCACTTGGGCCGCTGCAGCGATGCGCAAGCTTGGCGCAACTGGTGATGCTCGACTGCCACGACATCGACATGAGCCGCGACCGAAATCTCGACCGCGTCAACAACCTAAAACAACACGGCAACCTGCATCACGAAAGACCCCAACCCTTGACGCGCCTCTGACTGCGCTGCGTTTCCTGCATCCCGCGACAAAGACTGCATTTGAAACATTGGGATTGCAGACTCTACGCGATGCGCTTTGGCACTTCCCGTTACGGCTCATCGATTACACCCAGCGTTCAAACATCGTAGACCTCGTTCCTGGTGATGAAGCCAATGTTGAAGGCGAGGTCGTCAGTTCCGATGTTTCTCGATTCGCCGGACGCAACGGCTTAGCGCGTGTGAGGATCCGAGATGGCACTGGATTTCTCACCGTCACTTGGTTCAACATGCCCTACATGGCAACGCGATGGCAAAACGGCGACCGCATCGTGGTCAGTGGCAAGGTTGGCGAGTATCGCGGGCGTGTCACTATGGAAAATCCGGAGTATGACGATGTCACGCGCGGTGGGAAAGACAACCAGCGCGGCTTCGTCCATGCCGGTGCATTGGTGCCTGTATACCCGTTGAGCGCCGGCGCGAATCAACGCACGGTGCGGAACGGTATCATGCGGTGTCTAGACAACGGATTGCGATTGGTGCAAGAAACCCTATCCGAAACAATCCGTACCGAGCATAGCTTGATGAGCCTTTCCGATGCCATTGAGGCGATGCACCGCCCAGCGGCGGAGCCTCAGCGATGGCAGGCTGTTCGACGCCTCGCGTTCGACGAGTTTCTGTACAACCAGATCGCGGCTATCCGAAGGCGAACAAGATGGCAGAACTCGGTCGCTGCGATGCGGTTGGTACCGGATCGAGGTCTGGTTGCCGAGTTCGTGTCTTCGCTCGGATTTGAACTCACATCAGACCAGCGTACGAGCTTGAACACTATCCTGAAAGACATGGGTTCTGGGGTGCCAATGGCACGCCTGCTACAGGGGGAGGTAGGCAGCGGGAAGACCGTCGTGGCGATTGCTGCGATGCTGGCAGCATCGGGAAGCAACGGCAAACAATCGGCAATGATGGCACCTACCGAGGTGCTCGCCGAACAGCATTTCATAAGCATGTTGGATCAGCTGCGATGCCGCGACGGGTTAACCGGTTACGGTCCAGTATACGAGTCGTCGATACACGGTGTTGCCGACCGTGGACGACCTCTCAGAGTCGGCTTGCTTACTGGCAGTTTGACGAACCGCGGCAAGCGTACGATGCACGACATGTGTCGGAATGGCGAGGTGGATCTGGTAGTCGGCACCCATGCGCTGCTACAGGAAAGCGTGGATTTTGAGCAGCTTGCGATGGTAGTGGTAGATGAACAGCAGAGATTCGGCACTGAACAACGCGCCGTCTTGACCAGCCGTTCGCCGCGTCCGCACATGTTGGCGATGTCGGCAACGCCGATACCGCGCACTCTGCACATGACGATGTACGGCGAGATGGAACTCTCAACGCTACGCGCGATGCCGCGAGGTCGCAAAGAGATCGATACTCGCTGGGCAAACACTCCGTTTGAAGTCGCCAATGCTTATGCCACCGTGAAGAGCGAAGCAATCAAGGGTCGTCAGGCATTCATCGTTTGTCCGTTGATCGATCCGTCCGAAAATGTCGCCGGAGCTTCAGCGATCGTTGAGCATGAACGATTGAGCTGCGAAGAGTTCCCGGATTTGAGCGTCGGACTGCTGCACGGCAGAATGCGTCTTGCCGAGAAGCAATCGGTAATGGAATCTTTCCGAAATCGTGAGATCGACGTGCTGGTTGCGACGCCAGTGATCGAAGTCGGTGTCGATGTACCTAACGCCACGGTGATGATGATCATGACGGCCGATCACTTCGGGTTGTCGCAGTTGCATCAGATTCGTGGGCGTGTAGGACGCGGCCAGCATCGTGGCATCTGCATTCTGGTTTCAGATGCCGACAGTGAGCCTGCGGAGACACGTCTAAAAGCCGTTGTTGAAAATGCAGACGGTTTTGACTTGGCCCGCAAAGACCTCGAAATCCGAGGACCGGGGCGTAATCTGGCTGAGATTCAGAGCGGTTGGAGCGGTTGGCGATTCGCGCGCTTCAACGATCTAGAACTTCTAGGGCGCGCACGTTCCACCGCTGA
Source organism: Dehalococcoidia bacterium (assembly GCA_965242765.1). Classification (GTDB taxonomy): domain Bacteria; phylum Chloroflexota; class Dehalococcoidia; order Lucifugimonadales; family Lucifugimonadaceae; genus Bin127. Next base: position 1,348,433 of record CBDESY010000004.1, on the reverse strand, counting down.
GAAACTGCTGACCGACGATTTCGATCTCAACCAACCTCAAAATCGCGAACTCAAAATCGCAGCATTAAGAGTAATCGGCCGCACCGTCTCCCGCTTCTCGTAGCCGACGATTTAGCATTTGTCACATGGCTTCTACGGCACCAGTTCAGATATCTCGCAAACCGCTTCTACTCGACTTTTCAAGCTCCGAACTTGAGCGCGAAGTTGTAGATGTGTTGGGTCAATCCCGCTTCAGAGCTCGGCAGATTTGGCAGGCTGTGCATCGCGACGGCGAAACCGATCTAGAAACCGTCACGACGCTGCCGAAACCGCTGCGACGCGAATTGTCGGAAAGATACATCACCGCTCCGTTGCGAGAAGTCATGCATCTAAAGTCTTCAGATGGCTCGACTGACAAGGCATTGTTCAAGCTGCACGATGGCGAATTGGTGGAGACCGTCCTGATGCGCTACGCTGATGACGGACATCGCAAGGCACGAAAAACGGTTTGCGTATCTACTCAGGCCGGATGCGCGCTTGGATGTACATTCTGCGCCACCGGACAGCAGGGCTTCCGACGTCAGCTCAGTGTCGGCGAAATAGTGGCACAGATCACCTTCATGCAGCGTATCGCCATCAAAGAAGACCGCGCAGAAGTTGATAGCGGCAAACGTGATCGAGGCAGCATTCAGGGCGTTACAAACGTGGTATTCATGGGAATGGGCGAGCCGTTAGCAAACTACGCCAACACGATGTCCGCTATTCGCGCGATCAACGACCCGCATGGTCTCGCCATCGGCGCCCGACACATCACCCTGTCTACGGTCGGTCTCGCACCTCAGATCGTGCGTTTGGCACGCGAAAAATTGCAGATAAACCTTGCCGTTTCGTTACACGCACCAGACGATGCAACGCGTTCTCAGACGATGCCGATCAACCGACGCTACCCTATATCGGTGCTGCTAGACGCCTGTCGTCGATATGTGCAATTGACGAATCGACGAATCTTCTTCGAATACGTGCTGTTGCAACATCAGAATGATCGCGTCCATCACGCCCGCAAGTTGGGCGAGCTGCTCGCCGGCATGTTGTGCCACGTCAATCTGATCCCGGTCAACCCTACCTCGGAAGGTCCATACAATCGGTCAAGTCGCGCCGATGCCGATTCGTTTCAGCGAGAACTGCGACGTTTTGGCGTACCCTCTACAATTCGCATGGAGAAAGGCATCGATATCGATGCCGGATGTGGCCAGCTAAGAGCGCGTCTGATTGATACGCAGTTATAGCATCAATGCATCATGTGTTATCAGTGAGAGGTATCTGGGACGATGCCGACTTGTTCTAAAGATATGTGCGAGCTTGTGAAGAGGGGTGTTGCTCCATTTTCATCATTTCAATCATTCGCATCGCAGCTCAGGCATTCCCAGTTCAGCCTATAATTTTCTATCGATGCTGATCGCCACCTTGCTCTCAATCCCCCCGATCCATGACTGTTGACCAGTTCGTTCACCTGCACAACCATTCTGAATATTCGCTGCTGGATGGATATGGTCATGTCGAGGACATGGTCAGACGCGCGGTCGAATTGGGTCAGCCAGCAATGGCTTTGACCGACCATGGCAATGTATATGCCGCGATCGATTTTTACAAGGCGGCAAAGTTGGCAGGCATCAAACCGATAATCGGCATGGAGGGATATGTCGCGGGCGGCTCTCGGTTCGACCGCGGTGCTGCCGATGGCGCTAGCGGCGGATCGCAGCCGCATATCACCTTGCTGGCACAAGATATGGTCGGCTATCAGAACTTGTTGCAACTCGCCAGCAAGTCCCACCTCGAAGGCTTCTACTATCGACCGCGTGTAGACCGCGAATTGCTGGCCGAACATTCCGATGGACTGATCGTGCTCTCCGGCTGTGTATCAGGAGAGTTGGCTCGCGATGTTCTGCGTCTCGGCGGCGACCTCAAAGCCGCACGCGAGACTGCCGGCTGGTACCGCGACGTCTTCAAAGATCGATACTTCCTCGAGTTGATGCACCACGAACATGTGGATGGTCAGGAAATGGTCAACCGAGCGGTGGGTCAGCTTTCAAAAGAGATGGGAATCGAAATGGTAGTGACCAACGATTGTCACTACGTGTATCCGGAAGATGCGCCGCATCAAGACACCCTGACTTGCATAGTGACTTCGAGCAAGCTGGCGGATGCTAGAAGGCTTCGGATGGAAGACGATAGCTACTATGTGAAGTCGGCTGCCGAGATGTCTTCGGTATTTCCCGAGCATCCAGAGGCGTTGCGCAACAGTCTCGTGATCGCGGAACGATGCAATCTTGAACTGGTGCAACGCCGTACGCGTCTGCCGCAATACCCGACCCCGGACGGGCTGTCGTCGGCGCAGTACCTGCGGCGCATCTGTTTCGAGGGCGCGCGGGAGCGGTTTGGCGCCGTTTCAGATGCCGTTAAAGAACGACTCGAAAAAGAGCTGCACATCATCGAGGAGACGGACTTTGCCGACTACTTCCTTGTAGTGTGGGACATCTTCCGATTCGTCAAGCGCCAAGGCATACTTTCGACGGTGCGAGGCTCCGCAGCTTCTAGCTTGGCGCTCTACTGCCTCAAGGTGACGGACTTCGATCCGTTACCGTATGGGCTCTTCTTTGAGCGGTTCTTGAATGTCGAGCGGCGTGAGATGCCAGATATCGATATGGAGTTTGCGGACGATCGGCGCGGCGAAGTTATCCAATACTGCTTGGAGCGGTACGGTCCGGAACGAGTGGCGCAGATAACTACTTTCGGCACGATGAAGGCGCGTGCCGCACTGCGCGACGCCGCACGCGTAATGGAGGACGGCGCGATAGAGGACGCTGATATCGAAGCTGCGTGCAACCAACTAGTGCGGATCGTAGCCAACCACTCTCCGGCTCAAAGCTCCGAAGATGACGAGGAAGAAGATGCAGCGCCTTTGCAGTTCAACTTGCGCAGCATCAAAGATCATAGTTCCGACCTGCAACAGCTGATACGTCAGAACGCAGTAGCTGCCGAGGTGCTTGAAAAGGCGATCGGAGTAGAAGGAAGAGTTCGCAACGTCAGTACTCATGCGGCCGGAGTGGTTATATCTGATGAGCCTTTAACCCATTTCACCGCGTTGCAACGTCCGCAAAAAGGCAACGACAACGGACTGGCGGCGACTCAGTACTCGATGTACCAGATCGAGTTTGCTGGTCTGCTCAAGTGGGATTTTCTAGGGCTCACCAACCTGACGGTGTTGGACCGTTGCCTGAAGATCATCGCTGAACATCGGGGCGAAGAGATCGACATCTATGAAGTGCCGCTCGACGATGACGCCACTTTCAAACTGATGGCCGAGGGCGACACATTCGGATCGTTCCAGCTCGAAAGTTCCGGAATGACGCGTTACATCAAGGAGTTGAAGCCCACCTCCATCGAGGATGTGGCAGCCATGATCGCACTCTATCGTCCGGGACCGATGCAGCACATAGACCGATTGATCGACTGCAAGCACGGACGCCGACCGATCGAGTATCCGCATCCCAGCATCAAGCATCTGCTAGACAGCACCTACGGCGTCATTGTTTATCAAGACCAGGTGATGTTGGCGGCACAGGATTTCGCCGGATACACTCTCGGCGAGGCCGACATCTTGCGGAAGGCGATGGGCAAGAAGGTGCCGGCGATCATGCGAGAAGAAGAACGTAAGTTCGTCGCCGGAGCCGTAGCCAAAGGGCATACCGAGCAAGAGGGGCGAGACCTCTTTTCTTACATCTTGCCGTTCGCAGGTTACGGATTCAACAAAGCGCACGCCGTCTCATACGCGTACATCACGTACTGGACTACCTATTTCAAGGCGAACTATCCGCTCGAGTATTTCGTCGCCATGCTCGATTCGTTCGCCGGCGCGCCGGAACGCGTTCAACGTTGCATCTCAGAGGCGAAGCGACGCGGCATCGATGTTCTGCCTCCAGACATCAACATCTCGAAGACATCGTTTACCGTCGATGAGAATGTCGGCGAGCACGGCGCGATACGATACGGTCTCGCTTCCATAAGGGGCGTCGGGCCAGCGACGGTCTCGGAAATTGTAGAGATTCGTGATAAAGATGGCAAAGGAAAGTTCAGCGACATCGGAGATTTCTGCGACCGGTTGGCGGAACACACCCCGCAAGAATCGTCGTTGCGGAGTCTGATCAAGGCCGGTACGTTCGATGCGATGGCGCCGCGCGAGCAGCTGCTCGATCAGACGCCCCAGATCATCGCTCACATGCGAAAAATGGGTAACGCCCGTTCATCTGGTCAGCACTCTATGTTCGGAGGCGCCGATTCAGGCGAATCGTTCCTCGGCATCGAGTTCGATGCGCCGCGAGAAAACGGCGGCATAGATGTCAGAACATTGCGCGAGTGGGAAAAAGAGCTGTTTGGCCTGGTGATCACAGAGAGCCGAGAAGATGCGACGAAACGAATGGCACTCGAGCACGAAGCAGCCAACTCTATCGTGTATGCCAACCATGAAAAGCTGAGCCAACAGGGAGCGAGAGTCAAAGTGATCGGCAAGATCGTCGCCATCGACCGTCGCACTACTCGAAAAGGCGCTCCCTTCATCATCGCCAAGATGGCGTTGCTTGACGACGAGATCGATCTGACAGTCTGGTCGAACGTGTTGGACCGCACCGTTGGCATCTGGCATGAAGATGTTTATGCTGTTGTGCATGGATCGATTCGGATGTTCAACGATAGCCCATCGATCGACGTTTCCAACGCCGAGGCGTACATACCATCATCTCGTGCAGTTGAAGGACGCAATCGCGCGAACGGAGCGAAGTCGACCAGCGCATCGGTTAATCGTTCTGGGAGCGCTAATGGATATGGCAACGGCAACATGAGCAACGGACGGCGCAACAATGGTCATGGCTCAAGCGCGTCGTATAGTGATAGACAACATTCGAACGGAGCCTTGTCGAACACGAATGGTGGATACATGGAACCTTCAGACCGAGTCGATCTTGAGCCGGCAGTAACAATCATCTTCAACTGCGATGGTGACGCATCGCCTTCGCGGGAACTGATTCACGACGTGTTGCTGGTTCTGGGCGAGCACAAAGGTGATCGGGACGTTGTTGCGAAGTTATCTATAGCCGGCAAGACGGTATCGATGGACCTGCCGTTCTTCAAGGTTGAGCCTGTGGAGGGGCTACGTTCCGAACTGGTCACGATTCTCGGAGAGGACAACGTGCAGATGTCCGCCATTGCTGCCGACTGAGATGCTGAATCGTTGGGTCGAATTCGTCACTGCTCCGGACCAGCTGACGGCCGAGAGTTGGTGTCAGTTGATTCAGAACGAGGGATGTCCATGTGCTGTCAAATCTGATGGCATCCCGTTTCTAGGAGTGTCATCTGCGCCGGTACGTTTGATGGCGCCGGAAGAGCGAGTTGGCGAGGCACGCCAGATATTGGAGCGGTTTTTGGGGCCGTTTGGTGAGTGAGGGGTACTGCTTTGCGTATGTAGGATACGCTGCCGGTTACGAATCGAACCCTTGATGTGGGTGGATTCGGACAGAAAAGTATGTAATTTGGATAGTGTGATATCCAATTTACATAGCCTATGATCGAAAAAAGTATGTAAAACGGATAGATTACTATCCAAATTACATACTTTTGGGGTAGAATACGAGTCATGATTGAACGCGAAATAGCCGCTCGGCTCACTAGCTTGTTCCGACAGTACCCGATAGTCACGGTTACTGGTCCCCGGCAGTCTGGCAAAACCACGTTGTGCACACAAGTCTTCCCCGATTTACCGGTCGCCAACCTGGAACTACCAGACCAGAGAAGATTCGCTTCTGAAGACCCTCGAGGATTCTTGGCACAGCTAGGTACCGAAGCAATAATCGATGAGGTACAGCGAGTGCCTGACCTCCTCTCTTATCTCCAGGTTCTAGTTGACGAGGACGGTCGCAATGGACTTTTTGTTCTGACCGGCAGCGAACAATTCGGCCTGAATGAACTAATCAGTCAATCATTGGCTGGGCGCACGGCATTGCTCAGACTGTTACCACTTTCGTTGTCCGAACTTAAAGATACGAGATCTGAACTTAGCATCGATGACATTCTGTTTTCAGGGTTCTATCCCAGGATTCATGCCCAAGGAATAGAACCGTATCAGTGGTTGGGCGATTACTTCGAAACCTATGTTGAGCGTGATGTTCGGCGGTTATCGAATTTGCGTGAATTATCAAGTTTTCAAGCATTCATGAGCCTTTGCGCAGGGAGAGTTGGTCAGTTGCTGAACCTGTCGTCTATCAGCTCAGATACTGAGATCACCCGCGTAACGGCGCGAGATTGGTTGAGCGTATTGGAAGTAAGTTACATAGCTTTCCGATTGAACCCGTACCACACTAACATTCGAAAACGCATGGTTAAGTCTTCAAAGTTGTACTTCTACGATGTCGGACTAGCCAGCTATTTGCTCGGAATCCAGAGCGCAAGCCAAATTGCTACACATCCGTTGCGAGGCAAACTCTTCGAAAACGCGGTGATCGTGGAGGCTTTGAAGCATCGTTACAATCGCGCACTCCGTAACAATATGACGTTTTTCCGAGACTCTAACCAATTGGAGTGTGACCTCTTTTACGAAACCGGCCAAGGCATCGGTGCTATCGAAATCAAATCCAGCGCTACACCATCGTCGCGATATTTCAAATCGCTAAACCGCATCGCAGAAATAGTGCCCGAAGTAAAGTCCAAGGCTGTGATCTACGCAGGATCAGTAAGACAGTCTTGGACGATGGGCGAAATCTCGCCTATAAGTGGATTGAAGGACGTTTTGGACAGTTTCGAACAGAACTAAATCGTCACAATCTCTGCCACTTCCTCAGACTGGCGGGGTTGTCTACCAACGGATTCTGGTATCGGCCCCACTCGACGAACGAAACTTCAGCGACGTATACGTCGCCGCGCGAATCTACTGCGACAGAGTGCGGCCAGAGGAACTGGTCCGGTTCTTGTCCGAAGTGCCGGTTGCCGAAACGATCGAGCATGTTGCCCTCCCAATCGTAGATGCTGACGTGATTGCCGATATCAGCGACACCACGCTGAACCGGCGCCGGTCCCTGTTCACCGATATACACTACCGCATCGGCACCTTTGCCAACCACATTCACCGCAGTCGCTTTGTGCACCGGCCACTGACGCACAAACTCGCCTTCAAAAGTGAACACTTGCACCCGGTGACTTTCGCGATCACACACGATCACTAAGTCATCGTCGAGAATGGCGATGTTGTGAGGCAGGTTGAACTTGCCGTCGTCGGTGCCAGACTCGCCCCAAGATAGGATGTGCTGACCCTCAGCGTCTAGACGATGCACGCGCGAATTGCCGTAGCCGTCCGAGATGAACACATCGCCAGTGTTAGGACAGACCGCGGCGTCGGTGGGACGATTGAACATCTTTCCACTCTCGCGAGGCACCGATTCTCCCGTGCCGATGGTCATAAGCAGTTCGCCCGCACGGGTGTATTTGTGGATCAGGTTCGCAACGTCGTCGACGAGCCAGAGATTATCTTCGTGATCGCAAGAAATGCCGTGCGCGCGCATGAACCACGTGTCCCAGAACTGCAGACGATTGCCATACGGGTCTTCAGTGATGCGAACTGCACCTTGAGGATCGTCATTGCCCCACATGTCTACGACGTTGCCATCAGGATCGAAAACCAAAACCGGCATGTTGCCGCGGTTGAAGACGTAGACGTGATCATTCGAGTCGACCGTGACGGCGGTAGCTTCGCGCATCCAGATGCCGTGGGGGATTTTCGCCCATCCCGCCACTGGTTCGTAGTTGGTCACATGATTGGCTGGCAACGACAAGGCGTTTGGTTCTCCATTCAATTGCTCGGTCGCAAGATACGAGTCTACGCGGTGCTAGAATTATGCACCATCTCGAACGTAATAGACGCATCGGCAAGAAGGAACAATCGAAAAATGCTAGCTGATCTAACAGGAAGAACTGCTTTGGTGACCGGCGGCGGTCAGGGACTCGGACTCGGAATTGCGGAGCGGATGGCGGGACAAGGCGCCGACATCATCATCGCTGATCTCAACGACGAAAACGCCGCCAACGCCGTCGCCAAGGTCGAAGCGATGGGATGCAAGGGATACGCCGTCCATATGGACGTGACGGATCAACAAAGCATCTCTGACGCCATCGCGACGGCGTACGAATCGGCCGGCCGCATCGACATTCTAGCCAACAACGCCGGCGTATCCGGCGCGCCAGGTTCGACCGGCACCGAGTGGCGCGACATCGACTGGGAGTTCACCTGGCGCGTGAACGTCAAGGGACTCGCCGACGTGACGGAAGCAGTTTTGCCGCAGATGCGTGAGCAGCAGTACGGCAAGATCATCAACATCTCATCAGTAGCTGCGCGCGCCGCAAAGTACGTCACCGCATACTACGCCACTACCAAAATGTCAGTCATCGCATACACCCAAGCACTGGCGCGCGAGTACGCTGCTGACAACATCAATGTGAACGCCATCGCACCAGGCAGAATATGGACGGCTTTCCATCAGGAGTGGATGGAACGCAGAGACGCGAAAGGCGACCCGGATGTAAGCGGACGCGACCATCTAGACGTCTTCAAAGAGGCGGCCGCTGAAGTGATCCCGCTAGGACGTCCACAGACGCCATCAGACATCGGCGCCCTAGCCGCATTCCTAGCCTCCGAAGACGCCCGCAACATAACCGGCCAAACCATCCAATGCGACGGCGGCCAAGTGATGGTGTGATGAAATAGGTTGCTAAGGACGGACAATGGTTTTGAGTGCATTGTTCGCGTCCACGGGTGGCATCGAATATGACTTTGCTTCGCGCTGTAGATAGTTCTACGATTGCTTCGCGGCTTCGCGCGCAGTTGGGACCTGCCAGCAGCTGGAAGTCCAAGAGCGGTGCGAACTGCTCATTGTGGACTCATCTGCAGTTTGAAATCATCGCAACGCACGAATACGCGAGCGATGTTCAGCTACGCCGAACTCTCGAAGATCGAAAGCACCTACGCGCGCAACCTGTGGTTCTAATTGCCGATTCGGATGATGCCGACAAGGTGCGAATCGTCGGACCGCACGAACCCTTTGTCGTCCGCAAACTCAACACCACATCGGTGCTTGATCTGATCGAGCATGCGGGCAGTTTGAACCGACGCCAGGCAGCGTCTTTTCTCGAACGGGAGCTGCGGCGGCTCGACGAATCGGTCTTGCCGGGCATACGAGTCCGAGAACTGTTGACGCCGCACTACATCAAAACTCGCATCCGACAATATCCGCGCAACCGAGAACGCCTTGACGAAGCCACCGCGAACATCAAACGCATAGGACGTTCGACTACCTGGCGCACACTGTTTGGCCAACTCGGATACCAGATCGAACGTTCGGGTAGCCGGGGATATCTTCTCAAACATCGAGATGCGCCCGTGGTCGTCGTACATCCGCTGAGAAGCGCCGACGAGTTTGTCCGCATGAACGAGAACGGCCAACTACCTGACGGCGTCCTGTTGAGCGACTGTCGATCCAGAGGCGCATCATGGGGGATATTGGTCTCCGACCTCCGATTCCGCATATTTCAGGCGGAACCAGACTTCGGATCAGCTACAGCGCGATACATCGAGATCGATGTTCGAGAACTGGAATCGCAAGACCGCCGCTATCTGGGATTGCTTGCGCCCGATGCTTTGAAACCTAATGGATGGCTGACGGAATGGGCTTCAGACGCGCGCGATTTCGGCGAAGAATTGCGTAAGGGACTCGAAGAGCGCATTCGAACCGAGGCGCTACCCAATTTCGCCAAGGGCATCGGCAGATATCTCGAAACGAACCAGCACGTCGACTTGCAAGACCGCGAGAAGCTCCGAGAAATCGAAGAAGCGGTGTTGACGTTGGTATTCCGATTCATGTTCCTTTTGCACGTCGAGGCGCGCGGATACCTGCCCATGAACTCAGACGCCTACAACGCGAAGAGCGCGCGCAAACTAGCCGACGAATCGAAGATGGACCAGTGGGAATACGACTCGCGGTCGACGCGGCTATGGGACAGTCTACGCACCCTTACGCGGATGATACGCAATGGCGACCGCTCAGTCGGTGTGCCGGCATACAACGGAAGCCTCTTTGCTGCCGATCGCTTCCCGGGTGCTGATCTACTTGAACAGATCGAGATCACTGACAATTTCGTGGCACCGGCAATTCGCGCCATCGCATTCGATCCTGAACAATCCGATGCCGGCCTCGACTACGCAGGGCTACAGATCGGACACCTCGGCGCGATATACGAGGCGTTGCTATCGCTGAAATTGACTCGTTCCAGCGAGGATTTGAAATACGATGCCAGACGCGATGTGTATCGCCCCATGCGCGCGGGGGAAACCGCCGATATCACGGGATCAGATCTCTTCTACCAAACCGAAAAGGGAGGTCGCAAATCGGGAGGCGTCTACTACACACGCGAGGAGTTTGTCCGCCACCTGCTCAAACATTCATTGGAGCCAGCACTCGATGCACACCTTGAATACATCAAGAAACTAGCGGCAGAAAATGCCAACGCCGCCGCGGAGAAACTCTTCGACTTCTCAGTTGTAGACCCGGCGATGGGCAGCGGGCACTTCCTCACGACGGCACTCGACATTATGGCAGACAGCATCGAAGTGTTTCTAGCCGAGAACGGCTTGCCGGCGATACGCAAACAACTCGACGACCTGCGCAGGGGAGAGAATGACGACCTCGCATCAGTAGAAGACGTCGATCTGTTGCGGCGATTGATTCTCAAGCGGTGCATCTACGGAGTAGACATCTCGCCGATGGCTGTAGAAGTGGCAAACGTGACGCTTTGGCTCGCATCGTTCGTGCCCGGATTGGCGTTGTCATACCTCGGCAGCAACCTCAAGTGCGGCGACGCACTGATCGGAGTCGCCGGACAGTCAGTGGTCGACAAGAAGCAGGTGCCACTATTCGCCGAACGCGCCGATAAAGCGATGACAGATGCCGTCAAACTTCACGGTCAACTGACCAAGATCGCCGACGTTACACCAGACGAAGTCCACCGCTCCCAGGCTCTAGACGACAAACTGCACAAATCGACAGCCGGGTTACGCAGAGCATACGACTTGTGGACTGCAGATCCCTTGGGATTGCCAGATGCTCGCGAACTCTTGGAGCTCCACGCCGAAGAGATCGTTGCAGGAACATACACCAGCGACGAACAAACTGCCAGCAAAGTTGATGAAGCCACACGCATCGCAGGCGACTACAACTTCCTACATTGGGCATTAGAGTTTCCGCACGTGTTCCATCAGGAGAATCCAGAGAATCCAGGATTTGATGTTGTGGTGGGGAATCCACCTTGGGAAGAGATGTACATTTCGCAATTGGCGTTTTACGCAATGCACCATCCTGGTATTAGGGGCATCATTCAACATTCGGATCAACAGCGGCGCATCGCTGAACTGGATGCGTTGGATTCATCGCTGAGCATCAATTTCAAAAGAAAATCCGAACAATTGATTAGCAAAAGGAAGTTTTTCGAACCAAGAAATGGTTACACATTACAAGGGCGAGGGCACAAAGATCTGTATAAGTTCTTCTGTGAAAGGTACTCTTTTCTTACTCGCGATAGGGGATATTTAGCTGTTGTCTTGCCCAACGCTGCATTCATCAATAACGGATCTGCGAAGTTCAGAACTTGGTTGTTTGAAGCCAATACGGTTATTCGTTTGGATACAATCAAAAACGCGAAAGGATGGGCTTTTCCCATACACAACCAATTGACAATCGCTCTACTGGTCGTAGCATGTCTGCCACCTCGAACTACAGAGTTTGAACTCAAAACAAGTGGTCCTTCATCAAACCTACATGACTTCAAGCACAATGTCTTTCAGTTAGGTAATCGTGTCCCAAGTTCGATTATTTCACCGAAATATGAAATTCCCAGCGTTCCTAGTGCCAAATATTCACAATTGTTACTTAAATTATTCGCAGGTACTGCTTTTCATAAAGCAGAACAGATGTTCCATTTTGATTCGTCTTATCGACTCGTGCTTGTTCAAGAAATGAATGAAACTACTCAGCGTAACTTATTCACAGCTAATGAAGGGATGAGTGTATGGAAAGGACGAAGTTTCCACGCATATGATCCGCATGGTAGAGATCCAGCAGGCTATGGTGACCCAGTTGAAATCCTTGATTGGTTACATGCAAAACGATTGAGATCGCAATTTCTAAAACGACTGTATTCAGAGGCTGAATTAGAGGATAATTTTACTCATCCGATCTATTCGCCGCGTATAGCCTTTCACGACGTTACCAACGCCTTTGACTACAAGACGGTGAACGCTTGTTTAATTCCATCCATGACACCCGTAACGCATAGTGCGCCTTATATCGCTTGTGTTGGATGGGATGCTATTCAAAAATCCTACTTGCTAGGAGTTATGAATTCATTGATCTTTGATTGGTATGCACGACGGTATGTGAAGTTGCACTTGAGTTTTTACATCCTGAATATGCTATGCTTGCCAGCGAACCTAAATCGATATTGGATACGCATTGGCAAGTTAGCTGCTAGACTTTCGTGTGTTGATGCGAGATACACTGAATTTGCTGACGAAGCAGGAGTACGGTGTGGTACTCAGACTGATAAAGATCGGTACGATATGCGAGCGGAGATTGATGCATTGGTCGCAAAGGCGTATGATTTGACTGAGGACGAACTCCGATTTGTATTCACAGATTACCCAGAGGGCGCGTTTACGCCCGCCTATCGTCAGTTAGTGTTGGAGAAGTTCGAGCGGCTGTAGAGCTGGTTTTATGACTACTGTAGAACGATATCGATCCGTATCTTCCACGTTGTTCGATCAAGCCCACGTCGAGCTTGAGGCTGGCGATTTGCTTCAGGCTTCTGATAAGTATTGGGGCGCGGCGGCTCAGACTCTGAAATCGATCGCGCAGTCGCTAGGTTGGGAGCATAAGACTCACGCCAATTTCTATCGAATCGTCCGAAACCTCGCGGATGAAACCGATGATCGTGAGTTGGTGTTTCTTTTCCAAGCTGCCGATGCCCTGCACGCAAACTTTTACGAGCATTGGTTGAAACCAGCAGAGATCCGCGTATTGGCAGATCGCGTGAGCGACCTGCTGGAAAGTCTAGAACAGATCAGTGTCAACTGAGAATCAGCGTCCGACCGTGAATAACCGCGCCTATGAGTTGGTAGACAACAACCGCTTCGGGCGTCATCATGATGCCCTAAACGCGTTGGCGACGCAACACGGCTTGCCAATCAGCATAGCTACCGGCTTCATCAACTTGGACGGTCTCGACGCTCTCGCAGCGATGGCGCGTAATGCAGGCGTCCCGACGCGCCTGATGATCGGTGCCGCGCCAAGTCCTAACGAACTGGCGGGTGAGCCGGACAAACGGATCATCGATCGTTTCGACGAATCGCTCAAGAACCTGCGCGGCGAACGCGATTTTGAAGCCTTCCCTAAAGAACGTCGGGACAAACTGGAACGCGTCGCCGCATTCATCGAGTCGGAGCAAGTCGAGGTTAGACGCTATGTGGCTCGGTTTCTGCACGGCAAAGCCTACATCTTCAGCGAGCATGAAGGTCCGTCTCCGATGGGCGCGTCCCTGGTGTCGTCGGCTAACCTCACCGGCGCCGGTCTCAACAGCAACCTTGAGCTAGGGATGGTGCAGTACCAGCCGAACGTCGTCGGCATGACGTTGGAGTGGTACCGCGATCTGTGGGAGGATGCAGAGGACTACAAGGACGATCTGCTCGATCTGTTAGAGCCCGACATCCCGGAAACGGACCCTGACACTGTATTCCTGCGCGCGCTGTACGAGTACTACGGCGACGATTTCGAGGATCAAGTTTCGATTGATCCTACGGAGCTGACTAGCTTTCAGCGGGACGGATATCGGCGCGCCCGGCGCATATTAGACCAATATGACGGGGTTCTCTATGCCGATGGTGTCGGTATGGGCAAGACGGAGATCGGTGTGGAGTTTGTGCGGGAGTTCATGCGAGAGCAGGGACAGCAGGTGTTGATAATCGCACCGGCACAGCTGCGTGACAATCTCTGGAAGCAGCGTCTCGCAACTGCGAATCTGCGTACCGATATCGTTTCGTTCCAACAGCTGGCGAACGATCGTCAAGTCTCGAGAGGCGGCACGGCACACGTCTTGCCAGTCAGCAAAGATGTCTACCGGCTCGTGGTGATCGATGAAGCTCACGCTTATCGCAATGCTGACAACAGTTGGTACGATGCTCTGGATCGCCTGATGAGCGGCACTAGGAAAAAGCTGCTGATGTTGACAGCCACGCCGGTCAACAACTCGCTGTGGGACCTTCACAATCTTTTCTTGTTGTTTGCGAGGCACGACGGCGCGTTTGCCGATGCTCCGTTGCGGATACCCAGCCTCCGCAACTTCTTCCGCGAAGCCGGCGCAAGTGACTCCGAGCGCATATCAGAACCTCGCATGTTCCCGCTTATCGATGCGCTTACCGTGCGGCGCGATCGACGTTTCGTGATGGACCAATATCCGAACGAAAGCTTTGCTGATGGCACGAGGGTGAAATTCCCGCAACCCAAGCTGATTGAGCAGCGATACGATCTCGACGATGCATATCCAGGATTAGTGAAGCAAATCGCCAAAGATATCGACGGCCTCAAGATGGCGAGATATCGTCCTGACGCTTACCTGATCGGCGGCGAGGAAAAAGCGTCTCAAACAGCCATCGCCGGCTTCATGCAGTCTATGTTGTTGAAACGCTTCGAGTCGTCGTGGTTCGCCGCCCTGCAGACAGTGCGACGGATGACAGAAGCGCATCATAAGATCCTTACTGCCATCGAGCAAACGGGTCAGGTACCGATAGGCGATGCTCTTCAAGAAGTGCAATTGAATGCCGATCAGAGCATCATTCTTCAAGAGGAATTGTTCGAGGGAGAGCATTCTCTCGGCAGGTTCATTCCGACTGAAAACTTCATCGATTCGTTCTTCGAACATTTGGAAAAGGATTTGGCTCTACTCGAGGATATCGAGACGCGTTTGAGCGACCTAGAGGGTCGTCCCGATCCGAAACTCGAGACTTTGAAACAGGTGATGCAGAGCACGCCATCTCAAAAGGTCGCCATCTTCTCGTCTTTTGGCGATACGGTGAATTATCTGCGCGATCAGATCGAGGCTGACGTAACTATCTTGGGCAATCGGGAATATGAAGCGGTAGTAGGTGGCGAAAGCGATCCGAACCAACGCGCCAGAGTGGTTGAACAGTTCTGTCCTTCGGCGGAAAGTGAAGATCGGGCATTGAGCAAATCAAACGCTCCAGAAATCGATGTCCTCCTCAGTACTGACGTTTTGTCTGAAGGTCAGAACCTGCAGCAGGCTCAGTCGGTGCTGTCTTACGACATGCCTTGGAATCCGCAACGTGTGGTGCAACGCAATGGTCGTGTCATCAGATTGAAAAGCCCGCATGATGTCGCTTACCTCTACACGTTGCTGCCCAAACAGGGCGAACTTGAAGACCTGCTACGCCTAGAAGCCAATATCGAAGCTAAAATCATCGCTGCCAACGCGTCGATCGGCATGGAAAGTCCGGTTTTGCAGGGACCTGAAACTGAATCTCGCATCTTCGCTGATCTGCAGAGCTTTACCAGACGCCTTGCTGAAGGTGACACGACTCTATTGGACGAGAGTTCAGGTGCCGCGTCCGCCGGTGAGATTTTCCGCTCTGAATTGGCTCGGGCGCAAAGCGAAGGCGATCTGCAACGCATCAAAGACTTGCCATGGGGAATTGGCGCCGCATTTGTCCCAAAATCTTCCAATCTGACTGAGCCCGCGGTATTTTTCGCTTGTCGCACGCGCAATGATGAACGCTATTGGCGGATGGTAACGCTGTCTGGCGAGTTGATGGACGTTCAAGACCTCGAAATGATGTTTCACATCAATCCTCAAAATGCCCCGGGATGCGACATCCCCTCGGATATCGATTTCAATCAATTGTTCGCAATCGCAGCGGAGAGCATCGTTCAAGACCACAACAAGTTGACGGATCCAGTCGCTTTGGAAGGCAGTGTGCCGGCGAGTCAACGCTGGGCGCTCGAAATACTGCGATCACCTGACGCTCCCGAAGGTCAGGCATACGACGATGCTGATGCCGCCCTCAGCGTAGGCAGAAATCAGCGCGTGATACGTGCGCTGTCGAGGGTGCGTTCTCAGCATCTTGAAACAGGCATCATCGAAGAGACCGCCAATGGCATCTTGGAGATAGTCAAAGAATTCGGACTTTCACCAGTTGAACCACCGACACCGCCACAACCAATCAGCACTGATGACGTTGCGGTGGTCTGTTACCAAGTAGTATTGCCCGAGAATGCCGATCAGCGAGATCATTCGAATCACATAAATCACACTTAAGGCGTATCCTGAACCCACGGAGGTGCCAACATCATGTCTGAAACTATGGACCCTATCGGGTTGGCGAGTAATGAGAGTGGTGAGGCGGGTTGTGCGCACATCGTAGAAACCGACGCGGTGGTCGCCGGGTCGATGGGTACTTGGAACCTTGTTTTCGGTGTCGGTACGGTCGGGATTGGCACCAGCGGCATCATACGAATCGGCACCGACTCGGATACCGACTGGGGCTTGCCGCAACTGCACGATCCTACCGGTGCAGACTACCTAGCCGTGAGTGGTCCAGACGGATCGGAGCTGGCAGCGCAAGTGCCGGACCTGGTGACCGTCAATGTGATCAACACTGGTCGGGCACTGATCGAAGGCGAAGAGATCGTGGTCACGTACGGCGATCGCTCGGGCGGCGGACCCGGCTCGCGCAGTCAGACGTTCATCGAGCCGCGACGTTACTTCTGGATCGAAGTCGATGCCGATGGGTCGGGCAACTTCGTGCCGATCGCGACGCGTCCGGAGCTCGCAGTGATCGGTGGCGATGCGGTGCGATTAGTAGTGGTCGCACCGTCGGATGCCGCCGCGGAAGAAGAGTTTCGCATCAGCATCAAAGCTGAAGACCGCTGGGGCAATCCCGCCAACAAATATCGGGGAAGCGTCAATATCAGCGCCTCCGGCATCGCACTGGGCGTCAACGAGGTGGAGTTTGATGAAGATTGCAACGGAGTGGTGTGGATCGACGGGTGTCGCATCACTGAGTCGGGAGAGCATCGGGTGACCGCTCGCGATGATGTGAAGGGGCTTGAGGGAATCAGCAATCCGATCGTGGCGTCTGAAGATGCGCCAGAGTTTCGTCTTTACTGGGGCGACCCGCATGGCGGTCAGGTGGTGGATCCGTACAAGATCGGCGATTTTTTCCAATATGCGCGCGATGTCGCAGCCATACACTTCGCCGGCTTTCAGCGCAACGACCCGGCAATCACGACTGGCGCGTACGAAGTGCAGCAGCAAGCCGAACGCGCACACTACACACCAGGCCGTTTCGTGCCGTTGCCGGGATACGAATGGTCGGCAACCTACGATCGCGGCGGCCATCACAACGTCTACTTCCGTCGATTCGACCAAGAGCTGCGTCGGTCGGCACATGCCAGCCATCTGGATCCGTGGGATATCGATACCGATCTGCCGCACGTCCGCGAGATGCACGCCGAATTTCGTTACTCCGACATCGTAGTGACTCCTCATGTCGGTGGCATCGCAGCTGACCTGCAGTATCACGAGCCGCAGATCGAGCCGGCACTCGAGATCACGTCCACACACGGTCAGTTCGAGTGGTTCTTGAAAGAATCGATAGCTCGTAACTACAAGATGGGTTTCGTGGGCGGTAGCGACTGTTACAGCGGCAGACCGGGAGATGATCAGCCGGGGCATCAGTTGCGACGCTACCAAAAGGCGGGATTGACGGGAATCTATGCCACTGAATTGACGCTTGACGGCATCTTGAACGCCATGAAAGCGCGGCGTGTCTACGCGACATCCGGAGTACGCATCGTAGCTGTCGTTTCGGCGGACGGACATCTGATGGG
This sequence comes from Dehalococcoidia bacterium, assembly GCA_965242765.1. GTDB lineage: Bacteria > Chloroflexota > Dehalococcoidia > Lucifugimonadales > Lucifugimonadaceae > Bin127. Next base: position 1,330,410 of record CBDESY010000004.1, on the reverse strand, counting down.
TTCCGAGTATTCCACCAGTGCATCGCCAACGATATCGGTGAAGATAATCGGCGCCGGCCCGCTGGAACGCGTGGAACTCTTCAGAGGTTTGGAACTGTTGCATACCGAAGAGCTGTCCCCAGGCCGATCTTCTAATCGAGTGCGGGTCACGTGGGAAGGCGCAAGCCGACGCACCAGCTACTCCGGAGTGGTTTGGGACGGCTCTATCAATACATCAGAAGGTTCAATATCAAAAGTCTGCAAGGTCCGATTCGACAGCCCGCGTTCCGAGTTGAACGACCAGTCGGATTCGAGCGTCAGTTGGCACTCTTGGACGTGCGGATATCGCAGCGGATTGCTATTGGATATCGACGGCAACGACGACACTGGCATCGACGTGACGTTTTCTAGCGATGCGATCGCCAGCTCGCAGTACGCTGGTCATGGCGATGACGGTGCACGCAGGATCACGTTTGCCGCTGCAGATCGGGTGCGACTTCCAACTACTTTAGGCGCACTCGCAGAAGGACCGCGCGTCATCGATCTTGGCGATCTGGATCGGGCGTTGACGGTTGAACTGGCGCCGGAGCCGGGACCGGAGCGTGTAGAGTTTGAGGTGACAGATGCTTCGCCTAAACCGGGAATCAATCCCTATTGGGTGCGCGTGACACAATCGGATCTGGAAAAAGCGTGGACGAGTCCAGTGTTCGTGGATTATGTTGCGCCGGTGGTTTGATGATCGATGCCGGCCGGAGAGTTTCGGAACTTCATTTTGTATAATTTGGCAAGCGCGCGTTCATGTCTTGGTGCTGATAGACCCTGAGCGCCATAATCCGAACCGAACACTTTCAGGCGCATCCCATTGTCAAACATCGAACTATCGCGCATCGCACTATTTCAAACTAAGCTTCACCTAAGATCGATAAGTTTGCGGTTGATGGCTATGGTCGTCATCCCGACAGCGATACTCATGTTAGGTGTCGCATGTTCTGGGGATGAAGAGGACGCTACTCCGACGCTAGCCGTCGCGTCGCCATCACCCGTTCAAACCACCACTTCTGCGCCAACTGCAGAATCTACGAATACTCCCGCCACGCCGCGCGATCCCGCCTCTTTAGCGGCTACTGCGACGAGTGAAGCTGCGACGAACGGGGAGATTACGAGCGAAGATGTTTTGGCAACCGCTTTCGAAGGTTGGGGATCCACCTGTTTGAACAATGCTTACCCGCCTAACGCGCCTCAGTTGGACGATGTTGATGAAGCCGATTTTTCAACGGACCCAAACGGTCTGGAGTTCGTGACGATAAAAGAGGGCGATGGCGAGAAGCCGAAACTCACCTGGGACGTCGATGTTCAGTACACCGGTTGGCTGGATGACGGTTGCATATTCGATAGCTCATATACACGTTCAGAGCCGACGGTGTTTCCAGTCAACGCGGTGATCCCGGGCTGGCAGATGACAATTACACAGATGAAGGTCGGCGAGCGGCGCCGCGTAGTGATACCTCCCGATTTGGCATACGGCGTGAACGGCTCGCCGCCCGTTATACCGGCCAATGCGACGCTTACTTTCGACGTCATTTTGATCGGCGGAACCGACCCCGATGTCGCGAATGCCATGGCTACTCAAACCGCCGATGATCTCCTGTTGCAGGCGACTGCTGAAGCCGCGGAGTATGATGCTGAAGGTGCAGCGTATGAGCCGATAGTCATCGACTATGTTCAGGATGTGCAGGGATTTTTGGCAGCTATGCCAAAAGGTGAAATCACCTGCATGACCGCATACGCAGGCAGTATCGAAAACGTTGAGAGCGTATTCTCCGGGCAACAACGCCCTAGCGTGCAGATAATCGATCAGTTCGATGAGTGTATGAGTGACAGCACGACTAGGAACGTGGCAGCAGGGCGAATTTTGATCATCAACTCGAATCTTTCAGAAGAGACGATCTCTTGTATAGGTGCAGAGTTGGAATCGCCGACGTTGAAGCCGCTGTTCGGGATTTTCGACGATGGCACAGTCTCTGAAGAGTGGATTTCTTCCCACTTCTGCCTTGATGCTGATGAGCGCTTGGAGTTTGAAGAGGCCCTATACGGGAATCAACCCGGCAGGGAGCCGGCTGAAGCGGGAATAACGTTTATCGATGTGCAAGAATGCATGGTCGGCGAGCTTGGCGCAGACCAGTATTTTGCTCCGATTGAGCAGCCGAACGTGTCTGATACCGATGCTATGAAGGTGTTCTACACCAACTTCACCGCATTCATGATCGCTGACGTCAGCTGTCGTGCTGGCGAAGATGGATATGAGCTGAGCAACGGCATCACAATGACAAAAACATCGGTGACTTGTGTCGCAGATAAACTAGGCGAAACTCGTTTCGGACAGGTGTTGCTGGACCGCATTTGGGTGCCGACCGTGCAAGAACATCTCGACGTCGTGACGGCTTACAACGATTGCGATGCAGATGCCGATTTCTTGGCCTTGCCGAGTAGCGTCGGTGATTTGTCTACTGCAGATTTATCGTGTGTTCTAGCAGAGCTTGACAACTCCGATGATCCTGCCGAATCTTCTCTTCGAGCGTTCAGTGAATTAGGCGCTCCGAGCGATACCAAAGCGGGCGACCTCGTGACGTTGTTGAATACGTCTGCGAAGTGCGGTCTCCAGCTGCCCGGCATTCCTGAAGCTGCTGACAGCATTTCCGATTCGGCGGCATTGTGCATCACCGGCAAGATCGACGGTGCCGTATACGCGCAAGGGCGTGAAGCGGCATTGACGGCTCTAGAAGCGGCACTCCAAGATTCTACCGAGTGTTTCTCCGAGGAGTGATGGGTGATCTTGGCACACTATCCCAACCCCATATCCACTGCTGCTGTTGCCCAGCCGAAATCGGTGCCGCGCAGTCCGCGTCCAGTTAATGGAGAGTAAAACTCGCGGAAGTCGCGGGATGCCATATCGATCGATTTCGTCTCGATTTCAGATGCTGCTTGGTTGAAACCGTGTCGTCGCAAGCCTCTGGCAAGCAGCCAGTTCAGGTTCATGCAGACGGGTCCACGCCAGATCGTAGATTCGCCATCAGGATCGAACGTCGGCTCTGATACGGCGACGCTTGGCACGGGATATAGAGTCCAAAACTCGGATTCATTCAAGAGATGTCGATTCACAGCTTCGTCAACTTTCGATGGCTCTTGGCTCGCTATTATGAGAGGGAATATAGCGCCGACGGCGAGGGTGTGATCGGGTATCCGCTCTGAAGAGCGCAGGTATAGCCAACGCCCCGATGATTCGTCCCAGCAGTGCGCGTTTAGCGCGTCAACAGTTTGATCCCGCTTCATGCGTGCGGTTTCGGCATCTTCATGTTGGTCGAGCGCGGTGTGCATCTCTGATATCGCGTCCCATCCGTCGGCATATACCGCGTTCATAAACGGGTCGATCATGATGAAGCGATTGCGTCGGCGCAGGTCTGCGAAGCTGTGGCCGCGTCCGAACAGCGAATTGTGCCAGTCCAATCGCCAGTTCGTCAGAAGCAATGCGCGACGTCCGGGATGGTGAAGTCCCAGTTCGGCGTCGTACGCTGGCGAGTTGTCGAGACCGCACTCATAAGGAGATATCACGCCGATCAGTCCCTCATTGTCGGGATCGCGTTCAGCACTGAGCCATTCGTAGTAGCGTCGCACCTTTGGCAGTGTTGCTATCAGGTAGTCGGCATCGCCCGATTCTTGCCAGACGCGTAGCAGCGCGTGCGCCAACACTGGCGGCTGTATCATGCCGGAGTGGCGTCGTCGCCATTCGTTGGGACGGCTCTGTCCGAATACTGCGCTGGCAAAGCTGCCCCAGCGTCCCCAGTAGATGATGTGTCCGATGAAGCCGTCGGTGCGTTGCGACATCAATAACGTATTCAACTCGGTCTTGGCGAGTTCCACATCTAGGCTTGAGAGTGCGATGGCGTGGAAGCATGAATCCCAAAACCACTGCCACTCATAACGTCCGACCGACGGCATGACGTATGTGAACCGTTGCCGATAGTACGGGTCGTACCCGGTGCGAAGATTGCTACGCAGTTGGTTGATTGCGCGGGATTTGAGAGAGTCCATGTTCTTATTTTGGATTGAATTGCTGCGTTTCATGATTTGATACCATCCAATCATCATGATCAACCGCGACCCCAATTCTGAATTTACTGCGGCAGCCGATATCGGTGGTACGCAGCTTCGAGCAGCTGTGGTTACGCGTACCGGCGAGATAGTCTGCGAAGCGCGGGACGCCACTATGCCGGAGCGTGGCATCGATGTGGCGGCATTGCACCTTTCGGAACTCATCCACAAAGTAGCTGATGATGTTGAAAATGTTGTTGGGCTTGCAGTATCTACAGCCGGTCCGATTAACCCCGCTTCAGGGACTTACGACCATCCGCCGAACCTTACTGGATGGCATGGCAAATCGATGAAATCCGATCTGGAGCGGTTGACGTCTCTGCCGGTTGCCATCGGACACGACGCTACTTTAGCCGCACTCGCCGAAACGAAGTTTGGCCCGTTCAAGGATGCTCAATCGCTGGTTTACGTTACGATCAGCACCGGCATCGGTGGCGGTATCATAGCCAACGGAGAGATGGTGACCGGTTCTACCGGACAGGCCGGCGAGGTGGGACATATCACGGTACGCAGCGATGCCCAAGCCCTGAGTTGCGCAGTCGGTTGTCACGGATGCTTCGAAGGCAACGCATCTGGTCCCAACATCGGTCGCATGGCCCGCGCCGCCGCTGTTGCCGACCCTGCGGGTGCCACCAAGCTCATCGATCTAGCCGGCGGTGAGATCGACGAAATCGATGCTCGCATCACTTTCAGCGCCGCCGATTTGGGCGACACAGTAGCAGAGCAGGTGGTTCAACAGGTGATCGAAAATGTCGGACGTGGACTTGCGAGTCTGCTTGCAGTTTTCGATCCGGATGGCATCGTAGTAGGTGGCGGCGTAGTTCACAGCCTGCAGAACCGTTGGGATGAGCTGATCAAGGCAGTTAGAGTTTATGCCTTGCCGAAGTACGAGGCGCGCGGAGTGCCAGTATCGGTTACCGAGTTGGGGGATGATGTCAGTTTGCTTGGCGCTTCGGTACTCTCATTCGCGCGTTTCGGCAACGTATAATCGAGATTAGTGTCGTCGGGGAGTGGCGCAGCTTGGTAGCGCGCTTCGTTCGGGACGAAGAGGTCCCGGGTTCAAATCCCGGCTCCCCGACCATTTTCTCACGGATTCTTCGGGATATCGAGTTTCAGCGTCTCATACTCGTCTGACGATTTTTGCTGTTCACTTTCGCTTCCAGCAGCTGATGAATCGGTACCTTCCGGATCCGAATCGGAAGGGGAACCACCTTGGACGCCTTCGCCGCTCGGCTCTGTTGGGACGATGCGAGAACGATATATCATCGCGCCGATCCCGATCGCGGCCGCGATCCCGATCATCAGAACAACCGCCATCACCAATGTAGAACTGATGCCATCATCATCCTCTTCCAAAGGCGGGGCTGATGCCGTTGGAACGGGACTCGGCGTGCTGGTCGACGTCGCAGTTGCAGTGGGTAGCGGAGTAGGCGTGCTGGTAGATGTAGGAGTCGGTACTGGAGTGTTGGTTGGTACTGGAGTACTTGTCGGTACTGGAGTGAGAGTGGGCGTGTGCGTAGGTGTCGGCGTGTAAGTAGGCGTAGGAGTCGGTTCTGGTGTGTTGGTCGGCTCCGGTGTCGGAGTATCAGTCGGTGCTGGCGTCGGCGTGTCTGTCGGCGCTGGGGTAGAAGTTGGTATCGGCGTCGATGACGGAATGGGAGTGTCGATGGGTACTGGAGTTGGCGTAGGTGGCACCACTACTGGAGTTGGTATCGGCGGCGGCGCTGGTGTATACGTGGGCGTAGGAGTGTTGGTGGGTGTCGTCGGTTCTGGCGTGTAAGTTGGCGTTGCGGTAGCCGGTATGATAGTCGGCCCTGATACTTGCGCGGCCGGTTTTGCGAGGAAGAAGACGCCATCCAGGGATGACGCATTTGCACAGACTTTGGCCGGTATGACGCTGGGACGCTCGCTATGATGGCGCATTGGCGAGTTGAGCAGCTGTTGCGTGCCGTCATCGAGTAGCAACATGATCTCGAGTTCATCCAAGAATTGCGACGTATCTAAAGGCACGGGTAAGCATACCTCGATATACGGCGTAAAGCGAAGTCCGGTAATCGGTAGCAGCTCTGATGACACATAGGTTGCCCGGTACCAGTTTCCTACAGTATCGAAGCTTCGGATGCTGGTCTGCAGCCCACTGGAATCACTTCCGACATTTAGGCGTATGCCGATCCAATCGCGAGCCGGGATGGCTACAGACGGCACTTCGATTGATGCTTCTGGCAGGTCGGTGATTCCGAAACTCCCCCCGCGTTCGTAAGTTGTCACTGCATAGTAGTTGCCGAGAAAAGAAATATCGGTCGGGTATGTTTCGTTGCTGGTTAAGATTTCGACTTGCTGGTCTTGAGCGATGACGCGAACGGGAATGCGCAGGTTGAACTGTACTGGCAACACACCTTCAGCGAGGCGTTGAGTCACGGTGACGCGCACTGCAAAGTCGCCAGCTTGGTGCGGTGCGGTATACAGGGTAGAACGCGCATCGGTATCATCGAGCTCTCCAATGGAGGCGGACCAGTGTATAGATATGTCGTCGCGTTCGATCAGTGAGTTGTCAAGCGCGCCGTCGGTGTTGAACAGATTCACACCGATGAAGGCGTCTTGACCTTTGCGCAGATTGATGTTTTCCAGATATGGTATGGCATCGCCAAGAAGTTGACCCTGTTTTGGTGAAGCTACCGGCAAAACGGTAGGCACGTCTGACGAGGGTGTGATGATCGTTTCGTCTGACCACTGCCCCTCATTGCCTAGCAGGTTTCGCGTCTTTATTCTGAAAGCGTAAAGGGAGTTCGGATCGTCAATATCAACGATCCTTGGCGACGATGCGTTCGCATCTTTGGGTTGGCTGTCGTACTCTCCATCGAGCCGTCGCCAGTCGAGGTCATAGATGAGGTCGGTGAAGTTGTCCCACAAGACTGTGACTTGTCTGTGTCCAACTGCGACCGCAGGCGGATTTGGTGTCAAAGTCGGCAGATCTACTTCGATGGCGTTGTTGACGTTCACCGTAACTTCGGCTTCATCGCTCAACCCGCAAAGGTCTCGTACGACGATGTTTAGTTTGTAGCTGGGCGTTTCCTCGTAGTCCAGCTGTTCAGTGGTGGTGATGATGCCCGTCGTCTCACCAATGGCAAAAGGAGCGTCGGCTGGTTGCGTCGCGACGAAGAAGTATCTGATTTGCGGGAAAGGGTCTTCGTCGGTAGCAGACACGCTTCCGACGCGAATGCCAGGTGCGTTTTCTTCTCTAACGTTGAATGAGTATTCGTTTTGCCTGAACCTAGGCGGGACATTGGCCCGATTTTCAACGATGGATGGCACAACGGCGTAATCCGCCGACCATTTCGATTGTTCCCCGGTATTCTTATCGACAGCACGAATTCTAAAGACCCATCGAACGCCGTTGGCAAGATTCGCTATGATCTGGCGGTCGGAATCGATGTTTTGCACATTAGTCGCAGTTGAAGCACTATATTCCTGGATGTCGAAACGTCGCCATTGGATGTCGTAAGTGAGCTCGTTCGAATAGTCCCAGGACAAAAACGCGCTTGAGTTGCCGGCACAAACCTGATTCAGTATCGGAATCTCTGGACCTTCCTGGTCGTTGACTTGAATCGTCAATTCGTGCCTGATGGAAGCGCCGGCCAGGTCGCTCGCCTCTACAGATATCGTGTGTTCGGATTGGACTTCAAAGTCAAGTGCGTCATAGAGATATACTTCACCATTTTCAGCATTGATCGCGAAAGGACCTCGGATTGGTGAAACAAGCTTGTAATTGACGACATCTCTAACGTCTTGGTCTTCAGCTTTGAAGAAAACTATCGGGACATCGTACACGGTGTTTTCGTCTACCGCGACCGCGTTTTCGGTTGACTCCCAAACAGGTGAGTTGTTGGTCGCGCGAGGCGGGTCCAGCGGTTCAGCATGCTCGATGCGGCTCCATTCGCTGTAAACACCGCGTCGGGTAAAGCTTCTAATCCGAACGTCGTAGTCAGTATCATTTGAAAGTCCGGAAATTTCGTACCGATGGCCGCTGAAGTCTGGCTCCGAGCTCCAAATGGACGCCACCGAATGGCGGACACGCCATTGCAGCTCGTAGCTATGTCCGACGTCTGGAAACCATGAAACGAACAGTTTGCCGTTGCCGGGTGCGACTGCAATTTTCCTCGGCGGTGTCAGATGGTCCGCACGTGCAATATCGCTCGAATTTGCGTCAGACCAAGTCAGTCCTGCGCTGGTGGCGGCGAATAGGACAAACATGATTACGCTCAGCGTGGTGAAACGATGCAGTTTATGGCGCGCGGATGCACGCCACGATCTGCTTGAGGATATCGATTTCATCGGGCTGTACAAGTGATTGCCGCGCTTAGTCCAAACTAGATGGCGTAAACATAGCAAAACAGCGACCTCGAAATCTGTGCTTTACGGCGCGCCCAAATTGCCAAATTGCTAAACGCATTACGCGTCGATTCTCAGCTTTTCGTACCGGTCATCATCGTCATCGCTGACTTCCTGATCAGATGTCGCACCTGTCGTATCAGTTATCACTGGCTCCTCGGGTTCGGTGCTATTGTCCTCTTCGGATGATGCCACGTTTCGCTGCGCCCGATTGCTCATGATCGTGTATGTGACTATTCCAGAACCGATCAGCAAGAACGCCAACAGTGCGAAGATCAAGAACGGATTCAGTCCTTCCGTATCCTCATCTTGCTCTTGGTCCGATGGTTCATCTGTTGGAACTACAACGACGGTTGGATCCGACATCGGGGTATCAGCAGGAACTACTGTCGGCGTACTGGTAGCCGGAATTGGAGTCGGCGTGTCAGTTGCCACTGGTGTAGATGTTGGAGTGTTTGCAGCCATCACTTCCGATGGTGTCGGCGTATGAGTGGATGTAGGTGTAGGTGTAGGTGTCGATGTCGGCGTGTCGGTAGCTTTAGGCATGGGGCTAGGTGTAGCTGTAGGAGCTGATGTAGGTATCGCTGTCGCTGTAGGAACCTCAGTGGGGGGCGCAGTCGGCATCGATGTTGGCATTGGCGTGTTTGTGGGAACACTGGTAGGTTCTGGCGATGATGTTGCAGTTGGAGGCTGACTTGTGGTCTGTTCCGACGACGCGGTCGGAATGGATGTCGACGTTGGAGTTGAGATGCTGATGCCGACGGTCGGAGATAGGACCGGCGTCGGCGTTGCAGTTGGAGCAGGTGGCGTAGGCGATGGCACTGGTGTCTCTGTGGCGACCGGTGTCTCTGTGGGCGCAGGCGTCGATGTGGGGATCGGAGTGGCAGTTGGCAGCGCGCTGTTGGATATCGCGAGGAATAGTTGGCCATCAAACACTTCGGAATGTCCGCACACTAAAGCAGGGTCGTTGAAAGTCGGGTTTGGTTGGAATCTCACTGGCAGGCTAAGCGGTGCGTAAGTGCCATCAGGTGCGAGACGCATCACGTTGATCCCTTCTAGCACATCGGTATACTCGGCCGGTACTGGCAGGCATAGTGCAGCGTTGTTGGTAAAAGACATGTTGATGATAGGGTGTCCGCTCTTATGCACGAATTGGGCGGTGAATAGATTGCCCAACAAGGTAAAGTCAGGTAGACGATCGGCGATCGAAGAGGCTGGTTCGCTAGGGGCAATATGGACTCCGACCCAATCGAAACCATGCACCGAGTGTTGGCGAATCTTGAAAAGTGCTTTCGTGGCAGCTGTAGGACGATATTCCTTAGCCTCAGAGTAGGTCAGCGTTACATATTCGGTGCCCTCTACTACAATGTTGCGTGGCGCTCCATTGTCCGACACGAATGGCTTTATCAATCCCGCGTCCCCAATCACGTGCACCGGAATATCGAAATCGCTTTGCTTGATCCCACCGCTGAGACGTTGCACTACGGTCGCTGATATGGTGAATAGGCCCTCTTGGTCTGGCGCGGTGTAGAAAGGTGCGCGGTCTCTATCGTCTGAAAATTCACCGCCAGTTGCGCGCCATTGAACTGTGATGTCGTCGCGTTGCAACAGGGTGTTGTCCAATTGTCCCTCGATATCAAAGACGTTGAAACCGAGTCGTGTGCTTTGTCCCTCACGAAGCGTGACGCCGTCCAAAAAACGCTGAATTTCGCCTAGAACCTGACCCTGACGCGGTGCCTCGATGCTGGGAATGCGCGGCTCTGAAATGCTGGGATTTACGATCGACTCTTCAGACCAATCTCCGGGAACTCCAAGCGGATTGACGCGACGCAGGCGGAAAGCGTACGCGGTGTCTGCCTTTGGCAGTTCGACAACCGTTGGCATGGTTGCGTCCGCGGCTCTGGGACGCACTCGGTAAGATCCGACCAACTCACGCCAATCAAGATCGTAAGTGTCTTTGAAGTTGGTAGGCCAAACTACGACTACCTGTTGATACCTCTCGATTAGTGCGGGCGGATTTGGCACCAGCGGGACAACATCTATATCTGGGTTGTCGATTACCGTAATCATCGCGTCCGCGTAATCGCTTGCTCCACAGAGATCGGTAGCACCTACAACTAAGGTGTAAGACGGTAATTCTTCGAAGTCCAGACGTCCGGTAGTGGTTATGGTGCCGGTGAAGGGATCGATTTCAAACGGCGCATCCTTAGGCGTGGTCTCGAATATTCGATAACGGAGCGAACTGTAGCGGTCTTCGTCTCTCGCCAGCGCATACCCGACATGAGCGCCTGCCGGCTGCTCCTCGAGCAGTTCGAATGCAAAGGTTTCGCTACGGAATTTCGGGCTTGTATTTTCTTCACCGCCAACGAAGACGACTTCTTCGGAAGACCATTTGCTCTGTTCACCTGTAGATTTCTCTATTGCGCGAACTCGGAATACCCACGCAGTATTTCTGGGCATGTTCAATTCGCTGGCGATCGGAGTATTTATCCATCGTGGTTCCGCAGCACCCGATCTGTCGGGACGCCGTTGAAGTTCATAGCTATATTTGCTGTTGTTGCGATTCCACGAAATCTGTACGCCAGATGGCACCGAACATACTCGACTCAGTATTGGTGGCGGCGGTCCTTCTGCATCAACTACCTCGATGCGGATTTCACGCGAGATCGATACACCGGATAGATCGATAGCCCGAACAATGAGCGTATATTCCTCGATCGACTCGTAGTCGAGAATGCCATACATGTAGATTTCGCCAGTAGCGGCATTGATAGAGAAAGGGAAGATACTTGGACGAGAACCTTCAGGCGCAAGTTCGTAACGAATCTGATCGCGACGACCATCTGAATCTTCAGCGTTGACGATTGCAATGGGAGTGTCGTAGCGGCGGTTTTCAATGACGCTCAAACTGTCAGGCGCCGAATCCCATGTGGGAGAGCGATTGTTGGCCGGCGGGTCGCTGGGGCTCGTAAAGTATGTCTTTGGATCACTTCTTGACCCATCGCGAATGCTACGCACCTGCAATTCGTATCTGGAACCATTCAACAGGCTCTGAATGGTGTGTGTGCTTACTCCTACATTTCGCCAATCACTCGCCGACGGCCAGCTAGGATCACTCGATTGCAATCGATACGCGAGCTCGTATTCATGGTCAGGACAAGGACGCCAACTGACGAACAATTTCGCATTGCCGGGAACTACAACGAAATTGTCGGGAACAACTGGCCCATCGTCGGGACACGCCGCGGTCGGAGCGGAAGTGATCGAATCGCTCCAATCGGTGCGGTACGGCTCGCCATCGCTGCTAATTATCCCAGCATCGCTGGGTAGAAATGAGCGCAGCTGAATGTCATAATCGGTACCGTTTTCCAGTCCAGTTATGACGAAGGAATCGTCGCTTCCAACTATGGCGGAGTTTTGCCAGCGGCTTCCACTGCGGCTGCCAGCAGTTCGCCAACGGATCTCGGAGCGGCTGCCAACACATCGACTCCATGAGACTGTAAGCCTAGAATCGCCAGGCCGAACTACGATGTCGGAAGGTATCTCAGGTAGATCACTGCATCGCCGTGGCGTCGCAAACTGCTCCTCAATCCATCGCCCGCTGTCTCGGCGATCGTTTGCGATGTGAACCGGACGCAGCTGCACGATATACCGACGCCCGTTTTGAAGGTCGGGGATATCGAACTCCCCGCCACGAACTGAAGTGGTGTTGGGCCAATCGATCGGATCCGCCAGGTCTTCAGACGCTAAGCGCCATCTGATTTGGTAATAGTGATCGGGACAGGTTTCCCACTGCACCAAGATGCCTGAATCGTGCTCCCACACCTCAACATCTCGTGGAGCTGCTGGAGCGTCAGCACAACTTGCGCTCCCTGAGCTTTGACCTAGCAGCACCACTTCATGACGATGCAAAGATGTTGCCGCAATGCTTATCGCCAACAACCCGGCGACCACGATCACAAAGACGAAGGCACGCATCGTGCTGCGAAACCTGACACGATCATAAGAAGAGACCGAAGCAAGATTTTTATATCTCGAACGCACTAGATGCAGGCTGTCTGTTATAGTCCAAAACCGATTCGCGCCAAACATTGCCCAAGCAATGGGCTTGAGTCGCGATTGCCGTTAACATAACAAAACGTCTACGTCGAAATCTCTGGATTGCATTGCGATGAAACTGCTAATTGTAAGACACGGAAAAGCCCACGATCCGAATCCGCGACGCTGGCCCGACGACAGTGTGCGTCCGCTGACCGACAAGGGGGAGCGACGTTTCACGCGATCAGTCGCGGCCATCAAAACATTGGTCGCTGCTTCAGATAATGTCCGGGTGATCTCTAGCCCTTACGCTAGAGCCTTGCGCACCGCTGAGATCCTATGTGAAAAGTCGGGATGGAGCGGGCCAATAATCGATGAGCGTCTTTCGGCACATTGCGGTATTGATGAAGCACTTGAACTACTCGGAACGCTCGATGTTTCAGGCACTTACGCCATCGTCGGACACGACCCGACGTTCTCTTTTCTACCCGCATTTCTGATCGGAGCTAACCGTTTGGGAGCTACGAGCCTTAAAACTGGCGCAGTGGCGCTAGTAGATACGGGAATGGCAACGCCGGTGCAAGGCGCCGGTACGCTCAGTGCACTTGTGCAACCTAAACTTCTAGCGCGGTAGACAAACCTAAGCGACTATCACTGGGTGACCCTGGCGGAAATGATTCAAAGCATCTTCGTCGATCTCTATACCTAATCCTGGTCGGTCCGGAACTGCGACGTGGCTATCTGTCTGTTTGAAGATTGGATCGGTCAGCGACGCGCGTATAGGGTGCGGTGTCTGGTCGAACTCGGTTACTGGCTCGTTCACGTAAGGCTCTTTGGGGTGCGCCGGTGGCGACTGTGCTACGGTCGCCAAAGTGTGCAGGATTGCGGCGAAACTGATGCCGGTGTTCCAGAAGTGCGGTACAAATCGGACATTGCAGGCCTCCGCCATCGATGCTGACAGTTTCAACTCAGATATCCCACCAACGTTGACGATCTCGGGTTGAATGATGTCGAATATCCGCTTCGACAGTAGCCGTGCGACATCGCGTCTGGTACTTGCAGATTCGCCGCCAGATGTGGGTACCGGCGAACTGCTGGTCACTAGCAGATTGTCTTCATCGGCGCGCGAGGAACACGGCTCTTCAAACCACGTCACATCGGCATCCGCAATCTGATGTGCAACTTGTAGCGCAGTCATCGGATCGTACGCCTCGTTAGCGTCGACCATGATACGGATATCATCTCCGAGTTGTCGCCGAAGCGCGTGGACTCGGTCGATGTCTTCACGCACGTTCAAACCACCGATCTTCATCTTCATCCCGGTAAAGCCGTCATCCGCATAGCCCTGAGCTTCTTCCAAGAAATCTGACCATGTCTTATCTTCCAGATCGGAGGGGACGTAGTACAAGCCAGTGGCGTAGGTGCAGATACGATCACGCACCTTCCCACCGAGCAGCGCGTACACCGGTAGCTCGCGGGCGCGGCCTACGAGGTCGTAAAGTGCCATATCGATGGCGCTGGCAACGTTAGAGGCCGGCCCCGCGTATCCGCCGCCTTGATAACGGCTGTTGACGATAGACTGCCAGATGGCGCCGATGCGTTCCGGATTATCTCCGATAAGCATTTCAGCAGCTTCGGACAATGCTTCCGGGGCAACCCCAGTTTCTCCCCAACCATAGGCGCCATTGTCGGCAATGATCCGAACCACTTGTGTAGCCCGTTCATGCGTCCAGCGTTGCGACCAGCCGAATGGTTGGGCCAATTTGCCAATTAGCGGGTGGATTTCGATGCGTTCGATCTTCACAGTTCAGGTAACTCTAAGTTAGTTGACGCCAGTCGTCATCGAGTTCGGTGAAGCGATCATGCATGGCGTTAACGAATTGCGGCTCGATACGCAGTGCAGCATCTAGGGTGTCGATGTTGGATGCCATGTGGCGCGGGTTCTTGGTGCCGATAATGGCGACGTGCGCCTCGGGGTGCGCGAGTGTGAAACCCATGGCGGCGACTATCGGGTCCTCAGGCTCGCCATCTACATGGCCGAGCGATTGCACCTTTATGGATCGTTGCAAGTAGGTGTCGTCGTAACTGCGTCGGGAATTAGACGCTCCCGACTTCGCCATTCCCCATGTAGCCCCGGCGATCGGACGCTTAATGATGACGCCGATGCCGGCCGCACCACACTTCTCCAGCAATCCCGTAGTGTACGCCCGTTGCTCGACTAAGTTGAAACTGGTTTGCAGGGTATCGAAGATGCCAGAATCGATTGCCCAATGCGCCGCTTCGTTATCGCCCGAATATCCTATCAGGCGAGTCTTGCCAGCGTCGCGAGCCTCTTCCAGCGCGCGAATGACGTCGCCCTTTTCGAGAATGGGAATACCGCAGGAGTGCAATTGAACAACGTCGACGTATTCCGTATTCAATCGACGCAGGCTACGGTCAATAGAGTCGCGCACTGTTTCATAGGTCCAACTTTCGCCGTCTAACCCTTCGCCAACTGCCTGTCCAGCTTTGGTTGCGAGCACGAATTCATCGCGTCGATGAGAGACGGTTCTTCCGATCAGCTCTTCGGAGATGTCGTAGCTGGCAGCGGTATCAAGAAAGTTGATGCCCATGTCAAGCGCATTGTTAAGGACTTTTCCTGCCTGCTCAATGTCGGCGAGATCCAGTTCCATTCCGATCTCTGCTAAACCAGCGCCAAGGCGCGACACTTGATAGCCTGTTTTCCCAAAATCGACGATCTGCATATCGTTGCTCCTTCTCAGTTTCAGTCTGAATCACGATGACCCAGGTTTCAGCGGGTATCTGGCCAGATCACCTTTGCGGTCCATGCTCCTTCAAGGTTAGTGCTGTCATCAATGAGCGCGTCTCTGAGTATGCATCGATACATATTGGTGTTGCTGAGGTTCGCCCCCCTCAAATCGGCACTCGCCAAGCTGGTACGAAACAATGATGCTTTGCTCAAGTCGGCACCGCTCAAGTTTGCGCGTCGTACCCATGCTTCTGACAGGTCGGCACCGCTTAGGCAAACACCGCGCAGGTTCGCGTTGTCGAGAATCGCCCTTGAGAGGTTCCAGCCCGAGAAATCCATGCCTGTGAGGTCGACGCCCGACAGATCGAGACGGTCTGCCGGGTTTTCCGCTCGCCAGTCGTCGACCGCGGAAGCTCCCATCTTGACGGCTTGTAGATGTTGGGTGTTCACTTTGCATTCACAGCGATGGAAACGCAATCAAGATGTTAATGTTACCCGACGGCAGGGCTCTTCATCGTTGGAAATCTGATGTAACAATTATGAAACATGTGTTGAGTATTCTGTACGGTTAACTCGGATGGTGTACAGTCGCACCAAGAAAATCGCTAGAGATTTAGGAGAGAAAACAATATGGCAACAGCCGATAGTGTGCTCAAAATGATGGACGAAAACGGCGCAACTTGGATCGACATCAAGTTCGTCGATGTCCCAGGCACTTGGCAACACATGAGCTTCCCCAAGTCACAAGTCGATGACACGATGTTCGACCATGGCGTGGGGTTCGATGGTTCCAGCATCCGCGCATTTCAGACCATCGATGAATCTGATATGTTGCTGGTTCCGGATCCTGCAACAGTTGCAGTGGACCCTTTCCTACCGAATACGATATCGGTGATCGCGGATGTCCGAGATCCCATCACGATGCAGGACTACCAGCGCAGCCCAAGGCACGTCGCCAAGCGCGCTGAGGAATATCTGCTCTCCACTGGTGTGGGCGACACTTCATATTGGGGACCCGAGGCCGAGTTCTTCATCTTTGACAGCGTCTCATACGGCGGAGCATCGAACTCGGCGCACTACGAAGTCGATTCTGAAGAGGCGATCTGGAACTCCGGCAACGCTACGGATCTGTCAGGCGAGGGACCAAACCTCGGCTACAAAATTCGGTACAAGCACGGTTATTTCCCAGCCTCTCCGCTCGACACTCAGACGGCAATCCGGTCTGAGGCTTGCGAATATATGGAGAATTTCGGCATCGAAGTTGAGCGTCACCACCACGAAGTCGCAACTGCAGGCCAGGGCGAAATCAATTTCAAGTACGGCCCGCTCGTCACGACCGCCGACCGCGTGATGGCGTACAAATATTGTGTCAAGAACACGGCGTTGAAACACGGCAAGACTGCCACATTCATGCCGAAGCCTCTGTTTGAAGACAACGGCTCTGGTATGCACACGCATCAGTCGATTTGGAAAGACGGCATCCCCATGTTCGCCGGCACTGGTTACGCTGGATTGAGCCAACTGGCGCTCAACTATATCGGCGGACTTGTGAAGCACGGTGCTGCTCTGATGGCTATCGTGGCGCCAAGCAGCAACTCATACAAACGTCTGGTACCGGGCTACGAGGCGCCGACCATCCTGGCACTATCAGCACGTAACCGTTCCGCCGCTGCTCGCATTGCGATGTACTTCGACAACCCGGCTGCTAAGCGCGTTGAGTTCCGACCTCCGGACCCGTCATGCAACCCGTACTTCGCTTTTTCGGCGATGCTGATGGCCGGTTTGGATGGCATCGAATCTGGCGCGAGCCCGGGCGATCCGATCGAGGGCGACCTTTACTCCTTCGATCCCAAAGAGCTGAACATGGTCCCGGGCACACTTGATCAGGCCCTTACCGCCTTGGAAGAAGACCATGAATTCCTGACTAAAGGCGGCGTGTTCACTGAAGACCTGCTGGAAGCCTACATCGACTTCAAACGCGAAACGGAAGTAGATGCGATACGCCTGCGCCCGCACCCATACGAGTTCTACCTCAGCTACGACGCCTAAGCAGCGCGTAACCGAGTAGAGAGATTTACCGCCTCTGGCTGCACCGTCAGGGGCGGTATTCTTGTTTCATTCCTGTGTCCGATGCGGCGATGAGTACCCTTCGTTGCTAGCGCAGTGAGAAACATGTGGCAGAATCGACGAGACGCGGTGATGAGCTCTCCCGTGATGATCTCATAGTGCTGCGCAGCGCGATTACTCGAGGAGAGCATGATCGTTGGTCAGCTGCCGAGGTGTTGCAACTCACGGACCAAGAGGCTTCAGACCTTCTCGTTTCGCTCCGACTAAGGGGGTATCTGGTGGTGAGTGGACGAGGTAGAGGTGCCACTTATAGGTTAGGTGCCTCCTTTGCCGAATGGAAGGAGCACGATCCAGTCGCAATAACGAGAACAAGAGACCGTGACGACGCTCGTTCGATTGTTCTATCTGTTATCACCGATGAAGGATCCATTACCAATACGCGAATCAGGGACATTACGGGATATTCAAGAAGCGAGGTCCTTCGATTGACGATGGAGATGCGCAAAGAGGGCTTGATTGAGGTGCGTGGGAGCAAGAGAGGCGCTCACTATGTGAGGTCGGCGAATCTTATGAATCAGGATTCATTGCTTTGAATGATGACACAAAAATGTTTGGGTAGATTTAATTCCGTTCGGGATGGGCAATTTACATTTACACTTCAAATAAGCACACAAGACCAAGGTACCCTCAAAAGACCCCGACGAAACTAAGAAACCTCTGATAAATTGGCGGTTCGGGAACCGACGTTACGAATTCCGTTACAACAACGACTTGTTCAGTGGTTTCCTAATTCTGGAGAACCAAAATGCAGCAGACAACTCATTCGACCAACGGTGTAGCAGACTCAGCCTTGATGTCGATAGGAGCCGCAGAAGTGAACCGAGCTCAAGCTTCAGGCCCCGCAGTATGGCTCGCTGGCGACCCTGAAGACTTGAAACCTTGGATGCAGCGCGGTGCCGCAGGAATCGTCACCAACACCGTCGTGCTGAATGAAATGGTCCAAAAATACGGTCAGATGACAGACGTGATCCAACGCTATCTCGACATCACCGACAAGAAGGTTGCAGTTGAGATCGACGGACATTCAACGCAAGAGCTGTTAGATGTTGGCGAAGTGTTCACCAAGATGTCTGACCGCGTGATCCTCAAAATTCCCTGCACGGTGCACGCGCTGGGAGCGTTCGCAGAGCTGAAGAAAGCTGGCGTAGAGACGTTCTGCACCACTGTTTTCACCATCAATCAAGCAGTTGCGGTAGCCCAAGCCGGTGTAACTCACGTGTTGCCCTTCTGCGAGCCGTACCGCGACGTTTCAGGCGACCCCACTGCTCTCATACGCGACCTGCGCGATATCTTCGTCGATTGGGCTCAACGTCCTTACATCACTGCAGCTCTCGTGCGATCCAAAGAAACGGCTGAAGCGGCTTTGCGAGACGGCGCCGACGGAATCATCGTGTTCTGGCCCATCTTCCAAGACATGCTGCAATCCAAACTCACCGAAGAGTGGAACACTACCTTCCTCAACGAGTGGGACGCCATGCACGACGCTGGACTGCTACAAGGCGTGCCGTACAGCCAGCATTAGGTTGTGATGACGAATAGACGATGAATGAAGCAAATGCCAAGCCTTATTTTGGCACGCTGGTCGATGTTGAGCTTCGCGATGCCTGGCCTAATGAGTCCACTAACTTCACTCCCTGGCTTGCCGAAAACCTGTCACGCCTATCGGAGGTGATAGGAATCGAATTGGAACTTGAGGGGACGGAAGTGGCTGTTGGTCAGTACTGGGCTGACATCTTGGCCCGTGATTTGCAAACCGATACACGGGTACTGATCGAAAATCAATTAGAGTGGTCAGACCATTCTCATATCGGTCAAATACTCACCTATATAGCAGGTCTTGACGCTCGGATCGTAGTTTGGATCGCGCGCGGCTTCGCTGAACCGCATCTCTCGGCGATACGTTGGCTTAACGACCACACCGATGAGAGGTTTGCGTTTTTCGCTGCTCAACTCCGCGTGGTTCAGATCGCCGATTCGCCGCTTGTACCGCTATTCGAAATCGTAGAAAAACCCAACAACTGGGAACGTGAGGTGCGGGAAATCAACCGCAGTTCTGGCATTCAATCAGAATTGTCGAAAGTCCGTCGTGATTTTTGGACGCACTACAGCCAGAGACATCCAAAAGACGGGATGCCCGCCAATTATATGGCTAGTAGTTCTTGGGCCCCACCCCACCCTAATCACCCTGACGGACCTAGAATATCGCTGGGGTTGGCAGGAAATTTTGTAAGGATATTCTTCGATCCCTACAAAATTTCATCAGAAGAGATGTCAGACTGGGTTATCCAGCGAGGCGTCCACAAAGAGCTTGGTATCGAAGCCGTTGATGACCCGTTGTGCGACCAAAGGGAGGACTTTGATGGATATGATCGTGACAATTGGGACGCGATGGTGGACTGGTTACACGAGAAGTTGCAAGAGTATCGACGGGTTTTCGACGCTGAGTTGGAGAGTTAGGAAGCCATCGGATACGTGTGCTTTGGCGTGAGGCGGTTTAGCGAAACTGTGCAGTATCTCAAGGTGAGTAGGGGCCATCAACGCACCGCCGGGGTTTTGTTCCCGTAGATCGACGGCTCTGAAGCTAGCAACGTTCTGATGCGTGATACCGCGTTGACAGATTGATCCGAGAGTCCTAGCACCTCTCGCACCAACCGTTCATCGAGTTCGATGCGATTCGGGTCGATGTCGCATCTGTAAAACGGCTCAAACTTGACGTCACGTACATCTTGGAAGACGCTCTCGGCAGCATCCAACTGCCAATCGGCTAGTTGGCGAACGTCAAGTGTCGGAAGCGTTTTCAGCATTGTCCGACTGCCCAATCCTCTTCCAGTTTGAGATCGGTTCGAATGCATCGCGTGACAAAACATCCCCAAAGTTGAATTGAACCAAAGCGCGAGAGGAAATATGCCACCGTTTGAGTTGGCTTCAGACGATACCGCGGGCTGAACGGTATGCCATGAACGAGTACCGAGTACGTTCGTCAAAGTGTAAGCGGCATGTATTCGTTGAGAGGTATATCTAATGTCCGGTGTTACGTGCAAGTTCCCAGACCCCTCCCAAACGCGACCGTACGCCGAACCTAGTTTAGGCACCAACCTCGCGTTCGGTGTATTTGTAATGCTTCGGTGTATCCTCTCAGAGTGATGCCAAAGTGATGGGAACTGTGCAGTAGTTAGATGACCATCATAGATGTCGAATTCCCCCGAACTTCCCTTCACTTGCAAGTGATATGCACTGATCAGCGCGACCTCATCCAGTGCACATACAGGCATGTCCGCAACCTTGGATATGCCATTCGCATCCCAGAGTTCACCACGCATGAGTGAATATGCGTACTGGCCGCACGCCGCGTTCATCCAACGGCTTCCCAACCAAGGCGCACTGCTCAACGGCGAATCGACGATCTCACCCCATTGATCATTGCCCAAAAAAATCGGCGTCCCGCCTACAGGCGGACCATCGATCCGGTGTGGAGTAGCCGGACCTCTATGTATCGAACCGACCAATGAAATCGCTTCGTTCTCGGTTTTGGGATGTCGCCACAGATTCACGAACGATGCACGAGATGTTGGATCTTCGTCTTCGCGCAATTTCCTCGCGATCAGTAGAACTTCGTTGATGTGGGTATCGAAAGACATCGAAGGCGTATGAGGATCGTGGCTAGATACTACGTACTCGACTTGGTATCGATCGGTGAGCATTTGCCGTATCTTTGCCCAAGAGGTTCCAGACAAGCTGCTCGCGGGCAATACGAAAGCCAAACGACCGTCAGATTGCAACAATGAATCGGCAAGGCAGATGAACGCGGAGCCCAACCCTGCAATCTGATTTCCGGGTTTGCCAGAAAGTAGTTTAGAAAGACGCTCTGCGAGTTTGCGTTCGCTGCCTACGTCTTTATGTCCAAACACGCGGGTGTTGGAATCGCCTTCCCCAGTGGAGCTGTTGTGTCTACGATAGGGAGGATTTGCGATGACCAACTTGGGTTCGGGACGTTTCAAAGTAGTCGAAGTGATGCCTCTCAACGCCCCAACCTGTTCGGCAGCACCCGAAAACAAAGCTCTTATCTGATCACTTTCCATCCAATCCAACGAACCGATTCGCGGTCCGTCGATCTCATCTACTTCCAGCGGAAACACGTGCAGATTCATCTTGTCGAACTTAACCGCAACCATCATCGATGCCAATGTTGCGGCGGTCATGTGGATCGCCGCGTCCACCACATCGGCACCATGGAACGACGTTTCGATCAGCTCCCGATGCAATGCGCCTTCTTCCTGTGAATTCTTGCTCACCGTCGACCGATGATTACGTACGACTTCGCGGTATGCCGCCATTAGCAATGTGCCGGTGCCGCACGCTGGATCTAAAACGACGAATTTCCGAAGCGATTCAAGATCGTCCCAATCGATTTCATTCCACATCTTTTTTTCCAAAGCCAATCCTGCGAGCATGGTAGCCATTGGAATTGTGGTGTAGTTGGCGGCCAAGAACTTGCGGTCGGCAACTAAGCGGTTGAATACTTGGCCTGCCAGGTCGTGCCTACCGATCACGCGTTTGGAGATTATGCGGTGTGCAGATTCGAGGCAGGTCTGCGAAAATGTATGACCTAATTCACTTGATAGAGCATGCAACACATCGTAAGCAGTTCTAAATATAGGCCAATAATCTTCCTTCAGAATCTCATGCCAAGCGGTTGCGAATTCAACTAGCAAATTGGAATCATTGTTTGCCTTCTGAGGCAGCGGGGGTGTGTCAACTGATGCGTTTGACAGTCGATCCTGAAACACCATAGCGTTTATCACCATCAGCCCTGCCATGTTCGCCACTTCCGGTGCAGGTGCGCGGTCGAAAACCGCGGCAACGCGTTGCATGTTCGCATCATTCGACCAGAGAACAGATCCAGCGAGGGTAGCTCCTCGCTCCAACTCGCTTACCGCATCCGTTACTACATCAGCTTTCGGTGTAACACGCCTGATGTGTTCACATAAGTCGTCGTATGAACCGCTGATTGTGGTGCTACTTGTCCCATCGGAGTACCATTCTTGCCACCTGAGTTTTGCCTGTGCAACGCGCTCGAGCAGATGCTCTTGGTCGACGTTTCGCAGGTCTCCCGGCAGTCGAACTGCGAAAGTGACGCCGGTCGGTCGACCGTTAACTGGTAACCCGAGCTTTGACAGTGCATCATCGTTGACGCTGCGAGCAGGCACGAATTCCGATTCGATGATGACTGCAATTCCATCTTCCCGAACTATCAACACATCGGGTTGACGACCATCGATGATGACTTCGGCTTGAGCGTCGAGGCTGCAACGTTCACGCAAGAGTCGCGCAAGTTCCACATTCACGATGCGTTCTTGTTGACGAATACCGGGTGTCGTCATTTCAGAGGTTCTGTCAGGTGAGTAGTTACTGTTGGCTACAGGTTAGATCGATCCGTGATTTGGCATTTGCAACTTGGCGAAAAACAGCTTCACCAGATGCCATGCGATTCAAATCAAAGCGCGATGATTCCGTAGCCTGCGTCTACAGGGATTATGGCTCCGGTGATGCCGCTAGACATGTCGCTCAAGAGGAAGAGGGCAGTATCGGCGACTTCACGGTGCGTGATGTTACGTTTGAGCGGCGAACGATCACGATGCGCCCGCGTCATGTCGCGGAAGCCAGGAATGCTCCGCGCGGCTAGAGTCGGCAACGGACCTGCCGATATGGCGTTGACCCGCACGTTGCGCTCACCGAACTCGGACGCGAGCTGTCGTACCTCATTTTCTAGTGCCGCCTTTGCAGTGCCCATGATGTTGTAGCCAGGGTATACGCGTTGCGATGCATCAAACGTCATGGTCAACGCAGCTCCGCCGTTAGACATCAGAGGTACCGCACGGGACACTACCGGCATCAACGTATAGGCGCTCGTCTCCAACGCAGTTCGGAAGCCCTGCCGTCCAGTCGAAGAGAAATCGCCGCCCAAATCATCCCGCTCTGCATACGCTACAGAATGAACTACGAAGTCGATACCGCCCCATCTATTGCTAACCTGATCGTAAACCGATTGAACGTCTCCATCGTCGGTAGCATCGCACTCGATCAATATCGGATCATCTATCGCCGATACGGTCTTGGAAACTGGACCGAGCAATCGTTCGTTCAGATACGTGAAGGCCAACTCCGCACCCGCTTCGATAAGCCTCTCCGATATCGCCCAAGCGATGCTACGTTGGTTCGCTACACCGAACACGACGCCTTTTTTCCCCGAAAAATCGATTGTAACCGTCATTTTTCTCCTCGTAATTGGAACGCGTCCGTGCAACGCAACGACGCTTGTCTAGTGGATGTTTCTATGGTTAAGACTATATGGCGAACTAGCGAGATAAGGATGATGTGTCGTCTGAACGGTGATGTGGATGATAGAAATGATGCGTCTTCTTCACACCATCTTCAAGATTTCTCGAGATGATGTTCAATATTGAAGCCTAGAAATATATGCGTGGTCGAAGGAAATTGCATCGGCTGCAACACAGGATCCCCAAGATGGGACTAGAAGGTAGGAAACCTAAGCAATGAAGAAGAGAATTAGCATACTACTTGTAGGAATCGCCGTTTCTGCGGTCGCGCTGATCGGTGCTTTTGCCGGGATAATCGCCGCGCAATCCAACGACGATGGCAGTGGAACCAAGACTTTCGCGGAACGCGTGGCTGAGATTCTGGGCATTTCATCAGATGATGTCGAAAATGCCATGCAACAGGCCAAGGATGCGATGCACGATGAACGATTAGATGCGAAATTTGCCGAACTGGTAGAGAATGGCACGCTGACTCAAGAAGATGCCGACGCCATTCGAGCATGGCAAGATGCGAAACCCGATATCGAGTTCAGCTTCACAGACGATGTTCGAGGTTTCAAGCACGGATGGGGACACGGGCATTTCGGACACGGAGGCATGATGTGGTATGGGTCAAGCGAAAAGACCGACTACTTGGTAGATCAAGGCATCATCACTCAAGCCGATGCAGACGCGCTGTCAGAGTGGTGGGATTCACGCCCAGAAGCACTTGACGATATGATGTCCACACGCGGCGGCAAGTGGGGCAAGTTCGGGCATGGGGGACGCAGTGGATGGAAATTCGACTTCAGCAAAGATGCTGACGGTGCATCTAATACTTCATCCAACATCAACTACGGTGCCTGATCGGCTGATCCAAAATCGAATCAGATCGAACGTTCAACCTCCTTGCGCTAAGCCGTCGGTTGACCTCCAACCGGCGGCTTTGGCGTTTCAGACGATCTGCAGTTTGCGTGTTTAGAGTGAGCATTGTCTGAACTGTGATATGAATGATTGAAATGATGTCTGGCATCCGGTAACGCGACTCCCATCATCAGCGTCGACCGACAGCCGGTACCCGTTCACATCCATGAGCGAGAGAACGAGAACATTGGATCTGATTTACAAGACAATCCCTATGCCCGTATCGAACGGCCTATCAGAAGGGACGCGTGAACAGATCAGGCGTTTCAACCGACAATTCGATAGAGATGAGCTGTACATCGAGATCGAAGGCGATATGGTTGCCCTCAAGCTTCGTAAAGCAAATATTCAGCACCTCCGCTCCGTAGTGGCTCAATTTACATCCCTAGAATCGGTCAATGGACACGGCAGTCATTTGAAATCTGCGCTGGAAGCCGTTGAATCGATCAAGAGTTACGGATTACAGGGTAGCAAACGCAACTACGTCGACTACAACCAAGAACGCAAGGTTAAAGATCGCCGTGCTAAGGAGCAAAGACGTGGTAGGCACTACTACGCCAACGATCATGACTTCGATAGGATCCGCAATGCACCACCGTCCGAGTATCTCGACAGAGTGATATGCGGCGACAGCATCGAGGTTTTGTCGAGACTTCCCGACAACTGCGTTGACTTGATCTTCACATCGCCGCCGTACAACTTCGGACTTGACTACTCGGATGGGCAAGACGATCAACGATGGGATGACTACTTTGAAAAGCTGTTCCAGATCTTCGATGAATGCATCCGCGTGCTGAAGTTTGGCGGGAGAATAGCGGTGAATATTCAACCCCTATTCTCTGATTACATTCCAAGCCATCACATCATCAGTAACTTCTTCATGGAACGTCGGTTGATGTGGAAGGGTGAAATCTTGTGGGAAAAGAACAACTACAACTGCAAGTACACCGCTTGGGGAAGTTGGAAAAGCCCTAGCAGCCCGTACCTCAAGTACACCTGGGAGTTCATCGAAGTCTTCTGCAAAGGTTCGCTCAAGACCAACGGCGACAGGTCAAATGCTGACATTGATGCTGAAGAGTTCAAGCAGTGGGTCAATGCCAAGTGGAGCATCGCGCCAGAACGCAACATGCGGGAATACGGTCATCCTGCAATGTTTCCGGAAGAATTGGCTACTCGAGTGTTGAAACTCTTCAGCTTTCGAGGCGATTACGTGTTGGACCCGTTTGCAGGTGTAGGAACCGTGCCTGTATCGGCAAAGAAGAGCGGACGACATTATCTCGGGATTGATGTCTCAGCCGATTACTGTTCAATGTCCGAGCGTCGTTTGAACGAGCTGCTGTTGTGATACCGTCAATCCCGCACTTCATCCAGCGAAACTGGTCGGTTTTCGCGCGCGGCTAGTTGGCTAGCGCGGGCGAATCTGTAGGTCTCTCTCGAATCGGCAGCCGTCATGTTGGGTTGACCACCGTTGAGAATGCAGTTGATGAACTCGTATGTGCATCGTTTGAATGAATCACCCCAATCAGCGTTGATCTCGTCTTCGCCAACGCGGTGCATCTCGCCGTCGACGTAATACACGAGTGGCGGGGTATCGTAGAGCAGCTTTGCAGTGCAGCGATTCACCCAGATGATGCCACGGGTACCACTCAATTCGAACCACTCATCTCCCGGGTAGTAGTCAGACCGTACGACCATCTCTTTGCTGTCGTGCTGCTCCCAAGAGCCGTGCTGCTTACCTCCCTCGTAAGACCACGATACCAACAGCGGCGAGTCGTTTTCAAATCCTGCATCGGTATAGCTCGTCCGAATCCAAGCGAAAACCTGTTCCGGCTCCCCGAGAAACCATCGCCCCATCGCGAAGATGTGATATCCATAGTCGAGAATGGCTTTTCCGCCGCCACCGATGGCATCATCGAAGCGCCATGCCATCGATGCTTGGGGTATATCCCACCCGTGTTTCGGATTCCCGCTAACGGTTTTCATGCGCATCGAAACCGGCTCTCCGATTGCGCCGTCATCGAGCATTTGTTTGGCACGTATGATCGGTTCGTAGTATGCGAAGTTTTCGAAGACGCGCAGCAATTTGTCGGATTTGTTGTCGGCATCGACTATTGCATCGCACTCGGCGAGAGTGACAGCCATCGGTTTTTGCAGACTTACGTGCTTGCCGGCATCTAGCGCATCGATCACCATGCGTGCGTGGAGTGCGTGAGGCGTGAGCACCTCGACACCATCGACCGACGGGTCTTCCAGTAGCGCTCGATAGTCGGTGTAGGCTTTATCGGCACCCCATTCGGCGGCACGTCTATCGGCGACTTCGGCGCGGTTGTCGGCTACAGCGTAGATGCGAGCATCGGGATTGCCCAGGTAGCCGGGGGCGTGCAGATCTGCAATCTTGCCCGCCCCGATGAAGCCGATATTTATCATGGCACTCTTCCTTCGAAAATTAGAAGTGTTGCTTAAAAGATATTTGAAATATCGGTCTTTGTTGGTAGCAACTTCGAAAGGGCCGATATCGCGTCTGGAATATTGCCATATTGACGTAGCAACATCTCGTTTTGGTCGGTTTTGAGTAGTACTTCGACACTTTCGACATGATGAGGAATTTCTTCGAGACTGGTACCTAGGACTTGCGAGACAGAATCGGCGATGCGGTGCCCTACAGGTTCGACGAGCATATCAGACATTTCTCTGAGTTGGCATGATTCCAATTGATTGAATTCTTCGAGCGATGTCTGAGGTGTTTGGCGGTCTCCCTCTTCCCAATCAAATTGAACGTTGTAATTGTTCAAGACTTCACAGAAGTGATCGAACGGTACTTCCAAAATCTCTACCCCGAAGCTTTCAAGAAGAGATCGAGAAGGCCTCGACCACCTACCGCCTAAGACGGCGATCGATTTCCGAAGAGTCGGATGAGTCTTGCGCAGATTGTAATGTGCCGTGCACAACCAACTTGCCTTGTCGCGGTTGTGTTTCGTGTAACGGATGTATTTCGGGTCAACAATTATCACAGGGCGTTTGTCGGTATCAAAAATGGCGGCATCGATTTGGTACGCGTTGTTGCTACCGTTCTTTAGCTTTGCAGGCTTAACCGTGTGGTGAAAATCAGATACTACAGGCAACAAACGCCTGAATACACCATCCTCAAAGCGCTTCCCTACAGCTTCGCCTAGGGCAGATGCTGGATTACTGGCCATTCAATCCCTTCTTTCACTTAATGATGGTCAGTATGCTCTCTTTGAGCTTCACGTTGTGTCGCTGAGAATTTCCTGGCCACTTTTCGCCTCTCGTGCGAATCACTTCGCAGGAATAGCCTTTGAAACCTACGTCCATCGCAAGTTCCCCCAAAACGTATTCGGTTTCGACGTGTACTCCATACGGCGCGGAATCTCCGATGACCAAAACGAATGCAGAGCCCTTACGCAATGTACGGAAACATGAGGCGAGTATTTTTGTCATGTCCTCAAAGTAACCCGCGACTAAAATATCGTAAGTCTTTCGCCCAGATTTTTCGTTCCGAAGCTCAAAAAGTTGGTCGACGCGTGGACGAAGGTATTGATATGCGCTGGAGGAAACGCGCTTAAGCGTTGGAAGTTCCGTCAAATGTTGCATGTCCCGTAGCGTTATCTGAGTGGTCGCCGATACCATAAGCCGGCTGCGAACCTCGCGTGAGATGTCCGCCCAAGATTCGTACTTGCCAAGAAAGTACGTTTCTAACCGCGTTCGGTCCGCGTAGTCGTAGTTATTCAGGTAAGGCGGGGAAGTAACAATCAAATCGATGCTTTCATGTTCAGCAAAGAAGTCTATTTTCTTAGCATCACCCAACCTGATATCCTGATGAGATGCTGGGATCCTCAGAGAGCTCACGTAGATGAGATCTGCGATCATTGAGTTGATCGTTTCGGCGAATTTTTCGAACGGATTATGTGATGATTTACGTTGGGAGCGTTTTGACGGCGCAATATATGGCCAGCCAGCACCGGCAGTTGTGACCAACCTCAGCGTCGCTGCCAACCCGAGTTCGAAGAAACGCTGCATACGAAGGTCTGGACTGTTATTCGCGATCGATGATTTGATGGCAGATAAATCGAGCAAGTCCCTTGGAGTAAAGCACTTGTAAACCAGATCAGGGTATTTCGGCACCTCGTTCATCGATCGCTTAAGCACATGCGCCTCCGCAATGATGTCCAACGATAGAGCGGCCAACTTATGCGCATCGACAGCCCAATCAAGTTTGGTGCACGCTACTTCGTGTACATACGGATGTGCTTCAATACCCAGTGAATCCACAGGTCTCATTTTCGCCACGAGCGAGGTGGTACCGGTGCCAAGGAAAGGATCCGCAACCAAATCGCCTTTCCTAATTCCATGCTCGTCGAATTTGGCTTCTACGAGTTTGTACGAGTACCCCGCCGGGTACGTGAACCAACCATGGATCGGTGCTTTGAGACTGTCTCTGAATACGCCGTATCTGCTTTTTGATGCTGCTGTAGTCATGGATTGAACACTGGCAACCGTCTCTAAACACGAAGCAGTGTAACATCACCAATGATATGGCATCACTATCACCAGTTCGTGTGTGAGCCGTCGCGGCGGTGCAAGTGCGGTGATTCCCAGAACTTGAACGGCTCGGTCAGACTCGCCTCATCCACCTCGATACCAAGCCCTGGAGCATCGCTTAAGATCACCTTGCCGGGTGCAATATCAGGTTGCACGGGGAATACTTCGCTCTCATAGAAATTGAGATCCGGTTCGCCTATAGACGCTCTAATCTCTAGCCATGAGAAGTTGGGTATCGCAGTAGCGAAGTGTGATGTTGCAGCTACACAGATCGGACCCAGAGGGTTGTGCGGCATGAGATCGATATAGTGCGCCTCGGCCCAGCCGGCCACCTTCATCGCTTCAGTGAAGCCGCCAACGTTGCAGATGTCTAGGCGTGCGTAGTTGGTTAAACCGCGCTCTATGTAAGGCAGGAACTGCCACTTCGATGCGAACTCTTCGCCAATTGCAAATGGCACCACGGTCAGCTTGCGCAGCTCTTCGTACGCCTCGGGCGATTCATCGCGGATCGGCTCTTCGATGAAGTCGAGTGTGTGGGTAGGCATCATCTGACAGAAAGACGCCGACTCAGCGACAGAAAGACGATGGTGATAGTCGATGCCGATCACTGGTTCCAAGCCGAGGGCTTCACGTGCCTTGATCAAAGCTTCGGCAGTTGCCGCGATCGATTCGCGCGGCTCGAAAAGATCGGGGTCATCATTTTCGCCGATCGTTTGCAGGTTGAGACGCATAGCCTTGAAGCCGTCGGCCCATATCGCCTGGCCCATCTCGGCAACTTCGTCAGCCGTAGAGCCGCCGCCTGACGCAAAGGTGGGAACCCAATTGCGCTGCTTGCCGCCCAACAGCTCATAGACCGGTACTCCTAGCTTCTTGCCCACGATATCGTAGAGCGCAATGTCAATGGCCGATATCGCGCCAGTGATGGTGCGTCCGCCCTCGAAGTACTGTCCCCGATACATCTCCTGCCAGATCCGACCTCGTTGCATGGGGTCTTGTCCGACTAGAAACTCGCGGAAGTGATCGACCATGCCGCTGACCGCGAGTTCGCGGCTTGAAAAACCAGATTCTCCCCAACCGTAGATGCCTTCGTCCGTCTCGATCTTTACGAGCATCTGGTTCCGGTGCCCGATCCATACCGGGTAGTTCTTAATGTCGGTTATCCTCATTGGTGCTCATTCCTTCTGGATTGGTTGTTCGTGTGGCTTTTTGCACGATGATTCACATACGATTTTAACGATGGTCGGTGAACTTGAACTGTGATTCGAAGGTTTTCAATGTTTCGCGAGGGTGATGGGTTGATTCAGGGGCTTGACAGGTATTGCGACTTTTCTTGCACTTCCTCAGGGACATCGAATTCAGCTCCGTAGTCGATGATTTCGGCTTCTACTCGGTATGGCAGCTCTTTGTATCGGTCGGGACCCAATTGCCATTCGATTGAGTACTCGATGATCTGGTAAGTTTCGCGATTGATCACCAAGTCGATGTCTGTGCGTGGATATCCATCACCAATGTCAGTTGCGGCAATGGTGAAATTGCCGTTGGATTTCTCGCGTAGCGTGATGTCAGTATTCCCATACAGCGCACGAGAGAGGACGCGAAGCGGATCAGCGAGGATGAAATCGAATTGGAGATAGTCTCTATATCTGCGTCCACGCCCTTGGTGTCCGCTGCTTTGGGTCCACCTTCCACCTGCTGATGACCACGTCTCTTGATCAATGCCAAAGATTATCGAGTTCCAGCTCTGACTGACGAATCGTACTTTGGTGCTGATGTTCTCCCGATACGAGGCGTAGTGCACTTCGATCTCAGGTCCTTGGTAGTAGACGCTTCCGCGCATGTCACCACCGGTAAGCGTCATCCGTATGCTGTCGAAATCGATAAGGGTGTTTCGAGCTTGTTGCAGAACTTCGTATGGATTTGGTGGTGACGGTTCGTAATCTATCGTTTCATCGGCAAAGACGATGAACTGAGCGATGTCAGCAAATGGCATTTCCGGTTTAACCAGTGGGAAGTAGATCATGCGATACATCTGGATATCTTCCTGTCGCATGTAGGTCGGAGGTGGCGCGACTACGGGGTTGAAGAAGCGACTATCGTGTCCTACAGGTATGGTTACGTGGAGCAGCTCATGCATCGTGGTGTATCGGATTTCATCTTCAAGCGAAATTGCGTGGTCACGCCATTCGGGTTGCCGCTTGGCAACGGCGATGTATCCGCGATCGATTACGTATGGCTTATCGTCGGAGAGGTAATAAGCACACCCTGGCACCACAAAGCTACATTCATCGCCGAACAACGTCCGTACACGATCGTTGCCTTCGTGCCCTAGATAAGCTTCGATTCGGGCATCGTCGCGGGTGTCGACGATCACGTATTCGATGCCGGTGACGGTTTCGATCACCTTAAGACTCTCATCGAATGCTGCTATGTACTCATCGGCGCCTTCACGATACACATTGACGCGATCGAGATTCCATTTGTAAACTATCGGATCGTTGAAACCGCTACACGTTTCGCCATGTTCGACTTCAGTTTCGTTGAAACATTCCCAGATGTCGCGTTCGATGCCGACAATTCGCAGCGGTGATTCGATTTCGGCACGTCCGCTTGCGGAATCGGCATCGATTCTGATCGTTTGTCGGCCGAGTGGCAACGCGAAATCGTTGATCTTGATGGATGCCGACCGATATCCATTCTCGATCGACAGTATCTGGTTTGAATCAACACAATCCACCGATTCATCGGCTTCGCCGACTATGCAGACGGCTGAAACTGGTACTTGAACTACTTTTTCGTAACCGATCTGTGCTGCTGCCAATGTGATGTCGGCACGTGCTGAACCGTCCATGAAGTATCCGTCGATATCGATCGCTTCGACATTCCAACGGATGTCCACTGGTGGTTGTTCGGGGACGATTATCGTCTGATCGTCTACCGGGATATTACGCGGTGGGCTTTCGAGGTCATCGTCATTCAGGTTGATCATCGCCGAAATAAGCACCGGGCCTGGTTTGATGCTGTTTATTGCCACCTTGTAATCAAAGCCAGGTGTTGCAGTCTGAAAGTCTGGCTTGATGCTCGTTTCGGACAAACAGGTGATGTCATCGGAGGTGTGTCGGCACTCTACAGCTGTATCAATCGATGCGACGGGCAATGCGTCCGAGTGATAATAACGGAACCCCAACTCTATATTGGCAGTACCGTCTTGGTTGTAACTGATGATTTCGTGTCCCACGGCTTCCACAATGGGCTCTGGAACCATCGGGATGTCGATGATGAACGGTTCGATGGATTGCGTGACTTCGACGCCATTTGGCACCACGTAATTTGCAGATATGGCGGCATCCAGGGTGTGAGTGCCGCTCGTCAGGTTCTCGATCAAGACCCCTATGAAGAGCGTCTCGGTATTATCGTCACGCCAACCCCGAGGATCTTTTGTTGCAGCGTTGCATGCGGGTTGCGACACGCATTGCACCTGGACGGTGAAGTCTCGTACTGGGATATCGTTGGCGCGATTAACCTGGAAAACCGTTTTGACATCGATTGTTCCGTCAAGGCGGTATTCGCCAATTTCGTAACTGTCTATAGTTAGGATCGGTGCCTGGCCTTGTTCCAAAACAGGTGTGTATTCGGCCGCCGTAGGGATGTTGATCTCAATAGATCCAATCTCTCGAGTGTATGGACCAGCGAACCAAGTGACATAGTCGGCACTTATCGTGAAACTCACCTCCTGATCGCTGGCTTTCAGTCCTCTGACTGGCAAATGAACCACATGTGGTGTGGCATCGCTGGCTAGCCAACCCGGGTAGACATCGATGGACCCGCCACATTCAGGATCGTCATTGCAATGGGCTACGATTCTGAAGCTATTCAAGGGGACAGCGCCGAAACGGTGTACCAAAAAGTGAACAGTGGCATCAATCGTGCCGTCAGCGTGGAATTCGTCGATGAAATACGCTGTCACCTCGGCTTCTGGCGCTTCCAAAGTATCGGTCGCGATAAAGCCACCGGCGTAGGCAGTGACATCGACCTCGAATGGGCCGAATTCCTTGTTTACCGTGCCGTGGCTTCGGTCGCTATAATCAGTACTCAACGTTAACTTTAGGTTTTTGGTGTCTGGGTCCCATCCCGAAATCGGCAAATGGATGATATGGGGTGTTGAGTTTTCACCCTCCCAACCAGGTCTGACCGAGATATCGCCTTTGCATTCGTATTGGGTTACGCACAACGCGCGGATATCCAAAAATCGCACCGGAAAATCGTTTACTCGCCAAGCCTCGAAAGTCAACTCCAAGTCGACCGTGCCATCGGAGTTCATATTGATTACCTCATATCCGACGAATCTGATATCAGCCGACTCCGGTCGAACTAAAGTAACCGGAAAGTTTGACACGTGGAATCTGAACTGATCATCGCCAGTCCCGATCGACATGCTGATGTCGAGGAGGTGTTCGCCAGGCATCAAGTAGAGGTGAAAAACGGCCGACAAATCCAAGATGCGATCTTCGTCGTCGACCCGCGCGATAGGGGTTGCGCTGTCTTCAAAGCAGACACGGGAGTCGTTTCACTTCACGACTGTAGAAAAGGGATATTCGGATTCCAGTTCGATTGGCACGTCGATAACGAATTGAACCCGCGCTGTCCCGTCTTCCCTCCACTCAACAAAGGAGTAATAGACGGCTTTCGATTGTGCGTACGTTGGCTCCTCGGAAGTGGCGAAGATCAAGAGCAAACCTGCGCCTATGAATAAAAGCAATAGAAGCAGATTCTTGAACGTGGCACGTAGCATAAATCGCTAAAGATATATGATCTTCAGCAGTTCATCCAGCTGGGAATGTTTCTAGATCATCGGCATAGAGATGACATGCAACTACTCGGTTTGGTGCAGTTTGGTAGAGTTGCGGTGTTTCTTTGCAGATATCCATGGCGTGTGGGCAACGATCTAAGAATTGGCATCCAGAGTAGTCGGTGACCATGGTATCGACGGTTCCGTCGGTTGAGGGAGATACGATCTCTAATCCCCCCTGCCATCGCTGATCAGGATCGGGCATGGGTATCGAGCCTATGAGGAGCTGCGTGTAGGGGTGCTCAGGATTTTGAACCACCGGCACGACATCACCTTGTTCGGCGACGATGCCTCGATATAAGACAACAATGCGTTCGCTGATCTCATATGCCGTCGTCAGGTCGTGAGTGATATAGATGATGGAGATTCCGAATTCTGTGTTGAGTTGGCGAAGGTTCTCCAGGATAGTCGCACGCAACGATGCGTCGACCATTGAGACTGGTTCGTCGGCGACGATCAGTTTGGGGTTGAGCAGCAACGCGCGTGCCACCATGACGCGTTGCCGTTGTCCTCCGCTCAGTTGATGCGGGTAGCGTCCCAATGTGTCGCGAGGGTTGAGGCCTACTTGCCGCAACGTGTTTTCGATGATCTCGACCGCCTCGTCTCGAGATGAAGCGAGCCCCGCTTTTCGCACCGGCAGATGCAAAGCGTGGTCGACCTTGTAAAACGGGTTGTAGACCTCGAATGGGTCTTGGAATATGACCTGTACATCGCGCCGGAACTGTTTTCGTTCGGTGCGAGAAAGCTTGCTGACTGGTTTATCGCGGTAGAGTACGTGCCCGGATGTAGGCGGTATGATGCCAAGTATGAGCCGAGCGATGGTAGTCTTGCCGCTGCCGCTTTCGCCGACTAACGCGGTTATTGCGGGGGCATCTTCCCGTATCGATATTGAGAAATCGCGGAGCGCGACTGTTTGGCGGCTGAACCACCCGGTGCCGAAAGTTTTGGAGACGTTCTTGAGTTCGATAAGAGACGACATCACTTTTCAATAGAGAAGACAGGCTGCCTTCTGACCCGATTGCGCGTGGCCGATGTCCTTAAGTATTGGTTCATCTGATGAACAGTTGTCCATCGCTTGGGGGCATCTAGGATGGAACGCGCATCCGGAGGGCAGTGCGTATAAAGACGGGGCAGTACCTGGAATTCCGCGCAGTTCGCCTCGTTTCCGATCCGTTCGTTCCAACGACGGCAGGCTATCGATGAGCATCTGCGTGTAAGGATGTTTGGGTGCCCTCAAGAGTTGCCTAAGCGTACCGGTTTCGACAAGGCGACCGGCGTACATCACGCCCAATGTATCGACGAACTGTGCCATCAATCCGATGTCGTGTCCAATTAGGAGTATGGCTGCATCGAGTTCTTCTTGAAGTTGCGCCAACGTTTCCATGATTTGGCGCTGAACTACGACATCGAGAGCGCTTGTGGGTTCATCAGCGATGATTACTTGAGGTCCCATTGAGATGGCGATTGCGATGGTGACGCGTTGCTTCATACCTCCGCTGAGTTCGTGGGGGTACATATCGCCGACACTAGGGCTCAATCCGACTTTAGTCAGCAGATCGGCCACGAGTTCGCGGTATTGTGTTGATGAACGTTGCGCGTCGTGATCGCGGAGTCCATCGATGATCTGATTTTTGACTTTGGCGACCGGGTTTAGGGAGTTCATCGCTCCTTGTGGCACCAGGGAAATTTTGGAGAGTTTGGCGCTTCTCATCTGCTCATCGTCGAGGGAAAGCAGGTCTGTTCCGTCGATTATTGCGGCGCCTTTGGTGATGCGTCCGGGCGGTTTGATGAGTCGCATCAGAGCGAGAGCGGTAGTGGTTTTTCCGGAGCCAGATTCGCCCACGAGCCCTAATCTCTTTCCGGGCATAATGCGAAAGCTGACACCATCGGCCGCTTTCACTTCGCCGCGCGAAGTGAAGTAGGAGACGCCCAGATCTAGTACTTCCAACGCTGGTTTTTGAGCACGATTCGATTCGCCCGTTGCCATCACACCTGTCTCCGCAAACGGGGGTTGGCGAGCGGATCGAGCCCGGCGGTTATGAGGTACAGGCTTCCAAACACGAGAGCGAGGGCTAAGACGGGTGGTGTCCACCACCACCAGATGCCTCGGAATGGCGCCGAGTAGAAGAGTGCCCAATAGATTGTATTGCCGAGAGTAGGTTGATTCTGTGGGCCGAGCCCAAGTGCATCCATTCCGATAGTTGTCAACATCGCGGTTGCGACTGCGGTTGCGAGGCTTGCAGCGAGGAAAGGCAAGAGATTCGGCAGCATCTCGAGGAAGATCACCTCTAGCGTATTTGCGCCCGAGATTTGGGCGACGGATACGTATGCTCGTTCCCGCATCGTGAGAACTTGCGCGCGGATGGTTCTGAGGGGCCACATCCATACAAAGGCAGAGATGATGAGAGCCTGTTGCGTGACGTCGATCGATGATTTGAGAGTTACGGCAACCACGACTAGGATCATTAGTACTGGTACTGTGATGAGCATATCTGCGAAGCTCTTGAAGATGTTATCGATGATTCCGCCGTAAAATCCGCCGATGAATCCCAAGACTGTGCCGATCGTCATCCCGATCAAGGCTGCGAGGAATCCGACGTAGATCGTTAGGGGAGTTCCGAGCAATGTGACGGCCCATACGTCTCTTCCTTGGCTATCAGTGCCCAGAACCGAGAAGGCGGTACGTTCTTCGCCTTTTACACGGTACTCCACTGTTTGCCATGGGCTCAAGTCGATTTCAACGGTTCCGGCACGTGCCAACTCGGGGTCGACGAATCTTGATCCAATGATTCCGAAGAGGATCACGAATACGAGTAGAAACAGCCCGGCCCAAAGTGTCGGGTAAGCGCGCATCCACCTTAGAGGCGTGAATATGGCTCGTGACAACGCGGAGCCTTGCTGCTGTTCGATCGTTGTGTCGAGCGGGTTTGATCCTTGGGTTTCTGGATGTGCGGTTGTCATATCTGCGCGTCAGCTTCTAGGTGTATAGGTGATGCGCGGATCTAAGCGCGGGTAGATGAGGTCGAGAATCAGCGTGGCGATCGCAATTGAAAGGATGACCAGGTAGACGATGCCGTATAGCAAGGTGTAGTCGAAATTACGGATTGCTTGGAGTAGCATGGATCCGATTCCCGGGTATCCGAAGACGACTTCGACAAGGATGACGCCTGAAACGACGTGCCCCAGTGTGAGTGCGAAGGAAGTGATTTGCGGCAACATTGCATTTCGTACGCCATACCATGCGAAAAGGCGCCAGCTCTTGGCACCTTTAGCCTCGGCCAAGAGCATATAGTCCTCGCCCTGAGTGGTTACCATCATCCCGCGCATACCGATGGCTGAAAATCCGATGCTGACTAAGATTATCGAGAATGCGGGCAATATGGCGTGTTTCACAGCATCGATGTAGAATTCGGCATCCCAACCCGGCGATGTGCCGACGGTGTAACCGCCTCCTAACGGGAACCATTCGAGTTGAAATGCGAAGAAATGAATGAGCGCAATGCCGACAAGGTAGTAAGGGATCGCAGACAGTGCCATAACAGGCGGGAACAATACTTTGAAGATTCCCGATGCGCCAGGCCAAGCCACAAGCGCGCCCAATGCCATGCCCAAAAACATATATATGAGGGATGAAACGGTTACCAGCACCAATGTCCAAGGTAAGGCTTGCGAGATCACCGAGCGCACTTGAGTCGGAAAAAACGCGATGGAAAACCCGAAGTCGAAACGTGCGAAGTTCCAGAGGTAACGAACATACTGTTCCCAGAGCGGCTGGTCTAGTCCGAATCTCTTCTCGAAGTTTTTGATCATCGCCTCCGTGTTACCACTGGAGACCGCACCGCGAGAAGCGAGCTGACTCATGCGCTCTTCGATTGGGTTGACGTCGGCGATGCGCGGCAAAACGAAGTTGAAAGTCGCCGCGCCCCAAACAACCAGAAAGAAGACCCCGATACGTCTTAACAGATATTCAGCAGTCATGGTCTTTATCTGACGCGCAACGCGTGAGATGTGTTAGATTTTCGTTATCAAAGCAACCTCGACCAGCGGTCTTGGATTGCCCATTCAGATTAACATAATCTGACCGCATCAGTTGCGGAAAAGCATGTGAAGGAGTGCAGAAATGAAAAGCACTATTGGTTATTCAGCCGTACGACACGTGTGGGCCTTGCGTCTATTCGCCCTCGCATTGTTAGTAGCGACGGTAATGGTAGGTGCGTTTGCCTGTAGCGAAGAGGAACCTACCGCGACTCCGGCGCCTCCGACAGCGACACCAGTACCGCCGACGGCTACATCGGCACCTGAACCTACTGAAGTTCCGAAAGAAGCGATGGCCGACGACGGGATGATGATGAAAGAACCCGCGCCGTTGATAGACCCGGATTCCGTGTCGCGAGAGAAAACTTTGATCGTCATGAGCGGCGGGCAAGATGGTAGATATCCAGACTGGGAGAACTTCAACAACTATGTTCCGGGAGGAACTGGCGGTTGGCACACCGGTCCGTTGCAGACGATGAGCGAGCCGTTGATCATGTTCAACCTGCTCACTGGCGAACACGAGATGTGGTTGGCCGAGAGCATGGACATCAGCGATGACTTCCGGGAAGTGACGCTGACGATTCGGGATGGTATCTATTGGAGCGACGGGATGCCGTATACCGCCGAAGACGTTGCCTTCACCTTCTCGTTGGTTCAGGAGAATCAAGATTCGCTGGTGCACACCGCTGAGATTCACCTGCTGGACAGCGTTGAGGTAATTGACGGCAACAAGGTGAGATTCACTCTCAAGGAACCATCTCCGAGTTGGTGGGTCAACACCCTGACTAGCAACCACGGTCTATCTGAGCACATCTTGCCCAAGCATATCTGGGAGGGTAAGAACGTTCTCGAG
This sequence comes from Dehalococcoidia bacterium, assembly GCA_965242765.1. Taxonomy (GTDB): domain Bacteria; phylum Chloroflexota; class Dehalococcoidia; order Lucifugimonadales; family Lucifugimonadaceae; genus Bin127. The sequence continues at coordinate 1,291,444 of CBDESY010000004.1, read as the reverse complement.
TTCACGTTCTACGACCCAGATCAGGGCTGGCCGATATCGACAGGCCCGTACGCGCTGGCATCTGCTTCGCCGGAGCAGAAAGTGTTCGTGCGCCGCGATGATTGGTGGGCTGTGGAAGCAGGATTCAAAGATCTGCCGGAGATCGAGAAGGTCGTGTATATCCCGCAACGTGAAGAGACGGCAAGAGCGCAGATGATAATTCGCAACGAGATCGACAGCATGAGCATGGTTCCGGTAGACACGTTGCTGGACGTGTTCGAGCAGAACCCGAGCGTGGTCAGCTGGAGCAAGCAAGAGCCGCCATACGGATATCTCGACTGGTGTCCGATCGGACTGTTTGTGAACAATGCGGGAGATAGTCCAGTAGCACAGAGCAAGGATATCCGTTGGGCTTTGAACTACTCGCTCAATCGCGAGACCTTGGTCAGCAACGCGGAACGTGGCGCGGGTACCATTGCGTATCACATGATTACGCCCTACTCTTGGTTCGATCCGTTCGAAGAGGTCCTGCAACCGATCTATGAGAAACACACTTTGGATGAAGTGGAACATTACGACTTGATCGATGAACGGATGGCTGCTGCGGGTTACGCGAAGAACAGCGATGACATGTGGGAGAAGGACGGTGAGACCATCGAGATGAGCATCGGCTTCCCAACATGGCTCGCGCGTTACGGCGTGCACATAGTCAGGCAGTTGCAAGACGCTGGCTTCGCAGCTGAGATGGATCAGAGCCCAGGCACTGGCGAAGCGTTTGGTCGCGGCGAACGGGACTACCAGTTCGGTTGCAAAGGACCATCAGGAGTTCTTGGCGCAGACCCGTACTACATGCTCTCACTCTACTCGTCGGCAACGTTCCGCGACATAGGTGAGCCGCCGGTGAACCCGTGGGCAACTGCACGCTGGCGAAACGATGAGTTCGATGCAATCGTGACCGAGATGTCTAAGATTCCAGCGACTGACCCCCAGACGATGGAGTTGTTTGAAGACGCGATGGAGATCTGGTACGAAGAACTGCCCGACATTTACGTGTCTCAGCTCATCATCCGTCACCTCGGCAGCGAGAACTATTGGACCGGCTGGCCGTCATTCGACGACAACTACGGCGTACTGCATCCTTGGCAGCAGGAGTTCTTGAAGATCGTCGTTAACCTCAAGGCTAATTAGCACACGTCATGTGCCGCTCAGGCTCTGACACGATTCAGGGGTGCCCTTCGTGGCACCCCTAGTCTTTTTCGAGCAGGTTCCCTGAAATCGCACCTTCCATGATCAGCAGCTTGGATTTGAGGGGCAAACCGATAGAGCCGCCGAAACCGTGGAGGTTGCCGTTAGAACCGATCACGCGGTGACACGGGATGATGATTGGCACGGGATTGGTAGCCATCGCGCGCCCCGCTGCGCGGGCAGATAGCCGAGAGCCTGATGCCTTTTCTGCCAGCCACGCATAGGTTCGAGTTTCACCGCGCGGTATGGAACGGCATGCTTGCCTCGCTCGGCGAGTGTAATCGTTCCAACCAGTATCATCGATTGGAAGTTCATCGAGTGTCACATCCTGCTGACCATCGCAATATCGGATCAACAGATCTTTAGCATGGCGCAGAACATCTTCAGGGCTCTTGTTGGTCTCTGATATTGAATTGCCTGATGCCTCAATTGCCATCTGACGAGTCGGCTCCGGCAACCCTGTTCGGGATATGCCATGTTCAGACGCAGCGATGGACATCCATCCCAGGGCTGTTTCAAACACCTCTACTGCTGAGTATCGTTCGGTCATGACGCGAACCGGGTCCTTTCTTGCGCATCATCAGAGACGTATGTCGGGGTCATACCTAATGCACTCATAATGCGATGCTTGAGCATGGCACGCGCCAGGCTGCGCCATGCCTTACCGAGTTCAGGCACTTCATCAGCTGAATTTTCTGATGACAATTCTACATCTGTTTCAATATTCGGATCTTCAGAATCGGCGCTGTCTGTAACGGTCTGATGTGGGCCATAGACACACTTTTCGAAAGCATCGATTAGTTGACGTGCGTCGCTGTAACGAAGTGTCATATCAGCAATCTGATCGACAAACTCACGTGCAGAAGCGTGAGAAGGTCTACGATATCCCAGCAATGATGCTGATCGCACGAACTGAGAGTATGCTCGGACCGGTTCGGGCTGCCCTCGCAGGTTCCAACGCCACACCACGATGGCACCTACTATGAAGCCCATAATCACCGCCGTAGCCGCCGTCGGTATCGGCGGAATATCTAGAGATAACCCTCGGTCTGAATCGTTCGGCAATCCGCGGTTGCTGCTCAGAAACTCTTGCGACATCATGGCGAGTTCATCCAAGTCTTCCAGATACAGCAAGTAGTCAGGGTCGAACTCAGCCGAACCGATCAGTCCCGCAGGTATATCGCTGGTTGGTGATGTAGGTACCAAGATGTTGCGCGGCACTGCCGGTCGCCCCGGCGTCACTTCGATATCGATCCATCCGTAAGGTGGCGCGAATATCTGGGTCCAGCCATGTCGGTTGCGGTCTCGGATCAGGAACTGCCCTTGGTCTGGGATGTATTCACCGGCGCTCCAACCGGCGATCATCCGAGCCGGCACGCCGACCGACCGCAACATAACTGTAGCAGCCGACCCGAAGTATTGGCTGTAGCCTTTGCGTTTGCTGACATCGCATTCGGGATATTCAGATGGGCATGGCTCATCGATCGTTTTGAACAGGAAGTATTCGATGCCATCATCGAAAGGCCCTGGCCCTTCGATCTCGAGTGAATAGACTTGGTCTTGCAGGAATGCCTTGATCGCCATGGTCTTTTCCCACGGTGTTTGGGCATTGGCATCTTGAACGATGTTATTTGCCAACTCGCGTACGGTCCGCGGAAATGCTTCAGGCAGTTGCAGGTAGCGGTCTGCAATCCAGCTTGGGTAGTCGTCCGTAGAAATGCCCAGCTCGGATGTTTCAGCGGTGGATATGTATGTCGTTACGACGTAGCGTTGGTTTTCTTCTAGGATTTCATCGAAAGTGACAGTGTTTTGTTCCGTAGGCCCCTTGCGAGCCAGTCGCATCAGATTCGCGTTGGTACCGTCGGGTTCGGCGAATATCCGGTAGCTGAACGATTCCCATGGGATGCTGCTACGCGACAGGTCCATGCTCTCAAGGTCTTCTGCAGTGATCTCGAAGAACGTGAATTCGTCTTCTTCTCTAGGTGCTCCCAGCGGATCTGGATCGGGACGCTTCAGCTGCATCAGATCATTTGGAGATATAGCAAACGTTAGACTCTCCGGACCCTTTCCTCCGTTCAATTCGGCAAGTTCGTTCAGAGTTGCTGATGAAACTCGAAAGCCAACCGATTCGGGGGTATTGTCTTCGACGGTCATCAACTCGTCTAGCGCACTATCAGACATTCTGAAGGTCATCTGCGTCATCTCGCCAGCATCATTCAGATCCATCTCTTCAAGTGAGCTAGAGGTGATGGAGTAAGTGATCTGGTCGTGCGGATCGAGAAGCGAGAATGTGCCGGCTTGCATCTGACGGATGACGGAGTTGACCTCATTGCTGGTCATTGCTGGTTGCGTGGTCAACGTAAAAGGAGGCCGCTCGTTGTTGCGGCTGGGTGGTGAGTAGGTAGGCGATTCTTCGGCCATCTGCATGAGATGTTCCCGCAACCCGAAAGCGAACTCGCGTAGATCATCCGGCAGATCAGCCAGCTTCGCAGGACTACCGGCTAAAGGCACATCCCAAGCCAAAGGTTCGAGAACTTCGATATCGGCCGGATAATCTACTGCATGAACCGCCGCCGCGGGAACCACCAGATCCGTCTTGCCGAGTAGCTCTACAGCGATATCCAACCGGGCGCGGCTCTCGATGTCATTTTCTGTAGGGTCGACGAGCAGTTTAGTTCCCGAATCGGCGGGCAGCGTTACACTCGGGGCGGTTATCCATCCCTGCGAAGAGTATTCTTGATAGACCCGTGCCGGATGCAGTTTGGCGTAGCGCGTTCGGATCCACATCACCGGATCATCGGTCAGTTCAATGCCGCCCTGAAACGGCAAGATAGCGTTTGGCGAGTAGATCAGGCTGTCGTCGCCGCTCGGTACCCCAGCGAGAAGACGTTCTGCTGTGTCCCGGAACTGCGTGATCGGTTCTAGAAACAGCGCGCTCCATCTATCGCTCAGCGTGTCGGATCTGATGGTGAACGTAGGCATGAACGCAGCGATGACCATTACTGCGAAAGCGAGGATTAGACCATCACGCGCTGCTATCCATCTAGCCTCTTGAGGCACCGCCAGCCCGGACCTGCGCCATTGGTTTATGCGCCCAACTGCTACGAGGTGTGAGAACTGTGCGATGGCGGACACGATAAATAGATAGAAGGTCTGCTCATGCATACCGATGCGGTGGCTAAGATTGGTGAGAAGCGCCAATCCCAATATCAACGCCGGTATCCAAGGACTGTAGAGCCTGAATGTCAGCGCCGTTACGCCGTAAGCCAAAATCCAGGTAACGGTCATGAACAGCATCGCAAACGGCACTTGATCGGCACTGACACCGCCGTTGATGGCGACGTCTATCCACAGACCGAATCTATCCCAAGCATCGAACGACCGCGCAAGCGGATTGCTGCCATCAGCGTTCAATGCCCCCTGCCAAAACACCACCAGCACACCAGCGATGAAGAATACCGAGATATGCGACAGTGAAATCCAAACCGATCGTCTACGTGTTGCAGGGAAGCGGACTTTGGACATCAAGAAAGCGAGAGCGGTGGCGATCAGAGCCGTCGGCACGATGCTGGGCAGCTCTCCCCACTGTGCCAACTGCACCGACCATCCGACCATCGCCAACATCCAGGCCAACAGACCCAATGCGATCCAATCGCTAGCAGAAATGTCAGACAACAGAGTGCGTCGCAACAATCGACGCCCTAACAGACGGCGCCTACGCGCCGACCGTGTTGTACGCCCAAAGACGTTTCCGATATCTGCAGTGATCGTGGTCACGTTTTGTTGGAATGTCCAGCTTCAGTGGTAGCTGAAGTCGGTTCGACTGTGTCTTTACTAGATGCTTCTGGGGCGGTGCCCATATTGCCGAAAGTCCCAGGCATTTGCGCGCCTGAGTACAGTGCCGAAATTCGTGCCGCTGCCGCGTCAGCGTCAGCGGTGGCACTGAGTGCATCGGTGATATCGTCGCCCAAGTAAACCCGGTAGGTCGTCACTCCAGACATTGACAGACGTGGGATTGTCGAGGCGTTGGGATCACCGCCGAAAGATTCGCGGTCCAGCACAATGCAGATCACTTGGATGCCTCGTTGCCGGAGCGTTCCGAGTGCATCGATCCAATCGCCTTCTCTAGCGGCTGTGATGACGACAACGGTTGAACTCACGAAGAGTTCGCGATCCAACGCGGCTAGTGCTTGAATGACTGGTACATCTCCAGTCGGACGACTAGCTGCGATATGCCTGAGGATGTTTTCGCGGTGCGATGCAGTGTGTTCAGGGCTCGCGGTCAGCGAGTTGCTGCCATAGGCTACGTATCCAACTTCGGTGAAAGCGCGAGTGTATTTGTCGACAATGGATGCGGCGATCGTTGCGCCATATTCATCTGTCGAATCTTTACCCTCGCCAGCCTGTGAATCGATGTGTTGATCGAAAATGACCCACATCTCGCCCGCTGATCCCTGGTCGAATTGCTTGACCATCAGTTGTCCAGTCCGCGCGGTGGTGAGCCAATGTATTCGTCCGATCGAATCACCGTCGGCATATTGTCGGACGGATGCGACGTCGGTAGACAGTACGTTCATGCGCTGTCGCCGCGAATGTCCGTCTGCAAGCAAAACGCGCGATGCCGCAAGGTCCGGTATCGGTATCACACGAGGGTATACCAGCACCTTGTCTATACCCTCGAACTCGATGTCGCGAGGGAAGAGGTTGAAGGGGTCCGATGCTCTAATGACCAACGGGCCGAGATCGTATTCCCCCCGTTGGGTCAGTGACGCATACATATCCACGCGTTTGAATGTGACCATCAATCCGAAGCTGGTCACTTCCCTGAATTCGACGTCCGGAAGCGTGGTGTTATCTTCCACCTCTACCCATGACTTGGGTGCGCCGTTGGAGTTTTGGATGATGATTCGCTCGCTGAGCGTATCTCCCACAGAGAACGGCCCTGTAGGCCTATTGACGCTGGCTCTCATATTTGATGACCCGACGCGTGACCATACCCAAGAGATGATGATGAGAATCATCAACAGATATGCGAGGCGCATCGCAAGGTCGAATCCGGTAGCGATGCTGTTGAGCATCATTATGCCGATCAGCAATCCGATGCCAATGAGCACTCGATGCCGGATGAGGGCATCCATCAAACGTCGCGCGCGGTTGCGCCCTTCGCTTCGGTCGGCGATCAGTCTTGGTATAGATATTTGCACGTGCAGTTGTTTGGTGGTTGATACGCGTAAAATCGTCTTTTGACCATCAAACCGCCCAATGTCTTATGAAGTTCGTCATGTTGCTGATGCTTGGACGACGCGGCCGCCGCCCGCGCCTGGCACGGCTGTCTGCTCCAATGCTTCATTGACGATGCTGCTCTGGTTGATGCCTCGCATACGTGCCGAGGGTGACAGCAGCACTCGGTGCGACATGACCGGAACGGCTATTGACTTGACATCATCGGGGATCACGTAGTCGCGTCCTTGCAGCATTGCGAACGCCTTTGCTCCTTTCATCAGATTGATGCTGGCGCGTGGAGAGACTCCCAAAGTTGTATCGGGATGGCTGCGAGTAACATTCGAGATCTCAACAATGTACTGCTTGATGAGATCGTCGATATATATCGAATCGGTGTACTGTTGCAGTTCTCTGATGCTTTCCGACGAACATGCTGAGCTTAGCAGATCGATAGGATCGCTAGCCTCCCTACCATCCATTATTGAAACCTCTTCGCGCGGGTCCGGATATCCGAGCGAGATGCGCATGAAGAATCGGTCTAGCTGGGCTTCTGGCAACGGAAACGTGCCTTCATACTCGATCGGGTTCTGAGTAGCGATCACCATGAATGGACTGGGTAAAGCATGAGTCACGCCTTCCACCGTAACCTGTTGTTCACCCATAGCTTCCAGCAGAGCCGATTGAGTCTTGGGAGTGGCGCGGTTGATCTCGTCCGCCAATACGATCTGAGCCATCACGGGCCCGGGGCGATACTCGAAGCTGCCAGTCTGCTGATTGTAGACGGATGCGCCAGTGACGTCGCTGGGCAGAAGATCGGGAGTGAACTGGACGCGCTTGAATTCGCAACCAGTTGTTATAGCGATAGACCGTGCCAGCATCGTCTTACCCACGCCGGGAACGTCTTCTACTAGGATATGGCCTCGGCTGAGCAGAGCGACAACTGCCAGTTTTACAGAAGCCTCCTTTCCGATGATCACTTGTCCAACATTGGAAACTACGCGCTCTATAGTCTCGGCATGAACGTGGTGAAGAGTGCTTTCAGCAGCTGTGCTTGGAGATGTAGTCAAACCGAGGTCCCTTTCGGAATATGTGTCCTGTTACCGTACTACCGACTGAGTTTGTCGTCATCAATCAAAAGCCTTGTATGATCGCGTGCCGGAACGATAGTCAACTGCGCCAAATATAGCATCATATGCCGATAGAGCCGCAAAGCTGCTGAACCCAAAGGGACATCAGCCCTATGCGCGTGGTACCGACGGCGCACAAAACGACATGATTCAATACGAAACAAGGCCGGTTTCGGTTTCGGATGAAGATGACGATACAACGATAAGGCGCGAACGTATCACAAAACTGTTCCTAGGCGACAACCTAGAGTGGATGCGTGAGTTGGCCGAAGATTCAGTTCATCTGGTGTACCTCGATCCACCGTTCAACTCGAACCGCCGGTATGAGATGGTGTTTCGCGGTCCACCAGCGCTGAAACCGAGAGCCTATCTTCCGGCGTTTGATGATGTCTGGAATTGGGACCAAGAGACGGAAGTTCTCAAAGACGACCTGTTAAAAGACGAATCCGATACGCGACTGGCGGATGTCATCTCGGGTGTGGTGAAAGTGCTGGGAAAAGACCACTTAACTGCGTATTTGGTGAATATGGCGCCTCGCCTAGTGGAAATCAGACGGGTATTACGACATAACGGCACCGTCTATCTGCATTGCGACTCATCGGCAAGCCACTATCTGAAGATGATCATGGACGCGGTTTTCGGGAGCGACAATTTCCGCAACGAGATAGTTTGGTGCTATCGCGGTGGCGGTGTGCCACGCCAAGACTTCGCGCGCAAGCACGATGTCATCTTGCGGTACTCGAAGAGCGAAAACTACGTCTTCAATCCCCAATACATAGAGTATTCCGAGGCCTCAAAGGGACTGGTGCAGGCGAGGGGAGGAGTCAGCATAGACCACCGCGCACGCGATCTAAAGCGTGGCGCACATATGCCCGACTGGTGGGCAGACATCAACTCGCTACAGACTTGGTCGCCGGAACGTACGGGATATCCAACCCAGAAGCCAGTTCGGTTGCTGGAGCGGATCATTGCAGCTTCAAGCAACGCGGGAGATATCGTGCTGGACCCGTTCTGCGGTTGTGGCACCACGATGGTTGCCGCCGAAAAGTTGAAACGATCGTGGATCGGCATAGATGTCGAACCGATCGCATTGAACATCCTCATACAACGTTTTCACAAGTACAAGTTCAAAGTCGATTTTGATGTCGGAGGTATACCGTCGATAAACGTTCACGATGCCACAGCTTGGAAAGAGATGGCAGTGTCGATGCCATTGAGATTCGAGCGCGCAGCTATAGTTCAGATCGCAAACTGCATCCCATGGCGGGACCAACAAGCAAAAGGTGAAGGTATAGATGGTGTGATTGCCTTCTCTGCTGGAGACAACGAAAACGGCCATGCGATTATAAGAGTAAAAGGCGGCTCTCTATTGGATGTACAGGTGATACGTGATTTCAGATGTGTTGTTGAAGCTGAAACACACAATGATGTGGTGGCCGGTGTGCTCGTATGCGCGTTTGATCCTACTCCTGAGATGTTGCGAGAAGCGCGACTTGCGGGCGAGTTCGAGGTCTTGGGCAAGAAATATCCCCGATTGAACATCGTAACTATAGGCGAAATGTTCGAAAGATTGCAATCCGGGCTGCCTGGGTTGCCGTTGCCGGCTGTTGTCTGAAAGATGCCAATTATCGCTCTCCACTTTTCAACGCATGACGCAAAAAGAGAGCTTATCAATTCTCTCTTGCGATAACCTGCGCCGGAATGTTCGGCACCTTGCGACGCGCTCACCACACGGCCGCATCTCCGTCACGGCGTGGGTCCGAAGCTGCTGAAATGGTGCCGAATTCGTGGTGGATTTGTATCGCACCTTCGCTGCCGGCGCCGGCGAACGGTGCAATTGCGTTCACCTCGTGCCCTCGAGCGCGCAACGATTCAACCACACCATCATCGACTCGGTCTTCAATATCGAGATGATTGGCTTCTGGGTGCGGATAGGTGGAGGAAGTCCGGCCTTGGTAGTGGGTCCATCGCGGACCTTCGATTGCCTCAGCAACCGTCAAAGCGTGATCGAATACTCCGCTGACTACTTGGAAGTTCGTCTGAACCTGTGTATCTGCGCCGGGTGTGCCGCATATCAGTTCCAATTTCCCGCCGTCTTCTAGAGGTGCATCAGCCACCATCACTGGATTCATGGTATGTCGAACCCGCTGACCGGGACGCAGAAAGTCGATGTGGTTTGGATCAAGGTGCCAATATGTCATGCGGTTGTTGAGCAAGATGCCGGTGTTGCCGGCGATTAGCCCGGAGCCGTATCCGACTTGGATGCTCTGCAGTTCTCCGACGGCGTTGCCCCAGCGATCGACGACGCAGAAATGAGTGGTGTCTGAGCCCGCAGCTCCAGGAGCGGCAAAAGCATCGTGATGGACGCTGGATCCGTTCGGTGAGTGGATCATGCCGTCCCGCCGATACTTCTTCTCGACATCTGGTGAACGCTGCATGAATGCCCAAGGATCACCTTCACGCGCTTCTTCATCCGAAAGTGCATGTTCAAAGTCGATCAACTTCGCACGTTCGGCGGCGTACTCTTTGTTGAGCAGCCCTTCGATAGGCACGTCGACAAAATCGGGATCAGCAAGATATGCCTCGCGATCAGCAAATGCAAGTTTTTTACACTCGGTCATCACATGCACCGCTTCGGCAGTCAGATATCCGAGCCCTTGCGCATCAAAGTTCTCAAAGAGATTCAATTCTTGAAGCAGCACATGTCCCGATGAGTTGGGCGGCGCTTCGTAGACCGTGCGGCCGCGGTAGGTAGTAGCTATCGGGTCTTGCCACTTCACGGTGTGATTCTTGAGGTCTTCGTATCTGAGCAGTCCACCGCACTCTTCACTGAACCTGGCGATTTCACGTGCAATGTCGCCTTCGTAGAACGCATCGCGTCCCTGTTCGGCGATGATGCGGTATGTATTTGCGAGATTGGGGTTTCTTCGTACCTCTCCGGCTTTCAACCACTCTCCATTTGGTGCGAAGACCTCGCCGGAAGTCGGCGCATCTCGTAGCAGCGAGTATTGCATCGCCGATTTGGCTTGCTGATGCGATACGGGCACACCATCTTCGCATAGTTCGATCGCTGGTTCGATGCAGACGATCAATGGCAGAGTCCCGTGCCGATCGTGCGTAGCTAGAAGCGCGTCCAATATTCCAGGGACGGATGTGCCCAAGATGCCAGTGAGAGGTATGCCATTCAGATACTGATCGTGAGTTGCCATAGCTGGTGCGGCGCCGGTGCCGTTGGCAACTTGGATGGAGCGTTTGGATTCGATATACGTCATTACAAATCCATCACCTCCGATGCTGGAGCCGGCAGGTTCGGCCGCTCCGAGTGCGAATGCAACTGAAATCGCTGCGTCTACGGCGTTGCCGCCGCGGTGGAGCGTTCGGATACCGGCTTGCGCCGCAAGAGCGTGATTCGCCACGACCGCACCTTTGGTTCCCATGCGTGGAGGTCGGAAAGATTGGCCATTGTTGCCGTGAGGTGATTGATAGCGCATGTCGAGGGTTCCTCGGACTGGAGAGTGAAAAACTTGTCAGATAGTGTATCGCTTTACTACTTGTTGCGTGTATGTTATGAATGTAGAGATTGCAGACAGTCGCCTTAGTAAGTGCGGCTACCCGTTCGACACTACTTCATGGAATTGGGAAGGACAATATGCGAAGTCGAATAACTAATCGGTATTCCGAGCCGGCGCCTGAATACGGCCCGCCTGATGATGACCGCAGGCGTCTCTGGTTGATTGATGGGGCGTATCTTTTCAGCACTCAATCTTCAGTTGGACAGGGCTACAACTTCGATTATCTGCTGCTCAAAACAAAGCTGGAAGATACCGTTGGACCTTTCTGGCGAGCCTACTATCTGAACGCTTTGCAACCTGAGAGCGATCGTAACGACGGTATGCAACGCTTCCATTCCTGGTTGCAGTCTGCACCACCTAGCGGTCCGAAGATAATCACTAAGCTTTACAACCTGCGCGACTCGGATGCTAGTCACGCATACTGTCGGACGTGTGCGACTACCGTACAACTAGAGTGTCAGGCGATCGAATGTTCTGATGATCCACGTACGTTGACGCGCAGGTCGCAAAAGGGCGTCGATGTAGGTATTGCTTCTCTAGCCTTGACCCATCTAGATGCGTATGACACTTTAATGCTGTCTTCAGGAGATGGTGATCTGCTCGATGCGGTGAAATTCGTCAGCGATTCCGGTAAAGAGGTAGAATTGGCGGTTTTCCGTGCCGGCGTCGCGACCGAACTTCAGTCATGGGCCGATCGGATATATTGGATAGACGATTTCGCCGACGAAATCGCTCGATAGTCCAAACTGTCCAACACAATTTCTTTCAAATGGCAAAGTAAGAATGGCACATTTAGGCATTGGGACAAAAGCTCCACATTTTGAGTTGACGGCTCACGATTCTACCCGTGTCAATCTTTACGAGTTGCTGAGCGCCGGCCGACGGGTCATTCTGACTTTCCATCCTGCTTCATTTACTGGCGGTTGAACCAACCAGCTCGGGACCCTTGGCAGGGTCCGTGATCGCGCCGATGAACTTAAAGTCGAACTGTTGGAAGTGAGCTGCGATTCAGCACCGGTTCAACTAGCTTGGGTCAACAGCACTTTCGGCGATCAAGCATCAGACTCACCACTCGTTTTGTCCGATTTCTGGCCGCATGGTTCAGTTTGTCGCAGCTACGGCGTGTTCAACGAAGAGCGCGGCATGGCGATAAGATCGTTCTTCGTTATCGACACTGACGGTACGATCCTCCACTCCGAGGAGTCTACCCAACGCGGAGTTTTGCCGGACATTGAAGGGGCGCTAGATTTGGTTTCTGGGTTAGGCTAGTCGATTGAACTTGACAGATTAGCCGATCCGATCAAAGATCGGCTAATGGCACAGACCGTTTCAGAATCGCCGGTACTCTACTCTGATGCCGATCCCGTTGAATCTCGCTACTTTCGATGGCGTTTGCTTTGCGGTCAGGCTACGGATGTGCTGGCTACGATGCCTGACAATCACGTAGATTGCATCTGGACGGACCCGCCTTATCTGCTCTCCAACGGCGGAATCACCTGCCACGCCGGAAAGATGGTCAGTGTTGACAAAGGCGATTGGGACAAGAGCAGAGGTTGGGAGCAAGACCTTGAGTTTACCGAAGCCTGGATGTCAGAGTGCCATCGAGTTCTCAAACCAACCGGCACGATCTGGGTCAGTGGCACTTTGCATTTCCATCCCATTGCCGGAATGGCGTTGATCAAAAGCGGCTTCCGGATGCTGAACGACATCATCTGGGAGAAGCCGAATCCACCGCCTAATCTCGGCTGTCGGACATTCACCCATTCAACAGAGCTGATCTATTGGGCGTCAAAGGCGCAAAAGGGCGATCGTCCTAACTACGTCTTCAACTATTCCGATATGAAGGTAGAGAACGGCGGCAAACAGATGAAGACGGTCTGGCAATTCAAAGCACCTGGTCGCGATGAGAAACGCTTCGGCAAACATCCGACTCAGAAACCTGTCGACTTGATCGCGCGATGTATCCGCGCTTCTACGTCAGAAGACGATCTGGTCTTGGATCCTTTTACCGGTGTGGCAAGCACGGGTGTCGCTGCATTGAATATGGGACGCCGTTTCGTGGGCATCGAGGTAGAGCAAGAGTTCATCGACATAGGACTGCAACGACTGCGAGAGTTTACCCCCCCCCCCCATACATCGATTATTATGGATGCAATTATTCAAACAATATTACTGGCTTTCAAGCCTCTACGCTTATGGACGAAGGAGTGTGGTGAGGCGTGTCGCCGAGGAATACACGTACCGGCGATGTCATGGAACAAATGGTGTTGCCAGCACTCCAAATGGGTGGGTACAGAGTCACGCGTCAAAAGACGATTGGGATGCGGTTCGGCGTATCTCGGCACAACGTAGACACATTCGCAACGGACGCACACGGTCGTCCTTATCTGATTTCACTCAAATGGCAACAGGTATCCGGAACTGCTGAGCAGAAAATCCCGTTTGAAGTCCTCTGCCTCGCCGACGCGATGGTGCGAAACGAGGAGTTCTTCAAGGCGTACCTGGTTCTGGGTGGAGAAGGATGGCGCTTCAAGGATTTCTACCTGTCAGGAGGATTGAAAGAGTTCTTGATCAATGCCGATCTTGTGAACATAGTTTCCCTTGAGCGATTCGTTGAGTTGGCGAATCAGGGGAGGTTGTGATCGTGACACAGGGAGATGTCAAAGATCGTGTTCATTGGCTCTGTGAGATGGAAGACGCTTTGAACAGGGCAGGATATATGGTGGCCAGGGATGTGTCAGTCGGTGAAATATTCGATGACAGAAACCAAAAGGTCCATATGCAAGCTTCAAATACTCAATCGGGTGGTGTACATTTCATTACTCTACAGGGACAAAACCAAAGTGGCACAACTTCTGAAAAGGTCCCATTAAGTGCTATGAAGTTAATCGAACTAGCAAGGCGTTCTTCGCAATGTACTAGACATTACCTGGTACTTTACGGTAACGATTGGAAACTTAAACGTTTTTATCTGAACGATGGGCTAGCGAAATTCTTAATGGACTCACATTTCGTCAAGGTTGTTTCGATCGACAAATTTCTCGAACTAGCAAACCAAGGTCAACTCTGAAACATACCATCATTCAAGATTTCGAACATTTGCCTGCTGTTCGCGTTCCCTAACCAACCGCCAACCAGCTTCAGACAGCCGATACCGGCCACTCATCCCACCTGCACGAACGAAGTAGGAACCGCCAATCGAAGGATTTCTAACATTCTCGTTGATGCGGCCTCTGACGCTAGTCTCGACAGCTGACCAATCGTAGTTTTTATTTGCGGCACGTGCAAGTCGGATGAATTCATCGTAGATGGCCCTCAAGTGAATAAAACTGCCGCCATCGTCCTGCAACAGGTTGGGATCGGGTCGATTTCCTTCGAGGATTTGCAGTGCTTTAACCACGAATTCGAGTTGGTTGCGTGGCTGCCAATCGACAGGAGGCGATATGAGCAGTTCCGCCAGTTCACGATACAGTTCCTGCAGATCATCGGGTAGAGTCTCGTGGTGCGGAAGCTCACGTGCGCTGCTATAGAGTTGCTCGTACTTATCGACGAATTCGCGGTTTGGCGTCACCGAAGTCGGATGCGCGATGATGCCATCGAAGATGTTCAGGCATTGCGATATCGCAGAATCAGGAATATCGCCTCTGATAATCGTGTTGACTTCCAGGTTGCTGTACAGACCGCCATACGTGAGGTTCGATGAGCCGACCACAGCAGTATAGGATCGATAATCTGATGTCCAGAGATACAGTTTGGGATGGAATCGATGACTCTGAGTAAGATCCCAACCGTATTGGATCTTGTACGTCATTTTCGCGTATTGTTCGTTTAGTGCGACTAATCTTTCAATTGCGCTGGGATCTGTAATGCGAAAATCGGCTCCGTGTACGATGCTGACAGAGCCCTCATTTTCGAGAATGCGTTGCATATTTGGCAGAACATATTGAAGTCCATTTGAATTGAGAAATGCCGAAGCCGCACTGAATTGATCGGCGTCTGCTAGTTGATCTCGCATCAAGTCGCCTAGTGGTTGTTCAGAGTTTTGAACTACTTCGATATGCATATTGATTTCCAACCGAATGGTACACGAAATATCTCGGTAATTGTAACTCAAGCAGGTGCATTGGCGATGAGTATGTTGGTGTGCTTGCACCCGGTGTAGCAGAGGCGGTTCGCGAACTGCCCGTACGGCATGAACCGTGCATCTTACGCCACGCTAACGTACACACAGGTGTAATGACGCGCTTGGTGTATCTTTGAATCAGTGATGGATTCGGTAACGGTCAAGAACTTTCGATGTTTCGGCGATGAGCAGACGGTTCGTCTGGCGCCGTTGACGTTGCTGGTCGGCGATAACAGCACTGGCAAGACATCGTTTCTCGCGCTGATCAGGGCATTGTCTTATGTTGCGTATGGCGACATAACGCCAAACTTCAGACAGCCACCTTATGATCTGGGTTCTTACGGAGAGATTGTCCACGTTGCTAACGGGGCGAATGCTCTTCACGAAACGTTTGAAGCAGGATTCACACTGGATTCAGGCGAAGGTGTCAAGTCCGAATCGAACGGACACCATCGGGGAATCGATTTTCGAATAACGTTCAAGAATAGACGGGATGTGCCATTCCCAATTTGTCGTCATCTCAGTGATGGCATTGCATGGATTGAGTATTCCCATGACCCTGATGCCGAAGATGGCATAATCAAAGCGGGCATCGGCGCACAGTCATTTGACACAAGGGTGTCAGATCACATACGGACGTTCGATCGTCACCTTTTGCCTTTGTCATACGCAGTACACCTAGTTACGCCGAAAGCCGATCGCGGCGAATCTGAAGAACACACTGAAATTGAGCAAACCTTGCATCGACTCGTTAGGGATAGATTCGATGAAGAACGTGTGTCTGGACCGCCCTTCGCAAGTGCTCCTGTTCGGTCGCGCCCATCGCGCACATATGATCCGGGGGACATCACGGGTGCCCCTGATGGAGAACATGCTCCTACCTTTTTGGCTCGTATGTCAATGCTTGGCGGTGACGAGTGGGAGACGTTGCGCAAACATATCTTGGATTTCGGTAGAACGGCGGGACTGTTTGACGATTTGAAGATTGTACGCTTCGGCGATTCGGGGGGCAGTCCATTTCAAATCCACGTACGCAAGCATGGGCGCCGTCACAAAGGTCTTTACCGAAACTTGGTTGATATGGGTTATGGAGTGAGTCAGATTCTGCCGATTCTGACTGAGTTGTTCCGCAAAGATGGCGCCGATACGCTTCTACTACAGCAACCTGAGGTGCACCTGCATCCCAGTGCGCAAGCGGCGCTTGGTACGCTTTTCTGCTCATTGGCAGTCTCCGGCAAACAAATCATCGCCGAGACACACAGCGACAACATCATTGATCGCGTCCGCATGGAGGTTAGAGATAAAGTGGTTGGGCTTAAACCTGATGATGTGTCGATACTGTACTTCGAGCGAAGGGATAGCGATGTCAAGATCCATTCGATCCGTATAAGCGAACGTGGCGAAATTCTCGACACCCCCGTAGGATATCGTCAGTTCTTTATGGACGAAGTAGACCGGTCGATCGGTCTCGTGCGTCTTAAAGACTGATTTTTCACCCAGCCCTGCAACTCTCCGATGTGCATTATTGTTGACGCCAACGTTCGAGATCTCGTGTTTGGAGATTCTAGGACACCGGCAAGCGACCTGTTGCTCAAGAACATCGACAATCGCTTCCATAGGCTGGTAGTAGGTGGCAAATTAAGGGATGAGTTGATGCAATCCAGGCCTTTTCAGCTGTGGCTATTGCAAGCAAGACTCGCCCAACAAGTGCGTGAGATCAATGACGATGCAATCGATTCAGAGAACAAAGAAGTAGAGGGGATAGACCTTTGCAAATCAGATGATGAACATGTGATCGCATTAGCTCGCGTGAGCGGCGCGCGTCTGCTGTATACAGACGACTCAGATTTACAGGATGATTTTCGCAATCCAGTGCTGATATCGAAGCCACGTGGACGCATCTACACCACATTGAGGCACCAAGATATCCGGAAGACTCACAGAGATTTGCTATCGAGGCAGGACTTGTGCGCGTGTAATGATTGTGGCAAGTAAGATAGTTTTCGATGTATACCACTTTCACCGACCCAGCACCACGCCTCTCACGCGCCGATATTGCGCGTCGTGCTGCACAGATGTTGCCGCATGGCGCGGTGGTGAATCTGGGAATCGGGATTCCTTCGTTGTGTGCCGATTTCGTGCCGGACGGGGTTCATCTGCGATATCAGGCCGAGAATGGCGTGCTCGGATACGGTGAACTGTTGCCACCAGAAGACGGCGACCCAGACCTGATCGACGCGAGCGGACAGTTCACTAAGATGACTCCCGGCATGGCATTCTTCGATTCGGCCGAGTCTTTCGTCATGATCAGAGGTGGACACATAGACGCTACAGTGCTAGGCGCGTTGCAGGTATCTGAGCAGGGAGATTTAGCCAACTGGATGTTGCCGTCGCGCGGCATTGGCAGCATTGGCGGCGGGATGGACTTGGCAGCGAACACCAAGCGCGTTATCGTTGCCATGGAACACACTACCAAGCGAAATGAACCGAAGATACTGCGAGAGTGTGATTTCCCGCTCACCGCGCAGAGATGTGTCACCGACATCGTGACCGATATCGCTGTCATATCAGTATCAGATACCGGCCTGATTCTCGAAGAGACGGCGCCAGGTTGGGATTTTGACCATGTTCAAGCGTTGACCGACGCTACTTTGCGGCCCAAAAACTGAATCCAACAGGACTCTGTAGAAGTGAAGATCTCCGATATCCGTACTGTAGTGGTTGGCAACCCTTGGAAGAATTGGATCTACGTGGTTGTCGAAACCGATGATGGGAACCATGGGATCGGCGAGGCGACTGGTGGGCTAAGCACGCAACCGACCGTCGCGGCAGTGGAAGAGGTGAAGCATCTCGTTATCGGTCGCGATCCGCGCGATATTCACGCGATTTGGAATGAACTCTACCTCGCCGGATTTCTGAATGTGAACCGCGAGATTTCCGGCATCGAGATGGCTTGTTGGGACATCCTTGGCAAGTCATTGAAGCAGCCGGTGCATCGGCTTCTGGGCGGCAAGGTTCGAGATGATATCCGCGTCTATGCGAATGGGTGGTACTCGGGACCACGTACTCCCGAAGGCTTTGCGGAGAAGGCAGCAGATGTGGTCGCACGCGGATATACAGCACTCAAATTCGATCCCTTCGGCACTGCCTATCTGACTCTAAGCCGTGAGGAAACTCGCGAAGTCCAAGCTCTGGTTCGTTCAGTGCGCGAAGCAGTAGGCGACGATGTAGAGATCATGATTGAGGCGCACGACCGGTTCAGCGTCGGTGCGGCAGTAGAGATCGGCAACTGGCTAGCCGAGTTCGACGTGACGTGGTTCGAGACGCCGGTGTTGTCTAACGATGTCGATGCATTGATCGAAGTTGCCAGACGCGTGCCAGTGCGCGTTATCGCAGGTGAGCGGATGCACGAACTACACGATTTTGCACGCTTTTTGAATGCCGATGTCACGGATATCATCAATCCTGAACCTTTAGGCGTGGGCGGAGTTTGGCGCACACTTCAGATAGCCGGCATCGCACGCGCACATCATGCTCAACTCGCGCCGCATAACGCAGAAAGCCCGCTCAAGACGATGATTGCGTTGCATATCGACGCGGTTACACCGAATATCTACATTCAGGAGTGTTTCGACGATTTCTTGGAGCCGTGGGTTACCGATGTGCTTCACGGCTTTGAACGCGTTCAAAACGGCAGGTTGCAAATCCCTGACACTCCGGGCTTCGGAGTCGAGCTGGACGAGGCCGAGGCGGCGAAGCACCCGTACGGCAAATCAAACTTCCTAAGGATGTTCAAACCCGGTTGGGAACGGCGCGACAAGGCTGAAGCTTAAGCTTCGCCCTAAAACTGTGCGGCGAAGAAGATATCGTCGTTCTCTGCACCTTTGTCATCACTGTCTGATGAATCGTCATCTTCCCATCCATCCCATTTCCAGCGCCCGCGGAAACGGAAGTGTCCATCGTCGCTGTCAAACTCGAATTTCCGCTCGTCGTCGTGAAGTCCGGGCATGATGCCTTCTATAGAACTTGGGAAGCCATCCTCTAGGATCCCTCGGATCGCATCAGCGTCTTCTTGGCTCATCACGCCGTCCTCTACGAGGTCATCGAGCCAATCGAAGATGTCGCCTTCGCCGAAGTTATGATGGAACTCGCCGCGTGAAGGTACCACAAACGAGAATCGGTGTTTTCGCTCAACTCCATCTCCGTCATCAGGATCCATTTCCTTATCGAAGCGGAAATGACCAAATGGCTTTTTATCGAACGAATATCCTTCGCCTCCCCATTTTTCGGACCACTTGAAAGGTCCATAGAACTTTGAACCTGCAGTCCAATTGTCGAAGAGTTCTTCCGCTTCTTCTTCGGTCATGACGCCATTCTCGATGAGATCGTCTGCGAATGCTTCTCGTCGCTCTGCGGCGATATCTGCCTTTGCCTGATCCATGGCGTCTTGGACTTTTTGAGATTCGATGCCCAGGATCGTTGCTACTCGTTCGGCGAATGTTCGCTTATCTTCATTGTTCTGCGCGGCAGCAACTGCCAAAACTCCTGAAACAAAAACCAGCACCGTGATGGAAAGAAAGACCATCACACCGAAGAGCCTCTTCTTTACGGTCATCGATACCTTCTCCTGCCTGTTGAACTTGATCGTTTGAGTGTGGATAGTCTAAGATGCTAGCGGGCAAATTTGAGCAAAGTGTCAAGATAACGAGATAGCCGACAGTGAGTGGTGATTGGTTAAAATGATGTGGTTGATACGACGTTGCTAGAACCCCGAGACCTCGAATTCCATTGTTGAAGATAGCAGTTTGCGCCAAGCAGGTGCCAGATACCGACATCCCACCGTCGCAGTTCAAAGTTGATGGGAAGGAATTGCGCGTAGTGCCACCAACTGGTGTACCTCCGATCGTAAACGGGTTCGACATGAATGCCGTTGAGGCCGCGTTACGGTTGCGAGATGCCGGAGTAGAAATCGAAATCGTCGTTTTTTCAGTGGGAACAGGGTTCGCTATCGATGTCATGAAGAAGCCGTTGGCTATCGGTGCTGACCGATTGGTGCTAATAGACGATGAGGCTGCAGCATCACTCGATGCATTGGGCACTGCCAAGGTGTTGGCAGCGGCTATCGAACGTGACGGCGGCGCCGACCTGGTTTTAGCCGGCCGGCAAGCATCTGACTGGGATCAGGCTCATGTGCCTATCATGCTGAGCGAGTTGATAGGCATGCCTTTGGTGACTCTGGTGCGTGCATTGTCAATCGGTGAAGATGGCACATTGGATGTTGAACGCGTCGCAGAAGGCGGTTTCCAGCGCATCCGATGTCCAAAACCGGCACTGATGACCGTTACGAACGAGCTGGGGGAAGCTCGATACGCGAATCTTCGAGGGATTATGTCGGCAAGTCGAAAGCGTCCGGAAACGATCACATTGTCCGATCTCGGCTTGAACGACCTTGCTGAGAACGGTGCGTTAGCGATGACGCGACTGTTCGTTCCCGTTTCTGAATCCAAAGTGGAAATCATCGAAGGCGAAAATGATGCCGATGCTGGACGTTTGCTCGCATTACGGTTGCGGGAGGCGAAACTGATATGAGCCATGCAATGAATCACATTCTAGTAGTCGGCGAGGTCGTCAATGGTGGACTGCACCCAACCGTAAGGCAACTGCTAAACGCCGCGGCACGAATCGCTGATGATGCATCGAATGTCACCTTGTGTCTGCCAATCGGGACCGATTTCCAAGCCGAATGTCTTGACGGTATAGAAGTCGCCAAAGCGTTGCTTCTGCAGCATCCGGGTGCTGGGGACGATGCTCAAAATGGTGTTTACGCGTTGAGCACGGAACTCGTATCAGACATCATTTCACAGAGTTCGCCAAGTGCGGTCCTGTTTGCAAAGACAGACTGTGGTGCGGTTGTATCGGCAAGGCTGGCTGCCCGTCTTGGCGTAGGGCTAGCGCCCGATTGCATAGACCTCGCGCAGAATCCGGCAACTGGTCGAGTCGCGGTCACTCGTCCGGTGCACGGTGGCAATGCAATGGCGGTTTATGAGTTCGCAGGTGACGGTTTGCAAGTGTTATCTATTCGTCCAGGTGCATTTGAACCGGCTGGAATCGGTTCTTGCAGCCCGAACATCGAGAAAGTCGATATGTCTGGTGTCTATGCGGTTGAAATTGTGCCTGAATTAGTAGAAACGGTTGCAGAAGAAAGCGAAGGGATTCCGCTTGAACAAGCCGATATTGTGGTTTCAGGCGGTCGAGGACTGGGCGGTCCTGAACCGTTCGACCAGCTCCGTGAACTGTGTGGCCTTCTCGACGCAGCGTTGGGCGCATCACGTGCCGCGTGCGACGCTGGATGGATAGACCACTCTCATCAAGTCGGTCTCACCGGCAAGAGCATCAGCCCGGCGACGTACATAACAGTGGGCATCTCAGGCGCTAGTCAACACATGGCTGGATGCTCTTCGGCGCGCAACATCGTCGCCATCGACAAGGATCCGAACGCGAACATCTTTTCCCATGCCCGATACGGTGTAGTTGGAGATTGGGAAAAAGTGCTTCCGGCATTTACGGCCGCCGTTGCAGACTTGGATTGATAAAGGAGAAGGAGAGATGAGCACAACTGCGACCGAACGACCAAACATCGTATTTCTTTTTCCGGACCAATTCCGGTCCGATTTTGCCGGATGCTATGGCGCAGATTGGCTGAATACCCCCAACATCGATGCTATCGCCAATTCCGGCGTTCGTTACGCCAATGGATTCTCACAATCGCCTGTCTGCGTGCCGGCGCGGACTGCGTTGCTGACTGGCGCAAACGCGATTCGCAACGGCGTTACCAACAATTCACAGAACCTGCGCGCCGATTGGCGAAATGCCGGTATCCGCACCTGGCCCGAAATACTGAATGAGGCGGGATATTACACCGCCGGCATCGGCAAGATGCACTTCTACCCATGGAACGAACGACGCGGTTTCCAATATCGAGTAGTCTGCGAAGATAAACGCTGGCTACATGTCAGAGACGACTACTACCACTACCTCAAACGGCACGGTCTACGAAAGTTGCACGGCAACGATATGGATGGTTACCACGATAACAAAGGCGCAGTTATACACGACATACCGTGGGAGCATTCTTGGGACCGCTTCGTCGGGGCGGAAGCAGTGAAATTCATCGAGCGATACGGCAATGAAGGCCCCTTCGCGATGATGGTAGGCTTCCCCGGACCTCACTGTCCGTACGACCCAAATGAACAGTTCCTCGAAGGTATCGATGAGAGTAAGTTGCCATCGGCCGCCCCTGAAGTGCCAGGGCATCACCCCAGCCTGCGTGAAAACAATGTCAGCGGAAACCAACGACCCTGGAATGGAGTAGACTACACCGAGTTTCCAGAATCTACGAAGCACACCATCCGCAAGCATTATTCTGGTCTCGTGCAGCAGATCGATTACGAAGTTGGCGCCATCGTAGAAGCGCTTGAGCATCAGGGATTACTGGAAAACACCTACGTCGTATTGGCTTCAGATCATGGTGACTATCTGGGGGACCACAACCTGATCGGCAAGGCATCATTCTTCGAGTCGGCCATCCGCGTCCCGTTCCTGGCGATGGGACCTGGAGTCGCAAGCGGTCAAGTAGTCGATGATCTGGTCGAGTTGCGGGATGTGACGGCGACGATGCTCAAGTGGGCAGGTATCGACGATTTGCCGGTTTGGTACGACGCGATACCGTTGCCGGGCGATGGGATGCCCGGAGACCATGGGCGTAACCGCATATTCGGCATGTTGACAGATGGATTGATGAACTACGACGGTCGTTACAAGTTGCACCGATATCGATCTGGTGAGGCTCTGCTGTTCGATATCGAGAATGATCCGCAAGAGCAGACCAACCTGCTAGATGACCCTACTTATGCGGATGTCAGACATCGCTTGGAAGCGGAACTTTTCACCGAGGTGATGAGTTCCATCGAAGCTGCATCACAAGATCGCCTGGCACAATATGGCGACATGTCGCAAGACCCAAGTTTCGGCAAAGAGAGCTGGGAGCGCGCCTACCCACATCCGCCGGTGATGTGATTGTCTGAGCGGTGCCGGTGCAACGTTTAGTAAGTGATTTCAACTCTGATTGGCTTTTTCCGCCGCGGAAGCCAGTTCTGCGATAACCTGCTGTGCACCCTTAGGCAATCGGCGTTCGAGGATTCTGGCAACTATGCCAGATAGTATCCAACCCTTGGGCTCCAACTCCGAGTGGAATGTCAACTCAGTAGTATTGGCATCGATCTCGTTCAGCGCAAAGGTTGTTACAGAATGCTTGAACGGTGCCCCAGACGGTGTGATGGAAATTACTAAACGCTCACCCTCATTGATTTCCAGAATCGTCTCATCGGCCGAGCCGGCAGGTGCGAATTCACAATGGCGTGCAGATCCAACATCAAATGGAGTATCACTTGTCGATGCGCTGGAACGCACCGAACTGACGTAGTTGGCGATGTTGGGAAAGTCGGCCAGGATTTTCCAAACCTCGTGTTTCGGCGCTTTTGCAGTGACGCTGGCGTTGACGATTGCAGGCATGAGCTGAGAGTCCTCTAATCTGAAGTTTCTTACTGAACGGTAAAATTATCTCATGTTCATTACCGATCTGTCAAGAATCCCAACCGCAAATGTTACGATTCGCACATGGCGCGCCCAAGAGAGTTTGACACCGACGAGGCCATCGAGGCTATCTGCAGGAAGTTTTGGTCTGATGGATACGAGACAACCGGGATTTCAGCCTTGGAAGATGCCACAGGGTTGGCACGTGCGAGACTCTATGGTGCATTCGGTTCAAAGCAGGAGATGTTGTATCACGCGATCGATCACTATATGAAAACAAGGATCGACGTGATTTTTTCCCGAGTTGACGACGCTGGAATCGAAGGGGTGCTCAATTTCTTCAATACCTTTGCCACGATCGCTGTTGAGAATCCAGAACAAGCTCATCAGGGATGCCTCGTCGTAAATTCGATGATCGAGTTGGGAAACTCCGACCCAGGTGTCATAAAGCGTGCCTCACATTACAGACAGAGAGTTTGTGGTGCGTTTAGAAGTGCTTTGCATCGGACAGCTCAAGATGGACGACTATTGAGCGACGTGGACCGATTGACGGACTTGGCATTCATTATGCTTATGGGGCTGTACGTCGCAGTTAAGAGTGGGGCCGATGCAGATGAAATAAAACGTCTATGCCGGGTAGCGATCGAAACGGTGGAATCTTGGAAAACACACCCTAGAGCTCGACACCGCAATACTGAGGGTAAACAGACACTAGAAAACGCGAGAGTATGCTGAAGACAGATCGCCTATATCATTCAGATCAACACCATCACCGTTCCAATATTCACGACTCATGCCCCAGCACAACATCTCCGAAACCCTGAGAACCGAGAAGTCGCGTTATGTAGCATCGAACGCCATATCGAATGCTAAACATGATGAAGCTAAGCGATACTTGCCTGGTGGTGATACTCGCAATTCGATATTCTGGAATCCATTCCCGATCTACGTGTCTCACGCCGAAGGCTCTCGCATCGTCGACATCGATGGGAACGAACGTGTAGATTTCATCAACAACATGACGACTCTGATTCTCGGACATCGTCATCCCGCAGTTATCGAGGCTTTGGCCAAGCAACTTGAGCGCGGTGTTTCATACCCGGCGCCTACGCCCCTGGTAGTCGAGTGGGGCGAATTGATGTGTGAACGGGTGCCTTCGTTAGACAAGATTCGTTTCGTCAATTCCGGTACCGAGGCGACTCTAAATGCCATCCGCGCAGCGCGCGCGTTCTCCGGTAAAAACTTGCTTGCAAAGTGCGAAGGCGCGTATCACGGCAATCACGACGCGGTGCAAATCAGCGTCACGCCTGACATCGATTCTGCAGGTAATGCAAATGCACCAAACGCCGTTCTCACTACTAGCGGTATGTCGCCAAAATCGACTGACGAAATCGTGATCATGCCCTACAACGATCTGATTTCAGCAGAACGTATAATCCGCGGCAATGCCGACGATTTGGCGGCAGTGATTGTGGAGCCCATAAACGGACAGTGCGGCATGATGCCAGCAGAACCAGAGTTTCTCGAAGGTCTTAGACGGATCACCAAGGAGTTGGGCATACTGCTGATCTTTGACGAAGTGATCGCGTTCCGAGCATCTCGTGGCGGAGCACAGGAATATTACAGCGTAACCCCCGATTTGACCTGTTTCGGCAAGGTGATCGGCGGCGGACTGCCGGTCGGCGCATTTGGTGGGCGTGAAGACATAATGGCGATGTGGGACCCAAGCGGGCCCGACGGCCCTAAGGTCGCACATGCCGGCACCTTCAACGGCAATCCGATGACAGCTGCGGCCGGTGTGGCGACGCTGAAGGAATTGACGATTGATGTCTATGACGATCTGGCCGCCAAGGGCGATTATCTGCGTTCCCGCCTGCTTGAAGTGATCTCCGATTTGGAAGCGCCGATGGGCGTAACTGGCGCCACTTCCCTGTTCGCCATCCAATGCACTCCCGAAACCGTACGCGACTATCGTTCATACGCGACCAACGACGCTGAGCTTTTAGAGATGGTTTTCTACGGCATGATGAACGAAGGCTACCTATTGTCGAACCGCTGCGCCGGCAACGTGTCGGCTGTGCACAACTACGAAGAGCTGGACGGCTTTGTTGATGCCTTTGAACGAGTAGTGAAACGCGCCTGGGGTGAGGAGAAGTTTTAACAAGACTGTGAAAATGCCAGTAACGTAATTTCGACGCGCGGTAAGGGCGATTAGATGACCATCGCTGAAAAGTATCATCCAATTTCGCTCCTTTGCACGAGCAGGCGCAGATCGAGTTAGAATCTGGCGACTTGACCCAGGCGTCGGAAAAGTTCTGGGGAGCAGCTGCGAAAGCATTTAAGGCGATCGCCGAAGCGCGCGGCTGGGAGCACAAGTAGCACGCGCAGTTATAAGTCGTGCTTCGCAACATCGTCGATGAAACGGACGATCGCGAGATTACCAAGTTGTTCAACTCCGCCAACCTGTTGCACATCAACTTCTACGAACATTACATGGATAGAGAAGAGATGCAACCGTACATCAAAGACGTTTACCGTCTCACCGACCGACTTGATACGGTCTGAACGGTAACAAGAATCATTCAAATCACACGAAAATCACAGTTCATACAACCCTTCCGATAAGTGCGTGTATCCTTAATCTCTGCTGGCATGTGAATCACGTCGTGATGTGTTGTGGATTTACTTGACAGCTCGAATTTCGGAAACAGAACCTGACCTGATATGAGAGACCGACTCGCACCGCTGACTCTGATCGCTCCTTACCTCATCGTATTCGTCGCCAGCGCGTGCACCTTGATTTTGGAGATCGTTGCAGGACGCATACTAGCTCCCGTAATCGGGGTGTCGTTGTACACCTGGACCAGCATCATTGGCGTGGTTCTGGCAGGAATCAGCGCCGGAAACTATGCCGGTGGGCTCATCGCCGATAAGTTCCCGGCAAGGCTCACCCTCGGTATCATCCTATTGCTGTCCGGCATCTTCACCGTCTTCATACTGCCGCTGATCTCAGTTGTCGGCGACCTGGTGGGTACAATGCCGCTGCTGCCACGCATCGTTACGCTTACCGCCGCGCTTTTCCTGCCGGTGAGCATAATTTTGGGCATGGTTACGCCGATCGTTATCAAGCTTGAGCTGCGCGACCTCTCCAAGACAGGCGATATTGTAGGGCGTTTCTACGCCATTTCTACGGCCGGCTCAATCGTCGGCGTTTTCCTTACGGGTTTTGTGTTGATCCAGTGGATCGGCACTCGCCCTATCGTTTTCGCCGTCGCGATTGTGCTGTTCACGATGGCGATCCTGTTTGGCGAACTCTGGAAGGTACGGTACAAGTTCCTAGCCGTGTTGGCAATCGCTCTCATCGCTGGTTCGACAGCTTTGACTCTTAGATACGACTGGGTAGATTCGGGATGCGATGAAGAGAGCAACTACTTCTGCATCAAAGTCCGTGAACGCGAGATCGGCGGTCACCGGGTGCGGACGTTGACGCTCGATCAGCTGTTGCACAGCTACGTCGCACTAGATGACCCGACATTCCTCGTCTATGGATACGAAAAAATAACTGCCGATTTCGTGTCGTTGCAGAACCAGCGCAGCGAGAATCCGAAGGTCATGTTTATCGGCGGTGGCGGTTACACCATGCCGCGTCTCATCGAGGTGCGATACCCCCACTGGGACGTAGAGGTCATCGAAATCGATCCTGAAGTTACAGAAGTAGCCCATGCCTATTTCGCATTGCCTCGAAACACAGCGATCACCACTTACAACGTCGATGCCCGTATGAAGGCGAACGAATTGCCCGATGGACAGTACGACATGATTGTAGGGGACGCTTTCAACGATTTTTCAGTGCCGTACCAGCTGACGACGCATGAGTTCAATTTGCGCGTCAAAGAGCTGTTGAAACCAGACGGAATCTACATCGTCAACATCGTCGACAATCTTGAGATCGGAAACTTTCTGCGTGCCTACGTCAACACTCTCCGACATACCTTCGATCACGTATACGTATTGCGCGACGACAACCTTTGGGATCGAGACGACCGCTCAAACGTGACTTATGTCGTGGTGGGATCATTCAATCCGATCATGTTGAGCGACCTGCAAGAGGCCAACATCGCGACAGGTTGGCACGAACCAGTGACCAACTTCATGCCGCAAGACCTGGAGTATCGCTTGTTTCACCGCGAAGACCCGATTATGCTGACCGACAACTATGTGCCTGTAGATCAACTCTTGGCGCCGCTCTTCTTGCAGAGCCGCTAGTGGCGGTTCAACACCTCATCTAGCGCGTCATCGGTTTTGCCGAACATTATGAATTCTTCTTCCGGCTCCGCGTGATCGTAGCCGAGAAGGTGCAAGGCGCCGTGGATTGCGAGCATCGCCAACTCACGCTCAAACCGGGTAAACTTTTCCAACGCCTGACGCTTGGTCTGGGGAATCGAAATTGCGATATCCCCGATACGGTCACGTTGTAAATCTTCGCCGTCAAATGAATCTGGAAAATCGTCCGACGACTCGGATGCGAATGAGAGCACGTCGGTCACATGGTCTTCATCCGCATATTCACGGTTCAGTTGACGGATCCGGTCATCGCCAGTTAACAACACTGTTACAGATGCTGACTGGTTAGCACCAGAATAGCCTTCCACCTTCAGTATCGTGTCGACTGCGTCCTGTACCAGCTGCACATCATCATCAGCAACTGATCCGGCACTGGCGTCTATCTCGACCTCCACTAGGTTGATCACTGCTATTCCTGCCTAATTTATGTTCCGCGTAGCCGCTTCACGGAGGCGTCGCAACATGCTGAGCAGTGTCCCGTACTTGGAATCTAGATCAGCCAAGTCGGCCGCAACGGCGGTAGCTTCAGCGATGCCGTTTCGGACCTCAGGCGCGGACAACAGACTGATCTCAGCGTATGTCTTAGCCTGCATCAAGTTAGGGGTTAGACTCTCCGAGACGATTTCAGATTGCCCATAATCGCCACGGGCGACTGATGTCAATGCGAGCTCCTCAGCTGTCTGAATAACGTCGCCAATCGCTTCGGTAAATTCTGCCGCCGTCCGCGGTTCGTCTCTAGACATGTCGATGAGAGCAACGAATCGCGTTGGCCGTGATCAGAAATTTCGGTTTGAGCATCATTCTGACAAGCCGCGGTGCGCTTCGCGGAACTGCGCCTAACCTTCGAACCACTCAGAATCGAATGCCAGCGTCATCGGCGCCCACCAATCCTCGGCGCCAGCTTCCGGCACCTTTTGCTGATAGGTCATCATCAAATCGTTCCACTCTTCGGCGCGTTTGGTTGAGGTGTAGCTTTGGAAATCGCGTTTCGGATCGAAATCGTCAGGTGCAGTGCAGTACATGAACAGGTGATTGCCGATGCGGAATATCTCCATCCGCTCGATGCCGATGCCTTTCAGCGCTGCCAAGACCTCGGGCCAAACGTTGCGGTGATACTCCTCGTACTTGGCGATGATCTCAGGATCGTCTTTTAGGTCAAGTGCTTGGGCGAATGATTTCATTGCGTTATTGCCGTTCAATTTGGGGGTGTCGTAACCAAAACCCGCGAGCGATGGGTCATCAGCGCAGTTTAACACTATCTGCCACTTGACCGACGCTGTTGTATTTGTGAAGACCGTAGTTCAAAAGGGATGCGTCTTCGGACCGTTTCACGCTGCGCGTGTCCAAACCTTCACATCACAGTTCAGACCACTCAGGGTGCGGTGAACTCGGGAAGTTGAATGCCCACAATAGTGCCGTCTTGCGTGCCGGCGAAGAGCATGTCGCCCTCGATTGCCGGACTTGACTTGCAAAGCACGCATGGCGATTCTCCGGTCCACAAATCCAACTTGTAGGCGGCGATTCCTCGATCGATGTCGATCATGTACAGAATGCCATATCCGTCTATCAAGAATACAAATTTACCCGCAAGCACTGGACCTCCGACGATGTGGACATTTTGCCCCTTTTCACGGTCGGTGAATTCTTTCCAAAGAACCTGAGGGCTTTCGTATGCGTCGTTCTCACGCCTTTTTTCAGCCTTGCGGTCATCGGGATTCAATCCATAAATCGCGCCCGATCGATCGGCTACGACGACGATATCTTCGCGTGCGGCGATCGCTCCACGAACCGGACGCTCAGTCTGATAAACCCATTCGAATCGTCTTCCAGTGTACTGAAGCACCAATTCATCATCGGTTGCGAAATAGAGATAGTCTCCGCCGTGCGCGATTTCAGACCGGATCGGCTCGGGTTCAGCGCCGTTGCCCTTATCGTAGTACGGCATCTTATCTCCGCGTGTCCTGCCAACTCCATTCAATAGGCCGGTGCTGATCGTCACGGCGTGCAAAGTGCCGTCGTCGTTGCCGATATAGAAAACGTCGTTAAGCGCAGCCCCGCCTTCTCTGAAAAGTCCGAACCCTTTGGTAGGCGATGTCGGGTATACCCACTTCAGCTTGCCCTCGGTTTCGCTGTTAGGGTCGCCATCAAACGCGTAGATGCGACCGTCATCAGATGCGGCGATGACGGTATTCTCGTATACCGTAGGCTTGACATCGAAGCTCCGTCCTTCAACCGGGTTGTATTCCCACCGCTTGCTGCCGTTTTCAGTGTCCAGCGCGACGAATCCTTCGCTTGCCGTTCCAAAGTAGATGACGGTACCATCTTCGCTCAAGGTCGCCGCTCCATCGACATCGGATCCGACGTTGCGCGACCAGATCTCTTTGCCGCTTACAGCATCAATTGCATACATCGAGTTGTCTTTCGAGCCGACGTAGACGACTCCGTCGTGCACCGTGATGTCAGGAACAATGGCGCGCAACGCGCCTGATCCTTGAGCTTCAGTCTCGAATGTCCATCGAATGGTCAGTTCTGATACTGGTTCAGGTGCTGGGATCGGCGTTATCGTCGATGTTGCGGTGGGCAGAGGAGATGGGGTTGGCTCTGGCGTGGGTTCCGGCGTCGGTATTTCGGTTGGGATTTCAGTGGGAGTAGGTTCGACAGTCGGTGTGTCCGTGGGTGCTTGAGTCGGTATTTCCGTAGGCAACTCAGTCGGCGTTGGTTCTTGCGTTGGGATTTCGGTCGGTTCCTGCGTTGCCGTTGGCATCGGTTCTGGCGTCGGGGTATCGGTCGGTGCCAGCGTCGCAGTCGGTTCAGGGATTGGCGTATCGGTCGGAATTGGTTCTGGTGTCGAAGTTGGTGTCGGCGTAGGCGTGAAAGTAGGTGTCGCGGTCGGTTCTGGCGTGGGAGTCGGAACCAACGTTGCAGTCGGAAGCGGCGTAGGCGTGAAAGTGGGTGTCGCGGTCGGAGGTGGCGTGCTGGTCGGCAACGGTGTAAAGGTGGGCGACGGAGTGAAGGTGCTCGTTACGGTAAAAGTGGGAGTGCTAGTGAAGTTCGGCGGACGAATGCTCGTTTCAGATTCGGGTGTCTGATCCGTTGCGGTCTTAACTTCAGACGGCGGCTCTGTGGGATCAACGACGTTGATGTTGACTTCTGCGTTGTTCGTGCATGCGACTAAGGCGGCGAACGCGCCGCTTATCAGCAACGTCAATGCCAGGAATGCAACGCGGCGCTGCACCGTCCGGTTGTTGTTGTGAGGGTGCATCATTTAAGAGTAAAGATATCGCACAAGTCGAATCCACATCGCACGTTTCGATCGCGCCTAACTGTTTCGAGTCGGAAAACCATCCTGTTTCAGATATAGTCATCTATGTTGCCAACAATCTTATTGTGCTTTGGCCAATCACGGAACAGGAAAGGATATGAAGATGAAACGCGTGGGATTCCTGATGAAAATCAACCCCGATTTGCTCGACGAATACACCGAGCATCATGCCAATGTATGGCCCGACATGCTGGATGCACTGCGCCGACACGGATGGCGAAACTACAGCATCTTCGCCCGCGATGACGGCACACTGTTTGGATATGTAGAGGTTCCCCAATCGTTCGAAAAGGCGCTGGAAGGCATGGCCGATGAAGAAGTGAACGACCGCTGGCAGGAATTCATGGCACCATACTTCGAGATACCAGATGGATCGCATCCGGACGAGAACATGATCGTACTAACCGAAGTTTTCCACACCGATTGATTAGTGGATGCGATCATTGGTCAAACTCATATCGAAACGACACCAAACCCGCCGCGAAAAGGATACAACTGATGGCTGTGCCACCATTCATAGATACCCATCACCACCTTTGGGACCTCGAAAACAACCCTTACCCTTGGCTGACCGAGGGCATCGATCACTTCGTGGGCGACTACTCGATCTTCCGACGCACCTATCTGATTTCACATCTTCACCAAGATGCTGACGGATTGCCGCTGATGAAATCCGTCCATGTGCAGGCCGAATGGGACCACGATGCCGATCCAGTTGGAGAAACTGCATGGCTGCAGAGCGTCGCCGAAGCCCCCGATTCGCGCGGGATGCCAAACGCCATCATCGGTTTCGCCGACCTTTCACAGCCGGAAGCACCCGAATTGATAGCCCGTCATGCCGAACATCCCAACTGGCGCGGGATAAGACATATGCTCAACTGGGCGGAAGACCCAACATGGCAGTTCACCGACCGCAATGATCTGATGACCGATCCCGATTGGCTGCGCGGATACCGAGCGCTCGCTGATCACGACGGATCGTTCGACCTGCAGGTGTGGCCTTGGCAGCTCGAAGACGCGGCAGGATTGGCGCATCGAGTACCCAACGTGCCGATAGTGCTGGACCATACTGGAATGCCACGCGATTGGGATGACGCAGGCGTCCAGCTTTGGCAGCAAGGAATGAGCGCATTGGCAGGTGCAGATAACATGTCGGTAAAGATATCCGCACTCGGAATGTTCTCAGACGGATTCTCGGCCGACCGAATCCGACGTTTCGTCTTTGACACCATCGACATCTTCGGCATCGATCGATGCATGTTTGCATCAAACTACCCTGTAGACATGCTGTTCGCTTCATACGCCGAAATTTGGAACGCTTACGACGAGATAACCGCCGACTTCTCAGCTGAGGACCGCAAGAAACTCTTCGAGACGAACGCCGAACGATACTACCGCATCTGAGCGCACCATCGAAAACACCGGGTAAGAGAATATGGGCGGATTTTTCAGAGTTCCCTATCGCAGGGCGTTTAGGGCATGGCGAGGAGCAGCGAGGCGTCATTCTCATCATTCGCGTCGCAACTTGCACAATGGCGCCTGCGCGAATATTCCTCGATTTTTTTGCAGTTGCGATGAATCTCGCTTAAACTCTAATGCGAGAAATCGGCAACCTATTGTCAGAGGCTCTGACTCGACACAGTTGCTGCTAGGCGAAACAGGCTAAAAGGAGCGGGCATTTGCATCCCTTTGCATATGAGGCCCCCGGATCGATCGATGAAGCGGTTGCGTTGCTGGACAAGCACGGCGAACGCGCACGTCCGATCGCCGGAGGGACAGACGTACTGGTACAAGCACGAGCAAACAGGTGGGACCTTGACGCAATCGTCGATGTCAAGAACATACCTGAACTGACGGAGATCAGTCACTACCCAGACGGTAGCGTATCGATTGGCGCGGCAGTTCCGTGCTACAAAATATACGAAGACGAGAAGATACGCGCCAGCTTCCCCGGCATCATCGACGCAGTCGAGATGATCGGCGGTATCCAGATCCAATCGCGCGCCAGCTTGGGTGGCAACCTCTGCAACTCGTCTCCAAGCGCAGACGGTATCGGACCGTTGATCGCGTACAACGCAGTTTGCCACATCGCCGGACCCGGCGGCGATGACGACCATCGAGATGTCGCAGTCGAAGACTTCTGCACTGGGCCCGGTTCCAATGTCCTCAACCGCGGCGAGATACTGGTCAGCTTGGTGCTTCCCAACCCAGGCGAAAACTTCGGCGCCGCTTACGAGCGTTTCATACCTCGCAATGAGATGGACATCGCAGTTGCTGGTGCTGGCGTATCTGTAAAACTGAACGATGCCGGCGACACTTTCGAGGCCGCACGAGTAGCACTCGCCGCGGTCGCACCGGTTCCCTTGCTGGTATCAGCAGCCGCCGACGCTCTAGTAGGCAACTCGGTGAGTGACGACGTGATCGAGGCCGCCGCACAAGCCGCTAGCGATGCCGCTACTCCGATATCCGACATGCGCGGCACCGTCGACCAGCGCAAGCATCTTGCCGCCGTGCTCACACGAAGAATGATCAACAAAGCTGTAGAACGAGCGAGAGGTTAAAAGCAGATGACTACACAAACCACACCGGGACCGTCTCGGGTACACGTCCGCACCACTATCAATGGCAATCCGCACGAGTTCCTAGTGCCGCCATACATGAGCCTTCTCGATACTCTGCGCGAGATCGTCGGACTCACTGGCACCAAGGAAGGTTGCTTGGACGGCAACTGTGGCGCATGCACGGTATTGCTAGATGGACGCATCGTCGACTCGTGTCTGGTCCTCGGTGCTGAAATCGACGGCAAATCGGTTGAGACCATAGAAGGCATGGCAAGTGCTGACGGTCTACATCCGTTGCAACAGGCATTTTTGGAAGAGGCCGCATTGCAGTGCGGCATCTGCACTCCCGGCTTTTTGGTCGCGGCAAAGGGCCTCCTCGACAACGAACCAGCACCAGACGAGCACCGCATCCGACACTGGCTGGCCGGAAACCTTTGCCGTTGCACCGGTTACGACAAGATCGTACGCGCAGTGCAGAAAGCATCCGCGGAGATGAGTTAGCGATGGATCGTCCGGTAGAGACTACCAAAGCACGGCAATCTGGATGTCCCACATTGCGCGTCGGTCTTCTCAAGCGATCAATTGCCGATATGATCATCTAGCCCAACAACTATCAACAAGCACTCGAACTCAACACATGGAAGGCGACTATGGTTGCAACATTTGAACCCAAGAGCGAATACAAGGTAATCGGCACTCGTCCGATCCGTCATGACGGTTTGGACAAAGTCACCGGCCGAGCCGTATATGGAGCCGACATCAAGTTGCCCAGCATGATCTGGGGAACGGTTTTGCGAAGTCCGCACGCCCATGCGCGCATACTTTCAGTCGACACCTCAGCCGCCGAGGCGATGGATGGTGTCTATTCCGTCGTCACCAACGCAGATCTGCCAAATGCTGAGAACAAGATGGTGGACCTCGGTGAAGGCGCTACAAACCTCAAGTGGGCGGTGGACAACATCCTGGCCAGCGACAAGACCCTATACGCCGGACACGCCGTAGCGGGAGTCGCCGCAGTCGATCGCTACACTGCTGAAGAAGCCGCGCGCGCGATCAAGGTCGAATACGAGGTATTGCCCTCGGCCACCAACGTGGATGACACTATCGCGTCCGAGATGCCGGCGATTCTTGATGAACTCGTGGATACGCCCGGTACCAAAGATAGCGGACATCCGAATCACGTGAAAGAGTATACCCACGAGTTCGGCGATCCCGATGCGGCGTTTGCAGAAGCCGATCACGTGATTGAAGCCGAGTTCGCATTGCAGATGGTGCATCAGGGATACATCGAGCCTCACAATGCCACCGTAGTCTGGGGCGAAGATGATCGGCTACGTATATGGACCAGCACGCAAGGCGCATTCACCGTTCGGCAACAAGTAGCGGCGATTCTGCAGATCGACGAATCGAAGATCCGCGTCACGCCGTTGGAGATTGGCGGCGGTTTCGGCGGCAAGATCCCCATCTATCTGGAACCAGTCGCTGCCGCCCTGTCGCGCAAAGCCGGAAATGTCCCGGTCAAGATGGTGATGGAGCGACGCTCAGTATTTGAGGGTAGCGGACCGGCTGCCGGCGGTAAGATCACGCTGAAACTTGGCGCGAGCAAGGATGGCAAACTCACCGCGGCAACCTCCGAACTGAGAATGGAGGCTGGCGCCTACCCCGGCTCATTGGTCGGCGCATCCGGCATGTGCATCTACGCCTGCTACAACATTCCCAACATGCGTATCGTCGGTTACGATGTATTGGTCAACAAACCCAAAGTGGCAGCCTACCGCGCTCCCGGTTCGCCACAGGTAGCATTCGCCATCGAGACTCTGATTGATGATCTTTGCGAGCAAGCAGGCTTTGACAAGTGGCAGTTCCGACGCGACAACGCGGCTAAAGAAGGCACTCGCCGCGGCGACGGGCCAATCTTCCCCCGCATCGGCATGGAAGAGGTGTTAGACGCTGCCAAGGAAACCGATCACTGGAACTCCGAGATTGGAGAGGCTTCGCCAGGACGCGTTCGAGGACGCGGCTTTGCCAGCGGATACTGGTTCAACGTCGGGTTGCAATCGTCTGTAAACCTCGCTCTGAACAACGATGGCACAGTTGAGTTGGTAGAGGGCTCTACTGATATTGGCGGTACCCGCGCTTCAATCGCAATGCAGGCGGCTGAGACTCTCGGCATCGCCGCGGAAGATGTCAACCCTACCGTCGTCGACACTGACACTGTAGGATTCACCGCGGTGACGGGCGGAAGCCGAGTGACCTATGCGACTGGCTACGCGGCTTACAACGCTGCCATCGAGATGATCGACAAATTGAGGCAACGCGCCGCGATGCTGTGGAGCATCGATGCCGATGATGTCGAATTCAACGACGGCGTTTTCTCGTCCAAGTCGGACCCGGAACTTAGCATCGGATTCAAGGACCTTGCCGGCAAACTGGGCGACACCGGCGGCCCGGTGACATCTACCGGCAGCGTAGACCTTGAGGCTGCCGGCGGTGCGTACGGCACGCATATCTGCGACCTCGAGATCGATCCTGAGACCGGCAAGACTGATGTTGTGCGTTACACCATCGTGCAGGATGCCGGACGCGCAATTCACCCGTCTTATGTCGAAGGTCAGATGCAAGGCGGCGCCGCACAAGGCATCGGTTGGGCGCTCAACGAGGAGTACTACATGAACAATGATGGTGTCATGTCCAACTCTTCGTACCTGGACTACCGAATGCCGACCTCGCTGGACCTTCCGAATATCGAAACGGTAATCGTGGAGGTTCCCAACCCGGTGCATCCCTATGGTGTGCGCGGCGTCGGCGAAGTTCCCATTGTGCCACCCGTTCCGGCGGTTGGCAACGCCATCAAAGATGCTATCGGTATTCGTTTGCGTGAAACCCCGATGAATGCCGGTCGGATCGTCGCTGCGCTTGATACGCAAAACGGTTCGTAAAGCGCTTAGTTCATGCGAAATTGAAAACCCTCCTCTGTGATGATTTCAGCGGAGGAGGGTTCGCTTGATTTACGGAAAAATTGGCATTCAACTGAGTCTCTCAGTTATAATCATTTGAGTGGGCTATCACATGGTTCACGCCCTGCAGCATGGTGCCGCCAAGAAAAGTTATTCCTGAGACATAATCTCCATCCGTAACTGAAGTAATCCGCGAGTGAACTTCATTCGTATTCTCCCTACATGTCCAACACTTTCAAAGCATCAGCAACCACCGAAAGGGGAGTTGAAGATTCTCTGATGTACCGTCCACCTGAACGTGACGAAGAGCCTGATGTCACATTGGGCGACATCATGGATCGGATCCGACAGGCGTTTTCTGGCGTACCTGGCTTTGGCGGCGATTCTGATGAAGATGACTCAAGTTCAAATGGCGAACAGCGCAGTTCCACGGCCGGCCGCCGAGGTGGCTTGTTAATCCTGCTGCTTATACCCATTGCAGCGATCGCCTGGCTAGCAACTGGCGTTTACACCGTCGGCCCTGAAGAGCAGGCGGCATTGCGAACATTTGGGCGTTTCGTCGCCATCGCCGATCAAGGTCTCCACTGGCACTGGCCCGGCCCCGTCGGCACCCGCAACGTAGTGCCTGTAACCAATACTCGACGTCTTGAACTAGGGTTCAGGAGCACTGGCAACGGTTCAAGCACTACTCCGGTACAAATCGAATCGGAGATGATCACTGGTGATGAGAACCTCGTAGATGTCCAGGTTGTGGTGCAGTACCGCATCTCGAATCTGCGCGATTTCCTGTTTGAGGTGGATGATCCAGGCGATCCGGATCGCGGTATTTCACCCGGCATGCCCGATGGTGAAACGTTGCGCGACATCGCAGAAACCGCTGTCCGTCAGGTTGTAGGCGCACGCAACATCGATGATGTTCTGACTACTGAGAAAGAGCAGGTGCAGGCCAGCATCTTGGACAAGATGCGTGAACTCACCCGCGACTACAACACTGGCATCGATGTGCTTCAGGTGCTGTTGCAGAACGTCAACCCGCCGGCCGAAGTCCAAGACGCGTTCGAAGACGTGGTTAGAGCCCGTGAAGACCGCCAGCGCGACATCAACCTTGCAGAGGCCTACAAAGCAGCCCAGATCCCGCAAGCGACTGGTGCTGCGGCCCAGATCGTAGAAGAAGCCGATGGTTTCAAGCGAGGGCGTATCGAACGGGCGCGTGGTGAAGCCGATGGTTTCAACGCCATCCTCGCCGGTTACGAACTGTCGCCCGAAGTGACGCGAACTCGGCTCTATCTGGAAGCTATGGAGCGCATACTTGCGGGCAGATCCAAGATAATCCTCAACTCAGAATCGAATGCCCTGCCTCTGTTGCCGCTCGATAGCCTGAGCACCCTTTCCGGCACCTCAACCTCCAACACCACGGCGGGAGGTCAATAACGACATGGCTCGCCTGATTGTCAGCATCGTAGTCATCATTCTTGCTGCGGTCATATTGATACCGCAAGCACTGTTCACCGTCGATGAGACCCAGCTCGCCATCGTCACGCGGTTCGGAGCGTTCCAACGCGACTACCGCAGCCCCGGCATCTACGTCAAGCAACCGTTCGTCGAGACTGTAGTCAAGATGGATAGCCGATTGTTGCGCGTCGATGCCCAGCCAGCATCGTTGCTGACATCGGACAAGCGTAACCTCGTAATCGACGCCTATGCTCGATACCGCATCGTAGACCCGCTAAAGTTCTTCCAGCGTCTACGAACTGAGAGTGAGGCGGTATCACGCGTATCCGACATCGTTAACTCGCAGCTGCGTCGAGAAGTGGCCCTCGATACCCAAGAGGAAGTGATTTCCGAGACTCGAGAGCAGGTGATGCGCCGCGTGGCCAATGCCAGCAACCGGTCTGAGATCACTCGACAACAGGCGATCGATCTATTCAACGGTAATTTCAGCGATCCCCGATTGACCATTCTTGTAACTGAGGAGTCGGTACCCGGCGTAGCCATTCGTGGGCGTAATGCCACGACCGAAGAATTGGATGCCTTGGAACGCGATGCCCGACCGGAGATCATCGGTAACTCAACGGTCGCATATTTCCAACCTCTAGTCGACGAGTTGGGCATTGAGATAGTCGATGTTCGCATCAAGCGTGCCGACTTCCCAACCGAGATCGAAGCGTCCGTCTTCGCTCGCATGAGAGCAGAGCGCGCCCGCATCGCCGAAGGTCTACGTGCTGAAGGTACTCAGCAAGACCGCGAGATCCGAGCAGAGGTCGACCGCGATGTCCAGATCATCCTAGAGACTGCTAACGGTACTGCAGCCAGACTTCGTGGCGAGGCAGAGCAGGAAGCGATCCAGATCCTTGCCGAAGCGCTGGAGCAAGCCCCTGAGTTCTACGAATTCCGCCGCTCACTAGAGACCTACGAGAAGATCCTCGACGACAAATCCCTAATCGTCCTAGAGAGCGATGCCGACCTGTTCAAGTACCTGCAACAATCGCAAGCGTTGGGCGGCGAAGCTGAGTAGGGTTCGTCGACTCGAATCGATATGTTTCGATGTCTGTTAAAAAGGGTGTCGGTTCATTATCAAAACGGCGGCTTGAACCCGTCCTTGCCCTTGCCTAGTTTGATGCCGTTCTCGGTCAAACGATCTTGGATGATTCTCTCAGATTGACGGTAGTTTTGCATGTAGGCATCTACAAAATCCTCGATCTCACAATCTAGCTTGTCCGCCATCAATTCTGCCGCCTCTTCGCGTGTGTTAGCTACGAACTTGCCACGTGTGAAGTGAAACGGTTGGATGATGAAACGCTCAACACCGGTATCTAACAACTCGTCTGCGAAGAGATCGGGGTCCGATACCAGCAACAGCGGAGTCATCGTGATGCAAGACTGTATGCCGGCAGCTTGGACCTCTGCGATGCCCTGCAGACGAACCGAGTTGTTGGGACAAGACGGCTCAAACGTTTTGCGGATATCTTCATCGTCAGTCGTCACCGTCATGTTCACCTGGACGCGTCCGCCGTTATTCTCGATCATTTTGAACAGGTCGATATCGCGGGTAACGTCAGGGCTGCGGGTTTGAATGACCAGCTTTGGTGTGTGGCGTTCTGTCAGCACCTCCAAGATGCCGCGAGTAAGTTTGATCTGACGCTCAATAGGCTGATATGGATCAGTGACGCTGCTCATGTATATGAGTTTGTCATCGAGCGTCCGCCGCATATTGCGCAACTTGGCGACTGCGTTCTGTTTTATCTTCACCCAGCGTCCCCACGAGTCACGCTTTTCAACGTCGGGACTGAAGAATGCGGCGTAGCAGTAGGTGCATCCGAACGAACATCCGCTGTACGGGTTGAGCGTGTAATCGTACCCGTCCATGAATCCAGTCGATTTCGTTAGGACGGAGCTAGTGTTGACGTATTCGATGGTGGTGGAGCCGAGTGAAGTAGGCCCGTCGAGCAGGTGCAATTGTTTATTTGGGGTCATTGACATGGACAGTCGCTACTGTCCAATCTCTAAATCCAAATGGTCTTCGGTATCCATTTTCCACGACGGTACTATATACAACTAGCCGCAGACTTCAAACTCGCCTGTCGGAAATTCATCACCGGTATTTTGCGCCTTAACACTTAATGCATGCGATTTTGTGTCGCCTCGACACACTTGGATATCGTTCATATCGATCAACAATGTTTCAGGTAATTTGAGTTTGATGTTCGTCAAGGTTTGCCTAAGGTCGTTCAGTTCAAAGCGTGAAATCCACTCATGAAGCCTCGACATCTCAGGATTAGTTGCGATGTCACTGTCCCATGTGTCCCACATCCGTGACCCTAACTCAATCATCAACTTGCTTTCATCACAACCATCATATTGGATACTTAGGATCCGATCTTCAGCTTTCTCATGACTCGCCAGTGCCAGGACAAGTCCGAACGCGCCTGCAAATTGACCGCAACAAAAATCAACTACATGTAACCTGGGACACTTATCAAAACGTGCGTTATCAATGATGAGCATTAATATCTGGCTAAAAACATCATAGTATAACATTATCTAAATTGATTGGTGCCAATTAGCATAAGACACTACCGTAAGCAGATGATGGTAGTCTGGGGTACACCTTTTGACAGATCCGTGAATATACGCAATCCCGTATCGATTGATCGTAGTTTGATCGCGGGAGGCATAAAACTCGCCGCTTCGTTGAATTTCACTCTCACTACATAGTCAATCGATGATTCGATCGAATCCAAATAATGTTGCGGTATTCTATTTCCGCCAAAATGCCGTATTTCTGATGGACGATACATCGCGTATCCGCTCACTTGACTTCACCTTACACCTCCCCCATCACCCGCTCCGCGCGCCCTAGTCCCCGTTCCTGCTGATACCTCAACATCGCACTAGTCAATCTCAGACCCGCCTCAACTTCACGCGCTTTCACCTTCAGTGACTCTAGTCGCTTCCAATCTGGTGTGCGAGCGATGTGGCTTAGCAGCTTGATTGTGTTGAGGGATGCGGGGACTAGTGGGGCGTCGATTCCGATGTCTTCATCGAACGATATCGAATCGGGGATGTTTGGATCTTCGACTATCGTATCCGGACGTTTTACGATGCCGCCCTCGGATGCAGAAAACCAATGGTTGCCGGGAGCGATTTCTGCACCGGTGCGTACGCAACGATGTAGTTGGGGTTGCAGCCCAAGCGTCGCTAGGAGAGTCATCTCGTACCAAAGGCGCAAGAGTGGCAGGCGCGCTTTGTCGACGGTCTCGGCATATCCCATCGCGGCGCATAGGAGTGAAAAGAGACGCGGGTTCGCAGCGTTGGGCAGTGAAAAGCGTTCGCACATCTCGGCGAAGTGAGAGGCTAGCGCAAGCCGATCATAGTCGCGTCGCAACCCTAGATAGGCATTGATCGTCTCGACCTGACTGATGACGTGGAGGTCGGAGCGTCCTTCTGATACGTGCGCCGTTACGTGCCTTAGTAGATCGACGTGGCCTCCAGTCTTGGATGTTGGTCTTCGAGCACCGCGGGCTACGCATGAAAGCAGACCTAGGTTAGGAGTGAACAGAATGACGATACGATCTGCCTCGCCGAGGTCACGTGCACGGACGACAATGCCTTCGGTGTTGAAGTATAGTCGTCGATTTGGCGGCATATCATAATTTGGTAGTGCGTTTGATCAATTCTCAGGGTACGGCGGCGGTTCAGCGAACATTTCACCGCGTTCTTGAGCCTCGAGTCGGCTCCGGTTCCAGTCCTTAAACTCCGCGATCATTTGTGCGCGGCCTTCTGCAATTCCTTCAGTGCTCCCTTCTTCGCGCCCGCGCGCGAACTCATTTTTTAAGACTTCCGCCCACTCCCGTTCTATGGCTTCGAGTTTCTGTTTCTTCTCTTTACGCCTTCGTTCTCTGGCGGGTTCCACAAGATTGATTCTAAGCCAATCGCTAGGCAGCATAATCATGGCAATCTTACTCTGTTCAGTTCCTAAGGTACGGCGGCGGTTCATCAAACGGTTCACCGCGCTCTTCAGCTTCTTGTCGACGCAGTTCCCAATCTTTCATTTCTAGGATCATTTCCGCACGTCCTTCTTTACGCCCTTCCGCACGTCCCTGCTTGCGTCCTTCCGCACGTCCTTCCTCGCGCCCTTCCTCGCGCCGCCGTTCTATGGCAGGTTCTACCAGGTTCATGCGTACCCAATCGCTTAACAGCATCATGTTGCGTAAGACCTCCGTGACTACAAATGCGTTGATCGCCGACGCAATTCCAACGATTCCTATGCCCTGTATGATACCAGTGTAGGTGTCTACCCAACTCTGATGCGAGCCGTTCACAAGCTCATCCCAGATCACTATGACATCACCCAGCAGAGCCTGAAGTGTGAACAGAGCGAAATACGTCGCTGCCCATGATGTATGGGCAGCCCAAATCGCTTGGCGAGAACTCGATCCCAGGTGCGTCGGTCGGTTAACGTCGTTAGTTTCCTGATTCACGTTCAACCCATTCGCGGCTTTCGTTCCGATTGACAACCGAAATATTATACTACAAATGTTTCAATTACAAGTGGGGTGGCTAAGCTTCCCAGAAATCGCCGACTAACGACGAATGAGATGTACGAAGTCTAGAGGAAAGGTGAACGCGTTATTAGCGTAAGCCGACACTGCCGTCTTCACGGATCGGCGGTGGGATACGCGCCGGTGCGAAGGGATGCATCTCGGGAGCAGCTTCGTTGAATATCACGCCAAGTCCCGGTTTTTCAGGCAGTGTGAACCAGCCATCCTTGACTTCCATTGGCGCATCCACCATGTCGCGCCGCGGCGGTTTATCTTCGTCGACTGCCTCC
This sequence comes from Dehalococcoidia bacterium, assembly GCA_965242765.1. Lineage (GTDB taxonomy): Bacteria > Chloroflexota > Dehalococcoidia > Lucifugimonadales > Lucifugimonadaceae > Bin127. The sequence continues at coordinate 1,248,068 of CBDESY010000004.1, read as the reverse complement.
AAAACGTCCCATGATGGCGAAGAGATTCCTAGTTGAAGGCAGGCAGCGGTAGCTATCGGACCTTGGAAATTGTGTGGCGCGATAAGGATGTGATGCGCCTCGGCTATCGCTGATATCTTCTTGACGCCTGTTATGCCGCCGGCAACCGCGATATCCGGCTTGAAGAACGAACAGTTGGTCATCTGCGCGTACTCTCGGAATTCGTAAATGCCGGCGTTGCGCTCTCCGACTGCGAGCGGCAATCGCATCTTTGTCGCCACCTCAGACATCGCTAGCACACCATCTGGAACTATCGGGTCTTCGATGAAGTAGGGATTGAATTCCATCGCCTTTTCACAGAAAACTATCGCCTCTGATGGACGCATGTTGCGGTGGATCTCGATGCCGATATCGAAATCGTTGCCGACGGTTTCTCGCACCGCAGCCAACATATCGATGGCGTTGTCCACAAGGATTGGATACTTTAGCAGTTGAAATTCACGCGGCATCGGGGTGAACTTTAGGGCTGAGTAGCCACGTTCTATTGCCACATTGGCTCTTTCAGCTACTTCATCTGGAGTTTCTCCACCTACGCCGAGGAAGATGCCACGCACCTTCTGGCGAGCCCGACCTCCGAGCAGATCCCAAACCGGCGCGTCTAGACGTTTTCCTTTGATGTCCCACAAAGCCATGTCGATCCCGCTGATGGCGGCGGCGATACTGTTGCCGCGAAAGCTGCCGTTGTAGCGGTGCATGTAGTTGAAGATGTGCTCAGTGTCCGCCGGGTCCATGCCGATTATGGCTTCGCCTAATGCTTTAACCGTCTCTTCAGCAGCTCGGGGATACGCCCAGTAGCACGATTCGCCGATGCCCTGTGTTCCGTCATCAGTTGTGACGCGGATGACTAGAAATCGTTCAACGAGGAAAGTCTCAATCTGTTCGATCTTCATCAGTATTGTGTTCCTATATCCTTCGGTTCGTTGGTTATGTTTGCTGGATAGATTTTCACACCTGGGCGACGATTTCGGCGCGCGATTCCAGAGAATGTGCAAGCGTCGCATCGTCTGCATATTCGATGTCAGAACCAGATGGAAGTCCACGAGCGATCCGTGTCACCTTGACACCCGCAGGACTGATGGCGCGCTGAAGATACATCGCAGTAGCCTCACCATCGAGGTTCGTGTTCGTAGCAACGATTACTTCTTCGACGGTTTCATCGCGCAGACGCTCTAGCAGCTCCTTTACCTTAAGGTCTGAAGCTGCGATGCCGCTAGTCGGTGATATGGCGCCGTGCAAGACGTGGTACATGCCGGTGTAGGTACGCGTACGCTCGATCGCGTAAACGTCGAGCGGTTCTTCGACTACACAGATGAGTGCTCGATCGCGCTTGGGATCGGTGCAGATGCCGCATACTATCTCTTCTGTGATATCAGCGCACGTTTCGCAGAGGCGAATTCGTTGCTTGACCCCGATAATGGCTTCTGACAACTCAAGAGCTTCTGTCTCGGGCATTCGCACCAGATGATAAGCAAGGCGTTGCGCGCTCTTGGGACCGATACCGGGCAACCTGCGAAATGCTTCTATCACCCGCGACACTGGAGCCGCTACACCGCGCGTTGTTTCTGATGGCGGCGCGACAGGCGTTATCGGGCGAGGCGGATCAGGACGGAACGCGGTCATAAGACAGGTGCGAGTGGACTGTGCAGAGAATGGAAGATCGATCCGCGGTATCAGAATCCCAGACCTGGGATGTTCAATCCACCCGTGATGGCCTGCATCTTCTTGGCCGCCAGCTCTTGAGCGTTGTCCATGGCCTCGTTGACTGCGGCCATAATCAGATCTTCGAGCATTTCCACATCTTCCGGGTCTACCACATCAGGCGAGATTTCGATGCTCTCAACGCGTGATCCGCCAACAACCACTACCTTGACGACACCGCCGCCTGCGGACGCTTCAGATTTGGCCTCGGCGATCTCCTGCTGCATCTCTTGAATCTTCTTCTGCATCGCCTGAGCTTGTCTCAGCATGTTGCGGTTCATCATGTCGCGGTTGCCACCTGTTCTTCGATCGTGGTTGAGCTAGGATGCTAAGGATAGCGTAAGGATTTTAGGGATGGGATTCCAGCTCGCGGATTAACTCATTCCACACCAACTATTCGCCCACCAAGATTGCGGAAGCGTTGAACCGCGGGATGCTGATCTATTTCATCCGGGATGTCGAGAGGCACACCATCATCGGCGAGTTGATTGGCATTAGATGCTGATGGCGTCTGCGGAGCTAGAGTCTCAGCAACCGCAGTGGTGGTTGTTGGTGATGATGCCGCAGATTGTTGCAGTTGAACGCGAATCTCTGCCCCATAGACGGCCTGAAATGCGGCACGCAGTTTGGAGCGGATTCCATTATCCATCCAAGTATCGCGCAGACGTTTTACACCTGTTGAGTACTTGGGTTGCAAGATCAGAACGCCATCGTTCGGCCCGATAAAGTTAGCTTGCGCGAATATGGTACGAACCTGAGTACCGGCAGCGTTGCCGATAGCTTCAAGAATGCGCGACGCGTCCGACGCTTCACCGTGCGATGGCGCCGATGCCGGTTCAGGTGTTGTAACTGTGGTTGGTTGCTGAGGTCCAGTTGTTGGCGCGCGTGCTGGCAGTCTTGATGTCCGCTGCCCGGCTGGCGAATCAGACGTAGCTGCAGATGCTTCTGGTTTAGGCGGTTCGACCACCGCCTGAAGTGTCGCAATCTCAAGCGACAAGGGCGACGATGCATCGCCGAATCGCTCATTGCGGCCTAGCACTGAAATCGCGTATAGCATCTGCTCCGCAGAAGCGTCCATCGCCTCGGGTTCCAAATCGGGCGCATCTCCGAGTTGTCCGTAAGCACTTGAAAGACCGTGCTTAGCTAGCAAGGCGCCACGGAGCGCCGAGATGACACCATCGCGCAAACCCTTCAGTTCAGAGCCGCGCGCCGCCTCATCTTCAACGATTTGCAATGCCTGTCTAGCGTCACGACGCAATATCGCGCTGGCCAGATTGCGCGCTGATGAGGTATCGCCGATGCCCAGCAATTCTCGTGCTTGATCTTCTGTTATACGTCCGGCGCCGTACGATACTGCTAGCTGCTCCAAAAGATTCTCGGCATCGCGCAACGAGCCCCAAGCGGAGTTAGCAACGAGTTGCAGCACACCCGGCTCGCAATCGATACTCTCTTCTCGGCAGATGAGCTCCAAACGGCCGATGACATCGAGTGCCGTGAGACGTCGAAAGTCGAAACGCTGGCATCGCGAGATGATGGTTGCCGGAACACGATGAATGTCGGTGGTTGCAAGGATCATGACTACTTGCGGCGGCGGCTCTTCAAGCGTCTTCAACAAAGCATTGAACGCCTCGGTAGTGAGCATGTGCACTTCATCGATGATGTAAACCTTGTATTTGCCGACAGTCGGGCGTAGCAGCACACGTTCGCGCAGGTCGCGGATATCGTTGACGCCACGATTTGACGCGGCGTCGATCTCGATGAGGTCCATGTATCTTCCCTCATCGATGGCGATCGATGCATCGGTGTCCAACATCGGGTCGCCGCGCGAATCGAGTTCGGTGTTCAGAGCCTTTGCGAGGATGCGCGCAGTGGAAGTTTTTCCGACGCCACGCGGTCCCGTGAACAGGTAAGCATGGGCAACGCGGTCAGACTGCACCGCGCGCCGCAAAGTATCAGTGATGTGTTGTTGCCCGACCACATCGCTGAATCGCGTAGGACGCCATTTTCTGTAGAAAACCGTGCTCATAGCTAGGGTGAGTAGAAGTGCAACCGCTATCTAAATGATAAGCGTCTCGCCAACACCATCGTAACCGTTCGTGCTTCGATCGCTTATTTGTCACGCATTCAGAGACCTTTGAAAAATCCCATTCCCCTTTGCGAAGCAAGGGAGACGCGTCGGAGTGAAGCGTAGACGCAGAGGGATGGGGTGTGGAGGCGAAGACAGCATCTTTCAAAGGTCTCACTTTCGTCGGAATGACGAGAGTTTTGCAAAGGTCACCGCAAGGGGAGATGGCATTTTTTCAAAAGACTAAGAATCCTCTGAACAGGCGTTGTCTAACGGAATTCGTAGGGGCGGTTCGCGAACCGTCCATACTTGATCAGAAGTTCCCTGACGAAAATCACAGTTCAGGCATATACGCGCACACAGCACAATCTCAGTGCTACACTACACGCACACAGTCATGCTCCATAGGAGGAGATAGGATGTCAAGATTCAGCATATTGGGTATGGTCTTGGTAGCGCTTGCAGCTATCACTGCGATCGGTTGCGGTACCGAGACTATCGTGGAGGTGCCGGTAGACCGACCAGTCATCCAAACCGTCGAGGTGGAAGTGCCGGTCGAGGTCGAAAAAGAGGTCGTCCGAGAAGTTCAAGTGGAAGTGCCGGTCGAGGTCGAGAAACAGGTCATCCGCGAAGTTCAAGTGGAGGTCCCAGTCGAGGTCGAGAAACAGGTTGTTCGCGAAGTTCAAGTGGAGGTCCCAGTCGAAGTCGAGAAGGAAGTGATCAAAGAGGTCGAGGTCATCAAGGAAGTCGAGAAAGAGGTCCAAGTAGTTGTAACTGCAACGGCTCAGGTAACGACTATCGATGCACCGATCACTAAAGTTGACATCGAAGGCGTCTCAAGAGGTGCTGGCGATGATGTAGAGCCGTCAGGCGTTTTGATCGCTGCTATCGGCAACTCGTACTTCATGAACTCAAGCCCGCGCTACTGCCCGGCATGTTCGGTGACTGCCCGCACGGGCGCTACCGAGACTCTGCTGGAAGCCGTACGTGCCGATGACGGCACGGTAGCTCTCGGCCCGTTGCTCGCAAAAGATTGGGAGATGTCGTCTGACGGTGTCTCATACACTGACTTCACGCTACGCGAAGGTGTCCAGTTCCACGGCGGCTACGGCGAAATGACCGCTGCAGATGTCGCATTCTCATGGAACGATGCCAACCCGAAACTGCAGCCCGACAGTGTTCACGACACTGGCGGAGACCTTGCGAACTTGGTGCAGGAAGTTGAAGTGATCGACGATTACAAGGTGCGATTCCACTGGGTCGCGTTCGGCGGACACTCGCTGTTGCAGTACGTGACCAACTTCTGGGAAGGCATTTCAATCTTCTCGAAAGGCTTCTTCGATGAAGTCGGCGCCGAAGGAATGCGCACCAAGATGATCGGAACTGGACCGTTCGAGGTGACGGAGTGGACTCAGCACAAAGGGGTGTTCCTAAAGGCCGTCGACAACCACTGGCGAAAACGCCCATACGTGGCTGCTGCAAACGTATTGCATGTTACTGAAGCCAGCGTCCGCAAGGCGATGCTCAAGACTGGTCAAGCCCAGATCGGCGAACTCGCGCTCACCGACTGGAAAGAAATGTTTGACGAAGGGTTCTCACAGGCGCCTGAAGGCTTCTGGGGCGACGCTTCCTATGTCTACTCCGGAAACTACTGGGAAGACAAACTCGCTATCGATGGAACGCCGTTCACCAGCGACGAGGCTGGAGATCTGCTCTTCAAGCCGCCGCTAGACACCACGATGCCCTGGATCGGCGACCCGGCCGTCCCAGCCACGATGGAGAGCTCTCAGAAAGTGCGGACCGCAATGGCGATGGCTATCGACCGCGAGAAGCTGATGACTGCTCTTACCGATGGTTTTGGCAGAGTTTCATACGCTCCCGGATGGGACACATCGCACCCGTTCTACAAGAGTGAGTGGAACATCGAGCACGATGTAGCTGGCGCGCAGGCATTGATGGCTGAAGCTGGATACGCAGATGGTTTTGACGTTGAATGGTGGGCCGGCCCCGCCGCAGGTTCTGGCGAAACGCTGCAAGAAGCTATCGGCATCGAATGGTTGGCGAACCTCAACATCAACAGCACCTTCGACAAGCAGAACTACTCATCCTTCCGACCGTCTTTGGTCAACCGTACCAACAAGAAGATCTTCTTCAGCGGCGGCGATGCATGGGCGCCACCTACTTGGCCTAAAGACTTGAACGCCACTTCACTGTCGCGGCCTGGCGGCTACAACCGTGCGATGGAGATACCCATCTTCGCAGAGACTCACCTGGCGATGGCCGGCGAAGCCGATCCCGAAAAACTGCGTGAGCTCGTCACTGCGATGTACGATTGGAACCGTGAGTGGATGGTTTGGGTAGGCGTATACCAGAATCCAGTAGCCGCCCTCTACAACCCGAGCCTGATATCAGAGTGGCAGATGTTGCCCGAAGGCAAGGGTGTGCTAGGCCGGATGAACAGCTTGGAGTGGGTCAGACTAGCCAACTGATCGACTGCTAGGAATCCTCGCTCTATTCGCAGGGGCGGTTGTTAACGAACCGCCCCTGCTTACCCGTACCGAACTCGATCCAGGCGATACGCACCAGATGCGCGGCTTCATATTCCGAAGAATCTTTGCCTCGCTGATAGCGATGTTTCTCGTCACGATCATCGTCTTCGCACTGTCTAGATTGGTCGGCGACCCGGTAGCTATGCTGATCTCCGAGGGCGGATACGGCATATCAGATAGCGCACTGCAGGCGCAACGGGAAAAACTGCACCTCGATAAGCCAGTACCACTCCAATATGTATTCTGGCTGAGCGATGTGCTGCGCGGCGACCTTGGGCACGATCTGTCCGACGGCTTCCCGGTAACACAAAAGATCCGAGAAAAGATATCGCCAACCGTTCAACTCGGTGTATCGGCTTGGATATTGGCAACTGTGTTCGGTCTGTCGTTCGGTGTTATATCTGCTGTCAAACGCGGCACACCGATCGATTACGCAGTGCGTCTGTTCGCCAACCTTGGCATCACAATGCCGGCGTTTTATGTGGCGATCATCGCGATACTTATCTTTGCCGTGAGATTGCAATGGGTGCCAGTCACAGTCATAGGCACCATCGGGTCTAATGATCTGGGCGAGCAGCTGCGCGCGCTGATACTGCCCGTGCTGACGCTTGCTTGGGGAGCATCCGCTGGATACATGCGATTAATGCGATCTGCAATGCTGGAAGTGCTCGACTCGGAATACATCAAACTAGCGCGCGCAAAAGGCGTTGATGGAACGAAAATCATCTGGAAACACGCGTTACGCAACTCCTTGATCGTGCCTATCACCGTATCTGCGTTGCTGCTCTGGAACTTCGTCACCGGCACGGTCGTGATCGAAGCAGTGTTCGCCTGGCCCGGACTAGGCTTGCTAGCCCTAGAAGCAGTTGTGAACAATAACTTGAACCTCGTAGTCGGCACTACGCTGGTGTTTGGTGCGATACTCATAGCAGCCAACTTCACCGCCGATGTGCTATACGTTCTGGTCGACCCGCGAATAAGGCTCAGCTGACCTGATGACCACAGATACACAGGCACAGAATCAGTCCGTCGAAACCATCGACCAAAGCAACAGAACCTCGCGCAGTGTGCTTCGTACTCCCCTCATGGTGTACGAACTCTTGCGACGCTATCCAATCATTTGGGTAACCATATTTGCAGCGCTGATCCTCCTCGCCGTATTCGCACCGTTTATCGCGGTGCACGACCCTATCCGCGATGCTGACTTCACCCGGGTGCGTAATCCACCGGTATGGCTTGAAGGCGGAACATCTGAGTTCTGGCTCGGAACCGATCAAGTCGGTCGCGACCTGTGGAGCCGACTGCTATACGGCGGGCGTGTCTCGCTAATGGTCGTAGCAGTTGCAATGACTAGCGGCATGATCATCGGTACGACGCTCGGGTTGGCGGCCGGCTTCATGGGCGGGATTGTAGACGAGATCGTGATGCGCCTCGTCGATGCCTGGATTGCGTTGCCATTCATCATGTTGGCGTTAGTCATAAAAATCGTGCTGGGAACATCCCTTACCATCATGTTCTTTGTTCTGATACTCATATCATGGGTCGGATTCGTGCGTCCGGTACGTGGCGAAGTCTTGTCTTTACGAGAACGCGACTATGTTTACGCAGCACGCGTCGCCGGCGCATCAGGTCTGAGAATCGCGATAAGGCACATACTCCCCGGCATTAGCAGCACAGTCATCGTGCTTGCCACCCTCGGCGCTGGCGGTATGGTCCTCACCGAATCGGTTCTCTCCTACCTCGGCGTAGGCATCCCGCAACCGACGCCGACATGGGGCAACATGATCTCCGACGGACGCGATTATCTAGATACGGCGTGGTGGATATCGACGATGCCGGGCATCGCCATATTCCTGCTCGTGTTATCGCTGAACTTCACCGGCGATTGGCTACGCGACCGTTGGGACCCCAAACTGCGACAACTGTAAACCGATCGGGTTCGACCCGCGCCTGCCAAAGGTTATGGAGTCAGACGGAACGGCGGGTAACGATCAGTCACCAACAATAACGCGTACGCGTTGATGCGATATACCCATCTGTATACATTGACTACGAAATCGAAGATGCCGCGTGGATACCTGCCTGTGAACAGAATCGCGAACCATGCGATTACGGTGCCTAGGAACACGATGAGCAACAGGATGCCCAAGACAATGTAGTGCGGAATTGCCAGAAGCCACTTGACCAGCGGCAAAAAGCGGTTGAGGTCCGATTCGACGTCCGGGTAAGCGATCTCCAGATGTACCGATTGCTCCTTGTCTGTAGAGGGGTATTGGTCTACTAGCAACAGCAGGTAGGCTCCAACCCTGGCGCCAAACCGATTCACTTCCAAAAGAAAGTCGAACACCCAACGTGGATACTTCTTCCTGAAAAGTATCAGCAGCAAAATCCCGAATGAGATGCTGGGGATAAATACCATGTTTTGCCATGAGAAAAACATCATGGAACCTGTCAGAGAGATTAGACTGGCTACCACTAGGATGGGAATCACGAGGATCAACCTGAAGAGTGTGGTGAGGCGATTTCGGGTACCATCGCCATAGTCCACGCTGAAGTGCACCGGGTAGTCATCGTTCATATCATGCTCCTTCGCAACGGCGACCACTTCACAAAATAGCATGACTTGAAGCGGTCGAAACAAATGTGATGTTAACAGTACTACAATCTCTGAATGTGCGCTCGGAAAACCCGGGTCAAGCCAAAACAAACCTGACGGAGGAACATCTTTGAACAAACTCGCTGATCAAGCACAAGCGGTAGCAACAATGTTGAAGGACGCTGATCAGACAGTCGGCGTATCCGAGTCGTCGGGTGGAGGTCTGATTTCTGCATGCCTGCTTGCGGTGCCGGGCGCGTCAGCCTACTTCATCGGCGGAGCCGTTACATACACCCGCACCTCGCATCGTGAGTTTCTTCAAGTGCCCGACAAAGCTTTGCAAGATGTAAGGTCCGCCACGGAACAGTATGCACAGATCAACGCCCGCGCAGTACGCAAACGATTAGGCGCTACATGGGGGATAGCAGAAACTGGGGCCAGCGGACCGACCGGCAATCGCTATGGGGACGCCTCCGGACACACCTGCATTGCCATATCTGGCCCTGTCGAGAAGTCGATAACTTTGGAAACTGGCGAAACGGATCGCGAAGCTAACATGTGGGCATTCGTAACCGCAGCATTCGATCTGTTTGCAGAATGCCTGAAGGAATCCAGTTGAGATTACTCAGCATGTAATCGGTTCATCTCATCGCCACTGTTTAGGCCGTTCGTTGATTTGAGCCAGTCGCGCAGTCTCTTTCACTCGGCGTTCACGTGTAGCAGAACGCTTAGCTGTCGATATCCACTCCAAGATTGCCCTTTTGACCCACCGTGGAAAAAGATCGAAATGATCTGCCGAGCCGGGACGTTTGGAAAAGGCAACATCTAGATCCAGTGGCACTTCAAGGTTCTCCACCGCGTCGAGCGCGTGCCAAGAACCGTCAATCCTTGCGATTTTGACCTTGTCAAGTCCAGAATCGTGCATCAAACCGTCAGAGATAAGTTTTGCAACTCTTTCTTTGTTCGATCTTGACCAGCCTGATCCCTTCCGACGCGGAGCGAACCACAACATGGAACGCTCTTCATCCAGTGCGCGTTTCCGACTATCAATCCAACCGAAGCACAACGCTTCTTCTACGGAAGCGTCGTATCCCATAGATGTTCTTTTGCTCGCCTTCTTGAAAGTCACCAACCACACGCCTTGCTCGCGTCCGTGGTTCGTTGCCAGCCAATCTCGCCACTCCGCGCGCGTTTCGCACTGCACAGATTCATCTGGAGAGTCTGCCGTTTGTGAGTACATCTGGAGATTTCGCAACCTTTCTTTAGCATGAACATCTGGCTCTAACGATTGCACTCAGTCATTCTCAGTCTAGTTTCGAGCCAAACATAGTCGATGTTCTTGGTGTAAACTATTTTGCGCGCGATGTTGTAGATCACCCATGCAGTTCGTGAACGGAATCACATCGGCGGGGGAATTAGCCTGTGACGACTACTGAAAAGTCTGACATTGATTCAGAGCAAAACAATCGACCCAACATCCTAAAGCGGATCGAGGGACACATCCAAGGCCGAGTGATGTCGGGGCTATTCGAGTTGGTCCCGTTGATCGTGACAATTATCGTCTTGTTGTACATGGTGCAGCAAACCGATGGTTTTATCAGAGAATTGGGCTTTGTAAAGGATCAGCCTTGGGATTTCCCGGGCATCGGAATGATCGTTCTCGGCATAGTTTTCTATCTGATCGGTTTGTTGGCACTTACACCACCTGGCCGATGGTTACTCAATTCGATCAGCGCTGTCACGAATCACGTTCCCGTCGTGCGGACCCTGTATGGCGTCACTCAGCAGGCGATGGCGTCTGTCAGTTCACGCGCCAACTTTAGCAGAGTTGTCTTTATCGAGTGGCCTAGGGACGGCATGGTAGCGATGGGCTTCGTAACTGGTAGGGCGCGAGCGCCGGGCATGGAAGAAGACTTGGTATCCGTCTACGTCCCCACGGTGCCGAACCCCACATCGGGTAACATGGCATTCGTGCTTGAAGATGATGTTGTTGAAACCGATGTTACGGTTGAAGATGCGATGAAACTCATTTTCTCAGGCGGAATTGTGTTGCCAGAATCGATATCGATGGCGCGGATGCCACGTGAAGAGAGACGAGAAGACAGTTTCATCGGCAAATATCGACGAGATGCGTAAGTAGGTACCAATTGCATCATCGTTGGTATTACAATTAGTTCGTGCAGAAGCACATCCCGAGTCGCACTGGTAGATAGATGATGTGCTCCAACCAAAAGGGGTTTGAATCGGATGAACATAGATACGGAACGAGTGGGCAACGCATTAATTCTGAAGCCTTCTGATACCCGAGTAGACGGAACCAACGCGCGCGAATTTCAATCAAGCCTTGAAGTCGCGATCGAAGACACCGACAAAACAGTTGTTTTGGATGCCGAGACGCTGACGTACATCAGCAGTGCTGGCTTGAGAGCGATATTGCTGGTAGTCAAGTCGTTGAACCGTCAGGGCGGTAAGTTCGCCGTCTGTTCGTTGTCCGATCCGATCCGTGAAATTTTCGCGATCAGTGGATTCGACAACATCATTCCCATCGAAGCCACCAAAGAAGATGCCATCAAAGCCGTCAGCAGCTGATGACTATTGCAGCGGCACCATCTTAATGCCGACATTAAGATGTTCAACGCTGAATCGAGTGTTGAGCAGGACCGAAATCGCGCGTAACTTCAAATGAACAACGGGAAAAAAAGAATTCTCGTCGTTGATGATGAGCCGGACCTCGAACCTCTGGTTCTTCAAAGAATGCGCCGCCAGATCAGGCGTGGCGAATACGAGTTCTTGTTCGCACATGACGGCATCGAAGCACTCGAGGTGTTGACCACTGATGACGAGATCGACATGGTCGTCTCAGACATCAACATGCCACGCATGGATGGCCTGACTCTGCTGCAGCAGATCCAAGACAAGACGCCTGAGATTCGCGCCATCATCATCTCCGCATACGGAGACATGGAGAACATTCGAACCGCAATGAACCGCGGCGCGTTCGACTTCGTGACCAAACCGCTCGATTTCAAAGACCTCAGCTTCACGATCCAGAGAACCCTGCAGCATCTCGAAGAGTGGCGCGACGCTTTGCAGTCACGAGACAAGTTGGTCGCTCTGCAGAACGAGCTCGATGTCGCCAACAACATTCAGCAGTCAGTGTTGCCGGCAAGTTTTCCCCAAAGCGACGATTATGAAATCTACGCCTCAATGCAACCCGCACGAAACGTGGGCGGCGACTTCTACGACATTCAGTTGCTCCGAGACGGCAAGCTCGGATTGGCAATCGCCGACGTGTCAGACAAGGGAATGCCAGCTGCATTGTTCATGATGTCTAGCCGAATGTTGCTGAAAGGCGCCGGACAACGCTTCGATCGACCAGGAGAAGCCCTCAAAGAGGTGAACAATCTGCTCGACGCCGAAAATGAAGCCGCAATGTTCGTAACGCTATTCTACGCGATTTACGACCCAAACACGTCTGTACTCTCCTACGCAAACGGCGGACACAACGAGCCGATAATCGTCCATCCCGATGGCGCCACAACCGTATTGCCGCCAACCAAAGGCACGGCACTTGGAATCATCCCCGGACTAGACTACAACGAAGACACGGTCAAACTCGAAACTGGCGATACATTGATCCTCTATACCGACGGTATAACCGAGGCATTCAATGCTGAAGGTGACATATTTAGTTTGGATCGACTCTGCGATATATTCAAAGACCAACATCCAACTAGCTCAAAACATGCCAGCGAGATCGTATTCGATGCCGTAAATGAATTTGCCGGCGACGAACCGCAGTCCGACGACCAAGCGTGCCTGGTCTTCAGACGCACTTGATCCCAAATCATGAGCGTAAAAGTTTCAGTCGAGATGATGCCTGAGGTCGATGAGCTCAGTGCCATCCCGCAATTCATCGAAACCATCGCCGAAAAAGCTCGATGGCCAGCCGAATTTGTGTACCAAGTTGAACTGATCATAGAAGAACTTTGCATCAATGTCATCAAACACGGGCAAGCAGATGGCACACGCCCTATAAAAGTCGAAATCGTATCTGAAGAAAACTTGGTAAAGATCGAAATTGCAGACAATGGAAAAGCGTTTGACCCGACTCAGGATCGTGAAGCGCCTGCACAGATCACCTCGATAGAGGAAAGTCAGATCGGTGGTTGGGGATTGCACTTGGCCCGCACGTTCTCAGACGAAATGCACTACAAACGGATCGACGATACAAATTGTCTGACGATGGTCAAGCGGAGGAAGGGTTGAAGCTCCGGACCCGCGGCATTGGATTAACCAGATTAACCGCGATATCGCTCACGGTAGCATTTGTCGCGATCTCTGCATTGTCGGCATGTAACCGACAAGCAGATAGTATTACTCCCACTCCAGGCAGTCCTGAGCCTACCCTAAACATCGAGCTTCTCGAAGATCAATCTTCTGAAGCTGATTTCAATGTCGCCGAAAATAACCGCAACGGCGTAACTGACGACGCGATTCTATTCGGCCAGTCCGCGGCATTTAGCGGACCAGCATCAGAGTTAGGCACCGGGATGCGCGCTGGCATCCTGGCCGCATTCAATGAAGTCAATGCCAAAGGCGGAGTCCACGGACGTCAATTGGAACTTGCCTTCCGAGATGATGCTTATGAACCGGAAGCAGCCATCGAAAACACCGCCGCGCTAATCGAAGAAGACAAGGTATTCGCACTTGTCGGCGCGGTCGGGACACCGACATCAAGGTCCGCGGTCCCGGTAGCTGCTGCGCTTGGCACACCATACGTAGCACCGTTCACCGGAGCGGAATTCCTCCGCAGCCCCGAATATCGTCACATCCTAAATGTGCGTGCCTCATATTACCAAGAGACGGCCGAGATGGTGTCGCACCTAGTTGAGGATCTCGGCATCACACGTATCGCAGTATTGTTCCAAGACGATTCGTTCGGCCGAGCTGGCTTTCAGGGCGTCAAGATCGCATTGGAAGAGCGTGGCATGGAGCCGACTGCAATTGGCATCTACCCCCGTAACACTAAAGCCATCAAAAGCGGACTGCTGGACCTGAAGCAAGGCGAACCTGAAGCCGTCATACTGATCGGAGCGTACGAACCGGTCGCACAACTGATCCTGTGGGCTAGACACACTAATTTCGATCCTGAATTTATGACCGTCTCGTTCGTCGGCAGCAACGCGTTGGCAAGTGAACTCGGCGAAAATGGCGAAGGCGTATACGTCACCCAAGTCGTCCCATTCCCTTGGGACGATTCGATACCGGTAATCGCTGATTATCATCAGGCGCTGACGCAGTTCGATTCGAATCGAGAACCGGGGTTCGTTTCGCTCGAAGGATACATCGCTGGACGTTTCGTGATCGAGGTAGTTGAAAGGTGCGGACGCAATATCGATCGTGAATGTTTCATGCAGAATCTGCGAAGCGGCGAAGTGATCGACATCGGCGGATTCAAACTGCAATTCGGGCCCGACGACAGCCAAGGTTCCAACGAAGTCTTCTTGACTGTCATAGGTGATGACGGACGATATCACTCCATCGATGCCATGATCGGCGCGAATCAATGATCGCAAACATAAGATCCATACTCCAAGGGCGATTCAGACTTTCTGCCCAGATGTATCTAGGGATCGGCATGGCGGTTGCTCTGACTTTGAGCGCGTCCCTGGTTGCGTGGCTTTCGTTCAATGCTATCGGAGAGGCTGCTGGCAAAGTCAGTGAAGAAAGCGTGCCGGAGTTGGTAGCAGCGTTCGGCATCGCACAATACACTAACGACCTGTCCAATGCCGCTCCGCGGTTGACTTCAGCCGTCACTACGTCTGAGTTCGAACAAGTGGCGACCAAGGTCGAAGATACCGAAAAAATCTTTCAGCAGCAACTCGATTCGCTATCTTCAGGAGGCGAAGATGGTGAGCAAAGATTGACGCTCATTCAACAATACGCCGACCAGCTCATTATCAACGTCGATACCATCAAAGACGAAAAACAAGAACTGCTGAACCTCAATCGACGGACTACCGCGATAAACATCGAACTTTCGATTATCCAAGATCGAATCGAAGGTCTGCTCATACCCATCATCGATGACCAGCTCTTCTACACTATGACCGGATACCGCGAACTCGACGCGCTACCGGTACCTACTGAAGAACATTTCTCGGAAACTGAGTTCTACAGATATCGCAACCTATCCGAACTACAAGCAAACGCTACCAGCACTACGCAACTTCTAGCCAACGCCTTTTCAGTACCCGATGCAGCATTCATCGAACCCCTGCGTGAGCGCGCCGAATCGGCGAAAAGCCGAATCGAAAGCAACCTGAAAGCTCTGCAGGGAACTCGCTATACGCCGATCATCGCACTTTCAGTTGACCGACTATTCGAGGTGACTTTGAATCAAGGCGGCGGCTTCGACCTTCTCTCTCGGTCGCATCATCTGGAGAATCGTCAACACCTACTAGTTGAACAGAACCGCCAAATCGCCGCCAGCCTTGTCGATGAAGTCAACAGTTTGGTCGAAGCGGCAGAATTCAGCGTCGCAAGAGAATCTGATGCCTCGCAACTTTCCATCTTGCAAGGACGTATTTTTCTTATCGCAATCAGCCTGATCAGCATCGTAGGCGCATTTCTAATCACTTGGCTGTTCGTCGGAAGAATACTGCTCAGACGCATCCAAAACCTTTCAGACCGAATGTTGCAGATGGCCGGCGGCGACCTTGAGACACAAGTCGACATCACGGGACAAGATGAAGTCGCTGACATGGCTCAAGCACTTGAAGTCTTCCGGCAACACGCGCTTGAAGCACGCCGCCTGAATCTAGTGGAAGAACTTGCCGAAGAGCTGCTGGATAAAAACGATGAACTCGAACGCGTTCTGCAAGACCTCCAAAATGCCCAAGACCAGATCGTGACGCGAGGCAAACTAGCCGCGCTGGGAGAACTCACCGCCGGCGTCGCCCACGAAATTCGCAACCCCCTCAACTTCGTCAACAACTTCTCCGAAGCATCAGAAGAACTGCTAGAAGAACTCAAAGAAGTCATCGACGAGTGCTCCGAAGAGATCGACGAAGAGCAGATGGAGCTTATCCAAGAGATCGCCAGCGACCTGATCGACAACATGAACCGCATAAAATCGCATGGCGAACGCGCAAACCGCATCGTTCAAGGAATGCTCGCAATGGGACGCGGCTCCACCGATCTCCAAGACACCGATCTGAACGCACTGGTTGAAGAATACTCACAACTCGCTTACCACAGCGGGCGTGCCACAGATCCCGATATGAACATTGAGATGAAGATGAACTTCGATCCCGACGTCCCGAATATCCAAGCCGTGCCACAAGACCTTGGGCGGGTTTTCCTCAACCTCGTTACGAATGCCTGGCACGCCACTGAGGACAAGCGCGACGGCTTAAGAGCCAGCAACTCAGAAGAGGCAGACTCATATATGCCAGGATTGCAGATTTCAACCAAAATGATCGGCGATGACATCGAAATTCGTTTCAAGGACAACGGGACTGGGATGCCAGATGACGTAGTAGATCGAATCTTCAACCCGTTCTTCACCACCAAATCGACCGATCGCGGCACTGGACTAGGTTTATCCCTCTCGAATGACATCGTAGGAAGTCATGGCGGTAACATCACCGTTGAAACTGAGGACGGCGAATACACCGAGTTCATCATCAAACTGCCCAAAGTGAACCGTGGAGGGGCTCAGAACACACCAGATGGGGATTAATTTGAAATATGAAACCTCTGCCGCGTCATTCCAGCACCAGCGAGAGCCTTGTGAAAGTCCATTACTCTCAGCGGAGAGTGTGGGAGCGTAGGAGCGATGCCAGAACCGCCCCTGCGAACGCGTGAATTATGCATCATGAATCTGCAATGACACCTTTTGCCAAGGCCGCATCTGCGCGGAAATGACAGGCAATTCGCACTCACGAACCTTATCCTTAAACAAAACGATTCCGAATCCTCGCATCTTCATATAGTCGTCCAACCTTGCAGTCGCAAAAGTCACAGTTCATTTCACCATCGCTTCTACGATGGTTCACGCTTGCATGCGCGTCGCTTCTAATCGCCACTACTGTTCTGGTGGCTTCGAACCTGCGCGAGCTTCCCCATGAGGTGACCGCGCAGGATGAGGATGCCACAAAGGCCACACGGCTCCTCGCCGATTTCGCTAAACCAGGTGTCGAGATCGTAGTCACGCTCGAAGTCAAAGGCATCCCAGACGGAAACCTCGCCCAACTGGTAGAAACCCTGCCAGATGGGTTCATATATCTATCCAATTCCTTACCCGCTTCCTTCACCAGACTACAAGATCGGCAAATGGTTGCCTTCGTTTTTGACAAAGACATCACATTCACATACAACGTCAAAACCGCGTTGGATCCCGGAAATTACGAATTCAAGGGAAGACTCAGCGGAGGGGGAGTAGCTCCGCCTAACGATGTAATCGCTGGAAACGCATCTATATCCATTGGCGAAACTCCGCCCGAAACCCCTATGCCTGCTGACCAAGCTACAGCCATCCCAACCGTAGAGCCAACAGTCACACCCATTGAGGAGCCGACCGCGGCCCCACCAGAACTTGCCGCGACACCAGATACTGCTCTCACCCCCGAATCCTCCCCTACACCGATGCCAGACGGTACCGAACCCACATCTACACCCGAAACGACACCGCCATCGATGCCAATCGAGACGCCAACAACAGAAGCGGCTGCTGTTCCAGAGGCATCCGAAACACCAGTTTTGGAAGAGCCCCCCACACCTGCAACAACACCAGAATCTACAACCGGACCAGAACCAATCGATACAGCAACACCGGGACAACCAGAAACCACGCCTAGCATTGAACCCGCCGACGCAACACCGATCGCAGATCAAACTGATGCCGCAACTGCAACCATAGAGCCAAATGCTGCCCCCGAAGATACGGCAACACCCAGACCAGAACCCACTGCTACATCAGAACCCACAGCCACTCATACGCCTGAGCCGTCAGCAACACCGCAACCCACGCCTACATCAACGCCAAATCCGACCTCGACTCCGGTACCCACTCAGCCTGCCGACACGCCAACACCTGAACCTACCGCGACAGATACACCTGAGCCCACAGCTACACATACCGCAGAACCAACGGTCACGTCAACGCCGGCACCTACAGCCACGTCCCTCCCTTCTCCGACGCCGACACTCGTCCCAACAGCTACGTCTACGTCAATACCAACTGTGGCGCCCACATCCACCGCGCTCGTCCCGACGCCTACGCCTCAAACAACACCGGACGATTCATCCGCTGGCAACACATCAATCGTCAGCATATTGATCTGGAGCGGGGTGCTTGCAATACTCATACTGGGGTTATTGTTCTTCCTTCTAGCCAGACGCGTGTCGCGATGGGGTATGTGAAGACCACCACTTGTTTGCGGTGGATGTGTAAATTGCCGACGTGAGCAGGGGGATAGCAGTGGGCGACGACGTATTGCTTGTTCAGGGGTTGACTAGTCCAAAATCCCCTCTCAAAATCCTTGCATTGATACGCTATCTCATATAATTGAAGGTCAAGTCTGAAATCTGATGCGACACCAATGATGTCGCATCCTAGTGCAGGCCGCGCCTTGTGGCCTGCAACCTTGATGAACAAGGAGTGAAATTCCGAAATGAACTCGGAGAAATTGATCGAAAGAGAGAACGTGTCAGTTGGCTTGGCGGGAACCACAGCTAAGAGTTTCTTACTTCTGGTCGCCTTAGCAGTTGTCGGTGTTCTAGTTGCTTGCACTAGCGATGAAGACCCCACTGCGGTGCCAAACACGCCGACTCAGGTTCCAACAGCTACTGCAGCGCCTGCGCCGACAGCAGCTCCGGCAGATACGCCTACAGCCATGCCAGAACCTACTGTCGCAAAGTCTGATGATACGCAAATGGAAGACGATGATCCATCAGACGCGATGGTAGATGAACCTGTGTTGTCTGTCGTTACCACTAGCAACATAATCGGAGACTGGGTCAAAAACGTAGGTGGCGACCGAGTAGAAGTAAAAAGCCTGATCCCTGCCGGCGGTGACCCGCACATGTATCATCCCACTGCTCGCGATGCCACAGATGTCGCTGATGCAGACCTGGTTTTGTCTGTAGGACTCAGTCTTGAAGCTGGGTGGTTGACCGACTTTCTAAACAATGTCGGCGCCGACGGCTCGAATCACGTCGCTCTTGGCGACTACGTCGATGCCATCGAGTTTGCCGAGACTGGCGGCCACCATGGGCACGACGAACATGCTGACCATGAAGATGATGACGCCCACATGGAAGATGAGCATGAACACGGCGATGACGACGAACATGCTGACCATGCGGATGATGATGACGCCCACATGGAAGATGAGCATGAACACGGCGATGACGACGAACATGCTGACCATGCGGATGATGATGACGCCCACATGGAAGACGAGCATGAACACGGCGATGACGACGAACATGCTGACCATGCGGATGATGATGACGCCCACATGGAAGACGAGCATGAACACGGCGATCACGACGAAGACCACGCAAAGTTAACCGGACGTCTGTTGATAGCGGATGGCGACCACGCAGAGTTGTCAGTCATTGATCTGACGACTGGCGCACTAGACGATCATTCGCTAGAGGTCGCAGCGGCCAACCCCACCCTATACTCCAGCCCGAGCGAACGATTCGCTTTCGTAATCGTCCGTGGTCCCGAAGACGGTGATGACCGCGTTCACATCTTCGACGGCGGCATATACCTTGTACCACATGGCGACCACTTGGATCTGGTGACAGACCCTGTGCGGCTCCTCGAGTCCGGCACCAGCGACGAACGACCAGTTCACGTCAGTCGTCATAACGGCTGGACGGCGATCTTCCACGACGCCACTGGACGCATAGCACTGTTCGAGGAGCATGAGCTTGAGCACGAAGCCGACGAATACGAACCCGTGTGGTTAGAAGCCGGTCTTCAACACGGCGCTGCAGTGCCATTGTCCGACGGACATCTGGTTGTGACGTCCAACAACCCGGACTACCCGGAGACGGCTGAGAGCAGTTTGCCGCTAGGCGTCGAGGTATGGACCATCGACGGTGAAGTTGTCTACGATGCCAGTTCTCGCGATTGTCCGGGTCTGCACGGCGAAGCTCCGAATCACCACGGCGTGATGTTCGGCTGTGTCGGCGGAGTTCTGTTCATCGAAGCGCATGACGGACACTACGACCACGACTTCATCGACAACTCGGCTGACATGCACGCTGATGCGCGCATCGGAACAGTTTGGGCACATGACAACGTAGAACCCTTCTACGGGTCGGCTTCATATCGACAAGAAGATGGCGCGCGTGTCAACGGCGGTTTCTGGATGATCGATGCCGAAGCTGGCGAGATGAGTCTTGTGCTTCCGGCAACCGACGAGAAGAGGGTTCTGCGAGCCGACTTCAGCGAAGACGGACATGAACTGTTCGTCTTGACCGCTGACGGTCATCTCAACATCATCGAAGCTGGGCACGGCGAGGTCGAAGAGGAACTCGAGCTTGTCGACCACGAAACAGCAGAATCGGGCGTTTCATTCACGATCGCTGGAGACTTCATGTACGTCTCCGAGGCTGAAAACGGACGCGTGTTTGAGTTCCACCTCAAAGACCATGAAATTGAACGTGAGTGGTCAGTTGAAGGTCATCCTGGTAGCGTGGCATTCGTCGGTCTCAGCGCGGGCGCAGACTTCGTGGTTCACGATACCGACCACGAAGATGAACATGCAGAGGACGAACACGACGAGCATGCTCACGCCGAAGAAGAGGATGAGCACGACGAACATGGTCACCATGACCATGACCACGGTCCGCTCGATCCCCACTTCTGGTTCGACCCCATTCGGGTAAAAGGTTCGGTGCACGAAATCGCAGAACTGCTTTCCGAGTTGGACCCGGCAGGCGCCGAGTACTACGAAGCGAACGCCGAGGCCTATGAGAACCACTTGGATGAACTCCACAGTTGGGCATTGGAACAGGTCAGTGAGATTCCTGTCGAGCGTCGAGTTCTAGTTACATCACATGACAGCATGAGCTACTTCGCAGTACTTTACGGCTTCGAAGTAGTCGGAACGGTCATCCCTGGTCTCTCAACTGAGGCTGAGAGTACTGCATCGCAGCTTGCAGAACTTGTCGAGGTAATCGAAGAGCACAATGTCCCAACGGTCTTCGGCGAGACTACCGTTACGGAACGCATCGCGCGCACTATTGCAGACGAAACCGGTGCCGAATTCGTGAGTCTCTACTCTGGCTCGCTAGGCGCGGAAGGTAGCGGAGCAGATACATACATCGGCATGTTCCGCACCAACGTAGAGTTGATCGTGAACGCGTTGCGCTGACGTTCAAGCCTGTCTGAACTGAGCAGACACCAAGTCCAAGCAGGGGCGGTTCGCGAACCGCCCCTGCTCTGCTTCTGAGACGTTTGAAAAAGCCTTGCTCGCTTTGACGGCAGGGTTGAGACCGCCATCCAAACGGCGGTCTGTGTCATTGCTTGCACCCCTTGACATATCTCAGAAGGCGTGTGTAAAATTTCGGACATACCCCCCCTGTTCGCTTCGGCGGCAGGGTCGAGACCGCCGCCTAAAACGGCGGTCTCTGTCTTGTTTCGTGTTGCCGAGATTATGAAAACCAACGTATACATCGACGGCTTCAATCTCTACTACGGCGCGGTCAAATCTACGAAATACCGATGGCTTGATCTCCGAAAACTAGCTGAGACCTTATTTCCGCTAGACGAAATCCAACGCATTCACTACTTCACCGCAAGGGTGAGGCCTCGCCCAAACGACCCGGGGCAACCACAACGGCAACAGATTTACTTGCGCGCCTTGCGAACGTTGCACAAGCTCGAAATCCATTACGGCGACTTTAGAGAACGCAGAACGTGGTTGCCGCTAGCCGATCCTCAACTAGGCGGTCCGAGGTTCGTTGAAGTGATCAAATACGAGGAAAAAGGCACCGATGTAAACTTGGCAACTCAACTGCTAGTCGACGGATTCGCGGATAACTATGAACAAGCGGTAGTGGTCTCAAACGATTCCGATCTCGCGACACCAATCAAGTATGTCAACGAAACTCTTCAGCGTAAGGCTACAGTCGTAAATCCTTACGGCGCCGCAGCACATCGAGATCTCGTAAACGCAGCTACCTACACTAAGCACGTTTGGCGTAGCCACCTTCGCAAAAGCCAATTGCCGGCTACCATCAAAGACCGACATGGGACCATCACCAAACCGCCATCTTGGTAGACCCGGACGTGATTTGACTCGCTCAGCTGACTGAGCATAAACTTGACAGAGTAAACATCACTATACGCAAAGGCAACGAACGGGATTAGTAGGTTCGCAACTCGCCGTCATCAGAGAGCCGGTACGATCCGCTGAAAGTACAGCATGGCGACGCGACACTGAATTGGACCCAGTAGCCGCTTATGGGAACGGTCGCTTGAGTCGACTCAGTATCTTAAGCCGTGGTTGGATACGTTAGAAATCCTGAAACAATAAAGTTGCGACGCACAGCCGCGTCGAAACAGGGTGGCACCGCGGGCCACGCTCGTCCCTGTCCCAAACCAATTGACAAAAGCAGAATGGGACGGGGATTTTCGCGTTTGGCGATTCCCGTCGGCGTGAAAGAGAGTCGCAACTATGACCGCATTAAACACTGATGCAAAAAACGCAGCTACGAGTGAGCGCAAACATTTCGATGTCGAACCTGGACGCAAACCGCGTATCCTCACTGGCATCCGTCCCACCGGTGCTTTGCACTTGGGACACTATGTAGGCGCGTTGAAGAATTGGCTCGATCTGCAAGACCAGTATGAGTGCTACTTCCTGATCGCCGATTATCAAGCCCTGGGCGACCATTTCCACGATGTCGACCTCATCCGAGAATCGGTAATCGATGTCACTCTCGATTGGCTGGCAGTCGGTCTGGACCCTGATAAATCGTCGTTCGTCATCCAAAGTTACGTACCCGAACACGCGGAACTCACGATGCTTCTGTCATTCGTCACTCCGCTAGGGATGTTGGAGCGCAATCCAACGCTGAAATCGGAGATCGACAGCTTGCCAGTCGATAGACGCACCGTCGGTTTCTTCAACTATCCGATGAGCCAAGTAGCGGACATCCTGCTTCCGCGCGCACATCTCGTCCCCGTCGGAGAAGACCAGGAACCACACGTGGAGATGACGCGCGA
Organism: Dehalococcoidia bacterium; assembly: GCA_965242765.1. GTDB lineage: Bacteria > Chloroflexota > Dehalococcoidia > Lucifugimonadales > Lucifugimonadaceae > Bin127. The sequence continues at coordinate 1,224,864 of CBDESY010000004.1, read as the reverse complement.
GGTGGCACGGAAATTCAATCGCATGTTTGAACCGGTGTTTCCTGAACCAGCTACTTTGATCGGCGAAGTCGGACGATTGGTGGGCACTGACGGGAACGCCAAAATGAGCAAATCTAGAAACAATGCCATCATGCTCAGCGATGACGCTGACACCGTCGACAACAAGGTCCGTAGGATGTTTACCGACCCCAATCGTATCCGCGCCGATATCCCCGGGCGCGTTGAAGGCAACCCAGTGTTCGAGTATCACGATGCCTTCAACTCAGATGTGGCTCAAATCAACGATTTCAAGGATCGTTACCGTTCAGGCACAGTCGGCGACGTTGAGGTGAAGCGTGCTTTGGCTGCTGCGTTGAACGAATTCCTGGATCCGATACGCGAACGGCGCGAGCAATTCCGACAGGACATGCCGTACGTGGAAGACGTTTTATTGCATGGCGTACGACAGGGGCGTGACATCGCCCAAGAAACGATGCAACGCGTACGCGATGCCATGCGCGTCAGCTCATACACCTCGTCTTGGTCTTAGCCGAATCGCATCGGAAGATGTGGTTTCGGCAAAATCCGATCGCGATAAATAACTACCTAGAAAGCCAGTTGATATTGCTGGTAATGGCGAGGATACACACCAATGACGACTCCAAGATATGCATACACCCCTGATTCAGCGAGCTTTGAGCGTTTAGCAGATGAAGGTTACAACCTCATACCCGTATACCGCGAGATATCAGCGGACCTTGAGACGCCCGTATCTGCGTTTATCAAGGTGGCGCGTGGACAAAACTCTTTTCTGTTCGAAAGCGTCGAGGGTGGCGAAAATGTGGCGCGATATTCATTCCTAGGTACTGAGCCATTGGAGGTGTTGCGTACTGGTTCTGGCACACAAAACGGCAACGTCGATCCCCTTGACGTGTTGCAGGCGAGGCTCGAACGGTATCGCTACCCTGACATTGAGGGATTGCCCAAGTTCGATGGCGGAGCAGTAGGTTATGTCGCATACGACGCGATCAAGTATTTTGAGCCTAGGGTTCCGGAGATATCGGAAGAAACTTCCGGAATGGGCGTTCCTGAAGCCGTGTTCATGCTTACCGAATCGATGCTGATCTTCGATCATGTCCGACACAGCATAGTAGTAGTGGCGCACGCACGAATCGAAGACCAAACAGATGTTCGCAAATCCTATTCTGACGCGATCGGACGAATAGAGATGTTGATCGATCGCCTTTCTGAACCGTTGCCAGCATCAGCAAGACGACGTTCCGGCGCACCGACCCATGCGTCATCACGCGCCGATGATCTCGATATCGACTATTCATTTGTTGGTTCTGCCGCGTCAATGCCGGCAGGTTGGCATGTAGCACACCCTGATGAAGGGATCGGTCATCGATACGTTCCTAACATGTCGCGCGAGAACTATCGCAAGATGGTTGAGGCGTGTAAACAGGCAATATACGAAGGCGAGATCATTCAGGTAGTAGTTTCGCAACGCCTTACACGTCGGACTGCTGTCGAGCCTTTTGACCTCTATCGTTCGCTGCGCGCCATCAACCCGTCACCGTACATGTTTTACCTCGACCTAGACGGGTTCCAGATCATTGGCGCATCGCCTGAGCTGCTGGTGCAATCGGTCGATGGGAAAGTAGCGGTACACCCGATTGCAGGTTCCAGACCGCGCGGTCTGACGCCCGAAGAGGATGATGCTTTGGCCGAGGAGCTGCTCGCCGATGAGAAAGAGATCGCGGAGCATGTGATGCTGTTGGATCTCGGCAGAAATGATGTCGGTCGCATCAGCCGGCCAGGGACGGTGCGCGTTACGCAGCAGTTGGAGATAGAACGCTACTCGCACATCATGCACATCGTATCCCACGTCGAAGGAATGTTGGATGACGGTTACGATGTCTACGATGTCTTGCGCGCTGGTTTCCCGGCCGGTACAGTTTCCGGAGCGCCGAAAATCCGAGCGATGGAGATCATCGCAGAGTACGAACCCGACAAGCGAGGTCCATACTCAGGCGCCGTCGGCTACTTCTCATATTCCGGCAACATGGACACCGCGATATCGTTGCGAACCATGACGTTGAAAGACGGCGTCGCATACCTTCAGGCGGGCGGTGGCATCGTCGCCGATTCAGATCCGCAGACCGAGTATGAAGAGACGCTGCACAAGATGGGTGCTCTGATGCATGCCATCGACCATGCAGAGGCACTGATGGAGTGAAAATATGTTGCTTCTAATCGACAACTACGACAGCTTCACCTACAACCTGTTCCAATATCTCTCGGAACTAGGAGCGGATGTCAAGGTGGTCCGCAACGATAAGGCGACGGTCGCAGAGTTGGCGGCAATGCGCCCGGAAAGAGTGGTGATTTCACCAGGTCCATCGCATCCACGCAACGCTGGAGTTTCCATAGACGCGGCGCTGCACTTTGCTGGTGAGGTGCCATTGCTTGGAGTCTGTCTCGGTCATCAGGCTATTGGCGAGGCTTTCGGCGGGATTGTCGGACACGCCGGCGAGTTGAAACACGGCAAGACATCAATGATCGAGCATGATGGCGAGGGCGTATTCAAAGGACTGCCCAACCCGTTCGAGGCAGTGCGATATCACTCCTTGGCCGTGCAGCCTAATGCCGTTCCCGACGGCTTCGAGGTCACTGCAAGGTCGGCTGAAAGCGGCGTCATCATGGGAATGCGTCACTTGGAGATGCCCATCGAAGGTGTGCAGTTCCACCCCGAGTCGATCTTGACTCGTCCCGGCAAGGATTTGTTACGGAACTTCTTGGAGATGTGAACGCTAGGTTTTGCCTGTTCGCAGGTTTTCTGGACTTCAAAATGCCGAGAGCATGAGTGATCGTGTGTACATCTTTCTCGACGAGTCGGGGAACTTGGATTTTGGTCCGCGCGGCACCAAGTACTTCGTGTTGACCGCGGTCAGCATGAAGCGTCCGTTTGTGATGAATCAGGCCTTGGATGATTACAAATATGACTGCATTGAAAGCGGAGTCGATATCGACCACTTCCACTGTTATAACGACAGCAAGAGAGTACGGCGTATCGTCTTCGATCTGATCATGGGCGACCCGGATGCTATCGACATTGATTGCTTGGTAATTGAGAAATCAGCTATAGCCGCAGAGTTGCAGATCGCGACGCATTTCTATCCCATGATGTTCGGGCAAGTAATGAATTTGGCGATTCAGCAAATTCCTCAAGACATCGATTCGGCAGGAGAGGTTGTTGTTATCAGCGACACCGTTCCAATCAACAAAGGACGGCGCGCAGTGGAAAAATCCGTCCAAACGGTTCTTGCATCTGCTTTTCCCAAGGTTCAACACCGCATCCTTCATCATCAGTCTCGGTCCCACTACGGACTTCAAATAGCTGATTACTGTTCATGGTCCATCTTCCGGAAATGGGCGGTAGGCGACAGTTCATGGTTTGACCAGATTGAACCGCTGATAAGGAACGAACTTACCATAGTTCGCGGGAAGTGAAGGGCGCACCGAAAGGAGAAGTCAATTCGGGCGGGAAAAAATGACCCCCCCAACTACTCCGCTTTTAAGGAGAGAACACCCTTGGCATTCTTGTCATCAGGGGGGGACCTTTACCTAAAGCATATCACCTTCCCCAAGTCGCGCCGACTATACTCCGCCTCGCCTATGTCCCGTGTGACGCAAATGCACCGTTCAGATACCATAACCAAATGCAAGCTGATCCCAAGTAAAGAACTCAAACCATGAACATCCAACAAGGTATCCAAGCCGCCGTCGATGGTGTTGATCTTTCGCAATCCGAAGCATCGGATGTGATGTCGCAGATCATGGGCGGCGAAGCGACCGAAGCACAGTTCGGCGCATTCGTGACCGCACTGCGGATGAAAGGCGAAACGCCAGAAGAGATCGCAGGCATGGCATCCGTGATGCGCGACGTGTCCCTACGTGTCAGCGCTGGTATCGAAACGGTAGACACTTGCGGTACCGGTGGCGATGCCAAAGGGTGGTTCAACATATCCACTGCCGCTGCATTCGTCGCATCGGGAGCCGGCGCGCATGTGGCGAAACATGGAAACCGCGCGATGTCTGGATCGTCGGGAAGCGCTGACGTGTTGGAAGCATTAGGAGTGAATATTCTTCTCGGTCCAGAAGATGTTCAAAGCTGTATCGTGGACGTGGGCATAGGCTTCATGTTTGCACAGGCGTTTCATCCGGCGATGCGATTCGCAGGCCCGTTGCGTCCGCAGATCGGTATCCGCACGGTATTCAACATCCTCGGTCCGCTCACCAATCCGGCCGGTGCTACGCGCCAAGTTCTGGGCGTCGCCGACCGCGTAACGGCAGAGAAGATCGCCAAAGCCTTGCAGCTACTAGAAACCGACTATGCGTTGGTGGTGCATGCCGAGTCAGGCGCGGACGAGGTCGATATCGAAGGTCATACTTTGATGTATCAAGTAACGCCCGAGATGCTCAAACGGCGTCGTACTCGCCCGGCAGATTTCGGACTTCCAGAGGGCGATCGTGAACATCTAGTAGCCGAATCTGTTGAACACAGCGCAGAGATCATTCGTACGGTGTTGGCCGGTGTCGGCGGTGAACACAACGCGCCACCGAGTCCTGAACGATCTCGTTACAACGTCGTAGCGATAAACGCAGCAGTGGCATTGTTGGCAGCAGGCACGGCTGGAAGTTTCAACGACGCTGCACTCATGGCGAAGGACAGCATCGACAGCGGTGCGGCGGCGGCCAAATTGGCGGCACTGGCGAAGGCGAGTAGTGGGTTGGGGTGAGAATGTATTCTTTGATCAAAGTAATGGCGCAGATCCAAAGAGTTGGACAAACGCATTTGGGCTGATGCGATCGATGCCGAATGTGAAACAAGCGGCTTCAAGTTGACCATCGACCGCGACTACAACGTGTCGAACACCAGATTCAACTCGGCGCTCAATTTTATTCAGTTCCAACGCGGTGCAAACCACCATGACATCAGCGGCAGATCTGAGAAAGCCTTTGAGGCTTGAGCATCTTTCCCTCACAACAGCTTGATGCCTTACGATCTCGGGTGTTTCAGCGACTACGACGGAATCATTATTTCTTGCCAACCACTGTTTAGCTGCGCTGTTTTTCTTGGTAGCCTCAAGGTGAACCGCATCTGGCATACGGATGAGATTCATCTGTGCCAGCTGGGTGAGTTTCCTGCCTGGCAATGTAGGTCCGGGACCGCTCAAAACCGAAATCAATCCAGAGGCGTCCATCAGGAATGGACGATTGAAGTCGAGGTTCAAAATTGGACGATCTTTTCTAAGGTCTCAGTCTTTGTGTCAATATAATGTTTTACGACTTCCCCTGAAGTGATGCGTTGTTGTTCCAATCCACGCTTGAGCAATCCTGTGGCACGCGTTCCTAGGTAGCCGCGATATCGCTCGTATTCTTTTGGTCTTTGTTTCTTCGTACTTGTCTTGGATGAAAAGAATCGACCATTGCCCCACGCGCTAGATCTATAACCGTGTTCGCGTACGATGCCTAGTTCCTTGAGCCGTATGCCCATCATCTGGGTGCTTACGCCGAAAGTCGCGGTTAGTCTGCTCCGTTCACGTCTCGGCCACTCCCGGAAAACCGTCGAGAAGCTGTGATGAATGGTCTCATCTCTGATCCACTGTTCAGGCACCAAAGTCTCAGCTGCAATGCTATTCATGCGTGATTCTTGACTCCCCGCGACGCGTGATGGATCACAAATCGGACTCTCAATCCGCCGATGCATCAAATGGGCCAACTCATGCACTAGAGTGAAGATGCGAGCACTCGCCAGATCACCGGTGCTAATCAAGATTGCTGGTGGCGCGCCTAAATCCCACCGAGATACACCCCGAACCTGTTTAACATTAAGAGGGAGAGAAAAGACGAACACGCCCAAGTTCGATGTTCGAGTTTGCCATGCTGTCAACGCGTCTTGGTCGTTACTCCATCCCGATTGCGTTTCTCGATCAACGCCCAAGCTTTTGCGTAAACGTCTGGCAACTACGTTTTCTGGTTCATCAAACCGCGCCATCGGAAGGATCGCTTCTTCAGACTCGCCCATGCGGGAAGAAAGATCGACGACCATCTCATAGAACCTCTCGAAACGATGCAATTGACGATGCGTGGAGTAGTCGATTTCTTGGCGTATTGATCCCGGAGGACTCCGTCGATCAACAAACGGTTCCGGTAGCGGTTCCTTCTCGAAAAACGCATAAAAAGGGTACATGCAAACTTCGGTTGCTGCCCACATCTCAATCGAGTTCATCCCCTTGGATCCCGATTCCCACGCTTCGACAGTTTCCGAACCAACGCTTATGTCGCGGTATCCTTGAATCTGTGCTTCCATCCGATGCGCCAGCTCCTCACGGGACAGCGAAACGCGTTGGCGCGCATGTTTCAACGCCTCGGGTTCAATGTCCATGACTCCTAACGTTGTTTCAGGCATTTCGATCTATCTCTTTTTGCAGCCAAGTCGGATTGACAAACGGTCGATCAACTGATTTTTCAAAGTTCAATTGATAGTTTATGCCCACAGTCGTCGTTTAAGCCATGCCATTGCAATCGCCTCAACCTAACTCTTTTGTAGCATCTGCATTTCACGCAATTCCAGCGACGATCAACCATCAGGGCTGACCGCGTGTAACATTGCCTAAGCCGTAGATGGTCTACCCTGAGCCTATGGTTGCCAACCTCTGCGAAGCACGTCATGATATCAGCAGCAGCCAAAAACAGATTCTCCCATTACGGCAACGCGTTGCAGTACCGCGATTTCCGATGGGTGATGCTCGGAAGTCTGGGTGGGCAATCGGCTTATTGGGCATTAATTGTCGCGCGCGGCGTTCTGGTGCTGGACATGACCGATTCAGCAGTCCTGGTAGGCGTTGCGACGTTCGCGGCGATGATTCCACGCTTCTTGATGCCGCCTCTAGCAGGATACTTGGCCGACCGTTTTGATCGGCGGACAGTGTTGCTGGTCGCGTACGGACTGCAAATTGTCAACGTCATCGCCCTCGCAGGTCTAGCGTTCGCTGATTTGCTGGAGGTTTGGAGTTTAATCGGCCTGTCTTTAATCAACGGAAGCTTCAGGGCCTTTCAGATGACAGCTACGCAGGCCTTGATTCCCAATCTGGTGCCTAAAGGCGATTGGTTAAACGCCATCGCGCTCAACCAAGTCTCACTTCAAGGTGCCAGATTAGTAGGTCCAGCGTTGATCGCGCCGGCGCTTTTTGCAGGTGGAACCAGCGCGGCATTTTTGGCCTGTGCAGCGCTATATGTCGTGAGTTTGGTCTGTGTCGTGGCGGTTCAAACTCGATCTACCGGCGCCTTGGCCAAAGGATCGGGAATGTTGCGCAGCTTGGCTGAAGCCGCAAGCTATTCATGGGCCGTACCGCAGTTGCGAGTTTTGTTCATCCTTATCGCTTTGCATTGCGCCATGACGATGTCTTTCGAGACTACATTGCCGGTTCTTGCTAAGGACGTGTTGGGAGATTCGGAAAACGCGAACTATTTGATGATGGCTGTTGGCGCCGGAGCATTGGTTGGAGTATTGGCTATCAGTGGAACGCGCAACGCCCAGAATCGAGGGATGATATTTTTCGTGACCGGCGCGCTTAGCGGCGCATCCATGCTGCTGTTGGCAATTGCCGATTCTTTGCCAACGGCTTTGGCAGGCGCAGCCGCGATGGGCGCTACACAGGCGATCTTTATGGCGATTGCAGGAGCTACAGTGCAGTCGCTGGCACCGGATGGCATGCGTGGAAGGATCACTGGGTTCAGCCACATCATAATTGGCGGTACGATGGCAGTGTTAAACTTGGGCAATGGATTCGCTGCCGATGCGATTGGCGTCTCTAACGTGTTGCTGATAATGGGAGTAGGTTTTACCGCAATTGTTGTTGCGAGCTTAGGAGTCGGCACGCTCAGGGGAATATATCGAGGCACTGTAGCCGCACCCGCGCCAGTCGGATAGGACGCCAACTTCAAACCTAGATACAGCGCATGAAACAGACCATCGGCAAGAATGATTCGATCCTAGATCGCATCGTTGCCGCTAAACGGAAGCGCATAGCTGACCAGAAGAAACTTACATCTTTGGCAAGCATGGTGTCCGATTGCGAATCGACCATCCGAGAACTGCCACCGATGAGCTTCGATCACGCCATCGGAACCGGTGACTCGGTCTCGGTGATCGCCGAGATGAAACGGTCTTCACCTTCTGCCGGCAATATGGATCTGTCCCTCGATCCCGCACAACGTGCTGAAATATACAGCCGCGCCGGGGCTTCAGCGATCTCGGTATTGACTGAACAAGACCACTTTCGAGGCACGATCGATGATCTGAAACGCGCCGCTAATGTTGCGCATGAGCACGACGTCGCAGTGCTTGAGAAGGACTTCGTAATCGATGAGTACCAGATATATGAAGCGCGCGCTTCAGGTGCTGATACGATTCTGCTGATCATTGCGATATTAGACGCGGTGCAATATACCGACCTTTACGCGATTTCTGCCGGACTTGGAATGGAACCTCTGGTAGAGGTGTTCGATGAATATGAACTTGAGACCGCACTGAATGACGTCAATCCGAAGATCGTGGGAGTCAATAACCGCAATCTAAAGACCTTGACCACTTCGCTCGAAGTTTTTCCGCGAGTGGCACGCAGAATCCCAGACGGTATCATAAAGGTAGCGGAGAGCGGGATGCGAACTCCAGATGACGTTCAACGAATGGTCGATGCTGGTGCTAAAGCCGTTCTCGTAGGCGAATCGTTGATGACCGCCGATGGCGATCCGAGCGAACTCATCTCGAAAATGACAACCCTAACTGTGTGAAGAATTGCCATGACTTACGCACCAAAAGTAAAGATTTGCGGTCTGCGTGCCGGCGATGCAGCCGTTGAAGCCGCGCGTGCCGGCGCCGACTTCTTGGGTTTCGTACTTGTAGAAGGCGTTAGACGTCAACTTACCCCGTTCCAGGCACAGGAAGTGGTGCGGAACTACCGCATACGCGCCCGCGACCATCGCGTGAAACGCCTCCGTGAGAAAAGCTCACAGGTAGTCGGACTGTTCCGGAATCAAGACGCGCGATGGGTAAACAAAGCCGCTCAGCAGATCGATCTCGACTATGTGCATCTATGCGGCGACGAAGACGAGGCATACATCCGCGCCATGTGGAAACCAGTGCTGCGACAGGTTCGAGTGAAGCCTCAAATGTCTCGCGATCAACTGGAAGATCTGGTCGGGCATCATCTCTCCAATGGTCGAATGGTGGTGCTGGATCATTATGACAAAGACACTTTCGGCGGAGCCGGCAAAACCTTCAACTGGGACATCGCCGACGGCATTGCTGATCAAGAGGGAGTCTTGCTCGCAGGTGGTTTAGACCCGTACAACGTATCTGACGCCGTTAATCGACTAAGCCCGTGGGGGGTAGACGCGTCTTCCGGCGTAGAAACAGACGGCATTAAAGACCACGCCAAGATTCGGTCATTCATCCAGACTGCAAAGTCGGTTTGATATAGCGAGAGTAAACAACACCGACGGAGGCTAAGAGTGTTGAAGGCAGCTCAAATCGGCACCAAGCACGGGCATGCAGCCGGCGTTTACCAGGTGATGCTGGAACATCCGAGCGTCGAAGTAGTCGGGTGTTTTGAGCCCGACAAACATCGGCAAGCATACTGTAACGAATCGGGATTTTGGGACGATGTTGTCTGGATCGATTCGATAGATGACATCCTTGATGATCCAGAGATCGTTGCAGTAGCTTCGGAAGGTGCAAATCGCGAAAGTCTGGCACACACCGAGGCGATTGTGCGAGCTGGCAAACACTGCTTCTATGACAAACCGGCGGGAGATGATTTCCATCGCTTCATGCGAGTGATTGAAGACGCCAGATCGCAAAACTTACAAGTAACTCTCGGCTACATGTTCCGAAAGCATGACGGTTTTGAAAGGATCGCCAATTGGGCGAGGTCGGGATTTCTCGGCAAGGTATTCCAGATCCGCGCCCACATGTCTACTTGGTTGCCCGAACAATCAGAAGGCGGTCAAAATACGGATCGACGCGGACTTTCATATCACCGTGGCGGCGTGTTGTTCGATCTCGGCGGACACATGCTAGACCAGATCGTCTGGATCATGGGACGTCCCGAGCGCGTCACATCGTTCCTGCAAAACGCGGCGTCGGAAACTCGCGACTTTATGGATAACACTCTGGCGGTGTTGGAGTACCCGAACGCGCTGGTGACTCTCGACATTGCGGCGATGGAACCGCGGCCGATGGCGCGACGTTTCGAGGTATACGGCACCGAAGGCTCTGCCATCATGGAACCCTTTGAGCCGGCAGAGCAGTTACGACTGTGTCTATCTGAACAAAAAGATGGATATGCAGCCGGCGTTACAATGCTCGACTTGGAAGACCGTCGTCGATACGTCGATACCTTCGATGCTTTTGTAGAGACTATCGAGAACGGAGCAGCACCTTTGCGGACACTAGAACATGAGCTGCTGGTGCAAGAAACGCTGATGCGTTGCACCGGCGGTTTGGCAGGTTGATCAATCTCACCCTTCCCGCAAAAGAGAATTGGTACAGAAACATTCGTTGAAGCGCCGCGGAACTAGAACAAGGTCTTTCGGTGCCGGTACACGTGAGAATCACGATGCCAGCGCCTACTACGCTCGCCAGTTGATGCCGCTCGGGGTCGAAGCAGATCTAGATCCGAAACCTCGCCCCGAAAACCCGCTGCCCGAGGATGTTAGTAACCGATTCTTCTGCAAGAGCAGCGAGTCCATGGACGAATTGCCCGACCGTTCAGTGCATCTAATGGTCACCTCGCCGCCGTACAACGTTGGCAAGGTGTACGATGCCGACTTATCGATGGAAGAGTATCTGGCTTTGATCGAACGGGTGATGTCAGAAACCTATCGCGTGTTGGTAGACGGCGGCCGCGCCTGCGTAAACATCGCCAATATCGGTCGTAAACCCTACATTCCGCTACATGCCTACATCATTCAGATAGCCGCCAAAGTGGGATTCTACATGCGCGGCGAGATCATCTGGGACAAAGGCATGAGCGGCACATCCACAGCATGGGGCAGTTGGATGTCGCCTTCAAACCCGACGCTGCGCGACACCCATGAATACATCCTGGTGTTTCAGAAACCGCCGTTTGGACGCAAGCGCCCCGATGGCCGAAAGTCCACGATCTTACGCGACGATTTTCTTGAGCATACGAAAAGCCAGTGGACCATGGCGCCGGCGTCTGCGAAGCGAGCTAAACATCCAGCGCCATTCCCGGTCGAACTGCCGAAGCGATTGATCGACCTCTACACGTATTCGGAAGAAGTGGTGTTGGACCCTTTCATGGGTACCGGTGCGACGGCGTTGGCGGCATTAGAAAACGGCAGGGATTTCGTCGGGTACGAGATTGAACCAGAATACGTTGAAATCGCAGCAACACTCCACATGAGGGCTTATTCTCTGGGATTATAGAGCGGTTTAGCCATGCATGCTTCAGTTTGGGTTCAGTTCAGGTGCGGCATCTTTCTGGGCTTCAGCTTAACGCTGTTGCAATATCGCGCCAAAGCTGCGCGTCCCATCCGAAATAAGACGCGTATCTAGCAAGTTGTTTTGCCGTCCTGGCATTCATGTAGTTGCAAGCCGCCGAGGTGCAATCCACAGTCTCGCCGAGAGCGCGCAACGCGGCAAGATGCAGAACTCGGTGGTCGTCTCGTGTAATTTGAGCAATGGCGGTATGAATGCGGGCTACGAGCGCCGCCGTATTCGTAAATGTCGAAGGAGGAGGCGTCGGAGTTGGCGTAGGCCTGAGCTTGTGTCCCATCGAATCATCGTCGTCGTAGACGGTGATCGTTGCACAATCGGGATCGCCAACGTCGTAGCCGTCACCAGACTCGATGCAGAACTTGTAGGTCTCATCTGGGTCCAATTGCTTGTTTGGACTGGACGGGGCATACCATCGTCCATTGCTCCAACCGGTAGTCGTAGGCAGGTCGTTAATGCTGAACTTGATATCCAGATCAGACAGAGAGCCTCGAGACACGCTTAAACTGACATAGGCGGAATCAGCCTTGTCCTCGTAGCCGTTCTTCGAGCTCTCGATCTTCACCACCGGTGGCGGCACATAGCCAGTGAGCGTCACTGACACATCAGGTCCGCCAGTGTGAGAGATGGTGACTGTCTGCGCTGAAGCCTTCGGTTCGTGCTTGACCCTGACGGTCTTAGCCCCTGGTTGCGAGTACTTGCCAGTCTTGTCAGACCAGGAAGTAGCAAAATGCAACCGATCTCCCGGCTTATTGTTAAAAATGCTAGCACCACCGTATGGGCCAACAATTCTCACAGCATTGGAGTCGGCTTGCACGTGGACATAGGCGGTCCCGTCATCGGGCAACACGTAGTTCAGACTGACCGTGTACTCGCCAGTCTCACCGGGGCCAAGAGTCAGCGTGCTTGGCTCCACCAATACACGGGGATCGTCGTCAGTTATGGTGGTGGCACACGCTGGGGAGCCGACGTTGTAGTTGTCAGCATCAAGAATACAGACTGTGACATCGGAATCCGGCTGCCACTCTGTGTCGCTATTCGTCAAGTATATAGGAACCGAACTTTTGTTCGCGAAGAAATACAAATTGCCCACTAAGGTTTTGTCCCGATCCCGCGTATGTACCCTGTCACCTGTTATCGAGTATTTCACCAAGCGTTTGTTGTTGTTCCCTCCGCCGGCAAAGTCAAACAAAACAAGAGGAACAAGACTCTGAGAAGGCCTCGCTTACGCTATCTGCTTGAGCGGTGATGGAGATGGTCGGCAGATTGGGGTCAGGAGCATCTGGGTCAGTAACAGTGACAGGAATGGTTACGCCGTTGATATAGACATTGCTGTTTCCTGCACTCATAGCAAAGACGTCGAGTCTCCTTGAACCGCCGCTGCAGTTTGACAATCCTTGGCATCCGGTAAACAACCACGCCCTGTGTAAGTCGGTGCAGCCTATGCTGAGCGCTTCGCCAGCACAGTCCGATGCGGCTTGTTGAGAATCGGGATCCGCCTGTGGGGTAGTAAGCCCCGTGCCAGGTGAGACAATACTAACCACCGACGAGTCCCATCGAACCTTTGCCCAGAAATTAACGTTGACATTCAGTTTAGCTTTCTGTCCCAAGTCAAGCTGTATTCCAGTAGCGTCACAACCTTCTGTGCAATCGACAGAATCGGAACGGCTCCCGTTGAAGGTGTGCGTTCCATCATCTTGAGCCAGCGCAACAACCGAAACCATTGCTAGCAGCGCGACGATTGTCAGCGCAACAATTGGTCTTGTAAGTCGATGAGTTGCCTGAATTATCTCGCCGTAACTCGATTTGTGTTTTCGTGCCATAATCATTTACCCCACATTGCGACATGCTTCGCTCACCGATTTGTGTGGAGACTTCAGTGTGATGTTTTTGACTTTCCGCCTGCGGCGATACGCCGTTACGAATTCAGTTGTGTTGGGGATTATATAGGACGAATCCAAGTCATGCACACAAGGTTCTCAATTTATTTCGGTCAAATCAGCGTGAATTGGAGACGCATCAGCAGATTGGCGAAATCGTGCGTTTCGGTCAAGGCAAGAAACCTCGCTACATCGATCTGATCGGTCTGTCCCACTCCCGCAACTACCTTTGATGTGACGTCTCTGAACGTAGAAGCATCTACCGTCTTCACCGGCGACAACCGAGAAATACTGCGCCGATTCAACACCGATTCGTTTGAATTGGTATATCTGGATCCGCCGTTCAACTCCAATCGCAGTTATTCCGCACCAATCGATTCACGGGCGGCAGGCGCATCTGATGATGGCTTCACGGCTAATCCAACTCAGACGTATCCTCAAGAAAACAGGTAGCATCTAACTGCATTGCGATACTACGGCTAGCCATTATTTGAAACTGCTGATGGATTCGAGGGAGGTGAGACTTTCTCAACTTTGAAGAAGCCCAACACGTCGGCGACGAACAACTCATCAATCAACTTGCCAACGATTACGCGGTGGTCCCGGCCCAGCAAAGCGAGACGGATAATCTCGCCAACCGTCACACGTTGCAAGGTTATCGGCAATGTGATGCTTCATCAGTAAAGTCGGCAGCGTTAATGTAACGGACAGGATGTTTGGTGTAACCCATAACCGCACCTAGGTTCTCTTGAATGCGCGTAACGTAAGTTCCGGACGTCTCGGTCAGAAAGCATAGGCGTTCATTCGCCAGTGCTGCCTTCCCGAAAGTTCCGCTACCAGCAAAGGGGTCGAATACTAAGTCGCCGATGAACGAGTAGAGCCGTACTACTTGGTCGCACAGCCTGATTGGAAACACTGCGCTGTGAACGCGATCGGTCGCAGGCGCGATGTTCCAAACGTTGAACCGCTCGAACTGATTGCGGATCTTGCTCTTTTCGACCACGCTTCGCGGGTACTGTCTCAAGTTCCAATCGATCAGCTTGTGCGATTTGCGTCGGTACACCATCAAGTACTCAGTTCTGGCGTTTGGTTTGTATGTAAGGGGCTTTCGATGCATCTCGAAACCAGCGACACGGTTCTTTGCACTCTTTTCCGGTTTAGCCCAAACTATGTCGTCAATAAACTCCCAGCCAATCTGAGACAGTCGGGCATGGATGTCGAAAGGAACCGGATAACGCCTGCTGGAGTACTTGCGACCTGCACGTGGCATGATCACAGGCGAGGTGTTCAATATGAAGAATCTACCCTCCTTGGTGACACGATGCACTTCGCTGAAAACCTGCTCTAGGAAATTGAGGTACTCCTCATAGCTTCGGTACTTTGAATATTCCCGGGCGTTATAGTACGGAGGCGATGTGAATGTCAAATGTATCGAACGGTCTGGGACTGATTTGAGGACCTCAATAACATCACCGTGAACCACTGTGTTTTTCATGAAATCTGGTGAAGCGGTGTGATCGGATTCGTCTGGCTCGTCGAATCCGTTCACTTCGATCTGCACAACATCTCGTATCATCTCATTTGGATGGTTGCATAACGGCTCTAAAATGCTGAAAACATCGGGATCCTTTTTGAAAACCAACAGTCCACGAATAGCCTGCATCACGATATCTGGATTACGGTCGCCGAGATAACGACATAGGATAGGTTTCAAACTCGGATCACGTCGCCTGCCTAGTGAGGACATCGCTTCACGTTTGAGTTGAGTGGACGCATCGCTTTCCAGAATCGCGAGCGATTCTTCCACAGGAAAGTCAGAATAACCAAGTCTTGTAAGGTCTTTCACGTGAACTGCCTTGCCAGATGCTTACCATTCAGGATACTACCCACCGCTCATTCGCCATCAGACTTGACGATGAGATGACACATTCTCGGATATCACATTGGTCTCCAATGAAATAGTCGCCGCAATTGCATCAGGCTTGCTAGCCTACCTGCTGGGCTCGTTGCCTTTCGCAGTCTGGGTTGCAAGGGCTGGTGGCGTAAACATCTTTGAGGTGGGTACCGGGAATCCGGGCGCCTCTAACGTGTTCCGCAAAGTCGGGCGCAAGTATGGCGCGGCAGTGTTCGCGCTGGACATCATCAAGGGCGTGGCTGCGGTGTTGACGGGAATGGCTCTAGGATGTCCCGATACGTTGCTTCCAGCCGCATCATCATTTTCAATCGTTGGGCATTGGTTGCCGATCTTCATGCGCTTCCAAGGCGGTGCCGGGCTGGCCACGGGAGTAGGCATCGGCGTAGCATTGCTCGGGATATGGGGATTGATAGCCACATTGGTCGGCCTGGCGGCGTTGGCCGTGATTCGCGACGGACCGAGGGCCGCCGCCGCAACATTAGCCATCGCAGTGTGCATCGCATTGATGACCGGTCCCAACTGGATCGCGTTGGTCGGAATGGGGTTGATATTGTTGTTGCTCTTGGCCCGACTGTTTCTTGTGGAATTTCCACGCGACCGTCGCGGAGACCGACCCGACCCGCACATTCGCAGATGATTGAGGTTGCAGCAGCGTATCGCGCAACATTCAAGAAGCAAAGCGTGGCGCCGTTGTATATTGAATTGATATCGCAAGTGGCGGCCAGACACACAGTGGAGAATGAATATGCCAACCACTCAGGAATACAAGGATTTAGAAGCCAAATACTACATGCAGGTCGTGCGGCGGATGCCTCCGGTGCTGATCCGAGGTGATGGTTCTCGCGTATTTGACAGCGACGGCAAGTCGTATCTAGACTTCACTGCCGGTTGGGCAGTACTGAACATGGGACACTCACACCCGGCAGTCACCGCGGCTATCAGCGAGCAGGCCGGCAGCATAATGCAGATGTCGAACCTGTTCTACACGACGCCCCAACTACCGTTGGCAAAGTTCATCGTCGAAAACTCGGATGTTGACCGCGTATTTTTCTGCAATTCGGGCGCCGAGGCCAATGAAGGCGCTTCCAAGTTGGCGCGCAAATACGGACGCAAGCACCTTGATGGAGCATACGAGATCATAACAGCTCTCGATTCGTTCCACGGACGAACTCAAGCCATGATGGCCGCAACCGGTCAACCGCACTATCAAGACAACTGGACCCCGTTGATGCCCGGTTTCGTGAACGTGCCGTACAACGATTTCGACGCTATCGCAGATGCATACGTTGAAGGCCGGACGTGTGCCGTGCTTCTAGAGCCGGTCCAAGGCGAGGGCGGTGTAAACATCCCCGATGATGGGTACTTGCAACGCGTGCAGGCATTCTGCAAAGATAAGAACATCCTCTTCATGCTCGATGAAGTGCAAACCGGTATGGGACGTTTGGGAACCGTTTTTGGGTACCAGCGATTCGCGGGCGTGGAGCCGGATGTGATGACGCTCGGGAAAGCATTAGGCGCCGGCGCACCGCTAGGAGCGTTCGCGTGCAAGGAGTTCTGCGCCGTTCTGGAACCCGGAGACCACGGCTCGACATTCGGCGGCAACGCGTTGACCACTGCCGCGGGCGCCGCCGGCGCCAAGGTGCTTCTCGATGAAGATGGGCCTGGACAGGCGTTGCGTAACGGCGAGTATCTTACAGGGAAATTGAACGCGCTGCGTGAAAACCACCCCGTAATCACCGAAGTGCGCGGCATGGGTATGTTGATCGGTGTCGAGATGAGTGAAGAGTTGTCAGCATCAATCGTCGCCGATTGCTTGGACAACGGTCTTTTGTTGAACGCCGTGCGACCCAATATGCTGCGATTCATGCCCCCGCTGAACGCGAGCAACGAAGAGATCCACGAAGCGGTGGCGATTCTCGATTCTGCGTTGGGGAAAGCTACTACAAAGAATTGAACCGGAGCGGTTAGCTACCGGTTCAATTAAATTGTGAGCGGATGCTCATCCAAAACCATTCCCGACCGATACTCAGGCCTGATGAAGGTCGGATGAGTGGAATTAGTTGCCTTTAGAATGGCGTCGGCCGGCGTTTTCCTTTAGCCGCGGGTAGTGTTCCCGCAAAGCGTAGAAACCACGTCGGTGCGGCCTTACGAATCGTTCGTCACGGTTCATGATGGCGTTTAGGGCTGCTTCCGGCGCTTTCTCCGGAAGATGCCCGCCGCGTTGCACTACTTCTTCAGCGAGCATCTTGTAGTGCATCTCATCGCCTTCCTTCTCGCGCAGAATAGTGATCGCGACATCGCGTGGGTCAACTGTGTAGCGCGGCGAATTGCCACCAGAATCGATGGCTTGACCATCGTCAATCGCAAGCAGCTGGCGCAACGCCATCACTTCCGCTTTGATCCGCGCACGCTTCTCGCCAAGCTCTTTTACGTTCTCTTCGGCGACATCCAACTGAGATTCCAATGCGCTCAATTGCTCCTCAGCTCTTTCGCGAAACGATTCATCCAACAAGGACGGGCTCATATTCGTTTTCCTTTCCTGAAACTCTAATTCAGTATAACATAAAGATATCACAAATACTATATGGAAACGTCAAGTCCAAAGTGCGGAACAGGGTAATGCCTGCTTAATGCTTCCATTAGGGCAGAGAGGGTAAAAGATGCCACTCGCCGCAATCGCTGGACATGAATCCAGCATTGTAATCGTTCAAAACCACTTCGATTCTACCTCTTCCAGACCCACTTTCAATCACTCCATCACCACTATGGCTGAAATCCGAGAGCGTTTGCCAACCGCATTGAGGAACTGGCTGACCATCTATAAATTCCTGCACCGGCACACTCGCAACATACGTGCCAGGAACAATATCTGCTCCGATGCGATATACACCATCCGTAAAGCTGGAAAACGGTCCGATCTTCAAGGCTGTATCTAGATTGCGCCATATGCCACACCCTTGAGTGACAAACCCAACATCGCTTGCGGCTATGGTTACTATCCAACGGTCATCGGATTTCCCTCTAGAAACTACATCTGCAGCATCCCCAGTGAAACCGCGCACCCGCTGCCATCGACATCCAGCACCTCTGCGAGGGATCGAATAGTAGCTGCCCGGCTCGATATGCACCCCGACCAAATATGATCCGTTGCTGAATCGACGCGGCATTGTTTCAACCGACTTGGCATCATCGATGTTGAACGGTTGCCACTCGCCGCATCCGAACGAATAGAACCCGACATCATCTTCACTAATAGTGACGATTTTCTGTCCCGATGCGATGCTCTCAGCGGTCACACCAGTAGTCCAGGTAAAGTCCGAGATACGTCGCCATTTGCATGTCGCATCTAACGCGCTGGTGGCGATGTAGGTACCTGGATTGATATCCACGCTGACTCGATATGTTCCGTCTGAGAAAGATTCCAACTTCGTTCCCGTGTCAATGGTGCGCCAAACGCCACAGCCAAAAGATCGAAACCCTTCGTCAGACGCAAGAACGGTGGCGATAGCTTGACCACTGCTTGCGTAAACTGTCAACCGATTGAAAGGATCGCCGTCAAAGCCGTCGAGCCGACTCCAAAAGCAGATTTCATTTTCAAGCCCAGATGCCAGATAAGTTCCCGGAGCTATATCACGCCCGACTATATGGACTCCGTCTGCGAATTCGGTCTTTGGCGCGGGACTTCCCAACTCTGATATGCCCGACGCGAGTTGCCATGCGCCGCAACCGTCCGAGTAGAACCCGACATCGAAATGTTGAACCGTAGCTACCGATTGCCCGATTGCCGAATCGGTTGCTGTGAAATCGGCAGGTTCTCCGGTGAATGCCGACAACCGGCTCCAGAAGCAAGTTCTCCCATCTGGGATATCAGCGACGTATGTCCCGGGCGTGACTTCTGTATTCACACCCCAAGTGCCTTGGACAAAGGAGTCGAGAAGCATAGATTCGTCATCGAGATCGAGTCTTTCCCAACTCCCACATCCGAAAGTCTTGAAAATCACATCTTTGTCAGTGATCTCAGCGATATTTCGTCCGACGGGATTTCTAACCGCGGTTTGATTCTCGATCGAGTCGTTGAAGCCTGAGAAACGTCGCCATGAGCATCGGCCATTTTCAGGGCCTGGCGAGGTGTAAATCCCAGGTGCTACATGCAGATTGACTATATGTTCTCCGTCGCTGAAGCTGTCGGGAATTGTGATGTCGGTCAAACGGTCTTCTAGGAAAGTCCACGCCTCGCAATCTACTGATCGGAATCCAATGACATCCTCATGCAGTTCGACAATGCCGCGCAGGATGCCGATTCCCGACGAAACTATGTCGTCAGGCCGGCCGGCAAAGCCGCGGAGCGTGAACCATCGACACACGCGGTTCTCGGCGGCGTTGGCGAAATAGATGCCCGGCTGTACCTCAGCCCCAACCGCCAAAGTGCCAGTTCTGATAGTTTGTTCGGGTTGCGAATCGCTCAAGGCCTCTTCCAGTGGGTTCCACGTTCCGCATCCCTCGCTGAAAAAGCTGGTGTCAGTGGGAAGCACGGTCGCAATTTGACGTCCTACTGAAACATATCCGCCACTGTTGTCGGGCACAGTATCTCCGAAAGGAGCAGTTCGGAACCAGTTGCAGATGCCTTCCCCAGCATCCGTCGCATAAGTGCCCGGCGCGATATCGATGCCTACCAGATATGAGCCGTCGCTAAACTGTTCGAGAGGTGTATCAGGAGTCACACTACCTTCTCTACGCTCCCACGTCCCGCACCGTATCGAATAGAACCCGTTAGCATCGCTCGGGATTTCCACAATCGGAGTGCCGGTTTTCCACCAAGTGATGAGGTTTTCGCGCGCTGGGCGATGGCTGAAGTCATCGACTGTGAACCAGACGCAACGTCCATCGTTGGCGCTTGAAGTGTAGATGCCCGGTCTAATATCAACGCCGACCTCATACATCCCATGCTCGAATCGAGTGGCTAGGATGCCGGGATATCCAGATAAACGCAGTTCCCATTCTCCGCAACCTCTCGTTTCCACCGTAGAGTCTTTGCTGGAAATAGTGATTATCGCCCGCCCGGTGAAGGTGGGATTTCGCAAATCGCCCTCAGCATCGACGATGCTCACGTAGCAGATGCCGCTCTCGACATCTGTTACGTAAGTTCCAAGTTCAATATCGATGCCCACTTGGTAGGCGCCATCACCAAACCCGCTCGTAGCAGCTGCGATGCGTGTTGAAGATGCAAATGCTGCAACGCACAAGATGATTGCAATCAGTGCGAATACGCCGGTTCGCCCAAATATTCGCGATACTTCATCGATCGATGCGCGAAAACCTTGATCAAGTCGCGTCTGACGAACAATAACTGGGCAAGGCTGGCCAATATCGGTCCGCCCGGAAGAGTGTAGTCGACCACGTCTCCGATCTTGGTGTTGCGACCGTCTAGTGATTTGAATGTGTGGCTGTGATACCAAAAGATGTATGGCCCGCTAAGCTGCTCATCGACGAAACGATGTGGTGGATCGTATACGGGTATGCGGCTACGCCATCGCACGGGGAAGCCGTGTAATCGCATATCGTATTCGATTTCGGTGCCGGCGGCTATCTTGACATCGATTTCTGGGGCGTTGCGCGGTTGAAAATGCAGCAACGGCGGCGAAATTTCGTTCAGAAACCGAGTATCTCGGCAAAACTCGAACACGTCGCCCAAATTGCTACCAACAACGATGCTGTTAGTGAGCTGGAAAGACGCAGGTCCAGTGCGTCGCATCTTGGGCGGGATGTACGGGAAGTGTTCAGATGCGTTTGGCATCAGATTTTCAAAATGCACAAGACGTTCACATGCACTTAACGGGCATCGCTCATCGTCTGATGTTTCATCTGTGTCCGCGCGGGCAGACTGTAGATATCGATGAAGCCGACCGCCGCCGCGTGATCGAATTCGTCCTCGGTCGAATATGTGGCTAGTCCGAAGTCATAAAGTGAATACGGAGAGCGCCGTCCGGTGACGGTGGATGCGCCTTTGAACAGCTTGATGCGCACGTCGCCAGACGTGTATCGCATGACAGAATCTACAAACGCATCCAAATTTTCGCGTAGCGCCGTGTACCAACGTCCGTCGTAGACGAGGTCGGCGTACAGAAGCGCGAGCTGCGCTTTGACGCGCTGTTGGTCGCGCGCGAGCGTAGCGGTTTCCAGAGCTGCCAAGGCTTGGTAAAGCACTACTGCCGCGGGAGTCTCATAAACCTCGCGCGACTTGATGCCCACCAGGCGATTCTCAAGATGGTCTACTCGGCCTACACCGTGCGAGCCGGCGAGAAGATTGATTTGCTCGATAAGTTCTACCAGACCCATATCCACGCCGTTCAGCGCGGTCGGCACCCCCCGTTCGAACGATATCTCGACTTCTTCAGGCTCATCAGGCGTCTGGTCTACCGGTTGGGTCCATGAGAAGGCGTCCTCTGGAGGTGCGAACCACGTATCTTCCAAATCTTCCCCCTCTATCGCAAGTCCCCACATGTTGCGGTCGATGGAGTATACACGTTGGTCTTCGCCTACTTCTCGCAGTTCAAGACCGGCGCGATTCGCGAACTCTTTCTCCTCATCGCGAGTCATGTTCCACTCACGAGCCGGCGCGATGATGCGTAGAGGCTCGCCATGTGCTGCCAGCGTCTTGATGCCAGCATCGAACCGGACCTGGTCATTGCCCTTGCCGGTGCAGCCGTGGGCAACGGCTACCGCGCCAACTTGTCGGGCGGCTTCTACCAGCTTCTTGGCCATAAGGGGCCGACCGAATGCGGTAGACAGTGCGTACGCCGATTCATACATCGCGCCGGCCTTCAATCCCGGCACGATGAAATCTCGTGCAAACTCTTCTTTGACGTCCCAGACGAGAGATTCGACAGCACCGGCGGATGCCGCGCGTTCTCGCACGCCTTCGAGTTCCGGACCTCCGCCGATATCCACGGTGAGGGTTACGACGTCGAGATCGTAATTCTCTCGGATCCAAACGATAGAGATGGTGGAATCCATTCCGCCGCTATAGGCGAGTACGCACTTTTCTCTGGCCATGTTGATGGTGATTTCCTGATTTGTTGTGTCGCTATCTGAAGTCCCGACCTCATGGAAGGCGAAGGGGCTCTGCTTTCAATCGTAAATCGGAAGTGATGGCGGAGCGTCAACTGCTTTTTATTAGGGCATCGTTATCATCATGATTGGGCGCGTCGAGTGGAGTATGGTTACAAACATGTTGCTTCGAACCCGTTATCAGCACGAAGGGTGAAGATGTGCAAAACTCGAACGCCCAACGTTGGTTGATGCGTCTAGACAATTTCGGGCGCGGCTTGTCTAGATTGCGAGATGCTTGCGCGCTGGATGAATATTCGGAACTCGAACTTGCTGGGTTGGTGCATACCTTCGGTTTCACATTCAACTTGGCTTCCAACGTGCTGAAGGATAGGCTCTACTTTGAAGGTGTTGCGACCAATACGCCGCGCAAGGCCATCAAGGCCGCCTTCTCATCGGGTATGATTTCGGCGGAAGATGGTGAAGTTATGCTGCAAGCGCTTTTGGATCGAAACATTCTCGAACACGTCTACAATGAAGAACAAGCATTGGAAGCAGTGTCAAGAATCAAATTCACGTACTTGCCAGTTTTCGAGAAGATATACACCGCGCTGGATGCCGAAAGAATTGAATGACCGACGGTCTAAAGGCCAAACATCGCAACGCAATCATAGATGCCCTTTCTGTGAATGATCGCGTTGATCGCATCGTGCTTTTCGGTTCTCGAGCGCAGCAGGCGTACCAAGCGACATCTGACATAGACATCGCATTGTTCGGCAATCGACTCACCTACCTTGACCTTGGGCGTCTCGCTCAAAGCATCGATGAATTGCCGTATCCCCACACTGTGGACCTGCTGCTCTACGACAAACTCAAAAACGATAGTCTGCGTAGGGAAATCGACCTGCATGGGGTGGAGTGGTTCAGCCGAAAGAATGCAGCCGTTTGCGTCAATCGCTAAAGGTGTTACGCCAATCGACTACCGCTTGCTCAGCACATAACGATCGAGAAACGGACTTACGGCGCGAAGGAAGCCGACGGGATTGTCGCCAGGCACTCGGTGGCTCGCATTCGGAACGTAGGTAGCGGAACTGCCCCGGACAGTCTCCACCATTCGTCGCACTACGTCGGAAGATACCAGCTTCGAGTTGCGACCGAGAACGAACAATGCCGGCGCGCTCACTCCGCCTAAGGCCGACCATAGTTCATCAGGTTTATAGCTGATGCGGTGATGCTCCAGCAGTAGAGGATCGTGTTTCCACTCCCAAGTGTCATCCGCGTAGAGCCGTACCGCCCGCATCAATGAACCACGCACAGCTTCAGGCGTTCTGAGCGGACTCATCCTCGTCACCTTTTTGACGAGTTCTTCGAATGGTCCTTCGGTGGGAAGACCAGAAATGAAACGATTGACTCCGCGCCGGGCTTCGCGATTCAGTTCGGGCGCAACATCTACAACCACTATCGCATCAACAGCTGCAGGCTTTTCGGCAGCGTAGATATACGACAGATGACCGCCCAGCGATAGACCGCAAAGGGCGAAATGCTCAATCCTCATTTCAGCATTGAGGTATCTGGTTACATGTCGCAGATCAGCCAAATAGTGATGCGTGGTGTAGTCTGGATTGGCAGGGCGACCGCTGTCGCCATGCCCACGCAGATCGATGGCGATGCAACGGAAACGTGACCTTAGCGCGAGGCAGGTGAAATCCCACGTTCGGCATTGTTGCATAAAGCCGTGGATGAAGACAATCACCGGTTTGCCATCGCCGTTTTCACCCCAATCCATTAAGTTCAGGTGCTGTGCGTTGTTGTAACTGATGCGTATCGCTCGAGGCGGCGATGCGTCATCGAAGCGCACACCGGCGCGTTGGGCGGCTGCAACGGTCGCCTGAAAGGAATCGATCATGACTTGTCGAGGCAGAGTGTCAATTTCAGGTTGAAGATCACGTTGTTCACGAAACCGGGAATGATCTGATTTCTAGAATATGCCGACGAGCAGATATGCTGAGTGTCAAAGTTCGTATCGTTTAGATATAACGGCAGTGTGTCGTGGCAGATCACATGAATCGACAGGAATACAACTCGACACGGTGTAGACATGCGTATCGGTGAATTGTTTGATATCCCCATACGGGTCCACTGGTCGTGGCTCATCGGGTTTGCGTTGATCACGTGGCTAGTCGCATCAGGTGGATTGCCGTTTATCTCAGCAGATCTGACTTCCACACAAGAGGTGGTGCTTGCGGTAATCGTTACGATCGCGCTTTTCATTTCAGTATTGGCGCATGAGTTGGCGCATTCTCTGACAGCGAAACGTTTAGGTTACTCGGTGATATCGATCACATTGTTGATCTTTGGCGGTGTGAGCGTGATCGCCGAGACGCGGTCGCGTTCATCGCACGATTTCATGATTGCGGCGGCGGGGCCGGGCATGTCGTTATTGATAGGTATAGTTGCATCGATCTTGTACTTCTTGTATCGCGATCCGAATAATACTGGTGGTGCAGCCATGTTGCAGGGCATTCTCTTTTACATCGGATTTCAGAACATCGTACTTGCAATCTTCAACATGTTGCCGGGGCTCCCGCTAGATGGCGGACGCGTTTTGCAATCAGTGGTTTGGGCTCTGACCGGCAATCGGCGTTTCGCCACTAGAATGGCAGGACGTGCCGGACAAGCTCTAGCAATTTTAATGATGGTAGTTGCCGCGTATATGGTTTTTGCACGCGGAGACCTTTCAAGCGGGTTGTGGCTTTTTATGATCGCAATGTTTATTTTGCCAGTGTCGTCGGCTGAGGCGAGGCAAGCTAGTCGTAATCGTCCGAGCTCAAATGAGACGGGATTGCCGGTGAGATCCGTAATGTCGAAAGTCCCCACCGCGCTGAGTGCCAGCACACCACTAGATGCAGCGGTCAGGAATGTAATTTCGCTACACCCCGACATGGCCATACCGGTCATCGCCAACGGACGGGTAACCGGAACCGTGTCGATGCCCGATGTAAATTCGCTCGGATTGAGTCAGAACCAAGGCGCAGGACTGACGGTTGCGGATGCTGCACAACCGGCAGCATCATTTTCGATTGAACCAGATGCCGATGTTTCTGTGGCGCAGGAACTTTTGGCAAGACGGTCGATAGATCTATTGTTGGTGTTCGAATCTGGGCACTTGGTCGGGATGGTGCGAGAGGATGATTTGTCTGAACTGTGATTTTCGTCCACTCACTCTAGCCATCTCATACAATTGCCATACGGTCTTGGCGATGGCGTTCATCATTCAAATCGATTCCGCCACTCGCATCACGGTTCAGAGATTTATGGGAAAAGGGCGGCACGTCGGTGTGTACCGATGCCTATCAGACGGTCGGTGTCAATGTCCCGCGCTTCGACATTGAACTTGAGACGGGTTCCCGATACCTCGACTAACATAGCCGTGGTTCGCATCCGTGTGCCTAGAGGCGCCGGCGCGACGTGTTTGACGTCGACGTGGAAGCCGACGGTGAAGCCGCCGTCTGGCAGTTTCGGATCGACAGCTAGCATCGCCGTAGTTTCCATCTCGTTGATCATCGACGGACTCGAGAGAGTGGCGCGCGCGGTATCGCCACCTGGACAGTAGAGCATCGCCTCGTTGACTCTCCACTCGACGTTGTGGATCAGTCCTGGACGGAAAATGTCGGCAAGATCGTGCATTGATGGATTCGATTCAGGGTTTTATTTCAGCAGTCGATCCGCCATTGCAGTGAAATCAGGAACGGTGAGGTCTGGCTCATACCGCACGTCGGTGTCCTCGAATGGCAGATTGTAGCGATTGACGTAAATCCCGCGCAATCCACAGGTGCGCGCACCCATCACATCGAACGAGTTGGAAGAGACCATTACGATCTCGCCAGGCTCCATATCCAATATGCGTGCCGCGCTGCGGTAGACGCCGGGATGTGGCTTAAAGGCACCAGCCACCTCTACCGAGATTATGTCGTCGAAATCGAACTGGATGCGGTTTTGGACTAGATGGTCAAGAAACCACGGATTGCCGTTCGAGAGGGCTACCAACTTGTACGAGGGATGCATCCGTTGCAACGCCGGCAGACAGTCGGCAAACGGAGACAACTGTTGCCATCCTGCCATGAAGGCATCGACCTCTTCGTCGCTCGGCGGTAGTCCGTAAAGTTTGGCGACGTACACAAAGGCCTTTTGAGCCGTCTCAAGATATCCGGTGTGTCCAAGCTCCACTAAAGAGTCTTGATACTGTTCGATTCTTTGACGATGTCGCAGTTCGCCCCAGAACTCCGACGCATCTACATCGTCTTGTGCGCTACGTTGCTCAATGAATTGAGCGATGTATGGAGTGAGGCTTCCTCCCAGATCTAGCACAGTGCCGAAAAGGTCAAAAGTCAAGGCTTTGCATTGAGTCAAATCCGTCATGTTTGGTTGCTCCATATCATTGACTGCTCTCGCGTCCGCCGTCAGTCGCGTCGTAAAAAGATTTAGAGCATCTGAGCATCGTCATCGGTGCGAGGTCAACTTCATTCTGGCTGAAAAGGTCGCAAACCGCAGCTGGTTCGCCTGGCGCGATACCTTCGACGATCGGGTACAGATGCCAATACTGCCCATCGGTGATAGCGAAGACGGCGATGCCGTTTTGGATGCACCGATCGAGATGGAACTCGATGCCCGTCACGATGTCGGCGCCCAAGGCTCGCGTCTCTACGATCACAGTTGGCAGATTAGACTCGCCGTCGTATCGCAAAGCGTGCACCATGCGTGCATCAGCATCATCGAGATTCGAAGGAACGAACCAGAACTCGGGATGGCTCAGCCGCCAACCGAGCAGGTTGAGCACTGGCGCCACCAAGATCGTGAATGTGCGCGATACGCTCCGGTTCACTCCGAGCAACTGAAACTGCGCGGAGCGTGCCGATGCTACTTGGGCGGCTATTCTGCTTTGCAGCGTAGGCGAGGCTCAATCCACCGATTTGATCAGTTTGATGTCGCGATGCGCGAGATGTCCTCGAACCAGCGGCATGTTTTCTTCCCACCACTCAGAGCCGTAGAACGCAGCCTCTTTCTCTTCCAACTCTTCGACCGTTTCGCCGTATGAGCGGATCCAGATGAACTGCGACTCCTCGTCGTTGACCCATACCGTCTCGGCCTTCATGCCGAAGCCTTCCATGACGTCGACTAGCGTCTCATCGAAGAGCTTGAGCCACGATTCCATCATCCCTTTGTTGATGGTGTAGGTTCGTAGGTGTGCAACCGTCATTGCGATGTTTCTCCTTGTTGGGCGGGTTGAAAGTGTGTGATCGCCAATAAACCATTATCTATTCCCTCTTGAGGCGGCGCGATGAGAAAACCATTGATCAATCTAATCATTTCAATCATCCGAAAATCATCGTTCGGGTGGTATCCCGCAATTTCAATCGCCAGTCATCGATGGTGGTCCTGAGCCAGAACCAGACCTTAACGGTCGGTCTCTCAAGAAAAGGATCACTACGAATGCTGCCAGCATGATGAAGAAGGTGACGAGGAACACGCCGGACACTGACGATGCCAAAGCCTCGCGCAGTCCGGAAAGCAGCGCGTCCGCGGCTATGCCGTTGGAGCCGAGCTGCGAGGTTAGTGCGCCCAAACCTTCGGGATCGACCATTGCTGCGGGGTTTTCAGCTATCTGATTGATGTTGTCTTCGCCGAGAGCTTTGCGTGCCTGATCAGGGATTTTGCCACTCAGCTCCGATTGGAACCGGTTAGTCATGTAGGCGCCGAGGACCGCCAATCCGAGTGAACCGCCGATCGCGCGGTAGAACTGAAGCGCGGACGTAGCAACACCCAAAAAGCGATGTTCCACCGAGTTTTGCACCGCGATTGTGAACGACGGAAAAGTGAAGCCAAGCCCGAAGCCTAAAGTGACAATGTAACCGATGGCAAGTCCATACGGCGTCGATACCGACATCGAGGAGAGCAGGAACAGTCCAGCAGTCATGATCACCACGCCTGTGGTCGCGGGTATCCGATAACCTCCGATGCGCGAAACTAGTTGTCCTGAAATCGCGGCGCCGATCACAATGCCCAGCATCATCGGCGTTAGAAAACTTCCGCTGCTGGTCGCTGAAGCCCCTAGAACGCCCTGGAAGAATAGCGGGATGAAGATAATGGCGGAGAACATGCCGAAACCGGTGATGAAGGTGGCGAGCAACGATATTGCAATCACTCTATCGGTATAGATGTTAAGCGGCATGATAGGGTTCGCACTTCGCATCTCGATCAGCACGAAAGCCATCAACGCGATGCCGGATACTACGAACAGCGAGATGATGGTCGGTGAAGACCATGCGTATTCGACGCCGGCCAGCGATAGCGCAAGCATCAGCGGGATGACAGCAGCTACCAGGGCGATGATGCCGAGGACGTCGATGCTTCGATCCATCGCATCTGGTGCAACTCTAGGGAAAAATCGGAGCATCAGCAGTATCAGTGGCAATCCGATAGGCAGGTTGATGTAGAAGATCCAGTTCCAGCTGATCGTATCGGTTAGAAATCCGCCGAGAGTGGGGCCAATCACTGAAGCCAATCCGAAAACGGCAGCGACTACGCCTTGGATCTTTCCGCGCTCGGCCGGTGCGAACAGGTCTCCTACGATCACAAATGCGAGGGACAGCAACACGCCGCCGCCCATGCCTTGTAAGGCGCGTAGCGCGATCAGTTGATTCATAGATGTCGAAGTGCCGGCGGCCAGTGAACCGATCAGGAACACCGTTAGACCAACCATGTAGAAGAGCTTGCGACCGAAGATGTCGGATAACCTTCCGACTACCGGAACGGTGATAGTTGACGCCACGATGTAAGCCGTGGTCACCCAGGTGTAACGATCAAAGCCTCCTAAATCAGCGATGATGCGAGGCATTGCGGTGCTCACCACCGTTTGATCGAGTGCCGCGAGAAAGAGTCCAGTCATGGCACAGGCCATGATGATTATGACTTGGCGGCGTGGGATATCTTGCGAATCGGCCTGATTAGGCATCTTTTCTCCAATTGCAGGATGTTAAGGGATAGCATTAAGCTTAACTGACAGGGGATGTTGCAGAATTTACCGATTCGCTGTTTTGGAATGGTACGCGATGGTTGCTAAAACAGTTCACATTCGCGGAATGACTTGTGCCGCATGTGTAGCTCACGTCACTGATGCCATCGTGTCAGTTCCGGGTGTAGATTCGGCTGAAGTTTCGTTGGCTACAAACTCGGCTAACATCAACTTCGAGGCATCGACGTCGCAGTCGACAGAGCGCGATCAACAGTTTTGGGAAGCCGTTGAATCCGCGGTCAAAGACGCTGGGTACGGGATCGATTTTGCTTATCAGGCAGCGGTAGAAGTCCCTGAAACTTTTGAAGCATCTTACGAATCGCGTTTGGCGGCGCAGAGATCGGAACTGCTGGATACTCGCAACAACGCTGTGATCTGTGTGTCGATCGCGGCGTTGATCATGGCCGCAATGATTGTGCGCTCCGCCTTCGCTCCCGATGTCCCTTCGTATGCGCTGAATCTGCTCTTTCTTGCGATTGCGACGCCAGTGCAGGTAATCATCGCAAGACCGTTCTACGCTTCTGCGTGGTCGGCAGCTAAACACAAGACGTCTAACATGAACACCCTCATCGTGGTCGGCACCACGGTGGCATTCGCGTACAGCGCACTGGTGACGATCACTCAACTCATATCTGGCGATGAATCGTTATGGTCAGATGCTGCCAGTTTCGTAGCTCCCGGGCATCATACCGGCACCTATTTCGAGGTTTCCGCTGCGATCATCGGCTTGGTGTCCCTAGGCCGATGGCTTGAAGGTCGGACTAGGCTGAGCGCATCAGACGCTATTCGCAAACTGATTGCGTTGCAGCCTCGAACTACTTTGGTGGAACGCGATGGCGAATTCATCGAGGCTGACATCAGCGAAATCAAGGCGGGAGACACGATTTTGGTACGCCCCGGAGAGCGTGTCCCTACGGATGCGTCAATAACCGATGGCATAGCCGAAATCGACGAATCGATGCTTACCGGCGAGAGCATGCCTGTGGTTAAACATCAGGGCGAAGCGATTTACGCCGGCACGTTGAACATTACATCAGCCTGTAAAGCAGTCGTGACTAAAACTGGTGATGGCACGATGCTGTATCAGATCATCCAACAAGTAGAACGCGCGCAGGCCACTAGAGCTCCTATCGAACGCTTCGTCGATCGCATAACTGCGAAGTTCGTTCCCATGGTTCTGCTCGTAGGTTTGGCATCGTTCCTGTTCTGGTTGGTGATGGCGCCGGAGCCTGCGCTGCCTAACGCACTGCTGATTTCGGTGACGGTGTTTGTGATTGCCTGTCCTTGCGCGCTCGGTCTGGCCACGCCGACAGCCGTGGTTGCTGGCATAGGACGCGCAGCCGAATACGGCATATTGATCAAAGACGCTACCACTCTGGAACGCACGGCGGAAGTGGAGACCGTGGCATTTGACAAAACGGGCACGCTGACCGTTGGCAAACCCAGAGTAGCTGAAGTCTACGTGGACCCAAGTTATGGGTTAAGCGAAAATGATGTCCTTGCTGCAGCCGCGGCGGTTGAACTGTACTCAGAGCATCCGGTGGCTGAAGCTATCGTCAAGGAAGCGAATGATCGAAGTCTCTCGATCCTCGATGCTGATGGATTTCAGTCGATTACTGGCCGAGGTGTCTATGCGCGCGTCGATGGTTCTTTGGTGGCGGTGATGAATCCCTCGGCGGTAATGTTGGACGAAGCCGACGAGATTGTCGAAGCCGTTGAGCGAATCGAAGCGAGTGCTCAAACACCGGTTACCGTTTCGATAAACGGCCAGCCAGTGGCAGTGATCGGACTGCAAGACACCGTGCGAGACGATGCTCGAGCAGCGATAGATTCCCTACGCTCCATTGGGGTGAATACTCGCATCATCACTGGAGATCGCGTCGAAACTGCAAATGTGATCGCCGCAGATGTAGGGATTGAAAAAGTAGATGCACAGATGTCACCTGCTGGCAAGGCATCGATATTGCGCGATCTGAGCAGCTCAGGAAATAGGGTCGCGATGATTGGCGATGGCATAAACGACGGACCTGCGCTGGCAACTGCAGATGTGGGTATCGCTATGGCGAGCGGTTCAGATATCGCAATGGAAGCTGCCGACGTCACATTGGTCAACAGCGAACCTGGAGCGATTGCCAAGCTGATAGGTATAAGCAGAGCGACGGTGCGAACGATACGTCAGAACCTATTCTGGGCATTCGCTTACAACATCATCCTGATTCCAGTTGCGGCTGGAGCATTGCATCCGTTTTTCGCCGAATCACCACCGCCCGACGAGCTCAGATTGATCATCAGCGAAAGTGGATTCCTGAGTCCTGTCGCCGCGGCGGCAGCGATGGCGTTCTCATCCTTGTCGGTTTCATTGAATGCGTTGAAGCTGCGGCGCAGCAAGTGAGCAGAATCTATCGGCAAGAAGATCTAGCAAAAAAGGGGATATAATCCGAACCATGCCAACTAAAGAACCAACTCGCGATGTCGCCGTAGTCTACACCCATCCTACCTGTGGCTACTGCGACCTGTTGAAATCTGATCTTCAGCAAAAGGGCATCGATTACGAAGAGATCGATGTATCGAAGCAGCCCGAATTGTGGAGCGAAGTTGAACGTCTTTCGGGGGGCGACCGCATAACGCCAGTGATGGTATCGGCCGATGGCGATGTCGAGATCGGTTACAAGGGCATCGGCTGCAACTACGGTTGATCAGGTTCTGCGTTGGGCTTGATCGCGATTTTCGCATACGAGCATCTTGGTGATGGTCGATTTGGTCAAACGTTCGACTGTTCACCCTGTTAAAAGATGGTGAAACTCAAGTTAAGGCGCAGACCGTCCAGAAAGATCGAGGTCAGGTGACTGTTTCGACACTACAACGAGAATTTGCGTTGGAAGGGGTTCAGCAATCCCGGTTGCCGCGTTCCAACAGATCGAACTCTCCGTTTAGGTATGCCGGAGGCAAGTACTACGCGCGGAAGCTGATAATGGATGTGCTTCCGCCCCACACAGATTACTGCGAGCCATTCGCAGGAGGGGCATCGATTTTCTTCGTCAAACCGAAATCACGCCATTCGATATTGAATGACTTGGATGAAGAAGTTATCAATACGTTAACCTGCATAAGAGACAATGTAGAAGGATTGATCGAATTACTCGATGGCGTTCCTGCCAAGAAGGATCTGCATCATTATTATAAAAATATTTACACACCATCCACTGCGTTGGAGCGTGCATTTCGATGGTACTACCTCAACCGCACGTCTTACAGCGGAATAATGAGGTATGAAAATTGTTACTGGGGGTTTGGCGCGAAGTTCTCGATGCGACCTGAAAACTGGCCTCCACATCTACGCACAGCATCCGACAAGCTGCAGGGTGTGGAACTTAAGTCAAGGGACTTCGAAGTTGTTATTGACGATTTACCTGATGGTTGCCTCGTTTTCGCGGATCCACCGTATTTCAATGCCGACCAGCAAAAATTCTATCGATGCACCTTCGAATACTCAGATCATGTGAGACTTGCGGCTTGTCTCGAACGAAATTCTCAGCGTTTGTCGTTTCTGCTGACGTACGACGACAATCCTGAGATAAGAGACATGTACGCTTGGGCAACAAAACTCACACCGCAAAGTTGGAATTACACCATTAATCGAACCGACGACCAACGGAACGGCAAGAAAAGCAAGGACGGATACAAGAGGTCGCGGGCCAAGGGACGTGAACTGTTTATCCGCAACTACGATGTCTGACAACCCCAAAAAGGCAGAGCATGTATACAAAGGGATCGTAGAGTACTGCCGTACTTATAACATCCCTCGCGAAAACCTGCTGGATATTCTAGAGGACCAGAAGGTGCTGCCAATGATAAGAGGTAAGGCATCCGAATATGTCGGAGCTGCGTTTCTGCGTCATGTATTGGATCCACGCGAGTGGATTGTAGACAAGCTCAACTTGAATCCGCAACGTGGAAGAGTTGACCAGGACATAAGAATTACGTTTCGCAGGACTGGCGCATCATTC
This sequence comes from Dehalococcoidia bacterium, assembly GCA_965242765.1. Lineage (GTDB taxonomy): Bacteria > Chloroflexota > Dehalococcoidia > Lucifugimonadales > Lucifugimonadaceae > Bin127. The sequence continues at coordinate 1,191,374 of CBDESY010000004.1, read as the reverse complement.
AACGCTGAAACCAAAAACGCCACGCGCGCAAGCTTCAAACTTAACCGTCGCAGAAAATTCTTGCCGCATTTCACAGTCAAATGTCATAAATCGCGCAGCAATCTGAGGCTGCAACGAACGACTAATGACAGGTATCTGGTAGGCGAATTTGATTTATTGCTGTGCAATGTGTCAAATGCCATCTTCCGAGGAAGACACTTAGGACCAGGCCTTCCTTTGATCGAAGATACCGAAGCAACTGAATGGTTGATGGATTTTTACCAAGTATCTGATGAACAGATGTTAATAAGGAAAGCATACGATGATTGGAGGCTTTGCTTACCGGTCACCATCGCTGAGCCCGATGGAGCGATACCACGTACACCTCTTGTCAAGATGACCGATGATGAAAACTGGTTTGGACCTGATGACCTGGCAGCGAATCTGAAATCACTAGTAAATGGCATCAGCGCATAACTTCATTCTGGTTCATTAAACTTATGCCGTGCGCATCTCGCTGGGCATAGACCTCGGATCGACTTCGATCACAGTGGCAGCGGTTTCTCTAGATACCGATGCCGCTACGTTGCTCGCCTCGCACTCAACACCTAACAATGCGGAGACCACTTCTACTTCCGACCGCCGAAGAGGACGATCGGAGTGGAACATCGAGGCAATGGTTGAAGACGCTGCCCATGCCATGAGTGCCCTCTCCAACAGAATCGATACAGACGATGTGGTGAGTATCGGCGTAACCGGTCAGCAGCAGGGATGCCTGTTGTTGGACGATGCTGGGATGCCGATAGGCCCATTCATATCGTGGCAAGACCAGAGATGCAAGGACCGTTTACCCGATTCTGAACTGACGTTCCTTGATGTGATTGCCGAACGGGGCGGTGCATTTCGGCGTGGTGAAGGATTGCCGATGTTGCCGCACGCGGGTTGCCCAATCGTGACGGGCTACACCGCGCCCACATTGTTCTGGCTCGAATACATGGGCTTGATGCCTGTAGATGCCAGTGTGGCGATAACCGGACCCGAATTTCTGGCGCACAATCTGGCCGGAACCGCCAGACCTGTAACCGATGCTACTGATGCTGCTGGATGGGGCGTGCTAGATGTGCCAAATCGCAGCTGGAACTATGATCTGATCTCATCCTTAGGGATCGATCACGGGTTGCTCCCTGAAATACGTGACTCTTGCACCATAATCGGCGCACTAAGCAAAGAGATGAGCGAAATCACTGGCATCATGAACGGCACACCAGTTTCGATTCCTTCGGGCGATCATCAGTGCGCTTTCTTGGGAGCGGCACGAAATCCTGAAGATACGGTTGCAATCAATATTGGAACCGGCGGACAAGCTAGCGTCTATATAGACCATCATTCTGTGCTGCCTCGCGACGATCTTCATGGAACCGTAGACCACGGTTGGTTGGAACTGCGTCCGCACATCCAAAAGGGCTACCTGTTGGCCGGTGTTGGAATAGTTGGCGGTCGCACATTTCGCACATTGAAAGACTTCTTCGTCCGAAGTGCCAAGGAAGTGTTCGGTGTTTCATCGATAGATGATGATGCAGTCTATGAGAAACTTGTGCAACTTGCGGCAGATGAAATGTCGACCATTGCCACCGATCATCAGATGCAGGCATCGGCATTGTTTACCGGCTCAAGAGAACGGCCAGACGCGCGCGGCGAATTCTCTAACATCACACCCGGAAACTTCACACCAGGCGCAATGGCATTGACAGTCTTCCGATCCATGGCATCGGAACTTGCCAACTCATATCTTAGCGCAGTAGATTTAGGAGCGGGTACTAGGAGCCTAGTTGTCGGCTCTGGCAATGGGTTGCGATTGAACCCAGTCTTGCGTCGTTGCGTAGAACACGAGTTCGGCAGACCTCTCACTATGGGTGACTTGCGCGAAGAGGCAGCAACAGGCGCGGCATTGACCGCCGCGGTAGCGGTCGGAGTCTATCCTGATATCAACAGCGCAGGGCGCGCTTTGGTGAGATGAGAATGAAATCCGCCGCTCTAATATTCGGTTTGTTGCTGTTGCTGGGAATTGTCGCAGGTGCCATGGTAACCACGATGTCGTTTTTGGCGCATCAGACCTCGATCGGTACGGTCGCACAGGCAGCGACGCCTACCCCGGCGCTTAGCGATTCATTCGCTCTGTCTGCTTCAAGTTCAATGGACAATACTGCTCGATCAGATAGCGCGATCAAACCGCGCCCAACCCCAGTGCCGTACAACTCAAATTCGGCCATGTACCAGGTCTTCGCCGGTTTCGAGTTGACGCCCGGATACGGACCGCTGAACGACCGAACGCTGAACGCACTTGCCGCGATCCGAGAGAACAACGACACTTCACAGGTGCGCGTCATCATCGAATCGTTGCGATTTCTATACGCTAACGATGTAATCGCAGAGGCGGTGAGTACGTTAGAACATCTGACAGGTCAAGACTCGATAGGCGATGACTGGAAAAAGTGGTCAGAATGGTTCGGCCGCCATCAAGACGAGTATCCAGTACCCGAAGAGTACGCCGATTGGAAGTTGAACTATCTGCGACAGATCGACGGACGTTTCGGTGCTTTTCTATCACCAGCGCTCAAGGGACAGAGCAATGTAGACCTTAAGGAGGTCGAATGGGGCGGAGTAATTCCTGACGGTATTCCGCCATTGGAGAATCCCGGGCACGCGCCGGCAGACGACCCTCTAGCCGAATTTTTGGAAGACGATGAGCGAGTGATCGGAGTCACGATAAATGGCGAACATCGCGCTTACCCGCTAAGAATCGTCAATGCGCATGAGCTGGTGAATGACGTGTTGGGGGGTGAGCCGTTATCGCTCACTTGGTGAACGCTCTGCAACAGCGCGATCGGGTATCGCGCCATCATCAACGAAGAACCTACTACATTCGGAACTTCGGGACTGCTCTTCCGCAGCAACAAGGTGATGTACGACCGCGCCACGCGAACGTTGTGGCATCAGTTCACCGGAAAACCAATCATCGGCGAATTAGTCGGAAGTGAAATTGAGTTGGAGTACTTCCCGACTGCAAGAACCACTTGGGGCGATTGGCGTGCGGAACATCCCGATACCACAGTTATGACCCGTGAAGGCGCGAGAAGTTATGCGGCATGGTCTTACACGCATGAAAATGATGAAAAATCGATCTATTGGGATTACCGCGCAGACCCGGAGACGATGTTTCCAATCGCGTTCAGAGACGAAACACTGGAACCCAAAGACGAAGTGCTAGGTGTATCGATCGGCAGTCTACATAAGGCTTATCCTTTGGAGCGGCTGCGCGAAGAACGCATCGTGAACGATCGAATCGACGATATCGACGTTGTGGTGATCGCTTCCGCCACTTCATCTGACGCCCATATCTACGCGAATCCTGACCAACTCCAATTCCGTATTCCTGACGATGCACCATTTGACGGATATCCCGCTCGTGTAATCGACCATAACGGAGATGTTTGGAACGTTGCCAGAGATCAACTAAAGCGGCTTGATGGGACATCTGATGCAGTCGCGCTGCGTGCGATACCGTCGAACGTATCGTTCTGGTTCGGGTGGTATGCGTTCCATCGGGATACACTACTATACGAGAAGTAGAACTCAGTCGTTAGGCATGATAATATTGCAATGCAGAGCAAAAATTATCATTAGATGTCCGTTAGATGTTGACTGTTGAGCAAATCGACATCGCGCAGAAGTTCTTGGATCATGCGGACCGCGACTTTGAGGCTGGCGACATGTTGCAAGCCTCGGAAAAGCTATGGTAAGCAGCGTCTCATATGGTCATCGCTGAAATGAAACGGCGTGGCATTCAACCCAACTCACATCAAGCAATGGTTCAAGCGGTGGATTCATTCGCCGAAGAATCTGATCATCATCATCCTTGGCTTCGCGAGATGTTCGGAGTAGCCAGAACCTACCATCAGAATTTCTACAACAAAACCAACGCTTAACCGTTTGGCTTGATCGCAAATTTAACCCCTAGACCTTCTGCTGATGACGTTATTCCATCCGGCAGATCGCGTAACGAGAAGTGACCAGATATCACGTTTTGCAGGTCGAGTTTGCCTAACTCGCTAGGCACCCTATGAAACACGTTGCCACGTCCAAAGGCACCCACCAGCTTGATCTCTCGGTAGTGCATGTCGTAAAGATCGACTGGCAGCACCGAACCTTCCGGGCAGACGCCGATCATCAACGTCTGTCCGCGGGGCTTGGTTGCATCGATGCAGGCTGCCACCAATTCAGGTTTGCCTACTGCTTCAGCAGTCACATCAAATCCTCGCCCTTGGTCTGTGACATCAGCGATGACTTCTGAGATGTCTGCATCATTGGGGTCATGCAAGATGTCCGCGCCGAACTGCTTCGCCATCTCGCGTCTGACCTTTACTGGCTCGGACATGACCGCGGTCTCCACCCCATGCGACTTGAGAAATGCCAGAGTGAAGAGTCCCATGATGCCTGCGCCGATGACCAACGCGGTGGCTCGGTACGGGATGTCTAGCATCTCGACTCCAGAGAGGCAACACGAAGCCGGCTCTGTCAATGCCGCCGTTTCTAGATCCAAAGTTTCGGGAATCTCGATCGCTGCAGTCGCCGGCAACGCAACGTACTCGGCATAGAAACCGTTGGAAGACATCGGAGATACTTCGCACCGCGACACGTTCCAATTGCGGCAGGTCCAACATTCGTAACAGTGCGATGTGTGATTCATCACGACACGCTGTCCGATGCGGCCGCGCGAAACGCCATCACCAACTTCTACGATCACTCCAGAACCTTCATGTCCCAGAATCTTGGGAGCTTCTTGCGGAAACAGGCCTTGAGTGATGTGAACATCGGTTCCGCATATGCCGGTAGTATCTATCTCGACGACTACGAAGCCGGGCGATGCTATCGGGTCCGAAACGTCGTCGTATGTGAAGTTGGCTCCGCCGTGCCAAGTCATCGCTTTCATCTGATCCGCTCCTAGTTCTTGTCGATGTTTCTTCGAGTAAGTTCACATCTTGACCAGAAATGAAAGATTGGTTCGTATCATTAACCTTCACGAAGGAGTGAACATGAGCACCAAAGATAACGTAACGATACGCGATATTCGGGTCATAATGACTGAGCCGGACAATATTCGTCTGGTCATTGTGAAGATCGATACTTCCGAGCCGGGTCTTTACGGTGTCGGCTGTGCGACCTTCACGCAGCGCCCAACCACGGTTAAGGCGGCGGTCGATGATTATCTGCGTCCCTTTTTGATCGGCAAGAACGTTGCCGATATTGAGGATATCTGGCAGTCGGCTTACGTTTCTTCTTACTGGCGCAACGGTCCAGTATTGAACAACGCACTTTCAGGCGTCGATCAGGCGCTTTGGGACATCAAGGGCAAGATGGCTGGAATGCCGGTTTACGACCTGCTTGGCGGTCGCGCACGGGAAGCGGCTCCAGTCTATGTTCATGCCAGCGGTGCAACCAAAGAAGAGACCGCTGACCGCATGGCTGCTTACATGGAGCGTGGATTCCACCACATCCGCGTTCAAGTCGCAACGCGCGGATATTCGTCTTACGGCTCCCACGGCGCTACCGGCGACGGATCAGTCAATGCACGCGACGTTTCGCAAGGGCCAATCGCAGCGACTACCTGGCTGAGAGAATACGATCCGAAGCAGCTTTACGCGCATCCCGGAGGCGTGTTCGAGCCTAAACCGTATATTCGAGGTTCGCTGGAGCTGTTCGAGCATATCCGCGACCGCTTCGGATTTGGCATCGAGATACTGCACGATGTTCACGAACGCATACCGCCGATTCTTGGCGTATGGTTCGCAAAAGAAGTCGAAAAATACCAACTCTTCTTCTTGGAAGACCTTTTCAGTCCGGAAGATAACGAATACTTCCGAATGGTTCGGCAACAGTGCGCGACGCCGATCGCAATGGGCGAGTTGTGGAACAGCCCGCACGAGATAATTCCAATGATCAAGGATCGGCTAGTCGATTTCTTGAGGATGCACATGTCGCAAATCGGCGGCATTACCCCAGGCAAGAAGTTTGCCGCGATGGGAGAACTGTTCAATGTCCGAACGGCGTGGCACGGTCCAGGCGATACCTCGCCCGTAGGCCATGCCGCCAACTTGATGCTTGATGTGAACTGCTACAACTTCGGCATCCAGGAATATGCAATCCCCGGCGAGAACACGCTTGAGATGTTCCCCGGCTTCCCAGAGGTCCGAGAAGGCATGATGTGGCCAAACGGCAAACCAGGACTCGGCATCGACGTTGATGAGGAGATGGCAGCCAAGTTTCCATTTAAGGAACGTGCCTTCGGTGGCGCTTGGGACACGGTTCGTCGTGCCGACGGCAGCATGGTTAAACCGTAAGCGACCGCGCGACGACACTCGCAATCGGAAGCATCAGATGCAACTAAAAAATGAAACACCGAAACCTACCTCTGGGCTTCGCGCCCACGTGCAAGATCGAGCCCCCGCATTCTTGTCCACATTGATCGGTGGAGCCGTCGCGATGGCTGTCAACGCGCCGTTGACATCGCCCGACGACCTCATTGGCAATGCTGGCAGCGTTGCGGTCGGGTCTTTAATCGCCGCGATAGTTCTGGGCATGCTTTGGTCCCGACTTTCTGGTGAAGTGCAACAGCGCGCTCGCTTATTCAACATCGTATTGACGGGGTTCATACTGCTGGTCGTCGTCGCGGCAGTGATCATCGAATATCTAGGTGAGGTATCAAACGCAATCCGGTATATCATCCCCCTCGCCGCCATCGTGACTATTCTTGCCAGCGTCTTGACGCCACTCTTCGAGCGATGGAAAAGCTGGCAAGGATTCATTTGGCTGGCAATTGCATTGCCGATAGCGATACTGGCAATAGGATATTGGCTGACGGTAAACGAATTTGGATTCACTGAACCTCCAACCCTTACATTGCCGCCACCACCGGCTTGAGGAACCAATTAAACGCTAAGCAACAAGTGCCACCTTCAATCGGTGATGGTTCCTATGCCTTCGTCGTCTTCGATGGTTGCGCCGATGGGCTGTGACAAGACCATGCGCATCGTCTCGGTTCCTTCGGGAGATTGGTTGACGATCGTGCCGACTTTGATCGTCTTCTCAGTTTCGAAGGGATCGAATATTAGGGTGCCGCTCGGTGCGCGGTAGTCGGTTCCTGATTTTGCGGTTCCTTCGTGGGCGTCGAAGTTTACGAACACTCCGCTGTGCGCGTCATCGTCGAGAGTGACGATGAATACCAGATCGTTTCCGGCCTTTGCGCTGGCGTCTGATATGGACAGCTTTGGTCCGTCGACCGGCACTGGTGTTGGTGTTGGCGTAGGTGTAGACGTCGGAGGCGGCATAGGAACCAGCGTTGGCGTTGGCGTATGAGTTGGCGTGGCAGTCGGTGGGACGACAGGAGTAGGTGTAGGAGTCTCGGTAGCAACGGCCGGCGTGGGCGTTGGTGTATCAGTTGGCAACGGTGGTATTGGAGTGGGCGTAGGTGTCGGCGTCGGCGTTTCGGTAGGCGTGAGAGACGGAGACGCAGTTGCCGTCGCGACTACGGTCGGCGTCGCGGTGGCGGAGCATGGAGCCGGCGTGGGCGTAGGAGTGCGTGTCGGACTTGGAGTCGGTGTGGGCGTTCGAGCCTTAGGCGGTGGCGGCGGCGGAAGCAGCGGACTGAAGAACCTGCTCGAGATGTCTATCAGTGCCGCATCGCCGGGAATCGGTTCGCATGGGAACGGTCCGATGTCTCCAAGCGCGCCGATTTCGCGATAGTAGCTTTCAAGAGACTTTTCATCTGCGCTCTTGATGCGTTTGTTGGCGAACGCGTCGGTCGCAGCTGCTTTCTTGATGCGTGATTTCAGAGATGACAGAGTCTGTTGGTGTTCTCGGTCATGCTCATCCGTGCCGTACCTGATAGCGTTCACGACGTTGCCATCCCCAGTCTGCAAATCCCACTGGTCGACGACCTGCCATGTCAGATACTCGATCGCTTCGTGTGCAGCCATCGGAGCCAGAAAGACAACGCCCTGGCGTCCTCTAAGCATCGAATCGAAATTCTTTTCAGCGTTGGTTGCGATCTTCTCATGATCTGAAGAGTACTTCGATGCAGATGCCATCGGCTGTTCACCAAACAAACCCGCATCGTGTGACGCTCGATACAAGTTGTAGGATCGAGTCTTGTGGACTTGATCGTATGCTACAGTTACCGAACTGTCTCCGTTGCCGAGAATATACTCGTGAACCTTATACTTGACGAAGCATGTGAGATATTGGATTTCACCAGAAGTTCCCCCTCTGGCAAGGGAGCCTAATTGGGCTCGCATATCTGGTTGAAGTGCCTGTTCCATATCTTGGATGTGTGCTTCGAACGTCGCTTCAAGCTGTGCAGGATGCGGCAAATCTTCATCTTGATCCATTCCTAACCACCATCGGATCGATCCTTCTCTTTGGTCGGAAGTGCGTGCGATGCCGTACCAGACACACACGGTTCCAGATTGAGCAGATCCGCGAAATGCGATATGTGTCGGTGAAGCCCCGGCTGAGAGCCAACCTTTCTCCAATGATTCTTCAGTGGATGGTGCTTGATAACCATCGAACATGGCACCTGAACCTGACAATATCGGCGCACTGATGAACCATCCGCCAACATCGCGCGGCGCACATTCATCAGCTATCAAGCATGGTTCAATAACACCGGTAAATTCCTTCAGCGAATTGTTTACAGGAACATTTTCAGACAACGCAATCCCGGTATTGCTGTCAACGAGTTTGGAATCTGGGATCTCTGTCAAATTAGTTTCAAGCCACGTGCGCTCAATGTTACTGCCGGACGAATTACATGCAAATGTCATGTAGGCACTTAAACCAATTACAATAATCATAAAAATTGCAATCATAAAAGATGTATTTTTATTCATTTTCGACAGTCTCCATCAAGGATGTTTCGGGTAATAAATCTAATCTTCCGTTGACCTTTTTCACTTGCACATCACGAATATCTCCTGCAACAGTCGTTTCATAATTCAATTCCAACAAATATCGGATATTTTTTCCGTCTGCATTCATTACGAACAATCCTTCATGTTTCAAAAAGCCGTCAATTTTCGGGCGAGATATCATCGCTATTTCAGACCCGTCTGGAGACCATGAAGCACGTATCGCTCCAAAAAAATGTCTTACTCCCCGATGATTGCTACTATCGATATTTATCAAGTTCAAGGATGGCATAGACAAACCATCGTATGTATTCATCACGAAAAGCATTTGAGATCCGTCTGGCGAAACTTCAATCATATCAATTTCAAGCCCCGGATCAGCCTGATAGATCATTCGTAAATCGCTACCGTCCGGATTGATGCTGTATATCGAGCTTGTCCAAGTGTTTCCGGCGAAGGTTGCGGTCTCATCGTTGTATCGCTGGTACTTGACAAAGTATATCCGATCATCGACCCAAGACCAATCCAAAGCCTCTCCAAGAGACTCATTCAAATCTTCATTGATATTGTCCCATAATTTTGAACTGTGAAGTTCTACGATAGGATCTACAGTTTCACTTTCAATGTCAACGACCACAAGACTCCACGATCGATGATCTGTTTCAGGAAGATTTTGTGAAACAATCACAGCAATGTGCGAGCCACTGGAAGACCATTCAGGCAAACAGTATACAGCTTGATCACGATGAGAATAAAAGGCGCAAGCAGATATGGTTTCATCGTAAAATGTAACGTTCGATCCGTCTCGAGAGACGATGCCGAGTTTTCCTGTATCGATGTCAAAATATGAACCATGTGGTTGACCAGTGAAAGCGATATCGTTGTTATTTGGAGACCATGCAAGTTGACCCAAGGAATCAACAGTCAACACTTCATCATCATCGGTTCCGTCGGTACGCATTATTTTGAGAACAGTATGTCCGATGGAACTGAAGCAAAACGATTTTCTATCGATCGAGTCTGAATCACAGAATACGAGTGCCTTATACGCTACATCATCAGTAGCAGAAAGTGATGGTGAAAACAGATAGGTTTCGTTTTCAATATCAATTGAAGATTTGATGAAATCCTTTTCTTGTAGATCGTATCGAACAATCGTTCCCAAATATCCAAATATCAAATATTGACTATCATATGTCCACTTGGGTATATCGAGAGCAGCGCGACGATGGAATGTGAGAGCGACGTTACGTATCTCAGGATCTGTTGCATCCCCACATGGACTGGCAGTTGAAGCTATAGTTGTCAATACAAATAACACTCCAATCAATGTGCGACGTAAATTATTGCCTGTACATTTGAGCACTATATGATCAATCCACAGTTTGATACAACGCAGTCATCGCCAATACATCCAAAGGATGCGGTGAGCAATCTGGTTCAATGTGATTGTCGGAAATCCTTGAATCATAATTCATAACTGTGTCTGGGATCGATGGATGGGCACGATGATATTCGTTTTTGCTATGATCGATATCGATTTGAGCGATTGGAAGTAGATTGAATGGGTATAGAGGAATCAGATGAAGGAATCCGGGAAGTAATCGTAATGGTTTGTAAGCAAGCATGAGCACGTCATCCCAGAGTTCAATATAAGCATTCCCGGAACTCCCCAGTGCATGACCAGCTTCATGCAAAGCCGTCTGGTATACAAATAATCCGTCTTTGATGATGTGAGTTTCATTATCATTTTGTGTATTTTGCAAACATGTATTGAATTCGACACGATCGGGAATTATGATTTTAGCATTGAAAGCTGTTTTCTTGAACAGTATATCCACACCGTCGATTTGAATAAAACTATTATCTTGCAATGGGTTGCCTCCTGAATCTCCTATTAAATAACCATATGTTATAGTACATGCCGATGGTGTTTCGAATACACAGTATCCTCTTGGATCCAATATATTGCGTATAGATTGAATACGGAAACTTGACAATCCATATCTGTAGTCATCAACCATGTAGACTTCGTTTACATTTAATCGTAGATTCTTGTATTCGTCAATCGGTTTGTATGTCGCGAGGCGGCATTTTTCTGAATCTTCTGTAATTTTTACAACTCCATTAGTAGAAGTTTCCCATTGCTTGAACGCTGTTTTGATAGCTTTAACCCAAAGGATTCGATTTTCTTTTGGGAATGTTTTATCGCATATTTGATACACATATTCTCTCTTGGGCCAATGTCCAAAGAATGGAAAAGTAGCTACTCTTTCATCTTTGTCAGGAGTGGCAGTGGATGGCCATACAAACGCATCCCGCCCAGCGAACACTTGAATATCTCCTTGATCCTTGTAATTTATTTGAATGGCATAGATTGCCTTAAGTTCAAGTGATGAAATTGTGTGTGATGTAGAAAAGTCAGTTGATGTGATTGTCGTGAATTCCTCGAATGAATTCGGTTGCCAATTGTATGCGGTATCATGATCGCCTTTTAATTTGCGATAACGAATCGAGTACTCTTGAGTAAACGCATTACGCGACCATTTGATCTTCACTTGTCCCTTGCCGTCGGGTGTTCCTCGACTATCCCCGTTCACGCTGATGATCGGATTGTCGACTATGCGAATCTTTGTTGAATATTCGCTGTTATTCTGGTTCGCGTTTCTGTTTGCCTGAGGCGTAGCGCAATCGTCTTTGATTGCTCTGATTTGAAATTCGTCGACTTTGTCGTCGATGAGATGTCTGTCGAGCATCACATCGTAGTGCGTTTCGCCACCATCAACGCATACGATGCCTGTTTTGGGCTCCAAGGTTACTGTCGATGTACTCCTGTTTTTTTCAAACAGATGATTGTGAAGCCTGACGTCGTACGCCTTCGCGCCATCCACGGCGTCCCAGCTGATGCGTGCGATCCTGAGCGGTCGTGGTTCTACATCGATGTTTTGCGGCGTGTCGAGGCGTATGGGAGTTGGAGTGGGTGTCGGTGTTGCGGTTGGCGGAACTGGTGTCGGCGTAGCAGTTGTCGGTACCGGCGTCGGCGTAGCAGTCGGAGTGGGATACTCGACGCGATTGGAGAACTCCGACCATTCGGTGCTGCAATCGTCTCGACTGGAGTTTTTGCAACGTATGCCTCGAGCTACGTACGATCCGTATGGGACGTTCGTGAAATACACTGGCGGAACGCCGTCTCTTACCGGAATGCCGTAGAGCTCGTGCCGTTGATTGCCGGCGTCGGCGCGGTATAGCTGGAACAGGTAGTCGTGGAAAATCGAGACTGGCCAGTAGCTTCGCACATACTCCAACTTGAGATCGTCTCCATGCAGGGTCATAACCAGATCTGTCGGCGGTGGAGGGGTGGGTGTAGGAGTTGGCGTATTTGTCGGCACTGGCGTAGGAGTAAAAGTTGCCGTAGGCGGAATGGGCGTGTTAGTCGGTGTGGGAATTTTCGTTGGTATAGGGGTAAAAGTTGCCGTAGGCGGCACTGGCGTGTCGGTGGGCGCCGGCGTAGGTGTAGGTGTGGGAAACACTGCGAGTTCCCGCCATGCTGACCACCTGCCGCAGCTGTTGTACCTGGAATTGGTGCAACGCTGTCCGCGGGCGCGATAGGAGTGCCCGATGTCGACGTCTTCGAATTCAGCTGGAGATACTCTGTCGTTCACTCGACGATAGAAATCGTACTCTTTGACGTTCCCGCTGGGAAACTGCTCCATCTCGAAACGGTAGTAGTGGAGACGGCTGCCGGACCAGTAGCTTTGGGAGTAGTATACCTTGATATCTTCCCCGTCAAATGTCATTCGATTGATCCTGGGAGGTGGCGGCGGAACCGGCGTGCGGTAGCTGTTGGCGGCCGGTTCACCTTGACGCGTGGACTGTACGCCCAAACTCCGCAATCCGATTCATTCCAATCTCGGCATCGTTTGCCACGGATGCGGTACCAGTCTGAACTGTGATTTTCGCTTGATTGGGTGTCGGGGCTGGGGTCAGAAGCGGAGGATGGGATCATTTCAATCACAGCTCAGACAATCCTCAGCATCCGAACTCATAGATCCCCCAGACGATGCGGATCTCTGAAAATAGAATCACCACAATGACGAATCAAGAAACACTCACTGAGGTTGGTGTCGAAATTGCCGAGATTTAGTTTACCTACTTGCGCCAAAATGATGCGAGTGTCGTTCTATGTGGTGGTTTCGACTTTGTTGCTGCTCATGCTGACTTTCGTCGCATGCGATTCGGGCGATGATGCCGGCAGTTCTGATGTGCAGATCGGCACCGTGATGCCGGTATCAGGCGACCTTTCTGCCTTCGGTCCGTCGGCGCAGCGATCGATGGACTTGGCGTTTGAACTGGTTAACGAAGCTGGCGGTGTCAACGGTGTCAAAATATCGGCGATTCATCGTGACAGCGGCACCAACGAACAGATCGGCACCGACTCTGCCAGCGGACTCGTCAACGTTGACGGTGTGAACATCCTGATCGGCGCCCATTCGTCAGGGGTCACTCTTGCCATCGCCGAATCGGTCACCATTCCGGCCGGCGTCTTGCACTTGTCAGTAGGTTCATCGTCCAAAGCCATCACAGCTCTAGACGACAACGATATGGTGTTTCGGACGCGTGTCAACGATTATGTGAAGAGCCAAGCTCTAGCGAAGTTGACGGAAGCCATTGGCTACAAGCGCGTATCAACCACGTATATCAACAACGCCTATGGTGCCAGCCTCAACGAATCGTTTGTCGAGAATTTCCAAAACGCGGGCTGCGAAGTAACTGCCGCCGTGGCCCATGAACTCGGCCAGGCCAGCTACATATCCGAACTGCGAGAAGCCGCGGCAGAGGACCCTGAGGTGCTGGTGACTATCGCCTACCCCGATTCTGGGCAGACACTGTTGCGGGAAGCGGCCGAAAGCGGAATCTACGACGAGTTCATATTCGTCGATGTGACCAAGAATCAGACGATGTTCGATGCCATTGGCGGCAATCACTTCGAAGGAGATTTTGGGGTATCCCCGGGCAATCCGCAGACAACTTCGGTACAGGACTTCAAGCGCATCTATGCTGAACGCACCGGCGGCGACCCCGAACAGCAACTCATCACTGAAGCCTTCGATGGCGCCGCTGTAATCGCCTTGGCAGTCGAAAAGGCCGGCAGCGATGACCCAGTCGCAGTTCGCGACGCGTTGCGTTTGGTATCAAATCCACCCGGCGAAATCGTGGGACCGGGCAGCATCGCAAGAGCGCTAGAGCTGATCCGCGAAGGCAAAGACATCAACTATGTAGGCGCCGCCGGCGATATCGATTTCGACGAAAATGGCGACGTAGTCAGCGGAATGCGGATCTGGACCATAAAAGACAACCAAATCACGGACACCGACATCTACGTCTTCCCAGGCGATGATGTCGATCTATCGTCGGTACGTTGAACCAACCGGGGACCCTCAAACGCATAACGTTTACCCATCGATATTCGTTTTCTAGGCGCCTTGCGAATTAGAATCGAAAGCATCAGGTTTACTATCCTCGGAGGTCATTTGACATGCTGACACTCGGAAACTCGGTATCGAATAGTCGAAAACTGAAATTGACAGTTTTGGCTATGGCATTGACCCTAGTCATGCTGGTGGCACTCGCCTGCAGCAGCGAAGACCCGACAGCAACCCCAGTTCCGCCCACGGCAACTTCGGTACCTCCAACTACCGCGCCAGCACCTCCAACGGCTACGGCGGTTCCACCTACGACAGCAGCAACCGATGTGATGGTAGAAGAGCCTTCCGGCGACCCGATCAAAATCGGCACGCTCATCGACACCACTGGCGATCTGGCAACGTTCGGCCCGCCCATAGTCCTCGCAACCGACTTGGCAGCATTACTCATCAACGAAGCCGGCGGCATCGACGGACGTCCTATCGAGATGATTCACCGAGATAGCGGAACTAGCCCGCAGATCGCTACTGACGCCGCAAGCGCACTGGTCAACGTCGATGGTGTCGAGGCTATCGTCGGATCGCTCTCATCGGGCGTGACACTGGCGGTTGCCGAATCGGTGACGATACCCAACGGCGCAGTGTTGGTATCACCGGCGTCCACATCGCCCGCAATCACCAATCTCGATGACAACGATACGGTGTTCCGAACTACAGTGTCTGACGCTTTGCAGGGCATCATCGCCGCTCAACTTGCCAACCAACTCGGATATGACAACGTGGCGACGCTGTATATAAACAATGCCTACGGTGAAGGTCTGACCAACGTGTTCAAAGAGACTTTTGAGAGTCTAGGCGGAACCGTATCGGCCGCAGTGCCCATCGAGGGGGGGCAGGCAAGTTATACGTCGGAACTGCGTCAGGCATCCGATGATGCTGATGTGCTCATGGCATTGTCATATCCGGAAACTGCCGGAGTTTACCTGCGCGAAGCAGTCGAGGGTCAGTACTTTGACGAGTTCATGTTCGTCGACGGCACCAAGAACCAAGAGATGTTCGATCAACTGGGCGCGGACAACTTCGAGGGCAACTTCGGCACCGCACCAGGCGCGCCCGGCACTCCGACACAGGAGGCATTCAAAGAGCTCTATTCCTCCAAGCTGAATGGCGACCCATCGAGCATCTTCATATCAGAAGCATTCGATGCCGCCGTAATACTCGCCCTCGCTATCGCCGAAGCAGGTTCGGAAGATGGCGATGACATCAAAGCAGCGATGCGGAGCGTTGCCAACGCGCCTGGCGAGAAGGTCGGACCTGGCGACTTGGCGCGTGCACTCGAACTGATCAGCCAAGGGCAAGACATAGACTATGTCGGCGCCGCGGGCGATCAAGACTTCGATGCCAATGGCGACGTGCAGAACACCATCGAAGTATGGGGAATCCTAGAAGGGCAAATCACCTCAACCGGCATCTTTGCCAGCCCAGGTGATGAAATTGACCTCGTTGGTGCAATCATGACGATGATGGGCGACGCGGCCGGTGACCAGCTGCCGGACCTTGAAGGATTGAACTGCCTGCTGTCTCACTTCGATCAAGACAGTCAGATAGTCAACGTTCTAACTGGAAACGACCCAGAAGGTCGGGGGCTTACGTTCGAAGAGAGCGCGGCTCTAGGCGAGGCTGTAGCAGCCTGTGGCATCGAAACCGACTTCCAGTTCGGCGCACCGCCGACCGATGAACTGGCCGGCGAACCCATCAAGATCGGCACGTTGATCGATACCACCGGCGATCTAGCCGTTTTCGGTCCGCCAATCGTCATGGCTACCGATTTGGCCGCATTGCTGATCAACGATGCTGGCGGCATCTACGGTCGACCCATCGAAATGGTCCACCGCGACAGTGGCACTAGCCCACAGATCGCAACAGACGCGGCTAGCGCGTTGGTCAATGTGGATGGTGTAGAAGCCATCGTCGGCTCGCTCTCATCAGGCGTCACGTTGGCAGTCGCAGAATCAGTCACGATACCCAATGGTGCAGTCATCGTTTCACCAGCATCCACATCCCCGGCAATCAGCAACCTAGACGACAATGACACGGTATTCCGCACCACGGTATCGGACGCGTTGCAGGGCGTGATCGCCGCACAGGTCGCATCGCAGCTTGGTTACGACAATGTAGCAACGCTATACATAAACAATGCTTACGGTGAGGGACTTTCGACAGTGTTCCAAGAGACTTTCGAGAGTCTTGGCGGTAGAGTTTCAGCTGCCGTTCCGATCGAAGGCGGTCAGGCCAGCTACGCGTCTGAGCTACGTCAGGCATCTGCAGACGGGGCTACCGTGCTGTTGGCGATGTCATACCCGGAAACTGCCGGCGTATATCTGCGCGAGGCAATTGAGGGCCAGTACTTTGACGAATTCATGTTCGTTGACGGTACCAAGAACCAAGAGATGTTCGATCAACTCGGAGCCGATAACTTCGAGGGCAACTACGGTACCGCTCCAGGCGCACCGGGTACTCCGAGTCAAGAAACCTTCAAATCCCTATACGCATCGAAACTAGGCGGCGACCCGTCAAGCATCTTCATCTCCGAGGCTTTCGATGCCGCAGCGATACTCGCTCTTGCAATTGCCGCGGCCGGATCAGAAGATGGCGATGACATCAAAGCCGCGATGCGCATGGTATCGAGCGCACCGGGCGAAAAAGTCGGACCGGGCGATTTACCGCGAGCTCTAGAACTGATCGCAGCCGGCCAAGACATCGACTACGTCGGTGCTGCTGGCGACCAAGAGTTCGACGCTAACGGCGACGTCCTAAACACCATTGAGATCTGGAAGATCGAGGACGGACAGATAATATCTACCGGCATCTTCGCCAGCGTCGGAGATTCGATCGATCTGAATGCTGGTGCAATGATGATGGAAGACTCCGGCTCGATGTCCGAATCTGCAGGCACGTTCGTTATCGGTGAAGGTTCGCGCGGACTTTTCAAGGTAGATGAGACTCTGCGTGGTGCCGATGTGGTGGTGTCGATGGAGACAGAAGTATTGAACGGCATCGTCGATTTGAGTGGCAACCGCGCCGAGATTGAGATCGATCTGCACACGTTGCAGAGCGATCAATCGCGGCGCGACCGCTACGTGCGCGAGCAGATGTTTCCGGGACAACAAGCAGCATACGTGAATTTCGTCGATCTGGGCAACATCCCCGACGAGTTCTTCAATGGCGGATACGAGCATCAGACGCAATTGACTGCCACTGTGAACGTCAATGGCGCTGACGCAGAGCTGGTGTTTGATATCACAGCACGCCTCGACAACGACACCAACCTGGTGATACTTGGAACCTCCAACTTCGTCTGGGCAGATTTCGGCATGACCGCCCCTACTAGCGGATTCTTCACCGTAGAGGACGAAGTAACCGTAGAAATCCTGCTACAAGCGTCCCTAGCAGGTTGATGTGCCAACGTCGTCAATCGACAGAACTAAATCGAGGTCGGATATGAACAAACCACGAGCCGTACTTTTCGACCTCGATGACACCCTTCTCGACCGTGAAAGCGCGTACGAGGCCACCTACACCGAGTTCTATCACGCACATCCCGAGATATCCGAAAACGGCGATATCAACAAGGAGATGAAGTTCTTCTGGTCTCTGTCGCCACACGGCACCACTGACGCCCAAGACGCGGCGCGGCAGATCATGAACCGTTGGCCGTCGCTAGATCTGGACCCCGTCGAGTTCGAAGCCTGGTTTTTCAATACATTAGCTAGCAAAGCCAAAGTGATTGATGGCGCTCTGGATCTGCTGACGGGTTTGAACCAAATCAACTTTCCATGGGCGATAGTTACCAATGGAAAGAAGTTCCAAGTGACCAAACTCCGACACAGCGGACTCGTGGAAATCGTTCCGTTCGCCATAGTTTCACTACTCTTCGGCGCGAATAAACCAGACCCTAGGATTTATCACGAAGCCGTGCGTCGTCTCAAACTGTCGTTCGATGGCATCGACGGCATCCAACCATCAGAAATCCTGTTCGTCGGCGACAACCCATATACTGACATCACCGGCGCAATAACAGTAGGGATGAAGACGGCATGGATCCACGTAAATCATATGTACGACCAGTATCCATCCGATGCGCCAAAGCCGGATATGCAGATCAATAGTGTGGTGGAGTTGAGAGAATTAGTGGGATTAGGCGTTGTCTGAACTGTGATTTTTGTGATTGCGGGTGGTTGTTAGGTGTATCCCCTCTTTGGTTATCCCCCTGCAAAGGTTCCAAGCAGGGGGAAGAGTCAAAGAGGGGGGCAAGCTTCGGCACCCTTGCGTCTACACTTCGTTCGGACGCGTCCCATTTGAAAAGGTGGATGGGGATTTTTCAAATGTCTCCTGCAAGCAGGGGATTAGAAGCAGTGCATTGCAGTTCAGACAACCTCCCTAAGCGTCCTTAAAACTTCCGGGTTTACAACCCGCCGGGGCCAGCGTCCTTTCAGGATTAACGCTGCTTCACCTGAGGCCGCAATCCCAGACCACTGACCTGACAATGTAGATTCGCCTCCCGCGTGCGGCGATGCTATAAAGTTGTCCAACTGCAATAGTGGATGGTCAGGTTCGCACGGCTCCGTCTCGAAGACGTCTAGCCCGGCTTTGGCGATTTCACCATTTTCCAAAGCGGCGGTCAGAGCATCCTCGTCCACAGTGCCGCCACGGCAGCAGCTTACGAACATTGCAGATGGCTTCATCGCCGCAAACTCCACTTCGCCAATCATGTGGTAAGTCTGCGTGTTCAAAGGAACTTGCAACGAAACATAATCGGAGATCGACAACATCTCATGCAGATCGTCGAACCGCTCTACGCCATACTCCCGAAACGGCCAGTCCTCGGCAAATGCATCGTACGCAACGACGCGCAATCCGAAGGCTTGCAACCGCTTCGCCAGTGATCTGCCGATGGCGCCAAAGCCGATCAGACCAGCAACCTCCCCATCCAGTGGCCCCACTGGTCTGCCAGCAGGTCGGTCCCAAATCCCGGCGCGCATCGCACGATCGTACTGCACCAAGTTTCGGTTTAGAGCGAGGATCATGGCAGCGGCGTGATTCGCCACCTCCCAGTTGCAGATATAGGCAGCATTCGTGACGATGATTCCGGCGGCTGTCGCTGCGTCTATGTCTACCTTGTCAAAACCATGCCCGAAGATGCAGATGCCCCGCGCCTTCTCCATAGCTGCGACCAACTCGGCGTCGATGCTGAAGCCAGTCATCACGACATCCGCGTCGCGCAGCGCCTCCATCGCCTCGCCACGGCTACTGATCTGCACATCCTCGATATCAAGATCAATTCCATCGAATGCCGTTTCGTCGATTTGGTATGGAAAGATCTGCGTCTTTTCCGAGAGTAGCACTAGCCTTTGTTTAGCCATTTCGTTCGTCTCCTTGCTCACCGAGGCTGTGATGTCTGATGACGTTCCAGTAATCGGGTGAAAGACTGTTGTACACGAAGTAACAGTAGCGAGTCGCACCTTGATTTCTCATCTCTAGCAAAAGGCGGTCCAGTTCAGATGGCGTCAGCCAATTGGAGCCGAAGTGTTCAAGACCGACGTATGGCACGAACCGCTCCGGCGTCTCAGCCGCCGCCATCATTTTACGAGTCTGATCCCTCACCGACGTAGTGAACCATTCGTCAGTAGCCTCAGAATCGTATGCAGATACCGGATAGTCGGATGGCATCGGATAATCGAACGCGCAGCTGAACCACTCCGAAGCGAGATCTTCGTCAAGCCCTGGATTCCATTCGACCAGCGTCGATACCCAATTCGCAACCGTGCCGCGGAAGCCGGCAACTCCTCCAGACCACCAATATTCCTTAGTCATTTGGAAATCGGTGTATGCCTGTTTTCGCACCAAGTTGTGTCCGGTGAAGGGGGTGGCAAATGGCAGCCGCGCAGAGTTGCCGACCAACATATTAGGAAGGTGTTCCTTGATGCCGTGATACGAAGAAGATACGCTCCATTCGACCGCCGCCTGTTTGAACTTGTACCAATCCGAGAACTCGGGATGCGACGCCCACCACTCGTGGCTTGCGAGCGCGCCCGGCGATTCGGCCATGAACTTTCTCGCGCGGTCAGGATCTAAAGACCGCAGGAACTCCTGGAAGCGATCTCTCGCATCGAACACTTGCTCCATAGTGATGCCGATCGAAGATGAGAACGTTCGGTAGGCGGGTGTATCCAATCTTTCGAACCAGAGGTCATCTCGGTGCCCCGGTTTTATCTCCCACTTGAAATCAGGACCGTCGAGCAAAATGCCGCTGATTTCCGGAAAGTTGGCGGCTGTGTCCCTAGCCCGTGCAACGGTCATAGCCGGTCCATCCGGATCAACA
Source organism: Dehalococcoidia bacterium (assembly GCA_965242765.1). Taxonomy (GTDB): domain Bacteria; phylum Chloroflexota; class Dehalococcoidia; order Lucifugimonadales; family Lucifugimonadaceae; genus Bin127. The sequence goes on along the minus strand of CBDESY010000004.1, from coordinate 1,170,627 downwards.
ACGCCAGGGGCAGACCGATTAGGGTCCAACCGTCCGGTGCCGAAGCTGCCGAATAGAAAGTAACCCTTGTCGTCCATGGTGTACAAAGTGAAGCCTTTTGACTTCCCGAGACGAAGCGCATCGCGTAGCTTCTCGGCTTCTGCTTCCATGTACGTCGGCATTTCTGGAGGGGTCCACGAAAGGCCTTCGTACAGCTCCGGTTTCGGATTGAATGCCGCGGTTGGGACGCGCTCTACTGGAGAACCGCCTACGGCCGCTAGCCCTCGCGGATGAATGTCTTCAATTTGCGGATATCGGTTGCCGCCTTCCTGACGGTCGTCAAGAAGGCACAGCCATTGCAGCGCCACTTCGTCGATACCAGCTTCGCTCAGTTCATCCCAGAAAGATTCTTCGTACAAGATCGCATTGGGAGGTCGAACCAGCATCATTGGCTTGAGGGGGGCGTTAGTCATCTGCAGACTCCTTGGAGACTATGTGAGATGTGATTTTCGCATGAAATCTACCGTTGAGACATCCTCCTGCGAAAACATCCCATCAGCAACTGATTTGAATGCACAACCCAGACACGTGTCTATCCTTGTGCATCAGAAATCATCTCTCTAATTGGAAGTCACTGCAGGAACCATCTGAAAAGGCCGCTGTGGAACGGAGTTCATAGGGACGGTTCGCGCACCGTCCCTACTTCATCAGGGCTTCCCTAGAAAACTGTGATCTGATCATCCCGGCGCGTGAGGGAGACCGAGTGTTCATAGAGGCGACATGAGGGGGGCATTATGATGGACCTCCCCGGTCATCACGATAGAAGATAGAGGAATCCCCCTCAGTGACGCGTGATGCATCACAAATCGCGTCTCTCGATTGGGGCACAAGGTGAAGGCACATCACCTGCGCCCGCTGCGAGACGCGGTGTAGATATCGATGAACTCTTCTACGGACGTTTTGGCAATTGCTTCGCCTATCAGATCCAAAGGCAGATCATCCAGTTTCCTAAAACGGACGCACGATTTGCCCATATCAAACCGCTTGCCGCTTGCCAAGTAGCGCTCACGAAACCAAGTCTCTAACGAATCATCGCCATAGACATTCGTCAGATAGACCGCCATGTGCCGCTTCTGATTGGCCAGCGCCGCATACATCAGCGGCTGCTTGTTATAAGTGTTCGGATATCGCTCTAGCGGGATGGCGTATGTGATCATGCCGAACAGCATCATCTCCTGATAACCATCCGGCAGATGCTCGAGGATAACGTCGCGGACAGTCGATATGGCATCCTGACGATCAGGTGCGAGTTCTTCGAAGTATTCCTCAACAGTTTTGGCTTTTGACTGCACGACGGGTTAGCTCCTTGAGCTTTCGTTGACGGCTTGTAGTAGGGCGTGGATGTATCCATAGCAATATGCGAAACCTACCTGATTGGCTTCATCGCCATCTATCCCTGGCACGTGATCGGGCATCAGCATGTACGGATATTCAACTTCTTGGTAAGCGCGCATCGCTTTAAGCATATCTACATCACCTTCATCCGGGAACACCTCCACAAAGTCGAGAACACCGCCCTGGATGTTGCGGAAATGCACATTGAAAATCTTCTTGCGGCTACCGAAGTATCGGATGATATCGCAGATCTCCTCTCCTGGATTTTTCAGCATCTCAGAGACCGTCCCTTGACAGAAGTTGAGCCCGTGATATGGGTTTTCGTGCATCGCAACAAACTTTTTCAGACCTTCCACAGTGCCCATGACCCGGGCTACTCCTCGATACTCGAATTCTTTGATGCCCGGATCTTGCGGATGGCAGGCCATCTGAACTTTGCACTCGTTCGCCACCGGCGCGATGCGCGCCAAGAAATAATCGATGCGTTCCCACATCGTGTCGGCATCCGCGGCGCCGCCCTCGAACTCCGGCAATGACTGGTCTAGATCGGTATATTTGAAAGAGGAAAGTTTCGCGCCGCCGCGACCGTAACGCGGCTCGGTGCGCAGATGTCCGAGAATGGTGATGTTGTAAAGAAGCCCTCGCAATCCAGCTTCCGACGCCATACGGATGATCTCGCACAGACTGTCAAGTTCGCGCTCCTTTTCATCACTAGGGCCGAGAAAAAGGTGTGGCATACCGTTGTTGAACGCATCTCTGGAACCCAGTGGCGAATGCATCGTCTCGACATTGATCCCATGCTGCGCGTATCGCTCCCGATACGAAGCCAGCAGATCAGTCGTCCATTCGGTCCAAGGCTCCTTAGGTGTTACGTCTACATGTTCGACGCCTAGCTGAGCGAGTTGTTTGATATCGGCTTCGTGGCGTGCTCCGAATTGTGTTCCTACGTACATTGAAAGTCCCTTTTGGCGCATGAGTCGTGAGCAAACCGCATACGCACAATGATATGCCTCTGAACGGTGATCAGAACAATGGGATTTTGAACTAGGAACCCATTAATTTGCATCGCAGCTCAGCGGACGGGTTTTATGATGTTGAATCGCTATGGTCGTAGATGCGCTCACCCACATCCTGCCGCCGTACTTCGCGGAACATCGCGAAGATGCGATTGCACGCGATGCCACTTTCCGAGAACTTTTTTCAAACCCTAAGGCGCGTATCGCTCAGGTTCAAGACTTGATTGATGAGATGGAAAAGTCTGGCGTAGACTGTTCGGTGATTGCCGGGTTTGGATGGAACGATCAAGATCTGGCAAAACGCTCCAACGACTACCTGCTAGAAGCGGCGAGCCGGCATCCCGATAGACTAATGCCGCTTTGCAGTGTCAACCCGCTTTGGCCCGAAGATGCTGCACCAAAAGAAGTCGAACGTTGTCTCAAGGCCGGCATCCAGGGCATCGGAGAACTGCACGCCGACACCCAAGGTTGGGTCGATGCTTCATATGACAGACTTGAAGGCATGATGTCGGTGGCGCAGACGCACAAACAAATCGTCGTCGTTCATGGCTCCGAACCCTTCGGACACACCTACCGTGGAAAAGGGACGATGACCCCTGACCGCCTACTCATTTTGGCTGAACGTTACCCAGACAACGTTTTTGTCTTCTCACATTTCGGGGGCGGCTTGCCTCTATACGAACACATGCCAGAGGTCGCCGAATCTCTGCGCAACGTAACTTATGATTCAGCGGCAACACCGTATCTATACGATCCCGGCGTCTATAAGACGATCGAGAGTGCAGTTGGCGCATCTCGGATATGCTTTGCCAGCGATTTCCCTCTGATCAGCCAACGACGTGCGCTAAAACATCTCCGCGATTCGAACTTGTCAGCGTGGCAGCAAAAAAACGTGCTCGAAACAGCTGGCAACCTGTATGATTTCAATCGAACAAAATCGAACCCATTGAAAGACTAGGAAACCCGACATGGCATTACTACTCAACCGCTCCGATGTGCAACAGGTATTGACGATGAAGAAGGCTATCGACGTTGTTGAAGCCGCTTTCGGAGAACTCGCAAACAACACTGCCGAAATGCCGCCACGAACCGTGATGATCGATCCGAATGTCGGCGGTTGGATCGCATATATGCCGGCATATCTCAAGACTGGCGGCGCACTAGGTGCAAAAGCCGTCACCGTATATAAAGACAACCCGACCAAATTCGGCATGCCAACCACCATCGGAACAATCCTCGTGCAAAACAACGAGACCGGCGAAGTTGTGGCAGTCATGGACGGCGGATATCTTACAGCAGTGCGAACCGGTGCAGTCTCCGGGGTGGCTACTCGACACATGGCACGCACCGATTCGCAAGTAGGCGGTGTTCTCGGAGCGGGAGTGCAGGCTCGACAGCAGGCAGTAGCCATCGCCGAAGCGAGCAGCATCAACACCATACTTACTTTCTCGTTAGATGACGAAGCCACACGTCGCGAATTCGCCGATTGGATCACCGAACATACCAATTTGGACGTACTCCTGGCCGAGAGTGGCGAAGCACTGTGTCGTGAATCAGACATCGTCGCACTGGCGACTACGGCGGCAAATCCGATTGTGAACGCCGATTGGTGGAAACCTGGCGCCCACATCAACGCCATCGGCTCGCACGCGCCGGGCGTCCGAGAGTTGGATACGGCTACAGTGCAGCGCACCCGCGTCATCTGCGATCAGTTGGATGCCTGCATGGCTGAAGCTGGAGACCTGCAAATACCGGTAGAACAAGGAGATTACACATGGGACGATGTTGCAGGTAATCTGGGAGATGTAGTGAATGGCGTGACGGCAGGCCGGACTTCAAACGAAGAGGTCACGCTGTTCAAGAGCGTAGGACTAGCGATACAGGACTTGTCATGTGCGGCGCTGGTTTACCGCGAAGCAGTAGCCAATAGCATCGGGCAGGATTTCGACTTCTCGGACTGACCAGCGAGTTGGACATTCTCAAACTGGCAGAGCGTCAAAACAGTCCCGCCAAAAACTCCCACCATGCGATGACTACATCGACTGCCACGTAGTTGTCCAACACTTGCCAAACGTGGAGTATGTACTCCTGCGTCATTTTGAGCGCGGCGCAGGCGAGTAGCCAAGCGAAGATCCGCAGACGCGTGAACTCGTATTCAGGCCACCAATGCCGTTGCGCGGCGATCGCCACGAACCAGAACTCGAACACGTTCGGAAACATCAGCAAAACCCAACGCGCTTCAGTGATTTCAAACGCGACAAATCCAACAGCGCGAAAGGCGAAGAGCGCGATCGCCACCGTCCTTCCCGGCCCATCCCACTGCCTCACTGCTACCCACAGAAACGCCAGCATGTAAACCTGATCGAGCCATTTGTCGAAAGTCTGGTAGTTTCCGACGCCTCCCAGCTGGATCAGGTTCATCATGAAAAGGTCTGAGAAATCGACCAAAATGGCGAGGATCGAGCCGAAGAACGCCCATCTCAACACTGGCAATGAGCCGGCGATACGCACGGAAGCGATGATGAGTTGCTCAAGAGTCATGTCTGGATTTCGATGCTACATTCTGGACACTTTGTTTTGCTTTTCCGATTTCCACAAATATAATTGTGAATTAGCAGTCAACCTTGTAGACTGCTAACGAATTTCGACGCGTGAGGTCGATGAATCGGAGGTCGGCATTCTGATGACCAACCCAATCGGTCGGCCTTGCGAATGAGACGAAACGAAACCAAGGAGGAAAGACCGAGTGACGGTTAATTTGAAGCCGCTAGGTGATCGAGTGATCATCGCGCCGTCTGAAGAGGAACAGGCGACTAGCCCCGGCGGGATCATCATCCCCGATACAGCCAAAGAAAAGCCGCAACAAGGAGCCATCGTTGCAGTTGGACCGGGTCGCACGTCTGATGATGGAACCCTGATCGACATCAGTGTGAGTGTAGGCGACACCGTTATCTACTCGAAGTACGCCGGTACCGAGTACACCCAAAACGGAACTGACTACCTGATTCTGCGCGAATCCGATATCTTGGCAATCGTAGGTTAACTCAACTATCGAGCCATTGATGACGAAATTCGTCGCAAAAAACTGAAAAATAAGGAGAAAATCAGCAAATGCCAGCCAAAGATTTGCTATTTGAAGAGGAAGCTCGATCCAAACTCAAAGAAGGCATCGACATCCTCGCAAACACCGTCAAGAAAACACTCGGCCCGCGCGGCCAGAACGTCATCGTAGACAAGAAGTTCGGCCCTCCGCAGGTCAACTCCGATGGCGTGACTATCGCCAAGGAAGTAGACCTCGAAGACCCGTTCGAGAACATGGGAGCCCAGCTGCTCAAGGAAGCTTCCAAGAAGACCAACGACGATGCCGGCGATGGCACGACTACTTCCACCGTTCTCGCCCAAGCCATCGTAGCCGAAGGCTTCAAGAACGTAGCCGCCGGCGCAGACCCCATGGCCATCAAACGCGGTATGGAAAAAGCGATGGCTACCGTGCGCGGATCGATCAAGAACCAGTCCACACCGGTGGAGAGTTCCTCGCAGATCGCGAATGTAGCAGTACTTTCTTCGCACGACGACGAGATGGGCAACCTGATCGCCGAAGTGATGGAAAAAGTTGGAAAGGATGGCGTCATCACCGTCGACGAGTCGAAGTCCCTTTCTTACGAGACCGACTTTGTCGAAGGTATGCAGATCGACCGTGGCTTCCTGTCGCCATACTTCGTCACCAATCCTGACCGCCAAGAAGCAGTTCTTGACGACCCATACATCTTGATCACCTCGCAGAAGATATCGGCAGTATCGGACTTGCTTCCACTGCTTGAGAAGGTTCTGCAAGCGTCAAAGAACATCTTGGTGATTGCCGAAGATGTTGAAGGTGAAGCCCTCGCGACTCTCGTAGTCAACAAACTTCGTGGCACGCTGAACTGCGTAGCGGTGAAGGCTCCCGGTTTCGGCGACCGCCGCAAGGCTATGTTGCAAGACATCGCAATCCTGACCGGCGGCACTGTGATCTCCGACGAGATCGGCCGCAAACTCGACTCCGCAACTCTCGAAGACCTTGGCAGGTGTAAACAGGTCGTTGTCAAGAAAGACGACACGACCTTCGTGGGCGGCAGCGGCGACCAATCCGCTATCCGCGGTCGAATGACCGAAATCCAAGCTCAGATCGAGGACACGACCTCCGATTACGACCGCGAGAAGCTGCAAGAGCGTCTCGCCAAGCTATCGGGCGGCGTGGCGATCCTTCGTGTCGGTGCCGCTACCGAGATCGAGATGAAGGAGAAGAAGCAACGTGTCGAAGACGCGCTTGAAGCGACTCGTGCGGCTGTTGAGGAAGGCATCGTACCTGGTGGCGGATCAGTTCTGATCAAAGCTGCTGCCGAAATTGATCTCATGGTCCTTGAAGATGAAGATGAGCAGACGGGAGTGCAAATCCTATCCAAATCCCTGCATGAGCCGATCCGCATCATCGCCAGCAACTGCGGATATGAAGGTGCTGTCATCCTCGATCGTGTGTCCTCTAGCGAAGACAACGACTTCGGGTTCAATGCCATGACCAACGAATACGGCAACATGCTCGAGATGGGCATCGTAGACCCGGCAAAGGTCACCCGCTCAGCCGTTGAAAACGCGGTGTCGGTTGCAGGCATGATCCTGACAACTGCCGCACTTATAACTGAGCAGCCTGAGCCGCCAATGCCGGGCGGCGGAATGCCACCTGGCGGCGGAATGGACTTCTAGCCTAGGCCTTCAGCCAACGAGCGAGATCGTTCACAAGACGCGCCGTATCAGTTCGCTGATGCGGCGCGTTCGAGTTTGTTGGCACAATCCGATCACGAAGATTCTCCGTATCAACGCATAACATTGCAACGCATCATCGAAAATCTACTCCGGTCGATACCTGAATTTCGCGACCGATGGCGCATTGTTGCAATTGTCAGCGCTATCAGACTGTTGATCAAAGTTGGCGGCATCGACCTCGCAGCATCGCTGGGATTCTTCACCGTCATGTCGTTGCTGCCATTGTTGGCGCTGAGCATGATGGCTTTGGTCATGTTAGGGAACCCTGAAGGTACGATTGAAACACTTACACAGTCGCTCGACTACTTCTTTCCAGCGTCTCACGACCTGATACAGGATGCAGTGGACAGCCTGATGGGAGTATCGATCACCTTCGGTATCCTCGCCATCGGGAGTCTGTTCTTGAGTGCCAACGGTCTCTTCGTGGCAATCCACCGCGCCATCAATCGAGTCTACGGGGTCAGAAGGAAGGATGTTACGCGACTCACGTTTGCGAACATTTTGCTGGCTACTGCGATGCTGATCCTGTTTCTTACTTCGGTGGGACTGACATCTTTTTTCCGGGTGTTGTTCGTCTACAGCGAGGAGTTATTCGGCGATGCCCGTGCGCTATCGGATATCAGCATATTCGCGCTCGGCGCTATATCCGCCGTTGTGCCGCCAATCTTCACCGGGTTCCTGGTCACTTTCATCTACGATCGGGTACCGAATGCGAATGTTCCGTGGCGTGACGCAGCATTTGGCGCAGTAGTGGCGATAATACTCTTCGAGATCGGCAAGCACCTCATGTTCTGGGTGACGGACCGCACCAGCGATAGGGGAACAATCTACGGTCCGATTGCGTCTGTGGTTGTGCTGATGATGTGGGCGTATTTCACCGGTTTGGTTCTACTGTTTGGCGCGGCGATAACCAAGGTGTCGTTTCGGCTGAGGCCGCAATCGTGAGGCGAGCTTCCAGAGTGAATCACTCGGCGATAAACGCCTGCGAATGCTTGCTGGCCAAGGCTGAACTGCAACAAGAAGCCATCGTCCCAAAGACACGCATAGCAGTTGATTGCGAATGTGCGCCGCACATTCTCGACTCTATGTCGAACAATTTCGGTGGTGCTGCTTAAGCGGCGATGGCACTATGCGCTAATCCCTGTTCGTCCGCAGTCATAACGATCCGTCTGACTTCTTCAAATGCCAAATTCGCGTCTGAAGGTTGAATATGTGGTTTAAGTTCACAGACCAAATTCGCCACTTCATTTTCGGCTAACTCCGGATGTGCTTCATGGATGAAGTAAACGGTCGCAATCCGTTCAAGTTCAGCTACATTTTTGGTTGAGACTTCCTCGCTGACAAATCGTATTTCCTTTTCAAATTCGTTCTTAAGTTCTACAGACCGCTCACCGCGAACTCCCAACACGTACGACGGGGCGTACCTAGGATGTGGTTTGACATCAAGTAAGTAACGCACTCGCATCTCAGCCAAGTCGGCTCTCAGATCGAAGCTGTATGGACCGTGCTTGTAAAGCACGAACCGATAATCGATCGGAACTCCTAGGAGTTTCTGAAGAAACATCGAACATTTCTGGATGTGCGTCTCGCCTACCCAACTGCCATATGTGTGCATCGATTGCACAAGGTGACACACGAGTACTCTATGATCGAACCTTTGCATGTGAACCTCCTATTCAGACGCAATCAAGATGGTTTCTTTTTCATTCGCAAGCCACTCGCGCGCCGTTTCGGCTAGTTCCGGAGCAACCAATACGTAGCCGAACCGCGCAACTGGGATCTGATGCAAGGAATCGGAAATCGCATTGGACGACACGATGTCGCGTCCCGACACCATCACTGGGAAGTGCAAATCCGAATGTCTTGGGGTCTTGGTGATGTGCCTCGCGTTATCTTCACCGTAACCTTTGCCGAACGCCTCAAAAATGAGCCTCGATGGTTCTTGCTCCGATCGATGGTCCATTGTCACCCAATCTGCCAGTGTTTCTCGGTACAGCAATCTGAAGTGCCCGCGCTCAAGTATCCCGTCGGCTGTTGATTTGCTTGCCGATTGTGCGCTTTTGGATATGTTAACGATCGCCTCCATCACTTTGTTGTCGGTGAACCCCATGAAATCGTCGGCAGCAGTGGGGATCTGACCCGAAGGCAAATATTCCCTGAGGAAATCCTGCAGCAGACAATCGTACGCTATCCGCGTTGGATGGTAGTAGACTTGCATGAACATTGAGTAGCGTGCCAACAACAGAGCTTCAGCGACATGGATACCTCCGTCTGTGATACCCAAAACGGGTTGATCAGAACCTTCAAATGTAGGAAGGATCCGCAAGGTATCTATCAAGCGATGGTGGTCAAACTTTCCATACGCAACCCCAGTGTGATGCGAATCTCTCAGTAGGTAGTCCATCCTGTCAACCCCCAGAGTATCACTACTGATAATTTCGGAGAGTAACGATTCCCATGTTGAGTAATTTTCGTCGGGGGCAATCTTAGTCATCTCGGCTTCGCCGATTGCTAACTTGGCTACGTCCATGGGCACCAAAGGTGGTCGCATGGAATCCCAGATCCCGCGCATCTCGTCACCCAGGATCAACTTCGCAGTCATCTGTTCATGCCCCCAACCTTTGGGAAGCACCTGCTTTTCCGCAGCATGCGAAAACGGCAAGTGTCCAATGTCGTGGCATAGTGCTGCCATCCTCAAAACCTTGCGCCAATATAGACGCTTGCCATGATTCAACAACTGTTGACCGATCTCTGATCTGACCGAATCGCTCAGGTGCGCTTGATGTGTCACTACATCGAAGACGCGTCCTGCCAATTCCATCACACCCAGACTATGCTCAAAGCGCCTATGAGTTGCTCCGGGATACACGAGGTAGGACATCGCCAATTGATGGATTTGTCTCAACCGTTGCACCGGCGCAGAATCTAGAACCTTCATCTCGTCGTCATCCAGCCTGATGAAAACGTGGATCGGATCCCTGATCTCTTGATATGCGTTGACTGGCATCTGCTTGCTTGAGTTGTAGTTACTTTGTCTGGTTAGGTTTGAGTTGAAAATCTCTCGCGCATAGAATCTCTGCAAGGTGCTTCGTCGGCAAAGAGCAAGTATTTAGAACAAGTGTATCATCGATATCTATGTAGTCAAATAGGATCCTAGAGGGCATGAAAACAGCAAACAACCTCACATTCCAACCCGTGACCAGCGAACGTTGGCACAATTTCGAAGCACTATTCGAAGGGCGTGGCGGTCCCAAGCACTGTTGGTGCATGGTTTTTCGTCCGATGACATCAGCTGAACGTAGATCTGGAGCCGCGGCTAAGAAAGATGCAATGTGTCAACGCATCATGGCAAATACGCCGGTCGGCATCTTGGCGTACGACGTAGAGCAACCTGTGGCTTGGTGTTCAATCGCGCCGCTGGAAACTTACACCAACATTCGCACTCGAACTTACAGACCGTCTGAACACGAGCCCGAAGATGTGTGGTCTATCGCTTGCTTCTTCATCCGTAGCAAGTACCGTCGACAAAGAATGACGTCGCGTCTGATCCAAGCCGCGATCGAATACGCCAAAACAAACGGCGCAAAGGTGATCGAAGCCTATCCGGTGGATTACGACTCGCCCAGCTACACCTACATGGGACGAATCGGCACCTTCCAAGCACTAGGCTTCAAAGAAGTCGGCATGGCCGGGTCGCGCAGACACATCATGCGGCTTGCTCTATAGGCGAACTGTGCAAATCACTGAACTCTCGGATCCAATCAGCCAAGCACCCCACACGATCGAGTACATCTTCCAGCGAGCCGGATAAGTCTAAAGAGACGACCTCGATTCTCTTGCGTGCGTGTTTCACGACGTAAGATGCCGTATCAGCTTCGCCTTTGGCGTAAATCAACATGCCGCCGGGAAGATCAAGCGCAGTCGCATAGGCAAGCATCTGGTACAAGTCGGCATTAGGGACACTCTCGTTGATAATCCGCTTGTACTTGACATCCGCAACGAATAGGCAATCCGTACCACTCCACCAAGTAAGATCAGGTAGCAGTTTCTCTCGATCATCTTCGTCAAGCCAGATCCGACGATCTGCTTTCAGCTGGTTGTCCGAGCAAAACACGCGTTCGGAAAGTCCAAGTGCTTCACGAAGCGCGACCGTCACGAACTCCTGAAAGACTTGGTTCATATTCATCAGAAATCCATTTGCGCGAACACCGCCACGTTGGGCCTCGAATAGGCTATGCATCAGGATTAGTCGCGACAGGGAGACCAGTTGACGATAGTGCTCGTTCAACTGGTTGAAACTGACGCGCGGAACATCTTGGGTCGAGTACTCGATCAGCGATACATCTTCTAGCATCGCCGACACCCATCCCAAACCGCTGCGCGCACCTTGCGATCGCGGACGCAGGTAGTTGAGGCGCATCACGGCGGCCTTGACGAGGCGGTTCTCCAGAATGTCGTTCGTGAACTCATCGTACCGAAGCTCTACGGGAAGCAGCATGCCGAAGCGACGACGAATCTGATCATCGAAGCGGATACGCCCCCGAACTGTGTTTAGAGCCATTTCCTCCGTGCGATATCCGTGCAAGATGCCACGCGAAAAAGCTCTGCGAGCAGCAGATGCGAGTGCCAAAGCCAGCACATCGGGCAAGGCATCTTCTTCTGAATGGTCGAACTGCGTTTGCTGAGGACGATACACACCCATCGCGTAACAGGCCATCGAAAGCAACTGCGGGATGCCGATCTTCGGACGTATCAGAACCGACAGATCACCGACTTCCAAAGCCCCGACGACTGATGACGGCGTTATGTGATACGTTCCATCTTTCTCCGTTGCCGGCTCAATCGTGAGTGAAAGTTGCGCACCATTTAGGATTTTGATATCCGATGCCGACAACTTATATGGATCGCTCTGTTGATACTCTTGCAGGTCAAGCAGACGCATCGGTCGATTCAGCTTCCTCTTGTTCCGCATCGGTTTGACTGATCGTCACGTCTTTGGCTGCTTGGACATGTTTCTTGAGTGCATCAAGGTCGAAATCGATGGACACCTCTTCGTGACCGAATCGCAGTTCCTCGATGTATGGCAGTACGCTATGCTTCCATATCTGACGAACCAATGCCTCATCGAGTTTGTCTTTCATGAAGTAACTCGGTCCGATGGCAGCATGTCGATCATCCTGCAGCTGTGTATTCGTCCGATCCACGACATCTGCGACCCAGAGCAAATCGGTTTTGCCGTTGGCTCGGAGCCAGCGACGTAGCACACCCTTGACGGGTTCGTCATCGGGATGGAACTCAAAAAAGTAGAAACGCCGCCGCAACGCCAAGTCGACCAAAGCGATTGAACGGTCGGCGGTGTTCATCGTCCCGATGATGTACAAGTTAGACGGTAGCCTGAAGTCTGGTTCATCGTCCGTCTGATATTGCAGTCGGATAGCCTGATCACGATATTCGAGCAGGTAGTACAACTCGCCAAATACCTTGGCGATGTTGCCACGATTGATCTCGTCGATCACCAAGAAGTGTTTTGCCTCGGGATCTTGGCGCGCCCGATCCGCGGCTCGCAGTAGAGGACCATCCATCAACTCAAACCTAGGCGTGCCATCGTCGATTGCAGGACGAAATCCGCGCACAAAGTCTTCATACGCGTATGAGGGATGGAACTGCACCAACGTAACGCGATCTGGCGTTCCCGCTAGATGTTCCGCAAGTTTCTGCGCGACGTAGGTCTTGCCAGTGCCAGGCGGACCTTGGAAGATGACTTGCCTCTTGTCTTCCAGCATCGACGCGATGTTTTCGAGGAAATCGTCGGGATTGGTTAGATGCAGCTCTGCAGCGAGTTCGCGGAGGGTTGGTGGAAGAACTTCATCTTCGGCATCGCCATTCCCAGTTTTGGCGGTTCCATCTTCTACATTGTTGTGATGCTTAGGGTCCCATTGGGGTCGGATATCTTGGTCGTAGAAGTCGAAATCTCTCCGGCGCTTCCGCTCTATGCCACTTCGCACCTGCACAAGTATTCGGTCAACGTCTTCGTCAGGTTCATTTATGTAGCTAGCATAAGCTGGGGCTTTGGCGATAGCATTCTTGTGGTTGATTGAGGCTATGCCTTCGAATGTGTCCGGAAAAACGAGGTGAAGCAGTACTGGTAAAAGTGCCTGGTAGGAAGAAAGATGTCCTTGATCCCGATCTATCTTGGAAGCGATTCCGTTTATGAAATCTTTGAATTCCCAAGGATTATCAAGCACTCGCGTTTGGTAGGCCGTTTCTAGTTCCTTCCATTGATCAACGAATTCGATGATGAATCCAATGTTGGACGGAGTGCTAACCATGAAAAATGTACCGGGTGACCCCAAACCCGGGTACAGCCCTTCTACGAGTTCGCTAGGGACCGTGGACAATGGTGCTCCCCAACCAAGAATCTGTTCCACGTTCTTCTTCTTTGTATTTACACCTACATCGTTTGTCGTGACGAATAGGTAGTGAACGTATAGCATTTCTGCCATCAGTTGGCAGGCATCGGGCGAACAGCCTTCCAACTGTGTTGCCGACTTCTCCAGAAAGCTGCCCGTACCCACATCAGGATCCTCCAAGAATCGGTCTCGCAGTTCCGCCAATCGGTCTCTGGACCATATCGGCTTGCCAGGAGTGAAAAGCGAATCGTCATTACGTAAAGCGCAATCGATCCATTTTTCGGCAGCAGCGTAAACTCGCTCTGTGCCTTGAAATGTCTTCCTGCTACTCATGTCGAGCCCTTTCACGGACGTGTTTCATCAAATCTTCACATCTCCTTTAACGATATCTGAACTGTGATTTGAGTGCATCGAGGTCGAATTCTTCTGAAACATCTTCACGCCCGAAACGCAGCTCCTCGATATACGGCAGTACGCTATGCTTCCATATCTGACTAAGCTTAGTCGCGTTGAGCCCATCTTCCATGAAGTAGCTCGGCCCGATCGCGGCGTGTCGATCATCTTTCAACAGCTCATTAGTGCGTTCCACTATGTCTGCGACCCACTGCATTTCCGAATAGCCATTAGCTTGAAGCCATCGACGTAGCACACCCTTGACGGGTTCGTCATCTGGATGGAACTCAAAAAAGTAGAAACGCCGCCGCAACGCCAAGTCGACCAAAGCGATTGAACGGTCGGCGGTGTTCATCGTTCCGATGATGTACAAGTTAGACGGTAGCCGGAAGTCTCCTTCATCGTCCGTCTGATATTGCAGTCGGATAGCCTGATCACGATATTCGAGCAGGTAGTACAACTCGCCAAATACCTTGGCGATGTTGCCACGATTGATCTCGTCAATCACCAAGAAGTGTTTTGCCTCGGGAGCTTGGCGCGCCCGATCCGCGGCTCGCAGTAGTGGACCATCCATCAACTCAAACCTAGGCGTGCCATCGTCGATTGCAGGACGAAATCCGCGCACAAAGTCTTCATACGCGTATGAGGGATGGAACTGCACCAACGTAACCCGATCTGGCGTTCCCGCTAGATGTTCCGCAAGTTTCTGCGCGACGTATGTCTTGCCAGTGCCAGGCGGACCTTGGAAGATGACTTGCCTCTTGTCTTCAAGCATCGAAACGATGTTGTCGAGGAAATCGTCGGGTATCGTCAGGTGCAATTCTTCTGCGAGTTCGCGGAGGGATTTGGTGGTTAGTGATTCTACCGTCTGCGGGTCATCGCTGATCTCACCGTCGTAATTCCAATATCGGCTCTGCCAAACTACAGATTGGGCATCTAAACGGTGGCGTAATTCGATCCCGCGAACCGCCGCTTCTTCGATGAGACGATCGAGGAAGCCGAGGGCGTGGCGGTACAATTCAGCCTCATCCAAATCAGGCTCTGCTTGACCGTATCCCGTTCGGGCGTATGCGTTATTGAACACGGTGATCATGAACGGCGGATACCTCTCAGGGTTCAAGCCCATTAGTAACTGGGACACGACGTTCATCCTTGTTCCAGTTCCGCTGATTACAGCCCCCGGAAATCGAGTGCAAAACGCCCTGATGCGGTCAATTATGTTGACATCATTGCGAGACCAAAGTACGACAAGTGCTTGGCGGGCATCCTGCGGGGAACTGTCTAACCATTCACGGAATTTCGACTGTGAAATACGATACACGATATTGCCTGACAGACCTCGCTTGACCGATTCGTCCCACCCTAGGCCACTCCGAAGTGCCTGCTCACGCGCCACTTTGAGTTTTTCGGCGATCTCTAGCTTGTAACGAATCTCATCTTGTTCCAACGTGCCTTTGTCCAGATACTGTTTGACCTGATCAAGGTACGCATCCCAGGCGCGAGTATTTGAGGTATCCACTCGAAACTCCTTTGCAGCTGATTTTGAACCGCGATTTTCTTGTGGTTTGAATGATTGGCTATGATCACCGCCACCTAACCACGTTGCAACTCGATCCATCGAAGCAGATACGTCAAACTGCTGTCAATCAATCACAAGAATCATTACAAATCACACGAAAATCACAGTTCAGACAGCCCGCTTCACGCACAAACCGGCTCGCTACCGTCCCAGCGGTTGAATGAGGGCTGTTCCTCTTTAGCCAGCTTGCTCCTCGTCTCTAACCACAACTCATTCCAAACAACCGGATCATGCAATTCGCTATCCGGGTGATTGCGGCTTCTGGCAACAAACCCTGGAAAAACCGTCCGACCTGTAGATTGCCCGATCGGGTTGTACCTCAAATCCATACTGAACCTGACGCGATCGCTGTTGTTAGGCAACGAAGAGTGGATCGTGTATTTCGTCATGAACAAGGCATCGCCCTTCTTGACGGGAACGGGAACTGCCTTCCCCACCTCGAACTCGCTTTCCGGTACGTGCAAACTGCCCAGCACTTTCTTCCCACCGGGGCAATGCGTCAATAATTCTTCATTGCGGTGCGAACCCGGAATAACCTGCAAGCATCCGTTCTCTTCATTTGCATCCATTAGCGGATACCATACCGTCAGAATCAACGAATCGTAAGCATCGGGCGTTATTACTCCGCAGTCTTGATGCCAAGGCGTGACCCCAAACTTCACCCGACCTAAATGATCACGAGGCGAACGGCTCTCTGGCACCTTGATGCGAATGTGTTGCACCGGATTCGAGTAAATTTCCGGTCCAATGAACGACTCGACTGCATCCAACAAATCTGACGACGTCATTGCGTTGAACACCGCCGGTCCCGCCCAAAACGGCGTATCCTCCGTGACTCCTCTCTGCGGAAGCGAAAAATCGAAATACCCTTGATGAATCTCATCCGACTCCTCGTAGATCTGCGTCACTCGCTCACCAAACTCCAGATCCTCATATTTCGAGCTGATCTTACCTGCCACATAAAGCTCGTCTGCCAGACTATCCAATACCCCGGCGTACTCCTCGATCACCGGATCAATCACGCCTTCAGGATCAATGACACCCTCTGCGGTAACAAACCCAAAGTGCTCAAAATGCTCAAGTTGCTCTTTCGTAATGGCAGGCATGATTCAACGACTCCGTGCTTCCTTAACGATATTTAGGCATAAAAGCAGATACGCGTCCTAAGCGCAAACCGGCTCGCTGCCGTCCCAGCGGTTGAAAGATGGCTGATCGCCTTTGGCTAGCGAGTCGCGAGCCTCGGTCCAGAGCTCGTTCCAGATTGCAGGATCGTGCAGTTCGCTTTCCGGATTGCTTCTGCTGCGTGCCACAAATCCCGGGAAACTCGTGCGGCCTGTAGATTGCCCGATGGGGTTGTAGCGCAAGTCAAAGCTCCAACGGATGCGGTCGCTGTTGTTGGGCAGCGATGAGTGAACGGTGTACTTCGTAAGGAACAGGGCATCGCCTTTTTTGAGCGGAACAGGTACCGCTTGGCCGGCTTCAAACTCGGTTTCTGGTATCTGAAGCCCGGCTTGCAGGCCATTTTCTAGACCCGGACAGTGCGTGAGCAAATCTGCACGGTGGGATCCCGGTACTACTTGCAGACAACCGTTCTCAGCGTTGGCGTCCATCAGTGGGAACCAGACTGTCAACATCAGCGTATCGTCGGCATCGGGATTCACCACGCCACAGTCCTGATGCCAGGGAGTGACGCCGAACTTCACGCGTCCCATGTCATCACGCGGTGCGCGATTTTCTGGAACTTTGATGCGGACGTGTTGTACCGGATTCGAGTAGATCTCAGGTCCGATGAAGGATTCGACGGCATCTAGCAATTCCGGGGCGGTCAGCGCGTTGAAGACGGCCGGGCCGGCCCAGAACGGGGTGTCTTCCTTGACTCCGCCCTGAGGCAACGAAAAATCGAAGTGTCCGTTGTAAATCTCGCCAGATTCTGAGTAGATTTGAGTGACTCTTTCGCCAAATTCCAAGTCATCGTGCTTGGAACTGATCTTTCCTTGCTCGTACAGCTCATCGGCAAGACGATCGAGGACGCCAGCGTACTCATCAATCACCGGATCGATGACGTTCTCTGGATCGATGACGTTTTCTGCCGTCACGAATCCGTAGTGTTCAAAGTGTTCCAGTTGCTCTTTCGTCATTGCGGGCATGATTCGTCGCCTCCATTGCGCCGTAGCCGTTTAAGTAGAGAATGATAACGCTTCTGGCTTCGCGAGAGTCGTGACTGGAATGACATTACTCGTCAGTTGCTTGAACTGTGAGGGCTGCTGATTTGTGCGATGTCGCAACATAGCCCATCATTCAAATCACAGTTCAGACAAACATCCGTCGATCAATCGCATCATGCGGCGATCGCGCGTGGTCAATCCGCCAACGTCGTGGGATATCAAAGCGATCTTGAGACGGCGATATCGGATGTCGATATCCGGGTGATGATCGTGTTCATCTGCGATCGGTGCGATGCGATTGATGAACTGAATCGCTTCCGCAAACGTCGGAAACTCGAGATTTCTGACTATCGCGCCGCTTTCGGCGTCGAGTCGCCACTCGGGCGATTCGTTCAACATATCGGTGATTTCGGTTTCAGCGAGTTTGGACATTGTGGAGTCTCTTAGTTTCATGTGCCATTTGTGGCATCGATGGTATGCAGCAAAAGTATCGCCGATGCAACCGCGACCCAAAGCACTAGGTTGATCAAGGTTGGACGATCCTGCAACAGTATCAGCTCGGGAGATTCCCCTTCGCCTTTGACATAGAGAAGATAAAGGTAACGATATATCCCATACGCGACGAACGGTATAGTGAGCATCATCGTGTTGTCGACAGGAACGTTGCCGCCGGAAGCTCCGAAGCTGAAGGTGTAGAGCGTGTATGCCATCACCGTCAGCGAAGCGGTGCTGATGATCAGAACATCGAGGAACTGCATCGTGTATTCGCTTAATATCCCGCGTTGATTGACGGCATTTTCACCAGCGCGTTGCAACTCGGCGCGTCTTTTTGCCAATGCCAGCAAGGAGGCGCCTAACGCCGTGACGATGTACAGATATGGCGAAATTACAAGATCTATCGATGTCTTTTCGCCATCAATGATCAACGTCGCACCATCAATCGCCACCACCCCGGCCAAAGCGCGCAACACAAATCCAGCCGACACACTCATGATGTCCAGGATCGCAACGTGTTTCACCTTCAACGTGTAGAAGATGTTCACGAGAAGATACGTCGCTGCGACTATCCCCAGCATCGGACTGACCACGCTGGCGATCGCGATGGCAATTCCTATCGCAATGACGGCAGCCAAATACGCACTACGCACCGACAATGCGCCTGACGCAATCGGGCGCCCGCGTTTCGTCGGATGCGCACGGTCTCGTTCAACATCGGCGATATCGTTCAAGAGGTATATCGCACCTGAAAGAAAGGTAAACGCGACGGCAGCCACTATAGACCGCAAAACGATCAACGCCATTCCTGTCACGTCGTCAGCGTTGAACCAGATGTTTACGGAGAAGAACAGCGGCACCAGAACCAAGCCGTTCTTCGGTGCCTGCAAAGGTCGCATCGCTTTGAACAGCGACATTAACGGAGGGCCGGTACGCCGCGATTCTTCAACCTCGGTCGATTTTGAAAGATCGGACATCATTGCCAATGATAATGATGAAGGTGTTGACATTTGCTGTAAACTGCGCAGAGATCGACAACGTGCAGGAGATGCAAAATCGTGCTGGAACAATTTCATGTGCCCGAATCGGATCAGGTACTAGTAGCTGCCGACCGGATGCGAGCCACTACCGAGAACCTTTTCATGCGGTGCGGATTGGATGAAGCTGGCGCCAAAGCCTGCACCGATGTGCTGATCACCAACGACCTCAGAGCGGTAGAGACGCATGGCGTATCGAACATGATGCGCAACTACGTTCAGTCCTACATGGCCGGCGATCTAAACCCGCAACCCGAACTCAAAACCGTCAGAGAGACTGCCACCACGGCAAACATCGATGCCGATGGCGCACTTGGAATACACATCGGCGCCGACATGATGCAGATCGCAATCGACCGAGCCAAGCAATATGGCACTGGCGCAGTGACGGTATTCGATTCCGGACACTTGGGTGGTTGCGGTTACTACGCCGCAATGGCAGCGCAACAAGGCATGATCGGACTTTGCATGACGGGCGGACACTTCACCGGTCCGCGTCGCACCGGCGGCATGGTGCCAACATTCGGCGCAGAGCCCAGACTCGGCACCAATCCGATCGCCTGGGCAGCACCTGCAAGACATCAGAAACCCTTCCTGTTCGATGTCGCATGCACCCAGATCGCCAACAACAAAGTGGGGCTGGCAAGACGCATCGGCGTCGAACTTGAGCCGGGATGGATCACAGATACCGACGGCACCCCCCACGATGATCCTGTGGCGCCGCCTGATGAGTACTTCCTTCTGCCTTTCGGCGGTACTCGTGAAAATGGTTCGCACAAAGGATATGGTTTCGGTGCAGTGTGCGCCATCATGTGCCAAACCCTGTCCGGAACCGGTCTAGCAGGAACGGGCACCGAATACAGCGGCGGGTATCACTTCTTCGCCGCATTCCAAATCGCCGCGTTCTGCGACGATGAAGAATTCTTGGACAACATGGACGATGCGTTGGAACGCCTCGCCAATACACCACCGGCACCCGGACACGAACGGGTGCTCTACCCCGGACTAGTTGAAGGCGAGGAGACCGAAAAACGATTAGCCGAAGGAATCCCGTACCATCGCGAGGTTCTAGACTGGTACCGATCCATCGGCGCAGAGTTAGATGTCGCCATCGATCTTCCCTGAATCAGTCAATCAAGACTCAGTCAACCACAGAAACGGTGATTTCATAGATGAAACAACGAGAGTACATCAACTTCGGCAAGGGCGGCGTCATGGTCACGCGCATGGCCCTCGGACTTGGATTCCGAGGACAGAACGATGCCGATGAAGCCAAAAAGACCATCGCCGCCGCACTCGACGGCGGACTCAATCTGATCGATTGCGCCAACATCTACGGACTAGGAGATGCCCGTCGCAATGCCGGCACTTCGGAGATCATTCTCGGCGAACTGGTCAAAGAACGAGGGAATCGCGACGACATCGTCATCACATCAAAGGTCTCCAGTCCAGTCGCTGCAGGAGTAAACGACCGCAACACGTCGCGTTGGCACATCATGCGGGAAGTGGAACGATCTCTCAAACGATTACAGACCGATCGCATCGATGTCTATCTCATACATCACTTCGATGACACAGTCGGATACGAAGAGCGAACTCGTGCACTCGAAGACCTCGTGCGTGAAGGCAAGATACGTTACACCGGATTGTGCAACTATCAGGCTTGGCAGGTAGTCCAAACTCTGCGCATCCAAGACCGCATCAATGCCGGAAGCCTCATCACAGTCCAGAATCCTTACAGCATGTTGAACCGCGATCTTGAAGAGGAGATGTTCCCAATGGTTCGCACCACCAGATTGGGAATCATGGCCTACAGTCCGTTGGGCGTAGGTCTTTTGTCTGGCGATTATTCGCCCGATCGGATGCCAGAGCGGTCTTCTATCTGGGGCAACCGACGTTCACACGCCTTCAATCGCGTCGTACGTGGCGCCGCGGCTGATGTGGTCCGCACCAATGCTGAAGTGGCGAAGCGTATCGGAGCCACGCCCGCGCAAGTGGCTCAAGCGTGGGTGCTTTCACACCCCGAGATAACAGTCTCGATCTCTGGCGCCGACACCGCGGAGCAGATGAATGATAACTTAGGCGCACTCGATGTTGAACTCCCGGCAGAAGAAATGGCTGTTCTCAACGATGCTTCCGATCGCTTGCGGTTAGTTCTCGACGGTGCCGATTTCGAGAGCGACCGGTAATTCGCGGTTGCAAGAAATCGGTTTTGCATCGCCATCGACTTTCGATTGCGCGGTCGCAATATACAATGGTTGTTTGCGACTACAACACATGACACACCATGCCTAAGCGAACGTACCAACCCAAAAAACGCCGCCGTGCCCGCGTTCACGGATTCCGATCGCGAATGTCCACCCGAGGTGGGCGTGCAATTTTGGCGCGCAGACGCGCTCAGGGTCGTAAGCGCCTCACCGTTTAACTGAACCGTTTCGCCTAGACCAAGCCGCTTTAACGGCAACCTGATATGAACACAAATGGGACTCCAAAAGCAACGCCGTATGCGCCGTCGCAGCGAGTTCCAAAAAGCACTAAGAGACGGCAATCGAGCTCGAGATGCAATTCTAGCCATCACCGCGGTTGATTCGGGCGACCGCTGCTCCGAGCCGCGATACGGTTTCGCAATTCCGAAACGTGTCGGCAGAGCAGTGACTCGCAACCGCATCAAACGACGACTCAGAGCGATTGCACGCCACGCGGACCACCCAAAAGGATGGGACTTCGTAATATATGCATTTCCTGCCGCAGCAGACGCTACGTTCGAACAGCTGTCGGCATCTGTAGAACGCCTGGTCAGACGCTTGATGTCGCGTACACATACCCGCAAGTCGGCAACGCGCAAGTCTGCAGGACGAACTTTGAGGTGAGGCATGGCAACTAAGGCTGCACTCAAACTCATCGAACTCTACCGAAGCGCAGTATCTCCTTACCTGCCCAGCTCTTGCATATATCAACCGACCTGCTCTGTATACACCGCCGATGCGATCCATGCCTATGGGTCCCTCCGTGGCACTTGGATGGGCGTCAAACGCATCGCCCGTTGCAACCCCTTTAGCACCGGCGGAATCGATCTGGTGCCGGCACCTGATGAAGATGCTCATTCATCATCCGTCAAATCGGAGTCACCTACGCGATGAAAGCGATCACAAATACGCGCCCGCAGCGTGGCATCATCGCACTGATCCTCTTGTTGTTGGTTGGCGTTTCGTCCATCGCGTGCCTTAACGACCTCACACCTCAAGGCCGATGGTCATCTCCAGTTTCAGACGGCGATTTCATCTATGTCGGCAACTCAGACGGCGTGCTGGTGCGAGTCGATGCTGTCAGCCATGCATACGATGTCAACTGGCTCTATCCTTATGAACTTGACGGAGTGCGCAAAAACCCTCAGGGATTAGGCGCGATCTACGGTTCCCCAGTGATCGAAAACGGTGCTGTATACGCTGCCGGATACAACTGTCGAGGCAGCGAGTGTGATGGAGAGATATTCGGCGTGTCTATCGAGAGTGGCGGCATCTCTTGGAACTCCGGAGGATATCAACTCAGATCCAAACTTGTCGGACAGATCGCACCCACGGACAATGGTCTGTTGATACTTGGCACCGGCCCGATTGACGACGAACGCGATCCTCCCGGCTATCTCTATGCACTAAGTTCCGATCCCAACGCCGGCCGACGCGTAGAGTGGCGCGTACCCCTTGACGGAGAAGTTTGGGGTGCGGCCGCAATCGACAACGCAACCAATACCGCGTACGTCGGCACCGATGCAGGCACTCTCTACGCCATCGACCTCTCAGCCGGCGAGTTCGATTCACGCATCAAATGGACTTTCGAATCTCAGGGCGCGATCGCCGGTTCAGTTTTGTTTCACGATGGAGCGATATACTTCGGCGACCTATCCAGCATGTTCTACCGTCTTAACCCGAGAACTCAAAGCACTGATTGGATGTTCAACGCCGGTGCGTGGGTCTGGGCGAAAGCAATCCCTGACGCCGAAAACGGCGTGATCTACGTATCTACATTGGGCGGCCATGTCCACGCTTTGAACATCTCCACCGGCGAAACGATCTGGGGCCAGCGCATCGAAGGCCAAGTCGTCGGCGCACCGCTCCTGTTCAATCGGGTGCGAAATGAATTTACGCAGCGTGTATTGGCAGTGCCATCAGGACAAGAAGACGTCTACGTATTGAATATCAATGACGGTCAGGTGATAGGAACCTTCCCGACCGACAGTCCTGTCAAATCTTCGCCGGTGTTGATCAACGATTTCATCTATATTCACACGCTTGACGGCGACCTTAAGTGGTTCTCTCCAGGTGATCAGACCTTGCAAGGTTGCGTCGTTTTGAAGGATGGCGGGCGATGCGGCTGATACGCGTAGATAGAACTGACCTTGATGGAGGAGATGCCTGATGGAACTGCTAGGCCTTCTCTGGGACCAAGGCATCATGCGCCCGATGATCAACTCACTGGCGCTGTTGTATCACTATCTCTTCCTGAACTACGGATTCAGCATCATCGTCTTCACGGTCATCGTGCGAGTAGCGATGATACCGCTAACAGTCCGTCAGACGCGCCAGATGAAAAAGCTGCAAGCCCTGCAGCCTCGGATGAAGGCGATACAAGACAAATACAAGGACAAGAAAGACTCCGATAGCCGTCGGGCTCAATCCAGCGAATCGATGGCCCTGTATCGCGAAGCTGGCGTAAATCCCATCGGATGTCTAGGACCGATGGTGATACAGATGCCGATCTGGATCGGATTCTACCGCGCTATCATCCGCACGATGCCGACCACCCCGGAGGGAATGGCAAACCTTTCAGCATCTTTCTACGCTTGGAACCCGGCCAGCGCCGACGTTCCCTTCAGCCGATTGTTCCTGGGCATCGATCTTGCCGACACCGTCTCACAGGTCTATCTGCCGCTCAACTTCGTGTTGCCAGTTCTTGTCGGCGCTTCGATGTTCATCACGACCAAGATGACGGCGACAGTATCCCTCGACGAGCGGCAACAGTCGCAACAACGCATCATGCAGTGGATGATGCCGGTGATGATCGGTGTCTTCACTTACCAATTCCCAGCTGGACTGGGAATCTATATATTGCTGTCGAACATCGTCGGTGTGGTAATCCAGTACTTTGTCGGCGGACGACAACCCATCGACCTGTTCGGAAGACTGTATCTGGGCACTCCAGAAACGCGAGCTCAAGCATTAGCAGCCAAAGCTGAACTTGTAGAACAAAAACAATCAGACGATTCGGATGAGGAGGAGAATAACGATGACGAATCGACGAGTATTCACCGGGAAGGACGTACAAGAGGCAACCGCCGTCGCGCTCGAAACACTCGACGCCGAACTCGAAGACGTCGACATTAGAGTCATCAATCCCGGACGCGCAGGCATTTTCGGACTCGGCGGCGCACTGGCCGAAATCGAGGTCGCAAAACTGTCCGACATCGCCGCAGAAGAAGAGGCATTGGCGCTTGAACGCCAAAAACAGCTGGAGCAGGCGACCGCCTCCGCACCACCAGTTGAAGAGACTGAGGTGTCAAGGGAGACTGAAGCGCCAAGTAGACCGCGCCGTCCACGTCAACCCAGACCCGGCCGGCGTCGCGAACGCTCTCCGCGGTCAAATGCCACACCATCAAACCGACAATCTCAAACTCGGAGCACCAGTAGTCGCCACGATAGATCAGAACCCAGGTCGCGGCGAACCAACAACCAGGATCGACAACGTCGACAACGCTCGAACAATCAGCAGCGAGAACGCCGTAACGCGCGCCAACCACGCAACGAAGCCCCCGAAGTTCAAGAGCCAGTCCCACAGAACAATATCGCAACCGAAGATGCTGCTAAGCAGATGCAACCCGCAGTTGAACCAGCCGCTACAGTTGAAAATCGCGAAGAGATCGAAAAAGCTGCCGGCGAGATAATCGGATACTTGATCGCCGCGATGAATGTTGAGGTTGAGGCATATGTGCTCGATGATCTACGAGACGGTGCAATCGTCTTCGAGATTGAAGGCGCAGATGCTGGACTACTTATCGGTAGGCGTGGAGAGACGTTGCGCGATCTACAGTTCATAGTGCGAATGTTGGTGAATCGCCAGTTGCAGCAGCGCGTGAGCATCCTCATCGACGTTGAGAGTTACCAGCTTCGTCGCACTCAAAAACTGCACACAATTGCCGAAAACGCAGCACGCGCAGCATCGCGCGGACGTGCAAGGGCACTCGATCCGATGACGCCAGATGAACGCCGCATCGTTCACATGGCCCTTTCTGACAATCCTCGGGTCGTCACCGAGAGCGAAGGTCAGGGTACAGAACGCCACGTTGTCGTCAAACCACGCTGAGCAGCGTACACACAAAAAGCCAAAACGTTAGCTAATTTATGATTGAGAATCGAGCGATTCACATCAAACACAAATAGGAGGGACAATGGTCTCCAAGAAACTCATACTCTCAGTGACCGCACTCGTGGTAGCAATCGCCGCATTGGCGTGTACCACTGAACGTGTAGTCGAAGTACCCGTCGAAAGGGAAGTCATTCGAACCGTCGAGGTCGAAGTACCTGTCGAAGTCGAGAAGGAAGTCATTCGCGAAGTCGCGGTTGAAGTACCTGTCGAAGTCGAGAAGGAAGTCATTCGCGAAGTCGCGGTCGAAGTACCTGTCGAAGTCGAGAAGGAAGTCATCCGCGAAGTCGAAAAAGAAGTCGCAGTTGAGGTCGAGGTCACACGCGAAGTCGAGAAGGAAGTCCAGGTCGAAGTCGAAGTTGAGGTGACTCGCACCGTTGTCGAGGTAGCGACCGCCACTCCGATTCCGACTGCTACGCCTCTGCCCATCGTCCCGGTTGAACCTGCGCCTCAGCCTAAGAACGAGTACGGCGAGATCAGCGTCGCCGTCTTCAACATCGCCCCGGGCGTCGGCCTTGGAAGCGCACAGGCACCGGTCGAAGCCATGCAGTACTGGGGTGTAGGAGAAGGTCTATTCGCCGTTGATAACGACGGTAGGACCGTCGGCAAGCTGGCCACTGATTGGGAACTCGCCGCTGATCTCTCAATAGCCACAGTCACGTTGCGTGAAGATGTGGTGTTCCATGACGGCTACGGTTCATTCTCCGCTGACGATGTTGTATTTACCATGAACGACGGGAACTCAAACACAAACTCGACCAGCATTCACGGTCAGGCCGGCGACTTTGCCGCGATCTTTGAAGAGACGACCAAGATCGATGACTACACCGTTCAGTTCAACTTCACCGACGGCGGGTTCGACCCACGTTGGAACGGTAACTTCCTGAACGAACAAGCACAAGGCACGGCATTCTTCTCAAAGGCTGCTTTCGACCAGAACGGTGCCGACTGGCTCCGCGAGAACATCGTGTCCACCGGTCCGTTCGAGGTAGTCGAGTGGATCCAAGACGACCGCGCAGTTCTATCAGCCGTCGATTACGATCACTGGTTCGCAACGCCTGAAATCCAGACCTTGCGCTTCACCGAAGTACCCGAGCCTTCAACCCGTGTAGCATTCCTTCGCACCGGCGATGTCGATATCGCCGAAGCCGTACCGCTCAAGGACATCCGACCATTGGTTGAGAGCGGTTTCAAAGCCGAGAGCATCACTCGATCAGGGCGTGTGCATCAGATCATCTTCTCTGGCAACTACTGGGAAGATACCCATGCACGCACTGGCGAACCTCTCGACCGAACCGGTTCCGGTTACTGTGTCCACGACATCCCGTGGGTAGGCTGTAACATCCCTGGCAAGCAGGCCGGCGACATGGAAGAGGCCCGTGAAGTTCGATGGGCGCTGGCTAAGGCCATCGACCGCGAACTGCTAGTAGAGACGATTCTTGACGGATTCGGCACTGTCGGTTCCATCGAGTACGTTGACACGACCGCGGACTACTTTGATGACCGTTGGTTGATCCCCTACAACCCCGAAGAGGCGCTTGCTCACATGGCGGGCACTGCCTGGCCAACTGGTCGATTCCCCATCGGTATCTGGACCGGCGGCGAACTCGGTGGTTCGAGCGGTACCAACGCTGAGATCAACGATGCCGTCGCAGGCATGTGGAAAGAACTCTGGCCCGACATGGACCTCCAGGTCTTCAAGTCTGCATACTCCATTATCCGACCGAGCTTGGTGGGTAGAACCAACACCATTCCGTACGCAGGCGACTGTGACGAAGGTTCAACTGCGATTCCGTTCGACTGGCCGCACGGTCTTACCGAGACTAGTCTGACGCGCGGTGGTTTCGGATGTGGTATCGAGATTCCTGAGATCGCCAGCACCTTCCAGAAAGTTGCTGTTGAATCCGACCTTGCAGAGCGTGTAAGCCTGAACTCGGCACTCGTCGATTACCTGTACGACCAGATGATCTTCGCCGGCACCGTTCAGGTACCGGTACTCACGGTCTACAACCCCAACTCAATCGCCGAATGGGTTGGTACGTCATCCGCTTTCGCCGGTTCAAACGAGTTTGAACACATCAAACTCGTCCAACGCTAAGCGTTTAACCTTTATGTGCTTGGAGGCTGATCGAAAATGCCAGCCTCCAAGCACAATTACAAACTCTGCCTTCTTTTGATTGCCGCACCGCATGAGCAGGCAGCTAGATACCTCCGAGCGGGCTACGCGTTAGATGCGAAAATTCCTCACACAGCGTTTCATCTTTGCGTTGCTTTCGCTCGTCGCGGCTACTCTAATCGTCTTCATCCTGTCGCGCATGGCCGGAGACCCGTTGCTTCTATACGCAAAGCCCGGCGGATACGGAATGAGCGAAGAACAAATCGCCGCACTGTCCGAGAAACTGGGACTGGACCGGCCGCTCATCGTTCAATATTTCCTGTGGCTCGGGCGTGTGATGACCGGCGATTTCGGGCAGACACTCCTCGCCGAACGAGACGTCCGTACGGTAGTGTTCGAGAAACTAGGAGCCACAGTCCAACTCGGAATCGCAGCATTCATACTGGCAACCATCGTCGGTATCCCTTTAGGCGTGCTGTCGGCGATCAGCCGAGGCACCGCATGGGACTACATAGGACGCGCATTTGCGCTGCTGGGTCAGGCCACACCAGCATTCTTTACCGGCATTCTAGGGATCCTCATCTTTGCCGTAACGCTCGATTGGCTACCGCCTGGCGGACGCCCGGTGGATGAATCGTTTTGGCCCGACCAGGTAAAGGCGTTGACAATGCCGATGATCACCTTAGGTTGGTTGCCGGCTGCAACATACTTGCGCCTCACTAGATCATCGATGCTCGAAGTTCTAGACTCTGAGTTCGTGAAATTGGCGCGAGCCAAAGGTGTAGACGTGAATCGAGTGATCTGGAAGCACGCATTCCGCAACGCTCTGATTCCGCCTATAACTGTATCCGCACTGATCTTAATCGGCTTCTTGGAAGGTTCTGTGATCGTAGAATCGGTCTTCGCCTGGCCGGGAGTCGGCAGACTGGCAGTCGATTCCATCCATAACAACGACTTCCCGTTGTTGACTGGTGTGATATTCATGTTCGCCATTCTTTACGTGACCGGCAGTTTCTTGGCTGACGTTTTGTATCTGGTTGTCGATCCGAGAATCCGATACGATTGAGAATCTCATGGCTACCGAAGCAGTCCAAACTACGGAAGCGACTCAAGGCCCTGCCGCTGCCAACGACAAAAGCTTCATGCAGAAGTTTTGGTACGTGTTGCGACGCTGGCCGGTGGTCCCAATATTTATCGTCATCGCACTATTGTTCATGGCGATTTTCGCGCCTTGGCTCGCTCCATACGGTGAAGAAGAACAAAACCTCCGCGGTCGTACAGCACCGCCGATTTGGTACACCGAGTATTACGAGAACAACGAAAAACTCACCGATCGCTTCATCTTGGGCGCCGATCATCTCGGACGCGACATCCTTACTCGCATCATGTACGGTGCTCGAATTTCGCTCAGCGTGGCGGCAATCTCACTAGTGATCGGTGTCGCAGTCGGTGCTACACTCGGAATGGTTTCGGGGTACTACGGCAAATTGTTCGATGAAGTCATGATGCGCCTAGTCGATGTGTGGAACGCTCTTCCCTTCCTGTTGATTGCCATCCTCGCCGCCATCGTATTCGGGCAAAGCGTAACCGTCCTGCTGATTTTGCTGATCCTCGCAACTTGGGCGGGGATAGTCCGAAACGTACGTGCCGAAGTGCTTACTCTGAAGACGCGTGATTACGTATCGTACTGTCGAGTAGCTGGTGGATCAGACATTCGCATCATGTGGCATCACATCACCCCGGGCATGATCAATACCGTTGTCGTGTTGATCACCTTACGCATCGGTGGACTGATCCTGACCGAAGCCGGACTATCGTTCTTGGGTGCCGGGGTACCATCCAACATTCCGACTTGGGGCAACATGGTTTCAGATGCTCGCCAATATCTAAACACCGCCTGGTGGATGGCAGTCTTCCCAGGTCTGGCAATTCTGCTGGTAGTAATGTCAGTGAACTTCATCGGAGATTGGCTCCGCGATCGTTGGGACCCGCGGCTGCGGCAACTGTAGCCGACCCAGCTCACATGCTCAGTGTATTTCGTAATTCCGATACACCTGCTTTGATGCCGTCTGGGTGTCCGAAGATGCCAGAGCCAGAGATAAAGGTTGTTGCTCCAGCACCAGCAGTCGATGCTATCGTGCTGGATTTGATTCCACCGTCTACAGCGACTTCAATCACATTGTTTGGATGAGTAGACTGCATCATCGATACGGCTTCGCTGATCTTAGGAATCGTGGCCTCGATGAATTGTTGTCCACCAAATCCAGGCTCAACAGTCATCACCAGTACCCGCCTTATACGGTCGGCAACGGACCATAGCGACGAAACAGGTGTGCGCGGACGGATGGCAACAGCCGGTTCCGCTCCTGCTTCCAAGATGATGTCTATCGTTCGATCGATGTCCGCAACGCCTTCGATGTGGACCGTGATGATATCCCCTCCAGCCGCTGCTAACGCAGGAATCAGGTCTTCGGGCGAACGCTCCATAACGTGCACATCTATCGGTTTCGTGGCATGACGCTTCACCGCCTCTAAGATTGGCGGTCCAAACGTCAGATTCGGAACGAAGTGCCCGTCCATGACATCAAAATGGAACTCATCTACACCTGAATCTTCAGCTGCGCGGATAGAATCGGCGAGATACCCGAAATCGGCTGAGAGCAGTGATGCTGATATCTTCAGCAATGATAGAAGTTCCTATTCTTATCGATTGGCTACTGATCTGCGAGTTGATTAAGTCTGAACATTAATTCTCGTTGAGTCGTCTAGAAATCAAATGCTACAGCCCTCAATCAATATTCGATTCGCGGAAGAACTCATCCGATTCGAAATAATCTTCAAGGTCTTCGCCGATGTCGTCGCTAGTTTCCGCAATATCCGTCTCTCGCCCTTCTGAGCTAATGTTGGCCCATCCTTCTTCTGTAGGAGCATCGTATCGCGACAGGTCGCGTGGCGGTTTGCGCGCTCCCATTGGCACACCGAAGAGTCCCTGTGCAACCATGTTGGGAGATACGGCATACATCAGATCATCCTCGGCTTTCAGCATGTCGAGGACCGATTGTGCCAACCGTTGCACATCAGGCTCGCTGCTAGACACGGCCAACTCCAGCATCTCTCTCGCTCGCGGCGTTCCGATATTTCCCAGTGCCTGCACCGTAGCCATTTGGACTTCTAGAACATGGTCGTCAAAAGGATCGGTCAGGCTCTCGACATCGTCATCAGTGGCAAGGTTTCCGAACGCAGTTACGGCCGATATGCGAATCTGTGTTGCAGAACTGTAAAAAGCATCTTCAATCACCGGCAGCCACGTACGATCGTCGGTCTCGCCCATTGCGAGCAGAACATCAGACATCAACTCAGGATCCCCAATAGCCTCGTCAAACATTGTGTCGATCAGATCAGTCGATTCGTCATCATTGATAGCAGCAAAGGACTGTAAAGCCTTTCCGCGCACGATTTTTTCGTCGTCAAGCACCGCATTTCGGAGTGCGTCGGAGATACGTTCAAGCACCGATGGCGACGTGTTTCGCGTTTGAGAAGGATCAGAAAACGCATGCAAGGATAGGGCAGCGGCGGCACGAACGTGCGGTGAAGCATCGAGTTTCAGAGCGTCGAGCAAGGCTTGGGCATTGTTCAAGCTGCCGCCGTTGGAAAGTGCACGCACACACTCCAAGCGTATATCCACCACTGGAAATGAAATTGCTGCCCTGAACATAGCGTCGAATTCCAATGACAGCTCAGTATCGGCGACCTGACGAAGCTCAACTATGGTGTTCAGCACATCTAATGGTTGCCAATCTCTCCATGCTTCAACTATCGCGCGAGCTTGCGCGTCATCGATGCCTGATAGATCTCGGAGCATCGCGGGTACTCCGTTGTCGACTGACTCGCCAGAAGCGCCTGTCTGTGTACCCTTGGACATCTAAGCTCGACTTTATTAGATATGCGATTTTGTCAAGATGAAGCGGCTACTTCAACACCGCGAGTTCGAACCCAGGGCACGACGCGTGTGCCGTACACGGATTCTGGTTGGTTGCTGATAGCCTCGACATGCTTGAGAGCGCGGTACACATTGCCTGAAATCATCGTGTCTTTGATACGTCCGACTATCTCGCCGTTTTCGATCAAAAATCCAAGCGACAAATTAGCTCTGAAATCCCCTCCGAGTTCGTTGCCTTGTCCTGCTCCGAGCAATTGTTCCACCAGCACCCCACGCTTGATTCCGTCAAACATGTTCGATGCCGGTGTGTCTCCTCCAGCCATGCTGATATAGGAGGTGCTTGGGGAAGGGGTAGTTGATATGCCACGCATTCCGCAACCAGTAGATTCCATACCGATCTGACCAGCTGTTTGCAGATCGAGATACGGCTCGCCAATAACACCGCCACGGATGAAGTCGATCCTGCGCGCCGGTATGCCCTCATCATCTACCGGATGCGTCTGAGGCGTCAACGGGTGTGTCGGATCGTCGCAGATAGAGATCCGTTCGTCCAGCATTTTTTCGCCCCATCGATCGATCAGCGGCGATGATCCAGTGGCGATGTTTTTGCCGTTGAAACCAGAGAGCAGCGGCGGAAGAAATGTGCCGACGAAACCTACAGGAGAAAAGACTACAGGCAAGTCCTGACCACTCGGAGCATCTACAATGTTTTGGGAATCGCGCAGGCGTCGCAAGATTTTTCCCAACACTTTGTCAACATCAGCCTGATCGATAGCGTGCGCTGAAACAGTGCCATCCCACACGCTGAGCATGTCAGTGCCGCGGATCAGTTCAACAGCTAGAAAGAAGCTGCAGTTTGTGCTTTGGTAGCTAGCATCGACGCCGGCCGAGTTCAAGAGTTGTTGCTGGTGCGTGCCCTTGTTGACATCAACTGAGCATAAGGCCTCTGGGAATTCGCTTAGCACGGCGTCTACCGCGGATTGACCCAGATTCAGCATCGAATCATCGGTAACATCTTGTACGCGTTCGTCGTAGCTCGGAACATCTTCGTAAGTGCTTGAACCCGGAAACTCGAACTTAGCTTCCGCGCCATACTCCGCAAGTTCGCCGACACGCTCTACCAAACCATCGATTTCATCGCCGCTAGTTGAAGAAAACCCGATACGGCCTTGCGGATTGATGATGCGCAGTGCAACGCCAGAGGATTGATTCTGACCGATATTCTTGGCGCGGTTGGCTTCGAACTCTACATGCCTTCTCTCAGATGCAACGCCGAAGACTTCCGCCGATCCATGTGCAGATGTGGCATGTTCAAGCAATCGCAGGTAATCACTGTTCATTTGATGTCAAGCTCCCGAAATGAGGCAGTTCTGAATGCGTATGTGCGGACTGCCGTTTGCGACTGGCAAGGGTATCTGTCCACCTTTTCCACATCCTCCACCTTGGTTGACTTCACGGTCGTCGGCAATGGCGTCAACATTTTTCAAAGTCTCGAAAAGGTTCCCAGATAACATAACTGGTCGAACCGCTTCTTGGACTTCACCATCGCGGATCATGTACGCTTCGCCCGACGAGAATGTGAACATCTCGTGTTGCGTCATCCCGCCGTACCAGTTCTTGACGTAGACGCCATCATCTACGCCTTCCAACAGATCATCGAAAGTGGCTTCTCCGTTTTCGATGAAGGTGTTGGTCATGCGCACGATAGGCGGGAATCGATAGCTGATGGCACGTGCATTGCCAGTCGGTTTCTCGCCTGTTTTGGCAGCGGTTTCGCGGGAGTGTAGACGTCCAACCAATACGCCTTCTCGCACGAGCGGAGTCACGGTTGCTGGAGTACCTTCATCATCGTATTTGTAGCTGCCTCGCATCCCCGGCAGCGCGGCGCCGTCGGTGAAGTTGAGGTGTTTGCCGCCGAACTTGCGTCCCATGTACATCAACTCTTTGAGTTTTTCGTTTTCGTAGACGTTGTCAGCCTCGGAAAGGTGCCCAAAGGCCTCATGCACGAAGACGCCGGCTAGAATCGGGTCCAGGATCACGGTACGTTCTCCACCCGTAAGCGGCTTGGCATTGAGCAGTCCTACAGCCCGTTTTGCCGCATCCAGAACGCCTTCGTCAAGGTCTTCAAACACTCCGTAGTCGCCAAGAGCTCCGATGCTGAAACCGGCCTGCTGAACATCTGATCCCTCACGCGCCTGAGCCGATATTCGACAGATAACGTGCACCACCTCCTGTTCGATATATGTCCCATCGGAGTTGGCGTACGCAACCTTGCGCGAGTTGTCTCCATAGATGATGTCCGAACTGACGATGCCCGATTGCGACCACACGATGTCGTTGTAGTGGTCTGCCAGTTGGACCTTCTCATGCAGTGCGATCTGACGAGGGTCTTTGACGATATGCGGCTCTACGATATCGATATGTGGCTCAACCTCGGCGATCTCCGTTGTTTCGCCTTTGTTGCCGGAAGCTAAACTGCCAGCCTGTGCCACGGCATCGCGTACCCGGCCAGGAAGATCAGATAATTCGTTGAAACTGGCGAAACCCCAAGAGCCTCCTACGCAAACTCGCACGGCACCGCCTTTGCCGCTCGTCATGTTCACATCGTCCAACGATCGTCCGCGATACGTCAGCCGGGTAGAATCCGATTCTTCGACGCGAATTTCGCAATAGTCAGCACTGTGTTTCTTCAGCGCATCTTCAATTTGTGTTCGGTAGTTCATAGCAGATGTAGGTTCGAGATTGAATCTTGTTGTCAGTGATGCAACATCTACTCAATCGTATCAATCGCGGTAACGGTCAAGACGTTACCCTTACGGCATGAAGCCTCAAGATTCAGATCGTTACAAGCGAGCGGTGGAAAAGCTCCTTTCACTAGCCGATTTCGAACGCAAGTCGCGCGCCAATCAACCTCCAGATTGGCACTTGCGCCGAGTGGAACGACTGATGGAGATGCTGGGGCATCCGCAACTGGCAACGCCGGTAGTGCATGTGGCGGGTTCCAAGGGCAAGGGAAGCACCTGTGCCATGATCGCATCGGGACTGCAGAACGCAGGATTCCAAACTGGACTCTACACGTCGCCACATCTGCATACTTTCACCGAACGCATCCAAATCAACGGACAAAACATCACACGTTCTCAGTTCGCCGACTTGATAGAAACGCTGTGGCCAGCCACCAATGAGATCGAGAATAAAGGCGACCTCGGAGTCGTGAGCGTATTTGAAATGCTCACCGCGATGGCTTTCGTTCATTTCAGGGAACATGCCGATATCGCCGTGATCGAGACCGGACTCGGCGGTCGATTAGACGCCACTAACGTTGTGCAACCAGAGGTCGCCGTCATCACTTCCATCAGTCGCGACCACGTGAAGATACTCGGGGACAAAATCTCCC
This sequence comes from Dehalococcoidia bacterium, assembly GCA_965242765.1. Classification (GTDB taxonomy): domain Bacteria; phylum Chloroflexota; class Dehalococcoidia; order Lucifugimonadales; family Lucifugimonadaceae; genus Bin127. Next base: position 1,135,488 of record CBDESY010000004.1, on the reverse strand, counting down.
AGATTGCGCGCGAAAAGGCCGGCATCATCAAACCAAACGCACCTACTGTAGTTGCTAAAAACCACCGAGTCCCTTGGCGGGTGATACGTGAGCGAGCGGCAGTAGTGGGATCGGAAGTGGTTGGCGCTTGCGAAACATCTAAGGTCGTGAGAATCGGGACCGATCTGAAGACGGATTTTCAACAGAGCTTCGTGATGAAACGTTGGCGTACACCTCAAAATCGCATCCAACGTAACGATGACGACCCTACAGCTTCGTTGTTGCAGATCCCACCTGATCCAGGCATTACCGACGTGACGATCAGAACTAACTTGCTTGGCACACACCAGATCGACAATGCGCGAACCGCAGCGACAACACTGAATGTTCTGTATCGACTTCGGCACAAATTCGATTTGAACGCAGCGATACAAGGCATCGGAAGTACCTGTTGGCCATGTCGTAACGAGGTTCTGGGTGTCGAATCGTGGCCGCTGACAATCCTTGATGGGGCGCATAACGACGCATCATTGAAAGCACTGAGAAATACCGTCCATCAAATCATCAAACGAACTGATGACACCAGATACATCCTGATCATCGGTGCAACCGAAGGCCACGATCACATGGCAATGGCGCGCGAACTCGCTGAATCGGCACATACCACAATCGTCACTCAGTCAAGACATCCCAAAGCGGTAGCATCGGCTCGCGTCGCACAAGCGATATCGCGCGCGGGTGTAGAGTGCCAGCAACAGCTCGATGTGGCATCCGCGCTTAATTCGGCGAGGGAAATATCGCAGGGACTAGATCAACCCGGATTGATCGTTGTAACCGGATCGCTCTTCATAGCTGCTGAGGCGCGGGAGCATCTGCTTGGAATAGAGCCGGAACTTTACGATGACCTTCCGCAACCATACATGCAACCTTATGTGAACGCATGATTCGCTGCTGCTTATAGAATCGTTCAAAAGAGGCCATGAACAAAACGCAATGGAGCTATGAGTAGATATCCAGACGAACGTAGAGCCGTAATCACCGGCATGGGCGCAATGACCTGCCTGGGAAAGTCGCCATCAGAGTTTTGGGACAATCTCAAGAACGGCGTATCGGGAGCGCGTCGAATGTCGATAATCGACCCGTCCCCTTTTCCGTGCAAAGTATCAGGCGAAGTGCAAGACTTCGATCCCACAGAAGGCGGTCTGATCCATAGACGAGAAGCGCGCAGAATGGGACGCTTCTCACAACTGGCGGTACATGCTTCCGATCAAGCAATCAAAGACTCGGGATTGGATCTCGATCGCGAAGATCGAGAACGACTCGGAGTCCTGATCGGATGTGGTGCCGGTGGATTGCCAGAAACCGATCAACAAGCAGCAGTCAAAAACCGACGTGGCGCCTTGAGAGTCAGCCCGTTCTACGTTCCAATCATGCTGGTCAATATGTGTTCCGCCAATGTCAGTCGAGTATTCGGACTTCTCGGTTATACGAATACCTGTGTGACCGCTTGCGCAGCAAGCACTCAGGCTATCGGCGAGGCTGTAGAAGTGATACGGCGTGGAGCGGCAGATGTCATCCTTACTGGAGGCGCCGAGGCCGGCATCTGCGAATTGGGCATGGGCGGATTCTCCACCATCCACGCATTATCTACCCGTGATTGCCCACCTCAAGAGGCTTCACGACCATTTGATGCCGACCGCGACGGTTTCGTACCGGCAGAAGGCTCTGCGATGTTCGTGCTGGAAAGTTTGGACCACGCCAAGAAACGTGGGGCACAAATCTACGCCGAAGTCACTGGGTGGGGCGTATCATCCGATGCTTATCATCTGGTTCAGCCGCACGACGAGGGCAAGGGCGCAGCGTTGGCAATCAAGTTGGCTTTAGCAGACGCGGAGCGCAACATCGAGGACATCAACTACATCAACGCGCACGGCACATCCACGCCACTTAACGATAAATCGGAAACTCTGGCGATTAAAAGGGCGTTCGGCGATCACGCGTACAACGTCCCGGTCAGTAGCACGAAATCGATGATTGGGCATTCGCTCGGAGCATCTGGCTCGATGGAAGCGATGGCATGTATCGGCAGCATCCAAGACCAAGTGCTACATCCCACGATCAACTTGGACACGCCAGACCCTGAATGTGACCTCGACTACATCCCGCACCAAGCACGCGAAACCGAAGTCAACGTGACACTGTCGAACAGCTTCGGATTCGGCGGTCAGAACGCCTGTCTGGTGATTGAGAAGTTTGTTGGATGAGACTGAGCTGCTGTGTGATGAGAAGATGAAATATAAGCGTTTTAAGCTTGCTTTGGGTATTCCGTCATTTTGAAGAAACACGTATGGGCGGTTCGCGAACCGCACATACGGATTCATGAAAAGTAAGGCTTGCGAGCGTTACTTCTTAGGTGGATTGTTCCCTCTGCCACCGCCGCTCGGATTGCCCGTCGTGCTTGGCCAGTTGGGATTAGATGCGCCTTTGCTACCGCCACCTTTGTTGCCTTTTGCCATAGTTTTCTCATTTCATGTTCGGTTTGTAGGTTGCCATCATACCGGATCGTACAAGCGTTCCAACTGTATTTCGTCGGCTCTTTCTGCCATCCGATCCATTTCATATTCGGCTTGAAGAAGGTACCAACTGCGCGCCTCGCCACCGAATACCTTGGACAAACGAATCGCCATCTCAGGCGATATTCCAGGCTTGCAATTCACCAAATCCGACAAGTGCTTGCGACTGACTCCTAGAGCACGCGCTGCTGCGGTGATGCTGAGCCCCAGCGGTTCGATGCAGTCTTCTCGAACATACTCGCCTGGGTGAGGAGTGCTTTGTGCGTTCATACTAGTTCCTCCAAATGAATTCACGGTTTCGACCGAATCCCATAAGAAACCACACGAACGGCCCAGATCATTCGGCTTACTTTGATGATACGAAAAATGCGGCTCTACTTACCACCTCGGCACTTCCTCTCGCTCGATCTTATCCTCATCCAAGTCCATACCGATGCCCGATGCAGATGGCAACCCGATCATGCCGTTCATCGGTTTGATGGGATCGGCTAGGAAATGTTGATGCACTAGATTCCATTTGATCAGAAATTCTTGATACGGCGTATGTATCGGGGATTGCGTGACCGACACGTGGATACCGGCCGGCGAAGAGTGTCCATGCGGGATAGTGATCAGGTCAGCCGCGGTCGCCAATGCCATGATCTTTAGCGTTTCTGAAATGCCACCGGCCCAGTAGATGTCAGGCTGCAGGATGTCCAACGCTTCAGCGTCGATGAAGCGTTTGAAGCCCCATCTGGTGTACTCATGCTCAGCGCCAGATATCGGGATGTTCGTCTTCTCACGAATCTTGCGATATGAATCGATGCGGTCCGGCATTGCCACCTCTTCCAACCAGCGTGGCGTGCAGTCTTCGATAGCACGGGCGAGTTTTCCCACGTAGTTGACATCCATCGATTGCCAGCAGTCGAGCATTATGTCGTAGCCAGCGCCGAGTTCGTCGCGCAACGTCTCCACCATCGCTATGTTGGCTTTCAATCCTTCATGCCCAGACATCGGCCCATGCCTGAAGAACCACTTCTGCGCGGTGTATCCAAGTGATTTTGCCCATGCCGCGCGTTCGCGCACCAAACCCATGTCGGTAACGTTGAACCCCAACATCGATGCATAAGCCGGAACGGCATCGCGTGTCGGACCGCCCAACAATGTATAAACCGGCACACCAAGCACACGTCCCTTGAGGTCCCACAACGCACAGTCGACTACGGAGATCGCCATCATCGCTTCACCATGCCGACCGTGAACTTGAGAACGATGCATGACGTCCCACATGAATTCTGTAGCCATAGGGTCCCGGTTCAAAAGCAAGGGTGCAAGCTGTTTGTAGACCAGAAAAGCAACGGTTTCATCTACCGGTCCGCCGATGCCCACCGCGCCATCATCCGTCTCGATCTGGATGAAATAAGCGTCATGCTCCATTCGATTAAGCGAGGATTGTGCAGTAACTACGCTGGTTCGACGTTTGGATGATCTGAACTCTTCGTAGACGTCAAGCGGCATGACGAGGCGTTCTTCCCAAAATTCGCCCTCTGTTTCGATAGTGCCGAAGACGTGTCGGACCCTTATGTTGGCGATGTGAGACATCGATTACCTCTACCTCTCAATCTGTCGGTTCAGCTGTTCTGAGATCTACGGATGTGCTCGAGCTTGGTCTGCGCCTGTTTAGACTTCCGCACCAGATACCAAGTGACGCCTACAAATACGAACGACACCAGCACCCAAAGAAAGGTGCCGAAGATCAGGTTAGAGCCACCGCGCGCACGGTCATGAACTTCAGCAACCAGCGTCAGTCTCTCGTCGCCAAACTCTGGGTGTTCGACTACAACATCGATCGCCCACACGCCGACCTCTTCTATCTCTAATCGTCCGACGTAGTATTCACGATCGGCTGGAGAGTTGAGTGCCGGAGCCACTTGTTTGGCACCTTGTTCCGATGGCGTGGCGTAAACCTTCACCACTGCGTCAGGAATATTCGCATCGTCAACTTTCGTGCGGACTTGAACTGCGTAGGTCAGCGTTCCCACGATGACGCGTGCTGGCGATTGATGAACAATGACACGGTAGTCGCCGACATTCTCATCGGCAACAATTTCGTAAGGCCCGGAAGTGAGAGTCAGCGGCTGCGCATACGCCACGAACCCAGTAAGCAAAGCGGCGGCAACGCCCATCAGCAAGATGATGCTGCGGATGCGAGGCATGGGCATGATGTTGTTGATGGAGTGAAGCATCTACATACAACGATACTGCATGGCCGCTCTCACTTCAGCTGAGGAGCATCAGGAATTTTCGCTGGTGGCAAGCAAAATCGCCCGGACATTGCGATTTGAACCAACTCACAGTGGCAGTCAGAAACTCCACTACCCCTCTCGAACCAACTCCACTATCTTCTCCGGTACGGTAGGCTCTTCACCCTTCTCAGCATCCGCCCCCGTTTCATCTTCAGGCGATTCGTCGACCACCAGATGGCGCATCGGGTAGTTGATTACTATGCCAGCTTCGTTGAAGCGTCGGTGTATCTCTTTAATCAGCTGGCTTTTGAGTTGAAACGAACCTGCACGGTCGGTCGCCTGTATAAAAACCCAGAAATCGATGTTGGAGTCGCCGAAGTTGCTGAATCCGGACCGCGGCTCGGTTTCGGTCACCGCGTGCTCAGATTCGATAACGATCTGGCGCGCGACATCCATAAGTATGTCTTCCACCTGCTGAAGATCCGATGAATAGCTGACTCCACCGTTCACGATCACATTCATAGCTAATGCCGGACGCGAGTAGTTCGTGATCATATTGTCGGACATCATCGAGTTGGGAATGATGATGAGGTTGTTGAAGCGCGATCTTAGCTTGGTGCTACGCCACGAGATGTCTTCTACGAAACCCGAAGGGCCGCCCTCAATCTCGATGAAATCTCCCGGCTCGATCTCGCCTTCCGAAATCACATAGGTCCCAGCAAAATAGTTGGAAAGCGTCGGTTGCGCCGCCAAAGCGATGGCAATGCCGCCGATACCGAGAGTCGCAAGCAACGGACTGATCTCAATCTCGAATATGGCGAGCCCCCACAGGATTGCCAGTGACCAGACGAGTATTGGAAGCATCCGCTTGAATGAAGGAATCAGTTGGTCATCCAGATGGGTAGATGTGGTGTTTGCTACTCTCTGCGCGTACCAATCAAGCATCAATGATCCGATGCGGGTGGAAAGAAATGCACCGACACCGATAATCGCGACAGCACCGGCACGACGCGCCAACTGCGCCATGTCCGCATCGATGTTTTGACCGATCTGCCAATGCTCTACCGCCAGTGATCCCGAATATGTGCCGCCGGCCAAGAGCAACATCAAAACCGCCGGTCCATCTATCGCTTCCAGAACCAGCAGCTTGGGGGAGTCTGGAGAAACCGCACGAATACGCCCTTTGACGATCTTGAGCGCGATCTGCATCAGAATCGCGACTACGACTGTAGCCGCGGCGATGAAAATGGCGATGGTGTATTCGTTATCCAAAGCGGAAAATTACGGACCTTTGGTAACCCAAGGCTGATTCCGTGGCTCGTCGATAGCCTGCAACAGAGCAGTGATGTAGCCATACGCGAATGCGAAAGCAGTGCCTTGCGGATCGCGTCCGGCAATGTGTGGCACATGATCCGGCATCACCATATATTTGTAACCAACCTCTTGGTACACCTTGATGCACTCAAACATGTTGATGCTACCCTCATCCGGGAATACCTCCATGAAATCGAGTTTGCGCCCCCGGATGTTGCGGAAGTGCAGATTGAAGATTTTGTCACGAGTGCCGAAGTAGCGGATGATGTCGAATATCTCTTCGCCCGGATCGTCGAGCATCTCGCACACAGTGCCTTGACAGAAGTTGAGACCGTGATATGGGCTTTCATGCATATGGACGAACTTTTTGAGCCCGTCTGGCGTGCCCAAGACACGGGTTACGCCGCGGAAACCGTCCGGCGTGTGTGGGTCGTGCGGATGGCAGGCCAATCGAACCTTGTTCGCTTCGGCAACAGGCACTACGCGTTCCAAGAAGTAGTCGATGCGTTCCCAAAACTCGTCTTCGGAGACTTCACCAGCGATGCCGGGAGCATCTTCGTGCTTCACCTTTTCGTATCGGAACGTGGAGTTGCTTGAACCGCCACGCCCAGATTCGCGCTCGGAACGCGGGATCCCGATGAGATTCATGTTGTACTTGACAGCAGGAATGCCAACCGCGGCGCAGTTCTCAATCAGGTTGTTAACCACCTCGATCTCACGGTCTCGATCTGGGTCGATTCCAAGCATGATGCTCGGGGATTCGGCTATTTCGATTGGAGTAGACGACAGCGGCAGCTGAATCATGTCCAACTCGATGCCGAAGGAGTTCACATGCTCACGCCAACGCGCAAGATCATCGCGTGTCCAGCTGTGAGCATTGCCTTCGCGTGGGTCGGCACAGACATTTACGACTCCGAGTTGCGCCCACTGTTTGAGGTCTTCATCGTCCCTAGATCCGACCTGTGTGCCTACGTACATGTACCTGCTCCGTTTCAGCTTTGGTGCCACAAGGCTATGTTTGTCTCGTGCGCCGCTTCATGAGGTGCAAATATACACCATCAATGGGGAGTTGCTATACGAATCATGCGTCCAAAATAGGCGCGTGATAATGCTTGTGCCGTTGCGCATCTATGCGTCACTGTCGCTGGATGGTCGAAACAGCCGATTCGACAATGATTCGGAATCTGCGCTACACACCGTCGACGATTATCGTGCTAGATACGCTGCTAGTCGAGCGTATTTTCGCGAGATCTTCATATTCCTGCGAGTTGACTAAATCCTGGACTCGTTCATAACTGTCGAACTCGATGACGACCACCCGTTGAGGTGCCCAGTCTCCCTCGACGACTTCCGTTTTGCCGCCGCGCACAAGATACTTGCCGTCGAAAGCTTCAACGAGCTCGACGATCTTTTCGGCAAATTCAGCGAACCGATCCTGGTCGGTGATGTTGAGTTCTGCGATCAAGTATCCTGCCATGCAGCACCTCTCTTCTTTTCTTTACTCTGCTTGTGGAAGTGTGAAATCGGCACTCGGACCTCCAGACAAACAGATTATGCATCGACTGCATGATAGCAGGATACCACACACTACAGGCTAGTCTTCCGTCCATCAGTTCATGCGTCGACCCGCACGGTTACGATGTCGATCCCGTGGTACTTCCGGTGACGCACCGATGACGCGTAATGTCGGAGCAGCCTGAATGACAGCTCGCTCACTTCTGGCGTCTCTGCCTGCTCGCTCATATATGAGATACGGTCTTCGATGTTCTCTTCCGAAAACACGGCCAGAAACTCCATCTCCATATTGCGGGCCGCAGGACGCGCGATGACTACCAGCTTTGGCGTTTTATCTGACGTATAGTCGTCGCGGAGTTGCAATATGCTGGACAACGTCTCCTCGCTTGCCGAGGACAGGCGCGCCGTCGATTCCGGGCTCCATCCCGACTTAGACGCCAACCCCCGCACGAACTCCTGTATGTCGCCTAGAGCCGAGATGTCCAGTTCAGTCTCCAAACGTCGGCGTCTGGGAGCCGTCAATTCCAGCAATATTGACATCAAAACCGCGGCTAGAACGCCGACCACTACGCTGTTTCCAAACGCAACGCCCCACGGACTACCCAGAGTGGACCCGAGGATGTCGTGCGTCTGCAATCCGATGCCGATGGAGAGCGACAGTCCGACAATGACGGCCTTTTGTTGGTTGAAACCGTCTTGGAGGATGGTGCGGATGCCTTCAACAAACAGTAGGCCCATCACCACCATAAGGAGCGCGCCAGTGACTGGACGCGGGATGGTTAGCAGAATCGCAACTATCTTGGGCAACAAAGCGAGTACCACCAGCATCGCTCCGATGACGTACCCAGCTCGACGGGCGGCCATGCCGGTAAAGTCGATTAGTGCGATGGACGAAGGAAGGTAGATGATCGTAGGAAGTGTTCCAGCGATGCCAGAGAGGAGTGTGCCCAAACCGCCAACGTTGAGAGTCCCTTGAACACCGCGAAAGTCCACGGCGCGCGGTCTGCGCCTAGATACCTGTTGAATCACGGCGCCTTCATTGCTGGCCTTGATTCCCACCACCAAACTAACGATAGCGAACACGATCAAAAGTGCCCAAAACTCCTGATCCAACACGTTGCTGAACCCAGGCCATGCCGAGAATCTCGGCAGTCCGAACCACGGGGCATCAAGCACCGGTTGAAAGTAGTACACGCCTAGAGGAACGGCGACGACGCATCCCGCGAGGATAGTGATTGGAAATGCCATCAGCCTCATAATTCCCGAGGCGCGAAGCATGAGAATCGCGGCTGCGGCCAGCGCGGCTGCGCCTGTCGCCGGTCCAGCAATATCAGCAAGTCCTCCCGGGACATCATCAAATCTAGCGATGGCAATCGGCATCACCGACGCCGAAATCAACATGAACGCCACACCCGAAACTACAGGTGTGATGATCCGCCGGAGCTGCGCGAGCCAAAACGCGAGGGCGAACTGGACAAACGCTGCCGCCACTATCAGGCTCGACATCGCTGCCAAACCGCCTTCGACGACGGCTAGCACACATACGGCCATAAAGGGCGATCCCGGCCCCATCAGAAGTATGTGTCCCGGTGCCAGGCGACCCAGTTTGGCAGCTTGGAAGGCGGTGGCACACCCGGCGATCACCAGCGACGCGAACATCGCCCAAGACAAATAGTCTTCGCTCCCACCTGAAGCCACGGCAAATATCGTCACCAAGGTCGCCGTGTTCGACAACGCGACGACGGCACCTTGAGTCGCGACGCCCAACGTTAAGAGATGAGGTGGCGCGTCATCCGGTTCGTACTTTATGTGTTCATTGGCGCGCATGTCCCAGAACCTTTAGTCGATCGTTTGCTGCTATGGCTTGGTGCTCTTCCCGCCATGGACGCTTGGTTCTGAGCACCATTTCAGTCTAAGTACATCTAGAGGCTCTAAGATCGACTCGGGAAATCCGAGCAGATCGATTAGGACGCGCCTGTCCAGCAACTTACGGGTATCGTCGCGATACGCCTCGTTCGCCGGCAGGAATTCGAACCCCTTGATTTCGTCGAATATCTTCTCAGCCGTGTGCACCTGCGCGTCGGAGAGTTTGGTGACATCCAACGTGGGCATGGTGCGGATTGCGGTGATGGGCATGCTGCCTCTTCCAGCCTGCTGACGGCTCGAGTGCCACCAATAGCTGACCAATCCCAAGGTTGAGTTTCCCCATAGCGAGTAGGTTATTTCGTGTTCTCGTCTTTTGAACTGTATGTTTGGCCAGGCTCTCCCGCCAATTGTGCGCTCTTGAGTAAATGCAACCGCCAGAGGTTGAGAGTTGAACCTGAAATCCCGGTTGTGGTGCGCGTAGCTTCGAGCATCCCAAATCTCCGCCGCACGTGCAGCTCTACCTGACTTGACTCTGCCTTCGCTATCTGGCGCAACGATCAAGCGATTTTCTGACTGCGCGTTGTGGCTCCAAAGCATCGGGTAAGTAGGTACTGATGACAGGTGCCGATCGCGCAAGAATGCTGTTTGGCTCCCATTGCCAACGATGTTGTTGTCTATGGGACCGATGCGGCAAATCTCATCCACTGCCGCCATGGGGATCAGCAGATCCAGATAATTCGACATTTGTGGCAACCATATTCGCCCCCTCGAAAGTTGATAAACGGATTGAACTGATGAGAAATCTGAGATCCCCGCAGATGACCAAGGCAATTGTTTGCTTAAAGGTGCATTGATGGATTCGCCTATGCGTTCCTCGCCAACGTCGATCGGGAACCCACCAAACGGGCCTCCCTCCAATTGGTTCTGATGCGACGAGGATAATGAGACATGAACCGACTTGGCTACTTCTATCGCCTCCATTTCAGTTCTAGGGCGACGATTGAGCGAGACAAAGGTGCCACGACCGTCGTGTTTTCGCTTCGACTTTCGTCCTACAAGAAGTGTTTCAGCCATCCCAGTATCTGCCGAAAAAGACTGAGCAAATTGCTCGGATACAGCAATCGTAATCACGATCACTTCACCGTAGTCTCTCGTGATCAGTTGACGGACTTTTTGCCAACTCGATCCTTGAAGCGCAGTCATGGGTAGCACTAACGCTATGGTGCCATCGCTCTTGGCCATGCGATCTGCCAATGCCACAAACCATGATGCAATCCCCGCATAACCGTGGGCACACGTACCTTCGGCGTATTTCCTGGCTAGTTTGAACATACTCTCCTGAGTGTCCCAATCGTTCCCTAACCCGTGGAACTGCTTCTTGTTGTAACCAGCAGGGTTGCCGGCCGTGTAGTCAGATCCGCCGCTAGTAAACGGCGGATTCATGATTACCAAATCTTGGCTGAATTGAGGCATCTCGACTGCGGCCGCCGCGCTCTGTCCGCCAGTTGCAGTCACCGCAGTACCGCTGTGCAGCGCAATCAGCGGCTTGACCTCACCGTTCGACGCCAGAAGGTCTAGAGAGCCGATCGATATGCCGCCATCTTCAGTCTTGCCATACTGCGTGACTATGGTGCGGGTAGATTCATAGCGTTCTGACGGATGCGAAGAGGAGAGCATCGAAGCGGTTAAATGTACCGCTGATGGCACGACATCGCACGCAGTCAACGATTCCTGCATCATGTGCGCATGGAGTTTTTCGGGCTGCCCGCCAGACAACAGGTGGAGTTGATTGATCCGGCGATATGCAGCATGAATCAGAGTGCCGGTGCCACACGCATAGTCGGCGACGCGGTAGTTTTTGACGCGATCCGCATCATCCCAAGTACCGTCGTCTGGGATCGCGAGATGTGCTAGCAGAGTAGCCGACTCCGGACGTGTGTAAAAGGTTGCTAGATACTTGCGATCAGAGATTAATCGTTGAAACACTACGCCGATCAGATCGTGTGACCCCGCAACGCCTAGAGCCGCGATCTTTTCAGCGGCTTGCACCATGGCATGCAATGCTTGAGACGCATGTCGCGGCGATGCTATTGACTGAAGAAGATCAATGGCGATCTTGAATATCGACCAGTAGTTAATTTGAAGGATCTGATGCCATTGAACCTGAACATCGCCTGAAATCGGAATGCCTTCAACCCTGGTGTCGCTGAAATTTGGGACACCGTGCCGCCCTGCCAAGTTCAGATGGAAGATGATCGCATTGACCATGATTGCGGCGGCCATACGCAACGTTTGATCGCTGTATTCCTGTTGCAAAACCTTGCTGATGCCTTCTCTGGCGCTTTCACTAAGTTCACAGGCCTGGCGCAGAACAAAGGCCGACCTGTCTAGACCATCGATGAGGATGTCGATTGCCTTTTCTATGGCATCCTCAGGAACCGACGCATAACTGATGAATCCTGCCAGATCCTTGATAGTGCCGGGAATGAAACCGCTTTTCGGGAATCGACTAAACTCATTAGGCGAAGCACCAGTGTATAGGGCATATTCGAGTTGGACGCCATCGCTTAACAGTGCGTCAACCGCGTCGTGGCTTCGGCACGCCCTCAGCGCTAATGGCGACCTCAATCCGACTACGGCGTTGATCTTGCCGGACAAGTTGAGAATGTTGGTATCAAGTAACTCGCCTAGTCTTGAAATAGCTTCAGGTTCAACTGTTCGGGCAGGCAGATACTCATTTTCGACGATGACTGGTCGTCCGCCTTGTTGGTAAACCAGAACGTCTGGCTGTCGCTGATTACCCTTGAATACGCCCTGTGTTTCGCCATACGCGTGCCAGCGCACATTCATGCGGTCTAGCAGCGTGGCGATGCGTCCGTTCAGTTGAGTTTCGTTAATCGGCATAGAAGGGACTTGCGCGTCGAATTCTCGATATCTCATTCAGATTAGCAGAGGATGGCAATGAGCTTGTGATGTGGTGGCGGCTATGATGAGACCTCTCTTTCCTCACATATGACGCAACAAGTGGAGATCCAAATTCCCTCTCCTCCACGTGGGACCCTTGCATAACTCTAGGCATTTCGACGAAAGTGAGACCTTTGAAAAATGCCGCTCCCTTTGCGGAGCAAGGGGGACGCGTCGAAGCGCGGCGTAGACGCAGGAGGTATCGCCGCTTGGGACCCCTCTTTGATTCTCCCCCTGCAAGCCGAGGGAAGGAGTACGGGGACGATTCCCCTCTCCAAGCAGGGTGAGGAGACTGGGTGGCGAAGACGGCATTTTGCAAAGGCATCACGTAGTGGATAGTCGTCGGGGAATCATTCACATCATTGAAATCATTCCCATCACAGTTCAGACAATGGTCGCACCCCTCCACCTGGCTGCAACATGTCCTATCAACTAGAATCAGACGCCCACCGTAGCACCGGGCGCCGCGCCGCGGTTGCCTCGTCTAAACGAGTGTTGGGCAAGGTGTGAGGCGCGTGCAGAACGGTTTCGGGATCGGCATCGATCTCATCATCAATCGCTTCCATAACGGCGACGAAGCGGTCTAGAGTCTGTTTCGATTCCGTCTCCGTAGGCTCTACCATCAGAGCTTCAGGCACGATAAGCGGGAAGTACATAGTAGGCGCGTGGATGCCGTAGTCCAGCAGACGTTTGGCTATATTCAGGGCCGGCACTCCGCGATCGGCCTGTCGTTTGCCGCTCAACACCGTCTCGTGCATACAGATGCGGTCTACGGCAAGATCGTAGCGGTCACGCAGTTTTGACTGCAGATAGTTGGCATTGATCACGGCATTCTCAGATACAGCACGCAAGCCGTCCCCGCCTAGTGCAAGCATGTACGTGTAAGCGCGCACCAAGATGGAGAACGAACCGTGAAACCCGTTGATCTTGCCAATGCTGTTTTCAGGTCTGGAAAGACAGAATGCATCTTGCGACGATGACTGTTTGGTCACCACCGGTTCTGGTAGGAATTGGGCTAACTCAGCCGTTACCATCACCGGTCCAGCACCCGGTCCACCCCCGCCATGTGGCGTAGAGAATGTCTTGTGCAGATTCGAGTGACAGACGTCGATGCCCAAATCCCCGAGTTTCACGAGCCCTAACAGCGCGTTCAAGTTGGCGCCATCTGCATAAACGATGCCGCCGGCATCGTGGATGATCTTGTCGATTTCGACGATATTAGGCTCAAACAATCCTAAGGTGCTCGGGATTGTGAGCATGAAGACGCAGGTGTTTGTATCAGCCTTTTGACGCAAGTCTTCGACATCGACGTTTCCGAATTGATCCGTCTTAACTACAACTACATCTAATCCGGCCATTGCCGCTGAAGCAGGATTGGTGCCATGGGCAGAGTCCGGTATCAGTGCGACGTTGCGATGACCTTCGCCTCGCTGTTCCAACGCGGCGCGCGCGATCAGAAGTCCCGCATATTCGCCTTGCGCCCCGGCAAGTGGAGCCAATGCTACCCCGGGCAGACCCGTTGCTTCGCCGAGCCAACATTGCAGCTCGTACATCACTTCCAGCGCACCCTGCACTCCGGAAACCTCTTGTAGCGGGTGGATATCGGCAAAACCCGCCAGTGCCGCCATCTGATCGTTGAGCTTCGGGTTGTACTTCATGGTGCAAGACCCGAGCGGATAGAAATTGGTGTCGATAGAAAAGTTGAGACGACTCAAGAGCGTAAAGTACCGGATCACCTCGAGCTGCGACACTTCGGGCAACTGCAGATCATCAGCGCCTCGCAGCATCTCCGATACGGGCAGGGAAGCCAGCGGCACATCGGCATCCGGCATATCTATCGCACGCCGTCCGACAACCGATCGGTCCATAAGCAAACGTCGGTCCGACATATCGGCTACGCTGGAGTTAGCGGCAACTTCTTGGCTCATATCGACCCTCCAGCACCGATCTCAGACAGGGCATCCACGAGTTGATCGATCTGTTGTCGGCTGTTCATCTCGGTTACGCAGAACAGCATCCCCTTCGGCATGACATCTGAGATATCCAATCCGCCGATGATCCCTTGTTCATTCAAAATACGATTCACTTCGCTTGGGGCGATGGGGCATTGAACCGGGAATTCGTTAAAAAACGTTGAGCCGTTGCCTGCAGATACACGCCAATTTGGCAGGGCATCGATGGCATCGGCGAGATAGTGTGCCTTGTGATACGACAACTCAGCCACTTTGCGCAGACCGCTCGGACCCATCGTGGCACAATACACGGCTACCATCAGTCCAATGAGCTGTGTGCTGGTGCAGATGTTGGAGGTCGCACGTTCGCGTCGGATGTGTTGCTCACGAGTTTGGAGCGTAAGAGTATAACCGGTGCGGCCTACAGTATCGGTAGTCTTGCCGATGATACGTCCCGGAAGTTGACGGATGAATCGTTGTTTGGAGGTAAGAAGTCCAACGTATGCCCCTCCGAACGTCAACGGCACACCCAAGGGTTGGCCCTCAGCGGTAGCGATATCGACGCCAAACGCTCCAGGCGGCTTGAACATGCCTAGTGCGATGGGATAGGTGTGCATAACCGACAATGCGCCAACGGCATGCGCGGCATCGGTGATTGATTGCACGTCTTCTATGCGTCCCAGGAAGTTAGGAGATTGGAAGGCGATGCAGGCGGCATCTTCTGGCACATCGCCACTCAGCACTCGGTCAAAAGTTATGGGCTCGATTTCGACGCTCTGGTATCGGGTGTATGCCTCAGCTACCTCAAATAGGCGTTTGTCGGCGGTGTCTAATATCAGGATGCGTTTGCGGCGACTGACGCGTGCCGCCATCAATCCAGCTTCTGCAAACGCGGTTGGCCCGTCGTACATCCCGGCGTTGGCAACTTCCATGTCGAAGATCTGCGCGACGCCGGATTGGAACTCGAACCCGCTTTGCAACACTCCCTGGGCAGCTTCTGGTTGATATGGCGTGTACGAAGTGACGAACTCGCCGCGTTGCAATACGGCCGCCACTGTTGAGGGTATGAAGTGCCGATATGCGCCAGCACCGAGGAAGGAAGGGTGTGAGCCTGCGTCTAGGTTCAACCCCGCTAGCGCCTGCATACGGGTTGCCACTTCAAGTTCCGAAGCGGAGGCAGAGAGATCCAATTTTGGATTTCGGTGCTGCTCGGGAATGTCAGTGATCAACGCACCGAAATCGGCAACTCCGATAGTTGCCAGCATAGCGTCGCGTTCCGATGGCGTATTGGGAATAAACGGGTGCGGTGAGGACATGTCATCGGTCATTCGATCAATCCAAAGTCGATGAATAGGTCGCAGCATCCATCAACGACTCCAGCTCTGATGGATCATCGAGTTTGATCTTCATGATCCAACCGTCGCCATATGGGGCAGAGTTGACCAGTTCGGGAGATTGCTCAAGCTGCGCGTTAACCTCAGCCACTGTGCCGCTGACAGGCGTGAAAAGATCGCTCACCGCCTTGACCGATTCGATCTCGCCGAACTTGTCGAACTGCGCGACTTGCGAACCCACTTCCGGGAGTTCTACGAACACAACGTCGCCAAGTGTGTCTTGTGCATAGTGAGTGATCCCCACTTCGACAACGCCATCCCCTTCATCTCGCGCCCATTCGTGCTCGGATGAATATCTCAAGTCATCTGGATACAACGTGGTTTCCCTCGATTGGAATCTGTGTTTGCGACCGATTCAACTGTAACAAATTTGCATTCGTTATTCACGCCGAACGTCTGTAAAACGGCAGCTTCACCACCTCGGCATCGATTTTTCGACCGCGGATTTCAATGGATATCGCAGTGCCAGGTTTTGCCATCTCCGTCGGCACGTAACCTATGCCAATAGCCTTCCCCAGCGTCGGCGACATAGTGCCCGACGTTACGATGCCGATCTCTTTGTCGCCATCGAAGATCAAGTGATCTGGGCGCGCGATGCCACGACCTTTCATCTCGAAACCCACGATGCGGCGTTTCGTTCCTGCATCTTTGATCCGGCGGAACGCGTTGCCGGCAACATAATCTGTCGAATCGTTCTTAACTGTCCACGCCAGTCCGGCCTCGTATGGGTCGTTTTCGATGGTCATGTCAGAACCGTGAAGCATGAGACCCGCCTCGAGTCTGAGCACATCCCGAGCTCCTAGACCGCATGGCGCAGCGCCGTGTTTTACCAGCATCTCCCAAAGATCAGCGGAGAAACGCTCGTGGCAGATGACCTCAAAGCCGTCCTCACCGGTGTAGCCAGTGCGAGTCGCCAGTACTGCAATATCCCCGAGATGCAACATGCCGGAATGGAATCTGCGAATCGCCCCGGCATCTCCGCCGGAGATTTCATCAATCATCTTTACGGCGTTAGGACCTTGCACCGCGACCATTGCCGTTTGGTCGCTGATGTCCTGAAAGACGACGCAACCTCTCTCGCCCAATCTAACTGCTATCCACTCTCGATCTGTGTCCGCGTTCCCAGCGTTAACGACCAGAAGATACCAGTGGCGCGACTGCTTCGCCGGGGATTGAGGCTGTTCCTCAGACCCTCCGAACGCAACTTCGGCATTGGGGATTTTGTATACGATCGCATCATCGATGATGCCGCCGTTTTCATCGCAGATAACGTGATATCTAGCTTGCCACTCGCGCAGTCCCGACGCTTTCACGCTCAAGACAGAGTCTAGAAACTGTGCAGCCGGATCCGAGCCGATTGCCTCATCCAAGGCAGCGGCTTCGCCAGTCGACATATCCGAGCCGAAACCGAATCGCGCCATATGTGACACATCGAAGATGCCAACGTTGTTTCGGACTTGGTTCACTTCGTGGATGATGCCATTCGGATATTGCACCGGCATGTCCCATCCGCCGAAAGGTACCATGCGCGCTCCGCTGGCTGCGTGGATATCGTAAAGTGGCGTTCGTCGGTTCATCCTCAATGCGCTCGCTGCTTAGGGTTGCCTTTCTTCTAATCGTATGGCAAGGAGAAACTAGGCGCGCCCTTGCCGTGTTGCGTCACCTTGAAGCTGCCTAGACCGCGGAGATCGACCAATGAGTTCAACGCTTGCAGTTCGGAACTGAGAGTCTGGATTTCCGAATCGGTCCGCGATTTAGAGAGGATTATTCGGAGCTGACGCATCAGCTCCTCGATGCCAAGATCAAATAGAAACTTGCGTTGGCTTTGCAATGGCATCATCTCAGCAAAACCCACCCTCGCGAGCGCATCGTCGACTGCCGTGAAGTCGACATGCGTGGTCAGGTCCTGCAGTCCGATATCACGAAAAGGATTTTGACCTAACACGTGGTCGCGGTAGCAACGCAAGGATCCGCCGACGCGCTCTGGATGATACAACAAATCGCGCCCGTGACCATAGTCGATGGTAAGCACGTAACCGTGTTCCACCAATTTTCCGACATCCGACGCCCATTCATCGATCCCAAGATTCACCTCGCCTACATATCCATCAGGCAGAGTAGACAACACGTCGCCGACGCGCTCAGTGATTCTTGAAGTCGAAACCTCGCGTTCAACAAACTTGAAGCCGTCGTCTGCATCCATGTCTACGTAGCTCTCCAGCAATTCACCATTCGACTTTTGGAAGCGATGTGCAGGAAAGGCGTCGAGTAGTTCGTTGCTGATTACGCAGCCGACTATGGGTGCCGAATCGCGCAACTCAGCGATATCGCTGGCGATGCCACGAGGTCGAATATCTAATGCACGATATCGAATGGCGCGTTCGAAACGAATCGCGGCATCATCCGCTGTCTCCGAGTTGGCCGATAAGGTATCCAAGATGCCCTGAGACAATCGCCCGTCGCCAGCGCCGATTTCAACTACATCGAAGGTATCGGGCTCATCCAACGCTTGCCAGGCGATGAGGAGCCATTTGGCGATCATGGCGCCGAAAGCGGTATGCATCTGTGGCGATGTCGCGTAGTCAGTGCGCGGATCCGGTAAATTCGTATAGTAGCCGTGCTCGCCGTAGAGCACAATCTCCATGAAACGCGCAAATGTCATCGGACCTCGCGCTCGGATCTCAGCAGCAATGCAGGCGCCAGCCAGCGTAGCTACTTGCGGCATCGAAAATGTGCTCTAACTGCGTTCGGAGATCGGGACGTATTCGCGCTCGCGACCGCCAGTGTATTTGAGCAGCGGCCGGATCAATATGTTGCGGCGGTACTGCTCCACAACTTGAATGACCCAACCCGGAACTCTGCCGATGGCAAATATCGGCACGAAGAGGTCTTGCGGTATACCGTTTAGGTAGTAGATGACACCGGCGAAGAAATCAACGTTGACATGCACGCCGCGCCGAGCATAGGGCGACATCGCCTCTTGAACTGCTGTAAGAATGTTGTACCACTCTGGCTGACCCTTCTCTTCACTCAACCTGCGCACGCCTTCTCGCAAGTGCCGAGCGCGGGGGTCTTCGGCCTTGTAGACGCGATGACCAAATCCCATCACGGGGATTCGAGCACGCAAGAGGCCCCGAACATAATTCTCGGCATTATCCGGACTTCCGATCTCACGTGCCATCTGCATAACATTCTCGGCGGCTCCACCGTGCGATGGACCAGACAGCGCGCCGATGGCGGCTGAAACTGCGCTGTATGCATCGGCCTTGGTACCCGCTACCACGCGTGCAGCGAATGAACTGGCGTTGGAGCCATGATCAGCGTGTAGAACCAGGTCCTGGTCCATCAATCGCGCGGCATCTTCCGATGGCACATCGCCATCCAGCATGTACAAGAAGTTGGCGGCTTGGCTCAAATCTGGATTCGGCGAAATCGGATCTTTGCCATGTCTGATGTTGTGATGCGCGGTGATGATGGTGGGCACCTGTGCCGTCATGCGGATGCCTTTGCGGAACGTGGCATCCACATCATCCCAGGCCGCATCTTTGTCAGAATCGAAAGCGGACAATGCGGAAACTGCAGTCCGCAACACATCCATCGGGTGGGAATCTTGCACCGTTTCGATGATCGGGAATATCTGCTCTGGGAGTTCGCGCTGACTGCGCAACTCTTCGTCAAAAGCCTCTAGTTGAGCTTGCGTCGGCAGTTCGCCGTACAAAAGCAGGTAAGAAGTCTCTTCAAACGTAGATTTTTCTGCCAGGTCGTGGATGCTATAGCCACGATACTCCAACACTCCTTCGCTGCCGTCGATAAACGTGGTCTCGGTACGATCGAAGTAGATTTCGCGCAGACCGCGATGGAGTTTGATATCAGAGTCCTTGGCCATGAATCCCGTTTCTCGACTGAGTGATGCGTTTCTATCTATTTTAGAGCATCACAAGGAGTCTGAACTGTGATGCGGATGATTGAAATGATGAGATTGATGCCTCGGTCGGCTCCTTAACCAAATCAACGATGATGATCCCAAGAGGTAATGCATGGCCCGTCCCGCGTGTATCTCATCAAGCGGATAAACTCGTTGCATCGAATGGTTGCCAAGGCACACAACGATGATCGTCGATGTCCACTCGCATATCCCGACCCATGAGTCGGATATCACTCGCAATGAGATCGAAACCAACCCGCTGATCGGTGCCGAAGTAAAACTTGCCGGATCGATGAGCGACTATACATCTGCGATGGAAGTCGTTGATCGCTCCATCGTGTTCGGCGTCGCACCCGAACCGATTGACGACGCTCCGAGGTTGGTCGATTGGAGCGCAGGCTGGGATCATGGGTTGAACCAGAACGATATCGCGGCTCGCGTCGCGGCGTCAGACCCGCAAAAGTTCATCCCCTTTATGTCGCTTCACCCCGAGCAACCTGACATCGATGATGAATACGACCGTGCTGTGCGCGAATTAGGATGCAAAGGCATCAAACTCGCATTCAGCTACCAACGCGTCGATCCTTTGAGCAATGCTGCTTCCCACCTATTCGCTCGCTTGGAGTCTGATGGGCTACCGGCAGTATTTCACACCGGAATGTCGGTCGATTCATCTGCTCCGCTCAGATACGCGCATCCGTTAGCGATGGACGAGGTAGCGATCGCGTTTCCAAACCTGAAGATGGTCCTGGCGCACACATCGCATCCGTGGTACGAAGATTGCCTGACAGTAGTGCGGAAACATCAGAACGTATGGGCTGATGTTTCTGGAGTCCCGTCGAGACCATGGATGGCATGGCGAGCAATGCGCGTTTTTCACGAGTTCGCGGCTACACACAAGCTGCTGCTAGGCTCGGATTGGCCGCTGTGGACAACGCAACAGACAATTGATGGTCTGCGCGCAATTCCAAAATTCGCACATCACCATAATCTACCGCTGGTGCCAGAATCTGAGATTGAAGCGATCATCAACCGAAACTCCTTAGAGCCGCTCGGCCTGGAATAAGCAAGCAATATGCAAACAAAACCACCGCTTATCGTCAATCCCGCTAAAGAGAAGCTAGAGGCTGGAAAACCGATATTTGGCGTCAACGTCTTTGAAGCTCTGACTCCTTCGATTGTAAAGATTGCGGCAAAGGCCCGATTCGACATGCTGATGGTTGATGCAGAGCACGCCTTGAACGATAGCGACAGACTATCGATGTTCCTGACGATGGTCCGCGACAACGGCATGGCACCTGTAGTTACGGTGATTTCCCCTGAACGGTCGTTGGTATCGAGAGTGTTGGATGCCGGAGCGTTGGGGATAATCCTTTCTCATTCAGAGACAACAGATCAGATCAAAGACCTTGTTCGATGGGTGAAATACGCGCCAGAAGGTGAACGGGGTCTAGCGATGAGCGCTAACTCCGGATACGATGCATCAGACGTCGCTAGATACTGCCGGGAATCCAACCGGGCAACGCTGATATTGCCAAAAATCGAGTCACCGCTAGGTGTCGAGAATGCTGGTGCCATCATGGATGTTGACGGCGTCGATGGCGTGGTGTTCGGCCCTGGCGACCTATCAGCGAAGATGGGATTTCACGGCGAATGGGAACATCCTGAAGTCTTATCAGCGATTGAGAGCGTAGTAGAAGCGGCAATTGCGCGTGGATTAGCCGTAGAGCCGCCAGTGATGCCAAACGACACGGCAGAATACCAACGCGAACTCGCCCGCGGCGCACTCATATTCGGTGCAACGAGGCAGACCGAGTATGACTTGCTGAGAGGTGCGTTCCAAAAAGTTATGGCAGTGTATCGCTAGGCGAGCCCTTCGCCATCGGTCATCGGAGATTAGCGCAATTGGGTGTAAACTCGCCTTTTGAGAGTAAACACCCGAATCTAAACTTCTTCAGATGAACCATCCTCCTAATTTCGCCAATCGGACAATATTCCACACCGACAATCTTGCGGTTCTCAAGGGCATGAACTCTGGTTCGGTCCACCTCATAGCCACCGATCCGCCATTCAACAAAAACCGCGACTTCCACGCCACACCGGAAAGCCTAGCCAAGGGGGCGAAGTTCCAAGACCGTTGGAGTTAGGACCGCGACGTTCACGAAGAGTGGATGGATGAGATGCACGAAGACTGGCCGGGCGTGTGGGGCGTGATACAGGCAGCTCGATTGTCGTACGGCGACGATATGGGCGCGTTTCTATGCTGGCTAGTCGTCCGCCTTATGGAGATGCATCGGGTTTTGCGGGATGACGGCTCCATATATATCCATTGCGATCACACGGCACACGCCTACATCAAGTCGTTGATGGACGGCATATTCGGGAAGCACAACTTCCGAAACGAGATCGTGTGGTACTACAAGACAGGTGGCACCAGTAGACGTTGGTTTGGACGCAAGCACGACACAATTCTGTTTTACAGCAAGTCTGATCGACACACGTTCAATCCTCTAAAAGAAAAGTCATATCTGACGCACAGGTATGGCTTTTCCAACATTGAGATTCTTGAAGACGAAGGGGGACCATACACAGTGGTAGGGATGCGCGATGTTTGGGACATCCCGGCATTGCGTGGCAATCAATCCGAATCTACCGGATACCCTACGCAGAAGCCGATGACCCTCTACGAACGAATAATCAAAGCGAGTTCAAAGCGCAATGACATCGTGCTAGACCCCTTTGCAGGCTGCGCCACGACACCAGTAGCCGCCGAGAGACTCGACCGGCAATGGGTGGGTATCGACATCTGGCGAGGAGCACATCGGTTGGTGCTGGAACGACTCGACCGCGAATTCCTCTCAGTGCCGGAAGTTTCAAGCGGCCGTCTTTTCAGCATCGGAGAGGTTACTTACACCCAAGAACCACCTGAACGCACCGACAATCGTATCGAAGCTGCTCCTGACCTCGTTCTCCGACCGAGACAACGTGTCCCGAAATATCAGCAGTTGTCGCATGATCGCGTGAAGTCGTATCTTGCAGACGCCCAACGCAACTGGCGTGGGCGAGTCATATGCGCCGGGTGCGGACGTGGCTACGACATCCGCATGATGCACCTCGATCACAAACAACCGCGTTCCAGTGGCGGCGCGGATTACATCACCAACCGCGTTCTGCTATGCAGCTACTGCAATGGCCGCAAAGGAAACCGATTGACCCTCGCCGGACTGAGAGAAAGAAACATCGAAGATGGATGGATGGACAGCGAGCGAAAGGCGAGAGAAGCAGACCGCAGGGCCGCCGAGATGGCAAGAGACGTACGAGACGAGATTGGACGTTGAAGTCTCCCTAATCACACGGCGGAACGTGCGCGATTTCTCCCCTTATCAAGAACCCTTTGCAAAAGGCGCGTCATTCCAACGAAAGTGAGCCTTTGAAAAAAAATCCCGTCTCCTTTGCGAAGCGTAGACGCAGGGGGGGGGGACGCCGATTGGGACCCTCTTTGATTCTCCAACTGCAAGCAGGCGTAGGGGACTGGTTGGCGACTGCGGGATTTTTCAAAGGTCTCGCGTTAGCAAGGAATTCGCCGCGAGCCCCCCCCCCTGATGCTCTAACACGACATCCACTCCGCCGGCTTTCAATCCCGATCCCCCACCTTTCACACAACCGCCAAGCTATCCGCTTCCGCCGATAGCTTGGTAATCACGTCGTCCACCGACAACGCACCCAAATTTTTGCCAGAACGGGTGCGTAGCGATGCCGAATCGGCCTCAATCTCGCGGTCGCCAACTACCAGCATGTAGTTGATCTTCTGCAGCTGGGCATTGCGAATCTTGGCGTTCATGCGTTCGCTAGCAGAATTGACTTCCACGCGCAGGCCAGATTTCCGCATCCGAGCCGCCACCGCGTATGCGTAATCGTTGTGGCGATCGGCGATCGGCACCATCATCGCCTGCGTCGGTGCTAGCCAGAGCGGGAGGTTGCCGCCGAGATGTTCGATCAAGACACCGATGAAACGTTCCAAAGAGCCTAGCATGGCGCGATGGATCATCACCGGACGCTCACGTTCGCTGTCAGAGTTGACATACTGCAAGTCGAATCTTTCCGGTTGATTGAAGTCGATCTGTACGGTGCCTAACTGCCATTCACGTCCAAGCGCGTCGGGCACGAACATGTCGATTTTGGGACCGTAGAATGCGCCTTCACCTTCGGCAGATTCGTATTCACCGCCGCGTTCATCTAGCACTGCTGCAAGCGCCGATTCGGCGCTGTCCCAAAGTTGGTCAGAACCCACGCGCTTCTCAGGGCGCAGCGAGAGGACGAAGCGCGTCGAGTCGAAGCCGAACACTTGGTAACTCTCGTTGAGCATGTCGATGAAGCCGTTGACCTCATCGGCGATCTGATCTTCCCGACAAAATATGTGTGCGTCGTCTTGCGAGAAAGATCGGACGCGCGTCAAGCCTTGCGTGACTCCCGACAATTCGTAACGATGCAGCCGACCGAAGTCGGCGTAGCGAACTGGCAAGTCACGATAGGAGTGCAGGGATTTGGAGTAAAGTACGGCGTGCGATGGACAGTTCATCGGCTTCATGCCATACTCTTGCTCGTCGATCTGCAACATGTACATGTTTTCGATGTAGTTGTCGTAGTGTCCAGACGTCTTGAACAGGTCGGTTTTGAAGAGTTGCGGGGTTATCACCTCTTCGTATCCGTAACGTTCGTAGAGCCCTCGGACGTATTCGACCAGCTTGTTGTATACAAACGCGCCTTTTGGACGGAAGAAGGGATTAGCAGGAGCAACTTGATCGAAGAAGAACAGCCCCATCTGCGCGCCCAGACGTCGGTGGTCCCGTTGCTGCGCCTGTTCGCGTTGTTTGAGATAGACACGCATCTTGTCGCGAGCTTCCCAAGCGGTGCCGTAGATTCGCTGAAGCATCGGGTTAGCTTCACTGCCGCGCCAATACGCACCAGCACTCGACAAAAGCTTGAACGCGGCTATCTGTCCAGTTGTATCGACGTGTCCGCCACGACACAGATCGTCAAACGCGCCGTTGGAGTGGCTCGTGAAGGTGACACGCTCATCTTCAGGAATCCCTTCGATGATTTCCAGTTTGTATGGATTGTCGATTACGAGATCGCGTGCTTCTTCGCGCGACACTTCACGCTCCACGAACGCAGTATTGGCCTTGATCGAGGCCCGCATCTCAACTTCTATCGCTTCAAGGTCTTCAGGAGTGAATGGGCGTGCAACATCGAAGTCATAGTAAAAACCGTCGCGTATCGGCGGCCCGATGGTCAACTTAGCTTCCGGGAAGAGCTTCAGTACCGCTTCTGCTAGCACGTGTGCAGCGGAGTGCCGCAACGCGTCTCGGTAATCGGACTGCTCTTCAGGGCTGAGGTCTCGGAAACGCGGTCGCTTGGATCTTTTGACAGCTTGTAGGTCGTTTTCTGCCATTTGTTGGCCTGCTTTTTTCGGTAATATCGACGCGGATGGCGACGCGGCTGAACGACGTGCAACTGTGGTGTGAATCAGCGATGCAGAACGCGCGGTTCGTCGCCTGAGTATCGGGGGATCGGCGCAGGCCTGGGATTGAGTTGACGGACCCGCGCCTAGATAGTGAGGGTGCGACGCCGTGTACGGTCGCCCTCGTAAAGCGGATATCGCGTTGTGTTCTTGTTAATCAATTGAATCGTGTGGGCGGTTCTTCTGCGATGGATCAGAACGTTTCATACGCGAGATGTAGTTCGGGACCGGCGGCGATGACGCAGTGGACATGCTTTGGTCCCTGCAACTTCGATAATATTTCACTCTTAGCGTTTGCTTCGGTTGCGGGCCGCTCCCAATGCCGCACCAATGGCAATCCCGATCGCCACTCCGACGCCGACGTTTCCGATTGCAACACCGATTGCAGCACCTAGGGCAACCCCGATGCCTATCCCTAAACCGATGTTTTGCCCGGAGCTCATGTTCACGATCAAGGTTGATATAGCTTTGCGTTAATGAACACAGTCACCCAAGCAGTGGTGGGCGATGGAGGATTCGAACCTCCGACCTCGTCGATGTCAACGACGCGCTCTAACCAACTGAGCTAACCGCCCAAGCAAGGATGTGATGCGTTCAAATTATACATTGGGTTCCGCGGACCAAGCACAGCCGTTTGGCGAGATGACGCCCATCGCGAACTCGATGCCGATACTCCTTAGGATAAGCGTTGACAGACAGCGCACGATTCCATAAAATGAAGTCTAATTACTCCCCCGTGATTACAGCCACGATCCGTCTTTGGTGATGTTTTGCGGGGGCTTTTTGTGTCTCGCAACCAGTGTCAAACGATCCACAGTACTCCGACGAGGACCGTAGTTCCCTAGTACCCGAAAGTGCACAGCGTCGAGCCGTTGCTCTAATTGACGGGATGAATCTTTTCAATAATGCCAAGCGAGCATTTGGTTACAGTTATCCGAATTACGATGTCTCCAGACTAGCGAAGACGGTCTGCGATCGACTGAGTACCCATCTGGTTGAGACGCGGTTTTATACGGGAGTTCCGCGGCAAGACATCGACCCTGACAGAAGCCATTTTTGGACCATGAAAACTGCCGCGATGCGTCAGGAAGGAGTCGTCGTTTACACCAGAGCTGTGAGACGAACGAAACCACCTCAGGAAAAGGGCATAGACTTAAGAATTGGTCTAGACGCGTTGGTGTTGACCTTCCAGCAGAGATTCGAAGACCTCATCATCTTCAGCACCGACCAAGACTTTACAGAGATCAAGCCAATCGTCACACGAATCACCACAGATCAAGGGCGTAGAGTTCGACTCATCAGTGCATTCCCTTTTGCGATTGGCACAGGAATTCGAGGGATCAACGGCTTCAAACGACACCGAATCACGCGGGAAATCTACGACCAGTGCACTGATCCCCGAGACTATCGCCCGCGACGAATTAGAACTTAGATCCTTAATGTAACTTAAGAAAATGGCGCGCTTGGCGGGATTTGAACCCACGACCTCAGCCTTCGCAGGGCTGCGCTCTATCCACTGAGCTACAAGCGCGCGTCTAACAACAACTCAACCCAAGATTACCACCGAGCCAGTGGCACCGCGAGGTGTCACCTCCGATGTTTGGTGCCGAGAGTGGGATTCGAACCCACACGTCCTTGCGGACACTACGCCCTGAACGTAGCGCGTCTACCGTTTCGCCACCTCGGCATATTCCAACATGGCACTTAATCTTATAATAATTGATTTTGATGGCAGTTCTCCGTCCACGCGGTTCAGGCAATACGTCAATCGATACCCAAGATATCCAGCGCATCGCGATTGATGATGCCTTCAATCTCTTCTTCTGGAATGCTCGGCAGATGATGGTCTTTCGCAAATTTGCTCAAGCCACGCAGGTGGTCGATGTTGTCCTGCGGACGCGTCACCGGCCAATCAGAAGCGAAAAATATCTTCTGGATTGCACCCCATTCATAGAACTTCATCATCCCATCCCAGAAAGAATATGGTCGATAGAACTGTGCCGATACATCGGCCCATACGTTTGGATGCTTGCGAACCACCGACAGGCAATCGACCTGCCATGGGTGTGCCAAGTGCGCCAAGATCATCTTCAACTTCGGGAACGCCAACGCGACCTTTTCAGTGGTCAACGGATGCGCGTAAGTCAGCGGTGCTTCAGTCATCGGCGATGTGCCCTGATGGAAGATGATCGGTATCTGATCATGCTCCAGACGAGCGAACAACCGAAACGCTTCTGGCGAAGTCGGATCGAAATCCTGATAGTTCGGCCCTAGTTTGATGCCTCTGCAACCCAAGTCGCCGACACAACGGTCATACTCATCCTCCCAATTAGGGTCTAACGGATGCAACGACATGAATGGGGTCACCAGGTCTGGACACTGCTTGGCGGTCAGCGATGCAATGTCGTTGTGGTTCAAAGACGAATCCCAGCCTTCAGACCGCAAAACAGATTGATTGGGACGCCACGGACGCGGTGCGATGCCAAAAATGAAGGTCTTGTCGACTGGTGCCATGTCGCGCATATAGTCGTCGATGCTGTTCGTCAACTGTACCGTCTGACCAGATCGCATCGCCGTCTCGGTCAGCATTTCATCTTCGGGCACTGTGTATGGATGACTCGGCAGGTGGGTATGGACATCAACGATCATGATTTATCTCCTGTGTGGTGTGCGAACGCGGGTTGAATGTGGCGTTAGAATCCTGAATCACGATGTTAGCAACAGAACACACCGAAACGGCGCGTCAATTTCTAGTTGATGCTGACCGTGAGTATGAAGCTGGCGACATTCTGCAGGCGTCGGAAAAGCTATGGCGTGCTGCCTCCCATGTGGTCATCGCGGAGATGCAACGGCGTGGGATGAAGACGAGTGGGCATCGAGCCATGGTTTTAGCCGTTGAAAAAATAGCGTCGGAGGAAAACGAACGCGAGTTGTCTGATTTGTTCAGCGGAGCGCGAGTGCTACACGCGAACTTTTATCACGGCTTCCTAGAAGGCTACGAGTTCGAAATCTATCGCAAAAAGGTTCACCGATTCGTAGAGCGTATGCTGGCGTTGAATGAGTGATCAACGTCCGAGAAAGGTACTGGCAAATATGGACACTGGCATCACCATAGCGGCCGCAATCATCGGTGCGTCAATTATCGGTTCATTGGTGTTGTCTGGATTCATCATTTACGGACGCATGCGTGGCAGTGACAGCGATTCCGACACGTCGACTGAACTTGTGAAGATAGCCGAAGAAAAGACCAGGATTGAGACTGAACTAGCAGCAAGTCGCACCGATCTTGAAAACGCTGATCGACGTCTGGAAGAGGCGCGGCAGTTCGAGGTACAAAACGCCGGCCTCAAATCCGATCTCGAAAACGAACGCGCACTAGGCGAGCGGCTCACCAGTGATCTCAAATCAAGCGAAACGCGCCGCGACCATCTCCAAGCCGAGGTCCAAAAATTCGCTGCCGAAACCTCGAGACTCAAGGCCGAACTCGACGCCAAAGTTGGATCGTTGCAGGAT
Source organism: Dehalococcoidia bacterium (assembly GCA_965242765.1). Lineage (GTDB taxonomy): Bacteria > Chloroflexota > Dehalococcoidia > Lucifugimonadales > Lucifugimonadaceae > Bin127. The sequence continues at coordinate 1,106,747 of CBDESY010000004.1, read as the reverse complement.
GAGACGAACGAAAACTCCGTACTCCGAAAAGAACGCGCAGACCTCACCAAAAGGAACACCGATCTAACCGCCAAAGTATCAAACTTGAACACCCAACTGGAGAACGCAGAGACGCGTTTGGTTGAGCGTGGGGAACTCGAAAAGCTCTTCGGAGACCGCTTCAAGACGATGTCCACTGAAACTCTCGCCAATCAACAGAAACAGTTCATCGAGCGCGCTCGAGAGACACTTAAACCGCTCTCCGACAAGGTTGACAAACTGGACCGCGAATGGGTTAACACGTCAGGCGCCTTCAAGCAACAGATCGAGTCCCTAGCTACTGAAACGCGGACACTTTCTACCGCGCTCACCAAGCCACAAGCACGCGGACAGTGGGGAGAGATGCAAGTTGAACGCGCACTTGAACTCTCTGGGTTGGTGAAAGGCATCCACTACGATACGCAATCCCCCGACGGTCAGGGCGGACGCACCGACTTCATCGTTCACATGCCGCATCAACGAGACATCATCCTCGATTCAAAGGTTTCACTTGTTGCTCTTATCGATGCACAAAGAACTTCAGATGAGGCCGAACGCGCGCAACATCTTGATCGCCATGCCCGGCAAATGCAGGAACATGCCGATTCACTCGCCAAAAAGGAGTACTGGAATGGTCTTCCAGATGCCGTAGACTTCGTTGTAATGGTCGTGCCCGAATTCGCGTTGCCGCCCGCCGTTGAGCGTCGTCCGGACCTGATCGACCGTGCGTTGCAGAACAATGTAGTCATCAGTTCGCACTCTACCTTGGTAGCGTTGCTCAAAACCGTAGCGATGGGCTGGCAAGAACGCAAGATCGCCGAAGAGGCAGGTGAAGTCGGCAATCTCGGCCGCGAACTGCATGACCGGCTTGTAGTATTCGCCGGGCATTACGAAGGTATCGGACGCTCTCTCGAACAGGCGATCCAACGCTACAACAATGGTGTGGGTTCATTGGAAACCCGTGTACTGACTCAAGCAAGGCGATTCCCGGAGTTGGGAGTGCAAACTACAAGAGAGCTACCAGAAGTTCCACCGATCGAGACTGCGGTGCGCGAGATGCGACCGGTTGCAGGCAGGAATGTGTTGGAGGATGGTGAAGCTCACTGAATAGCGCGCGTTTGAACGCTGTTGACATACCCTCGCAAGTGAGTCGTTGGTAACTGTTGATTTAACCGGGTTTGCGCAACTTAGGTCAGCATCCTGACTTCCAATCCCAATCGCCGTCTTCTTTCCCTCGGTGTCATGCATCCGCTTGAAACAGCATGTGATACTTTTCTTTGATGGCTCCAACCTCCGACACATTTCGACGCGGACCCACGCTCGACACATGGTTGTTTTACTCGGGACGGTTCGTTAGAGATGCGGCACGTTGGTTAATGGCGGTGATTGCAGTCATTTACCTGGCTGAGATCGGGTTTTCCAACAGTGAAGTCGGGATAGTATTCGGATTTAGCCTGGCCGGCGGTTTTGTCATCTCAGTCGTCGTGATGCTCACAAGCCGACGCATTTCGACGCGAACTTGGTCGGTTACCAACATGCTGATCACCGCTGTTGCAGGCGTGTTGCTGATCTTGTCGAACGATTTTTGGATTCTGATGGTCGGCGGTTTTTTCGGTTCTTACGCTGCCAGCGGCGCCCATTGGGGCTCCATGATTCAACTGGAACAGACTGGCATCGCTGCGGTTGTATCAGAAGACCGCCGTACCCGCGCATATTCCAATCTCACCATCGCGTCGGCAGCAGGGCGCGCATCGGGAGCGTTGCTAGCTGGCCTGTCCACCTTGCTTATCAAAACTTTCGCGTGGGAGCCACTGGCTGCGTATCAAGCTGTTTTGTGGTTCTATGTGAGTCTGCACCTGATTGCCGCATCGATCTATCTCATGCTCTCACAAGCCTCTACTCTGTCTACATCTTCCATAGAGGATGAATCGGAAAAGACGGGGTTATTGGTCAATCCATTCAAAGCCAAATCGCGACGTTCGATACTCACCATCTCGGGATTATTCGCGGTCGACTCGTTCGCAGGCGGGATGATCTTCGAATCGTTTCTCAGCTTCTGGCTCTTTACGAAGTTTGGAATGACTGCGGCCGCCATCGGAGGGATGCTCATCGCAGCACAGGCTCTAAACATGGTCTCGCTCGCGATTGCACCATGGGTTGCACGAAAAGTCGGTCTGCTGAATACCCTCGTATTTTCACAGGTGGCAAGTAACATCATGCTGATTTCATTCGCATTTGCACCAACAGTCGTAATCGCCGTCGCGATATGGATGTTCAGATCCCTCTTCGACGAAATGGATGTGCCGACGCGGCAGGCATACATGATGAGTATCACCGAATCGTCGGAGCACCCAATCATGGCCGGTTCCGCCAACTTGGGACGAGGGATCGGCAGAATCCCGAGTGCTACGGTAACGGGTTGGCTATGGGCCGGCGCGCTGACAGCAGTCCCTTGGGTAGCCGCCGGAACGATCAAGATAGCCTACGATTTCGCAATTTGGTTCGCCTTTCGTAGAGTCAAGGTGTAACCACGAAACCACCGCAAGTGAGAACCGTCGATATGCGAGTCGTTGCCTTATATCGCCATCCCGTCAAGTCGCTTCACGCCGAACCATCTGATTCACTGCAGATAACCAAAGATGGGCGTGTGGTTGGCGACCGTGTTTTGGGTTTTCGATTTGACGATGCTGGTCCCCCGACCGATCTCGCATGGCGTCGCAAGACTTGGTTCGCTTCGCTGCAACACTCCCCGCTGCTGGCTCAAATTCGGTGCGGATATGACGCTGACAGCCGTCGTCTATGGATCGCGTTGCCCGATAACTCTGACGTGATCGAAGGTTGCATCGACGAGCCAGGCGACAGGCTACGCATCGAACAGATTTTCAACGATTGGTATGCCACACTAGATGCGACACCATCCGCGATGGGTCGACGCCAACTGCCTTTGCGACTCGTTGGCGATGGCACTAACGGTCAATTTCACGACACGTCTGCCGGCTTGACCACCTTGCACAGTCGCGAGAGCCTTGCCGAACTCGCCAAAGCAGCCGGATTGTCGGAAATCTCCGAGCTGCGCTTCCGTTCCAACATCGCCATCGGAGGCTGCAATCCGTGGGATGAGTTCACTTGGATCGGACGGAAAATCCGTATTGGCGAAGTAGTGTTCAGAGTCAGAAAATCAGTCGTCCGATGCCTTGCCACTCACGCCGACCCGAGCAACGGGGAGCGGGACATCGACATCATGGGGACGTTGACTCGCATCATCGGTCAAGAAGAGCCGCAATTCGCGGTATCGCTAGTGGCACACAATGCCGGCACCATCAACGTCGGCGACAGCGTGGATGGTGACGCGTAGAGCGAAGATAAACGTTCAAAATCCGTCCTAAGGTCGCGTAACATCACGATTTGGGAGAGCGTTACACCTCGCTGGCGATCAACGGTTTTGGTGCGACTCGACCAAGAGTTGTCCGGAAAGTGATCGGATTCTTAGTTGTTTCAGCCCAGCCGATTGTGGTCGAAGTGCGTCCTCAAGTCCGGGTTGGCGACGATGTAGTCCTTCGTGTGCATCACGATGTTCTCTTGCAGCTGGATCGACATCCCGCCGTCAACCGGCAAAACCACCCCGGTGATGAACGATGCTTCCGTTGAGCACAAAAAGGCGATAGCGTTGGCGATGTCTTCCGGAACGCCCGTACGCCGCACTGGGTAGTGCCGTTCGAACAGTCCGAAGCCGGCATCGTTGCCCAGCTCTGCCCACATCGCTTCGCCACGCTCCGTGACGATGTGCCCCGGCGCGATGGCGTTCACCGTGATCCCTAACGGACCGAAATCGATAGCCATCTGCTTCGTCAATCCCACAACTGCGGCCTTGCCTGCCTCGTACACCAACGCCCTAGGCGCTTGCAACAACCCATGCACAGACGATATGTTGACTATGCGCCCCACTTCCATCTTCGGAGGTTCACCATGACGACGCCCGGCACCCTTCCACTCCGGTATCTCGAAGGTGTCGGGCGGACCAGATGCTTCCATCGCCGGCACGCCGTACTTCGCTCCCAAGAACTGCGCTCCGACTAAGAGGTCCATCCCCGATCGCCAAGATTCCAGGTCTACATCAACGGCAGAGCCATCGCGTCCTACTCCACCCCCATACGCGTTTTGGATCAAGATGTCTAGTCGGCCGTATTCACCTACACACCGTTCCACCATTGCTTTGGCGACATCTTCTTGCGCTACGTCGCCGGTCATGTAAGAGGCGGTGCCCCCGGCATCGACGATCCTTTGAGCATTACGTTGCGCGGCATCTTCTACAATGTCCACGATGAGTATGCTGGCGCCGTCTTTTGCCAAACGTCGGGCGGTACCTCCGCCGATCCCAAGCGCGCCGCCAGTAACGATGCCGGCACGACCGGCCAACGGTTGATGATGAGACATGGTATTGCTTCCTCTTGTATCGTAAGTTGCTGGAGTAATCTTACATCTAAGCCGTGAATGTCTGTGCGATATGGTTGAAAAGCAACCACGTAGCCAGCGATGCCATTGCGATTTCATAACCTGAACGTGCTATGTTGACCAGACTGCAAGTACGCAACTTCAAACGCTTCGACGATATCGAAATCGAGTTGGGCAATCCCGTCGCATTCATCGGGCCGAACAACTCTGGCAAAACATCTGCAATGCAGGCGGTTGCGTTGTGGGATATAGGTGCGAAACGCTGGGCCGAAAGACTGGCAACTGGTTCTAGCAGGCAACGACAACGCGGCATCGCCATCAATCGCAGAGACCTGTTCGCACTTCCGGTGCCGAGGTCGCGATTGCTATGGCGCAGCATGCAAGTCCGAGATTCCCAAGTTGTCGCGGGAAAACAGAGAACCGAGAATGTGCGCATCGAGATCGTCGTCGAAGGCATCACCGACGGGAAAAGCTGGGAATGTGGGCTGGAATTTGACTATGCGAATGAAGAGTCTTTTTATTGCCGTCCATTGCGAGTCGGGCACAGCAGCAATTCTGACAGGATGCAATTTCCAGAAGTGGCAGCCAAGGAAAAGATCGCGTTTTTGCCTCCAATGTCAGGTCTCGCCGCAAACGAAACACGTTTGGACCAAGGCGCGGTAAATGTGCGAGTCGGCGAAGGCCGAACCGCTGAAGTACTGAGGAACCTCTGCTATCGGCTTTACGAGGAGCAACGCAGCGATTGGGAGAAACTGATCGATCATGTAACCCAACTTTTCGGTGTAGACCTAGCCTCGCCTAGATACATCGTAGAACGTGGTGAAATCGCGATGAACTATCGCGAAAACGGGGTGGAACTGGACCTTTCATCCAGCGGCCGCGGATTGCAGCAGACGATGCTGTTGTTGGCTTACATGTACGTCAACCCGGGTGCCGTGCTGCTGCTGGACGAACCAGACGCGCACCTTGAGATGCTGCGGCAAAGGCAGATTTATCGGTTGATCACCGAAGTCGCACGTGAAAGTGGCGGACAGATCATCGCCGCGAGTCACTCGGAAGTCATACTCAACGAAGCTGCCGGTAAGGACTCAGTCATCGCTTTCGTCGGCAAACCACATCGCATCGACAATCGCGAAAGCGAAGTCTTGAAATCGCTATCCGAAATCGGTTTCGAGCACTATTACCAGGCCGAACTTAAACGTTGGGTGTTGTATCTGGAAGGCCCCACCGATCTAGCTGTTTTGCAGGCGTTTGCAAAGCGTGTCTGCCATGAGAAGGCTATGCGTGCATTGGAAAGACCATATGTGGTTTACGTAGGAAACCAGGCTGCGAAAGTTAGATCTCATTTCCACGGATTGAAAGAGGCGATCCCTAGACTGCGAGGCATCGTGCTGTTCGATCGATTCCAGCAGGCTATGCCAGATACCGGACAGGTCGATTATCTGATGTGGCAACGACGCGAGACCGAGAACTACTTCTGCTCAAGAAGCACTCTTGAAGCATATGTTCATGCATCGGTGAATGCCGATATTTTAGGCGGTCCCATTTTCGAAGAGCAGGAAAGACGTAGACGTTCTGAACTGATGGCCGAAGCGATCAACGAGGTCGAAGCAGCGATGAATACGCTCGGGCGCGGCTCACCTTGGCATCCAGATGCCAAGGTGAGCGACGAGTTCCTGCGTCCGCTTTTCCAAACTTACTTCGGAAAACTCGGTTTGCCGAATGTCATGAACAAGCGAGATTTCTACGAATTAGCCAATTACATCCCTGAAGAAGAGATAGATTCCGAAGTGATCGAAAAACTCGATGCCATCGCCAGCGTTGCCTCTGACACTTAGGATGCCCGCAGCAACCACTCGGTAAGTCGTGTTGTCTCGCGCTGTCGAAACGCTGCATTCACATCTAAACGCTCAAAGTACTGTTCCAACGTCAACTCGCCAGTTGGCACCTTGTGCGTCTCGAAGAATTGTTTGACATTCGCCGCCTGTTCGGGTTTCGAAAGCGAACGGATACCGCCTAACATCCTCACTATGCTGTTGTCCGGATACATATCAAGCATCGATTCCCAGTTCGATTTGACGAACTCCCACGCGATTGAGCCGTGATATCGGTTAGTCATGCACGCACCGACTAGATATGGAGCGTCTTGGGAGCGCACCTCGCCGTTGACGCACATTTGCAGCGTGTTCTGAACCTCAGATTCTCCGGGGAATGATGCTAGCAATCCCATGTACCTTCGTTCTTCCTGCGGTGTCTGACCATTCTTGAACCGATCGACGAAGACTTCATAGTCGTTAGCCGAACCCACAACGGCAACCGCGTTCGCAGATGCTGACGCCAAGTTCGGCTCTACATTTTCGCCGGCAAGATACGCATCGTGCAACCCGCGCAGTCGCGTCAATGCGTCATCGTCCCGCGCCGAAACTGCAAGCGACCTGGCGAGTACACCGCGCAACTCCAAATCACGCGGCGATTCTTCTTGGCTTGGCTCCCATCCGAGTCTTGAGAGACCAGATTTGTGTAAATCGGCGAGACGCAGCCGTATCGCGTCTTTCGCGTCTTGATCCTCAATCATCCGCTCCAAACTGGCCAAGTTGGCAGTTAACAATGTCCATACGTCGAGATCGTCTTCATCGGAATAACCGGCCGCCAATTTGAGATAGTCGACCGCAGAAGATTCGCCGGCCAGCGTCGCTGACCACTGATCATCGGCGAGGCTGTACCTTTCGATCGCCTCCATCTCTGAAATTGCGTTGCGCAGCGCGGTCATCAGACTGGGCGAGTAGTTGACGCGGTAAAAACCGTTGCTGCCTGCGTTGGCATTGACCCAATGAGCTTCCGCCAATTCCGACACTTCAACATCATCGTCGGTCATCAGCATCTTCATCGCGCGAGTCTGACCATCAGAAGCTAAATAGCGAATGCCCATCGGTATCGGCCAGACGGTTTGGTCTGCTTCTTTCGGCGATTTGTAGAAGAAACGACTTTGGGCAAAGATGGTCTTGTCGCATCCGTCGCACTGTTTAACGTTGACAATCGGGTAGCCGCGCTGATATATCCATGCATCCATGGTGCTCCGTACCGGCTCGCCCGTCACCTCTTCCAAAGCATCCCAGAGGTCGGATGTTTCGGTGTTACCATACTCGTGCTTCTTGAGGTAGTGTCGGATACCGGTACGGAAATTATCCGGTCCTAGATGCTGTTCGAGCATCCGCAACACAGAACCGCCCTTTTCGTAGGTGAGCAGATCAAACATTCCGTCAGCATCAGATGGCGATTTGACCTCAAACTCGATGGAGCGGGTCTTTTGCAACGAGTCGACATCAAATGCCGCGGAACGTTCCAAACTGAACTGATCCCAACGTCGCCACTCTGGGTTGAAGGCATCGGTGCACAATGCAGCCATGAAGGTGGCAAACGCCTCGTTCAGCCAGATACCGTTCCACCAGCGCATAGTCACCAGGTCCCCGAACCACATGTGCGCTAGTTCATGCGCGATCACGTCTGCGATTCTGAGCAGTTCTGGCTGAGTGGCCTTCTCTTTATCTACCAGCAGAATCACTTCGCGGAAGGTGACACAGCCCAAGTTCTCCATCGCCCCGAATGCGAAATCTGGAACTGCCACCAGGTCGAGCTTCTCGCCCGGATATGGAATGCCGTAGTAATCGATGAAATACTTGAGCGCGAATGCGCCCGATTCAAGCGCATAAGGAGTGAGATGACCTTTGCCAATAGGGTGGATAACGCGCAACGGCACGCCATCCACATCAACCGGATCAGTAGCCTCGAACGGACCTACGATGAATGCCACCAGATATGTAGACATCTTGATCGTCGTGCCGAAGTGAACAGTGCGCTCGCCGCCATCAGCGGACAACTCTTCAGCGATGATCGGGCCGTTAGACGCCGCGAAGAGGTTTGCAGGCACTGTCAATGCCACCTCGAAAGAGGCCTTCATCGCCGGCTCGTCGAAACACGGGAAGGCGCGTCGGGCATCAGTGCTCTCGAACTGCGTCGTCGCTATCTTCCGCTCTATGCCGGCATCATCGGTGAAAGTTGAGATGTAGAAACCCGCCAACTTGCGATTGAGAATGCCGTCGAATTTGATGACCAAACGGTAAGACCCAGCAGACGCTTCACCATCAAGATGCAACGTCACACGCTCCAACTCTTCGTCGTAGGTGAAGTCGGAGATTTTGATTTCGTCGCAACTACCGATCAAGCGTGCCGACTTCACTTCGATCTCGTTGGTGTTAAGCACAATCTCCAAGGTCGGTTCGCTGATCTCGATCGCAATGTCGACCTCGCCGGAAAATGTCTCGGATTCCAGGTTGGGTCGCAGGTGCACCTTGTAGTGGATTGGGACTACCGAGACGGGCAGGCGATAAGGATCGATTTCGGGTAATGATTCGACGTTGGTCATTTGAGCTTGCAGTTCTTTCGGAGCGTAAGGTCGAGCCGAGATTGCAGAAACAATCACATATTCAAATCTACCAAATCGCAACGCCTGCTAGTTTGTGAAGAGACTTCATCGGCGCGGCATCAATTACCATTCTTCTCACGCCGCGCAAGCAGACACAAGCACTGACATCAGATGGCAGCACGGCAACACACATACGTAACGGCAGATGAACTATTCGCCATGCCTGAGGACGAGTTCCGATACGAGCTGGTAAGAGGGGAGTTGGTAGAGACACCGCCTGCCGGAAGTGAACACGGGGGAATCGCAACCGTAATACTAGGTCACCTCTATCTCTATATACGCCGACAAGGTGCCGGCAAAGCACTAAGCACCGATACCGGTTATCGGCTCGCAGAAGACCATGTGCTGGCTCCTGATGCATCTTTCATCTCTGAATCGCGCATCCCTGCTTCTGGGCTGCCGGTGGGATTCTTCCCAGGAGCGCCCGACATGGCTGTAGAGGTGATTTCGCCCAGCGAAAGAGAACTTCACATCTCTCAGAAAATCGAAGACTATCTCCACTATGGTTGCAAGATGGTCGTCGTGGTGCGTCCGCGCACTCGAAGCGTTGAAGTGCACAGACCCAGACATGAGATGCTGACCCTAATGCCCGGCGATGTGCTGGACGGCGGAGATGCAGTGCCTGGATGGCAGGTCGCAATCTCCGAAATCTTCGAATAAACGATTTGGCTTGCTAAATCGTCTCAAGCGTATCTTCCGCCGCTCGTGCCTCGATCTCCCCGAACTTGGCAGCAGCAATCTCGCGTAGCTCTGCAAAGTCGTTCTGCACGCCCTTTAGCAGGATGCCAACGTCGCTGGAGTGAAGCACAAACCGTACGCCTAGATCTATCGCTTTTGCAGAAGTCTCGATCGTCTGTTGGTGAACCATAGTAGGGACGCCGTGCTTCTCGCCAGTGTCGATGATGTGCTTCAAAACCTCTAGATACTTGGGATTGTCCACCTCATCCGGTATCCCTAGCGAAGTAGTGAGGTCGTTGGGGCCCACGAATATACCATCGATCTCGGCGCATTCCAGCAACTCATCGAGACGGTTGACTGCCGGTTCCGACTCGACGCCCATGATGAAGATGTGGTCTTTGTGCCGATTGTGCAGATACTCTCGCGTCTTCTCGCTTGGCAACTCGCCAGTGGCGCAAGCACGCTCGAAGTACTCACCCTTGAGCGGATGAAGGCGTAGCTTGTTCGCACACGCACGTACCTCATCAAGCGACTCGCAATAAGGAACCAACACACCGTCAGCTCCGGCATCGAGGGCCATGGCAACGTACGTATCGTCGGTGTTAGGAGTCCGCACGATGCAGGTGATGCCTTCACCTTTGACGCTGCCGATAAGTTCTGACAAGCGTTGGCGATCGCGTGAAGCGTGTTCCCAATCGATGATGATGTAGTCAAGGGTAGAACCAGCATACATGCGTGCCCATCGCAAACCTTCGATGGCGAACAGCATAAAACCGAATGCAGGTTTCCCAGACTTCAATGTGGCTTTCAGTTGTGCCGGTTCCATTTCATTTACTCCAAATCCAGAACCACTTCCCGTCCAGTGCGTGCCGATTCCTCGGTCGCCTCTAGAACTTTCAATACGTTCAAACCGTGCACCTGCGGGATCGGCGTGTCGTCATCTCCGCGCTCAAGCGATTCGATGAACTCGGTGAACTCGTCCAACAGGCTGTCGCGCTGAGGCACCTCCTCTTTGCGCCACGTACCGTTGCCAGTGTCGGCGATGTAGAGTGCCGGAGCCTCACCGCCGCCGTAGGGCAGACGGAAACGTGCCATACCGTTGGTGAAGAACCAGTCGCCGCCATATTCGGTGGCGCCACGTTCCCATGCGATGCGACTCACCGTTGCCACGATACCGCTCTTCCAACGGATGAAATACATACCCGTATCATCGCATTTGATATCAGGATGTTCGGAACTTGAGTAGGTGAACTGGCCTTGTTGTGCTGATACTGTCGCCACGTCGTAACCGATGATCCATAGCAATCGATCGATCTGGTGCGTACCGTCCATCTGTCCCATTCCACCGCCTCGATCCCGGTCCAGCATCCACTCCGGTCGATTGTACGGACCGTATGGTTTGTGCCAAACATCGTAAGCCATCAGTACTGATCCGAGGTCGCCACTGTCGACAACTCCCTTCATGGCTTTCACCGCCGGGTAGTAACGTTGCGTGTGCGCGGTCATCAGTTTCACGCCGTTTTCACGCGCCGCGGCCAGCATCTCTTCCGCCTGCGAAGCCCACACGGCGGTAGGTTTCTCCATGTAGATGTGCTTGCCCGCTGCAGCCGCATCTAGAGCGGCTTGGTAGTGCAACCAGTGCGGCAACGTGCCGACGATGACATCGACATCATCTCGATCCAGCGCGTCACGATAGTCGGCGACGAAATCCACATCGGGATGTCGGTCTTGCCAAGTAGCAGCGGCATCTTCGCGAGGCTCTGCAACAACCTTGATCTCTGCACCAAGGGTGTTTTTGACGACATCGATGTAGTTCCCGCCGATGCGGCCGGTGCCCAGCACCGCAACTCCAAACGACATTTCACGATCCTGCTTTCTGAACTAGATAGGAGGTGGCTTAATCCATTACTGTATCAGCACGGTCCGCAATGTTGAAGCAGCAACGAGCTTCTTGGCAGCTTTGCCAAACCAGTCTTGACGAACTCTCGAATCCGTCTAACATCAACTAACATACACTCCAAAAGTTCCGCAGCAACTGCGCGGGACGTTACGAGGCATCCCAAGATGGAACAAACTAATAGATTTTGGCATCACTCGTCGCAAAGTATGAGTGAGTTAGAGGACGGCGAGGTCGCGCTTACAGTCACATCGCCACCTTACTGGAACGCTATCGACTACGACATACATTCATCGACGGAGGGAAATGGCTGGTACAGAACGCGCAAAGATGATTTTGGCGGCTACCAGAAATACCTGTCTTTATTGCAGGAAGTCTTCACAGAAACCCACAGGGCGACAAAGCCAGGCGGCTTCTGCGCGATTGTAATCGGAACCGTTCTGCACAATCGAAAGCATGTCCCAGTACCTTTTCACGTGTCTGGAATCATGGAAGAGATTGGATGGGAGTTCCATCAAGACATAATCTGGAACAAGGTGACTGGCGGTGTCAAGCGTGCGGGAGTCACTATTCAGAAACCTTACCCGGGATACTACTATCCAAACATCATGACTGAATACATCTTGGTTTTCAGGAAATCCGGTCAACCGATCTATCGAACCGCTAACGGCCACGCTTCGGATAGCGAGATTCCGATTCGTACGCTGTTCAAAAAAGACATCGCAAACAACGTTTGGCACATCGCCCCCGTGCCACCCCGTTTCATCGACCATCCTTGTCCGTTTCCCGAAGAGATTCCATATCGTCTGATCAGGCTGTATTCGCATGTCGGAGATACCGTCTTAGACCCATTCCTCGGTTCCGGGCAGACCACAAAGGTTGCTTTGGCATTGGGCAGGAACGCGGCCGGATATGACACCGTGGAGAGTTACGTCGAACTGTCAAGACGTAGAGCTGAGGAACCGCTGCGAATTCGCGAACACCAGCTCGTACCTTCATACCTCAAAGTGCCTAGTGACGAAAGAGAACTATCAGATGCCGTTTACAGCTGAACGCAGGACGTTTAAGCATGTAGCAAGGACTTGTACCTCAGAACCGTCGTTAGAGGAAGCCTACACATCGGCATTGTCTGACATTCACGAAAGGTATAACACCTCAATCCGCGAAAACCGTTTTACTGTCGACGGCACCGTCGAGATGTTCACACTTGCTCTGTTGCGAGCGTGTGATGTGTCTGCTCAACCCGCAGGCGAAGAGGGTGTGTCAATCGACATTCACCTTGCCGGCAACACAGGGATCTCGATCAAGAGCCAATTTACGCAGAGCCGTTCTGCATTTCGATTGATCAACACACTTGGGGACAGCGGTTCCGAATGGCAAACGGCGACATTTTTTGTGGTTGCAGGTATCGGAATCGGTTATGCGGATCCTGATTTGTTGCCAGATGCATCGTATCGTCTATCCGATGCGGTAATGTTGCCATGGCGCCCGTTGCAATCACTTTGGGAAGATAATCCTCAATGGATCCACCCTATGAATATCCCCTTCAAGTCTCCAACTGTAGAAACTGGCAGAAGCCTAGTTGCCAGTTACGCGATCGCCCACGAAGTACTGACCAGATTGAATTCACCACTGTTGGAATACATGGCATGATGATTCAGATTCGTCGTTCCGATCATTCGCATCACATCTCAGAAGTTGCCCAGTTGAAACCTTGTATCATTTGAAGCGATGTACTTTGACCAACGATTGTTCGTGCTGACGCGCGGCTTTAGGCTGCGAATTCTCTTCGCGGCTGTTTTGGGTTTAGTCGGAGTAGGCGCCGGTGTAGCCAGGCTGGCCGTCTCTGGCGTCATCATCTACCGCGTATTGTCGGGAGAAGCCAGCTTTTCAACCTTGATGCTGCCTTTGCTGGCTATCGCAGCTCTAATCTTGGTGCGAAGTCAGTTCCAGTACTGGCAGAACGCAGTGAGCCATCACACTGCAAACATCATCAAGATAAAACTGCGGCATAATGTCTACGAACATGCACTCAAACTGGGACCTGGTTACGCAGATCGCAACCGTACCGGCGATCTAGTGCTGACGCTGGTTGAAGGCATCGAAAGGCTAGAGACTTTCTTCGGGCAATACCTGGCACAGATCATCGTGTCTGGAATCGCGCCCATCGCCATATTCATCTACATGGCGACGCTTGACATATATATCGCATTCATATTCCTTTTCTTCGCAGCGCTTACGATGCTAGCCCCAGAAGCCTTTCGTCGATGGAATAGAGAGAGCAGTATCAGACGTCGAAAGTCATACGGCGAGTTCGGCTCAGACTTTCTAGACAGTGTGCAGGGATTGGGAACGTTGAAGGCTTTTGGACAGAGCAAACAACGTGGCAAGGAGTTGACCCGGCGCGCTGACGATCTCTATCGAAGCACCATGGGAGTAATTGCCGCGAACTCGGTCGGGAGCTCGACCGCGATATTGTTCATGACCTTAGGCGCCACCATCGCTCTTGCCGTCGGCGCGGTGAGGGTGAGCAACGGCGATATGGAGTTGCGACCGTTGCTGATTGTATTGATGTTAGGGGTTGAAGTCTTTCGGCCGATGCGGGAACTCACCAACCTCTATCACCAAGGCGTGAACGTGGTTTCTTCCGCGCAGAGCGTATTCGCCATCATCGATGAGCCGGTGACGATCCGAGAACCAGCATCGAGCGCGTCTTTGAAATCGGATGAAATCGAGCCGGAAGTGCGATTTGAGAACGTCACATTCGGTTACGACGGCGGTCAAAGATCCGCATTGAGCGATGTGACGTTCGAGCTGCGAAAGGGCGAGATGTTAGGTGTAGCCGGGGCGAGCGGCGCCGGGAAGTCTACTCTCGTCTCGCTGATGTATCGATTCTACGACCCTCAATCCGGATCTATCAAACTAGGCGGCCACGACCTGCGCGAACTGCCAGTAAGCATCATTCGCAACAACATCTCGGTGGTAAACCAAGAAACCTACATGTTCCACGGCACGGTCGCCGAGAACCTCCGATTCGGCAAACCAGATGCGACGCTTGAAGAGTTAGAAGATGCTGCACGCGCAGCTAATGCTCACGAGTTCATTTCGCGACTGCCGCAACGATACGATACGGTGATCGGTGAGCGCGCAGTAAGACTATCAGGCGGAAAGCGTCAACGTTTGGCAATCGCCAGGGCCCTTCTGAAAGATGCTCCCATACTCTTGCTGGATGAGGCGCTTTCAAGCGTTGACGCCGAGAATGAATCGTTGATCCAGGAAGCTTTGGAACGCTTGATGGAGAACCGAACCACGCTAGTCATCGCACACCGCCTTTCCAGCCTCATCAATGCCGACCGCATATTGGTGCTAGAAGACGGACACGCAGTAGAGATAGGAACGCATGAAGAACTGATGTCAGTCGATGGGCGGTACGCCAGCCTGATGCGTCAGCAGGCGCAGGCAGGTGTGGATGATGCAGGCCCGTCCAAGACCGCAGAAAGTTCACATCAACACGGCGCATCTGCTCATCATCATCCTGAACCAGAGCTACCCAACATATCTGTGGGCGGACATCACCACCATCATGCCGCTCCGTCGCGTAAGGATGCCGATGAGCCCGAGGTGAATATCCCATCGATGACGGTGTGGATGCGATTGCTAAGGCTAGTTGGCCCGGTGAAGTATCAATTCTTCGCTACACTCGCTCTAGGAATGCTCAATCACGGTTCTGTAATCCTGCTTGGCGCGTTCACCGCACTGCTCGTAGGTGCAGTGTTCCGGGGTGATGATCTCACTACGCCGCTGATAATCGTGTTGGTGCTGGCGCCCATAGCCGCACTCTTCTTCTATCTTGAGAATTGGCAGGCGCACGATATGGCATTCCGTCTGCTGGCTAAGATGCGCATCGATCTCTACGACAAACTGGAGCCGCTAGCGCCTGCGTATATGGTGCGACGACGTTCTGGAGACTTCGTGAGTGTAGTTGGCGGAGATGTCGAGACCGTAGAGTTCTTCTTCGCACACGCGGCATCACCGATGATCGTAGCCATCGTCATCCCCGGCGCATTGTTGATCGCACTGGCGATAATTGCATGGCCCATCGCTCTGGTACTGGCGCCGTTCCTGTTGGCAGTCGCGGTCAGTCCCTACTTCGCAAACAGCCGCACCGAACGCCTCGGCAACGAAATCCGCGGACGCATGGGCGATATCCACGCATTTATGGTCGACAGCATTCAAGGGATGCGAGAGATAGCCGCTTTCGGACGCGGCAGCGATCGCAGTAATGAGTTGACTCAAAAGGGATGGGCGTACTCTGGATACCGGATGCGATTCCAGAAATCTCAGTCTTTCCAGATCGGATTCATCGAAGCGATGATGGGCATCGGAGGCCTGGCAGTCCTAGCGATGGGAGTTTGGCTCGTGCTGGAAGGTCAATTGGAACGAACCCAACTGCCGCTGGTCAGCGTCTTAGCCCTGGCATCCTTCAGCCCCGTCACAGAGTTGGCGCGCACCATGAAGCAGATGATGGAAACTTTGGCCGCGTCACGTCGCATACTAGCAGTCCATGACGAAGCGGTTCCGGTTCGCGACGGACCAGGAATCAAGACCGACGCCCGTGATGGCGATGACACCCGACCATCCATGCCATCGGTCAAGTTCGACGATGTAGAGTTCGCATACGCATCTGGCGACCCTCAGGCTCTTGCCGACGTGTCGATGCAGATCAGCTCTGGTCAGACCGTGGCTATCGTCGGAAGATCAGGCGCCGGAAAAACGACGGTAGCATATCTCATGATGCGCTTTTGGGACCCGGATCGCGGCGAAATTGAATTGCAAGACCACCGATTGAATCAGTTTGCACTCGACGATCTGAGAAGCCGGATCGCACTCGTCGCACAGGACACTTACCTGTTCAACAACACCATCCGCGAGAACATCCGTCTCGGACGTCAAGGCGCAACCGATGCTGAAGTGGAGGAAGCCGCACACCAAGCCAACGCGGCAGAGTTCATCGAAACCTTCCCCGAAAGATATGACACTCGTGTGGGAGAGCGCGGAATGCAGCTCTCCGGCGGTCAGCGACAGCGCATCTCAATCGCACGGGCAATCCTCAAGAACGCTCCGTTGCTGATACTCGACGAAGCGACTTCGCATCTAGATGCCATCAGCGAGACGACCGTTCGGGATGCCCTGGATCGTCTGATGGTCGGACGCACTACGGTAGTGATCGCTCATCGCCTCTCCACAATCCGAAACGCCGACAAGATCCTGGTACTCAACGAAGGTCGCGTAGTCGAAGAAGGCACACACGATCAGCTGCTGTCACATAGCGGCTTGTACGCTCAGCTAGTTTCGACGCAGCTTACAACTTCAGCTTGAGTAGTGATGTGAAGCTTGCCTCGCAAGACGCATGATGAAACAAGCAGAGTTTCTAGTCCCAATCCTTAACGACACTCACCATGTTTAGCATCCTAGAAAACCTCTGAACAGGTTGCTGTTCTAACCGAATTCGTAGGACGGTTCACGAACCGCCCTTATTTGAATCAGAGGTTCCATAGTTCAGAGCCAATCATCGTCCAGACATCAACCGCTTCACGTCTAAAATGAAAATTGAATGTCTTTAAGCCTGAAAATGTCGCAGTCCGAGAATGTCGAGAACGATTCGGACTGCTCTGTCGCTCCCATGCTGCTGGAAGCCGAGAAGCTCCTGGAGTTCGATAAGGTGCGGGAGATGCTGGCTCAGGAAGCACGATTTCACATGTCACGCGAAATCGTACGGGAAGATCATCCCGCACGACATCCTGATGACGTGACGCGTCTGCAGAACGAGACGGCCGAAGCCGTCGCTCTGCTGAAAAGCAAGGGCGACATAGGACTCGCCGGGATGCGTGACCCTCGCGACCCGCTGCGCCGCGCCATGCTCGGTGGTGTGCTGAACGGCTCTGAACTGCTCGTACTCAGCTCGATATTTCACTCTATGTGGGTCGCACGCGCCACCGTAATGATGATGGAAGACGATGCGCCTCGACTATGCGACATGGCATCTCAGATCCAAGACCTGCGCCAGATATGCACGACGATACAAGAGTCGCTTTCCGATTCCGGTGATGTGCTCGACAGCGCGACGCCTAGACTTGGCAGACAGCGCGAACGTTCTCGCGCCGCTTACCAAAGGGCGATGCGTATCATGGAACGACTCACAGTACGCGATGACTACAAGCCAGTTTTGCAGTCCGACGCAATCGCATCGCGTGGAGACCGACTCGTCCTGGAAGTCAAATCCTCTCATCGCAGTGCCGTACCGGGTGTGATACATGATGTCTCTTCGAGCGGACAGACCGCGTTCGTCGAACCGTTTGTCGTCGTCAATGCCGCGAACGAGTGGCGCGAAGCATCCTACGAAGCCGAAAAAGAGGAGAAACGAGTACTTGGAAAGCTGTCGCGATTGATCGCATTGCACGGCGAAGATGCGATGGCTTCAATGCAGGCAGCAGCCAATCTAGATGCCGCCGTAGCCAGAGCAAGATTATCGATGAAACTGGGCGGCGCAAGACCCAACACCAGCACTGATTCAGATCTCGCCGATGTGCATCGCCTGATGTTGGTTGAAGCTCGCCACCCATTGCTGGGCGATGACGCCGTTCCCGTTTCACTCCACCTAGAAGCCAAAACTAGAGGACTCGTTATTACCGGACCTAACACTGGCGGGAAAACTATTGCGCTCAAAACACTCGGCCTGATGGCTCTAATGCATCAAGCCGGACTACAGATACCGGCGCGCGAAGCAACCCATCTGCCAGTATTCGATGGAGTCTATGCCGATATCGGGGATGCCCAGAGCATCGACCGATCAGTCTCCACATTCTCATCACACATGGAACGCGTCATCAAAATCATCGCTCAAGCTACCGAGCGATCACTGGTGCTGCTCGACGAACTGGGAACCGGCACCGATCCAGAAGAAGGCTCAGCACTCGCAAGATCCATACTGGAACGACTGGTACGGAGCGGGGTTTGGACATGTGTGACGACCCACCATCGTCAAGTGTCCGAATTCGCCGCAACTCATCAATATCTCGATAACGCATCAGTTGAACTCGACCCCGAAACAATGCTGCCCAACTACCGACTCATCATGGGCTTGCCAGGACAGAGCTACGCGATGCAGGTAGCTACCCGACTGGGTTTGGAAAAACGCATTATCGATTACGCCCAAACAATGCTTGATCCCTTGAGATCGCAGACCGAGAGCCTGTTGAAATCTTTGCAGAAAGAGCGTGATCAGATCCAAGACGTTCAACAACGGGCCGCCCAAGACCGCTCCGAAGCCGCGCAGATGCGTTTGGAAGCCGATACCCATCTCGCAGAGGCAGCACGCGAGCGCGAGAAGGTGACTGAAGAGGCGCGCGAACAGCTCAAGCAGGAGGCTCAACGCGTACGTAGGCAGCTGCGTCGATTGATGCGTGATGCAGAGCGTAAGCAAACGTGGCAAGAGGCAAGAAGATTGGCTGCCGATATCGCAAGCGACATCGGTAGCGAGGATTGGCTGAGCGAGCATGTGCCATCTGAAGAACCTAGCAAGGAAGCCGCGAAAGAGAAGATCCGAGAGTTCGTGGTCGGCGACATCGTGCGCGTCGAAAGTCTTGGGTTGACTGGTGAAATCATCGAGATCGACCGCGATAAACGCGCGGTGATCATGTCTGGCACAATGCGTTTTCAGGCACGTCCGCACATGATGACTCTGCTTTCCGATCCCAGAAAGGCAAGTGACGATGTCCCACCAAGACGCACTCACAATTCACGAACCAGTCCCCCAAGGATGTCTAGAATCTCCGATGCTGCCGGCGATCTAGATGTGCGTGGTTCGCGGGTGCACATGGTCGAGTCGATGGTTCCGCAATTTATAGACAGAGCATTTATGCAAGGACTGACCAGCGTACGAATCATCCATGGCGAAGGCAGCGGAGCATTACGACACGCAGTCCGAGACATCCTATCCCGCGAGCCGCATGTCGATACTTTCCAACCTGCACCTCAAAACGCTGGCGGCAACGGCGTGACGGTAGCAATTCTTGAGTGAATCAGATCTGAACGGAGATATACCTATATTCCACCGCTAGCAACGCATGGTGCATATGTGCCATGCATAGACCTTTGCAAAATGCGGTCTTCGCCACCCAGCCCATCCCATTGAAAGCAGGGCAGAATCATTTCTCCCCTCCCTCTGCTTGCAGGGGGAGAATCAAAGAGGGGCCAAGAAACAATATCCTCAGCGTCTACACTCTGCAAAGGGGAGGGGAGCGGTGCATCACTGCCAATCATTCAAATCATCTGAAATTCACAGTTCAGATACCCTCAGCGTTCTACTTCAATCTTCATCATCGTATTCCTCTTCTGGCATCAACACGAACTCTGGATAAGCCTCGATGCCCAATTCTCCGACATCCTGTCCTAATTCCTCTACCCGCCGCTCAATTCGGATGCCGAACGGTGTCAAAGATAGTCCTTTCCAAACCAGCCAAGAAGCCACGAACGTAAACGCTCCTATAGCTGCGACCCCTGCCAGTTGATGGATGAAGTTGGCGCCGGCTACTATCGATGCAGCAAGAGTACCCCAGATACCAGCTATCAAGTGTGCAGGAATTGCGCCTACGACATCATCGAGCTTAAACCTCTCAAGCAGCTTGATGCCCGCAGTGCACAAGATGCCGCCAATCACCCCGATGATCACTGCCCAATAGTGATCGACAAAAGATGGTCCCGCCGTGATGGAAACCAGTCCGGCGATGGCACCGTTGAGACCGGCGATCAAGTCCATTCGTCCCAGAATCCACCTCGATGTTACAAGCGCAGCCATGACTCCGCCCGCAGCAGCGAGGTTGGTGTTGACCATCACATGACTCATGGCGATCGCATCCGCAGCCGAACCTAGTGCTAGCTGCGACCCGGCATTGAAACCGAACCAACCGAACCATAGGATGAATACGCCCAGAGTCACGGCAACTACATTTGATGGCGGTGTCGGTCGCACGCTTCCGTCGCGACGGAACTTGCCGAGCCGGGGACCCAGCACTAACACTCCAGCCAATGCCGCCCATCCACCAGTGCTGTGGACGATGGTTGATCCGGCGAAATCTTGAAATCCTAGTTGATGCAGCCATCCGCCGCCCCAAGTCCAAGCGCCGACTATCGGATACAGGAAGGCAGTAAGGATCAACGTGAAAAGGAAGAAGGTCCACATCTTGACTCTTTCGGCCAGCGCGCCTGACACGATTGAGGCGGCAGTAGCTACAAACACCATCTGGAAAAACCAGTCCGACATCGTCGAGTATCCCGGATCTGACAGGTTCACTTCAGCATCGGTATCGCCATTGACAACAGCTATGTCCTGCGCCGAAGGTCCGTACAAAAAGCTGAACGTCCCGATGAAATCGCCGACGTTGGTATACATAAGGTTGTAGCCGATGAAATAGAAGGCCAAACCAGCAATCGAGTATATTCCGATGTTCTTCATACAGATCATCGAAGCGTTCTTAGTTCGCACCGAACCAGATTCCAACATCGTGAAGCCAGCGCACATCCACATCACCAATGCTCCCCATATCAGGAACGAGAACGTGTTCAGCACGAACTGCGTCTCATCCTCCAGTTCAGAAAAACTGACGCCCGGTTCGCCGACCATCAATGCTGGAACCACCAGCATTCCACCCAACGCAACAGGGGGAACCCTGCGAATCTGTTTGATGATGAGTTCCCTAATGACACGGATTCGATTGAAATTGATCAGACGTATTTGTGTTGTTGCTTTTTGAATCATGCTAAGCGTATACCTCCAACCCAGCGGAAAGCGCGTGTCTACAGTATTGCAGAAATTTACCAATTGTGTATGAAATTATCAGTATTGCCTGAACTGCGATGGAAACGATGTGGACGATTGTGATGGGGAACACATCGTTCTCAACGCCAAGATTTCCTCCTTTTCTCGCGTTGCTTTGCAAAGATTTTGAGGTGCGTGACGCGATATTCTGCTTGCACATTGGCGAAGCGTCTAGATTGTTCCGCACCTTGAAACACGCTTCGTTTCTCACTACAGGAGCCAGCACTAACCATTGAAGCAACGGGCATCGAACATCTTTTACGGTTGGTGGATAGTTCTTGGCGGCGGACTCATGCAGTTCTATGCCTCCGCCGTCTTTTGGCGCGGCTTTCAGGCCTTCGTCGATCCCATTCTTGCCTCTACCGGTTGGAGTAGAGGCGCATTCGCAGCCGCCGTTTCGATCCAACGCGGAGAAAGTGGCCTGATCTCGCCATTCGTAGGTGTAGCGCTCGATCGCTACGGACCAAAGCGCGTCATGCTCTTTGGAACCGTGCTAACTGGTTTAGGCTTCATGGTGATGAGCCAGATGCAATCGCTGTGGCACTTCTACGCCTCGGTATTGCTGCTCGCACTTGGAATGTCGTTCGGCACCTTTATCGTCTTCGTTGCAACCGTCGGCAACTGGTTTGTACGCAAACGCGCTCGCGCATTCTCAACGCTGATGACATTCTCGGCAATCGGCGCAATCGCATTGCCTTTACTCGTGTGGTCTATCGATCAATTCACTTGGAGACCAGTACTTTTCGGTGTTGGCATCGGATTCTGGATAGTCGGCATCCCGGTAGCCCTCATGATGAGACGCCGACCTGAAGACTACGGCTTGTTACCCGACGGCGATGCAGGAACGACAAGCAGCGATGGATCAGCCATCAGATCGCGGCAACCACGTGAAGCATCGATCGGTGTCCGCGAGGCGATTCGGCTGCGCGCGTTTTGGCAGATTTCGATCGCGGTAAGCCTAGGACAACTCGTAAGCTCTACCAACTTGTTTCACTACCCAGCTCTGATCGAGTACGAACTGGGAGTCTGGCTAGCCGCCACCGCCGCAGGCGCAGTCGCAGTAGGCGACATCCTCGGGCGCGCCGGCGTCGGATTCATCGGAGACCGTTTTGATAAGAAGATACTGCTCACACTCTCATTCGTTGTTCAGATGGTCGGAGTAGGCGCATTAGCCATGATCAACTCCAACTACTTCGGCATTTCATGGGGATTGATACCGCTCCCAGTATTCGTACTAGGCTTCGGACTCGGCTTTGGAGCCTCAATACCCCTGCGACTGTCTCTGCTAGCAGACTACTTCGGACGTCGCAGTTACGGCTCAATCGTCGGTATCACAAGCTCGGTAAGTGCCGTGTTCGGAACTGTCGGCCCCCTGTTCGTTGGCCTGATGTACGACTTCACCGATTCCTATCGACCAGCCTATGCAGTTATGGCGCTGATGATGCTGCTATCCATCCCAATGACCATCACACTAGAGTCGCAGAGCCGCGTCGCGGCAAAAGTCCGACAAGCTGCACACGCCCGCGTCCGTCGATTGGCGATGCGCAGATGAGATTTCGCAACGAACTCAATTGAAATATTGACGACAATCCAGATTTCGATTAACCTATAGGTATGGTGCTTCGACTCATTCCATCTCGGCACCAAGACCGTAAACGCGGCCCCGTGGTGTAGTGGCCTAACACGCCTCCCTGTCAAGGAGGAGATCGGCAGTTCGAATCTGCTCGGGGTCGCCACTTCATTCCTCTGCATCAACCTCCGTTCCGCACGTCCATTCCCGTATCATTCCTTCAAGAACGTGTTGCAAGGAGACATTTCCAGATGAAAATCACTGATCTCAAGTGCGCCATCATAGGCGATAACCCTATCGTGCGCATCACGACCGATGAGGGCATCGACGGACTAGGGCAAGCCGAATGGACCAAACCATATCTAAAGCCTTTCGTGCTTTACTACAAAGATGCAATCCTAGACCAAGACCCCACCGATGTGGAGCGAGTAATGAGTCGCATTCGAAGACTCGGCAGTTTCAAACCGTGGGGCGCGGCAGTTAGCGCCATCGAAGTGGCATTGTGGGACATCGCCGGCAAAGCCGCCGGTGTCCCGGTGTACAAACTTCTCGGAGGGAAGGTGCGCGACAAGGTACGCGTTTACAACGGCGGAGTTCGGGTGCCCTTGAAAGGTAACGATCCTGAACACTACGCCGAGAACATGGCCATCATGAAGGAGTTCAAAGAGCAATTCACCATCATCAAACAGGGCATAGCTTTCCACTCCGCAATGGCCGCCGAAGTGCCAAACTACTTCTATGGCGATTTGCCGAAATACGAAAGAAACGCTCGAGGTGGCGTTAGACCAGCACAGGGAGGCCCGCTCACTGAGCAAGGATTAAAGCACACCATCGCATGCGTCGAAGCCATGAAAGATGTCCTCGGCGATGAAGTCGGTCTGGCATTGGACTGTGGACCTGGTATGACCGTGCCGGATACGCTAAGACTCGCCAAAGCGCTAGAGCCACTAAACATAATGTGGCTCGAAGACACCATCACAGGCGACTATACACCTTATGTACTGCCTGAACTGTTCCGAGAAGTCACTACCCAAACCTCTACTCCGATACACACTGGCGAACAGATATATCTTCGTCAGAACTTCAAAGACCTGATCGAAACCAAAGCCGTCAATGTCATCGGACCGGACCCGTTAGATGTCGGCGGGATTGCGGAGTTAAAGTGGATCGCCGAGTATGCCGATCTGCACGGCATACTGATAGCCCCGCACGGCGTAGCCGATGGGCTGATAGGAATCGCAGCACACGTTCATCTCGCTGCCACATTGCCACGCAACTACATCGCCCTTGAATATCCTGCGGGCAAACCCGAGTGGTGGTACGACATCATTGATGGACTGCCCAATCCCATCGTCGAAAACAGCCATATCAAAGTATGGGACACACCCGGCTTAGGTGTGCAGTTCAACGTCAAAGCAGCGAAAAGCTACTTGTCAGACGAGGATAAGAACTTCTTTGACTAAGCATGATCAGCGAGACCTGTGAAAGAGGTCACTTCGCATCCCTCACCCTTGTCTGAACTGTGATTTCAATGATTCGAATGATCCCTTCCCACCACGTATAAGAGGGTGTGGACGATGGGTGGCGGGGCATCATTCAAATCATTGAAATCATTCCCATCACAGTTCAGACAAGAGAGGGAGAATCAACGAGTGCCAGCGAATCATCTGGTTATCAGTCTGTTGCTGATCGCTTGCTGCTTCATGCTCGAAGCTTCTGCGAATACAAGTTGAAGATCGCCCCGCTCTATCACCTTCTGTGATCAAGAAGCTCAAGTTCCCGGTCACGGGGCAGAAATGCCAGATGAGGGTGCAGTGCCGCCATGTCATCGCCTTAGATCCCCGCAGCTAAAAGGTCTAAAGGGGCTTGCGCGCCAGGAAACAGTATAACGGCGTGAATATCCCTGTTTTGCCAGCTGCAACATAGGCATGGGCAGTCCGATCAAGTAACCTGATGACATCAGAAGATCCCTTCGGGAACATCCCTAGGACCTCAGCCAACTTAGATGTGCCGATAAACGCTTTGCGGCCTGATGAAATCCTGCGTAATGCATTGCCCAGCGTTCCGTGCCTCGACTCCATAGGTTGATACCACGGTGTCCCCAGACCGTAGTCCTCGACAGCTCGATCCTTTATCTCGATCATTTCAAACCCCGCCGATTCAAGCGCCAGGTTCACATCGCCCATGGTTGCGATAGTCTTGAGCGCAATGCCGTGCATCAGATCCCGTTTCATCGCAACGTGTCGACTGTTGTCGGGATCGAACTTGTCCGTCATGCACATCTCCTGACCCCAGAACAGGGACCCCGGTTTGAGGACGCGGTAAATCTCGGCGAACGCGCCCGCCTTGTCTGGAGCGTGACATGTCGATTCGATCGCGTAAGCGCGGTCAAATGTATTGTCCCCGATGGTGCTCATGTCCATGAAGCTGCAATCTACAAGGTCGATCATGTGGTCAAGACCCGCCTCGGCGTTCAGACTCTTCGCCCTTGCCAACTGAACTTCGCTATTGTTGATGCCGACTACCTTGACATCGGCTTCACGGACTACTCGGCGCATCGGACCGCCAACACCGCAACCAACATCGATCACGTTCATGCCCTTGCGCAATTCCAGCTTGGAAATCATCAAACGCTGATGACGAATCTGGGAGTCTTCCATGGTCTCGCGGGGGGATAGCGGCGCGAAGTGCAACGATTCGCTCCATCCAAAAATCATGAAATCGCTGGAAAGATCGTAATATTCCTTCACCGTTTCGGTGTGGTCGTAGACATTAGGTCCGCCATCCTCGACGTGTACTCGCTCCATCCATCCATCGAATCGATCCACTCGATGGCTGACATCCGAGCCACGGTATGCGGCCTTAAGTCCGTTGGATAGTTTGCGAAGTTGCATGAGACCTTTTATTAATCAGGAACCCTGTTCCTGCCCGTACTGCTCAGAAATACCTTCCATCGCGATGTCAAGATCTGCCCACTCTCGCTCCACCATCGACCGTAATCGCATGTTCCGGTAGGCGCCCCAGACAACCATCGCTGGGAGCACTACAAATATGGAAACCATTAACGAATAGACAATCGTGATGGTAGCAGTGATGCCGAATTGTTGCGACGCCAATAGAGGAGAAGCTATCAGAACTCCGAATCCCATCGCCGTCGTCAAGGCTGAACCAAGCAACGCAGAACCAGTCGTCTTCAGGGTCCGTATCGCTGCTAGCTCGGGATCGCGTTGCCGTGCAAACTCTTCGCGGTAGCGATGGATCACATGAATCGTGTAGTCCACACCGATGCCGATCGAAAGCGCGGTGATGATCGAAGTGATCAGCGTGTAAGGAATATCCAGCAGCGCCATCGTACCCAACACACACAACAAGACGAGAACAATCGGTGCAACTGCAACCACACCCAACGCTGGCTGTCGCAACGTCACCCAGAAAAATATGGCGAGAATAGCTAGTGCCACCGCGACAGTAGTGCCTATCGCCTCCGTCTGACGGTCGGTGATCTGATCGGTGACCGCAACCGCAATGATGCTGTCCGAAGTCGCCGTCACAGCAGTGTCGTCGCCCTGCCACAGGACCCCGATCTCCCCCTGCATCATCCTTGTCTCTTCAGGTTCACCCAAGACGCTTGGATATTGCAACAACATCGCATCGATACCGTTTGGATCGTTGACTAAAAACCGCGCAAGTTCCGGTTCCTCGGCACCGAGCCTGTCCAGCAACTTTTGCATAAGTTCTGGATCGAGATGCACGCCCTCCGACGCTTCTTTGAACATTGCCGCGAGTTCCGGATCGTATTTGTCCCCTGGCTCACCACTGTCTTCGATCCAGTCGTTAAGGTAGACATAATACGAAGACTGGATCGGTCCCGCCGCCGCCGAAGGACGTTGCGATTCGTCAGCAAATGCCGTCGTGAGGTCTTCAAGATTCAGAAGCGTGCGAATCTCCGTAACCTCAGCCTTCACGAGTATGCTCGCGATCTCCGTCGATCCACCTACCGCTGACTCGAGAGTGTTCATGTCCCTGAGCACACTCCCACCACGTGGAAGAATGTCCTTGATGCTGAACTCGTACTTCAGTCCGGTAGCCGCGAAACCCAGCCCGATCGTCGCCGCGATCACCGCGAGTAGGAATGGAACCGGCCACCGCGTAACACTTCTTCCCAGCGTCTCCGCAATCAGGGCGATTCCCGGTAACGCGTTCGAGATTGCCCTCGGCGGAGTCGAATCGCCGCGCATCTCGCGCCTACGGTCGATTATCGTTCGCCCAGCCGGGATCAAGGTCAGCATCACAATCAAACTCAACCCCACGCCCAGCCCTGCAACGATGCCGAAATCGCCGATCACACCGATCGGAGAGAAAAGCGTTGCCAAAAAGCTGACAATCGTCGTCACGGCCGCCAACGTCAACGGAATTGTGACGTGACGGAGCCCGGTACGGGCAGCCTGCACAACCGGCAAGCCTTCAAGACGCTGTTCGCGATAGTGCGAGATAGCCTGGATCGCATAGTCCACCGTCAGACTGATGACGATCACCGGAATCATCGCGGTGAGTGAACTCGGAGGACCTATCACACTAAGCCCGTTCGGACCCAGCCAACCCTCCGCTCCGACAATCCACGCTATCGAGACGATAAGTCCAATCAGCGTCAGCAGCATATCCGAAAAAGTGCGAGTGAAAAGCAACAAGAGCAAAGCGATAAGCAGCAATGCCAAACCCAATAACGGCGCAAGTCCCGACTCTGTAGCCTCGGTGTACTCATCCTCTATGATCACCGGGGACAGGCTGCTTACGCTTAACGGACCTTCGGCCCCATCGGCCAACTCGTAAATCCTCCGTTCGGCAGACTTGATTCGCTCGTCACCGGTGTCGCTAAGACGGATGTTTGCGATCGCCACCTTCGTGCCGTCCGTATCGGTTCCCGTCATCGCATCGATCGCACCTGCAATCTCAGGAACGTCGCGCGCCGCATCAATCACTGTCTGATCGATTCCATCCAACCCTTGCGCCTGCGCAAAACTTCCAATAATCGATGATGGAGCGACGACCGCGCCTGTAGGCACCAGCAGCTCACTTACACTCGGATCGCTGACGATATCGCCGATCAGCGCTTCCATCTGAGCAAGACCGTCGGGTGTGATCGCATCTCCTCGAAACAGCAGTGTGACGATGCTGACTTCGCCAGAATCTCCGAAGAGAACGTCTATATCGCGTGTCGCGTTCGCGATGGCGTGTCCAGGAGGAAGGAACGCTACGCTGGCACCTTCAGTCGGCGGTGCGCGTAACGTCGATCCGAAGCCCAAAACGACCGTAACGATAAGCAGAGCAATGATCGTGATCCACGGACGAGCTGTGACAACCAAAGTCAACCTGTTCAGCACTGCGCTCATGGCACAGGATTATACAAGGGTTAGCGCATGGGGATAAAGGCTTCTCTGACTAACCATGATAAACGGGACCTGTGAAAAATCCGTCATCTCAGCCCCATCACCCTATCCAATCGAGGAGGCTTTTGCAAAAGTCTCCTCGGATTTACCCGTTAATTGCCCTGAGAACCCAGGCCAAGTCAGTCCTCGGATGAGTTCAATCCTCGCCAATAACGGCGTCCCTGCCAGCGAACCATCACTCCCCAGCCGGGCGGGCTCAGATGGCTGCCCAATACGATCATCTGATCGCGTTCCGCCATGTCGAGAAGATCATGACGGGTGGCGATGCCCTCAGCCTTGTCAGTATCGGGCCAGTAGGTCAACTCAGTATCCGTCGCATGCATTGGAGAACCCAACACATCGCCGATGAGCAAGGCACGTTCGCGCCCTGAAGAGATCAGTAGACTCATGTGTCCCGGCGTATGACCTGGCGTGTGAATCGCTTTGATGCCCTCGGCTAATTCCGTTTCTCCATCCATCAGGTCCAGCACTCCAGCTTCTGCCAGCGGAATCACGCTGCGATTCACCGCTTCACCGCGAAAGTCCGCCAGCATCTCTTCCGATGTGAAATGCTCCCAATCGGCGCGATGGACTGTGTAACGCGCCTTTTCAAAGGTCGGCTTAGACAGATCAGATGGCTTGGTGTTCCAGCCGACATGGTCGCCGTGAAGATGCGTCAAAAACACCGTATCGATTTCGGCAGTATCGATACCCTTGCGATCGAAATCGTTCAGAAGATCGGCCGGGGTGTCTGCTCCCAGCATCTTTCCGTGCGGACCAAAACCAGTATCAGCGACCAGAGTGTGTCCGGCCGAACTCATCACGAAAACGCCTAGATTCAGCAGAAAATAAGGCTTGGCGAAATACTCCGGGAAGATGTCGTAATACTGCTCCCAGTGTTCCAGCGGAGTGTCCGGGAACGTTATACGCTGATCGAAAACTACTCGCCCGTCGCTAAGCGAAGTGATTGCGATATCGCCGACATTTAAGACTTCGAGTGACATCGCTACAGTGTATCAACATCCACCCATATCTAGAATCCAGGTGCCCAGACATCGCTTGAAGTGTGATGCGAATAATTGGATTTTGGCAGGTTGCCAAGAGGTCTACTTCGTCGCATATGCTCTCGTGCCCCGAAAGGATGGGGGATCATTGCATCAGGTGCCTGATAGCCGGAGACGCCGCATTGGCAACACCATAGTCAATAATTCAAATCATCAAAAATCACAGTTCAGACAAAACGCCATCTCGTAATCGTTGCACCGATGAATCCGAGACCAATTAGTAACACAATAGTCGCCACGATGCTGTTTGGAGCCTGGCCGCCAGTGGGCGGCAGCTTGGTTTTGGTGGGTTCGGGTTCAATATCGGCAACTACGGTCGGCGTGGAAAGCGGAGGCGGGGCACCTGCAACGCCAAAAGCGAGCGTTGTTGGGACTGTTCCTACGTAGCTGCATAGCATTGTCAAACCGATCGCATCGAAACCGATCCCGGCGTTCGTCAGTACTGTTTGAGTAGCGCCGTCGGTATCAGTGGCTATCCATTTGATCGCATCTAACCCATGCCCGAAAAGTTCGCGTGGAATCGGACTGCCACAGATCATTGGTGTAGTGCGGAACGTAAATGGTTTTGTCAATGGGTTTCCGTTGATATCGACGGCATCGATGATGTAGTAGTTTCCGCCAAAGGTATAGCGATGATGCGTAGCTCCGAGATTCGATGCCGGCCCGCCCTTTGTAATTCGAACTGCCACCAACGATGCACTTGGCACAGCTCCAGCGTAAGCCTCGAATCGAACATCCTCCCGATTCTCGCGGTAGGATACAACCCCGCCTCTTTCAGGTGTAAAAACCACATAGACATTGCCCTCCGCGTCGGTTACGGTATCCGGGATTTCACCCGGCGGGTTGACTGGCGATGGATCAGACGCGCTTATCTTAGTACTTGCAAAGCTAAGCGCTATTGCAACGATGGAAATCGCGACCGACAATGTCAGCGCGACAATTCTGAGCGGTCTGCCGTCGCCTCTAAAGTTGGTTGATGGTTGCATGGCGTGGTTGATAGTTATCCGTGTAAACTGAAATGTACATTAGTCAGTCAATCAGTCGTGGGTTCAACATTGCGGCATAGAAAATAATACATAGTGATTACTCAGACACTCGAACCAAAGACCGCAAAACCATCTCGGCCGTCTCGTCGGAACGGATATCAACGCTCGCTCGCTCAGTTGATGCGGACAATTCATGAGTATCTGCCGGCTCAAGAGATCGATTCAATCAAATCTGCATACGAGTACGCTCATCTCGCACACGATGGACAGACTCGAAAATCTGGCGAGCCGTTCATCTTGCATCCCATAATGGTGTCGCAGCGTCTTGCTGACCTGCGACTGCCGGCGGACCTTATCGCAGCCGGCCTGTTGCACGACACCGTTGAAGATTGCGGTATCGAAGTAGCAGACCTGCAAGAAGAGTTCGGTGACAGCGTCGCTTTGCTGGTAGATGGCGTCACCAAGTTGAAGGCGATCGAATTGAAGGCGCTCGGACGGAGAGGCGCCAAACGACGCCACGCGGAGGACCGAGAGCAGGAAAGGATCGAAAGCCTTCGCAAGATGTTTATCACGGCCGGCGAAGACCGCCGTGTGTTGCTCATCAAACTTGCAGACCGGATGCACAACATCGAGACTCTGCGCTATCTGAACGATGAACAGCAGCAGCGTATCGCACAAGAGACGATGGACATATACGCTCCGCTCGCCGACCGTCTCGGTATGAACGACTGGAAGTGGCGTCTGGAAGACAAGGCGTTCTACTATCTGGACCACAAAGAGTATCGAACCATATCAGGACTGGTGAAGCGCAAACGTCGAGAGCGCGAGGAGTACACGTCTAGAGCAGTCGAGATGCTGACAAAAGCGGTGATCAAACAAAGCGGCATCGATGCATCAATCACCGGACGCGCCAAGCACCTATACAGCATTGCGCGCAAAAAACAGCGTTACGAACAGCTAGGGCGAACTTTCGACGAAATACACGATTTGATCGCTCTGCGCGTCATCACTTACAGCACCGCCGATTGCTACAACGCATTGGGCGTGGTGCACGGCATTTGGCCCATGATCGAGGGCACTTTTGACGACTACATATCGAAACCGAAATCCAACGGCTACAGATCTCTCCACACTACAGTGCTGGGACCTGACAATACGCCATTGGAAGTGCAGATTCGCTCTAATGAAATGCATGAGGTAGCCGAACAGGGCTTTGCTGCTCACTGGGCTTATAAGCAGGGCGGTAACAACGAAGGCGAAAGAGACGCGTCCGATCGGACAATGTCGTGGCTAAAAGACATGGTTTCGTTGATGGACGATTCTGGCGCTTCGGATGAGTTCATCGAGCAAGTGGATGAGCAGCTCAGCACTGACACGATACAGATTTTTACGCCTGCGGGAGATGTCATTGAGCTGCCTCCAAGCGCAACGCCTCTCGATTTCGCGTACCGGATTCACACCGATTTGGGCCACAGCACAGTCGGCGCGATGGTGAATGGCAAGATGGTGCCGCTTAACACTGCACTTCAACCAGGCGACGTCGTTGAGATACGCAAAGCCAGGGCGCCTCGAGGTCCGAGTCTCGATTGGCAGGATTCTGAAAAACGTTTCTTGGTTACGAACAGCGCACGCGCGAAGGTGCGTCAATGGTTCAGCCGTCAGGCACGTGATACAAACATGCAGCAAGGACGTATGCAACTCAAGCGCGCTTTGGATCAATTGACGCGCATGAGGCACGAAGTGGATGCGGATGAAGTTGCAGTTCTTATGGGTTACTCGTCCACTAGTGAGCTGGTAGCAGACCTGGGCAAGACTCATCAACATCCTTCGATGATCGTGCGAACCGTTTTGAAGGCGATGGATGATGCTAGACCAGAGAAACTCATTGAGGAACAGATTGCGGCAGGTGAACGCGAGTCAGCCCAGAAAAATAAACATGACCTGGCCAAAGGCGTCGTCGTTATGGGATTGCCAGGGGTGCAAGTCAACTTCCCTCAATGTTGCGGCGCAGTTTACGGCGACGAAATAGTGGGGTACTTGACGCGCGGACGAGGAGTATCGGCACATCGAGACACGTGCCGCAATCTACGTAATGTCGACCCCGATCGGCTTGTCGAGGTCGCCTGGGGACACATGGCTGGAACATTTCCGGCTCGGTTACGTGTTGAAGGATCGGACCGCATCGGCTTGATACACGATCTGTGCGGCGTGATTCGAGACGAAAGGATGAATCTTCACAAGATGTCGTCTGGAGAGGACATCGGGAAAGGAAGCACTCGGATCGACTTCACCGTCTACACCAGCGGATTGGAACAGCTGGCCAGGTTGTTCAACAGATTAGAGGCGGTACGAGGGGTGTATAACGTCATGCGTATCAACTGATTTGCATCGAATAGACGTTACACTCGGTCTCTTTTATAGAATCGAATGAGAACCCACAATTCTGATCGGTTCAGCACTGATATTCGTTACTCGAAAGGTTCCTAATGCCTGCAGCTAAATCATTGCGCGTTCAACGTCGTCGAGCAGCGCGAAATCGCTCTGTGCGATCATTCGTACGTTCGCGAGTGACGACCGCACGTAAAGCCATCGATGCGTCGCCTTCAGAACCTCAGACGGTCGAGACACTGCGCGCCGCTATAAGTGCTTTGGATGTTGCGACCCGTAAAGGTGTGATTCATCGCAACCAGTCTTCGCGTAAGAAGAGCCGTTTGATGAAACGCATGAATAAAGCATTGGCGAGCTGATGCTCATAAACCACAACGATTCGAATCCAGAACATCATAGCCAATACGAACCATCGGCGGAGCATGTCCACACCCATGGGACAGTCTCTTACGATGAACCGCCATCCCGATATCGTTGGCAAATCCATCATCCGTTTGAGGATGTACATCATCGCGCTGCCATCGAAGTGTCCCCGTGGAAAGGCCTTTTGCCGCGATGGCGCTTCGTAATCCCATCCGATTACCAAGGGGTAGTCAGATGGGGAGTAGGCCCCCCCGGCGCATCTGAAATCAGTTTCGAGGCGGTACGGCGTCCCCTCAGACACGGACCCGTTCAGTTAATCGACGGTCCGACTGTCGAATGGTTGGGCGGACACAACCCGCTTTCAAATTCGCTGAGCGCATATATCGTCATAGATGGCGACCCGCCTCATTACTTGGCTTTCGGACAAGCCGATCAGTCTGAAGCGCCTCCCACATCGCTAGAGGGCATTTACTTCAACGCGCACGCCACTCCCCATCAGCATTAGACAGCGCTGACATTTTGATATCCGTCCATCTTTTCGCCTGACTTTTGTGTGACTGATAGACTGTTTGCCACACATTCGATCGTGAGGCGAAAATGACTCCCGAAACAATATTAGACCGCATCGCTGAATTGCCGCGTATCAAACTTGCGCGTCTTTGCACTCCATTTGAAGAAACGCCGAACCTGAGAAAAGCAATCGCAGAATCGATAGGTGTCGATGACGCCAGTGTACCGCGAATATTTTTCAAGCGCGACGATGCTACCGGTTTCGCATTCGGCGGGAACAAAGCACGACACATGGAGTTTCTATTTGCCCACTTAATGCAACGCAGTTTCGACACGATCGTAAACATCAATCACTATCACTCCAATCAGGCCCGTTTCGTCGCTGCTTCATGTGCCAAGACAGGCATGAAGTGCCACATGGTAGCCGTGGACATGATAGACGCACCCGTGATTGGCAACCTGTTGATCGGGCAACTCACCGGAGCAGAGATACATCGTGTTCCGTCCGAGTACTCACGCGCGGTTGCTCAGCAGATTGTGGATGACGAAAATGGGCGGGGACGTAGTGCGACCATACTGTCAGACAACGATTTCTCCGATATAGCAGGGATGATCGGATTCCTCGAGACCGGGGTTGAACTAGATACGCAGACAAAACAGGCCGGCATCGGCGATACGCCATTGCGTATGTGGGGATTAGTGGGACGATCAATCGCCGGACTTCGACTTTACGCGCGTAATGTAGGCAAACAATGGAGCGCATCCGCAACTGCATACTCGCATACTCAACCTGAGCAATACGAAGCAGTCTACATGGACCGTTCACAACGAGTCGCCGAACTGTTACAACTCTCAACTGCGCTTGAGCCAGGCGACCTTGATACCGTCGTGGGTTACACCGGAACTGATTACGGTATTCCGCATGAAGGCGTTTTCGAAGCGATTCATCTAGTCGCGAAAGCAGAAGGCATAATCCTGGATCCCAACTACACCGGTAAATCGATGTCAGCTCTGCTAGGCGAAATCAGAGCTGGCAATCTCGATCCCGACACCCCAGTTATCTTCGTTCATTCGGGCGGATTGCCGCAAACCTTCGCGTTTGCAGATGAACTGTGGGCTTGGCGAGAGAACTGAATTAGGGGATTCCGCTATCGTGATGTTGAGGTTGTAGGAATTTGGCGGATTTCTAAGGTATGCTTGCGCAGGTCGGCAATCCCAATTCCCACATATCATTGTCCCGAATACCGTTTAACCCTTGCGGAACGCACCCGGTGAGGCGGTTCTCTCGGAGTACCAACTTCTCAAGGTCGGTAAGTAGCGTTAACTCGTGAGGTATCTGGCCGCTGATCTGGTTGCCGATCAGATTGAAAAAGACAAGATTTGACAAGTCTCCTACTTCTGATGGAATCTCTCCTGACAAACCGTTGTAGTCCAGATCGAAGACCCTCAAATGTTTAAGATTAGAGATTTCTGGTGGTATCGAGCCGGTGAGATTGTTCTGTGCCAGTTTCAATTCTTCCAGACGCGACAAGTTCCACAATTCTATTGGGATGGTGCCGGATAGTGAATTTGCATCAGCCCAAAACGCGACCAATCTCGTCAGATTACCGATTTCTTGCGGAATTTCACCTGTGAGATCATTACGTCCAAGATGGAGGCGTTGCAAATTAACCAGCCTATCAATTTCGCGAGGTATTTGCCCCGAGATTCCAGTATCACTCATAAAGAGCACATTCAATTCTGGCATGTCTAAGATCCACTCTGGAATTTTCCCACCAAAGGAATTTTCGGATATTTCCAGGAATTGAAGCTGCTTCAGGTTGCCCAGCTCTGAAGGAATTTTCCCAGTCAACAAGTTTCTGGCAAGGTTCAAATCTAAAAGTCGTTCAAGATACCCAATTGTAGGGGGAATTTCGCCAGAAATCGAGTTTTCTGCTAAAGCAAGGCTCATTAGCATCGTCAGACCGCCGATTCCAGGATGAATCGTCCCGCGCAATCCGTTGTTAGTCAGATGCAAACCCGTTACCCGACCATTCAGATCTGTTTCTACGCCGAACCATTCGTCAAACGGTTTATCGCTCAACCATCCGTCATTGTTGCGCCAATTAGCACCGTCTGTCGATCCATACAATGCCACCAACGCATCTCGATCCTGATTTGAACAGTACTTTAGGCGAGCATCAGATAGATCGTGTTGGAAGCTATCACGTTCAAACCACTCTCTCATCGCGTTGGACACGCAATCGTTGAATTCGTTGCCTGAAAAAAGAAATGCGTTCAATCGACGGAGCCATGCAAACCCGATCGGTATCTGCCCTTCCAATTGATTGCTAGTCAGATGTAAAATTTCTAGATTAGTCAGCTTAGTAATCTCAGCGGGTATCTCACCAGTGAGCAGGTTGTTGGACAGACTCAAACGTTGAAGTTCTGTCAGGTTACTCAAAGAATCAGGGATTATCCCGCTCAATCGGTTGTCATCGAGGTCGATATCAACTAATGAGCTTAGATCACCGATTTCTGGCGGAATGTGTCCAGATAGATTGTTCTGGCTCATGTTCAGGCGAGTCAGGTTGGTCAAACGACCAATTACTGCTGGGATTGCGCCATTTAACTTATTATTGTTCAGGTTGATCTCGATTACCTGACCTTGAGCATCCGTTGTTATCCCATACCATTCACCGACGGGAGTGTCAGTCAACCAATTGACGTTGTTGGTCCAGCGATCACCTGTCATGGCATTGTATAGAGTGACTAAGATAAACCGTTCAATATCTATACATTGCGGAATATTGACTTTGTCCAAGTCGTGTTCAGTGCCTGATCGCATTAACGGATCTTCCATAAATAAACTAATACAACCAGAAAAATAATTACCTGCTAAAAGGAGAATTTCAAATGACCTTTTAGCAAAGTTAGGAGGCACATAACCGGTGAGTTGATTGTTCGAAAGGTCAAGAGAAGTTAAATATGGCATCCGACTAATTTCAAGTGCCAACTCACCAGAGAGCAAATTGTCGCCAAGATGTAACTGCTCCAACTGTCGTGCGTAGATTATGCCGTTCGGAATCTCTCCGCTCAGTCGATTCTGCCCAAGATCCAACGTCCGTAACTTGCTTAAGTTGCCTATGCTTGACGG
This sequence comes from Dehalococcoidia bacterium, assembly GCA_965242765.1. Classification (GTDB taxonomy): domain Bacteria; phylum Chloroflexota; class Dehalococcoidia; order Lucifugimonadales; family Lucifugimonadaceae; genus Bin127. Next base: position 1,069,899 of record CBDESY010000004.1, on the reverse strand, counting down.
AATTTCACCGATCAATTCGTTATCGCTCAAATTTAGATCACTCAATGCCCACATCCCGGTCAAGTTCTCTGGGATTTCGCCTTGAAGACGGTTGCTGCCTAACCTCAGGGATTCCAAAGCATCAAGATAACCGATCTCGAAAGGTATCTCTCCAGAGATGCGGTTGAAAGTAAGGGATAGCGTCCCAAGCCGTGTAAGGTCACCAATTTCCGGCGGGATGGGCCCAGACAACTCATTGCCACTTAAATCTAGAACCTGCAATTGACCCAAATCGCCGATTTCATCTGGTATTTCACCATTAAGTCGGCTATCAGGAAGACGAAGCTCTACAACCCTCCCGTCGCCTCCAATCGTCACACCGTACCATTCGCCGATAGGCCTTGAACTCAGCCAATTTGTGGAGTTACGCCAGTTTTCACCATCAGTGCCGTAATACAAAGCCACCAACGCGGCTTTGTCCAAAGGATGACAACGCTGATGAATCATCGCATCAAAGTCATGTAAGAAATCAGGCCGCCATTTGAGCGCAATCACCGATTCCGGTAAGCATCCATCAAAGTCGTTGCCCGAAAGGAAAAGGCTATGTAGCGGAAGGTCGCCAAATTGAACTGGAACATAGCCTGTCAAACGGTTGTCATCAAGATCGATATATCGAAGTTCAACTATCCTTCCGAGCCGGGTCGGGATATGCCCGTGCAATCCGTTGTTTGAAAGCGAGAGTTGTACTAGATTCGTCAGGTCACCAATCTCAGAAGGTATCTCGCCAGTGAGTTGATTACTGGACAAATTAAGTATTATCAGCGATTTGAGATTGCCCAGCTGTAGAGGGATATCTCCCTGTAATCGATTACCCTCCAAACCAAGATGCAAAAGTGAATCCATGTCCCCAAGTTCGGCCGGTATTGGACCTGAAAGATGGTTGAATGACAGGTACAAATCCTCAAGGTCTTCTAAGTTGGCAATTGCCGCAGGTATAGTGCTAGACAGCTCGTTGTACTCAAGTGCCAAGACTGAAAGACTCGTTAAATCCCCAATCTCCGGGGGTATCGGCCCCGAAATCTTGTTCACACTCAAACTGAGCACCTTCAGATCATTCAGAAGCCGTATCTCGCTTGGCAAATGCCCGCGCAGATTATTATCGTCAAGACGTATGCTAACTATCTTTCCACCATCAACCGTCACACCGTGCCAATATCCAAATGGCAAATCGCTTAACCAATTCGTGTTCCGCTCCCAATTCTCTCCACCAGTGGCATGGAACAACGCCTCTAGGGCAACGCGTTCCGGAGATTCAGGCTCCGGCGTAGGTGATGGATCAGGAGTTGGACTTGGTTCAGGCGTGTTGGTAGCCGTTGGGGCGGGTACCGGCGTATTGGTGGGAACAGCTGTCGGTTCGGGGGTGCTAGTAGACGTCGGAGACGGTCTTGGCGTCTCAGTTGGCGCGGATGTGGGGGTATAGGTGGGAGCAGCTGTCGGCTCTGGAGTATTAACCGGTGTTGGAGTATCAGTGGGAACCGGTGTCGATGTTGGTGCGCTTGTTGGCGATAGCTTTGGCTCAGGAGTCGGCAGCGATACCGTGGTGGCAGTCGGCATCTCATCACTGGTGCAGGCAACGAACGCCATCGCTGATACGACGCAAAATCCGATGAGAATGAATTTGAAGCGATTGTCGATGCTCATGATGTTGTAGTCCAACAGTGCGGAGACATCCTTAACCTTATGCGGCGAAGTGATGAAATCGTGATCCGATGGTATAAGATCATTTTCTTAATCCTCAATCATTGTAACCAGGTTCAAAATCACACCCCAACAGCATTTGAAACCTCCGTCAACGCGTCTTCCACCGCGTCGCACAGTTCGTCTAGTTCTTGCGCCGTGATCGTTAGTGGCGGGGAGAGTGGCAGGATGTAGTTGCCAACACGGAGCCAGACGCCGCGCCGCTTCAATGCTGCCGTCAGCCTTGTACCGATAGATGCTTCCGGCGGGAATGATCGTTTCGTTTCGCGGTTGGCAACAATCTCTAAGCCTTGTACAAGTCCAATACCCCGAGCATCACCCACAATCTTGTACCGTTCCTTAATCTCGGCCAGGCGATCGGCGAGTTGCGCGCCGCGTTCGCGGGCATTTTGGATCAAATTCTCGCGTTTGACGATCTCCAGGTTCTTTAATCCTGCCGCGACACCTCCGGGATGCGCCGAGTAGGTATACATGTGGCTCCAAGTCTTCTCTGGTCCCCCTGCGAAGGCATCAGCGATGCGTCGGTCTGCGATGCATCCACCGAGAGGGAAGTATCCACTAGTGACGCCTTTGGCGAAAGAGATGATGTCCGGTTGTGTATGCACCACCTGTGCGCCGAACCACTCGCCTAAGCGTCCAAATCCAGTTATCACCTCGTCGAATATGAGAACGACACCGTATCGGTCGCAGATCTCGCGCACCATTGGCCAATAGTTTTCTGGCGGCACAACACCGCCTAATGGCTGCGTGACGGGCTCGCCGATCACTGCGGATATAGAGTCCGGACCTTCGCTGATGATCGCCTTCTCAATCGCTAACGCGGACAATTCTCCACACTGTTCTGGAGTATCCGAGTTGAACTCGCAGCGATAGAAGTGCGGTGCCGGAACGTGAACCACGTTTGGAGGTTTCGGCTGATAATCGGTGCGTGGAAAGCCCGGATGCTCCCCAAGCCACATCGTCCCATACGTCGCACCATGATAAGACCCTCGGCGAGATATCACCTTGTATCTACCCTTGTCACCAGTACGCATGTGATATGCCTGCGCAAGCTTCAAGGCCGACTCGTTAGCCTCTGATCCACCCTGACAGAAAAACGTTCTTGAAAGGTCGCCAGGTGCGAGACGCGCGATTTCACTGGCCAGCTCAACCGCGGCCGGTGTAACGCTGGCGTACACATTCGCGCTAAGATCGGAAATCTGTTCGTAGATCGCGCGGGCGATCTCTTCTCGACCGTGACCGGTGTTGCGGAAGTACATTCCAGATATACCATCGATGTAGCGATTCCCCTCAACGTCGTAGATATAAATCCCCTCGCCCTTTTCCAGAATCAACGGTCCGCCTTCTTCACCAAGAGTTGCCGGGTTGTTCATCCCGATGAAGATGTGTTCCAAAGCTTCTTGACGAAGTTGGGAAGCGTCACGAGACGGGCTTGCAGATTGCATCGGGATACACTCCAGATTTCACACAGAAACGGCTGAATCTCACTCTAACGCATTATCGCCCACCGTTGACGCGGCTCTAGGACTCGCACCACAGTCGCATATATCAGGCTACGTGGCGACTGAGCATCTAGAATTACGATTCATGAGACGTTACCTCAAGATCGGCGCGGTTACGGGATTTCTCTCGGGTCTAGTCGTGTTTCTCGGATATGTAGTCGCCTCTTGGTGGGTTTGTAGCAGCATGCTCGATTGTCCCGGACACTGGTTGCCTTACCTGATCATTTTCACCATCGGAGTTTCTGCATTCACCTTGATCGGCGCTACGATTGCCGCGACTCTGCGAAAACTATACCTTTGGACTCGCGTGGACAACACCACATCCTGATTTCCACGCCAAAGACAGCTGGTTCAACAAGATATAGACTGGAATCTTGTGCCTGTCAAACGTCGCCTGCTTCGAGGAAATTCCCCGCATGTCCAACACCGAAAATGTATTTGATGTCGTAGTAATCGGCGCCGGACCCGGTGGTTACCACGCCGCCATTCGTGCCGCTCAACTAGGTCTCAGCGTTGCCATCGTCGAAAAAGACGACGGTACCGGCATCGGCGGACTAGGCGGCGTATGCCTCAACTGGGGATGCATTCCGTCCAAATCGTTGCTCAAAAACGCCGAACTCGTGAACGAGATGCGACACGCATCAGATTGGGGCATCGAGTTCGATAATGTCCGTTTCGACATGTCAAAAGCGGTCGACCGTTCGCGCCGGGTGTCCAACACCCTCACGCGTGGAATCGGTTACCTGATGCGAAAAAACAACATCACGGTCATCGAAGGCACCGGCAGATTGATGTCGTCCAGCCGGGTGCAAGTAGATGGCGACAAATGGGTCACCGCACAGAACATCATCATCGCTACCGGCGCACGCGCACGATCCCTCCCCGGTTTGGAAATTGACGGTAAATCGATCATCACATCTCGCGAAGCTTTGGAACTACGTGACCAACCCGAAGCAATCGCCATCGTCGGCGCATCAGCGATCGGATGCGAATTCGCATACTACTTCAACGCTTATGGAGTAGAAGTGAGGCTGTTCGAACTCCTACCGCGAATCGTCCCCAAAGAAGATGAAGAAGTTTCAGCTGAGTTGGAACGACAATTCAAACGACAGGGCATCAAAGTTAACGCCGGCGCAATGGTAAAAGGCGTCGAAACGCACACCGACGGAACCGTCACCCTCACCTACACTGTAGGCGAGGATGGAGCGACGCAAAAATTCGCCTGCAACAAAGTGCTCCTCGGCGTAGGCGTACAACCAAACTCCGACGATATCGGACTTGCCAATGTCGGTGTGCAGACCTACGGCCCCGGGTTCATCGAGGTCGATGGAAACATGCGAACCAACGTCACAGGTGTTTACGCGGTGGGAGATGTGACTGGCAAGCTGCCACTGGCCCACGTCGCATTCGACCAGGGCATCGTTGCAGCCGAGACTATCGCCGGCCACTCGCCCGAACCCATCGAAGACTATCTCGCAATGCCGCGTTGCACTTACTGCCATCCTCAGATCGCATCTATCGGCATAACCGAAGCCGAGGCTCGCGAGCAGGAACTAGATTACAGCGTCGGAAAAGTGCCGTTCCAAGTGGCAGGAAAGTCTGTTGCTATTGGCGACCCAAGCGGTTTCGCAAAAATCATCGTCGACAACGAAACCGGAGAAGTCGTCGGCGCACACATCATCGGCAGCGAAGCCACCGAGTTGATCGCCGAAGTCGGAATGTTGAAATATCTGGAAGGCACTAGCGAAGAGTTGCATCGCGTAACACACTCGCATCCCACGATGTCAGAAGTAGTCAAAGAAGCCGCCGCCGCCGTTACGAACGAAGCGATACATTTTTGATTTCAATCAAGCGGGTTGAAATCAACGGAAGAACCATTTTCGCCGCTTCGGTTCACGCGCCCAAGGCGGAGGGTCAACATTCTTGCCTTCAGCACGGGCGCGTTCGTCTTGAACGCCCCGTTCGTAGGCTTGTTCCAGTAATTGGGTCTCTCTTGCTCTGATTTCAGCTTCCATTGCTCTGATTTCGGCTTCCTTAGCATCGTTTGCCAATTCCCTTGCTCTGACCTTCGCAGCCAAGTTTCTGCCTAGCAACATGATGTAACCCCATATCTCCGTTAGGACTATCGACACCGGCGGTGCCACTCCGATTCCCCAAACCCCTATATCTGTCATGATACGCGATACCAATTCCTCAGTTGGCACGTCACCCTGCCATCGCAAGATAACTATCGTGACCGCGCCTGAAACGTAGATGAGCGTGTACAGCGCAAAATACGCGCTCAATCGATCTTGCGCGATGCTCCAAATCGCGGATCGATGATCATCGTTCTTAGACATCTGATAACTTATGCCAGCCCTAAAATTAGCACTAATGTAGCATCTTAAACCATCCCCAGCCAGAAACGCAAGTCAACGTCGCAGATTCTTATATAGTTGCATTTCAGAATTCACAACCGGAAAGGTCTCTACATTGGCTAATCAATTACGCGTCGGACTCGTCGGCGTCGGACAACGAGGATTGAACCACCTTCAACAACTCGTCAGACTGCAATCCGAAGAGATCGGATCGCTAACCGCACTCGCCGACCCATTCACCGAAAATCTAGACCCAGAAAAGATACATCGATGGGAGCCAGACTACGACGAACGCGGCGTCTCCCTCTTCTCAACTGCCGACGAAATGATCGCATCCGGCCAGGTCGACGTCATATGGTTCGCAATGCCGCCGAACCAGCACCGCGGCGAGATCGAACGCGCCGCCAAAGCCGGCATCGCCGTTTTCGCCGAAAAACCCCAAACACTCTTCTTCGACGAAGCACTGTCCCAAGCCGAAGCCATCCACAAAGCAGGCATCCCAAACACCGTCGGATTCCAGATGCGATTCCATCCGGCATACAAAGCCATCCGCGACCACCTCGCCGACAAGTGGACCGCAGCGATGATGATGGTCTCCGAAGGCGCAGTTGAAGGACACGGCGTCAAACACACCCACACCGAAGAACGAGGCGGACCCGAAAACCGCATCTGGACCGCCAACCGCGCCTGGTCCGGAACCTCAATGGTCGAAGCCGGAATCCACCAGACCGACATCATGCGATACTGGTCCGACGACGATGTCGAATGGGTACGTGCATCCTACGTCGAGCGTCCGCAACATCTCTGGACAACCGAAGGCGATAACCCCATCTACTACAACGTCACATACGGCTTCAAAAAAGGCGCCATCGGCACACTCGTATTCACCAAACCCGGACGCTCATACTACAACGGCCGCTTCGATTGCGTCATCTGGCAACACGGCACCATCAAGTTCGAGGGAAACCGCATCGTCGACTACCACTACGACGGCGACGACTGGTCACCAGCGCTACGTCCAAGCATCGACGACACACGCCACGTGATCTGCGAAGACCCCGGATTCGACGGCATGGCAATCGAAAACACCTACGAACTAGCCAAAACCTTCCTAGAATCCATCATCGAAAGCGACGCATCAAAAACCCGCAACACCTACCAATCGTCCCTAAACTCCCTAGCAGCAGTACTAGCCGCCAACACCTCCAACACCCTAAACGGAGAACAAATAAACATCCAAGAATTCATGCACAGCGAACGATACGCCAAATATCGACAGCGACCGGCGGGGATGTGAGGAGTGATCAATTGAATACTTGGACAGGACAATAGACATGAACTACGGCTGGATCGAAGACCAACGCATCAGATACGCGGCATTCGAACTGTTGATTCTCACTGTCTGGCCAGATTACGTGATAAATATACGTCGGGATATCCTGAAGGTGGTGGATGGTCCATGTTGAGCCAGGGTTTGCAAGGGACTGAGGGTCAAGTTCTCCCGATTAATTGGGTTTTTCTAGCTGTCGTCGGGATCTTCGATCGCGCTTGGGTTAACGATCTCGGGTAATGTACGGGTCAAAGTCATTACGACGGTGGCACTACTCTGGGCGTGAAGCCGTCGGATTTCGTCAATGTGTTCTTCAAGCTGGGTCTTATGAGGGCTTGATTCCATACGGTTGAATGCGTCTTCGATGCTCAGCATTGAAACCAACATCGCGAGGCGATACTGTTCTGTTGCGACGCGACGGGACAGTTCATTAGGTTGCTTGGCAATGAAATTCATGAAATGAGCGTTATCGTAGTTGATGGAGTAAAGCTTGATGTCATCACCAAGATCTGTGACGTTCCCACCATCTTGGTCGCCATAATCTTCAGGCCAAACCTCAGTATCATCATCGTCGATCCGTCTCCCGTCGCGAGTCATCCATTTGGTTTGCGGGGGGGGCCACATTGGGAACTGGTATAGGTGGCCTCGGCGAACCTGGAGGGGGTGGCCGCCGTTCTGCAAGAACGTTAAATATCACGTCTTCGAAAATCGGCTGAAACATAGAATCGTCTGTTAGACCTAATCTGCCCGTCAATGTTGTGCCAACCAACTTGGGGTCGTTAACGCACGAAAAATTAACGACGAGTCTGCCGTTTGAAAGCGAGCAATCGTATCCTAGTCTCGATAGACCTTTAGTTGTTAAGACATCGCCACGATTATCTGGACGATCTAAATAGTCGTTCACCACATCGGTCTCGAAAGTGACTCTTCGCCTACCTCCCACTGCAATGTCGACACCGTTTTCACGCAACGCACGACCAACCAATCGCAGAATTATCGGGCTGAATCTGCCAACGTACTCTTCGGGTCCCCGTGTAGGTCCTCTAGGGGTTGTCACTAATTCACCGTACGGCAATAACTGTGCGACGTTAGGGTCTTCGTTCACTAGGGACTGGAAAAGCTCCTTAGAACCTTGGCTTACGACATTGTCGAGTTCTTCTTCGCGAAGACGATGTTGTAGGTCTTTGAGGTATTGGGAATTCCTGATGGTTTCTGTGACGGCGTTGACGTATAGTGCGCCTTGTCGGGTGTGTCTGATGTTCTCACGGTCCCCTTTCCAAACATCATTGTGCGCCGTTTCGGTCAACTCGCTTGCATCAACAATCAGGATGATGCGGTCTTTGAGACCAGGCAAACGGCAACGGGTCGAAACGTAATGTCGATTGTCGGTGAACTGCACTTGACCATTTACCGAATGGAACACGCGTTCCCGTGTGTTATTAGGCCTCAACCATCTGGGTAAATCTTTCGGTAGCACGATCGCGCTAATGTTGATACGACCCAAATACGGGTCAGAAATCTTGCCGATGTGATTTCGTTTACCCTGAACGTCGTCACTCTCGTTTGGTGTGAATTCCGGGTCTTGGGAGTGGGCCCTCAACAATTGGTATTCGATGCCGTACAAAGGACGTTCGTCCACGCCAACCGCACGTCTTCCGCCTCTTGATATCGCGGCAGGATACCTGTAATCCATGAGACGGATCGGCAACACGGTTGAAACAAGGTTCAAATTCAGAGATTCGCGAAAGTTACTGAACGAAACTGTTGATTCCATTTGGTAATCGTAAAGTTTGATTATTGTTCCCGAACGAGGTGTGACAACATCATCTGGTTGACCAGAATTCAACACTAGTGGCATGATACATTCAACGTCGAATTCTAGTATCTCGTTATCCAAGGAAAAATACTCAGCAATAGGGGCACCACTGGCTGGCCGCCGCCGCACCAGCGTCCAGCCCCAATTTCCGTCCCTTGAATAGCGTTTCGAGATGATCAGCTTGAACCAGCGTTCCCCACAGTAACTTAGAACTCCCGATGAGCCCATGTTGTATTTGCCTTGGACGAATGGGATGTCGGTTTTCGTGCCGGTGCTCAATGAAAGAAATGTGGAATGGAATTCGCTCGGATGTTGCCCCTCGCCGTTATCTACGAATGTGAAACAGAGCGATTCGTCGCGTCGAGTACCGCCAGTGACACCGATCACTAAATTCCTAGTGGCAAATTCGCGCAAAGGTTGGTCAGAATCGGCATCTGATAGCCTTCCTGTCATGATACCAGGTAGCGCAACTAGCCGTCTGACTCCTTCTAGGACTGACTGCGGGGCACATTGTCCACGCAAAGGTACGCGTTGCTCATATGCATGTTTCATCAAGACTGCATCGACCATGTTAGTGCACAACTCGGTCAATGCTTTGCTTCCCGTCGACGCTTGATTCGTTACGACATTGAAGTTGGATTCACGTCCATCTATAGGTTGCCAATTCGCCATTTCCGACATCTCGGGCGTGGATTCTAAGACACCTTGAACTTCCTGCTCTGACTCGCAACGAAGTAAAGTCATACATGTGCTTTGGCTATCCATTTTTCGTACTTGGTTCCACTAAGGAGCGTTCTTGCCACATAGTTACAGCCCACTGTGACATAAACCTAGCCAACACTGGTGGTACAGCGTTGCCAATCATTCGCGCAATCGGATCCATACCCGTACCGTAGAACTGGTAATCATCACAGAACGACTGTAGGGCCGCACCTTCCCGGAGCGAAATGGCACGGACTTGCTGAGGCGCATAATGGCCAAAACGGCCATTGGAGACGCTGTGAAACCTAGTTGTTATCGTGGGCGAAGGCCTGTCAGGGCACATTCTTGTGTAAACGTCTCCGAAGCCTCGGTTGCCTTTGGCTTCGAGACGACGATGACAGGCCAAGGAAAGGTCCCCGAAATCACTGTATGCCAGATTAAAATTCGGTTCCCCGGGCTGAAGAGCCATCAAGCGTTTCCGATTGATTGGGGTCAAGTTTCTGCAGACGTGATTTGGGATGTTATTCGCCCTTTCGCCTGGGCCGAGAGACGGTAGGTGATCAATCGCCTGCTTTACCGTTTGTGGTCGAGCGTTTACGTCCTTTTCAGGTATCCTGAAACGGTCGTACTGCTGTCTGTGATTTTGTACTTTGATTGCCAATAGGATCGATCGACGCCGACGTTGGGGGATCCCGAAATTAGAAGCGCAAACCTGACGATCATCAACATCGTATCCCAAGAGTTCAAGTGATTTGCGGAATTCATCCCAAACATGATGCAGTCTCCCGGTACTGATGGACGCCACGTTTTCGGACATGATCAATTCGGGATTGAACTCGTCTATGAAATCCAAAGTTTGCGCCAGCAAGTTCTGGTCACGCATACGAGTTTGGGACCGTTCGTTGGTCATATTGCGTTGCACAAACTTAGTGAATGATTGGCAGGGTGCGCAGATAGCGAACATCAACGGGACATCTGGGTACCCGTCTCGAAATTCTGGAATTATGTGGCGGAGTTGTTCCCGAACCTCGTGCTGCTGACCCTCAGGGTATTCATCGGTTTGCTCGAACATGTCCATCCCTAGAAACCGTGGCGGTTCGCGATCCAAAGAGGTATTGGCGTTGTTCCGGACAAAGGTCGTTCGGCACCCCTCGTCCTTGTCGATGCCAGCGATGACGTACCCCCCGGCATCGATCATGCCGCGGGTGGTGCCGCCAGCACCGCAGTAGAAATCGACAGCAAAAAATCTGGGTGAAGGTAACGTCAATTGGATTCGCTCTCTTTCCGAGTCTCAGCATCTTCGATGATGTCATGAATCCAACCATCCAAATCTCGTTCCGGTAAGCCTGGACGACCTGCAACTTGAAGGTACGCCCATGATACGAGTTCTCTGAACGGACTGTCGATTGATGCCACTATTTGAAATTCAGCCGAATCTTGACCAATTGCGGTAACTGGGATCAATTCCAAATCTCGTAGGTTCGCAGCCATCGCCGGGATTTTGCCTGGCAGCTTGGGAAAAGGAATGTACGCGTTGTAAAATCCTTGTGTAAGAATGTTGCTTCTTTTTATCCTCTTTTCATTTAACCTGATTTGACACTTGTCTAGTGCCGAACTGATTTTGCAACATTTTGCTACAAGTACGTATTCTACCTTTAACGCGATAGAAACCGTATCGCATGAAGGTGTCAATACAATCCGGAATGCAGTCGGGTCATCGGGATTATCTGGGGTAGATCTCAGTACGTCGCCAAGGCGGATGTCTTGTGAGATTGGAGGTGAAAGATACTGTTCCCAACTTGCCAATACCCCTGCATCAGAAAATGGCTCATCCATCAATGCCGCAACGCGTCTTCGTCCTCCTCTTACCACAGCGTCCACGATTTTTTCCGTTTCGGAGAATGTATTGAATGCGTCAGGAGCGACATCTCTAATAGCGAGTGAGAACGCTCGCGAGATGCTTGATTGACTCCTTTGTAACGCTTCGACATGGGGTATGAACCGTTCAACTGCTTCTCGAATTTTTTCCTCGCTTCCGGCACCTTTTGGGATTATTTCGATGAAAGGATGGTCGTATTGGGGAATGTCTGATATTATCTTTGAGTCAGCCGAATAAATTATCACTGGGCAAAATTTCCTGTCCCAGATTTGTTTCATTATTCCTGCACCTAAAGAATCTGACTCCTGTACCTTACCATCCCAAACATCAAGTACTACGATATCAGGTGATTTAACTTCGATATTCTTCAATCCTTTCTCGAAATTTTCTATGCATAAATCTACATCTTTAATATTGTCAGAGACCTCTTACATCGCGTCTTGAACAGATTCTTCGTTGTCATCAATGAACATAATCTTCATGATCGATCCTCACTTGACGAACTGGCTAGTGGTAGATCAAATGTGAAAGAGGCACCTCCCAATTTCGTAGGATGTCGCATTGCACGCATCTCGCCACCATAGATCGAAACCAATTCCGATGCGATATTCAATCCCATGCCGATTCCGTCTGGTCTTCGAGTGACACCAGGTAGAAATATATTTTCAAGGTCATCTCGATCGATGCCTGGACCAGAGTCATGGATGGATACGTTCAGTCTCGATGTTTTGATTAGCGGAATAATTGTCAATTCGAACTCTATATTTCTTTCTTCGCGTGGGACATCTCCGAGCCAATACGTTGCATTGTTGATAAGATTCAACAAAATTGTATCGAGTTCGCCAGGATCAGCTAATACAATATGTTCTGTTTCTGGAACAAAACACATAATCTCCTTACTTCGTATATCAGGTTGATTCAACTCCAAACAAGCCTTGATCGCGTCCTCAACCACAAGAGGCTCTTTGCGACGCATATACCGTCGATTGGCGAGCGGTGCAAAGGTATCGGCGAGATGTTCTAATGTATTTAGCGAGTCCCTCGCCCTCGCTATGATTGAGGTTACTCGCGGGTGATTGATCACCTCGACGAATTGCTCCATTACCCTGATAGCCCTGCTGATCGAGGTCGTCCGATTCCTGATTTCATGGATTATCATTTGTGCGATAGTCCCGACGGTGGCCAATCGGCTGTAGTACACAAATCTTGCTCTGATGGTTTCTCTTGTTTCTACAAGTGATTCATCGAAGGTTTGAACGACAGGTAAAACATCCACCGCCATGGCTCCCTCTTGAGCCAATACTGTGACATTCGATATCAATTCCTGGGCTGAAAGCCGATTGAAAAGATCATCCATAGGTTTTTCACGGTCGGGTCGGGCTCGATCGTTATCACGTTCCATTTCCAGCAATATGACAATCGCTCGAAGTATCGATTCAAATTCCTCAACCGCCAAGGACGAAGACAGACCTTCACGATCGCTAGTGTCTTCAATCCCAGGATTCCCGTCAGCTGTGATGGAAACATAACCTACGAGCTGACTCGTGCTTAATCGTGGACCGACTCTACCAACTCTACGCAAGTCTAGGCCTAACCAATCGCGCGCACTGTCAGATTTGGGCAACACTAGTACACCATCGCGATAAACGGAGATGCCTTTATGCGACCTGATCGCACTTCTAATAACGCTCCGTTGGATCGCGAATCTCTCTGAGATTTCCCTAGTGTCGTTTGCGGCTATATCCCATGCCCTGATTTCAAACCGGAACGGACCGCAATTCGGTGCAGCTTCTGGGAATCGGATTCTCTCGGTGTCCGGCAAGGACTCTCGAATGTTGTACCAACTTTGTTTAAGCGATCGTGTACGTCCGTCTGTACCAGTTGAAATAGGCGAAAATCGGTATTCTGCATCGACTGTGCCATGATCGTCTACGATTCCGTGGATGCTGTATTTGGGGTTGGAAAGGAATTCAGGTGTCTCAATTCGTACAGAATCGGACTGGTCGTCAACGGAAAAGAAAATGTTGAAATCGTTAATTTCGGAGAAAGGGGAGAGCAATCGCGCTAAGTTCTCTCTCAAGTCTTCGATCTGATCCGTTTGCCAGCTCCCTTGCAATTCAGTTATCTTCAGACTGGTTCCCGACATTTCGAACGGCGCAGATTCCGAGTGTTCGCATATCGTTACAGTGCTTTGTTCCAAGCTGTCATGTTCAGATAATTCCGACCAATCGACTTGAACTTCCCAACATGGCATCTGCCTTGATTTCGTGAGCATCTTTAAACGATTGCCTAGTCGTGCGACTGAAAGACGACCGAGGCCTTTCGCACCAACAACTCGGCGCTTTTTATTGCCCTTTGTTACGAAGTGGTTTAGTTCTCGATGAGGTGTGGCAACCAGACACCAGACTTCCTAGATCACTTCCCTAGACATACCGATGCCGTCATCTCGAATCTCAAGGCATGCACCGCCTTCTTCGTCGATCCCGAATTCAACCCACACGTTTTCGGCGAACGCATCGTATGCGTTCTTGACGAGTTCCAGCACCGCTACGACATCGTTGGTGACCAGATCCTTGCCCAGAGCCGCGAAAACCCTGGGATGCAAACGCAACGGCAGATTTTCGGTGACGGGTGATCGTTCGTCTATTTCAGTTGCAGTTTGTTGTGCTAACATATCGCTTCGAACGATAACTACAGGATTGCTTGCCGTTTCAGCAAGTATTCTACATTGTCGAAGTAGACTGGATGCATCAGATTTCAATATCGATGCGTGGTCAAGTATAGTAAATCGGGCATGGCGCGGTCAGCTCACATAAATCTGCCCGACAAAGCGTTGCTGTCAATCAAATCAACTACCTACCAACACCCGCCTCTACACACTCCGCATCCAACTCACCACCCTAATCAACACGTACTGGACTGTTTACGGACAGTCCTTAACATTTCTCCGCGAAATCGACGCAGGCTCACTCGGCAACAACCATTCAGTTTTGGGGGGCCTGTTCACGATGTCAATACCAACCCAAGCGACCCCACATCCCAACCATCAGCACTAAACTACAATCTAACAAACCCGCCCCAACCCGAGCAACCTCAGACACCGGGACGAGGTTTCAGGCCCCCGAAAGCACCAGCAAAACAAGCCGAACGCGCTAGATTAACCCCGCAAACCCCAAACCAAAGAACCGAACAAATGCCCAGACACACCGACGAATACGTAGCCAAAGAACCACTGATCCAACTCGACATCGGTGTTCGTGTATCGGAAGGCTGGATGACGATCGATGCAATACGTGATTGGTGGAGACTGGACGTGTATAAGGCACGGACATACCATCTGGTTTTGGGCAAAGTTGGACGCAAGATAGTGGGCGCATACCGACCCAAACCCGGCTCGTGGACTCAGAGGGAGGACGGTCGCTGGGGCTTCGAGCCGATCATTGCAGCAGATGTGTGGAATGACTACGTCGGGAAGTCGGTGCCCGATGAGTACTACGGCAGTAGGAACCCAGTGCGTTACATTCCACCAAATCGTTAGCCGAAAAACCCCTCCCCTGCACGCAGAAGGTACACCAAACAACCACCACCCATCACAAAAATCAAACCCAATCAAGCGAAAATCAAAGTTCAGACAACCACCCCTTGACTAACTCATACACATGTTCTAACATCAAACACATGACCTGCAGAGTCTGTCTAGACAACGAAAACAAGAACATCGCCGCGTCTGCGCACGCGGACTCAAAACCAAAACTCGTCTGACGACGAACAACAATGGAAGAAGTAAAAGCCACGACACTGGAAGACGCCCCATCGAACGCACGCCCAAAAAAGCTAAGCTACTGCCTACGGGAAGCAGACGGTGTGGAGCGCGTGACAATCCTCGCCCTGTCCGAAAGACAGGAACTACCGAGGCGACTTGGAAAAACAGGACCCGTGGGCGAGAGAAACAAAACCCTCTCGTTCGTCTTCATAGGACGCAGCCGATACCGAAGCCAGCGACGCTATTCGTCCAACCTCCGCATCGTTCAGCCGAAACGGAAACAGACAGACCGTCAAACGACGGCACAAGCCTTCCCGGCGCGTCGCACGGGAGAGGACACGTCTACCCACGAGGATCAAACCTCGAATGCCGCACGGTTCGGCTGAAACCAAAAACACCGTGCAGCAAGCCGATGGTCAACCACACCATCGGCGGTAGACGGCAACCAAAAGAACCAGCTAGCAGCATCAGTCCGCGAAAAACGCGGCGATGTTCAAAAAACAACCATAACAGCACAGAACCTGTCTATCCACACAAGTCCAGACAGGCATTTCAACGCGCAACAAAGAACCCAGCCTAAACAACCACCATCAATCAAAGAAATCAAACCCAATCATACGAAAATCACAGTTCAGAAAAGAGAACAAGAGGCGGCGACACATCATTCCAATCATTAAAATCATTCAAATCACAGTTCAGACAACGAGGACGGACAACCACCATCAATCACAAAAATCAAACCCAATCAAGCGAAAATCACAGTTCAGACCCACATCACACCTCAAACCCCCGCCGCAACATACTCCGCATTCAACTCATGCCCCAAGCCCGGACGATCCGATACGTGGTAAAAACCGTTCCTAACGTCTAGCGCAGGAGTCAGCGCAGCGTTGTAATACGGCAGCTCGGAGTAGGCGATCTCTAATCGGTAGAAGTTCGGCGTCGACATCATCACCTGCGCACCAGCCGCCATCGTGATGGGACCGGTAGCATCATGTGGCGATACCGGGATGTAATAAGCCTCTGCCATCGTCGCAATCTTACGCATCTCCGAGATGCCGCCGCAACGCACGATGTCAGGCATTATGTAGTTCGCAAGCTGCTTGTCCAGAATCGGACGGAAATCCCACCGCGTGACGAGCCGTTCGCCAACGCAAATCGGCATCGGAACCTGCTCCTTCACGATCTGCAACGCGTCATGGTTTTCCGGCGGCACCGGCTCTTCAAGCCAGCCAATGTCAAACTCGCCGAGAGCCTTGCCAACCCGCACAGCAGCCGCTACATCGTAACGACCATGCAGGTCGATCAACACCTCGATGTCCGGTCCAACCGCGTTTCGGACGGCACGGGTGATCTCGACGCCCTTTCGCAGTCCGGTTGGCGAAATGTTGTGCCCGTGCTGCAACGGCGCAACATCATCGAAGTAGTGGAACGGATCCATCTTCAACGCGGTGTGACCTTCGGCGATGGTTTCAAACGCGGCACGGGCGTAAGCTTCGGGTGTCGGATCACTCGGCATCCATCCGTTCGAGTAGAGACGCAAATCATCTCGAAACTTACCGCCCAACAGCTCATAGATGGGAAGTCCGAGCCGCTTGCCCTTGAGGTCCCACAGCGCGATATCTACGGCAGAAATCAGAGCAGAACCGAACCCACGGTTACCGGTGCTGTTAAGTTCGGCAAATAGACGCGTCCAAATGTAGTCGATCCGCGACGAGTCTTCGCCGATGAGCAGATCGCCGAGATGCGGAATCGCAGCGTGAATCATGTGCGCCGCGATGCCTCCCTGCGCCTGACCCAGCCCAGTTAACCCCTCGTCCGTATCGATGGTGAGGAAGACCCACGGGTACCGAGGTCCGTATCCGATGTGTGAGTTGATAGCGGTGATTTTCATAGTGATATGGATTGTACGCCTGCCAGACCCGTGACGTGAACAATTGGAATGATGTTAAGGGGTGTCTGAACTATGATCGTCGCGCGCTGGGTTAGCCACGCCACATCTAGCATCGAAGAAGTCAAGCCAAACAACCACCGACACCCATCATTCGAATCATTCCCATCACAGTTCAGACACAAGCTCATAAACCGTGCTGGACCACGCTTGACGGACAGCACGTTTGAGGGCGTCTCGGTTAGGACGCAACGTGTTGACCCGACGCTGCAGTATGCGTTCTGACAACTTGTCAGGCAGTTTGGCGCGGTCCAAGAATGAGTTGATGACCTGTTGGTCGCCGCCAAAAATCAAGTAGTCGATGCGATGCGGATATGCGGCGAAGCGATCGGCAGCCAGACCAGCCGATTTGTCGAAGAATTCACGCGCCCATTTCTCACGCGATCGCTTGAAACGATTGGCCGATTGCCCACCAGCACGATGCTTGTTCGGAACCCAGCGCGATTCCGTCTTCGTGACGACGAGCGATTCATCATGTGCGATCGCAATGGCGACGTGTCCGTACCTAATGAGTATGATCCCAACGTGTAACGGCGGATCGATAAACTGCATCATATAGTCGCGATCGGTGGTAAACGTTTCGGATGGAATCGGAAACGGCGGCGCGATGGCCAGCCGCGTTGCCAAATGCGGTTCGGGTTTTTTCATATCAAGGCACGCTAGCCCAGTAGCTGATTTTCGCGCCGAATCGGGCAACCATGACCATTCACTTCCCAATCCGATAGGCAAAGTCGCCGGCGACAGCAGTTTGAATCTGTAGCCACCAGCCGAGTCCATCTCCAAACGCTTCAACATCGCCAACACGCCGCGGCTTGAGACGATTCGCGGCGGAAGTACATCTGAAGCTAACATCGGTTTGCGGCGTGGTAGCCTTGCGGCACTATTCGGTCCAAGATCTGCCACTCATGGCAATCATCGCAGGATCTACTCGCGCACCAAGCCCATTACCTTCCGGCAGAACGAGGTGCCCATTTTCAACGCGTTCGTAAGGCTCGAGAACAGTGTGTCGCCAATCGACTTCGTAGACGGCATGCTCCAAAGGCAGTACGTTTTCGAACGCCAGCGTCGCATGCGCACTCGCAAGCAACGAAAGCGGTCCCGACGGACAGTGCATCGATACACTGCCGGGAAAAGCAGATTCAAGATCCACACCGATACGGTAAGCCTCAACCGGACCGCCACAGAACTTGACATCCGGCATCACAATGTCAAGAACGTCTTCATCAACAAGCTTCTTGAACAACACAAACCCGTACCCATGTTCACCGCCCGCGACTGGAAGAACGGAATGCTCGTGAATCGTGCGGAGATCGTCGGAGTGCGTGACGGGATCTACAGGCTCTTCGAACCACTGCCCGCCCGCCGCTCGGAGCTCAGGCTCAAGCGCAAGTGCCGATCCCAAGTCGAACCGTGAGTGGCAATCCACATAGATCGTGATGTCGGGGCCTACCGCTCCGCGGATCGTCTGTACGCGCTCCAATCCCGCTTCAGCGCAACCTGGCAGACCAGTCGAACTAAACGGTGATCGACACTCGTCGAATGGCGCACACTTGATGGCGGTAAACCCGTTCTTTACAGCTTCAGATGCCATCTCGGCGAAATCATCCGGACCCCGGTCTACAGGACCACTGTCGTCAGGCAGAAGCGAGCGGTTGATGTTTCCGTAAAGTCGGACTTTGGATGGGATATCGCCTTCATGCCTGTGCGTTTGTCGCAGAAACTGCACCAGCGGCATCTGGGCCCGCTGTGAAAGCGCATCGGCAACGGCACATCGAATACCGCTTACCGCCGTCGCAAGCTTCTGGTCTTTCTCGCAAGCTTCGGAGGTGATGCCCAGAACCTGCATAACACCATCATCAGAATCGATGCGGTGCCCACGCAGACGATTCGCAAGTCGTGCGGTAATCGCAGCCACACTGCCAGAGAGTTGCGTCGATGTGATCTCCCCCTGACCAGCTACGCCATCAGCATCGACTAGGTTGATGGTGGTCCAGTCAGTTCCGCCACGCGCATGAATCTCTTGGAACTCGAGCGAAGTGGGAGACCACCAGATGTCGGAAGATTTGATGATTGGCATACTGAAATTCTAGATTTTGAACTCAACCCAGAATCTCGCTGAGCCGCTCCGCTATCGTCGCTATCTCGTGGTCTTCAAGCAGCCTTACGTCGATCCTCACGATCTGAGGATCGGACGGGTGTCCCATGGTCGCGATTGCCGGGTCGCCGCTTCGCAGCTCTTGTATCAACCACGCAGCATCCTTGCCAGTTTCTGGCGCGATTTGGATGTGCACATTAGGCATCGGACGATTGTCCTCGTCAGGAAACTCGATGTAGCTCTCTGCAATCTGCTGCAATCCCGAGATGCTGGTGTGCAACATTCCTGACTTGCGGTGATGCTCAGTCAAACGCTCCTCGTCGTCTTGTTGCGCCCACCAAATGAACGATGAAATCTGTCCAATTACTTCCTCTTTGGATACCTTCGCCACTCTTCCAATGCCGTGCGCCGGAGCGGACTGCATAGCGATGGCATCAATCAGGTCCTGGCTACCGGCGATGATGCCAGCTCCTTGCGGACCTTGTATGCCTTTGCCGCCGCTGAAGCAGACAACATCGGCGCCGAGATCGATGAAGCGGTAGAGATTCTCCCGCGGCGGAAGAGCATTCGAAGCGTCAAGTATCACCCGAGCGCCGTGAGCATGTGCAATGTCGAACACGTCTTCAAGCGCAATGTCGTCCACCGGAGCATAACCAACCCAATAGACCATCTTCGCGTCCGGATTGTCGATAAATGCCTGTTCATACTCTTCCGGCGTCACGATCCGGGCGCCACGACCTTCGGACAACGGCTCGCCAACCTCGACGAACTTGATACCGGCAGTCTTGACCGCCAGCGCGTAGCCATGATCTACGTACTCGACGCCTTCGTCGTTTTCGCGGCGTGCGAAACGCTTCGCCACGCAGGGAACCTGTCCTCCTTGCACATATGGCAACTGCTCGATCAATGCCTTGTCGGTACCAGTAATAATCGCGGCGGCAGATACCATTAGACCGGCAGCGCAGCCAGAAACGATATAGCCATCATCGGCATGGGTTATCTCTGATATGACCCGACCCGCCGCGCGCTGAAGTTCTTGCATATCGACGTAGTTGTCAGCCGCAGTACGCATCGCCACTAACGTCGTTTCCGGAATCAGCGTTCCACCCATCACCGTATGGTGGCAGGTAGCATTGATGAACTTACGTACTCCCAATGCCGCATAGGGATCTTGCTCGAGCTGTTCAAGTGTTGGCAGTGTTGTCATGGCGTATTGCACCAGTCTTGTGATTTGGGTGGGTATAGGATACTCATCTTTGAAGGTCAGGAGTACGTTAAACCATTACCAAGAAAATGCGATCGATATTGCGCCATTGCCGAGATGCGCCCCAATCGCCGGTCCGATCGTAGTGGTGATGCTTACCCCTCCGGGTTTCACGGCAGATTTCAGATCGTTTAGCACACCCTCAGCCTCGCCTTTCGATGACGCAACGGTATACATCACCGCCAAGTTGGTCAGTTCAGGATGATCGTCGGTAACCATCGACATCAAAGTGTCCATTGCCTTGCGGTGAGAGCGGGGTTTAGCGACAACTTCAACTTCACCTTCGACTACGGCTAACACTGGACGTATTCGCAACACGTTCGCCATCAATGCTCGTGCGCCTTTAAGGCGTCCGCCACGTTGCAGATATTCGAGCGTATCTGGAGTTCCAGCAAACTGGACGCGTTCAACCATATCTTTGGCGATGCCAGCAGCATCATCTGCGCTTCCACCTTCATCAATAACGTGCTTAGCCGTCAATGCGATAAAGCCGGTGCCCATCGATGCGCTGCGAGAATCGATATGGTGGATGCGATTCCCGCTCGGGTCGGACTGTGCCGCGCCGGCAATCGCAGACGCATAAGTGCCGCTGACCAAGGAAGATATATGAATCGATACGATCTCATCGTGAGCCTCGAGAAGTCGATCATAGACCGTTTTGAAATCGCCCGGAGAGGGTTGCGACGTAGTAGGAAACACATCTTTGTCACGCTCCAACCGCGCATAGAACTCCTCGGTCATGATGTCCACACCGTCCCGGAACTCTTCGTCTCCGAACCTGACGAATGCTGGAACGGTAGTGATGTCATGCTGACTAATTAGCTCGGGAGGGATATCTGCCGTGCTGTCAGTTACTAGTGCAACGCTCAATTCTTCTCTCCTGTGATTCCAAACAAACGGACGGTTGATGAATAAGTTACACCAGAGTAGACATGAAATTGAGTGTTGCGAGTGACAAATTCGACGCGATGCACATTACAACCGACAATATCAATGAGTAGGTTCCCAACCATAATCAATGTCTTCAATAACCCACATCTTTCGATCCCTCCAACTGCGGCGATTGCGGTTTCTAAGGGCGCGACGGCGGCGTGGATACCACGACATCGTCAGGCAGCGTCGCCGTAATCGGCTGAAGCGCGGTCGAATGCGACGCACCTGCGTGCGTTTAACGTATCAGGTGCCAATTGCGATACTTGCCGGTTTGGGATGCGTCGTGATCCTGATGCACGGCGGCGACCGACGTGTGCTTACGTCAGTCGAAATCGCAGCAGCAGGTTACGGATACAACCTGTCTTCTTTCGAGGCTAAGAATCTCCCCGCAAAATGGCTCCATCGCGCCTACTCGGCGTTGCCTTGGACCGACATCGATGATGCCAAACGCCAATCGCATCTTGACCGATTCTTGCAATTAGCCGATGAGTTGCGAAGCGCACGGAACCGTCATCGCACAGCCTTGGCGCGTGGAGATGCCGCTGCGGCATCGGTTCATCAGGCACACATTCAATCACTGGTGCAGGAGAAAAACGCCATCAGAGACTCTGTGGAAGAACTACTCGAAGCCGCGATATCGACCGAGTTGATTCAGCTAGGACTACACCAGCAAGGCAAATTCATCTGGCCACCAGTAGATTTTCGCATCGATGATACGCCACACGTGCTTGTCACTTCGCCACGCAGTGTGATCGAGCGCGATTCCGTGAGAATCCTTCGCCCTGCTCTGCTTGAAGAAGATAAACTGCAGATTGAGAACGAGGTGTTCGCCAGAGCCGACCTCTCCGCAGTGGTGTTGCCTACCGGCGGCCTCGCGTCTTATCCGAATCTGGTCCCATCAGATTACAGTCTGTTGCCTTTGCTCGAGGTTTCAACGCACGAATGGCTACATGCGTATCTCATTTTCCACCCTCTCGGTCGCGCTTATTGGTCAAACAGTGACATGACATCGTTGAACGAGACGTTAGCCAATCTCGTGGGCAAGGAGATCGGCAGAACGGTCTACAACCGTCTGACAGGCGATGACATCGCGACGCTTGAGCCGCCATACATCCCGCACGATAGCGATGAGGAAAAGCAGTCCGAAAGCGACCCGCATCACTTCGATTTTCGAGAGTTCATGCATCAGACTCGCCATCGCACAGATGAGTTGCTAGCTACGGGCAATATCGTTGAGGCTGAAACCTATATGGAGGAGCGCCGCCAAGCGTTAGTTGAAAGGGGGTACAACATCCGCAAGCTCAATCAAGCATATTTCGCGTTCCACGGGTTATACGCAGACGGCCCGGCATCAACTAGTCCGCTGGCGCGTCAGATGTGGGAGTTAAGGCAACAATCTTCCGACGCGGGCGAACTTGTAAAGGCGCTTCAGACGATTTCAAGCCAGGAAGAGTTCTTGATTCTGCTAGATCAACGCGGCATCGAGCGGTGAAGCATGATCCAAAAATCATGGAAAATCACAGAGCGGATTATCCTCGCCAAGTCAGCAAGTCCGACAAATCGTCCAGTATCTTGTCCAACTCCTCCGCGTCGTAGCGGTCGAAAGCTTTAGAGCCGGGTTGACGAGTTATGGGTGTTTTGATGATGCCGCGCCGCCAAAACGCCTGTTTGTATGTGGTGACGCCGAAGAAGAACTCGAAGTTCAGCGATGGCAGGATGCGATTGAACAACGCCCGAGCTTCGTCGGTCACAATTTGCTGACCGTTCTCATCGACACCGCCGGCTTCGAGCGCGTCCCACACTGCAACGTGTGCTTCGGTGATGTGTCCGGCAGGCATCGTTCCGGCACCGCCGCGTCGATACTCTTCCAGCAGGAATCTACCTCCCATGCCGCCCATGATCGATTCCACCTTGTCGCCACAAGCTTCGATGACCGCAGTCATGACATTGCCGGGAAGTAGGCTCTCCTCTTTGAGCAGGTTTGCGCCTGGAATCTCTTCAATGATGCGGATGATCGTCGATGTCGGTATCGTTGGTCCAATCGGCGGTTTGTTGTTCTGCAGCCAAACCGGCAGTCTAGTCGCTTCACGCAAAGCACCGTAAAGATCGATCGTCTCCTGACCACCCCCCATACCGTTGACGGGCATGGCGATTATGGAATCGGCACCACACTCGACGGCGATTCTCGCACGTTCCACACAGTGTTCTATCGATACTCCGCTGGCACCTGCCACTACAGGAACTGTGCCGTTTACAGTGTCAACGCCGACGCGCAGCACTTCATCACGCTCTTCATCGGTCAGTCGAGGTCCTTCGCTGGCATTCACTGGCATAACGATTCCATGCGCACCAGCTTCAACGCAGTAAGCGACGCAACGCCGCAACGATTCGTAGTCGACGCTGCCGTCATCGTTGAACGGGGTAACCGGAATCGAGAACACGCCGCGGTTTTTGCTCTTGCGATTGCGACCATCAGCTTGGGATGTCATTTGTTTCCTGCCATTTCATCAAAGTTGTCTGAACTGTGATTTTCGCATGATTTGGGTGATGCTGCTTACTAGGGTATTGCCTGAACTGTGATTTGAATGATTGAAATGATGCCCTCGCCGCACCTCATCCCGGTACCCTCACCCGGTCCCAAGTTGGAGAGGGGATTATCGGCATCTTCCTTACCCACTGGGTATCATAGTCAATCATCGAAATCACAAGAAGAGCAAAGATCATACGACCGAGGGACGGCCATGTCAACCACGATGCGAGCGGCGCTAGATGACGGTACCGGAGTTTACCGAACCCAAGATGTTGCGATGCCTGAGATGTTCGATGGCGCGGCGCTGATACGTGTGCGTCAAACCGGTATCTGCGGTTCCGATCTGCACATGACCACCCGACGCGAAGAGGCCCAAGACCTGCCATCGGGACACGAGGTGACCGGCGAGATCGTAGAACTCCCAACGGGAAACCATCGACTGCAGGTCGGCGACCGAGTTGCTATCGACACCGTATGTTCCGGACGCGCCTGCTTCGACTGTCGATTCTGCAACTACGGTCAGTATCGCCACTGCATGAACTTCGTCGAAGACTCTGGCGGCGGGTTCGCAGAGTACATGACGCGACGACCGTTAGGTTTGTTCAAGCTGCACGATGACATGGACTGGACTGACGGTGCGTTGGTGGAGCCGATGGCGGTATCGGTGCACGGACTTCGCTACGCCGGGATGAAGCCGGGCGATGTCGTGGCAGTGGTCGGCTCCGCACCTATCGGACTTTCCTCGATAGCGAGCGCGCACGCCTTTGGCGCCAGCAAAGTCATCGCATCTGCCAAGTACCCGCAGCAGGCCGAGCTGGCAACCAAGATGGGCGCCGACATCGTAACTGGCGCCGAACCGGGCGAACTGACCGACCGCGTATTGCAGGAAACCGACGGCGTCGGCGCCGATGTTGTGGTCGAGTCGGTTGGTGGGCATCAGGCGGTTACGTTCCATGAAGCCATCCAAGCCACGCGCAACCAAGGCACAATGGTCTACTTGGGCGGCATCAAGGTACCCATGGAAGTAGACCTGTTCGATCCGATGTTGCGTGAGATCAAGATCATCTCATCCAACTGCTACGGCATCATCGACGGCGTACACGACTACGAGGTGGCGATTAATCTCATAGCTTCCGGCCAATATCCCTACCGCGACGCCGTGAAACACCACTACGGCTTGGAAGAAATAGGCGAAGCCTTCGACACAGCGTTCGACAAGAGCACTGGTGCAGTGAAGGTTCATATCGTACAGGCGTGAGGGGGAATTAGATGCGAACATCAACGCGAAATCCGTTCATCGTCAAACGGATGTTCGCCGAATAGCGTCACCCTATCTCGTGCTTTATGCACCGTTTTTGTGACTGTCTCGATGTCGGGACCGACTGCCAAGAACATGAAGAAGAATCTGTAAACGGGTTCAATTTCAAACGCCAAGGCGATTGCCCCCGAATCGTTCTCCCATAAGTGGTATTCCTCAAACGATGCTCGGTTGACTGGATCGGATGAACCTACCTTGGCAAGTCGAGGGCTGCCATCAAACGCTTCAATCAGACCTTGGACATAGCGATCGTTCTGCCAGGCGGCAACACGTAGGTTCAGGGCACGCCCTTGGTCATTTTCGAAAAGCATGGCATAATCGCCGCCCCAGCCGGGTAGTTCGGATTCGATGTCATCAGATTTGGCATCGGTTAGCGTCGCGAGCAATGCTACCCATCGATTCTTGCCGATAGTTGAAGCGGATCGCAAAGACCATTCCTCGCGAAGCATGTCGTTCGGCAGAATCAACTCTTGGCGGCCTTCACCACTGAAATACTTCGATGGGTGATAGATCTGCTCGGTGGTGTATGGAGGTTTGCGAAACAATGCATCGATTTTCTGGCGGTCTGGTTCACATTCGATACAATCTAATGGCAACGCGATATCCCATACGAAACTCAGTCCAGTTCCGTACGTGAAGGTGTCCAACTCGTCTAGGTATCGTGCCATCAACGGCTCT
Organism: Dehalococcoidia bacterium; assembly: GCA_965242765.1. Taxonomy (GTDB): domain Bacteria; phylum Chloroflexota; class Dehalococcoidia; order Lucifugimonadales; family Lucifugimonadaceae; genus Bin127. The sequence continues at coordinate 1,044,044 of CBDESY010000004.1, read as the reverse complement.
TCTTCAGTGTCGCCGTCTTCTGATTCGGTTTCATCGTAGTAACTTTCGAAACGTTCCCATCCGATTACGTCTTCGATGTACTCGATTTGTGTGAACACTGCGTCGCCTTCGATCAACGCGCGCAGTGCATTATGTGCGTCGTCATCCTCATGGAAGCAGTCATGGAAATGATCGACATCGAATTTCTCGTACTGGACATGGTGTGCATATTCGTGCAGGTATATCCATTCAGTTTCTAAATCGAATTCTGTTGAGTCGAATCTAAATATAATTGTTCTTGTTTCAGGGATATAAAAACCTATATATCGGTCGCCATGATCGTCAGCAATAAATTCCGTGTAATCCACACCTGGCGGGAACAATGTTAACGTCCGATTGATTTGTTCCCAAAGGTGCATCGTTGAGTTTTGGTCGTCGGACCAATCTTCAACACTATCTGCTCGCCAGCCCCGCCATACATCTTCACTCACAAATCGGCGGTGAAACTCGGCGATCTGGGTCTCATCAACTTCGTAAATCTCACGCACCCATGCTTCGATTTCATCCATCTTTGTGATCCATTCGGCTGGTAAATCAGATTCTGCTATGCCGGGTGGTAACGTCGGAATCGGTGTGGGAGATTCACTCGGTTCAGGCGTAGCAGTCGGCAACGCATGGTCACGACAGTAGACTTCGCGCTCAGAGAGTGTTTCAGACTTAGAGGTAGGTTTAGGCAGTGGTGACAAAGTAGTTGCTGATGTCGGTCCCGATATTTGTTCGGCCGTTGACGCGGCAGTCGAAAAAACGGCTGTCGGCGAAGGCGTGACTGTCGGTACGCGAGTCGCATTGACGAAGTTAGTCCGTGGGGTTGGAGATTTCATGAACTCGTCATCGTATTCAACACGGCTACACGCCAACATGGCGATAGCGATAGCAATAGCGAGGAAGATTGAAGGCGTTGCTTGGGTTGCGGGTCTCATGGTTCTTATTTTCAGACATAACGCCGATTGCATCTCTACGTCTGTGCCATGATTTCAATCAGATCAAATGATCCAATTCGATCAAATGTTGAGTAAAGTAGAAATATTGATCCAAAGCAAATTTCGCCTATACCCACGATGCCGCAACGCTCAAGCAAGAACAGTAAACAACGCAGGAAAAGAAGACAGGCCCGACGCGAACGGGCTACGCGGGCTCGGACAGTTACCCAAAACTCCAGAGAGGATGATCGCGCTGATACCCGCAACGGTGAAGATCAGGCGATTGAAGTGTCACATTTCAGTTCTGATCGCTGGGCGGGAGTGGATGGCAAGATTGGCTCCTACATCCATGAAGAGTGTGGAAGGACTTTACAGTCCTACAAGGCACAACCCAATTATGTTATGGAGCATGCGAATCACGAGCAGGACACTGCACGCGGCGGATATGCAGATCGCCAACTCTTTGAGCTAGTGCAAAACGGAGCAGACGCGCTATCAAAGCAACCAGGGCGGATTGAGATTCGATTGACCGATTCGTATCTCTACTGCGCTGACTCAGGCGAGGGGATAGATACGGAAGGTGTCAAAGCTTTGATGTTTTCGTATCTGTCGCCTAAGCGCGGGACTGACGAAATCGGTCGATTTGGTCTCGGATTCAAGTCGGTCTTGGGAGTTTCAGATGAGCCCGAGTTCTTCAGTCGGTCTGGATCATTCCGCTTCGACAAACGCGACGCGGAACAGATGATCCAGCGGCAGATGCAAGATCGTGAATTCGAGCGATATCCAGTCTTACGCCTCGCTTTTCCGTTAGATCCTGGCGAAGCGGCATCAGACGATCCGATTCTACGTGACCTGATGATCTGGGCAAACAATATCGTGAGATTGCCATTGGCTGAAGGTGCGTACGAAAAACTGCAAAGACAGGCAGAGGAATTTCCCGCCGAATTTCTGCTCTTCGTAAACCACGTAAAACGATTGGACATCCGAATAGATGATACGGCTGTCCGTCGCACTTTGACCTTGTCGCAACGTGATGACGAGTTTGACCTTTACGATGAAGAGAAAACGACCAAGTGGAAAACGTTCCACATGATGCATCAGTTGTCGGAAGAGGCTCGCGCAGATAGTCGCACTCTTGATGACGCTAAAGCGGTCCCGATTTGGTGGGCGGTGCCTCTGGAAGGCATCAATCCCGCTGGTAATTTTTGGGCATTCTTCCCTACCTCTACGCCTAGCCTTGTCCCAGGTATCATCAACGCCCCTTGGAAGACAAATGAAGACCGCCAGAATTTACTGCCCGGCATCTACAACGATGAGTTGGTGCAAGCCGCCGCCGGCTTGATAGCCAACAACTTGCATCATCTTTCTACGCCCGATGACCCGGCCAAGCATCTAGATGCCTTGCCGCGGAGAGAACGTAGTTTCGATCGCGGTCACGCCGTGGCGATGAGCGACCGTCTTTTTCAGTTACTGTATGGCAGCGAAATCCTACCGGACATAACGGGTGCGCTTCGTCGTTTTGATGAGTTGAGATATCCGCCTGTTGAAATCGTTGCTAGAAGACGGTCTGGTTCAAGTCGCTCAGAACCCGCGATTTCTAGTTGGTACGACGCGAATCGGTTCGACAATGATTGGCTTCACCAATCAGCAACGCTATCTCAGAGATGGACATCGGTTGAGCGTCTTTGCGATCCGAACGGGACCTTTGCGACGGACTTTGGCGGGGTTGGTACTCCCGAAACCGACATAGCCCAGTGGTTAGAAGCACTAGTTGAGGGCGTTCCCACTGACCATCTGATTTTTGCATCAAAATCGGCGATTCGGACAGCAGCAAATATCCCTGAACAGGTACGAAGGTCGCGTAGCATCGGTTGCATCGTTCTGGTAAAGGACGGAACGCTGAAATCTTTGGAGTCGGACGTCTATCTGCCTTCATTCTCATTCGATGGTGATTTTCCACATCTCGTCCACGGCGTGCTGGCGCGCGATTTGGATACGCGGCAGAATTTGCTCGATCTAGGTGTCGAGGAGGTTTCGCCGGAAGCCGAATTTGAGGTCTTTTTCGATGAAGTGTTTCCAGATCGGTACCACCTAGATGATTCTAACTGGGAGCGAATTTGGGATTTGGCGCGAGAAGTTCCGATGTTTGCGGTATCCAAGATCAAGAAGTCGGATGTTTGGTCATCCTGGTTGTGTGTCAAAACGATCTCCGGGAATTGGATACCTGCTAATTCTGCGCTGTTGACGGGAGCAGTCGTGCCGGCATTTGGTCAGCGTGATAGCGAGATTGCTGTTCATCCTGAGTTCCATCGCCGTTACGAAACACTTCTTAGAAATCTCGATATAACTGATCGCCCACACTACGGCTGGGATCTTTCGGCTGATAGAGAGTTCATAGGTTGGCGCCAAAGATGTCGAAACAAGTTCATCTACAGCGTGTCATCCTATGCTTCCAATAAACCGAGAGAATCCATGCTCAACTTCGTGTCAAGTGTCGGGGTTGGACCAACGACGGTACTGGAACACTTGTCAAACGAAGGTGCTGTCGCCTACACCGAGAGTTCGTTAATGGAACCGGAACTGTTTCGTCTTTGGACGATGCAACATGACACTCGCTCGGATTATTATCAATCGATCGAATGCGTCCAACCAATCATCGAAGCAATCCGTAAACACGGCCGCATCCGCACTTCTGCCGGCATTGTTCCATTTGCCGATGCCCTTGGTGAACATCCCAAGAGCCGCGAAGCGCAACGTTGGCTGCTGGAGCGTCCCAATGCTGAGAAGATCAAGGATGTGTTTGATCTGCATGAACCTGAGCCAGTGCGGCTGGTAGCGATCAATGCCGCAGCTCCCGTGCGCATCGTGGAAGAATACCCAGGTCTTACTAGGCATCTTTCCAGAGAAGAGCGGAATATCGATCTCGTGCGATGTGACCAGATCGATGACGAGTATGGCGACAGATACGAAAAAGCTAGCGCGATAGTCGACCAAGATCTGCTGGTTGTTCGCACCGACCGCGAGAACGAGCTTAATGCTATCGACGATGAATTGAACCTAAATCTCGACGTTGGCGACAAGATCACCATCCTCAACCAACCCAACGAACAAGAGATCGAAGCGCGTCGACAGGCCATAAGAGAAAAACCCGACGATGCATCGAAACTTCTTGAAGCAGTAGGGGAGCCTGCTCTGCTTCGGAGGTTGCCGCAAGCACTGACCGATTACTACACCCAAAAAGGCGGGAACTTTGCAGGTATTGAGGTCGCGCGAGCCGCGATCTCAACGTATCACACTGGTGCACTGCAACACTATCGGCATCATCTCGAACATCTGAAACCGCCACGACAATGGGCCGGATCAAGTGGTGCAATCCAATTCGTGTCGGAACTTGGTTTCTCGCCCGAATGGGCCGGCGAACGGGGACGGAATCGAGATCCTTTTGTGGAGGTGCTGGGACCTGTAGAACTTCCACCGCTACATCCATATCAAACAATCATCGCCACGAAATTGCGTCAGATGTTGCGTAACCGCGGCACAATCTGGGATTCACGACGGGGAATGATCAGTCTGCCTACAGGAGCGGGAAAAACACGAGTCGCGGTCGAAGGTGTCGTCACCGCGATCACTCAGGAAGGATTCGATGGCGGGATTCTCTGGGTAGCAGACCGAGACGAACTCTGTGAGCAGGCAGTTGAATCTTGGCAGCAAGTGTGGCGTGCAATCGGATCCAAAGACAAGGTTTTGAGGATCTCTAGAATGTGGGGAGGATTGCCAGACCCGGAACCGACTTCGGAACGGCATGTCGTGGTGGCAACCGTGCAGACACTCGCCAGCAAGTTCAGAAGTCAGATTCGAGAGTACGATTTCCTGCGAGATTTCCGATTGATCATCTTCGATGAAGCACACCGATCGATTGCACCTACATTTACTTCAGCGATGGAGGAACTTGGCTTCACTCGCCGACATGGCGAGGACGAACCTTTTCTGCTAGGGTTAACTGCTACGCCATATCGGGGTTACAGCGAAACAGAAACTCGCTGGTTGACAAACCGATATGGGCGAAACCGCCTCGATGATGGTGCATTTTGGTCAGATGACGCAGAAGACGTGATGAGAGAACTGCAAGATATGCAAGTTTTGGCGCATGCTGATCATCGTGAAATCGATGGTATCAGCGATCAGTTGCAACCGCATGAATTAGCGGCGACAGCAGATACACCTTGGCTGCCGCGTAGTGCCGAAATCCGCATCGCTCGCAACGCCGATCGAACCCAACGCATCGTTGACGCTTACATGGACCACGTTGATTCCAAAGATGAAACATGGCCCACGCTCATCTTCGCCACATCCGTCGAACATGCGCAGACGCTTGCTGCGATTCTGGATCGACAGGGCATATCAGCACGCGCAGTGTCTGGTGAAACCGATCGCTTTACTCGCCGTCAGGTTGTGGAGCAGTTCCGAAACGGCGAATTGAAGGTGCTGGTCAACTACGGCGTTTTCCGTGAGGGTTTCGATGCACCTAAGACACGTGCCATAATCGTCGCGCGTCCCGTATACAGTCCGAATCTTTACTTCCAAATGATCGGTCGCGGGTTGCGCGGCGTCAAGAACGGCGGCAATGACCGCTGTCTCATCCTCGATGTCAACGACAACATCACGAACTTCGATCGGAAGTTGGCGTTTACGGAGCTTGATTGGCTTTGGGATTGAAGTCAGCGACCGGCATCGACGTAACGGATTGGCTTAGTGAGTTTTGTTACCGACCCGTCTTTGACGAAGTGCTTCAACCATGCGCGAGTCTGCCCAATGGCGACTCCCAGTTCTTCGGCAATTAAACGTTCATCCTTGGGTTCGCTCAGCACTTCCAACAGAGCTGGCTTTATCGCCTCAAGCAACCATTCAGCAGGGGTTGGCTCGCCATCAAGAGAGACCTCATCATCGAGAGATTGTTCTGGTTGATCGCCGATGCCAGACATTCTCAGCTGCTCGCTTCCCGATTCTGAGTTTTCAGCTTCCTCGCCGTTGCGCGGCATCCCAAAGAGCGATTCTGTGGCTTCAACGTCGTCGAGAACCGGCCACTCTTTGGCTCCCAACTCCTTCAATCCGTCCAATCCTGGCGATGGTGTACCTGTTGAACGCACGAATATTGGCACGTATTTCAACTTGTCCAACTGCTCCTTTGCGCCGGTCCACGTGCCACCTTTTTTGTGATCTGATGCCGCTACCAAACCAGCTCGGCTGAGTGCATAGATCAGTTTGTTGCGTCCCATTGCGTTGCCGACGCTGAATCCTGAATCGGGATCAAAGGGTGATATAAGCAACAATTTATCCTCGCCAATCCAAATGCGATTCTCCGATGTCACGGCGGCGCGAGACAAACCGTTGGACAGCACTGCTATGGCAAAACCATCAGCATTGAGGGCACCAGTCATTGCCGATTGGTCAACACCTTTGGCACCGCCTGAAATCAGCGTGAAATCAGCGTCGGCTGCCTGACGACCTGCATTCCGCGCGAAGTCTAGCGATTCATGATCCGCATTTCTGGAGCCTATAACGGCTAGCCCTGGCAAATCGAAAATGCCGGGGTCGCCGCATCCGTAAATGATTGGAGGCGCTTTATCGCCCAGGCGTTCCTTGAACAGTGCAGGGTACCGTTCATCTTCTCTGCAAAGTACCCAGATCCCTCGCTGCTGCCACTTTTCAATCGCCAACGACATCTTCATCCCGCGTCCCAACAGTGCGCGCACTCGATCAACATGATCGCTCTGCATATTCGGTATAGAACGGTCGTAACGAGGGGTCATCAGATCGACGATGTCTGCATCGGCGTCTTCTTGTCTTATATCGGCCGAGAGTTTGTTCAATTCTTGAGTGCTGAGGGGAGTAGGCGCATTTCCCTCGGTTGCCCGTCTATCGCCTGAAATGGCAAGTCGCCCAGTTAGCAACAGATATGCTTTGGCATGTTCGCTGATTTCCTGTGTGATCATCGTCGATTGCCTTTGCTAGCCAAAGCCAAGGGCCATACCGGACCTGCTCCACGGTCAAGAAGTTTCCATGCAGCCACTGTAAAAGTCCATCCCGAATCCACGATGTCGTCAATCAATAGAACTGGTCCAGGCTCGACATCACCATCAATTTCTATAGAACTCGCTACATTTCTAACCTTGTGAGCATTGTTGTTCATGTCTTTCTGCTCAGGCCGTCCTGGCTTTTTTGTCAGGACATCTATGAATGGTAGCTGCAACTGCGCGGCGATGCGTTGAGCAAGGTCGGTAACAAGCAATGGGTCACGCGCTGAGTTAATGCAAGTCACCCATTCTGGTGATGGATCGGGGTGCCAGCGATTGAACAGATCGACAGCTGCATCTACCAACTCATCATCGAAATACATTTTGGAGTACTTGCCATCCCGCACCGATCTTCCCCAACCGGCATCTCCGTAGATGCACACTGCGCGACCTTCTTGTGCTTGGTAATCAGGCGCAATTACAGAGCTGTATTTGTAAGCTCCATTTGGCCAACTTTTGCGCGGATGAAACGAAATTGTTTCACCTCGTAGAAACCGCAAAGCATCTAATACAGTTTTGTGACGAACTTCTGCAGGAAGATTTGGGAGTTCAACATTGCTCGCACCTTGGATTGTTGTGCCATCCATGGCTTCGATCAGAAACCGCATGTGCCGAGTGTCAAGATTCACATAATCTTGCATCTGTTCGACCTCGGCGCGTCTCACTGAAGTGAGACGTTCAACTCGATCCCAAAAGGATTGCGGAATGCTGGCCGCGGTTCGTTGCCACTTTGAGCCCTCTTTCACTATCGGGGCGGGCGATTCCAACGCCAGGATTTTCATTGACTGTTCGATGCGTCTAGGACTTACGTTCACCTTGCTTTCAATTTCTCTGATCGAAAGACCATCAGATGCGGCATCAAGAGCGTTGAGAATCTCATTGGCTTCGTTAAGTGTTGGGAATGCTGAAGATATGAAATGGTCGTTTATCTCATCGTCTTCCTCGCCGTTCAACAACACGCCATACGCCGCATCGATGGCACGCCCGGCACGTCCGACTTGTTGGTAATAAGCGACTACCGAGGCGGGAGTCTGATAGTGAATCACAAATCCCAAGTCTGGCTTGTCGAATCCCATACCCAAGGCAGTCGTTGCTACCAAGCATTTGACTTCGTTGTCTAAAAGCTGCTGCTCCAATCGAGGCCGTTCGTGGCTGATCTGCCCGTGATAGGCAAGTGCGTTGATTCCTCTGTTTTGAAGCCATTCTGCTATCCGTTCGGCATCTCGGATGGTGAGACAATAGACGATTCCGCTTCCGTTTAGGTATGGGATGGTATCTGCCAACCAAGCCATCCGTTCTGCGCGATCCGGCATCCTAATCGTTTGCAGTTTGACGGAGGGCAGTCCCAACTTGCCGTGCATGACACCCACGTTGTGCCCGAGGCTATCTTCGAGGTCTCTCATAACACGGTTATTCACCGTGGCGGTTGTTGCAAGTAGGCGGAGGTTTTGCGGCAATCCGCCGATGATTCGGTCGATGCGTTGATAATCGGGCCGGAAATCGTGCCCCCAATCTGAGATGCAGTGTGCTTCATCGACTACCAACAGTGAAATGCGGTTGGAGACCATGCCGAGGACATCGTTGATGAAACGAACGTTGGCCAAACGTTCTGGTGAGACTAACAGGATGTCTACTTTATTCTCGGAAACCTGCTCGGCGATGCGTTCCCAATCTTCAGTGTTGGAGGAATCGATTCGTTCAGCGATGACACCCATTCTTTTGGCGGCATCAATCTGGTTACGCATCAAAGCGAGCAGCGGAGAGACCAATAGAGCAGGCCCAGCACCTTGTTCGCGCAGCAGCTTCGTGGCAATGAAGTAGACGAAACTCTTGCCCCATCCCGCACGCTGCACGAGCAACAAACGGCCTCGGTTCTCAACAACATGTCTGATGGCTTCTTCTTGATCCGCGTGAAACATCGCGGAATTAGAACCAGTCCCGATTCTCAAAAGTTCCAATGCACGATTACTGCTGTATGACACCTGACCGTCTCGCCTGTATGAGTACTTTCCTCTGAAGCGATTCTATGAAGCCAGGATGCAATATCGAGTTCGGTGCCCAAGGCGTCGAACCTCACGCTGCGGCAACCTTCGGATAGTACTTTCGTTGAATCACTCGATACACCGTTCGTTCACTAACACCGACTGCGATAGCGATGTCTGCCACGCTTTTCCCGCTGGCGCGCAACTGCACGATCTCTTTGTCACGCTTCGTCGAACGGTTGCGCCGCATGATGCCCGGATCGTCGTGCTTGCAACGTTCTAACGGACACGCCAAACAGGAAGGCGCCAATTCACAGCCAGTATCCTTGTTCGCGAAAAGATCCGGAAGTCCGTACCCTCGCGACGCGACACTGCGAAAACGATTCTTTTGCGACTTTCGGGAACCGATTCTTTGATTGAGACGTTGATGAGTCGACAGCGTCATCTCTTACCTACACATTCCCTCTATACTGGCAATCTTCCCAAGCACGTTCAAATAGCGATCCTTCAAAACCAGCCTGCCCGTAGTAAACGAAGGTCAATGCACGATCCAGGCACCTCGGAGCGACGACGCGGTCGAACCAGTCAGGATCGATCAGATGTGCACCTACGACATCGACTAGAAGGTTAGGAAAAACACGCGTGGCATCGTCGCGAATCGGGTTGTCTACGCTCACAAAGACGTGACGTGCGGCACCGACTCCGATGCTTCTCTCGCCGATCGGCTGCCACAGCTCGCCGGCTCCCGATTCTTCGAGCGCTGATACCAACTCGTCCATTGCTGGCCAAGTGTTCAGATTCAGCGATGGCGATATGGTTGCACTGATGCCGCCGAAACCAGATGTCAATGCGATCAGCAGGCTTCGCATCGGCGTTGCGAATTCAGTGGCATGTCTGACGGAGCGGCACTTTACGGCGAACGAAGATCGCTCATCCGCCATCGCGGATTGCATGATCCGTTGTCCCAAAGCTGCGCTGTCTGGTATGGAATCGGACGGAGGATTGGTAAATTCCGCCAATTCGGCATCGATGTCGAAATCGGCTGGCAATGTATTGACGCGCGGCTGCGTCAGGGTCGAAAAATCGCCTCCTCCGATCTTCAATTCGGTGTTGCGACGGGATTTTCCAACCGGTCGTTCCAGAGTTTGAGTAGTCATGGTAGGCACCTTTGACTAGTGTGGCACTAACGTTCAAATTAGAACATATCAACTATAATTGGGTTTGTCAACAGTAGCTTCGCAACCAGAAGGATTTTTCCAAAACTCGTCATTACCGCCCTCGGGCATCGTCTGAACTGAGATTGGGATGATTTTTCTGCATCTCTAAGTGGAGTTGGAGTCTGCTGAAGCGGTCTCGAAGGCGGGAGAAGCGAACCCTATCCCATTCCCCATACAAATTTGCGGAAGTCAACTTCAAACCTAACCTCCGCACGTTCCGCGGAATTTAGGAATCGCGAAGGTCGCATGACATTTCCGGACGCCTAAGTAGCTACGTCCGACGGTTTGAGCATGAGCATTGGGTAAGCGGCGGATCATACGCTGGCTATGATGGACACCGAGTTTATCCATTACCAAGATGAAAGACTCTGACCAAGTGCCTCATGACCAAGTGTTAGGAACGGCTCTGCGGCGTTTCGGCTACTCAATCCGTGGCGTTGGTGGTCAAAATTGGGATTCGCCCTACTCGGATGCGCACCGTCAACTTGGTTCCATAATTGAACCGGGGCGTCAACTACGAGCAAACGGCTCAAGAACGATAGTAATCACCGCTTGATCAATGCCATGGCAATTCTCGTTCTGGTGCCGTGTCGTCGAACCAAACGTCTTTGAAAACTGAACGCCCAAACGTCGGCAACTTGAAATCATTGACCCATGGTTGGATGTTTATCTCGAAATCTACCCAGTCAACGATCATCGGCAACACCAATGCCCGTTCATAGAGGTGGCATTCGATTTCGCGGAATTGTCGAAGCTGGCTTGCCTTGTCGGTTTCTTGGATTGCTGCGAATACCTTCTGTTCAACTACCTTCCACTCTTGGTGAGGTTCTTCGTCGCCAAAAATCGCGATCAGATCTAAGAAAAGTGCCACGAGAGAAGGCGTTTCCGGTGCGATTTCTACAAGTCGCAGCTGTAAATCGTCATCGCGCATAACGGTTTCCGCTTTGTCTCCGATGAAGATATCTAGGATCCGATATCGTAACCCTAAGGATCGCTCCCATTGATCAAGAAGTATTTTGACTCTGTCCGTTTGATAGTTTTCGCCCCTGGACCAAAATTCGACCTCAAAATCGGCGAAGCGCTCGTGATACGGCGCCGTTCGCATCGTCTGCTCAGGGGGACTGGTCGAGTAAGCATTACGATCGCAATGTTGGTAAGCCTTATTCAGGCGAGGGGGTACTACCGTGTCAGGCCATTCGACTTTGGTATGAGCGTAGACTTCGGCGAGGTCATTGGACGCGAGCAATGCCCTTCTCGCGTTCACGTCGTCGAAAGGCGGAAACTTCGGATTCAACGCCAAAAACCGAGACAATGGCGGACGTTGAGTTTCGGAAATCACAGATTCGGATGTTAAACCTTTGCCAACAAACTCAATAGGTGGGAGCACGTAATCGATCATGCCCGAGACGTACGCTGACTCCATTGCCTGTCCGAAAGGTAGCCCTGGCGGAACGAAAACTACGCCGCCTAGTTGAGGGGCACCGTCCCAGTAATTCTCGTTTCGGGCGATCGCGCATGTATCGTCGTAGTCGACGTTGTGGGCATAGGCGATCAGTTGAAATGGACCTGCCCCTACCGGTAACACGGCCGGGTCTAGGGTTTTCCCCGAGTTTGCCTTTGTAACATCGGTTCTCACGATACCTGGGAACACGTCATTGGTCCACGAAACAGTCCACGAAACGACATTGCTTTCTTTCAGAACAAACGACGACGGTTCGGAAAGCAGAACGGGGAATTCGGGGTCGGAGTGTATCAAAGAAACATCCAGCGTGGTATTGTCGATGACTTCGACACCTGCAAGATGCGCTTGGGGGAATACTCGAGTAGTGTCCAAAGGATCCTGCAATCTCAACCACGTTTCGTCTTGGCGGATTCGCTCGGCGTCGGCGATGACTTCTGTTGACCCCACGATGTTGCCCAATACGACCCTGGATCGACTCCAAGGTGTGGATAGTCTCAGCGATCGTTCCCAAGACCATTTGACATCCTCTGCTGTCAGTGGGCTGCCGTCGCTGAACTTGAGGTCTTTTCGCAACTTGAATCGATATTTGGAAGCGTCTTCATGAAGGGTGAACGATTCCGCCAAATCGACCTCGACACCCGACGGGGAATCTGGCGAGACCCGCATCAAACCCGCATGAATTTCTCGCACGAGTGGCAGCCTGTAAATTCTACGGCCGGTTGCGGCGGATTCGATAGCCGGGTCGAACGGCAAACAGAGGTTCGCCACAACCATGACGCCATTCTGCTCCGATGGCTCAACCACCACGATGCCACCGTTTTCGTCGCTGTTGCCGTGCGGCGATGCGGGTGTCGCGAGTTGCACAGCAGCTTCTTCAGGATCGACGGCAATTCGTTGGTTCGAATCTTCCGACTCGATGTCGATGGACTCCCGGGCGATATCGCAAGATAGATTAGCTGCCAGCAGCAAACCAAACGCAAACAATACCTGTTTCAACGTTCTTGACCTCGCATTGTATGATCGGTCACTGTGTTTATTGCGGTCATATTGTTCAACATCACACCTGGCATGATTCAAGCCGACCACGGCCATCTGTTGTCGCCCCTATGGTGACGATGCGTTCGGTGACTGCGCGATCAGTCTCGACCCGGACCCAAAGAAACTTGATGCGCCACCTGCCTCCATCACGATCGATGGGGTTGACGATTGTCTGGCACCCAGGTGCATCCTTCGATAGTAGAAGGTAATGAACCTAGATGCTATGTCGTGAGGAAGTGGCGCGAACGCCGATGTTGGTGGGAGACAGGCGAAGACGGCAACCGAGTGAAGGTATGCACTCCTTGGGAAACAGTCATTCATTGGCGGTGCGACTAAGAAAGTGCTGCACCATTAGCGATTATTCGGAATCTTGGCGCGAAACAACCGCGGAATACGCTATCTGCACGTTGTCGTACAGGTTCCAACAACAGCCAAGTTTCGGACGCTGCATCATTGTGTTCCCAGTTGGCACCGGGGCGATGGCCGATCACCGAAATCTATTGAGATCGAGCAGAACACCTTCGAGGCGAGGTCGATCGTCATCTTCCAGCCAAGCCAGTTCCCACGCCTAGTATCGTATCTCTTGCGGCAGGCCGCGGCTGTTGGTGCAAACGATACGAGCGGATTCACTTTGCGCTGCCCGTATTATTTCCCGTGAAAGCTTGACGCGCATTGGCAACGCACTCTCTCAAGGAGGTAGTTCACAAACACTAGCCGATTGTGCATAATGAACATCGACATACCAACCCAATCCGATCGCAGGCTCAAGCTCATGTCAGTCAACGTTGAGATCGTTTCCATCGGCTCCGAACTTTTGTTGGGACAGATCGTAGACACCAACTCCGCATGGATCTCACAACGTCTCGCCGAAAACGGCGTTAACGTCTATTACAAATCTTGTGTGGGCGACAATCTGAACCGAATGACTGAAGTTTTGAGCATTGCGTTGGAGCGTGCGGACGTAGTGATCACTGGCGGCGGCATCGGCCCCACTCAGGACGATCTGACACGGGAAGCGGTGGCACAGGTAGTTGGCGTGGATGTAGTGACCGACCCGGCATCGTTGGATGAGTTGCGCGAGCGGTTCCAAAATCGTGGCTTCATTCTCACCAAAAACAACGAACGCCAAGCTCAGATTCCGGACGGTGCCCATGTAATCCGCAACCCAAACGGTACTGCTCCAGCGTTCCGCGTTGAATCTGACAAAGGTACTATAATCTGTCTGCCGGGTGTGCCATTCGAGATGAAGTGGCTCATCACTAACGAGATCATTCCGTATTTACACCAAAAGTACGACCTCGGAGAAACCATTCACTACCGCGTACTGAAGGTTGCCGATTTGGGCGAGAGTGCGGTAGACCATCTGATCGGAGACCTCATTGCTGAATCGTCAAACCCAACCGTAGGTGTGCTGGCGCGTCCCGGACAAGTTGACGTGCGTATCGCAGCACGCGCCGCTGATATCGACGCGGCAAGAACTCTGATTCAACCTGTTGAAGACCAAGTGCGTGAACTGCTCGGAAACCATGTATTCGGCGCAGATGACGAAACTATCGAGAGCGTCATCGGTGACATGTTGCGGAGACGGGACGCCACCATATCGGTGTATGAAGACCTTAGTGCTGGTGCGGTTTCGGATGCCATGCGAACGGCGGCTGGTGATCTTTTCCTCGAAGCGATTGTGGCAAACACCGATTTGCCGCGCGACCGATTGATCGGCAACGGCAACAGCACTGGGATATCGGCCGAAGAAAGGGCGCGAACTTTGGCAGATTCGATGCGCGTCCATTCTGGTTCCGCAATAGGAATCGCCGTACACGGCATCCCCGAATATCCTGAAACAGAACACTCAGCAGTAAATCTCGGTCGGGGAGAGACCTACATCGTCGTCTCCGATGGCGATAGAACTGAGTTGCGACACGTGAGGTCGGCAGGCAGCGGTGCACCCGATCGTCGTCGGGCGGCCATGTACGCATTCGGCACCCTTCGTCAGCATCTGATCGCAGATTGACCGAAAATACAGCTAAGGAGCGTAGACACGAAATGAAAGTTCTAGCCAGATCATCACTCATCGCGGCTCTCGTCGCAACGGTCTGTTTTGCACTGATCGCTTGTTCATCACCAGAACCGACATCAACTCCGGTACCACCAACTGCGACTCCAGTTCCGCCAACTTCGACACCGTTACCGCCGACACCTACGCCGATTCCACCGACTGCGACTCCGGTGCCGCCAACTGCTACTCCAGCACCACCAACGGCAACCCCAGAACCTGCCAGCGCGCCTGAAAGTGCCGTAGCCGCGGATAAGATGGCTTCGGGCACCGTTTCAGAAGAGGATGCTGCTTGCATCCAACAAAACGCGGACCCGGATAAGACGGGGGAGATCCTGGAAGCCTTAGGCACGATCAACTCTGGTGATGAGGTTCAGGGTGAACACATCCTTGATCTTTTGGATGCTGCCGATGCTTTGGTGGCTTGCGAATTGTTGCCGGCTCAGGTCGTGCCTTTACTATCTCAAATAACCCGCGAAGACGCTTCCTGCGTTATTGAACACAGCGGTACCGAGCAACTGGTCAGCATATTTGCTACCGGCGCGGGAGAAGGTGCTCAAACATTCAACATCATGTCGTTGGCACCTCTGTTAGGTGCTCTGCAGGCCTGCGACGTATCCCTCAATCTGACTGCGGGACAGTGACGATGTTGCACCGAACTTTTCGCGGCTGATTCGTCTGGGTATGTCCATAACGCTTATCATTTGCGATTAATGGATACTCTTTAGTCAAACCGACTATGTTGGATCAACAGACTACGACAGGAGCGCATCGAGATGAGAAGCAGGGCAGCGATTCATGTAGAGCATGGCAAACCTCTGACTGTCGATGAAATCGAAATCCCGGACCCTCAGGCGGACCAAGTCCACGTGAAGCTCTATTCAAGCGGTGTGTGCCACTCGCAGCTGCATCAGATGCACAACCCAGACACGCCGACTCCATCTCTGCTGGGACATGAAGGCGCCGGACGTGTAACTGCAGTGGGACGCAACGTAACTCACGTCAAAGAAGGCGACCTTGCAATCGTAACGTGGGTGCCCAAAGACCCGATCCGCGGACGCTGGACGCCTGATCCTAGCGGTGCGACCTATCGCGAAGAGCCTCTCAACGGCGCCACTTACACCTGGGGCGAAGATGCTTTAGTTTGGGGTGGCTACGTTATTCCCATCGATGAGGATAACCCTACAGACTTATCTTCGATTGTTGGATGTGCCGTTCTCACCGGTGCAGGTGCGGTACTGAACACGGCGCGCGTGCGTCCTGGCGATTCGGTGGCGATATATGGTATCGGCGGAGTGGGCACATCGGCGCTGATCATGGCCAGCATGTTGGAAGCATATCCGCTCATTGCGGTCGATATTGACGACTCGAAACTGGAATACGCCAAGGAGATGGGCGCCACTCACACGGTCAATGCTGCCAAGAACGACCCGATCGAAGCGATACATGAAATCACTGGCGGTGGCGCCGACTACGCATTCGATGCCATAGGCCTGCAAATCACGAGCGAACAGATATTGCCGTCGGTGCGCGGCGGCGGTCCGGGCGCAGACAACATTGGCGGTACGGCGGTGCTCATCGGAATGCCGGCACCGCAGATGACATTGGATCCTGGTCAGTTCATGTTCCACCAGAAACAGTATCGAGGATCTCTAGGTGCTACCTATCCTGAGAAGGATTTTGCTCAGTTCCTGCGTTGGCATAACGA
The DNA here is from genome assembly GCA_965242765.1 of Dehalococcoidia bacterium. Classification (GTDB taxonomy): domain Bacteria; phylum Chloroflexota; class Dehalococcoidia; order Lucifugimonadales; family Lucifugimonadaceae; genus Bin127. The sequence goes on along the minus strand of CBDESY010000004.1, from coordinate 1,027,551 downwards.
GGGTAAATTCCCCCTCGATAAATTGGTAACCCGTCGTTACAGCCTTGACCAGATAAACGAGGCGTGTAACGATCTTCAAAACGGCGAGATACTAGGTCGTGCAATCATGGTCTACGAGTAGGCATGATCTATCGCACCCTCGGAAAATCTGACATACCTGTGTCACTCACCTCGTATGGCGGTGGCGGACCTAGTCAGTTCGGCAAAGCAGCTGGTTTGACGGCGAATCAACGCCGAGAATTGATAGCTCGTGCCATCGATCTTGGGATCAATCTATTCGACACCGCCGCCAACTATGGCCACAGTGAGGTGTGGCTGGGCGAAGCTCTTGACGGTTATGCGCGTGACTCTTATCTGATCGCCACAAAGTGGACTTGGAAGACTAGCGATGATGTTTTGCCCGATCCTATGTTGCTACTCGAATCTGTTGAGCTAAGTCTGGAGCGTCTGCGTACCGACTACATCGACATCATGCAGATTCACGGCATTACGCAAGCCAAATACCACGACATCACCGCAAAGTACGCCGATACGCTGCTAAAGCTGAAAGATGATGGCAAGGCACGGTTGATAGGTTTCTCGGAAATGATGACGGATGACCCGCAGCACCAAGCACCGGCAACTGCGCTGTTGGAACATCCCGCGCTGTGGGACACTATCATGCTCAAGTACGGGATTCTCAACCAATATGCTGCGAAGGACGTGTTGCCGCTGGCGCTTCAACATGGAGTGGCAATTCTAAACATGGCACCGGTGCGGTTCACATTGACGCGTCCCGACGAATACCAACAATTACTTGAGGATTGGCGACGTCAGGGCGAGATTGATGTTGATCATCCTAAAATTCGAGATGGTTTGAATTGGCTTATCGGAGATGGTGCTTCATCGGTGATTGCCGCTGGTTACAAGTTCGCGGCCGCGCATCCTGCGATTTCCACCGTGATTTCCGGCACTTCAAACATTAGGCACCTTGAAGATAACGTAACGGCTCTTGAAAGCCCTACGCTGCCAGCCGCCTATATGTTGGAACTTAAACAACTGCTAGGCAATTCGGCCGCTCCGCGTTGAATGGTCCACGGAACAAGCATGAACACGCCGTTTGGTTGTTATGACGTGTTAGGAGTTTCCACAGTTCAGAGCGCGCTCAATGCAACAGAAACTCGCAGATCGGATGCCATTCTTTTACGGATGGCTAGTGCTTGCCGCTTCAGGCAGTGCCAACTTCGCACGTAACGCTGCGGCGAGTCTCACGATATCAGTATTCATATATCCGCTTTCTGAGGAGTTGGGTTGGAGCCGAACGCTGATCGCAGGCGCGGCGGCAACTGGCGGATTGATCGCCACCTTCACATCGCCCATCATCGGAAGATTAATCGACCGTTACGGAGCGCGCCTAGTGCTTACCGTTAGCATCGTGGTGCTTTGCATATCGACATTCGTGCTGGCTTGGTCGGATGTGAGTATCACCGTGATGGGCGCGGCGATCCCGTGGGTGTTTTACCTCGCTTATGCCACTGGGCGCGTGATATTTGCGAGCCCGGTGCAGATCGGGACATCGGTAGTCGTCTCGCGTTGGTTCATACGGATGCGGGGACGCACCAACGGCGTGTTGGGATTGTCTCATTCTGCTGGGATGGTGCTGTTTCCGCTGATTGCATCGATAGTGATCGCGCAGAGCGGATGGCGCGATGCCTGGTACGTGCTGAGCGTCGTAGTCTTCGTAGTGGCTTTGCTTCCTGTTGCACTGCTGATATCGGAACGTCCGGAAGACTTGGGACTGCGTCCTGACGGCGATGATGATGAGGGAGAAGATGCGGACGGTGAAAAGTCCTCGCGCTCTGCCATAGTTGAAGAGCCGAATTGGAGTTCGCGGGATGCGATGAGGACCCCGGCGTTGTGGCTGCTCGCATTGGCTACGGGGATGATGTTTTTCATGCATGCTGGTTCGAACACTCACGCAGCTGCATTCTTTCAAGATCAAGGGCTTGGCACGGTTACGGCCGGTGTAGGCATCAGCTTGAACGCTATATTTTTGGGCATCAGCAGTTTGTTCTGGGGACGTATCGTGGAGCGTGTGCCGGTGAGGTTCGTGATGGCGGCAGTGGCACTAAACTTAGCGATCGGTGCTTTCCTCTTTACGCTCACAGATACGGCATTAGAGGCATTGGCGTTCTCGGCATTTTTCGGTTTCGGACTTGGTGGTATTCTAGTTGTGCCACCGGTTGCGTATGCAGACTACTTCGGACGTTCGGCACTAGGCACGATCCGCGGCATCACCGAACCGTTCACTACACTCGGGCAAGCTATTGGCGTGTTGATACCGGGTCTGATCTTCGATTTCATCGGCGGTTCAAGCTATCTGCCGTTTTTCATAATTGCCGGCATGGTTGGACTGCTCTCGGCGGTCGCATCGATTTTTGCGAGGCCGCCGAGGCGTATCTGAGCCGGTAAGTGTGACGCAAGAGCCGACTGGTATACTTGCAACATCGGGTGAGACTGTTCCATTGGGTAACGTCATCGGTGAACGGTTTCCCTTGAAGCATTTTTGGCGGATTCAGAACCTTCCAAACCTTCGTCATGTTGATACCGATGAGAGTCGACTACGCAGTTCGCACGCTCGTGTTTCTAGCGATGCGACCGACCGACTTGTACACCTCGACTTCAACGGTTTCCAAGCATCAACACATCCCAGAACCATATTTGTTGCGGATATCGGCGGACTTGGCGCGCAATGGACTGGTCGAATCTAGACGTGGTCCGGGAGGCGGATTGCGCCTGGGCCTGCCAGCTAGCGAGATCACCGTGGGCAAGGTGGTCGACTGTGTAGACCATACCTTCGCGGCTATCGACTGTCTCAGCGAACCAAATGCCTGCCTGATATCGGGCGCATGCTCGCAACGGGAGTTGTGGGGCGATGTAGAGCAGATGCTTCTTGACTATCTCTTTCAGATCACGATAGCCGACTTGGTCCGAAAGCAGCAGAAGCTAGAAAGTGCGAAAGAGATCGATTGGGCAGTTGGCACTGCCAACTAAGGGTGTCGAACCTCACACTTCTTACTTTTATTTGGGTTGTGATATGCCACCGCCCCATCCCCTCGTCTGAACTGTGATTTTCGCTTGATTGGGTGTGCTTGGTGTGATTTATGGCGATTGTTTGGGCTTGGTTTCTGCGAGGTTGGGGGAGTGTGAGGGGCATCATTCACATCACAGTTCAGACAACACAGCATCCTAGTTCAAACATCAAGTAACCTTCGCATCATGAAAAGAGCACCATTCTACTCGAACGTGCGGAAGATCAGTTCTGAAAGTGTTTTTTGGCATCCGCGTTGGTCATCATTGTGGTTTCGATGCTGACGGCGCTTCTAGTGCTGCAGCATTGGGCATCGAACTCAGCGTTGGCTCAAGACGCGACACCCAACGCGGACCTGACGCAGCTCTCGATGGCGCGTAACGAAAGACTTATCCCTCGGTTCGATCCCGCGATCACGGTGACGTCGGGCGGAAGGAAGATCCTTGGCGAGTTCGACATCTACTCGATTCCCGTTGCGGGCTTTGGCATGGCGCAGATGTCTGGCAGGTGTCGAGACGATCCTTACGAGGCTTCGACATCCTATTTCATATGCCGTCTAGTTCCAAATCATCTCGGTCACAGTTCAGAGTAGCTCAAGTGATGGGATAGAATCGGGGATATCCGTTGCAAGATGTCGCACTCGGTCCTCTGGTAGCTGCTTGGACGGTTGCCGATGAGGATGTTGAAGCAGAAGGTCGATCCGATGCAAAGTACGAATGGTTCAGTATCAGTCAATGGCAGCACAGTTGCTGCACCGGCGCTGACTCCGGCGCAAGTTCAGCGTTACAGCAGACACTTGATCATGCCCAATGTAGGCAGCGCAGGACAGAGAAAGTTGGTCGGCACCAAAGTGTTGGTTGTTGGTGCTGGCGGTTTGGGTTCCCCGGTCTCGCTGTATCTGGCACTAGCTGGCATAGGTACTATCGGCATCGTCGATTTCGATACTGTGGATGTCAGTAATCTGCAACGTCAGATTCTGCACACCGATGCCGATGTTGGCAGGCGAAAGGTCGAATCGGCTAAAGAGACGCTCGAGGCGCACAATCCCGAGGTGAACGTCATCGTCCACGAAGAACCCATCAATGCCGACAACGCGATGGACATCATCCCCAATTACGACATTGTAGTGAATGGCGCCGACAACTTTGCAACGCGTTATCTCGTGAACGATGCGGCATATCTAGCTGGCAAACCGCTTGTAGACGGTGCAATTCTAGTGTTTGATGGTCAGGCATCGACATATCTTCCTGGTGAGAGTTGCTATAGATGTCTATTCCCGGATCCGCCGCCGCCTGGCGAGGTGCCGAACTGTGCAGAAGCCGGCGTAATCGGTGCGCTGCCAGGACTGGTGGGTTCGATACAGGCCCTCGAGACGATCAAGATCGCGATGGATATAGGTGAGACTCTTTCAGGCCGAATGCTGATCATCGATGCACTGACGATGGAGTTTCGTGAGATCAAAGTTCGACGGGACCCTGATTGCAAGCTCTGCGGTGACGATCCGGAAGTTACGGAGTTGATCGATTACGAGATTTTCTGCGGGATTGCGCCGCCGCAGGCCGTGGCTTAAGTTATGCGTATCGCGGAACCTGGCTACGTGTCGAGGCAAATAAACGATGAAATTGGCAATACGCCAGTAGTCAACATATCTAGGTTCAGCCCTAAACCCGAAGTCCGACTTCTCGCGAAGTTGGAGTCTCAAAATCCCACTGGCAGCGTGAAGGACCGCGTCGCGCTCTCATTGATCGATCGAGCTGAGCGCGATGGGCATTTGAACCGCGAGAGCGGTGGTGTGATATTAGAGCCGACTAGCGGCAACACGGGCATCGGTCTCGCAATGATCGGAAGACTGCGAGGCTACGAAGTCAAGGTTGTGATGCCGAAGAGCGTGAGCGCCGAACGCGTCCAGTTGTTGCAAGGTTTCGGTGCTGAGATCATCTTCTCGGCGGCTGAAAAGGGCACGAATGAGTCGATAAACATTGCGAGAGAACTCGCACACGAAAACCCGACTTGGTTCATGCCTTATCAGTACGGCAATGATGCCAACCCTGACGCACATTACGAGACTACCGGTCCGGAGATCGTGTGTGATGTGCCGGAGATCGACATGTTCGTGGCGGGTTTGGGTACCGGCGGCACGTTGATGGGAGTCGGCAAGGCACTGCGCGAATACAACCCCGAAGTCAAGATTGTGGCGGCAGCACCCCATCCGGATGACAAGGTGCAAGGTCTGCGCTCTATCGAGCATGGTTTCATACCACCGATCCTAGACCTCGACAAGCTCGACGCTCGGATCATGGTAGAAGCGGAAGAATCGTTCTTCTGGACTAAGAGACTTCTGACCGATGCGGGAGTGTTCGTAGGCGTTTCGTCGGGTGCAGTGCTAGCCAGCGCAATTAGGGCCGCGCAACGATTAGAGCAAGGCGTCATAGTGATGTTGTTCGCAGACGGCGGTTGGAAGTATCTTTCGACCGGTATATATACCCGTGATTGGAGCGACATTCAGAACGAAGTGGAAGGACAGACATGGTGGTAAAAGAAGGTCCATCAACCGGTATTGAGCTCTGTTTCGCGACAGCTTCAGATATCGCTAGTTGGATACGCGAGGGGAAGATTTCAGCCCGCGAGGTGATGGCAGCGCATCTCCAGCAGATTGAGCGCGTCAATCCGCAGGTCAATGCAATAGTTACTCTCTTAGATGTTGAAGTGTTGATGGAGCGTGCGTCTCAGGCAGATGAGGTGTTGGCAAATGTGGGAGCAGATGGTGTTGGGCCGTTGCATGGCCTGCCGATCGGTATCAAGGATTTGCAGCCGACTGCCGGCATCAGAACCACATTCGGATCACCAATATTCGCAGACTACGTTCCGACTGAGGATTCTCTGACTGTCCAGCGATACAAAGAAGCTGGCGCGATCGTTATCGGCAAGACGAACACACCAGAGTTCGGTGCTGGTTCACAGACATTCAACGAAGTATTTGGGACGACATTCAATGCTTACGATCTGACGAAGACATGCGGTGGCAGCAGCGGCGGTGCCGCGGTCGCATTAGCTTGTGGGATGATGCCGATTGCTCAAGGGTCGGACTTCGGCGGATCTTTGCGGAATCCCGCGGCATGGTCGAATGTTGCAGGGATGCGTAACAGCATCGGAACGGTTCCGGTTCACCCGGCTCCGCTTGGGTATACATCGGAATCGGTCACTGGCGGAATGGGACGCACCGTAGCGGACGTGGCGATGCAGCTTACAGCATTGGCAGGACCTGATGCGCGGGTGCCGAACTCACTGATGCAACCGTCAAGTGCATTCGCGCAACCACTTGAACGCGATTTTGCAGGTACGCGCATAGCTTGGAGCCGCAACCTTGGCGGCTCGCCGATCGACCCGGTGATCAATGAAACGTTGGACGCTCAGATATCTGTTTTCGAGGCTCTGGGATGTATCGTGGAAGAAGCGGAACCGCCTTTGAGAGATGCGGGCGAGATTTTCCACGTTCTCAGAGCCGCGATATTTGCTCACCAACAGGAGGCTAACATTCGCGACCATCGAGAGTTGGTGAAAGAGACGATAATTTGGAACGCAGAACAAGGTTTCGCTCTTTCTGCATTGGATATCAAAAAGGCCGAAGAGCGGCGAACTGCGTTATATGTACGGATGGCGGAGTTCATGGCACGCTACGATTTTCTGATGTTGCCAGTAACATCAGTGCCGCCTTTCTCCGCTGAGCAGGAGTACCCGACAGAAATCGCGGGTCGGCTTTTGTCAGACTATCTTGAGTGGATGGCGCCGTGCTCATCTATCACGGTGACCGGATTGCCGGCAATCTCAGTTCCGGGCGGGTTTGACAGTGCCGGTTTGCCAACTGGGTTGCAGATAGTGGGCAGACAAAGAACAGATTTCTCTGTTCTGCAGATCGCGCACGCGTTTGAGCAGGCGACTCAATATTGGCGAAAGAGACCTGCAATCGCAACATAGGGAAATGCTGTCGATGTATCGGTTGGAGGTCAAATCATGGATTTGGAACTAAAAGGCAAAAAGGCGATAGTGACGGGCGGAAGTCGAGGTATCGGCAAAGCGATAGCCTGGGAACTTGCGCGAGAAGGTTGCGATGTTGCGTTATGCGCTCGCAATGCAGATGCTCTTGAAGAGGCGGCTCAGGAGATCGCTGCCGACACAGGACGCAGCATCTATCCGATCGCGTGTGACACAACCGACACGGCGGCCGTCAACAGCATGGTCGCACGTGCCCAATTCCAACTTGGAGGCATAGATATTTTGGTCAACAACGCCGCCCGACCACTTGGCCAGGCGCCGGTGCCGGGTATCGAGGGCGTCACAGATGCAGCGTTCAACGAAGATATCGACACGAAGGTATTGGGTTACATTCGTTGTGCCCGTGCAGTTGCTCCAATAATGAAGGACCGCGGTTGGGGACGCATCATCAACATCAGCGGATTGGCATCGAGATCGAGCGGATCTGCAGTGGGTTCGATACGCAACGTTGCAGTCTCTGCGCTGACTAAGAATCTTGCGGACGAATTGGGACCCTACGGAATCAACGCTGTTGTGATACATCCCGGTGCGACTCGTACCGAGGCGACGCCAAGAGTCGCGGCTGCTCGCGCCGAAGCAAGTGGTGTATCAGTTGACGAGATACTAATAGATATGGCGAACGGCAATGCAGTTCGCAAGCTTATCGATGCGCGGGAGATCGCCTACATCGCAGCTTTTGTAGCCTCGCCGAAAGCCGTTGCGATCAACGGAGACGCAATCGCCGCCGGTGGCGGTGTTGGTACCGCCATACACTATTGATGAGTTTCTAAACTAGAAACAATGTCCGAAAACGAAATCATCATCCGAGGTGCGCGCGAGCATAACCTCAAAAACGTCGACGTTAGGATACCGCGCGACAAACTGGTGGTAATCACTGGAGTTTCAGGTTCGGGGAAGAGCAGCCTGGCTTTCGACACCATTTATGCCGAAGGGCAACGTCGATACGTCGAGAGTCTCTCTGCTTATGCACGTCAATTCCTCGGACGCATGGAGAAGCCTGATGTGGATCACATCGAGGGTCTCAGTCCTTCGATATCTATCGATCAAAAAGGGGTGTCGCGCAACCCGCGCTCTACGGTAGGAACGGTTACCGAGATCTACGACTATCTGCGTCTCTTATTTGCGCGTGCTGGCAGGCCGCACTGTCGCAATTGCGGCAAACCGGTGCAACGGCAAACCGTGCAGCAGATCGTAGATTCCATCCTGCGTCTCGATGAGGGATCAAGGTTGTTGCTTTTGGCGCCAGTTGTTAAGCACAAGAAAGGCGAACATGCAGGGATATTCGACGAGGCACGCCGAGCGGGGTTCGTGAGGGCGCGTGTAGATGGTGAAGTGGTTGAATTGGGCGAGGAGATAAGCCTCAACAAGAACCAGTGGCACAACATCGAGATCGTGGTCGACCGCATCATCATCCGAAGCGGCATGGAGCGCGAGCGTCTGACTCAATCGGTGGAAACGGCGCTCAAGGCATCGGATGGAACCCTCACGGTATCGGTTCTGAATCCCAGCGAGCGTCTTTTGGATGAGTTGACCTCAGGTGCGCGTAGCACGATTGCTGCCGGCACCATCAAGAAGCAGCGTCAAAGGTCCAAGTCGAGCTCAGAACCCCAAGATATTTCGTATTCGGAGCAGTTTTCATGTCCTGATTGCGACATATCGATGTCGGAGTTAGAGCCGAGGAACTTCTCATTCAATACGCCGTTCGGGGCTTGTGCTGACTGTTCGGGCATCGGTTACAGATTGGAGATCGATCCGGATCTGGTGTTGCCGAACAAGTCGATATCCCTCTCAGAAGGTGCCGTTGCACCTTGGAGTCGTGAAGGAAGGAACTCCCAATGGGCATGGGGCCCGTTGCGTGCGATGGAAGAGCATTTCGACGTGCCACTGGAACTGCCGATCTCACAACTAGAGCCTGAGCATTTGAAATTGGTTCTCTACGGTTCCGGACGAAAACGTGTGCGTCTAAGGCATGAAACATCGTCAGGGGCGGTTTTCGCTTGGAACGGTCGTATCGAGGGTGTGATACCGAATCTTGAACGTCGGCACTCCAACACCGAATCTGATAATGTGCGCAACGAAATTGAACGATACATGTCGCAGCGAACCTGCAACTCGTGTGATGGTCATCGCCTAAAGCCTGATGCTCTGGCAGTTACGTTGTTGGGTATGAACATCATGGAAGTGACGCGCCAATCCGTAGAGAATTCGTTGCACTGGGTTCAAGCGTGTCGAGAAGGCAGATGGCCTATTGGACCCCGGACAATTGATGAGCCACTCACGCCGCGCGAGTTGGCGATTGCAGACCAGATTCTGAAGGAGATCGAATCTCGACTAGGCTTCCTGTCGCGTGTAGGTCTGGACTATCTTACGCTTGATCGTTCGGCTGGTACGCTATCGGGCGGAGAAGGTCAAAGGATCAGACTTGCAACGCAGATAGGCTCCGGCCTGATGGGTGTGCTGTATGTATGCGACGAACCATCTGTCGGGCTTCATCCGCACGATGGAGATCGATTGATTGAGACGCTGAAGAGCTTGCGCGATGTCGGCAATACAGTTCTGATCGTGGAGCATGACGAGGCGGTGATGCGCGCAGCAGATCATATCGTAGACCTTGGACCGGGTGCAGGAGAACGCGGAGGGCATATCGTCGCTCAAGGCGATATCGAATCGATTATCGCGACTGAGAAATCGATCACAGGGCAATACCTTGGTGGTGTGAAAACCATCTCGCGCCCCAAGCGTCGTCGAGATATCGGCAAGCACTCAATATCGATTAGAGGTGCGAGAGCCAACAATCTCAAGGGGGTAGATGTAGGTATTCCACTGGGAGTGTTTGTGTGCGTTACTGGAGTGTCGGGATCTGGCAAGAGCACTTTAGTGAACGAGATCGTTCTGAAACGCCTGGCACAGCACTTTTATCGTGCCAAGGATGTCCCGGGACCTCACGACGATATATCTGGACTGGAGATGATCGATAAAGTCATCAGCATCGACCAATCCCCGATTGGGCGTACGCCGCGTTCCAACCCAGCGACTTACACCGGCATCTTCACCCCGATTCGGGAGCTATATGCGACGGTTCCTGAAGCGCGGGCACGTGGCTACACTCCGGGACGTTTTTCGTTCAATGTCCGTGGCGGCCGATGCGAAGTCTGCTCTGGTGCTGGGTACACACAGATTGAGATGCAGTTTCTTCCTGATGTAACCGTGCCGTGCGAGGTATGCGACGGTGCGCGTTACAACCGAGAAGCTCTAGAGATCTGGTTCAAAGAAGCGTCGATATCCGATGTTTTGAACATGACCGTTACGGAAGCACACGCGCTGTTCGAAAACATACCGAAAATATCTTCCAAGCTGAGCACTCTGATCGATGTCGGACTTGGCTACATCAGATTGGGTCAACCGGCTACCACCCTCTCAGGCGGTGAAGCGCAGAGGATCAAGTTAGCGGCAGAACTGTCGAAACGGAGCACTGGTCAGACGCTTTACATCCTCGATGAACCAACGACTGGACTGTCGTTTGACGATGCCGCAAAGTTGCTCACTGTTTTACATCGACTTGTCGACGCCGGCAACACCGTGTTGCTGATCGAACACCATCTTGATCTCATCAAGAATGCAGACTGGATAATCGATCTGGGACCTTACGCAGGTGAAGACGGTGGAGAAGTGGTGGCTGAAGGTACGCCCGAGTTCATCGCCTCGGTAGCTGATTCTTTCACTGGAAATTACCTGCGGGATATTTGCGACATCGTACCTGATCCAACCTCTAAGGGGGAAAAAAGTGGCTCGTCGCATAACAATGGGCACTATTCTGAAGGGAGCGAAAAACTGGGCAATGATGAGATAAAGATCGCACAAATCCTAGCTGAAAATGGACTTGATCGCGCAAAATCGAATGGTTCAAAGTCGGGCGCGAAACGTGGGCGGAGGCGACGTCAAAGGACTGTCAACAGCAGCAGGTGATTCACCTGTGTCAACAGAGATCATGGTGTCTTCCCCGCCGATTCATATCCAAGACGGACTCTTCGGGAACTGCTGTTTCGGCTGCGGCGCTTGGAACGAACATGGATTGAACATCAAATCGAGCTGGGATGGCGATGTTTCTGTTTGCCGCTTCATTCCGCAACCGCATCACGCTGCGATGCCACACGACATCGTTAATGGTGGCATCATCGCAGCAGTAATCGACTGTCACTCGGTCTGCACTGCAATCGCCGACGCGTATAGGCGCGCTGGACGATTCGCCGGCGATGGTGAACGTCCGCTGCTGTGGTACGCAACCGCATCCTTGAAGGTGCAGTATCTAAAGCCGACCCCGATTGCGGTGCCGTTCACGGTCCGCGCTAGAGTCATAGAGGTGGATCGACGCAGAACCACGCTCTCCGCTGAGTTGGTGAGCGATGACGGCACATTGACGTGTACCGGTGAGGTCGTCGCGGCTCAAGTTTCGGATCGATGGGCACGTGCGGATGGGTACTATGGCAGGTGAGGTCCCTAATATATTGTATGCTAGTCTGATTTGACATATCTGTCCCAGATTGGCTACTATAATTTCGCATGCGTTTCTGTGATAGCATTTTCAGGGAAGTATCGATCTACATATCGATTTGAGGTGCTCAGTATGAATGAGATGTTTGCCCCCCCCCCCGATTCTCAAGAGCAACGGAGCGCGTTTATATTCGGTTGCGGTGCTGTTCGCTCTAGCTCTGACGGCGATGTTTTTGGCTGTCACGGCAGGCGACGATAGGATCACTGACGCGCAACAGATCACAACTATTCAAGTAACGCCGGATAACTTCAGCACCTATTTCGACATCGATTCCACGACTGAGGTGGCGAATCTAAACTCGGCCTATAGCAACGATCACGCGTTGGTCTTTGGTCCTGGCATCTATCGCAACTCAATTTTGGTGGAGAATGCCAGCAACCTTACCATCAGAGGTGCGAACAGTGCTGATTCTGACCACCCAGCCACGCTTCAGGCCAATCGGATAATCGAAGATGCCAGAGGGGCGGGCAACGGAGCCATATTTCAAATCAGATCATCTAGCAATGTAACCGTTGACAACCTGCTTTTTGATTATCAGTGTCTGTTCGACGGATCCCCTAGAACCGCGCTGTACGGACTCTTTTATCAGGACACATCCGGAACAATATCCAACAACGTGATGGAGAACTATTGGTATGCTTTCGGAACAGACGAGAATGGCAGACGCATCCCGAATCCATGTGAAGGCCTAACAAGAGGGCTTGGAGCAACAGTGTTGGGAATACCCACTTCGATAGGCCGTGCATCTTTCCGCGCCATTCGTGTGGACATGACTGGTAGTCATGTGCCAGATATCGATGCCAATGGAAAAGTAACCAATCTGTTGCCGATTCAGATATCTGGGAACAGAATAGCAAGGGTTGACCGATTGGGTATCGGCATCTACGGATATTTCGATGCAACGATAGAAAACAACACTATACATAATGTAAACACTGGAATACAGATAACGGGCGGGGCTGACGCTACAGTATCAAATAACCAGATCACTCACACCACTACTGCACTCATCTATGCTCCACACTGGGTTGTGCGAAACTCTCCTGACGGAGAGACTATCAACGCTGACCTCGAGGTGCGTGAAAACATCATTGACGAGGCATCTGGCGGTTCGATACAGCTGGGGTTTGCTTGGGCTTCGGCGACTGATGGCACTACTATCCACACGAATGCCAAGATAATCGGCAATCAATTCCTCAACCTCCGACAGGATCGAAATCCAGACGTGGGTAATTCAGTCGGGCTCAGCGTCTACTCCGATCACAATGAAGGTGAGCAGATACGTGCTGAAGTAGTCGGCAACACGTTCGATCAGAGGTCTTCAGACAGCGACACCGACCCTACAGGCATCTACGGCAGCTCCGCTTATCTGGCGGGAGCGAGCAGTAGCACCTGGTTCGACTTAAGGGTTCACTACAACGCATTCATCGGATTTCAAGAGCGAGATGGGACCGGAGTTCGGATAACCAACAAGGAAGGCACTAATACCTTCCCGGTGGAAAATGCCCGGGTGCATGCATCCCATAACTACTGGGGAACTGAGTTGCGTCTGCCGACGGATTTCATTCAAGACAATGTGGAGCAACCGGATGTTGCAGGTATAACTTCTGATCAGCATCTATTAGAGCCTGAATTAGCGGGGCATGCGGGACCTTATGGCACTGGTGTCAGGACCGTGTCTTCGCAACTACCTGAGATTTTCGACTTCACGGGTTCTCCGGGTTTGTTCACGGTTGTAGAGGGACAGATGGCGAGTTTCGATGTTGTGCTTGAATCGGTGCCAAGCCGCGATGTTCTGATAAGTCTTATTACTAACAACTCGGACATTTCCATCTCGCCGAGTTCGGTAACGTTTACTCCAGATGATTGGAACACCCCTCGTACGGTGTCCGTGCGTGCGCGACTAGATCGTGACGTGGAGAGCGGGGTGGCAATCGTCGGCGCAGTGATCAGTGATTTGTCGTATCCGGGCGGATATGTGCCACTTGTAGATGTTCGCATACAAGACTTGGGCCTGCAGGCACATCACCGTATAAATAAGCTGGTGCCCAGCGTACCGGAGGTGATTGTTAGAGGCGGGGATAAAATTAGTCTGGGCGTTGTCCCTTACGGTAGGCAGAACATCGCTGACTACGCTTTGATTGACGGCAAAACCAGTGTGGTCTGGACTCTAAACGAAGGTTCTGGCAGTTTTGCCGAAGCTGATCCTTTGCTTGACACTGATACATTGGCTAACGACCGCGTGGTTGAGTTTACGGCACCTGAATTGCCTGGCACGTATACGATTCATGCCACCTTGGCGTCATGTGGCGAGGCAACTGGTGAAGACTGCCGCGCCTCTTTCAAAGTCGTCGTTCTTCGTTCCAGCCCGGTAGTTGAGCCTACCGCCGCGCCGAAGAATCCTTCCGGCGACATACCGGAGATTCTGGTCGATGACAACGGCGTTCAGTATGAAGTGTTCACGCCTGAACAGGGTGGATCGTTTATCGGTGAGGGATTCTCGATAAGTGCTCAACCATCGACAGTGTCCGATGGCGAGTTCATAGGTCTGCACATGCAAAATGTTGGGACAGTGTCGAACGCTGGGATGACCGCGCATCGGTACAGGATTGTTGGGAATAGTTATGCAGTGTCTGCGATCGACGCTTCGGGCGCGTCGATAAAATCTTACATTCTGAGATTGCCGGCTGAGGTCTGTGTGCCACTTCCGTTAGAGGTGCGTTCGAAGATATCCGATTTAGCATTGGTGGTCACTAACCCCGATGAAGCATTGACGATTTTATCCAGCACGGTGCGCCTCGGCGCGTCTGATACGAGCGTGTGCGGCAACTTAAGCGAGGTGCCAGCAATGATAGCTGTAGGCACGGTGGGTGCGCCAGCCGCGATTCCGACGGGAGTGCCAACCCCGATGCCCGAAGCACCTGAAACTGGTGGGGCTTCACCTACGTCTGATTGGCTGCTTTGGATGATGCTCATCGGAGTCGTAACCGCCGCCTTCAGTGTGCTGGTCTTGCAGGCGCGTCATCGCACGTTACTCTGAGTATCCTCCTAGTCGAAGACGGAAACCCTCGCGTGGCGATGAATAAAGGGGATTGCCGCGCAGGGTCCCGTCTGGTCTCTCCATTCTCACTCAACAATAGACCTTTGGAAAATGCCGTACCCTTTGCGCAGCAAGAGGTACCGCCGCTTGCCTCCCTTTTATTCTTCCCGTGTAAGCAGGGTGAGGGGAGATATGCTTCTGCTCTGCTTGCAGAAGGAGGATATGGGGGCGAAGACGGCATTTTGCAAAGGGCTCAACAAAGTTCAGAGATGGTTGATGGAAGGTGTGCATGATACCGAATCATTCGAATCGTGTGAAAGCCACAGTTCAGACAACCCCGTTTCCGATTAACATTCTGATCACTATGAACATTCTCACATACGAACAACTCCAAGCACGTGTCGATGCTCTGCCACGTGTCGACATTGCACACACGCCAACACCTCTGGAAGAGATGACGCGTCTGCATGAACGCTTGGCAGAAGAAAGATCTGGAAACGCGGCAGTCCCGCGGATCTTCATCAAGCGTGAAGACATGACGGGGCTTGCTTTCGGCGGCAACAAGGCACGTCATTACGAGTTCGAGATGCCGCACATAGTTGATGCGGGATTTGACACTCTCATCAACATCATGGACTACCACTCGAACAATGCTCGAATGACCGCCGCTGCCGCTAACAAGGCCGGGCTCAGATACGTGTTGATTCTCAAGCACGCAGCGAATCGAAAGGTGCAGGGCAATCTATTGATCGACAAGCTACTCGGGGCTGAGCTGCATCTGCTCGATCAATTTCAATCGGAAACTGCAGACGAGTATGCCGCCGAACTGAAGGAGCAACTGCAAGCAGAGGGAGCGAATGTATACCTGTTGCAGGAACATCTCTTCCCGCGCATCGTAGGCATGGTAGGGTTCGTTCGATGCGGCATGGAGCTGCATGATCAGATCGACGAGTTGGGTCTGAAAAATGTTCATATCTACGGTGTCGCAGGCAGATCGTTGTGCGGGCTCATACTTACGGCGAAGAATCTGGGTTTGGACTGGCGTTTCACCGGCGTCACAGTGAACTACGACATGCCATTGGACGAGTACATCTTCCAGCACCAAGGCGATATCCAAGATTTGCTAGACTTGCCGCGATCGTTCACGGAAAGAGACATGCGGGTCTTGGATCAGTTCGTCGGCGAAGGCTATGGAATCATGACTCCTGACGTAGCGGATGCGATTCGTGCCGCGGCTCAGACCGACGCGATAATTCTGGACCCTAATTACACTGGCACTGTGATGGCAGCGATGCTGAACGATATTCGTGAAGGCAACGTATCGGCAGATGAAACGCTGGTATTCCTGCACACTGGCGGTTTGCCTGCCCTGTTCACTTTCGCAAACGAATTATCGCGCGTCTGAATCATAGTCCCTTCTCAACAGCTCAGGCACTCGTTTGCGGTAAGAAACCCAACTGCTGTGATTCGTTGATACGCCTTAGATTATTGATGAGCATCTGGTTCTGACGTTTTTGGTCTCTGATGCGAAGATGATTCGTCCACTTTGCTGATAGCATGGCTCCGGCCAGCAGGATGATGGCTTCGATGTATGTGAAGAAGAAGAACATCATCACAGTGGTGATACTGCCGTATATCGATGAAAAAAGATCGCCCGAGTTTCGCAGGAAAAATATGAACACGGCTTTTGTGGTCTCAAACGCCAGGGTTGCTAGGAAAGCAACTCCTATAATCTCGAGCAGTCGAACCTTAGTATTAGGCAGCCACCAGTAAATCACGACGAAGACGATGTAGGTGATGGTTGCGGGAACGCCTAATCCGGCGACCAATACCAACCATTGATTCAGGAGTATCGCTTCAAATGTCAGAAGTTCAGCTAGCACTTCGATGAAAGAGAAAACGGCCGAGAGCAAAATCGACAAGAATATAAGTGCTGACGCGGCGGTCATCAAGAAGAAATCGATAAAGCGTTCGGCCCAAAAAGATCGTGGACGCGTGATGCCCCAAAGAATGTTTACGCTCTTCCGAATCGATCCGAACACACCGGAAGCGGCGACGAAAAGGCCTAATCCCGTGAGACTGGAAGTGACGGTGGGGTTGTTGCTGACATTATGAATGAAGCGTTCCAAAAATGAAGGGCCTTCGCTTTCGGCAAGTACCGGGATCTGGGATAGAAGCCCGGCGATCAGTCGGTCTTCGAAACCCTCGATCCCAAAGACAAATCGCCAAAGCGTTATCAACGCTATCGAAAGCGGGAAAATCGACAGGAAGCTGTAGAAGGCGATCGAGGCGGCGAGGTAATGTCCGTTGACGGACATGAAATCGTTCACATTGTGGTAGAGGAACCAGAACACCCGATTGCCCAAGCCAAAGGTGCGGGTACGGAAAATCTTGTGTCGGGGGAGAGGCATTAGGCGGGTGGAGTGGACAGTCGACGCGGGCGAACCTAGGTTCCAGGCATTAGGACGATATGCAGAACTAATCTAGTTCGCCGCTACGGTAGGCGGTGATGTAGTTCATCGCGAAATCGTCTTGTCCTTGAAGCAGATCGACTGCATAGCGGACGCGTGGCGATTCCATGTCGAGCTGCATCGCACGATCGATCTTTACTTGGATAGGGTCGATGATACCGGAATCGGCACCAGCTTCGACGGCTAGTTTGACAAACGTTTCGTTGACGAGGGCGCGCTTGGGCAATCCGAACGAAACATTGCTCATCCCGCCAGTTATGTGAGTATCGCTGCCAAATCTTTCCCGGATTATAGAAATCGCTTCTAAAGCGTGCGGTCCGTAAGCCTTGTCAACAGACACTGGGAAAAAGAGCGGATCGATGTACATGTCGTTGTAGTCGATGCCACGATCGCTTGCGGCGTCTACTACCCGAGTAGCGTTTTCTAACCGTTCCTCAGCATTTTGAGGCATTCCACTTTCCGATGCCGCTGAGATTATGCATTTGGCATCGTGCTCCGCAATCAGGTCTAGCGTTTCGAGACGCTCCAATGCGACGGAGTTGACCATTGGAGGTCCTGAAGAGCCGTCATATTCTTCAAGTCCAGCTTGGATTATCTCCGAGTTGGACGAGTCGATGCTGGGAGGAAGATCGGAAACTGATTGCACGTATCGCACTAGCCAACGCATGGCTTCGATCTGTTCGTGGAGTCGATGCGAGAGTTCATCAACGTTTAGATCGAGGTACGCGGCCCCAGCAGCGGTTTGTCTATCTACCTCGTACTTTATGTAAGCCTTGCCTTCATCGGCATCTTTGCCAGCGCAGTTGACACCTTTCCACACAGCGATCATGAAGTGTTTGAGATTGCCTTGTTGATAAGGCTGGGTGCTCTCGAAATGTTTCGGCACCCGAACGAAGTTAAGCTCATTTCCAACACGGTACTTGATGGCCTCGGTTCCGTCATCGAAGACATGCCCGCGTACTCCGCCACGTCTAACAACGCGGGTGCAGTGGATGTTTTCTCCGATGATCGTGAAGCCCGATGTAGTCATTGGTGGAGCCTTTTTTTAGGGTTTGCTTCGATATTGTCGATGGGTAGACAAACTTATTCTCATACGGCATGGTGCAACATGCAAACCCGCGCTTAAAGGTTTATCGACCTGTGAAGCGGAGCAATGTTAAACGCCAAAGAGCTTCGACAGCGATCTTCAGTGACATTTTGGATTCGCCGGCGACCCTTTCCATGAAGGTGTAGGGATGTTCGGCAACGGTGAATCCCGATCGTTGCATACGATATGCCATCTCGGCTTGAAAACCGAAGCCTGCGATCTTCAGGCGGTCCAGACCAATGGTCTCCAAAGCCTTCCTGCGGTATGCCTTGAAGCCCCCAGTCGCATCGTGCACCTTTAGTCCCAGTATCGTCCGAATGCCGAAGTTGGCGAATTGGCTCAACAAGACGCGAGATTTTTCCCAATTCGGATCCACATCTCCACCATCGCTGTATCTAGTTCCCACTACCACATCAGACTTTTGGAGAGCATCGATCATTTTGGGAACTTCATGCGGCGGATGTGAAAGATCGCAATCCATCTGAACGAAGTATGCTGCTTCGGATCGGAGCGCGATTTTGAAACCTGCTACATAAGCAGTTCCGAGTCCCAGTTTTCCAGTTCGATGGACCACCGATATGCGTCCGACATGCTCTTGAGCAAGAGTGTCAGCTATCTGACCAGTGCCGTCGTTGGAAGCATCGTCTACGAATAGAATCCCCAGTTTTTTGACCTCCAGCGCGAAAAGCTGTTCAACGATGTTGCGGATGTTTTCGGCTTCGTTGAAGGTGGGGATTACGGTTACGATGACGATGTCGCGATCGAAGGTTCCGGTGACGCGTATTGGTTTTGGGTTCTTTTCATGCATCACATTGAATTAAGGCGTTAAACAGTTTCGAGTTCAAACTCAGAGTGTATCGCTTGTGCGGCTTGTGCTACGTGTTCTTGCTCCACGATGCAGGTGATCCGAATCTCTGAAGTCGTTATCATCTCGATGTTCACGTCGGCATTTGCGAGTGCTTGGAACATGCGCGCCGCATAACCTGGCGAGTTAGTCATGCCGGTTCCTACTAGGCTCACTTTTGCCAACCCGTCGCGGGTGGCAAGTCCGGTGTATTGCACATCGGTGTTTGCTGCTGTTATCTCGGATACTCTCTGAAGGTACTCTTCACCAACTGTGAAAGAGATGTCGGTGAGTCCTCCGGACGAGACGTTTTGGACGATGACGTCTACACTTATGCCGGCATTGGCAAGGGGCGTCATGATTGCGGCCGCGATGCCCGGTCGATCTGATATGCCGTGTAGTGTAACCCTGGCTATCGATCGTTCGGTGGCTATGCTGCTGATGCTTTTTCGAATCTCCATGTTGCTGTTGCAGTCCTCAAAATTGCCGATTCGGGTTCCTTGTGCTTGGACGTTGTGCGACGAAGTGATGAGCATCGGCACTTTGTGAACGGCCGCCATCTCGATTGACCGTGGGTTCATTTTCGCGCCGAGAGAAGCCATCTCCAACATCTCTTCGTAACCGATGTGTGAGATTATGCGAGCGTCCGGCACTAACCGAGGGTCAGCTGTGTAGATGCCGTCTACGTCGGTATATATCTCACAGATGTCGGCTTTGATCGATGCTGCCATGGCGACGGCCGTCAGGTCCGAAGCTCCGCGCCCTAAGGTAGTGGTGTCATCTGACTGTGTCAATCCCTGGAAGCCGGCGATGACTACAATGCGTCCCCGTTCAAGTTCTCGCAAAACGCGTTTTGGATGGATATTGGCGATGCGTGCGGACCCGAAAGTCTCGTCGGTGCGAATGCCGGCTTGGCGGCCGCTCAGACTGATCGCATCGTGTCCCAGTCCTCGGATTGCGATGCCCATCAGCGATGCGCTGACTAGTTCGCCAGTAGAGATCAGTGCGTCGGTTTCTCTTGCGCTGGGTGATTGCTCGCCCGCAAGTCGGTTTGCGAGGCTTAGCAGCTCATCGGTGGTGTCGCCCATCGCGGAGACGCAGACGACCAGATCTACGCCCTGTGTGCGACGCTCGCAGATGTTCTTGGCTACGTTGCGTAGAAGCTCTTCGGTTGCTAGCGAACTGCCGCCGAATTTCTGAACTACAAGTGGAAGTTTGGCGTTCATTTCTTCAGATCATCTGCTGGATTTGTCGGAGTGGATTTGAATCCCGTGTGGGGATATGTTCAGGACCATGGCATTACCGTCGATCTGTGCTTTTCGAGCGTTTTCGGACATCTCGTAGCAGATGGTCATGAAGCGTTCGGTTGCCAGCGCGATGATTGTAGGCCCGGCGCCAGAGAGGAAGACGCCGTGGGCTCCGGCATCGAGTGCGCCACGTGCGATGACTCCGAATCGGGGAAACAGATTTTCAATTCGTTGCGGTTGATGCAACCTGTCATCGGTTGCGTGTCGCAATAGTCGCCATTGGCTTGAAGCGAGCGCGTGTACCAGCATTGCGGCACGCCCGATGTTGAATATCGCATCTGTTCTGGGCAACTCATCGGGCAGAATCCCGCGCGCCTCGGAAGTCTGCATTGAAAAGTCGGGGATGAAAGCCACTGCTTTGAGCTCGTCTGATATCGGAACGCTACTCGTTAACCATCCATCAGGTTCAAGGTCGGTATTGACGCTGATTCCGATCTGACATCCCCCGAATATTGCGGGTGCTACGTTGTCTGGGTGTCCTTCGATATCTGCTGCGAGTGAAAACATCCACTTACGCGTTGCAATGTCATCCAAGTCGTATCCAGAGAAGACCAAAGCGGCGGCGATGCCAGTGACGGTTGCGGCTGATGAAGACCCTAGTCCACGGGCAAGAGGAATGTTGTTGATGCAATCGAAGGTGAGGCCAACTCGCGGTATCCCAAGTTTTTCAAATGCTTTGTTGGCACTTGCGGGGATAAGGTTGTCTATGCTGGACGGCAGGATAGCGGCACCTTCGCCTCGGATCGTGACTGAAGGCTCTCCCAAAGTAACGATGGTTTCATTCCAGAGGTCTACCGCCATTCCGATGCAGTCGAAACCCGGTCCTAGGTTTGCGCTGGTAGCGGGAGCTCGGATAGTGGCGCGTTCGACAACCGAATCGGACATTGGAATGGCTAAGTTTTGACGATCCCGTCAGGACTAAAGAATTTGCTGGAGTGTTATGCGCTATATGTTTTGGGGGTGTTCCACAAAGATGCACCTTCAAATTATAATGCGCTATTCACGGCTACTTGAATGTGCCTTGCGGATGCAGCACGATCGCGGCACGTGAAATGCAAACAACTGACTGATGGTTAGAAAGTCGAGAGCAGAAACGATGGCTGTAGTGGTTTTGTTGGGGCCGATGTCTGATGCCCGAGCGAATGTCCGGAATGAAGAGGTCAAAGCCGAAGCCGAGAAGTATCCGGAAGTAGAGCTGAGGTTCGTCGATTCCGAGCAGCCACGCGAAGATGTTGTTCGTGAATGCAAAGATGCGGTTGCTTTGATTGCAGGCGGCAGAGCGTTTGACACAGATCTGATTGCGGAGATGGCCGATTTACGGCTGATTCAGACCTTCAGTGCAGGCACCGACTGGATGGACAAGGCGGCACTTGCAGAACTGGGAGTGCAGGTGGCGAACAACGGCGGCGCAAACGCGGTGGCTGTTGCTGAACACGCGATCATATTGATGCTATCGGTAGAGCGAAAGATAGACCGACAGATCGATTCCGTCAAGAGTGGCACCTGGATGGCTGGCGTAGGAGGAGATCGGACGGAGTTTCATACGTTGGTTGGGAAACGCATCGGTATCGTAGGTCTGGGCCGCATCGGTTCGCGCGTTGCAAAGCGTCTGCAAGGATGGGAATGCGAAGTCGTGTACTACGATGTTGTAGATCACGATCCCGATTATGTGGCAGCAACGAACGCGACGTTCATGGAGTTGGAGGAATTGTTGGAAACTTCGGACATCGTGAGTCTGCACGTTCCGCTTGAGCGCACGACTAGGCACATGATTTCCGACCGCGAATTTGCGCTCATGAAGAGCACTGCCATATTGGTGAATACATGCCGCGGTCCGGTCGTGGATGAAGCAGCGCTTAAACGGGCGTTGGATGACGGGCAGATATTTGGTGCAGGATTGGACGTGACAGAAGTTGAGCCGATCGAGCCTGACAACGATCTTCCGAATTTGCCAAACGTGATCGTCACGCCGCATCTGGCTACGCGCGCTTTGGAATCGGAGCATAACGCGACTGCCTATGCGATTGCCAATGTTGCTCGGGTTGCAAGGGGCGATTCGCCAGAGTGGGTGGTGCCGCCGGTATGAGCGGATGCTCTTTCGGACGTGCACGAGTTGTGAATCACAATTAACATTTAAGTTGGACGCGCGCGATGTTGATGCAGCAAAACTGGGATGCCGCGCCGCGTTGCGACTACTCCGGACTTGCGTGATTCACTAAAACTCGAGACCGAAAGCGTTGCTGTCGGCAACGAAAAGCCGCGAGAAGCTTGCGGCATATTTGGTGCACATATCCCCGGACATGAAGCCGCACGTGCAGCGTTCTTCGGCATCTTCGCACTTCAGCATCGCGGTCAGGAAAGCGCGGGCATCGCAGCATCGAATGGCACATCGTTGAGCCTAACGGCCGAAGTGGGGCTTGTTTCGCAGGTTTTCCAGGAGGATGACCTCGAGAATCTCCAAGGGCACTTGGCGATCGCACATACCCGTTATTCGACTACCGGATCGAATCGTCGTCGAAACGCGCAGCCGTTGTTGGCGTATGGAGAACGGGGTGCGATAGCAGTGGCGCATAACGGCAACGTTATCAACGCGATGCCATTGCGTGAGTTTTGCCGAAAGGAGTATGGGAGCGTATTCACGGGCAGTACAGACAGTGAAGTGATCGCAGAGCTTTTCGCCAAAACTCAAGGTGATAATTGGTTCGATGTGTCCGACAAAGTGATGGGAATGTTGAGCGGCGCCTATTCGCTAGTCATGATGACTAAACACGAATTGATCGCCATTCGAGACCCACTCGGAGTGCGACCACTTTGTTTGGGCAAACTAGACGACGGTTGGGTTTTTGCTTCTGAGACTGCAGCGCTCGACAACCTGGGTGCCGAGTTTGTCAGGGAACTAGACCCCGGTGAAGTGATGATCGTCGATCTTGAAGGCATCCGTAACTGGGTGTGGCCGAAAGCGGCGAATATGCACAAGATGTGCATATTCGAGCAGATTTACTTCGCACGTCCTGACAGCATTCTCGACGGAAGTCTGGCATATGAAAATCGCCGACGCATGGGTGCGATCGCCTATCATGAGAATCCGGTCGATGCGGATCTGGTGGTAGGCATTCCCGACTCTTCAACTCCTCATGCTGTAGGATTTGCAAATGCTGCCAACATCCCATACGCCGAAGGATTGGTCAAGAACCGATACGTTGGACGTACATTCATACAGCCCGATCAATACATGCGAGACATCGGCGTTCGGACGAAGTTCAACACGATGAAGCAGGTGATAAGTGGCAAGCGCATCGTGGTGGTAGACGACACGATCGTTCGCAGCACAACGATCAGGCACGTGGTGAAGATGGTGCGCGATGCTGGTGCGACGGAGGTGCATGTGCGAGTGGCGGCGCCGCCCATCAAATCTACGTGTCATTTCGGTGTGGATATGGCAACTCTTGATCAGCTGATCGCGGCTAACTATTCGGTGGAAGAGATCCGTGAGATCATTGGCGCCGACAGCTTGTGTTACCTCAGCTTGGAAGGGCTGGAAGAAGCGGTATCGGCAGGTCGCGACGAGTATTGTCGCGGCTGTTTCACGGGAAAGTACCCGATCGATGTTCAGCTGGAAATGGATAAATTACGCATGGACCGTCTCGCCCCAGAGCCGGTCGGCGTCGCTTGATGGCGGATGAAGCAGGTATCGGCCAGCGCCTATGCGGCGGCAGGAGTTGATCTGAATGCGGCGGCAGGAGTCAAACTCCGAATCGCCGAGATTGCGGCATCAACGTACACCGATGGTGCGTTGTCGGACCTTGGTGGTTTCGGCGGGGTGTTTGACGTCGATCCCAGCAGCGAATATCTTACTGTGTCGAGCACCGATTCAGTCGGCACCAAAATCCGTATCGCTCAGGCTATGGGTAAGCACGACACGGTTGGCATCGACATCGTGAATCACTGTGTGAATGACATTTTGCCTGCTGGCGCTGAGCCGCTGTTTTTCTTAGACTACATCGGCATCAGCAAGTATGACGAAGCGTTGACGGCGGATATCATCTCGGGACTTGCAGCGGCCTGCATCGACAATGAATGCGCGCTCATCGGCGGAGAAACTGCGTCGTTGCCGGGGATTTATCACGGCGACGACTATGACCTGGTTGGATTTATCGTCGGTCGAGTGAGACGTGATGAGCTGTTAATGCCTAGCTCGACTCGTGCCGGCGATGTTTTGTTGGCTCTGCCCTCGAGCGGACTGCATACCAATGGTTACTCATTGGTCCGATCGATCTTCGACACCGACCAATATGACAGGGCGTTGCACGATTCGGTCCCGGGCGACGGTCGAACTTTGGGCGATGCGTTGCTGGAGCCGCATAAGTCGTATTTGAAGCAGTTACGCCCGGTGCTTCACAAGGTGAAGAGTTTGGCACACATCACAGGTGGCAGCTTCTTCAAGAACTTACCGCGTGCTTTGGCTGAAGATACTGGAGCGAGGATAGAACTAGCTTCCTGGTCGCCACCGACATTGTTTGAATACATTCAGGATCGGGGCGATATTGCAACGTCTGAAATGTATAACGTCTTCAACATGGGGGTCGGCATGATCATCTGCACTGCGCCTGAGAACGTCGATTTTCTGCTTTCCGAGTTAAGCGATGCATGGCTCGTAGGTGAAGTTACGAATTATGACGGGGATGGTGCTCAAGTCGTGCTGGCATGATCGCTTGCAAAATTGCAGATAGATGATGGTCGAGAATTGACTTCTGACGATATGAAAAAGATCGCGTTGATAAGCGCGTACGATCGACGAGGGCTGGTTGATTTCGCCAAGATTCTCGTTGAGTGCGGCTATGAGATCGTATCCACTGGTGGGACGGCGTCCGAGCTGCTTGCCAACGGCATAGCAGTAACCGAGGTATCGGTGCTGACGGGTTTCCCAGAGATATTGGACGGACGCGTGAAGACTTTGCACCCTCATATCCACGGAGGGTTATTGGCGTTGCGAGAAGATGCCAATCATCGGCAACAGTTGCAGCGGTGTGGCATCCGTGGCATCGCTATAGTTGTGAACAATCTGTACCCTTTCGTCGCAACGGTCAGCGATCCTGACGTTTTGCTTGGCGATGCTTTGGAGAATATCGACATTGGCGGTCCGGCGATGACGCGGGCGGCGGCGAAGAATCACCCGCATGTTGTTGTGGTGGTAGACCCTGAAGATTACGGACGTGTTGGCGAGATGATCCGAAACGGAACTGTTCCGCTACAAGAGCGGCGCAGTCTGGCGACTAAGGCGTTTCAACATGTTGCTGCTTACGATACGGCAATCGCGGCCTATCTTCGCAACGTAACTGATGATGCGGATTCTGAATCGCCTGAAGAAGAGCTGCCTGAAGAGCTGACATTCGGTTATTCGTTGGTTGTACGCCCACGTTACGGCGAAAATCCGCACCAACGTGCCGGCATCTACTCTGGTCTGGCAGAAGATGGTGGCATCGTCAATGCTGAGAAAATCCACGGGATCGATATGTCGTATCTCAACTATTTCGACGCTGATGCTGCTTGGTCAGCAGTGCAATCGTTTTCCGAGCTTGGAGATCATGCAGTAGCGATAGTTAAACATGCCAACCCATGTGGGCTAGCAGTTAGAGCAACGCAGGTTGATGCTTGGGAGGCGGCGAGGCAGGGCGATCCGATCTCTGCCTTTGGCGGCATCGTCGCCTTTAGCACCAGATTGACCGCGAAGACGGCGGATCAGATGCGCGGGTTGCTTCTAGATGTCATCGTTGCTCCGGATTATGAAGATGGCTCTTTGGAAATTCTGCGCTCTAGGAAGCGAACGCGCGTTCTCAAGGTCAAACCTAGCAAGACTGCAACATGGGAGATACGTACAGTTGCAGGCGGTGCTCTGGTTCAAGAACCGGATGCAGTGTGTGAAGATGAATTTGGCGATATGAAGATAGTTACTAAACGCCATCCAACCGATGCGGAGTTGCAAGACCTAAGGTTTGCTTGGCGTGCATGTCGGCAGATCAAATCAAACGCGATAGTTTTCGTTAAGGATCAGGCTTTGGTGGGAATGGGCGCTGGCCAGCCGAACCGAGTGACTAGTGTACGCCTGTCCACGCACGTCGCCGGCGATATGGCGGAAGGATCGGTGATGGCGTCGGATGCGTTTTTCCCGTTTCCGGATGGTGTCGAAGAGGCGGTATCGGCCGGCGTTACGGCGGTGATTCAGCCCGGTGGCTCGATCAATGACGCTACGGTGATCGAAACTGCCGATGAATTGGGGATTGCGATGGTTTTCACGGGTCGGCGTCATTTCTATCATTGATTCAACCGATCAGATTGAAACTGAAGTGTCCAAGATATCTGTAGACATCATCATTCCGGTTCTCAACGAAGAACACTCTTTGCCGCGTTGCATATCTACGCTGACCAGTCACCTTGCGAAGAATGTTTCCGGTGATTGGGATTGGAGTGTGACGATAGCTGACAATGGTTCCCAAGACTCGACTCCAGAAGTGGGTCGTAATCTATCGTCTGAATACCCGAATGTGAGGTTGACAAGGTTGGAGCAGCGTGGGCGTGGTCGAGCGCTTAAGAAGGCCTGGATCGAGAGCGGTGCTGATGTGCGTTGCTTTATGGATGTGGACCTTTCGACGCGGCTTGAGGCTTTGGAGCCGATGGTGGACGCGGTTGCAAAAGAAGGATATGGAGTTGCAATTGGTTCCAGGTTGATGCGTGAATCGAAGGTTGAAAATAGAACAATCAAGCGAGAATTAGTTTCGAGATCATATAACGCGTTGATCAGACTGATGTTTCCTCGCAAGACGTTTCGTGATGCCCAGTGCGGATTCAAGGCGGTATCGCGTGAGGTTGCAGAAAACGTGGTTCCGATGGTGGAAAACAATGGATGGTTTTTCGATACCGAGCTGCTCCTGCTCAGCCTCAGGTCCGGATATGAGATCAAGGAGATTCCGGTTCATTGGATAGACGATCCAGATACTCGGGTGCGTATCGTGGCGACGGCAAGCGAAGACATCAAGGGATTGTTGCGAGTCCGGTTCAATCCAGCTAAGGTGCCGATTATTCGCAAGCGTTGACCTTGCGGATGCGCGATATGAACTTCATAATGCTGTGAAACAGTAATGTATCCTGTTTGCTAGATTTGAACGTGAGGTGATTGAAAGCAATGGTAATGCCATCGGAGGAACTCGAACTTTCGCCGCCAGTAGTGCGTGGCGCAACAGTATCGATCGAATATCAAAACTCGCAACGGATTCTAAGAACCGAACAGCGAAATCCTATCGTTGCGTTTGAAGCGTATGCTGGATCCGCCGGGGTTCTTTCAGGTATCAACGAGGTGTTGCCCTTCCTAAGGTCTAAGTTGCCGGTTTCTACGTCGGCGGTTTATTCGCTATCTGACGGGGATGAGATAGAGCCTGGAGAGACGTTGTTGCGAATCGTGGCGCCTTACGCCACATTCGGCATGTTTCGCGATGTGATTACTGGCATACTGGCTTCGAGCATCGGCTGGGCTACAGCGGCAAGAAAGTGTGTGGACGTAGCGGGAAACACCAGAGTCATGGTCAACGGAGCACCATACATACATCCTAATGTAGTGGGTTCTATGGAATATTCTGCTTATGTTGGCGGATGTGCTGCAGTTTCAACCGAAAGGGGCGGCGAGCGCACCGCGACTGTTCCGCAAGGTTCAATGCCACATGACTTTGTTCTGATCTGGGGCGCAGCTGACCGAGCGATGACAGTATATGATCGTCACGCCCGATTGGGAGCGCAAAGAATAATGCCAGTGCCGACCGCTGGTGACACGATTCAAGAGGCATTGGATGTTGCATACGCTCTCAGTGGCGGAGCGAACAACCCGTTGCGGGCCATTCGAGTGAGTGTGCCATCGAATCTAGGCGGGGGCGTCCCGGCGTTAGCCGAAGAGCTGAAGGCACGCCTTGATGATGCGAGATTCAATTCGGTGGACATCTATATTGCCGGTGATTTGACGCCGGATCTCATCGCCGAATATGAAGCGTCAAAACTTGACATTGGCCTGTATGTAGTTGGGCGATACGTTGCCAATGCTGACCCATCTCCCATACCTGCTGCAATCAAGGAGATCGATGGTAGAGCAGTAGCCCCTCGTGGGATGGTTCCGGGGAGAGTTGACAATCATCGAATGTTGCAACGAGAGTTGGATTAGATACCGGCTTGTTGTTCAGTCTAAGTTTCTGAGGTTCTGCGATTCAGCCTAAGCCTCAACGCTTGTGAGTGTTGGGGGTGCAGTTTCGCCCAATCAGATGGTCGAATGCCAGGGATCCAAGCAATTCGGTCGTTAACTGGCGATACAACCAATGGGATGCGATCGCGCCATGCGGCGGGAATCTTCGCATTGATGAGAAAATCCGTAAGTCTTACATCCTGAGCCATTCCGATGGGATTGAATCGATCAGAATGTGCGCGGTTTCTGATGACTAAATGAGTGGCATTAGCGAGTTCGGATGTAAGCCAGGCAACTTCAGGAGCGGTGTTTGTTGCATCAGAAGTCGGAACAGATAGGGTCGCTTCCATCTGATAGCCGTCGCCAAGATCGATGCATCCCGGTATCGGAAGTTGTATTGTGCCCGAAATAGAGCCGGGATATGGGACAAGACGATCAATCGTTTCATCGCGGCGAAGAAAATATACGTGCTGATGGTCCGAATGAAAGACGATCCCGCCGGGTAGATCGTAACTTGCAGATTTGCCGCTAGAAACGAGCTCTGCAAGTTTGGAGATGTGGCTCTGATGCAGTTGCAGTTCGCCGCCTGTCAGTGAAGTGAATACTCGTGTCAGCAACACTGCCTGTACCGCATTATGTAGTTCCGCGATAGGACTGCGAAGGAAGATGTTGGGAGCTCTGACGGAGGCCGATAGCATTGCTTCTTCAGCGAGAGCATCTAAGAGATTGATGTTGGACTGCAAGATCTCACCGAAGCGTGCGATTGCTGCGACAGCATTTGGATTCAAAGCTTGAAGTTGAGGAACGACGCGATGCCTAATGCGGTTGCGAGCGTATCTTTGCCAATCGTCATTCGACGAGTCGTGGCGTGCATCAACACTCAATGAATCGAGGAAATTGGTCACATCAGAACGGTTGATTTCAAGCATTGGCCTAACAATATTGGCGGTTCGACCAGATGGCAACGCTATGGACCGAGACGGTAACATTCCTCTTGCTCCACGCAGTCCTGCGCCGCGGGTGATGCGTAGCAACACGGTTTCTGCCTGATCCTCAACGGTGTGTGCCACAACGATAGCATCGGCGTTGAGTTTATCCGCGGTATGCGCCAGGAACGCGTAGCGTTCATTGCGCGCGGTGTTTTCGTCGAGATTTTTCGTCGAGATTCGAGCATGTCCCACCCTCAGCGCGATGTCGTGCGTTGCACATAGATGTCGTACGAACGCCTCGTCAGCATCGGATTCATGTGTTCGGGCGCGATGGTTGAAGTGTGCGGCAGTTAAGGCTCTATACGAGTTTCGAAGGTGATGCATTCCCAACATGAGGGCGGTTGAATCTGGACCACCTGAAACGGCGCAGATGAGGGAATGGGCTTCAGATATGCCCAAGGCGTTGAAGCCACGCGCAAGTTTTTGTACAAAAGTGCCGTTCTCTGAGCTCGATGGCATTAGTAGATCATCTGAAAATCGTCAGCTTCCGTTTTGTTCGGCCTCGATATTGGCATGGATGTTTCGGATCTTGAGGCGTTCTATGCGGTTGCCGTCCATTTCCATCACCTCCATGAATATCTGATCTTCATAGGTAGTATTCTCTCCAACTGCGGGCATCTTCTGAGCGCGATCGATGAAGAATCCGGCGATAGTCTCGTACCTCTCGTTTGGGGGAATATCGATGCCAGTTTCATCGCGAGACCTCTCCACTGACAATGCGCCCGGTAACACGAAGGTATCGTTGTCTAACCGTTCGATTGCGTTTTCTTGGATTACCAAAGTGTCATCGTCATCCCCACGCATCATCTCAAGGAGGCCGTTTAGGGTCACCAACCCGTTTATTCGTTTTTCTTCGTTGTGAGCGACTGCCAGATGTTGCGCGGTTCGGATCATTTCTTTGAAGAGGTCGTCTAGTTTCGTCGTATCTGGCAAGATCAAAATATCGGTTCGCATAAGTTTGGATATCTCAGTATCTAACAGTTCTTCCCCTTGATCGGCGATGAATTTGATTACGTCGTTAGCGTAGATGACGCCTGCCAACTGATCCAGTTGATACCAATAGCCGATGCGAAGAGGCTCGCCACTTTGCACGACGAAACCGGGTTGTTGCCGGTGGGGTTCATTAGTCGCACTGACATCCTCAAGATGTTCACGGTATGTTTGCAGGAATGTATGCAACGAGTCGTTTTCGTTCAGCCAAACGATTTGGCTGGTGTGTACTCTCACTCGGTGGTCGCGAAGGTCTCGGGCGCCGAAATCGATCAGGTTGTCAAGCATCTCGCCGTGGGCGTCATCTAGCAGTCCCTGTTCTTGGCTTTGGTCAATAATCAAGCTGAGCTCGCCTTGTGTATACCCGGGACGCGCGTCGACGGCAGATACACCGAACAATCGCAAAACGCCGCGCGGCAAGAGTGTGAAGATCCAGACAACCGGGTTCAACACGGTCATGATTGCCAAGATGATGTGAGCAACCGCTAAGGACCAGGTTTCTGGAGCGATTGCGCCTAGCGTCTTGGGAGTCAGCTCTCCAACGATGTAAACCATGATGGTGGCCACTACCGTTGAAACGATAGTCGTGAGTACCGTGTTTTCACCACCGCCGATGGAGTTGATGATCAAGCTGGTGGACGCTGTTGCGACCAGTATGTTGAAGAGATTTCCAGCGAGAAGGATGGTGGCGAAGAAGTTTTCGTGACGGTCTAGCACCCGCATGACTGCATAGGCGCGTCGATCTCCGTTCTCGGCAAGATGTTGAATGTGCGAAGGTCGCGCGCTGAGCAATGCCGACTCAGCAGCCGATATGAATGCGCTGCCGCAGAGAGCGCCCAGAATTAGTAGCAGGTTGATTACCATGTACTAATCATAAACTGGGCGTTTCGGCATTCTGTGGCATTTATACCGCTGTCTGAACCGTGATCTGCGTACGATTTGGATGGTTGGCTATGATTCCAATGTTCGTGATTGAATCGTTACAGCGAGGTACGCTCACTGCATCAGCCTTGATGGTCAGGCCTGACCGTTTTGTGGCAGCACAATATCTCTCACCTGTGTGTCTATGTCGTCGCGCATATCGGTATGTTCCTTGAGAAATACTCTAGCGGCTTCTCGGCCTTGTCCGAGCCTTGTATCGCCGTAGGAATAGAAAGATCCCCGCTTCTCTAAAATGCCATGCTCCACTCCTAGTTCGAGCAAGTCGCCTTCAGTGCTTATGCCTTCGTTGAAGATGATGTCCATCTCGGCTTGTCGGAAAGGCGGTGCCACCTTGTTTTTGACAACTCGCACTCGAACGCGATTTCCGGTGATGTCTTTGCCTCTCTTCAGAGATTCTTTGCGACGCATGTCGAGGCGTACGCTGGAATAGAACTTGAGCGCTCGACCGCCGGGCGTGACTTCAGGGCTGCCGTATATCACACCAACCTTTTCTCGGAGCTGGTTGATGAATATGCATGCGGTCTTGGTTTTGTTGATGATGCCGGTCAGTTTTCTGAGTGCTTGAGACATCAACCTAGCTTGCGCGCCGACTTGGAACTCTCCCATTTCGCCACGAATCTCTGATGCTGGAACGAGTGCTGCGACACTGTCCAAGACCACCATGTCCAGGGCCTCCGATCGCACCAGGTGTTCGATGATCTCCAATGCCTGTTCAGCAGAGTCGGGTTGGGAAATAAGAAGGGAATCGATATCGATGCCGATGGCTTTGGCGTAGATTGGGTCCATTGCGTGTTCAACATCGACGTATGCGCATACACCGCCGGCCTTCTGTGCTTGAGCTACAGTTGACATCGCAAGCGTGGATTTGCCGGCCGATTCGGCACCGTAAATCTCAATTATTCGCCCTCTTGGCAGTCCGCCGATACCTAGTGCAATGTCTAAAGTGAGCGATCCAGTGGGAATCGCCTCGACATTGCGAAAACTCTCGTTTTCGCTCATTCGCATAACCGAGCCGCGCCCGAAATTGCGTTCTATCTGGGCGATTGCTTCTTCCAATGCTTTTTCGCGTTTACTTTCACGTCGTTTAGTCGTCATATTCGTATCGTTCTCAGCATCGTCGGCTTTGAGCGCCTCGATGATTGTCTCTTCGATTGTTGGAGTGCTTGTGGCGACCATGGGGATATTCCTCTATGTTACGTCCTTGAGCAACAGTGATGTGCTGCACTTAATTAGCACAAGCGTAACATTTAATTTCAGGTTGTCAAGCAGGACAGGAATTTTGGCTCGCGAAGGCATCACCAGCACGGGAATTACGTCTTGGTTCACAGGTTTTCTAGCTCTGCGAGAAGCTGGCGCTTGATTTCTATAGGGACTTCGTGCCAATGGATCTCCATCAAAGCTCCTTGCATGGCCCACAAAAGATTCAGGGATGTGTCATCGGGGAATCGGGATTTTACGCGGCGATATGCAGCTGCGGCGCCGACTGCACGAAGGCCGTCGGCGTCAGCAATTCCAACCGCGACGATCCGCTCAGCCGATTCAGGTCCGAGGTTCTTCATATCTGCGATACGACCTCGGTCGAGGTTGGTGTTGGACATGAAGCTTAGTTCGAACGATCGTCCCATGAACCTAGGGTTAAGGGGATCGGCACTATCTGACCATTACGTAGGACCTCGATCACGATCTCGTCTCCCGGCGCAGTGTTAAGAAGTATGTAGCTGCGCAGATCGTATAGGTCGTCGATTTGAACGTTGTCGATTCTGACGATTATGTCGCCATCTCCAGCTGGAGCATTTCGTCCCGAGTCGGGGATCATCCCGGCCTTGTCTGCTGGTCCGTCAGGAGTGACGACTGTGACTAGCAAGCCGCGTTGGTCTTCATCTAGGTTCATCTGTTGAGCAATTGTGGGAGATACCACCCATGACGAAATGCCGAGGAACGGATACTCGTAGGTACCATTTTCGATCAGACCGTCGACCACCCTCCGGACTAGGTTGATCGGTGTTGCGAAGCCCACCCCGCTGTTGGTGTTGGAGACGCTGCGGATCTGGGTGTTCACACCGATCACCTCGCCAAGACTGTTTAGCAGCGGACCGCCAGAATTTCCCGGGTTCATATCGGCATCGGTCTGGATCACTGCGGGTATGGGTATCGTGCTGGCACCGGATTGAATCGATCTTGCAAGCCCGCTGATGATTCCGTGGGTCATCGAGAATGCTTGACCCGCTCCAAAGGGGTGTCCCAAAGCTATGGTCGCCATTCCAGGCCGCAAGTTGGCGCTGTTGCCGACCGGTATGAGATGATATGTGTCGGGTTCGGCAGCGATTTTGATCACAGCGATATCGGCAACTGGATCGCTGCCGACAATTTCGGCCTCGTGGCGGGACCCTTCAAAGGTCTCCACCCATATAGTGTTGGTGCCTCCTAGACGGGATCCGAATGGTGATGTCGGTTGGACTACGTGGTGGTTCGTCACGATGTGTCCCTGGTCGTCCCAGAACCACCCTGCTCCCGTTCCGTCGGTGATGTACAGCGAGTTCTCCAACGTGATGAGGACAACACCGTTGATCGAGGAATCCCAAATTTCCATCAGACGGTTTTCCAAAGCGATGATCTGCAGAGAAATCTCGTCTTCGGCAGAGATTCCAACATTGCCCGCAACTTCGTTGGCGACGACATCGACATCCTTCACCGGCATTTCATTGATGTTTCGATCAGATGAGAAGACGATGGTAGTTCCCGGCGGATCCAACTCCTGCGGGTCCGCCTCAGTTACGCCTTCAATTTCAGTCGCCGCACCTTGATTAGCTTCGGTGATTCCGATCGCATCGTTCTTAGCTGCTTCGACCGTCTGGATAAAAATCGTCTCTGAAGAGTTGGATTCTGTGTCGGATGAAACACTCGGATTTTCATCTGAATCGCAAGCTATGGCAGTTAAGACAATGACCATGATGCAGACGATTGGCACAGGTATGGTTAGATTTCTCATCACAGTTGTCATGCGCGAATCCTTTTCGTGTTCATCAGTCTATCTGTGGTGTTGATGTCATTCATCGCGACGTATCTGGAAACGATAAGGTGCTGTATCGGCGATGAAGATGTTTCTGTAAGCTGTTCACTGGAAGAGGTTACGCCTCGAATGTACAGAAAAGATTTATATTGATGAAATCGGCGTCATGGATGGAATTCTATTCGCCCCGATTTTCGGTTGGCGTCGAATGTAGCCAGCGTGACGCGATCGGCATCCGACGGTCGCGCCCGAAGGCTAATCCGGTAACTTTAACGCCGGGGGGCGACTGCTGGCGCTTGTATTCGTTCCGATCGATCATCTGAACGATGCGATGGACAGTTGCCGCTTCAACACTATTCTCAGAATCAAACTGGGCGTATATGTCTTCGCTCGATTTCCGCTCTTCTACGTACGCTTTGATGAGCGGGTCCAGCTGATCATAGGGTGGCAGGGAATCGATATCGAGCTGATCGGGACGAAGTTCTGCGCTGGGCGGTTTGTCGATCACAGATTGGGGAATTGGCGGGTTTGTTTCGATGCTGTTGCGGTATTCGGACAGTTCGTAGACCAACTGTTTGGGGATGTCTTTTATGACCGCGAAACCACCGGCCATATCGCCGTACAGAGTGGCGTATCCCGTAGCCATCTCGGATTTGTTGCCGGTTGTAAGCACGAGCCAGCCGAATTTGTTAGCGATGGTCATCATGACGTTGCCGCGAATTCGGGATTGCACATTTTCTTCCGCGGTGTTGGAATGGTGTCCTTGAAATCGTTCGGACAGCATCTGCTCGAATGCAGAGTGGGCCGGCTCGATAGGTATGCGCCACAACGGAATGTCAAGTCTATCGGCTAGCTCCTGCGCGTCTACAAGGCTGCCTTCGGATGAATATCGCGATGGCATGGCAACGCCGACAATGTTTTCGCTGCCAATAGCATCGGCAGCGATGCATGCGACTAGGGAGGAATCGATTCCGCCAGATAGTGCGATCGCCACCTTGTCAAACCCGGTTTTGCGGATGTAATCTCCAGTTCCCAGTTTCAGTGCCGCGTATACCTGCGATATGTCGTCTAGTGCCATCGGTGATGGTGAAGATATGTTTGTGCGTTCGAGCGGATCGAAAATCGGCGCGACGATACGTTCTGGATGGTTCGAGATGCCTTGAGTGTCAAGTTGTGGATTTTCGGTGTCGAAATCGATGTCGATTGCGGTTATGTCGGGTTCGAACCTTGGTGCGACGCCTATAGTTTTGCCGTCGGGACCGGCGAAGATGCTGGAGCCGTCGAATACGAGTTCATCTTGCCCGCCTACTTGGTTTGTGTAAACGACATAGGTTTGGTGTTGAGCTGCCAAACGCGTGACCAAGTTGATACGTGTTTGCAGCTTGCCTATCTCATACGGTGAAGAGTTGAGCGTCAGGATCAACTTGGCACCCGCCATGCATTGGGCATCGCCCGGTCCGGGGTTTACCCAAATGTCCTCGCAGATGTTTATTCCAACGGGCACACCGTTGATTTCGATGACTTGGCACGTCTTTCCCGGCTCAAAGTACCGAAGTTCATCGAAGACGCCGTAGTTAGGCAGTTCATTCTTGTGATAGATGGCTACGATCTGCTTATGGACGATGACGGCTGCCGCGTTATAGATGTTATTGATTTTGCCGTGTTCATCTTCATCGAAATCAACGATGCCGACGACTGCGGCTATGTTGGCACACTTTTCGGCGATTTCTGTCAGAGCTCGGTAGTTGACACGGATGAATTGATCTGAGAGCAACAGATCTTCCGGTGGGTATCCGGTTATGGATAGTTCGGGGAACGCGATGATGTCAGCACCTATGCGTCGTGCTTTATCGATCGCGTCAGAGATCAACTTGGAGTTGCCGGTGATGTCTCCGACGGTCGTGTTGATCTGTGCGGATGCGACTCTGAGGCTCGTCATTTCCGCGTTGCCATTCAGTTAACCTGCGGGCCAGTTTATAGATGCTGTTTCAGAGATCAGTAGTAGCTGGGCAAGGCTGGACGGGCGTAACCTCGTACGGTTGGTAGAGACGACTTTCCGACGAGGAACAAATCTACGTCGCGCGCACATTGACGTCCGCTGGCGATTGCGTTCACTACTAGTGATTGACCGCGTTGCATGTCGCCACATGCAAAAACCTTGTCTATGCTGCTCTTTAATGTAGCACCAGTTTTGACGTTTCCAAAGGCATCGTATTCGACCTTCAGATCGTCCAACAGGCCTTCGTGTTGCGGATGCACGAAACCCATTGCGAGAAGCACAATGTCGGCCGGAATATTGAATTCGGATCCTGCTATCTCGACCATTCGAGGACGTGCGTCATCTTCAAAGACCCAATCTACACGCACACATTCGAGATGTGTCACTTTGCCATTTTGACCTGCGAAACGCTTAGTCATAATGTTGTAGTCCCGTTTCCCACCCTCTTCGTGTGCCGAAGATGTGCGGAAGACCCGGGGCCAATCAGGCCATGGATTGTCTTTTGATCGACTCTCGGGAGGTCTGGGCAGCAGTTCGAGTTGGACGATGTTTTTGGCGAATTGACGATGCGCGGTTCCTAGACAGTCGGCGCCGGTGTCGCCCCCGCCAATGATGACGACGTGCTTGCCTTCGGCAGTCAAGGTCTCTCGGGGTGAAAACTCTTGTCCACGCAATCTACGGTTCTGCTGGGTGAGATAGTTCATTGCGAAATGAATACCGTCAAGATCGCGACCTGGAATTGGAAAATCGCGTGGAACGGTGGAGCCGCCGGCCAGGACGATGGCATCATTTGCTTCGGCTAGGTCGCGAGCTGTGATGTCTAAGCCGACATCAGTGTTTGTTTTGAAGATGACACCTTCGTCGCGCATCTGCTGAATCCGGCGTTCTACGATGGATTTTTCAAGTTTGAACTCGGGAATACCGAGAGCTAGCAACCCGCCGAGGTACTCGGCACGTTCGTAGACAGTGACGGTGTGGCCGGCGCGATTCAGTTGTTGAGCGCAGGCAAGTCCCGCGGGTCCGGACCCGACAACGGCGACATTTTTGCCGGTGCGTTGATCAGGCGGTTCGGGCACTATCCAACCTGATTGCCAAGCGCGCTCAGAAATCTCCTTTTCGATCATCTCGATCGTGACGGGATCCATATTTATTGAGAGCGTGCATGCGGCTTCACAGGGTGCCGGACATATTCGCCCGGTGAATTCTGGGAAATTGTTGGTTGCATGGAGTCTCGCAATAGCCTCTTGCCAGTCGCCCAGGTACGCCAAATCGTTCCACTCAGGGATCAGGTTGCCTAACGGACAGCCATCGTTGCAGAAGGGCACGCCACAGTCCATGCATCTTGCGGCCTGATTACGGGCGGAATTTTCATCCCACTTGAGATAGATTTCACGCCAATCGTTCAAACGCTCTCGGATATCGCGCCGAGGCATAGACGAACGATCGAAGTCTTTGAATCCAGCCGTACTACCCATGATGATGATTCACAATGCTGTGCCGACTAGTTCACGAGTGGCAGTTGCACCGCTGCTCATTGGTGCATCCTGATTCTGACCGTTTTGAGACGCTTGAGATTCGGCATGCTCTCGCAAGACACGGGCGTAGTCGCGTGGCATCACTTTCTTGAATTGTCGCACCGCCTTGTCCCAGTCGTCCAGCACCGATGCGGCGACTGAACTGCCAGTCCACTTGAGATGGTTTTCGATGAGTGTCTTTACTTCATCAGCATCCTCAGAGTCTGGAACCAGGTCTTCTAAATCGGCCATTCCGTCGTTGAAGCGTTTATGGAACGTGCCATCACGATCCCAAACGTATGCGATGCCTCCACTCATTCCCGCCGCGAAGTTTCTACCTGTGGTCCCAAGAATCACTACGCGTCCGCCAGTCATGTACTCGCATCCATGATCACCGATGCCTTCGACAACTGCTTTGGCTGCGCTGTTGCGGACACAAAAGCGTTCGCCGGCTAGTCCTCGGATGTAGGCTTCACCGCCAGTCGCGCCGTATAAAGCCACATTTCCGATGATGATGTTATCTTCGGGGACGTATCGGGCGTCTGGAGGCGGAACGATGGCCAATCTGCCCCCTGATAGCCCTTTGCCGAAGTAATCGTTGGCATCGCCAAAGACTTTGAAGGTTACTCCTTTGACTAGCCAAGCGCCGAAACTTTGCCCTGTGGAGCCATGGAACGTGATGTTGATCGAGCCGTCGGGCAGTCCGGGTTTTCCATGCTGCATTGATATCCGACCGCTCATCATGGCGCCTACGGTGCGGTTGCGATTCTGGATTTGGAGTTCAGCATTCGTGATGGTCTTACCGCCATCTTGGATGGTTTTATCGGCCAGTTCGATCAGTTTGTGGTCTAGCGCAAGCTCAAGAGTATGGTCTTGCTGTATGCATTGATATGAATGGTCGCCTTCAAGGGTGCGCGAGTTGACCAGAATGCGGGATAGGTCTAGCGATTGTGCTTTGAAGTGGTCGATGTCATCGCGTTGTTTCAGCATGTCGGCCCTGCCGATCATCTCGTTGACAGTTCTGAATCCCATCTGCGCCATACGTTTGCGCAACTCTTCGGCAAGCATCGTGAAGTAGTTGATGACTGCTTCGGGAGTGCCGGCGAATTTAGCCCTTAGCTCAGGGTCTTGGGTGGCGACTCCAACTGAGCAAGTGTTCAGGTGGCACTTTCGGAGCATGATACAGCCCATAGTTATGAGTGCGGCGGTAGCAACGCCCCATTCGTCAGCGCCTAGTAGAGCGGCGATAGCGACATCTCGGCTGGTTTTGATCTGACCATCCGTCTGAACCACGATGCGGTCGCGGAGACCATTGGCCGCTAAAACTTGCTGGGTTTCACTGACTCCGAGTTCCCAGGGAATGCCGGCATGTTTTATGGACGATAGCGGCGAGGCGCCGGTGCCTCCCGAATCGCCGGAGATCAGCACAACATCGCCCTTGCCCTTGGAGATGCCCGCGGCGATA
Source organism: Dehalococcoidia bacterium (assembly GCA_965242765.1). GTDB lineage: Bacteria > Chloroflexota > Dehalococcoidia > Lucifugimonadales > Lucifugimonadaceae > Bin127. The sequence goes on along the minus strand of CBDESY010000004.1, from coordinate 987,997 downwards.
ATGCCTACACCTGAACGTGCCACCAGTTTCACGTGAACTCGGGCTTCGGGATTGACATTCTTGAGATCGTGGATCAGTTGGGCGATGTCCTCTATTGAGTATATGTCGTGATGCGGAGGTGGCGAGATGAGCTCGACGCCGGGTGTTGTGCGTCGGATAGAGGCGATGTATTCGCTGATTTTGTGTCCGGGGATTTCCCCTCCTTCGCCGGGCTTGGCTCCCTGTGCCATCTTGATCTGCAGGTCTTTGGCGTTGACCATGTACTCGGTAGTGACGCCGAATCTCCCGGATGCCACTTGCTTCACTGCCGAATTGCGGGAATCGGGATCATCGAATGGCACGTAACGTGTATCGTCTTCACCGCCTTCGCCAGTGTTGCTGCGGGCTCCGATGCGATTCATGGCGATTGCCAAGGTTTCGTGAGCTTCGCGACTGATGGAGCCCAAAGAGATGGCGCCAGTTGCAAACCGTGGCAGTATTTTATCCGCGGGTTCTACTTCATCTATTGATATAGGTTTGAACTTGCTCTCGTCGAAATCGAGCATCTGACGCAAAGCGATGTAACCTTCAGGTTCCTGGTCGGCGACGTCTTCGAATTGTTGGTAGATGGTAGTGCTGTTGAGTGTCGAAGCGGTCTGAATGAGCGAAATGGTGCGCGGGTTCCACATGTGTCTCTCGCCTGTAGACCGCCACATGTATTGTCCGCCGAGGTCTAACCGCAGATTCGACGGGATTTTGAATTGCGGGTAGGCGCGAGCGTGATTTGCGAGCACATCCGCGGCGATCTCATTGAGACCGATGCCTCCGATACGCGAGTTGGTCCAGGTGAAATGTTCATCGATGAGTTCTTGCGATAGTCCCAAGGCTTCGAAGATCTGAGCGCCGAGGTAGCCCTGCAGGGTTGAGATGCCCATTTTGGACATGGTTTTCAGCACGCCTTCTTCGGATGCTTTGCGGTAATTCTCCTCAGCTCTGTCTTGTTGAGGCATCTCGATATCGCTGTAGCCCGATGCACGTAGTGACGCCAGGGTTTCTAAAGCGAGGTAGGGGTTGATTGCGCTGGCGCCGTATCCGTATAGCAGAGCGAAATGGTGCACCTCGCGCGGCTCACCAGATTCGACGATGATATCGGCCTGGGTTCGAGTCTTCTCACGAATCAGGTGGTGGTGCACTGATGCCGTTGCGAGCAATGAAGGTACGAAGGTGTTTTCGGCATCGATGCCTCGATCTGACAACACTATGATGGTGTAGCCATCCGCAATTGCGTCTGAAGCTTCCGCGCGCATGCGGTCCAAAGCCGCCTTGAGGCCGTCAGATCCATCTGCCACTCTAAACAGCGTAGAGATGGTGAACGATTTGATGCCAGGTTTAGTCGATGCCTTGATCCTTGCCAACTCTGAGTTGCGCAATATCGGGTGATCGATGCGTAGCAGTCGAGCATGTTTCGGGGTCTCGTCAAACAGGTTAGGGCGTCTACCTGCGGGAACTGCCATCTGCGTGACCAATGCTTCGCGAATGGCGTCCAAAGGCGGGTTTGATACCTGTGCGAAGTCTTGCTTGAAGTAGGCGAACAGGTTTTGCGGTTTGTCGGACAGCACCGCCAATGGCGCATCGTTGCCCATCGAGCCTTGAGGCTGATAGCCGGTTAATCCCATGGGGCCGATGAGCATTCGGAGGTCTTCCTGGGAATAGCCGAAAACCATTTGGCGTAATGGCACGGTCTCGAGGTCGATGTTGGCGGTGTTTCCCGAGATATCCAAGTCGTTGACGGAGAGGCGCTGAGATTTGAGCCATTCACCATAAGGTTTCGCCGATGCCAAATTGTCGGCTACCTCTTCGGGTTCAATGATGCGTTTTTCCTCGAAATCTACGAGGAACATCCGGCCGGGACGTAGGCGAGATCTATACTGTATCTGGTTTGCAGGAATATCCAGCACGCCAGTTTCCGAGGCCATTACTAGCAGATTGTCAGTAGTTACAGAGTATCTGAAGGGGCGCAGTCCGTTGCGGTCCAAGACGGCGCCCAGCATGTGCCCGTCTGTGAAGACGATCATGGCTGGTCCGTCCCAAGGTTCCATGATGCCGCTGTGATACTCGTAGAAATCCTTCACGTTTTGAGGCATCGATTCGTGGCCGTACCAGGCAGCGGGCATCATCATAGCCGCGGTGTGGGCGACCGAACGTCCACCCATATAAACGGCTTCGAACGCGTTGTCCAGCGATGCGGTGTCGGAAGGTTCATCGGATTCGCATATCGGACGGATGTCTTCGATATAGTCGCCGAAGAGGTCTGATTCCAGAGTGAGTTCGCGTGCCGACATCCAGTTTCGGTTGCCACGCACGGTGTTGATCTCTCCGTTGTGTGCCAACATGCGATATGGATGGGCCAATTTCCATGAGCCTAAGGTGTTGGTGCTGAAACGAGAGTGGACCATTGCGAAATGTGATTCGAAATCGGGATCCTGAAGGTCTTTGTAAAAAGCATCGGTCTGCTCTGCCATCAACATGCCTTTGTAGACGATGGTGCGTGCCGACAATGACGCAATGTACCACTCGTTGAGAAGAGAGTTGACGACCAGCGCCTGTCGCGCGTTCAACTCTACATCTGCGTTTTGTTCGACCTTGTCTACTCGTGAGCGGACGGCTTTTTCAGACGATTTTCGGATGACATACAGACGGCGTTCAAGCAGGCTTTCTTCGATCCCGTCGGGAGCCTTCAAGAAGAGTTGGGCGATGTGGGGCATTCTCTCGCGTGCCCAGGCTCCAATTGCGTCCGGTTCTACGGGCACTTCGCGCCAACCCAACGGCTCAATGCCATGTTCGCTTGCGCTTTGCTCCAATGTGTTCATGCAGAAAGCGCGAAGTTCAGCGTCTTGGGGCAAGAAACACATCGCGACGGCATAACGCAATGCTTGAGGCAATTGAATGTCTGATTCAGCAGCGGCTTTGACCATGAAGCGATGCGGCATTTGCACGAGTATGCCGGCACCGTCGCCAGTTTCGGGGTCACATCCACAAGCACCTCGATGCCCGAGATTTTTGAGCACCTCTAGCCCTTGTTGAATCACCTGGTGCGATCTGTTGCCATCGATATTGGCGACCACACCGACGCCGCAGGCGTCATGTTCGTGATTGCGGAGGTAGAGTCCTTCTTTTTCAAGCCGTCGAAACTCGGCGTCGCGTTCGGCGGGGAGTCTGGGCAATTCGGTTCTTGCTTTCATAGCCATGTTCAACGGCGATTCTAGGTTCAATTTCCAGGGCGATTTCTTGGGATGTCAAATCTGAATCATAAAATCGGTTCGATTTCAAAACTGTTAAGCGATCTCCGTAGTCACAGAATGTCGAGATATCGGTTGGTTTCGAAATCCGTGACTGTGCGATTGAATTCATCCCACTCTAGAAACTTGTTGCGGCAAAAACTGTCAATCGCTTGATCGCCGATGCTTTTCCTGAGCAGATCGCTTTTTTCTGCGATTGAAACGGCTTCGTACAAAGAGCTGGGCAATCTAGGCAAAGATCGAGAGTTGCTGTTGGTCTCTTTGATGATGGGTGATGTAACTGGGTAATCTTGCTCGATGCCTTCCAAACCGGCAGCCAAGATGGCGGTAAATGCCAAATATGGGTTGCACGCAGCATCAGGCGCGCGGTATTCCACCCTCATACTCCCTTCTTGGCCAGGACGATATGCTGGAACTCTGATCAGATCATTCATGTTGCCGGCGGTCCAGGTAGCGAAGATCGGTGCTTCAGATCCCGGTACCAGACGCTTGTAGCTGTTGACCCATTGATTGGTTATGGCGGTAATCTCGGGAGCGTGCCTTACCAATCCGGCGATGAATTTCTTGCCGATCTCAGATAGATGGAATTCGTTATCGTCAGCATTGTAGAACGCGTTTTCATCGCCGCTGAAGAGTGACATGTGGGTGTGCATTCCAGAACCCGGTCGATCCGAGAATGGTTGCGGCATAAAGGTAGCGTGACCGCCCTTTCGAGCTGCTAACTCTTTGACTACGACGCGATACGTAACTACAGAGTCGGCCATCGTGAGCGCATTGGTATGTCTAAGGTCGATTTCGTGCTGTCCGTGTCCGACTTCGTGATGGCTGTGTTTGACGGGGATTCCCATCTTTTCGAGTGCGAGAACGACTTCACGTCTCAATTCTGCGCCGCCGAGGTCTGGCGATGTTTGATCAAAGTATCTGCTGGCGCGATTGAATCGGTTCAGAGAGCCGATGTTACGCGGATTTCCGTCGATGACATTGACAGGTGCAACATCGCGCGTTGCACAGCGGTATTCAGAGATGTCGTCGGCGTAAAAGAACTCGAGTTCTGGAGCTACGTAGAAGCTGTAGCCGAGTTTCCTCGCTTGTTGCATCGCGCGGCGTAATATGTGGCGTCCATCAGTTGGAAGGTGTGCTCGGTCAGGAGTGCTGAGATCGCAAAACATGCTGGCGACGGCGTCTTGACTCGGGCGCCAGGGCAAGATCTGCCAAGTCGTCGGGTCAGGAACGGCTACGGTATCTGCCTCGCCGCTTCGCGCAAGTCCGTCGATGACGGCGCCGTCAAAGCTGGCGCCTGAGTGCAGGACATGTTCGAGTTCATCGATGGTGATTGCGAATCCTTTTACGGAGCCGAGGATGTCGGTGAACCACAGTCTGACGAAGCGCACATCTTGTTGGTGTGCCGATCGCAACACGAACTCTTTAGCTTCGGCATCATCAGGGGCTGAAGCTGATGCGACTTGATGTTCAGTGATTTGCATTATTGCGAGAAACCGAGTTGCAGGCTGGTAAGTTCGCGATTTGAGCCGACGCATATGATTGTGCGGCGTTCGTGTTTTCTACTTGTTGGCGCGCTTCGCGGACGGCACGTTTTGCCGATCCGCGAAGATAGAAATTCTACCAGATGGGTTACTCTGCTGGGTACTGGTAGTCTGATCTGCGATTTTCGGAATTTTCAAACGATTGGCTACCTCGTACCACCAATTCCTCGCTACACTCTGGATTGGGTTCCGAAACACATAGATGCGCGATGATTTGGATTTGAACGTGAGTTTCAATTGGAACTCTGAAGAACGCGATGTTCTTGAACGTGTCGAGCCTGATGAAGTTTCTCGCGTCGTCGATGTAGAGCGTGAGATCAAACACGCCTGAAAAGCATCTTGCCAAGACCAAACATGTAAAAATCTGTGCATGATCTAGGAAACCTCTGATCAAGCTATTTTTCTAACGGAATTCGTAGGGACGGTTCGCGAACCGCCCCTACTTGATCAGAGGTTTTCGAGTGCGATTACAACCTTGCTCCGATCTCAAGTAGGGAACAAGCGGACGCCTTAATCAATCTCTTCTTTCAAGCATCATCCACAATATCTCTACGGAAAGATTGACCGAAGCTACTTGAGGAACATCTGAGTACGCAGACGCACCTGCCCCGCTATGTGGCATCATACGCCTTGTTCAGCGTTTTTCTTTGAACCGCCATTGACAGACTTCATGTGTGTTTCAGGAATGCTGAATCGGTATCCGACGCGCCACATGGTTTCAATGATGGTGTGACTCACGTCATCCAACTTGCTGCGCAACCTTCGAACATGCACGTCAACGGTTCGGGTTCCGCCAAAATAGTCATCGCCCCAGATGCGATTGAGTATGTCTTCACGCCTGAAGACGCGTCCCGGGTTTGATGCGAAGAGTTTCAGAAGTTCGTACTCTTTGTATGTCAGTTCGATATGGCGTCCGCGCAACGAAACTTCGAAACTGGCAACATCGATAGTGAGGTCGCCGTGGATGATCAGTGGTGCTGATTGGACGGTTGCACGTGCCTTTACGGTACGGATGCGGTACCTCAATTCAGTGGCGGTGGGATGGTTAAAGCAAAGCTCGATGAATCCGGAGTTGAAATCGAACAGCTCGGACGAAGTTTCATCGGTGATTGCTACTACTGGTCTGCCGCGGGCGGCGATTTCGTTGGAAACTGCGACTGGAAACGGCAATGCTGTTCCTATGCACCAGACCAGCGCAACTTCGTCGTCACGATTCCCAAGGCTGATATCATCCAAGCCGGGTTCGGCGTGGAACAGCCGCAATGTCTGGTCTTGGAATCTGAGTTCTTCGACCAGCGCTTTTGCGTGTGGGTCTTTGAAGCCGTAGAGGATGAGGGCTGTCATGCGAGGTTTTGAGCTGCTGCAAGGGCGTTAGACATAGTGGTCGCGTCGTTGCGCCGATGATTGAGCATTCGCAATCAACTGACGCTGCAGAGCGAACGCAATGAGATTAGGATATTACAGCTGATAATCGAGTCGACCCTGTGGCAAAAAGCGTGAGGATTTGGTTGACGATGCAAGTTGATGAGTGTATCATTTTTCGTTTAGCAGTTGCGACACATCGCGTTTGTTCGCTCGCGCTCCATTGGGAAACCGATGTGTGCGGGCACCTGTTGATCGGTAATGGAGATTGAGTTGCCTACACTCAACCAACTTGTAAGAAAGCCTCGGCGGCGAACCCGCAAGAAGACCAAGACCCCGGCATTGCGTGCCATCCGAAATTCGTTCACGGGCCGTACCCGTGAATTGCAGAAAGGCGCGCCTCAGAAGGCTGGTGTTTGCTTGCAAGTTAGAACTGTCACTCCCAAGAAGCCGAATTCGGCGTTGCGGAAGGTGGCTCGTGTGCGGCTTTCCAACAATGTGGAAGTCACGGCATACATCCCGGGTGAGGGACACAATTTGCAAGAGCACTCGGTAGTGCTGATCCGCGGCGGTCGGGTGCGAGATTTGCCGGGCGTGCGATATCACGTGATTCGCGGTACCAAAGACACTGAAGGGGTTGAGGGACGGCGAAGAGGAAGAAGTAAATACGGAACTCCGCGGGGAGTTTGAGCAGGGCGGTGGGTATATAATTTTTTGTTGCTGAATTCGTAACACATCTGACTGGCTGGACTCTGATAAGGTTTCTTGCGTCGAAATCCGTAAGGTACAATTGTGAGTTCGCCCTTGAACTTGGTAAGTTTGTTTCGACTAGAGTTTCAGGTGCGTTTTGGATTCGTATCGACATCGTAACCACTGAATGAAAATCTGTCAGCCGCGAGCGAAGTGCTACGCAATCAGTAACTGAAGACGACGAAATGGCAAGACGACGTAGAGCCGAAAGGCGTAAAACGCAACCAGACCCGCGTTACGGGAGCGAAGAGCTCGCGCGGTTCATCAATCGCGTCATGATTGGCGGTAAGAAGAGTACTGCGCGTCGCAATGTCTATGAGGCTTTAGAGATGCTGTCGCAGCGGCTGAGCATGAACGCGCTCGAGGCTTTTGAGCGAGCGATGTCGAACGCGACGCCGTTGCTGGAGGTTCGCCCTCGAAGAGTAGGTGGCGCCACGTACCAAGTTCCTAACGAAGTCAGCCCTGAACGACGTGAGGCGCTGGCACAAAGATGGGTAGTCAGCGCGGCGCGTTCTCGTAAGGGGCAACCGATATCTAGGAAGTTATTCACAGAGTTGCTAGATGCCGCAAACAATACTGGCGCAGCGGTGCGCCGCAAGGATGAATTGCAGCGAATGGCTGAAGCCAACCGGGCATACGCCCACTTCAGGTGGTAATCCAAAACCGCTTTTGACCGTTCAACGGTCGATGTGAGCCGGATAGCGACAGATACTCGTAATCGAACCTGATCCCCTTGCTAAACAGACAATGACGACCAAATCTAAAATCCCGGCAGTTTCAGAAGCCGTATTGGCGACGAATGGCGGCGACCTCAACAAGTTGCGCAACACTGGGTTCATCGCGCACGTCGACGCTGGCAAGACTACCGTCAGCGAGAGCGTTCTCTACTTCACAGGGGAAACGTACAAGATTGGCCGCGTGGACGATGGCACTGCTTTGCTCGACTACATGCCGCAAGAACGCGAACGTGGCATCACAATCACGGCGGCGGCGCAAAACGTATCTTGGCGCGACTATCAGATCAACATCATCGATACGCCGGGGCACGTAGATTTTACGGCAGAAGTGGAACGCAGCTTGCGAGTCCTGGATAGTGTCACTGTAGTGCTGGACTCGGTTGCAGGTGTTCAGGCACAGTCACTTACGGTTTGGCGTCAGGCAGACAAACATCGCGTTCCCCGAATCGTATTCGTGAACAAGATGGATCGCGTCGGCGCCGATTTTGAATACGCTGTTTCGACGCTGATCAACCGACTATACGCGAACGCGGTGCCGATCCAGATCCCGATTGGTCAGGAAGCCGATTTTCAAGGCGTTGTCGATCTGGTTGAGATGGTTGCTTATTACTACCAATGGGGTGACCCTTCCACGGAAGTGGACCGCAATGGCCGGCTAGAGCCTCGCAAAGCCGATGTCCCAGAAGACTACTTGGATCAGGCGAATGCGGCACGTGAAGAACTCATAGCTAAAGTAGCGGAATTTGATGACGAACTCGCTGAGCTTTACTTGATGGGCGAAGAGGTTTCTGCTGATGTTTTGAAATCTTCGATTCGCAAGGCGACGATTGATCTCAAGATTTTTCCAGTGATGGCCGGTGCGGCGCTTCGACACCGCGGCACTCACCAATTATTAGATGCGATATTGGATTATCTGCCTTCTCCGTTGGACCTGCCGCCGGCTATAGGTTTTGAACCTTCAAAGCCGGACCAGCAAATCGAGCGATACCCCCGCAACGATGAACCTTTGAGCGCGTTGGCATTCAAGGTGATTTCTGATGAGCACGCCGGACGGTTGATTTTCTTGCGCGTCTATTCTGGCATCCTCAAGCGTGGGATGACGGTTTACAACCCTTCTATCAGAGGGCGTGAGCGAATTGGGCGATTGTTGCGGATGCGCGCCGATGTGCGAGAGCCTGTAGACGAGGCTGGTGCGGGTGAGATCGTCGCTGCTATCGGACTGAAGTCGACTAAAACCGGGCACACGCTTTCGGCTATCAACTCACCGGTAGCGATGTCGCAGATTGAATTCCCAGAGCCGGTTTTGTCGATATCGCTAGAGCCGGAAAGCCGTCAGGACAAGGACAAACTGACCTCGGTATTGATGAAATTGGTCGATGAAGACCCGACTTTGATTCTCTCTACTGATGACGAGAGCGGTCAGCTATTGCTGTCTGGCATGGGCGAGCTGCACCTCGAGATCATCCTTGATCGCATGCATCTGGAACATGGCATCACCTGCAAGCGTGGTCGTCCTAGAGTCGCATATCGAGAAACCGTTTCGTCGGTGGCCGATGCTGAGGGACGTTTCGTTCGTCAGACTGGTGGACGTGGCCAATACGGTGTGTGCACCTTGCGACTTGAGCCTTTGCCGCGAGGTTCTGGTATCGAGTTTGAGAGCGAAATTACAGGTGCGACGCTAAGTACGGAATGGTATTCATCAATCGAAAAGGGCTTTAGGCAGGCTGCATCTTCCGGAATCGTTGCTGGATACCCGGTAGTCGATGTCAAGGCCGTTTTGACGGATGGTGCGCAACATGACACCGACTCATCTGAGATGGCGTTCCAGATAGCTGGTTCGTTAGCATTTAAGGCGGCGATGCGCAAGGCAGGTCCGCAACTTTTAGAGCCGGTGATGCGCCAAGAGGTGGTGATGCCGGCCGATCTTCTGGGCACTGTTATTGGTGATTTGAATTCGCGACGTGCGAAGATCCAATCGATGGAGACGTCTGAGCCGAAGCCAGGTCAGGCTGGCATTGCGAGCGTGATGGCGTTTGTGCCGTTGGCTGAAACATTCAACTATTCGACTGATCTGCGCTCGTTGACGTCAGGTTTTGGCGATTTCAACATGGAATTGGATCATTACGACGTGATGCCGCAGCACGTCTTGGAAGCCTTGGAGAGATAGGTAGGCAGATGATGGCGACCGGCAAAATGCGAATCATGCTTCGCGGTTACGATGCTCCGTTGCTGGAGCAGGCTACTGAGCAGATACTGGATGCGGCAACCCGAACTGGCGCGCAGATATCAGGTCCGGTGCCAATGCCAACCCGCCGTCGTCGCTTCACGGTGATCCGATCACCGCACATAACTAAAGATTCCCGTGAGCATTTTGAACTTTGGTTGCACAAGCGGCTAGTGGACATAATCGAGCCGAGTTCCAAAACTATGGACGTTCTACAGCGATTGAATGTGCCTAACGGTGTGGAGGTCAGCGTAAAGGTGATTCAATAAGTCGGGTGATTTAACCATATGATGCCCTAGGATTTGCCTGAGCGAAAAGATATGACGACTCAAGAACAAGAAGCAGCTAACATCGCCGAAGCCGATATGGTGCCGGAAGCTCCTAAATCTATGCCAGGTCTTCTCGGTCGCAAGATCGGCATGACTACCATCTATAACGATGCAGGCCACGCTGACGCAGTGACTATGGTCGAGGTCGGTCCGTGCGTAGTTACTCAGGTGAAGACGGACCAGCGCGACGGTTATCAGGCGGTTCAGGTGGGTTTTTTGCGTGCAAAGAAGGTTAATATGCCGATGCGGGGGCATTTCGAGCGCGCCAATGCGAGTTACCGCCACCTGCAAGAGTTCAAAGTATCTGATCTGGGCGAATTTGAGGTCGGACAAGAGATACGCGCCAATGTGTTTTCCGCGGGGGACAAAATCAAGGTGACTGGAAGGTCGAAGGGCAAGGGTTTTCAGGGTGGTGTCAAACGTCATGGATTCGCTGGTGGCCCGAAAACGCATGGGCAATCGGATCGGCATCGTGCGCCCGGTTCAGTGGGTGCTGGCACATATCCCGGTCGTGTTTGGCCAGGCACACGTATGGCTGGGCACATGGGTGATCGCAAGATCACCACTAGGGGGCTTTCAGTAGCCGGGGTGGATGTTGCGAAGAACTACATTTTGATCCGAGGCTCAGTGCCGGGTGCGCGCAACAGCCTGGTGCGTATCGAGAAGTCGGTCTGAGGTGATTTGACAGATGGAATTAGAAGTAAAAGACCGCTCTGGTGCTGTTGTCGGCACCATTGATGCGAGCGACCGAGTATGGGGCGCCCCGCCGAACGACGCGTTGCTGCAACAAGTTGTAGTTGCTCAACTTGCGAATCGTCGTCGGGGCACGCATGAAACCAAGACTCGTGGTCAGGTAGCATATTCCACCCGTAAGTTGCGCGGTCAGAAGCACACTGGTAGAGCTCGGCTAGGCAGTCGCAAGTCGCCTACTCTGGTTGGTGGCGGAGTGATTTTCGGTCCTCACGCGCGCAGTTACCGACAACGTATTCCCCACAAGATGCGTCGTCAGGCCTTGAGAATTGCTTTGAGCGACAAGGTTCGTGAGGAAAGTCTGATCATTATCGACGAGTTTGCGGTTGATCGACCTCAAACTAGAGAAGTTATTGACTTGATCGACTCTCTTGGTCTTATGGGTCGAACGTTGCTTGTTGTCCAGTCCAATGATCGAGATGTCACGTTGTCGGTTCGCGGCGTCCCAAAAGTGGATGTGATTTTCGCGGATGGTTTGAGCGCTATCAGTGCCACATCGGCGACCAACATTGTGGTGACGCGTGGCGCGATCGAACGTATCGACAGTATCTGGGGCGACCTGGCGGGAGTGACGCCATGAATATAGCTCGAGTGCTGCAAAGACCAGTCATCACCGAAAAGTCGACGTTGTTGAACGAGCAGCGGCGGTATGTTTTTGACGTGGATATGAAGGCGACGAAATACGATGTTGCGCGCGCTGTCGAATGGGCGTTCGACGTCAAGGTGGTTTCCGTAAACACGTATCGTCGTCGTGGCAAGATGAAGCGTCGAGGTTTTCGTGAGAAGAAGCGTCCTGACGTTAAGCGAGCCATCGTCACCTTGGCGCCCGGCGATGCGATCGTGCTCTTTGAAGGCGCATAGTTAGTTGGTGCAGGCTTAGATATGCCACTGAAAGAACATAAACCTACCTCTCCCGGGCGTCGCAACAACGTTGTAGACGATTTTTCCGACATCACCAAGAAGCGTCCCGAGAAGTCGCTGTTGGCGCCTATGTTGAAGAAAGCCGGCCGGAACAACAGAGGACGCATCACAGTGCGTCGCCGTGGCGGTGGTCATAAGCGTAGGTATCGTCTGGTGGATTTCAAACGCGATCGTGCTGGTGAGGCGGAGGTGCTGGCGATCGAGTACGATCCCAACCGCAGCGCGCGTATCGCTTTGATCCGTTACGAGGACGGCAAGAAGTCTTACATCGTTGCTCCGCAGGGTCTATCGATTGGTCGGAAGGTTGAATCTGGTTCGGATGCGCCGGATTTGCCCGGCAATGCGAAGCCGCTGATGAATATCCCACAAGGCACCATGGTTCATAATATCGAGATGACCCCTGGTAGTGGCGGTCAGCTTGCCAAGGGAGCCGGGACAGGTGCTCAGGTTATGGCACATGAAGGATCGTTTATCCTTCTGCGATTGCCGTCGGGCGAGATGCGTCAGGTTCGGCAAGAGTGCCGCGCTACTATCGGTGTGGTGTCCAACCCGGACCACAAGAACATCAAGCTTGGCAAGGCTGGACGTTCTCGACATCGCGGCAAGCGTCCGAGTGTTCGCGGTTCAGCGATGGCTCCCAATGCCCATCCCCACGGTGGCGGTGAGGGACGATCTGGGATCGGGTTCTCGAATCCCAAGACGCCTTGGGGCAAGCCAACGCTTGGATACAAGACGCGCAGGAACAAGCGTACTGACAAATTCATCCGTCGCCGGCGTTACGAGCGCTGATGATCGGGATGTCGAGAAGCAGCATTAGATAATGAGCTGAAAGAACATGAGCAGATCTGTCAAGAAAGGTCCTTTTGTGGATCCGAAGCTGATGAGGAAGGTGGCTAAGGCACGCCGAGAAAGAACGCGTGGAGCGATTCGTACGTGGGCGCGCGCATCGACGATCATGCCAGACATGGTTGGTCTGACCTTTGCCGTGCACAATGGACGCAATTTCGTTCCGGTGTTGGTGACAGAAAACATGGTCGGTCATCGCTTGGGCGAGTTCGCGGCGACTCGGGTTTTTCGTGCGCACTCCGGCAATCGATGAGGATTTGAAGCGATGGCGATTGCACGAGCTAAGAACGTAGGTATCTCGGTTCACAAGTTGCGACTTGTGATGGATGAGGTACGTGGCATGAAGGTTGAGAATGCGTTGGCAAACCTGCGTTACATGACCACTCCCAGCGCGCGCGTCATTTACAAAGTGTTGAACTCAGCGGCGGCCAATGCTGAGAACAATGATTTGCAGGATCGGGAATCGCTGGTTATCAAGCGCATCGTAGCTGACAAATCGATAACTATGCGACGTTTCCGACCTAAGGCACGTGGGCGCGCGGGTGCGTTCAATCGGCCGACATCGCATATCACGATCGAGGTCGACGAGGAGTAGATAGACGCTTCTAGCTGATCGATATCTATATTGAAAAGATCGGACAACTGATGGGACAAAAAACACATCCGATAGGTTTCCGCCTTGGCGTATCGGCCGAATGGCGTTCGAACTGGTTTGCGAGTAAACCAGAGGGTTACCGCTCCTTGGTGCAAGAGGATTACAAAATCCGTCAGATCGTCGCAGATGAATATCAGTCTGAGGGTGCTATTTCGCGCGTTGACATTGACCGTGGCGGTAACGAGATGAGTATCAACGTATTCACTAGCCGTCCGGGCATCATCATTGGTAGAAACGGTCAGCGCATCGATCGTTTGCGGCACGTTATCGAGCGCGCGACGCGTCGGCGGGTGCGCATATCGGCTAATGAGATAAAGGTGCCTGAACTTGACGCGAAGCTCGTAGGTGCAAGTCTGGCAGAGCAGATTGAGCGTCGCATTCCTTACCGGCGTGCGGTGCGTATGGCGATGCAAAGAACGATGGATTCGGGAGCGGAAGGCATCAAAGTCGTAGTTTCTGGTCGATTGGCGGGAGCCGAGATCGCGCGTGTCGACAAACAGATGGAGGGACGTGTTCCTCTGCACACTCTTCGTGCCAAGATCGACTTCGCAATTTCTGAGGCGCATACGACTTTTGGAGTCATCGGAATCAAGGTTTGGATATTCACTGGCGACATGCCGGTTAATCGGCGCCAGCAGCGCGATCTTTCGGCCGGCGGAGTTTCGCCGATCGGATTGGGACGCGCGCAGCGCCACAGGAACTGACACCGGCATTTCTGCCGGAGCAATCTGGCGATTGAGGTTAACGAAATATGCTACAGCCGAGAAGAACCAAGTTCCGCAAGCAACAGCGGGGCAAGATGAGTGGTGTGTCCAACCGCGGCAGCAAGTTGGCTTTCGGCGATTTCGGCCTCAAAGCTATGGAAGCCAGTTGGATAACTTCCAGGCAGATTGAATCGGGACGACGCGCGATCACTGGTTACGTTCAGCGTGGAGGTCAGGTCTGGATTCGGATTTTCCCGGACAAGCCGGTGTCGTCACGTCCGGCTGAAACCCGGATGGGAGGCGGCAAGGGGGCGATCGACCACTGGGTTGCCCCGGTTAGGCGTGGCAGGATCGTATATGAAATCGCCGATGTTCCCGAGGCTGCTGCACGCGAGGCTTTGCGACGCGCTGGCGCGAAGTTCTCGGTACCGATGAAGATCGTTTCGCGAGCGGACGAGCTTTAGGGCGTTGATTGATCGACAAGGATGTAGGCAACAGGTTCAGCACCGATGCATATTTCAGAAGTTAGAGAGTTAAGCAACGAAGAGCTTTGGCGCGAATTGTTGCAGCAGGAACGGGCGTTGATGAATCTGCGCTTTCAACAGACCACGCGTCAATTGACCAATTCGAACGCGTTGCGCGATACGCGACGCACCATCGCACGTATTCACACGGTGATCAGAGAACGCCAGATCGTGGAGCAATGGGGCTTGAGCGAGGCTGCTTCAGAGGCTTGAACCTCTTAAGAAGCGAAATCGTAATTTGAGGACAACTAACAGATGGCAGGAACCCGCAAAACACGCATCGGCACGGTGATACGAGACAAGAACGATAAGACTATCGTTGTTTCCTACTCATGGTCGCAACGCCATCGCGTTTACAAGCGAAGCCGACGACGCATCACCAAGTTCGTGGCACATGACGAACATAACGAGGCATCAGTGGGCGACCGCGTGGTGATCGAAGAGCATCGACCGTTGTCTAGAACCAAGCGTTGGCGTTTGCGAAGGATTGTCGAACGGGTTGACGTTGTTGATCCGGATGATTCGCCGATCGAGGTTAGCGAGCAAGATGTTGCCATCGGAGCAGAGCAGTGATTCAGCGAGAGACACGTTTGCGAGTTGCGGACAACTCCGGCGCCCGTGAGGTGCTGTGCATAAACATGACTGGCGCGGGCAACCAACGGTATGCTGGTTTGGGTGACATTATCACTGGCGCAGTGAAGGATGCTCAGCCGGGCGGAGCCGTGAGGATGCACGAAGTGGTACGCGCTGTTATTGTCCGGACGGTTAAAGAACATCGCCGGCCTGATGGCTCGTACATCAAGTTCGATGACAATGCCTGTGTGATAGTTGCTGATGATGGCAACCCGCGTGGAACACGTATATTTGGCCCGGTGGCGCGCGAGCTGCGCGAGCGCGAGTTTAACCGCATCGTATCGTTGGCCCCTGAAGTTCTGTAACCGAAGTAGACAAATAATGCCTAACAAAATTAAAAAAGGAGACACGGTCCTGGTTGTGTCCGGGAAGGATAAAGGCGCGCGCGGAGAAGTGATCGCGGTCAATCTCAAAAAGCAACGCGTGTTCGTCGAGGGCGTGAACATGGTTAAACGCCATATGGGCCGTCGCCGCGGCGTTATGCAGACGGGTATCGTCGAAGGTGAAGCATCGATACATCTCTCCAACGTGGTGCTGGTAGATTCTGACACTGGTAACGTAGGCAGAGTTCGTTGGCGAGAGCTTGAGGATGGCACTCGTGTGCGATCTATCAAAGGAGCGCGCAATGGCTGATTCAAATGGCAGTACAACTCTTGCTCTGCCGCGATTGTTGTCCCGATATCGCTCTGAAGTCACTCCGGTGCTCAGGCGCGAATTTGGCTACACCAATCCGTTGCAGCTTCCGAGTCTGGAAAAGATCATCGTGAATATCGGACTTGGCGAGGCGCTGGACAACTCCAACGCGATAGATGCGGCGACGACTGATCTGGCCACCATCACGGGACAAAAACCGATCGTGAATCGAGCTAAGAAATCGATTGCCAATTTCAAGTTGCGCGAAGGAATGCCTGTCGGCGCGTCGGTAACGTTGCGGTCGCATCGAATGTGGCAGTTCTATGATCGCTTGGTGAACGTCACATTACCCCGGGTGCGTGACTTCCGCGGTACGAACCGCAACTCTTTTGATGGGAACGGCAATTACAGTTTGGGACTGTCCGAGCAATCTGTGTTCCCTGAGATTGACTACAATCAGATAGATAGGCTGCGCGGCCTGCAGATCGTGATCGTAACGACGGCGCGCACTGATGAAGAAGGACGCAGGCTGCTGGAACTTCTGGGCATGCCTTTTGCGACGAGGCATTGATTCGCCTCCGATGTAAACGATTTGCCGATCGATTCGGCAACTGAAGCAAAACAATACGATAGACCAGAGATATGGCTCGCAAGGCAATAATCGAACGAGAGAAAAAACGGGCGTTGCTGGTAGATAAATATGCCGCGCAACGTGCTGAACTTAAGCGGGTGGCAAACGATTCGCAACGCTCATTTCAAGAGCAGATGGAGGCGCGTCGCAGGTTGCACATGTTGCCAAAGAATTCGAGTCATGTGAGAAAACGAAACCGATGTTTCGCGACTGGGCGTCCGCGCGGGTACATTCGTTTCTTTGGAATGTGCAGAGTAGTTTTCCGTGAGCAGGCCCTGCTTGGAAACCTGCCTGGGATTCGCAAAGCTAGCCTATAGGCGCCTAACTGTTAATCGAAGTGAGAACCTGCTAAGAATCTGAAATGCCAGTCACTGATCCCATATCTGACATGCTGACACGCATCCGCAATGCTGCGATGTCGCATCACGAATCGGTCTCGGTACCGCATTCAAATATGAAACGTTCGCTGTTGCGTTTGATGCGCGACGAGGGTTTCATCAATGGTTTCGATACCCAGAGCGAGGGTGTGAAATCCGACTTCAAAGTCAAGCTTCGGTACTACGAAGACACTGATGAATCGGTGATTACTGGCTTGATGCGAGTCAGCAAACCTGGTCGACGCATCTATGTTGGCAAAAACGAGATACCTCGCTACTTTGGTGGACGGGGGGTTGCTTTTTTGTCAACGCCCAATGGCGTGATGACTGGCGACCAAGCGAGGCGTTCCGGAGTAGGCGGCGAGTTGTTGTTCTACATCTGGTGAGTTGTGATATCCACACGCGCATGAAGAGAATCAATTGGAATAGTTTGAAGTGTCCAGAATAGGCAGAAACCCAATCGCGATCCCGAGCGGTGTCGATGTGAAAATCGATGGCGACACCGTCACGATCAAGGGTCGGCTAGGCGAGCTGAGCCAGCGAATTTCTAATGGCATCGGCGTTGAAGTTGTAGATTCGCAACTCATCGTTTCTAGGTCTAAAGAAACTAGTGAGCAAAAGGCGTTTCACGGGTTGGTTCGCAGTCTGCTGAACAACATGGTGATTGGAGTCAGCGAAGGGTTCACTAAGCGTCTCGTCATGTACGGCACTGGCTATCGTGCATCTCAGAAGGGCAAGGGTCTGGAGTTGCTGACTGGATATTCTCATCCGGTTGAGGTTGAACCTATCGGTGCGAACACGTTAGGTGTAGAGGGCAACAATATCATCACGGTGTCTGGTCCTGACAAACAGATGGTAGGTCAGCAGGCGGCTAACATTCGCGCGATTCGCAAGCCTAGCCGTTTCCAAAGCAAGGCGGGACGCATTCCGTTGTTCGGAATTGCCTATGAAGGTGAACAGTTGCGCCTGCGTGTGGGCAAGACAGTAGCTGGTGTGGGAGGTTAATTGAGATATGCCTAATCGTAAGTTCGATAATCGTCCGCGTTGGATCCGACACCGCCGTGTGCGTCGTCGGGTATCGGGTGACGATGCCAGACCGCGACTTTCAGTGTTTCGCAGCAACAAACAGATTTACGCGCAGGTAATTGATGATGCAATTGGTCATACATTGGCGAGCGCATCTTCTATAGAGACTGAGATCGAAGGTAACGGCAAAATCGACGATGCTAAGAGCGTTGGTGCAACGGTTGCGAAGCGTGCCCTTGAGCGTGGCATCAACAAGGTAGTGTTCGATCGCGGTGGCTATCGATATCACGGACGCGTGAAGGCACTGGCAGATGCTGCGCGCGCTGAAGGACTGGATTTTTAGCTTATGGTTACTGAGACCAGAACATCCCGCGAACGCGGGTCCGGCAGGGACCGCCAGGGTCGGCAACGCCGTCGGCAACGCCGTGAGGAAACCCAAGAAGGACCGGAGCTTTTCGAGCGCGCGGTCAAGATTCGTCGCGTGTCCAAGGTTGTCAAGGGAGGTAGAAACCTCTCCTTCAGCGCCATGATGGTTGTTGGCGATTACAACGGTAGCGTTGGCGCGGCGCTTGGAAAAGCAGCATCGGTGCCGGACGCGGTGCGTAAGGGGCGACAGAACGCGGAAAGAGCCATGCAGAACGTTGTCATAAAGGACGGCACAATTCCACATGAGGTATTTGCCAAGTATGGCAGTGCTAAAGTGTTGCTCTTGCCGGCTGCTCCGGGTACTGGAGTGATTGCTGGCGGTGGCGTGCGTGCCGTTGTAGAGGCCGCTGGCATTCAGGACGTTCTATCCAAAACGTTCGGTGGAAACAACTCTGTAAACACCGTGCGCGCTGCGATCAAAGCTTTGACAATGCTAAGGGACCCGCAGGTTGAGCGGATTCGAAGACTCGGTCTGTCAGCAACTGCTGATTCATCCGAATCATCATCTCCTCAAGATCAGCCTGATGAGACCGTAGCTGAGATGTCTGATACCACAGAATCGGCATCAGAGGATCAGGGTCAAAAGATGATTGCCGAGACGGAGCAAGAGTCCACCGATGTCGATGCTCCTGATGGTGAGCAGAATTCATGAACGAGATACGCATCAAGCAGGTTCGCAGCGGGATCGGTACGATTCCGAAGCATCGAGCAACTTTGAGGGCGCTTGGACTGAGACGCATCAACCAAGTCGTCACCAAGAAAGACACTGACCAGATAAGAGGTATGGTGAAGAAGATTCCTCATCTGGTAGAAGTCATTTCCTGAAGGATTGACAGGATATCGATATGCCAGGATTACATCAATTGAAGCCTGCAGTCGGCTCGCGTCGAAAGCGTAAACGCGTCGGGCGTGGGGACGGCAGTAATCGCGGCTCTTACTCAGGGCGTGGCAGCAAAGGGCAGCTACAAACTGGCAAGGTACCCTTCTTGTTTGAAGGCGGGCAGTTGCGATTGGTCAAGCGGTTGCCATTCATGCGTGGCTTCACCAACCACTTCCGCATTGAATACACGGCAGTCAATGTTGGCAGTTTGGATGTATTCGATGATGGTGCAAAGATAGGACTTGAGGATCTGGTTGCGACGCGGTTAGTTCGCAACTCGAAGGAATACATAAAACTTTTGGGTGATGGCGATGTCGAGAAGTCGTTGCACATCACGGTACACGCCTGTTCGAAACAGGCCCGGGACAAGATTGAATCGGCCGGCGGCAGTGTGAACGTTTTAGCAGTGCCGTCCAAGAATCGTGAGTCTGACGCGGGCAGTTAATCAACTGATCGGAATCATCTGCTATGCAGACAACTGGCACTGCCCCAACTAGGCAACAATCGGCACTACCAGCGCTCTTTCGGGCGGTGGTAGATTCTTGGAGCGTTCCGGACCTTAGGTTCAGGATTCTTTTCACGCTTGGAATCTTGGTCGCCTTTCGTTTTCTCGCCCACGTGCCAAACCCGGGCGTGGACCTAGAGCTGCTTGAAAGGGCGTTTGAGGCTAACCCAGTTTTTGGTGTTTTAGACCTTTTCAGTGGCGGGGCTTTGAGTCAGTTGAGCATCGCTGCCATGGGGGTCTACCCATATATCACGGCATCGATCATTCTGCAGGTACTGACTCCCGTGATTCCGCAGCTCAGAGAGTTGTCGCGCGAAGGTGGGGAAGCGGGACGTCGTACTCTCAACCGATACACGCACTACCTCACAGTTCCGCTTGCGATACTGCAGGGCTGGGCTTTGCTCAATACGCTTGAACTGCAAGGTGCGATAACTGGAATCGGCCTTGGCGGCAGCGACTTGATGAATACCGTCACCATAATCTTGTGTATGACGGCGACTACTATGCTCCTGGTATGGATGGGTGAGATTGTCACTGAAAAGGGCATCGGAAACGGTATCTCGTTGATCATATTCGCTGGAATTGTGGCTTCGTTGCCACAGACGGTTGGTCAACTCTACGCGTTGCGCGACCAATCATTCCAGGTCTTCATGCTGGTGGCGATGATGTTGATCATCATCTTCGTGGTCGTCATCTTTAACGAAGCTCAACGGCGTGTGCCGGTTCAGTACGGACGAAGCGTGTTCCGCGGTGGTCAGATGTATCGTCAGACTGGTGCTTCATTCATTCCGTTGCGAGTGAACGCGGCGGGCATGATTCCGTTGATTTTCGCATTCTCAATCGTCACCTTGCCAGCTACGATTGCAACCTACTTGTCCGATCCTAGCAGCAGCAGTTTTGTTGCCCAAGCTGCTTCATGGGTTACGCGTACCCTTGCCTTTACCAGCGACCCATATTGGTTGCTTGTATTTGTGCTGACTGTGGGATTCACTTTCTTCTATGCGTTAGTTGTTCACAACCAACAGAACCTTGCAGAAAACCTTCAGCGCAACGGTGGTTTTGTGCCCGGTATCAGGCCTGGACAGCCGACTCGCGAATACCTGATGCGTATCGTTTTGCGCATCACTTGGGGAGGCGCCATATTCCTTGGTGTGATCGCAATTACGCCTTGGATCGCGAACCTGATCACAAATCTTGAAGCTTCGTTGACACTCATCCAAAGCACCAGCATGATCATCATGGTCGGAGTAGCGCTAGACACTATGAGGCAGTTGGAAGCCCAACTCATGATGCGCAACTACGAGGGATTTGTGAGATCATGACGATCTGTGCCTACCAGGACGACAAACTACGACATCATCAGTGGTCTACAGGTTTATTGGTATCGACATGCGGATAGTGTTTCTCGGGCCGCCCGGCGCCGGCAAAGGCACCCAGGCAGCGATGCTGGCTGATGAAAAGGGATATGTGCATCTTTCAACTGGCGACATGATTCGTGACGAGATGGACCGCGACACCGAACTTGGGAGATACGCCAAGACCTTCTACGACGGGGGAAATCTGGTTCCCGATCAAGCAATAATCGATATGATCAAGACGCGTCTGGCTGAAGTAGAGAATGTCATATTGGACGGATTTCCCCGAACTGTGATCCAAGCGGCTTCACTTGACGATCAGTTGAAGCAGTCTGGTGTTTCACTAGACCGGGTGATTTTCTTCAAGGTAGATGTGAAGGAATTGATCGATCGTCTCGATAAGCGTCGGGAAATTGAAGGTCGAATAGATGACGATCCAGATGCGATACAAAATCGAATGGATGTCTATAATCGAGAGACGGCTCCAGTAGTAGGTTACTACCGCGACCGTAGCATGATAGAGGAGATTGATGCTCTTGGAAGCATCGATCAGGTCCGCGAAAGATTACTCGAATCTGTCGAGTGATTAGGTGTGGATAAGATCGTTGAATCAAGGTCATCACTAACGAATTCGGTTACAATTGCGATTGAAGTGGCGTTTTGAATCATAGTGTTACCCAAAATGTAGGTACGGCACCTCGTATCGTGCTCAAAAGCAAAGGCGAGTTGGCGTCGATGCGATCGGCTGGTCGGATAGTTGCTCTTGCTCTGGACGCGGTGTTCGATGCTTTAAAGCCGGGAGTTACGACGGCCGAACTCGATGACATAGCTCACGATGTGATTAGAGCCCATGGAGCGAAGCCCGCGTTTCTTGGGCTTTACGATTTCCCTGGGGTGGCTTGCATCTCGATCAACGAAGAGATCGTGCACGGAATACCGAGCAAGTCGAGGGTGCTTGCAGACGGAGACTTGGTCAGCGTCGATTGTGGCGCGATTGTGGATGGATTTTACAGCGATCACGCAAGAACGGCGATTGTGGGTGAGTACCAAGATGATGAGAAGGCTCGCCTCGTTGAGGTGTGTCGTCAATCATTGGAGCGCGGCATCGCGGAATGTGTCGTTGGAAACCGGGTCGGGGATATTTCGAATGCGATTGAACAATTTGTTCGCGATGCTGATTTTGAGTTGGTACGCGAATACGTCGGACACGGTGTTGGGCGCGAGTTACATGAAGCGCCGCCAGTGCCGAACTTAGGTTCGCCTGGGATCGGTCCGATGTTGATTAGTGGTATGACGATAGCCATCGAGCCGATGATCATGACTGGTTCTTGGAGGACCAAGCTGCTTGATGACGGCTGGACCGTGGTTACGGCTGATGGCTCGCTATCGGCGCACTTCGAACATACCGTGGCGGTCACGGATGACGGACCGGAGATTTTGACTTCGGTGTAGTCGAAAGATGATCCCAAGACATTGATCAGGTGCAGAAGATATGCCTAAAAAAGAAGCGATAGAAGTTCAAGGAACGGTTACGGAGGCGCATCCGAACGCGTATTTTCGGGTACGTCTGCCAAACGACCATGAAGTGCTCGCGCATGCATCGGGAAGAATACGAAAGAACTACATTCGTATTCTCCCTGGCGACAATGTGATGGTTGAGTTGTCGCCGTACGACTTGACGCGAGGTCGAATAACCTACCGCTTCCGGTAGAGCGCGAGCGAGAGGTATAGATTATGAAAGTAAGAGCTTCGGTAAAAGCAAAGCAACCGGGTAGCCGCGTCGTTCGCCGAAAGGGGCGGGTATACGTGATCAACAAGCAGAATCCGCGCTTCAAGCAGCGTCAGGGTTAAAGCACAGGAGGCGTCGAATGGCCATTATCGCGGGAGTCAACATCCCAGACAACCTCAGAGTCGTCATTGGTCTGACATCGATCTATGGTGTCGGTCAGAAAAGAGCGTCGGAAATCACGTCAAACATGGGAATCGATCCCAGTACTCGGATGCGCGATTTGAGCAGCGAAGAGCTGGTTAACATCAGGACTAGCCTTGACCGTGCTGGGATCGCTATCGAGGGTGACTTGAGGCGCGAGAATCAGTTGAACGTCCGCCGTCTGGTCGACATTCAAAGTTATCGCGGACAGCGCCACCGTCGTGGTTTGCCGGTACGTGGTCAAAGAACCAAAACCAATGCACGCACCAAGCGAGGTCGAAGACAGACCGTTGCGGGCAAGCGTCGGGCGCCATCGCACTAGTCAACAGTTGCAATATGCGGTGTTTCAGCCGCGACTGCATAAGCAGGAGGATCGAAAGAACAGGTTATGCCGAGAACTCGTCGGAGAAGCAGAGAGCGGAAGTTTGTTCCGCAGGGGCGTGCGTACATCATCGCGACCTTTAACAACACTCTTATCACGTTCACGGACCCGGTTGGGAATGTTGTATCGCAGAGCAGTTCAGGTGCGATGGGTTTCCGCGGTTCCCGCAAGAAAACGGCATTTGCAGCGCAACGCGCAGGCGAATCGGCAGCGCGGGCAGCGGTTTCTCATGGTATGCGTACTGTAGATGTGATGGTCAAAGGTCCCGGCAATGGACGCGAGTCGGCGATTCGCGCAATAGCCGGCGCAGGGATACGGGTGAACTCGATAGTTGATCGCACTCCCATACCACACAACGGGTGCCGACCGCCCAAACGACGCCGTGTGTAGGGAGAATGCTAGATTTTCCAGCTCGACATTCTTCTGAATATGGGAGAAACGTTCCGACGTCTTCTCAACCAGGAGCTTGGAAGAGAATCTTACGAAGTTTAGAATCTAGTGGTATATGCGTGACCAAATGGCAGGCTCACCTACGGCTGTTGTGCAAAGGCAGTCGGACTTCCATCAGAAACAGGAAACAGAATGGCAAGGAACACAAATCCGGTTTGCAAGATCTGCAAGTCGCAAGGCGAGAAGCTTTTTCTAAAGGGTGAACGTTGTTACACGCCCAAGTGCGCTGTAGATCGTTCCCGCGACACTTCTGCGCGACGTTCGGCTGCAGGCCCGGCTGGCGCGCAACGTCGTCGTCGCCGAATGTCCGAGCACGGCATCCAGTTGCAGCAGAAGCAGAAGGCGAGGCACATCTACGGTATATACGAACGTCAATTCAGAGGGATGTTCGACGAAGCGGTGCGACAACCTGGGGTGACGGGTTTGAATCTGCTGAAACTGTTGGAACGTCGGCTAGACAACGTCGTGTATCGATCTGGTTTCGCAACATCACGTCCGCAGGCGCGTCAAACTGTCAACCATGGTCACATCGAGGTCAACGGTAGAAAGGTCGATATTCCTTCGTTCATCGTCAAGCCTGGTGATGTGGTTTCTTGGCGCGACAAGTCCAAGGGCACCGTGCTTTACAAGGTAGCAAGCGACAATATGAGCCGCCGTCGTCAGGCGACGAATTGGATAACAGTAGATTCTGACAATTTGACGGCTGCGATCGATGGTGTCCCCGCGGAAGACGACATCGATACAACTATCGATACTCGCATGATCGTTGAGTATTACTCAAGGAGATAGTCCAGGAATATGATCACCGGCATCCGATCGCCAATCTCAACCACCGTTCAATTCTCGGACGATACAGAAGAATACGTTCCAAAGCTCGAGGTCGTCGAGAGTACCGATGCCTATGGCAAGTTCCAAATCGCGGGCCTTGAGCGTGGATGGGGTACTACCTTAGGTAATGGACTCAGAAGAGTGTTGCTAGGCGCGATGCCTGGAACGGCAATTACTTCGGCTCGGATAGTGGGGCAGCAGCACGAATATGGTTCAGTGCCGAACATGCGTGAAGGCATCGGCGAGTTTCTGATCAATGCAAGGGGAGTAAGAATCCGAGCTCGTTCTGAGACTACTCAGAAGGTGTTGACACTTTTCGCATCTGGCGAAGGCCAGGTTGTTGCTGGCGATATCAAACCACACAGCGTTTTCGAGATCGTCAACCCCGAACATCATCTCGCCACTCTTGACAACAAAGAGGGAGAGTTGATCGTCACCTTCGGAGTCGAAAAAGGCGAAGGCTATCGAGCATTCGATCATGAAGAGACTGCCGGTCAAGGCGTGTTGCCGGTAGATGCTATTTTCACTCCGGTACTCAAGGCCAATTACGAAGTTGAAGCGATGTCTGGACGTCTGTCTGGCAGAGATTTGCTGACGATCGAGGTTTGGACCGATCGAACTGTTGAGCCTATCGATGCGTTGAGAACGGCGGCCGATATCTTCAAGTCCAAACTGGATATCGTTACTGCACAACCAGAGGCAGAAGAGCAAGCGGCTTCCGATGCGTTCAACGAGTTGCTGGAGACTGAGATCAAGGATCTTGGCGACCAGCTCAGTTCACGCATCATCAATGCTTTGTCGCGCTATCCTATCAGGACCCTAGGTGAGTTGATGCGTTTCACCCCTGAGAGTCTGAAGCAGGAAGTTCGTAACTTTGGGGAAGTATCGTTCCGCGAGCTTCGCGACTTTATGATCGAAAAAGGCCTTTGGCAGAACGAGGATGAGGATAAAGAATCGAAGCGTTAAGCGGGTCCGTGCACGCCTAAATGCGTGTCAAATCACACTTTGGAGAATCTGGAAACCATGCGACATCGCCGTTCAGGACGTAAATTGGGTCGTGCCTCAGCGCCTAGAAGGGCGATGTTTCGAGGCATGGTGACTGATCTGTTGAGGCACGAGGTGATCCGCACCACCCATGCCAAATCAAAAGAAGTAGCGCCACTAGCCGAAAAAATGGTCAGCCATGGCAAACGTGGCGATCTGCATAGCCGGCGTATGGCAGCTTCGTTCTTGACTGACAAAGCTGTTTTGTCGAAAACATTCGATGAACTGGCCGAGCGTTACCGAGATCGTGACGGCGGTTACACCCGCATCATCAAACTTGGGAAACGGCGGGGCGATGACGCTGAGATGGCACTCATCGAACTAGTGGATTAGCGGTTGAACCCTCGTCATCTGTGTTTTTGAAGACACAGTATCAAGAATGCGCTTTGCCTTAGTTGTCGAATACGATGGCGCCGAGTTCCGAGGCTCGCAATATCAGGCGAATGCCCGAACTGTTCAAGGCGACTTGGAGATTGCCGCAAATATCGTCTTTGGCCGTCGGGATGAACGGATTCGTATGGCTAGCAGAACCGATGCCGGTGTTCATGCGTTAGGCCAAATCGCCGCGTTGGATCTCGATACCGATATGTCAACGCACGAAATCCGTAACGCTTTGAATGGCAACTTGGCGGATGACGTGCGCGTTCTCAGGGTTGCAGCGATGCTGGCAAGTTTTGATCCGAGACGCGACGCTGTCGCTAGGGAATATCGGTACGTGATAAATGATGGGATCACTGCTTCTCCATTGCGACGTAGATACGAGTATCACGTTCGTCGAAGATTGGATATCGCTTCGATGTCTGAAGCTGCGCATCTTTTCATTGGGGTACACGATTTCGCATCTTTCGCAGCTGCGAGCAAAGAAAATGGTTCTACTGTGAGACTGGTGCAGAGCAGTGAAGTGTATCGAAGAACAGATGATGATCGAGTGATCTTCGATGTGCGAGCGAATGCTTTTGTGAGGCAGCAGATACGCCGGATGGCGGCTTCACTTATCGCTGTTGGCAGAGGTGCATCTACAATTGAAGAGGTATCCGCAATGGTTTCCATGCCTAAACGCGGCATGGCAACGCAAAATGCGCCGCCCCATGCCTTGACCTTGATGCGAGTGGTTTATCCGTCTGAATCAGGTCTGGATGTGATCCATTCCAAGTGATCGGGCCTGACGAGTCTTTGGATTGAATGAAGCAGTGCGGCAAATCAATTGGCGCTTGTTGCGAGAATCGGTGTGCATCTGGCACGCTGGCAAATTAGAATCGGTACGTTATGCCAACTAAATTGAAGCACTACAACCCAAGCGCGTCAGAACTGCAGAATCGATGGTGCGTGTTCGATGCTGAAGGCAAGGTGTTGGGACGCCTTGCCAGCGAGATAGCGATGATCCTGATGGGCAAGCATCGTCCGTCTTATGTTCCCCATATGGCATCTGGCGATTTCGTGATCGTCGTAAATGCCGACAAGATCGATATGACGGGCAAGAAATCTCAGCAGAAGATCTACCGGCGTCATAGTCAGTATCCCGGTAATTTGAAGGAGATACCGTTTTCACGGATGATGGAGCGTACGCCTGAACGTGTGATCGAGTTGGCGGTGCGTGGCATGTTGCCGAAAAACAAGCTCGGACGTAAGATGTTGTCGCGTCTCAAGGTCTATGCCGGCCCTGAACATCCCCATATGGCGCAAGTGATCGGATCGGAACGTGCTGCTATGCGTGCCGATGATGCGGTATAGACACGTTGCGGCCATGCCCTGCGTAACCGAGTTTCAACAGATGAAGTTGAACCCGATTCGCTAGATATTACGTATGAAAAATCGAGTTGTGATGCCGAATGCATCGATATGCTTGGCATGAACAGAATGGACGATACCCAATAACGATGGAAGAACAGCATCAGCTGCCGAGGCCCGTGCTAGGAGCGCATTTTGACGACTGAAACTGAGAACTACTACTATGGAACGGGCCGACGCAAGAGGTCTATAGCACAAGTCAGGGTCTATAACCGTGCTGGCGGAGTGACGCTCAACGGCAAGCCGTTGAATGACGTAATCTCGGTCGATCAATGGTTTAGCGATGCAATGCGGCCACTTTCGGTAACGGATCTGAACGGCAAGGTCACGGTGGTGGCTAAAACTCATGGCGGCGGTGTGCATGGCCAGGCGGTAGCGTTGTCGCACGGATTGTCAAGGGCGCTTATCAAGTTCGATCCGCAGTTGCGGTCGGTGTTGAAGAGCTACAAGTTGTTGACGCGCGATCCGAGGATGCGAGAGTCCAAGAAGTACGGTCTCAAGCGAGCCCGAAAAGCTCCGCAGTACACCAAACGTTAGTGCCTGATCTGCCGATTTGGGTTTGGCTCATTGCAAGTTAATATCTGACACTTTGAGCCTGCTGAGCGTTGAAATTCGCTTGATGTTGCATTGAAACCCTAGCATTTCGGCTATGAGGAATCGCAGAATCGCCATTGGAAGCCTGATTATGTCGATATCGGTACGCGACATGATGCGGCGCGTCCCTTTGTGGAGCGTCGTCTTATCACTTTCGGCAATCGCGGCCGCAAGCTTAGCGTTGCTAACCAGTCAAGGCGATAACGAAATTGATGCCCAAGCTCGAGTACCGCCACCATGGGAAGCGATCGTGTTCCACGGCAGTGTCACTATCAACGGTGAAGTTCCGTCATATACGGGATTTCAGATTACCGCTCGAATCGGTGAGGATTGGGAATCGCCGCCGGTGACAGTCGGACCGTTGGCCGGCAAACCCTCTCAGTACAGTCATTTGATTGTTGCGCCAGCTCCAGAGTTGGATCTTAGAGGATCACAAGTAGAGTTTTGGATTGAAGGCCAGGTTGCATCTACCACAAGTAACTGGTTTGCGGTGATTAATGAGTTCTCGGGCGAGGTATGCGGAGGATGCAGATGGACATTTCCAATCCTGAGACGGATCGACCTTGATTTCCCCGCGCTTCCTGAGGCGACTCCTACCATCACTCCGACATATACGCCATCGCCTGAAATCCTGAGACCCGCATTCTTCACTGGCGCAGCACGCACTCCAAGAGGTCCATTGCCAGACGGATCAGAGATTTACGCGGTAGTCGGTGAAGACTTCAGAACTCAAAACATCCAGGTCTTCGGCGGAGAGTACTTTATAACGGTCGACGTTGTCGACAAGAAATACCGAGATGCGTCAGTCACCTTTTACCTGATCGATCCCAGCGACCCATCGGGCGCGCCTCGATTCATGCAGGCATTGTCTCCTCCTGGCGCGTTCGTTGGCGGACAACAATTCACCAACTTCGCATTGGTATTCCCTGAGTTGCTACCAACTTTGACACCCACGTCCACACCCACGTCCACACCCACGGAAACGCCTATACCCACAGACACGCCCACACCTACTCCAACCCTGTCGCCAACCTCGACACCTACTCATACACCAACTTTTACGCCGACACCGACAGTTGTTCCTACTGATACGCCAACGCTTACGCCGACGCCGACCCTAACGCCAACGCCGACGCTTACACCAGTTCCCACAGATACTCCGACGTTGACGCCTACTCCAGAGCCGACGGCCACTTTTACACCTGAACCGACCCGTACGCCGCGACCTGTTACTGCCGCTGACGAACCAAGTGCGACTGTGCCAGTGATTGTCCGACCTACTCAGTTCGTTCCTAGCAATCCACCAGCTACTCCCGCGAGTGAGACTACCAGCGGTTTCTGCAATGCGACACCCACAGATAACGGCTCTATAGAGGCTACGCTACCGCTCGGAGTGGCGATCCTGCTGGGTGCTTTTGCATGGAGTTTGAGGACTAGGCGCAAAGAAGAAACCGATTTTCACCTTGAAGATCAACGTCAGCACCTGAATCGGAATCCGTGAGGCGACACCAAATGCAGCGCACAAACGACCGAAACACCACGCGAATCCGATTCGCAGGCATAGCAGCTTCGGTCGCTAGAACCCGTACCATGAAGACGAGTGCTCGAAACTGGATCGCGGTATCTGCTCTAGCCTTCGTAATAGTTATCGGCGTTTACGTTTTGTTTGGACAGAAGCAAGACGATGCCCAAGCACAAACACCGATGATTCCACAACTGATCATCTACGATGGGCTTGTGACGGTTGCCGGCAATCCTCTGGACCTATCAGGTCTGACGCTATACGCGCGGGTTGGCGATTGGGTGTCTGAAGGTGTTGTGATTGGTCAGGGAACTCATGAACAAAACGGATTTTTGAACTTGACTATAAATCCTACAAACGCAGAAATCGGTAGTGAGATCCGGTTCTATTTGGGCGGAACCGTCGAATCGAGCACGGTCGGGTACTACGCTTACATTTCTCAAGATGGAACTATCTGTGTAACTTGCGCGCTTGATTTCCTAGACCTTCGAGTGATCACCCTCGATTTTCCGACGCGTCCAGCCAATGTGCCAACTGCTCCCCAGAACCCTGTGTCACCCACCACCGTTCAGCAGGCTCCCGGAGAATCAACTACCACTCTGTTCAGCGGCCAAGCTTTCACGATTCAAGGGTTAGTTCCGGACGGGTATCAAGTCTTCGCTGTCGTGGGCGATAAAGTTAAAGTACGCTCGAACAATGTGACGGTTGTGGACGGCACATACAGCCTCGCTTTACAGACAGAAGACACTGCCCTAGACGGTTCGCCGATCAAGTTCTTCTTGATCGACAAAGGTGATCCTAAAAACCCGAACAAGACGCTAGAAGCAGAAACGCCGGGAGTGTTCAAGTCGGGGCAAACATCTGAAACTAGGCTGTTTTTCCCGATGCTTGCCGCAACGGCTACTCCAGTCCCCCCGACTGCGACGCCTGTTCCGCCGACAGCAACGCCGATACCTCCGACTGCGACACCAGTACCGCCTACGGCTACTCCAGTCCCCCCGACGGCGACGCCTGTTCCGCCGACAGCAACGCCGATACCTCTGACTGCGACGCCTGTTCCCCCGACTGCTACACCAGTACCTCCGACAGCGACGCCTGTTCCGCCTACAGCAACGCCGATACCTCCGACTGCGACACCAGTACCGCCTACAGCAACGCCGATACCTCCGACTGCTACCCCAGTACCGCCTACGGCTACTCCAGTACCTCCGACGGCGACGCCTGTTCCTCCTACGGCTACTCCAGTACCTCCGACAGCTACTTCAGTCCCCCCGACGGCTACGTTGTTGCCTCCCAGCGATGACGGTGACGGGGAGTTCAACGCCACGCTACCATTGGCGATTGTGCTTGTAGTTCTGCTAGGCGCAATCGCGGCCTACTTGCTGTGGAACTACAACCAGCGGTCTAGGAACGAAGCGTAACCGATAGCCATTTCACAGCCTAGACTCGCGGACGAAGCACAACGAGTTGTCGATCGTCGGGCAGGCTAGACCTGGTGACGTTTACCCGTGGTTGGGGGTCTTTTCGCATCTGGTCGCCACCTGTTTCACCGAGCAATGATTTCAATCTGGGACCGGGTGTACCGTCTACTTCAGCTAGTCCGTTGACAAACACCAGTGAAGGATCGAGCGAGCTGATCAAGGATGAAAGTTCTTTGATGTCCATCTCCAACCGGTCGATATCCAGCAGCAATACATCAACATGTCCGATCAACTGTACGGTGCGAGTATCGAGCGATGATTTTGCCAATCCCAACATGTAGACGGTGATTCCTTCCGCGTCGATTCGAAAAGAGGTGATGGTTTTTTTTGCCTCTGATGGTGCGCCGACTGCCAGGGCAATTCCGCGTAGTCCTAAGTCTCCGATCTCGTATTCACCTGGATGTGAGATGGTGTCAGTTCTTGAAGTTTTGCTTTTGAAGGTCGATCTGGCAGGCTTGCTCTTGAGAATCGCAGTGACAACGGTATCGTCGGCTGCGGATGACGGCACAAAGATGGCTTCATCATCATTAGGCGGGTCGCAGATCAGGGCACCAGAGACAGTCTTGATCAGAAATGCGTGCTTGCCGTTTAGAGATATTTCCATAGCTGTGTAGCCGCTCCAATCCCGACTTTTATCGAACGTTGTCTAGATATTGAGTGTACTTCGGTTACAACTTAATGGATGCAGGATGTAAGAATCCCGCCGTCGCGAAACATGGTATCGAGTTCCAGAGCATGAGCGAATCACGAAAAGTCATATACACGATAGGACACAGCAATCACACTTGGGACAAATTTCTCGATCTGCTGCGGAAGCACAGTATAGAGGTGATAGTTGACGTGAGGTCGTACCCACATTCTCGATTCGCACCTTGGTCTAACCGAGATAGGATGCCACATATTTTGGCAGAATCAGATATCGATTACCGTTGGATGGGAAGCTCGTTGGGAGGCAGACCGATAGGATCAAAAACTAGGCGTGCAACAGCTTCGATCCCCATCGATGAATGGTACTTCGAGCGAAGGTCTTCAACCGACTTTGTATCGGGTATCGAAGAGGTGTGTTCCGAAAGTGAGATTAGACGGTTGGCAGTAATGTGCTCTGAAGGTGAACCTAGACATTGCCATCGGTTGTCCCTTTTGAGCCCCGCATTTCAAAGCCTCGGCGTAGAGATGCGACACATCAATCCAAAAAACGGTGAGATCATACTTGGGTTTGGCATGTGATGAATCGTGTTAAGCAATTCAATAGACTCCCGTGCATCGCTTCGCGTATTTGGTTTGTGATGTTAGATTCTTAAGTAAGGGCATCGGCGCCTATCAATCGGTGCTCGGTGCATAATTTTGGTAATCTCGATCTCGGATCGGTATTGTCAGCACCCGACTCTTGACATGCATCTGTCTGAACGTACAAGCACAATCCTCAGCTTCATCGTCGATGATTACATAGAGACCGCCATGCCGGTATCGTCCAACGCGGTTGCTCAGTCTGGCAGCTTTAACGTCAGCAGTGCGACCATACGTAACGAGATGGGCGTGTTGATCGATGAGGGTTACTTGTCGCGTCCGCATCCTTCATCTGGTGCTGTGCCTTCCGAAAAGGGTTATCGCCACTTCGTAGAAGGTCTAGATTATTCATCCCCTCCGCCAGATGGCTTGGTCGCTGTTCTAAGGCATCAAATGGAGATCACTCCCGACGATATCGATGTTTGGGTGCAGATCGCGGCGTCGGTTATTGCCGACTTGATAGGTGCATTGGCGTTTATCACTGCGCCACGTGCCAAGATGCCGGACGTCAAGCAGATCGAACTTTTGAGACTTCATGACATGCTGGTGATGCTCGTGCTGGTTTTGCAAGAGGCGCGAGTGTACCGTCAACTGATTGAACTGGAGCAGGCGGTCCCGGATCCGCAACTTGAACTGACTCGTAACAAAGTTTCAGCGCAGGTATCTGGTAAATCGGTATCGGAACTGGTAGCAAATCGAAATCGCGATGACATCGCTGACGAGTTTGAGCGCCAGGTTTGGGATGCCACTATTGAAGCTCTGGTACAGGTCGATTCGGTACCGGGAGAACGTTACATGAGCGGTTTCCGACATTTCATGGCTGCTCCGGAATTGGCGAGTCAGCCTCAACGTGGCGCGCTAGCCATGTCAGCCCTAGAAAATGACGATGCCTTCGCGGATCTGATCTCTGGACTTACCTATGGCCCGGTTCCCGTTGTCGCGATAGGTTCTGACAACCACCGGCCTGAGCTGAGCGATTACAGCGTTATCATGTGCGGTTATGGCGGTGCGATCAACGCACGCGGCGTCGTAGGGCTCATATCTCCCATGCGAACACCTTACGACCGCGCGATTCCAACCGTAAGTTATGCGGCGGAAACCATCGGCGCGATCGTGAATCGTAGCAGTTGACGATAGAACTGGATCGATTGCTCCGATCAGCGTATTCCGCTAAACGAACAGACACAACCCGATGAGCACCAAACGCGACTACTACGAGGTTCTTGAGATACCTCGAAACGCCAACGAGGAAGACATCAAAAAGGCCTTTCGACGCAAGGCCTTGCAGTATCACCCCGATCGCAATCGTGAAGAAGGTGCGACTGAGCGTTTCAAAGAGATCAACGAAGCCTATCAGGTGCTGAGCGATCCTGAAAGCCGGGGACGCTACGATCATTTTGGGCACCAAGGCGTCAACGGTAATGGAGGTCGTGGATTTGAAGGTTTCGGCGATTTTGGCGGTTTCGGCGATATATTCGAATCGTTTTTCGGCGGTGCTTCTGCAACCCGAAGCCGGCGCGGTCACGATGTTGAGTTGGCTTTGAACATCTCGTTCCGCGAATCGATATTCGGGACTGCACGCGAAACTGAAATCATGCGCCGCGAGGTTTGTTCACGTTGCAACGGCTCGCGCGGTGAGCCTGGCACCTCAACTCATACCTGCAGAACGTGCAACGGTGCCGGCAAGGTGCGACGCGCTCAGCGAACTCTGTTCGGCAGCTTCGAGCAGATAAGCGAGTGTCCGACATGTCGAGGAATCGGCACTCGCGTTGAAAAAGAGTGCACGCGATGCAATGGCAGCGGTGCATCGAACAATCGCCGCAAGATATCGATCGACATTCCCGCCGGCGTCGACGATGGCACGCGTATCGTGATGCGAGGACATGGCGATGTTGGAGAATTCGGTGGCGGCGCGGGCGATCTTTATGTTCGTGTTCAGGTAGAACCTGATCGCGTATTCTCTCGCAGTGGCAACGATGTTCTGATCCGTGCCGAGTTGAATGTCGTTTCTGCGATGCTGGGCGGCAAGATAACGGTGCCCACACTTGAGGGCGATAAAGAAGTGGATGTCGCTCCCGGCGTACAGACTGGTCAGCAGATAGTTTTGTCAGGACTTGGCGTACCGCGGTTGCGGAAAGACGGGCCTCGCGGTGATCAAGTCGTGCAGATCGCGGTGATCACTCCACGGTCGTTAACCTCACAGCAAAAGAAACTAGTCAAGGAACTTGGCGACATGATGCTGATGACCGATGCTCGGGCCTTAGACCCTGTGATCGTTGAGAATGAGGTCACGTACGGATCAAGAACCGGGGATAGTGGCAACGGCATCTGGAGTTGGCTCAAGGGCGCATTCACGGGCTGATCGCGGCGTTTCAAATGAACAAACAATGCGACGACGATCAAGGTCGTTGGCTGGAGATCAGCGTCGATTTAGCAGCTGAGTTTGCTGAGCCTGTAACGCACCTCTTTTCCCGCTACGGCGATGGACGCGTATTCGTATCTCAATCCGGTGATTGGGATGCTGATGATATTGGATCAAATTCCGATATGAGTGGTAAGGTGACTGTTTTCGGTTATCTGAAGATCGACGATACGCTTGAAAATCGCAGGGGAATGATCGACGTGGGTTTGCGTTTGATGTCCGAGATTGCCGATGTGAGTTCACCGCACGAGCGCATTGTTAGTGATGAAGAGTGGGCGAATCAATCGTTTCCCACGATTAGGGTGGGGCAACGTATCGTTATCTCGCCATGGATGCTTGGTGATGGGTTTCCTGAAAATGTTGACACCGAGGATGTTCAGATATATCTTTCACCCGGCCTCGCCTTCGGGACGGGAAATCATCCGACGACGCGTCTCTGTCTAAAACAGATCGAACAAGAATTTGAAGACGGAAGACTTGATGGGAAGCGAGTCCTTGATGTCGGTTGTGGTTCAGGCATACTGACGATAGCCGCGATGAAGATGGGTGCGAAAGAGGCTTGGTGTTTAGACATCGATGAGGTGGCGATCCGTGCAGTCCGAGAGAACGTCATGATGTCCAATGTATCGGAGAATGTTCATATCCTGAATGGTTCGGTTCCGCATACTGAATTGCCTGACTATCGGTTTGACTACGTATTTGCGAACATCACGTCACGGGTGCTTATCGACATCGCTGATGCGCTCATAGACAAGACGAAAGTGAATGGTGTGCTCATGGCGTCGGGCATTTTGGAGGACCAGGTTGATGCTGTAATCAAGGCTTTTGCTGAAGATCGGCCGGTGTCGATTCTGGAGACGCGCCGAGAGGATGACTGGTTGATGCTGCGAATGTGCAAGGCTGTTGCTGCTTTAGAGTGATTGGATATGTTTGATGCATCGTTTTTACGTAGATTCCGCTGGAATCGAGCCTTTTCGTCCAGGTGCTTATATCCAGCTTCCTGAACACATCTCGCATCAGATACGCAACGTGTTGCGGGTCACTGCATCTGACAGAGTAGCGTTGTTCACCGGCGATGGTAATGAGTGGGTTGCTGAAGTTGAATATCCACCAATTCAAGGCTCGCGTCGGTCTCGAGTGCAGGCGAGGTTAGTCGATTGCCAAACGCCAGATGTAGAGATGCGCACGAAGGTTGCAATGGCGATGGCTCTGACGCGTTCGCAACGTTACGAATTGGCATTGGCGAAGTGCGCGGAGTTGGGAGCCTGCGAGTTCGTCCCGATAGTGAGCGAACGCGTGCAGAAGGCCGATACAAATGTCAGCAGTAAACGTAAGGCTAGGTGGGATCGTATCGTGTCTGAAGCCGCAGAACTATCGGGCAGGGTGATGGTCCCAGAAATTGCTTCTCCAATGCTGATGTCGTCGGCATTGAGTCGCTTCGCATCCAAAGAAGTCAGAGTGGTATTGCTATGGGAGGGGACATCAGAACCGATGTTGTTCGATTTGCTGAGTTCATTCCGCGCTGAGAAAGAGCACCAGTTCAATCTTGCGCTCATTCTGGGACCGGTGGGAGGATTTTCGGATGATGAGGCACGTGTAGCAGCTGAGCAGGGTGCGATTCTTGCCAGTTTAGGCACTCGCGTTTTACGCACTGAGACGGCGGCCATCACATCGATGGCGTTAGCAGCCCAAGTTTTGGGATAAAGATGCTTCTTTTAGGTTCTGAAGTTTCATCTGACTTCTGATATCCAGACAGATTGGAAATATCTTGCTGTTGCGTGTCATGTCAAGCAATAAGCGAGTAACATGTTTGGCACGGTCTGATTTTCGGTATGCCAAAACAGATGCATGTACAGCAAAAACGATCCTAGGAGGGCACGTAATGCGAAGGATCTGGATATCTAAATCGGGGGCTGCGATGGCGGTGTCTCTCTTGATGTCGGCGATTGTGTTCGCCTGCGGAAGCGAGACCATCGTCGAGGTGACCCGTGAAGTAGAGGTTGAGGTAGAAAGGGAGGTTATCAAGGAGGTAGAGGTTGAAAAGGCTGTGGAAGTTGAGGTGACCCGTGAAGTAGAAGTCGAGAAAGAGGTCATCAAAGAGGTTGAGGTAGAGAAGGAAGTAGAAGTCGAGGTGGTCCGCGAGGTCGAAGTAGAAAAAGAGGTCATCAAGGAAGTCGAGAAAGAGGTCCAAGTTGAGGTTGAGGTGACCCGTGAAGTTGAGGTACAGGTTGAGGTGACCCGTGAAGTCGAGGTGGAAGTGGTAGTAACTGCCACGGCCGAGGCTTACGGCACAGGTGCCGGCGGTGGTGTAGAAGCTGCCGCAACTGCCGTTGTGGAAGCGCCGACGTCTCAATCGGGCAAGCTAGTTTTCGTATCGCCCGACATCGGTGCTGGTTGGTTCACAAGTTCGCCGTACGACGACTATACGAGCGACCAAATAGGAGTCGCAGACGCGTTGATTTACGCGGATCCGGCGCCAATTCCTCAACGTGGCGCGTTCAATCCTTCAATCAGCATTGCGAATGGTTGGCGGGTTGCCGAAGACGCACGCTCCATCACTTTCAGCATCCGAGACGGTGTCGAGTTCCACCACGGTTGGGGAGAGTTGACGGCTGAGGATGTCGCATGGTCATTCAACGACGCGTTGCAAGAAGGCAACACCAACCCACGATCTGGCTTCGTAGGCGAATACCAAGGAAGTTGGGAAGCTGTCGATGACAACACCGTGATCATGCATGTCAAAGAGGGAGCAACTTTGAGCCCTGTTTGGTTGCTTGAGACCTCAAATGTTTGGCGCAACACTTTGACTGCAACTTCCAAACGTGCCATCGATGAACTTGGAAAAGAAACTGGTGGTCGGAAAATAGGCCAGGGCCCGTTCCAGATGATCGAAGGCGAGGCCGACAACTTTATCGAGTTTGAAGCCGTGCAAAACCACTATCGCAGAGTTCCGAATATCGAAGCGATGCGCATGGTTGCCATTCCAGAGCCAGCAACCCGGGTGGCAGCGTTCGTCAACGGTGAAGTTCACATCACCGTGTTGTCGGCACAATTTGTGGTTGAAGCTACAAATCAGGTTTCCGGTTCGCGCATCCAACCGCTTGGCGAAGGTCAGACTTTGCACATCTACATGGGAGGCAACTTCTGGCAGACCTCAGACCCAGTTCAGCCAGACCTTGAATTCCCTCGCGAGGGATGGAAGCCAGATGCTGAACACCCTTGGATCAGCGATCCCAATGATCCTGCATCTGTGGAACGCGGCAACAAGTTCCGCCGTGCGTTGAGTATGGCAGTGAACCGCGATGCCATCAATGAAGTGATCGGACAAGGCCTATATCCGCCGCACTACACTTTCACTGGGTTTACCAGCGATGACGCGGTGTGGAAAGATTCGTGGGCAGTACCGTTCGATCCAGAAGGCGCACGCGCGTTGATGGCCGAAGCCGGTGTTCCCGAAGGATTCAGAATCCCGGTGTGGTTGACGCCTGACTCAGGTTCGTTGCCGTTCGATATCGCCGAAGCGGCAGTGCTTCAATGGGCTAACAATCTAAACCTCGATGTGCAGATCGAGGCGACGGCATACTCAGGACGACGTCCGACTTTGATTGGACGCACGATCGATATCCCTCTGTATCACCACATGAACTTGGGCTATGCAGACGAACCGAAGGGAAGACTGATGTCGGCTGCTCAAGGCGGTGCAAACCGAGGCATCGAACTCCCTAACGAGATCTTGGAAAAGACTTACTGGGCAAACTTAGTTCAGACGGACGCTCAGAAGCGCATCGAGAACAACATATTGTTGACCGATTGGCTGGCCGAAACTGGTTTGGTCATGTCGATGGTCCGACAAAACCAACTCTATGCAGTGTCGCCAGACGTGCTTGAATGGATGCCGCACACCGAGACTTTCGGCGGTATCAACGGCTTTGACACCATAGTGTTGGCCGAATAAATCGTCGAAACGAGCAACCACCTGCACATTGGTTTTCTCGATGCAGTTTGGCGATGGTCGTACTGGTTTGGATAGTGTTCCGAAGCATGACGGCCATCGCCTCGTTTAGGACGTGATATCCGCAATCGCCGTTGCGACAACTGAAGATGTTGCGCATTATCGCAAATAGACTGGCTTTCGGAGTGGCGATCGTTTTGTTGATAACGGTCGTCGTTTTTGGCCTGTCACGTGCCAAGGGCGATCCACGCGAGATCTACCTGGACGAATATGCCACGCCAGGCGCTTGGGAAGCGTGGGGCGAAAGGATGGGGCTCAACGAACCTCTGTACGTTCAGTACGGCGTATGGCTTTGGGACGCGTTGCGCGGCGATTTTGGCGAATCGCTTTATTACGATGTTCCAAGCATCCGATTGGTTAGAGAACGTATTCCCGATACCGTGCAATTAGGGGTTGTTGCATTCGGCGTAGCTATCCTGATTGGGATTCCCATGGGCGTCATATCAGCGGTCAAGCGAGGTTCGATCATCGATTACGCAGTACGTGGATTTGCCCTGCTCGGACAGTCGGTTCCAGTGTTCTGGATCGGCATCATGATGGTGCTGATCTTTTCGGCTCAGTTAGGATGGTTGCCGTCAAGCCGAAACGAGGGTTGGAACCACTTCATCATGCCGGCAATAGCACTAGGTTGGCTTCCGGCTGCTGGTTTGATGCGCATTACCCGCGGTGCGATGTTGAGTGTTCTAGACAGCGAGTACATCAAACTTGCCCGTGCCAAAGGAGTGTCGAACACTCGAATAGTCTGGGTCCATGGTTTTAGAAACGCTGTAATACCGCCTCTTACTGTTGGCGCGTTGATATTTGCGGCGTTTCTTACTGGCACTGTGGTTGTTGAGACGGTGTTTGCTTGGCCCGGCGTTGGCAGGCTCGCGGTGCAATCGATTAAGAACAACGATTTCCCGGTGCTCAGTGCCATCGTAATTCTATTTTCGTCTTTCTATGTGCTCCTGAATCTAGTAGTTGATCTGCTGTACGCACAACTGGACCCGCGCATCCGTCTTGACTGATGCGTCAGAGATGCGATGACCATAGAAGCTACATACGTTCCGTCGCCGTTGGATGACACATTGCCGCGCAACCCGTTGTTACGTAGGCTCAGAATTGGTTGGTCTTGGCTGCGTCGTTACCCTGTGGTGCCTTTTTTGATTCTGGTTCTGATGGTGGTATGTGCTTTATTCGCTGAACAGCTGGCACCTCACGACCCGGTTCGCGGGGACATCCTTGCGACCAAAAAACCTTTGATATTCATGGAGGGCGGTACTTGGACACACCCGTTGGGAACCGATCACCAAGGTCGAGACATCTTGAGTCGCTTGATCTATGGTGCACGTGTATCGACGATCATCTCAACGGCTGTCATACTCGCAGGTGGGATCGGCGGGACGATAATCGGATTGATTGCCGGTTATCGTGGAGGAATAGTGGACCAGATTGCGATGCGCGCAGTTGACTTCACACTGGCTATGCCGTTTCTACTTGTCGCTCTGGTTGTAGTCGTGGTATTTGGTCAGAGTTTGGAATTGATCATATTGTTGCTGATCCTGTTCGGGTGGGACAACTTCGCCCGAGTAGTCCGCGCGGAGACACTGACGTTGCGTGAATCCGATTACGTGAGTTATGCGCGTATCCAAGGTGCTTCCCAAGCTCGCATCATGTTCCGACATATCCTGCCGGGCGTAGTTGGATCGGTGCTGGTCATCGGGAGCTTGCGCGTCGGGTCGCTGATACTTACGGAGTCCACATTGAGCTTCCTAGGTGTGGGCGTTCCTCCAGATACGCCCGCGTGGGGCATCATGGCATCGGATGGACGTCAGCATCTGTCAAACGCTTGGTGGATATCCACGATGCCCGGAATCGCAATCTTCCTGGTAGTGATGGGGTTCAACTTCTTGGGCGATTGGCTCCGAGACTGGTTCGATCCACGGCTGCGGCAACTTCGGGTGCGGTGAGTACCTGTGGGTAATGGATTTATCTTTCACTCGATGTCTGCCCTGAAATGCGTCATCGTAGCATAGAACTTAACCCATGCAGCTAAGTTATCGATTAGGAGTTCGGAAATTCTGTGATCCGAGATACGATCGGATAGATGAGCAACAAACTCATACCCGATCTCGCTATTAGCAATGCCGAGACACATCCGCACCGCTTCATCTTGGTCAATCAGGACGAAGTAACGATTAACAAACAGAAAACAGAAGCCCGTAGTCAATGCTGCGAGTTTGTTGCCATCGTTGAACGGATGGTTTTGGTAATTGCTCAGATCAGAGCCGCAGTTTTGTCAGCGATAGTTGGGTGTCGTCCTATCCCAAAAAACGGGTTTGGGTCGCGCCAACGCGGATTCGAGTTGACCTCGGATCTGGTCCCCACCTAGGTATTGAAAATCAGGGGAGCTGTCGTCATACTTGTAGAACAGAATCGTGACGAGTGCAGTTACGATCAGTTCAACGAAATGTGCGTCTGGAATGCTCCCCTTCACTCCCGCTGCAACTCTCGCTGCATCAGGTCTTTCATCGCTTCCGTTGGCGATACGCCTTCGAACATGACTTTGTGTGCAGTTTCTGTGATGGGCATATCGACCCCTAGTCGCTGAGCAATCTGCCACGTGGCTTGAGTAGTAGGTACTCCTTCGGCAGTCTGCCCCAACTCGGCGATGGCTTCTTGTACCGTATCCCCCGCTGCCAATCTTGCGCCTAATCGATAATTCCTGCTAAGAGGGCTGTAACACGTCGTCAGCATGTCGCCGATGCCGCTCAATCCGGCGAACGTTGCTGGCTTTGCGCCAAGCATCAATCCCAACTGGGTGATTTCGTGCAGACCGCGCGTCACGTAAGCGGCCTTCAGGTTTGATCCCAGACCCGATTCATCGATGAATCCAGCGCCAATGGCAATGATGTTCTTCAATGTACCGCCAAGTTCAACACCAATTATGTCGTCAGATGCGTACACCCTAAAGCGTTCACCGCTCAGCAGCGCCTGAACTCGCTCAGCCGTATCGATTGACGCGGATGCCGCGGTGGCAAGCGCCGGCAAGCCAATTGCAATTTCAATCGAGAGGTTTGGTCCCGAGAGTGCGCAAATGTGCCGCATGGCACGCTCCTGGTGCACGGAATGATGCTCGGAGATAGTACCGGCAATCACCTGACTCATACGTTTGCCAGTTGAAATCTCGAGCCCTTTGGTTGCACTGACGACTATCGTGCCAAATGGGATGTCGGCAACGTAGCGTTCCATAACTTCTCGCATCGCGACCGATGGCACAGCGATGATCACGCAATCGGCGTTATCGAGAGCATCCCGCGCATCGTGGTGGATCGACATTCCTGCGGGGAACATCATTCCTTCGAGATAACGTTTGTTTTCACGGTCGGTGGCTAACCGTTCGGCGCGTTCGGCATTTCTGGCAACTAGTCGAGTGTTGCTGCCGAGTTGCGCTAAGAGGACAGCCAGTGCTGTGCCCCATGAGCCTGCCCCTATGATGCCGATTACAGATATCGGATCATACTCCCCGACCACTTGAGGTCGGCTAATCATCTGCCGCGTTGATATCGAGACGGTTTTCGGTTCCTTGGTGCAATCGTACCAAGTTCTCTCGGTGGCTATACAGGATCAGGATCACGGCTGGTATGGCGAATGCAAGGTACTCGATATGTGTGTGCAGCCAATCAAATGGCACGTCAGCAAAGGCTAGGACGATCAACGCGCCTACACCTAGCGACGCGCCAATTATAGAACCTAGCGAAACATATCGCGTGAGCAAGGCGATTGCTAATCCTATCAATGTGAAGGCGGCAGCGATTGGGGAGAGTACAAGAATGGCGCCCCATCCAGTAGCGATGCCTTTTCCACCCTTGAACCCGGCAAAAACTGGCCAAGTGTGCCCGATGATCACGGAGGTGCCGACTATCGCATGTAGCAGATGGGATTCACTGCTCAACAACATCGACATGCCAATCACGACTACACCTTTGCCGAAATCCAATGCTAAAACCAGCGCCGCGGCTTTCTTGCCTACAGTGCGCAAGACATTGGTGGTGCCCATAGAGCCGCTACCGTGTTGACGTGGGTCTACACCTCCCCACAGACGACACACGATGACACCCACCGGTATTGAGCCAATAAGGTATGCGACAGGCAGTAAGATAGCCCATGCTAGCGTTTCGTTCATATGAGTTCATCCCGTTTCACGATAAAGCATTTTGATGGGCGAGCCTTTGAACCCGAACGCGTCTCGCATTCTATTCTCCAAGTACCGTTTGTACGAGAAGTGCACTAAATCGGGATTTTTGCAGGTTATCACGAAAGTCGGCGGACGGACAGAGACTTGCTCGATGCCAGAAATTCTCGGTCGCCTACGCCCTTTTCTCGGCAAAGGTCTTTCACCGAGTGCGGAATAGAGCGTCCTAGATAGATCGCCAGCATCTACTTGTTTGGTGAATTGGGAAAATGTGCGTATAACAGCATCCGGGATAGCTGCTATGCCTCGTCCGGTGACCGCGGAAGTGAAAAGTATGGGAGCATCAACGATGAATTTGAACCGTTCTCGGACTTCTTTGACGGCCTGTTCAAAAGTGACCTCGTGCTGCCGTGCCAGATCCCACTTGTTGATGACTACAACGCCGGCTCTGTACGCCGTTTGCGCGAAGCCTCCGATATGCGTGTCTTGCGCCGTGACGAATTCGCTGGCGTCAAGAACGATGATAGTGACATCCGACCGTTCAATCGCTCCGATAGTTCTGATGGCGCTGTACTTTTCGATGCCCCGCTCCGTCTTGCCACGCCGTCGCAATCCTGCCGTATCGAGAAACATCATG
This sequence comes from Dehalococcoidia bacterium, assembly GCA_965242765.1. Lineage (GTDB taxonomy): Bacteria > Chloroflexota > Dehalococcoidia > Lucifugimonadales > Lucifugimonadaceae > Bin127. Next base: position 944,356 of record CBDESY010000004.1, on the reverse strand, counting down.
TGCCGATCATGATATGAGTAGATGGCATCTACGGTGTCTCTTGTTGTTCCTGGTATAGGGCTGACTATAGAGCGTTCTTCGCCGGTCAGCGCGTTGAAGATGGCTGATTTGCCCACATTTGGTCTTCCCGCGATTGCGACTCGAACAACATCAGATATTGAATCTTCATCGATCTGTTCTTCGACGAGGCTTAGCGTTGCCTCCATGAGTTCGGTGATGCCGAGATCGTGATAGGCGCTGATGGGTATGGCCTCGCCCATGCCTAAAGACGCGAACGCGAAAAGCTCAGACAATCGATAATCGTTGTCTGTTTTGTTGGCGGCTAAGATGTACGGCTTGTCCGAGCGTCGCAGCAGCTCGGCAGCATCGTAGTCTGAAGCGGTTACTCCATCAGCTGCATCTACGAGCAAAATCACTGCGTCGGCAGATTTGATTGCTCGTTCAGTTTGGGTTCTGACTTCATCCCACAGTTGAATTTCGGCTGATGGTTGGTCTTCGATGCCCGCGGTGTCGATCAACATCAATCGATGTCCTAACCACTCGGCATCTACTGATACACGATCTCGGGTTGTTCCTGGCGTGTCGCTGACAATCGCGATACGGTTTCCCGCGATGCGATTGAACAATGTCGATTTCCCGACATTTGGGCGTCCAACTATGGCGATTACTGGAAGTGACATGATGTTGGATTTTGCGAATACTCAGAATCATCTGCAAAACACCAAAATAACCGATGTCATGGCTAGCCGGCGACGATGTGTTCCATCAATGCCATCTGAGCCCACATTCGATTCTCAGCCTGCTGATACACCACTGAAGAGGGGTGCGAAAGCATATCTTCAGACACTTCTTCTCCTAGGTGTGCTGGCATGTCGTGCATGAATCTGGCCTGCGGTTTGGCGTATTCCATCAATGCCGGGTTGACCTGATAACCCTGAAAGTCTCGCAGTCGGCGCGCCGTCTCCGCTTCCTGTCCCATGCTGGTCCAGACATCGGTGTAGACGAAATCTGCATGACGCGTCGCCTCGACAGGGTCCCGCATCTGTATCACGCTCCCCATATTAGTCAATTCTGAAGTGTAAGTTGCGGTATCGGCTCGCATACCGTATGGCAGTTCGTAATCCATAGGAGATGCGAGAACTATGGTGCCACCTAGACCTGCGACTGCGTATGCCAGACTCGCGGCGACGTTATTGCCGTCGCCGATGAAAGCCACCCGTACTTCGTCTAGGTGACCGCGGATTTCGAGCATCGTCATCACGTCGGCTAAAGCCTGACATGGGTGTTCACTGTCAGTCAGGGCGTTTATTACTGGTATGCGGCTATTCTCGGCGAATTCGTTCAGGGTCTCATGCGCGAATGTGCGCACAACCGCCATATCGGTCATGCTTGCAACTACCTTAGCTACATCTGCGACAGGCTCGCGTTTGCCCAGTCCAACTTCTTCTGGGGAGAAATAGACGGGATTCGCTCCTAATTTTTGCGCGCCGATCCAGAATGAAAGTTTGGTGCGCAATGATGGCTTTTCAAAGATAAGTGCGACCGACTTTCGCTCCAACGCCCGACTCTCAGCACCGTTTTTCATCTCGATTGCTCGATAAAGCAACGGGGTGATTTCGTCTGCAGGCAGGTCTCTGAACTTCAAAAAGTGCCGGTTCATGTTGATATCCTCACGTGGCGCGCAGAACTTTGGATACCGCGCCACCATAACTAAATTGTGCAACAATCCAGCAACTATGCGACACACTGTAGGCGACGATACAGTGATCAGCGTTTTGATGGCTAAGCCGGAGTGAAGTTCGGCAAAGTATAGTCTTCACTGATTTTCGTGAAGACTGCCTTAAGTGGCATTCCGATGCTTAGGCTTGCAGGGTCCGGCTCTACACCAACTATGTTGGCGGCCATTTTGGGACCTTCTTCCAACTCGACGATTGCGGCGATGTAAGGCACATCGCCCATGAATGCGGGATGCGGAGGCACATGTACTATCCCGAATGTGTGCAGGGTGGCATTGCCTGAAGCTTTGATCCACTCCAATTCGCCACCTGGCGTGGCTAGGCTGAACGTTCTGGGGTAGAACTGGCATTCTCCAGTAGCTTTGTCGCGCTGCAACCAAAGCTCACCATTTCGGGCACCTTCCCAATAGGGATCCGATTCGGGTTGCGCTACTGGTTCGAGTCTTGCGGGAGCATCGGTTGTCATCATCTGTTCCTTGTTGGTGCTATTTGTGTTTGACGAATTGATGGAATGTGTCGGTCAGCGTTTATGGCATAGCAGTGTAGCTCGCCCTTGATGGCTAAGGCGTGGCAAGGATAACGGTGCCCGTCGACGAAAGATATCCGCCGGTGCCGTGCGCAATTGCCAAATTGCAGTCGTCTACCTGACGTTGTCCCGTCTCGCCGCGCAACTGTCTGACTGCCTCAACTACGGTGAAGATGCCGTACATGCCAGGGTGCGTGTAAGACAGTCCTCCTCCCGATGTGTTCAACGGGAAATCGCCTCCCGGAGCCGTGCGTTGGTCGGCGACGAGGTCTGGCCCTTCTCCAGGATTGCAGAAACCCAAGTTTTCCAAGGAAACCAACACGGTGTAGGTAAAGGAGTCGTAAATCATCATCAGGTCAAGGTCTGAGTGTGAGATGCCAGCCATATCCAAAGCCTGTTTACCGGTGTTACGACCAAAGGCACGGGTTAAGTCGGGCATCTGGGAGATCATCGAGTGGTCGTGGCCTTCGGCAGCTCCTAAAATTGCAACTCCTCCTTTGGCGCAGTCTTTTGCGCGCTCGGCGGTCGTGACTACGATTGCGGCGCCGGCATCGGTGACTAGACAGCAATCGAGTAGATGGAAAGGCCAAACAATCCAGCGAGAATCGTGATAGTCGTCAAAGGTTGCCGGACGGTCGTAGAAGTAGGCTTTCTCATTCATGTTCGCCCACTTGCGAGTAGATACGGCGATGTTTGCCATCGCTTCTCGCGTTCGCTCTTCACCGTAGTGGTGCATATATCGACGGCATGCCATAGCGTACGAAACTGGCGGGCCAATGATGCCGTAAGGGCGCTCGTATTGATTTTGGGGCGTTCCCAAGTTGGGTGGCGCTGGTGAGCGATCGTTGCGTCCTGCCTGCCCGTGGGTGATAAGTGCCACTTCGCAGTATCCGGCCTGGATTGCGGCGATGGCATGTGCGATGTGGATCACGAATGATGAGCCGCCAACTGAGGTGCTGTCTGTAAAACGTGGATGGATGCCAAGATACTCCGCTACATCCAAAGTAGACCAGCCGGCAGTCATCAATCCATCAACATCCGAGAGTGAGAGTCCGGCATCTTCCAGTGCGTTGATGGCGGCTTCGGCATGATGCGCTAGTGGGGATTTGTCTGGCACATTCCCGATCTGGTTCGATTCGGCAACGCCCACGATAGCTGATTGACCGGATAACGCTCTCAGTCTGTTCAAATTCGGCATGGCTGAAGTCCAACTCCGTTCGTTGTGTTGTTTCTTGTTGTCGCATCTAGCATTTTATCCGCACAGGTGCGAAAGTAAACTTGAACACGCACGATTGAAGGAGGTCGCCATGAAAGTTGTAGTCACTCCCATGCCGGGCGGCATCGGCCCCGGCGAGCCCAACGATGTGGTGATGCGTGATCTGATCACCAATTTCCCGGGCTTGGAGTTCGTTTGGTGCGAAACGGAGGAAGATCAGCTCATTGCGATCGAGGATGCGGATGTTTACTGTGGGTGGCCAACAAGGAAGGTATTCCTAGCGTCTAAAAACCTCAAGTGGATTCACTGCGCAGGCACTGGCATAGACGGGATCATGAAGATACCGGAGCTGGTGGATAGCGAGATTCCCGTTACCAACTCTCGTGAATCGCATGTCAGCCCAATGGCGACACATGTATTTGCGCTCATCACGTCATTGGCACAACGTTTACCTTCGATGTGGACTCAGCAGCAGGCTAGAGAATGGCATCCTGATGACTATTCGTGGCGACAGATCGAACTTGAAGGCTCAGTCCTGGGAATCTACGGTTTTGGGAACATCGGTCGCCGGGTCGCGAAAAGAGCACAGGGCTTTGACATGTGCGTCTATGCCGTCGATAAAAATCCTCGCCCATCGAAGTATGTCGACGAGGTGTGGGGACCGGACAGGCTTGACGAACTCGCCGCGTTGTCGGATTGGTTCGTAGTAGCTTGCCCTTATACAGACGAGACTTTGAACTCGATAGACCGAGGTCGGATTGGGTTGATGAAACCTACGGCCCATATCATCGTGATATCTCGCGGCGGCATTGTTGATGAAGAAGCGATGTGCGACGCCATCCGCGGCGGCAAGCTGGCCGGGGCCGGATTAGACGCGATGGAGCCTGAGCCTCCACAGCCGGATAGTCCTTTGTGGGACACTCCAAACGTCATCTTTTCGCCACACGCATCAGCTTTGGTGCCAGACATGTATATCGGACGGCGTGAAGTGTTCAAGGAGAACCTGCGACGTTACATCGCTGGCGAACCGTTCCTGTACGAATGTGACAAGGTTGCTGGGTATTGAAGAATCGACCACTACATTGCTATTCGTTGAATGTTCATCAAGCAGAGTGTTCTAATGAAGGGTTTGGAGTGATATAACCGTATTACAACAAAGATCATAAATTGGATATTTTTCACGTTGACAAAAGAACCGAGGTGACTATGCCCACTGCGATCGATGAACTCGCTCAAGGGTTGTCGGCAGAAGAAATCGAAGACGAAGCTGACAATGACGAAACACCACCGCCAGCTTCCTACGAAATTACTAGTTTCGGGATCGACCTTGATGTTGCTGGATTGGTTCGCCGCCTGCAATCAGGCGATATGTATATCCCCGATTGGCAAAGGAACTTCGTGTGGAGTTCAAACGATGCCTCCAAGTTTATAGAGTCCCTGCTTTTGGGGCTCCCGGTTCCTGGTATTTTCCTGGGAACTGATCCCGATACTCAGAAACTCTACGTTGTAGACGGGCAGCAGCGTCTTCGCACACTCCGAGGATTTTATGAAGGTAAGTTGCCTTCTGACAACATCTCACGTAAGTTCGTTCTCAAGAATGTTGATGAACGTTTTGACGGGTTGGATTATGAATCCCTTAGCGAGAAATATCGCCGAAAACTGGACTTTTCGATTATTCACGGAACAGTAGTCAGACAGGATAAACCCGCCCAAGACGACACTAGCATGTACCAGATTTTCGAACGCATCAATAGTGGTGGACGAAAAGTCTATCCGCAGGAGATCAGAAGTGCTGTCTATCATGGCAGTCTAATCGACGCGATCAAGGAATTGAACGAGGACGATGCTTGGAGGAAAATCGTTGGTAAGCCGAGCCCAAGACTCAAAGTTCATGAGATGATCCTCAGGTTCTTGGCTATGTATCACGCCGGTAGCAATTATGAGCGTCCGATGACTGAGTTCCTAAACCAATTTGCCCAGTCTAATCGAAATCCCGACAAAGGATGGTTGCGAGAGGTTTCTGGATTATTCAGATCCACGGTGCGATGCTTCAACGAAGCTAAGGGTGTGGGAGCATTCCGCGTCAAAGGCGGTCGCGTCGTCAATGCGGCTATTTTTGACTCGATGTCAATAGCTTTGGCACGACGCATCGCCTTAAACACTACGCCTGGCCGCAAGGCCATTCAGCGCGCTCATGATGATCTGATAGGTCGGGATGAGTACCTGGTCGCGGTCAAATCGGGCACCTCTCATGAACGCTCAGTTTCCACGCGTTTGAAGATTGCGGACAAGGTGTTTGCGGATGCGAAATAAGGATCACAGCGCTGATTTGCAGAAACTGCGTTTGTTGATTGATCAATCGGCTTCCGCAACGAAAGACGGCAACCTGCGTGGAGATTGGGGGCGATACTCGCGCGTGACTAGGTATGTTTCTCGACGTTTGAGAAGAGTTCGCAACCCAAACGCAGAAGAATTCATCCAAACAGCTGTACACTTCGATTCTCAGTGGCAAACAGAATTGGTAGAGTTCCTAGCCCAAGATGCCAGACCGAAAGAGGCGATCAATTCGATCATGAGCCTAAGGAACAACATCGCCCACGGCGGCAATCAGTCGATATCGCCTAGACAGGTTAAAGACTATCTCGAAAGTAGCGTCAAAGTTCTTGAGTTCATAGAAACCCAGTGCGACCGATGAATTTACACGACGGCATTGATGCCCATGCAGACATTTGATTGATAACTACGTTGCAACCTCCACTTAGGGAGTAGTCAAGGCCGCGTTTCACTGCATCGGCGAGTAGTCTGTAGGTGCCAACAGGCGATTCTCAACATTCTTGACGATGATCCCGTCTCGGTGAGATTCCTCGAAGACTCTCTGCCATTCCGGGTCGGCTCTGAAATTCGCCCAAGCCTCGGCACGCTGGTTATGGTCCTGAAAGGCTACCAAGTAGACGAGTTGGTTGCTGTTCGGGCCGACATCGTGAGTCCAGTAACCGATGTTTTTGATGCCGTGCTTCTCGAACAGCTCCAGAGTGTGATTTCTGAAGCGATCGTTTAGATTCGGCAGTTTCCCGGCGAAGCACTCGTAGATGCGTAGTTCGTAGATCATGTAATCAGCTCCTTGATACAGCGATTTGTTTGATGCTTTCGTGATCCTGTGGTTTTCTCGATCCATCGCATGATAGATCACCTCGAACGTGAGTAATGTGATTCAGCGTCTGCTGGGAATTTGCCATCTCCGACATCTGTGACGTATCGACGTATCGCATTGGTAATCTCATCGGCGAAATCGCCGTAATGCCCAGCATGGCGCGGACGGAATGTGGGGTCCAAGCCCAGCATATCGTGGAAAACTTGCACCTGTCCATCGCAATGCGGTCCCGCTCCGATCCCGATAGTTGGGATGCTCAAACGTTCTGTAATTTCCTTCGCCAGATCTGAAGGCATGAGTTCCAAAACTACAGAAAATGCACCGGCTTCTTGTACGGCTAAAGCATCGTCAATGACGCGTTGGGCGTTTTCACCTCGTCCCTGCAACCGATATCCCCCGAAGGAATGAATCGATTGTGGTGTAAAGCCCACATGTCCCATCACCGGCATTCCGGCATCCACAATTGCTCGGATAACGCTCTGCACCGAGATACCGCCTTCGAGCTTAACGGACTGGGCACCGCCTTCTTTCATCAATCGAGTCGCGTTTCTGATCGCAGTTGGGATATCAGACTGATAGCTGCCGAAGGGCATATCACCGATGATGAATGCTCGTTTAGCCCCTCGTGACACCGCTGCTGTAGAGCGTACCATGTCATCCATCGTTACCGGTACTGTCGATTCATAACCGAGGACGACGTTGCCCAAGCTGTCGCCCACCAGAATCGCGGTTACGCCAGATGCATCTGCCAACATCGCTTGGTTGTAATCGTATGCCGTCACCATTGGGATGAACCCGCCCTGCGTCTTCATCTGCTGAAACCGACGGACTGTGATTCGTTGTCTGGAGTTATTCATGACTCCATTATCTACTTTGTTCTGAAGCGTTGCTCATCGGCCTATCCAAAGTGTGCGATTTGTCCGTCCCAAGCAGTACACTTCAGGCAGATATCATCGCCTCAACCACTAGGAAGAGTCCAAATGAAGATCGCAACCAGAGAAACTCTGTACTACGAACATTCGGCAGCGAATCCAGTCACTTTACGGGTTCACCCCGGCGAGTGGTTTGAAGTTCAAACCCAGATGAATCGAGGCCCTGATTCGGATTTGGTTCCAGAAGACATTCGAGAGCTGTACAACACCTATCGCTCCGATTCGCAACCGATTGATCGCGGCAACGCATCAAGCGGCTGCACATACGTTGAAGGTGCTGAACCAGGCCACATGCTAACGGTTCATATCGGGGAGATCAAGACGCATCCGGTAGGATGGACCAGATACGGCGGGAGTACCGGCGCGATGCCGGGTTACCTCGGACACTCCAACATCGGACCTCAGTTCCGCATTTGCCGCATCGAAGGTCAGCAGATAATCTGGGATGATAAGCGGACGTTTCCAGTTGAACCGATGCTCGGAGTAGTCGGCGTAGCACCTCTACGCGAGGCCAGACACAACGGATGGGCCGGACAGTGGGGAGGCAACTTCGATATCCAAGAGGTCACTACTGGAGCCAAACTTCACCTTCCCGTATACCATACGGGCGCTTTACTGCACGTTGGCGATATGCACGCGCGTCAGGGAGATGGCGAGATCTGTGGCGGCGGTGGCATCGAAACTGGCGGATCGGCGATGATTAAAGTCGAACTATCTCCGATTCCTCCAGAGATGACTTGGCCTCGGATCGAGGACGAGACGCATATCATGACTACCGGGATAGAAAAGCCTGCTGAAGATGCTTTCCGCATTGCGTTATCTGAGATGATCCTTTGGCTTGAGGCCGATTACGGGATGTCGCAAGGCGAGGCGTTCATCTTCCTGGCTCAGTGTTTGGAAGCACGTGTCACGCAGTTCGTGAATCCAACTTACTCTTATGTGTGTAAGGTCAACAAGAAGTACTTGGTGTAGCCGCACATGCCCCTGATTCGTTGTTCAGACGGAGACAAAGAGTCCTTCCGAGCGTAGATGCTTGCGGAGGTTAGTCGCAACAAAGCTGCAAATCCGAATTACAAGGTCGTCGATATTGGAGGACGACATAATCCGTGGGCCGATGATGTCGTCGATGCGTATGTCGATGTATTTGAGTTCGAAACTGACAAACGTCTATATGTTGGTGATGTCAACAGCGAGGACATCTGGCGCGAACTGGATGATGATGGTCCGTTCGACTTTGCGATAGTTTCCCATGTTCTGGAGGATATTCGCGATCCGATAACTGCGCTCAACTGGTTGCCACGGATTGCGAAGGCCGGTTTCCTCGGATTGCCGGTGAAGCACCGTGAATTGGTTCATTGGGGTTCGCCTTACTGGCTCGGACAGTCGCATCACCACTGGATTTTCGGCGTCAAAAACGATGAAAACGGTGAGCCAGTGCTTATTACGGTGCCTAAATGGCACTGCGTCAACTATTTCAATACCAGCATTCCAGACCTGGCTCCGATCTCGGACAGCCATCCGTTCTCGGATGACGTGACTGACCTAGGACCGCGAACCTTAGAGTGGTTTGACGCCAGCAAGAGCGGCCATGACTTGGAACTAGGTGTAATCTGGCAGAAAACACTTCCGTTTTGGACACCGAGCTACATGATGAGATTTGCAGACCAGATAAAACTATTGAGGACGGTGTTCGCGGAAGGTATCTGATTCCGAAGAGCAAGGCAAGTCAGAAGGTTGTAATCGCATCGATCCGGACCGCGGCAACTCTCTCGCCGAAGGTGATGTAAAACGACCATTCAAGAAGATGAACAATATGCTCTACTACGGCGACAACCTTGAGGTGTTGCGTCGATACATTGATGACGAATCGGTGGACCTGATCTATCTGGATCCACCGTTCAAATCCAAAGCTGCGTACAGCGTGCTCTTCAAGGAGCAAACAGGGCAAAGTTCGCCCGCGCAGATCCAGGCCTTCACCGATTCTTGGGATTGGAGGTTTGAAACCGAGCGCGCTTTCGAGCAGGACATCATCATCAACCCTGAGGTACCTCCACAGGTCAAGGAAATGGCAGTGGCATTTCGGGATTTCTTAGGCCGGAACGCACCGACAGCTTATCTGGTGGTGATGACACCTCGGTTAGTTGAGCTTCGCCGAGTCCTGAAGCCTACCGGTTCTATATATCTGCACTGCGACCCTACTGCTAGTCACTATCTCAAAGCCGTTATGGATTCGGTGTTTGGGAAAGAGCGATTTCTATCGATGATAATGTGGAAGCGCACTAGCGCGCACAGCAGTTCATGTCGTCCTGGTTCGGTCCACGACACAACGCTGCTCAACTCCAAATCTGAGACTCATACCAGATTCGCACTATCCACGATTTGCTAATGGAAAATGAGTTCGATATTCCAACGAATCCCGGCATGTATCGGGACTCGTAACGTGCGCGTCGCAAAGAGGGGATGCAAGGCGATCTCGAAGATGCGAGAATCCCCTTTGGAACATTTCCTAACGCATTGCCACGCGAGTAACGCTATCTGATCGATGCTGCAATTGAAGATTGATCATTCACAGGATGCAAGATGCCACCTGAATTCGGTTTTTGGGGACTGACCATGGATGCCAACGATGTCGAATCGCTAGCGGAGTTTTGGTGTGACGCGGCTGGTTACAGAGTCATGGATTCATACTTTCCGATACTGGCTGTTCTAAATTCGAACCGTCCCAATTACCCCCGTCTCTTGATCTTGCAGGTTCCTGAGACGAAAGTCGCCAAAAATCGGTTGCACATGGAGTTCAAATCGTCGGATCTAGAATCGGATGCTGCAAGGATCGTAGATCTAGGCGGTACCCTAGTGGCTAAACGTGAGTATGGCGGCACGCAGTGGATCGTGATGCACGATCCGGAGGGCAACGAATTTTGTTTAGTCAGCCCGGAACACGAGGAATAAGTCAGATGATCGGTCAGCAGAATGAACTGAGCAATTCTAGAGAGCTAATGGCACGCGCCCGTGAGGTTGTTGCTGGAGGTATCTCTTCGCAAATCAGATTGCTTGAGCCTGGCGGTGAGCCGCTATTCTTCGAACGGGCCGAAGGTGCGTTGATGTGGGATGTCGATGGCAACGAGTACATCGATTACATGCAAGGCATGGGGCCGAACTTGTTTGGTCATGCCCCAGTCTTTGTATCTCGTCAAGTCTCCCAAGACATGCTGAAAGGCTATGTTCTAGCGGCCCAATTTGAGCGTGAGTTGGAAGTTGCCGAGATGGCGGCTGAAGCGGTGCCGATTGAAGATTGCACCGTCCGTTTCGCTGGATCTGGCACCGAAATCGTACAACTCGCGTTGCGACTGGCGCGCGGATACACGGGAAGATCGAGATTCATCCGTTTTGAAGGGCACTATCACGGTTGGATGGACAGCGTGAATCATTCAGTGCATCCTGAATTGGATGAGGCTGGACCAGTAGGTTCTCCCATTGCCGTCGGAGAATCTGCGGGGATGGATCCTGGTGCCGCAGTTCAGGTAATTCCTTGCCAATGGAACGATGTTGATCTGCTCGAAGCAGCATTTGAGCGCAATCGCGGTGAGGTAGCAGCCGTGATCATGGAGCCGATTAATGCCAACACCAACTGCATCATGCCGGAGCCGGGGTATTTGGCAGCGGTGAAAGAGCTGACGCACCGGCATGGAGCGCTTCTCATATTCGATGAGGTGATAACCGGCTTCCGTGTGGCATACGGCGGAGCACAGGAGTTGTTGGGGGTCACGCCGGATCTTGCGACGTATGCGAAGTCAATCGCGGCAGGATTTCCCATCGCGATGCTTGCTGGAAGGCGAGAAATAATGGGCTTGCTGGGCAGTGGCGAGGTGTACCACGGCGGCAGCTTCAACTCAAACGTCGTGTCTATATCGGCCGCATACGCATCTCTGAAGCACCTGAAATCTGCCGGTGCTGCCTTTTACGCAGACTTGGATCGGCGTGGAGAACGTCTCATTGATGGACTAAGACGATTAAGGATAGAGACGGAGACGGATATCCATATCCAAGGACTGGGCAGCGTGTTTGGAATCTCGTTCAATCGTAGCGGGGATAAGATTCGCAACTATCGCGACCACGCAACTAAATGCAATGCTGAGCGTTACGTGCGGTTCGCCGCTGAGATGATGCGGGAAGGCGTGCGGCTATCATCCAACGGTCGCATACACATGTCTTCAGCACATACCGATGAACAGATTGATCGCACGATAGAAGCTGCTGGCAAGGCACTTGCGCGGATGTGACGCCGGTTGCAGATTGAGGCAGAGTCGTATCCGACGATATTGTTTCAGCGCTCTGCGTTTTGCCAAAATCAACATCACGCATAATCCCCAGTGCCGCAATCGTATTCGAGGGATTGCGACACTCGAAGTCCAATAGTCTATCCAAAGAAGGATGCTTCATGCAGGCCGAGTTTAAGTGGAGTACAAAATCGAGCATATCGGCGCCGTCTACCTCGCTTCGCCTTACTGGTCAGCGCCAAACACGATCAAATGACGGACGTTTCGCGGGAGCGATATGCGAAAATTACGATGAGCCCGGCGAAATCGAGGGGATGTGTGATCAGATCAAATCGCAGTTAGGCGGTGTGTCCCCCGACCTGGTGCTGCTGTTCGCATCGGCGCCCAAATACCCGAAGTTTGAGGATGCTGTGCCTGAAGTCAGAAGACTTCTTGATGCTCAAGTCTTAGTGGGATGCTCCGGCTCCGGTATTATCGGCGGCGGACGCGAATTGGAATCAGGCCCCGCGATGGCTGTACTTGCAGCGAGTAGCGATACCAATGCACTGCACCCGTTCGCGTTCTCGGATAAACAAGCTGGCGGAAAGGGCGAAGACCCAGATACGCTCATAGAAGCTATCGGAGCCGATCCTTCGGACTTCGACGATGGATTGATGTTGATCTTTATCGATCCATTGACGGTTTCGACCGAGTCTGCGTTGTCGATACTCGATTCTGCCTACCCATCGGTGATGAAGTTCGGTGCTTTGGTGAGCGGTGGCCATGAGTACGGCGAGAATCGGATGCTTCTAGGCAACGAGTTGCGGCACCACGGTGCTGTCGGATTATTGATGAAGAATACCTTTGATGCCGAAACCATAGTTTCCGGTAGTGAAGAACCGATCGGTCCCAGCATGGTGATCACCAAATCTAACCGCAATGAGATACATCAGCTGGATAACCGCAATCCGATGTCGGTATTGGAAGAGATATTCTTGAACGCGGATCCGCTTAGCCAGCTGCGGATGAAGCGGTCGCTAGTCGTTGGACTCGAATCCAGCGGGATGTTGCTCGACCCGGATTACGTTATGCGCAACATCATGGAAATGGATGAAGAGACTGGCGCCATGATGATCGGCGACTTGGTTGAAGATGGCCAGGCTCTCCAGTTCCACGTACGCGACAGCGAATTGGCGTCTCGCAGGCTGATTGAAAACTTGGACCGCTATGCGACACAGATTCGGGAGCATGACAGGAACATTGATGCCATGCTATGTTTCAACTCGGTCGCGCGTGGCTATCGAATGTTCGAAGAGGACCATCACGACGCAAAGATCATAGCCGAACATTTCAACGACATGCCAATGGCTGGATTCTTTTCGAACGGTGAGATCGTTTCAAGACGTGGCGGATTCGCACTGAACCAAGAAGAGGAGTACGAGAGTCGGGTGATGGGTTATTCCGATACCCTGGTGATGCTTCGGGACGGCTCTCGTAGGCATGACTTGGACTTCACCAAGAGCAGTCGCACCCACAGTTTTTAGCTGACGAAACCTCTGAAAAATCATTGCGGTTTGACGGAGGCTCAGCCTGCAAGGGTATGGAGAGGTTGCACGACGTTGATTACTGCTGAAACGCGTTTCAGAGAACTGTTGATTGTGCCCGGCTCGCGAGCGTCGGACAGTTCTGTAGTTGCGGCTATGACATAGTTGGCGAATGTGCCTAACAGTGCCAGCATGATGTCGCGCCTATAGAAGTCCAATGGATACTCGGCTTGGACCTCTGCGCTTAGGCATGTGTGATATCTAGATATCAGTGCCTGAAAACTATCGGCAGGGTCTTCAGGTGTCAGGGTTGTCGAAAGAAACTTGGCTACATCGCTGCTTGCTCCGCTGAAAACTGCGTCTTGCCAATCGATCAGAACCGGCTCTGCTATGCCTTCACTGCTTCGCAGCATCATGTTTTCTGTATGCAGATCTCCGTGGGTCAGGGTGCGAGGACGGTGGTCCAATTCGCCGAGGATTTCGAGCAGATTTGCAGCCACGAAACGTCCGACCTGATTGACATACGGCTGATCGTAAGGATGCAACTCTTTAGACGCAGTCAATATCTCCCAGTTTGGTGCAAACTGATCGGTATCTTCATTGAAGATGTCCGCATGGGGTTCATTTCGCATCCACCATTGGCTTCCCAGCTGGTTCTGTTCCCAAAAACTCGAGTGTATGCCTGCCAGGTTAGACATGATTTCTTGCATGATCTGGATGTTGAATTCGCTGCGTTTGGGCAATTTGCCTAAATCTTCTATCAGCAGCGCCGCGGTTCGAGAATCGTCGTCATAGATGTGGCTCCATAGGCGTGGTTGAAAGCTGCCTTGCAGATTGCGCAAAATGCCATATACGTTGAGTTCGCGCGCATAGCTGCCGTTGTTCGCCTGTAATTTGCGATGTGCCGGGTCCTTCGCGGGGAGCTTCATCACAACTGTTGGAGGAAATCTGTCGCTTCCATCGACCCAAACACGAAACACTTGCGACATTTCCGGATTGCCGCCCGCTAACGGTTTGCAGCTTTGGACTTCGGTGTCACGGAAACCGGCCAATCGCAACAGTTCTTTGGCGGCCGATGCTGGCGCTCGGCTTGACGCCTCTTCAATCAGTTCTGAATCGATAGTCATAGCGATGCACCGATGGTGCCGATTCAATGGATACCTGTATCATCACACGCAGATAATATCGACCATCTGGAGGTAACGGCGAATGGCTAGATTTGATGGAAAAGCAGCCTTGATCACTGGCGGGGCGTTGGGTATCGGTGGCGCGACGGCACGAAGACTAGCTGACGAGGGCGCGCAAGTGTTCATCGCCGATATCGATGATGATGCCGCGGCGGCCAACGTAAAACGAATCATCGATTCTGGCGGTACCGCTACGTCATCACACATCGATGTTTCATCGTCTGGTGATTGTAGCCGAATGGTTGAAGAGACTGTAGATGTTTTCGGACGGTTAGACATCTTGGTTCAAAACGCTTTCAGCGTGATATCTGGCGAGTCGCGCATCCATGGCGATGCGGTCTCAGTTGAAGAAGCAGATTGGGATTATGGCATCGACGTCTTGGTCAAGGCATTGTTCTTGGGCGCGAAGCACGCAGTTCCACACATGCGCGCCGCTGGCGGGGGCTCGATCATCAATCTTGCATCGGTGCATTCGTATCTTCAAGAGCCTGGGATGTTGGTCTACGAAACTGGCAAGGCCGCGGTCGTAGGTCTGACGCGTCAGTTGGCGGTGCAGTACGGTCCCGACAGTATCCGTGCCAATGCCATCGGCCCCGGACATATTGTCGGTGAAGGATTGGCTGATATGTGGGAGAAAAATCCGACTGGTCATGCCTTTTTCGCAGACCAGTACCCGTTGCGACGGACTGGTAAACCTGAAGAGATTGCGGCAGGTATCGCCTTTCTATGCTCCGACGATGCATCGTTCATCACGGGGCACACATTGATGATCGATGGTGGGTTAACTGTTCAGTTGCAAGAGAAGTTCGGATTGCGGCAAGCGCACTATGCCGTGACTCATCCGGAAGCGAACATACCATTTGGATCGATGACTTAGCAATCAACATACGCACTTGAGACCTCATCGCGAGCGTGTTGTAACACCAGAGAAGCACACAGGACTGAGATGACACAAAAACTGACTTCAGAAAACGCGGACCAAAGGGCACTGAGGCTGTGGATAACCGCTGGGCTTCAGATCCCGGAGGTTGTCGCATTACGAGGAGACGCGGGTTACCTGCTCAACAACATGATCGCCAAATATACTTTGGCGACCAGTTCATATCACATTTCGGCCTTCGCGCTAGAGGAGTTCCGACTCCGGCATGTAGATTTGGCAGAGACTTACGCGCGGAGCCGCTTTTACGGGAAAGGCATGCCATTCAAGTATGAGCATCTGATTCCGGCGGGAATAGTGCGCGATCGTTTGTTGCAAAGTGATCGTTCAACCAGGACAATCAGACATGTTCTCGTAAACTCAGGTTTCGTTGCGGTACTGTTGCGTACGGAAGACCAAAGACTCAGCAAAGCGGGGTTAAATCGCAAGATGCCACAAGGTTGGAAGTGGGGCGATGATCCACTTGAACGGTATCGGGCAGTAGGAATTGAGTTAAGCGACCAGATGCTTATGGTAAAGGGAGCAATTATGCGATGAAATGTGCAACTCCCCTCACTAGCAACATTCCACACGTTTGAGACAACCGAATCCCAAAACCGGCAGGCAATCATCCGTTTCGCATCACACCTTTGTGTGCGATTTCACTGGTCGGCTTGCGATCGTTAGGCGACTCGCGCTCTTGCAGCTCGTCGGGCAACGCCTCACGCGGCCCTATCCTGCCGGCGACGAATCCACAAAGCGCAGTGTAATACTCATCGGAGACTCCAAGCTTCTCGTAGACGGTATCGTAGTCGATCCCCGCCATGGCGTGGGTGTAGATGCCTAGCGATTGCGCTTGCAATGCTAGGGCCATCCATGCGGCGCCAGTGTCGAACTCGGAGGTTCGTGGCCGACGTCCTTCTGCGGTTTTGGTGTTTGCGAAGATGTAACCGATCAATGGAGCATTAGTCGCCCAAACTTGGTTTCCCGGCATCAAGATTGAATCGAACACCTCACGGTCCGGACCGTCAGTTTCGTATACAAATAGCCACGGTTGGCGGTTGAAGGACGATGGCGACCAACGTGCGCCTTCGAAAATCGAGGCTACTTCGTCATCAGTCAGCGGCTCTTCAGAAAAAGATCTTGGCGACCAGCGGTTGATGAACAGAGGATTCACATAGGCCGATGCGGCGCGTGGATTTTTCTGGGAAGTCAATGGCGATTTCCTATTCTTGTTGTGTTACGTGAACTAATCCAAATCACGATTGTAAGGCTTCAGGCGTTAGGCATCGACGCATTCTTTCGAATCCAAGTCGATGAGATCTCGTCAGCAAACAGTTCCTCGGGGATTTCTTTCAACATAGACGCAAATCCTGAAGGAATCTGCAGGTCGCGAACGGTTTTGAATGTGCCATATTCGTCGTGTCTACCCCCCACTATGAAGTTAGAGTGCAAAGACCTGATTTCGTTCATCGCCGCGATGCTGGGCGATTCAGGTGCTGATGAAATCGTATCCGAGTAGAAACGGTCGTCGAAGAGTCGGACGGCGGTGTCGTATCCGATAACGAAGGTAGATCCCGGCATCAACCGCGCTTTTTCCAGGAACGTTGCAGACCTAGTTATGACTACGATGTCGCCTGCATTTTGGAACTGGGTGATGCGCTGTTGCAATTCAGTTATCGCGATGTCGGGTTTTTCCACGTTGCGCACGGATATCTCGAAGCAGGGAAGCAGATCTCTACCAGCGACTTCCTGGGCGGCGTTCAGCAGTGCTCGATGCGCGCGATGCAGAGGACGAAAAGAACCTGAAAGCATGATGAGATCGCGCACGGGCAGCTGTGTCCACCCTTGCGGCGTCTGGTGGACCGCGAAAGTCAATTTCCCGGTTACTACCTGTTCAATCTGCGAACCGTCCGACATTCTCGCCCTCTAGCAGTTGGATTTGGATTCTAGATTCGATGCGCGATGCTTCGGAGAGCGCATTTAGGATGATTCCTCTGCAGACCGTCTCTTCGCCTTGCCTATTCCGCGCTCCTTTTTGCATGACGATGGAGTAAGTGAAGGTGTGTTCGCCATCGTGCCATGCGATATGAGCACGGTTTTCTCCACGTCGCAAACGGTCGGTAGCTATAGCGGCGGTACACGAGAGTCCGATCAGACGATTGGATGTCATTTCAGGCGTGCTCAGACGTGCTGCGCGTCGATATGCGTGCACCGCCATCGCTTTTGCTTCGGTTTGGGATACATGTTGTTTGGCTTCAATCCCGACGTACTCGGCTAGTGCGTTACTGGAGTATGGAACTTGGGCATCGATGACGGTGTTTGATGCGCCTGCGACGTTGAAGATGGCAGATATTGCACTGGCGCCGCCTCCAGTGATCACTAGACATGCCATAGTCGGCGCATCGTGTATCTCTGCGATCAATTCTTGTTCAGTTACGTAGATCATGATGCGAGAAGCCCGCCGTCGATGCCCACCATCTGGCCGGTGATGTATGAGGCGTTGTCAGATAGCAGCCAGGCGACCAATTCGCCGACCTCTTCGGGTTTGCCGTAACGTGCAAGCGGAACTGCCGATTCGATTCGACGTCGGATGTCTGCATCGCCGCGGTCTACGGAGCGCATCATCTCAGTATCAATTGGTCCCGGGCAGATGCCGTTGATGCGTATGTTCATGCGTGCGTAATCGAGTGCTGCGGCCTTTGTCAGACCAGTCACTGCATGTTTAGTGGCAGTGTATGCCGGACGTTTCAGGTCGGCGCGCAGACCGTTGCGAGAGGAATCGTTGACGATTGCTCCGCCGCGTCCTAGCTCGATCATCGCTTCCAGTTCTGCTTTCATGCAGAGCCAGATGCCCATTACGTTGACTTCCCAAGAGCGACGCAACACATCTTGGTCCATCTCGTGGATCCGTCCGGTGTCGAGTAGCACGCCGGCGTTGTTGAATGCGCCATCTACGCCTCCGAATTGATCGATGGCGTGGCGGGTCATCTGTTTCACATCGTCGGTGTTTGTTACGTCGGTTGCGATGTAGGTGGCGTTTCCGCCGTTATCGACGATGTTTTGTGCGACTTCGGCGCATAGTTCTGCTCTGCGTGCGGCTATGACTACGTTTGCGCCATGTTTGGCAGCAACTTCTGCCGTCGCGCGGCCGATGCCGGAACTGGCACCGGTGATGATGATGGTTTTGCCCTTGAGTTGGAGGGACGATCGAGATGTGGATTCAGGTGTGTAATCGATGTTCATTTCGTGGGGTTTGGTTGAGAATCGGCCGTTTGAGGTTGACAAACGGCAGATGTGATGCTAGATTTACCCGCGTATTGTAAGCCGCGATACATAGATGATGCTGTACACTGTGCGCAGTTACACGCGCCGTCCTTGTTGTTTCGGCGATTTGAATGACCGGTGAGGTCTAGATGCGGGTGACCGTGTCTAAATGGAGAACCAACCCTGCCGGCTCAATACAGGAGGTTCATGAATGAAACTAAGTTATCTAATCAGGCGGTGGGGATTCCTGCCCTTGACGGTAGCGATAGCAGCGACTGCTTTCGGACTTGCCTGCGGTAGTTCCGAAGAGCCGGCAACAGCCCGCCCGGCAGCCACCGCGCGTCCGGCCGAAGCCGCCGCACCAGCAGCTACTGCAGCACCGGCAGCCACAGCCCGCGCGGCTGCGGCAGCAGCACCTGCCGCCACTGCGGCACCTGCGATGGCAGGTGAAGCAGCCGAAGATGCTGCTCCAGCAGCTACTGCTGCTCCGGCATCTACTGCTGTTCCAGCAATGGCTCCCGAAACTATGGAAGTCGAAAATGAAGTCGTCTTCGCAGTCCGTAGAGTAAGCGCAGTTATCGGCTTGCCGACCATTGGTCCGTACGCCGGAACGCCCACCCACGCCGGTGGAATTGAAGAGTACTTCTATGTGTTCAACAACGGTGACCCGATGACACCTGAACTGGTGGATACTTGGGACATCGACCCGGCTGGAACTCGTGTTCGCATGACCATGAAGCAAGGCCCTGACGGCACCGGTATCCCGTTCAACTCACCAGTTGGCTATGAGGACATGGACTTCGGCGTCGCTGACGCCGACAGCGTAGTTCGCTACTTCAACGAGTCGAACGCGACTACCAACCCTGACACCACATACGGAAACTCTGGCGATCTCGCTGCTATCTTCTTGGAAGCCGAAAAAGTTGACGATTGGACAGTAGAGATTGGGCTGGTTTCGCCGGTCTACTTCTGCCTGCCGATTTCGCAGTTCGGCTGTTTGAGCGCAGCACGTGGTCTTTACTACCTAGCCCACGCCGACAGCATGGGTGTTGAGTGGGCTCGCGAGCATCACATCGGAACTGGTTCGTTCGTACAAGGACACTGCATCCCTGGCGACCGTTGCACGACTGAGGCATTGGACGACCACTGGCGACAGGTTCCGAGCATTGACAAGTTCACGCAGATCCAGGTCGGCGAGAACAACACTCGTATCGCCATGCTCCGCAACGGCGAAGCAGACTTGGCTACCCTCGACTTCAAACTGGTTCCCGGCGTTGTTCAGGAAGGCTTCCGCTTCCTAGAGACGATGCCTGGCGGTTTCGTTGGTCAATCGATCATGTATCCGGGTCTTCTCTGGGAACACTCGCACGTCCGAACTGGCGAACCGCTAGAGCCCTGGGCTTGTGGCGACGAGCGCACCAGCGCGGCGATTGACAACGGTTGTGGATCCGGTCCGAACGAAGGTCCATATACGGAAGACTTCCCATGGATCGGTAACCCTTGGGGCACGATAGACGCGCCTTGCACGGATGGCGACGGACCCGGTCGTGAGCGATGCGGCAACGCACCGTACTCTGACACCGACAACCCTGAAGGCATCAGCGACATGGAGCAGGCTCGCCTGGTTCGTCTAGCACAGGCAATTGCAATCGACCGTAACGAGATCAACAACGTCTACCTTGATGGCAAGGGTTCGCCCATCTACTCCGAGTACATGGGCCCGCACTTCCCAGGCTGGGACCCTGACCGCACGACCGGTTGTTGGGACTGGCTGGGCAACCGAATTGATTGTCCGGCGGAAACTGCTGGCACCATCTTCGAAAATGGTGTCCCGTGGGAATACCCGAACGGTGACCTAGCATTGGCAGACGCACTGTTGGCTGCTGCTGGATATCCGTTGGAGAATGGTCGACGCAAAGGTATCGAGAGCATGACTCTACAGGCTTACGTCGCTGAAATTGGCGAGGTCAGTCTTGAAGTGGCAGACTACATCACTTCGCAGTGGGAGCAACTCGGTATCGAGATTGAGCAGCTGATCGAGGATTACGGCGGAGTCATCTCGCAGAGGATGCGCCGACGTGTCCAGTACTTGCCGGTCTTCAAGAACGGCGACGTACACTCGAACGTTTACCCGCTAGACTGGCCGATGCCGACGGTTGACACTTCATCCAGCCGACCAGGTTGGGGAGTTGGCTTCGAGTCGCAGCCAGGCGCCAAGTGGCTCTTCGAGATTCTCGGCGAGCAGGACAAAGCAGTCCGCGAGCAGAAGCACCTCGAGTGGGTTGACTGGTCAATGTACTGGGTACAGTACGCTGGTGTCGTTGAAGTTCCTAAGGGCGTGGTCGCAGGACCGAGGATCGCTTCTTGGAACGGTCGTCAGCAGCACTACAGCAACATCTCGAGCAACCCTGAGTTCATCGTACTCAGGTAGAACCGAGATAGAAGTATGAATGGTTCGAACGATCAGGTGTGAGTGGTGCTGTGAACCGGCACTCTCGTACCTGATCGTTCAACCCGATGCTGATCTCTAGAGGATTTGATGTTCCGGATACGGATATAGATATCCGGGCATCATCATCCTTCAGCAGTTTGAATCTCGTTAGGATCGGATTGCGTTTCGATCACTAAGCTTGATCTTGAAAATCGCCCGCGGTAGCCATTCTTGGCTTATCAACGCGACGGTTGACGGGTCAACGATTCGGCATGACACCTACAGAGGAATTAAGGGTCTTATTCACATAGATCCGGGAGCCAGCAATGTTTAGATTCTTGGCAGGACGAATGTTCACCTCGTTGGTGTCGGTTTTAGGTGCCACGTTGGCTATCTTTATTCTTGTCCACGTCAACCCAAAAGACCCCCGTGAAATTTTTGTTCCTCAAAGCGGGTATGGTCTGACCCAAGAGAGTTGGGATCGATTGGGTGACAGATTGGGTTTCAACCGTCCGGCATTTCTTCCGACGTGTTCATTATCAGATTTTCCGCCAGATTGCACAAACTCACAATATATAGATTGGCTTGGCCGAGTATTTCGGCTTGATTTTGGTGTTTCATTAGGGTTGCAGATCGCCGTCTGGGACATCATCAAGGGACGTCTTGGGGCTACAGTTCAGTTGGGGGTTGGAGGTTGGTTGATCGCCGTTCTGATGGGTATCCCGACGGGTGTAATTGCGGCGGTTTGGCGAGGTGGCATATTTGACTATCTTGCCCGATTTGTAGCTCTGGTAGGTCAGGCTGCGCCAGCGTTTGTCACTGCAATCGTGATGATCTGGATATTTTCGGTGACTCTAACGTCGATTTCAGAAGACAGTGCCTTTGCGTTCTTAAGGATTTTCGCGATGCCGGCTGGCGGACGAACGCCGGACGAACTTCGCTGGAAAGAGTATGTGCTGCCATGTCTCGCTCTCGGCTGGGGATCGGCGGCTGGCTTGATGCGCTTAACACGTTCTTCCATGTTGGAGATTCTCGATTCTGAGTTTGTGAAGATGGCTAGAGCGAAGGGTGTTGGAAACACAACAGTCATATTCAAGCATGCTCTCCGCAATGCGTTGATTGCGCCGATTACTTCGATGCTCTTGCTGTTCGCTGGCTTTTTGAACGGCGCGTTGGTTGTCGAGATCGTGTTTTCGTGGCCTGGCATCGGTCAAGTAGCCTTACAAGAGGCGGTTCAAAACAACGACTTCCCATTGCTTTTGGGCACAGTGGTAGTGTTTTTGGTGTATTTCTTGGTCTTTGCAACAGTGGCAGACCTGCTATACACAGTCATCGACCCGCGGGTTCGGCTGAGATAGACAAGGATTTAGATTTCAAATCAATCGCGGATTGCGAGGCATTTCGATATGGCGACTGAAGTAGAGCGAACTGATAACACTCTGGCTGATGCAGGTGCTATTCCTGACGATCCGACGGTAAGGTATGGTCGTACGCGCAACCCTCTCTTCAAGGGTTGGTACTACCTGCGCCGGTATCCCATCATCCCGGTGATCATCTTGGTGTTGCTGCTTGTCGCTGCAATCATCGGTCCGTATGTTGCTCCATTTCCGCGTGACAAAGGGTTTTCTCATGACCGTAATCTTGGTCTGTGGCAACAATCGCGTGCGGCATATATTCCTCTAGGTGGGACGACAATAGAGGAACTCAGCTTCAGGGCTTGCGAGCTGATTGACCCGGCCGGAAATTCGGTCTCCCAGAATATCCAACAATGCGGAAAGTTGCATATACTTGGCGCGGACCACGCGGGCAGAGATATTTTCAGCAGGTTGTTGCACGGCTCTCGGATATCGATCGCCGTAGTAACGTTTTCGCTCACGTCCGGGATGATCCTTGGCACAGCAGTCGCTTTGTTCAGCGGATACTACGGAGGGATTTTTGACGAGGTTGTCACGCGTTTCGTCGATATTTGGAACGCGTTACCGTTCCTCATGGTCGCAATCGTTGTAACCCAGTTGTTCGGCACGAAGGTTGATATATTGGTCTGGAAGGTCGATATGTTGTTGTTCGTACTGATGCTGGTAGCCTGGGTCGGCTTTGTCCGTGTGATTCGAGCGCAGGTGTTTGTATTGCGCGAACTGGATTACGTCGCATCGGCCAGAGTGGCTGGAGCTTCAGATGTCCGCATCATTTGGCGACACTTGGTGCCGGGTATCATGAACACAGTGATCGTGGTAGCCAGTTTGAATACGAGCGGATTGATTCTTGCGGAGTCTACTCTCAGTTTCGTAGGTGCCGGGATTCAACCACCGACGCCGGCATGGGGTGTGATGACTAACCAGGGGCGTGACTACATCCTTGAAGCACCTCACCTGACGTTGGTGCCAGGATTTGCGATCTTCCTTGTCGTGCTGTCGATGAACTTCTTTGGGGATTGGTTGCGCGACCGATTGGACCCGCGATTGCGGCAGGTGGCTTAAATCTGAATGAGGAGTGTATTGATGACGATCAACAAAGTTGCACTCTTGATCGCAGTGTGGGCGGTTCTTACCGTTGCGACTGCCATCACTGCTTGCGGTAGCGATGCCACACAATTTGAGACGATCCAGACCTTTGAAGCCGAGCAGAGAGTCTTGAACTCCACAGCCACTGCTGAGGCTGTGATAGCAGCTGGTGGGGATCCGGAAGCAGGTATTACAGTCGGCAAGAATACGATTGCTGCACAGACGCAAGCTACTGCTCAAGCCAGAGCCACTGCGCAAGCCGCTGAGGCAGGTGCGAATGGCGGAGGTGCCGCTGTTGGTTCAGAAGCCGGATCTGAAAGCGCGCAAGAAGAGGGAGAAGAAGCGGTAGAGATAGAAGTTCCGGAAGGGCCTGCTTTAGAAGGCGAAGTAACCGTCATAATGGCCGATCCCGCCTTCTTCGAACCAGAGGTTATCAAGATTAAAGTAGGAACAACTGTAACTTGGGAGAACCCTCGTAGCAGTGCTACCAGTGCCACCAGTTTCGATGGCGAAGCTGAACAGTGGGACACGATGGACCGCTGGAAGTCTGCATTCAACCCGGAAGTCTGTTGCGGCTCCCATACCTTCACCGTAGTCGGATGTCACCGTTACCGGTCAGAGTTCTCCGGTGATACTGCCACTGGTGCAGTCTGCGTAGTTGAGTAGAGCCTTATCCTCCGCCTACGGGACGGACGACTTCCAGCGTATCTCCATCGTTGATTATTCTGTCTGCGTACTGATCGCTGGGTACTACTTGGGAGTTGTGAGCTACTGCTAGGCGTCTTCCGCCAAGTCCCTTCTCTACCAGATAGACATCGAGGCGAACTGGTTCAGGGAGTTCAAGTTTGCGGCCGTTTATGGTTACGTGGATGGGCATTTGGAACCACGTCTGAATTGTGATTTTCCTATGATCGAAATGATTTCAGTGATCAATGATTAGTTTTTGAACGTGCCTTCATCGAAGCTGGGTTACGCCGATCGGTCTAGGTCATACCAAAATCATCGTTGATCATCCAAATCAGAGGAAAATCACAATTCAGACAATCACGCTGCTTCGGATACGGTAATGTTGTTGGGATCGATATGGTTTCCTTCTGCGTCGATGATATCTGGTTGTGCATGTTCGAGGATGGTTTCCTTGGTTACGATGCATTTTACGGCTGCTGAGCAGGATGGTAGGGCATACATCGCATCCATCAGCACCGCCTCGACGATTGATCGCAAACCTCTGGCGCCCATGCCTCGAGTTTGAGATTCTTCGGCGATGGCGGTTAGGGCATCATCTGAGAATTCTAGTTTTACGTTATCGATATCGAACAATTTTTCGTATTGGGAAACGATCGAGTTCTTCGGTTCCTGCAGCACTTGCACCAATTGTTCCAGTGTGAGGTCCGATAGTCCCACAACCACTGGTATGCGGCCGATGAATTCGGGGATCAATCCGTAGTTTCGCAGGTCTTCCGGCGTAACACTGGTCAGATCACGATTGCCGTTGTTTGAGCCGCCTTGCAATGATGCGTAGGCGTCGACGATGGCGTTGGTACGAAATCCGATCGTGTTGCCGTCTATAGCTGTCCGGACCCGTTTGCGGATGATTTGGTCGATGCCATCGAATGCGCCACCGAGAATGAATAGTATGTTCTCAGTGTTGATCTGTATGAACTCTTGATGCGGATGTTTGCGACCACCATGGGGAGGAACATTGACTATGTTGCCTTCGAGGATCTTCAAGAGTGCCTGTTGAACGCCTTCACCAGAGACGTCTCGGGTGATCGATGGGTTGGCATCTTTGCGAGAGATCTTGTCAATTTCGTCGATGTATATGATGCCGCGCTCGGCCTTTGCAACATCTCCACCGGCGGCTTGCAACAGGCGTAAAAGGATGTTCTCGACATCTTCACCCACGTAACCGGCCTCGGTGATTGATGTGGCATCTACTATGGCGAATGGCACTTTGAGTATCTGCGCCATGATTTGCGCCAGATACGTCTTTCCGCAACCGGGAGGACCGACCAGCATAATGTTGGTTTTTTGCAGCTCTACGCCGTCGTCTTCGCTGGTCTGCTGGGTTGCAAGGAGTCTCTTGTAGTGGTTGTATACCCCGACGCTGAGGACCTTTTTGGCCTCTTCCTGACCGATTACGAACTGCTGTAGCTGCTCGTAAATCTCAATCGGTTTTGTCGGATATACATTAGTCGGTGATTTTGAATCGGGCGTGGCGCGACTAGATTTTGGAGCTTGCGTAGCCTGCCTGATGATGCCCTGGCAACGTTCGACGCACTCATCGCAGATGAAGATGCTGTTTGGTCCGGCGATCAGCATACGAATTTCACGTTGCTGCTTTTTGCAGAAAGAGCAACGCTTCTGTACTCGTCCTCTCTGAATGGAGGTTCTGTCGCCGTTGTTGTTCATGCAAAGGCTTGTTTATCGACGCTGTGATGTTTCCCAATCAATGAAGTATCGCAGTTATGCGGCTCCAGCTTCTATCATTTTTGTGTTGAGCGCGCTGTCGTTGGAGTAGTGAACCTCGTCGACTAGACCGTATTCGGCCGCTTGCTCGGCAGTCATCCAAAAATCGCGGTCGCTGTCCCGAGCCACCTGCTCGTAAGGTTGCCCGGTATGATCGGCGATGATCTGCCGTAGCCGGTCTTGGATTCTCAATGTTTCGCGGGCGTGGATTTCGATGTCGGCGGCCTGCCCTTGCATTCCGCTCCATGGCTGGTGCATCATGATGGTTGAATTTGGCAGTGCGTATCTCTTGCCTTTGGTGCCGGCGGCGAGAAGGACGGTGCCGAAGCTGGCACAGAGCCCGACGGCGATGGTTGATATGTTGCAGGTCACGAGTTGCATGGTGTCGTAGATCGCCATTCCATCGTACACCGAACCGCCTGGCGAGTTGATGTACATGTTGATGTCGCGATCGGGATCATCGGCGGCGAGGTAGAGTATCTGTGCGACGATGGTGTTGGCGACGGCGGAGTTGATGGGAGTGCCTAAGAAGATGATTCGTTCTTTCAACAGCAACGAGTAGATATCGTATGCGCGCTCGCCCCGTCCGCCAGTCTCGATGACCATTGGGATAAGGTTTTGCGGTGTTGTGATTTGAGTCATGCGAGTTTAGTCTCCGTTCGATGTCAGTTGAATCGGTGCTAGTTATTCGGTTTCCTGTATTTCGGTTGGTGTTTCGCCATGCATCCCGCGAGCTATGTCGACTACTTTGTCGATGGTGCGTCGTCGCTGCAGGAGGGACTTGATAGATTCACGGGTTGAGGGATTGTCATCAAACTTTTGTTCTTCAGAGGTTGCGGCTTCGTTCACTCGTTGTATCTCGGCGACGATGTCGTCATCTGTAACTTCGATGTTCTCTGCCTTGACGAGTCCTTCGACTACGAGAGCGTTTTTGATATCTCTCTCAGCGATTGTGTTGGCGCGGTTGATATCTTCTTCCGAAATGTCGTCGGCGGATACTGGCTGCCCTTCACGCCCTGTGATCCTTTGCAATTCCCGTATGTGTCGTTGAAGCACGTTTTGGGATTCGTATTCGAGAACGATGGGTGAGATGGTGAACTCGCTCGTTTCGACGACATCGGTTATGAGTTTTCTCTGAATATTCTCCAGAAACCTTTGTTCGCCGCTCTGTTCGAGCTGTGATCTCACGTGTTGCGTCAACTGTTCGGCAGTTTCGACTTCCGGGACCCCGGCGGTTACGGCCATCGCGTCATCTAGTTCAGGAATAAACTCTTCGCGGATGTCGTTCAACACGACTTTGACGTGAGTTGTTTTGCCGGCAAAGCGAGAAGTATCACCGCCTTCGGGTACCGGGAATGAAAACTCTTTTTCGTCGCCGGTCGACATCCCGACGATGCCTTGGTATATTCCCACCAACACTTCACCGTAAGTTTCAACGTTCAGAATCAGTTGGAACTCTTCATCTTTGACATCCCATATCAACTCTTCATCGGCGTGAACGATCAAATCGATCTTTACGATGTCGTTTTCTTGGACTGCGCGTTCAACCGGCACCGAATACGCCTGCGTACGGCGGAGTTGCATCAGTAGATTGTCTACGTCCTCGTCCGTCACCTCGTCTGGTTGGTCGTCGTATCGTATCGATTGATAGTCGCCGAGGACAACTGTAGGTTGCAGCGGCACCGTAGCGACGATAGTCACAGACGGTTCAGTTTGTTCAATGTTGACGCGCGGCGTTGCGAAGGGTGTGATCTCTTCCTGTTTGACGGCGTCGCCGACTGCTTCGGGCACCAAGGATTCCATCGCTTCTTCTACGAGGTAATCTTTGCCAACGTAGTTTTGCAGGATGGCACGCGGTGCTTTGCCTTTGCGGAAACCAGGTATGTTCACGCGTTGAGCGACGCGTCGCACTGCAGCGTTCATGTGCCGACCGACGCGTTCGGAATCGACTTCGAGACGGAGCACTATCTCGCCATTTTCTGTGCTTTCACGTGAGACGTTCAAACCAGTATCTTTCGCCTTGTGATTTCCGGCCGGTCGATTCGCGTCATCTGCAACGCAGTAATCTACGAATCGACGGCGAAATCGAAGAGTTGCAACTCCTCGATTCTAAATCATCGTTTCGCCGGGAAAGATTGACAAGTTTGTGTTGCGACTTTCAGACACGATTAATCGTTGGCATCGATTGAGATGCTCAACTCTTTGAGCTGTTCATCTGCAATTTGAGACGGAGCGTCAAACAGCGGGTCCCAAGCCGATTGCGTCTTAGGAAAGGCGATGACTTCTCGGATGTTGGATTGACCTGCCAGCATGGCGGTGATTCGATCCAACCCTAACCCCATGCCGCCGTGCGGGGGCGCGCCGTATCTAAATGCCTTAAGCAGATGACCGAAACGTTCTTCGATCTCGGTGTCCGAATAGCCGATCACGTTGAATACGCGCATTTGCAGTTCGGGGTCATGGATGCGGATGCTGCCGCTGCCAAGCTCCACCCCGTTGCACGTCAAATCGAAGAGGTCGGCGTAGACGCGTCCGGGATCGTTTTCTATGAATGGAATGTGTTCCTGCTTTGGCGCGGAAAATACGTGATGCGCTGGCGACCAAGCACCGCTGTATTCATCACGCTCGAATAGTGGGAAATCAAATATCCATGCAAACTGGAAGTGATCGGGATCGATCAATCCTAATCTGGTCGCCATCTCGGTACGTAGTGCCGACAATGCATTGTTGGCAATGGTCTGAGTTCCGGCAACGATGAGTATGAGGTCGCCTGGCGAGGCGTCCACGGATTGTGCTATTTCTCGGACTATCTCTAGGGATAGATAGCTTTTCAATGGCGAGCGGATGTGCTTATCGCTGATATCGGCAATCGAGACGGCATCTCCGTCGATGGATATGTATACGAGTCCTTGGGCACCTGCGGCCTTTGCGACATCGATTAGCTGATCGGTCTGTCGGCGTGTGTAGCTGGCACAACCGGGAGCTGAGAAGGCTCGGATAGAGCCGCCTGATTTGGCAATCGCTTGGAATACTCGGGCATCTGATCTTGCCGCAATATCGGTGATTGTAGACATCTCGAGCCCGTAGCGCGTATCTGGCTTGTCGGATCCGTATTTCTCGATTGCCTGATCGTAGCTGAGCTTCGCGAATGGCGTGTCAATACGCGCATCGGGTCGGATTTCTTGAACGATGCGGGTGTAGAGTCCTTCCACGATCGACATCACATCTGCTTGATGCACGAAGCTCATTTCCAGATCTAGCTGGGTATGTTCCGGTTGTCTATCGGCACGTAGGTCTTCGTCCCGGAAACACTTTGCGATCTGGAAATATCTCTCGACTCCAGCGACCATTAGGATCTGCTTCATCTGCTGTGGCGATTGCGGCAGTGCGTAGAAAGAACCAGGGCGAACTCGGGAAGGCACGACATAGTCTCGAGCACCTTCAGGAGTGGATTTGATGAGGATCGGAGTTTCAACCTGAGTGAACCCTTGCTCAGTTAGATGGTCCCATATGAGATGCGTGACGTGATGCCTCAGTTGAAGACGGTTTAGCATCTCCGGGCGCCTGATGTCGATGTACCGGAAGGCCATACGAGTAGCCTCTTCTGCGTCGGTGGAATCTTCGACTTCGAATGGTGGTGTTGCGGAGCGGTTTAGCACACCAGATTCATCGACGATCAGTTCGACTTCGCCGGTGTCTAAGTTGGGATTGGTCGCGCCTGGCAATCGGGCTCGGATCGTCCCGGTTGCTTGGATGACCCATTCGCTACGCATCTCTTCGGCGAGGCGGTGCGCTGCAGTGGAAACTTCAGGGTTGAAGACGATCTGGAGAATGCCGGTGCGGTCTCGCAGATCGACAAATACCACGTTGCCGTGGTCGCGTCGTCGGTGCACCCAACCGGCGACGGTGATCTGTTTGCCAATGTGCGCGGCGCGTGGCGCGCCGCAATCTGTGTCTTTGTACATAGGAAGTCCTGGTTTGGGGGATAGCTGATGGTGCGCAGTATTTTTAGTGTCGCACGCCAAACTGCGTGGTCAATTCGAGGTGGAATGCGAATTGCCGAAACGGTGGTTGTCTGGACCAGATGACCTGCACTGCTGCGGGTTATTCCAATCCAGACCTGCGATTGTCGGCTAATTTCCAAAGACCGGCGAGGGCGATGGATGCTGCAAGCACCTTGAAAAGGTCGCCCGGCAGATAGATGTACATACCGTCCATCAGCAGCTTGCCTTCGGCTGGCCAGCCGAAATCTCCGATTGCCAGCCAGATGATAGCTGGCAGGTACAGGGATAGGGTTCCGAGCATGTTTGCCCATAGCGAATTTGATCGATTGAAACCTATCTGGCTAAGGTACCCGGCTAGCAGCGTTGCGAGAAGGAAGCCTATCAAGTACCCGCCGGTCACACCGGACAGGTAATTCCAACCATCGACTGGTGATGTGATCTGCCAAGCTTGATTTGCGAACGCTGGGAACCCTAGCGCCCCGATGGCGATGTATCCCAGCACAGAGCCTAAACCCCATCGGGCGCCCATGACGCCGGCAGTCGTCAATATGGCGAACGTCTGCAACGTGATCGGCGTCGGATTATCAGGCAGGTAGAACCTGATTTTGCTGGCGATCACGATGAATGCGATGCAAGCGATGGCGGCAACTGCCTTGTGGATGGTTTTGGATTCGGGAAACAGCCACTCGAATAAGGATGGCCCTAGCGTTACCGAGATCCCGGACCGTTGCTCTGTGTAAATTGAACTATTCATCTGGCATCAGAATGCGCGCCGACAAGAGCGTTGCAACATGTGACTTCAGGTTCAGGTTTAGGTTTCGATCGGCAAGCTGTATGTTCGCTTGCGGACTCCCAATGATACGAAGGTTTCGGTTCGTTGCACTCCCGGTGTTTTGCCCACGTGCTCTCGGATAAACTCGCCGAGTTCTTCGGCATTAGGCAGAGTAGCCCAGGCGAAGACATCGTAGGTGCCGGTTGTGATGCTGACTAAGGTAGTGTATTTGAATTCTGCCATCCTAGATGCTACTTCTTCAAGCATGTCAGGCTCGACTTGGACGCCGATGAGTACTTCCGATTGGAATCCCATCTTTTGGGGGTTTTGGACCGTAACGATGTTGATCGTATCGTCGCTCGTCAGTTTCTTGAGACGCCTACGAACTGTTCCTTCACTGACTTTCACCTTTTTGGCGATCTTTGCGTTCGCGGCTCTTCCGTCTTCACTCAGCGCGGCGATGATTTGACGATCTATTGCATCCATTCAGAATGTGCTCCTGTTTTGCTGGTTATCCTTTGGCAGTCAGTTGAAATTGCCTTCTACACCTGATGCACGCGAACGAGTGAATCGAAGCGAACTAGAGCCAGTTTTGACTTAACTCGGAAATTATGCCTCTGAATCAGACGAAAAAGCGCGCACCATCCTATTATATAGAGCGATTGCGTGAAAGAAACTATTGAGTTGCAACCCGCCCTACACCGATGAGATTGAACAGAATGCGGCCTGAACTCTTGGAACGGTTGCATTACAATTTTAATTGTAGAGCGGTCGTTTGCCAAGTCTAACCTCTAGCGAAGGTGCATGACGACGGTTATCTGTAACGTATCCGCTCCGAAACGACGCAAAAGAGAGTAGGAAAAGATGACGATCGAACCACAGACTGCGATAGTTTCGTTCACTCCTGCGGCCCTGGAAAAGTTGTCGGAGGTGATGTCAGAGCAAGACGCTACAGATTCTTTCTTGCGCATTTCAGCTTCATCGACCCCGCAAGGCGGCGTAGAATATGCTTTCGGACTAGAAGACGAGCCGGGCATCTACGATACTTCGCTGGAAGATGGGACGGTGAAGGCTTTGGTAGATGAGCAGAGCATACCGCTCATCACTGGCTCAAGCATTGACTACGTAGAGGGCTTTCAACGCTCTGGTTTCGTAATTTCCAACCCGAATTTCGCTGGCGGATGCGCCTGCGGTGGCGACGGTAATTGCGGTGGCGGTGGTTAAATTAACAAGCAAACAACCGGATGGAGTGATGCGGGTTGCATATTCGCCGCTCGGTCTTGATTGATCGTCACTTAGCGATGGGAGCTGCTAGACGGTGACATACATAATCTCCAAAGCATGCGTGGACGTGATGGACGGCTCATGTGTCGACGTCTGTCCAGTCGATTGCATCTATTCAAAGCCCGGCGATCGGATGCTGTACATCAACCCTGATGAGTGCATCGATTGTGCTGCATGTGAACCTGTGTGTCCGGAAAACGCAATCTTCCCGGAAGACCAGGTTCCTGAAGACGAACAAGAGTACATCGCTCTGAACTACGACTACGACTACGACAGTTCTGAGCCTGGCTTGAACGTTTAATGAACCCTAACCGATCGCTTGCAACGCCTCGGGCAGTGCAGTCCGTATAGTTGTGAAGATCGGCGTCTCGGATGCCGTGTACTGCGCGCCCGGCACTTCGCGCAGGTCCATAACCAGCGAGACGAACTCTGAAGGGTCGTCAGTCTCGAACGCGACTACGAACTCGGGGTCATCAATGCCGAAGGAGTAGGTCGTGTTGATGGTTACTCCTGGATAGTTGTGTCCAACTCTGAAATGATCATTCATCATTTCTTGCCTTTCAGGCATCGATAATCCGTACCACAGGCGAGTTTTGGTCATGGGATAGACGATGAAGTAACGTTTCTTCCTGCGCACCACATCGGGATTGCCACCGCCATGCTTGTATCTGGTTTTGCGTCGAAGCGAGAGATAAGAATATGGCTGATCGAAGTGTGCTGATGCATCTGACCGGTTGATCATTGCGGCTGTGGTGTGGAAAGTATCTACGTCCGGTGCGTTCTGGAACAGCAACAGATCGACATCGGCTCGAGTGCCAACCGTGCTGAAGCATGAAAGTGGCGCATCTGTCGCGTCTCCTGCCTCACGGATCGTTGAAATCAACTCTTCACGCAGTCGTGACTTGTGATCAGGTGACAGTAGTTTCCAAGACGGACGCGCCTTGAAGAACGAAAATTTCACGTAATCGCCGTATTCGATGTTTGGCATAGGGCAGACAGTCGACCAGGTTCTGGAACCCGTACCACGATACTATCGTGGCGGGTCTTTGCACTCTTAGTAGTATAGAAAATGGATGTGGTGTGAGAAGGTGATGTGGCTGGTGACGTGCCAGATCTCGTAAATCAAAGAAGGATTTCACATGCCAAAGCTCTCTGTCGTCTCACTTCTGCACGACGATGAACCACTGAGCGCAATGATCGATTTCGCAGTTGAACATGATTTCAATGCCGTTGAGTTGCATGGGAAACATCACAATGCTGAAAAATTATCAGAAACCGATATCGACTACCTCAGATCCGTATCCGATTCCGAAGGTATAACCTTCAATCTCCATTACCACCACGATTCCTTGCCGGGCTCTCATCGCACCAGTGTATGGAACGATACGTTGGAAAGTTTCGCGCGTAACCTAAACCTAGTCGGCAAACTGGGCGGCAAGATTGTCGTACTGCATCCGGGGAAGATCGATGTACCTACGTTGAGTTCGCCCGAAGACGGATCAGAGTTGATCCGTCGCGAGGCAGTTAGAAATCTGGAACGATTCCTGCGTCGCGCAGCCCCGTTAGCTGAAGATAACGGCATCACGATCTGCGTTGAGAATGTCAAACACGGTCCGGGACACGTTTTGCGGTCATACGATGACCTGGCTTCGGTGATCGACAATGCTGATAGCGACCACGTTGGTGTGGCACTTGATGTTGGGCATTGCATTATCGGCGACGGACTTGCAGAAGCGATCGACGTTTTGGGATGCCGCATCCTTCATCTGCACCTCAACGATGCGATTGACGGCATCGAGCACAAAGAGATCGGAATTGGCGTGCTGGATTTGGATGAGATGGCGCCGTTGATCTCTGGCGACCTAGATATCGAATTCGCGACGCTTGAAGTCGGTTCGCGCTCACCAGATGGGCATGGCATCGTGATCAGAAGCCGCGAAGCACTGAGGAAGCGATACGGCTCTGCAATCGATTGAGCCGAACGCGGCTTAAACTGCGCACTCGCCTTCGCCGCGTTCCAACTTGTAGAGAACGGTCTTTCCCCAGTCCATGTACGTATCGATGTGTTCACGGTCTAGAGGTCCGATCTCGGCCTTCCATACGCCAAACATATCCTCGTAAGGCTGTGTTCCGACGCGGTCGACGAATTCGTTGAACTCTTCGCCGGGGTTGCGATTCTCTTTGTAGTGCTCGATGATCATCTCCAACGCTTCGGGTGCGCGTTTTGCTGGTACCCGAGCGCGAACGCGGTTGCCGACACGAACTGGACCGTCGGTTGATGAGCCAGCGATGAAGAGTTCGTACGCCGGAACCTGACCGCCGCCGCCTTTCATAACGGCACCGTGGAAGCCGATGTTGGCGACATGGTGTTGACCGCAAGAGTTCGGGCATCCACTGGCTTTGATGTGGATGCGGGAGACGCCTTCATCGGAAATGTCGATGGAGTCGAGTTTCTTTCCCAAAGCATCGTTGAGACCCATCGAAGAAGTGATCCCTAGCTTGCAGGAATCGGTTCCAGGGCAAGTTACGATGTCGCGGATCGTTTCACGTCCGGTGGTTGCCAGGTTGATTTTGTCGAGCGCGCGATAGATATCGTACAGCGATTCGGTTCTCACCCATCGGAAGACGATGTTCTGCTGCTGGTCGATGCGTACTCGGCCTCCGGCGAACTCGCGAGCGATGTCTGCTAGGGGTTGCCATTGATCGCTGTAGATATCACCTCGTTCAATGCGGACGTATACGATGTTGAAACCTTCTTGCCGCTGCTCTTCAACGGAAGTAGACTTCCAGAATTCGAAATGAGCATCGTCGATTGGTTCTGGTGTGGGATCAATCGGTGGCGTTGGTGCGTCTTTCGATTCGTCTTCTAGGAAAAGAAGGGTGTCTAGATCGATGTTTTTGTTTGCCCAATCGCCCTTCAACTCTTCGGCGACGAGTTCTCGGAACTTTTCTATGCCCAGCCGCTTGATGGTGAACTTGATGCGTGCGCGCATAAGGTTTTTGCGCTCTTCGTCTTGTCGATTGAAGACTCTGAGTGCGGCTTCTGCGTGGATCAGATAGTCTTCTACGGGCACGAACTCGTTTAGCGTTTCGGCCATCTGGGGCATGGTAGACAGGCCGCCGCCAGTCACGATTTTGAAGCCGCGTTTGCCGTCCCGGATCCGGGCGATGAATCCCATGTCGTGGAAAGGTGTCATCGCCTCGTCTTTTTCCGACCCGGAGAATGCCGTTTTGGACTTGCGCGGCATGTTCTGGGTAGTTGGATGCCGCAAGAAATAGCGAGCGTAAGCTGCTGCGTACGGACTTACGTCGAACACTTCGTCTTTTGACACTCCGGCTGTGGGGTGTGCAACGACGTTGCGTACGGTGTTGCCACATGCTTCACGGGTTGTTAACCCGACATCGCCGATGAGTCGCATCAGTTCTGGGGTTTCGTCGAGAGGGACGTGATGGAACTGGATGTTTTCACGGGTTGTGAGGTGACCTTTTTTTAGCGGGGCGAATTTTTCGGATACTTCTCCGAGCACTTCCAGCTGGTGTGCAGTCAGCCCTCCAAATGGAGCTTTGATCCGTACCATCTGTCGTTCTGGTTGGCGTTGGCCGTATACGCCTTGTCGGAGGCGGAATCGCATGAATGCGGTTTCTTCGAAGTCGCCCGCTCGAAATCGCTCTTTTTGTTTTTCGAAGTCGGCAATTTCTTCGCCGTCTATGAGCAAAACCCGGGCGCCTAGGGGGTCTGGTTGCCAATCTGTTTGTTTGGTGGTTACGCTGGTGGTCACGGTGTGAGTACTCTTACATCCATATGACTATGCATCGCGGAGCGCAAATGCGCTGGCTGATTATGTGGTAATCATACATCGCTTTTTCTGTGTGCATGTGAATGTCGGTGCGGGAATAGTGTGATGTTGCCAGAGCGGCGAGGCAAATGATAGAGGCTATGCTCTTCCGTGACAGGTCTGCGGTTCGTAGATAATGGGGATTCCAAGCCATCTCGCGGTGTGTCGGGTTTTCTGTAGACTATTTCGCAAAGGAAATCCCAACCTTGATCGGAGGGTTCGAAGATTGGAACGGGGAATGTAATGAGTGAAATCGAGTTTCAAGGCATCCACTTTATGATGCCCACGCCGTTTGCAGAGGATGGTTCGGTTGACCTGGGCGCGCTCTCACGCTTGGTCGAACAAGCGGACCGTGCCGGTTGTCGAGGGGTCGTCATATTGGGTGTAATGGGAGAGGCGCATCGATTGATAGATGCTGAACGCGCGCCGATCATCGAAAGCGTTGTGGAAGCTTGTAGAGGCAGATTGACAGTAACGGCGGGTGTCAGTGGTCAAAGCGGGGTCCAGGTTGCGCACCGGGTTATAGAAGCCCAAAAGATTGGCGCGACGGCTGTTATGGCATCACCGCCGACCTTGTCGAAGCCTAACGATGCGGCGGTCTATGCCTACTATAGCGAGCTTGATCGGGCATCTGACATCCCGATCGTTGTTCAGGATCTCCCTGAGCAGACCGGTGTGCACATGTCGGCAGAGTTTATCGCTCGTCTGAAGTCGAGCCTGGAAAACGTCAGGTATCTGAAACTTGAGGACCCGCCTACTCCTCCGAAGATTTCAGCGGTGCGACGTGCAACGGATGACCAGATAGGCATCTTTGGAGGTCTTGGTGGTGCCTTTTTGTTTGAAGAGTTGCAAAGGGGCGCGATCGGGACGATGACGGGTTTTGCTTATCCGGAAGCGCTGGTGAAGATACATCGACAGTTCTCCGAAGGTGATATTGCAGGTGCGCGCCAAACCTTTTACGGCTGGCTGCCGTTGATCAGATATGAGAATAGTGCGGGGTTAGGTTTATCTATCCGCAAACACATCATGGCTAGACGCGGTTTGTTGGATTCACCTTCAGTTAGACCTCCAACGCCGGCCATCGACGATCTAGGCGAGGCGGAGCTAGATGACATATTGAGCGCGATGGCGATGTTTATCGAAGCTGAGCTTCAAGGTGCATCCGCGGCTGCTTGAAGGCCGTTGCAAAGGTTGAAGCGATTTAACATTGGCGCATGACATAGCCTGGTTTGCTAAATCATGAAGCGACGGAAATGTATTCCTTAGTTTTAGGTCTATGATGACTGGTCAATCTCCAAACGAGGGTCGCGAACCTGCGGTGGACACGATTTATTGCATGCATTGCGGGACGTCCGCAAGTGCGGATGCTTATGCATGTACGCGTTGCGGAGAGCGCGTCTATCTGCCGGATCCGTCTCGTGTTCCGCCGTTGGGTTTCACGAGTTGCCAAAGCTGCGCGTCAGTCAACGAAGCTCATGCATCGTATTGTGCACGTTGTTCTGATGAGATCGATCAAAGCACGCGGATTTCGCCTGATGGCACCGATCATCAACGCAATGAACGGACGGAGAATCGGGAGGATTCTTCTTCTGAAAGTGAACAACGAAACGCAGCATACCGCATCGGCTCCGGCACGTTTCGTCCTGATCAATGGGGGTTTTCGAGTCGCAGGCGACCTCCTCGGAGTAGCGAGAGCAAAGTTCCTGATCAGATAAAGCGCTGGAACTGGGGGGCGTTTATTTTAGGCCCGATCTGGGGAATGGTGCATGGCATCTGGTGGTCGCTTCTAGGCTTTATGCCTTTGTTACCCTTACCGCCGACTTTACGTTTGATTGGGTTTGTGGTGCTGTTAAGCGTGATGTTTGTTTTGGGGAAGCGTGGCAACGAGATTGCGTGGCGTAGTCGTGAATGGGAGAGCCCTGGTAGGTTTCTAAAGGTTCAGCAACGATTTTCCCTTTGGAGCATAGTGTTCGCTGTTGGCGCGTTGGTGGCGGTGTTTGTTTTCTTCTTAGGGCAGGGATAGATACTGTTTGGGGTTAACCTGCAACTCAGTCTCGCCGCGTACGATGAAGTAACCGTTACACCGACGTTGCAATGAACGTATGTAGTTCAGGTTTGCGAATGATGGGGTTGCCATAATGACGGCATCTTCTCGATTGTCTGAGTAGTAGTTGCGGCGTATTCCGATATCGCTGAATCCGTACTTGCCGTAAAGCGATCGAGCCGCCTTATTCGATCTTCGTACTTCGAGTGTGACGTTGTTGGCGCCGATCTTGATGGCTTCGCAAAGTGATGCGATGATCAACAGCTCTCCGACGCCGCGTCTTCGCTCATCGGGATGGCTCGCGATCATCATTATGTGAGCTTGATCTATCGGGGTCCAGATGCTGACAGCTCCGATTATCGAAGATGAGTTTTGACGGTTGCCAGAGCCGTTGTGAGAAGACGAGAATATGGATTTGATTCGGTTTCGCCATCCTCTTTCACCGTTCTGGGAGAGTCCATCTTCGGGAAAAGCTTGGCTTTGATCGTGCTTAGTGGCTACGATGTAAATGGTGTTTTTGCGTCGCATCTCTCGAGACACCGATGAGTTCGGCGCCGAAGATCCGAAGACACTGCGAACGACGGCGTCAATATCGGAGGCATCGCTGTTCGACGCGTATCGCGCGCTGTACGGATTGAAGATCGTGTCGGTAGAACTTTCAGCTGCTTTGAGGTTAGCTGGTCTGGTGTTGGCTGATGTTTGAGCCATGTGCTGCCTCTAGGTAAGGCGTTTGCTGTGAAGGAATGGATTGCACTGTGCAACCATTCAAGGCGTATCCTCTTGTAAAACTTTACTGCATGGCTGAAATTGGCAACTGTTCCGGAACGGGCAAGTAAGATATTCGCAACAGTCACGTCGATATGTCTGGAAAAGTGTAGTGCTCCGTGCGCTCGCGATTACAATCGTGAGTCTATGGGTTTGCCGATAAACCTGTTCAAGCGCTTGACGGTGCCTATGGCGGTGTCAGCTTCCGCGCATGGTGTACGTTCTTCGACATCATCGGATGCAGACGCGCCGGAGAGCAGTTTCCATGTTCTAATGCGCATCGTTCGGATGGCGCTCGACTACCCCGTGCTCATCGCGTTGGGACTGGTCTTCATCATCGGTGCATCGCTTTTCCAACTCTTCATCCCGCTTCTGATCGGTGATGGCGTCGACACGGTGGAAGAGGTGTTCACTTCGGCGGATGCGGATACGGACTCTCTGCGCAGGACGCTATTTGTGACCGCTGGGTTGTTGTTGGGGTCGGCGGTACTGCGAGGTCTGTTTACATTTGGGCACATGTACATCAGCGAGAACATCGCCCAGCGTTTGGGTTATCGATTGCGCATGATGTATTACGAGAAGTTGCAACGGTTGAGCTTTGCGTATCATGACCGAGTTCACACTGGCGACCTATTGACTCGTGGTTTGCTAGACATCGAGGGTATCCGCGCATTTGCTAGTCGTGGGCTCTTGCGCGTCCTTTATCTGGCGATATTCGTTGGCACTGGCACGTTCCTGATGATGCGCGTCGATTGGCAGCTTGCTCTTATCAGTCTCAGTTTCGTCCCGATCGCGGGTTGGCGTGCGATAGTCGCAAGGCTTCAAACTTCGCGCGGCTGGCGCCTGTATCAAGAAGAGATGGGGCGTTTGACGAAGATCATGGACGAAAATCTCAAAGGAATTCGCGTTGTCCGATCATTCTCGGCCGAACCGTACGAGATGCAGAAATATGACAAATCTTCAGACGAGGCATTCAACCGTGCATTCCGATTGGTTGGCATCCGATCGCTGAACTTGTCGATCATTACGCTGGCGTTTCTTGCCGTGATGTCTTTGGTGCTTCTCGTCGGTGGACTGAAGGTTTTGGATGAAAACGATCCGTTTTCGCTCGGACAACTGGCTCAGTTCCTCGCCTTCATGTCCATCATGCAGAACCCGGTGCGGCAACTCGGGATGGTGGTTGCGGGATGGGCGCGTGGCGCGACCTCTGGAAAAAGACTCTTCGAGGTATTGGATCTGATACCTGAAATCGCTGACAAACCCGAATCCAAGGACCTCGTAATCACTGATGGCGCGTTGCGATTTGAGCACGTTGACTTTGCATACATGGACCAATACGGGGATGAGCAGGTGCTTACGGACGTCTCGTTCGAGGCCCGTCCGGGACATACCGTCGGAATCGTCGGCCCGCCAGGTTCAGGAAAATCTACTCTGGCTCATCTCATACCCCGTTTTTACGACCCTATTTCCGGTCGTATCCTGATAGACGGTCAAGACATCCGTGACGTGAATCTCGCGTCACTCCGACGCGCCGTCGGAGTCGTCGAGCAAGACACGTTCCTATTCACAACGACGATCGACAATAACGTTGCGTACGGCGATCCTTGGGCTGAGCACCGAAATATCGAAAGCGCTACATCTAATGCCCAGATGCGAGAATATGTCGAACGTCTGCCCGAAGGATACGGGACACTTGTCGGTGAACGTGGCATCTCGTTATCTGGTGGTCAGCGCCAAAGATTGTCGATTGCGCGCAGCATCATGTTGCACCCGCAGATCATTGTGTTTGACGACTCTACAGCCGCTATCGATGCTGCTACGGAGCAGCGTATCCGAGCCGCGCTGCAAGAAGTGACGGCGGATCGTGCCACGATCATCATTTCGCACCGCCTCAGCTCGCTGATGCATGCGAATGAGATATTGTTCCTTGAAGGCGGGAAGATCGTGGAGCGTGGCACTCACGCTGAGCTGTTGGCTCATGGCGGGAAGTATCGCGACCTGTACGAATTGCAGATTCGTCCTGAGGACGATCTTGATGCAGGTGGAGGCGTGTAGCAGTGGCAACATCTGACGCAACTCAAGACCGCGCATCTGATAGCCAATCGGGTCGACCAAAGTGGGTTGATCAACGCAA
Source organism: Dehalococcoidia bacterium (assembly GCA_965242765.1). Classification (GTDB taxonomy): domain Bacteria; phylum Chloroflexota; class Dehalococcoidia; order Lucifugimonadales; family Lucifugimonadaceae; genus Bin127. The sequence continues at coordinate 903,385 of CBDESY010000004.1, read as the reverse complement.
CGCGCAACGACGCGATCTTGATCAGGAGATTTTCAGCGCTGGGTACAACGGCGATGTGGTTAGGCGATTCTTGCGTTTCGTAAGTCCGTACCGCAACGTTCTGATAGTCGGCATCATCGCGGTCATAATATTTGCGCTTTCCGTTCTCGCGTTGCCTTGGATAGTCCGCACAACGGTCAACGACATCCTTGATGTGACGCACAGAGACGCCTCTGATGCTCGCAACGGTTTGTTCCTCATGGTTGGTCTCTTCTTTGGGTCGGTGGTTTTGCACGTGATATTTGGCTATCTGCAGAACATCATCGTCGGGCGGATCGCGGAGCATATTTTGATAGATCTTCGGCGTGCGATGTATGAGCATCTGCAACGCGTATCGATGTCGTTTATGGACAAGACAGAAGTTGGGCGGATGATGTCGCGTCTGCAAGGGGATGTTGCCGCGCTGCAAGAGTTTCTTGAAACGATAGTCGTAAGCATCGGCGATTTTCTGCTGCTTTTCGGTATCGTCGTTGCGTTGCTGTATATGGATTGGCGACTTGCGCTACTTACCTTTGCGGTGGTATCTACACTTGCCATCGCGCGTGCGGTTTGGCTTCCGATTGCTCGTCGCGCCTTTATCTACTCCCGCCAAACGGCATCGATAACCAGCGGCGCATTGGCAGAAAACATCAACGGCGTGCGAGTAGTTCAGGGGATGAGCCGGGAGCATGTAAATCTGGATCTCTTCAAAGAGAAGGCAGATGAACAACTTTGGGCTGCAAATCGCGCAGCTCGAATCGGACTAATGATGATTGCGATGGTCGATACGCTTTCTGGTACAGCCATGGCTATCATCATCGTGGTTGGTGGTTCTTGGGTGATGGGAAACTCGCTAGAAATCGGCTCGATGATTGCATTCATCCTGTACGTTCAGCTGTTTTTCGATCCGATCCGTTCGATCACGATGCACTATGCGGTGTTCCAACGCGCGATGGCGTCTGGCGAACGCATCTTTGAGGTTCTCGACGTCCCAATCGACATCCAAGACAAGTCTGATGCGAAACCTTTGGTTGACAACGACGGCTCTGTGGAGTTCAAGAACGTAACTTTTGGCTATCTCGAAAACGAACCCATCTTGAAGAACATCAATTTCCGAGTTGAACCTGGCGAAACCATCGCCTTGGTCGGGCCTACGGGTTCGGGTAAAACTAGCATCACATCGTTGTTACATCGTTTCTATGACATCTGGGAAGGAGAAATATTGATATCGGGCGAGGATGTCCGAGATGTTGAGCTGAGCAGTTTGGGAAACAACATCGGGATGGTTCTTCAGGAGCCGTATCTCTTTTCCAGCACCGTATTCGAGAACATCCGCTACAACAAACTTGATGCTACTCGCGAAGAAGTTGTGGCTGCGGCACGCGCAGTGGGCGCCCATGAGTTCATAATGCGATTGCCCAATGGTTACGATACCGAGTTGGAGCAACGCGGGGGAAACCTATCGCTAGGGCAACGCCAGCTCATTTCCTTCGCCAGAGCAATTGTTGCCGATACCAAGATACTGATTCTCGACGAGGCTACAGCATCGATTGACAGTTACACGGAGTTGTTGATCCAGCAGGCGCTAGCCCGGTTGCTAGAAGGGCGTACCGGGATCGTGATCGCTCATCGATTGGCTACGATTCGCGGAGCCGACCGTATCATCGTTCTACAGAACGGGGAGATTATTGAGACGGGAAATCACGATGAGTTGATGGCGCACGGCGGATTGTATGCCCGTCTGTACTCGATGAACTACGCATCTTTCGACGATATTCCCGACGAATTGATCGCGGAAGCGACGGCCTATTCGCGAACCGCGGCTACTTGACCGCGGTGGATGCCACCGGATTCGAAAAACCGAATCCTGTGGCTTGGTTACAGCAGCGATGTCTGTCGGTTATCGTCGGCTGAGTCGCCGATGTGCCGAACTCCGTTAGGCGTTGCTCTCCGTCCCTGCGGCGTGCGGACGATAAATCCGATCTTGAGCAGAAACGGCTCGACGACATCTTCCAACGTTTGGGATTCTTCGTTTGCCGATGCCGCCAATGCATTGATGCCAGCAGGTCCGCCACCATACTGTCTTACCAGTGTTCCCAGATACAATCTGTCCAGCCGGTCAAGTCCAAGTTCATCGACACCTTCGACGCGCAGTGCTTTGTCTGCGACTTCGGCATTGATCGTGCCATCGCCACGCACTTGGGCGAAATCCCTCACACGGCGCAACAGGTTGTTGGCGATGCGCGGCGTGCCTCTTGATCGTTTGGCGATCACTTCTGCCCCATCGTCGTCGATAGGTACCGCCAAGATCATGCCTGATCTCCTGACAACCTGGGCGATCTCGTCATCGGAGTAAAAGTCTAGATGGTAGGTCAGAGCGAATCGTTCACGCAACGGCGGACTTAACATCCCGGCTCGCGTCGTAGATCCGATCAATGTGAACTTCTGCAGTGGCAGGTTGATGGTCTTTGCAAAGGCGCCGGCGCCGGTGATGAAGTCCACACGAAAGTCTTCCATGGCTGAATAGAGATACTCTTCGACGGCATGGGAAAGACGATGTATCTCATCGATGAAGAGCACATCTCCGTGTTTCTGGTTTGATAGTATCCCGACGACATCGGCCGGACGTTCCAGCGCGGGTCCCGATGTATGCACGAGCGTTGTATCCATTTCACGTGCGATGATCTGTGAAATTGTGGTTTTCCCCAACCCGGGCGGCCCGTGAAACAGTGCGTGGTCCAAGGTGTCGCCGCGGTGTTTTGCCGCTTCGACGGCGATTTGGATGCTGTTGACCACGTTTCTTTGCCCGATGTAATCGGAGAAATAGCGAGGGCGCAGATCATTCAATCCGATAGATTCTGCGTTACGTGCCTCGCGTTCGCGCAAAGCTTCGGAAGCTCGGCTGTCCGCATCGCCAGTGGCTGAAGCGGGTACGGTATAGACACGTTCTCTTGCTGGATCGTTCATCGGGCTTCACTGGTCAGCGTGTGGCATTCTGCATTCTGCCAGACAGGAAGACGTTTCTCAACAACGCCTGTGCATCCTCGATCAGTTCAGGGTGGTTTCGCAACGCTTCGTCCACAACTGCGGTGGCTTCGGTGTTGCGGTATCCAAGTTCGACGAGTATCGAGACAACGTCGGCGCGCGTATCTGGCACGCTGGGGCGTTGAGCGCCGGTCACGATCGGTCTGCTTGCAGCTTCGGTGACCTTTCCCTTCAATGTTGCTACGATCTTTTGCGCGCCGCGCCGTCCGATGCCTGGCATAAGCGTCAGCGTAACTAGGTCTTCGGTCTCAATTGCGTATGCGAGAGTAGGTATTGGCATGGTCAAAGCGGTTGCTGCGCGTGCAGGTCCGATTCCCTCGACTTGAATGAACTGCTCGAAAAATTCTTTGTCGCCGAGATTTTCGAATCCCACCAGCACTGGCAGGGGTTGGCGTTCGGATACTGAGTAGTAGGTGTGCAAAGCGATGACACTTCCTACTTCAGGTTGTATCGATTCTTGAACGAAAGCTGGCAAGATGACGGAATATCCTACGCCCGATTCTGTCAAGACGACTACACGTGCGGGGTTCTGCTGCACTTGCATCACATTGCCTTTGACATAAGCAATCATGTGCTGCCTACCATTTCGTTGATTTGGGGAGTGCCAGACACATGGATATGGCAAATCGCGATACCGATGGCATCTGCCACGTCGGCATTTGAAATCTCTTCGTTCAATCCTAGACGGATCGAGACGGCGCGCTTCATCTGCGCTTTGTCGGCTCTACCGCTGCCGGCGACGATACTTTTGACGCGCGTCGGTTGATAGTGATGGACTGGCAATTCTGCGTTGCCGGCGGCTAGTATAGCGACGCCTCTAGCGTGTCCCATTATGATTGCAGTTTTAAGATTGCGGTACCGCGAGTGCAGATCTTCGATCGCCACTTCGTCTGGCGAAAACTCTGAGATCACTTCGCTTAGCGTCTGATTGATTATTCGCAATCTTTGTTCCAACGTCTCGTCAGCCTTGGTCCGGATTAGACCGCCTTCTAGCAATCTGACATTTCCGCGAATATCTGCTGACACGACTGCGTATCCGGTATTGGTCAAAGCTGGATCGATGGCCAGGATGCGTCGGATGGGTTCCATGCTGAAGTCGTGCGATGTAAGTTTGCGCTGAAGTGATTCTAACCTTTGCCTAACTAGTTAGCCTTCGTATAATTCCTCAGTCAGGATGTTCCTCCCTTGGTTGGCGCAAATACAATCAAAATGCCAATCAGCTGACATCCTCATTCCTTCCCATGCAACCCTTTTACAACGAGCAACAGCAGATTCTAGCGGCGACGGTTCGCGAGTTCGCTGAGAACGACTTGGCGCAACTTGCTGACGACGTTGACACGCGCGAAGAGTTTCCCAAGCGGCAATTCGCTGGGCTTGCCGAGATAGGATTGACAGGAATTCTCATCTCACCAGAATTTGGCGGCGCGGGCATGGGATACCGTGATTTCATGGTGGTGTTGGAAGAGATCGGTGCGGTATGCGGCAGTACCAGCACGGTTCTGATCACCCATACATCTCTCGGTTCGGAAACGATAAACCGCTTCGGCAACAATGAGCAACATGCCCGGTGGTTGCCACATCTCGCGGCCGGACAGAAGATCGCTGCATTCGCGCTTACTGAACCACAGACTGGTTCAGACGCATTGGGATTGCAGACGACAATCACCGACGATGGGGATGCGTATATCCTCAACGGCACCAAACTGTTCATCACCAATGCCACCGTTGCCGATGTATTCGCAGTGTTCGTCACCGCTGATCGTTCTGCGGGATATCAAGGGATTTCGTCGATCGTAGTCGAGCGCGGCACGCCTGGCTTCGAGATCAATGAGCAGCACGGCAAGATGGGAATGCGCGGCTCTGGTACTGCGGAGCTTGTTTTTACCGACTGCAGAGTTCCCAAATCGAATCTTCTCGGCGAGGTCGGCGAGGGATATCGCATCGCCCTTAAGATTCTCGATTCTTCACGAATCACGGTTGCAGCGCAATGTCTGGGACTTGCCAAAGGCGCAATGGATCAATCCGTTTCCTATGCCAAGCAGCGTGAAGCATTTGGACGTCCGATTGCGACTAAGCAGGCGATACAGTTCATGATTGCCGACATGGCGACGGAACTGGATGCTGCGCGCCTGATGGTGTATCGTGCTGCTGCGCTGTACGACGAGGGTTTGCAGTACGGCACGGAATCGGCAATGGCAAAGCTGTACGCCTCTGAGGTTGCCGGAAGAAACGTTGACAAGGCAGTTCAGATTCACGGCGGCATCGGGTACTTCAAACCAACGCCGGTTGAGCGAATGTATCGTGACCAACGAGTGACCGAGATTTACGAAGGCACATCTGAGATCCAGAGGCTTGTCATCAGTCGTTCGATTCTCGGCGGATTTTAGGAGAATTGACAAGATTCACATTAAGGGTTTAATATAGTTGTGGTTGCGTGTATCGTCTGTGCCTTGGCGCGATTCTGGATTCTGAAGTCATGCTGTTCAACGTTGCGGGTCTGCTGACCGGTTCCGTGGGCGATGAGCTCAGATTTCACTTTGCGCACGAAACTTTGCAGTTTGACGGATTGTCATTCCGCGAAGTTGAGGCTCGAGGCAAATTGATGCGTACCGATCGTACGGTGTTAGCCGATTTGCGCGTTGATGCATTGACGGATACAGAATGCTCGCGGTGTCTTATAGACACGGTGTTGCCTTTGAGTTTGGACTTTGCAGAGGAGTTCAAACCGATCAACACCGACTTGGTGTCTGGGCATCGGGATTGGTTTGATGAACACTGGGCACTAGAAAGCGATGATGCACTGACAATAGCTGCAACCAACGTGCTTGACATATCCACTGCGCTCTGGCAGGGCTTGAGTGCGGCAATGCCGATGAATCCGTTATGCGATGCGAAATGCAGGGGTATGTGCGCTGATTGCTCAGCCGATCTCAATTTAGATGCGTGCCGATGCTAGGTTAGAATGTTTAAGCGAATGAGTCCAAACGATCCGATTGGATCGCATAAATCCGACACCTCAATCAAGATAAGCCATGCCACCGCTTCCGAAAAAAAAACATACCAGAGCCCGAAAAGGCAATCGTGCCGCGCACCACGCGATCGGCTTGCCTACACTAGTCAATTGTCCGTGTGGCAGGTTCCGCATCCCACCACACCGTGTATGTCCGGAGTGCGGCAACTACAAGGGACGTACTGTTAAGGGCAATTGGCCGAACGCGGATACGTTTGCCACTGGAGAGGTGGATAGTTAATTTCTGTTTGATTTTTTCGGTGTTTCTTCACATCGAAGGGATTTCATCGAAAACCAGCGAGAGGAAGATATCGATGGCCGCAACGTCTGCAACATCAAGATCGACTGCATTTGTGTTCCCAGGACAAGGTTCGCAAGCGGTGGGCATGGGAAAAGACCTCTATCTGAACTCTAGTTCGGCTCGTGAGGTGTTCAAAGAGGTAGATGATGTTCTCGGACGTTCGCTCAGCGATGTGATGTTCAACGGTCCGGCTGATGAGTTGACGCGCACCGAGAATGCCCAGCCGGCGATCCTCACGGCATCGATAGCGGCGTGGCGCACGTTGGAAGAGGCCACTGAGAGCGTATCGATCCCGGATATGACGGCTGGTCACAGTCTGGGCGAGTATTCGGCGCTTGTTATCGCAGGAGTTCTTTCAGTATCCGATGCAGTAGAGCTCGTTTGCGAGCGAGGTCGATTGATGCAGATGGCGTGTGATGAGCGACCAGGCGGTATGGCAGCGTTGATTGGAATTGACGAAGTTACTGTCGCTGAGATCTGCCGGGAAGCTGGCGTTGATATGTCTACGGTAAACACTCCTGAACAGATCATCATTGCGGGAGAGCATCGTGGTCTAGCTGTGGCCCTGGACATGGCTTCGGCACGTGGTGCGAAGAAGGCGATTCCATTGAGTGTAGGCGGTGCGTTTCACTCGGGATTGATGTCCCCGGCGCAGAGCGGATTGAACGAAGCGATCGAAGCGGTCGATTTCCATGACCCGTTGGTGCCGATCATCGGCAACGTAGACGCGAAGCCGTTGGAAACGGCAGAAGAGGTCAAAAGCGAGTTGCGTCGTCAGCTGACATCTTGCGTGCAGTGGAACAACGGTATTCGCCAGATGCTGGACGATGGCGTAAGCGAATTTGTGGAGATGGGCAACGGCAAAATCTTGAGCGGTATGATCAGGCGCATCGACCGCCGTGCAAAGGTTGTCAACCTCTCGGATTACGATGCGGTTTGGGACTACGCCGCTGCTTAATCGGCGACATCCAGCCGATTATCATCATCCGTCTGCTGTTGATAAGGCGATGGCATCAGGTTGTATCTGACAATGACCGCGCCTTCAGTTGAAGAGTCTGGCAGTTGGATGTCGACGGTTTCGGGTCGACACACCGATAGTACTTTCCACGGGACGCTTTCGGATAGCGATGCCGGTCCCGATTTTGGCGCTATACCCCGCGACAAATCTGGTGCTAGAGCGGCTGTGGTCTTGTCTCTGTACGAATCTGATCTGACGAATCGTCCGTCAATTCAGTGTTTGGATTGGATAGCGTTGGAGATAGGGTTGAGCAGCAAGCTCAGGCGTTTCGCGGCTTCGTTGGTAGAAGCGGCTGATCGCGACCGTGCTGAGATCGATCGTCGTTTAGGCCGATTTTCGCGTCGTTGGTCTATTGCCGAGATTTCGCCGGTGGTGCGTAACATATTGCGAACGGCGGTAATCGAGTTTGATGTGTATCCGGAAACGAGTGTTGCGGTGGTTGTGAGCGAAGCGGTCAAGTTGTCAAACCTCTTTGACACAGAAAAGAGCGGGGGATTCGTAAATGGCGTTCTTGGTGCAGTGGTGCGCGATGCGGATGCAAATCGAAATCAGATGTCAGGGGAATGATCCGTTCAGAATGAAGTGGCGTATATAATTGCGGTTGCGTATGGAATGTGTACGCGACGAAAGAGACGGATCAGAGCAGCTCGGGAGAGCGGATAACGATGTCAACAATTTTGGATCGAGTGCGAGCAATCACAGCTGAAAAGTTGAGCGTTGATGAAGGTGACATCACGCCGGAATCGTCATTCACTGAGGATCTCGATGCAGATTCGTTGGATGTCGTTGAACTGATCATGGCGTTTGAAGAAGAGTTCAGCACTGGCGATAACCCCATCGAGATTTCAGACGATGAAGCCGAAAGCATCGAAACGGTGCAAAACGCTGTCGACTACTTGGAAGACAAGGGCGTAACTGGCTAGTTCAGCGGCGTTTGCGTTTACCGGACGCGATTCTGGTATCGCGTACTGTGAAAATCCAAATGAGCGGCGCGTAAGAACGCGTCGCTCATTTATTTTGTTGCGGTTGAGAATTCGACTGAGTGGTAATCTAGGGTAACGATATGGTTGTGGAAGAATCTAAGTTGGACAGCGCGGCGTCACGGCTTCTCACGGAGATAGCTGATGAGGTCGCAAGTTGTCAGAAGTGTCCCTTATCTGCAACCCGAACGCATACTGTTCCGGGAGAGGGTTCGCCAACGGCGGAGATAATGTTTGTAGGTGAAGGGCCTGGTAGAGAGGAAGACGAGCAAGGGCGTCCTTTTGTTGGACGTGCTGGCAAACTTCTTGACGAATTGATCGCATCCTTGCCGATGCGTCGAGAAGATGTTTACATCGCGAACGTCGTCAAGTGTCGTCCTCCGGAAAACCGGGATCCGGAACGCGCGGAGATAACATCGTGTTCGGATTATCTGACTCGTCAGATTGATGCGATTGATCCGTTGGTGATCGTACCGCTAGGTCGGCACGCATTAGGATGGTTCGTGCGTAATCCGCGTATAACTGCGGATAACGGAAGGGTGATGCGACATGGTGATCGTGTTCTCATGCCGTTGCTGCATCCGGCATCTGCACTGCGCGGTGCTGAAAACGCGCGGCTTCTGCGCGAAGGGATCAGTAACCTTAGGGAAGCGATTCTAGAGGGGATCAGAGTCAGACGTGAAGTATCTGAGCGCAAATTGCGCGCAGTTCGCGACGAATCTGATACTCCATCGGTCGCAACCGATGCCACAAAGTCTTTAGAGGATGACCAATCAGCTACCACATCGAACAAGGAGGGCGAATCTATGGTTGCAGACAAGTCTATAGGGATGTTTGAACGTCCACAGACTGCCGATGAGGTACGAACCGAGGTTTTTCAGCAACGCGAAAAAGAAGCTGCCGATGAGCGTGCGGAAAACGAGGTTGCGGCAATAGTGAACGATGATCGTCAGTCGTCATTCTTCTAGCTGATGGTTCTTTGCAACACTATCTGAGAGGATGGCATTCTGCTGATGATTGCATCGATTATGCTACAGCCCAAACTCTAATCAAACCGCTGGGTGTCCAATGTCGGAGAATGATTTTGTTTACGACGAATCTGCAGTTCGAGTAATTCCGTTAGGAGGACTTGGTGAAGTAGGGATGAACATGATGGTCGTTGAAACAAACGACGATCTTTTGGTGATAGATTGCGGGGTGCAGTTTCCGGAGTACAACACTCCCGGCATAGAGCGCATCGTTCCTAACATGGATTATGTGCGTCGGAACCGTGATCGGGTCCGGGCGGTATTGGTGACGCACGGTCATCTGGATCACATCGGTGCTTTGCCGCTTTTGATGCGCTTCGTTGATGCTCCGATCTATGCACCTCGATTGGCGGCTGAGATGATTCGCCGGGAGTTGAGAAAATCGGGTCGCATCTTTTCAAGGGTGCAGGTGAATGCAGTGCGATTGGAGCGTAGCTATCGTTTCGGCGATTTCAGGGTGCAGTGGATAAGCATGTGTCACAGCATTCCAGATTCCTGCAGCATCTATTTGGAAACACCCCAAGGCGGCATCTTCCACACTGGAGATTTCAAGTTGGACAACGAGCCGATGCTCGGGTTGCCGACCGATTACCAAGTTTTGAGTGAATTGGGGCAACGCGGTGTGCGTCTGTTGCTATCGGATTCCACTAATGCGGAAGACGATGGCACGTCGCGTTCGGATCGAGTTGCTGCAGAAGCGCTTTATGCAGCGATTGCGGAGTCCAAGGGACGGGTGATAGTAGCGAGTTTCTCGACTCAAATCGCTCGTATCCAGATGATAGTGGATGCGGCTCAGGAGTTGGGTAGACGGGTTGCGATCATTGGACGCTCAATGATCGACAATACGCGTTTGGCGGAAGAGTTGGGTCATTTGCACGTGCCATCAGGTGTCGGAATTACGATGGCCGAGGCGAATAGTTTGCCGGACGCTGAGGTGGTGATCGTAACGACTGGGAGTCAGGGTGAATATCAGGCTGGCATCTCACGGATGGCACGCGGGGACCACCGAGAGCTTCGATTGGTTGAAGATGACACGTTGATCCTATCTGCACGCACGATACCGGGCAACGAAATTGCAGTGAACGAGGTTTTGAACAACCTTGCCAAGCAGAATGTCCGCGTCATCACGTCTGACAGTCGTCCAGTGCACGTTTCGGGTCATGCGAAACGGGATGAACTCAAGACGATGTTCAGCATCTTGCGTCCTGAGTTTTTCACACCGATTCATGGCGAGTATCGAATGTTGAAGGCGCATAGGGAAATAGCCATCGACATGGGGGTCGCTGAAGACAACGTGAATTTGATCCTGGACGGTGATGTTATTGAGATGGACGAACGCGGCGTATCGGTAGTCGCTCGGGTTTCGTCTGGTTACGTTTTGATACAAGGACAGGGCGAGTGGGATGTTGATGGTTCAGTCATGGAAGAGAGGAAGTCGCTGGCTAGTGATGGTGTTGTTGTGGTATCGATGGCTCGTGAAGACGGTTTCTTGGTTGGCCGGCCGCAACTTGTGACTTCGGGGTTTGTTGATGCATCTGATGAGGCGCGATTGATGCGAGATGCATCGGAAGAGTTGATGCAAACTATTGAACCGGCATTGGCTGATCTCGTAGATTGGGGAAGTATGAAGCGTATGGTTCAAACCTGTCTGGGCAGGTTCTTCCATCGCCGGACTAAACGCCGACCTATCATATTAGTAACCGAAATTGAGCTTCAACTCGAGCGTGCTGATTGAAGACAAGAATGTCTTGAACGAGACATTCTCAGCATCTTCGCGTCAAACGGGGAACGGAAAAGAAACGGACGAGACAACTGACCAATCCACGGGCGCCAGGGCCGAAACGGCACCTAGCAAAAAGGGTGGATCGGTTGCTTATTCGACTCTGATTCGACACGTCACTTTCTTCGTAGTCTTTGCAGTATCCAGCGTTACTGGACTGATCTACCGCGAAGAGATCATGCGTAATATTGGGTATGGTTCTTTGCCGGCGGGAATCTGGGGGACGCTGTTTGTCTATCTGCTGATAAATCGTACCGGATGGTTGATTGGACGTTTTCGTGAAACGGTCTCTTCATTGGCCATCGTGATTGGCGGCGTGACGGTCCTAGGCATATTCAATGCCCCTTTAGGTTCTGTAACTGGCGAGACGATGGGAGGACGTTGGGGTGAAATCCTCGCCCGTGAGCCGTTCGACTGGTATCGTTACGACCTTGTTTTATGGCATCAGCTGTTGGCTTGGGTGCGTGCTGGTGTTCTATTCACGGCCGGTGCGGCGGCACAGTTTCCTGGTGCTTTTGGGGTAACGGTGAAGATGATCTTGGTGGGCATCTTGATGGTGATATCAAGTTCGGCTGGTCTCTTGATGCTGGCAGGAGGTGCTGCTGCCAGCATCGCGACGAAACGTAGTAAGGCCGATACATACGCCAATTCGTCATCAGATCCTTCATCTGAAACATCCAGTCCATCGGCATTGGATACCGGTGTTGCAACGGCATCTGATGAAACCACGGATGACCGGTACTCATCGTTATGGCGCGATCAAGACCTCCAGAACACTCTTGTAGTCGGCATGGGTGACACAGTTTACGTGAGCGACAAGGATCAAGCAGAGAGCTATGAAAATGAAGATTGGTTTGCTCCGGATGACATCGCTGACGTAGAGTCATCGGAGTTTGACATTTTCGCGGACGATGGATTGGGTGAATTCATAGAGGTGGGCACATCGTTGCGGAATTCCGATCAACTTGTGGAAGACGATGTTGCAAAGAGCTACGAGGGTGGTGTCGAGGAAGACGCGGAGTTTATGGTCGAAGATTCTCTAGAGAATGAAGATGCTGAAACTGTATTGGACAAGATAACGTCTGGCGCCACCATTGCATCAGCGATGAACGCTTTTCCCTGGCATTTACCGCCGATCAAAAACTTGAGTGCGCCTCCTAAGGGTGGTGTGTCAACAGCGGAGATAAAGTCGACTAGCAATCTGATTGAAGAGACTCTTGCCGAACACAACATTTCGGTATCTGTTGCTCAAGTTCAAGTTGGTCCTACGGTAACGATGTATGGTCTGCGACCGGGGTGGAAGAGCAGCGGAGCCAAATCTAAGATGCCAGATCAGCGGGTGCGAGTGGATGCGATACTGAGCCGGGAGAAGGACATTGCACTGGCCCTGTCTTCACCCAATATTCGTTTCGAATCGGTAGTTCCGGGATCATCGGTTGTCGGCATCGAAGTTCCAAATGCCAGTCCGACGCCGGTGAATCTACGCACAGTGATGGATTCGCCAGAATGGGCCGATTTTGCTGAGGAATCGGCATTGCCAGTGCCGTTGGGAATGGGAAGCGGTGGAAATCCAGTGATGGCGGATTTTGCGAAGATGCCGCACACCCTTGTAGCTGGGGCTACTGGCTCTGGAAAGAGCGTTTGCATGAATACCATCATCACGGGACTTCTGCTGACACGCACACCGATAGAACTCCGGATGGTGATGATTGATCCGAAGCGCGTGGAATTGACACCCTATCAAGGTGTACCTCACTTGTACACCCCAGTGATTGTGGAGCCAGAACGTGCGGTGAAGGCTTTGAAAGCGTTGGTGCGAGAGATGATGGACCGTTTTGCGACGCTTGAGGAAGCCGGAGTCAAGAACATAATCGCCTACAACGAAAAGAGTGGGTTCAAGATGCCGTATCTGCTGATACTGGTGGATGAGTTGGCTGATTTGATGCTGACATCTTCCAACGAGGTGGAGCAGCTGTTAGTCAGATTGGCTCAACTGGGGCGGGCTACAGGGGTGCATCTGGTAGTCGCCACTCAAAGACCGTCGGTGGACGTGGTTACCGGTCTTATCAAAGCCAATTTCCCTTCTCGCATAAGTTTCGCAGTGGGTTCGAAAGTAGACAGTCGGACGATATTGGACGGTATTGGGGCGGACCGCTTGCTCGGCAAGGGGGACATGCTTTACAAGCCGATAGATCTCAGCCAGCCAGTTCGGGTGCAGGGTGCCTTCTTGGCAGAGGAAGAGATCGGGAGCGTTGTCGACTTCTGGAAAAAAGCTGGTGCTCCACCGATGTCGCAACTCGACGTTGAGGGAGATGAGGCTGAAGAAAGTTTCTCGATGCCGGGTTTGTCAGATGATGGGGATGATGTACTTTTCAGGCAGGCATCGTCTATGGCAAGAAATCAGAAAACACTTTCAACGTCGTTTTTGCAGCGTCGGCTGAGGATCGGGTATCCGCGTGCGGCTCGCTTGATGGATGAGCTGGAAGATGCCGGTATCGTGGGACCAGGAGAGCCCGGGAAGCCGCGTCGGGTAATAGCTGGGGCATAGCTTTACAGCACAGGTTTCCCAGTCTGCTCACACGAAGTGGTTTTTGCAATAGCATCGTCATTTCGATCAAGTCGAACAAGGTGCTGCATCGACGGGACTTGTCAAAATTATCTGTTTCAAAGCATGAGCTGTCCATAGTGCAGTCGGGTGAGTTCAGCCTTGGTCGTTAGTAGGTGTATGATTAAGAGTATCTGTGACGATTACACCTCTATACCCTGAATTCAGTGAAGATTCTGATTCCGACGCGGATCTAGAAGTGTCTGAACTGCCGCCGTTAGATCTGGAGCATGAGCACTCGATTTGTCTGGTCTGCGGTGTAGTGCTAGAGGGTGTTGAGTTTTTTCGTCGGCTTCGCGTCTGTCCTAACTGCGGGTTCCACTACAACATTTCAGCCCGGTCTAGAATTTCGGCGCTGACTGATCCCGGTACTTTTGAAGAGACGCATAGATGGATCACTTCGCTCGATCCGCTGGTCTTCTCTCCGCGAGTTTCTTACCAAGTGAGAGTGTTGAACGATCGTGTCCGAACGGGTTTGACCGAGGCAGCGGTCACGGGAGTTGCCAGTATTGGTGGCATCAGCTGTTCAATCATTGCCATCGATTTCGGTTTCCTGGGCGGTAGCATGGGGCTTGTAGTCGGTGAAAAGGTCGCTAGGGCGTTTGAACATGCTTCGGCCCAACGTCTGCCGGTGATCGTATTCGCCACGAGCGGTGGCGCCAGGTTACAAGAGGGTGTGCTTTCCCTGACACAGATGGCGAAGACGGTAGTGGCTTCACGGGCGTTACGCGAACGGGGTTTGCCACTGATATCGGTGCTGGCGAATCCTTCTTCCGGGCAGATTCTGTCCAGCTTTGCTTCAATGTCAGATATTAGGATCGGCGAACCGAATGCTCACATCGCCTTTGCGCCGCTGGGCACATTGCGTGAGATTGAGGATTCTTATGATGTCGACGAGCGCAGTAATGCGGAGGCGATGCTGCGGCATGGACACCTCGACATGGTTTTGAGTCGCAAGGACCAACGCGACCAGCTTGCGACACTGCTCGGTCTGTTCAAAACCGATATCAAGGATGGCTTTTCGCCGCGTCGCCGTTCAGTCCGTTATCGTCCCATGCGGCATGACGCCTGGGCATCGGTGCGTTTGAGCCGTCGTTCCGACCGTCCTAGAGCCTCTGACTACATACAGCATGTGTTCCGTAATTTTATCGAATTGCACGGAGATCGATCTGGCGCAGATGATCCCGGTGTCAAGATAGGTCTTGGATATCTTGGGGTTTATCCGGTAATGGTAGTCGCTCAGGAACGTTTGGCCAGGGATGATATCGGTACGGATGAAGATGAAGAACAAACCGCATCTTTTACGGAGCGTTACGGACACGCAGACTTGGACCGCGGTGGAGTTACGGTAGCTGGTTTCCGCAAGGCTCGCCGCGCCGCAAAGATGGCGTCCGACTTCAATTTTCCGTTGGTAGTGCTGATTGACACACCTGGTCCGAAGCTTGGAATGGAGCAGGAACTTAGCGGTCTAGCAAGCGAGATCGCGGAGACGATAAACGTGATGTTGGGCATTGAAACGCCCATCGTTTCGGTTCTCATAGGTGAGGGTGGTTCTGAAGCAGCCTTATCATTTGGGATAGCCGACAGGTTGCTGATGCTTGAGAATGCGATTTACACGCCTATTTCGCCTGAAATCGGTGCTGAAACTGAACTGCGAGACCGGACCAGAGCCCCTGAGATAGCGCGTTCGCTACGATTGACATCGTATGATGCGCTGAAGCTCGGGATCGCAGATCGGTTGGTTTCGGAACCGGAAGGCGGTGCCAACGTTGATCCGGCAGGTGCGGCGCGCGTTTTGCGTCAGGTCCTAATCTCGGAGATCGGCCAGCTAAGACGACGGCACCGACGAGTGTTGGCACGACATCGCCGTCGCCGTTTTCGTCGTATGGGTGAATACGGACCGGAGTTTCGGGCCGCGGTTAGATCAGAGTTAACCACTTGGCGAACGTCATTTCGCGACCGTATGCGCCGCATGTTCGGCGGTAGTGATAGTGCAAAAGAGACTAGAGATACGCAGGAAGATTGAACAAGCACGGCCGCCCGGTGATCGATTGGCGTTTGGGT
Source organism: Dehalococcoidia bacterium (assembly GCA_965242765.1). Lineage (GTDB taxonomy): Bacteria > Chloroflexota > Dehalococcoidia > Lucifugimonadales > Lucifugimonadaceae > Bin127. Next base: position 887,536 of record CBDESY010000004.1, on the reverse strand, counting down.
CCATCTCAGATAGGCAATGCGACATCGCCTGAAGGTTTGGATTGCCATCAGACTATTGGTTGCAATCAAAGAGGGATGTTAAGATTACCTTCAATCGCCCAAGATCGCAAGATGGCGGCTATGACTGAATGAGACGATCTTAGTGGAAGAGTTCTGAGAATACGAATGTCCAGCGATAGCGAAGAGCCTGGTGAAAGTAGGAGCGACATATCTTGTCGTTGCGCTGAATCTCGCGGTTTGAGCGCGATTGTTGAAAGTGCGATTAATTCCGGGGTGCTTTTTCAAGACCCATTCACTGTTTACATCGATTGTCAGGTAGTGCTTGAAGCAGGTGCGTGGATAGGTGCCGGTTGTCACATTCTCGGCGATTCGCGTATCGAAAGTGAAGCGCGTATAGGTCCCAACGCGATAATCAAGAGTTCCAACGTTGGCAGTTGTGCTGAGGTGCAGCCGTTTTCTTCGGTGACTGATGGTTCGGAGATCGCGACGCGAGCGTTGGTCAAGGCACGTTCTGAGGTTCGAGGCAGCTTCGTGGCTTCTGACGCTGAGATAGGCCCCAATGCTCTGTTGGAGAACTCCAAGGTAGCGTCGAGGGCAAAAGTTGGACCGTTCTGTCGTGTACGTTCGGGATCTGACATCGGTGTTGATGCGTACGTCGGAACACAGGCTGAAGTTAAGGCTAGTCGTATCGGCAAAGGTTCCAAAGTCGGTCATTTCTCGTTTTTGGGAGATGCTCTAGTAGGTAATCATGTGAATATTGGAGCGGGATCTGTTACTGCTAACTTCGATGGTGCGGCAGTTCAATCGACGATCATCGATGACGATGTGTCTGTTGGCGCAGGTAGCGTGTTGATTGCACCAGTGCGACTGGGAATCCGATCTCGAACTGGTGCAGGTGCGATCGTAACCCGTGATGTGGCTGATGGTGATTTAGTGCTTGGTGTACCGGCAAGGGTGAAGTTGCAGAACGGTTTGCACTCTGATCAGGTTTGATAGCAAGCTTCGACTGCTGATTAAGTTCAAATAGCCCGATGACACAGGTAAGACATCAAATGAAAGATGCTGACGATGCCTTAGACGACAGCCATAGTCTCCGAAACGTGTCCATTTCAGGAGAAGGTTAGGTTGCTGCAATGTTTGACGATTGGTTACCGTGGCTTGTTTTGGCGATATCGACCTTGATGTATGGGTTGATGACGTTAACATTGAGCGTTCTTCAACCGCAGGGTCTTGCAGCGATGCTGGGCATGGCATCGACTGAAACGTCAGACAACCTGAATCCTGGCAGTGCTGGTGATTACCGAGCTACGCGCATCGTAGTTACGACTATTCGGAGCGCCTCATTCATCGCAATCGTGGTTTCAGGATATCGTGCGAGTTTGACAGTGAATTCGACTGCCGATGAAGTATTAGTCATGGCCATTGTTTCGTCAGTCGTGCTGATAGGTGTTATCACGATGCGCATGCTTCTCAACCGGATGGCCAGCAGTTGTTACGAAGATGTCGAAATCTGGTTAGCCCCTATAATCTGGTTGGCTCGCGTCATAGGCAGAAGGCTGCAGCTCAATCGAGTCGCCAACTACATGACAGATACGGACAATTCAGGCGATTCCACGGATGAGCCGGTTGAAAATGTCCTGAACGTTCTCCAAAACCTCTCATCGAAAGATCTGAGGGCTGATGATTTGATGGTGCCGATATCCGATATGGTTGCCGTAGACGCCGAAACCAGTTTGGAAGACGTGATCGACATGATGGATCAACTCGAGATTGATACGGTTGTGGTTTACGACCAAACGATTGACGAAGTGTTGGGGACGATTAATGAGGCCGAAGTCTTGCAGGGAATTAGGCAGGGACAGGGCGGCGATTTGCCGATATGTCGCGATTGGTTTAGCGCGTCGATATTCCCGGTGCCAGTCACTCAGCAAGTAGCAACTCTCTTTGACGATTTCCAAGGGCGTATGTACGATACCGCCGTCATGCTAGATGAGGATGGCAAAGTAGCCGGTATCCTAACTTTCGGCAGTCTAATGGAACAACTGCTGAGAGATGCCAACTTAGTCAACGAAGCATCGTCGTGAGACTGGTGTCTGAACTGTGATTTGAATGATTGAAGCGATGAGAATGATGGTCGGTAGTTGATCGACTTGGAACCTTAAGTCGTGAGTGAGTGTTGCGACGGCGAATGGGTAAGGGGGGAGTACAGTTAATCACTCAAATCGTCCGAAAATCACAGTTCAGCCAATCCTTCTCTCTCATCAACAGGCCTTTGAAACAGGCCTGTCGTCGCTGCCCGTCCCTGTTTCGCAAAAGGTGAAACGACTGTTCGCAATGTCTACCACAAAAGGACCTTTGCAAAATGCCGTCTTCGCTCCAGCGCCCTCCCCTGCTTGCAGGGGGAGAAGAGGGGGTACCACGCGACGGTACCCTGCGTCTACGCTTCGATCAGACGTGTCCACCTTACTTCGCAAATGGGACGGCTTTTTTCAAATGTCTACCATAAAGTGAGAGGAGATTGATAGATACGAGAAAGCACACCAGAGGGAGAATGTCTGGTGTGCTGGTTGGCTAGGGTAATCTGATGCGGAGCAGGCTGATCGACCTGCTCCGCATAGACTGTGTTTCTGGATGCGCCCAGCCAGATTGGGGCGGTACTGCCCCTAGTGGGAGTGTTTTACTTGGTCTCGACGACTAGCAGGGTAGTTGATGCCCTAGAGCCGTGATCACCAGTGGCTACCAGTGTCTTTACATCGCCGATGACGTATTTGCTCGAATCGAGTGTTACGTCAACTGCGAATGCGCCGTATCCATTAGCATCTGCTGAACCAATGGTGTCATCGCCATCAGGTCCAGGTACTGTGAGTGCAACGGCCTCACCGGCCATAAAGCCCGAACCGACGATAGTCACGTTTGATCCTTCCGGGTTCCACACGATCTTAAAGATCGAGTGGGCACCGTCGATCACAGTGATGTTGGCATAATTGTCGGCACCTGGTGCGCCGTCGGCACCTGATGGGCCTGGTGCGCCTGGAGGTCCGGGATCGCCGGGATCGCCTTTGTCGCCTTTTGCACCTGCTTTACCTTGCGCGCCTGGTACTCCTGCTAGGCCTGGGATGCCTTGTGGGCCTTGAAGGCCGGGTTCGCCTGGTGCTCCGGGTTCGCCTGGTGATCCGGGTTCGCCTGGCGCTCCGGGCTTACCGGGGTCTCCTGGTAGTCCAGGTTCGCCTGGCACACCTGGTGCTCCGGGTTCGCCTGGTGCTCCGGGTTCGCCTGGGGTTCCAGGTTCGCCTGGTGATCCCGGCATACCGGGTTCGCCTGGTGCTCCGGGTTCGCCTGGTGCTCCTGGCGGTCCCTCTGGACCTGCACCGGCAAGACCGACTATTGATATGATGACAGCGATGACAGAGATCAGTACTGCTATCCAGTTTTCTCGCAAGGAATCCATCGGGCTACGAGATTCATTCATGAGGACCAGTCCTCCAATCTGATGCTTTCAGATTACTAGCTTGTATCAAGCGACCATTACCGTGATCGTCCGGCTCTAGGAACGTCCCGCAGCCGCGTCGCACGATGCTGGCATCACAGCAGGATTTACCTGTGTTGCACCAGCCTCGCCGTATCGATGCACATTGAATAATCTTATGCCTGTTTGAGCGCGCGTGTCAAGAAGGCTCGAACAACCATCAAGCATATTTGTGTGCAACTGACGACGATGCGTCGATCGCGATATGTGAATATTACATGATGAAGCACTGTTTGTGGGTTATCCCCAGTTCACAAATAGGCAGGTTTTGACTGAATTCCTACTCACCTGGCAAGATCAGCTCAGGTGGCATGGCGTCACAAGTGATATGCTTGATTGCTGAGCTAAGCGAGTTAGCGATAAACATTGGAACAGAGCGCGCTGACGGAAAGGGTCTGACAGACCTTTTCCTTCCCTGATTTTGCGATCAGCGCAAGCATGAAAGAGAACCAGGATTGGACGCCCGAGCAAAAACGCAGACGATCAAGCGGTTTCGCAAGCACGGAAAGGACACCGGTTCAACGGAAGTCCAGATCGCGTTGTTGACCGAGCGGATCAGGGAACTGACAGAGCATTTCAAACAGCACAAACACGATGCGGCCGGCCGTCGAGGGTTGCAAATGATCGTCGGAAAACGCCGTCGATTATTGAACTACCTCGCAAAAGAAGATGTCCGAAGATACCGAACACTCATTGAAGCACTTGGCCTGAGGGGCTGAAATTGCCAGCCCGCCGTTATCACTGAACGGTTGCTCCAGTCATGCGTACCCGTGGATTCATGGGTGCCTGAAGTCGCATGAACAGCGCATCATCTTGAAGGGAAACACCACCACGAAGCTATAGACAGGTGTGCGAGTCATGCCTATCCACCACATGAAATCAAACAAACAGATCATCAGCTGATCAGAATCATATTCCCGCTGGGATTGAGGGTTGAGAAATGCTGAGCGACCGAGAAGAGAAAACAAACGATGATACGAACATTCGATATTGAAGTCGGCGGCCGATTGATGTCGTTCGAAACGGGACTTCTAGCTGCACAGGCGGGTGGAGCAGTTACACTGCGTTACGGCGATTTGATGTTGCTGGCTACTGCGACTGCCGACAAAAGACCTCGCTCCGGGATCGATTTCCTACCCTTGACAGTGGATGTGGCAGAGAAGGCGTACGCTGCTGGCAAGATGCCAGGCGGTTTTTTCAAACGTGAAGGACGTCCCGGCGCCGAAGCCATTCTTGCGGCGCGCCTCTGTGATCGTCCACTACGCCCGTTGTTTCCCAAGAATTACCACAACGAGACACAACTCATAATCACAGTCTTAGCCGCGGACGAGATGAATCCTCATGCACCTTTGGGGATAGTTGGAGCATCGGCTGCACTAGCGATATCAGACATACCTTTCGATGACCCGGTGGGCGCTTGCAACATCGGCTACGTAAATGGTGAACTGATCGTCAATCCCACGTACGAGGAACTTGAAAACAGTGCGCTAGAGTTGACCGTTGCCGGAACTGCTGACGCGATCATGATGGTGGAAGCCGGTGCCAATTTCGTTTCAGAGGAGGTGATACTTGACGCTCTGAAACTGGCACAGGAGATTAACGGCGAAATCGTTTCCCATATTCGAATGATGCAGTCCGAAATCGGGAAGACCAAGTGGGAAGTTCCCGGTCCAAGTGAGATGGAACTAGAGGCCAAGGCTGCGACGCGTCAATATGTCGGTGACGCAATGATCGAGGCTTTGAAACTTGCCGGCGGCAAAGAGGCTCGGGAAGCAGCAATCGGCGAGATTATGTCAGACGCTAAATCTGAGTTGGCTTCTGGTGAAGATGCTCATCAAGAGGGGCATGTTCAATCCGAGCTCTATACGTTAGAGAAGGAAGCGGTTCGAAAAGGGATATTGGAAGAAGACCGCCGGCCGGATGGACGCAGCCTCGAAGAACTGCGCGCTCTCGAATCGATGGTTGGATACCTGCCTAGAGTTCATGGTTCCGGCATCTTCCGTCGTGGCGAGACGCAAGTTCTGGGTGTCTTGACTTTGGCGTCAGCATCTGAGGCTCAGCGTCTAGACAATCTGGCACCGATCACTACAAAACGATTCATGCATCACTACAACTTCCCACCGTATTCTACGGGTGAAGCGGGAAGGTTTGGTTTCACCGGACGCCGAGAGGTTGGGCATGGCATGTTGGCTGAGCGTGCGTTGAGGGCGGTTATCCCGGATGAGGATGTATTTCCATACGCAATAAGGTTGGTATCCGAAGTTATGGCGTCGAACGGCTCGACTTCGATGGCCAGCGTTTGTGCTGGCACCTTGGCTTTGATGGACGGCGGCGTGCCTATCACCGCGCCAGTTGCCGGAATCGCGATGGGACTTATCACTGGAGAGAATGGCATCGCCAAGGTGTTGACTGACATCCAAGGTGCTGAAGACCACGCTGGAGATATGGACTTTAAGGTGGCCGGCACCCGCGATGGTGTAACTGCTCTGCAGATGGACATCAAAGTCAAGGGCATCACCTTCGAGATCATGTCTGAGGCACTTGAGCAGGCGCGACTTGCACGGCTTGCCATCTTGGACCACATGGAGCAGACGATCGCCTCACCGCGCGCAGACGTGCGAGATGGCGCACCGCGGATGACGACCATCACAGTGCCAACCGACAAGATCGGCATGGTGATAGGCCCTGGCGGTTCCAACGTTCGTGGCATTCAGGAAGAATTCGGAGTCAGCGTCGACATCCAAGATGATGGCAACGTTACGATCGGCGGCACCGCTCAAGAGAAGGTGCAAGGCGCGATCGATTCGATACAGAGAATGACCAAGGAGATCGAGGTAGGCGAGAAGTACACCGGCAAAGTCGTAAAGATCATGGATTTCGGCTGCTTCGTCAACCTTATACCGGGTAAAGATGGAATGGTTCACATCAGCGAACTAGCAGAAGTCCGCGTCCCGGATGTTGAATCGGTAGCTCGAGAAGGCGATGAACTCGAAGTGATGGTGATTAACGTTGACGGGAATGGAAGAGTCGATCTTTCGGTTCGCGCGATAATTGAAGAGCGTCACAATGGCGGCGACGGTGCCACGGCACTCAAAGAAGCGATTGCGAGACGCAGGCCTGGCAATCGCGGCGGTGGACGTGGTGGTTCTGATCGCGGTGGACGCGGCGGTTTTGACCGTGGTGGACGTGGTGGTTCTGATCGTGGTGGACGCGGCGGTTTTGACCGTGGTGGACGTGGTGGTTCTGATCGCGGTGGTCGCGGTAGACGCTTTGACGACGGTGGCTCGAGTGGCGACCGCGACGGCGGCTTCAACAGAGGTAATCGAAACCGCAACTTCGATGACGAACCGATGCAGCGGGAACGCCGGCCTCGACGACGGATTGTTTCGCGCGGCAATCGGGACGGACGCTAGCGTGCAATCGAAAACATGGGATCGTAGATCGGCGATAGCCGCCACAACGAAACTTTCGAACTAGAGATGTCAGACATATCGGTAGCTGTAAATGGCGTATTGGGCCGCATGGGCGCCACCGTCTTGGGTGCCGCGGAACGCGAACCCGGCATAGTACCTGTTGGCGGAATCGATGCCATCGCGGGCGACCTGAAGACTGTATCGACGCCGAACGGTGTTGATCTGCCTTTGGCGTCTGATTTGGAAACGCTATTCCGTTCGGTGAAACCTGACGTGGTCGTGGACTTCACGAATGCAGAAGGCGGGGCGTATGCCATGCGAACCTGCATCGAACATGGGGTGAAGTGTGTTTCCGGCTCTACCGGTATTTCGCCGGAAGAGATGAGAACTATCGAGGAACTCGCATCTGCGTCCGGAGTGGGTGTCATATCGGCATCTAACTTCGCCCTCGGTTGTGTCGTGCTAATCCACTTGGCGGGCATCGCGTCACGCTACTTCGACTACGCGGATGTGGTGGAGAGCCACCACGAAATGAAGATCGATGCACCGTCTGGCACTGCTCTTTCGATATTGGAAGCGATGCTTGCTGGTAAGGCTAGCGATTTCGATCAAAACATCGTCGAGAAAGAGTTGCTCAGTGGCACTCGAGGCGGATCTTCTGGCGGCATCAACGTACATAGCGCGCGGATGCCGGGACGCGTAGCGAGGCATGAAGTCGTGTTTGGCGCCTTAGGTCAAACGCTCACGCTGTTGCACGATTCGATAAGCCGCGACAGTTTCATGCCCGGTGTGATGCTTGCAGTCAGACGGGTCATGGATGAAAAATCGATGATCGTAGGCCTTGACAAGGTGCTGGGATTATCCGTTTGAGACTCAGTTCACCAGATGCCATCGTCAATTGAGCGTTGAAGTTGCCGATACAGGGATGAAGTTTTGATGCATTCTTCAGATTTGGAAATAGCCATCGTCGGAGCCACGGGTGCGGTTGGCGCGGTTGCTCTGGAACTTTTGTCTGAACGTGGACATCCCGCTGACAAGCTGCGTTTGTTGGCATCGAGGCGGTCCCACGGCAAGAAGATTGACTACAACGGGAATTCGTTGACGGTGCAAGAGGCTACTCCGGAGTCGTTCGACGGTGTCGATGTAGCGTTCATATCGGCATCTTCGGCGGTGAGCCTAGAGTTGGCGCCTGAAGCCGTGAAGCGTGGTGTGCTTGTAGTCGACGACGGATCCGCGTATCGAATGGACCCGTCTGTTCCTCTGGTAGTCCCGGAAGTTAATGGCTCCGACGTGGAATGGCACTCTGGGATCATCTCTACGCCCAACTGCACTACAACTCCATTAGTGATGGTTCTTGCCGCGCTGCGACAATTGTCGCTAATCAACAGCGTGACGGTATCAACCTATCAATCAGTGACCGGTACTGGTTCAGCTGCGAGAGCGGAGTTGATCGAGCAATCGCGCAAGATGCTGTCTGACCAAGAAGTTTCACGACCTACCGAATATCCGCATCGCATCGCTTTCAACCTTCTTCCCCAAGTAGATGAATTCCTGGAAGATGGCTACACAAAAGAAGAGATAAAGATGCTGAACGAATCTCGCAAGATACTTGGCGATCCAGATTTGCGCGTCGCTTCTACGTGTGTGCGGGTCCCGGTTGAGATATCGCACTGTGAATCGGTGAGTGTCGAGTTTGATCAAGTGGTATCGGTAGATGATGCACGGCGTGTGGTTTCAGAATTTCCAGGGATCAGTCTGCTCGACAATCCGACCGAATCTGAGTATCCGATGCCATCCAATTCGGCAGGCATAGATCAGGTGATGGTAGGGCGTATCCGTCGTGACATTGCTCATGACAATGGGCTGGTTTTGTGGCTAGCCGCGGACAATCTGCGTAAAGGCGCTGCTCTGAATGCACTGCAAATCATGGATGAGTGCATCACGCGCAATTGCTTGAAGACGCGAAGGTCGATCGCCGCCTGAGTTCTAACTAGTTTTTCCTCAGACGTGCCGACAGTTTCGCGATGGATTAGCAGTGATGTAAGATTCGTTGTGTAAGGGAGTTTGACATGGTAGCAATCGGACGCGTTCTAACAGCGATGGTCACTCCGTTCACAGAGGACGGAGCGATCGACTACCCACAGGCCCGCAAATTGGCGAAGGGTCTTTTGGCATCAGGTTCTGATGGACTGGTGATTGGCGGTACGACGGGCGAAGCGCCCGCGATGTCTGATGAAGAGCGACTGCAGCTTTTTTCCGAAGTAAAGGATGCGATTGGCGACGGCGGCGCAGTCGTAGCCGGTACGACCGATAACAATACCTATCGCTCCATCGAACTGTCTAGAGAGGCTGAGGCTGCTGGTGTGGATGCCATATTGATGACGGTGCCGGCATACAACAAACCGACACAGGGCGGTTTGTCAAAGCACTTCATAGCGATAGCCGAGGCGGTTTCGATACCGGGTATTCTGTATAACGTACCGAGCCGTACTGCCCTCAACATGACTGCTGCCACGACTTTGAAGCTGGCTGATGTGCCAAATATCGTCGGTGTCAAAGAGGCGAGCAGCGATGCCGACCAAATCGCCTATGTTATTAAAGACTCTCCAGAGGGCTTTAAAGTGTGGTCGGGCAATGACAACGAGACGTTTTCGATAGTTTCAACCGGCGGCTATGGCGTTGTCAGCGTGGCGAGCAACATCATCGGCAATCAGGTGCGAGGTCTTATCGGTGCGGTGTTAGAGGGTGATATTGAGCGAGCAGCATCCGAACATCTGAGGTTGTTGCCGATATTTAACGCGTTGTTCTTCATCACGAACCCGATACCGGTTCGATACGCGATAAATCGATCAGGTTTCAAAGTCGGCCCGGCGCGTCATCCGATGCAGGCCGACGATGATGAGATGGCGGCATTTGCTGCTCAGTTCGATCCGATTATGGATCAGTACGAGATTGATCTGCCGAACGGTTGATCCTGGCGTCTTGCAAATGTCGTCGACCAATGTGATTCGCGAACTTGGCGACGGGCTGATCATGCGGTCCGCAAGGCGCGCGGATGAGGATGCGCTTGCCGATTTCTGTGCCAAAGTCTTCATCGACGAAGGTTCGGGAACGGAAGCGTATTGGATCGCGAACTGGATGCGCGATCTGATTACCAAACCACACCCTACCTTGAATCTTGATGACATCATCGTCGTGGAAGATGTCAATAACAACCGCATCGCATCAACTACGACCTATATGACACAAACTTGGAGTTACGGCGGCGTTGAGTTTGAGGTGGGACGACCGGAAATTGTTGGCACCGATCCCGACTATCGGAATCGTGGGCTTGTTCGTGGGCAGTTCGATGTAATGCATCGATGGGCGGCGGCACGCGGGCACGATATTCAGGTTGTCCTTGGCATTCCGAGCTACTATCGTCAGTTCGGATACGAGTATGCCTTGCCGGCGGAGGGTGGGCGCTCAGCACCGATACAATCCTTGCCCAAGTGGGGCGATGGTGAGAAACGCCCATTTCGTCTGCGCGATTCGACTGAAAGTGACGTGGCATTCATCACTCGTGTATTGAGAGAATCCTCGAAACGCTCATTGGTATCACCGGTGTTCCGAGAAGACGAGGTCAAGTATTTCACGTTCGATCGAATGCCAAGAAGCGCGGTGCACCACAGAACCGCAATTCTCTGCAAATCCAACGGCGAGAGATGCGGTGAACCAATCGGTGTGTTGATGTATGGCATGATCATCGAGATTGATCAGGCTGTGATTTTGCGCATGGAGATGTCTGCACCGCGATACTGGCGAGACGCTTTGCCATCGTTGCTCAAGGAGTTTAGACGTTTGGCAGATGTAGCCACGAGTGAAAATCCGGACCCCGAACGGGAAATCAAATCGGTGCGTCAGGACATGCAGCCGGACCATCCAGCGTACATCTTTGACGATGGTGCATTGGGACCAGCTCCAGAACGCCAGTACAGCTGGTATGTGCGAGTTCCAGATATCGCGAAATTTCTGCGCAAATTCTCAATAGTGTTGGAGCGGAGAATCGCAGAATCGTTGCACGTTGGCTACACGGGGAATGTAGAAATCCGAGTAGACCGTGATCGGATCGACATCGCCTTTGAGGACGGATCGGTAACTGATGTGGGACACAAAGACGCAGTGCATCTTGAAACTTCCGGGAGTGGTTGGCGGACTGCTACGTGCAGATTTCCAGGGAAGACCTTTTTACCGATATTGTTCGGTATGCTGTCTGTAGATGAAACTTTGGAATCCTATCCGGATTCGAATACCGGTTCGAAATCAGACCGACATCTCATCAAAACATTGTTTCCCAAACGATCGTCTGACATTTCACTTACTCTTCTATAGATGAAATCCGCCTCTTCTAGTCGCTTAAAAATCGTGACGATCGGTGGCGGCACTGGATCGTCGATACTGCTGCGCGGTCTGAAACGCTACGCGTACCGTCTTGACATCACGGCTATAGTCACGGTCTTTGATGACGGTGGTTCTTCGGGCAGGTTGTCAGAGGAGTTTGGAGTGCCTGCATTGGGCGATATCAGACGGTGCATCGCCGCGCTTCTGCCAGAAAGCGAGAAAACGGCAACATTGGATTCGATGCTTGGGCATCGTTTCACGTCTGGTGGTCCGTTAAATGATCATTCGCTGGGTAATATGATGCTGCTGGGAGTGTGGCAAAAGTACGGGAGTTTGGCAAGAGCTGTAGAGGAATGGGTTGGCGATTTCGGTCTTTTGGGCGATGTGATTCCGGTGAGCGATAGACCTGCTAGGGTTTGCGCGATTTTGGAAGACGGGACGATGATCCGAGGAGAAACGCAGTTGGGCGCTCAAAACCAGGCGTTGTTTGGCAGTTCGCATGTGTATCTTGAGCCACGCGTTGCTGCAAATTCTGCTGCACTAGAAGCTTTAGACCAAGCACAGATCGTGGTTTTGTGCCCCGGCGACCTCTTCACCAGCGTGATCCCTAATCTGTTGCCTGAGGGAGTGTCTGATGCGCTCAATGCGAGTTCGGCCAAGATACTTCAGGTGAGCAACACAACGTTCAAGTCTGGCGAAGACGGTGGATACGTTGCATCAGACTTCGTCGCGACTGTTAATCGCTACCTCAATTCGTCGCTGGATGAAGATTTTGGGACGCCACGGGGCGTGGATGCCATGATCGTCAATGTGTTTGATCCGCATTCAGCTATGGTTCCGGATGCGATCCCGACAGATGCTCGAATCTATGAACAAGTCGAAACCGTTCTTTCGCGATCGCTATCCCATGCGTCCGACCGCCGCGTTCATGATGCCGACAAACTAGGCGCGGCGGTGATGGAATACGTTGACGCGGCGATTTCCCAACATTGAATTTGGGTTAGAGACCTTCGGGTATGCCTCGCCTAACGACACGCTATGTGCTCTGACGTTGATGTAGGGTTCTTATTGGTTAATGCTGTCATGCACACGCAGATTTGCGGTCCGAAGAGTTTGGCACGGGTTAGCAGGCCGAGTAGTTACCGGCAAATCAGGTGCGCGGCGCGCGACTGAGTATGAATACTGTGGATGACATCAGGATTGTGATCAGCACACCGAGTATCAGAAGCATTGCGGCATTGTTTGACGGTGGTGCAGATGCTCCACTGTTAGGCAGATTGCCCTCGTATGCTTCAGGAGTGGGGGACATTATCTTGGCAGGAGTTCCCTGACTGCCTATTGCCACAGTGGCCGGCAAGTCGCTGAGGTTGCCACATACAGATAGGCCGTATGGCTCGATCCGCCATACTCGCGCCGAATGAACCGTCAACGCATCGCCGTTGTTTAGTGCAACTAGCGCCAATTTGGAAATGTTGCTCCGCAATTCATTGGGCAGTGGGATACAGACCTCGGCCGGTTCGTCAAGCCGATATGCATTTATCTCGTTTCCAGAGGCGTCAACTACGTGTATGGTGTAGCTATTGCCGCCGAGTGTATAGCGGTGCTGAGTCATGCCGGCGTTCGATGCAGATCCACTTTCAGACATCCTTATGCCGACGATTTCACCGTTGAGAACTGCGCCTGGTTGAGCGACGATGCTGTATCTCTCGGCGTTGTTGAACTTGCCGCCCTGTTCTGGTGTGAAGACCTCATACTGGTTACCATTGGCATCCACGATCACTGATGGGATGTCGCCAGAAGGGTTCGTCGCAGGCTCGTTTTCCGATTGCGACGGTGAAGAGCGGCGCACCCTTATATCGAATCGAGCAGAGCAGTCGTCGCCTCTCGTACAAGCGTCCCCAGCTACTCTGGCATTCACCGTGTAAGTGCCCGGTGCCGACGGCGCGGTGTACTTCATTTGTGCGCCGCTGTATTCTGTAATGCGATCGTTGCCTTGATACCACTCGATGAGGTATGTTCCGAGCGACTGGTTTTGGATGTTCTGCCGGCCAAAGATGTTGACAGTCAACACGACTTCGTCTCCGGGAGATACCGTCAAATCCTCGATCTTGGGTTCGATGCGGGAGATCAAAGGGCGCGAGTTCCGGGGCGGCACTACCTGGATGGAAATATATTCGTCCGAACTAATGTATCCGCAATCTGATCCATATAAGACGCAATTCAGACGGTGTGTCAGTTTGGTCATCGTGCCTGAAATCACGCCCAATTTGGGAATTACGTTAACCGAGATCGGCTGGTTCCATGGGACGATCAGAAGCGACTCTTGCGAATCTGAGGTTTCCATGCCATTGTAAGTGCCGAGCGTCTGGGATGTTTGTGCCCTACTGAATATGATCTGAGACGGCTTTATGGTGATGTCGGGATTGTCAGAATCGATTCTCACCGTTACATCAGAGGTTGGCAGCTTCGACAGCTTAAGCGTGTACGCTACGCTTCCACCCTGGGGAACAGGTATGGGGTCGACGATTGTGACCCTTTCCATGCTTGCGTCGTCAGGGTAATTGAAACGCAGATCTAAAGGATCGTTATCCAATACATTCACCGTGGCACTGTTGGGCAAACCGACTTCGTACACAGCAGGATCGGTATCGTCGTCAAGGACTGTAAGCGTCACTCTGCCGTGCGCCTCGTCGTAGATGTTGTCCTTGGTGCGAACGGTGTGGGTTGCGGAGATTTGGTTCTCGGGAATTGCGGCGTTTGTGATTTGGCTGCTGAAGAGAAGGTTTCCTGTCGCGGAAGTTTGTACACGAACCGATACCTGAGGCCAAGACATCGGACCGGTGCGCTCTAGCTGAAAGACTACGTCATCCCCTTCGGTTCTCGGATAGGCATCCTGGGCGGATACTGTAACCACGGGCAGGTCATCGCTCTTAAGGATAGCTTGGGCGGACCTATATTGTTGCGGGGTGAGGAAATCGTGTATAAATTTTTCGCTACCAGGAACATCATCATCATCGACTTCAACGGCGATCGGAAACACGATGATCCTGCCATCTGATTCTATGATGTCGTCATCAATGGTCGGAACAGAGAATGACGCATGGTCACTTCCATGAGGTATTGTAATCGTCTGAAACTGAAATCTATTTAAAGCGTGCTCGTCGTGTTCGTGCTCATCGTGTTCGCCCTCATCGTGTTCATGCTCCTCATCGTCATACTCTTTGATGTCCACGTAGTCGCCAACCTGTGCCAGCCGGAGGCTCAAGTGCGCGTCTCCACATGCGTCACATAAGCGAAATATAGTGAATATAGCACTGCTCCCCTCAGTCACCAAGTCCTCACCAAGGTCCGGTTCCGTAATATTCGAGTTTTCCCATCCCCATCCATGTCCTAATAGATATATTGAAGTGCGATTAAAGTATCGTATAATTGGCGTGGCGCTAGGGACTGGAGTTGGAGTATCTTCGTGTCCATGTAGGAGAAAGACTCTGGCGGTTGCAGGGCTACCTACTGAGTATTCAGCGGGGTTGCTGTTATCGGCCAAGATATCTACATCTATCTCGCCATTGTGATGGTGACTCTTGATCAGCGTCGGGATCACGTAATCGAGCCGTGCCATCTGCTCCAAATTCGAGCGTGACGCTCTTCAATCCGATGTTTTCTGGTGCCACGTAACCGCTCCTGTCCTGCGACACTCTGATATCCACTGTCAGTGTTCCTGCTGTGGCATCAGAGCGAATCAGTATGAAAGGCGCTTCTTGTTCTCTTTCAAGGACCCATCCAAACTGATCGTCGCCATACGTATGATCCGGTTCTACTGTGATGCTTGGCACTGTGTCGCTCTGTGGCTCTAACGGATGCTGCAACTCGTCTTTGACAATGATCGGGGACGCGGTGCTGCTCTCTGAGTCGGACATGTAAATGATCGATATAGAGGCGATGATCGCCGATAGGCTGACTAGCAGAGTGAAAAGTTTAGAGAACCTAGATAGCATTAGCATCGGTTGGTTTCTATTCGCTGTCAGGATGTGTCACAGTTCCACTGCGCGGCAGGCACATCGATGTTTCGCGGGAGTTATTGATACTATATCTCAAAAACAAGGGATATGAGCTGAGAAACCTTTGAACACACCTGTATTCGGCTTGTAAGGAGTGAAATTTGTGGGTTAGAGCGTGTCTGCTCTCGGCCCAGGTCGCATCAGAATTGAAATCGTCGAGTGTCGGTCAGGTTTTCACTGAGAACCATTGACCACCAAAGTATCGTCGCGATGAGGGCCGGTAGAGATTTCAGATGCTGGGATTCCCAGAAGTTCCTCGAGCCTGCGCACGTATCGCTGAGCGCCGTCGCAAATCTTGTCCCAATCGGTGACTCTAGTCGTTGAGCCAGTCCACCCGGGCATTTCTTCGTAGATAGGCTCGCATCGACTCAATCGTCCGCGTTCTATCGGGAAATCTTCGATGACCTCGCCATCTAACGAGTATGCCGTGCAGATCTTGATGCGTTCCCAGTTGTCCAGCGTGTCTAGTCGAGTTAGCACCATGGAGTTGAAGCCGTTGACGCGCGTGGTGTATCGTGCAGCTACGGCGTCGAACCAACCCACTCGGCGTGCGCGCCCGGTCGTCGCGCCGAATTCGCCGGCCATTTCTCGGATTCGGTCGCCTTCTTCACCGTGTATCTCAGTCGGGAATGGCCCGGCGCCTACTCTAGTTGCATAGGCCTTGAATACTCCGATGATGCGGGAGAAAGAACTCGGTCCGATGCCAGTCCCGGTAAGTGCACCGCCGATAGTGGGACTTGAGGAAGTGACATAAGGATAGGTGCCGTGGTCGATATCGAGCAATGCGCCCTGAGCGCCTTCCATGATCACTTTTTCGCCCGCGTCCAGAGCGTTGGTCACGACTTCATCCGCCGAACCTATGTACGGTCCGATCTCTTGCGCCCAACTACGAGCTTGTTCGAGAATTGCGCCTACATCGATAGGTTCGCCGCCATAGACTTTGGTGATGAGTTCGTTCTTGAACTCGATGATGGGAGGCAGCGTGAGCATCAGCTCTTCGAGGTCCAGCAATTCGCCGGCGCGCACACCCATTCTGGCGACCTTGTCGACATATGCCGGCCCTATTCCGCGTCCGGTTGTCCCGATAGCATCGGCACCGCGTCGCGCCTCTTCCAACTGATCGAGAGAGACGTGATATGGCATGATCAAGTGGGCGCGGTCGGAAATCAAGATATCGCCAGGCAGGCCCTTGTCTTGGACCATGGAGATTTCTTCGATCAAGGCATCGGGCGCAACGACAACTCCGTTGCCGATGACGTTTATGGTGCCTTCGTGGCAGATGCCACATGGGATGAGATGAAAGACGTTTTTCCCGTAATCGTTTACGACGGTATGCCCGGCGTTGTTTCCGCCGGAAAATCTGACGACTACTGATGCATCAGCGGCTAGGAAGTCGATTATCTTCCCTTTGCCTTCGTCGCCCCATAGCCCACCGAGTACGGCGGTTGTAGGCATTTGATTTCCCCTTCGCTTTCAGGTCGTCGCGCAGATGCACATTGACGATCAGCGGATCAGTGCCAAGTGTTCAATTTCGTTAACACTGTTCGTGGGTGTTAACGAACAAATTATATCGCGCCGTGAGAATGGAAATCCTGACTGATGAGATACACGATTAGGGAATTGCACCGAACCGATGCGAATTCGCTGCTGGTGTTTCATTCCAAAGTTTGGTTGACGAGATTCAAACCACGTTGCAAATCGTGCTGCCAATCTATGCGGAGATGACGTATGACATTCTGGGCTCAAAGCGAACCACGTGGCATGTTCAACTGAATCGTGCCAAGAATTGATCCACGACGCTGATCATCTCAGTGGGAATTATCGCCCGAGATTTTCTAACGATTTCATCGGGCACACCGCCGTAAAACGGCTCGGCGATTGAGCCAGTGATGCAGGCGAGAGTGTCGGCATCGCCGCCTAGAGAAATCGCAATGCGTACCGCGCTCTCGTAGTCTTCAGACTCCAAAAACGCTATGATGGCTTCCGGTACGGTTCCTTGGCACGTTACATCGAAACGGTATGAAGGTCGGATTTGATTGATGCTGCGTTGCAGGTCGTATCCGTAATCGTTCTCGATGGCCTGCCGAATCTGGAGCTTGTTGGCACCGTTGCGAGCTAAGAAGATGGCGTGCGCGACCGAGGCGGCTCCTTTGATTCCTTCGGGATGATTATGCGTAGGCAATGCCGAAAATTCGGCTTGTTTCAGTGTTTCGTCAAGGTCTGGAAATGCCCATCCGATCGGGCTTACACGCATTGCGGATCCATTTCCAAAGCTGTTATAAGGTTCAGGGCGATCTTTGTAGAGCCAATTTTGGAAATTGCTGCCGTAGGATGATGGATAGTTTCGTCCCCATTTGAGGTAAGCCTCTCCATATTTCAGATAGGCATCTCTGTGGTGCGGTGTTTCAGTGGGGCGCCGTTCCAAGATCACTTCGGCAGTGGCAATCGTCAGGATCGTGTCGTCTGTGAATTCGCAGTCGGTAGGGAATAAGGGACCAAAATCGACGGTTTTGGTCGGTGTTCGTAAGAATTCGTGCTTGGAACCGATGATGTCTCCGGCTATGGCGCCTAACATGTTGGTGTGCTCCTATGTCGATCTGGTGCGAGCTCGTGATGCTTTCCAGGTTAATTGAACCGACTACCAGCTGGTTGATGAGTTCAGAGTGCTGTCAACGGCGGTTGTCGGATGTGAAGGTGCGGTTGAAATAATTTTCAAGATGGTTGACGACATGGTTTGCGTGGCATATACTTGTGGGTTACCCGCTTGAGAGCTTTTGCGTGTTTGCAATTGTTCGGTGGGTGCAACTTCAAAGTTGAATATCGATTCCGCATTCTCCGAGAAACCGGAGCAGCCGATTCATGAAGAGATGGATCAAGCTACTAAGGGCACACGGGGGATGCCTTGGCGCTAGGAGCCGAAGAAGGGCGTAGTGAGACTGCGATAAGCCACGGTGAGCCGTCTGGCGGGCTAAGCCGTGGATACCCGATTGGGGAAACCCGAGGCCGCGCGTTCGCGCGCGGTTTCATCTCGTTAGAGAGGGTAAGCGGGGGAACTGAAACATCTAAGTACCCCGAGGAAAGGAAATCAACCGAGACTCCCTTAGTAGCGGCGAGCGAAAAGGGAAGAGCCTAAACCGGTGAGACTAAACGGTCCGGGAACTTACGTCTCATGGGTGTTGAAGGGCTTGATGTGGAAGCTTCCTGTGGGCTTCTGAGGAGTTACAAAGCGCGACGATAGCTGAGCAGGTCTGGAAAGCCTGGTCGCAGAGGGTGATAGCCCCGTAGGCGAAATCGTCGTGTCTTCTTAATCGAGTACCTGAGTACGGCGGGACACGTGAAATCCTGTTGGAATCTGGGGGGACCACCCTCCAAGGCTAAGTACTTCTAGCGACCGATAGTGAACCAGTACCGTGAGGGAAAGGTGAAAAGCACCCCAAGCAGGGGAGTGAAATAGAACTGAAACCGTGTGCCTACAAACCGTTGGAGTCTGCCTTCGGGTGGATGACAGCGTGCCTATTGAAGAATGAGCCAGCGAGTTACTTTGTGTGGCGAGGTTAAGGCGTTTTGCGCTGTAGCCGAAGCGAAAGCGAGTCTGAACAGGGCGTTCAGTCGCGCGGAGTAGACCCGAAACCGTGTGAGCTACCCATGGCCAGGCTGAAGCGAAAGTAACATTTCGTGAAGGGCCGAACCCGTTTACGTTGCAAAGTGATGGGATGAGCTGTGGGTAGGGGTAAAATGCCAAACGAACACGGAGATAGCTGGTTCTCCCCGAAATGCATTTAGGTGCAGCGTCGGGAGTTACTTCGCGGAGGTAGAGCACTGATTGGGCTAGGGGGTGAAGAACTTACCAAACCCTGTCAAACTTCGAATACCGCGAAGGGCATCCCGGCAGTGAGACAGTGAAGGATAAGCTCCATTGTCGAGAGGGAAACAGCCCAGATCGCAAGCTAAGGCCCCTAAGTGTGTGCTAAGTGTTAAACGAGGTGGGGGCGCCCAGACAGCCAGGAGGTTGGCTTAGAAGCAGCCACCCTTTAAAGAGTTCGTAACAGATCACTGGTCGAGGGCTCTCGCACGGAAAATAAGCGGGGCTCAAGCACACCGCCGATGCTGTGAGAGGCGCGTTCGCGCGCCTCGGTAGGGGAGCGTTCCCAGCCGCGTTGAAGCGTAACTGTGAAGTTGCGTGGAGTGCTGGGAAGTGAGAATGCTGGCATGAGTAGCGTCAATGCCGGTGAGAATCCGGCACGCCGAAAGTCTAAGGTTTCCTACGCAACGTTGATCGACGTAGGGTAAGGCGGCCCTAAGGTGTAGCCTAAAGGCGAAGCCGATGGATAGCTGGTTGAAATTCCAGCCCCGCCCCGGTACCGATTGAGACGCAGGAGGGACGCGGATTGGGAAGCGATGCATACCAATGGATATGGTGTGTCGCCACCCGTAGGTAAAGGTTGCGAGTTAAAATGCGCGACTAGCTGAGGGGTGTAGGGACCTTGAGGTACGCCTCGAGGAACATCGCAGTACCTATGCCGCCAAGAAAATCTCCGACGTCGAGGTGCTGCGGCGACCGTACCGCAAACCGACACTGGTAGACAGGGGTAAAAGCCCCTAGGCGTTCGAGACAACCATCGTTAAGGAACTCGGCAAATTAACCCCGTAACTTCGGGATAAGGGGTGCCAATCACGTATACGCGTTTTTTTTTCGCCGCGAAAGGCGTGGTTGGTCGCAGAGAATTGGCCCAAGCGACTGTTTACCAAAAACATAGGTCTGTGCCAAAGCGAAAGCTGATGTATACAGGCTGACGCCTGCCCAGTGCTGGTAGGTTAAGGAAGGAGGTGAGAGCTTCCGACCGAAGCCCCGGTAAACGGCGGCCGTAACTATAACGGTCCTAAGGTAGCGAAGTCCCTTGTCGGGTAAGTTCCGACCCGCACGAATGGCGTAACGACTTGGGCGCTGTCTCAACGATGGACTCGGTGAAATTGCAGGACCCGTAAAGATGCGGGTTACGCGCGGCAGGACAAATAGACCCCGTGGAGCTTTACTGTAGCTTGACATTGGTTTGAGCTCAGGGATGAGTAGTAATAGGCGGGAGACTTAGAAGCGCGGGCGCCAGCCTGCGTGGAGTCGCCCATGAAAGACCGCCCTTTTCTGCGTTTGAATCTAACCGTATCTGGGACAGTGTCTGGTAGGCAGTTTGACTGGGGCGGTCGCCTCCTAAAAGGTAACGGAGGCGCACAAAGGTCACCTCAGGCTGGATGGAAATCAGCCATAGAGTGTATTGGCATAAGGTGGCTTGACTGCGAGACCAACAAGTCGAGCAGGGACGAAAGTCGGTCAAAGTGATCCTACGGTTCCGTGTGGAAGGGCCGTAGCTTAACGGATAAAAGCTACCCCGGGGATAACAGGCTAATCTCCCCCAAGAGATCGTATCGACGGGGAGCTTTGGCACCTCGATGTCGGCTCGTCGCATCCTGGGGCTGAAGAAGGTCCCAAGGGTCGGGCTGTCCGCCCGTTAAAGCGGCACGCGAGCTGGGTTCAGAGCGTCGTGAGACAGCTCGGTCTCTATCCGCCGTGCGCGCAGGACATTTGAAGGGAGCTGATCCTAGTACGAGAGGACCGGATTGGACGAACCTCTGGTGTGCCGGTTGTGGCGCCAGCCGCACCGCCGGGTAGCCACGTTCGGAATGGATAAGCGCTGAAAGCATCTAAGCACGAAGCCAACCCTAAGATGAGATGTCCCATCCTTTGGAGTAAGACCACCGGGAGACTACCGGGTAGATAGGCCGTAGGTGTAAGCACAGCAATGTGCTCAGCTGAACGGTACTAATCGGTCGAGGGCTTGACCACTACAGCTCCTCATGCGTCAGCTGCTCTAGTTTCATACACGGAAAATGCGGAATCGATTTCAATTTGTGCTTCGACTACCAGTATGTCTTGCGCCAATATCGTCATCAACGATGCGGGGTGGAGCAGTGGTAGCTCGTCGGGCTCATAACCCGAAGGTCGCAGGTTCGAATCCTGCCCCCGCTACCAACAACTAACCAACCAGCCGAACAACGAACTGAAACGCAATACGTCAAACTACCAAACATACATGTCGAAAAGAGCCCTTTGGTGATTAGAGCGCGATGGAACCACCCGTTCCCATCCCGAACACGGAAGTGAAACGTCGTAGCGCCAACGATACTGCACTGTGAGGTGTGGGAAAATAGGTCATCGCCAAAGGGCTTTTTACAATAGGAGTTGTAGATAAACCACCATCCAACCTGATACCAACTAGGTTAGGTTATGTGGCGACGGAGAGGTGGCTGAGTGGTTGAAAGCGCCGGTTTCGAAAACCGGTATCTCGGGCAACCGGGATCGCGGGTTCGAATCCCGCCCTCTCCGCCAAACACAAATGGCAGACATCGATCTGAGCCGATTGATGATACCAATCGATGGTTGCTCAATGATGTGGAGAGGTGCCGGAGCGGCTTAACGGGCACGCCTGGAAAGCGTGTGTGGGCTATCACCCACCGCAGGTTCGAATCCTGTCCTCTCCGCCATCAACAACACACGCAACAGAACTGCATTGATCAAACGCGGTTTCGCCAACTTGTTTCACCCCTGACATGCACGTGTAGTACGGTAATTCAGGCGATAATTCGTGGTCGCAACAACTCGTAGCCAAAAAATGAAGCAGTGTTTACCGACATGAACGATTCAGTTTCTCAAGACACAGAAACCATGGAAGATCTGAAGTACTGGGTCGCATTCCACGGTATCAATGGGATAGGACCTAAACGGTTCGATAGGATGGAGGCCTACTTCGGAAGCTTAGAGAATGCGTGGGGGGCGAATCGTGGCGAGTTGCGTGACGCCGGCATCAGCGCAGCAGTAGCCGCCGACATCGATGCAAAGAGAAGCGATATCGATCCAGAAGCAGAGTTGGGGCGATTGGTTAGACGTGGCATTCGTCCGATTCATTTGAGGTCTGACGACTATCCCGAGCTGCTGGCGGCATCTCCAGATGCGCCAGCAGTTATATACGTCGGTGGTGAATGGACGTATCAGGACACCAACAGCATCGCGATTGTAGGAACCCGCAACGCGACTGAATACGGTCTCCACATGGCGCGACAGCTCGCTAGCGAGTTGGTAGGATTTGGAATTACGATCATCAGCGGTCTTGCCATTGGGATTGACACCGCCGCGCATCGCGCGGCACTGGATGCCGGTGGTCGAACCATTGCAGTGTTGGCCGGCGGACTTGACGCGATTTATCCGCAACGTAATCGAGGACTAGCACGCCAGATAGTGGAAAATGGATGTCTGATAAGCGAGTATCAGCTAGGGGTCAGTTCCAAACGTGAGCATTTCCCTCGCCGCAACCGCATCATCAGTGGCCTCAGTCGCGGCGTTATTGTGATAGAAGCGGCCAAGAAGAGCGGCGCCACTTGGACCGTCAAGTGGGCGTTGGAACAGAATCGAGAGATCTTCGCAGTGCCAGGCAATGCTACGTCGCATCAAAGCGAAGGCACTAATTGGCTGATCCAGCAAGGTGCAAAATTGACAACTTGTGCCGACGATGTTCTTCAAGAATTGAGCGCGTTTTTTGGACATCTGGAGCGCGACCAGGAGATTGACAAACGTAAGGCTCGTGCACATGTTTCCGCCACAGTGACGGGGCGAGACAGCCGTTACAGCAACAGTAAACCAGCAGCATCTCGCAATCCTAAAATTGAAGAAATCGCAACTCTCAATCCGCATGAACATGCGATCGCCACAATTTTGCACGGCTCCGACAAGCCTCTTCACATAGACGAAATTGCGCGTTCGTTGTCATCGTCAGTTTCAGAAGTGATGGCGACAATTACTATGATGGAGGTGAGAGGATTGGTGCGTTGCATCGAAGGCGCGTTGTATGACCTGTCGGACCGACGCGCCGAATTTGGCGCGCCTCGATTGCTCGATGAAGGCCAACCTGCATAATTGCAGGTTCGTGGATATCCGGGTTTTGTGAAACGAGAATCACATTGGTCAGACGAAAAAAAGCAGCATCCGATAATTTGGTGATCGTTGAATCGGCAGCGAAAGCACGCACTATCGAGCGTTACCTCGGTGATGGCTACGTGGTGAAGGCATCGGTAGGGCATGTTCGAGATTTGCAACGGTCTCAAATGTCGGTCGACATCGAAAACGATTTTGAGCCAAAGTACAGCATCGTATCCGACCGTCGCAAGGTGGTGAACGATCTTAAGTCGGCTGCCAAGCGCGTTGATGCAATCTACTTGGCGACTGACTTGGATCGTGAAGGCGAGGCGATCTCATGGCATCTCAGCGAGCTGCTGGGGATACCGGAAGGTGAGGCACGGCGTGTGGTGTTTCATGAGATAACCAAAGAAGCGATTATCGAGGCCTTCAAGGAACCGCGTCCTATCGACCATCAACTGGTGGAAGCTCAACAGGCACGAAGAATTCTCGACCGCCTCGTCGGGTTCAAGTTGAGCCCGTTTATTCGCAACAAGGTCGCAGGTGCCCAATCAGCTGGGAGAGTTCAGTCTGTAGCGTTGCGTCTGGTTGTTGATCGTGAGGCCGAGATCGATGCATTCGTGCCGAAAGAGTACTGGTTGATATCTGCTGATCTCAAAAAGCAAGGTGACGAGCAGCTGTTTAGTTCTCGGTTGCACCGCATACATGGGGAGAGCAGGGACCCAAACAATCCCGAAAACGAGTTGCTGCCAAATGAAGTTTCGGCAAAGTCCATCGCCGATGAACTTCGAGAAGCGTCATACACAGTAACGGGCGTTCAGAAACGGGAAGTGAAAGCTCGTCCGCGTCCGCCATTCATCACTAGCGCTTTGCAGCAACAATCGGCACGAAGCCTGCGCTTCAGCGCTCAGCGCACGATGAGCGCGGCACAGAGCCTTTACGAAGGCGTTGTATTGGGCGATGGCGAACCAGTGGGTCTGATCACCTACATGAGAACTGATTCCACCAACCTGGCTTCATCTGCTCTGCAGCAGGCGGGTTCATTCATCACAAACGAGTTCGGCGATAAATACTACAACGGAAGTCGCACGTACAGCACACGCACTCGTAACGCCCAAGAGGCGCACGAAGCGATACGTCCTACGTCAGTGGCACATACGCCTCAACGGGTAGCGAAATATCTGAACGATGATCAGCGTCGTCTATATGACTTGATTTGGAAGCGCATGGTCGCGAGCCAGATGGCTGACGGCATCGATGAACGTACACGCGTCGACATCGATGCGGTAACTTCAGACGGCAAGACTCACAAGGTGCGTGCTACCGGCTCGGTGATGATGTTTGATGGTTTCAGAGTTCTATACACCGAGGCTAAAGATGAGGATGCCGATTCAGAGGATGCGCGCCGATTGCCCCAATTGAAAGCAGGTGAAGCTCTAGATCTGCAGAAGATCAACAGCGATCAGAAATTCACCCAGCCGCCGCCACGATACACCGAAGCCAATCTGATCCGAACATTGGAGGAACTTGGCATCGGAAGACCTAGCACCTATGCCACCATAGTCGGCAGAATAGTAGATAGGAACTACGTGACCCGTGAGAGGAACCGGTTCCATCCCACGAAGAGCGGCATCGCGGTGTGTGTGATGCTAAAGCAGTATTTCCCCGACATCGTAGATGTGAGCTTCACCGCGGGGATGGAGACGCAACTTGATGACATCGCCAATGGCGATTTGGAACGCGTCAAGATGCTGAAAGAGTTCTATGGTCCATTCGATGCTGCGTTGGATCATGCTTTCCAAAACGCACAGCGTATCCGTCGTGCCGAATTCGATGTTGCTAGCGGCATCAAATGTGAAGGCGGCATCGAATTGGTTGTCCGCAATGGTCGACGAGGCGATTTCTTGGCCTGTCCGGAGTATCCGACGTGTAAGTTCGCAATGAATCTCCGACCTGATGAGGAATCGGATGGCGAAAAGATCGAAGAATGGCAAGGCGAGTTCACTCGTCGGATGGTGCAGTGTCACGTCGCCAACCCTGACGGACCTGGAGAGATTGAACCGCGCGTTGAGATCGGGTCCGGAGTCGTTTGTGGCGGCGGTGTTGAACTCGTTGTCCGAAATGGTCGACGCGGTGAGTTCCTGGCATGCCCAGAGTTTCCGAAATGTCGCGTCGCTCTTGATCTCAAACCGGCGAATGAAGAAGAGCTGTCCGAATGGGAAACGAAGCGTCAGCAACGGATGCAACGATGTTTCAAAGAGCATCCGGAAGCCGCGAAACAACGCTCAACGCGTTCCAGATCGCGTAGTTCAAATAGGCGTACGCGCAGCTCGAGATAGCTGGTCAGTTTATGCCAGAGGTGGCAGGTGATCGAACTCCAAAGTACATCCGAACCTGCAAGAACACCGGGTTTGTGGAACGCAGTTCGTGGAACTAAGTGGCAGGCGTCATTAGTCGAATACGAGCAGTATCTCACAGGGATTCGTCAACTTGCGGATTTGACAGTTCGCAACTACATGAATGATCTGACTGCGTTCATGAGATATTTGTCTGAAGGCGAGAGATTCGGCGAGGTTTTTTCACCGAATCGCCGTGAATTGCGTAGCTATCTGGCATGGCTGTCGAATGAAGGATACGCAAAAGCCTCTATCGGTCGTAAGTTAACCGCGTTGAAGGCGTTTTTGGATTGGATGCAGGAAACGGGCATCGCCGAATCCAACAGCACGGACATGGTTTATGCGCCGCGCCAGCCTCGTCGGTTGCCTTACGCAGTCTCGGAATCTGAGATAGAAAGACTTATGATGGTTCCCGATGCATCCAAGCCATTGGGTCTGCGCGATCGTGCGTTGCTTGAGTTTCTTTACGCTTCGGGCGTACGAGTGTCTGAAGCTGCGTCGCTCGATGTATCAAACGTGGATCTGGAGGTTGCAGAGTGTCGAATACTGGGTAAGGGAAGTAAGCAGCGCATTGTATTGCTCGGAAAGACTGCGATTTACTGGTTGCAGAGATACTTGACGGATTCCCGATCAAGGCTGTTGCGCAGTGGTTCTGAGACGGCATTGTTCGTGAACCGATTTGGTGGCAGGTTGACGGCGCGTGGCATTCAGATGTTGGTGAAGAGGTACGTGACTGAAGCGGGGCTAAGCCCGGAATTTCACACCCACAGTTTTAGGCACAGCTTTGCGACACATCTCCTCAACGGCGGTGCTGATCTACGCGTGGTCCAAGATCTGTTGGGACACGAATCGCCGTCGACGACGCAGGTCTACACACACGTTTCTGCTGAGCAATCCCGCAAGGTATACCTTGGAGCGCATCCTGGGAATCGAGTGCGACGAAATCGAACCAAGGCGAAAAGCACGTGAAGCGTTGTACTCTTAAATGTTGGAAGCACGGCACTTGATCAGATGGTGTGTGTCTGATGCACAGGTTCTTACTGATAAACGGTCCAAATCTCAACAATCTCGGCAAGCGTGATTCAGGGCACTACGGCTCGATTACGCTCGCCGAGGTACAAGAACGCGTCTCCGAAACAGCCGAAAGTTTGGGTGTCGGAGTATCTTTCTTTCAATCGAACCATGAAGGCTCGATCGTCGATTGGATCCAGCAAGAGTCGCAAGATGCCTCTGGCATCATCATCAACGCAGGCGCGCTTACCCAAGTTGGATACTCGATACTGGATGCTATCTTGGACAGCAAACTACCTACAATTGAGGTGCACCTGTCGAACATCCATGCCCGCGAAGAGTTTCGTCGGCACTCGGTAATTGCGCCTTACGCGTTGGGGCAGATCGCGGGCCTCGGCTGGCGTGGATACGTCTACGCGCTGTCCAGTTTGTTGAAGCATGTTGAGGAAAAGGAAGAATGAGCGATAACGATTTTCGGTACCCCAATCGCATTGCCGGCATCCGTTCGATTTTCGATGAGAGCGATATCGACGGGATGTTGATATCGGATCCACACAATCGACGCTACTTGTCGGGCTTCATCGGTTCGGCGGGATATCTGTTCATTACTGAAACGGACGCGATTTTAGCCACCGATTTCCGTTATACGGAACAGGCAGCAGAGCAGGCGACCGGATTCGGCGTTTCTCAGATCCAAGGACGATTGCGTGATTGGTTTCCGAAGTTGCTGAACGAATTGAGTGTCAAGCAAATCGGGTTTGAAGCTGACAATATCACCGTATCTGCACTAACGATGTTCAAGGACGCCTTGCAAGAGAGTGGCGCGGAGATATCAATGTCGCCTAAATCTGGGGATACCGCGAAGCTTCGAGCAATGAAAGACCCAGAAGAGGTAGCGCTCCTCCAAAAAGCTATCGATATCGGTGATGCCGCGTTCGAAGAGACAGCCGCGAAACTGACACCGGGAATGACCGAACGAGAGGCTGCATGGGAGTTCGAGAAGGCAATCCGGGAACGTGGCGCTGAGTGTCTGTCATTTGACACCATCGTTGCGACTGGCGCCAATGCTGCACGTCCACACCATCAAACCGGTAACACCGAATTGAGCGAGGGAGAGACGATCGTATTTGATTGCGGTGCCACATATCGAGGTTACTGCTCTGATTTGACCCGTACTGTTGTGCTGGGCGATGCAGATGATGAAATCTCAAAGGTGTATAACACCGTTCTGGAAGCTCAAGAAGCTGCAATCGAACAGATCGATGCCGGTATCACAGGTTCAGAAGCAGACGGCATCGCGCGAAAGATAATCGAGGATGCTGGTTACACCGACAACTTCGGTCACAGTCTCGGTCACGGTCTTGGTCTGGAAGTGCATGAAGAGCCTAATGTAGGTCCGCGTGGAGAAACTGTCCTGGAAAATGGGATGCCTTTCACAATCGAGCCGGGTATCTACATTCCCGATTGGGGCGGTGTCAGAATTGAAGATGTCGTATTGTTGGAAAACGGCAAGCCGAGAGTATTGAGTCACGCCGCTAAACTGCGGTTTTAATGGGCAAATCGATCACCCAAACAATCCCATAGGAAAGAAACAAGGTGCTAAAAAATGACTATTTCTTCATCTGAGATCCGTCGAAACATGACCATACTTTTGGACGGTGACATCTATCAGATCATGGAGTGGCAGCACCGGCAAGCTCCAAAGGCGCCTCCAACCTTGACGCTCAAGGTGCGGCAGATCAGCACGGGAAACGTCTTCGAGCGTAAGTTGCCGGGCAACCACAAGCTGACCGTGGCACAGACTGAGCGACGGAATGCTCAATACCTCTACCGCGAAGGAGACTTCTATGTCTTCATGGACATGGAGACCTATGAGCAGCACCTGCTTGGCGAAGACCTGCTGGGCGATGCGACGTATTTCCTGCCTGAGGGCGGCGAACTCGTTCTACTGATGCACGACGATAAACCGATACTGGTTGAACTACCTTCAGCTGTGAATCTCGCGATCGCCCATACGCAAATCGGATTGAAAGGCGACACTCAGAGCGGCGCTACAAAACCCGCTACCACTGATACCGGCCTTACATTGCAGGTGCCACTGTTCGTAAACGAGGGTGATCTGATCAGCGTAAATACCACTAGCAAGGAATACATCGGCAGAGCAGAGTGAGTAAGGTATCACGCATGCCTTGCTTAGGGTGAGGCAGATCTATGCCACCGTCGGTTAGAAAAGCAAGCGTATCGGGTTCCCGCTCGGTTTCAGAGGTTGCTCGGCTTATTCAAGGCCTGCTGAAGAATGATCCTCAACTTGCCAAGATATCCATAATCGGCGAAGTATCGGGCTACGCACAACCACCATCTGGACATAGCTACTTCTCACTGCGTGATCGCGATTCATCGCTACGTTGCGTCATGTTCCGTTACGGTCGTGGGCATCAATTTCTTGAGGATGGCGCGCTTGTAGTTTGTGAAGGTAGTGCCGGCATCTATGCACCACGAGGCGACCTTCAGATCGTCGTCACATCGGCTGAACCCGCTGGTGTAGGCGACCAACAGGCTCAGCTCGAGGAACTGCGACGCAAATTGCGCGCCGAGGGACTTTTCGATCCTTCTCGCAAACGTCCGATCCCGGATTTCCCCAAACGCATCGCCGTCGTCACATCGGAACACGGCGCGGTATGGCACGACATCGTCAACATTGTGCGTCGGCGATATCCGTTGCTTGAATTGCTGCTAGTGCCATCGGCGGTGCAGGGACAATTGGCCCCGAACAGTATCATCGATGCGATCGCAGAGTTACATTCTTACGCAGAGACTGAAGATATCGATGCCGTGATCGTAGCTCGCGGCGGCGGTTCGCCGGAAGACCTCATGGCGTACAACGATGAGATGGTGGCTCGCACCATCTTCGCAAGTCGCATTCCGGTTATCAGCGCCGTCGGACATGAGACCGATTTCACCATCGCCGATGATGTCGCAGACGTGCGTGCGCCAACACCATCAGCGGCCGCGGAACTGGTTTCGCCGGACCGGCGCGAATTGGTGGATGAAATCACAGAGTTATCTGACAGACTTGATCGTGGAATTACTCAAACACTATCGCAACTCAATCAACAGTCGGAGATTTCTCGCGATCGTTTGCTTACACACCCTCCCGATATCATGCGGTTTCAGCATGAGGTATTTTCGTACTGGCTTCGGTTGGATGATTCATGGAAGCACACCCATGCAAGAGCAACGACGGCGATGAAACAGTTTGATGTGGATCGATTGTCAAGTTCTCTTATAAATAACGCAGTTTCGGCTAGGCAGCGTAGTGAAACGGCACAGGAAAGATTGATGGCTCATGCACCAAGCTCGAATCAGCATCGTGAAAGGACCATTGAACTCTTGAATCGACTGAATCGAGCATGTTTGGCAAGATCGATTTTAAGACAGCATGATCTTGATGCCATTGATGCGCGGTTGACGATGTGCTTACCTTCAGTGAAGTCAACTCGATTGAACTTAGGTGATGCCGTCCAGCGGCTGGATGCAGCGGTGAATCGACAAGTCGGTTCATTACGTGCTGACACGAATCTGCTACAAGTCGAGTTGCGGGCACTCGCTCCTACCAATATCTTGGAAAGGGGGTATGCCATGGTTCGCGAGCTTGATGGACGAATTTTGACGGGTGCTGGTCAAATGACCCGAGGCGATATCATTGAGTTGATATTCGCCGATGGCAGAGTCGAATCAGAAGTCCTATCCACATTGGTGCACAAGGAAAATGAGGACAAAAATGATCGCATCAAACCAAACACACACGACAACTCCCAATTCATTTGAAGATACCTACAAGCAATTGGAGACCGTCGTTCGCCAACTAGAAACTGGCAACCTGTCGCTTGACAAGTCGATGGAGTTGTTTGAAGAAGGTATGAAGTTGAGTAAATCGTGCAGTGAAATGTTGAGGAATGCTGACCTCAAGATAAGCAAATTACGAGAAGAATACGGGTTGCCATCGACGAACCCAGGCCTCAACGTTTCCCCCTCCGATGACAAGGATTTAGAATCTCTCCCTTGGTGAGCGATGACCGCAAAAAAACTCCGCATCGGATGGTTCACAACTGCGAACGGACCAGGCTCGCGGGGGATGTTCTCCGCAGTTCTCGACGCGATTGACGACGGACATCTTGATGCTGAGTTTGAGTTCGTATTCGTAAATCGCGAGCGGGGGCAGACGGTTCCAACAGATAGTTTTCTCGATCTGGTAAAGGTGAACTCGATACCCCTGGTAACGCGTTCGTCTATGCGGTTCCGTCGCGAGCGGGGCAACTCGCCATGGGAAACTCTCAGAAGCGACTTTGAGCTTGAAATGCTGACCCAGTTGAAAGGATTCACGCCGGACGTTTCAGTGATGGCTGGGTTTATGCTCTTCACACCTGCAGTTAGCCGACAAATGTTGCTTCTCAACCAACATCCCGCATTGCCGTCCGGAGCCATCGGCAAGTGGCAAGATGCCATTTGGGATGTAATCGAAAAAGGCGAGGAACTGCACGGGGCGATGATGCACGTCGCCACTCCAGAACTCGATCGAGGCCCCGTCGTTTCGATGTGCAGCTTCCCGGTTCAAGGACCAGACTATGAACCGTTGTGGAAGGATGTCCGCAATCGCGACATCGCCAAGTTGAAGGATGCCGGTGATGAGTCTTTGCCACTGTTCGTAGCTATACGCGATGCGGGCGTGAAGAGGGAACCCCACTTGGTCGTAGAGACGCTGAAAGCAGTTGCGGAAGGTGCTGTTGACCTTCGCGCGATCATCAAAGATGATATCAATGACCCGATCGACTTGACTGACAAGGTCGAATCGGCTTTGGCACGAATCGGAACCTAAGCATCGACAACTTCACCCAACGCTTCTCTCATCTTCCGAGCTGCATAACCCGGATCGGTGGCGCCGAGAATCGATCGCACCACCGCGATGCCATGTGCGCCAGCATCCATGACCCGTCTTGCGTTATCGACCGTGATTCCACCGATTCCTATAATCGGAAGTGCAGTCTCTGTTACGCCTAGACGTATTATCTCAACACCGTGCCAATCGCCGCCTGGATGTGATGCTGAAGGGAAAATCGTGCCTAGCACCACGTAATCAGCGTTCTCTGCCATCGCTTTACGCGCACCATCGATGTCGTGAACAGATCTCCCTGCAATAACTGCATCTCCATATAGCTCTCGCACCCGATCGACCGTCGCAGTTGCGTTCTCAGAGAGTTGGACCCCGTTAACACCGTCATATCGGATTAGGTGTCGGCGCGACGGATTGACGATTGTGAGTACTCGTTCGTCAACTGATCGCACAATCGCGCTTACTAGATGATCAAACTTTTCAGCTGACACATCAGGCGCTCTAATCTGCACCATGTTGACACCATTGTCGACAGCTACCGATACCACATCCGACAAACGCGATACACTACCACCGACTACGCTGAGATCAGTGAGTAAACAGAGCGTCGGGTTTGGGAGACGCGGGCGCGTCAATTCGGACATTGCTCAGTTATGGAAGCCTTCACGCGCTGACAGCTAGCGAATCTTGTGGGCTGCTGGGCGAAGCATCAGAAACGGGGATGCGTCCAGCAAGATAGGCCTTTCGTCCAGCCTCTACTCCAAGTTTGAATGCCTCTCCCATTAAAGCAGGATTGGCAGCTTGTGCGATTGCAGTGTTCACGAGCACTGCATCGGCTCCCATCTCGATAACCTTTGCAGCATCAGACGGTACACCTAAACCGGCATCCACAACTACCGGCACGGTCGATTGTTCGATGATGATTGATATTTCTTCAGCAGTGTGAACGCCCCGCCCAGATCCGATAGGTGATCCCAACGGCATCACGGTGGCACAGCCCAAATCTTCGAGTTTTTTCGCTAGAACTGGATCTGCATGGATATAAGGCAACACCGTGAAGCCATCTTCGAGTAGCATCTTGGCGGCTTCATAAGAACCTACGGGGTCCGGCAAAAGATGTGAAGGATCGGGAATGACTTCCAACTTGATCCAATCGGAACCCGTTAACTCGCGCGCCAGGCGCGCGATGCCTACGGCCTGTTCGGCGTTTCGTGCGCCAGCGGTGTTGGGCAGGATCTGGTATTTGCTCCAGTCCAAAATGTCTAGCAACGTCTCCTCGTCGGGATTGTCGAGGTTTAGTCTTCCGATTGCCACGGTGATGATTTCAGTTCCTGACGCCTCAACCGATGTCAGCAGTTCGTGTGCTGATCGATGTTTGCCTGTGCCCGTCATCAGTCGGGATTTGAAGGGTTTTCCAGCAATTACGAGATAGTCGTTCATGTCAATTTGCAGGTGGTGCCGATATTGTCGGATGCGTGATGAGCTCTAGAAAAGGTTGTGCGATTGCCCTCCGTCAACGTTGATGCACACACCAGTTATGAGGTCGGCATGTTTGGACGCCAAGAAAGCGACGGTTGAGCCGATGGGTTCTGGCCATCCAAACTTGCCCATCGGTAAATTACGCGCCATGAATTCGTCAACGGTTTCTTGGGTGTTGTTTTCTTGGAAGCGTTCCCAAGTGCCACCTGGGAAAAGGATCGAACCGGGAGCTACCGAGTTGACCGTGACTCCAGTAGGTGCGCTTGAAAGTGCGGCATGTTTTGAAAGTGCGATCATGGCCGCCTTCGCTACCATGTAAGGTGCAGTGCCGCCGGCTTCGCGACCGTAAATGCTGGAGATGTTGATGATGCGTCCCCAACCTCGTTCCTGCATCCCGGGCAACGTGAGTTTGATCAGACGGATCGCTGACCATAGATTGAGATCGATCACCATTTCAAAGTCTTCGATCGATGAATTGACTACATCGCTCGTGCCCATGCTGCCGCCGACGTTGTTGACCACGATGTCAGGGTCGCCCAGATCGCGTTTCATGTGGTTGACGGCTTGAGCGGGGGCATCTGGCATTCCCATGTCGAGAGCGTATCCTACAGCGGCGACGCCCAGATCGGCGATCTCAGATACGGTAGCATCAAGTTGCTCTTGGCCACGAGCGCAGACGGCGATGTCGACACCTTCGTTCGCCAATGCCAATGCAGATTGTCTTCCGAGACCTCGACTACCGCCAGTGATCAACGCGCGCTTGCCCTTGATTCCTAGATCCATTTGTGTCTCTCCAGTTCCATTCCGCGCTTCAGGCACTTGTAGCAGGTCGTTTCTATCTGAAGTTTTGCGGAGTTCATCCAAGATTCAAGAATATAGCAACCTAGCGTCAGACACTATGGGATTCTCTGAACCGAAAGAACGCGGTAAAAGGTGTTCAACGCGAGGTCAATGGAGTTAAAATCGTTAGACAAACCAGAAAAGTTCCAGCCAGGCTATTCCGCGATTCGTCGCGCTTACGAAACAATCAGGCAAAACCACGACTTATAATTGGGAAGCACACCCAAGAGGGAAGCAGTTCAATCTGCAAGGACCATTAATTGACAACCACCACAGACAAGCCTCAAACGACGGAACAAGGAAGCGTGGCAACAATTACCCGCGAATCGGAAGATTCTGAAGTTCGTGAGGAGATTCAACAATCAGAATCCGCCAACGGTAAAGCGAGTAACGGCGAAGATTCGACCTCAGCGCACGAAAACCTGGAAGAAGAGTTAGACCTGGTTTTCAGCTACCTGCCGAAAGCTGGCATTAGACGTGGTGACATCATCGATGGCGTTGTGCTAGATATCGCTAGAGATGGCTTGCTTGTTGACATCAAACAGAAGTCTGAGGGATGGGTTCCGATTCGTGAGACGAGATTGCTCATCGAAGAAGAGGGTGATGACGCGTTGCCGAAGATCGGCGAGGAAGTAATCCTCTACGTATCACGGTCTGAAGGTCCAGAAGGATACCCCCTTCTATCGATCGACCGCGCTCGCGGCGAGCATGGATGGCGCGATTTGGAAAAGGCACGCGAAGCAGAAGAGACGGTTCGTGGGCGCATCATTGGTTCCAATCGCGGCGGTGCGGTTATCCAAATCAAAGGTGTCCAAGGTTTCATACCGCTTTCACAACTTGTGGGACCTGCACGTGACCTTTACGTGGGCGACGGAGCGCCGCCGAAGCCGGGATTCGTCGGCATGGAAGTCAACTGCAAGATACTTGAACTTAACCGTCGGCGCAATCGTGCGATTTTCTCGGAGCGCGCCGCGCTTGAAGCGATTAACCACATGCAGAAGATGCAGCTGGTGCAAGAGTTGGAAGAAGGGGATATTCGACGTGGACGTGTGGCTGGGATATCGAGTTTCGGGGCGTTTATCGATCTTGGCGGAGCAGACGGACTTGTACATATCTCCGAAATGTCGTGGTCATCGGTGAATCGCCCTGACGATGTAGTCAAATTAGGACAAGAGCTTGATGTTCTGGTTTTGAAGGTCGATCGCGAAAGTTTGAAGATTGCGCTCAGCATGAAGCGTTTGGTGCCGGAACCCTGGGAGAATATCGAAAATCAACTCAGTGTTGGACAAATAGTTGAGGGGAAAGTCACCAAACTAGCGCATTTCGGAGCTTTTGCCCGCGTCGGAGAAGGCATTGAAGGATTAGTGCATATCTCCGAACTCACTCACCGGCACATAAAGAGCCCATCAGAAATAGTGAAAGAGGGTGACGTTCGCAACTTCCGTGTGATACGAATCGAACCAGAACGTCGGCGATTGGGTCTCAGCCTGAAACAAGCTGAAGAACCTCAAGAGACGTCAGGTGGATCAGGCGGTAGTCGTGACTTAACCAGTGGTGGGTTCGAGGATCTGTTCGACGATTGATTTTTAACGGGCGCGTTGGGCGTCCGTGGCAACCTGACTGAAGGGAGCGTCAGCAATGCCCGACAGCAGTGAACGTGGTTTCAACATGTTCTCAGCGCCCGCGCGGCGCGTGTTCGAGAGCGCTCAAGAAGAAGCCAAGAGGTTCAACCATCGATACATCACAGCTGAGCACCTGCTACTCGCACTGCTCAGCGAAAATGAAGGCGTGGTCGCACAGGTCTTCACCAACCTCAAAGTAGATGTCCGTGAATTGCGAACGGCATTGGAGTTTTCCATCAACCGCGAAGCAACCCCGGCTGACCGACCACCTAGCCTTGGACCTAGAGCCAAGAAAGCGATCCGTCTCGCAGTTGATGAAGCACGCTTGAGCGAACTGAGCCGAGTCGGTACTGAGCATTTGCTGATCGGGCTTCTGCGCGATGGCGAAGGTGCGGCAGCGGAATTGCTCAACTCCAATCACGTGACACTGGATCGAGTACGGGGAGAGACCCAAAAACTGGAATCGGGTTCCAATCGTGGCCGCCGCAAAGGCTCTGCTGATGATAAGAAAAGACGCACGCCAATGCTTGACAGCATGGGCATCGATCTTACCGAACTGGCTTCTAACGGCAAACTCGACCCGGTAATCGGTCGTGACACTGAGCTCGAAAGAGTAATTCAGATCTTAAGCCGGCGAACCAAAAACAATCCCGTGCTAGTCGGCGACCCTGGCGTTGGCAAAACCGCCATCGTTGAGAAGCTAGCTACTACTATCGTCGATGGTGCTGTGCCCGAAATGCTGCAGGGACGGCGTGTAGTGGTGCTTGACATGGGTTCGATAATCGCAGGCACAAAGTATCGCGGTGAATTTGAAGAACGGATGACGAAGATCATCAACGAACTCAAAACTAACCGCGAGTGCATCCTCTTTATCGAAGAGATCCACACTCTTGTGGGAGCGGGAGCGGCAGAAGGCGCAGTAGATGCCGCCAACATCCTCAAACCGGCATTGGTAAGGGGTGAACTACAGGTCGTCGGCGCGACGACACATGATGATTATCGAAAGCACATCGAACGCGATTCAGCATTGGAGCGACGCTTCCGCCCGGTCAAAGTAGAGCCACCCGATGTCGAAGAGACGGTGAAGATACTGCATGGCGTCAAAAAGCAGTATGAAGACCACCACCAACTCTCCATCGCCGACGAGGCGATCGAGGTTGCCGCTCAGCTCGCCGACCGTTACATCGTAGACCGTCACTTGCCAGACAAGGCGATTGATCTGGTAGATGAGGCGGTTTCACGGGTGCGGGTGAAAAACACGATGCCGCCGCCTGAAGTGCGCGACGCTATTCGCGAGTTGAATAACATCCTTCGCCAGAAGAACGAGGCAGTGACTCGCCAAGATTACGACCTGGCATCGGAACTGTTTGAGACTGAAACGAACCAAAAGGCTTTGATTTCACGCATCGAAAAGAAACATGCCGAGACTAACAAAGCCAACATCAAGACCGAAGTTTCCGCCGATGACGTCACTGAAGTGGTATCGATGTGGACTAGTATCCCGGTTACGCGCCTCGACGTAGTTGAGGTTGAACGGCTTCGCAATATGGAGGCCGAGCTGCAGAAACGCGTTCTCGGACAACGCGAACCGATCGAAATCGTTTCTAAGGCGGTACGACGCGCTCGTGCTGGCTTCAAAGACCCTAAACGCCCTATCGGAGCATTCTTGTTCCTCGGTCCTACCGGGGTCGGCAAGACGCATCTAGTGAAACAGCTCGCCGAATACCTGTTTGGCGATGAACGCCTGATGATCCGTCTCGACATGTCTGAGTACATGGAGAAGCATACTGTCTCACGATTGATCGGTTCTCCGCCAGGCTATGTGGGATACGGCGATGGCGGGCAATTGACCGAGGAAGTTCGCAAACATCCCTACAGCGTAGTTCTTTTGGATGAGATCGAAAAGGCCCACCCGGATGTCTTCAACATGCTTCTGCAGGTGTTCGAGGATGGACACTTGACTGACGGTCAGGGTCGCAAGATCGATTTCAAAAACACGATCATAGTGATGACCTCCAACTTGGGGTCGAACTTGATCTCAACGGGCAATCGGTTGGGCTTCAGCACTGGTGTGACTTCCGATGGAACATCCCAAGACGACTACCTGCGTATGAAGGACCGCGTTCTAGAGGAGCTCAAGAATCCGCGCAACGGCTTCAAGCCGGAGTTCATGAACCGCATCGATGGCGTGGTCGTCTTCAGAGCGCTTACGAGACAAGATGTGCTCAACATCGTTGACTTGATGATCGGAGAGGTGCAAGTTCGAGCAGAAGAGCACGAGATGGAGTTGCGCATCTCCCAAGCCGCAAAGGAATATCTGGCCGACATCGGATTCGATCCCAAGATGGGCGCGCGACCGTTGCGACGCAGGATACAAGACGAAGTCGAAGATGTCATATCTGAGATGTACCTCACCAAAGAGGTGTATGAAGGTGATATCGTGATGATCGATGCCGAGAAGTCTGAAGAGGACGGCGAGACATCGATAACGATTTCAGCCGATTTAGAGCATCGACGAATCATCGAAGAATCCGCATCAGCTGCGATAGTGCCCGATGAATCGGTCGCACTGCCAGCGGTATGAACAGCGGTCCAAATGCCATACAAGGGGGATCCGTGAACCGCGGATCCCCCTTTTTGTAATTCCCAAGCATCTAAGAAGACAAAATGAACGCCCTCGATTTGGCAAGCAAATCTGAACGCATACATGAGACGATTGCATCGTTTGAATCAGCCATAGTGGCATATTCCGGCGGTGTCGACTCTGCACTTGTCAGTCATCTTGTACACCAAGTGCTTGGACCAGAATGTTCGCTCATAGTCACCGCGGTGTCTGACAGTCTCGCCGAGTACGAACTTGAAACCGCACGACAATTGGCTGCCGACCGCGGTTGGCGGTTCCAAACGATCTTCACTAACGAAATGAATGATGAGCGGTATCTTCGGAACGACGGCTCACGCTGCTTCTTCTGCAAAACCGAGTTGTACGAGCAGTTGCGACGCTTGGCAGCAAATGAGGGTTTCAAGGTGATCGCAAACGGCGCTAACCGAGACGATCTTAGCGACTATCGTCCCGGCATGCAAGCCGCAGACAACTTCGCGGTACGATCACCTCTTTTAGAAGCAGGTATCGACAAAGGGGAAGTGCGGAAACTGGCGCTAGAAGCGGGACTGCCGAACTGGGATAAGCCAGCACAACCCTGTCTATCTTCTCGGATTCCTTACGGCACACATGTGAACGCGGAGACTTTACAGATGATCTCGAAAGCGGAGAAACATCTGCGTCGGCTAGGTTTCGAAGAGTGTAGAGTGAGGCATTACGGCGACACGGCAAGGGTTGAACTCCCGCTAGACATGATGCCTGTCTATTCTGAAGTTGATATGCAGAAAAAAGTAATTGTGGGCATCCTCGACGCGGGCTACCGACACGTGGAAATCGATCCTAAAGGACTTCGCTCTGGCAATCTCAACACGGCACTGAAGTCCACGGTGTAGATGGAAAGTTTTATGGCACGCATCGGCTATCTTGACATAATCGGTGGCGTAAGCGGCGACATGTTGATATCGGCGATGCTTGATGCCGGACTACCGTTGGGTAAGCTGAACTCCGAGCTTTGCAAAATCGTGTCTGATGACTTTCGTATCCGAGATCGCAAAACATCCCGTGGGGCGATAGCTGCAACTCATATCGACGTTATTTCTTCAGAAGCCGATTCCCAACGCATGGACTGGGACGCTTTTTACAGCTGCATCGACCGCAGCCAATTGCCATCGTCAGACAATGAAAAAATCCGTTCTATCTTCAAATGCCTTCAAAATGCGGAGGTCCAAGCTCATGGTACTCATTCGGCAGCCGAACATCTTCATGAGCTAGGAACTATCGACACTTTAGTAGATATCGCTGGAGCGGTAGTAGGGCTACGTCTGCTCAATGTACACTCGCTACACTCGTCGCCTTTACCGGCATCAACTGGAATCTCTTCCAGCAGTCACGGCACAGGCGCATCTTTCGCTCCTGCGACAATGGCGATTATCCAGAACACGGGACTTCCCATTCGGATATCAGGTGCGTACCAACCAGCTGGTGAATGTGTTACTCCCACTGGCGCCGCGATTGTGGCCACGCTATCAAGCTTCAGCCCCGTAAACATGCAGATCGAAATGATCGGATATGGTGCTGGCACCAGGGAGTCTGAACGACCGCCAAACGTAGTTGGGCTTTGGATTGGAGATTTAGTGCATGATGCTCCAGCACTTGAGCAAACTGCTGAATCGATAGGTGTTGAACTGCAATCCGATACCGTGCAGATCGAGACGAATCTTGACGATGTGACCGGCGAAGAGCTGGGTTTCGCGATGGAACGTATTTTCGATGCAGGCGCGTTGGATGCTTGGGTGACGCCTATCCAAATGAAAAAATCTAGGCCAGCGTTCGTGCTCTCGGCGATATGCAATCTTTCAGATCTGAACCGAGTAGCAAAAGCCGTATTCAAATACACTACGACTCTCGGACTGCGAGTGCGTTCGTTGAAACGCTTTGTCGCGGCGCGCGAGATGGTAGTGATCAGCACTGAGTATGGCGATGTTACCGTTAAGTTGCGACGTCAGGGCGGCGATGTGACGCATGTATCCCCAGAATACGATGATTGCGCCAGCATAGCATCCCGGCTTGGAGTGCCCATTCGGCACGTTGTCGACGCGGCTTTGAGGGCGGCTGCAGATTATGCTAGTAAGTGAATACGGTGCAAACCTCCCGCCGAGGTCTGGATCGTCACCATTGAACGTGTACTTCCGGCGATTTAACATCGATGGTAGGGGCTTGCAGGTCCCGGTTTAAGACTGCCCCAGTGGCGCAATGGCAGCGCAGCCGATTTGTAATTGGCAGGTTGGCGGGTTCGAATCCCCCCTGGGGCTCCAGATGTTGAATTTTTCAAGGCAGTTGTTGTAGAGATATCGGCTTACGAAAATCGTAACTTGTTAACTTGATATGTCAAATATGTTAAGATGAAGGGTTGTGCAGGGATTGGGGAGCGGTCAAACCCAGCAGACTGTAAATCTGCCGCCTTGTGCTTCGTAGGTTCGAATCCTACTCCCTGCACCAGATGGAACGGGGCTAAGATTTGAGCCGGAAAGCACCGAGCCCACATAGCTCAGTGGTAGAGCACATTCTTGGTAAGAATGAGGTCCCGAGTTCAAGTCTCGGTGTGGGCTCCACTTAAGCTGGGGTATACGATCGAGACCGTCCTGCGATGCCGTGAGCACGGCATGGAAACTAAAACAGGACCCTTTAGGAAAGGGCAGGCAAAGAGGAAAATGGCGAAGCAAGTCTTTGACAGGACCAAGCCGCACGTAAATGTCGGCACAATTGGACACGTTGACCACGGCAAAACTACATTGACTGCCGCGATCACGCAAGTTTTGGCGAACAATCCTGAACTGGATGTTAAAGCCAAGAACTTTGAAGATATCGATAACGCTCCGGAAGAACGTGAACGCGGAGTTACCATCGCTACTACTCACACCGAGTATGAGACGGCCAGCCGACACTACGCCCACGTCGACTGTCCTGGTCACGCTGACTACATCAAGAACATGATCACCGGTGCCGCACAGATGGACGGTGCCATATTGGTAGTATCTGCCGCCGACGGACCAATGCCGCAAACGCGTGAGCACATCTTGCTAGCGCGTCAGGTGAACGTGCCGGCTCTGGTAGTCGCGTTGAACAAATGCGACATGATGGATGACGAAGAGCTGCTCGAGCTGGTTGAACTCGAGGTGCGAGAGCTGCTTGAGACTTACGATTTCCCCGGTGACGATATACCGGTAGTACAGGTAAGCGCTCTGGAAGCACTTGAGAACGCCAATGATCAGGGCAATCGTTGGGTCAAGCAGATCTACGAACTTATGGATGCGGTAGACGACTACATACCGATCCCGGAACGGCCCGTAGATCGCAACTTCATCATGCCGATCGAAGATGTATTCGGTATCAAAGGACGCGGAACTGTAGTAACCGGACGAATTGAACGGGGCAAGGTGACAGTCGGCGAGCCAGTTGAGATCGTAGGATTTGGGAAAACTCAGTCTACGGTCGTGACCGGCGTCGAGATGTTCCAGAAGACGCTTGATGAAGGTATCACTGGTGATGCAGTTGGCTGCCTGTTGCGCGGCGTTGACCGAGAAGAAGTGTCGCGTGGGGCCGTTCTTGCCAAGCCAGGAACCATTACGCCGTACACCAAAGGCAAGGCGCAGGTCTACGTTTTGACTGCCGAAGAGGGGGGGCGACGTACGCCATTCTTCTCAGGCTACAAGCCGCAGTTCTACATCCGCACCACTGATGTTACGGGCGAAATTCGATTGCCTGATGGCATACAGATGGTTATGCCTGGCGACAACACTGAGATGGAGATCGAATTGATCTACCCGGTCGCACTTGAAGAGAATCTTCGTTTCGCCATTCGAGAAGGCGGACGAACCGTTGGCTCTGGTGTGTTTACCGATGTCAATTCGTAGTCTCTAAGCTGTCAAGAGCAACCTGCAGAAAATATGTTGGTCATAGTTTATGCGGGTTGCTTTTCGCATGATCACCCAAGATGACGAATGTAGCGACGGTGTGCTTTGAGCATCACTAGGAGTAGTTGAATGGCGAGGAGAAACGCGATCAGAACGTTAGTGCAACTCACATGTGAGTGTGGTTCGTACACGTACCATACAGAGAAAAACCGTCGCAACACGGCTGATCGCATCACGTTGCGCAAATATTGTCCGCCCTGCCGCTCACGTAAAGAGTTCCGAGAACGACGGCGCTGATATCGCCGGACTGGATTTGATCGATTGCCATGGCCCAGAACCGAGCTAGACCCGATCTTCGCTTAAACCCTTCGAGACGCTTTTCGCTTTTCGGATTCTTCGGTGAAGTTTTTTCCGAACTCCGAAAAGTCACTTGGCCAACGCGTCAAGAAGCGACGCGATTGACCATGTTGGTGATCGCCCTTGCCGCGGTGATGGGAGTATTCCTGGGTGGCTTTGACTGGGTGTTTGCTCGAATATTCTCATTGCTCGCAGGAACATAATCTTGACTACTGCAACAACACTAGCGATTCCGAAATCAGCACGATGGTACGTAGTGCACACATACTCCGGGCGCGAAGATCGTACCTGTCAAAACCTCAAACAACGCATCATCACAATGGATTTTGAAGACCAAATCTTTGATGCTGTGGTCCCGAAACAGACCGTTGTTCAGATGACTGATGGCGAAACCAAAGAGGTGCAAAAAACGATGTACCCCGGATACCTCTTGGTTCATATGTTGATGAACGATGACAGTTGGTACGTGGTTCGCAACACTCCTGGAGTGACCAATTTCATATCGGTTGAAGAGGGGGTTGAAGGTCGGGCAAAACCGACCCCTCTGACCGATGATGAAGCTCAACGGATGATCCACGGACCTTCTAGCGACAGCCCGCAGGTCAACTTCGGGTTCGAGCGCGGAGATGTCGTCAGTATCAAGGACGGTCCGTTTGCCGAGTTCAGCGGTACTGTCGACGAAGTTCTGGGACACCGTGGAACATTGCGCGTGACGGTCTCATTCTTTGGACAAGACACCCCGGTTGAACTGCCGTTCCTCTCGGTTGAGAAAGCCTAAGGCAAGAGCCGCGCAGATATAAACATCAGGATCGCCCAAGTTCGCGAAGATTCAGAATGGGATAGAGAGAATTGGCACGCAAAGTAGTAGCAAAAGTGAATCTGCAGTTGGCAGCAGGGGAGGCTTCCCCAGCACCTCCAGTTGGCCCGGCTCTTGGTCAGCACGGTATCAACATTCCGCTCTTCATCAAGGAGTTCAACGAACGATCCGCATCTCAGCGCGGCATGATAGTGCGCACCGCGATCGATGTCTATGCCGATCGGTCGTTTACATTCGTAGTGAAGGCACCACCAGCGTCCGCGTTGCTCAAACAGGCAGCCGGTATCGAATCAGGTTCGCAAACTCCGGGCACAGCAGTGGCCGGGTCCATATCGCGAGATCAGTTGAAGCAGATTGCTGAAACTAAGATCGAAGAGTTGAACGCGAATGACATTGAAGCCGCCATGAAGGTCGTGGAAGGCACGGCACGTAGCATGGGGATCATGGTCGCAGATTGATATTTACTGCGCTCAAGTCCGTTAATCAAAGAGCGAGCAACAGAAAATGGCAAGGCATAAACAC
Source organism: Dehalococcoidia bacterium (assembly GCA_965242765.1). GTDB lineage: Bacteria > Chloroflexota > Dehalococcoidia > Lucifugimonadales > Lucifugimonadaceae > Bin127. Next base: position 843,745 of record CBDESY010000004.1, on the reverse strand, counting down.
AGTAAAAGATACCGACAACTCCAGTCGACAGTCCCCAAAGAGCTGCTTGATGCGCCTGAAGCCGTCAAGCGTACACGCGAATCGGCAACTGCAAAGTTCGATGAAAGCATCGAGATACACCTGGCGACGAGTGCAGATCCGCGTCATGCTGATCAGCAGTTGCGCGAAGTTGTATCATTGCCGCACTCTCTCGGCGATGTTGTACGTGTGCTGGTCTTCGCAGAGGGCGAAGCCGCACGAATCGCTACTGAAGCTGGCGCAGACTACATAGTGGATGACGAGATGCTCGACCGCATACAAGGTGGTTGGACTGATTGGGAAGTATCTCTTGCTACCCCAGATCAAATGCCTAAGGTCGGACGTCTCGGGCGTGTTTTGGGCCCCCGCGGTTTAATGCCAAACCCTAGAAACAATACCGTCGTGCAGCCAAATCAAATCGCTTCTGCGATTAACAGCGCACGCCAGGGACGACAGGAAATCCGCATGGACCGGCACGCGAATCTCCATGTCCGCATCGGACGTCGATCATTTACCGACGAACAGTTGGTCAATAATCTGGCAGCTGTCTACGACACGATTTCCCGTGCCAAGCCCGAAGGTGTAAAAGGACAGTTCATCAAAACCGCGACGCTTTGTTCAGCCATGGGACCGGGGTTCAAGATCAATCTCCCAAGCCTGGACAGCCTGGCAGTTTCAGATTAGACTCGGGCACCAGAAAGAAGTAGACTATATAACAATAGACCTCACCGACGGAGACTGAATCGAAACAGTAGCATAGAACAGATAGAAGAAGCTGTTGGCTGCAGACAGTGGGTGCTCTCATGAAGCCCAAAGACGATGATGATCGTCGCCCGCCGAGGCTGATACGAACTACGGCTGAATACTCAATCATCGTAGAGGATATCGTAATACCGCCTCACGGCAAGTCTGCACTTCATAGAAGCAGCAAGCCTGAGGCTTTTTGTTTGTTGTTGCTCCGCAAGTTGATCATAGAGACCTGAAAATGCCATCAAAGCGCAACCAAGACATTCTCACCACACTGCTGGACCGTATGCGAGACAAACCGCTTATCGTCACTGCACGTTACTCCAACGTCAATGCCGCGCAGATGAATGTCCTGCGTCGTGATATCACCAACGGTGGTGGCAAGATGATCGTAGCGAAAAACAATCTTGTCAAAATCGCTGCCGACGAACTTGGCATATCAGGTATCGATTCCATCATCGATGGTCCCACGGCCTATGTCATAGCTGATGATGACATCGCAGGCACTGTGAAAGCAATGACCGATTCCATCAAAGACCAACGCATCGAAGTCCAGATACTCGGCGGTGTGATGGAGCAGCAGATCATCGATGCTGCTCGAGTAGATCAAATTGCAGATCTGCCGTCGCGCGAACAGCTCATCGGGATGCTGGCATCAGTTCTCAACAGTCCACTCACTTCATTAGCCCGCGTGCTAAACGCACCGGTGCAAAACCTCGCCATCGCGCTCGAACAAATAGCCGAACAGCGTCGTAATGCAGAAGCGGCTTGATCACCAAACAATCCAATCACCGATGGCGTTCAGACCACCGGAAGAAACCAGCCAAAATCAACACCCAAAAGGAGACACACAATGCCTCTCACGAAAGAACAGTTCATTGACGAGATCAAGTCGATGTCGGTTCTGGACCTTGCCGACATAGTAAAGGCGATCGAGGACGAATTCGGAGTCAGCGCCGCACCGATGCCGGTTGCTATGACCCCTGGAGCCATGGCTGTAGCCGAGGCTGCTGAGGAAGAAGAGCAGACCGAGTTTGACGTCAAGATCACCGATATAGGCGCCAAGAAGATCAACGTTATCAAGGCCGTCCGAGAAGTCACTCCGTTGGGCCTCAAAGAAGCTAAAGACTTAGTCGAGTCTGCCCCCGTAGTTGTTCTTGAGCAGATCGGCAAGGAAGCGGCTGATGAAGCTAAAGAGAAACTTGAGGCTGCTGGCGCGACTATCGAAGTCGCCTAGTAGAGCGGAAGGCATCGCATCCACTCAGACTACGCGTCTGGGTGGTGTGGTGTCTTGGCTCGACAACACGTCAGTCAGTTGCGGGCTAGTCGCCAAGAGTCTTCGCGATTGCGATTCAGGGATATATCATTGCATCTGGGTCGAATCAGAGCATGATCACTTAATTGCTTAGTCGATTGCCGTAAACTTTGAGATAAATCTGCTCCCCACCTGCAATCTAGATGTCCCGGCCCACTAACCTTCAAGCACCTCAGGTGCATCAGTCATGACCACCAAGAACACGCGAACTCGTACCGCGACACTCAAAAACAAAGCTGAGGAAGAATCCATTCAGGAAGAAGAGGAACTCACTCGGTGTCAAAAAGAAGGTTCTAACTGCCACTGGCGAATCGAATCTCCCAACGGTCCGGAGAGCACCGGCACCTGTCGCAAATGCGGAGCAACCAAGCAATTCCGTAACTCATTCGAATACTCCTCTTGGTACGGTGCCAAAGCTGCCGGCGGCCGTGGACGAGGTCGCCCGCGCAAGAATAGCTGATTGTCCGATACTTCCCTTGGGATATCTGGTCTAAGCACTCCACAAACGCATGACTCCCAAAATCATGCATTAGATCAGGTGGGCAGTAATCCTCTCCTATTTTCTCGATACCTTTGAAGAGCCCCGTCCCATTTGCGAAGCAAGAGGGACGCATCGGATCGAAGCCTAGACGCAGAGGTGCCGCCCCGCTTGGTCCCCCTCTTCTCCCCTTGCGACCAGGGGATTAGACTGGATGGTGAAGACGGTATTTTTCAAAGCTCTCATTCTGTTCCCGTGCGAGAGAGCCGTGGCACATCCCCCTGTTTGAATGATCGATCGGCTACGAGCGAAGACACCTCCAAGCAAGCCTTGATCACGATCCCGTCATTCCGACATAAGTGAGCGATTTGAACTCATTCGTCTGCCCAAGCAAGAAGGAAGTGGGATAGCGTAGCAAGTCAGCGGTGTTCAAGACTTTCCTTGGAATGAAGTGTGTGGGTATTCTGCATTAGGCTTGTTCGGAGATTCCCCAAAATCGGTATCGCGCGTCTGTTCAATCATCCCCTTTGTTGCGTCAACATTCGGTATGCTCTGCATAGAATGATGCTATCTTTGTGATGAATCCTAAGTTCTAAGCTGGAACCTTCTACGCCATCCCATACGACAATGAGATTCTCGCGCCTCTTTGCATTTCCCAGTTTCAAACGATCTTGAAAGCCTAATCTCTCTGCTCTGTCCTTACATCCTTGATTTCTCGCTCCTCACCAGTAGCGGTACACAGCTGACCAACTACCGACATCTCTGTGATGTTACTAATACTTAGTACAACAGTGCAAGTAGAATGCACTCTTTTTATCCGACTTGGAGTAAACCCAGAATCAGGCATGTAGATGTTGCTAAATTTTTATGATGTAATATAATTTTCGCGATGTAACAACAGATTAAGAAACAGACAGTCAGATGTAAGTGCTTCCCATCGTCTGACTGCTCCTCTTTAGAGCCGCACCACTTGGTATCACATCGCCGCAACACAACTTGGATTGTATTCACGTTAGCTATCGCTGTATCGTCGATCGCTCTTACGATCGCGCTTCACGATATTATCGTCTCGTCATCACCGAATCCAGATGATTTTGAAGTGAATATCATCAGCGTACATCGAGATGTCGACACAAATACTGGGCAATGGCAGGTTGAGATCATAAATCGAGGTAGTCTTGACGGTGATCTAGTCTTGTCTGCCGAATCCAGCACCGGTTCAAATATAACTGAAATATCAGGACTATGTAATATCAATAATCATGATTGGGAATGTAATATACCATCAAATCAACGGATCGTCGTCACTCTTGCTACCTCAATTGCACATATCTGTGGCACTAGTAGAATACGATTAACGATTTCCGCTACGGTTGAAGGTGGCGATGTATCTTCGTCTACGCCTAGCAGAGTCATAAGATACCGTGAATTGATTTGTCCTCGTATTGAGATCTCCAATGCCATTTACGATAGTGATACATTTAGTATGACATGGGATGTGACTATAGATCGGCATGGATTAATCCCAGATCCTGGTATTGCGGTCGCGTTTGATGAAGGAACAATATTTTCGATGCTGCCGGGTGCGTGTGAAACCTCTGGCAGAAGAATCGTGTGCGATGCATCGGAGTTCGATGACAGCAGCGAAACCATCGTGGCAGAACAACGCGTTGCTGCCAAGTGTGCCTCCTACATGCACACCATTGTTGCAGACGCAAGATTCGTGGATGACAACGCGATCATCCCTGTTACTCCAGAATCTGGTTTGAAGGTCAGTGTCCCAGCTGTAAGTCCATGCATTTCACGAATTGAAATCATGCCATCGCATTTTTCGGTGAATCTCGGAGAATCAACATTGCTGGAGATTGCAGCCTACGACGATTCTGATACCGAACTGAGTTCACTTCCTCAGAACACACAGACTGAATGGTCAGCATCGTATGGGAATCTGAATAAGTTGTCCGACACTACCGTTCTGTACACTGCGCCTTCTGTTTCAGATGACCAAATAGACGATGTTGAAGCGGTTTTGCGATACGCCGGATCAAAATTCACCGCTACAGCATCAGTCTCGTTGCTGGATTCGGTACCTACCGCAACAGCCACGGCTACTCCGACGCCGGTTCCAACTGCGACCTATACAAGTACTCCGACATCCACACCAACGCCTACGGCTACAGCGACAGCTACTCCGATGCCTACAGCGACACCGACGCCGGTTCCAACTGCGACCTATACGAGCACTCCGACATCCACACCAGTGCCTACGGCAACAGCCACAGCTACTCCGATGCCTACAGCGACGCCGACTCCGGTTCCAACTGCGACCTATACAAGCACTCCGACATCCACACCAACGCCTACGGCAACAGCGACAGCTACTCCGCCTCCAACTGCGACGCCGACGCCGGTTCCAACTGCGACCTATACAAGCACTCCGACATCCACACCAACGCCTACGGCAACAGCGACAGCTACTCCGCCTCCAACAGCGACGCCGACACTCGCTCCGTCTCCAACTGCGACAGCGACGCCGGTTCCAACTGCGACCTATACAAGCACTCCGACATCTACACCAGTGCCTACTGCAACAGCCACAGCTACTCCTACACCAACGCAGACTGTAGAACTGATCCCGCCCGATATATTTTTCAGTGGACTTGATGATGGTGGCGCCACTATCGGGTGGAATGTCGACTCGGCTCAGGCTTCATCAATTCTCGGCTTTGAACTGATATGGAATCCGATAACTGCCGATGCGCCTGAAATGCCGATAAGTTTGGCAGCCGATGTCAGGGGATACAAACTTGTGAACGTCGCACCTAGTCTGAAGTACAAGATTCAACTGGCTACACTTTACAGCGATGGGAGGCGTACCAGCTCAACTGCTCAGATGATCTTCAATGTGCCTTTGGCACCGCAGGTTGAATTTGTTGCTCTTTCTACCAGCGAGATCAAAGTGACATGGAATCCTAATGAAACCGAAACTGGCATCCGAAAACGTCCAGTCCATTCGTATCGTCTTACATGGCATCAAATCGATGTAGACGCAGAGACGCAAACGAAGACATTCGGAACCGATTTAAGTTCGTACCTGGTCGAAGGCCTCAAATCCGGAACGAGTTACGAGTTCAATCTCTGGGCAATCAACAGCTTCGGAGAAGGCGAAGCTGCAGGAGAAACGGTTCAAACACTATCGAATCCAACCGCAACACCTACGCCTACACCTAAGGCCACTCCTACATCGACATCAACTCCGACTCCATCTCCGACTGTTGCCCCAACATCAACTCCGACTGTTACGCCAACCTCGACACCTGTTCCAACATCTACATCAACCCCTACAGCGACTTCTACTGTGTTGCCAGGTCCGCTGGATATCTCGTTTCGGAATCTCGTGGGTACTAATGCCACAGTAATTTGGGAGTTGGAAGAGGGTGCCGACAAAGATATCGATCAGTTCGAACTCAGTTGGGATCCTCTTACTGCACAATCTCCTACTATGCCAGTCGTGCTATCTGCTACTGTCCGCGATTACTCGATTCCCAACGTTGAGCCACGCGTCAAGTATGACATCAAGATTGACTTGCTGTACCAGCATGGGAATCGTCAATCTGATGTGCTTAAACTTATGTTGGATTTGCCTCGCAAACCTGTTGTCAAGGTTGACCCAGTGTCCAGCACCAGATTAAAAATTTCTTGGGTCAAGGCATCCGTATCAGACGATGTTGCTCAACATCCAGTCTCACAGTATGAGATTTCATGGCGAATTCTTGAGAGCGACGCGGTGTTTGAGAGAGTGAAAGTAGATGCCGACACAGATTCTTATCTGCTTGAAGATGTGATTACTGGCGCCACATATGAGATATACGTTCACGCGATCAATGCCTTTGGGGCTAGTGAAGCTGAAAGCATGACAGCCAAAGTGCCAACGCCGGATCCAATTCCAACATCAACTTCCACACCAACTCCATCACCTGTGGCTACTCTTGCGTCACCAACACCAACGCGAATCCTGACCCCAACAGTAACGGCTACCGTCGCAAAGCTCAGCGCCACACGTACAAGACGCGCGCGTTTAACCGATCCTGAACCCCCTACCGACTTTGAGGTGGTACAGGCACGAGATGCGGTTCGACTTTATTGGGATCAGCCAGATTACGATGGCGGCACTGAGATATTGGCTTTTGCTGTTGACTGGACTCCCGATCCACCACCATTCCCGATTTTCATATCGCCTGATGTCGAATCGCTAAAGGTGATGGGGTTACGAGGCGGCATAAGATATCGGGCGCGCGTCAAAGCGTTCAATCGAATCGACGACGGTTTACCTGCGGCTCGGAAAATCATCGTTGATCACACCCTAGTCAGATATCGCAGCTACGATCCATTCACTGGTTCGATCTCCTACGGTCGTCCCGTTGTTTTGGAGAACCGCGATGAACTGCCGACATTCGCATTGCATGCCGATGAAGAGACGTTGTTCTGGGGTGACAGTATGATTTTGAGCGTCCGGGATCTGGGTGCCGAAGCTGATGAGAGCATGTTCGTAGGCCACGCAGATTTCGGTCTAGATTCTAGCGTTTTCACCTTGAACCCAAGAATTGAATCTAGACGCAAACGATTCGATGATTCTGCGCGGGCTTATGAGTTCGTGAGCCCGATAAGTGTATGCATCATGCCAACTACGCTGCGCGGCACAGGACCAGGCAGCCACTCAATTCTGATGATAAGTCCAGATAATCAGCATGAAATTCTCGACAGTGCGTTGAAGGAAGAATATGACAAAGCAACGATATGCGCGCGAGTCCGGAAATTAGACCTCAACCGAGATACGCGTTTCATGGTCGTGCTGAACCGCGAAGCATCATCCTTCAGCCAATCTTTGGTCGGCCAGTCTGAGGGGCACGCCGACATCAATAATGCCGTCGCGCTGGTTTTATTGATATTGGGTCCGCTTATGATCTTGATGGGTTTTGCACGGGACGCTTCTGAAAGGCGGCTTTCGCGCTAATCGACCAAGACTCTCGGCGGCGGATTCAATACCGGGTGGATCGCCAAAAGCTTGCTCGGAGCATTAGATGGGTTGTTAGTGGCGTGGCGAATCGTCGGTTCGCACAGGAACACGTCGCCGGCCGGCAGCGGAATCGCTTCCACATCGCCATATACAGCTGTCATGTCACCCTCAATGCAAAACATCGTCTCTTCGTGGGCCGGATGGTAGTGATTCGGGGTATGGGTGCCGGGCGTAAATTGCAACTCGCTGAAGTAGGAACTCGTCGCATTCCTGAAATCTCCAACCATATCGACACGCATCACTCCCGGGGCGAACTCGAACGGCTCGTACTCGGCGCGGATCAGGACGTTGGCACCGGGGGATGCTTTCTTTATTTCAGGGAGCTCAACTTCTATCCGCTCAGGCGACGGATTAGGCGACATGGTGATGATGCGTGCTGCTTCTTTCCCAGTGTTTTCGACTGATGTCCCGACTCCTTTTGCTACCAATGCACAGTCGCCTGAAGTCATGGAGTATCGTTTTGCGCCTTCGGTAAATACTACGTCGCCAGAGTATATGAACCACGATTCCTCATGTGAGTTGTTGGCCTGATACGGTGTTGAACCGCCGGACTGCAACGTAATCTCAAGCACCGTCATCATTTTCGATCCTGTCGAATGGTCGGACAGAGTTCGGATTTCGACATCTGCACACGGCGAACTTACTTGCTGATCTGCGCGGCGATTGATGCCCATATGTTCAGTTCCTTTCGGTGTATCTTCGTTTAAGCGTCTGTCAATATGTTAAATCTGCTCCACGTGAAGCAGATGATCGGTGCTGTTGAGCAGGTCTAATCCAAAACTTGGCTCTCCGTTGACAGTTTCGCGTGAAACGATCGTGATGCCGGTGTTGCTCTGCGCGTAAAAACGCGTTTGATTGATGTGCAGTTCTAGAAACACCGAAAGAAAGGCACGAATCGTTCCCCCGTGAGTCACGAGGCAGATATCGCCATCGGTTTCCAAAATCTGTGAGTTGGCAACGAACTCGCCTACGCGTGCGACTAGGTCGAGCCACGATTCACCATCCGGCGCCCTTCCGTGACCACGTTGCCAATGTCCGACACTATCTGGGAACTCGCTGCAGATGTCTGCGATCAACTTTCCTCCGAATTCGCCAGTGTTGATCTCTCTGATCCGCGCATCAGTCGAATACTCCAAACCCAATGCATCGGCCGTCATCGTGCAGCGCGCCAAATCGCTCGAAATTACTCGATCAAACCGGTAATGCGAATGGACGTGCTTGCCCAGCAGTTGCGCCTGACTCTTCCCGGTTTCGTTAAGCGGTGGGTCCAGCCATCCCTGCGACCTTCGCTCCGCATTCCATTGGGTTTCGCCATGTCGGATCATTACTATTCTGCTCATGCAGTCGCCGCCTGTTGCTAAATGCCGCCCCGTTTGAGGTCGGGACGCACACGATGGTAATTCCTAGTGTCAATGATTCTCCTGGCGATGCCGAGGTCGTCTAAGGTATCGACATCGAAGAGACTCAATAATCGAGGATCGATTCGTTCGGCTTCATCCTCGGTCATGATTTGGATAGGATCGATGCTTTCGTCCAATATCCTACGCAATAGTTCGCTGGGAGAACGACATCCCTGATGCAATGCATCAGTCGTTAACCGCTGCCAATTTCTAACTGGATAGACGGCGTGGAGAGGATTAATCAGATTGGAATGTCTTATGAATACGGCGGAGGGTTGGCTTGTTCCGGTAACCAAAGCCACGCGCGTCATCTCGATTATCAGCGCGCGCGAAAGGAATGGGTAGTCCGCACCAACTACGAAAGCCAACTCCGTGGTTGCTGCGCGCAATCCAGCCGAAATCGCCGATAGGGGCCCAGATGATCCTTCCACGTCAGTAACTACGTGCATTCCAAGTGCGATTCCCAGATCGGGAACGTCGTCATCTTGTTCCGGACGCACGACCAAGATCAATTCTCGGCATAGTGTCTTGAGCGTATCGGCAACCCGGGCCAGAAGCAACTTTCCACCAAGTCCGATCAACGGTTTTGGCGATGCGGTGCCAAGTCGTTGGGAATGTCCGCCAGCCAGCACTACGCCGGTTAGAGTTGCAGGGCTAAACATATCGAATCAATGCACAAGTTCGACATCGCCGTGGAACTTGGACCAAGCGAACCAAAACGCTAGCTGGCTTTCCAGCATCGGCAGTTGAGCGCCTTCCAACTCGCCTTGTATGCAGGTGCCCAAAATGGCATGCCATAGACTGCCTGTCTGTTCGTCGCGCAGTGTCCACGGTTCATATTCGGAATGTGGCATCGCTTCATCATCAAGTTCATCTTTTTGGTTGCGCTCTACAACTCGATTTGGTCTAAACGCGTTTTTGGATTCGCCGACGAATGTCAGCTCTTGACCATCGATTATGCGATCGAAGGCGACGTAAGTGGCCGAAGATCGTTCGTTAAGCACAAGGATCGGCGCGTTACCGATATCGGTGTTCAGCAGCGGCTGTTGCTGCATCATGTGGGCAGAGAAAGCTTTGAGCGGTGTTGCACTGTTGGAGCCAAATACTCCAAGCACGATATCTTTGTCGGGAAGACGCTTGTCTTTCGCAGACTGCGTGAACAAGCCGGCTCGCGTTGATGCGTAGTAATTCTCGAAAACGTCGGAGTCGGGAGTCTCAACTGGTGACAGCAGCTCGGAGGCGTGCCAGGCGCGCGACCATGCAGCCCAAGTTGTATTCGTGCATGGCAATCTTGACAGTTGATGTCCCGCGTCGGGTCCGATGATCGCTTCGCCAGTGAACTGAAGATAGAGACTGCCGTTTTCAGCCTCTAGCAGCGGACTGTTGAGAACCATCTGATCCGTTGGTGCCAATGTAAAGGGTTGCTGATCGGGGCCGATGCTGATGTAGACGCGTGCGGCATAGGTTATAGGCGACCAGGTGACTGATACCGGCATTTCCCCAAACTGCTCATTTGCCACCTCGCGCAAACCCATTGCCGATAATGGATAGGCGATCGCATCACCTTCGATCTCCAGGCCAATGACTCGGTCATCCCTTCCTAAATGTTCGTGCGCCTCTTCGGAGTCGAGGTAATCCACATCGTCCCAATTTCTGAACCTGACGCCGCCTTGGATCGTTCTGATCTTCTCGGGATACGGCCTGTCGTTTCCCGGCAGTTGCAACGATACGCGACGCGAGAAATAGCCAGATCTAAATGCGAAGTACAGCACGAACGCGCCGAGCCACGCCGACCATACTATTCCCCACAAAAGACCGTAGACTTGGATCACGAGCGGATAGAGCACGATCAAAACGACAGAGAAAACTACCACCGCTCGCACTTTCGGTTCTAACCTGACTAAACGAAGGTTGATCCAGTTGATGATGGGTTTCACGGGGTTCAGTAGAGCAGACATTTCAGCAGGACAATCGGCTAGGTCGATATCGTGATTCTAGCCGTTGGTTTATACTTCGATACCGATTTGCACACCAAACCGCTTCCGATCCAAATCTTGAGGTAACCGACGACATGGCTAAACCGTTGGCAACTGTATCCGATGAACTAATCGAACGATACCGCACAATATCCAACGCGACGGTGCTGGGTCAGCTGTTGCGACGTGGATACGACAAGGTCTACATGCAGGGTGTCGAAAGTCTTGCGAAGGGTAGACGACTGGTCGGCAGAGCCGTGACGTTGCAATATCTGCCTTCGCGACCAGACCTAGCCTCGATCATCGCTACTGGCCAACACGGCGAAGGCTTCAACGAAACTCCGCGTTGGCAGGCGCTGGAAACCCTCAGAAGAGGCGATGCATTGGTGGCCGACGCAATGGGAATGTCCAAAACCTCTACTGGCGGGGACGTAGTGTTTTCACGCATCTTGACACAAGATGCCGAAGGTCTGGTGACCGACGGGGCCGTAAGGGATGGTCACAAGGTGATCAGATATGGATATCCAGTGTTCGCTGGTGGCAGTACGCCAACCGTGGGCGAACCCAACATATTGCCATACCAGGTGAATGAACCCATACAGTGTGGTGGCGTGTTGGTCTGGCCGGGCGACGTGATACTGGGAGATGATGACGGCGTGGTAGTGTTGCCATCGGACTTGGCGGATGAGATCGTGGATGAATGTGAACATCATGACGAAGTGGAGCAGGCAGTGTTGGAGTACACACAGCGCAACAAAGTATCGCCCAAGCATTTCTACCCGTTCAACGCGGAAACCGAGCGGGTGTACCAGGAGTGGAAGGCGCGGCAATGACAGCCGGTACAGAAGATGAGGGTAGTTGTGAATTGGTGGCGGGAAATTTGAATAGGATGTTGAAGACGCTCCGACAGCATTGTCGATGCTCCATTCAGCATCAAAGCTGACAAGCCGAACAACCACCAGCAATCACGGAAATCATTCAAATCATTCCCATCACAGTTCAGACGAATACGCCCGTTGATGGCAAAGTATGATAATCAAGGACGGATTGAATGAATCACATCAAGATCACATCTGGCGATGTATCCCTAACCGCGACGCTGAATGATTCACCTACTTCGCGAGCGATTTTGGGCGCGTTGCCGATAATCGGACGCGTTCAGACTTGGGGCGATGAAATCTATTTTCCAATCCCAGTTTCGGCTGCTACCGACCCAACTGCCGCAGATGTCGTCGAAAAAGGGACTGTAGCATATTGGCCTCCCGGCAATGCTCTTTGTCTGTTCTGGGGCCCTACCCCGGCGAGTCGCGGTGATGAGATTCGACCTGCCAGTGCCGTTAATGTATGCGGGGTGATCAATGGCGATGCAAATGAACTGGCCCGTGCAGCCAATGGCGCAGAGATACGGATTGAAAGATCTCTGTGCGACGACTCGTGAGTCTCTGAACGGGGATTTAAATGAACTGAATGATGAGACATGACCCCACTCTAATCCTTCAGTCGCGCGACACTAAGCATCAGAGATGTCTAGAAGGTCAACCACCAGCCATCATTCAATTCATTTCAATCATTCAAATCACAGTTCAGACAAATCCTGCATGATTCACGCGACTTATTCGTAACGTAGGGCTTCAGCTGGGAAGACTTGCGATGCTTGGCGTGCCGGGACATACGTGGTTATCAATGCGGCGATGATGGTGATGCCGACAACTACTAGGATCGAGTCCCACGGGATGCTGAATACCAAGCCTTGGTTGCCTTGCGCTATGTCGTCGAGGAACGACCATGACAGTAGCGCGCCGAGTGCCATGCCGAGGCCAGTACCGATCACGGTTATGAATATCGATTCCATGATGAATTGGATTCGCACCATTCGGGAGCGGTAGCCGATAGCCCGCATGATGGCGATTTGCATTCTTCGTTCATTTACCGCGCGCAGGGACAGTACTCCCAGTGCCGCAACTCCCACTACCAAACCTAGTCCCATGAAGCCTTGGAACAGTAGACTGAACTGCTCGTTCTGTCCTACTACTGTACGTAGCTCCGCTTCGGTGTCTACAGCCAACATGCTGTTGTCTAAGAACGCCGTCTGCAAAGCAGCTGCAACGCGAGAAGGGTCCGAACCTTCTGTGACGTTCATTCGGTAGATGGTGAACGGTACCGTTTCGTCGCTGATGTCGGAGAATATCTGATGATCGGTGTATATCCCGATGAATCCCGGTGCTGGTCCACCTTCGCCATCACCTTCGATGCTTTCTGCATTACCGTCTAGGACGGCGATTACGGTGCGCCTGGCGGTCTGTGAAGCGTCGGTTTCGGTGCCGCTAATGATTTCGATATTCTTGGCGGAGAATTCATACCCGTCGTCGCCAAAATCGACATCCTCCAACTCCATCAAACCGTCGTTGGCATCCGGCCCAAAGTCTTGAAGCGTTCCCACGTGATGGCTTGATATCACTGCAAGGTCAGAGTTTTCTGCCAATGCGTCCCATACCGCTATGGCGCGAGCCTCTTCGTCTGCGAGGTCAGTACCTGGTGTCAGATATGTTGGGTCGGCAGCGGTGATCTTCAACTTGGTGGAACGGAAATAGTCGGTCTCGGTTCCCCGTACCTGCAATTCCAGGAAGCGCGCTTCTTCACCATCTACTTGTCGGGCTGCAGTCTCGATATATGACTGTCCGATGATCAGGTCAAAATCACTCAAGTTGAGCTCGGGGGCAGCGTCAATTGCGTTTTCGATGTCTTCAATTGGAAAATCACGGCTGATCTCGGCGCGGATGTCGAACCCGCCGGTCACGTTTTCAGGAGTCTGCAAGAGCGCGTTGAAACTCTGGTTGAGGATCGAGAATGACATCAACACAAAGATGACTAGCGCGAACATCGATACTGTAAGTCCGGTTCGGAAGCGATTTGCAACGGCATACGCAACTGCGGGTTTCATGATCGGTCGTACCGCCGTGAACCGACCTAAAGTTGCCTGTAATCCTCGAACTATGATGTCCGAGTTGTACATGATGATCCAAACTGATGATGCCACCATGAAGAAACCTGCGAAGATGAACATCTCCACGTTTGCGTCGAGATTATCGGTGATGAAACCCGTGTAACGCTGCGGAAGCGCCCACATCACCAATATCAATATGCCGGCGATAGTGTAGCTGATCCGGGACGCAATTGCTTCTCTTAGTCCAGTCCGTACCATGATTGCCAACGCCAGCATGGCAACTCCGTATATCACAAGGCTGGCTCCAATATATGCCTGCCATGCGCTGTTGTTTGCAAAGCCAACGGCAGCTAGGGCGATGCCGATAAGTGCAAAAGGCCATCCATGCTTGAAATAGGGCGAGAAGATGCGGAAAAAAGCCGCCAACAAACCGATGACCCAGCCGATCAGCAGTATCGTCGAGACGAATTTCAGTATCGCTACACCAACGTTTTCATGCCGACGGAACGCGGTCACGATCCCAATCAACGTGTATACGGGGCCGAAGATCCAGAAGATGAAATCCAAGACGCGTTGCAATATGGGCTTAGTGGTTGAAGCTACAAACTCTTCTGGCAAGTTCCGAATCGCCACTACGATGTTGAGCTTGCTTACTCTGTAGGCTGAGAATATGACGGTGGCGAGGGTAAGAATCAGGCCGATCGAGAATGCTGTCAACACTGAGTAGACGGTAACGGTAAAGTCGATTGAGAAGGTATCGTCATCTGCAGTTCCAAACGCGTTGGCCATTAAGACGACTAGCACCCGACTGACGGCTATGCCGACCGCGGTTCCTACGGCAGCGGCGCCGATTGCGTAGGCGAGTCCCTCGAAGGTGAACATCTGCACCAGATGTCCACGCTTGGTTCCCACAGCGCGGGCGATACCCATCTCTTGTTGACGTTCAGACGCCAGCAAGACGAAGATCAAGAAGATGAGCAACAAGCCCACAATGACGGAGAATGAGCCGAAGAACGTGAAGAATGTGAAGAAGAGGTTTCCGACGGCTTCTGCGATTTCGGTCAGGAACGATTTGTATGCCGAGGCGGATAGGCGTTCGAGTTGAGCGATGGCGAACGCGAATTGTGGCAAGGCTTCCGCTGCCGCTCCGAGTTCGGCGCTACCCAAAACGGCGAAGAAAATTCCAACGAATTCGTCGCGCGCTAGCAGTACTCTGAAGCGCTCGCTAGGCACATCGCTTTCGATTTCTTGGATGAACTCGTTCAGAGCCTCTTCATTTTCCGAGCTCAGCGTGTTGGTGCCACTGTTCTCGTCGATAAAACTGCGGATTTCAGAGATGATTGTGTCTTTGAACGGCTGCAATCCGGCATGAATCTCTGCCGCGAGTTCGGCATCAGTAAATTGAAGTGCCAAATCGTCTACGATGGCTTCAGATTCGCTGTCGAGGTCGTAGTTGTCGAGATCCAGCGAGACCTCGATATCCTCAGCCGTGCCGGGTTCATTGCCCCAAATACGGTCCAATGAAGTTAACGGCATCAGTACTCGCTGGTCATTGGCCGCCATACCACCGATCCGCATGACGGCGCGCAATCGGAAATCGAAACGTCCTTGCGGAGTGACGATCGTCAGAGTATCGCCTGGTTGGGCATCAAGAGTGCGTCCCAAAGCTTCGTTAATCAGAACTTCGTCTTCGCCAAGCGACGCGAAGTCGATGTTCTCCCCATCGATCGTCGGCGTTAGGTGGAAAGGCGATAGACGGCTAGCATCGCTGGCTCCGCCTTCGGATTGCGGACGAAATCGGCCGGTTGCTCCGGCAACGTCAAAACCACGTATAAAGCCTCGCGCCTCGGTTAATCGTGTTCGCTGATTAAGCACTGGGGCGCGACGGGTAGCGATCGGCATGATGCCGTCTACGCGTACATCGTCGTAGAGCAGGTTGGCGACTTCCTCAATCTCTTCCGCGGTCAACGTTGCGTCGGCAAGATCCCCGAATACGGGTTTGCTGATGCGGATATCGGTATCTCCTACGCCATCTAGAACTGCATTGCGAATGCTGGCAGTTATGGTGTCGCCAATCGCCAGAGATGCTGCGACTATGGTTGATGAGAGCATCAACCCCACGATGATCAGGATGCTCTGTGTGCGACGTCGGGGGATGTTTCGCAACGAGAGTTTGATGAGGAAGCGATTCCTAATCGCAATGGTCCCAATCGCCAATATCAGTATCAAGAGCGTCGCCGTAAGTGCGGCGGCGATGTACTGCATCTGAAGTCCGAACAGCGTTTCCATGTCGTGTCTTGAATACCTTTTTGAGTACCTGCCTTACAGTCGAGGTGCCGACCTTTAGGCTGATATCGGTTCTTGAATTCGAGCTTCTTCCCATCCTTCGTCAACTATCTTGCCGTCGAACATGCGAATTGTACGGTCGGTGAGGCCGCCAACGAGATGCGAGTGGGTGACAATCACGAAGGTCTGCCCTTGTTCGGAGTTGAGATTTCTCAAGAGTTCCATGATCTCGTCTTCGTTAGAAGAATCCAAGTTGCCAGTGGGCTCATCGGCCCAAACTAGAGCGGGATCGTTTGCGAGTGCGCGCGCGATGGTGACGCGTTGCTGTTGTCCGCCTGAAAGTTCGGATGGCGTATGATCAGCACGGTCCGATAGTCCCACCAGGTCGAGCTTCTCCATCGCCCGTTTAGATGCTTCCGACTGCTTCACGCCAGTAAGCACAAGTGGTAGTTCCACGTTTTCTTGAGCGGTCAGTACTGGCAACAGGTTGTAAGACTGGAATATGAAGCCCATCATCTTTGCTCGGTATTCGCTGAGGGCGTTGTCGGACATCTCGGCGATTACATTTCCAGCGACCTTTACATCGCCGCTTTCGACAGTGTCGAGTCCTGAAAGACAGTTGAGCAAGGTGGTCTTTCCGGAACCGCTCGGTCCCATCACTGAGACCATTTCCCCTTTGTTTACGATGAGGTCGACGCCATCCAAGGCTCTGACTTCAACTTCTCGCGTGCGGTAGACCTTGGTCACACCGCGCGCTTCAATGATTGGTTGCGTTTCCAAGAGGATTCTCCTGATGATTACTGCTAGCCAGGTAGTGTTACGAGTGGTAATGTTCGCCGGATGTATTGAAGTCAACGAACGTGATGCGAGCCTTCCGGCGAGTGATCAACTTTGAGGATGTGAACTAGGATGCGCCGATGGCACTAGACGTAATTATAAATTGCGATGGGATGCAAGGTTAGGGCACAATCCTACGCGTCGATTACCGTGGATGGAGTGGCACTTGAATGATGTCGGGTCGAAGGAGAGCGCAGGGTACCGCCACAACGGATTCTCACTGTTTGCCATCTTAGCCTAGCATGCAGTCAACTGCCGCAGACTAGAAACCGATGGAGGCAGTTGCTTTGTTTCTTTAAGCAACAGTCAAAACTGCACTAGACTAGACGGCCAGATAGTTGGAAGACCGCAATTCAGTTTTTGAGTGCACGGCAGTTGAATACGGGCCATTGAAAGCCAAAATCTCCATCGGAAATCTCCGAGATTCCATACTCTTCTTTCACATCGTCAGACGCATCGGCAAAGTCGCGATGCAGGCCATCAGATACGCTCTCTGGAGTGCCTGAACGTTTAACCCAATCCCAAAACGTCAGGTGGACTCTGGACGCCTTTTCATGAGTGATGTGAAATCCAGCTTCCGCCATCAGCTTCCGCCACTGTGAAGGCGTGGGTGATGTGAGGTGTGACGGGTCGCGGAGCAATTCAACGCGTTGGTGCCAATCTGCTAGGTGCAGATTTTCAGATGTTGTAGTGTCTGAAAGCAGAAAAACGCCGGTTGATTTGAGCACCCGATGAACTTCCGACAAAAATTTGCCGATATCTTGGAAGTGGTGTGGCGCAGTACGGCAGGTCACGAGGTCAATCGCATCGTCTGGATACGATATCGAGTGGGCATCGATGATCTCGAAGCTCACGTTGTCGATCTGACGTTCATCAGCGATTTTGCGAGCCTGTTCCAGCATCCCGTCTGCGATATCGGAAGCTACAACTTGGTTGCAGTAGGGCGCGATGGCGAAGGCAGTGAACCCCGGACCGGTCGCGATGTCAAGCCCTAGATCGTAACTTTGCAGAGATGCCCAATGAGATAGGATCTGCAGACTTTCGCCAGAAGAGTGCGGGACGCTGGATGCGTAGTTCGCGGCATGGCGATGGAACTGCTCTCGAGCATCGGCAGGCACATCGCTCATGACAGGTGGCTCATCATGAATGCGACCGTTCTACCCATGGATATCGTCGCCGCAGTTTCGTTGTAGACCTCGGGGCGATCATCGTTGCAGAAAGCGTGTTGCGTATCGTTATAGATGTAGAACTCGTTTTCTACTCTCGCCGCAGTTAGTCCGTCTTGCAAGGCAGGTACAGCGTTAGTAGCGTCATCATGTTCTGCGAAGTGTCCTTGTACCGGACATTGGATCGATGCCGGGTCAGGAAGTCCCGTAGGTAAGACACCGTAGAACGGAGCCGCGGCATCGATGGCGCCTTTGGACGCTAGCAACAATGTCATACCGCCGCCCATGCAGTAGCCTAGGCATCCGATTTTACCGGTAGAGTTCGCTTCATGTGAACGTAGATACTCCGCCGCGCCGATCAGGTCTTTCGACGCCTGTGGAATCTCGAGTTCGTGCATCAGCGTCATGGCATGATCTGGTTCGCTTGTAGATTTGCCGTGATACAAATCTGGTGCGAGGGTCACGAAGCCGCGTGCCGCATACCGGTCGGCCATGTTTTTGATGTGTTGCACGAGTCCCCACCATTCTTGGATCACCAACAGACCTGGTCCGGTACCTGATGGCGGCAAGGATAGGTAACCTTTACTTTCGCCGCCATTGCTGGGGAACTTGATCATTGAACCGGCCATTTTCTTTGCCTCCGTACGGTCTCGGGTTGATGTCGTGTTGGTTGCGAGTCTATGCAATATGGTTTAGCACATGGATAAGCTGATCTCAGTTGCTATCGGAGGTGCCGCCGGTGCATTGGCGCGTTACGGCACGGTACTGCTCTATCAACGGTACACATCAACCGTTTTCCCACTAGCGATACTCACAGTCAACGTTCTCGGTTCTTTCATGTTCGGCTTATTGTGGGCATACGCTGAAGATCGTGAATGGATAGCTGAGAACCTGAGATTATTGGTGTTGACTGGGTTTATGGGATCGTTCACCACGTTCTCGACATTTGCGTTTGACGAGGCGATGTTTCTGCGGAACAGCAGTTGGGCGATGTTTGTGCTCAACTTGGTGATCAGCAATGCGGCCGCTCTGATGGCGGTGTTCATTGGGTTTCGCATCGGCAAAGCGATCTGATGCAGGGCAACGCTGATATAAGAAGATGCTAAGGAGTTGGCTCCCGAGACAGGATTCGAACCTGTGACCCGCTGATTAACAGTCAGCTGCTCTACCGCTGAGCTACTCGGGAATGGTTACCGTAGAGGCACGATGCCCAAACACAGATTCTAATGCACATCGAAGCATCATTCAACGCCATTGACGAGACTTCCGGATTAAGGAAACCTTTGAAGCAAGTCATACTCGCTCCAACACATAAGCCTCGGGAAAGCAGTTACTCCCTAACACTATCGTTGGACCGCGAAATCCCAAGGTTAAGATCAACGGGTAAGACCGGGTATCGGCCTACTCGGTCGATCCACTTGCATCGCAACCACAAGCACCAATAAAGCGTTACCGATCGAGTCGCTGTGGGGTTGTCACCAAAGTTCACACAGTTAATGGCTTGGAGAAGATGACGTCATACGCGATGAGGATGATCTTGTAAGGGTGTGATGAGAGATTATCCTGCCGCTTGCACAATGGCGTTTATTTCCTCCTCATCCTCGTAATCGTCTAACTCAACGCTTAAGTTGGCCGATTCCAATGCGTTGCGGAACACCGCCTCGCCGTCGTCCAATTGCTTACCGATCGCTTCTGATATCAGTGTCATCAATGCCTTTCCGCGGGCAATGAAAAAGTCGTCAAACTGGTCATTCTTCAAGTGCCGGGTGTCTATATGATGCTTTTCAATCGCGGGTTCGACATTTTCATTGTGCTGTCTTAGCAGTTCCACATAGACTGAAGGCGCGCGACCGCCAATGATTCGGTTCGTTTTTGATGCGAGTGGAGATTTGTTGATCGCACAGTTGTAGATTCTCGGCGGTATTTTAGCCCCAAGCAACCTGATAGATTTAGTTTCGCACCAATGTCTTGGGAATATATGGTGGATATCGATATTTTCGTCAAAATACGATGCGATGGAAATAGGTTCGTTACTTCTCCAATCGGACGCAAGACGCTTCATCAATAAGGCATGGATGCCTTTATAGGCAGCTGTGTTTCGTGTGCGCATCGAAAGTAGCCGCGCCGGCTCGAAATTGACCTCGTCCAGCATCGGTAGCGGTCGGTTGTATAGCAGGTGCCGTGGAACCCGTGAAACGTCGTTCGCCATGATCGTCTCAGTTGGTCCGCCGTAAACCTCGCCGAAAATCCCAGCCCAAAACCAACGTTCAAGCTTCGTGCGTATGTCCGCATCATCGAATTTCCCGCCGAGTATCGCTGCGATCGTAGCTAACGAAGTCAGTTGAGTGGCGTACGGAATGTCCCGGGGACTGAAGATCGATTGGAGCATGAGGAATTTCGCAGCGCGCTTGAAACCCTCTTCTGCACGATCCGCCTGAATCTCATACTCAGACCGAGTGATGCTGAGTATGTCCGTGCGACGGCAACCGATTGTCGGTAATTGATCGCTGCCTCTAACTGCCGCTCGTTTTCGACGATCATTGGTTACTAGCAAAGCCACTGCTCGAATGAACTGATCTCTGTCTATCCACTCAAGTACCTTGATTTCGTCGCGAATTCTTGTTTGACGCTGCTCCCAATCGGTGCGCAGGTCGTAATTTTCCGCTGCCAAGATCGCCGTCAGCAGTTCAAAGGTAGTCAAAGGCACGCCGCCGGTGTTGACTTTGTCGAATACTACGCAAACCGCCTCACGCGGCAACTCCTTACCTAAATCAATGACGGGTAATTGGAAACTCTGAAAAGACTTGACAACACGGTTGTTGAAATGCTTGAATGAATCGTGAATATTGATTGCGGAATCGTCTTTACCTTGCCAGTAGCCCGAATATCCCAAGTACCAATCCATCGGCTCCATCAAACATTCGGTAGGCATCATATGGTTCTTGAATTCAAATTCAGGCGTAGACAAATCGAGTTCGACCGTACGACCTATATTTGTAGTTCGTTTTTTGTTTTTTGGAACGCTGAAGATCACCTTTTCCAAATCTGGGTTATCTTTGATTGCTTCGATCATGTTGACGTAATACCATCTCTCTTCTCTACGTTTGGTAGAAGTTCGAGTTTCTACAGGTCCCGGATACATGAGGGCTTGATATAGCGAAGTCAATCGTTGTTGACCGTCCAACAGGAAGGTGTCTGGCGGCAGATCTGTCTTTGGCGCCCCTTCAACCTCTCTCGCCTTGAAGTTCAGGTCACCTCCAGCATCGAGACGCATTACAGCACCAATCGGGAACCCCTGTGCAACGCTTGTCAACAGGTCACGGATTCGATAATCGTCCCAAATCCAACCGCGTTGGAATTCGGGCAACTGCATGTCGCCGTCGTGGACTTCACGAAGCAGGTGCACGAGCAGAATGGAATTGGTTTTGAACATATTTGTCTCTCTGCGACATTATTTTGGTTCGTATTCTCAAACTAATCGTATCAACAAAATACCGCCATGTTCACGTTTGCAACATGCCCATGCCCTGCGCCTATGCATTCCTGACTTCGCGGGAATGACGAAGTTGGTGCGATAATGATTTGTTCAAAGAAGCCCAAGGTCGTAGAAGTCCGATGCGAATCTTGGGATCAGGAGGTAAATTGAGAAGCCGAACATTCAAGTTGTGGGCCGGTGGCGATGCTCATGTCGGTACCGACTTGGAGCGCGGGAATCGACGAAGCCTGGCCGAAGCGATACTGCAATCTGAACAGGGCGGTGATGAAGGTGGTCCGCCATTCGATTGGGACATCATGCTGGATGTCGGCGACCTCTCCGGCTCGCAAACACCGCCTGACGACGAAGAGGGTAGAGCGGTAGTGGCGCAATACTCCGTATCCAGCAAGCATCCGCGTGAAGATTTTTACAACTTGGTCGGCAATCACGATGCCAACGGTCTAAACGAGCCGACACAATGGTGGTTCCGAAAGTGGGTAGACCCGACTGGTGAACACAGCGAGTATTCAGGTGTCCGTGCCGAAAAGAGGCCATACACCATTACTGGGACTTGGGAACGTTACTCGTTTCAGGTCGGCAACATGCTGTTTCTAGTGATGGGCGACCGCAACGATGGCGGACCGCCTGTGGGTCGAGGTACATACGGCGGATATCCCGCCGGCGCAGTAACCCGTGAAACTTTCGAGTGGTGGCGAGAGATGCTTGACACGAATCAGGACAAGATCATCATCTCAGCGCATCATCACATGCTGAAAGAAACCACGGTAGCTTCAGGAGCTTGGGAAGGCGTAGACGGCGGGTACCACGGTCGGTTTGAAGACGGCGCGCCAATCGGGGCTTCCTACCTATATTTCGTCGACGATGAGCCAGATGCTGGAAAGTTCGAGTCGCATTTGGCAGCAAATCCCGGCGCCATCGATATCTGGATCGGTGGGCACACCCACACCAACCCCGACGATACCTACGGTGGACGTTCACACATCGAAACGAAATGGGGAGTCACATTCGTCAACGTTGCTGCTTTGTCAAGGTATCACGGTCATAATAACATCGCGATGAGTCGACTGTTTACATTCACCGAGGTAGAGACGGAAGTAACCGTGAAGTGTTACCTCCACATGAGCGATTTCGCGCCACAGGGATGGTATGCCAAAGCAGAGCGCACCGTACCGTTGAGAATGCCGTTCAGCTTGGTAGGAAATTAGGGATACTATCAATAAGCCCTTCATTCCTGCGTAGGCGAGCAGAGTATGGGCACTCTTTTAATTCTTCCGGATCGTTAGCATCTCAGTTCAAAATTCACCTCTGGATTCCCGTCTTCGCGGGAATGGCAGGCTTTTTCAGCCAATTCCTAAACCGCCGCCACCTCTCGAACCACGACAATCGCGCTGCTGATAATGATGATCGATACTACGACGCGTCGGAACACAATCTCATTCATTCGTCGGGTGAGACGCGTCGCAAGCCAAATGCCGAACGCTGAACCCGGTACGGCTACTGCGATCATGAGTAGTCTCTCGGCGGTGAAGAAACCCTGCGTCGCGTATCCCAAAGCGGCGACCGTGTACATAATGGTGAAGAAGAAGGCCATCGATGCGCGGACGTCTTGACGCTTCATCCCACGTCCCATGAAAAACAGCACCAGCAATGGTCCGCCGATTGCCAGCCCAGTCGTCGATGCCGATGCGATAAGACCCAATATTGGACCTGTGATGTGAGGATGCGGTACTCTCCACTCGATCTTGAAAATAATGAGCGCGGTCAACGCAAGCACCAGAACGCCGATCGTGATTCTTAGCAACGAAGGATCGAGTGTACTGAGTAGAAATAAGCCGATCGGAGCACCTATCACCGCTGTTATTCCCATAGGAGCGAGTTCGCGGTACTGTACTGTGTCGCGTATTTCGAACAGAACCAACGCAAATGCAAAGATGGCTACCGTATTGACCACGACAACAACGGTGCGCGGGTCCAAAAAGAGTAGCAAAACCGGGGATGTTGTGAGTCCGAATCCGAACCCTACAGCCCCGATGATGAATCCAGCCGTGGTAAGCACCAAGCTTGTCAAGATGATGTGCAAAGGTTCTGACATTAAGAGTAAGAAATTCGTCGATCAGATGGTTCGCGTCTGGTAAATTGATGCCGTGATATATCGTACTTGACGATGCGATCAAGCCGATTAATCGCCGTTCACGCGTCGTAGAAATCTAATCAGCGAGGTCCGTAACAATGAAATCTCGGTATGAAGGGTCCCAAATCGCATACGATGTCGCGATTCGCAACAACGTGATGATACCGATGCGTGATGGTACGCAACTAGCCGCCGACATCTACTTACCGTCGATTGGCGACCGGATAGCCGATGGACGTTTCCCCGCGATTCTAGAGCGTACGCCTTACGACAAGACCGCGCCGCGCAATGTCACCAATGGGAAATACTACGCGCGCCGGGGATACGTGACGGTGATTCAGGATGTGCGCGGCCGATTCGCTTCAGAAGGGGAGTGGTACGCGTTTGCACGCGAAGCGCCTGATGGCTTCGATACGGTGCAGTGGCTCGGCGCTCAGCCGTGGAACGATGGACAGGTAGGCACTATGGGTGCTTCGTACGCTGGCAGCGACCAAGCGGCTTTGGCGACGCTCAATCCTTCACATCTATCCACGATGATCGTCGCGGTAGGTGCCGCCAACTACTACCACGGTTCGATGCGCCAGAACGGCACCCTTGAGCAACGTTTCCTAGTATATGCATTCCGCATGGCGATGACCAGCAAGGAGGCTATCGCGGATCCCGGGTTGCAGTCAGAGATAAAAAAGGCATTTCTGGAGGATATGCCAGACATAGTTCGCCAATTCCCACTCAAAGAGGGGGCTACTGTGTTGCGTCGTCTGCCTTCATACGAACGATGGGCTATCGACATCCAAACCCACGGCGAGTTCGATGACTATTGGAAACAGCGAGGGTATGCAATCGACGAGTACTACGATGAACACGCCGATGTCCCATCGTTGTACCTCGGTGGATGGTACGACTCCTATGCGCGCAACACCCCAATGAGTTACGCGAAGCTGAGCGCGATAAAAAGTTCGCAACAGGTTCTGCTGATGGGTCCATGGATACACGGCGGCTTCGAGGCGACCAACTCGGGCGATGTCGATTTCGGGACCGAGGCACACGTCGATGTGAATGACCTTCGTCTAGCGTGGTTCGATCACTATCTGAAGGGGATGCAAACTGAGTTCGCCGAGTGGTCGCCAGTGCGCATCTTCACTATGGGCACCGGCAGTCAGCGAATGAACAGGCACGACTATGATCGCCGTCTGGACCACGGCGGCTACTGGCGTTCGGAACCGGATTGGCCTCTGCCAGGAACGATGTATACGCCTTTCTATTTGCATGCTGATGGAGGATTATCGCCAGAAAAACCCAGCGGCGACGCTTCTGATTCCACTGGGTACACATTTGATCCAAGAAACCCGGTTCCGACGATGGGCGGCGGGATTTCGGCAGCCGATTCCGTTATTCGCCCCGGAGCATTCGATCAGCGTGGACGTCTAGATTTCTTCGGATGCACCGACACTCAGCCGCTGAACCTTCGGCGCGATATCGTCACTTTCCAGACGCCAGAGTTGGAACGAGATACGGAAGTTACTGGCGATATAGTGATGCATCTCTGGGCTTCGTCATCGGCTGTCGACACCGATTTCACCGCCAAGTTGATCGATGTGCACCCGCCATCAGCCGATTATCCAGACGGCTTCGCTATGAACATCACCGACTCGATAATCCGGGCGCGCTATCGGAACAGTTGGCAACATCCGGAATTGATGGAGCCGGGAACGCCGTACGAGTTCAAGTTCCACCTGTACCCCACTTCAAACGTGTTCCGAAAAGGGCATCGCATACGGTTAGACATCAGCAGCAGCAACTGGCCGCGCTTCGATGTCAACCCCAACACCGGCGGCCCGCTTGGGACCGAGCAAAGTTACGAAATCGCGCATCAAAAAATTTGGCATAGCCCGGATCATCCATCAAAGATCGTCTTACCATGTCTGAACTGTGATTCGAACGATTGAAATGATCTGAATGATGGACTGTGTTAGTTTGGCTTGATTACTTCAATGTCGGACATGACGCGATAATCGCCTCGCCTTTTTTGCAACCTGCGTAAGGACGAAGCGAAGCCGACGCTGTATGCGGATTCAACTCACAGCTCGCGCATTGGCGAGTAGACGTTCGAGAGTTCCCCCCTGTATCGCCTTGCGGTCATCTTCTGAGATAAAGCTGAGGTGCGACCTAAAAGCTTCTAGCGACTGGAGGTGCGTCATCGCCTTTTTCACGACTGGGAAGTCGGATCCCCAACACAGCCGGGTACCGAATGCTTCATAGCACGCCTCGTATACCCAATGCGTCTCGGTGTATGGGAAATCCCAAACACGCTCGGGACGGCAAAGGTAATGGAATCCAGACAGTTTGAGGTGGATGTTTGGTAGTTTGGCGGATTCCAACACATTGTCCAGCATCGCTTGGGCAGTGTCCCCGTAAGATTTCAAACTCGACATATGGTGGCAAAGAATCGGGACTTCGGGAAATTTTTCAGCTATCTTGCGAACTTCGTTCTGGTGGTGGGGCGCAATTGCGAGTGAAGCGATGAGCCCGATATCGCGTGCTGCAGAGAAGAAGTCTTTGCCTTCCTGCGTGTTGAACCAACGACCATCATCGCCGCTGGCTACGTACTGGGTGAAAGCCTTCATCGGCCACTTTTCGGCCGCCTGCTCCAATCGCTTGGCCGCCCCCGGCATGTGATAGCTGTCTGACCAGAACGAGTCGACATCTGCGAATTGGTCCAAGCGGTCGGAGTATTTCCTCACGGCTGCTGCTACGTAGTCGTTATTGTTAGGGTTACGATGAATCTGCGCGCATACGATGGTGGCGCGGTCTACGCCGTTGACATCCATCTGGTTGAGCAAGGTTTCTACCGAGCCGTGATGATCGGGGTCGGGCACTTCTGGCAGATATGGCCAGTAGTTCCAGGCGTGGCAATGCGAGTCGATGATGGGCATGTGTTTAAGTTCCTGTGGGGTGTTTTGAGGATTTGTTGTTGCATCTTGGATTCTATCGTTTTGTCGGAAGTTTCAGAGAAAGCACAAAGGTGTGGGAGGTTAACACTTGTGAAACATTTGGCTAACATCCACGAAACATAAGAAGCGTAGTTTGACAATATTGTGGAATCATCCAATCAGGAGGATAACAAGATATGGATACTGGCTCGATAGCCTGGATGTTGACGGCGACCTTGCTGGTGCTGTTCATGACGCCGGGTTTGGCATTCTTTTATGGAGGACTGGTGCGTGGCAGAAACGTCGTCAGCACCTTGATGTACTCCTTCATCGCCATGGGAGTGGCGAGCATCGTTTGGGTCTTATGGGGTTACAGCCTGGCGTTTAACGACATGGGTAACGGAGTTATCGGAGGGTTGGAATTCATCGGTCTGAGCGGTGTCAGTCATGCCGAAGGCGATGGCATCCCAGACCTGTTGTTTGCAGCGTTCCAGATGACGTTCGCCATCATCACGCCGGCGCTGATCACCGGAGCATTTGTAGAACGATTCAAGTTCACAACTTACCTCGTGTTCCTAGTTTTGTGGGTGACGTTGGTGTATGCGCCGGTTTGTCACTGGGTATGGGGTGGAGGCTGGATCGGCGATCTGGATGGTGGCGCTCTCGATTTCGCAGGCGGCACGGTAGTCCACATCAATGCAGGTATCGCAGCAGTAGCGGCAGCATACTTGGTGGGCAAACGTCGGAACCCGGGACTCGAGCCGCACAACGTGCCGTTCGTCGTACTCGGAGCTGCAATTCTATGGATCGGCTGGTTTGGCTTCAACGCTGGCTCTCAACTCGCTGCAGACGGTGGCGCTGTAGTGGCATTCGTGAACACCAACTCAGCAGCGGCAGCGGCAGCGGTAGTGTGGGCCGTTCTGTCATACATTCACACAGGACGTGTCAGCGCAGTAGGTGTTGCAACTGGTGTTGTGGCAGGATTGGTTGCAGTAACTCCGGCAGCTGGTTGGGTAGGTGGTGCTGGCGCACTGGCGATCGGATTTGGCGCCGGTATCATATGCCACTATGCAGTGCACTTCGAAATTATCAGGAAAATCGGTATCGATGACTCGCTAGAGGTATTCGGTGTACACGGTTTAGGCGGCATCTGGGGCGCACTCGCCACCGGCATCTTCGCGTGGAGTGAAATGACCGGTAGCGATGGAGGTTTGGTAGACGGCAACGCCGGACACTTTGTCGCCAACCTGATCGCAGTAGTCGCAACGCTCGCGTACTCCGGCATCGTAACCTTTGTCATCCTATTCGTTCTGGATAAGATTCCGGGACTTGGATTGAGGATCTCGCAAGCTGAGGAAGATATCGGTATCGACATCTCGGCGCACGGCGAGCGCGGTTACGTCGCCGATGGCGCTGACTAATCATCCGCGCTGACGTAAGAAACAAGATGGAGGACGAGGTTGTAGCATTGCGCTACTTCCTCGCCCCCAAGCAACCACGAAAGGAACCATGAAATGCTAAAGATCGAAGCAGTGGTTCGTCCAGAAAGGACGTCCACGGTGCTTGAAGCTCTGACTAAGGCCGGGGTTAAGGGCTACTCATATTGGAACATCACCGGCAAGGGGCAACAAGAAGGCGTAGAAGTCTTCACTGGGCGAGGCGGGCATCTCTCGCATCGCGCCGCGTTGCCAAAGACGATGATCATGACGGTCGTCCCTGAGAAGATGAAGGATCAAGTCGTGAGTGCCATCATAGACACCGCCCGTACCAGCGGCGATGGGGCCATTGGCGACGGCAAGATATTCATCACTTCGGTAGAGGATGCTATTCGTGTCCGAACTGGTGAAACTGGAGAGACTACGGTTACGTAATTCTCTTTAATGATGTTTCGACATCGGCTTCAGTTGCGGGGCGTCGGTGCCGTATTCCATTGCGACTTTGCGTACCTCCTTTCTGCACAGCAATGGCAACGCGGCACCGACACCCCGCAAGTGTTTTGATATGGACTGGGGGTTGAATGATCGACTAAGATGCCCTGCCGCCCGCCTCCTCGTCTGAACTGTGATTCTCGTATGATTGGGTATGATGTCTGTGATTGACCATAGTTACTCGGATTAGCTTCTGCGATGCTGAGTGATGGACGTAAGAACATCATTCCAATCATTCGCATCACAGTTCAGACAACGCCCTCTGTGTATCGCACTGAAACGTTGATTGCAACTCCCTCTTCCGAAGGCTCTCTGACATCAGGCAAGCGTTGGATCAACAGCAAATCGAAGTTCGAGTCATCGTAGTCGAATCTCTTGATGTCGGATGGTTCAGTACCCGGTTCGCAGAAAAGTCCCGCTGCCAGACCGTCGATGATGGGTTTGATGAAGTTTTCGACATCTAGTTTCTGATGGCCGCCGTGTAGCTGCGGACAGAATTTCAATACCAATGTGATCGCGAATTCGCTTTCTGGGTTCCATGCAGCCTCGCCTCTTCTCTTTTGAACTGCTGCCACAACGCGCTCTTTCCAGTTACGAAGTGCTTCGGTTCTCGCGGTTATCGAGTTGATGATCGGTCCCTGTAGGTACACATAAAGGTTGCGGTCTGAATCCGGTAGTTCGAGTGTCGGTACCACCATGGAGCCGCGGGCACGAAATTCGAGTTCGAAGTGTCCGCTTGCTGGCATTGTCATTTCCTTTGTGAATGTGAGATTTTGGATTTTCCCCAATAAGTGTAGAATGAGAGTTATATGGCATAGGAGCGTAGCTCAGTTGGCTAGAGCGTTGGTCTCCAAAACCAAAGGTCGCGGGTTCGAATCCTGCCGCTCCTGCCACTACTCTTCTGTTCGATTAAGATCGATGCAGAGCATGATGTGTCTGTGCCGGGATGCTGAAATTGGTAGACAGGCTACGTTGAGGGCGTAGTGCTCGAAAGGGCGTGTGGGTTCGATTCCCACTCTCGGCACCATCGATACAAGGGTGAGTTGCCGATGGTTCTGCCGATTGGCGATATACTTGTAAGTTGAGGCGACGTAGCCAAGTGGTCTAAGGCCGGGGTTTGCAAAACCTCTATTCGGCGGTTCGAATCCGCCCGTCGCCTCCAATCCCCACGTGCCCGATCAGAACTCGAACTTGACTCCTGTCAACTCTTCCGAGTTTTCCCAGAGCCATCGTGCCGACTCTTCATCGTGCGATTCCGTCGACGATGAAACGATCACCGGGTAGCCTCGGCGTTCGTTGGGACGATCAGGACCGTAGTACTCGCCACCTTTCGCGTTCGGATCGGTCGCGGCTCGCAGCGTCGGTAATGCACCCATATCAGCGGTTTGAAACATCCACCTGGACGCTATCATCAAAATCTGACCTAGGAATCCCATTCCGGCTCCGAGATTGGTGCTCGTGAATCCAGGATGCGACGCCAACGATGCAACATGCTTGACGCTGGACCTTTCCAATCGCCGTTGCAATTCGTAGGTGAACAAGAGATTCGCCAACTTTGAATTCCCATACGCCTGCCAACGGCTGTACCCTTCGCGTTCGAACTGGAGCTGTTTGAAATCGAAACGCCCCCTGCGATGCGCCAAACTGCTCACGTTCACCACTCGTGCCGATTCCGCATTCAACAACATCGGCATCAGGCGAGCCGTCAATGCAAAATGTCCCAAATGGTTGGTGCCGAACTGAGACTCGAACCCGTCAACCGTTGTCCGATATGGTGTCGCCATGATGCCAGCGTTGTTGACCAGAATCTGTAACTCATCATGTTGCTGACGAAAATCTTCGACGAAGCGGCTGATAGAAGAGAGGTCGCCAAGATCCAGAATCATCAAACGGACTGATCCCGATGGAACGATCGAATCTATACGATTCATCGCCTCTTGTCCCCGCGCTTTTGACCTACTGGCCATGATCGTATTTGCGCCGTGTTGTGCTAATGCGGCTACTGTTTCGAAGCCGATGCCGCTATTGCCGCCAGTGACTACTGCGGTCTTGCCCGTCAAATCGGGGATGTCGGTTGCGGTCCAGCGTCTTGAGTTCTGCAATGTTTTTTCTCCGTTTGTAGACAGGAGCAATTTGATTCAATTCTCCCCCAACGATGCTAAATTGAATCCATCGGGTGACGCGCCGGTCTTCTTGATGAGGACGCGAGATGCAGGCAACCATAAAGTGCGAAACTTTGCTATGGGTTGCAAAATTGGCGATGCTAGTTTAAGATGCCTCAAAACACACTGTCTCGTAATGAGGCACAGATGCAGACACGACACAGAATCAAAGCAGTCGTCTTGCTAGTGGGCTGCTAGCTTTATTTGTGACCGACACAGCACCTGTTTCGGCACAAGATCCTGACGATCCCTCGATCCCTGAAGATTCATCGAGTTCGGCTGGCTATGGAGCCTCAGGTGCGAATCCTAGTCATGATTTGATGGCATCATCAAGTGCTTCTGAAGACGATCCTGCGGATTGTTTGTTGGCAGCCCATCATGTTCATAATTCACGCCACTATGACCGCCCAGGTGATGATCGTATGTCAGGTGAAGTCAGAGCGACTTGTGCGTATCGAGTCGATGAGATATGGCATTATGCGCAATTGCAAGAAAGCAGATGGCCTTTCCGATGGGTGAATGTTGATGTTACGTGAATATGTATCAAGGGTACGTGTTCATACAGCTTCAGCGCACGGCCATGATCAGTGTCGACCTATACCCCGTGGTATTCGGGTGTCTGGCGATGGTTACGTTATCGTTAACGGGCAAGTGCACCGGGCATACCATCCAGTTGTTAGTCGTTCGGTAAAGAATCCATGTGGTTAGTGAAGCGATGCTCTGATGACCGTATTTTAGCGACGAACCTAAGACCGAGTTGGTTATTGGTGTCAGGTTTGCTTCTGTTGGTGTCGGCCTGGGCAACCGGATGCGAAGTAGCTAGTGAGAGTGGAGAAGAAGATATGTTGCCTACCAGTTCCGGATTTGTTCCTGCCACTGGCAACCCTCCACCATCCCCTCCTGAAGTATATCTAGTAGATGACAACAGAGTGCCGGTGTGAAGGCTGAAATTTTCACTGGCGATTGGACTGGCATGGGGGGTAGAATACTTTGAAGATGTGCCGGAAGGGAAGCGTTGGCCAGAACCGCAACCCCGAGGGGACGCGAGAGTCATTTCATTCCTATCCAGTACCCCGCCCGATTTCTTGATTGTCGAGGTCTACCACGAGTTTGACGAAGACGCTTGGGAGGTGGTGCCGGTTCCTCTGAAAGACCGCCGGGATGAAACCGAAACTGCGAACCAGACCTTTGAATGTGTGAGGAACATGCCTTGTCTGCAAACTGAAGGTGATAATGGCTACTGGTACGAGTTGCCCATACTCACCGCTCCAAGAGAGTTGATAAACGTTTATGGATCTTGGACTGTATGGCCACTTGATAGCGAGAAGCCCAGCGTAGGTGCCAACTGGCGATTTCATTTCTTGAATGAAGACCTCAACATCTGCAACTGGTTCAAGCGACTGCTGAGGGCCTGTAAGTCACCTATGATTGATTGGGACCTTTCTACAACCCATCGTCATTCCCGCACCCAGTACGCCATTCGCGCGTCCCGTACATCATTCCACCGTCAGATATGGAATATCTTTGGCAGTCCATAGATTCATTCGGTCGCCTCGTACGGCACCGTCTTCGAATCATAGTGGTACGTGGTCTTCGGTTTTAAGTTTCCTTTGCAGGATTCTGAAATGGGTGCACAAATCTCGAGCAAGGGTGTAACATGACACTCATCACAAAGAGACGTTGTGTGCGTTTAATTTGCGCACGATTCGTAACTGAAATAGTTGCGAATGACGAAAAGGATAGATAGTGAGGTTTAATGATGCGAGACACGAAACATGGCATCGTAACTGCGCATAAGGTGTTGATTGCACTCGCATCGGCGGCAGTAATGTCCGCGATGGCAGTTGTAATCGCCTGCGGAGGAACTACCGAAACGGTTGTCCAGACCGTAGTCGTTGAAAGAGCGGTGCCGGGAGAAACCGTCATCCAAACGGTTGTCGTCGAAAAAGAGGTGGAAGTCGCCGGCGAAACGGTCGTGCAGACTGTCGTCGTCGAGCGAGAGGTGAAAGGCGAGACGGTCGTACAGACTGTTGTGATTGAAAAGGAGGTGGAGATTGCTGGCGAAACGGTTGTACAGACGGTGGTTGTCGAGAAGGAAGTAGCCGTGGAAGTCATCAAGGAAGTAGCCGTTGAAATCGAAAAAGAAGTGGCGGTAGAGGTAGTCAAGGAGGTCGAGAAGGAAGTCGAAGTCATTAAAGAGGTGGAGAAAGAGGTTCAGGTGGTAGTTACGGCTACTTCGGCACCGGCAGTAGCTGCTCCGCCTCCGACGTTCCAAGGCAACCTGCGTCTCGGCGAGATTCTCGTTGACCCGCCAGTATTCTTGCCCAGCAAGCAGGGCACAGGCAACATGCAGCTGCTGATCTTCTGGGGTTTCTTCGAGCCGTTGATGTGGGCGCAACACTCCGCTCCACCCAGCTTGAACCTTGATGCCTCGACATATACCGAAGGCGTTGTCGAGTCTTGGGAAGTCGCAGATGACACGAGCGCGGTTACGTTCAAAGTTCGCGACGGCGTCGGGTTCCACACCGATTGGAACGGAAATGATTGGGGCGAGGTATCGGCGCACGATGTTCAGTGGAGTTTCGACGATGCTCTGCGTGAAGGTAGCATCAACCAACGTGCACAGGGAGTGCAACGCTTCGTGACTGGGTTCGAGGCGATCGATGACAGCACTGTTCGCATGAACATCCGCGACAACCAACTTGACCCGCGCTGGTACCACATCATCTCGAACACCACATTGGGTGCACCAGTAATCGTCCCAAAGCGTCTGTATGACGAGATGGGCGAAGACGCTGCAAACCTGACGCCAGTCGGGACTGGCACTTTCCGCATCACCGAGTGGGTGACCGACAGTAACGTGCGTGCAGAACCGGTAGAAAATCACTACCGTCAACAACCAAGCGTCGCTTCATTCGAAGTGATTCTGATGCCAGAACCGCTGGCTCGTATCGCCGCGTTGCAGACCGGTCTGATACACGTTGCACGCGTCCCGTTGAAACTGATCAAGAACACCGTCAACAACATCGATGGTGCAAGACCAGAAGTTGTAGGACCGCCTATTAACCAAGTTGTGATGTTCGCCGGCAACTACTGGGCCGAGACGGACCAGAACGGCGAGGACATCTACCGCAAACGTGAAGGCTTCAAACCAGACAGCGAACATCCTTGGATCGGCGATCCGGGCGACGATACATCTATGGAGAATGCCAACAAGGTGCGACGCGCCTTGCGATTGGGCATCGACCGTCAGACCATCGTGGACGAGATCCAATCTGGCGTAGGAACGCCGTTGACGAATGCCATCAACGCATTCCCAGGCGACCTGCACTGGATCGATGATTTCGATGTGCCATATGATCCCGACCAGGCCAAGGCGCTGTTAGGCGAGGCTGGTGTGCCGAACTGCTTCCCGTTCAAGTATCACGTGGCGCCCGGCAAGGAGTGGGACACCGAAGTGGGCGGCGCAGTGGCTCAGTTCTGGCGAGAACTTGGATGTGAGGTGACGGTAGACGCAACCGATTACGGTGCCGCACGGCCACGCTTAGTGAACCGTCAAAAAGAGATTCCGTGGATGATCCAAGCCGGCACGAATGCCGTGCCTGACGCGTTCTTCGGCTCGGTCTACCGACCTTCTGGCGGATTCAACTATGGCATTGAGTTGCCGAACGAGATCACCGCGATCTCGGAACGTAACCTCGACTTGGCATCGACAACGTTCGAGCAGCGAGTAAAGAACACCGTCGATTGGTGGTCATACGTCAACAACTGGAACTTGGTGGCATCGGTGAGTACCTTGCCCACTTCGGTAGTGTTGCGTCCTGAGATCGTCGAGTACAGTCCATACATGAATACGGGTCCAGAGTTCGTGGCGCCAGAAACGGTTGTCATGAGCGGCGAGTAGCATCGCTAATCTCCTGACGCCAAGCGTGTGTCCAAAAAGCGAAATGGTGATGCCTGGTACTACTGGGCATCATCGTCGCGTGTGTTAGATATTCGATCTCCAATCGGTTGAGTTCGTGAGTTGAGAAGACTGATTCTCCGCAGATTGTTGGCAGCAGTTGTTGTCCTTCTGCTTGCCAGCATCTTGGTTTTCGCGTTGTCGCGAATGAGTGGCGACCCGCGTCATCTCTTCTTGAGCGAGTACACGACGGATGAGCAATGGGAAGCTTGGGGACGGGAGTTTGGGCTCGACAAACCCTACTATGAGCAGTATTTCAGGTGGCTTTCTGGTGCGATTCTCTTGGATTTCGACATCTCAGTGAAAGAGCAGATCCCAGCTACAACTGTCGTCTTGCGCAAAGTTCCGAACACATTGCAGTTGGCTGTAGGCGCTTATGTTTTCGCGATGGTTTTGGGTATTCCGCTGGGGATATTCTCCGCTATATGGCGCGGAACTTTGCTGGACCTGTTCGCTCGAGGATTCGCTCTGCTGGGTCAGGCGATGCCAGGATTCTGGCTTGGAATCATGTTGATATTGATATTCGCGGTACGCCTGGGCTGGTTCCCACCTGGTGAAAAGGGCGACCTAAGAAGCCTTGTTCTGCCGTCCATAACGCTAGGCTGGTATGCCGCGGCGGCGTTGTTGCGACTGACACGATCGGCGATGTTGGAGATTCTGGACAGCGAGTTCGTGAAACTCGCCAGAGCCAAAGGCGCATCGCAAACTACCGTGATCTTGAAGCATGCCTTCAGAAATGCAATCATCGTTCCGCTGACATTCGCCGGAGTATTTCTGACTGCACTGCTGACTGGCGCGGTGGTAACCGAGACTGTCTTTGGATGGCCAGGGTTGGGTAGATTGGCGGTGCAATCAGTCTTCGGGACGGATTTCCCGGTCATCAGCGCGATTGTGATGTTCGCAACTGCTGGATACCTGGCGATGAATCTATTTGTCGATATCCTTTACGGCGTACTCGACCCTCGGATCAGGCAGAGTTGATGTGGCTACGAATACCGATACATCTCTCGAAACTGTGACGATGCCGCAAGTCGTGCGTGAACGCGGGAATCCTCTTCAGGTGGCTTGGAGGATTCTGCGTCGGTATCCGGTTCTTCCCGCCATAATTGTTGCGTTGCTGGTGATCGCGGCAGTCTTCGCGCCTTGGTTGGCCCCACACGATCCGTTGGTCGGTAAGCTGCGGGATCAAGACCGCCCGCCGATATGGCAGGAATCTTCACCGATAAGCGGGAAAGAGCCGAAATGGGATTATCCACTGGGAACTGATCCATTGGGGCGAGACATGCTGAGCCGCATAATTTGGGGTGCACGGTACTCGATGCTCATCGCTTCAGTGGTGCTGATCTCAGGTG
Organism: Dehalococcoidia bacterium; assembly: GCA_965242765.1. GTDB lineage: Bacteria > Chloroflexota > Dehalococcoidia > Lucifugimonadales > Lucifugimonadaceae > Bin127. Next base: position 807,541 of record CBDESY010000004.1, on the reverse strand, counting down.
CTTTAGGTGGAACGATACTAGGATTGATCGCTGGTTACTTCGGTGGCATATACGACGAAATCCTGATGCGCATGGTAGACCTCACGCTGGGAGTGCCGTTCATTCTCGTCGCGCTGGCAACGGTAGTTGTGTTCGGATCCAGCATGGTGTTGATAGTTGCGTTGCTGATACTTTTCAGCTGGAGCGGATTCGCGCGTCAGGTTCGTGCTGAGACGTTGCGTCTCAAAGCATCTGATTACGTTGCGTTGGCGGTAGTGGCAGGTGCGTCTGCGAATCGCATCATCACCAAACACGTCTTGCCCGGCGTAGTGAATACTGTGCTCGTCATTGCGAGCCTGGGGATTGGACAGTTGATATTGACCGAGGCGACCTTGAGCTTTTTGGGCGTCGGCATACCCAAGCCGCGCCCGGCATGGGGCTCGATGGTTGCCGAAGGACGCGACTACATCGACACTTCGTACTGGATGGCACTATTCCCGGGACTGGCGATCTTCGCAGTGGTATTCGCGATGAACTTTCTAGGCGACTGGATCCGCGATCGGCTGGACCCGCGCCTGCGACAGCTTTGATGTGGCTCGGTGATCAGGCGTTCCAACCTTCGTTTTTGAGCACGCGTCCGGCAACAGCATCTAATTTTCGGACTAGATCGGGATCGCGGTGATCGGGAGCCGTCGCAATGGCATGTTCGAGTGCAGTGTGGGCGCCTGATGGGAATGGTGCCTGTAACTCGCCGATGATCGGTATCGAAGCAGCGACCAGTTTGCGAGCGTTCTCGGTGTTGCGTTTCAAGTACTCCAGAATCATCGACGCTGAGACATCTTCGTGATCTTCATGCCAACAGTCGTAATCCGTCACCATGGCGACAGTCGTGTATGCGATCTCAGCCTCGCGCGCTAATTTCGCTTCCGGCATGTTAGTCATGCCGATGATGTCGCACCCCCACGAGCGGTACAGATTAGATTCGAAGCGAGTCGAGAACTGTGGACCGTTCATCGCCAAGTAGGTGCCGCCGCGCACATGATTGATGCCTTGTTCTTTCGCCACTCGTTCAACGGCATCGTTCATCGTCGAACACACTGGGTCGGCCATGCTTACGTGGACAACGAAACCCGGTCCGAAAAACGAACTCTCGCGTCCGCTGGTGCGATCGAGGTACTGGTCTACCAGCACGAAGGTGCCGGGGTGCAGGTCAGGGTTTAACGAACCTACGGCGCTGAATGCCAATACGCGGTCTACATCAACGCGTTTGAGTGCGTCGATGTTGGCGCGGTAGTTCACATGCGAGGGGGGTATGCGATGCCCTCGACCGTGTCGAGGCAGGAACGCGACTTGTTGCCCCTTAAAAGTGCCGACCAAGATGCTGTCCGATGGTTTTCCAAACGGCGACTGCACGTCAACCCATTGGGCATCGTCGAAGCCCGGCAAGTCGTACAGTCCGGTGCCACCGATGATGCCGACTGTGGTTTGAGGTGAGGTTGTCAATTGATTGCTCCTTAAGCCACACTTCACGGCGACTGGATACGCGAGATGCAGTTTTGAAGTGCGGCACCGATTAGAATCTTAATTGTGATGGTCGGGACGGACGCATGAATCGGCCGAGATGGCGGAACGGTAGACGCAGCGGGCTTAAACCCCGCGGCCCGTAAAACGGCATGTGGGTTCGAATCCCACTCTCGGCACCAATTCTCAAGATGTGCAGCGCGAACCCACTGGTAAACTGCTAATTGTGCGTCTGCACCACCAACAGGAAAACGATGAATCCAGCCATCTACGGTAATCGCGATGTCAGAGCTTAACGTCCGTCATGTTTCATACGAAGAGATAGTCGATTCGCTACGCCCCGACGCAGAGGGCGACGGTGCGCCTGTGTTGCCTGAAATTGCACGATCTGGCGGTGGTTACGCATCGGTCACCAAATCTCGCATCATGATCATGGATTCACGCAACCGAATGGCGGTTATATCGTCGCCTGGCGGTTCCCCCAGCGATCCCCACTTGCACGACGATTTCAACGAGTGGTGGGTAATCTTTGGCGGCGAGATGCGTTATCGAATCGGAGAGTACGAACCGTTCAAGGCACACTTCGGAGACATCATCGTCGCACCGTGCGGTTACCGACACGATCCCAGGGCTTGGAAGGGCGACATGTGCATGAGGATGGTTATCGGCAAACCCGATTCCAACCATGATCTCAAAGGGCTCGAACCAGCGCGAACCATCCCGTTGGAAGACCATTGGGAGCCGCCAAACCGTATCTTCACCCCTCTTGAATACATGATCGAACGGCACGGTCTGGATGCCGATTGGCAGGAGACGATGATACTGGATCAGCGAAATCATGTGGAGATGTTTCATGTGATGCCGGGCGGGCCGATGGCCTCTCTCTCTGGCGATCGCGAAGCCTGGTGGGTGGTGATACGCGGGCAGGTCAGTTTCGATCTATCAGGTCAGATCGTCAATGCTGGCAAAGGCGATGTTGTCTACTCGCCATCCGGGGAAACCAGCACCGTTTCAGTTGAGGGCGAGCAGTCGGCGATATTCATCGAGGTTTTGGAGCCGGCGAGCATGTAACTCATCGCATGTAGTGTCGCTTGCGCTACGAGTATCTTGTAATATAAACTATGATACAAATTTCCTATACACCATGGAGATATCAATGACAACAAGATCAACAGAAGAACGTCTCAGCAGATTAGAAGGCGGTTACGACCACGTTGCGACCAAAGCTGATCTATTTCAGCTCGAAAATCGCATCATGTCTCACATGGCGCAACTAGAAAGCCGGCTGATGCGCTGGATGATTTCGTTGATGATCGGTGTGTTGCTGGTCGCGTTGGCTGCCGTCGGCATCTTTGTTCAAACGCTGCTGGGTTGAATGGAAATTCCTAGCCTACCGCCGTAGTCCCATTTGACTCAATCAGTGCATCATCTCCAAGTTCCCTGACAAACGGACTTAATGGAGCGTCCTTTTCGTGCATGAGAATAACCTTTTTCTGAGCACGAGTGAATGCAACGTAGAACAATCTCCTTTCAGCCTCCATATCGCGTTGGTCGGTGGTCGTCTTACTCGGCCAAGTCTTATCGTCCACGTCCAAAATTACCACGGGTCCCGGAGACTTCAGGTCAAGATAAGCCCAATATTTTTGGTCTTCAAAAGTGAAAGTTGATTGAGCCAGAAGTTCTTCACATGCTTTTCGCCAAAACGTGAAAAACCGATCGTAGAACATTCGTAGATTTCGAGACGCTCTTTTATCGTCGCCTGATTTCGTGACATCGAGAATACCAATATCGGTCAACAGTTCAAACTGTTCACGGATGCTCCATCCGAGTCCCTGACTTTCCAAATCATTGAGTCGCGTCACAAATCGTTGACGATTCACATCGACTATGTGATCGAAACCCATGGATTTCAGATTATCCATAGCTTATAAAAGACGTCTGGCTTTGTAACCTCCGCGTTCGGCGATTGCTCCGATATGTGGGTGTTTCAGCCATGTAGGTCGGAGTTGATTGCGCATAGCGAAGTACGTTTCAGTGTTGTTGGTGAGCAATCTGTGATTGGTTACCCTGTTACGAATGCGATTATACCCATATGCGTTCAACGTAGTAATGGTGGTAAGACCTTGTAACGCCACAAATGCTGGGTCAGAGGTTACGCGGTCCTTCAATTCGACGGCAGCAGACTTAGTGAAGGTCACAATCAAAAACCGAGGTTTGGTGTCGGGGCGATTAAGTAATTCTCGACACCGATACAGTAACGAAGCTGTTTTTTCCGCATCCGGCCGGTGCAAGTAGACGAATATTGCGCCGATTTGATTGAGTGAATCTTTGTTGAGAGTTGTCTAGTGTAATCACGGTGCTCCTTTGCTTAATAAATTAGCGACATCAGGTTTCGTCAACCCTAGGAGTATATTCTAACCAAACTAGGCAGATATGCAGTGAAATCAGCGCGAACAGTTAATGCAGAGCAGGTTTGCGGCGCGCCTCAGACTCCCAAATGCGCCCGAAAGTCGTTGAGGATTGCATCCCGCAGCTTTGCGTCAGATGCCTCGGCGTATATTCTCACTAGCGGCTCGGTGCCAGACATTCGCACTACTGCCCACGCACCACCTTGCAGGTCTAGACGCACGCCGTCGCGCCGATCTTCTCGGTTTAAATCCATGCCTCCAAGCGAAGTTGGTGCCGCAGCACTTAATCTATTCGAAATGCTCTCACGTTTGTCAGGTGTAAATTCGATATCTAGTCTGCGGAAGGTGTGCGGACCGGTGATTTCGTGAATCTCTGTGAGTAGTTCGCTCGGAGTTTTGCCGGATAGCGCCATGCTCTCCAAAAAGAACAGAGCACTTAACGGGCCGTCCCGCTCGGGGATGTGCCCTGCGAACGCGTATCCGCCACTCTCTTCACCACCTAGGACACAACCGTTATCAATCATTGCCGGTCCGACGAATTTGAAACCCACAGGCGTGCGATACAACGGGACACTGTGATGTGCAGTCAGTCGATCCATCATGCTGCTCATGGTGATGGTGCATGCAGCCCCGCCGGGAAGATTGCGACGAGATTTTAGATGGTGAAACAGCATGGAAAAGACTTCCAATGTGGTCAGATATTCGCCGTTCTCTGCGACTACCCCTAATCGGTCGGCATCTCCATCAGTCGCTAATCCGATGTCTAATCGGGTCGAATCCATTGCATAGATTAACGGTGAGAGGTTTTCTTCCACTGGCTCAGGTTGTTTCATTCCCGGAAAGGATGGGTTCTCGTCACGCCTCAGTTCACTGACTATTGATGCACTTTCTTCAATCAACGCGGCGATGATCCCAGCGCCTGAACCGTGCATCGAATCCACGGCAATTTCGATGCCTGCAGATTTGATGCGCTCGATATCGATCATTCTCGCAAGTTGCGTTAGGTACGGAGATACCATGTCGATGGTTTGGATATCCCTATTGTTGTACGAAAGTCTCGAGTGAACTGTTCCCAACGTTTCGGCGAGGTGCGTTTCGATGCGTTCCACATGCTCTGGTGTTGCGCTACCACCGGCCTCCGATTTGACCTTGAAGCCGTTCCATTCTGCTGGATTGTGACTCGCGGTGATCATCACGCCGCAAGCCGCGTTGTGATTGACGACCGCGTAACTCAATGCCGGCGTAGGCAACGGCCGATCTGATAAGTGAACTGGAATGTTGCGGCTAGCGATAACTTCGGCAACGGAACGCGCGAATGCACGCGATTGAAACCGAGTGTCGAAGCCTACTGCAACACCGCGCTTGGCGCGTCCAGTCTTCTCGACGTCGATAGCGACCGCTGCGGCACAAGCCCGAACGTTTTCAAACGTGTAGTCATCACCGATGATGGCACGCCACCCATCAGTGCCGAAACGAATATCAGGCCGTTTATCCTCTGACTGCACGTTGTGAGATTGCTTCAGATTCCCGCGGCGTTGCGTAGAGCGTCAACCTTGTCAGTGCGTTCCCATGGCAGGTTAATGTCGGAACGCCCAAAGTGTCCAAACGCGGCGACTGGACGATAGATCGGACGCCTGAGTTCGAGCGATTCGATAATGCCGCTGGGACGAAGGTCGAAGATATCGTTGACGATTGAGGCGATTTTGGTGTTTGGAAGTACCCCAGTGCTGCGGGTTTCGACCATCAAAGATACGGGTTCGGCTTTTCCGATAGCGTATGCGATCTGGACTTCGGCGCGTTTTGCCAGTCCCGACGCAACGATGTTCTTGGCTACGTATCTAGCGGCGTAAGCACCTGAACGGTCTACTTTGGAAGGGTCCTTTCCGGAGAATGCGCCGCCGCCATGCCGTGCACTGCCCCCGTAAGTGTCGACGATGATTTTGCGGCCGGTGAGGCCGGCATCACCATGTGGACCACCCGTCACGAAGCTTCCCGACGGGTTTATTAGGAACTTTGTATCGTTGTCAAGCATCTCGGTCGGCACTAGGGGATTGATAACATCGGCAATCATATCGGCTTCGATCTTCGATTGTTTGATATCTGGCGCGTGCCAAGTGGATAGCACTATGGTGTCGATGCGTTGCGGTTCGTGGTCTTCGTTGTATTCAACAGTTACCTGACTCTTGGCATCTGGACGCAGATAAGGAATTGTGCCGTCGCGTCGTGCGTCACTCATCTTTTTTGTGAGGCGATGCGCCAGTGAGATCGGTAATGGCATAAGTTCGGGCGTTTCATCGACCGCGTAACCGATCATCATGCCCTGGTCGCCGGCACCTTGTTGAGCATGATCGGTTGCTGTGCCGCGGTCTTCAAGCGCGATGCTGACTGCCGCATTTATGTCGGGTGATTGCGCGTGGAGGTAGGACTTTATCTTGCAAGACTCGTAGTCGAATTGATACGCGGGGTCATCGTAGCCGATATCACGGATGACCCCTCGGGCGACCGCTTCGAAATCGATGTCGGAACTGGTGGTTATCTCTCCGAACATCCATAACCGGTTAGTTGTACATGAGGTTTCACAGGCGACGCGCGAGTTGGGGTCGCCAGCTAGAGCGGCATCGAGCACTGCGTCAGATACCTGATCGCATATCTTGTCGGGATGTCCGTCGGATACCGATTCTGATGTCAGCAAAAAGTTCGAGTTGCTTTTTCCCATCTGATGCTTCCTGTCGTGTGTTTCGGTTTGCAGTTTAAGTTCCCGATTCCCAAGAGTTCAGGTATTTTTCTTGAGCAGACGTGAGAGTGTCAAAGCCCATGCCCATCGATTGCAGCTTCATGGCGGCGATCTCGAGGTCGATTTGACGTGGCAGGAGATGAACTCCCGGTTCAAGTGAAGCGTGGTTTGTGGTGATGTATTCGCTGGCGAGAGCCTGGTTGGCGAAACTCATGTCCATGACGCTTGGAGGATGTCCTTCGGCTGCCGCAAGATTGACGAGTCGGCCTTCGGCGAGCAGATTGATCCGACGTCCATCTTCCAGCGTGTGTTCTTCGACGAAGGGCCGGACGTAGCGTCGGGCTTCAGACATCTCCCGCAACGCTTCGATGTTGATCTCAACATTGAAGTGTCCAGAGTTGGCAACGACAGCGCCGGACTTCATGTTTTCAAAGTGGTGCTTGTCGATGGCATGTAATCCACCAGTTACGGTGAGGAAGATGTCGCCTGAATTGGTAGCATCGTCCAACGCCATTACCCGGTGTCCGTCCATCACCGCTTCAAGCGCGCGCACTGGATCGACTTCACAAACGATAGTGTGAGCGCCTAAACCTCTCGCACGATCTGCGAATCCTCGTCCGCACCATCCATAGCCGATGGTAACGACGGTCTTGCCGGTGATGAGCATGTTAGTGGCACGAATGATGCCATCTAGGGTGCTCTGACCAGTCCCGTATCGGTTGTCGAACATATGCTTCGTCATCGAGTCGTTGACGGCGATGATGGGGTACGCCAGCTTTCCTTCAGCATGCAACGCCTTCAAGCGGATTACGCCGGTGGTAGTCTCTTCCATGCCGCCGAGAGTCGTATCGAGAAGTTCGCGTTTCTCGGAGTGGAGAATGGCGACCAGATCTGCGCCGTCGTCGATAGTGAGATGCGGTTTGGTCTCAACAGCGGCCGATATGTGGTTGTAGTAGGTATCGGAATCTTCGCCGTTGATGGCGAATACAGAGATGTTTTCCGACACGAGGTGGGCAGCGATATCATCTTGAGTCGACAGCGGGTTTGACGCGCACAGTGCTACTTCAGCACCGCCGGCAACTAGAGTTTTTGCAAGATTGGAAGTTTCGGATGTTACGTGGAGACATGCTGCGATCCGGATGCCCTCAAGCGGTCGAGTTTCGGCGAATCGTTTTCGTATGGCCTGCAAAACTGGCATCTGCTGATCGGCCCATTCCGATTTCAACGCGCCTTCGGCTGCAAGGTTTATATCTTTGATGTCGTAGTTCATCGGTGCTCCGATTCAAATGATTTTCAGTCTGCTGAATGCGATCCGCGCAAAGGCAGGCGAATTACGGTGTCGAAGGTTGTCAGGTCCTCAAACTCGAAGAAGCGATCGATGATCTCTTCGGTGGTGATGCCTGCTAGACGCTCAAGCCCGAAACCTTCCACGGCGAATGATGCGATGACTGATGCGGCGATGACGGCTTGGCGAAAAGTTTCCGGGTCGTATTTTTCGGTGGCGGAGATGTATCCCATAAATCCGCCTGCGAACGAGTCGCCGGCACCAGTGGGGTCGATGATGTTTTGGACCGGGTAAGCAGGCACGATGAAGCGTTGGTTGTCGTTGTACAGTACAGCACCGTATTCGCCACGTTTGATGATGACATTGTCGGGGCCTTGATCGAGGATGCTTTCGGCGACATCGACCAGATTTGTTTTGCCGGTGTACATACGCGCTTCGGCCTCGTTGATTATCGAGAAATCCAGCTGAGTCATGACGCGGTCGAGAGGTGTCCGTTTTTCTACGATCCAGTGATTCATCGTGTCGCCTGCTACGAACTGCAATTCGTCAGTCATCTGGTCTAGAACCGACTGTTGCGTCGCTGGGTCGCAGTTGGCGAGGAAGAGATACGGAATTGAGCGGTGTGCTTCAGCGACTTGGGGATTGAAATTGGCGAATACGTTGAGATCGGTGGCTAAGGTTTCGGCATCGTTTAGGTCTTTCAAGTAGCTGCCTGACCAGTGGAAAGTATCACCTTCAGCGATCTGTATGCCGGAGGTGTCGATGCCGCGATGATCGAGCAGCTTGCGGTGTTCAGGTGCAAAGTCTTCCCCGACGATTCCGATGATTGCGACATCAGTGAAGTAGCTGGCGGCGACTGAGAAGTAAGTTACCGAACCGCCTAGCTGTCTGGTTCTGGTACCCGCTGGCGTCTCGACATCGTCGTACGCCAATGAGCCGACGACGAGTAGCTTCAACTTTGACGCTCCGAGGATATTGCGGGAACTACTCCGATGCCTGATTTCATAAGAATTGCATCGGAGTTTCGCATTTGACCGCTTGAATCTTTAGAAGTCATGCACCGGTGGCGTGTGGCAGCCCGTTGGCGATCCAAGCCGGAGTGCCGTCTTCAATGTTGAAAAGCCGTGGGGTTTCTGCTCCCATTGCGGCGGCATATTCGGCAGCCAACCCGCTACGTGCGCCGACTTCGCAGATGAATAGAATATTGCCGTCCGTGGGCAACTCGTCGAATCTCGGAATAATGTCGTCTACGGGTATCCAGACCGCGCCTTCTACGTGTCCGGCCTCCCATTCGTGCTTATTGCGAACATCGATCACAGTCGAGTCGCCATTCTGGACCATTTCGTACGCCTCTTGAGATGTGATGCGAGCGTACGGTTCTCCGGGGACCTGTCTAGCCATGACTATCCTGAATTCTTGGGTGTTGAAATCAAGCTTCGATTGTACTTGACGATTTACGTTTCGCACTCAGTATCGTTGTGGTGAACCATTTCCACACCATGATCATTTCACAGATTCTCGCCCGTCAGCAAGGCCGCGACGGCGGTGGCTAGTGAGAGGGGACCTGATGCGAGTATCGTCAACAGGATCAAAGGCATCGATCCGGCTGCGATGTAGAAGAGGATGAGGCTATTTGGCCCAGTGCCCTGCGGTAACGATATCCGTCGCGACACGATGTAGGCGCCAATTGCGATGGTAAGGAACAGGATGCTACAAACAAATCCTGCATAGAGTGTCTTCACCATGAAGATGTAGCCATCCAAAAAAGATCCCAGGAACGTCTCTACAAACGCAGAGACCCAAAGGCCCGGTCTAAGCCCGGCGGGGATATCGACGAAGATTAGAAAAGTGACGGGAAGCAGGAATCCGATCAACAATGGAACAGCGATGGCGAAGAATGTCCCAACTATCAACCATCTGATGACGCTTGTGGCTTCTTGCCGGGACGTGAAGAGGACGTATAGCAGTCCGCCGCCAACCAATCCACCGCCAACAATGTAGGCTGCGATCAGTCTCAGGAAGCCGTTAATGAAATTGGGTCTGTAGAACTGAAAGCCGAAATCACCGATGCCGCCATCCACAATCGTGACGAGGGTTGCGAGATATCCGAACAGCATTCCTACAGTTGCACCAACGATTATCCCAAGCCACATCAAGCGTTTCTGCGTTGATCTTTCCTCCATCAAGCGTTCGTTTTCCGCTTCGCGAATGCGGTTTAGGGCTTGTGAGCGCGAAACGGAGTCAGTCTGATCGGGTACGGTTGCAGGATCGGAGGGAGTCATAGATTCAATTGTGCATACGCTGGTTGAGGGACGTGGGTGCAGAGTAAGTACAAATTGCTGGGAATCAACCGATGTCAGCACGACTTTTGGGGGCAATTTCGGATTTAACTCTGCCGATGTTGAAGATCGTAGCGAATCAGCAAGATAGATATCGCTAATCGTTGCATCACGCAATTCGATTGACGATATCTTTGTCCCGTGTTAAAGTCTGCACAGGAAATATCGCGCTTTGCGACCGATGACCTTTGATGAGCAGAACAGGGGCAGACAAGACATGAGATACAAGTTGGCGACACTTCTAGTCGCAATATCCGCATTGGTTTTCACCGCCGCATGTGGCAGCACCGAGACAGTCGTCGAGACCGTTGTAGTAGAGCGCGTCATCACGCAGGCTCCTGAGCGAATTGTTGAGACTGTCGAAGTCGAGAAGGTGGTCGAAAAGCAAGTTGTCCAGACTGTTGAGGTTGAGAGGGTGGTTGAGAAGGTCGTAGAAGTGACTGCGGCTGCCAGCGAAGATGCGATGATGATGGAAGACGGTGAGATTCCACGCGAGCGTCAGTTCATCATGTTGTGGGGCGGATCCGGTGGTGTCGGATCGGCCGGTCAATACACCAACCACGACATCTGGAACGTCTATGGCGGTGTCAGCCACCAAGATGGTCCAGCACTTATATTCGAGCCTTTGGCGTTCTACTCGGCATTCAGCGACACCGAGTATCCATGGCTGGCCGAATCGTGGAGCTATAGCGATGACTTTACAGAGCTGACGATCAATACTCGTCAGGGCGTCACTTGGAGCGACGGCGAACCATTCGGGGCTCACGACGTGGCATACACGCTTGAGCATTTGAGGACTACTTCGGGCTTAGCGCGCGCGGGACAGGTTCAAGCTGATGTCGAATCCATCGAGCAGATCGACGACAACACGTTGGTGGTGCGTTTCTTCGGTCCGCGTCCGAAATTCATGTATTTCATGACTTACAAGTTCGACATCGGTCTGTACATCGTGCCAAAGCATATCTTCGAGGGACATGATTGGTTGGAGTTCAAGAATTTCGACCTTGACAAGGGCTGGCCAGTGTCCACCGGTCCTTGGGAGGTGATCCAAACATCGACACAATCGAAGATTCTCAATCGTCGAGATTCATGGTGGGCAGTTGAACAAGGTTTAGTCGACAAGATGCCGGAAGTGCTGCAGATCGTCTACATTCCGAATCCAGGCGAAACTCAGATGGCACAAGAGATGATTGCGAATCGCGCCGATGCTTCGCTTTCATTGCAGACTGGCACGATGCGCGAGGTTTTGGACCGCAACTCCGCGATCATCACGCACTCAGGCTTCAACGCGCCGTACGGCTATGTTGACTGGTGGCCGGTAGGTCTGCTTTTCAACAACAGCAAACCTCCGTACGACGACAAACGTGTTCGCTGGGCAGTTTCCAACTATCTGAACCGCGAGCAATTGATCGAAATCGGATTTGGCGGAGCCGGTACTCTGTCATACCTGCCGATGCCGACGTACGCACCGTTGCAACGTTATTTCGATGTTGTCGAAGATAAGCTGTTAACCACTCACAACACGACGGAATACAACCCCGAACGTGGCGACGCGTTGATGATGGAAGCTGGCTACGCCAAAAACTCGGACGGTTACTGGGAAAGAGATGGCAACGTAGTGGTGTGCGACATTCTGAGCTTCGGAATCTTCAACCACTACGGCCCGATCGTTGCCAGGCAGTTGGACAACCACGGCATCAAGTCGTCATACAGCACACCGCCGGACGCATGGTCCCAACAGAACGCCGGCGAGGCCTCGTGTGGTCTGCGCGGGCACGGCGGTTCAGTTCGCGACCCATACTTCACATTGAACCTCTACACTGGTGGCGACCCGCTCACGTACGATCCCGAACAGCCTCAAAGCGCAGAAAATCGCCCGCCAAACCCGTACCACTGGTACAACGAAGAGTTCAATCAGATCACTGAGGAAGTGTTCGCGACCGCTATCGACGACGTTGCTCGTTTGGAGGAGCTGTGGGCTGACGCAATGGACATTTGGTTGGAAGAGTTGCCAGACGTTCAGGTGCTCGAGTTTTATCACCGGATCCCGATGAACACCACCTATTGGACCAACTGGCCGACTCATGACAATCCGTACGTGAATGGTGCGTTCTGGCACTTGACCTTCCAACTGATCCTGAATGAGATCGAACCAGTTCAGTAGGTCATACAAAAGTGATTATTGGGGATGGACCGGTTCGAGTTTGTTTCGACCGGTCCGTCCGTCACTGTTTTCGGAGCAGTTCGACTTAGCCGATAGGATTTCTTGATTACATGCCTTGGAAGTACATCGCCGGCAGATTGACGATGTTCGTCATCACGGTATGGATTGCGAGCACGATAGTTTTTTTCTTGCCGCGTCTCTCAGGTCAGAATCCTTTAGCGGAGAAGATCTATCAAGAAGCTCAACAGGGCGGATACCAAGACCCGGACGTTGCAGAGCGAGTACGAGTATTCGAAGCCAAGTACGGTTTTGACAAGCCGTTGTGGCAACAGTATGTGAAGTTCGTAACCGATGTTGTGCGGTTCGATCTGGGACGTTCGATCTTCCAATGGCCCAAATCGGTTAATGAGATTCTCGCTGAAAAGATCATGTGGACACTTTCGATGGGATTGTTGACTCTGTTACTTGCATTCGTGATCGGCTCGATGATGGGAGCTTTGTTGGAGTGGAGACGCAACAACTGGGGTTTGATGGTTGCAATGGCTCCCATCCTCGCGATCTCGGCGGTGCCTTTTTTCATATTTGGTCTGGTGTTGCAACTCTTGGTGTTCAACATCGATAGGGAATTTCCGATGGTGTATGGATATAGACAAGGAGTTGTCGGGTGGCCCGATTGGTCTGACTGGGAGTTCATACTCAGCGTTCTCAAGCACGGGATCCTACCGGCGATGTCGATAACTCTGGTATCTCTAGGCGGTTGGGCGATGGGCATGCGCGGCATGATGGTAACTACCAAAGGTGAAGACTACATGGTTCAAGCTGAGGCGAAAGGCCTGCCGGATCGTATCCTTCTGACTAAGTACGCAATTAGGAATTCTCTGCTGCCACAGATCACTGGATTGACCTTGGCTTTGGGACTGATCGTTTCCGGCGTGGTTCTCGTAGAAATCGTTTTCGGTTACCCAGGCGTCGGCGGTCAATTGTTACAAGCTGTAAGGTCGAACGATTATCCGACAACGCAAGGAATTGTCTTCGTATTAGCGTTTGGCACGGCAGCTGCTACTCTAGTCCTCGATTTGACATACCCACTCTTCGATCCTCGTATCAGATCAGGAGGAGTGTGAGTTCGAGACCATGGAGCAGGTTCAATCAGAAAAACTGGATGCGACGAGGTGGGATTCTCTTGCCGCGCGCTCCGAATTCACTCGCGACCGAGTGGTTCCGTTGTTGAGGTACATGCGGCGCAACCGGTTGATAGTTTTCGGATTAGCAGCGTTTCTGGCGCTGACTCTTTTTGTCGGCATCTCATATCTGTTCTATTCTCAGGATGACTTGTTAGGCGAGAGGCACGGCGTGAATGGACTGGTTCGCGCAGCATCAGTCCAGGCTAACCAGAGGCCTTCGTGGAATCCTTGGAGCGGGTATCCGTTAGGCACTGATGTTCAGGGACGCGACATCTATGCGGCAGTTGTGGTCGGTATTCCGCTTTCATTGCGGATCGGAGTAATCGCCGCGGCGATAGGTGTTGGCGTTGGTATGGTGTTGGCATTTGTTGCTGCGTACGTGGGAGGTGTGGTAGATGCCATCATTCGCACCATAGTTGACAGCCTCATACCGATTCCGGGTCTGCTAGTACTGGTTCTGGTTGCTACTTCTCTGGATCCTGGACAAGGTTTGACAGTAGACCAGCTAGCATTCGTAATCGCGGTATTGGCTTGGCCTGGTCCGGCTCGGGTGATTCGTTCGCAGGTGCTTGTGATCCGCGAGCGTGGGTACGTAGAGATGGCCAGGATGTCTGGCACTAGCGCGTTGGGCATCATCTTCAAAGAAATGATGCCGAATCTAGCTCCGTACGCGCTGGCCAGTTTCGTAGCTGCTGTTTCTGGTTCGATTTTGGCATCTATAGGCGTTGAATCTTTAGGATTAGGTCCTCTGGATTCGCCGACATTGGGCAGCATGATCTACTGGAACATATTCAACAGCTCAGTGTTGCTGGGGTTGTGGTATTGGCTGTTGCCACCGATCATCGTGCTGGTCGTTCTATTTGTGGGATTGTTCATGATTTCAGCGGGATTGGACGAAGTTGCGAATCCTAGGTTGAGACGCCGGGTCTGAAGACGGTATTTTTGTGCGCTGTTTGACACAGCAAGGAAATAATGTTAGATTTCCGAAAAGATTTTTGCCGCGTTCAAGCGGTGATGTTTCCATGTACCAGACTCATTGGAGGTGTACAAGATTATGAAATATAAGTTGACGGCATTGGTCGTCGCGCTAACGGCAATGGCCATTGCTGCTGTTGCATGTGGCGGCACTGAGACTGTCGTTGAGACCGTTGTTGTGGAGCGTGTAATCACCCAAGCTCCCGAGCGTATCGTCGAGACCGTCGAGGTCGAGAAGGTCGTTGAAAAGCAGGTCGTGCAGACGGTTGAAGTCGAGAAAGTCGTGGAAAAGGTCGTTGAAGTGACCGCCGCCGCGAGCGACGATGCGATGATGATGGAAGAAGAAATTCCGCGTAGCCGGCAGTTGATCCTGCTTTGGGGCGGATCTGGTGGAGTAGGTGCGGCGGGACGTTACACCGATCACGACATCTGGAGCCCTTACAACCCCGGCACCAGTCACCAAAACGGTTCGGCCATCTTGCACGAGCCTTTGGCATACTACTCCGCATTCAACGACCAGGAATTCCCCTGGCTCGCAGAGTCTTGGGAGTACAACGATGACTTTACGCAGCTGACGATCAACCTGCGCGAGGGCATCACTTGGAGCGATGGTGAGCCATTTGGCGCACATGACGTTGCCTACACGCTCAACTACCTCAAAGAGAACTCTGGCCTTAGGCGCAGCTCGCAGGTGCAACGCGACATCGATTCCATCGAAGAAGTGGACGAGCACACCGTAGTCGTGAGCTTCCTAGGCCCGCGCCCGAAGTTCTTCTATTTCATGACTTACAAGTTCGACATCGGGCTCTACATAGTTCCAAAGCACGTCTTTGAGGGACAAGACTGGCTCGAGTTCACGAACTTCGACCTTGACCAGGGTTGGCCAGTGACGACTGGTCCGTGGCACGTGGTGCAGACTTCGCCAGAGCAGAAGATCATCAACCGTCGCGATTCTTGGTGGGCAGTTGATCATGGGCTCGTAGAAGCACTTCCAGAAGTACATCAAATCGTTTACGTCCCGAACCCGGGCGAGACTCAGATGGCACAGGCCGTCATCAACAACACCGCTGATGCCACCCTAGACCTCAGGCCGACCACCATTCGTGAGGTGTTGGCTCGCAACCCGAACGTGGTTACGCACTCTGGCTTCAACCCGCCGTATGGTTATGTCGACTGGTGGCCGATCAGCCTGCTTTTCAACGCCAGCCAGCCGCCGTACAACGACAAGAACGTGCGATGGGCAGTTTCGTACTACATCAACCGCGATCAGTTGATTGACGTGGCGTACGACGGAGCGGGGACTCCCTCGCGATTGCCATTGCCCAGTTATGCGCCGTTGCAGCGGTACTACGATGCCATTGAGGACAAGTTGAGCGGCGATTACAACACTACCGAGTACAACCCGACTAAGGGTGATGCTCGAATGATGGAATCTGGCTACTCGAAGAACTCTGACGGCTACTGGGAGAAAGACGGCAATGTAGTCGTCTGCGACATCCTGGGATTCGGCATCTTCAACGACTTCGGTCCGATTCTTGCGCGTCAGCTTGATGATCACGGCATCAAGTCGACGTACGCCAATCCTCCGGATGCCGGCTCTCGCCAAACCTCTGGCGAAGCATCTTGCGGTCTTCGAGGGCATGGAGGTTCCGTGCGTGACCCATACTTCACAATGAACCTCTACTACGGCACCGACGATACCGAAGCCGGTGAAGGCCACCAAGCCAACATCTACTTCTGGTCTGACCCGCGATGGAACGAACTTACCGACGAAGTCTCTGCGACCGGTATCAATGATGTTGCCAGGCTCGAGGAGCTGTGGACTGAAGCGATGGACATCTGGCTAGAGGAACTGCCCGATGTGCAGGTCGTGGAGTGGTACCACCGCATTCCGATGAACCAGACTTACTGGACCAACTGGCCGACCCACGACAACCCGTACACCAACGGCGCGTTCTGGCACCTGACCTTCCAGTTGATCCTGAACAACCTCCGCGCGGTTCAATAGTCCGCTAGGAGCAAGGTCAAAAACGAAACCAAACGGTTCAGTCTCTGATTGGCTTCAGGGACTGAACCGTTGGTTCATAAGCTTGATCAATTAACAAACTGAAATGCCTTGGAAGTACATAATCAGTCGATTGGCGATGTTTTTCATCACTATCTACATCGCCAGCACGATCGTTTTCTTTTTGCCACGTATATCTGGGCAAAACCCTCTTGAAGAGAAGCTGCTTGAGGAGGCGGCGCGCGGAGGCTTCTTGGAAGACACCGACACAATGGTGGCAGCTTTTGACGAGAAGTATGGATTCAACAAGCCCCTATGGGAACAGTATGTAAAGTTCATGGTCGACATCGTTCAGTTCGATCTTGGACGCTCTATATTTAACTGGCCCAAAACTGTAAACCAGCTGTTGGCTGAGACGATACTTTGGACCATCGCGTTAGGATTGCTGACATTGATATTCGCCTTTGTGATCGGGTCGTTGATGGGAGCCATTCTGGAATGGAAGCGACACAAAACCTTCCTGATGGTTGTGATGTCGCCGATTTTGACTTTATCCGCCGTTCCTTATTACCTGTTCGGTCTGGTTCTATTGCTGGCTTTTTCGTTTGTGTGGAGCATCTTTCCGCTGTTCGGCGGGTACTCTCGTGGGATTCCCGGTTGGCCCGATTGGTCGGACTGGGGTTTCATCCAAAATGTGTTGTGGCACGCGACGTTGCCGGCGTTGTCGGTGGTGTTGGTTTCACTCGGCGGTTGGGCGATGGGCATGCGCGGCATGATGGTAACGACCAAGGGCGAAGACTACATGTTGCAAGCAGAGGCGAAAGGGTTGCCTGAGCGCATCATGTTTTTCCGTTACGGGATCCGCAACGCTATGTTGCCACAATTTACCGGGTTGGCATTGCAATTGGGTCTCATCGTATCAGGTTTGGTTCTTGTTGAAGTTGTGTTCTCATACCCAGGCGTTGGTGGTTTGCTGGTTCAGGCAATACCGCGCAGCGATCATGCAGTTATCCAAGGGATAGTCTTCGTTCTCGCCTTTGGCACCGCTCTAGCTACATTGATTTTGGACTTGGTCTACCCATTGATTGACGCTCGGATCAAGAATTCATAGGCACGAATCGACGACTTTAGATGCAAACTCCCACTGCAATCAAAGAACTCCCCCGGACAACCTCGGGGCTGGCGGAATCGAGTTTCTATCGCGAGCGTGTTCTACCTTTGCTACGGTATCTGCGACGCAATCCGTTGTTGATTGCCGGGCTTGGACTGTTGGGTGGACTGCTGGCATGCGTAATTGCGGGATACCTTTTCTACGAGCAGGAAGACCTTCTTGGCAACCCTCAAGGTATAGGTGAGTTGACCCGCGCGTTGTCAGTCGATGCCAGAGAAAAGCCTAGTTGGAATCCTTTTGGTGAGCATCCTCTCGGCACTGACGAATCTGGGCGGGATATTTTGGCGGTCACGATCGTAGGAACTCCGCTGACTCTGCGCATTGGACTGATCGCGGCTGCAATCGGTGTTGGAGTAGGGATGATTCTGGCATTTTTGGGTGCATATCTAGGCGGATGGATAGATGCCATCATCCGTGTGCTTGTTGACAGTCTGATACCCATTCCTGGACTGTTGATACTGGTGTTGGTGGCTACTTCATTGAATCCTGGGAAGGGGTTGAGTGTCGATCAGATGGCTTTGGTCATCTCGATTTTGGCCTGGCCCGGTCCGGCCAGGGCTATACGGTCACAAGTGCTTGTGATGAGGGAACGCGGATATGTCGAGATGGCTCGCATGTCTGGCACTAGCACCATCGGCATTGTGTTCAAAGAGATGATGCCTAATTTGTCGCCATACATCCTGGCCAGCTTTGTGGCTTCAGTGGCGGGGGCGATCCTCGCTTCTGTCGGTTTGGAGGCTCTTGGCTTGGGACCGCTGGACTCGCCGACACTTGGGATGACGGTCTATTGGAACATCTACTACTCTTCCTTGCTGAAGGGATTGTGGTGGTGGCTGATCCCCCCGATTGTGGTAATCGTTATCTTGTTCGTAGGGCTGTTCCTCGTGTCGGCCGGTCTTGACGAAGTCGCCAACCCGCGATTGCGCCGGCGCGTGTAATTATGTTGCACCTTATCGATATGCGCGTTGGATTCATTGGACGAGAAGGAGAGACGAGATAAGACGAATTACGTCCCGATATGGAGTATCTCCGAAGGATGGCGTGCGCTGTTTGTGTCGATCCTGATTCTGATGAATCTCGGCGGGACGGCTGTTTCAGTAGGGATCGAAATCGAGTAACGTGAATCACTGGAAGACGCTTTTGAAGATATCATTTCACGTACCGCGCTGATTGCCGTAGGATTGGTATCGATCACATTCGTTCTTACGGAACTGGTTAGGATTATCAAGATGCTATCCACATGGGTCGAAAGGAAACTCAACGAGAACCTCGAAAAGAGTCGCAAGAAGAGGGATGTGGAACAGCAAAAAAAGATTGCAAGATGCGCGTGAGGAGTTTCTGAAGAAGGGCCGTGCCGAGGGATATGCAGCAGGCCGTGATGCCGAACGCGCAGTCATCTCAGGCAAGCAACCACCGCCACCTCGGTGGGAACGCAACGTTGAAAACTACTAATCAGGATATGGAAATTTCTGCACCATACAGTCAACACAAGATCGAGCAGATCGGCGCGAATCCCACGTCGCGGAGCCGAGAGTAAAACACCACGGAAAAATAGATGACCACCGCTGTCGCTGAAAATACATCCGCAACCAACGGCCAAGCACCTGACGCACTCCTTGAGGTCGAGAATCTCAAGGTCTACTACGACACCGATGCTGGACAGGTGAAGGCGGTTGATGACGTCTCATTTACGCTCAGACGGGGCGAACGCATGGGACTAGTTGGTGAGTCTGGATCAGGCAAGACAACGATGGCCATGGCGCTGATGCGCCTGCACAAGCCTCCCGCGATTATCGCTGGTGGCACCGTTCGACTCGACGGTGTCAGCCTCCTAGACCTGAATGACGAGCAGATGAGGCAAACCCGGCTTAGAGACATCGCTCTCGTACCACAAGGTGCGATGAATTCGCTTAATCCAGTTTACAAGGTTAGAGATCAGATCGTCGATGGCATCAAGCATCACACACCTCAAGGCGAAATGCCAAGCAAAGGCATTATTGCAGAGCGAGTTGTGGAACTGCTCAACAGCGTAGGTCTCGACGGCAGCGTAGCCGACATGTTTCCGCATGAATTGAGCGGTGGAATGAAACAACGTGTAGCACTCGCAATCGCGACTTCGCTACGCCCGAAGATGATATTGGCTGATGAGCCGACTTCTGCATTGGATGTGGTAGTTCAACGTCAGATCATGCTGACTTTGGAGCAGCTCCAACAGGAGATGCAGGCATCGGTATTGTTGGTTGGCCACGACATGGGATTGATGGCACAATTCGCTGATGTGCTAGGGGTGATGTATGCTGGACATCTCGTCGAATTTGCTCCGATAGCCGAGATATTTGAAGACCCAAAGCACCCCTACACCAAGAAATTGATCAGCAGCTTGCCCGATATTCAAGTCAAGGGTAAGTTCACAGGAATTGAAGGTCTGCCGCCAACGCTGGTGGTGCCACCGCCAGGTTGCAGATTCCACCCTCGATGCCCGATTTACAACGCTCACGAGGATTTCAGGGGAGAATTCTTGGATCTGCGCGCTGGACTCGATACATCGCATTGCGACACAATTGATCCGCCCCTGAACGAAATCGAGCATCGCCGCTGGGTGGCTTGCCACTTGTACGAGAGGAGCAGCTAAGTTGGCTACCCAGACTGCAGAACGAACCTCATCGAATCTGTCTGCGTCATTAGACAACGTTCTCGAACTGCGAAACGTTTCTAAAGTATTCGGAGGCGGACTGCTTAGGCGCAAGGTAACCGTCGCTGTTGATGGTGTAAGTCTTGGGATACCACGCGAGAACCCTGGGATTATCGCCGTTGCAGGGGAGAGCGGCAGTGGCAAGACTACTCTGGCGCGTTTGATGCTTAGCATCATCCCGCCAACCGAAGGCGCGATCTACTTCAACGGTCTCGATATCGCAACGCTTAACCGCCGTGATCGACGTGAATTCCGTCGCGAAGTCCAGCCGATTATGCAGGACCCATTCGAGGTTTACAACCCCTTCTACAAAGTAGACCACGTTCTAATGTCGCCTGTGAGCAACTTCGGACTAGCGCAGTCCAAAAGTGAAGCTCGCGACCTGGTAGTTGAATCGCTCGAAACTGTAGGACTGCGACATCAGGAGACTCTGGGACGTTTTCCGCATCAGTTGAGCGGCGGTCAGCGCCAACGTATCATGGTTGCGCGCGCACTGCTCTTGAAACCGCGCATCATCGTGGCTGACGAACCGGTGTCGATGGTAGACGCGTCGTTGCGCGCAACGATCCTTGGCAGCATTGACCTGTTGAATAAGGAACTAGGGATCGCCGTGATATACATCACACACGATCTCACCACCGCGTTCCAGATCAGCGATAACATCATCGTTATGTACCAGGGTTCCGTTGTCGAAACTGGGCGCGTAGAGAATGTGATACAGAATCCTCAACACCCCTATACTCAGCTACTCGTGGAGTCGATACCTCGCCCCGATCCTAAGGAACGATGGGGACGCGAGATGGCATCTCAAGAGACGGGCGGCGACACTATCAACGTAGGATGTCGTTTCGCGCCGAGATGCCCGTTCGTGATGGCGGAATGCACAACCGAGATGCCGCCGTTGTACCGCGTTAGCGATACGCAAGCGGCACAATGTTACCTGCATCGCGACAATGCCCAAGGCAATGTCCAGAGCATTTCAGACGTGTTCAAATGATGCGCTCCGCATCCGGAATCTACGCCGTTGCGAGTTTCATCACGATCGACTAAACCATCAGCATGTTTGGATGGTAACGCTATGCTTATGCTGCCAAGCAACTGATATCAGATAGACCGGCTTTGAGAGATTCGACTTGGCAAGGTATCGATTGATGGCAATTGACATCTACCAGTGTTTCGAGAACGATGCAGACCCTTTGGGCATGTCCTAACGATTGCTTTGGGTGCCCAGACTCAATAAGCTGAGAACCATCGAGTTGCCCGGTTTGAGAATGATGGCATCCAAAGGGACTTCGCAATGGCAGATCGAGAGTTAGCTTTGCGCGCTTAGATCGCATAGTCGCTCGTGGCAGTAAACCGGTAGATGGATCGTCTGCCGCTTTATTCTGTATCGTTTTTGGTGCGCTGTCGTTTATCGCAGTGATCCGATTTTGCACCAATGATTGGATCCACAGTCTCTATGTAGAACCGGTACATCATTTCAAGTACTTTGGGTTTGAATGGGTCCATCCGTTACCTGCTTGGTCTGTTGAAATCCATTTTGCTTTCTTGGCTATCCTCGCTCTCTTCATCGCAGTTGGTTTCCTTTACCGCGCAAGTACGGTTTTGTTTTTCTTCGGATTTCTCTATGTTGAGCTGTGGGATGCAATCACTTATTTGAATCACTACTACTGGTTGAGTCTGACCAGTGCACTAATCGTTTTCATGCCTTTGAACCGCTTGTGGTCGGTGGATGCAAGGCCATCGATACACAAGGAGACAGTGCCATCTTGGGCGATCTGGTTAGTGAGGGCGTAACTCGGGGGCTTGTACTTTTATGGCGGGATTGCCAAGCTCAATCCGGATTGGCTGCTTGCAGCATTGCCCATGAAGATTTGGCTGTACCAACATGGCGTCTTCTTCTTGATAAGCAAGCTTCTACAGGAAACTTGGACTGCTTTCGCAATGAGCTGGGCAGGAGCGGTTTTTGATCTGACGATCGTGTGGTTGTTGTTGTGGCATCGAAGCAGGCCATTCGCGTTCATAGTTCTAGTTGTTTTCCATTTGATGACTTGGCAACTGTTTCCGATGCTGGGAATGTTCCCTTGGTTGATGATGGGCTCGATGCTGATATATTTCTCACCCGATTGGCCGCGTCAACTGGCTAAACGACTGAAATATCCATGGAAACCGTCTACCGACCCGAAATCTGTCGATATACCCGCATGTTCTGGAACCTCAACAGATGCGCTGCAGGTTCCAAACGTTTGGCTGGCGCGTTTCGCAGCGATGGCGATAGCGATTTTTGCGATTGCACAGATCGTTATTCCGCTTCGCCATTGGGCGTACACCGGAAATGTTAGGTGGAACGAAGAAGGGTATCGTTTCTCGTGGCGAATGATGCTCTCGGAAAAGATCGGATATGTCACCTATCGAGTAAAGGAAAACTCTACACAGAAGGTTTGGCATGTTGAACCCGCAGAATACTTGACTCCGCTGCAACTCGAGCGGATGTCAATCAATCCTGACATGATCCATCAGCTGGCATTGATCATCGCGAATAATTTTCAATCTCGTGGTCATCTTGACATCAACGTCTACGCGGAAGCGTTTTTAGCATTTAATGGCCGCGAGAACGAGCGGATCATCGATCCCTCAGTGGATTTGGCAAACTTGGATCGGACTTTGCTCGCCAAAAGTTGGATATTGCCGTTTCGAAGTGGGTGAAACTTTGAACTATCAACCGCCATCGCCATCAGTGTCGGCAAAACCGACTGTGATGCCAAGGAGGCTTACAACCTCTGTGTTCAGAGTACGTTGCAGTTCTTTTAGGGCTTCGTACACTGCGACTGATTCGGTGCGACGCGAAAAAGTGTTTCGTGAAGTGGTTCCTCTAAGTGATCGATTGCCGCAATCGCTTTTTGAAACCTCCCCATCACTCTTTCGTCGGCATCTTCAGAGATGCCGCGGACCGATGCACCAATACCCAAAGTTTCGCCATCTGCTGTTGCGACGCCAATATACGCATCTTGCATGCCAAGAACCTGATCGCGAATATCGGATACGCCACTGAGTCCAGGACCACTGCGAATTGCTTCAGGATCAGCTTCGCCATCGCTCATGCCTAGTGCCGCCCCCAACTGCATGTCTACGATCGATCGCAATAAGAAGATCGTAGTTCGAACAGTTTCTGACACTGCGGCTAATGGTAAGAGCGAACTTGAAGCCTGACCTGTGAATACCCCGAAGTAACCATCAGTCTGGCCGCCGTTGCCGGTCCAATCCTGCAGGACTCCCGCCATCTCGTCTGCAACCACGTCGGCAGCCGACACGATGTACTCGCAATGTAGCAGATCTGGATCAGCGTGATTTTCCAACGCGTCATCTGCAAAGATAAGATATTCGATTGATCCAAGCCCTCTTTGAGTGCTCGATAGGAATTCTCGTATGTATTCGGGTGTGATTGAATCCCGGGTCGCTAGGGTGTTCTCAATGCGTTCGGGTTCTACCGGCACCAATACACGTATGAACTGCTTCGACGATACGTCAGCGGACCGAACGCTGTGGTGCGCGATCGCATCCAAGCCTTCTTCGCATTCCGCCAAGATGCGTTGGCGTCTTCCAAAGACGCATCGCTTGGGTTCTCGCAATAATCGTGTATCGAAGCCCTCATCGCATTCATCTCAGTTGCGACATGCTCAAAGGTGGGCACCATGACGTTTTCAGCCAGATGCACAAGTACTTCCTCGCTTGACACTGTGGCCCCCGATGAGCAAGATAGCGCACAGACGACTAAGGCTGCAGCGGCGATGATAAGACGGCTTCTTCCGCTTGTTGGTTTCATAGCGATTTCAGAAACGCGATAAGGGCGTCTCGCTCTTCCTTAGACATATTGCGAAAAATCGTACGCGAATTTTCAGCCTCACCACCGTGCCACAGGATAGCTTCGGATAAATCACGGGCTCGACCGTCATGTAAAAATCTGGTGTGGTTATTGACGCGTTCAACCAATCCGATACCCCAAAGTGGAGGAGTACTCCACTCTCTGCCGGCGGCTAGAAAATCAGGTCTGCCATCTGCATCGTGTGGATCAGTCTGCGAGAGTATATCTTCCTCTTCGATAGCTTCGAGTAGACCCATGCCGATCACTGCTGCCGCTACATCCAAGATCTCTACACCAGCGACTGACCCATAGTTACCTGTCAACACCATCTGGATGCCTACGGCGTTGCCTATTATGTCGGCAGTGGTGTTGTCTGAGAAGCAAGAGTGCTGATCTTCTTGTGAACACTCTTGATAGGCCACTGTCATGCGGTCCCCAGCTAGCTCACCACGAATCAACTCTCCGATGCCGGTGATGATGTGAGTCAATGCCTCGTCAGTGTCTAGGTTGAGAAACTCTGAACGGTAGTTGCTGCGTCCTGGATCCCGAGCGTCGACTAACCCTTGCAAGTGACCGATTAGCTGAAGTAAGAAATACAAACTCCAGACCGATTGTCTGTGGCACATCGAGGGTAGACGCGCTTTTTAGCGCAAAGACGTGAAGATGCCGTATCAGGCCAGATCACGTAGAAAATCTATCGGGCCCAGCAGGGCGAAGAGTAGTGCTGACGATCCACTTACGAGCGTGAGTGCCCAGACTCCCCAGGTCGATACGAGATCGTTCTTCGCCACATTCGCGCGGTCGATGATGAAACCTGTGACTGCGAAGAGCACACCGAATTCCAAACCCAAGATTACGTTCGTGGCGCCTTCTACTACGAAGTCGTAAGGGAAGACGAATATAGCATCGATGAGCAGCGAGAAGAAATCTCCGATGCCGTAGTGTCCCTCAACCAATCCGGTGAAGGCGAGAGCGGTGCGTCCGAAGCCGCCAGTGAACAACGGCGTTGCTAAGCCAAAGCCGGCACCCAGAAACAACCACACTAGAGGATGCGCGGGATTCTGGGCGATGTCTCGAATGTGATACACGCTGAACGGCACTACGATCAAGGCTGAGAAGACGGCCGCGATCGAAAAGAAAATCGCACCCCAACCCTGGATTCTGACAGCTTCCTCAAAATACTGGAAGTGTGTCAGCACCGATACGTGAAAAAGTGCTACCGAAAGTGCAACGCCAAGTATCGTGATGGCGATGGTGATGCGCCGGCGACGTTTAGCATCAGGACGCACAACGTCAAGTGTTGCCAATCGACTGATGTCAGTAGTGGATATAGCGAGATGATCCGAGGATGGGATTCGAAGTGAATGTCAATTGGTAGTCAGTTCAATCTCATCGGCGCGATGACAACTGACATATCTACCATCCTTCGATTTTACTAGTGGCGGCACTTCGACTTTGCACTGATCGGTTGCGAATGGACATCGGGGATGGAAATAACAACCCGTCGGCGGGTCTGCCGGGTTAGCGACTTCGCCTTCCAACACAAATCGTTTGGAACGCTGACTCGGATGCGCCTTGGGGACAGAGCTCATCAATGCCGCGGTGTACGGATGCTTAGGTGAATCGAAGAGCTCCTGCGGCGTACCTATCTCAGCGATGCGGCCGACGTACATGACCACGACGCGATTGGATATCTGCTTGACAACGCTGAGGTCGTGAGACACAAAGAGATACGTCAGTCCAAGTTCGTCTTGGAGGTCCATCATGAGATTGATGACCTGCGCCTGCACCGAGACGTCCAACCCAGACACAGGTTCATCGGCGAGTATGAGGCGAGGGTTGAGCGCAAGTGCGCGGGCAATGCCGATGCGTTGCCGCTGACCGCCGCTGAATGCGTGGGGATAGCGTCGCATGTATTCGGGGCGCAGGCGCACCAGACGAAGCAGCTCGGCCACGCGGTCTTCGCGTTCATCGCTGGTGCCGATGCCATGCACAAGCAACGGCTCGCTGATGATTTCGTAGATGTTCATGCGCGGATTGAGCGACGCAAATGGATCCTGGAAGATCATCTGCATGTCGCGACGAATCGGACGCATCTCAATCATAGACAGCTGAGCAAGGTCGACTGTGTTGCCGTCTTCCGTTTGGAAAATGATCTCGCCGTCAGTCGGATCGTGGGCTCGGATGATGCAACGCGCCGTAGTGCTCTTGCCACAACCGCTCTCACCGACCAGACTCAACGTCTCCCCTGCCTTGATGTCGAAACTGATATCATCTACCGCCTTGACGGTGCCTACGGTTCGACGGAAGAAGCCGCGCTTAATTGGGAAGTGCTTTACTAGACTTCGTACATCCAGCAGTTGCTGATGACCGTTGCTCTTGGGTGTCGTTTCGGATGTCATCTAGCGATTCTCGTAAAGGAAGCAGCTGACTTCTTGGGTGTCGTTCATGCTGATCAGTTCAGGTTCGCGCATATCACATACGCCATCGATGAAAGATTGGCACCTAGGATGGAAGGCACAGCCTGAAGGTCGGTTCTGGGGGTGAGGTATCGAACCCGAGATTGATGGCAAGCGCTCGCGAGAAGTCGTGAACATGCTGGGTATCGATGTCAACAAAGCTTGCGAGTAGGGGTGAAGCGGATCATCGAAGAAGCCGTGGACAGGACCAGATTCGACTACCTTGCCGAGATACATGACGGTCACCTCATCGGCGATCTCGGCGATAACTCCAAGATCGTGAGTGATGAAGAGGATGGACATTCCAATGTCTTCCTGCATGCGTTGCAGAAGGTCCAGGATCTGTGCCTGAGTCGTCACGTCTAACGCAGTGGTCGGTTCGTCGGCGATGAGTACCCTTGGATTGGTGCAGAGTGCCATCGCTATCATTGCACGTTGCAACTGTCCGCCGCTGAACCGGAAAGGATACTCGTGCATCCGCTGTGTCGGATTGGGAATGCCTACCCTTGCCAGCCAATCGACGGCAAGATCGAAGCGCTCGGTTTTCGACAAGTTGGTGTGCAGGCGTAGCGTTTCGTCAATTTGGTTTCCGAAGGTGTGAAGGGAGCTGAATGATGTCATCGGCTCTTGGAAGATCATCGATATCTCGCCACCACGAATGGAGCGCATCTGGTTGCTGTTGGTGCCGTAATCGAGCAGATTGTTCGCGGTGCCTTCGCCTGGTTTAGGGTTGTACTGGATTTCCCCATTCACGATACGTCCCGGTGCTTCGACGATCTGAAGTATCGACTTTGCAGTAATGCTCTTGCCGCAACCACTTTCACCGACGATCCCCATCGTAGTTCCCGGCTCTAGGTCGAAATCGACACCATCGACGGCATGCACAACACCCTCATCGGTGAAGAAATGAGTTTCCAAACCGCGCACCGAAAGAATCGGCTCGCTTGATGAACCGTTTTCTGCTGCTGTCGCAGTTGGAGACGTTGTTGTTTCGGTCGTCATATTTTCGTGTTTAGACTATCAACTGCCATAAGGGTCGGCGGCATCTCGTATTCCATCGCCCATGAAGTTGAGGGATAGGACGAGAACTACAACAAAGATTCCGGGTATCAGAAGCCATGGAGCCAAAGCTACAGTCTGAAGATTTTGCGCGGTGAATAGCAATGTGCCGTATGAAATCGCCGGAGGTTGCAGACCTAGTCCCAAGAAGCTCAACGTCGTTTCGCTGATGACCATGAATGCAAGGTTAAGTGTGCTGGCTGCGATGATGTGGCTGTAGAAAGATGGCAACATGTGTCTGAAGATTATGCGTCGTTGGCTTGCACCGGCCGTTATTGCGGCAACTACAAAATCTTCTTGTCGCATAGCTAGGAATCGTCCTCGCACTACCCTAGCCAATTCAGTCCAGGCGAATAGCGACACCACCAGCGTTATAGCGAAGAATCTACGTTCTACAGACCAATCGGCGGGGAATGCCGCGGCGAGGCCTAAGTAGAGGGGCACGGTAGGGATTGAGCGAACGATCTCTATCGATCGTTGTATCAGATTGTCGATGAAACCTCCGTAGAAGCCTGATACAGAACCTAGCACGGTACCCATCACGAGTGATATGAATATGCCCAACAATCCGATCAACAGCGACAGACGAGTGCCACGCATCAAACGCGAGTAGAGATCACGCCCTTGCACATCGGTACCAAGTATAAAGACGGTGTCTTCCGCGGTCAGGTCAGGATCATTGACACCGAGAAGATGTCGATCAAATTTCATCCCGAACATCGAGTACTCGTAACCTCGACCGAATAGTTGTATATCGACCTTTTGGTCACAGTCGGGTTCATATACTTTCCGCAAAAATTCGTCGCGTGTCCCGACTAATCTACAGACATGCAGATCAGGTTTGATGCCATCAAACACACGTATCCATTGTGGTGGCGTAAATTGACGGTCTGCTTCGCTGTCTTCAGGGTCGTTGGTAGCCAGGAAATCGGCGAGTACGACGACCACGTAGAAGAGTATTACCACGACTGTAGCGGCCATCGCCAATCGGTGTCTCTTGAAGCGACGCCAGATGAGTTGCCGCTGCGACATTACCTCGATCTCACCTTCACCGTCTATGGCTTCCATAGCGGTGTCGGGAGCATCGGATTGGTGTCCAACCTGCGGTCCGGCTACCATACTAGTCTCCCTCCAAACGGATGCGGGGGTCTACCCAAGCTAGCAACAGGTCAGATACGAATGTTCCGATAATTGTCAACCAACCAGTGCCGAGGATTATGGCACCGGAGAGATAGATGTCTTGAGCGGTTAGTGCGCGCAAGAAATCGCGCCCGAGAGTTGGCAAGTCAAGAACGTATGAAAGCACGACCGAACCAGAGATCAAGAATGGGAAGATGTATGCAGTGATCGAGATGACAGGATTGAGCGCGTACCTGACCGGATACTTCATGATGAGTTGCCATTCGGTAACACCTTTAGCTCGTGCGGTCGTAACGTATGGTTTTTTCAACTCATCAAGTAGATTTGCTCGCATTATGCGGATGAGGGAGGCAGTTCCTGCCGTACCCAAGATGGTTACTGGCAGGATCAAATGTTGAGCCAAGTCTAGAGCTTTGCCGAAGCTCCACGGCGCAGTCAGATATTCAGCTGAGTAAAGGCCGGTCAATAGGATTCCTGTCAGGTCAAAGACTAGATACGCCACAACAAGTGCAATCAGAAAATCCGGTATCCCGAGCCCTAGAAAACCTAAAAATGTGGCGATGTAGTCACCAGGTGAGTACTGTTTGACGGCTGAATAGATTCCAATCGGGATACCGACGATCCAAATGAAGACGACCGATCCGAGAGCCAATAAAAGCGTATTCGCGAGGTTCTGTTCGATGACATGTCTCACCGGGGCGTTGAACTCGAACGAGAATCCTAGATTTCCCTGAAGAATTCGTGTGAGCCACTTGGAATATTGAACATATATCGGATCGTTGAGTCCATAAACTTCGCGAAGATTATCAGCTTCATCGGCCAAAATGATGTTGCCCGTTGCCGCCTGAGTGGCGATGTAGGTCGTGACGAAATCGCCTTGCGGCAAATTGATTATGATGAAAGATATGACCGACACCGCCCACATGGCGATGATGGCGTATATCAGTCTGCTTATGAAGAATCTCAGCATTGATGGCGATTTCGATGGTTAAATGTGCAAATGCCAATTTACCCACATCCGCCTCCGCTGCAGAGCGGAGGCGGATGTGTTTGTTCTGGAACGTTCCTAGAACCGTTTCAGTAGGTTCTACTTACCTTCCATCGCGTTTACGTCGTCGATCCACCACTGTTCAGGGAATCCGTTTCCGGATGTCTGGTTGTGGAATGAGAAGGGCAACGGGTTCGGGATGTTCATCACGTTGTTCTTGATGATGGCAACGTATGTCGGCTTGTTCATCACAGTCGTGATGGGGTTGACGTTCTCGCAGTTGATCTCGACTACACGTTGGACGATCTCTTCGTATCGGGCCGGACCCGCGGTGGAAATCGCTTCGGCGTATAGTGCCTGCTGTTCAGCGATCAACGGATTCGTAGGTGCAGTGCCAGTTTCCCCATTTGAGTCGAAGTAGTCGGCCCAAGTAGGTGCGATTGAAGTGGCATCAAGAACCGGAACCAAGTGTTGCGGCGTGATGATCATTGTCACGCGCGGTGCAGATTCCCAGTTCTGAGTCATCAGTTCGTTGAGCTGCCCTCGGTCGCCATGGAGACCGCGTTCAAGTGGTTGAACTTCTGCGTGGATCCCAAGATTAACTTCCCAGTGTCGGGCGATCATCTCATTGATGGCCGGGTAATCCTCGAACGCTGCTACCACTGATGGCAACTGAACTGTCAATCGTTCACCACTAGGCATCAGTCTGAAACCGTCGCCATCTCGCTGGTTAAGACCAAGTCCGTCCAAGATCGAGTTTGCTTCGTCGGCGTTGAAGCGTACGTAGTCTTCGCCGATGTACTTACCGGGATTGTCATCGTCGGGCCAACCGGCACAAAGGCCTTCGACAGATCCAAGACCGAGGAAGAAAACCTCATTGATCTGGTCACGTTCGATACCCATTGACAGAGCCTTGCGGAACTCAACGTTGTGGATGAAGCTGGCAATTTCTTCATTGCCATCCCATGACTCGTTGAAGTAAACATTGGCAATTCCGGACTGCTCTTGACGCCAGAATTGGACGCGGTAGCCGACCGATTCGGCGTTCTGCAGGAACAGCGGAAGCTTAGCGATGTTGATGTGGCGTCCCATCACGGTGTAGTTACCAGCAAGGGCGCTCAAGTTCAACACCTCAAGGTTCTGAGCGAGAGTCAATACTACGCGGTCGATGTACGGTAGCTGGTTGCCCTCGGTGTCGACTGCAAAGTAGTACGGGTTGCGCTCGAACGACCACTCGTTGGTGTTGATGCTGCCGGTGACTCGCCAGGCGGTAAGCATAGGAGCATCCGGGTTGGCATTCGCGTGGTTGCGGTCGTAGAAGTAGGTGATCCAGTTGTCGAATCCCGCTTCTTGCGCCTTACGGTTAGCTTCGTCTTCACCAACGAATGCGGGGTGGAACTGCTCAAGGTAGTGTCGAGGCGCGTATAGGCCGTCGGCACCGTCACCACGGGTGTGCTGACCGGCAACGATGACGGATGCCATGAGCTGTACGAATAGACCATATGGCTTGGCAGCCGTTACTTTGAATGTTTGCTCATCGACAGCTTCAAACTTGAGAGTTTCTCCACCGTGTTGCGTCCAACCCGGTTTGCTCGGGTTGAGGTCATCGTTCAAGAGCATGTGCTCATACCAGAACATAATGTCGGCAGTTGTGAACGGTTGACCGTCGGACCATTTGTGTCCCTTACGCAGCGTGAAAGTGAACTCGGTAGCGTCATCGTTCTGAGTCCAAGACTCTGCGATGTTTGGCTGTGGGATTTGACCGGATACTTCATAGAACAGTAGGTGGTCCTTGAGCGGACGCTCCATGTTCTGTCCGTCGGCCGGGCCGGTAAAGCCACGGTACCAGGTGCCGCCGTATTTGCCGATGCCGCGCGTGGGCTGTAGAACCAGTGGGTTCTCAGGCAGACGCTCTTCGACAGGTGGCAGTTCGCCAGCGGCTACACGGGCCGCGAGCGATGGAGCCTCTTGGTAAGATGACGGCTTCGGGAACAGATTGCCGCTGGAATCATAAATGGTAGGCCACTCTTCTTCACCAGCAGGAGGGTCAGCAGTGATGAAAGGCGAGCGAATCGGCTCAGGTGTCGGAGTCGCAATGATTTCTACGATCTTCTCGACCTCTTTTTCCACGATCTTTTCGACCTGGACCTCTTTTTCTACTTCGACCTCAACCTCGACCTCTTTTTCTACGATCTTTTCGACTTCGACGGTCTGTACGACGGTTTCACCGGCGACCTCGACGATCTTTTCGACCTCGACGGTCTGTACGACGGTTTCACCAGCGACCTCGACGACCTTTTCGACTTCGACGGTCTGTACGACGGTTTCACCGGCGACCTCGACGAGCTTTTCGACCTCGACGGTCTGTACGACGGTTTCACCGGCGACCTCGACGATCTTTTCTACTTCGACCTCGCGGACGACTTCCTTCTCGACCTCGACGACCTTTTCGACCTCTACGGTCTGGATTACCGTCTCCCCTCCTCCGCAAGCGATTGCGAAGGCGAGTGCGGCGGCCACGGAGGTCAACATGAAGGCCACGAGGTGACGCTTCGAGAGCGTCCTCTTGTGTTTGCTACTTAGCATATCGATGCCTTTCGTGCTTCAATTAACCAATTCCCAAGCCGCCAAACTCTGCGACTCGGATCGTCGCGTCTAGTCTACAGTGCGCGAAGCGCGGTGGTGCATTAGTACAACAATGACCACCCGCCATTCACAATGCTGACACAGGCGCAACTTGCAAAGTACATTACGCGACGCGAAATGTCAAACCGAGTTTACGATGTGTTTGCTTGCAGCGGAGCAAAATCCACTCTCCCTTTGTGGTATATAGCCAAAATAGTTCTCTCCACTCGCCGTGTGAGGGGCTGGGGTGGCCAAAGGATGACGGTGCCTGTTTGAACTGTGATGTTAATGATGGGAATGATGCCTCACCGCTCCGTCCTGTCTGCACCCTCACCCTCGGCGGGAAGGGGGATTTCATCGCACTCTGCAACAAAGAAGGCAAACCAAACGACTACCAGCAATCACAAGAATCATACTCAATCAAGCGAAAATCACAGTTCAGACAAAATACCAACTCACCCCAACTGCCGCAACCGCGGATCCAGTCGGTCGCGCAGCCAATCGCCTAGGAAGTTTAGCGACATCACCGTCAGAAACAGTGCCGTGCCGGGGATTACCGATGTCCACCACGCCGTCTGCAGATAGTCACGTCCCTCGGCTACCATGTTGCCCCAGGAGGGCGTGGGCGATGGGATACCGGCACCCAGAAAACTCAATGTAGCTTCGTAGAGGATGAGGTTTCCAACGCTTAAGGAAGCGATCACGGTTATGGTGCCGACGGTGCCGGGCACAATGTGGCGTGCCAAAATGCGAAATGTCGAGGCACCTGATATCTTCGCCAATGCCACGTATCCGCTCTCTTTTAGCACCAACACATCAGCCCTGACATTGCGGACAAATGACACCCACGCCACCAAGATCATCAATACCATGATGGTGCTGTAGCTGGCTCCGAAAATAATGGCGGCAACGAGAGCCAGCAATAGGAATGGAAAACCCATCCAGATATCTACGATGCGGGTGATAACTTCGTCGACGATGCCGCCCGCGTAGCCGGCGAGCAAGCCAAGTCCGGTGCCGATCAACATGCCAGCAGATAGCGCGACGGCCATCACCGACAATGACACTCTCGCTCCGTGGATGACTCGACTCAGCACGTCGCGCCCGACGTGGTCACCGCCAAGAAGATAGGGACTGTCATCTTGATACAACGGACTCGCATTGCGATCTGGCAACGATTGGTCGGTCGGGTCGTTGGGCGCTATCCATTCAGCGCCTAATCCTACGGTCACCAGTAAGGCTAGAAGCGCCACCGGTAGAATTGGCCATCGGCGCAAAGCATACCAAACCGTCAATCGCTGTTGCGATACCGGTCGGGTCTGTGCCGACGCTGCTACAGCCGATTCGGTGGTCATCTAGTCGTACCTGATTACCGGGTTCAAGACGCCGTACAAAATGTCGGCGATGAAGTTCATCGCTACGAACACGGCGGTAAAGACTAGAACAGTGCTGGTCAACGTCGGAAAGTCGTTGTCCCAAACCGCGTTGGTCATCAACTGCCCGATACCAGGCCAGGCGAAGATTCGCTCCACAACTACGGCGCCAGTCACGAAGCTCGCAAGAACGATTGCTGATGTGGTCAATGGTTGCAGAATTGCATTGCGAAATGCATGTTTCCAGATTACAACTCGGTATCCGGTACCCTTTGCCCGGGCAAGCGTCACATATTCAGAATCCAACACCTCGAGCATCGCCGACCGAGTGAGACGGAGCAATGCGGCGGCCGGTCCCCAACCGAGGACGAATGACGGCATTATGAGGTATTTGATCTTGGTCCAACTCCAGAACGGCGCTTCATCAGGTCCGGCAGTTCCAACAGGTAGCCAATCAAGGGTCACGGCGAATAGCAGTATCGCCATGATGCTTACCCAGAAGATCGGTGCTGCCTGCCCGACTAGCGCCAATGTTCGACTGAGGTAGTCTGCGACGGTGCCTCGCTTCACCGCGGATACCACACCTAGCGGCACTCCCATAAAGATCGCTAACAGAAACGCGGCGACGGCGAGCTGCATTGTTGGTGCGATGCGCTCCACGATTAGTCGACTCACCGGCGTCTCTGAAACTATTGTTTCCCCAAGGTCGCCAGTCATAACTCGCCCTAACCAGACGAAATACTGCATCACTAGTGGTCTATCGAGTCCCAGTTTCTTGCTGAGATCTTCGACACGTTGGGGACTCATTCCGTAGCCGCCAGGTTTGGCGAACAATAACAATGGGTCGCCCGCCATCCGTGAAAGTCCGAACACAAACATCGTCGCCGCAAGCAAGGTGATGATTGCAAAGATCAGCTTCCTGATGAGATAGCGACGCATGATTCAAAATCTTGCATTTGTAGGGGCGGTTCGCGAACCGCCCCTACTGACCCTCTCACGCGATGGTAGAGGGAGAAATCGTGGCTACTTGAGAACTATGTTCTCGGGCGAGTTGTAACTGCCGCCTAGGTGCATTTCCCAAGAGTCGATGTAGTTGGGGTTGGCGTAGTATGCCTGCGGCACGGTGACGTAACCCGGGAACAGTGCCCAGTTGTGCATGTATGCCAGGTATTCCTTGTTGATGCGAATACGCTCTTCACGGTCAGGTTCTGAAGCAGTCGCTTCGTACCAGGCCAAGATGTCTGGTGATTCGAACCCGCAGCTGAATCCGCCGCGCGTCAACGTGGTCTGAACCAGTCCCTTTGGCCAGTCGAACGGGTACGCTTCCTGTCCATCGTCGCATGAAGTGAGCATCGGTACTACAGTTGAGCGGCTTACAAGTCCAGGTCGGAACACGCCGTATGCGTACTTGAGCACCTTTACGTTGATTCCTACATCTTCCCAGAATCCAGCGATTGCGTCTCCGATCTCACCGGCTGGGCCTTCGCCGCCGCCTAGCTCAGGGCCGACGAACAAGGGCATCTCGAAGCGCACGCCGTCATCGTTTGCGGGATAACCGGCTTGATCGAGCATCCGTCCGGCTTCGGCAACGTCATACGGGAACTCGTACTGCGATTCCCAGTTCGGGTTTAAGGTGCTGAAGTAGGTGACGTGGACCGGGTTGCCTACGCCGCCCAAAACATGTTCGACTATGGCATCACGGTCGACCGATCGCGCCAATGCCTGACGCACCAGTCGCGCTTGTTCCATATCGTCGATACCTGCCGGGTTGTCCCCGTCTTCTGGCTTATGTGGGTTCCCGACCCATGGAATCTCACGCACGAAAACGCCGTGCGAGGGGAAATCGATTGCCTCGCCAGTAAGCGCATTCGTCGTTTCCCAGAGATTGCCGGGGAACATTACGCCCTCTTGGATACCGGCACCCGCACCGACTTCCAAGAATCCAGATTTCTTCATGCGAGCCAGGTCCTTGGGGTCGATGAATGAGACATCTGATTCACCGTTCTGCAGCAACGCTACGCGTGTGAACTCTTCGGGAACTGCGAGAACTCGGAAAGTCTCGATGCTGGCATTCTTGCGCCAGTGGTCGTAAGCTACCTTTTCGAGCGTCACGCTGGTGCCGGATTTGAAGTCGGTCACTTGGAACGGGCCGGTGCCGATGAAGTTGTCTTTCAACCAGTCGCGGCCGTTCTCATCGAATGCCCGTTTGGGTGTAGCCATGCTGGTAAGTCCGCCGGACGCCTCTTGGTTCAAGAAGTTGCTGGCCCATCGAACGTCGAAGTTGTTGAATTGGCCTACCAGCGTGTAGTCATCGATGGCTTCAACCGGCACGTCGCCGAACAGAGCGGTGAAGTTGGCGGCACTCGCAGCGATCGATTCTGGGTTGATCGCCGGGTTGGTGCGGTTTATCACCCACGCCATGTCCTCGGCTTTCAACTCTCCCCAATCGCCGTGGAACTGCACGCCTTGGCGGATCGTGATGGTTACAGAGCTGAGGTCGTCAGCAAGTTCCCAAGACTCGGCCAGCATCGGGACGTCCCAATCGGCATCGCCTGGAGTGAACAGACTTTCACCAGCTCCCCAGCGTTTAGCCTGCAACGGTGCGTCGGGAAGACTGCCGCCGTTCCCGCTGATGCTGCCGAGTGCGGAGCCAACGTCGGCAAAGATTACCTGACCGGGTGGACTCTTGGAGTCTGGAATGTCTATTGCCATGACCTCTTCCATGGCATCGTCGGCCATGGCTTCGGCAGTGGCAGTGACCACTACTTGGACTTCCTTCTCGACTTCAACGACTTTTGCGACCTCTTTTTCGACGACGACTTCCTTTTCGACGACCACGGTTTGCACCACGGTTTCGCCCGGCACCTGCTTTTCTACTACTACGGTTTGGACAACCGTTTCAGTTCCTCCGCAAGCCGTGGCAACAAAGGCGACCGTCGTCAATACGGAGAGCAGGGCAAGAACTGCAGCCCTGCGTTTGGAGATAGTTTTCGTGATGTTCATTGGCTAAACCCTCCTTAGGTTTTGAAGATTGCTTTGTCAGCCAAATCCTGATTGATGAGATGAACGCTGCGTGAATCGTGCCAATCAAACGAATTGGCCTGCAGGCAAGCGATAGGTTGTATGCATAGAATACACCCAGTTCGGTATTTTGCGAGTTCCGAAAAGATAGTGTCGTAAAAACAGAGGATCGACGTTTATGGGAACCATAATGCTGGGGATTCGCAAAGAGACGATGAGGACGATCATCTGTCTAAAGCTGCCTCAAGGTGGGGTCGAAGCGGTCCCTGAGCCAGTCGCCGAGGAAGTTGCCTGACATCACTACTAGTGAGATGACGATGCCGGGGAACAGGGATGTCCACCACGCTGCATCGATGTACTGACGCTCTTCGCCAATCATGCGCCCCCAAGTCGCATCGGGTGGCGGAATGCCGGCACCCAAGTAGCTCAACGCAGCTTCGGTGAGGATAATGTTGCCGGTACCCAAGGTCGCGGTTACGATGACGATGTTTACTACCCCGGGCAGTATGTGCCGCACGAGGATGCGTAGGTTTGAGGCGCCGGCGACACGCGCTAATGCGACGTATTCTCGGTTTTTGAGTGATAAAGTTTCAGCGCGTACGAGTCGCACAGCGCCGGGCCAGGAAAGCATCGCTAAGACTCCGATGAGTATCCATAGGCTTCCACCGAATGTCAGCACGATTACCAAGATGATTAAGAGTGCAGGCAGGATGTTCCACGCATCGACGAATCGCATCACGCTATCATCGACTATCCCGCCGAAGTAACCTGTTACCAGTCCCAGCACGGTTCCCACGATAAGGCCAGTACCCACAGCCGCCACGACTACAAGCACTGCGATTCGGGCCCCAGCGATGATGCGGCTCAATACATCTCGACCCAAGAAATCGGTTCCCAGCAAGTTTTCAGTCGATCCTTCTTCCATCCAGAACGGCGGCTGGTGTCGATTCAGGACATCGACCTTGTTTGGTTCTTTCGGCATTATCCAAGGTGCCGCGATCGCCACAAAGAGCATCACGGTGATGATGAATGCCGGGATTACGGGATAGCGTCGGAAAAAGTTGAAGGCTCGCACCGCGGGATTGGCGGTGGATTTCATCACCTGAGGTTGCTCGTAGGCAGTCGTATTTGTGGCTGTCGCAGCCATTGATCGACTCCTAGCCGTATTGGATACGCGGGTCCAGCAATCCGTACACGATATCCAACACCAGAATGCCCATCACGAAAATCGCGCCGAAGATGATCGTCACGCCAGCCAGCAACGGAAAATCAGATGCCCACAACGCGTCAATAGCCAATCGTCCCAATCCTGGCCAGGCGAAGACCGTCTCAATGATGATGGTGCCATTCATAAGTCCGAACAGCACGAAAACAGACAACGTTAAGGGTGGTATGATGGCGTTTCTGAAGGCATGTTTCCACCGCACGATATCACTGGATACGCCTTTAGCGCGTGCGAATTTTACGAACTCGGAATCGAGGATCTCCAACATCGCGGTACGCGTGATGCGCAGGTATGATGCCGCGGGAAACCACGCCAGCGTAATTGCAGGCAAAACGAAGTTCCGGAAAGCCAACCCTTCGCCCTTGGTGCCGGATGGCAACCAATGTAAGTTCACCGCAAATATGAAGATGAACACCAGCGCCAGCCAAAAGATGGGTACGGACTGTCCGAAGAGCGCGAATGCCCTCAGCACGTAATCCAAGAAACGGCCGCGATTGGTAGCTGAGAAGACGCCCAACGGAATGCCTACTGCAGTTCCGAGTATCCAAGCTACGATTCCGAGTTGGATGGTGTTGGGCGCTTTTTCTCGGATCACCTGCAGTACTGGGCGTTGCGACTTGACGCTGTCGCCGAAGTCGCCCCTCAAAATATCTCCTACCCACAGCGCAAACTGTATCGGCACCGGTTTGTCGAGGTTTAGTCGTCGGCCCCATTCTTCCCAAACTGCAGGGTCGATGCCGACCGAATCTTGACCGATGAATATGTACCTGGGGTCGCCGGCGGCGCGAGAAAGCGAAAAGAGTATCAGCATGGCGCCCAGCAGTGCGATTACACCGAGTACCAGTCTTCTTGCGATTAATCTTCCCATCGGTATGCAGAGATGCTCAACAGTAACAAGGTTAACTGTTGCTTCGCGAGGATCCAGCCTCAAACGGCGAGGCTGGATCACGCGTTTCTATCAACTTGGTCTACTACTTGAGCACGATGTCTTCAAGTGGGAAGACGTAGTTGGATATCTGGGTGTGGATCGAGTTGCTGGTCGGGGTCCACGTCATCTCCCCACCGTTGTAGACGGTGTAGATCGGCTGCTCCCAAGTCGCAGGGTCCCAGTGCCAGAATGCTTCATGGTTTCCGAACTGGATCGCCATTTCGGTGCGTTTCTGCTCATCCGGTTCACTCAGCATTCCGCCGTAGATGCGCTGGTAGAACGGGATTCCGCCGCTCCACATAATGCCGCCTGCAAACCAGGCTTGTGCCTCTCTAGCTTTTGCGTAGTGAGCGGGCATTCCACCTTGTTCACCGTCATGCACGAGATGCGTGAATGAGCGGTCGACGAAAGTTGGCTGCCAGACGCTGAACGGGCCGAGGTGGAACTCGACAGTGACGTTAAGCGTGTCGGCCCACATTCCGGCGATGGCTTGGTGAACCTCTTGCGGTTCGTTGCCAGCCCACCATCCGATCGTGAAGCCGTCTGAGTTGCCAGATTCATCCAAAAGTTGCTTGGCGCCATCTGGGTCGTAGTCAACGCACCACTCATCGCGGTGTGCCGCATCGGATGTCGAGATCGCCCAGTTACATGCAACTTCGCCGAGGCCGTTCAGTAGACCGTCAACCAATGCCTGCTTGTCAATGGCTTTTGCCATCGCTAATCGAACTTTGCGAGCGTTCTCCATTTCGGGGCAGATGCTGCCAGGATCAGACGGTACTTCTTCTAGCAGAACATTCCAGTCGCAGTCCGAGCCGGGAAGGTCGTAGAAGCTTACCCATGGGTAGTCATCCGGGTTTGCTTTCGCTTCGTCGTATCCGGGGTTGTCCAACGGTTCGCCAGTTTTCGGGTTGATCTTCTCCAGGAAGTTGGGGTTCATACCGAGGTGGCTGATGACGCGTTCGAGCAAACGTTTCGTACCGCCCGCATCTTCGAGCCGTTGAACGTTTGGCAGCGATACGTGGGTTATAAGTGCCTCGCCACTTTCGAACATGGCGATACGTGATGCCTCTTCCGGCACCTCGATGATGCGCGCCGTCTCGATGGACGCAGTCTGTCGGTAATGCTCTGGGATCGCGTCTAAGACCAATCGGTCTTGCTCGATCCACTCACGAACCTCGAATGGTCCGCTGCCGACGAAGACGTCGCGCATCCCTTCTTTGCCATGCTCATCGAACACAGCTTTGCTGCTGATGCCGTAAGCATCCCGCAGGTTGGTGAAGAGCCAGCCAGGCGCTCGGCTGTCATAAGTTGTGATACCGGTTTCGGCGGTGTATTTGTCGATCGCCACAGTCTCGCTGTAGCAGCAAGACATGTCGCCAGCGACGTCATGCACGGAATCGGGGTTTACGTTGGAGTTGACGCTGTTGGTGCTGAAAGCCACGTCTTCAGCTGTAACTTCACCCCAGCCCTTGTGGAATTGGATGCCCGGACGCACGTGCCAAGTGAACTTAGACAAGTCAGGAGCCAGATCCCAAGATTCCGCGACGCCCGGACCTACGGTATTCGCAGTCGTCCAGTGAAGCAGCGTATCCCAGGCGCTGAAGAAGTACTTTTCATTAGCACAGTTCGGGACACAGAGTTCAGGAGTGCCGATCGGTTGTCCTACCGTCTGCAATGCCGCCACTAAGGTGCCGGATTGCTCTTTTGGCATCATCATCGAAGTGTCGGATTGCGATGGTGTAGCGGTCACTACAACTTGCACTTCCTTGGACACCTCTTTTTCGACGACCCTATCGACCTCAACGACTACGGTCTCTTTAACCACGACCGTCTCTTTTACGACAACGGTTTCGACGACGGTCTCGCCACAGGCCACTGCCAACATTGCCAACGCGACGCCGAGCGCAAGCAACGCAGCTGCGAACCTCCCATGCTTGGATAATTCAGCGATATATTTCATGATTGGCGACACTCCGTGTGCTCAAGCCCAATACGTTGCTTTGCCCTGTCCCGCCGATTAAGCAAGTCCCCGCATCCGAGTACGAACGCCCTCACAGCGTCAGGGTGTGAAAGTAGCATACACTGATTTCGAAGCTTTGCGCGATTGCTCAAACGGTTTCGTGAATAATCGATCGAATGAAATGCGATTTTCATATGCTCTGAACGATTGACTGCGATTCTGATCTAAGATGCCACGGATCAAGGAGGGATACTTGAAGATGCGAGTACCCTTCCAAACTGCGAAGAAAGCACAAAAAGATGAAAATCACCCAAATCGAGACGATACGAATCGCCGAACAACCCAACAATCTATGGGTGCAAATCCACACCGATGAGGGAATCGTCGGGCTTGGCGAGACCTTCTATGCCGCATCAGTAGTCGAAACGGCGGTACACGATTGGTTCGGCCCCCTTCTTATCGGAAGGGACCCATTTCCGATTGAACGTCATTGGGAAGCACTTTTCCGTCTCTCAGACCACGCTGGCTACGGCGGTGCCGAGATGCGCGCCATATCTGCTTTAGACATTGCGCTTTGGGACATCAAAGGGCAGGCGCTCGGAGTGCCGGTCTACGAACTCCTCGGTGGCGCGGTGAGGACGAAAATCCGCGTTTATGCGACAGCAATGCCTACTACGGGAGCGGGTGTAGTAGCCAAACAGCTGCTAGACGAGGGCATCACCGCAATGAAAGGCGGACCTACCATTGGTTTGGCTATCGCATCAGATGGGCAGTATCTATCGCCAAAAGAGTTAGATATCGCCCTCAATCCGATACGCGAGGTCCGCGATGCGGTGGGCATGGATATGCAGATAGCCAATGACGGGCATGGGAAGTGGACTCTTCCCATCGCGATCCGCATCGCCCAGGCGATGGAGCCGTACGAGATGATGTGGCAGGAAGACTTGATGCCGTTGCTCAATCCCGATGCGCTGGCGCGTTTGCAAGCAGCGACGAAAACACCAGTATGCATTTCCGAACGGCTACTGACGCGCTGGCAGCTCAGACAGTTCATCGAAAACGGATCGGCGCGAATCGTGATGCCGGACTTGATCTGGACCGGCGGCGTATCCGAAACGCACAAAATTGCCGTTCTCGCATCGGCGCACCAAGTGCCTTTCGCGCCGCATGACGCTACGGGACCAGTCAACATCTTTGCCTGTTCTCACATCTGCATGAGTTCTGCAAACGCCATGATTCAAGAACATGTGCCCGCGTTCTACAAGGGTTGGTACAACGACATCGTAGAGCCCAATCTAGATATCCGCGACGGCTTCCTGCACGCGCCGCAACGACCTGGCATCGGTACCCGCTTGAAAGACGGAGTTCGAGATCGGTCCGACGCAACAATCCGCGTCAGCAACGAATCCCGAATGAGCCCGGTTGATGCTTGGGGAACGCACTTCGCAAGAACTGCGGCAACGCAGACCTTGGTGGATGAGTTGGAGGTTGAGAGAGGATTTTGATGGGTAGTCTGAACTTGTGATTTGAATGGTTGAAATCATTACAAAGACGCACGGCCACCAGACCGTATAGCGTCCACCTTATGCGAAGCAAGGGGGACGGGGATTTTTCAAAGGTATCTTTCGTTGGGATGACATCCGATCTCAAAAGTCACAACGGGCAAAGTGAAGGAGAGGATAAGTAGCGATTAATCATTCCCATCACTGTTCGGGCCAGGTGAAGGAAGCATCGACACAATCCTTCCAAACTCATAACATCCTAGTTACACCCGGCAACGTAAACCAGCCATCGCCACGCCTCACCGCGTCTACTGCCTCTTGGAACAGCCAGCCGTCTTTGAAGGTTTGGTAGCCGTTGTAACCTTCGCCTCGGATATCTGCGACCAGTTCCGACATCAAGACGGTCCAGTTGCGCTGAGTGTCATCTTCGATATCCGGCAATCCTTCAGTAATATCGGCCGACATATCGATTTTCTCCCAATCGGCTCCTCGTCGCTTTACGTGTAACGGGCCTTGAGCGTACGCACCGCTGATATGTATCGAAGCTTCATCTCCGTAGAAGGCCACGTAGTCGCCATGGAAGCGCGGTTGCATGCCACCATGCCTGAAAACCGATGTAACCGGCTGACGCACCGGGCGTGATGGCATGACGTGTGCCAGCACCGAGTACGACCACTCGGAATCGACATCGCGCCATTCGATGTTGTTCAATTCTTCGGCGCCGGGAATGAAGTTGCCACGCTCGCGGAAGTCGTGCACACCTTCGACGACTGGCGCTGTATGCATGTCGTTTCGCGCCTCCCCATTGATGTCGATCAACGTGGCATCCAAAGCGTGCAACACAATCGAGAGTTTATGAGTGAAGTTGTTGCTCAGCCGACCACCGCCCAAGTCGATTCGATGCGACCAACCCCACGGGATGAAGGGATTCAACTCGTAGTGCGACACACACTCGGTCTCGAATGGCTCTCCGATCACTCCATCTGCAATCAATCGCTTTGCCAGCAATGCGTGAGGTTGATATCGGAATGATGCTGCGTACGCAGTTTTCACGCCTTTTTCTCGCGCGGCTATGTATAACTCTTTGGATGTTTCGGCACTAGTCGTCAATGGCTTATCGCAGAAGACATGGCATCCGCGCTGGATTGCTGCGAGAATCTGGTCGTAATGCGCGCCACCGGGTGTGCCGATTGCTACGATGTCTGGGGATAAATCATCTAATGCACGTTCCCAATCAGTCGATGCGTATGGGATGTCCATCTCGCGTGCGATTTGCTTAACGACCGAATCGGTACGGCTCACCATGCCGCCGACTTCAATGCCGCAGTAGCGCATGGCTTCTGCGTGTCCTTGCCCGGCGAAGCCTGAGCCCAAAACTAGTCCCTTAAGTTTCAGCTTCAATCTATGCTGCTTCCAAGAAGCCAACGCGCTCGTAGTCGCGGTCCATCACTTCGCGGGCATCGACTTCAAGCCAATCTTCCATGACCTCCGTGTAGATGCTTCGGAAATCGAGGTTGAACGCGAGGTCGCCTTCGACTAAGTCCTTTTCTTCCATCGACGGGTATTCGCCGTACTGTCCGCCGGTCACGCCGTCGCCGATGAGGAATGCTACGCCGCCTGAGCCGTGATCGGTACCATTGCCGTTGTCTTTGACGCGACGCCCAAACTCTGAGAAGGCAAGGATCAGGATGTCTTCACTCTGGTCGTGTTGCTTCATATCGGTGTAGAAGTCATAGATGCCGCCAGACACGTCTCGGAGCAACCGTTCTTGCAGTGCTATACCGTTGGTATGTGCATCAAAGCTGCCGTGTTGGGCGTAGCATATCCGAGTGCCGATGTCGGCCTGTAGCACCTGAGCTGCATCTTTCATGCTCTTGGAGAAAGCGTTCGGGTCGTACTCGATTTCCGAATCGTAAGTCAGGGTGCATTGGCTGAGTATGTCTGCACCGCGCATCGCGTCTAATCCAGTTTGACTCAACAGGTCCATCGTCGGTCCGCTGCCAAGTCCTAGCGAGTAGATGTATTTGAACGCTTCGAGAGCTTCCGACCGCTGTGCTGAGCCGCCTAGGTGATTCATCAGTCCGTAAGTTTCGAGGTCGGTGACGGATGCGACCGGTGCGCCTTTTGCTACGAGAGCACGTGGCAGTCCACCGCCAAAGTTCACGGCCGCCACCACGTTGTCGCCCTCAGGATGCATCTGTCGGATGGCATTTCCGAGCCAACCTTCGTCAGCTACTTTGCGCGGTTCGGCAGTGTGCCAGATGTCCATCGAGCGGAAGTGCGAACGGTTGGGTTCAGGATAGCCGACGCCGTGGACAACGGCAACTTTGCCCTGATCGTA
The DNA here is from genome assembly GCA_965242765.1 of Dehalococcoidia bacterium. Classification (GTDB taxonomy): domain Bacteria; phylum Chloroflexota; class Dehalococcoidia; order Lucifugimonadales; family Lucifugimonadaceae; genus Bin127. The sequence continues at coordinate 762,601 of CBDESY010000004.1, read as the reverse complement.
AAGTTCCTTGATGGGTTGCATCCCCGGGTTGAGACCATGCTCACCGTCCAACGGCAGCACTCGGTCTTCGGTGATGCGGACGTTTGGTCGATTGTCCGCGTATCGCGGGTCGTCGTACGGCACGACACAGTTCAGGTAGTCGTTCCCTCCTGACAGTTGCACTACAACCAGTTTGCGTTGTTTTGTTGCGCTCACGGTATTGCTCCTAACCAATTCGGTGGCTATGCCCCCGCTCCATATACCTGAAACCGGTGGCGACACGTCTCTAGTACGTAGACGCGATCGTCCCGGTCTACGACTACGCTCACAGGGTCCCAGAAATAGGGCTCGATTCGAGCTGCGATTTCGTTCTTGTCGTCAGTATCGACCTCGAAATAGGGTTCGTACACCGAACGCGCTCGAAACTCGTCCTGCTGGGCATCGAGATATTCGACTGACCATTTTGACAGTGTTGCCTCGCCTTTTAGCTGTTCCAAAAACCGACCATCGGGGTCAAATATCTGAACCCGTTGGTTGCCCCAATCTGAGACGTACATGTTGCCAATCGAGTCGAATGCCAGACGGCTGGGGCGGTGGAATTGACCTTCTCCTTCGCCACTGGTGCCGACTTGTGCCAGAAACTCACCATCGGTTGTGAAACGCTGGATGCGGTCGTTGCGCCAATCGGCTACGCAGACGTTTCCTTCGGAGTCTATTGTGATACCCCAAGGCAGATTGAATTCGCCTTCATCATTGCCGAATGAACCCCACTTGTCTACAAACTCCCCATCTTTGGTCAACTTCTGGATGCGGTGATTTTTGTGGTCGACTAAGTATAGGTAGTCATCTGCATCAAATACCAAACCCGATGGGGCGTCAAACTCGCCATCATCATCACCGCGCGTTCCCCAGTGATTCGATAAGTCGCCATCTCGATTGAACACGGTGATGCGGTGCAACATATCGTCGGCTAGATAGAGATTGTCGTCATTATCCAAAGCCAAGGCGGTCGGACCGATCATTTGACCAACTTCACGCCCGTATGAACCGATCTGCCCGAGAAAGTCGTGGTTCAGCGTCACCATCTGGATGCCGACGATGTTCAACGCAACGAGATTGCTACGGCTTACAACGAAGATGACACCGTCATGTCGTACGACCATGTCTGTAGGTAGATGAAAGCCGCGCCCACCTTGGTCCGCGTTGAAACCGATGGTGTCGAGGTATCTGATTTCGAACTTTGTTGCAATGGTCATAGCAATGCTCAACCTTAAACAGTCTGATACTCCTGTGTAGCAACCACGATTTGCAACACGGCGACTACTGCCTGTTCTGCGTCGTCAATCGAATCGTCATCGGCGAAGCTGATACTTCCAAACTTCGAAGCGTAGTTGATCAAGCCTTGTCGGGTCGATTCCATGGTCTTGATCGGTCCCAAGATCAGCAGGCATTGATCGACCAATTGTTCGGGGGACAATTCGCCGCCGCCGGCCGAGGTCTTCACTCGATCGATGATGGACTTGATGCCCGGTCTATTCGGATCGTCCAGGGTCACGCTGGCAAAGTTGACGCGCTGGGTGTACGCGCCGGTGTTTATCCATTCGTCGCCGCCTTGCCAACCTTCGACGCTGGGCGGATTTAGCAACGATTGACCCATGTTGGCGCAAGTCGCCGCCGCTGCATAGGCGTCTAGCGATGGTACCTCAAGCCCTCCGGCTAAACGCAACGTGCCAACGACCATTTCTGCGGGGCTCTTTATCCGAGCGAATCGTGCCGCTTCGGACTTGAAGAAATCTGAAGTGAACAACGTGCGCAACATCTCTTTGATGCTGTAACCCGAATCGTAGTAGGCATCTACCATCGCTTGTATCGCATCGGGATCGCGCGGTGGCACGTGCGGCCATTGCGGCACGCCAGGCTCATCGGCTACGAAATAGTGGTACAGGTGCCGGGCGATGAATTGCGGAGTAGCTTCTTCACGGCAGATGATGTCGACAGCATCTTCTCCGTTCAAATCGCCGCTAACACCGAGCAGCGTCTTCTCATTGTGGTCGTGGTCATCATCTTTATACTCGAACTGCCACGAGATGTAGCCGTAAGGACGTGCAGTGTTGTTGCGCATCTTGATCGTCATGTAATCAGGATTGACGACAGTCCAACCGGTGAATGCTCGGGCACATTCCTTGATGTCATCTTCAGTGTAGTTGCCGACACCCATGGCGAATAGTTCAAGAATCTCGCGGCCGTAGTTTTCGTTTATCGAGTGCGCGTGGTTGTCTTGGTTGTCGAGCCACATCAGCATCGCAGGGTCTTTGGACAGCTGCAACAAGAGCTCATCGAACTTCTCTAGGCCGTACTTTCTGAACATTGCGATCTGATTCAGCACTACACGCCCTTGGATCAACTTGTGAGCGCCGGTTGCAAACACTCGGTGCCAGAAGAGACACATCTTCTCTCGCAACGGCGTCTCGGTGAGTACCATCCGATAGATCCAATGTGCCGCGCATGCGGGTTGATTTCGCAAGTCTGACTGATCGACGAAGTAGCGTCGGATCAGGTCTTCAGGCAACTCGACGTCAGCCCCGGGATTCAGCAGTTCTTCAACAGTCGCATCGTAGCCGATTTCGAGTGCGCGTTCCAACTCATCTGGTGTGGCTCCGAAGCCGGCGCGGCGGAGCAGATGTGCGATCAGGTCAACATCTTCACGAGTTTTTGCGAGAGTCATGGAATTCGTCTCTCCTATGTTCACGATGCCATCAGAACTTTAGGTGTAAAGTGTAAAGCCGCAAACGTTGGATTGCATAGGGATAAGATGATCAATTTGCCTGTTGTCGCAATCTTGGGTCTGTGAAGTCTCGGATCCAGTCTCCCATGAAATTGAGGGACATCACGACGAGGAAGATCGCCAGTCCGGGAAAGAACGATGACCACCAGGCGGTAGTCAAATATTCTCGGCCTTCTGAGACCATCAAGCCCCATGACGGTGTGGGCGCGGGTATTCCAGCACCTAAGAAGCTCAAGGTCGCTTCTGTGAGGATCAAACCTCCGACTGCCAAAGTCGCGATCACCATGATGGTAGGAACTACTCCCGGCAAGATGTGTCGAATGATTACCCGCGGTGTTGAAGCTCCGCAAACTCGAGCCATCAACACGTACTCGCGCTCGCGCAAAGTCAGTACGTCGGCTCTGACATTCCGCACGAAGCCGGCCCATGAGACCATCGCCAAGACTCCCATCAACACGGTGAGGCTGCCGCCGAACAATGTAACGACGACGATCGCCACCAACAAAAATGGCAGCGCATGCCAGATATCGACAGCGCGTGCGATCAACTCATCTATCACTCCACCGTACCAAGCCGCTAGCAAACCTAGCGTGACGCCTACGAGCAAACCGCTAAGCAGTGCTACACCAGCGACCGCTAACGATATCCGAGCACCGTAGATGATGCGACTCAGCACGTCGCGACCCACCTGATCAGCACCCAGAAGGTAGCTCTGCGATACCTCTCTCTCTTCGTCGGCGATCCAAACCGGCGGGGCGTTACGGTCTCGAAGTGCTTGGACATTAGGTTCTTGCGGCGCGATCCAAGGCGCAAACAACGCGGAAATCACCAACAAAGCCAAGACGATGCCTGGCAATATCGGCCATCGGCGTATGAAGGCATAGCCCCTGCCAATCAATGTCGACACACGCACACCCGATTTTGAAACAATCGTTCCTGAGTAAGGCGTTGTGGAGATGTTCGACATTCGACCTTGCTCCTACGTGTATCGAATGCGAGGATCGACAACGATGTATAGCAGATCTGCAATCAAACTGAACACTACATAGATGATCACGAATACCAACACGCCACCGGTTAAGACTGGGAAGTCATTGTTGTTTACCGCTTCCAACATCGTTCGGCCTAAGCCGGGCCAAGCAAACACGGCTTCAGCGACTAGGGTTCCGTTCAGCAGCCCTGCGAGCAACAGTGTGGAGAGCGTAATCGGTTGGATCAGAGAGTTTCGTAGCGCGTGTTTCCAGATCACCACGGTGCCGCTTGCACCCTTGCCTCGAGCCAATCGAATGAACTCGGAATCCAAGATCTCAAGCATCGACGACCTCGTAATGCGCAGATACCCCGCCATCGAACTCGTACCAACAACTATCGCTGGCATGATGAAGTGTTTGATGTTGAAACCTTCGCCTCGCAGTCCGCTGGGCAGCCACTCTTGCCAGACGGAAAACAGCAACACCATCACGATGCCCAACCAAAAGTTGGGTATAGCCTGCCCGAACAGAGCCACAAACCGGCCGACGTAGTCTACAAGCGTTCCGCGGTACACCGCAGATACGATTCCTATCGGCACCCCGATGAACGTCGCCAGCACCCATCCTGCTATAGCCAGTTGAGTGGTCGCGCCTACCTTTTCCAGAATCACTTTTGAAACCCGACGTTCGCCGGCCAAAGACTGCCCGAGGTCGCCTTGTAATGTGTTTCTGATCCACACCAAGTACTGGACGATGAATGGTCTGTCTAAACCGAGATGCTTTTCGAGTGCGCGAACCTGCTCTGGGGTTCGACCATATCCTTCAGGCTGGGCATAGAGCAGGAGTGGGTCGCCAGCGACTCGTGACAATGCGAAGACTACAAAAGTCGCGCCGACTATAGTCACGATCGAAGCCAACAGACGCCGTATCAGGTACCGTCTCATGGGTCGATCATTTCAATGTAGGCTGGTTCCGAATGCGGCGCACAACGGCCTGCACTTGCGATTCCGAATTATCGGAAAGGCAGTGCAGACCTAAAAGTGCTTCAATCCCCTGCGAGTTTATTGTGCAGGCTTGATCAAGTCGAGAGAAACGATGTGCGTGCCAGCCGCATTTGCGCGCATCTCCCAAGACTCTATTGAGTTGGGATTCCAGACCAATGGTTCTGGGATTGCTGCGATGCCGGAGTTCAATCGCCAGTGGCGGTAATACTCGAGCAGTTCGGTATTGTTAGCAATGCGTTGGGCTTTGTCCAACTCACCGGCCGTATTCAGGTAGTTCTCAAGGACGAACGGGATCTCCATTGCGCAGCTGAAACCGCCACGCGACAGAGTTGTAAATACGACACCCTTAGGGAAGTCCCATGGTACGGAGTCTCGTGCATCCGTGCCGCCGCACGCACTCAAGAACGGCTGGTTCTGTGAGCGATCAACAACTGTAGGACGCCAGACAGTGTAGCCGTGTCGCACCAGACTGGTTCGGATACCTAACTGGTCCCACATCGCGCCAATCGCGGCTTGGATTTCACCGGCGGTTCCGGTAGCGCCTCCGACGTGCGGTGTCACATACATGTCGACTTGGAAACGGATGCCGCGACCTGCCACCGGGTAGCCAACTTCATCAAGGATTCTGGCAGCCTCTTCCGGGTCGTACTCGATGTTCCACTTGTCGTCCCATTCCGGCGATCGGATCGAGAAGCCGTTGACATGCACCAACCAACCGAGTCCGTCTACGATGACATCGTTGATCGTCTCTTTGTCAATCGCGATCGACATTGCAGTTCTGACCATCCGGGCGCGTTCTATGCTCTCTTCGTTGCCGTATTCGCCGATCCAAGGGAACTGCTCAGTGGGTTGATATCCCTCGCGACTTACTTCTACCTGTTGCGGTTCGCCAACTGTGATGTCAGGGCAAGAAACTGAGCTCTGGCCTTGAGAGCAGTTGTAGTCGTACTGTTCCCAGTAGTTTCCAGCGAAGAATACGCCTTCTTGAGCGGCCTTGCCGCTGTCAGACATCATGAAGCCTTCCTCGAGCAGAGGTCGGATCGCCTTCAGAGACACATCGGCAATATCGGCCTGACCGTTGCGAAGCATCGCTATGCGAGTCGATTCTTCCGGCACTTCATTCACATTCAAGAACGGCATGAACGCTGGTTGAATGTGGTGATCTGGGAAAGATTCCAAGCGCACGATGTTCTGCGGTATGAACTCTTTCAACATGTACGGACCGGTCCCGATGATGTTCTCGTTCGCCCACTCACGCCCGTTCTCATCGAATGCCTTCTTGCTGAAGGTTCCGTTGGTACCGGCGAACGTGTTGAAGTAGGCCTGGTTCCAGACGACGGTGAATTGTTTGATCGGAATCTCTACGGTATAGTCGTCGACCTTCACCATCGGTTCAAATACCGCGGCATAGTCGCCGGATTGGTTATGGACACTCTCTGGAGCGATGAGATCGTTAAAGCTCCAAACCAGATCATCGGCGGTCAGTTCTCCCCAACCACCGTGGAATTGCACGCCCTCTTTGACCGTCACGGTGATCTTGCTAAGGTCTTCGGCAACGGTCCACGTCTCAGCAAGAACGGGGTCTACGATGTTTGAACCGACTGGCCCTCCAGGTTGGAAGAAGCCTTCGGCGATGCTCCATGGTCCGTCTGGCGCGCCAGTGCTGTTCAAGCCGGTCATGGTCAAGCCCACTCGATTTTGAACTGCCATCTCAGCTGTGTCGGGTGCGCTTCGGGTGTCAGGAGCTTCCATCATCGCCATCGCGATCGGGGTTGGCGTTGCGACTACCTCGATCTCTTTTTCGACGATGACGGTTTCGACGACGGTTTTTGCCACTTCTTTCTCTACGACGACGGTCTGTACGACGGTCTCGCCTGCGACCTGTACTTCCTTTTCAACCACGACGGTTTGGACTACGGTTTCGCCAGCTACTTGCACTTCCTTCTCGACGACGACAGTCTGAACGACAGTTTCACCCGGCACTATCTTTTCGACGACGACGGTCTGGATCACGGGTGCGCCTTGCACTTCGACCTGTTTCTCGACGAGGACGGTTTGGACGACGGTTTCGCCGCCGCAGCCGATGATCAAGGCAAAGATAGCGGCGAGCGATGCGCTTGCGACGAATGCCTTTGCGATGTGTCGGCTTGGTTGACGATGTAGCTTCATACCCGTTCCTCCTGCGGTTCAAGGCTTTTGAGATGAACGACTCACGATAGGGCAGTGGTGAACTGCCGTTAGAATTCGGCTGGAACTTGCCAGTCGAATCTGCATAAGCATCTCATTTTGGTTAACAATTTACACTGTATTCGTAACGTTTGCGGGTATGTTTCACGGAAAACCTCGGATCGTGCTTTCAGAATGATTTTGGTGTTTTTTCAAACATTTCGGGAAATTTCTTGCACACATGGCGATGATGGCATAGAATAAGCGTTTACCGAGAAACGGAATCGGTTTTGAGAGTCGGTTTCTTCTTGGTGCATCTTGACAATTGAAGAGCGGAAAGAACAGACGTCAGTTCAAATAAGAGTTTGATCCTGGCTCAGGATGAACGCTGGCGGCGTGCCTAATGCATGCAAGTCGAACGAGGTCGCTCCTTCGGGGGCTCAACCTAGTGGCAGACGGCTGAGTAACGCGTGGGTGACCTGCCCCCGAGAATGGAATAACTGTGGGAAACTACAGCTAATACCGTATACATTCCCGTGTTTCAATGTGCGGGAAGAAAGATTTATCGCTTGGGGATGGGCCCGCGTCCTATCAGGTAGTTGGTGTGGTAACGGCGCACCAAGCCAAAAACGGGTACCTGGTGTGAGAGCATGACCAGGCAGAGGGGGACTGAGACACGGCCCCCACTCCTCCGGGAGGCAGCAGCAAGGGATCGTGCACAATGGGCGCAAGCCTGATGCCGCGACGCCGCGTGAGGGATGACGGCTTTCGAGTTGTAAACCTCTTTTCTCAGGGAAGAGAGAGGACGTCACCTGAGGAATAAGTCACGGCTAACTACGTGCCAGCAGCCGCGGTAATACGTAGGTGGCAAGCGTTGTCCGGAATTACTGGGCGTAAAGGGTCCGTAGGCGGTTTGGTAAGTCTTCTGTGAAAGCTCCAGGCTCAACTTGGAGTAGTCGGAGGAAACTGCTGAACTAGAGACTGTCAGAGGCAGGTGGAATTCCCGGTGTAGTGGTGAAATACGTAGATATCGGGAGGAACACCAGTGGCGAAAGCGGCCTGCTGGGGCAGTTCTGACGCTAAGGGACTAAAGCGTGGGGAGCGAACCGGATTAGATACCCGGGTAGTCCACGCCCTAAACGATGAATGCTAGGTCTTCGGGGTGTTAATTCCCTGTGGGCCGAAGGTAACCCATTAAGCATTTCGCCTGGGGACTACGGCCGCAAGGCTAAAACTCAAAGGAATTGACGGGTCCCCGCACAAGCAGCGGAGCGTGTGGTTTAATTCGATGGTAAGCGAAGAACCTTACCTAGGCTTGACATGTTTGGTAGTACCGAACCGAAAGGGGAGGGACCCTTCGGGGAGCCTTACACAGGTGTTGCATGGCCGTCGTCAGCTCGTGCCGTGAGGTGTTGGGTTAAGTCCCGCAACGAGCGCAACCCCTATCGCCTGTTACTCTCTCTGGCGAGACAGACCTTAAACGGAAGGAAGGTGGGGACGACGTCAGGTCATCATGACCCTTACGCCTAGGGCTACACACACGCTACAATGGCCGGCACAGACGGTAGCGAAACCGCGAGGTAGAGCCAATCCGACAAAACCGGTCTCAGTTGGGATTGCAGGCTGAAACCCGCCTGCATGAACGTGGAGTTGCTAGTAACCGCAGGTCAGCATACTGCGGTGAATACGTTCCCGGGGATTGTACACACTGCCCGTCAAGTCATGGAAGTTGGAGACACTTGAAGTCGCTAGGCTAACCCGCAAGGGAGGCAGGTGCCGAGGGTGGAGCCAATGACTGGGACTAAGTCGTAACAAGGTAGCTGTACCGGAAGGTGCGGCTGGATCACCTCCTTTCTAAGGAGTGCTAACCACTAACCCTACGACTGGAAAGTGGCAACAGTACTACCCAAATTAACCGCATAACCCGCATCCGAAACCAATCCGGTTCGAGCGAGATTCCCAAACTCAGATCATCAGCATTCGACTACGGTCCGATCCTGAATCAACGATCCGAGGGCGTGGCAAGGGGCTCATCGGAGAACCAGAAGATGCCAAGAAAAGGTCATGCGTCAATCTAGGCCTTTCCGGATCAGGCCTCAAAAACAATCCGACCTAAACCAAGAACACGTGATGTCTGTTCAATCCGCTCTTCAGATGTCAAGAATCAAAAAAGCGTGAGCCTCAAGGCTCACGCTTTTTCGCGCCTCGTACCTTGTGCCACCCGTCAAATGGACACCACATACGACTAGTCATCTATAATGACCGCTACAGGAGGTTCAAACATGAAGACAATCGGAGCCGCCAAATTCAAAGAGCAGTGCCTAGCATTGATGGATCAACTCGATGATGAAGGACTAGTCATCACAAAACGAGGAAAACCAGTGGCTCGACTAGTTCGCTATGAAAGAAATTGTGACCACCTCATCGGAAGTATGATCGGTGAGATCGAGATTTTGGGCGACATCTTCAGTACTGGACGTAGTTGGGAAACTCATGATTAATCTAGACACCCATATCGTCGTTTTCGCACTCAACGATCAGCTGAATGTTGACGAAAGCAGTGCGATGCGAGGACAAGAATGGGCAATTTCCTCGATGGTATTGTGGGAATTGGCAACTCTCGTAGAAAGGCGACGCATCAACGTGAATCTTGACGGATACAGTTTCAAAAGGTTTACCAGTAATGTACAGGTCCTACCTATCGACTTGAACGTAGCCCGAACCTCCACGCAACTCGACTTTCGCAGCGATCCTGCCGACGAACTGATCGCCGCCACGAGCATCGTATACGGCATACCGCTAGTAACTCGCGACCGAAACATACGCAACTCAAAAATGGTTCCGTTGGCAATCTGAAGATTCATCCCGGTTAGTCGTTCCAACCCTTGCCATCTAAAACCCTTGCCATCTAAACAAAAACATCGATTGAATCGACGCATGTTCGTTGCAGTCCCATTATCGTTTGTGGCACTAAGCCTCGTGCTATTGACCAGCTGCGCGGGAAGCGAAGCTACCACTATCGAATCCGCTGCCGCTTCTACCGATCGAAAGACCTACTCGGGCGAAGAGTCGTTCCAGAATCGTTGCGCGGTGTGTCATGGTCAACTCGCTGATGGTACCGCATCAGGGCCTCCGTTAGTGCATCGTCTGTACGAGATCGGACACCACCCCAACTTTTCTTTCCACAACGCGGTCAACAATGGAGTGCCTGCGCATCACTGGAACTTCGGGGACATGCCAGCTATACCCAACGTACCTCCAGAAGAGATCGATGCCATCATATGTCACGTGCGCGACCTGCAACGAGCTGAAGGCATCACCGCTGGCGAACCGTGTTGAACTATGCAAACATCAAAGAACAGATGAAACGTAAAATAATCTTGCCAACCCTTGAATAGGACGCAGCGCCCCGCATCGCCATCGCCGAAGACCCGGATACGTTCGAACTAGATGCAGAATGATTCCGCGAGGCGAAGCCGCTCAAGTAAGTACTGCCGGAACTTTACGAGACTTGGTACGGGAATGGACGGGAAACTACAAAGTGAGTTGTAATATATCCATCTAGTTGCGGAAATGCTTGGCGACCACTTCTTCGAAGAAACCTTTGGCAATCTGTTCGATTTTCAGTTCTGAACAATCATCAAGTTTTCGAGCGATGAATGTTTCACTCATTGGCGAGTATGCGATTTCACGTAAGCCAGGAACATTTGTTCTCGCGATGTTGTCCAGCCTTTCGTAGTAATAGGGTCCTTCTTCCCTAGACAGGTGAAGTGAGACGGCGGCATAATCGGACATCGGGCGATTGGCGAAGCCGAAAAAGTGCAGATAACGCACTGTAGTGTCTCCTCTGACGAAGTCGATCCGGAAGAACCACGTGCGTTTCGCCGATTGTCGTTGTCGCAATGCTATGTACTTTTCGAATTCAAGCATCCCGTAGTGCCTAATGTAAATCTGGGCCAATGGTACGGTGTCGTTAATCGCGTCAGCGATCTGCTGATAATGATTCACCAGAAGGTCCATGGCGCTGCGCCAAAGTTCGTATTCGTTTCTCACGCGATGTAGTTCTGGTTCAGCCATACGGCTAGCGAGGGATTGCGCCCATTCGATTCGTCCTCTCTGCTCTTCAGCTGCCGTTTCGTATTCTTCAAGCGTCTCTGATATGCACTCCAAGAGCAACACGATAAAAGGTGTGAGATCCGATACTTGGGACCTCTCCAATGCGTCGATGTAACGGGTTCGATCATCACGAGTCAGGACGGCGATTGGATAACCTGCCCTCATTAGTACGAGATTCATGAGGATGCGTGCCGTCCTGCCATTTCCATCGATGAATGGGTGAATCTGAGCGAACCACGCATGACAAGCGGCAGAGACCTGAACCACGGAGTTGCCGAGGTCAACCGATGCGGGTTCCTGCCAATTCATGAAATCCCTGAACTGCGCGCCTAGCTCGCTCGGCGATGGTGGACTGTAATCAGATCCCGAAATCGCCACATCTACCTCGCGAAAGTGGCCGGCATTCGCGTCATCTATGCCTTTCAGGATCAGCGTGTGGATTTGACGGACATCATGAGTGGTTATTGGTAGTTTCGTTTTGGATGCTATCTCCTCTAGAAAATCCAATGCATGTCCGAGGTTGGTGGCTTCGGCTTGGTCTTTCAGTGGCTTACCTGCGATAGTCAACCCCTGCTCCACTACCTGTCGAGTTTCGCCGACGCTCAACGAATTGCCTTCAATGGCGTTGGAATGGTAGATGTTCTTGATGCGGAAGTACTTGCGAATGTGTTGAAGAGAATCATCATTCAATCTTCCAACTGTCCGCATTTCACCAACGCGAGCCGAAAGCTCGTCGATCTGGTGCTTAAGCCGACCATCGTACTCGAAGGGAGTGTCTGGGATGGGGATGAATTCGGCAGTTGGGATTTCGTTGTAGTTCATAGGAGTGGTGTCATTGGTGACCTATCTACGGAATAGGGCGTTGAGTTGAGAAGTCCGAACCGGAAATTCGGCAGTTTCATTCTGCGGCTCTTCTGATGGCATCTGCACTCCAAATCTTCGTCGCGATTTGCCGATACAGTTCCTGCCGTTCGTCGAGGTCAGTTTTGGAAAATACGGTGTGTTCACGAAACGGTAAACCAGATCGGTTCTTGAAATCCAGGAATTTCGGATTGTGGTCGTAGGCCTGGGCGTCGAGGGTTTTCGCGAGGTAGTTGTTTTGCCCGAAATAGCGAGGACGTTTTTTCTCGTACGGATCATCTCGAAAGCTAGCATTGAAGCTTTTGGGTAACAGCAGCAGGCAACCGATCCGATTACGGTACTGCTCAAAATCGTGAGTGTGTCCGAAATCTTGCCCGTCTCGTTCATAATTGTTTGCCCAGATATGTTCGATTTCGTAAGGGTCATTTCCTCCCCTCGCCATAAATTCTTCAAATCTAGACTTTTGTCCCATCTCAGTTTCGATGTAATCTGTAATGCGAGCCAATATGTACCTGATATGACGTCGATTCATCTGATGCATGCCGAAATCATCTCGGAGGAACTGCGCTTCATATTCTTTAAGCCTTGTTGTCAAAAAACATCTGAGTTCATCAAGGGTTTTTCCTCGAATTTGTGAGATTATCCCATTGAATACCCGACTACGCATGTACGATTCGTAGAATGCAATGAAACTCCACATCCTTCTGGTGACTATACTGTCAATATATGTAGAAACAATGCGTAACTTAGCAAGTATATCATCTTCGATATCATCTGGATCGAGTGAGGCAAGTAGAGCAGGGTACTGGAGTGTGAAATTGGTCCATTGGTTGTATCTGATTGACTCCAAACCTTTTTCGGAGGCGTAATCAGGATTTTGGGCGGCCGTTCGGATAACTGCATACCATTTGGTATAAAAATCGAAATCCCGGTTGATCAATCTTGTGTAATCGTCTGGATGTTGTAGTTCCAAGTTGAGTTCTTGATCACGCACCCAACGGTTGTAGGTACTCCCAATAGCATCATAATCTGCCATATTTTTTGCGTGTTGGCTGCGCAACCATGCCTGGATTCCACTACCCAACGCGTTTCGGTCGATTGAGTTGAGTTCGTCGGCACGGTTCTTCCAGGTGTCACTTGCATTCTTGCGGTCGTCCACATTGGCTACTTTTGAAAGGAGATAGCCTCGTAGCATTTCCCATTGAGTGAGAGACAAGCCACGGTCGTTCATAGATTCGAACATGGTGTACGCGTCAGTGTGTGTGAAAGCAGTGATTTCAACAATGAAAACCCTGTATAGTAACCAACTTATGAACATCGGTAAGATAGGATCTTTAAGTATATCGTCGGGCAATTCGTTGTTGATGTCATCATACCGTGCGATGATGTTAGCGACCGATCCTTGAGTTTCGACTCCTTCAAATGGTGTCCCCCTGAACAACGAGTCGATACAAGCGATGCGATCAGGCACGTCGAGATTATATGATTTGTTCCCAAAAGTTTCGGAGAAAATGAGATTTTGGATTGTTGCCTTTTGTGTAGGTGGAATTGATGCTAGATGTTGTAATGCGATCAACAGCAACGTGATGGAAGTTAATCTTTGTTGCCCATCTACAATGAAATACTCATTGTCCACGTCACTCATGATGATTGTTCCGATAAAATAGATTTCATATTTCGCGACATCTGAATGGACATGATGTGAACGATAATTTCGAAGAAATGTTTCGGAAAGATCTTCGATCAACTTTGCTACATGCGATTGCTCCCAACGATATTCTCGTTGGTAGTAATCAATACCAAATTGCGAATTGTTGAGTAGCGAATGAATATTTTTTGTTTCGCTTTTGATCTCTTTCATGGCCTGTACCTTTCGTTTGTTTCATCGGTTAATTCTACCCAAACATCCCCCGCCACTCAGCATCATCGTGTTGGTGCTTGCTGCGGTAGTTGAAGAAGTAGTATTGCTGACGCGATGGAACCGTCGGATCGGGGGCGTAGCGGTGTCGCCATTTGGGTAGTTCGTTGGCATAGCGCTCTTCGGCGCGGGAGATGGCGTCTTCATCGATTTCGATGCCCAGACCGGGACCGCTCGGAGGTGTGAGGTCTCCGTCGTCGTACACGAAAGGGTTGGTGATGATGTCTTCCGACGGAGGCAACAGTTTGGTGTAGGCAGAGTCGACTGGCCAGATGAAGTTTGGTGTCGCCGTCACTAGATGAAGCTGCGCCGCGGTCGCAACTCCAGTCTCACCGGGCGACGAATGGCACGATACTTTCAAACCGCCAGCCTCTGCGATGGCGGCACAACGTTGCGTCTCGAGGAAGCCGCCGTTGATCACGATGTCGAGATGGATCGCATCGCAGGCGCGCTGAATGATCAGCTCTAGGATCTGCTCTTTCGTGGTGCGCGCCGGGCCGTCGCAGAGAATCGGGATGTCGGTGTGTCTGCTGACTTCTGCCAGCGCGCGGATGCTGGATGAATCGACCGGTTCTTCGACGTGTGATGGATCGTATGGTTCCATTTTCCGCAACATTCGTATCGCTTCCAGTTGGGAATACGAGCCGTTGCAGTCGAACCCCAGTTCGATGCGTGGACCAGCAGCCTCCCGAGCAGCTGCGACGCATTCGATATCGAACTCTGGATTGAGGCCGATCTTGATCTTGAACGATTTGAAGCCGGCTGCGACGGCGCGTATCACCTCGTCGGCTACCTTGTCGGGCGGTTTGGCACCCATCCAATAACGCGCTTCAACGCGGTCTCGATACTTGCCACCGATCAGGTTGTAAATCGGTTGGTTGGCAGCTTTGCCGATGATGTCCCAGAGTGCTTGGTCGATTGAGCCGGTGATGTTCAGCGCGGAAGATGCACTCGTGTCGAGGAGGTGCCCAAGTTTGGTCGTTACCTGACCGGTAAGGTTCATTCCGCGTTCGATCGAGTTGATGTCGTGCGGATCGCGTCCGATGAGTCGCGATTTGATCTGCTCGAAGAGCCTATGGTCACCGCCGGCTCCGATGCTCGTTTCGCCGATGCCGGTGATGCCTTCGTCGGTGTCGATGAATATGATCGTCTTGATGGCGGCGAAGCGAGAGCCGTACCACATCGTCACCGGTTCATGCTCTCCGAGAGTAGAGAGCGGGACGCAGATGTTGCGGGTACGGATGTCGGTGATCTTCATGCGCTAGTTTCCCACGGGTTGATGATTTCAATGCCGCAACCTATGAAATCGCGAACGTTGCGAGTTGCGACTGCCGCATCGACCGATTTGGCAATAGCGGCTATTTGGCAGTCAGGATAGTCGATCGACATCCCTTGTGACCGTCGAAAGGCGGCAATTGCTGCGTAATGACCTGCGGATGCGCTGTCGAAGGTAAGGATTCGGTTTCCAAAGGTATCGCTAAGCATTGCAACGGTTAGTTGGAGCATCGCGAGCCGGTTCCTACCTTCAGGCATCAACTCGATTCGATACAATAACTCGGCTTCGGTAATCGTAGTTAGTAAAAGGTTTGATAGGTCCTGTGCTTCGAACCAATCGATGACTTGAGGATCAGGGTTGAGGTACATCAACTCTGAAACCAAGTTAGTGTCCAAAATGATCGCCACTTGGGATTAACCACACGAAAAATCTGAGCAAAAACGCGCTTCAATCATCGTTTCGATCAAGTCCCCCGATAGCCGCAAATCGAGCATTGAGTTCCCGCGCCCAGTTGTTCTGCTGGCGATTGGAGATGGTTACAGCTACCCGCAGGATCTCTCTTACTTCGGCTTCCATAGACCGACCGTTCCGAGCCGCTTGGATGCTCAGACTTCGTTTGACATCTTCGTCAAGATTCCTAACGGTGATGCTCGCCATGACTCCACCTCCAAGTACTGAACGCCAATATCATTGTTGATTGCAATGATATCGCATCGCTCTAGCGTCCAGGTAGCCTATCTCAGCCCTTGAAATGCGGCATCACCTCTTCGGCGAAACGATGCATCTGCTCGAGCGTCTCCGATTGGGGCATTCCCATGCCGGTAATGCCGATGTTTACCTCTGCAAGTCCGGGATAGTGTTCTTGAACCTCGAGCAACTTCTCGGTTATCAGATCTGCAGGTCCCGCGAAGAAGCCCCCGCTTGCGACATCGCCTTCGATGCGGGGGAGATTAGCTGACTGCAGACGCGCACGATCGTTGGAGTTGATGGCATCGATCTGCTCTTGCGAAAGACCTCGCACGAAGCCTAGTGGCCCGAACATCTTGACACGTTCCTCAGCCCACAAGCGCGACTCGTCGACAGCCTGCTTGGTGCTATCTGCGATGTAGACCGAGTAGGCGATTATGAGGTCGCCGCCGAGGTCCATCTCTCGACCGTGTGCAGACTGTACTTCTTGCCATTTGCGGACTACTTCATCAGACGCGCCGCCGGGTGCCGCACCGCCGCCGATCATGCCTTTGATACCGTAACGGGCCATGAAGTTGAGACCGCGTTCCGAAGCCGACACTACCGGTTGCCACCACTCGACCGGATGAATCGGTTGCGGAACCAGCGTGATCTCTTCTAGTTCGTAACCGCGATAGGGCACCCGTGGCGGGATATCGTAGTGGGTGCCGTGGTGCGAGAATGAATGCTCGTTGAACGCCTTGTACATCACCTCCACCTGCTCTTCGAACAGCTCGCGGTTGGCATCTTGATCAAGCAGCGGACTGCCAAAGACTTCGACCTCACGAGTGTGATAGCCCCGACCGATGCCGAAGCGCACACGACCACCCGTCAGGATATCGGCAGTGGCATAGTCTTCGGCGAGGCGGAGCGGATGCCACATTGGGTTGATGTTGAAGCCGCATCCGAAGCGCAGGTTTTTCGTGAGATGCGCGAGGTGAACAAAGAGCATCAACAAGTTGGGGACGCACTCGTAGCCTTCACGTTGGAAGTGATGCTCGGCGCCCCAGAACGTGTCGTAACCAAGCTTGTCCATCGTGGTGGCGAACGCGGTGGACTTGTCGAACACGGTAGCAAGTTGCTCGTTAGGCAGCCAACGTTCGTTCGCAGGCAAGCCGCCATAGCCGATGTCGTCCATGTCGACACAGCCAGCGTATAGGACTCCGAATTTCGTGATCATGATGAGTTGGATTATCGCACACAGTATGCACTGTGATGGACTTGATTGGGATGAAGTCATGCTGCCCGATGTCCGATGCGTTGTTGGCGATGCATGCAGTGTGAGGGCTAGGTTTTTTTTGAGTTGAGTGTTGTTGCAGGACTTTGCCTGACGCTTGGTTTTGTTTGTAGAATTTTTGGTTGGTGAATCAGTTTGTGTATGGAATGGCTTGTAATAGAAAGGAACGGCAATGGCAAAAGAACCGCGAGTGTGGCTGATCAGGGCTTGGCACGGCAGATGGACGAACGACTTCGTGGAAAACGGATACGTAGGTATCGGCTTCAACTTGGATATCGTAGATATGACTCAGGCGAATTCACGTGATGATGTTCGAAGATTTTTTATGCTGGCGAATCCAGACATTACGAATGATAATTCAATCAGCCAGCAGTCATCTCATGTTAGTAGATTTCAATTCGATGTGAAACCAGGTGATTATGTCTTGACCCCTGGTACAAAGAGCAGAATCTTCCACTATGGAATACTCGCGCACGATGACATCTACTACACCGACGGTAGAGATGGTTTGCCATGTAGAAACCGTAGAAAAGTTGAATGGGAGCCAAGAATTCTGTCTGGAAAGTCTCTTCCGCTTGGGATACGATGTACGCAAGGAACAGTCACTGAAGTACATGACCCGCGCAAGGCGGCTTTTCTGAAACTGATACGCTAACACTCACTTCAGATGCACCAACCTGTTGCAGACATCTTGGACAACTCCTGATAACTTTGGGAAGGTCCCGGTCGCCTTTGCGATGCGAGGAGGGTGCAGGGGTACCTCCAGCGAGCCGCCATACCGCTTGATTCTCATATTGCAGGCATCAAGGGTGTATGATCGATGTATAATCGCACAAGTTATCGAATGAATCGTAATCGAAAGGAACGGCAATGGCAAAAGACCCTCGAGTCTGGCTGATCAGAGCATCTAATGGTCAATGGACTGATGCCTTCGCCGAAAACGGATACATCGGGATTCGCTATAATTTGGATGGATCTGATATGTCAGAAGTTAAATCAATGGATGAAGTGCGTGAGATTTATAACCGAGAGAATCCAGAGCAGATCGATACGCTAGCGATGAGAATGCGATCTGCACAAGTCGGTAAATTTCTCCTAGATATCAAGCAGGGAGATTTTGTATTGACACCTGGTACTGGTGGCGAATATGTCCGGTATGGTCGAATTTCGAGTGATAACACTTACTATGTTGAAGAAGATGACGGTTTACCGTGTCGAAACCGCAGGAGTGTAGATTGGGAGCCACGAAAGCTAACGAAAAGTGAATTTCCGTCCGGGATACTAAGCATTCAAGGTACGGTGAGAGAGATAAGGAACGATTCGAGCAAATCAGAATTCTTGAAACTGATTGGAGAGGAAACTTCGAAGATTACATATCAGCCTGAAGACAGCTGGGTGCCATTCCATCTTGAAGTGGGCAGGAAGTTGATCGAGGGTGAATGGTGGCGAGAAGAAAAGCGAGATGTATTCGAGAAGATGATCGATGATATCCGATGGGCAGATCCTTGGGAACCACCCGAAGAATATGAGTACACGCGATGGCCGGGTGATCCTTTCTCATTTTACTTGTCGTTTAATATGCGAAGTGCCGGTAATATGCGGGTGTCGGCGTTTGAAAAAGTTAAGGAACTGATGGATGTTGAAAGCGATGTTCCGTCACATGAAGCGGACGCTTGGGGTTTAGCTGTAAGTAATGGATGGAAATATCCATTAGATGATGAAGAACTGAAATTTCTTTGGGAATTCTTCAGATTGGCATGTGAGTTGGATCCTCTATCCGATCAAGCTGACTTTGAGGCAAAATTCGTTGAGTCATTTGATAAGACGGTGTCTGAATCGTATTTGCGAGGTATTCGTATCGGCGCAGTTTCGACTTTCTTGTACTGGATTGATCCTACTAAGTACATACCTACAGGTAGATTGCAACAAGCAGAACTTCTGGACGCATTAGGATTTTCTCCAGGTATCCGTACTGCAGAAGAGTATCTAGAAGCTTTGAAAAGACTTGATGAGCTGGGCGATGAACACGGATTCACCATTTTGGATGTCAGCCGGTACTCAACTACTGGTGAGATGTTTGTTTTTGATCCTGCAGACATAGAACCAACTCTGACAACCTACAACATCGAAGACGCCCTTGACGAAGGCCTATTCTTCGAGCGGGATGAACTTGCCAAGATTCTCGCTCGGTTCAAAGACAAGAAGAACCTGATACTACAAGGTCCGCCGGGTGTAGGTAAGACGTTCGTGTCGGAAAGGCTGGCGTATGCGTTGATGGGCGAGCGCGCTGATGATCGGATTCGGAACGTGCAGTTTCATCAGTCTTACTCGTACGAGGAGTTTGTGCAGGGGTATCGTCCCGGCACCAATAAGGACCGTCAGCTGATCTTCGTACAACAATCGGGCGCGTTTCTGAGGCTTTGCAAGGAAGCTCGCGAGCGTCCCCACGACCGCTTCGTGATGATCATAGACGAGATCAACCGCGGGAATCTGAGCCGAGTGTTTGGCGAGTTGCTCTCTTTGATCGAGAAGGATAAGCGTGGCGATGAGTTCAGCGTCGAACTGTTAGGCGGCAGAAAATTCTCGGTGCCGGAGAATGTCTACATCTTGGGAACTATGAATTTGGCAGATCGGTCGCTTTCGGGGATGGACTATGCGATGCGACGTCGGTTCGCATTTGCCACCTTGAAGCCGATGTTCCGTAAGGCAGTGTTTGAACATTGGTTGGGGGCAAGGGGAGTACCGCCCCACATAATTCGTCGCATCAACGATCGGATGTCAGCATTGAACAAGGTGATCAACCAAGACACATCATTGGGTAGGAACTTTGCAGTTGGTCACTCATACTTCTGTGATTTTCCCATCAATGAGCTACTTCGTGTAGCGATCTTCGATCGCAGCAGCGATTGGGATATCTGGTATCGCAACATCATCGAGACCGAGATTCAGCCGTTGCTGGAGGAGTACTGGTTTGATGCCGTTGAGAAGGCGGACGATGAGGTGAGGAAGTTGTTGTCTGAACTGTGATGTTTAGGAGCGTGAGTGGTCGATACCATGTTAACAACGTTCTAATACTCAGCTGAACGTTGAGTTCCATTGACGGTGGTGCATTGTCAATCGATACTAGAATCATCAAAGTCCGCATGGAGCAACCGGAATGGACGCAGAAAACAAACGATATCGTCTGCTTTGCGCGCTGTACGATCCGTCTGAATCGACAGAACCAGACAAGTACATGGCCGTGATCCCGACTTTCCCAAATTGCGTTGCCTGGGGTGATACCCCAGAAGAGACGATTGCATTCTTGGAGGATGTGTTGATCAAGACGATTCATACTTACCAAGAGCGCGGATATAGGTTGCCGCCCGGTGTTACTCCCATGACAACTGAAGTGGAGTTGCTTTACAAACCGAGGATTCTTGAGGTTTCGGTTTGACGTATCGCGAGCTCACGCGCAAATTGCGGCGGCTTGGTTGCGTATTTGTACGACAGGCTTGAGGCAGCCACGAGATTTGGGCAAACGACGCAACTGAAACCACGACTACCATACCGCGGCATGGTGGCAAGGACCTCAAACATGGGACGGTTATGGGGATCATCAAAAATCTTGGCATTTCCAAGGACGAATTGGATGACGCTTAAACTTGCATTGTCGTTTTTTCGCTGACACGATAGTCGAAACCATTGTTGCGGGCATGAGCATCGAAGACCAAAACACGACGGAAACCGAGACGGGAAGGGATTCCGATGGGATCCCAGTCCGCAATTGGTGGCACATGCTTTTGTATGCGTGGGAGTTGGTGGAGTTCAAGGACCGTTTTAAGGCTGAGGTCGAGGATGCGCCAGACCTACGGGCGTTGCTGACCTCAAGACTCGTTCATCTTACGAAGCATCAGATTCGACGCGGTCTACGTGGAGACTACGTTGAGCGGTCTGAAGAGTTGCGAGGTGTGCGCGGACAGATCGATTTCACTCAGACACTCAACAGCATGGCGTTGCATCGCGGGCGCCTCCACTGCCAGTACGAGGAGTTCACGCTCAATGTCCCTCGCAATCAGATTATCCGTTCGACACTCAACGATTCGCTGCGTCGAGGGTTCACATCAATTGAACGTGGTGGCGCAAAGTATGCTCAATTAATTTCGGATATCGAAGTGTTGCTTCGGATGCTCTACGAGATCGATCGGGTGCGAGTGACACAACGTCTGATCTCCACGCAGTTGCGACAGTTGGGGCGGAACGAGCGCGAGTACAAGTTGATGCTGAAGATCTGCGAGATGCTTCAACATCCGTTGATGCCAAGGTCCGACCGGGCATCTGATACAGACCATATCGATTGGTTGATGGATCGAGAAAACGAGATCTTCGAACTTTTTGTGGCGAATTTCTACAAGTTGCGGTTAGCCGGAAACGGTTGGGATGTGTCGTCCCAGAAGACCCTCGAATGGAATGAGACTGGCGAAGGTCCCATAGGCGATGCGAGATTGCCTACGATGCGACCTGACATCGTGTTGACACATAGACAATCCGGCGAAACCATCGTAATCGACACGAAATGGTATCGCTCAGTGGTTGTTCATCGATACGACCAACAAACCGTCCACTCAAACAACCTTTACCAAATGTATGCCTACATGGCATCGCAGACATATCTAGGTGCTGGTTGGCAAGATGCCACGGGTATCTTGCTCTACGCTAGAACAGAGCGAGACGACATCGACTTTCAGACCGAAATCGACGGTCATCCATTTCGGGTGTACACGCTGGATCTGGAAAAGGATTGGGAACGGATAGAAAGCGACCTGTTGGAATTGGTCACGGGGAACAAGCGCGATGTCTAAAACCTTCATACTAGGTGGCGCACGCTCTGGCAAGAGCAGCTACGCCTTGACGCTGGGAGAATCGATCAGTGAAGACCGTGTCTTCGTAGCTACGGCACAGCCGTTTGATGAAGGAATGCGAGAGCGCATCGACAGGCATCAATCAGAGCGCGACGCATCATGGCGGACGATTGAGGAGTTCGTAGATATTTGGAATCCCATCGAGAATGAGTGTGTTGAAGATCGCGTGGTTGTGGTGGACTGCTTGACGCTTTGGTTGAACAATGTGATGCTGTTTGAACGGAATGTTGAAGCGGACGTGTCACGGCTTGTTGCATGTTTGACTGCCGATATCGAGGCAGATTTGGTGCTGGTGTCGAACGAGATCGGTTTGGGGTTAGTGCCGGATACCGAGTTGGGACGTGAGTTTCGGGATCAGCATGGTCGGATGAACCAAGCAGTCGCAGAGGTCTGTGATCGGGTGTTGTTTATGGTTGCTGGCTTGCCGATGGTCGTGAAGGGATAGCTGTCTGAACTGTTAACGATGCAACAGGGCATTTGTATGGATGAGCAGGATGGACAGGATGTTGTGCAAAGGTCCTGCTTGTCTGAACTGTGATGGGAATGATGCCCCGTCCCATGCGTCCTCCTAACCCTGCGTCTGCGCTTCGCTCCGACACTCCCCTTGCTTCGCAAAGGAGGCAGCATCTTTCAAATGTCTCATATGGTTAGAGCCGCGAGTGCGAGATAGATGCCAATTTCGGTGACCTGTTGTGTCGCGCCTAGAGTGTCGCCGGTGTGTCCCTTGAGTTTGGGTTGAAAGTATAGGCGTATCAGCACATGTCCGACGATGGCTCCCGCAATTGACCAGAGTGCTGATATCGGTGAAAGTATCAGGGCGACAGCGACGATCGTGACGACGGCGATCAGCGATGCGATGATGCTGTTTATGGGACTTGGAGCTTGGTCATTAGTGCCTGCGAATCCCTCTTCTCGAGCGTAGGTTGAAGTCGCCTGCACGATGACGATTGAAGTGCGTGAGATTATGTGAGCGGCAATCAGGGCGATGATGATGGTTTGATTCTCGGACAGCGATGTGAGAGCGGCGATTTTGAGGGTGATGACGAGGATCAGTGCCAGCGCGCCGAAGGTCCCGATTCTAGAGTCTCGCATGATCTCAAGTGATCGTTCTCTGGTATGTGCTCCGCTTACGCCGTCGAATGTATCGGCAAGACCGTCTTCATGGAATCCGCCCGTTAACAGTGCTGTAGCAGCGGTGGCGATGATGACAGCAACCAGAGTCGGCAGAAACAGACTGGCGACGAAAAAGGCAAGAGCAGCAACCAATCCGACAATTGCACCAACTAGAGGGTAGTAGCGTGAGGCATCGAGAAGACGCTCGGGGGAGTAATCGACATCGACGCCTGTCGGGATGCGGGTGAGGAAGTGGATCGCTAAGGCAAAAGTCCTGATCTGGTTGTTTATGGCGGAGATCATAGCTTTCCGCTGACTCCTGCCGAATCGAAGGTTGCCATGTCGTTGAGGATGGCGGCAGCGGCTTTGACGATTGGCCAGGCGAGCAGGGCACCGGTACCCTCGCCGAGTCGCATATCTAAGTCCAGCAATGCTCTGACGTTTAAGGCGTCAAGCATGACATCGTGTCCGCGTTCGCCAGAGCGATGTGAGAAGACGAGTGCATCGGTGATCGACGGATCGGATTCGCTGGCGGCAATGGCGGCAGCAGTCGCGATGAAGCCGTCGACGATTACCAGGCGTTTACGATTGGCAGCTTGTCGCATTGCTGCAGCCATCATCGTGATTTCAAAGCCGCCGTATTCAGTCAGGGCGTTGCGGGCGTCGAGTCGGGCAGGTGTGCGATTGGCCGATCTTGTGAGGATTCCAAGCTTGTGTTGAACACCGACATCGTCTAAGCCGGTTCCGGGTCCTACGATATCAGCCAAGGGGATGTTCAAGATTTTGTGTGCGATGATCGATGCTGATGCGGTGTTTGCGATGCCGATTTCACCGAAGCAGACGGCGTCAGATTTGATGGTGTCAGTGATTTGAGTGCCGTAAGTGCTGGCGCGTAAGAACTGCTCTGGAGTCATTGCGGGACCGATGCTGAAGTCGGCAGTTCCGGGCGCGATGCGACAGTTCTCGAGTTGCGGGTGTTCGATTGGTTTACCTGCGACTCCCGCATCGACAACTCTGAGTGGGATGCCTAGAGAGTTTGCGATAATGTTTGCGGCGGCACCTCTGGAAAGCAAATTCAGCACCATCTGTCGGGTGACTTCTGCAGGATAAGCAGATACGTTTTGGTCGGCGATGCCATGATCGGCTCCGAAGATGACCAGTTCGCATGTAGACATGCTCGGGTTGAGAGTGCCTTGAAGCGTAGCGATTTGAACGGCGAGTTCTTCTAGACGACCGAGCGATCCGATTGGCTTTGTTTTGGAGTCGAGTGCTCTCTGGACATCTCGAGCGAATGAGTGTGGGCTGGTATTCAACTTGCAGGGCTGATTAGAAGCACGTGATGGTTACAAGACAATTGTGCATGGGTTTGGAAAATCAGGAGGAATAAGACGGCTCGAAGAGATGATTGAACGGGATGTCTAGCGCATCGGCGATTTTGAGAATTGCGCCGACCGTGATGTTTTGTTTGCCGTGTTCCACAAGACTGATGTAGGTGCGGTCCAATCCCGACGCGTCTGCGAGTTGCTGCTGGGTAAGTTTGCGACGCGATCGGGCTTTCTTGATGATTTGTCCCATCGACAATAGCTGCTCTTCTAGAGATGGCTTAGGGCTAGTCAGACCTACAAGTCGTCGAGAAACATCGATGGCATCGATCAGATTGTTGCTGATGGCGTCCACGCCCCATAGATGAGGTTGCTGGTTTGAGTTGGCAAGTGCCGGACCGCCTAGGATTATCTTTGGTCGATGCGAGTTGAGGCTTTTAAGGGCTTCGGTTGCGGTTTTGACGTTGGGTAGATATTCCGGCATGGTGGCTGATAGTGCGATGAGGTGGATGCGACTTTGTTGAACATATTCGACAAGGTCTTTTGCGGGAGTCGAGTTCCAAAAGAATTCGACGTCCCATCCGTCGATCATCAGAGCGTCGGCGATCATGCGCGCACCGACGAAGTGTTGATCACCTTCTACGGGCATCACCAGCGCCTTGCGTCCTAGAGGTGTTTGAGATTGGACCTTGGCACGTTGCAGATCCAAAATCTGCATGGTGATGCTGGTAGCCACGTGCTCTTGCGCGATGTTGATGGTGCCTTGAAGCCAGAGTTCGCCGAGTTTAGCTTGCGAAGGTGCTAGAACATCGAGATAGATTTCGGTTGGTCTGGCACCGCGATTGATGGCTTGTTGAACGATGGCTTGAGCGCGGTCGACCTCGCCCATGACTGCTGCTGCGAGGTATCGACCTTGAGTATCTGAGACTGGTTCGGTGTTGCTCATTGGCTCTGGTTTTGTGATCAACGCCGGAATTATAGAAAATGCTAGACAAATCTGCCATGATATGTTATGAATATTCTACAAGTCGTACATCCTAGCGAGGAGGTATCCAGATGGAAATCATACAGATCATAGCGATAGTACTAGCTGCGGTAGGTGCTCTGAACTGGGGTCTAGTCGCCATATTCAAGTGGGACTTGGTAGCATTCATCGGCGGTGGACTGAAGTTCGGCGAGACCAACCTTTTCACGCGTATCGTGTATCTGTTGGTGGCGATTGCCGGCCTGATCAGTCTAACTGCGATTGGAGAGCTGGCGTAAATCGTTGGTTGAGTGGAGTATCCGCTCTTCGTTTGGAGTGACCGTTCGCTCTCAACTGCCTAAGTTCACAACGAACACGATTCTCTCGCGTGCCATATAATCCCGATTGCAATCTGTTGGCGATGATGCAATCAAGAAGGATCGGTGGGCGATATGAACAAGGTGCAGGGAGTAGTTTCTACGGCGAACGGTGCTCCAGTCTCGCTGGAGACGATTTTGGTGCCGGATCCCGGTCCTGGCGAGGCATTGATACGGGTGCAGGCGTGTGGTGTTTGCCATACCGATCTGCACTATCGAGAAGGCGCGATTGGTGATGAGTTCCCGTACTTTCTAGGTCACGAAGCCGCCGGAATCGTCGAGAAAATTGGCGATGATGTAGACAATGTTGCGCCAGGCGACTTCGTCATCATCGCCTGGCGCGCACCATGCGCTACGTGTCGGTCTTGTAAGCGGGGTCGACCTTGGTACTGTTTCGATAGTCGGAACGCGGCACAGCCGATGACGTTGGTAGATGGCACACAGTTATCTCCAGCTCTGGGGATTGGAGCCTTTTCTGAATTGACGTTGGTAGCGGCCGGGCAGGCGGTGAGGGTCGATCCTAAGGCCGATCCCAAAGCGGCAGGATTGATCGGTTGCGGAATCATGGCGGGACTTGGCGCGGCGATCAATACTGGCAACGTATCTCGTGGCGATTCGGTTGCGGTGTTTGGGTGTGGCGGTGTTGGCGATGCCGCTATCACCGGATCGAAATTGGCGGGAGCGCATACGATCATCGCGGTGGACATCGACGACCGCAAATTGGAGTGGGCAAAGAAGTTCGGGGCGACACATACAGTCAATTCTCGTGAAACAGATGCTGTAAAGGCCATCCAAGAAATCACGGACGGCAATGGTGCGGACGTATGCATCGAAGCGGTAGGACTGCCGCAGACTTATGAACAGGCATTCTTCGCGCGTGACCTAGCAGGAACGGTTGTGCTGGTCGGAGTTCCAAACCCAGAGATGAAGATCGAACTGCCGATGATCGAGGTGTTCGGCAGAGGCGGCTCTTTGAAGTCGTCTTGGTATGGCGACTGTTTGCCGACGCGGGATTTCCCGATGTTCA
This sequence comes from Dehalococcoidia bacterium, assembly GCA_965242765.1. Lineage (GTDB taxonomy): Bacteria > Chloroflexota > Dehalococcoidia > Lucifugimonadales > Lucifugimonadaceae > Bin127. Next base: position 735,858 of record CBDESY010000004.1, on the reverse strand, counting down.
TCGACCTCTATCTGCAAGGACGTCTAGATTTGGACGGTTTCGTCTCTGAATCGATCGAAATTGGCGATGTCGAGGAGGCGTTCCACAAGATGGAGCGTGGCGAAGTGCTACGCTCGGTTGTGGTGATGTGAAGGAATTTACATGGATAGACAAGATGCACAGGATGGTAACGCGGCTTGTGTTATCACCGAGCGCGGAAATCTTGAGGTGGATGTCGCCAGTGGTGCGATGACCCGACTTGCTGGTGTTTCGGAGGCGTTGTCCGGCTCTACCGGCATCCATTTGGCGATTGCGACGGTTCCGCCGGGGTTATGTTCGACGGCGCACTATCACGTGAATTGCGAGTCGGCGATCTACGTGATGTCGGGCGAATGTCTGTTTTTGCACGGTGAGGATTTAGAGATCGAAACCGAGGTCGGTCCGGGGGATTTCATCTACGTGCCGCCGAATTCGAATCACCAGCCGGTGAACACGTCGGATGATGAGGATTTGGTGCTTATAGTGGCGCGCAACACACCAGTTGAGATTGTGGTTGACAAACCGGATCTGGGTCGACAGGACTGTCGGTAGATTGGTGGGTTGCGATTCTTAATTTTGTGGATCGTGAATGCCTTTGGATGATCGAACGGGGTTCGAATCGCGTTTTATACGCCATAGCTGCGATGTTGGTGACGTTAGAGTAGTGGGTATCTGTCGATGATTGAATGGCTTGGCATCAGTCACCTGTTTGGTCTTTCGGGAATGGAAGCGGTTGCGGGATTTTTCACGCCGTTGGCGGTGTTTGTGGTGTTTTTCGCGGCGCATGCGATTTTACCTGCGATACGGGTGCCGGGTTATGTGATCGATCCAGATACGGGAGAGCCGCGGAGTTACCGTTTGAACGGGCTTCTGGTGTACTTGATCGCGCTAGTGGTGTGGTGGTTCGAGTGGACGGGTATGCCGCGAGAGTGGTTCTATGAGACGTCGCTGTACGCAGTGGTTGGTGGGACGGTGTTTACGTTCATATTCTCGGTCATTGCGGTTTTTAGTCAGCCGAAGGATGCGCGGAATTGGATCTGGGCGTTGTGGGATGGTCGGTTGCGAGAGATTTCGTTGTTCAATGGTCGGGTCGATTTGAAGATGTGGTTTTACGTGGTTGGAGGGACTATGTTGTCGCTCAACGCGTTGTCGGCGGCTTGGTACAACTACGAACGGTTCGGTGCCGATTTCAATCCTGGTGTTTGGCTGTATGCGATCTTCATGACTGTGTATGTAGTGGACTACTTCATTTTCGAGCGTGTACAGCTCTATACGTATGATGTCATTCATGAGAAGGTGGGTTTCAAGATGTTCTGGGGCGGGATGATGGTTTTCGGTTGGCTCTTCATCATGCCGTTGTGGGGAATGGCGGCCTATCCGGATCCGGGGTGGTCGCCGGTTTGGAAGAATGTTTTGCTTATCGGTACGTCGACTATGTATTTGATTGGTTGGGTAATTTCGCGTGGCTCCAACATGCAAAAGTATGTGTTCAAGCGGTGGCCTGATCGGAAGTTTCTGGGGCTGATCGAGCCGAAGTACATTCAGGCCGGTGATCGGAAGATTCTGTACAGCGGGATGTGGGGGCTAGCGCGTCACCTGAACTATCTCGGAGAGGGTTTCTATTCTCTGGCTGGGGCGCTGGCTTTAGGGTATTTCGCCAATCCTTGGGCTTGGCTGTATTTTATCTATGTGCTCTGTCTATTCACCTGGCGTCAGCGAGAGGATGATCGTTTGTGTTCGGAGAAGTACGGTCCGGAGAAGTGGGCGGAGTATCAGGCGAGGGTGAAGTACCGAATTATTCCGGGTATATACTGAACTCTGCTGGTTATGATGTGGAATGATATGTAGGATGGATTTGTCGGCCTGGCTACCTAAGAAGGGGTATTTGCGTTGTGATTGATTGGCTTGGGATCGATCACCTTTTCGAGCTTTCTGCAGTGGAAGCGATTGGGGGATTTTTCACACCTTTGGCGGTGTTTGCGGCATTCTTCGTGGCACAGTTGGTCTTGCCGGCGAGGCGGGTGCCGGGGTACGTGCTCGATGTGAAGACGGGAGTGCCTCGGAGCTATCGACTAAATGGGCTACTGGTTTTCGTCATTGCGATTGTGATTTGGTGGTTCGAGGTTGGAGGTTTGCCGCGTGACTGGTTCTACCGGGCGACGGTCCCGGCGGTGATCGGGGGGACGGTGTTCAGCGCCATAATCGCGACTTGGGCATTTCTCAGTCAACCTCAAGGACGCGAGAAGAACTGGTTCCTGGCATGGTGGCATGGAAGGGCTCAGGAGCATTCGTTCTTCGGTAATCGAGTTGATTTGAAGATGTATCTGTATGTTGTGGGCGGAACGATGCTGGTGCTCAACGCTCTTTCTGGGGCGTACTATCACCACGAGCTATTTGGCGCTGATGCGAATCGTGGCGTCTACGTCTATGCTGCTTTTTTCACGTTCTACATTTTCGACTATTTCATTTTCGAGCGGGTGCAGCTCTACACTTACGATCTCATCCACGAGAACCTCGGTTTCAAGCTGATCTGGGGTGGATTGATCATCTACGGGTGGCTGTACATCCTGCCTTTGTGGGGTATGGCGGTGCATCCCGATCCTGGGTTCTCTCCGACAGTTACGAATATCTGGCTTGGTGTGATGGTTGCGTTGTTCCTGTTCGGTTGGGGAATTTCGCGCGGTGGCAATTTGCAGAAGTACTGGTTCAAGCGTTGGCCAGACAGGAAGTTTCTGGGCTTTGTGGAGCAGAGATACATCGAAGCTGGCGACCGCAGGATCCTGTACAGCGGCTTTTGGGGTGTCGCTCGCCACTTCAACTACATGGGAGAAGGCTTTCTTGCGTTGTCGGTTGCGCTGGTGTTTGGCTACCCCGGCAATCTTTGGGCATGGACGTACATGATCTTCATTGTGTCGTTGTTTACTTGGCGTCAGTTTGAGGATGATGCGGTGTGTGAAGAGAAGTATGGTTTGGAGAAGTGGGGCGAGTATAAGGCGCGGGTGAAGTACCGTCTGTTTCCGGGGATTTTTTGAGGATTGGCCTTCGTGCCAATCACAGTTCAAGCGGATCGATATCTGATTCTTCGCGGGCTACCTTCACGCCTCTGAGGACGAACAGTCCGGTTACCAGGAAGATGCCTATAGTGGCTAGCGCGATGCGGTACGCTAGTTCGCCAGTTTCTGATAGTGCCCATATGGTGAGTCCCCAGAGTGCCGGGCCGATTACTGCCGAGAGGCGCCCTGACATTTGGAAGAGCCCGAAGAACTCTCCTATCTGACCGTTAGGGGAGAGGTGTGTCAACAACACGCGGTCGGAAATCTGTGGACCTGCCCAGAAGAATCCCATCAATAGTCCGATGGCCCAAAATGCCGATTTGGAGTCGGCTATCACCGCAGCGACGGCTAGCAGCGACCATCCGATTAGGGCTACGATGAGTACTGGTTTTGGTCCGAAGCGTGAAACGAGGTATCCGGTGAACCAGGATGCGAGTATAGCGATGATGACGACGGCGATGATCATGTTCTGCGCTTCGGAATCTTCGAAGTCGCCGACGTTTATGAGGTATAGCACAAAGAACGAGGCTACGGTGTTGATTGCTTCCATGTAGAGGAATCGGGCTATCAGAAATCGAAAGAGGTTGCTATGCTGGCGAGCCCGACGGAACGTCTCCAGGAGTTGACGGTACGAGGTCTGGAACAGCAATCTGTCGATGCGCCCGCGCGGGCCTGGGTCTCTCACGATCAGCAGCAGCGGCAATGCGAAGATGATGAATAGTAATGCAGTGGGCATGAATGCTGCTTGGTTGCCTTCCGCGTCGACGATTGGTCGCATGATCAAAAACGATGCGATAAGGCCGATGTATCCCAAACCTACGCCGATGCCGGAGACGATGCCGCGGGTGTTTTCGGAGCTGACGTTGATGATTAGCGAGTTGTAGAAGATGAGTCCGGTCTGGTAGAAAAAGTTAGCGGTGATGAATAAGAGCAGACCTGTAGTCAATCCTCCGAAAGCGCCTATCAGAGCGGTGAAGACGGCGCACGACACGACGCTCATGGCGAGCAGTGGAACCCGACGGTTCAGTCGGTCTGAGAGCGTGCCGAGAAAGGGTCCGGTCAATGCGACGATCAGCATGGATGCTGAGAGCGCGAGTCCGATGTGGGTATCGGTGCCGCCCTTGTCTTCGGTAACCCAAAGCGGGAAGTAGAAGGTGAGGATGCTTGCCGAGAAGATGGTGTCGGAGAAGTCGTAGAGCGCCCATGAGGCGGTGGCGGTTCGGGGACTCCTGATGTTGAACGGCATGATGGATGTTTGTCTGAGCTGTGATGTGAATGATTGTAATGATTGGAGTGATGTGCTGGCGTGCCCTTGTGTGCGTTGTCTGAACTTTGATTTTCGGGTGATTGGGTTTGATTTTTGTGATTGGTGGCTTCTTGTCTGAACTGTGATTTTAATGATTTTAATGATTGGAATGATCCCCTCCCACGACTTAGGAGAGGGAGAAGGTAAGGGGGGCGATTCTCCTGCTGTGTGCAGGGTGCGATTTGTTGCGCGTTGAAATGCCTGTCTGGACTTTCGTGGATAGACAGGTTCTGTGCTGTTATGGTTGTGTTTTGAACATCGCCGCGTTTTTCGCGGACTGATGCTGCTAGCTGGTTCTTTTGGTTGCCGTCTACCGCCGATGGTTTTGGTTGACCATCGGCTTGCTGCACGGTGTTTTTGGTTTCAGCCGAACCGTGCGGCATTCGAGGTTTGATCCTCGTGGGTAGACGTGTCCTCTCCCGTGTGACGCGCCGGGAAGGCGTGTGCCGTCGTTTGACGGTCTGTCTGTTTCCGTTTCGGCTGAACGATGCGGAGGTTGGACGAATAGCGTCGCTGGCTTCGGTATCGGCTGCGTCCTATGAAGACGAACGAGAGGGTTTGGTTCTCTCGCCCACGGGTCCTGTTTTTCCGAGTCGCCTCGGTAGTTCCTGTCTTTCGGACAGGGCGAGGATGGTCACGCGCTCCACACCGTCTGCTTCCTGTAGGCGGTAGCTTAGCTTTTTTGGGCGTGCGTTCGATGGGGCGTCTTCCAGTGTCGTGGCTTCCACGTATTCCATTGTTGTTCGTCGTCAGACGAGTTTTGGTTTTGAGTCCGCGTGCGCAGACGCGGCGATGTTCTTGTTTTCGTTGTCTAGACAGACTCTGCAGGTCATGTGTTTGATGTTAGAACGTATGTAGTTGATTGTCAAGTGTTGGTTGTCTGAACTGTGATGGGAGTGATTTCAATGATTGGAATGATGCCCTGCCACCCCCATTGTGCGCGTTGTCTGAGCTTTGATTTTCGCTTGATTGGGTTTGATTTTTGTGATTGTTGGCTTCTTGTCTGAACTGTGATGTGAATGATTGTAATGATTGGAATGATCCCCCCTCTCCCCCGTGTGCGTTGTTTGAACTTTGGTTTTGTGATTGGTTGTTTCTTGTCTGAACTGTGATTTGAATGATTTTAATGATTGGAATGATCCCCCCTCCCCCCCCTCTCCCCCGTATGCGTTGTCTGAACTTTGATTTTCGCTTGATTGGGTTTGATTTTTGTGATTGGTGGCTTCTTGTCTGAACTGTGATGTGAATGATTTTAATGATTGGAATGATCACCCCCCCCCCCTCCCCTGTGCGACGCGCCGGGAAGGCTTGTGCCGTCGTTTGACGGTCTGTCTGTTTCCGTTTCGGCTGAACGATGCGGAGGTTGGACGAATAGCGTCGCTGGCTTCGGTATCGGCTGCGTCCTATGAAGACGAACGAGAGGGTTTTGGTTCTCTCGCCCACGGGTCCTGTTTTTCCGAGTCGCCTCGGTAGTTCCTGTCTTTCGGACAGGGCGAGGATTGTCGCGCGCTCCACACCGTCTGGATCCTGTAGGGGGTTGTCTGAACTGTGATGTGAATGATTGGAATGATGGGTGGTAATTTTTGGTGTACCCCTCCTTGATTCTCCCTCTGCACGCAGGGTGATGGGATGTCTGAACTGTGATTTTCGCTTGATTGGGTTTGATTTTTGTGATTGGTGGTTTCTTGTCTGAACTGTGATGTGAATGATTTTAATGATTGGAATGATCCCCCCCTCTCTCTCCCGTGCGCGCGATCTATGTCGCCGTGGCTTCCCTACAGACAATAGTGTGATATACTCCGAAAATCACCCGTAAAGTTAGTGACAGATGCCGTGGCTTCCCTACAGACAATAGGGTGATATATTCGAAGACCCGAAACGTACAGTCACCTTCCCTGCCGTGGCTTCCCTACAGACAATAGGGTGATATACTCGCAATTTACAGGGGGGCAATTGGTGAGGGCGCCGTGGCTTCCCTACAGACAATAGGGTGATATACTCCAACAGTGTACACACAAACCGCGGCCTTGTGCCGTGGCTTCCCTACAGACAATAGGGTGATATACTCGATATCGATCTGGGGGGCACTGGTACGACTGCCGTGGCTTCCCTACAGACAATAGGGTGATATACTCCGTTGGGTTTACTACGATCCCGTTGGCGAGGCCGTGGCTTCCCTACAGACAATAGGGTGATATACTCCAATTGCGATGGACTGTTGCGATGGTTTCGGCCGTGGCTTCCCTACAGACAATAGGGTGATATACTCACCAGGCATGATGATTACGGCAAAGTTGCGGGCCGTGGCTTCCCTACAGACAATAGGGTGATATACTCTTTTGCGGGCGTATATATAACGACGCCATCGCCGTGGCTTCCCTACAGACAATAGGGTGATATACTCGCCATTGAAGAAACGGACGATGCAGACGAAGCCGTGGCTTCCCTACAGACAATAGGGTGATATACTCCGCTCGGGTTTGATAACACTGTTCACCCGGCGCCGTGGCTTCCCTACAGACAATAGGGTGATATACTCCCGCCCAGTTCAGTGCGAACTGGGCGGAGGTGCACCTGCTACGGTAGTGATCGTTGACGTTCGACGTTTTCGGGTCTAGATCTGGACCGGTGTTGCTTTTGAGGGCGTGGTTGCACGAATGGTGCTTTAAATCAAAGCAATACCATCTGATCCGTGCCAAGTTCTTCTTCCGATCGGCGTTTCCCAACCAAAGTCTTCATCCGCGCATACTGGGCATCGGTGACTTGAAGTGAACGAACTGAGCCTTCATCTGGCAAGGATTTGGTGAGGCGTCCCATATGTTTGTTAACGGCCTCTTGTCCACGGCAGATTCTGGTGTATACGGAGTATTGCAGCATGATGTAGCCGTCATCGACCAAGAATTTTCGGAACTTGGTAGCGATGCGGCGTTGTTTTTTGGTTTTGACCGGGAGGTCGAAAAACACCATTAGCCACACGTAACGCGGTTCCTCTGACGGCATCGAATCATACGAATTCAGGAAGTTCCAAGTCGCCAGATTTACGACTTCTTAGTGATCGTACGAAAGAAGCGACGCATCGGTCAATTGCGTTGAGTACGTTCATCTCTTCGTTTTCAATTCGGATCTGGAGCGTAAGCACCCCGGCCAGACGTTGACGGTCTTCCTTTGAAAGTCCCAATGCTTCGTCGTTGACATCACCCCAATCGTCCGGCTCGTTCATCTCGAACGCTAGCCAATCGACGGTCGGTCTAAACGGCTCGATGAAATCGTCGGCGAGGTTGAAGGGGTTCTTTTGCGATTGGTGATGGATGCCGATAGCGGGTATCAACCCGGCAGCTGCGAGTGATCTGGCGACTCCGCCACGCATTACGGCATAGCCGTAGTTGAGCAGGGCGTTGGTGCGGTCGGTTGCATCGGGATCGCGTCGAAATCCGGGGAATAGGGATGTCCAGTATCGCCTTGCCGCCTGAGCTTCGATATTGTCGGGGTCGCCCGGTTTGACTTGGCGTGCGAGACGGCGAAGCACTTGGAAGTTGTGTGCTTGTGCTTTGTGCAAAACGGCAGCTTGGTTGAGTATTTTGGTGCGGACAGTGCGTCGCCACAGTCGCCGACGTAGAACTCCCGGCGCTCCGAACTGCAGGTGGGACACCTCGGCTTGGGCGTAGTTGATGTGGAATGGGAGCAGCGAGCCTGATGGCATGTGACGATCATCGGTGAAGATGACAGCGATGCCGCGTTCGGCGCAGGATGAAAGAAGGCCGGAGGTGATGTTTACGTCGCGGGTATCGATGACGATCCAGGCGATGTCTTCGAGCGGTATGCGAAGATCGTCATGTCCGTTGCGTTTGATCTGCAACCCGGCCTGACGGCGTGAGAGTGTCGCCGCTTCACTTAAATGTATGCCGCGCCAGGGCATGAGCAATCATTTGTCGTACTGGTAGCCGGGCCATTTTTCTTTTCCAGCAGGGATTTCGTGTTTGATTCCTAGTCGATCAATCTGGAATTTGCGAACTATACCCAGATTTTTCACACCGATACTTTGGATCATGTCTCTCAGTTGCCGCAAGTGGTTGGGCGACACACTAATGCTCGCTGTCGCACGCCCTGTGCTCCTGTAATAACCAGCGATGAATTGACCATTACCACGTTGAAATTCTACGTAGCTGTCCTTGTAGAGCGACATCACGAAGTCGTCAGGATCCATTTTGGGCCACTGGTCTTCCGACCTTCCGCTAGCGATAGCATTGAGCGGCGTTTTGGTGTTTTTGTCCGCTACCTGCCAAAGGTAAACCGGCACCAAGTAGTAGCCAGGCGTGATACGTCTGTCGGCAGCGTCGTATTTGGTTTCGTTGACTCTGAAGAGGTCGACGCGCACCATGCTGGAGTTCTCTGCGTAGCCACCTTGTTGCTTTGCGTCTTTTCCGCCCATGTCGCCGCGGTTGATTTGGATTGCGGTTTTGATCCGAGTCGGCAGGCGTAGTTTTCGTATCGGGTCGCCTTTGGCTGAGACAGGGCGACTATCTTCGGGTTTGCCGTCTTCAATCCAGCATTCGACAGTCTTTCGGATAATCGGATCGGGTATGCGTTTCACATCGGTCTTGGTAATGTTGTCTATCGATTTGCGTTCGTAGAAGACTTGGTTGCCATCTTCATCGATCTTTGAACGGCGTATCGTCTCTTCGTGAAGCGCGCCTCTGGCGCGTCGGTTTTCGGTGCGACATACTAGCCATCCAGCGTTGTATGCGGCGATGGCGTCTTCGGCGAAATCGTCCCATGGTGGTGCGACGTTTGGCGTGAGTTTGTGTTGTTTAGCCGACTGCTCCAGCTCTTGATAGGCGCGGGTTAGGCGTTGCAGGAGTCCCTCGTCCAAACTTGCCACGATTAAGGCGTCCATGGCGTGATGTCGGTCATCGTCGCGGTCTTTCTTGTAACGTTTTCCGAGCCAAGCGCGGCGTAGCATGGCGGTGAATTGTCCGGGACGGGGAAAGACTCGGCGATGACTTCCCTTGACTACCGTGCCGCCATCGTAGGATTCCGGGTAGAGTTTGCGGAGTTCACGTAACAGAGCTCGAGATGTGTAGCTGCTGTCTATCTTGTTGCGTTCGATGAAGTCTTGCTCGCGGTCTTTGAATGCGGTTGCTAGCAATCGACGTTTCTTCTCGGTTTTGCATGTGAAACCTTTGACGCGAGCTTCAAACTCGGACCACCATTGGTTGTCGGATTTTCCCCGCCATTCCCATGGAGTGTGATTGCGTTTTCGCTGATTGCAGCTGATGCAGGTGGCTACTTTGTTGACGAATCCGTCTTCGTGGCTCCTGCTGCGCGGGTAGACATGATCGACTTGGACATCGGATGACATGATGTGGTGTGGACGTAACGCGATTTCGCAATAGGCACAGTTGAAATGCTGCTCTTTGAGGAGTTCGTACTTCTGAACATCGTCTCGTGAACACTCGGTTGACTCGACGCAATCCAGAAATTCTTGACGGTTCTTTTCGCGTTCGGTGGTGCGCTTGTTCAGTCCGCGTTCTATCTCTCCACGTTCTCTAGCCGACTTCCCGACATCCCGCAAGAGTTCAAGATGAATCTTGCCGGGACGTCCGTAGAATCTGACCAGCACTTCTACCTGTTTGACCGCCTGCGTAAGCGCGCGTTGGACTACTGGGTTCTTGATGTCTTTGATGCTGGTGTCGATCTGCTTGTTGAAGTCGTATCCCACTTCGTCGCAGGCGATGTCGTAGGTTTTGCCGCGCAGCAGTTCGGGTATCAGTTTGCGTGCGGCTTTTGCGGAGATGTTGCCGGTGCCTTTGAATGATGCGAACTTGCCATCGTGAACGCCTTCCATGAGAACTTCGACAGTCTCTGTATCCAAATCGAGTCTGTTGAATTGCTTTTCGATCTCTTCTGGACTTTCGTTGAAGGTGATGATTGCGGCGATCCGATCGAGAATAGCTGGAGTTTTGGTGAGTTGATTCCATCGATCTGTGCCCAATAGTCGGAATAGGATGTAGGAGCCTGGGCATGCGCCGTTGGAGTTTCCGGTGACGTCTTTTCCAAGTTTGGTCGCATCGTTGTCTGGGATGCTGGCGAATCTTGCGTCTGGCAGATCGATTAGTGTCCTGAGTTTTGTATAGGAGATTTTCTTGCTTCTGCCAAAGTTGCTGATGGCGCGTTTGAGTTGCCCTGAAGTCAGCGGAACATCGCCGTCCTTGGTCTTGATTTTGCAGCGGTTGATCAGCGTCTGCAATAGACGAAACATCTCGTAGGAATAAGAGAATCTAGCGGCGCGTTTCTGTTCGGGTTCAAACGGACAATCGCCCACTAGCTCTTCGCTACTCTTGAGTGGACGCTGGTGGAAGGCTTTTTCAAGGTATTTTTGCTCGAAATCTTCGGTAGCCCATTCGGCTCCGAGTGCGCGTTGTTTGGCGATGATGGTTTCGGCTTCTATGTAGGTGTGGTCGCGAGAAGGTGTGAACTGATAGTCGCCTTCGCGGTTGCGTTTACGTCCGTCGCGGTAGTCGTCGTATATCGTCTTTCCGTAGGTTCTGCCGTCTAATTTCTTTTCCCATTCGTTGACTGCGCTGAGTACTACCTTGCCTTCGGAATCCGAGGCGTCGCGTTTGCTGTTGGATTTGAATCCGCGATGTTTGGCGATATGTATGAGGGCGACGGCGGCTTCTTGTGGAGTAATCGATTCTTCTGTTGCCAATGCACGCATCTCCCAAGGATCTGGCGCGTCTTTTCCTAGCGATTGGAGAGAGGTGTGTGTAGGCGATGCGACCAAACCCGCGTCTTTGATGACCTGTCGCACTGAGTTCATGCGACCGGCGCGGCGCGATATGACGCGTCTCATCCCACGTTTGGTGCGACGCTGCTCGTTGTAGAGCGTCTTCTTCTGCGGGTCTTCTGGCGGCTCGAAGCAACGTGAGCCCATGGTTAGGATTGCGTCATTCTTTGTATCGATGACTGCCCAGCCACATGAAGCAATGCCGACATCTAGTCCAAAGGCGATATCTTCGTTGATTGGCCGTTCAGCAAGATCGCCGATACGGTTTTGGTTTTCGCTACTTGCGGAATGTTTCATATTCAGATATGATAATCATTGTCTGTAGGGAAGCCACGGTAAGAAATTACCGTTGGTTTCGCAGGGTTACCCAGATGGGGATCCCTCAAACAACGGGCCCTCTCTTGCGTTTTGCGTCGGAGAGGGTCTTTTACTTTTGGCGTGGTTTTGAGTTAGAATCGGGTTGTGATTGCAGTTGCTGTTTGTGGCTGCTTTGCTTGGGCCCGTAGCTCAGTCGGTTAGAGCGCTACTCTGATAAAGTAGAGGTCGATGGTTCGAATCCGTCCGGGCCCACCATCAATCGATCTGTCGGCATTCGTCGAGGAGTGATCCAGAGGGAGTTGAGATGCCAAAGTATATGTTCACCGCTTCATACACACAGGAAGGCGTGAAGGGGCTTTTGGAAGTCGGAGGGTCGTCTCGTAAGGCGGCGTTAGAGTCTTTGGCGGAGAGTGTCGGCGGCAATGTGGAGGCTCTGTACTATGCGTTTGGCGATGCGGACTTGTATGTGATCGCGGAGTTGCCGGATGATGCTTCGGCGGCATCACTTTCGTTGCGGGTAGCGGCTTCGGGCGCTGGCACGGTGAAGACGACGGTTCTGTTGGATGTTTCGACGATTGACGAAGCGGTGAATCGGAGTGTCAGCTACACGCCGCCGGGTGAATAGTGTCGTGCGCGGCGGTGATGTTGTCTGAACTGTGATTTTCGCTTGATTTGAATGATTAGTGTGATTGGTGGTGGTTGTTTTGCGTTTCTGCTAGGAGGAACAGTGTGGGGTAGCCAGTGGGTGAGTGTGGCGTTGCCTCATTTCCATCATTGCAATCATTTCCATCACAGTTCAGATCAGTTCACCGGTGGCTGGCGAGTATTTCCGTAGTTCGCGTCTCAACTCTCGGTATTCAGGGATTATGTTTCCTACTTCGCGCCAGAAGTTTGCGGAGTGGTTTAGTTCGATGATGTGTGCGAGTTCGTGGACTACGACGTAATCGATCACTCGTTCGGGTAGCTTGATCAGTTGCCAGTTCAGGTTGATAGATCCTTGGTAGCTGCAACTTCCCCATCGTTTTTTCGGGTGTTGTTGCCGCACCTGGATTCGTCTCGGTTTCACGCCCATCAAGTTTCCGAATTGTTCGATTCGCGTCTCGAAGTCATCTTTGGCTTCTTGTCGATGCCAGATTTTGAGCAGGTTGCGAACGATTTTAGATTTCAGTTTGTCATCTAGGTCTGGCGGTATGGAGATCATCACGCGGTCTTGTTCCAAAGTTTTTTCCAGCGTGGGCTGGTAGTCGCGTCGGGGGTCTTCATAATCCCGTTCAGAGATGACGACTTCGACTGGGTTTCCGCGCAGTTGAGTTGTGTCGCCGTTTTCCCAATGCTTTTTCTCTTTCGGCGCATTGGCTATTTCCCTATGCTTCATGATCCAATCGGATCGATTTTGCAGAAATTTCTCGATCTCGGAGTCCGACATTGTGTGTGGGACTAGTAGTTTGAATCCGGTTTCGGGGTCTGCTTGCAGCTGAATGGTGTGACGTCTGCGAATGCTGCGTTGCAGTGCGTAGGTGATGGTTTCACCGTGGATGCTGATGGACTGCTCGACGACGGATCGGCCATTTGATCTGGGGCTTGAAAAAGACATCGAAACTGGATTGTACGCGTTGATGTGTTTGATGTATGCGAATCGCCCGCGACAATTTCGTCGCGGGCGTTAATTTCTGGTGGAGACGGGGGAGAGTCGAACTCCCCGTCCAGAAAGTTTCCCTTCAAAGCGTCTACGTGTGTAGCCGTTGGTTGCATTAACCGCTTCCGGACGATGCCAACGGCTTCCGTCCGTGGTTGCGGTTGCCGGGAACCTTTGGATGTGCTACCGGCGTTGCACATCCGCACCTCAGAGTTTCGGCGCCCGATAAGTGTTGCTGAGGTCAACTCCTATCGGACGTCGCGGCTGATTAAGCAGCAGCGAGGGCGACTTCTCGTTCGCCAGTTGTGTTTTTGCCCGTTTTTACGTGGTCAGGCGCCACGACACGCAACCTTGAGGTACGCTCCCTGTCGAATCCACTCGTCCCCTTATGACTCTCATTGTAACGCAAGGCCGTAACGCAACGCCGAACGTGGTCAGGACCGCGATTGATCTGAGTTAGGATTTCAAGGATTTTCGGGTGATTTGAGGGATGATGCGTCTTCTGCACGCCGGGTGATTCAGTGCTCAGTTCGTAGAATTGTGAGAGGTTTTTCGGCAGTTTCAGTGCAGTTGGAGGTCAAGCGCATTGGATAAGAGGATCGAGATCAATCGTCGGAACTGGAACGAGCGTACGCCTATCCATGCGGCATCGAATTTCTACGATGTGGACGGTTTCAAAGATGGTCGCATCACGTTGACAGATATCGAGATTGACGAAGTTGGTTCAGTCAAAGGCAAATCGCTGCTGCACCTGCAATGTCATTTCGGCATGGATACGCTGTCTTGGGCAAGGTTGGGCGCCTCGGTCACGGGTGTCGACATCTCCGATGCGGCGATCGAGTTGGCGCGTTCGCTGAGTGGTGATCTGCAACTCGATGCCCGTTTCATCCGCTCCAACATCTACGATCTGCCGTCGGTGCTTGATGAGCAGTTCGACATCGTCTACACGGCTATCGGTGTGTTGTGCTGGTTGCCGGATCTGGATGCGTGGGCGCGTGTAGTGGCGCGGTACTTGAAACCTGGTGGTGTTTTCTACATCCTCGATGGACACCCGACTTCGCACATCTTCGATCCTGACGACGCGTCAGAGAATGGGGACGAACTACGTCCGACTAATCCGTACTTTCCGGATGCTGAGGGTTTTGCCTATCCCGGTGGTGGACACACGTATACCGGCCCGCATATCGTTGAATCTCCGAGTCACGAGTGGCAACACAGCATGTCGGAGATTGTGAATGCACTAATCGGGGCTGGTCTCAAGATAGAGTTTCTGAACGAGTTTCCGATGTCTGCTTATCGCGCTTTGCCTTCCATGACGAAACATGATGACGGCTGGTGGCGTCTGGACAATGGAGACGGCACGATACCGTTCCTATTTTCGATCCGGGCTACCAAGTAGGGTCGGTTCGCGAGCCGACCCTATGAGTTCGGAGATTTCCAGATGATGCTTCCTATATCGCGGCGACGGCGGCTTTCACATCGTCGTATGACGGCTCGTTCAAGGGTGAATCGGAGACCCAGCTCCAACTAACGTTCCCGTCGCCGTCGATGACGAACACTGATCGTTGAGCGACGTTGTAGCCGTCGATGCCGGCGAGGTTTGGCAGTTCTACGCCGTATGCTGATACGGTTGCGCCGCCTAGGTCGCTTAGTAGTGGGAATGTGAGTTCGTTTTGGGAGTGGAACTCGGCTTGTGAGAATGGCGGGTCTACCGATATGCCGAACACTTTGCAGTTCATGTCGTTGAATGCGGCGAGCGAGTCGCGGAAGGTGCACATCTCGGTCTGGCATACGCCGGTGAATGCGGCGGGGAAGAATGCGAGGACGACATTGGAGCCGCGCTGGGCGCTTAGAGATACCATTTCGCCATCGGTTGATCTGAGGTTGAATTCTGGGGCTTGGTCGCCGACGTTCAGTGACATTGTTTGCTCCACGAGAACCTGCGAGTTCTGCTGATTGGTGTAGATTGACGTTAGCGATTCTACAAGGATTCAGGCTATCTTTAATTGATGTGGCTCTGAACTTTCAAACGCAGAGGGCTGGAAATTGCAAGAATGCAGCGATAAGAAGCGCATATTGATAGTTGGCGCCGGTGCCGTTGGCAGTTACATCGGCGGTTGGCTGGCGCACACTGGACACGACGTGATGTTCGCCGATTCTTGGGCGGAGCAAGTCGACACGATCAACTGCGATGGGTTGCGCGTTGAAGGTCCGCACCAGCCGTTTGTTTCTCATCCTCGTGCGTTTCATCTGCACGAATCGCAGCGGCTGGCGTTGGAGCCGAAGTTCGATATCGCGTTCGTGGCGGTGAAGGCATATGACACTTCTTGGGCAGCAAGGTTCGCGTACCGCTTTGTATCGGATGACGGGTATTTCGTTTCCTCCCAGAACTGCATGCCGGATGATGACATGGCTGATGCGGTTGGTGCGGATAGGTGCGTGGGCCTCATAATGTCGTCCATCGCAGTTCGTGTCGGCGGGCCTGGGTTTTCGCAACGCGCCGGCACGAAGCGGCGTCGTGATTTGGGACATATCGTTTTTCGTGCTGGCGAACACGACGGGTCAGTTTCGGCTCGTATCACCGAGTTGATTGGGATACTGGATCCCATCGATGGTGGGAGGACGACTAGCAACCTGCGCGGCGAGCGCTGGGGCAAGCTTTGTCAGAACAGCATGGGCAATCCGGTTGTAGGTGCGACGATGAGCGGCTCGGCTACGGTTGCCTCATCGCCTCGTGGCCGCGAGTTGCAAATTCGTCTGGCATCTGAATCGGCGCGTGTCGGTTTGGAACTTGGTCTCGACGTTGTCAACTTTGGTGGTTCATCGCCGCAGAATTGGGTTGCAGCGTCTGACGATGGGGAGGTGTACGAGGAGTTGGACAACATGTTGGCGGATAACGCGGGCGCTGGGACGGGTGATTGGCACCCATCTATGGGGCAGGACGTGCAGAACGGCAGACCTTCAGAGATCGACTACATGAATGGGCATGTCATGCGGATGGGTAGAGAAGCTGGCGTGCCGACTCCGGTGACCGATTCGATAGTGGATGTGATGCGCAGAATTGATCGAGGGCAGTTGTTGCCAGACGCATCCAACGTCGAGATGATCTTGTCGAATGCTGGATATTGATTTCGGTGTGTACCATGCTGTATTGACCAGCATGAAAAGCACCATCCAAACGTTCTTAGAAGACGAATCGTTTTGACATCCTTACCATCCCAAACCGTGACCTCGGTATCTCCGCGTGTCGAAACGCTGGTTGCATTGGACCTGGAGACGACGGGTCTTGATTCAAAGCGTGATCGCATAATCGATGTTGGTGCGGTCAAGTTTCGTGGCGATGAGCAGATCGGCGTTTTTCACTCGTTGGTGAATCCGCGTATGGAGTTGCCGGAGTTTATCGTCTCACTCACTGGAATCTCACAGTCGGACGTTGATTCGGCGCCGGATTGGAATGCAGTGCGGGACGATTTGCAGGAGTTCCTAGGTGATGCGCGTTTGGTGGGACACAACATTGAGTTTGATGTCGGTTTCCTGCGTTCCCATCAGATCCGAGTAAGCCATTTGAGTTACGACACGGAGCAGATGGCGCGGGTGAGTCTGCCGTCTGGTCCGGAGTTCGGTTTGGCACGGTTGGCGGAACGTTTTGAGCTGCTTCACGATGATCCGCATCGTGCATTATCTGATGCTTTGGCGTCGCGCGACCTTTTCCTGATTCTGCTTGCAGGATTTGAGAGGATGCCTAAGAAGGCGCTTTCAAGGATCGCTTCGCTTGGTTCCCGTTCCAACTGGAGCGTGAGCGAATTGGCTTCTAACATGTTCGCCGCGGGGGACGGCAGGGATGACTCGGTAAGCAATATCGGCATCGACGAGTCGTCGCTAAATGCTCGGTTGCGTTTGCCATCTAGGCCGACGTCTTGGAGCGATGATTCGGACGATGACGATGTAGCGTATCCTGACGCGCAGATCGCGGAAACCGAAATGGCGTTCTTGCCTGGTGGGGCGGTAGAAGAGACAGTTTCCGGATTCGAGGCGCGGGACGGTCAGCGAGACATGGCAGTAGCAGTGGCACGTGCGATAGCTGGGCGACAGAAACTGATCGTGGAGGCCGGTACTGGTATTGGCAAATCGTTGGCGTATCTATTGCCGGCGGCGTTGACTATTGCGGTCAATCCGAGCAGCAAGGTAGTGATCTCGACCAATACGCTCAATTTGCAGGAACAGCTGCTCAAGAAGGACTTTGTGACGGTCAAAGAGATCGTTCGACGCGAGACAGGTGTTGAGTTAGAGGCGGTTCAGCTCAAGGGTCGGTCAAACTATCTGTGCATTCAAAGGTGGCGAGACGCGGTTTCTCAGGCTAACCACGGGCACACTGAAGCCCGGGTGTTGTCTCAATGTTTAACTTGGCTTGGCGATACTGATACTGGTGATCGTGCGGAGTTGTCTCTTGGCTGGGATGTTGGCACATTTAGTCGAATTTCTGCTGAGGGTTGTCCGCCCACGATATCGGGCGGTGGATATCCGTGTCAGGGTCCGCCTTGCTTCATGTTGAAGGCGCGGGCCGACGGACATAATGCAGATGTGTTGATAGTGAATCACGCGTTGCTCATCAGCGATATGACGGCTGAGAACAATATACTTCCGCCGCACGATGTTTTGATCATCGATGAAGCCCATCATCTGAGAGATGTAGCTACACGGCATTTAGGTTTTGAGCTTCGGGAAACGCAGTTGATGGATGATTTGGGTGCATTGACTAGATCAGAAGGCATGTTTCCACGTTTGATTCGCTTAGCTGCTACACAGGGTGGCGAAGAAGAGGCGCTGTCTTCAGTACCTGATCTACATCGGCGTGTAGTCGATGCTGCCGATAAGGCCACGCTTGCGGTGAGCCAGATTTTCGATGCGTTGCGCGACATGACAGAGTATTACACGCGTCGAAACCGCGCCCGAGAGATGCGGATTTTGGGTATGACACGCATCACGAAGGAGTGGCGTGAAGGCATCGACATGAACTGGGCGACACTGAGGCCGTCGTTGAACTCAATAGTCGCCGGTTTGAAGAATCTTCTCGATCTGGCGACCGTCGATTCCCGTCCAGACGCGGCGATCATCAATATGAATGCGCTGTATGAACGGCTCAGCGAGACCAACGGATGTTTGGATGCATTGATAGAAGCGCCAAATGAGAACTTCGTGTATTGGAGTTCTGTGAATCAACGTCGCAACATGGAGGTTCAGCTAAATGGCGCGCCACTGGATGTCTCAGAAGCTTTGAGTTCTCGCCTTTTCAGCCAGAATCGAGCTCACATCATCACTGGCGCCACGCTTAGCCACGCGGGCAGTTTAGAGCGGTTTCAGACTACTCTCGGTTTTGAGGCTGATGACACTGTGCAGATCGGATCGCCGTTCAATTTCAAGAATGCAGCGTTGATACTCGTTCCCGAGGACATTCCACAGCCGAACACGCCGGGGTACAACGATGCTGTAACGAACGCGATCGATCAGATAGCGGCAGCAACTAATGGAAGAACGTTGGCGTTGTTCACCGCCAATTCGGCACTCAACAACACTCGCGATGAATTGTTCAACCGCTTCCGCAATTTGGATACCCAGATATTCGGGCAAGGGCGTGACGGTCCGGCATCGCGAGTGATGCAGCTGCTGAACGATTCCGACAATGCTGTGGCTTTGGGCTCGATGAGTCTATGGGAAGGCATCGATCTGCAGGATGCGTCGATCAATTCGCTGGTGATGACTAGGCTTCCATTTCCAGTGCCGAGTGATCCGATACATGAGGCAAGATCTGAGAATCTGCAGAACTCGTTCAATGAGTACTTCGTGCCAGAAGCGGTTACAAAGTTCCGACAGGGCTTTGGTCGACTGATCCGCTCGCGCAACGATCGTGGAGTCTTTGTCGTGCTGGACCGGAGGATAATCTCGAAGTCTTATGGTCGCGCGTTTCAAAGAGCGATACCGCAATGCACGGTTCGTAGAGTGACTCTTGGCACGCTTTCGGGTTATGTCGAGAGGTGGTTTGCGAGAGAGCAGGTTTAATGTCCGCAGTTGCGAATCTACAAATAGCGGATGATATTCAATCTGATTTTGAACTCGAAATCGAGCCGTTCGACCTGCAGCAGTCGTTAGACGGAGGTCAGGCGTTCGGGTGGTATGAAACTTCGGACG
This sequence comes from Dehalococcoidia bacterium, assembly GCA_965242765.1. Taxonomy (GTDB): domain Bacteria; phylum Chloroflexota; class Dehalococcoidia; order Lucifugimonadales; family Lucifugimonadaceae; genus Bin127. Next base: position 716,554 of record CBDESY010000004.1, on the reverse strand, counting down.
TTGATACCTACCGAGGCGTGTTGGGGGACAATGTGCTGACGATATCTTGCGACGGCGCGCGAGTATCGTTTCACGTTGAGAACAGACGTATGATCGACAGTGCGCGTATTCGATTGGAAGATTATCTGGGTGCTACACAAGATATAGTCCGATTGCGCTCTGCGCTCTCTTCCGAGCCGAGTTACGGTGAACTGCTTTGGAAGCGGCCATTGATTCGAGTATTGCGTCAGGAGCCGTGGGAGTGTCTCGCGGCGTTCATCTGTTCACAAAACTCGAATATCCCTCGCATCAAGCAGATGGTGGCCTCGGTGGCGAGATTGGGGCGTCGCATAGGCAGTGATTCATGGGCGTATGCGTTTCCAGAGCCGAGATTAGTTGCAAATGCAGGCGAGGCTGAACTACGAAGCATCGGTTTGGGATATCGAGCGAAGCACCTTGCGCCAACCGCAGCGATGTTGACGAATCCACAGTGGCTGAAAGATTTGCGAAACGCGACATATCCAGACGCGAAACGTGCGCTTGTGGAGTTGCCCGGTGTGGGACCGAAGGTTGCAGATTGCGTATTGGCGTATTCGCTGGACAAGGGTGAGGCATTTCCCGTTGATGTCCATATTCGTCGCGCCGCGATCCGGTTGTACGGTCTAGATGACGATATCAAGAACGAAGCCGTAGGCGAGTGGGCAAGAGACCGTTTCGGCGAGTACGCGGCTTGGGCTCAGCTGTACATGTTCAGGGACGAGATCAATCGACGCTTGACTAATTGACGCGTGGGGCTGATTGTTGTCGGCGCAGCTCAGTTAATCGGTGTCTGATGTGTACCTGTTCATCTTCGACAGTAGAAATCGTTCCGTCGATCCTTTTAGTGAGCAATTCATTGAGCATTTGCCCTACAAGTGGGCCCGGCTCGATGCCAAGATCGATAAGGTCTTTGCCGTTTAGTGCGGTATGCATGTGTTTCAGACGATTGCGAAAGTCGCGGAAGCGATTTGTCACTTCTGAGTTTTGATCTGCTGCGATCACTGCCCTCAATACATCGTCGCGCAACGTGATCAGAGAATCCCTGAGTTCAACATCGCTGATATTTCGAGCCGCACATCGTGCTTCGACGCTACGTGCGACCTCCGTATTGTGTGCCACGGATCTCCATTCTGAAGGCATCTGTAACGTTTCCGTTAATCGTTTGGCGGGTTGCTTTGGCAGGCAATATACGAATGCAGCGAAACGTTCCAACGGTGAGACGTTCGGGGAGGCTTTGTGCAATACGCGACTGTCAATGTCATCGGTGTCGATTCCCAAGCTTTGCAGCAGTCCGAGACGCGTTGCGGTTGAGATGATGTCTGGCAGATTTTCGCGAACGTCGAACCAGAGTTGAAATTCGTTGAAGATGCGTTGCGGGGAGGTTTCGACCATTTTGGCCAGGTTGTTGAGTGAGCGGAGGATCAGCTCCTCGGTGTCGTTTGTAAACGTATATCCGTAACGTGCAGCTAGTCGTGCGCCTCTTAGCATCCGCAACGGGTCTTCTGCGAACGAATTTTTGTGTAGAACTCGCAGTCTGTGATTCATCGCGTCTTTCTGACCGTCGAACGGGTCGATCAATTCGCCGAATCCAGACGCGCAGAGCGGCAATGCCATTGAGTTGACGGTGTAGTCGCGTCGGCATAGGTCGAAGTTGATGTCATCTACGAGCGTTACTTGGGGCAGAGATCCTGGCGGGTCGTACTTGTCGATTCTTGCTGATGCGAAGTCCACGGTTGTGGTTCCGATTTTGACCTTGGCGGTGCAGAATTGCGACGTGGATACCACTGCAGCATCACGATGCTGCAAGGCGAAATCGTTGGCAAATGATGCTGCGTCGCCGATCACTACGATGTCGGGAGATGTAGTGGCGGTTTGTATCCCGGCAACTATGTCTCGCAATATGCCGCCGACTAGAAACGCTTGAACGGAGTTTGATTCTGCGATGTGGGCGATAGTGGTTATGCAATCGACAGTTGCGGCATCGACGAAGGCGCTGATACTGACGGACAGGTCGGTGTTGGGATGATGCTGTTCAATCGGTGCGCTGGTCATGGGAATGGGATGATGTTGGCTGGCCAAAGGGTAGTTTCTTGAGCTATATGTTGATAGATTCGCTGTTAGAATGTCTTAAGTTGGGTCTGGCATCCTCAAAAGATAATCGATTGCGTGAGGGTGCCCAAGAGCGGAATTGAGAAAGGTCGGTGGACTATGATTAGCGACCTCCCGGTCAAGATTGATGTATTTATTGACTACACCTGACCCTGGGTGCGTCAAGCTGGGATCTGGCTATCCCGGGTGAAGCAAGAGATGGGCGACGATCTGGAATTGAACTATCGCAGTTTTGCGCTTGAGCAGGTGAACTCTACAAACGGGCCTGATTGGAAGGCTTGGGAGCAAGGCGATGATTATCAGAGCCGTGGACTTTGGTCATTGCGCGGCGGGATTGCGGCGCGAATGCAGGGATATGATGCGCACGACAGGTTCATGTTGGAGCTTCAACACTTCAAGTTTGTGGAACGTGGGGACATACGCGATCGTCAAGCGATAGTTGATGCGGCAGATCGTGGCGGGTTGGATATGTCGCAATTTGTGGAAGACCTTGATTCTCCGGAGCGTCTTGCGGAGATCGGCCGGGATCATGAAGAGGCGATAGCGCAGGGTATATTCGGCACACCGACCTTTATTTTTGAAGACGGTTCCGCCGCCTTTCTGAAGACCTTCACGCCGCCTGAGGGTCATTCTCTTGCTGCGTTTGAGAATCTTGTGACGATGGCGCGCAATCGGCCATATTTCGGGGAGTTGAAGCGCCCTCAGCCGCCGTGGCCGCAAGGAGTCGAGGTTTAATTGGCAGTATCTGAGATTCATCCCGAAGCGGAGATTTTTGAGCTTGAGTCTAGATTAGGAGTCGAGTTCAACGACCGCGGTCTGCTACGTCAGGCATTGACCCATGAGTCGTTTGTCAACGAGTGGATTGCTGTTAATCCGGGATTGGAGTTGGCGTCGTATGAACGTCTTGAGTATCTTGGCGATGCGGTTCTAAATTACACAGTCGCAGTTGGGTTGTTTGAAAGATCGGATGATGCGGATGAGGGCGAGTTGTCGATGGGTCGTGCCAATATTGTTTGCAAAGATTCATTGGCGGCGGCGGCTCGTGGGCTTGATTTGGGAGATTACATCCTGTTGGGTAAAGGGGAGACGGCGTTCAACTCTAAGGTGCGCGAATCGGTTTTGGAAGATTCTTTCGAGGCGATCGTTGGAGCGATATACGTCGATCAGGGATACGATACTGCACATAGTTTCGTGTACGACCAACTCGGTCAGCAGATCGAGGATGTAGCTAAGAACGGCGTTCCTAAAGATCCGAAATCGGCATTTCAAGAGATGGTTCAGGGAGCGGGTCTTATGACGCCTCGTTATGAAACTGAGCTTGTTGGCGCGTTGGTTTCCGGGGAGCAGAACTATCGAGCACGAGTATATGTGGGAAATCATGCAGTTGGCACTGGTTATGGCACCAGTAAATCCAGGGCTCAAAAAGCTGCGGCGGTCGATGCCAACGCATCGTTCCCGAACAGCGGTTCGCGAAGATTCAAGAAGATGTCTGGAAAACGGCATGGTAAATCGGTTGTTGAGAGTGAATTGATCGCATCGCCTGGTTCTGGGATTTCGGCGAATTACCGTCGTTTGACACGTTGGTTCAGTTCGCTCGTCACCCGTAAGAGCGGGTCAGATTCCGGTCGCAGGCTGGTTTACAAGCGTCCTGAGTAGTATTTGCAACATTATCTAGAATGCTCAGACTATTCGGCAAAGGGAATAAGACTTCGGAATCGGTTTCCGAGACGCGACGCTCTTGGACAAACGTCGTTGGCGGGGTGTTTCGTCGGTCTAGCGTTGACGATGCGTTTTGGGAGGATTTGGAAGAAGGTTTGATAATGGCCGATGTTGGCGTCTCAACGTCTATGCAGCTAGTAGAAAAGGTTCAGGACGAGGCGCGATGGCGCGGTGCTCGCACTCCGGACGCGGTGTATGAACTTTTGCGAGTCGAGGTAGCCGATATGCTTAGTGACGAAGACGGTGAAGAATCGTTTTCAGAAACAGATCCGGTAGCCCTGATGCTGGTGGGTGTAAACGGTTCGGGCAAGACTACGAGTATTGCGAAGCTGGTTTGTGCGGCACATGCTGATGGACGTGTGCCTTTGATTGCTGCTGCAGATACATTTAGAGCAGGTGCTATTTCCCAGCTTGCTACTTGGGCTGAGCGAACTGGGTCGATGTTCATATCATCGGAGCCGGGTTCGGATCCCGGAGCAGTGGTCTACGATGCGCTTAACGCGGCAAAATCGAGAGGTGCTGATTTCGTGGTCATCGATACGGCGGGTCGTTTGCATACTTCCAACAACTTGATGGAGGAGTTGAAAAAACTGCGCCGAATTCTTGATCGCTATGCTGATGATTTCACGGCACGCGTAATGCTGGTGATCGATGGCAACACTGGTCAGAATGGTATCAATCAAGCCAAGCTGTTCACGGAAGCAATCGGTTGCGATGGTGTGATATTGACAAAGTTGGACAGCACGGCCAAAGGTGGTGTGATACTTGCGATTCGGGGCGAGACGGGTTTGCCAGTGCGCTACATTGGGACTGGTGAGACGCTTGAAGATATTGCTCCGTTCGACGCGCGTGCATTTGCCGAATCGATCTTACCGGCATCATGAGGGATTTTTCAGCGCAGATTTCGATTTGGCGATTTTTCATGTCGAAATTGCAGATGCATCGTTGAAAGAGTTGAACATAGAAGTTTGTTGAAACGATGAGCGATGTAATTTTCTGGTTTCTGACCGTCTACTTCATCGGTATCGCGCTTGCCCCGATCTCCTTCTTGGCATTGCCGAACCTGATGGACCGCGGCTTTGGTGTTGTGCGTCCGATTGCGATGTTGGTTGTCGGTTCGTCGGTGTGGTTCCTGAGTCTGCTGAAACTATTGCCGAATGCTTCTTTGACGTGGTGGTTGATCGCGTTGGTTGCGGCGGTTGTGGGATGGGGTTGGGTATTGCTGAAAAGACGTGCAGAGTTGACCAAGTTCCTTCGTAGGCGATGGCTGCAGTTGGTTCTGATCGAAGCGATATTCATCGTATTTTTCGTCATCTTCGCGGCTGTTAAAGCCCTGGATCCGGATGTTTCCCATACGGAGAAGCCGATGGATCTGATGATGTTGAACGCGGTGACTAGCGCTGAGAATACGCCGCCGACCGATCTTTGGTTGAGCGGATATCCGATCGCGTATTACTACTTCGGATATTGGATGTTTGGTGGTCTGGCTCAGATGTCGGCGACCGATCCGAGTGTTGCGTACAACCTGGCATTGGCTACGATTGCGGCGCTGTCGGCATCGGCGATCTTCTCTCTGGTATCCAATTTGGTGCGTCGTGATGGCGCCACTACGTTGCAGATGCTGGCTGCTGGCTTGATTGCGGTGTTGTTGTTGCTGACGATATCCAACCTAAATGGGATGTGGGAGCTGGTTTCACTGGCCGGCGTCGGCTCTGATGGTTTTTACCAATGGCTCGGCATTAAAGGGGTGGACCTCACTGATCCAAGCACAGGATGGCGTCCGGAGGGATGGTGGTGGTGGTGGTCATCATCGCGGGTCATAAACCGCGTTTTGCCTGATGGCACGGAACTAGATTTCACGATTCAAGAGTTTCCGTACTTCAGCCTCATGCTGGGCGATCTGCACCCTCATGTGATGTCGATTCCGTTTGTGTTGACGATGATTGCGCTGTTGGCTAATCTGCTGTTTTCGCGTGCCAGGTGGGGTTTCGGATGGTTCAGACATCATCCGGTGGCTACGTTGGTGATGGTTCTAGCGATCGGTTCGGCTGGCTTCATCAACACTTGGGACATGTTGTGGACGTTTCTGATGCTAGGTGCGGTGGTTTACATGAAAGCTTATCGAGAAAACGGCAGGGTCCATTTGAGCGCTATTCGCGTCGCATCTTTTCCATTGATGACCGTTATTTTGGTAGGTTCTGCGTTTTTTGTTAACTATTACCTATTCACGGCTCAGAGCCAGATCCAGTTTCCCCCGTTAGTTCCGACTAAGTATGCGACACGTCCGGTTCATTTTTTGACGGTATGGGGTGGATTGATATCCGTGGTAGCCGCGTTTGCTGTGGCTACCTTGCTTCCGACAGTCAGGAGCGAATTTACAACCTTGCGTCGCTCGTTTTCTGGACATATGATGCCGGAGATTGTTTCGGAGAAGATGCCGTGGATAATTTCGGCATCGTTGGTATCGCTTCTGTACTTTTGGTGGGTTGTAACGCACTACAGTTTCAATGACAATGCGGGTGGCTTGGACGTGATTTCTCGACTGCCGCTCTCGGTGTCTATCGGCGTGGTGTTTGTGGCACTATTCGTCGCCGCTTATCGACGCGGGATGCGTGGCGCTGATGATGGGACGCAGGTCTTGCTGATGCTGTTGACGATATCTGCATTGTTGCTCTACGTTGCGGAGTTGTTCAGGCTGCACGACTTTTTCCCTGGTCGCCACAACACAGTTTTCAAGTTCTACTATCAAGTCTGGATATTTTTGGCGGTAGCTGGTGGTTACGGCATCTATTTCTGGATGCGTCGCCATCCGTTGCTGTCGGGACGTTGGCTATATGTCAGCACATTCGGTGTTTTTGCAGCTACGTTCCTGTTGGTGATATCGCTTTACTACCCCTTCGCGGCTACTGATGCCAAATCGTCTGAATCCTCTACGCAGTTCACTTTGGATGGTCTTGCGTTCTTGGAAAACAGCGATTCAGAAACGGCGGAAGCTTTGGAGTGGATTCGCCAAAACGTCAGCAATGACGATGTGATTGTGGAGGCTCCGGGCAACAGCTACAGTCATCACGGACGCTTTTCGGGCTTCACGGGTAGACCGACGATTCTGGGTTGGACTGGTCATCAGAGTCAGTGGCGTGGCGGCGATGAGTGGTGGATAGAACGAGAAAGCGATATCGAACGTATATACAGCAGTGCTGATGACGCTGAGACGCTCGCATTGATAGACCGCTACAGCGCAGACTTCGTTGTTTTGAGTCCGAATGAACGTGCGAAATATACTGGATTAGATGTTAAGAAATTCGATCGTCTCGGCCATCGTGTGTTCGAGAACGCTAAAGTGATCATCTACGCCTTGGGAGAGTAGGTTTGGAACCGGCACATATCCGATCAGACGAGGAAGCGTCGGCGCGTACGGACGGCGGTACAGGCATATCTGTTCGATGGGTAGACGGTGCTTGGACTTCGGTTTCTCGGAAGACTTCAGCTGTAGTTGATACGGCGACTGTATTTTCCTTGTCGCCTAGGGTTCAATATGCGATCTATGCGTTGCTTTTCTTGATCGGTTTGGGCATGAGATTGGTGCGGTTGGGAGATCAGGCGGTTCATCACGATGAGAGTCTGCACGGTTACTTCGCTTATCAAATATCGATCGGTGGCGATTACGCGCATACCCCATTGACGCATGGGATGTTCCTGTTCGAGTTGATCGCGGGAATGTTCTTCTTGTTCGGCGACTCAGAGTTCACCATGCGATTGGGGATGGTGCTGTTCGGTTCGGCATTGATCCTGATGCCTTTGTTGCTGCGTAAACAGCTGGGAGATGTCGGAGCATTACTCACCTCGGTGTTGCTCACCTTTTCACCCGGGCTCTTTTACTTCTCTCGCTTCGCGCGCAATGACATATTGATGGCGCTGTTCATCGCGGTGCTGGTGATCGCGATCTGGCGGTACATCGAGGAACGCAGATATCGATGGTTCTACATCGCGGCAGCGGTTCTAGCCTTTTCGATGGCGACTAAGGAGTCGGCTTACATCTTCGTGGTAATCTTCGCCGTCTTCTTCGCGTGGGTCACGCGGTATGAGCTTCGCGATGTCTTACTGGGCAATATGAGGCTGAGCGAGATCAGCCCCTCGGGTCATATCCTGATTCTGCTGGTAGGGCTGTCGGCGCCTTTTTATGCCGCGGGGATTGGGATATTCCAAGACTTGGTCGGATTGACGCTGGCAGCGGTGGAGGGTACGCCTAATGTGCCAACCGGTGCGCCTGATGGCGCGACGGCTACAACAGTAGCGACGGTGATCACATTACTCACGTTTGGGGTAGGCGTATTTATCGGAGCGTGGTGGAACTGGCGGCGTTTCTGGGTTGCGTTGGCGATTTTCTGGGCTATCTATGCGGTGATCATGACGAACTTCGGCAGTCACTATCCGGGCGTGATCACTGGCGTTTGGCAGTCTCTGGGGTATTGGATCGCGCAGCAGGATGTTAGACGGGGGGAACAGCCGTGGTATTACTACTTCATCTTGGGATCGGTATATGAATTTCTGCCGATGATTTCCGCTCTGGCAGTTGGTCTCTACTATTCAATACGAACTGGTTGGCGTTCGATCGGTCTGATAGTTATCAGCTTGGTGAGTTTTACGATTTCGACGACGCTGGTCTATTCGCTCTACTACCTCAAGCCGGAGCCGCCGTCGCCGATATTGGTGTTGCCATTTGTGGTGTTGGGTGTTGTGACGCTGCTTTTGGTGCCTCTGACCCTGAAAGCATCTCGTTTTATGCAGTTCATGCTGTTTTGGGCGTTTGCAACCTTCTTCGCGTTGTCAGTTGCGGGCGAGAAGATGCCGTGGCTTTTGGCGCAACTGACCGTGCCGTTCATATTTATCACTGGGTATAGCCTTGGTCGTTTGTTGGAATGGATCGACTGGCGATATGTTTGGTTCAGAAGAGGTTGGTTAGTGTTCGCGTTGGCGCCGCTTTTTCTGGTGGCGCTGTACCGTCTGGTATTTTTCGAGTTCTATGACAACTTCGATATTTCGAACACTCGTGACCTGAGTCAGTTTTTTGAACTGTGGGCGCTGATCGCGATATGCGGGATCGCGGTGTTGGTACTGGTGCAATCGGGGATGACGCAGGGTTTCCGACAGATGCTTGGAGTCGTAGCGATCGCGCTAGTGTTGGTGATGTTTGTGTTTACGTTGCGTGCTGGATTCGTTGCGGTATACACGCACGGTGATATTGCAAAAGAGATGCTGGTTTACACCCAAACGACGCAGGACTTGCACCAGACTGCCAAAGAGATTGAAGTGGCACGCGACTTGGCTTGGGACAAGAGTGAATTTAGCGTTGCCATCGACACCAGAGACGGATTTTCATGGCCGTGGAGTTGGTATTTGCGTGACTTTGAAGGTGTCGGTTATATCAGTCTGGAGGGTGATGACGTGTCAGTTGGCGAGTCGCGTACGATCGCGGTTATCAACGCGCGCAACCACGATAGTGTGAAGGAATCGTTGCCGGAATCGTTTGGCGAAGGGCGTCACATGATTCATCGCTGGTGGTTCCCGGAAATCTACAAGAACAAGACACCGGGCGACGTTTGGAATGGTCTTACCGACCGCGCGTTGTTGCGTCCGATCGTAGATTTTTGGTTCCATCGTGAGTTGCCGAAGGATCTTGGATACATCGATTCGTATGTCTATTTCCGCGACGACACCCCGTCGGCCCCGCTTAGATGACACTGATGTGTGATTTGGGCAACATAGAGGGCACGTCACTACCGATCTTGGCTTCGTGAATTGATCAACAGTCCTGCATTTTGGATCGGCCTGCTCGGAAGTGCCGCGTTCCTTGCCTTGATGGCAGTGTTTTTCGTCGATTTCGATAAGGTCATCGATGTCTTGGCTTCGGCCAACTATGCATATACGATTCCGTCGCTTGGGTTGTACGTTCTCGCGTTGTGGTTCCGAACGGTGCGTTGGCGATATTTGTTGGTACCGATCACTGGTGGCGAAACTAGACGGGCGCTGTTTCCAGTCGTGGTCGTAGGATACATGGCGAACAATTTGATTCCGATTCGGATCGGTGAGTTGATGCGCGCCTACTATCTGAGCCTGCGCGAAGGCATCAGCACATTAACCGGGTTCGGGACTGTCGCGCTTGAACGCGCTTCGGATGTGATCGCTTTGTTGCTGTTGGTTGCGATTGCGGCGATTGTCGGCGCGATCGGTGTTCAATCGACGTTGGATTTCATCGCTGATGATGTGCCGGGGGGTCTTCCGGTTTTGGTGTTCGCGGCTCTTCTGCCGTTCACTTTAGTTTTCGCCATGGTCGCGTACGTTGTGATCGTTTCTGCGGCGAGAATTCGGTGGATGCTTGCACGTGTGTTGTTGTTCCTTCCGATGCGTTTGAAGTACCGGGTCATCGACATGGCGATGAATCTTATAGAAGGTTTGACCGCGGTTCGTAGTTGGCGTGGATTGCTGAATGTGATTGTGTTGTCGTTGCCAGTGTGGATTGCAGAGATCGGGATGTACTACGTCATTGCGCTCGGTTTTGACATCCGAAGCGTTTTCGATAGTCAGCTGCAATTCATGGCTGCTGTTGTGGTATTTGGCGCGGCGGCGAACTTGGCAGGTGTCTTGCCTTCAAGCGCTGGCAGCTGGGGACCGTTCGATTTTTTTGGTGCGCTTGCATTGACTGCTCTGGGAGTAGATGCCGATTTGGCGGCTGCGTACGCGGTTACGGTTCACGTGGTGCTTTGGGGTCCGGTGACGATTGCTGGTGCGATATTGCTGCTCGTCGACAAAACATCGATGATCAATCTGGCGCGCGGTGCGCGAGCCGCACGGCATGAGCCTGCAGAAAAGATGAGTTCCGATAGCGATATGCAAAGCCCGCGCGCGGAGATAAATCCATGAAGATCGGTATTGTAGGCGCTGGTGCAGCTGGACTGAGTGCCGCCTATGACCTCGCAAAAGCGGGACATGAAGTCATTGTTTACGAATCGGCTCCGTTCATCGGTGGTCAGGCGTCTACTATCCCGGTGGGCGGGTATCCGTTGGAACGCGGCTACCATCATCTGTTCACAAACGATCATGCGATCCTTGATTTGATGGAGGAACTGGGCATCGGCGATTCGATGCAGTGGTACCCCTCTAACGTAGGAACTTACGTTGATGCTGGTCTGCATCGCACAACGACGGCATTCGATCTATTGCGTTTCAGTGCGATTCCGATTTGGGAGAGGATTCGCATGGGTCTCTTTACTTTGAGGGTCCAACGCATAAAAGATTGGCAGAGTTTGGAACCTTACACTGCAGATGAATGGTTGAGCGATAAGTTGGGCGGGAAGGCGTATGAAGTGTTGTGGAATCCTTTGTTGCGTGGCAAATTCGGACGCTTCTACGGAGAGGTTGGAATGCCGTGGTTCTGGTCTAAGATACAGACTCGCTTCGCATCGCGAGAAGGTCTTTTGGCAAAAGAGGTTTTGGGTTATCCGACTGGCAGTTTTGACGTTGTATTCGACGCACTGTCGGAAGCGATCAAATCGATGAACGGTCGCATCCGCATCGAAAACCCGGTCACTAATATACTGCCTCGAAACGAATCGGGGCTTGTGGGAATTGAATCGATGGCGAGCGACAGTAAATCGATTGACATGTTTGATTGCGTGTTGTCCACCGTGCCATCTTTCACGATGCCTAAGTTGATGGATAACATGCCGTCTGGCTATCTGAACCGTCTCGAATCGGTCGAGTATCTCGCTGCGGTGGTGGTGATACTCGAGTTGGATCGCCGATTGACAGAGTTTTATTGGATGAACATCGCTTCAGATGATGTGCCTTTTCTGGGGATAATCGAACATACCAACATGTTGCCGAAGGAGTGGTACAACGATCGGCACGTGGTGTATCTCACAAACTATCTGCACCGCAAGGATGAACTGTTCAACCTATCGCCAGATGAATTGACGGAGGTGTATTTCGATCATCTTCCCAAGTTCAATCCGAATTTCGACCGATCTTGGGTCAAGGCAGTGCACCACAATGCCGTGAGTGCTGCGCAGCCGATCATCGGCACTCGCTACGGTGCGCGCAAACCGTCGCACCGAACTCCGTTCGAGGGTATCTACCTAGCCAACACGACGCAGATATATCCCGAAGATCGTGGTACCAACTACTCGATTCGAATGGGACGCGAGGTTGCTGAGCTGATGTTGCAGGACGCGAAAACGGGATGGTCCGGCTGGCGGTTGGATTGAATCTGGTTTACGGCATTTTAGTCGGTGGCTCTGAGTTAACCTAATATGCGTGTTGGTTAAGAATCGCTATCAATCTACTGAGGAGAGGAGCCGCATGGGCTTGCTAGACGGAAAGGTCTCGATCATTACAGGTGCCGGAACCGGGATCGGCAGGTCGGCTGCTTTGATGTTTGCCGAAGCTGGCTCGTCATTGGTATTGGCGGGACGGCGGCGGGCGCCTTTGGATGAGGTTGCGGACGCGGCGCGTAAATTTGGTGTTCAAGCCAAAGTCCGGCCGACCGATTTGGAGAATGGCGATGCGGCGGCTGATTTGGGTAGATGGAGTGTTGAGCATTTTGGCAGGGTCGATATTTTAGTGAATAACGCAGGACACAGCAGTCGAGTCAGATCGATCAGGTATGTGGGGCCGGAGGAATGGGAATCGGTGTTCAAAGTCAACGTTGAAGGGGTTTACCGGTTGACGCAATCGGTGTTGGGCAACATGATTGAACATGGCGCCGGAACGGTGATCACGGTATCATCGATGGCGGCGTTGAATCCGGGTTTGATGGGTGGTGCGCCGTACAGTGCGGCAAAGGCGGCTTCTTTGAATATGATTCGCGGCATGAATACTGAACTCACGAAGCACGGGATACGTGCCTGCGCGATTATGCCTGGAGAGGTGGATACTCCGATTCTCGAAAACCGCCCGCGTCCACCTGACGCGGATGACCGTTCGACGATGATGCAAGCTGAGGACATTGCACAAGCGATTTTTCTGTGTGCGGCGATGCCGCAACGAACGATTGTTGAACAGGTGGTGATGATGCCTACGATGCGGAGAGATGTTTCGGATGACATGGTTGCGGCTGCGATTGAAGGTGCCGTGAATTGATGCCGCTTCAGGTATCATCACACTTACAGAGATATGCTCTGTTACGATTCCAACTAGAACGCACCGTATAGTGGATGCGTGAGTGAATTTCCGAGGATATTTTCGGAGCTGTTGGTGAAAGCATGACGACAACTCAGGAACAAACCCGTCCAGCATTGAGGAACCGTATCCGCACCGCATTGGAGTCTCAGACATCTGGCAAAGACAGGCCGCAGAGCGTAACCGTATTGTCTTCTTTACTTGCCATTCAAGACGAGTTGCACTACATTCCTGATGAGGCGGTTGAGGAGACTGCGATCTTCTGCAACGCAACGATCAATGACGTTTGGAGCGTTGCATCGTTCTATACCAATTTCCGCTTCACGCCGCCTGGTTTGACAACGGTTGATGTTTGTTGGGGACCTACTTGTCATCTGATGGGTGCGCAAAATGTGTTGAAGGCGGTACAAGACGCGCTTGGCATCGATAGTGAAGACACGAGTGCTGATGGCAAGGTCACGTTGCGGTACAGCACATGTCTAGGCGCCTGTGCCCAAGCGCCAGTGATCGCTCGTGATCATGTCCTGTCTGGAAGTGCCACTCCAGAATCGGCGAAGGCGTACATCTCTGATCTGAAACGTGAGTTGGACAATGGTATCGCGCATTGAAACACCGGTAGACACCTACGCTGAGGCTATGCGTCAACGTACGCCGTATGCTTTGCTGCGCGATCGCGCACGGAGGTACTGGGAAGACCTGGTCAACGGCGATAAGCCGTGGGTACGAGTTGGATATGGCGCTTCGGGTCAAGCTGCCGGCGCAGAGTCGGTATATGAGGCCCTGGAACCGTTTGGTCCGGACGGTGCTGATCAGATCAAACTATCGATGGTTGGTGCGCACGGATCGATGTACCTCGAGCCGATTGTCGATGTTGTAGTGCCAAGAGGCAATCGTGTATTCCACGCCAACGTCACGCCTGAAATGGTGCCCGATATAGTTGCCCACTATGTAGATGGACGTGATGACCATCCGTTGCACGAATCGGCATATGCATACTCTGGACATCCTGATCGATACGTGACTGGCTTGCCGATTTGGGATCAGTTGCCAGTCAACGCGCATCAAAAGAAGCTGCTTACGGCGAATTTCGGCAATATCGATCCCTTGGACATCTTGCAGTACGTCGCTCAAGAAGGCTATTCTGCGCTCAACAAAGCAGTTCTGTCGATGATGCCGGAACAGGTGCTTGAAGAGGTGAAGACGTCTGGCTTGCGCGGAAGAGGCGGCGCGGCGTTTCCTACTGGTCTCAAGTGGTTGTTCCTTGCGCCTAGCAAGGCTCCGGTGAAGTACGTCCTATGCAACTGCGAGGAAGGCGACCCGGGTGCTTTCAACGACAAGGGAATACTGGAAAGTGATCCTCATCGACTGATCGAAGGTTTGATCATCAACGGATACGCTACCAACTCTACGCACGGCGTCGTATTTATCCGTCAGGGACACGATATTCCGATCGAGGCTACTCGACGCGCGATTGACCAAGCTTATGAGAATGGTATTCTTGGCAAGGACATCTTGGGTTCTGAGTTTTCATTTGAGATGGAAGTTTCGCTGACTGGCGATTCTTACGTTGCTGGCGAAGAGACGGCGATGATGGAGGCGATTGAAGGCAAGCGTTCCACGCCTCGTTACAAGCCTCCATTTCCGGCCCAAGCGGGATTGTTCCAAAAGCCGACCAACATCAACAATGTCAAAACGATCGCTTATGTTCCCAGCATCGTCTCTGCCGGTGGTGAAGATTTCAAGCGGGTAGGGACGGAATCTTCATCGGGCACCGCGTTGGTGTGTCTGACGGGGCACATCAAGCGTCCGGGGCTTTACGAAGTCGAGATGGGTATGACGATTCGCCAAGTATTGGAAGATATCGGTGGCGGCGTTGCAGATGGTTCGGAGCGCATCAAGTTGTTGCAGACGGGTGGACCATTGGGTGGTGTAATGGGAGAAGCTGCCTTCGACACGGAGATCGATTTTGATGCGATGGCCAAGTCAGGGGCGATACTAGGTTCAGGCGGCATCATCGTTGGCGATGAGACTACTGACGTTGTGGACCTCATCAGGAACCTGGTGGCGTTCAATCAATTCGAATCTTGCGGCAAATGTTTCCCTTGTCGTTTAGGTAACACCCACATGTTGGATGTTCTTGATCGGATGTGCAAGAACGAAGCAAAGCCTGGAGATATGCAGTTGCTCGAGACGGTTGGGAATAACATGAAGATAGGTTCTCTTTGCGGACACGGGCAGCTGGGCTACAATCCCATCTCTTCGGCAATCAACTATTTCGGCGCCGAGTTTGAGAAGCGCTTCAATGGGGAGCTTGAGAAATCGGGTCCATTTGGTGACGGTTCGATGATTCTGCCCAGCCGAACCCGACCTTAATCCCTTGACACAGATGACTGACGGCAAAGGTTGACATGCCCGATCCAATCAAGTTCACCATCGATGGTCAGCAATTAGAGGCTGCGCCTGGTCAGACGATACTGCAGGCTGCGTTAGAAGCTGGCATCTACATCCCATATCTCTGCTACTTCCCTGGCATGAAGCCTTACGGAGCGTGTCGAACGTGTGTGGTTGACACGGAAGCTAACGGTAGGAAGATGACTTTGGCTTCCTGCACCGCTTCGCCGATGCCGGATATGACGGTTGAGACGAAGAACGAATCGGTCAGCGAGTTGCGTCGTGGCATCATTGAGTTGTTGATGTCGGAACACCCGCATGGTTGTTTGACGTGTCATCGCATCGAGTTGTGCGGACCTCAGGATGTGTGTCAACGCCACGTCGATGTTACTGATCGCTGCACTATTTGTCCGAAGAACGAGCGTTGCGAACTGAAGGATACGGTTCGTTCGGTGGAGTTGGATCTTCGTACGCCGCTCAACTACAACCGCCGCGACTTGCCGATTCATGCTGATGATCCGCTTTACGACCGCGACTATAACCTTTGCATCGTGTGTGCTAGGTGTGTGCGTGTTTGCGACGAGGTTCGTGGCGATACGGCGTTGACTCTTGTGTCGCGTTCGGGAGTGTCTTTGGTGGGGACATCGCATGGGACGTCTTTGATGGAGTCGGGTTGTGAGTTCTGCGGAGCCTGCATCGATGTGTGTCCGACTGGTGCGTTGGTAGAACGCGAGTACAAATGGGAGAAAGCGAGCCGACAGGTTACGACTACGTGTACGAATTGTGCGGTTGGCTGCCAGATGATTGCGGAGGTGAACCGTTTTGACAAGGTGATCAGATTCCGCGGGGATGTGAACGGCGCTCCTAACCAAGGTCAGGCATGCTTCAAGGGCAAGTTCGGGTATGACTACCCGAATCATCGTTCACGACTCAAGCGTCCGTATTTCAGAAAAAACGGCGTACTGACCAATGCGAACCAGGATGAGGCTTTTAATGCTGCTGCTGCCGCCTTGTCAAAGTACGAGCCACATGAAGTTGCGGTCATTGCATCGCCGCGCGGCAGCAATGAAGATAACTATCTGGCTCAGAAGTTCGCTCGCACGGTTCTTAAGACCAACAATGTCGATAGCGCGCACAACTTGATCGATGATTTAGTAGCGCGTATCGAAGAGCGTTGGGATATCAATCAGACCAAGAGACCTGTCTGGGATATAGAGAACTCTAAGTCGGTGTTGGTGATTTCGGGGAATCCCACTGAGGAGCAGAACGTTCTTGCGGTACCTGTCAAGATGGCGGCGAAACGTGGGGCCAAGATCGTCGTCATTGATCAGCGTGAAACTGAGTTGACGCGATACGCCGATGTTTGGATCCGTCCGCGTATGGTAACTACGCATATGGCAGTGATGGGTATCGCTCGTGCGGTGGTTGATCTGACGCTGGAGCATGTCCATTACCTTCACGATCACACGAAGAACTCGGAGCAATTCAAAGCCTCGCTCTGGGACTATGATTTGGGACGTCTCGCGTATTTTTGTGAAGTAGATATTGACGAGTTTGTAGAAGCTGCTAAGGTTCTTGCAAGTGCCCCTGAGATGGCAGTGTTGTTTGGATTAGACGCGATTCAGGAGGATCGTCGTGCTGATTTGGTTGATGCGGTAATGAATCTGAGAATGCTCAACGGCACCGCTGATGGGCCGGGACAGGGGGTGTATCCGCTCTACGTTGGTGCCAACACGCGTGGTTCTGGAGAGGTTGGATGTAGGCCGCTTACCCACGATTCGGCTTTGGGATTGCGCTTAAGCGATGCTTGGGGAACCGAGTTGCCTGAGTCTGCACCGTCTGGTGTGCGTGAAATCTTCGATGGGATGCGAAGCGGTTCGATCAAAGCGGCGATAGTGATGGCTGACGGCATCAATTACGGTGCAAAACATCTGGAAGATGTGGACGCAGCATTGACGAATCTTGAAACATTAATTGTTTCGTCGGTCTTTGACAATGAGATGACGGCAAAGGCGGACATCGTGTTTCCAGCTGCTCCGTTTTCCGAACAGACATCAACCACTACGAATCTCGAATCTCGTGTGCAGCTGATTCGTGCTACTAGCACTTCAAAATTCGATGAAATCACTGGCTGGCGATTGTTTTCGGGACTGGCTGAAAAGATGGGCGCATCTGGATTTGATTTCCAAACCTCTGAGGCAGTTTTTGCTGAGATGTGCGCGGTGATACCTGGTTACGAAGGTTTGAACTATCAGGCCTTGGAGAATGGAGGTATCATCACAGCTACGTCTGATCAATCAGATGAGCAAGGTGGCAGTTTTGAGATATCAAAGCCTGATTTTGGATCGGTTGCACAAAATGGGATGTACTTCGCACCGGGACGAGTCTTGCATCAGCCTGATCGTGAGACGACCTTGTCGGAACGCAACTATCTGAACGTCATCGATCGTCAGGAGTTGATTCAGCTGCATCCTGATGATGCTGAGAATCTTGGAGTCTCGGAAGGGGATGTGGTAGCTGTCAGGAACGATAAGGGTGAACTGATCATTCAAGGTGTGGCGAGTTTTGAGGAAGACTTGCCGGGGATTGTCAGAAGCACTACGCTTTTTGCGGAGCTTGCGACTTACATTGAGGAGTGCGAGTATCCCGACCCTTCACCTACGGTACCAACGTTGGACGTAGTATCGGTCACTGTTGAACGGGTATCAGTAGCTGCCGAGATGCATCTGGCGGCGGGTTGATTTTGGTGGCGGCTTCGCCATCAGTACTGCCGCTAGCGTTTCTTGGTTGTACAATTTGAGAGGTGAGCGCGTTCAATATTCTGTATGTTGAGCGACGTTTCCAAGAAGAGTTGGTTAGCAGATGAACGGAGTTACTTAAATGGCACATCCGATAGAAGTAAACGATGCCGATTTCCAGTCTGAAGTTCTTTCGTCGGAAATCCCGGTTCTTGTAGATTTTTGGGCTGAGTGGTGCGGACCGTGCAAGATGGTGGCCCCGGTAGTAGAGAAGCTCGCCGCCGATTATGACGGTGTAGTCAAAGTCGCCAAGGTAGATGTCGATCAAAATCCTGGACTTTCTGGTCAGTATGGCGTCCGTAGTATCCCAACGTTGTTGATCTTCAACGATGGTCGCCCGGTGGAGCAGGTGGTTGGTGCGGTGCCTGAAAGCGTTCTCACCGCGAAGTTGCAGGGCGTTTTGCAGATGAGCGCCTGATTGCAGTTTGGTGATTGGCTCATTGCTAGGGAAGGGGCGGTTCAAGCACCGCCCCTTTCTTTATATTTGTCAGATTGACAAACAAAATTGACGTTCTTTCGCTTTAATATCGAGATTGAGGAGGACGTGGGAGTGGATGGGTCCCGGTGGACTTCACGGACTTCAAATCCGCTGGCGTGCGCCCTTCGGTGTGCGCGGAGGGTTCGACTCCCTTGCACTCCCGCCAATGGATCACGGCGCTGAGCCAATTGGCATTATGGAGTTTGGCATAATCCAAAACAATCGCTAGTCTAGGAACGGAAATGCGATACGCAACTCTTGGCAATACCGATATCAAAGTGTCCCGAATGGCACTTGGATGCTGGCCGTTCGCCGGCGGGAAGGTCTGGGGACCGCAAGATGATCGAGAATCCATAGCCGCGGTTCACGCTTCGCTTGAATCTGGGGTGCAATTTTTCGACACTGCCGAAGGCTATGTCGACGATTCAAATTCTGAAGATGTACTTGGCAAAGCCCTTGTGGGTCATCGTGACGAAGCGGTGATAGCGACTAAGATAGGCAACTCTAATTTGCATCCATCTCTCGTCGCAAAGCATTGTGAAGCTAGCCTGAAACGATTGCAGACAGACCGTATTGACCTGTATCAGATTCACTGGCCCAACCATGACGTGCCAATTGAAGACACTATGTCCGCACTATTGAGACTGCAGGAGAATGGCAAGGTTAGGGCTATTGGTGTATGTAATTTCGGGGTTCGCGATCTTACGGATATATTGGATTGCGGGGCAATAGTGACGAACCAACTTCCTTACAATCTGCTATGGCGCGCGTTGGAGTTTGCGATCAAGCCACAGTGCGCCGCAAACGATGTTGGCATCATCTGCTACAGCCCATTGCAACAAGGTTTGCTGACAGGACGATATGCTACAGCGGACGATGTTCCACCAGGACTGGCGCGAACCCGTCATTTCCACCGAGATCGAGAACAGGCGATACATGGTGAGGATGGTTGTGAAGACGCGACGTTCGCTACGATAGCTTCGGTGTTGAGGATTGCAGATGAGGCTGGAGAGCATCCGGCCAAGATTTCATTGGCCTGGTTGCTGGCGCAAAAGGGTGTAACGAGTCTTTTGGTAGGTGCTCGCAACGCCGATGAGGTAGCTCTGAACGTTCCAAGTTTCGACTACGACCTTCCTGAAGACGTTGAACGGGCGTTATCGGATGCGACATCTGGACTGAAGCACCTTCTGGGAGAGAATGCCGACTTTTGGCAGTCGCCAAGTCGGATGCGTTGAGCATAAGTAGAAGAATTGACATGATGCAAGAGATAATCGGCCAACAAAGCGATACATCATCTGAAACTCTGCAGGGCGTATTCGGTGGTTTGAACGAGGCTTATGCAAGCGGCATTATAGAAGGCGATTACACATCTTTTGTATCTGATAACGGTGGTGACGTGGATGCCGATTTCGATTACGACGGTCTACTTTTGGATCCCGATTTCAAAGTGGCTTTTGCGCCTGGCGTTCTCAATCGAGAAATCGCCGCAAAGATGTCTGGTTTGGAGGCAGCATCCGCAACCAATGAAATCCCTTCCGCCGCGGTTTCTGCGTCAGAGATTTCTGCTGATCAGATAGTCCGCGTAGAAAGATTGATCAGTGCGATTCGTGAAGACGGGCACCAAGCGGCAACAATTGATCCGTTGGGTCTGATGCCACGTAGTGATGCCCATCTACGTCCGGAACGTTTTGGCATCTTGGCTGAGACACTTGCGGCATCGTCCCAGCTTTTAGCTGAAGTGCATGATGAGATCCGACCTTGGTTGGCGAAGTCCACAATCGGAGAATCGATTGAGGAGTTGCAATCGTATTACTGTGGCACAATCGGGTATGAATTTGACCATATCCACAGCGTAGAAGAGCGTCTTTGGCTTCAACATCAGGTAGAAAACCAGTCTGCTATGCAGTTCCTGACTGATGAGCAGAAGCGATTTCAGCTGGAGTTGCTGAGCAAGGTGGAGTGTTTCGAAGAGTACCTGCACGCAACATTCCCCGGTAAGCGTTGGTACAGCATTGAAGGCCTGGACGCGTTGATTCCGCTTATTGATCAGATAATCCTGCAATCGGCGTTTAATGTCAAACAGATCGTGATGGGTATGCCGCATCGTGGCCGGTTGAACGTGTTGGCGCATCTGCTCGAGCAGCCGTACGAATCGTTGCTCACGGGATTCTTGGAAGGGCGTTTCGCGCACTTGGCGGCGATGGAGGCTTCTGGTTGGATGACCGATGTCAAATACCATCTCGGCTCTAGAGCGGATGTAGATGTGAATCAAGACGGCAGTACGGACATTCAATTGCGGTTGCTGCCGAATCCGAGTCACTTGGAAATGGTGATGCCTGTTGTTTTAGGCGCGGTCAGGGCCGAACAGGACGCGGTTGCTTTAGGGGACGATCCGCAGCTAGAGTCGATGGCGTTGTTGATACACGGCGACGCAGCATTTGCCGGGCAGGGCATCGTGGCCGAATCGCTGAACCTTATCAATCTCGACGGTTACACCGTAGGCGGCGCGATCCATGTGGTCGCCAACAATCAGCTCGGTTTCACCACTGAGCCGCACGAAGGCTATTCTGGACAGTATTGCTCAGACATTGCACGCGGTTTCGAGATCCCAGTTGTTCATGTAAATGCCGAGGATATCGAAGCTTGTGCGTTAGTCGCGAAAATGGCTGTATCTTATCGATTGAAGTTTCGTAAAGACTTCGTGATTGACCTTGTTGGATATCGCCGACATGGACATAACGAAAATGACGAACCTCGCTTCACGCAGCCCCAAATGTATGAACATCTTGCGAAGCACCCGACGTTGCGCCAACAGTGGGCGACAAGGTTGATCAACGAAGAGGTAGTTTCACAATCAGATGTGGATGGCTATAAGGCAGCTACGCGCAACGCGTTAAGTTCGGCGATGCAGATAGTTGATGGATCGGGGGCTGGAACTCAACGGCAAGAACCGCCCGACTTAGGTTTGACCCCCGAACCGATGCAAGGCGAGAAATATCATGAAGTGCCGGTTAACGCCGAATCGTTGAGCAAATTGAATGCCGCGATCAGTGTCATTCCAGACGGTTTCAGCCTGCATCCCACGGTTGCCAGGGTATTTGCACGCCGTGCTGAGGCGTTAGAGACCCCAGATGCCAATAGCATCGACTGGGCGCATGCAGAAGTCTTGGCCATGGGATCGGTGATGCAGGATGGCATTGCCGTGCGCTTGACAGGACAGGATTGTGCACGAGGCACCTTCAGTCAACGTCACGCGGTGGTGTGGGAAACTATCGCCGGGCGAACTTATTGCCCATTGAACCGGGTAGATGGAGCTAGTTTCTCAATCTTCAACAGTCCATTGTCCGAGGCTGGAACGGTGGGATTTGAACATGGCTACAGCGTGTTTTCAGAATCTAGCCTGGTTTTGTGGGAGGCACAGTTCGGGGATTTTGTGAACAATGCACAGTCAATCATCGATGAGATGGTGGTATCGGCTCGCGAGAAGTGGGGACAACGCTCGAATTTGGTTTTGCTATTGCCGCATGGTTACGAGGGGCAGGGACCAAATCATTCCCACGCCCATTTGGAGCGGTTCTTAGATCTTGCTTCGAGCGGCAACATGCGCATCGCAAACCCGACGACATCTTCGCAGTACTTTCACTTGTTGCGGACACAGGCAGCATTGTTGAGCGAACCCGAACGCGCTCGCCCGTTGGTTGTGATGACTCCTAAAAGTTTGTTGCGACATCCATCGGCGGCAAGTTCATTTGAAAATCTCACGAATGACGAGTTTAGGCCGATACGTAAATTGGTTATGCCGAACTCGCATCTTGACCAAGTGAGACGCATCGTGCTTTGCAGTGGAAAGATATTGGCAGATCTTGACACTCATCCAGACCTTGATAAAGTCGAAGACATCGGGCTTATCGTCATCGAAGAGCTCTACCCGTTCCCGGACGAGCTGATAAAGAATGCCTTTGAATCATTTGGGAACTATGAAGACGTAGTTTGGCTGCAGGAAGAGCCGCGCAATCGAGGAGCCTGGGACTTTGTGAGAAGTCCGTTAGCATCGATAGCAAAGACTGACGTGCGTTACATCGGGCGACCTCGCAGCCCGAGTCCGGCATCTGGCTCCAACTGGCTGCACCGCAAACAGCAAGACAGACTTATAAGAACGGCGTTGAATTTGGAATAGTAAACCTCTGATCAAGTAGTGGCGGTTCGCGAACCGCCACTACGAGTTCCGTTAGAACATCTACCTGTGCAGATATTCAGCTAGAACGCTAAGAGTTCGAGAAGATGCACCCTGTCGCCAATCACCTTCATCCTCTAAGGCACATGGGATATGGTGATAGCAATCAGGTGTTCAACGCCAACATTGTTTCCACGAACTGGCGCGTCAGATTGCGATGTTCCAAGAATCTGTCGATGTCTAGAAATCCGTGGTAGAAGTTGGCGTGTAACATCTCGGCAGATGTGAAGAGGGACCGCAACGACGGTTCTTCGTAATCGTAGGCTATCTGTTCAACCGCGTTGATGGTGGCCTTATGTCCCGAGGGCGCTATCCCACGTTGCCGCATCTCTGCTAGTACGACGTGAGATGCTGCGCCCCATAGTTTTTCTGATGCCTGCAGGATGTCACCCTGCTCAAACTCGCGATCGGCATCAAGAAGGAATTTTCTGGCAGTTTCTATGTGTTCTGACGTGATCATACGGCACATGCAAATTGAGGGTTGATGATCTAATTTTACTTCGGTGGTTTTATAAACGGTGATTGAGATGATTCCTCTTCCTATAAGTTGTAGAGGGTCAGGTGGATTGGGAAGCGTAGCCAATCATTCACAACATAGTTCAGGCAACTAGGGTTGAGATTTTCGTAAGATTGAAGAGGTGGGATAGACGCAGGGAAACCTCTGATCAAGTAGGGGCGGGTCGCGAACCGCCCCTACTTGATCAGAGGTTTCCAGTACTTGGACAGAGCGGAACCTTGAATAGGACGGATAGCAATCGATGGCAGAGATAGTCGCTCCAGATTTCGGTGAATCGGTCTTTGAAGCATCAGTTGGCAGGTGGTTCAAAGATGAAGGCGATGCGGTCCTAATCGGAGAGCCAATCGTCGAACTTCATACCGACAAGGCGGTTCAAGAGATCAACGCGGTACGCAGCGGTGTGATGGGAGCGTTGTTCAAGCAAGTGGATGATGTAGTAAGACCGGGCGATGCATTGTGCGAGTTCTTATCTGAAGTAGAGACGGTAAGCAGCGATGCAGCATCAGAATCTGTTGTGGATGATGCTGACACGACGGGTGATGCGATCAACATCGATGCTTCGGGTGCAGCTGATGCTGAAATCTCTGACGAAGACGACGATTTCGTAGAGATCGATATGAGTTCGTTTCTTGGCCCGGCGCCGCCTTCGAATCCAGATAACGCTGAATCGACTCGCACCAAGTCGGAATCGGAAGCATCGGTTGCGTCCTCTGAAAATCGACCGCCGTTGGATCAATCGTTCGTTGCATCACAAATATCGGAACTGCGTCAGGATCAGGATGCCAGGCCTACAAGGCGAGAACGTCTTTCACGCCGCCGGCTTACTACGGCGCGTAGAATGGCTCAGGTGCAGGCCGAGACGGTCATGACCACGACGTACAACGAAGTGGACATGTTTGAAGTGATACGGATACGACGCGATGCTGGGGACGACTTCATGGCTAGCAACGGTGTCAAGTTGGGTTTCATGTCGTTCTTCGTAAAGGCGGTGTTGAGCAGCCTGAAATCTTTCCCGATCATGAACTCGGAGTTGGACGATGATCAACTGGTCTACAAGGAGTACTACGACATCGGGATTGCCGTTGCGAGTGATCATGGCTTGGTAGTGCCGGTGATTCGCGATGCTGATCGGAAATCGTTTGCCGACATCGAGATTGAGATTCGTGGTTTCGCCGACAAGGCGCGTACGGGCTCATTTTCGCTGTCTGACTTGGTTGGCGGTACATTTACGATAACGAATGGCGGCGTGTTCGGATCGATGATGTCTACCCCGATATTGAATCCGCCGCAAGTTGGCATTCTTGGGATGCACAATATCGTGGATCGGCCGGTAGTCGTTGATGGCCTGATTACGATTCGTCCGATGATGTATTTGGCAGTGACGTACGATCACCGGGTTGTAGAAGGTGCGCAGGCGGTGCAGTTTCTTATGGGTGTGAAGAGGGCGCTAGAGTCGGCTGAAGAGTTGATGCGGTCGGGTTGAGGGACGCGCGCCTCTTCTGATCTTAGGCTACGAATGGGATAGGGAACGGTGCGGTTTACAGGCTGAAGTTGGCTTCCGCTTTGTCGGCTATGTAGTTGCCGATTACTAGCGAAGAGGTGGCGCCTGGCGATGGAGCGTTTAACACATGTACTGCAGTGCCGCTCTCGTCGATGCGGAAGTCGTCTAGGAGTGTGCCATCGCTGTGAACCGCTTGAGCACGAACGCCAGAGCCGCCGGGTGCGAGGTCCGACCTTTTGAGTGAAGGCATTAATTTCTGGAGGCTCTGGAGAAATACGCCTTTTCGTAAAGATCGGTTCATTTCCCACAATCCGATCTTCCAGCTCTGCATCGACATTTTCCAGAAACCGGGGAAGGAGACCGTCTTGCCGAAATCGACGAACGAGAAGTCTCGTTTGCGATATCCTTCGCGCTTGAGGGCTAAAACGGCATTAGGTCCGGCTTCTACCCATCCCTTCATGGTTTGCGTGAGATGAACGCCGAGGAATGGGAATGCAGGGTCTGGCACGGGGTATATCAGCCCCTTGACCATGTGCTCGCTGGATTTCGCGAGGGTGTAGTATTCGCCACGGAATGGGATGATGCGTAACCCGGGGTCTACCCCGCTCATCGCAGCGACGATATCTGAATGTAGTCCGGCGCAGTTGATCAGTGTTTTTGTGTCGATGTCGCCAGAGGTTGTCGCTATCGTGTAGTTGGCGCCGTCGGATCTACGCTGGCCGTTGCTGATGCTCTTGACTTCGGAGTTGTAGATGATCTGTCCGCCGAGGGACTGGACTTTTTCGCTGTATACGTCTGCCACTTTGCGATAGTCGACGATGCCGGTCTTTGGTGCGTAGAGTGCTCTAGTGCCTTTGACGTATGGCTCGATCTCGGCCATTTCAGCACGGTCTACGATACGCAGTCCTTCTACTGCGTTGTTGGTTCCGCGCTCAAAGAGGTCTTCGAGTCGTGCTTCTTCCTGCGGATTAGTTGCGACGATGAGTTTTCCACACACCCAGACTGGGATCTCGTTGTCTCTGCAGAACTGCGTCATGGTGGCGCGTCCTTCGACGCAGAACTTCGCCTTGAATGATCCCGGTTTGTAGTAGATGCCGGAGTGGATTACGCCGCTGTTATGTCCGGATTGTTGCGATGCTGGACCGTCGGCTTTTTCAACAACGGTTAATTTGATGCCTGGTTTGCGCTGCAGCATCTGCATCGCGGTCGACAAGCCGATAAGCCCGGCTCCGACCACCGTAACGTCTTGTTGCCGCCCACTGTTCACTTGTTGGACCTCATGGTTTGAAGCTGCGAATCATCAGTTGAGTCGCACCGTTTGGGTAAACACGCCCTGACATATCCCAAGTTTAGCAGTGAGCATAGCTGAAAATCGGTCTGCTGGTTTTATGCTGAATAAGTCATGGATATCCAGCGCGCATCGGAAAAGCCCAAAAGAGTCAACCTGTTTGTAACCTGCTTGGTCGACCAATTCGTCCCTTCAGTCGGCAAAAGTGTAGTCAGGGTGTTTGAAACGAACGGGATTGAGGTACATTTTCCGGTGGACCAGACGTGTTGCGGGCAACCGGCCTTCAACAGCGGGTTCCGCAATGACGCGCGTCCGGTAGCATCACGTTTTTTGGATGTCTTTGAAGCTACTGAGGGACCAATTATCTGTCCATCAGGCTCTTGCGTCGCGATGGTGCGTAATTTCTACAAGGAGCTTTTTCGAGACGATCCTGATGATCTGATGCGTGCTGAAAAACTTTCCCAACGGATATATGAATTCACCGAGTTTATCGTTGATGTGCTTGGCGTTGAAGACTTGGACGTTCATGCGAGTATCGATGCCACTTATCATCGTTGCTGTCATCTTTTGCGAGAACTGCACGTTGATGAACAGCCAAAGGTTCTGCTGGAAAACGTGCAGGGTCTCGATTTGAGACGAATGGAACGGGATGAGGTTTGTTGCGGTTTCGGCGGCATGTTCTCAGTCAAGATGTCAGATATCTCGACGGCGATGCTCGATGAGAAACTGGACAACGTTTTGGCTACTGGCGCATCAACGTTGATCGCGGGTGATACGGGTTGCATAATGCATATGCAGGGTGGGTTACGACGTCGTGGTTCAGATGTGCAGGTAGTGCATATAGCAGAGCTGCTAGATACTCGATCTAGCGTGTATCGGGGCGATATGTCATGAATTCCCAAACCCGAGAGTTTCGCATTGCGGCATCGCGGACGCTTGGCGATGTGCGATTGCAGCAGGCGCATGAGGTTGTATACAACGGATTTCATCGTGCGCGCATCGCCGCGGCCGGCGCGACTGAAAACTGGGAAGCGCAACGCACTCTGGGAAAGGCGATAAAAGATCACACGATAGCGAATCTCGATTACTACTTAGAGATGCTGGCTACGAATGTCGAGAAAAACGGCGGAAAAGTCTACTTCGCCAATGACGCCGCCGACGCGAACTCCTATGTGCGTAAGCTGGCTAGACGCAACGCTGTAGAGACGGTGATCAAAAGCAAATCGATGGTATCTGAAGAGATGGGAATCAATCATCTCTTAGAGGCGGATGGGATCGAAGTAGTGGAGACCGATCTTGGCGAGTACATCATTCAACTGGCAAATGAGACGCCGTACCATATCATCGCACCGGCGATTCACAAGAGCAAAGATCAAGTTGCGGACCTTCTGGCAGAAGAGTCGAAGTCTGAGCGTCGAGAAACGGCGGAGGAACTGACACGTCAGGCTCGCGAGATGTTGCGGACTGTGTTTCAACGTGCTGACATGTCGATAACGGGTGCCAATTTCGCGGTTGCCGAGACGGGTTCGATAGTGCTGGTGACGAATGAGGGGAATGGACGAATGGCGACTTCCATGCCGCGCATCCACGTCGCGGCTATGGGTATGGAGAAGTTGGTGCCATCAGTTGCTGATTTAAGCGCAATGCTTCGGATATTGATTAGATCGGCGACAGGGCAAAAGATTTCATGTTACGTCACGATGGTCAACGGTCCGAGATCGCGTGATGAAGAAGACGGTCCGGAAGAGTTTCATCTGATCATCATGAACAACGGACGTGATCGTCTATTGCAAGATGAGAGTCTGCGAGAGGCTCTGAACTGCATCCGTTGTGGAGCGTGCATGAACGCGTGCCCGGTTTATCGCAAGGTTGGCGGGCATTCCTATGGCTGGGTATATCCGGGTCCGATTGGTTCGATAGTATCTCCGGTTCTGACAGGGCTGAAAGACGGTGCTAAACTACCGGCGGCTTCTTCGCTGTGCGGAGCGTGTCATGATGCGTGTCCGGTGAAGATAAACATACCTCGAATGTTGCTTGAACTGCGCTCGCAGACGGCACAGGGCGGACCTGATCTTTCGCAACGTGCTTCTGGCGTTGGTGAGCGTCTGGCATGGAATCTGTGGCGGCATGGAATGATGAGCAGGCGACGCTTCGATGCTGGTGCAGGAGCGGGTAAGATGGGGGCCGCAATTCTGAAACGCGATGGTTGGATCACGCGCATGCCGCCGCCGATATCTGGATGGACCGATAGTCGAGATTTTCCGGCGCCGGCTGATAAACCATTCGGTAAATGGTTTGCTGAACGTAAGAAAAAGTCGATTGACTAGTGTTTTGCTCGGAGAATATCTAAAACAGGTTAGGGTATGAGAGACTGAAGATGGACCGCGGAGAGTTCATATCGAATGTAAGTGCCGCTCTAGGACGCGATCGACCGCCTTCGGATCCGGGAGCGTCGCCAGTGCGTTATCCTGATTTCGCGGCTGCTGAATCGACGGCTCAAGAGGTGCTTGAGGATGCATCTTCAAGAGAATCGGAGTTGCTTGAAGATGCCGCGCAATCCCTCGCATCAACTGGATGGCGTGTCCATCGAGCGGCGACGATTGAAGATGTGGGAGATATAGTTGCTCGCATATGTGAGGATATTGACGCTGAGAATGCCATGAGATCAGAGCACGAAGTTCTTAAGGACGCGAATCTGGACGTGGCTCTAGCGCGTGCCGGGATAGACACTCACGTCATGTCGCTAAGAGATGATTCTTCGGATGAGAAAAGAGAGGAGCAACGTTCGCAGTATCGAGAGGAGGTGTTCAAAACCGATGTTGGAATCACTGGCGGCGACTATGTGGTCGCTGAGACGGGCACACTTGTGATCCACCCTCAAAAAGGCGTGTCTAGACTCATTTCACTTGCACCGCCGGTTCACATTGCAGTGATGAAGCGAGGGCAGGTGTTGCCGTCGCTTGATGAGTTGTTTCTGTTGGAACATGTAGCGATGCACCGCGGTGATCGGCATGCATCGATGAATCTGATATCTGGACCTTCTCGAACTGGTGATATTGAGGCAACGATCGTTCACGGCATTCACGGTCCGGTTGAGACGCACATGGTATTAGTCGGCTAGTGCGCGTCTGACTCCGTGGAGCAATGATTCGCATCGGTAGATTTTCATGTGTGATTCTGATGCGTGTGGTTTGCTACGATTTAACTTGCAGGGCAGTTAAGGATAGTGATTGATTCACAGTCACAAGCATGGAATCGACCAAAAACATCCCCATAGATTACGTTGCGGGCTATAAGAGTGCCTGCAATGTTGATTCTGAACTTGCAGAGCGGTACGTTGCACACACGATGATCGGCGACCCTGTGGCTGATGATATGACGGAATACATGAGTACCCTGTCGCGGCAAGAATCTGCTGCAATGTTAGGGCAAGCGTTGGAGGGTAATGAGGTCGACGATCTTTTACGTCGCCATCCCAAGATGTCCGATTTTGTGGAATCGCTGAATGTGATTCCAGATTGGGTGGATACAGATTCGTTCTATCCCGGTTATCGGATGTTTCACCGCAATGTCAGGATGGTTCTCGTAGGAATGCTTGGAGGAGTTCTGATAGAGGGTTTTGCGAGTAACATCAGCAAGTCGTTCTTCATAACTGGACGCCTGCGCGAATCCGGAGTTAGACGTCTACGTCAAAACAACCGTCACATGGTGGAGATATTTATTCCTGGCGGTCTGGAGAGAGGGAGTGATGGTTGGCTGTTGTCAGCTCGCATCCGGGTTGTTCACGCAAAGGTTAGGTCCCTGCTGTCTGGTTCCTTCGACTGGGATGCTAAATCACTGGGGACACCAATTAGTTCAGCCCATCTTGGGTTTGCAATAGCATCGTTTTCGGCGCGGCTGATCCAACACATGGAATCTCTAGGAGCTTCGTTTACTGATGATGAGCGTGCCAGTTTCATGCAAGTGTGGAGATACTCAGGTTATCTGATGGGAATACCGGAGTCGATACTCTTCAAGGATGAAGCCGAGGCGTTACGGATGTTTGAGATCGGCAGGCTCTGCGAACCTGAGATGGATCTCGAATCGATAATCATGGCCAACTCGTTGATAAAAGCTGCCGGGCGAGTCGTCGGCATCTCAGACCAAGAAGAAGCTCGCAAACTGACCACCTACGCGTACAAAGTTTCCCGATCTCTAATTGGAGATGAACTCGCGGACCAGCTCAACTATCCATCTAGCTCCACATTCGGGGTCTTACCGGGATTTAGGATGCAGGCGCGCTTTAGTCGACTCATAGCCAGAGTTTGGCCGCGGCACGCCACTCAAAGTAGATTTGCACAGTTCACCGGCCTGTTTGATGCATCGCAGTACGATGAGCATGGCATCAGCTACCGGCTTCCCGACCACCATTACGCTGAGGAATCAGACCAATACTGAGCTGGGACATAACGATTATCATCTAAGCAGACGAATCAAAAGGTAAGGAATGATGTTGAGATTCCCCGAAGAGATGATCTTGTTGCTGTTGAACGACGATGGACGGTTCGCAAACGTCCCGAACGTTTCACTAGACTATGCGCTTTCGGGCGGTGTGCTGATGGACCTGGCTTTGGAAAATCGCATCGATACCGATCTGGAGAAGCTGGTAGTAATCGATCCGACCCCGACGGGCGATGGTTTGTTGGACCCCACACTGTCTGAGATCGTTGCTGGTGACCAGAACGACGCGCGCTACTGGGTTGAACGCACGTCGGCACGCGCGGCAGAGTTACGTGAAGAGGTCTTGGATCGGCTAGTTGATAAAGGCATTTTGGAACGACAAGACGACCGCTTTTTGTGGGTTTTTCAGTCTAGGCGATATCCCACAGTGGATGGCGAAGCGCAACGTGAGGTGAAGTTGCGAATCATGGGCGTATTGTTCAGCGATGAAATCCCAGATCCGCGCGACATCGTGATCATCGCATTGGCCGATGCTTGTGGAATCTTCGGAAGCATCTTCTCAAGCAACGAGTTGGAGATGGTGAGACCTCGCATCGAGCAAGTCAGGAAGTTAGACCTGATAGGCCAGGCGATGACGCAGGCGATTCAGGACATCGAGCTGACGCTCATCACATCTATGCAGCCGCATATGTATTGATGTCATCTCGTTAAGTGCGTAGATTGACGTTGATCGCGCGGCAGACCTGCTCGGTTGCATTGGCGACTAATTTGGCAGTTTCAGACATCGCATCTTCTAAGGTCATGCAGCAGTCTAAGATGCTGAACGCGGCGTCGATACCGAACTCGTGAACGCCCTTGAAACCATCTCCCAAGCTGCCTGATATGGCGATTGTTGGAATACCGTGTGCTTCAGCGCGTTGAGCAACTGCTACGGGTGCTTTGTGGAACACCGTTGAGCGATCGGTTTGACCTTCGCCGACAATAACCAGCGAAGCACCATCGATACGGGAATCGAAATCGAGGGCATCGATTACGATGTCGGCGCCTGGGCGCAGACGGGCATTGGTAAATGCCATCAGTCCAGCACCTAGTCCACCAGCGGCTCCAGCGCCGGGAGCATCTGCGACATCTTTTCCCAAGTCGCGTTTCAGGATCGATCCGTAACGATTCAACGCATCATCTAACCGCTTGACGGTTTCTGGATCGGCGCCTTTTTGAGGTCCGAATATCGCCGAAGCACCAGTTTCACCGCAAAGCGGGTTGTTGACATCACATGCGACATCGATAGTAGTTTCGGACAGGCGTGGGTCTAATCCAGAGATGTCGATGTGGTCTAATATATCGAGAGCAGCACCGCCTCGCGTGAGTTCTCTGCCGCCGACATCGAGCAAGCGGGCGCCCAATGCTTGTGCCATTCCTGCCCCACCGTCATTAGTCGCGCTCCCGCCAATGCCGATGATGAGATTGCGATAACCGGCATCGAGAGCGATAGACATCAGCTGTCCGACACCGTATGTTGATGCGATCAGAGGGTTGCGCTCATCGCGTCGCAGCAGTGCTAATCCTGATGATCGGGCCATCTCAATGACGGCGGTCTGATTATCTCCCATCGCTCCCCAGATGGCATCGATGTGACGTCCGAGCGGGTCTTCGACGTTAGCCGAGATGATTTTGCCGTTCGATGCGTCGATCAACGACTGCAATGTACCGTCGCCACCGTCAGCGACGGGCACTAGATGAGTATCAGCGTCTGGCCACACTCGCAAGACGCCCTGTTGCATTGCTTGTGCTATTTGGATGCCAGTGAGACTCTCTTTGAATTCTTGTGGGGCGATTACGATCTTCATAGCCATAGGTCTGGTTAGGTTTAGATGGTGACAGTACGAGGTGGAACTCGTCGCGCTTCTTTGTAGATGATATCGATTACTTCATCCACGGCGGCCTCGAGCATTCCTTCGCGATTGATGACTTGGTAATCGAAGAACTTCGACTGTTCCATTTCTTGAGCTGCCGATTGAAGCCTGGTTTGCATTTCGGAATCGCTGTTGAAGCCTCGCCGGTGAATGCGTTTTTCGAGGACTTGCATGCTTGGCGGGTGGATAAAAATCATCAATGCTTCCGGTGCCAATTCTCGGATTCTCAATGCACCTTGTATGTCCACTCTGATGATGACGTGTTTGTCATCGGCGAGTGCGTCTCTGACTTGCTGTTTAGGCACGCCGTAGTAGTTTCCGTACACGCGTGCCCATTCAAGAAGCTCATTCTCTTCGATGACAGTTTGAAACTCGGCGACGCTCAGGAAATGGTGATTGACACCTTCAATCTCTCCGGGACGGGGATTGCGTGTAGTGGCGGTGACAGTGAAGTGGTAATTTAGCCCGCGATTGCCGATTTCTTCGATCAGGACGTCTTTGCCGACGCCAGACGGTCCCGATATGATGACGACTAGGGGAGTAAAGGATTCATGCGCTGATGATTTGGCAGGATCAATCAACGATACCGCCTAGAGATTCAAGTTCATCCCAGAACTCGGGGTAGGAGATGCTGGCGCAGTTGGCTTCGGCTATGGTGATGGGACCGTCAGCGACTAATCCCGCGATACCTAAGGCCATGGCGATTCGATGGTCGTCTTGGCTTTCGTATCTGCCGCCAGCGATGCGTCCGGAGCCGATGATCGCCATGCCATCATCTCGAGCTTCGGCTTCGACGCCTGCTGCAACTAGCCAATCGACAGTTGCGCTGATACGATCGGTTTCCTTGACGCGCAGTTCGGCGGCATCTCGGATCACGGTTTCCCCCTCGGCCATTGCGGCAGCGACGGCGATTATGGGGACTTCATCCATGAGCAACGGCATGATGCCGCCGGCCAGTTCAGTGCCTCGCAGGTCGCTGGTGCGCGCGACGATGTCGGCGACTGGCTCGCCGGCGACATCTCGCTGTTCGACAAGCTCGATGTTGCCGCCCATGTCGGTCAAAGCTGTCAACACACCAGCACGAGTAGGATTGATACCCACGCGTCTGACGATTACTTCGGCATTTGGATGGATCAGACCGGCAACGATCCAGAAGGCGGCGCTTGAGATATCGCCTGGCACTTCAACATCGACACATCGGATATCTGATTGCCCGACAATGACGTTTAGCCCGTCTACGGCGATATCGGCACCCATCGCAGACAACATTCGTTCAGTGTGGTCGCGTGATGCGCTGGGCTGGGTGATACGCGTCTCGCCATCGGCGCGGATTCCGGCGAGGAGGACGGCCGATTTGAGCTGCGCGCTGGCTACTGGCAGATCGTATTCAATTCCGCTCAATGTGCCGCCGTCAAACTCCAGTGGGGCGAGGGTATTGTTGTCACGCCCACGGATTACCGCTCCCATCATCGAAAGCGGCTTGATGATCCGTCCCATAGGGCGTGAGCGCAATGATCTATCGCCCGTCATAGTGGCTTTGAAGTTGCGGCCGGCGAGGATTCCGGACATTAGTCGCATCGTGGTTCCACTGTTGCCGGCGTCGAGCACTTTTTCAGGCTGCCGAAGTCCGTTAGCGCCGGCGCCTTTTATGACGAGGGTGTCGCCAGCGTTTTCGTTCGCCGTTCGCCGCTCGATTTCAACGCCGAGGGCGCGCATGATAACCATCGTTGATGTGCAGTCGTCGCCGGGCGAGAAGTTGAGGACGGTAGCTTCGCCTTGGGCGATGGAGTTGAGCATCACTGCGCGATGAGAAACTGATTTGTCGCCGGGGGCTACGATCTCCCCGGACAATCTTCGAGGGTGGCTGACCGTCAAGTCCATGTTTTCGGTAC
Organism: Dehalococcoidia bacterium; assembly: GCA_965242765.1. Taxonomy (GTDB): domain Bacteria; phylum Chloroflexota; class Dehalococcoidia; order Lucifugimonadales; family Lucifugimonadaceae; genus Bin127. The sequence goes on along the minus strand of CBDESY010000004.1, from coordinate 682,079 downwards.
CTTGGATGGTGTGTAGCTGCTGTTTTGCGGTTAAAGTTTGCGGCGATCGTATTTAGTGGGATCGTCTTTGTCGCGTGAGCCGCGGAATGCACGCATTATGAAGCCGCCCATCAGCATTGATGCGGTAGCTTCGCCGCTGCTTGGCAGCTTCTCTGGCGGCGGCTGGCTAGTTGGCGGTGATGGTTGTATGCCGAGGTCCAGCCGCAGGCGGTTTTCCCAAGCGTTCACCAGCAGGTCCGCAAGCGGGCCTTCTGGATCGCTGATTTCCTCGTCGTTTTCCAGGGTGCGCTTAATGGTGGATAGTTGCAGATTTATCTGATCGATCCAATGGATCAGCATGTCGCGATTCGTCGATGCCATTCCGTTGATCCATGCTGGGTCGTTAGCCATGGGCTGACTGATCGAAACGAAATCTTTGCCGACGAATTTGCTGATTTCGTGCCACGATGGTGAATCGGATGCCGCGTTAAGTGCGGCGGCGGCGATAAATGCTGGCACGCCCTCTACCGCTGCCGAGAAACTGTCGTGTTCATCTGGGTCCATGAAAAGCGGTCGCGCACCCAAGTCGCTGCAAATTGCCTGCACATCGCGTATCGCCGATGGACGACTTCTTGGATGCGGGATTATGGCGTATGGCGCTTGAGTAAAGAGGTACGGCGATGGTTCGTCGCGTCCTGTAGCATCGGCTTTAACAAGCGGGTGTCCTCCGACGAACGAGGCGTGACCGGGTAGCAAGTCCTCGGCCCAGCGCAGAATCGATCGCTTGGTGCTGCAGGTATCGGTGACCGTTGCGTTGTCGTTGAGGTAGGGTGCGATGGTCTGTAGGATGTCGTAGGAGCGTGTTACGGGCAAAGATATTACGACTACATCGGCTTCTCGCACGGCGATGTCAAGGTTCCATTCAGCGTTATCGACTGCGCCGATCTTCTCGGCTCTTGTGTGAAGTTCCTGATCAGGGTCGTATCCGATTACGCGGTATTTCTTGGCGTGTTCGGCACGGAGCCCTAATCCGATGGATGCTCCGATCTGTCCGACGCCGATTAAAGTTATCTGTTTCATGGTGATGTTTCTGCCTTAATTATCCTTGCAATCCGATGGAAGCAAAGCGATGTTATCGAGCCAATTCTGCGTCATCATCGTCATCGATGATGCGTGAGCGTAGGAACTCGTCGAGTTCGTCGACCAAAGCGGCGGGTTCAGGGTCCGCTGCTACTTCCATCTCGGCATCGTATCTTTCCTCCAGAGTTCGGACGTATTCATCTGCTTTAGGGGTGTTTTGAAGAGCATAGTCGACACGGCTCTTGAAGTCGTCGGCTTCACTCTCCAGGTCTTCTTTGTCAACGTGAATGTTGGCGAAGCGTTCGATCTCTTCGACGATCGCTAAGGTGATTGCGGGATTCTGTGCACCCTGAAGGTATCGAGGTGCGTGTCCCCATATGGAGACGGATTTGATGCCACGTTGTGCAAGTGCGTCTATGGTGGCCGATGTCATTCCTGAAGGGCCTTCGTAGTTGGGACGCGAATAGTTGACATGTTGATATCGGGAACCAAGTTCATCATGGATCGTGGTGCTCATCACTATAGCCGCGCGGGTGTGCGGAACCTCGTCTAGCAACGCGCCGACTGTTACTAGCATATCGACATTCATCGCGTTGGCTACGTCGGCGACTAGAGAAGTGTATGTGCGCCATCGGAGATGCGGCTCAGTGCCGATAAGCAGAACTATGTCTGGATGGGAGTCATCATCAGACCGCAGGTAGAAGAACTCGTTTTTGGGCCACACTAAACGTCGACCTCCATCTGGCGCGTTCTCTACGAATGGTCTGGCGTCGGTAAAGATGTAGAACTCTTCGGCATCGATCTCGGCGAACTTGGTGGTGTCAAGTTTCTGTGTGAGATGATGTAGGGCTCTGGTGGCTGATTCGCCAGCGTCTGACCAGCCGGACCATGCGGCAATCATCAGTGTGTTGCGCAGATCGGGCTGTTCAGCGATCAGCAGCTGGTCACTCAAATCGTGTGCTCCGTGGAATAGAAAGGATCGGGGAACGAATTAGATGCAAGTCTAGCATCAGCGGCTTCGAACCGCTCTTTATGGAATTGCGTGTTGGAGCCAACGGTGGGGATCGAACCCACGACCTGCAGTTTACGAAACTGCTGCTCTACCACTGAGCTACGTTGGCACCGATACACAAATCAGTCGGCTGTGTCGACAAACTCAATGTTAATTCAAGGTTGCTTCACATCCCGATGCGCTCTGCGTCTGGAATCGTCCTTCGCTCAGCTTCTACTTCATCGAACCAGTTTTCGAGATCGTTCAGCATTTTCGAAGCACGTTCTGGATGGACATCCGAGATATCTTGCATCTCTAGAGGGTCGGCAGCGAGGTTGAACAGTTGCGGATGTGCAGGTTCATCGATGATGCGCGCCGGTTCCGGCCAATCGAAGATGTGAGGGACGCGTTCCGGTTCGTATTTGTAGGCGATGTCCATGAGTACGTACTCATCTGCCAATCTCTGATCTTCACTGGTTGCTGGCAGCAATGGCAGGGCCGGTCGCACCAACTTCCAATCGCCGTCTCGAACTGCCGCGTTGCTGGTGCCGATGGGCGAATAGCCGCTGAACTGCCAAAAGCGGCGGGGAGCATTTGGCGGATCCTCGCCACGCAGTTGTGGCAGCACGGATGCGCCATCGAATGGACGTCCACTGTTTAAGGGTCGAATTTTGGCCATGTCGATGAATGTGGGCATCCAATCTATGAAATGGGTAAGTTGATGGTTTTCAACTCCAGTGTCCAAGCCGGAGGGCCAACGCAGGATCATAGGGACTCTCACGCCGCCTTCCAGAACTGATCCTTTGGCTCCATTTAACCCGCAGTTGAAGCGTGTAGTGTCGCCAGTGCCTCCCGGTGGGACGTGGTCCCAACGGACGCCGAATGCAGGACCGTTGTCGCAGGTGAACATGAAGACGGTATCTTCGTACAACCCGTTTCGGCGCAGTGCATCAGAGATTTGTTCAACACCGCGGTCCATGATCTCGATCATTGCGTAGATGATCGCTACATCGACATTGAATCCAGCTTCGATGTATTTAGTAACTGCATCTTGTGGTGCGTGAAGCGGTGTATGTGGCGCGTTGTACATGACAGATAGGAGGAATGGTTCGGCGGAGTGTCGATCGATGAAGTCCACGGCTTCACGCGTCAAGACATCGGTCATATAGGTACCGTCGGATTCTTCGAATGAACCGTTGCGGTCTAGCCGATATCTCCAATAGTCGGCCCAGCCGCCTCGGAATCCCACGAATTCGTCGAAGCCACGTGCGTTGGGATGGTATCGGGTATCGAGCGCGCCGTTATGCCACTTGCCGATAAGTCCGGTCGCGTAACCGTTGGCTTTGAAGGTGTCGCCCAAGGTAACTTCTCGCAAAGCGATACGGTCGTATCCAAGTACTTCTTGAGGAGTCACTGCGCCGGTTCGGATCGGGTAGCGGCCGGTCAGCATCGCGGCTCTGGAGGGTGAGCATACCGGACTGCCAGTGTAGTTCTGCGAGAGGCATACGCTTTCACCGATCAGCGAGTCGAGGAACGGCGTTTGCACACGCCCTTCGCTGAAGATGCCAAAATCTCCATAGCCCATATCGTCGGCCATGATCAGTACGAAGTTGGGTTTTCTCATGTTCCAGTAGGTCCGAATCTTTCAGTTCGCACATTGGCAGGATTGATGCCGAGATTGACTGCGTATTGTGCGACGTTTTCTACGAAATCGCTGGGTCCGCAGATGTAGCAGCTAGTTTGGTAAACATTATCTGATGTCAATGTGTCAAGTGCCGAGACAGCGTCGCGCATCAACTCCATATCTACGCGCCGTCGCCGGCCGGTCCATCCCAATGGTTGATGCCGAGTAAGCGTATGCATCACTGTCAATTTAGGATCGGCGGCACACATATCATCTAACTCTCCTCGATAGATGACGTGTTTTTCGGTACGAGACGAATAGAGCAGTACGGCGGGAACTTTTTCTGATTTCGTCGACGCAATGCGATGTCTCAACATCGACATTAGCGGAACAATGCCGGAGCCGCCGCCGACTAGGAGCAATCTCGAATCGCTGTTGACGTACCAAGTGAATGGCCCGCCAATTGGTCCTCGGATCTCGATTTCGTCGCCTGGTTGAACGATGTAGTGAAAGTAAGGCGAAACCTCTCCATCTTCCAGCAGTTCGACCGTGATGTCGATGCAGGATGCGCGTTCTGGAGCAGAAGCTATGGAGTATGACCGTTGCGCTTGATATCCGTCAGGTGCGGTCAGGCGGACATCGATGTGTTGCCCGGAGAGGAATGGTAAACCGCGCGAGCCGTTTGCCCAAGGAGTTTGAGGTTTGAGAGTAAAAGTTGTGACATCGGCGGTTTCGCGCTTGACGGCGATTACGGAAGCGATGTGCCAGCCTTTGTTGTTCGGAGTCATCGAAGTGGGCGATAGGTTCGTGAAATTAACCGCCTCGGTTGCGGAAATCGGGAGCGGCCATCAATCGTTCGGATACGACGCTAGAGTCTTTGAGGCGCGAACGGATCGCTTCCCACTGCTGTTTACCATGGATTCGTCCGAATTGACTGTTGTCGGCACGGTCCCACAGGATGTACTGACTCGTGATCACGGTTGGCAAGAGACGATCATGTCGATAAGTTACGAGTTGATAGATTTTTTCGAGGGACCAATCGGTCATATGTTGTGCGCCGAAATCATCGAGGATGAGCAGTGGGGAGTTTCGGATCGCTTCGAACATTGAGAAGAACGCAGTTTCATCAGGGTTGGCATAGGTGTTCCGAAGATTGTCCAGCAAGTCTGGTGCGGTCCAGAATGCGAAAGGATTGCCGTTTTTGAGTTGCACGTTTGCAATGGCTACTGCGAGGTGAGTTTTGCCAACCCCAGTGGGACCGTGCAGATATAGCCATTTTTGTGGTTTTTCGGCAAAGTCCCGTGCATCGGCGTACGCGCTGACTAGTGAATCACGGTCGGTGTGAGTAGCTGCCAGCGCGCCGTTTGGTTCAAATTTATCGAACGTCATTCGCTCCAACATCGAAGTTGGGATTTTCCCGGCCAAGTCCCTAGACGCATTGGAGAGGCTGGACAGTGGGATGATATGAGACAGAGCGGGGTCATCGAGTTTCAGTGCGATGCGTTCTGGCAGTTCTGCAACCGGTTTTGCCAGCACGATGATCGTCGGCATTCGCGCGTTGAAGCGATGAGTCAGCAACTGATCCAGTTTCGCTTCGACCCAGTTCGCCGATTGTTGAGCGCCGAGGTCGTCGATGACTAGAATTGGCGCGCTGATCAGAGATTCGAATGCCGATACACCGTGGGTATCGTCGAATCGTTCGTCGCGTATCAAATCGGGCAAATCTAACGCTGAGATGTATTTTGCTGGTGCTCCGCGCTCGATCAATGCGTTTACGATTGCCGCTGCCAGATGTGTTTTGCCAGCCCCGGTGGTGCCTTCTAGCACGAGCCAGCCGTCTGGATTTTCAGCGAACCGTCGAGCTGCTTCAGTCGCAGAGCGGAACATCGTCTCATCAGCGCGTCCCTTACGACCTTCAGGGACGATGGAATCGAATGTCATTCGCTCCAAATGTCCGAGTTGCGAGTATGTCCTGAGTTGCGGACTTGATTGTTTTTCAACTGCCTGGCAGTTGCACGGCACCACTGATATTACGTTGGAGTTTGGGCTGGGTGCGAGTACCCAAAGCGAGTCGTTGCACCGGCGGCAAATTGCTTCGACTTCGCGGTATCGGATGCTAGTGCTATTTCGATGCGCTACGGCTCCGTTTCCGTTGCGCGTCCAAGTATTTGCGGAGTTCAGCCTGCGAAATGCGCTCTCGGCCAGGTTCTCCTCCGGATTTTCCGTATCTTCGATCATTTGGTACGCCTTCCCGCAGCCAGCGTCTCAACACGCCGGCGATGAAAGACCAGCTGCGGCTCTCGTTTTCAACTGCGATTCTAATGGCATCAGATATCTCTTCATCGGTGAAATCTTGCAATGCCGTCATGATGCTTTCACGAATCATCGGCGATAGCGTTCCGATGTTTTCTTCGTAGGCTCGGAAAGCATCGATTGGCAACGTTGATCGTGCTGGTTCGTCCCAACCTCCGTCCTCATCGTCGACCACTTGAGTCGATTCGGTCGATTGAATAGCGGCACGACGCGCTGACACGCTGTTAATCATCAGACATCGATTGCGATTGATAGTCACTTCAACTAGGATGCCGAGTTCGAGTGCAGTTTTCAAACATTCGTCGAATCGGCGCTGTTCACTCAATGCGGCCGACAAGACACGATCGCGCTCCAAATCTGGAACGGTGACGTAGCGCGGGTACCCGCGTTGTCGTTCGATCAGCCAAACTGCGCGCAGTATCAGCACGATAGTTTCTGCGTCTCGAATCTCACTCAGCAATCGACCTAGAATGGCATTCGGCACTCGCGTACTGCCGTAGTCGTCTGGCAGCGGGAAGCCGTCGATTGGCTCAGCAGACACGAACCTGACCTCAATCGACGTTTGGTTCAACTACTGACGAGAACAGTCCCCACTCGTCGCGCACGGACATCTCGAGGTTGGATGTCGGTCCGTGTCGATGTTTGGCGATGATGATCTCTGTGAGACCGCGAGGGTATACCTGAGTGGGGTTGCGACGATTCCATTCTTCTTCAGACATGTTCTTGTCGTTTCGATGGATGAACATCACAACATCTGCGTCCTGCTCGATCGAACCCGATTCTCTGAGGTCGGCGAGGCGCGGTTCTTGGGATTTGCGTTGTTCAACTGCGCGGCTGAGCTGTGAGCATGCGAGGACTGGAATATTGAGGTCGCGCGCGATGGCTTTGAGGTGCCGAGATATTTCACTGACTTCTTGGACGCGGTTGGCTTCGCGTCCGGATGATGAGCCGCTGATCAGCTGCATGTAGTCGACGATCAGGAAATCTAGCCCGGTCTGCATCTGCAGTCTTCGTGCCTTTGCGCTCAATCCGCTAGCGGTCTGCAGCGCGGCATCATCGACGTAGATACGCATATCGCTGAGGTATCCGTATGCATCGCTCAACCGATCACGCTCTGGCGGCGTGAGGTTATCGTTGCGGATGTTCTGGATGTTGATTCTCGAATGTGCCGCCGCCATGCGGTGCGCTACCTGATCGATGCCCATTTCAAGACTGAAGATGCCGACGGTTTTGCCGTCTTTGGCGGCATTGAGCCCGACGTTCAGAGCGAGGGTAGATTTTCCGAACCCCGGACGTGCGGCTAGAACGATCATGTCTGAGCGATGGAACCCGCCAAGGAGACGGTCGAGGGTTTCAAATCGAGTCATGATCGGCTGGTTTGAACCGTCGGAATCATCTTTTGGCGGCTCGAAGAAGTCCCTGATCGAGGGAGCTTCTCGGATCGGTGAAAAATCGGTCGAGTCGTACGTCTGACCGATTTTGAATATGATGTCTTCGGCTTGTTTGACGGCCTTGTCGACGTCACGGGTATTAGAGTAGTCGAGTCCGATGTCTCGGATCTGTTCACCGGCTTCTCCGAGTTGTCGGATGACGAATGCGTTGCGCACGACGCGTGCGTAGTGGACGATGTTGAATGAGTGTGGGGTCTGTGCGACGGTGGCACTTAGGTATGCATCGCCCCCCACGGCTTCGAGCATCTCTTTAGCGATCAGACGGTTTCGTACGGTCTCTTGGTCGATGCCGGTAGATTCCATGAAGAGTTCATGGCACGCGGTGTAGATTTCGGCGTTTTGTTCTCCGAAGAAGTGTTCCGATTTTAGAAAGGGTTCGATTCGCAGAATGGCATCACCATCGATCAGCAAAGAACCGATGACCGAGATTTCGGCTTCGAGGTTGGACGGTGGATTTCCGTCGGCTGGGAGGGTCACTGCTTCTTGCATTTGTGATGGCTGTGCAAGGCTGAGAACGGGTTGACGTGGTGAAACAAATCCTACCCTTGATCGTCGGTTGTGAACGATCGAATCGGCGGATTTGCGATCAGCCTTGGAGTTTGGTCAGGTCAGCTGACTGTGAACCAAGATACTGCTTCGAGGCTGTCGACGTCGGTATCGCCGTCTATTCTTCCTGGTCCCCAGAGAATGACGGTGCCTTCGGTCTTCATCTCGTCGAGACGATTGCGTAGTGCTTGGCGTAGAGTGCCCTCGCCTTTTCCATGAACGACTCTGAATTGGGCGATGTTTCGAGCCAAGATGCGCCCGGTGATGAGTCCTAAGGAGTCGACTGCTTGCGGTTCTTCCCAACCGTGCATGTCGATCTCGCCGCTAGCGAGGATTTCATCTGTGATGGCGTACTGATCGGTGGTGGTTTCTTCTTGCTGCAACGTGTCGAAGTCTTCGGAAACTACCTTGAGTGTGATCATGGCGTCGATTTCATCTAGAAAGCGAACGGGTACTTGATAATCGCCGACGATTCTGATGTGTTCTTGCAGACGAACGCGTTTGCGTTCGATCTGCTTTCCCGTGAGTTCAGACAATCGGCTGGCGATCAAAGCGTTTGTCACGGAGCCGTATAGGCGGCCTGTGGGTCCGGTTCTGACGCTTAATTCGACGGGCTGGTTCTGAAGTTCAGAAGCGATGTCGCGCCACTCGTTCAATTCACGCAATCTGCGTTCTTCGGCTTCTACGCGCAGTTTTTCGCCTCGGCGCAACTGATGTTCGGTTGCCAAAACAGCTATTCTGCGCGGGATCAAGTAGTTTCTGGCGAAGCCGTTCTTGACATCGCGTATGTCACCGGCACGCGCAGTCGGGAGTTCGTCTTGAAGAAACAGCACTTTCATTGGTCAGAATCTCATTGGGTTGGGGATTGGGCGACCGCGTTCGTGGATGATGCGATAAGACGCGGCTATTTTGTCAACTCTCCAATTCTATAACTTGCCCGGATTGTATCGGTAGGGAATATGACTAGGATAGATGCGAAGACAAACTGTTCGCGGTAAGATACCTGATAGCCAGAGGCAGTCGGTTACATACATACGCATCGGGAGCAAGTGAATTGGATTTCGAACAGATCAACAAAGCCGCGGTGACTGATCCCGCCAAGCAACCGAATCTGGATGACTACGCGCAGACGCGAACTGACTTTGATTGGTGGCGCGACGCGTTCGAGCAGATGGATTGGCTGCCCGGCGGCGGACTCAACAACGCCTACGAGGCGGTAGATCGGCATGTTGCACATGGTCATGGCGACAAACTAGCGATGATCTGGCTAGGCAAAAACGGCGAGGAAGAACGCTACACCTACTCCGAGTTCAAACGCGAGTCGGACCGTTTCGGCGCCGTCATGAACAATCTCGGTATCGAATTAGGTGATCGCGTGTTCATATTCATGGACCGCCTGCCGGAGCTGTACATCGCGGCGATGGGCATCTTGAAGGCCGGCGGTGTGATCGCACCTCTGTTTTCGGCCTTCGGACCTGACCCGGTGCGCGATCGGATGTTGGATGCAGGCGCAAAGTACCTCGTCACCAGCCCGGATCTGCGCGGGAAGATAGGCAGCATTTTGCCGGAAATCGAGACCCTAAAAGACGTGATCATCGTCAATAAAGACGGTCGTTCAAAAGGTCTGATGGTGGAGGGCGACCTCGACTACTACGAATTGATGGAATCGGCTGATCCCGATTCGTTCACGATAGCGGACACGACGCAGTACGACTTTGCCATCATGCACTACACGTCAGGCTCGACCGGCAAGCCTAAGGGCGTCTTGCACCGACACCAAGCTGTAATCCAACAATGGATAACCGGGCATTGGGCGTTAGACCTGAAGCATGACGACATCTATTTCTGCACGGCAGACCCGGGTTGGGTCACCGGAACGTCATACGGGATGATGGCGCCGTGGACGAATGGAGTCACGCAGCTCATCTACGAAGGTGGATTCAGCGCGTCCGGATGGTACAAGGCGATTCAGGATTACAAGGTGACGGTGTGGTATACGGCGCCGACAGCAGTGAGGCTGTTGATGCGCGCTGGCGGTTCAGTGGTTGAACAGTACGATATGTCTTCGCTGCGTTTCATCGGATCGGTTGGCGAACCGTTGAACCCTGAGGCGGTTGTCTGGGGCAATCGATATTTTGAGATGCCGATACATGACAACTGGTGGCAGACCGAGACGGGCGCTATCATGTGCGCCAACTTTGCCTCAATGGCGGTTAGACCGGGTTCTATGGGAAGACCGTTTCCGGGGATAACGATGGGCGTGCTTGATGACCAGTACCATGAAAAAGGACCGGGTGAGCCGGGCATTTTGGCAGTACGTCCGGGCTGGCCTTCGATGATGTACACCTACTGGCAGCAGGACGAGATGTACAACTCTCGCTTCAAGAAAGGTTGGTACATCACTGGAGACCAAGCGAGCATCGACGAAGACGGGTATTTCTGGTTCCAAGGGCGTGCTGATGATGTGATCAACACGGCGGGGCATCTTGTTGGACCATTCGAGGTTGAGTCGGCATTGATCGAGCATGAGGCGGTTGCTGAGGCTGGTGTGATCGGCAAGCCGGACCCGATAGCTATGGAGATCGTGAAGGCATTCGTCACGCTCAATACGGGTTTTGAACCGGGTCCGCAACTGCGCCGCGAGTTGATGCGTTTCGCACGTGATCGACTGTCGGCAGGTGTGGCTCCACGCGAGATCGATTTCATCGACATCATGCCGAAGACACGCTCTGGCAAGATTATGCGACGACTTTTGAAGGCGCGTGAACTCGGTCTGCCAGAAGGCGACACTTCAACTCTTGAAGATGATTAAACGATGTGTGAATATGGGTCAACGGCATCCCCGCATTCGATGGGTATACTCGCTGTGACGGCAAAGGATGCGAGGGCGCAATTTGCAAGGATGCAGCATCAGGCCGAAGAGTTTCGGGCGATGAAGGCTGACGAGTTGTCCGCCCGGTGATCATGTTTTGAAATAGTCGGCATTAAAATACCCGAAGAGAAAAATAGCGTTAACATTGAATGGTCTAGTGGTCAACGAAAGCGCACTGGCTTGAACACTGCAAAGCGAGGTACTACTTTGAAAAGAATAACGATCGGTGCATTGATCGTCGCGGTGCTGAGCACATTGACGATTGCTATGCATCCAAACAGCGCAGATGCTGAGCATTCGCTTCAGCTGACAGTACGAAACTTAACTGCTCATCAGCCTATAACACCACCGGTGGTTGTGGTTCACGATGCCAACGCGGTTCTGTTGCCATCATCTGCTGATCGGCTTCCGGGCTTGGAAGCGCTAGCGGAATCTGGATCCCAGACGGAGCTGATAGCTTCACTGATGGAGCGCCAGGGCGTCAAAAACGTGTCGCGATTTGGCGGTATGATCCATCCTGGTGAAGCGGCAACCATCTTGCACCTGGAAGCCGATGCTGGTGACCATGTCAGTGTTATCAGCATGCTTGCATGCACCAATGATGCGATCACTGTTGCCACCGCGATACTGACGGATGCCGGTACACCGGCGTTTGGGTCTGGAGCGGTACTTGATGCCGGTACTGAAGATAACGACGAGTCGCGTGCCACGGTACCGTGTCTTGAAGGCGAAGGCGTATCAGATGGCGATAGCGCAGATGGTGAAGGATCGATAGAAGCGCATCCTGGAATCTCAGGAAATGCCGATCTTGGCGAGGGCTTCGGCTGGGATGGCGCTGTTATCCAACTGATAGTGAGCGAATCTGGATCCTTGCCTTTGAAACCGATCGATGTCGGCATCAGCCTACATAACCGAACGAATGGTCAGCCGATCACCCCGCCTGTAGTGATTGTTCATGACCCGAATGTTGACGTTATCACGTACACTCGGCCGGCGGAACTCGACGGTATCGATGACTTGTCCGAGGGCGGAGTCAATGACGATTTGATTGCCACATTGACTGGTGCGCCAGGTGTCGTGTCTGTTTCCCAATGGGACACTGGCGGCCCGATTCATCCCCGCAATGGGCACCGAGGCAATGTGAGCGCATTGGACGGAACCGCAATCTCGGTTTTGGGAATGTTGGCCTGTACCAACGATGCATACATCGTTGCGACTGCAAATGTGATGGCGTACGGAGATTCGATTCGGCTTGCCAATGGTGTTGCCATGGTGTTCGATTCTGGTGCAGAGAACAATGATGAAACGGCGGCTACCGTGCCGTGTCTTGGTGGTGCCGATGCGGCATTGTCTGAAGGCAGTGGCGAGAACGAAAGAAGCGAGCACCCTGGCATCACTGGTGAAGGTGATCTGAATCCAGCTATTCACGCTTGGCGTGCGGACACCACCGCTGAACTCACGCTGAGTTCGCCGTTCGACGATGCGCATGTCGGTTCAGTTTCGACTGAGTTGCCGAACACTGGTGGTACAGCGCCTGCATCCAACTGGGCTTTGCTGCTCGGAATCATCGGTCTCATCACCCTGAGTGCTGTGAGCGGTGTGTTCTTGCTAACAGCACGACGTCGAAGCTGAAGCTCAAAACCTTGTAACAGCGTTCGTGGATTTTGCCGCGCCGACGTAGAGCGCGGCAACCTATTAGGCGTGTAAGGGCGACGCGGGAATGGAACAGATCCATTCTCGCGTCGTAGCCGTTTATCTTTAGTATTGAGTGATGCGTCGAGCTTGAACTCGGCTGGAGTTGGCTGAGACGTGAGTTTTCTCTGACGAATTGCTGCAATAACGAGGTGCATCATTGAAACGCTTTGTTGCGATGGCAGTGTTTGTACTTGCCATCACCTGTGGAACAGCCATCTATTTGGATCGGGCGTCAATTGCCGGACAGGCTAGCGATTTCCAGATCACGGTGCGAAACATCACTGAACGGCAACCTTTCTCGCCGCCAATCATCGTAGTTCACGAAAGCAACGCGGTATTGCTGCCCTCCAGCGCGGAACGTGTAGACGGGTTGGAGGAGTTTGCAGAATCGGGATCGCAGACCGAGCTGATGGAAGCGCTCAGCCAACGTTCTGGCGTAAAACGGGTTGAGCGGTTTGGGGGAAATATTGCTCCGCAAAGTCAACAGACCGTATTGAGAGTGTCAGCAGAAACTGGCGACTATATCAGCGTGATGGCGATGTTGCAGTGCACCAATGATGCGATTGTAGTGGGGTCCGCAATTATCTCAGACGATTCCAGCACATGGTTCGGTTCTGGTGTTGTGTGGGACGCCGGCACGGAAGATAACGACGAATCTCGATCCACCGTGCCCTGTCTTGAAGGTGAAGCAGTTTCGGATGCGGATATCGCAGATGGTGAGGGACAGATCAGACGGCATCCAGGCATTCAAGTGATTGGTGATTTGGGAGCTGTGTTTGGTTGGGAAAGGACTGCCATGGAGATCGTGATCGACCAACGCGGAACGCCTGCGAAGCGTGCTTTTGAAGTAGGTGCAACTTTGGAAAATAAAACCAAAGCGCAACCTATAACCCCGCCAGTAGTAGTTGTCCATGACAAGAATGTGGATGTGCTGAACTACACACGTCCCAGAGAATTGCCCGGTATCGACATCCTTTCCGAGATTGGTGCCGGAACGCAGCTGATGGACACGCTGGCATCAAGACCGGGAGTGGTTTCAGTTACTCAGTGGAATGTCGATGGTGAGATAGCACCGGGAGAATCGTACCAAGGCAACGCGCGAGCGTTCGTCGGCAACACAATTTCGGTACTTGGCATGTTTGCCTGCACTAACGATGGCTATATCGTGGCATCGGCAGAAGTCAGGGGGACATCTGTGAACGTGTCGCGCGCATCTAGCATTGCTACGGTCTTCGACTCGGGTGCCGAAAACAATGACGAAACATCTGAGACGGTGCCTTGTTTGGGCGGTGTAGAAGCTGGATTGTCAGAAGGACCTGGCGAAAATGGACGACGCGAGCATCCAGGTATCGCCGGCACTGGTGATTTAAGTATCTCGAAACACGGATGGAGTTCCGATAGCACTGCAGTTCTGACCTTGCACAACAGGGTTGTAGAGCCGACACCTGATCCGATGTCGACACCAACACCCGAGCCGATGCTTGAACCCACGGTTGCACCGTCTCCAGAACCGACAGTAGATGCAAATAATGTCGACGATGATGATATTCCACCTGAAACTGGCGGACGGTCGTTGCCGATCTGGTTGGTGTTTCCAGCTTTGCTGGCGGGACTCTTGACAGCGATTGTTGGTGCGCTGATGACGAGGCGCCGATTGTCTGAACTATGATTTCCGAATGATTGGGTTTGATTTGTGTGATTGATGTTGGTTGTTTGGCTTGATCTGATCAATGCTTAAGTGCGAGTCGAGCACTGCGGATCATTCTGATCATTTCAATCACTCCAATCACAGTTCAGACAGGTTACTCGCCACGCAAGAACCACTCTACGGTAGCCATGAAATCTTGTGGGCAGGATTCGGGTGCTTTGTCTGTACAGTTCTCAAGTTCAACCAACTTGCATTTGCTGCCGAATGTTGATCGTGCTCTGACGGTCTGTTCATGGTCTGCGACGTCGCTTTGTCGGCCTCTCACGAGAACTATCGGGCAAGATGGTGTTTTGAATGGAGGGTTTTCTCCAGCGTCGATGCCGTAATCTACCAGTATCAATGCTCGCACTGCACCTTTGCCTAGACGAGCTGCATGTAGGGCAGTTTCGCACGATTTTTTGCCTTGTGCGATTAGGGCAACTGGTTCACCTATCGCCCAGATGGTCTGCACCGCGGTGTAAGGCGTTATGTCCCAAATCGCAGCTACGTCGCCGGCTTGGGAGGCTTCTTCTGCAAACTGAGACCACTGGGATGCATCATCTTCAGACGAGATGAGTAGCAGTGGTGATTTTTGGGATGTTGAACCGTTGCTTGGCGACCATTGTTTTGCCGCTACTTTTGCTTGGGTAACCAGAGTGATGTCAGTTGTTTGGCTCAGCATGGCGTATCGTGCGAGACCCTCTCTTTGAAATCCGCAATCTTGAACCTTTCGAGTTGCGGTCGATTGGTGTGTATTTGGTGAATCAACGTTAAAATACAAAATCGACAAGCTGCTTGTGTGTTCAATAAGAAAGAGCGGTTTGTGAAAAAGACCGACTGGAGGTTGAAATGGTTACATCTGAATGGGGGGCGATATACAAAGAGCTAGGAGCTCAGCCCGTCATCAACGCGACCGGAAGTGTGACACTGCTTGGAGGTTCCACTCCGGTTCCAGAAGTGAAAGAGGCGATGGATCGTGCCGACAGCGCGTTCATACCGTTGATCGAGCTGGAAAAGGCCGCTGGCGATGAGATTGCACGATTGACCGGCGTGCCCGCGGCATACATCACATCTGGCGCTGGTTCCGCGCTGACGTTGGCGACTGCCGCATACATGGCCGGCGGTGATGATGATCTCATCCAGCAACTTCCCGACACTACCGGTCTGAAAGATGAGATCGTGATTCAAAGGCGGGAACGCTACTGGTACGACCGTTGCCTGCAGCTGGCCGGCGCGAAACTCGTCGATGCCGGTGATGACGAAGGCACTACTGAGGACGACATTCGTGCGGCGATTACCGACAAGACTTGTGCCATTCACGTCCCCGTTGTTGAACAGGCACCGAAAGACCCGAATGTAGTTTCACTCGAAAAGGTGATCGAGATCGGCAAAGATGCCGGAGTGTACGTATCGGTGGACGCTGCCGGACAGATCTATCCGTTGGAGAATTTCGGCAAATACGTCCGAATGGGAGCTGATTTCCAGTGCATCGCTGCCAAATATATGGGTGCGCCGCACTCAACTGGACTAGCGATGGGAACTGAAGAGATCATCGATGCGATTAGTCGCCACTCCTTCGTGGGATACGAATCTCGACGTATCCGTGGCGTTGGCCGTCCGCACAAGGTGGACCGTCAAGAGATCATGGGCTGTCTAGCAGCTGTTCAACGCTGGTTCAAACTCGATCACGAGAGCAGATTGGCGGCCGCGGAGCAGGAGAGCCTCGATATTCTCAGGCCGCTGCGCGACATGCCGGGCGTGACTGTCAATTTGATCGACAACATCATCGCCCATCAGCCGTTTGGCGTAACGGTCAGCGTTGACGAAGACGTTGTCGGCTTCAACAATGAAGACCTGGTGGTTAAGTTGAAGGACATGGATCCGCCAGTCTGGACGCGCACCACAGACAATGCGCCGCTGATGATCCACGTTTTCGGTTTGAACCCCGGTGAGGCGAAACTGGTAGGCGAATCTATCGCGGCAGCTGTTCGAGGATAGATTTAGAACTAGGATGCTTAGGTTGTCTGAACTGTGATGCAAATGATTGAGGATGTGTCTGTCTGTAATAGGTCCTGCGATGGTTTTAGTTCAGACGATGCATGATCAGAATGGCGAGATGCATCATCGCTCATCATTCAGATCAGCTGAATCACAGTTCAGACTCCCGCAAGCAAAGCGCGAATATAAACAACCATGAGCACCGTGAACACAGTTGCGATTTTGAGTCCCGGCGATATGGGTTCGAATGTCGGACGCGCGTTACGAGAAAACGGGTTGGAAGTCATAACCTGTCTAACCGACAGAAGTCAAAGAACTCGACAACTCTCTGAGATAGCAGGTATTACCGATGTTCCCGATTTCGCAGAGATGATCGACCGCGCTGATATCGTCTTGTCGGTTTTGGTGCCGGAACGTGCAGTGGATGTTGCGCGCCAGGTTGCACAGGTGATTGAAAAATCGGGTAAACCATTGCCATTCGCCGACTGCAATCCGGTAGCTCCGGCGGTTGCGATGGAGATGGCGGAGATCATCGATGCCGCCGGCGGCAAATACATCGACGGTGGCATCATCGGAAGTCCACCGGGAAGGGGAGAGCCGCCGCGGTTCTACGCATCGGGTCCGCACGATGCGATTCTCGGTCAGCTGGATGGGCGTGGCATATCGGTTCCTCTGATGGGTGGTGAAGTCGGGCGCGCATCGGCGATCAAGATGTGTTACGCCTCACTGAGCAAGGGTGCCGCCGCACTACACGCATCGGCATTGATATCGGCTATGAACCTCGGCATATACGACGAGTTTGTTGCCGAGATGGAAGCGAGTCAACAAGCGGTGTTGCGCAACATGCAGGGCGTAAATGGACTTGGAGCTAAAGCGTTTCGCTGGATCGATGAGATGGAACAGATATCGGCGACGTTTGGAGCATCTGGCGCGACTCCTCACATGCACCAGGGAGCGGCTGATATGTTCCGTCTAGTAGCATCATCACCTATCGGGGATGAACGTCCTGAGACGATCGATAAATCGAGGGAGTTGCGCGAGACGGTGAGGTTGTTGACTGGGAGTTCAGCCTCGACTGCCGACTAGTTGGCGCGTCACGCCGAGTGCCACGTAATCGAACTCGGCGGCAATCTCGTCGTCTGTCAATACTGGCGGTTGCATCGCGTCTAGGTATTCGGGACGCAATTTTACGGCGCCCAAAAACGGGATGCCCATCTCGTAAGCCAGCTCTTCCGCGGCGCCTTTTCCGAACAGGCCGCCAGACATGTTCTCGACCACGCCAAAGACATCGAGGTTCATCTTGCGGATCATGTTGATGGAGCGCTTGGCATCCAACGCGGCCAGCTCTTGCGGCGTGCTGACAATCACGAAACCGTCAAGGTTGAGAGTCTGCATCACTGTGAGCGGCGCATCTGATGTGCCGGGAGGAAGGTCCACGATCATATAGTCTGGTTCACCCCAATCGGTCATCTGCAGGAACTGGTTGATGGCGTTGTGGATCATCGGACCGCGCCAGATGATGGCCTCTTCTTCGTTCTGTTGGAAGAATGCCATCGACATGACCTTTACACCGAAGCGTTGCGAGGGCACCATCCGGCCATCTCTCTCCACGGGGCCTTCGGAGATGCGAAGCACACGGGTGACGTTGGGACAGTCGATATCGCAGTCGAAGATTGCGACGTCATGTCCTTGTTTGGCTAAAGTCGCGGCTAGATTTACTGCGACGGTAGTTTTTCCGACGCCGCCTTTGCCGCTGTAGACGCCGATGCGTCGGCCTATCGATTTCAGCGAATCGGCGATGCGTTTACGCTCTTGGAATTGACGCCTGGCTTGAGCCAGACGTGCTTCTTCGGCGGGGGTGGTTTTACGTGGAGAAGTAGACAAGTTAGATCAGATCGGACTGATGCCGTTTGGGTTGGAACTAGTCGATACCGAGAAGACGCTTGCCGTCTTCAGTGATCATGTCGGGGTTCCACGGCGGGTCGAATACGAGATCGACCTCGACATCTTCAACATGCTCGATCTCTGCGATTCGCCATTCTGCTTGTTGTGCGATGTATGGACCCATGCCGCATCCCTGCGCGGTCAACGTCATCTCTACAAACACCTCGTTGTCCTCAACGTCGACATCGTAGATGAGCCCGAGGTCGACGACATTGACGGGGATTTCAGGATCGTAGACATCCTTCAATGCCTCGTAGACCTGTTCTCTAGAAACGGCGTTGGCAGTTTGTTGTGTCATGGCGTATGAGACCTCGGCGGCGGTGATGTGCTTGAGGTTGATTCTATCAGAGAATGAGTAGACCGACAGGAAATCTGACCTGACCATGATTTTCGCGTCAACCAAGTGAGCTGAACCTTGGCGTAGATTCGCATCGATATGGCTATTTTGTCACTCTCAATTTGGGCGTGAAATATACAACGATATTGTTCATAGATATCCATACGAAATATTCAGAAACATCTATGTAGCATGTATAAATTGTGTTAACATGAAACGTTGCTGTTGAGTCTTGACAGAAACATGTTAACGTCGTATAGTTTCGACATGGCTTCTCAAGACAAGACACCCAATCCCAACGATCCGGCGACCAAGCTTGACATCGCTGAGATGCGAAGTGAACTCAAAGAAGACATGGGCAATCTGGGCACCGAGTTCAAAGAGGATATGGGCAATCTGCGTGCAGAGTTCAAGGAAGACATGGGCAATCTGCGTTCCGAGTTCAAAGAGGACATCAGCAACCTGCGCGCAGAACTGCTCAAGTGGACGTTGACCACAGTGATCACGACAGGTGCGATGATCGTTGCTGCGTTGAAGTTGTTGTAGACCGCTGGTTGAATCGTGATGCGTTGGCCTCATGCTCCACAGATTTGGCCCTCACACTCTAAAGACCTTCATAGCCTCGTCGCCAAGGTGGTTGATTATTTTGACTGCGATGCGACCGTTAGTCGGCACATCGAATGGACGGGATGTTGATGAGTTGAGTGTCGACCATGCATCGGCATCGATCTCGGCTTTGAGCGTCGTCTTGAGCGATCTGTACGGGTCTTGTGCGCCTAGGAAATACGCCTGTCGCACGAAGAAGCTCTCGCCGTTGTAATCGGTGTCGACGAACCAGCATGCGATGCCATCAGTATCGTCGCTGCGAACCTGACCGGTCTGCGGATGGAAGACGTCGATGCCCTTGACCTCGACGACTATCTGATCGTCGTCTGTGCGACGGACCTCGACATCCGGTTCTCCGAAGATGACGAAGAGGTTGCCTTTGCCGGTGTTTTTGAGGTCTGTAGACATGTGCAGGTCGGCATTCATGCGCGCCTTCAGCACCGGGAATCCAGCGAATTGTTTTAGCTCTGTAGTATGTGCTTCGTAGTTGAAAGCGCAGGCTACGAGGACATCGAAGAAATGCTCTGCGGCTTCCTTTGCCGCTTGAAATAGATCGGAGCGAGATACGGTTCCGAACTCGGGTCCGATGTAGATGCCGGCGCGCCGTCTGACAGCGTTATCTTCATCGCCCTCGGTGTAGTAGCCCTCGGCGCATATCATATGTCCGGGGAAGCCCATTACCGAGTCGAAATCTATCCTGTCTTCCTTATGTGCTTGTTGGATGCCGGCGGTTTTGAGGTGTTCCAGCATCCGTTGCGCGAAGTCCTGACCGAACTCCTCGCCCTCATCCTCTAGATGATCGACGAACTTACCGTCTTCATCTACCGATAACATGCGGTGTGGCGTAACCGACTCGACAGTGAATGGTCCGGCGACGCGTACCTTGCGACGGTCTTCGTACGGTTTGTCGTATAGGTATTCGAACTCTGCTTTTGCGGCGATAGATGCATCGATCTCTTTCTGCCGTGCGATGCGCAGTTTCCACCATTTTGCGTGAAGATCGACCGCGGATTCTTGGGGGGGGGTACGCATGTACTAATATAGCGCGGTATGTCCCACTCTTCCCAGTTCTTGCCCAATTCTGCGTTTAGTTTTTCGCGCACAGGTTCCATCTGTTGTTGAAACTCATCGTAGATGACATCGATCTCGGCATTGTTGGCGATGTCGCGCAACGTGATGTGTGGAACGCGTTCGTACACGAATCCCTGACGGATGTTGCCATACGTTGGAGTAGAGACGTAATCCTTGCGGGTGATTTCAGACTCTTTCTCGCGACCATCTTCACTGTCGGCAAGCAGATAGTACGGGTAACGCGCGCCCATGATGCGAGCGCGGGCGAGTGCTAGAGCCACTCGGCTAGTGTCGATGGTTATCCAACGGCGTCCCCACTGTTCGGCTGCGTATGCGCTGGTGCCGCTGCCACACGTGGGATCGAGGACTAGGTCTCCGGGATCGGTGGTCATCAGGATGCAGCGTTGGATTACCTGGGTGCCAGTTTGTACAACGTAGATTTTTTGGTCAACACCAGTACCGGCGAATCCCCCTCTTACAGTATCCATC
Organism: Dehalococcoidia bacterium; assembly: GCA_965242765.1. Taxonomy (GTDB): domain Bacteria; phylum Chloroflexota; class Dehalococcoidia; order Lucifugimonadales; family Lucifugimonadaceae; genus Bin127. The sequence continues at coordinate 661,396 of CBDESY010000004.1, read as the reverse complement.
CAACCGTTGGTCATATGTCTGACCGGAAAGTCGTCGTAATACGGTTTGAATCTTGGTCGATTGCCTTTGATCATCAATCTGTTTGCCTTAACCAACCGTTCCACTCCAAACCGACTAGTAGACCATCCTCTACCAACAGGAGGTGCTACATTTATCCCTTCAATTTCAAGTGCAAACGTGGATTTTTCACTACCGACCGCCGAAAAACATGCTCGGTCGCTGTGTAATTTAGTTGATTTGGGGATTGGTTCGCCCTTTTTCCGCGATGCGCGTGAACCATCAGATGATTCCAACCAATGATCAGCACTTGAATACCAATCATCTTCGTCAATTTGCACAAATAGCCTTCGGCTCTTAATCATCGCGAATGATTTGGCGTACCACAATATGAAATCAAAAGTATTGGGTAATGAACTACTTGGTTGAAAGCCTCCTCGTCGATATAGAATTTGACTTACACAATTCTCATCCCCAAACACCTCATCCATCAATGCACGGACTCGATGCACATTCTCATCGCCGATCTGCACGAATATCGATCCGCTTTCGGTAAGCAACTCTCTCGCAACCGTCAAGCGGTCCCTTAGATATGACAGATAGGAGTGGATGCCATCGCGCCATGTATCCCGAAAGGCCTTGACCTGTTCCGGTTCGCGTGTGATGTGGTCGCGATTTCCGTCGCGCACGTCGCGGCTGGTTGTCGACCACTGGAAGTTGGAGTTGAACTTGATTCCGTACGGTGGGTCCAGATAGATGCACTGTACTTTGCCGCGCAGACCTTCGCGTTCGGCGAGCGATGACATCACTTGGAGGCTGTCGCCGAGTATCATTCGGTTCGACCAGTTGGCGTCGTGTTGATAGAACTCGGTTTTGGCATTTTCGTCAGTCCGTTGAAGTCGGCGAAGAGGTCTGCAAATCCTTCCTGCACGGCATCAGACGCAGCATCGCGATTGTCCTGCGATTGACGCATGAGGTCGTCGATGAGGACCTTTGGATGAACTCGTTCCTGAATGTATAGCGGTGGTGCTTGGACTGTCAGGTCTGATGTGTTTTGCGAGTCTTTGCCACGCCATACCAGTTGCGGATCGAGGTCGCGGTTTCGACGTTTGTATGCGACTTTAATCGGGGATTGTTCGTCGTGGTGCATCAACGCCTGATGTTCGGCGCTGGGGAGGTTTCGGCGCGTGGCATCGTTGTGGCGGATGGTATCGACTTCTTTGTTGCGTCGGTTGTTTGTTCGTCGTTGTCGGGGTGGCATTATGGTTTGCCTCAATAGATCTGTTTCATGAACTCGCGTAGACTGACTGAAAGTTTTGGGACATCATTTTTGATAGTGTCCCAGATGATGGCGTTATCATATAATAGATAGGCATGTGTCAAATGATTTCGCATTCCGATAATCTGAGGCCACTCAATTTGTGGATTAGCTTTCCGGATATTGCAAGGCACATTTGTAGCAGCCTCTCCAATAAGCCTCAAGTACCATAACGTTGATGTGTAAATCAAGTCATTTTCTACGAACTCACAGGAATTTAGATTCAGCGTCAGTGTTTCGACTTGTTCGCAATACTGGATCATATCGCTGATGAAAAATGTCCAATCTCGTTCCTTCATATCGAGGTTCAAATGATGATCATGTCTTTTATCACGTAAGGACGGATCTCTTTTCTGATGGTGTGTCTGCGTCCAAAATCGACGGGTCTTCCGAACAGTTCTTCGAGGTAGAATTTTGCGTTGAAAAATGAACTCGCCGATGGTTCACCCTCAAATTCGGCGATGATGTCGATGTCGCTGTCATGCGTCGCATTGTCCCGGGCGAACGATCCGTAGAGTGCGATGTCGCTGATGCCGAAGCGTTCCTTCAGGATCGGTTTTTGCTCGCGCAGAATCTCCAGCACACGCTCCCGGTTGAGCGGCTCGGTTTCTTGGCTTTTCAGGGTCATCTTACACTTTTCTCATAATACGCCATAGGTATCAAGCTAACCTGAATCCTGGGACTGCTGATCTTTGACCATCAACGCCTGATGTTCGGCGCTCGGGATGTTTCGGCGCGTGGCATTATCGGTTTTCCCGTGCATCGTCTGAGAGTAGTGCTCGAAGTTGAGGCTGTAAAGCAGGAATGTTTCTCTTGACCACTGTCCAGACAATGTCATTATCGATCTGCGAGTATTGGTGAGCCAACCTGTTGCGCATTCCTCTGATTTCTGTCCACGGGATTTCTGGATGCATGGTTTGTACTTCTTCGGGTATCTTTTGTGCTGCAACTCCTAACGTCTCGATAGCGTGTATCGTGGCATAATACGTTTTGGCATCGGCAATGAACTCTTCAAACGTCAATCCGTCTGTGAAATCCAATACGAGGTCGCAAAACCGCAGCATATCGCGCACATATAAATCCCCAGCGTATTCATTGGATATGGTTTCAGACATCTATCGCATAACTCAAAATGCTAGACCGAAATTCGGAACGGATGTCTTGACGACGTGCCATATCTACGTCGCGGCCGAAAACCTCTTTGAAGTAGGCTTCAGCACCGAAGTAACGCAACCAATCTGGAACTGAGTCAAACTCAACCAATACGTCGACATCACTTTTCTCAGTTCCCTCGTCTCGCGCGAAAGAACCGTAGAGTGAAACGTCGGTGATGCCGAAGCGTTCCTTCAGGATCGGTTTTTGCTCGCGCAGAATCTCCAGCACCCTCTCTCGGTCTAGCGGCTCGGTTTCTTGGCTTTTCAGGGTCATGGTTCACTTAAATGTCATTACGCGATAAAGAAGAGCGGTCTGACGCCGACATCATTCCTAGATATTACCATCATTCGATCTTTTTGGCCATTCGCGTTTAGGAAGCTGGTCTTCACACATCGATCAGGTCATTGTTGACGTATGGATGAATCTCTTTCCTCAACTCGTGCATACGAGCCATGTCTACTGAACGTCCGAAAACATCTTCCAGATAGCACTGAGCTCCAAAATAGGATCTAAATGTCGGCTTCACTTCAAACTTCACGACTACATCAACATCGCTGCCATCATTACCTTGATCCCGTGCGAACGATCCGTAGAGTGCGATGTCACTGATGCCGAAGCGTTCCTTCAGGATCGGTTTTTGCTCGCGCAAGATCTCCAGCACGCGCTCCCGGTTGAGCGGTTCGGTATCTTGGTGGATGAGAGGCATTATTCGTTTTCCTCTGCAGCATCTGGTAGGAGTGCTTGAAGTTCAGACTTTAAGGTTGGCACTCCATATTTGATAACAGTCCAAATCGTGCAGTCGTATCGATCAATTTTGCTTTCAGAGATTTATCAAGTCTTTTTGAACACGAGGCACTATCTCTTTTCTAAGTTCCTGCGGTATACACATGTCTACGTTACGACCTAAAACCTCTTTGAAGTAGGCTTCAGCACCGAAGTAACCCAACCAATCTGGAACTGAGTCAAACTCAACCAATACGTCGACATCACTTTTCTCAGTTCCCTCATCCCGCGCGAAAGACCCGTAAAGCGAAACTTGGGTGATGCCGAATCGTTGCTTCAGGATCGGCTTTTGTTCGCGCAGGATCTCCAGCACACGCTCCCGGTTGAGCGGCTTAGTTTCTTGGCTTTTCAGGGTCATTGCGAGGTGCTTCAGTAGCGATATTTTATCGCATCGCTGTGCTACGGCGGTGTAGTGCAGGTGGCGATCAGTTAGGGTTGATGTCTTCGAGTCGCGCCACAAAGTCTCGCACTCGGTCCGACAATCGGCGAATCTCGTCTTCCAGCAGGATATCTTCGTAGAAGTTGACGTGCAGCAAGTTGACGTCGCTGAATAGATCTACAAGGTCTTTGTCGCCAGTTTCGTCTACGGTTCTACGCAGGATTTCGTAGAGATGCGCGTGCGAGTTGTGGGCCCAACCGCGGTTATGCGCTGTCGCTTTCATGGCTTGTGCAGCTGCGCTCCAGAACTTCTCGGAGGCTTGAATAAGGTCTCCCGCCTCAAGTTCGACGTAGGCCTGATCGAGCAGTCGAGATGATGTATTGAGATACTTCGCTGATGAAGTCATGTACACGATTATACGTCTACTGCTTAAGTGTCTATATTAGTTCGATTGTGAATGAACGTTTTGCGGTCGCTTTAGCAAGCTGTTCACCTTGTTTTCGAACTCGTCGGCGATCTTGAACTCATGCTTCAACTCTAGGAAATCCCAGCGTCCTAAGGTGCCTAGATTGTTGACTCCCGGAATCCAGTACGAGGTCATGAAGTTGTGTTTGTCGCGGACTGCCTCTTCCCGATACCCTTTGATCTCGACTACCAGGTGAAGCGGGTCGTGGTCGCCATTGCCGTCATCGATGTTTACGATGAAGTCTGGAACGTAGGTCTTGGTTTCGCCGCCGATGCGGTAGGGGACACTTAACCCGAGATTGTGGTTCTTGACGTAGGATTTGACCTTTGGATGTGCTTCGACCGCGCGACAGAACTCACTTTCCCAGCCACTGTCGATGACCGCGCAGTTGACGTGGCATTTTCGGGCATCGGTAGTCCAGATATCTTGCTTGGAAGTTCGGAAGTTGACGTTGCTGGTGGAACCTATCGGGTTGTATGAGTCTAGTATCGCTTTGGGTGGCCTATCGCCGATGTGCTTCAAGATGATGGCGGCGTTAATTCGTTCGCAAGCTCGTTCGGCAAGGGACGGGTATAACAGCTGTGCGGGATAGGTGCTGCCATCGCAAAACAGTGCTGTTTCGAGCCATTTGGCGACGATTTTCTTGAGTTGCCCAAATAGGTGAAGCTTTGGCAAGCCATCATCGTCTCGCCACTTGGTTTCTAGCAGATGTTTAGCCAGTGTGAACTCTATCGTGGGACGACGGACCTTGTCGGTGTGTACTAGATCAAGATCGATGCCCTCGCCGATGATTCCTTCGTTACGGGTGATGGTGGGACCAACAAGTTCAGGTGTAAGGTTCAGTATCGAATCGTCGGTGAATTTCGCGGTGAGGTCTTGCTTAGGTGGCTCGACGCGATATCCGGTTACTCGCGGGAAGGTGATCTCGAGATGATCGCGATCGGGTCTAACGGCGATCACTTGGCGATGATGCTTAGGTGGCCGTGGCGGTGCAACCACTGGCTTAGCCGTGAAATCAAACGGCACTCCAAGCACGTCTGCATATTCGACATCGAACAATTTGTCGTCATTGAGTTCATACGACTGACGTCGCAAGGCGCGTCCGACCACCTGTTCACAAAGCAGTTGAGTGCTGAAGGCTCTGATGCCGAGGATGTGGGTAACGGTGTTGGCGTCCCATCCTTCGGTAAGCATCGATACGGATACGACACATCGCACGTTGCTGCCGAGTTGGTCTTTTTTGCCGACAGTGTTCATGACTTCGCGCAGAATTTCGGCATCGGTGATGTTTTCTGCCGCGTGGCGATCGCCATCGCGACGGATCCGGTCGTTCTTGAAACGTTGGATCAAGTCGGCGGCGTTGGTACGGAAATTCTTGTCAAGGGCATCACCCGATTCCAGTTGCGCGCTGTCGATGAGGATCGTGTTTGGGAGTGGCAATCGGTTACCAATCTCATCGAAGTTTCTGAACAGTGGGAGACGTCCGGGTACGGAGTGAGTCGAGCCGTCAGAGTTCTCTCGTTCGAACCCGGATATGTAGTCGTATACCAGTTTGGATGTCGATGTGTTGTTGCAGACCACGATGAAGCATGGTGGTTCCCGATGTCCCAACTCCTGCCATTCGTGGAAGGTCTTTTCGTAGTGTCCGTACAAGGCTGAGAGTGCGGTTTGCAGCTTTACAGGCAAGTTTGAGGGGTCCAAATCACTGCCGCCTCTGCCTCTTTTAGGCATATCGCTTCTGATATTTTCCCAAAGTACTCTGTAGGCGGGCATATCGGTTTCTGGAATGTTGTCGGCGACTGGTACTCTCGGCAACTTGACGATTCCACATTCGATGGCGTCCATGAGTGAGAAGTCGGTAACGGTCCACGGGAACAGGGTTCCCTCGGCGTATCCGGAACCCTGCAGGAAGAACGGTGTTGCGGAGAGATCGATCACGTTGGATACTCCGACCACGCGATTCACCGATTCCAGACCGGATATCCAGACGCGGGCGTTTTCATTGTTTCTTTTGGCTTCTGTTCGGTCGTCGCCAACCAGTCTGCCTTCGTCGGATTCATCTTCGGGCTTTTCGCGGTAGCAGTGATGCCCTTCGTCGTTGAGCACCATGATGTGACTCATTCCCATCAGACCGGGCATCACGCGTTTGACCATCTGCCCCTCAGTTTCGAGCGTCTGCATCTTGTGTCCGCTGCCTTGAAGCAATGCTCGTCCGCCAGAAGACAGTTTCATCGTCTCACGCGGCATGAAGGCGTGGTAGTTCGTAACCACGATGTTGGCGCGTTGGAGGTCATGTAGCATGTCGCCCGGAACCAGTTCGCGATTTTGGTAGTAGCTTTCGGGATCATTGGGTTGCAGCACGCGCAGCCGGTCTTTGATGGTGATTCCGGGTGTTACTACAAGAAATCCGCTAGTGAACCGATTGCTACGTGGATGTTGGACTGCGTTCAATGTTTGCCAGGCGATTAGCATCGCCATGACTGTCGTCTTGCCCGCGCCAGTAGCCATCTTTAGAGCCCATCGCAAGAGTTCGGGATTGGCTTCGAGGCTCGCGTTGGCTAAATAGTCCAATCGCGACCGAGCAGTATCTCTGCGTCTAGGTGCTACTTCGGTCAGCCAAATGATCGTCTCAGCTGCTTCAACTTGGCAGAAGAAGGGTCGATATTTGTTGAAGTCGTGATTGCGCCAATGCTGCAGCAATCTTTGAGTTGTTGGCGTCACGCCCCAATCTGCAGGATTTGGCAACTGTCGCCATGCATCCACTAGACGACGAATCTCGTTGACGTTTCCGGTAACGTCGTACTGTTGCGACTCTGTCGATAAACCTTGAGCATCGGCGAATATGAACTCGTCTTGTTTATCTCCAGGCCGTTGGCGACGCGGCTTGGGTATTGGAGTGACGAACTTAGCGCTTCTGCGTTGTTCCAGAATTTGGTGAGTAGGTTGTCCGTCGTCATCCAGTTCCCAATGAAGCGCGGGATATTTGTATGGCGAGTTCAGAATCGGCTTTTGAAAGAATTGCTCTGACATATCGGTTGCGATTTGCGTGGGTATTGCAACTAGCTTCGGCTTGTATGACTCTAGCCTATATGCAACGATATGTCCGAGCTATACTTTGGCGTTCAGCCTCCCCTCGGCGCCAGCTCATCGCCGTGTAGTGCACGCCGCTCTGCGATAATGTCGTTCAAGGCGTCTCGGGCTAGGTCTATGAGTTCATCGTCGGGCGCATCTGCCATCGGCGCCGATTCGGCGGCTGATATCCATTGCCATATTTCCTCTTGTGCCAAACGCAACTCTTTGGCATTCAAGGAAGAAAAATCGGAGTGGACTACATCTGGTATCGATGGCGGTGTCATCGCTAAATCCCCATTCAAATCAGGTTGCTACGATCAATCCTGGAACCTGCCAAGTAGACATCTGCTACGTTTCGTAGATCGGTGATGTTCTTCACCGGGTCGCCATTCACCACCAAGATATCAGCATGTTTGCCGACTTCGAGAGTGCCAACATAATCATCGGCCCAGCATGAAGCTGCGGAATCTTTAGTTGCGGAAACGATGGCTTCCATGTTCGACATCCCGGCCATCACGTGCGACTCTATCTCAGTCTGGAAATCGCCCATTTGATAGTTCGACCATGCCGAATCTGAGCCGGCGACCATCACAACGCCAGCATCTCGCATCCGTGCGACGTGATCCATGCGCGTCTCGGAAGCGCGGCGCATGATGTTCAAATCTTCGGTTTCCAATGCACTTTCGGGGTCATTCTCCAACTGTCGGATGCGAGATACTGACTGTCCCAAGGTGGGATTGACGAAGACACTCTGTTCGGCGATGCGGTCTGATATATCGGGTCGGTAATTGTCGGAGCCGTCTGCGTCTTTGTGAACACCGTGAATGATCGTGTCGACGCCTGCATCCAGCGCATTTTCCATACCTTTCGATGATGTGCAGTGTGCGGCGACGTGTTTACCGAACTTGTGCGTCTCGTTGCAGATTGCGGTGAACTCATCGAGATTGAAGGAAGGTCGCAAAGGATGGCTGGTGCGAGTGCTGCCGCCAGTTGCAGTTACTTTGATGAAATCGGCGCCTTCTTTGATCAACTGTCGGACGGCGGCGCGACACTCAGTAGGACCGGTAGCTTGAATGCCGAAGTAGCTGAGGTGTCCGCCGATGATCGCTATCGGACGTCCGGCCAATATTAGGCGTGGTGACGGTACGATGCCCATTTCAACCGCTTCACGCAGCAGGAAGGTGGTGCGATTCTTGGCGCCGCAGTCTCGGATGGTGGTGACTCCTGAATAGAGATGTTTGCGGACGTTCTGTGCTGACTGCACTGTCAATACTTCATCGGGCAGTTGCACCAATTCGTCGCCGGCCCGACCATCGCCGATGCCGTTGACATGGACATGGCAATCTACCAGACCGGGCAGTATGGTCGCGTCGCTGTAATCGAACTCATCAACCGTTGCGCCTTGGGGGATTTCGACGGTTTCCTTGGTCCCGATCTGTCGGACGATGTCGTTTTCGAGCAGGATAGCCGGCTGTTCTGCGACCGTGCCGCCGTTGCCATCGATAAGTCGGGACGCTTTCAGCAGGGTGAATGGTGCATTGTCGTTGTTCATCGTCTATCTCCCTCTGTTTCATCGTATTGGGCCTGGTTGTCAGGAATCTCGATTGGGTGCACTAACAGCATGTAAGAGCCTGTCGCATCGGAAGTCAAGTTCGATCGGTTGCGATGCCTCGCGCTGACAATCAGGTAGTATTCGCCAATTTCTTGCACTAGAAAACGTCTGAACGGGTCGATGTCTCAACGGGATTCACAGGGGGGCGTTCGCGAGCCGCTCCTACTTGATCAGAAGTTCCATATGTGCCTGGCTTAGACATATTCCCTGTGTTGCCGTACCGCATTCAGCGATTCTTCGGAGCCTCGGTCCAACTTCTCGCCTTTGAAAAACACGTCTACTACGTTCCACAGATCATTGACATCTTTAGATGGATCGCCGTTCACTACTAGGATATCGGCTTCTTTGCCCGGCTCTAGCGTGCCGATGACATCATCGACACCAAGGGCTTCTGCCGCCCATTTTGTGACTGACATCACCCCTTGCATGTTCGTATACCCGGCGTGGACAAGAAGCTCAGTTTCGTAAACGGTATTGCCGAGTTTGTAGTCACCCCAAGACGAGTCGGATCCGGTGATGACTGGGATGCCCATCTCGATCATGCGTCGGTTGTGGTCCAACCTGACTTCTAGGGCTCGTTTGGCATCTTCCAACTCCACCAATTCGTCGGCACTGAGTCCGATCTCTAGCTGTCGCTGCAAGAGCGACCATACTCGTGCACGACCGACATGCAGAGTGGGGTTGACATAAGCTCCTTGCTCCCCGATGCGTTCGGCGATGTCTTCTCGGAAGTTGTCTTCATCATCCGGTTCTTTGAAAACGCAATGAATGATCATATCGATCTCGGCGTCAAGCGAGTTGATCACGCCTTGAGTAGAGGTGCTGTGGGTTGCGGTCAGCTTCCCGAACTTGTGCGCTTCGTCTGAGATGGCTCGCAGTTCGTCGATGTTGAACGCTGGTCTGAGCGGAAACGATGATGGTGTGCTTCCGCCAGTGGCAGTGATTTTTATGTAGTCGGCACCTTCTTTGATCAGCTGACGAGCAAGTGCACGACAGTCGTTTTCGCCAGTGACTTCCCCACCGAAGTAACCCATGTGTCCGCCAACGATAGAAACTGGTCTTCCGCACAGGATCATCCTGGGTCCGAGTGTCAATCCGGCGTTGATCGCGTCTCGGATCCTAAACATGGTCATGTTTTTTGGTCCGTTTTCGCGGATGGTGGTTACTCCGGAGAATAGACTTCGGCGTGCGTTGCTAGCTGCTTGGACGGTTAGTATCTCATCTGCTAGCTCGGCGAGGTGCTGCCCATTGCGGCCATCGCCAAAGCCGTTGTTGTGCGTGTGGCAATCGACCATGCCGGGCATGACGGTGCATCCTCGATAATCATGATTCTCGACATGGGCTCCGTCAGGCGGTCGAATTTCGTGTGCTTCGCCAACGGTCACGATCTTGCCGCCGAGGATGAGCACCGCGCCGTTTTGAATTGGAGGTCCACCCTTTGCGTCAATTACTCGATCGGCGGCGATAAGAGTGTAGTGGGGATGTCTGTTGAGGGATGACATGAATCTTCCGGTTAGTGTTCTGTAGGATGGAACAACTAACTGGAGATTACTACGAATTTGGCCGGAGCAAGATAGACGAAGTTCGAGTACTTAAGAGAGGCTACGGCTATGCGTTTTGCTCGCTCAAGAGTTTGGACACGTATCGTTCCAGGGCTACCATCGGATCCGAGTACCACCGATTGTAGTGCCGGACTGAGCTGATGAGGCGTTTTTCTGCGAATTCCAAGGCGTTTGCGACGTTCTGGTCGCCTGAAACAGTGCGTATCAACTTGTATTGCCAGGTTTGGGCAAACTCTTTAAGTGTCTGTTTTTCTTCCTCCGAATCGATTTCCGGGAAGATGTAGCCTTCATAGGCGTGGTTCTCAACGTTGTATGTGACGGTGCATTTGAAGGTTTTGCCATCTTCAGCCACGCACACAAGTTCGATTTGACGTGTTGCTTCGTTGACAACGACTTTGGGATGGATCAGATCAGGCATGTTGCACTCCGTTGATGTTTTTGAATATAACCATTCGCTTAGTTGCGAAGGAATAGTTATTGAATCAGATTTTGCGAATCTTGCCTCACGATTGCACATGTATCCAGTAAGTAGATGCTATCGACGGCTGGAATGCGTCAGACCTCGATAGCTAGCCCTTGGTGACGCATGCGGCGTGGAGTAGTGAGATCTCAGGGATGGCGAGAGGCGCGCGGCGTCGTTTTGCGAGTTCGAGGTAGAGCGCGTCGTAGAACGAGGGGATCTGTAACTGTTCTCAAAACGTCAGTGCAACTTTCACGACGCCATCGTCGCGCGATTCTGATAGTTCGAAGGCTTCGGCTACGCGCTCTATCGGGAAGAAGTGGGTGACTATCGGCGCCATGTCGATTTCGCCTTCTAGTATCCATGACAGTGCCCGACGGAATGTTTTCAAGCCTGGCTCTTCCTGCGCGCCTAGGATCGAGTATGCGTTGGCGCGCTTCTTGAACATCTCGGTGTAGTCAAATGGGACTGGATCGTTGCTGTCGGGAAGTCCGAACAGGACACACATTCCCTCATCGGCGACGATTTGGAAGGCGTTGCTGAGCGTTGGGGTGGAACCAACAGCCTCGATCACAACATCGGCGCCTTTGCCGTTCGTCAGGTCGTAGACAACGTCCCTCGCAGCTTCTCCGGTAACATCCACCGTATCGTCTGCACCGTATTGGGCAGAAAGGCTGCGTCTGGAATCTACGGGTTCAATGGCGATCACCCGCGACGCGCCACGACGTTTCAAGACCGTATTCCAAAAGAGTCCTGCGCTCCCCTGGCCGAGTACGGCGCACGTCAAACCTTCAAGCGATTCGGGTAGTCTTCGGGTAGCGAAAATGACGGTTCCCAGTTGCTGTGTCATCATCAGATGCTCAAGAGGTGGGCCGGCCGGCAATTTGAGCATGTGTGCGGCATCTACCGCTTGGTACTCTGCGAAGCACTTGGCATACCAGATATGCGGTACTGTCAATACAAGATCACCCGTTTCAAATTCATCTATACCTGTGCCATTCGGATATCTTTGCGGAGGTTCAACTATGATGCCCACGCCTTCATGTCCGGGATGCCCTGGCGGCGCGGGATACTCTGGCATCTGCCAACCTTTGCATACCATGTGCAGGTCTGAACCGCAGAGAGTCGACATCTCGGTTTTCACTACGGCATCGGTCTCGAGCGGTTCCGGGTCAGGTGCATTTGGTACGTAACGGATATCGTCGATGCCGAATGATTGTGCTGCCTTCATAGAATGTGCCTCATTCAAACTGGTTGGAACATTGTTGGGGTGCTTCAGTTGTATTCTGCCAACTCATCGCCGTGCGCTTCCCACATCTCGTCGAACATCGATCGGATTTGATCTAACGACAATACTGCGGCGGTCAGAGGGTCGAGGGCCACGGCGTGGAATGCAGCCTCGCGGGAACGTTCCAGAACCGCGATGACTCCCATCTCCTGCACTGCGATATTGGCACGCGAGAGGGATGCGCATTGCGGCGGAAGGTCGCCTACGGAGATCGGGTGGAAGCCTAACTCATCGATCAATATCGGCACTTCTACACAAGAGCCGAATGGAAGATTGTCGATCAGGCCGTCATTCGGGACATTGCCATTGATGACGATCTTGTTGCCCGTCTCCATCGCCTCCATGATGCGACATGCGTATTCGTCGGAGCGGCTCGGATTTATCGGGTCGTCGGAGTAGGTATCGTGTTTCAGTTGAGACATGTGGTCGTCGACGCGTTTGACTCGTCGTTGCAAGTCTTGGCGTATCTCATTGAGCCGAAACTCATCCATAACTGCTTCATCAGTTCGGAAGTACGGAACGTATTCTGACATGTGGCGAGTAGATTCTGTGACGAAATATCCGAACTGTTTCATCACTTCGAAACGCACGGTGTCAAGTGCGAAAATCTCAGGGTTGTTCATCGCCTCGCGCAGTGCGGGATAAGCATCTTCACGGTTGTGTTCGAAGCGCATGAACCATGCAAGGTGATTGATTCCCGCGACCCAAGCTGAAACTTCGTCGTACGGCGCGCCGATGTAACTTGCCAAATCTTGTGTAGTGCGTTGGACGCTGTGACAAAGCCCTATCGTAGGGACCAATGTCTCGCTCGTGATACCCCAACATGCCATAGCCATCGGGTTGGTGTAATTCAACAGGGTAGCGTCAGGTGCTACGTCATCAATGTCATGCGCCATATCGATCAAAACCGGTACTGTGCGGAGGGCTTTGAAGACACCTCCGGGGCCTACGGTGTCGCCAACCGCTTGGTCGATGCCATACTTGCGCGGGATATCGATATCTCGTTCAAACGAATCGCCGACGCGGATGGTTGTCAGTACATAGTCTGCTCGGGCAAGCGATTCGCGCCGGTCCGTGGTAGTTTCGATTACGGCGTTTGAATCGACTTCTGAGAAGAGTTTCGTGGCGAAGTCGCCGATGACATGTAATCGTTCGGCATCGACATCCATCAGTGAGATATTGGAGTCTCTCAGGGAGGGTGTGCAGGCGACATCTTGTAGAAGCCGGCGTGCGAAAACTACGCTGCCGGCTCCGATGAGTGAGATTTTGGGGGACATGGTGGTTCAGCTTGCTTGGTGTTAATTGCTCGCAAACCGAGCATCGAAGCAATCTTAACGCATCATGTCGAGGGTCGATCGAATCGTGTAATCTCTACGATGCCATCGTCTTCGACCATCATTCGCAACTCGTTGTGCTGCATCAGTCCCATTCCGATGAGCGGAAATGAATCTGTACCGACCGCTTCCACGCTTTTGAGTTCACCTTGCCACTCTATTCGTAACTTGTAATATCGTGCATCGACTGAACGTCCGTCTGCAACAACCATTGACTTGGTGCCAAGTGATGTCAGACCGAGTCGATACGCTAAGCGTTGCGGCAACGCAATCTCACCTGAAATCCAGTGTCGACTATGGCTTCAACTCTTGCCGTAACACCGTTATCGCCTATAACTTCCAAAACACAAGTAGGGTGGAGTTGAATCCCGCTTAACCTGACCCTGCCGGTTTCAGTTATCGGAAAAATCGATGTCAGGGTGGTAGCCTATGTAAGTCGTCACGAACGATCCGTGCTTCATTAGGAACACTTCAGCATCTTCGATTCGTTCATGCAGCTTATCTGTTACGTTGAGGCCGTCGATACCGATTTCGTATTCGCCAGTTCGAACTTCAATCGCCAGGTCCATCCCGAGTTGATCATCGGTCAATTCATGCTTGATTTTCGAGCTGTACCACTCACGACCTAATGCGCCGACCTGCTTAGGGCTCAACCTAGATTTCATGAGGAAACTTTCGCTAGATAGGAATCGCACTCCATGAATCGATTGTAACAAGGTAATTAGCCACCTCTATTGCCACGTGTATCTTATGGTGCGTCACGCCAGGCGCATGACGTTCGCGCAACTACTTGCCTAGTTGCGTCCGTCGAAATTTGCGGCTTGAATTCAGTGGAAGATAACCATCTTCAACTCGGTCATTTCGTCGATCGCGTACGGTGGTCCTTCTTTGCCGAAACCGCTGTCTTTCAAACCGCCGTATGGCATCATGTCGGCGCGGAACTGGGTTCCGGAGTTGATGTTCAAGTTGCCAGCCTCGGCCTCCAACGCGAAACGCATCGCGTGATCGACGTTCTGCGTGAAGATCGCCGCGGCGAGTCCGAAGTTGCTATCGTTGGCAAGCTCTATCGCCTGATCGATGTCGGCTGCCGGCGTTATCGCCACGGCCGGACCGAATACTTCTTCGCGGGATATACGCATATCGGGGTCAACATCGGCCAGGATTGTCGGCATCATTATGGCGCCGTTGCGGGTACCACCTGCAACCAGATTTGCACCGCCTTCGACCGCTTCGTGCACCCAAGTCTCCACGCGAGCCGCGTCTGCTTCACGCACCAATGGACCCATATTCATGGCATCTTCTTTCGGGTCGCCGTATGAAATCGCCTCTACCTGCGGCTTCAAAGCATCGATGTAGTCTGCGTAGGCCGCCTCTTGAACGATTACCCGCTGAGTCGAAATGCAGACTTGCCCAGCATTTGCGTATCCGCTCTGTGCGGTTGCCGCCGCTACCTTGTCCATATCGGCATCTGGCATAACGATAAGAGGTGAGTTCGAGCCCAACTCCATCGTCACTTTCTTGAGTCCCGCCATTCGAGTTATGCGCTCTCCGATTTCACGAGATCCGGTAAACGTCACTTTTCGAACGTTCGGCTGCGATACTAGTGCATCGCCAATGGTACGACCTGATCCGGTGATGCACTGTACAGCCAACTCTGGCAACCCGGCCTCGATCAAGATCTCGGTCAACTTCAATGCCGACAACGGGGTGTCTGATGCCGGTTTGATGATCACTGCGTTGCCCGCGGCGATGGCTGGTCCTACTTTGTGGGCGACGAGATTCAGTGGGAAGTTGAAGGGTGCGATGGCGGCTACAATGCCGACGGGAACCCGAACTGTAAAACCGAATTTCCCGGCGTTGCCGGGTGAAGCGTCAAGCGGTATCGTCTCGCCGCGCAGACGTTTCGCCTCCTCTGCAGACCAAGTCATCGTCTGTACCGTTCGATCTACTTCCAAGCGTCCTTCGGAGATTACCTTGCCCTCTTCACGGGTTATCGTTTGTCCAAGGTCTTCTCGGCGTTCTTTGATGATCTCAACCGCTCGGGTCAGGATCTCGTATCGATCCATCCCGGTGAGTTTGGACATCTGGGCGCGTCCTTCTTCTGCTGCGCGCGCGGCCACTGCGACATCTTCGACCGATGCGCTCGGAACTGTGTCGAAAGCTTCGCCTGTATAAGGATCGATCACGTCCATACGTGCGTCTCGATCAAGCCATTCGCCAGCTAGATACATCTTCATTTCGGGCCTCTAGGGTCTTCGATTTGTCAGGGGTGTCAATGCGCGTAGGTTAACACTTATCGGCGCGATCATGAAATGCGGAACTCATTCACCTGTACTTGTGCTTTAAGATAAACTTCGCACAACTTGGTATCCATAGAGTGATCTCTCTGAACTCACGCGGGAGACTAAACCATGTCCGAACCATTTGAAATCTACGCAGACGAGTTCAATCGCATTCTCGGCGATTCGCCTCAGCTGACGCTGTTGACGGATGACCTGATATTCGCCGAAGGAGTCTGTTGGCTACCGTCCCGGAACTACGTCATCGTCAGCGATTTTCCCAATAATCGCATCATGAAATGGGACGAATCTTCAGGAATGGGGATTTTTCGTCAGCCTTCCGACTGTGCGAACGGCAACACCGTGGACCTTGAAGGCCGGGTCCTCTCGTGCTTGACGCGAGGCCGCACCGTTGTCCGGCTTGAACATGACGGCTCTTTGGTCCCCGTTGCCGAGCGATATATGGGCGGAAAATTGACCTCGCCCAACGACGTTGTCGTCAAATCAGACGGCTCGATTTGGTTTACCGACCCCGATTACGGATTCTTGCATCCGGAATTTGGCCACGGCGACAAGCCGGAACAGGATCGAAACCGCGTCTATCGTGTAGACGATGAGACGATGGAGATAACTGCCGTTTCGGAAGATTTCGACAAACCGAATGGCATCGCATTTTCGCCCGACGAATCGGTTTTATACGTCGGTGACACTGGTCGAACCCACGGCGAGTTCCGAAATCATCGATTGATGAGATTCGATGTGACGCCCGGCGGCGAATCGCTCGTCAATCCTACCGTGTTCGCGGAGATCGAGCCAGGTGTTCCGGACGGGTTCCGATGCGATACTGACGGCAATCTGTATGTGTCGGCCGGCGATGGTATTCAGGTGTTCAATCCTGATGGGGACCTGATCGGGAAGATATTGACTCCAGAAGTTGCGGCAAACTGCTCATTCGGCATGTCTGACCGGCAACGTCTCTTCATCGGAGCGACATCTTCATTTTGGTCTATAGACCTTGATGCGCAAGGAGCCTGAGTCGTGACTGCTGCTGAAAATCTTACTTGGGGTGAACGTCGACGTTTCAGAGCTGATGAAGAATTGCGCGCTGGCGCGGTGATCGTGCATCCTCGATTCCGCGACTTGATCGGCGGTGACGATGTCGAGTTGCGGAAACACTATACCGGCGCCGAGTGGGCTGAAGGTCCAGCCTATGTTCCGGGACGGGATGGTGCTGACGGTTTTGTCGTTTTCTCCGATGTGCCGAATAATCGCATGTTGAAGTTCGATCCCGTCGCTGGCAGCACTACGGTATTCCGCGCGCCTAGCCACTTCAGCAATGGCAATACCGTTGATCATCAAGGACGATTGGTGACCTGCGAACATTTACGACACGCGATCAGTCGACTTGAAGCCGATGGCGAACTGTGCGTGTTGGTTGACAGCTTTGAAGGCAAGAAGCTGAACTCGCCGAACGATCTATGTGTGAAATCGGACGGTAGCATTTGGTTCACCGATCCACCGTATGGTATTTTGAGCGGACGTGAAGGCAACGCCCGTGAATCGGAACTCGAGGGCAACTTTGTGTACCGACTAGATCCGGAAAGCGGAGATATCGAGATCGTAGTCGACGCATTGGATCGTCCAAACGGCATCGCATTTTCGCCTGATGAATCGGTTCTGTATGTAGCTGACAGCGGCGAGCCGCGCAATCTAGTAGCGTTCGATATCTCTGCAGATGGCAAGTCAGTCGAAAATCCGAGGGTTTTCGCGGTGGTGAGGCCTGGGATCGCAGATGGCTTCCGATGTGATGAGTTGGGAAACGTGTGGACGAGTGCACACGACGGTATTCACTGCTACACCGAAGAAGGTGAGTTGATCGGCAAGATTCTTGTGCCAGAACAACGCACCGCCAACTGCACCTTTGGCGATGCAGACCGAATGACGCTGTACATCTGCGGCGATGTATCGTTGTATTCGGTGCGGCTTAACGTTGCAGGGGCGTGATAGCCGATATTGCAATCCTGTCGCTTAACATAGAATCCAAATGAGAATGACCAAAGCATCCTCCTTCGAGGGAGGAAATTACATGTCTAAGAACACAGTTGAAATTCCTGGACCGGATGGCAAATCGGTGAGCGCAACGCCTTTGGGAATCGTTGAAACCGTGGAACGCTTTAGCGAGGTCAAACTCGAAAACGGACAGAGTTTACACATCAAGTATGTTCCGATTGAAGTGTTTCAGGTCGATGGCGAAACGGATGAAGACGGTCGTCCTCTGCACGTCGTAAAAGGACAGGCCATTATCACGTTGGCAAGAACGTAGATCGCTTTCTAGCGATGTAACTAGTTTAATTATACTGTAATTATACTCAAAGTGTGTCGACTATGTTCGCGACTCAGCAAAAGGATTCGGTGAGTAGTTTTTCAGTTCGTATCTCGCTGCGACACTCCTCATTGCAGGGTCACAAGATGGAAGAGTTCAGTTATCAGGATTCGTATTTGCGTATCGCATTTAACACCCTGGTTCATCAATGGCATCTCGAACGTGGTATTACATCTTCTAGCGTTGAAATGGTCAATTGCGCTTCGTATCGAGCCATAGTTGATTTCGGGGAAGCAGCATTGCCACTGATTTTCGACCGACTAAAGCGCGAAGGCGATAAACCTGATCATTGGTTTGAAGCTCTAGTTCGAATCACGGGAACAGATCCTACCCGGCCTGAAGATCAAGGAGACTTGAGAGCAATGGCGCGAAATTGGTTGATGTGGGCGGATGAGAATGGCTATGCATGAAACGTTAGCGGCGTTTTTCCCTAGGCTTTCGTTTGATTCATATCGTAAAACTAGCGAATGCGATCCCACATATAACTGTATAGCGTGGGCCGCGGAAGATACTCGTAGGTGGTGGTGGCCTATGGAAGGCTACTATTGGCCGAGCGATGTCCCCAAGGAACTTAGTCTCGACGCGTTCATACAACTGTTCATGAGACTGGGTTACGCTCCTTGCGAAAGCGACGAACGTGAAGAAGGATTTGACAAGGTCGCTCTATTCGCGAAAGCAGTGGATGGTTCACTAAAGCCTCAGCACGCAGCTCGACAGTTGCTCAATGGCCGCTGGACAAGCAAGTTAGGAAACCTCTGGGACATCGAACACGAACTGTTCGATCTGAACTCCGATGCCTACGGTCAGCCTTTAGTATTCATGAAGCGCGCGATTCTCTGAAACGCCGGGTGCTGTTGGAAAAAACGTTCCAATACTGAAACTGCCGAATAGAATCGATTAAGTTGCCGATAGCGTGATTTGTCACGCCCGTAGCCACTAAAAACCGATTCAGCCTTGCCGAAACACATGCCTGCCTCCGAAAACTCCATCGATAACGACATCGCTCGTCAAGCCATAAACGCCATTCGATTCCTTTCAATCGATGCCGTAGAGCGTGCCAATAGCGGACATCCTGGCGCACCAATGGGACTTGCGCCTACTGCATACGCACTTTGGAAACACGTGCTCAAGCACGCTCCTTCCGTCCCTGAGTGGGCAGATCGAGATCGAGTTGTGCTATCCGCCGGTCATGCTTCGATGCTGCTCTACTCAATGCTGCATCTGACCGGTTACGACTTGACTATTGACGACATCAAGAGCTTTCGTCAATGGGAAAGCAAAACTCCCGGTCACCCGGAAAGCGGCATTACGTCCGGTGTTGAAGCAACTACCGGACCACTTGGGCAAGGGCTGGCAAACGCCGTCGGGTTCGCTCTTGCCGAGAAAATCGTGGCAAACACCTTCAACCGTCCGGGACATGAGGTTGTCAATCACCGCACTTTCGCGATCTGTTCAGACGGCGACATGATGGAAGGCGTTGCCGCCGAAGCCGCGTCTCTAGCCGGGACTCTCCAACTAGGAAAACTGATCGTTATATACGACGACAACCAGATATCTATCGAGGGCGACACCGATAAAGCCTTTCGCGAGGATGTCTCGGCACGTTTCCGAGCATACGGCTTTCACGTGCTTGATCCGGTGGACGGTAACGATTTGCAGGCTATCGTCGATGCTCTCAAATCGACCGATGGGGAACCTGACAAGCCGAAACTCGTGACTGTGCGATCGGTAATCGGCTACGGAAGCCCCAATATGGCTGGCACCGGCGCGGTCCACGGGAAAGCCTTGGGCGCCGACGAAGCTGCTGCCACTAGAAAACAACTCGGATGGGAACACGAACCTTTCGATATCCCTGAAGCTGTCTACGAGCACATGCGATCAGCTGTGGCGGAGGGCCAAAAGCTTTCGGACGACTGGCACGAGAAGTACGCAGAGTATCAGCAAGAACATCCCGAACTTGCAGAAAGATTCATCACCGACCTGTTGGGCATGTTGCCTGAGAATTGGGACGATGATCTCAACCGATTAGTCGGTTCCATCAATTCGCCTATCGCCACGCGCGCAGTGTCTGGTGAAGCGTTGCACGCGATCACACCACGACTACCGCGCCTTATTGGCGGATCGGCGGACCTGGCCGAATCGAACAACACCGAAGTTGAAGGACGCGGCTCGTTCTCGCCAGAACTGCTAGAAGGTCGAAATCTGCACTTCGGCGTACGAGAACACGGCATGGGCGCGATATCAAACGGTATGGCACTGCATGGCGGGATCATCCCCTACGCTGCCACGTTCCTAATCTTCTCCGACTACCTGCGGCCGGCGATTAGAGTTGGTGCGCTCTCCCACGCACCTTGCATTTGGGTATTCACTCATGACTCGATCGGTCTAGGCGAAGACGGTCCGACTCATCAACCTATATCGCAGTTGATGGCTTTACGGATGATTCCCAATTTGACGGTGATTCGACCATCAGATGCGGATGAGACGTTCGAGGCGTGGCGCATCGCGATCGAAAACCGGGAAGGACCGACTGCGATAATTCTGACTCGACAGAACCTTCCACAGCTTTCATCCCTAGGTGCCGACAGTTTCGCACGCGGTTACGTGCAACGTGGCGCGTACGTCATCTCTGATCGTGACATTGAACCGGAGGTGATCATCATTGGAACTGGTTCTGAGACGCAGTTGGCGCTCGGCGCAGCGTTGCAACTTCAAACCGAGGGTATTGCTGCCCGTGCGGTATCGATGCCGTCATGGGAATTGTTCCAGCAGCAGGATGAAGAGTACCGTGAATCGGTGCTGCCTTGGAAGGTACGGACTCGGGTTTCAATTGAGGCCGGCACCACCATCGGCTGGGAACGCTACACCGGTTTCGACGGGGTTAGCATCGGCATTGATCATTACGGCGCATCTGCGCCTGGCGACATCGTGATGTCCAATTTTGGCTTCACCGTTGAGAACGTCGTCAAGCAGGCGAAGGCGTTGTTGTAAGTTGGTGGTACGATACGTTCTCATGTTGAAAAACATGCAGATTCCCCGAGATGGTTTTGAGCCAGTTTGGGTGCCTTGCCGAGGGTGTGGTACCGATGTCCTGACTAGTCGTGTAATCAATAAGATTGCCGACGATGGTACTGCCACGCCAATAGTCGCTATTGATCTATGTTTGGACTGTAAGTCTGAGGTCAAGCGGCAGGCGGCTGAACGGAAGATTATGGATGCTGAAAGAAGGGCACAGCACGCGAAGACCCTCGCCGATTTACTGAATCGAGTTCCAAATCGTCAGTCTAGAATGGATCTGGGTTTTGATTGAGAGAACGCCCAACCTCGCAATCCCCGGTAGTTGTGGCAAACATATCAATGTTGAAAAACACTGAAAGCACGGAATCCCAACGCGAACCTGTTTGGGTCCCATGTCGCCGATGCGGACTTGAGGTACTAACTAGTCGCGTAATCTGTAAGATTGACGATGACGGAACTGCCACGCCAATAGTCGCCATTGATTTATGTTCAGACTGCAGGTCTGAGGTCAAGAGGCAGGCGGCTGAGCGGCAGATTGAAAACGAACGGCGGATTGAGGAACATGAAAGAGCACTGGCCGCTCTTCGTAGCCAAGTTCCACAACAGGCTCAATTGAACTTAACTCTTGACTAACCGGTGGTCCACATGCATCGTTACTTGGCCACTTAAATCACCAACGTGGCATCTTTGGGACGAGCCTTTCCTCCATGGACTGATGGTTCAGCGCACCACTTAGCTGCCAAACGTCGTACCCCTTCATATATCGCTTTGTCGAAACCCAAAAGCTCGCAAATGACGAGTTCGTCCAAGGTGGCGCGATTAGGGTCTGAGTCGGCTAAGTAAGCGGGTTGTAGTACCACGTCTCGGTAGTTGTCAAAGATATCCTTTGCGGTATCGTGTTGTTGGTCGCTTAGGGACCGTAGATCAAGAATGGGCAATGTCTCCAGTGCTTGAACGGTTGTTATCGCACGTCCAGATTGTTGCCTGCTGGCGTGCCACCAGTATAAAATCAATCCCAATGTGCAGTTACCCCAAATTGTAAAAGTGTAATCGAATCTGTCGTCATCGAAAATCACATTGGGCCATGTATTTCCACCAATCGAAGGAAATTCAGTGAAAGCAACTGCTAAAGGCTGTGAATTGAGACGAAAAAAACGACTTACATGCGATCGACTTGCAGTTTTCCAAAGTTCCGATACTCTATCTTCCATCCCCTTTTTTACCATCAATTGAGAGTCAGGTTCGCAAACTATCCGCGTCTCTTTTTTAGCATTATGGCTCCATAGTGATGGGTATGTTGAGGTAGGACTTGCCGATATCTTGACGAAAGGGCCATTATGTGCTTCACTTATGAACAATTGAGAGTCATGACCGCGTTGTCCAACATTGTTCAATAGTGATATAGGTATTTTGATCAGTTGAGCCTGGGCTGGCAACCAAAGATGGCCTTTGGAAAGTGCAAAAACGGTCTGAGCTACGCTTGCATCCGAAATACCACCCATTCGCCATCCTGTTCTGTGGTGGTCAAGAGGTGCATCCACCACTTCGCCTGCTATGCTATTGCCAAGAAAAATCGGAATACCACCGTAAGGTCCCTCTTCGAGGCGACGAGTTGTAGCTCTAGATGACACATTGTTCAGTTGTTCAGCATCTATAAATCTAATTGGCTTTTGATGTAAAGATATGAATTTACCTCTTTTCGATGCTTTCTCGTTCATTGTCATTTTGCGACCAACCAAAAGGCATTCAGCTATCCCAGTATCGGACGAAAATGAAGTGTCATATGTTCGATGTGATGCTATACTTACAACGTTAATATCATCAAACTGAGATGCAATTGAATCCCTGAACTTAGACCAAGAAGAACCGTTGATCGCTGTGAATGGAAGAATCAGTGCAATAACTCCATTAGTCCGTAATTTCATAGCAGCCAGTGCTGCAAATGCTGATCCCAATCCCGCATGGCCATGGTAGGAAGTGGTCTTTGCTAATCGTTTCAGTCGATTCGCCATCTCTTGCTGATCATCACCTGAAGCTGAGTAAGCTGCAAAAGCGGCGTTTACCACACCGGATGCTGCATCATAGTGTTTAGTATTGCTAGTAAAAGGCGGATTCATAATCACCATGTCAAAACCTTCGTCTGGGACATCTACTACGATGCTTGCCGCCGTCTCTTCACCGAAACTGCCAGTTCTCAGAGTCGGATCGGTGGTGTTGATCAAGCTCATCACCGATGAAGATTGCAGCAACTCCAGCGATCCGATAGCTACAGTTCCGTCGCGTTGGCGTCCGTAGGGCAATGTGTATAGCCGCGAGCCGTCGAAACTGACGTTTGGGTACACGCCTGAGAGTGTAGCGCTAGTGATGTGGACGGCTGAAGGCATCACGTCTAAGCCGTATAAGACTTCTTCCATCATCACTCGGTGCAGATTTTCTGCCTTTCCGCCGGCGTTTTCGTGTCGTGTCGCTATTTGCTCATACACGGCGGCTAGCAATGCGCCGGTGCCACATGCGAAATCGCCGATTCGCAACTTGCCGATAGCATCGGCGTCAGACCAATCGACATCTTTCATCTTCGACACTGCCAAACGCGCCAACAGCGCGGCTGATGCTGGCAAGGTGTAGAAGGTGGCTAGATACTTGCGGTCAGCGATTAATCGTTGGAAAATGCGTCCGGTAAGGTCATGCGCCACGTTCGCGCCGGACGATGAAACGTCGCCCGCGGTCGCGTGCAAAACCCGCAGAATCCTTGCCGCGTCTCCATGAGACATCCGGCTCAGTATGTCGCGCGCAATGGCAAAGATGGGCCAGTAGTTGATCTGCAGAATCTGTCGCCACGTATCCAAAATCTGAGACTGTGGATTTGTGATTTCAGGACCGCACACCGAGTTCAAGTTTTTGATGCCGGGATGCATATCGGCAACTCGGTCGTGAAACACCATCGCGTTCGCAAGGATGGCACATGCCATGCGACGCGTCTGATGGACATTCGATAGACCCAGTAGATTGGCGATCTCATTGGCAACCTTCGGACGCAGCTCGGAAATCTCGTTGAGTCTCGATGCCGCGGTCTCGATGCCCATCTCTAGATAATCGGATGCCTCATCGATCGCACGTTGGGGGACTGAGGACAATCGGATCATGTCTGCGACATCTTCACATCTGCCCTCTAGCCAACCCGATTCGGGAAAACGGTCACCATTCTCGTATAAAACCGCGTGGGAAAAACGCGCGCTGCGTATATCCGCATCAAGGTCCGTCGAGTGTCGCAAAGTCTCTGGGTAACGCAGTGCGATTGCGGCATCGATACTACGCTGACCATCAACGACCGTCAACCCAAGGCGGGAACGCGCATCATCCTCGACGGAGTTGGCTGGATGCCATTCTGCTTCGATCACTACTGGGGCTTTGTCAGACGCGGTGATCAGGACGTCAGGATGCAATCGGGCATCTTCGGCTATCACGTCGGTCTGCTCATGCCGCACGTTATAGGTCGGCAACATGCCTGACAGAGCGCGTCCCAAAGCGCCGTTCGGATTCGGTTCGGTATGTCTAGACTGACTAGTGATGATGGCACCTCGGTCGATTGGCATCGTTCCATCCGTTGCAACGACAATATTCAAGTTAACATCAGCACATCGCCGTGAAGCATGGTCAAAATCGATGAAATGCTGTCTGAACATTTGATAGTTTGCCAAATCCCCGGTTGTATCATTACCGCGCAGGCGGTACTCGATAGTCAGTGCCGCAATCAGTTGAACGACGACAAGATGTGCAGAACCTATGCGAGTAGCAGTTGGCGCTGATCACGCCGGATTCAATCTCAGAGGGCCGGTTATTTCCAGCATCGAAGCGGCCGGCCACAAAGTCATCGATCTTGGTGCACATTGTTACGATGCCAAAGATGACTATCCGGACCGTGCGGCTCCAGTGGCCAAATCGGTGCAATCTGGGGATGCCGATCGAGGGGTGATCGTCTGCGGCAGCGGGATCGGCGCCGCGATTACGGCCAACAAGTTCAGAGGTGTACGTGCTTCGGTCTGCCACGACACCTACTCCGCAGCGCAGGGCGTCGAACACGACGATATGAACGTGCTTTGCATCGGTGGTCGAGTAGTTGGTGAAGCGATAGCGATAGAGTTAGTCCATTCCTTTCTGTCTGCCGAGATGGGAAGTGAGGAGCGGTATCGCAGACGGTTAGAGAAACTGAACAGAATAGAGGACGCGAATTTCGGCGTCTAGCCTCTGACAGTCTCACGGCCAAGTGCCAAACGCAGAGTTTAGTCAAAAAGGTGGAGATGGTGCAGGATCAAAACAACATCCAACTAGCAGCAGAACTCGGTCAGGCTGTTTGGCTTGATCAGATCAGCCGCGACATGATCGACGATGGAGAAATCCAAAGGCTAGTGGATATCGGACTGCGCGGCATCACTACCAATCCAACTATCTTCGACGGCGCCATCGCCAGCAGCGATGTCTACGACGAACGTTTGACCGAGTATGCCAAGGACGGAAGTTCCGTTGAAGAGATCTTTGAACGGATCGCCGTCGAGGATGTCCGAGACGCTGCCGACATCCTACGTCCGACTTACGATGCGTTGAATCACCGCGACGGATTCGTCTCGATCGAGGTCAATCCCCACTTGGCACATGATACCGAAGGAACGATTGCCGAGGCGCGCAGACTATGGTCGACGGTCAATCGACCGAACATCATGATCAAGGTTCCGGGCACTCCTGAAGGTTGCCCTGCCATCACTACCTTGATTGCTGAAGGTATCAAGGTCAATGTCACTTTGCTTTTCTCGCTCGATGCATATCGCGCGGCTGCCAATGCCTATTTGGATGGCATCACCCAGTACGTAAGTTCTGGCAAGGGGACTCCGGCAGATATCGCCTCGGTAGCATCATTCTTTGTAAGTCGGGTCGACACTTTAGTGGATGAACTGTTGCCAGATGATAGCGATCTGATCGGCGAGATGGGTATCGCCAATGCCAAATTGGCTTATCGAGAGTACCAACAAATCTTCGCCCGTGATCTGACCGACAATACTCGGTTCTTCTCACTCAACACAATCGGCGCGCAACCTCAACGTCCACTCTGGGCATCCACCAGCGTCAAGAATCCCGATTATCCGCCTACGCTGTATTTTGATCAGCTGTTGGGAGCCGAGACGGTCAACACACTGCCTTTACCCACAGTCAATGATGTATTGGATACCGGTACCGTTGTCGAAACACTGACCTCAGATATCGACAAAGCGGCGGACCAATTTGCGCGTCTCGCGGAGCAGGGCGTCTCATACTCTGAGGCAACCGATCAGTTGCTGAAGGAGGGAGTCTCGAAGTTCGCAGATTCTTGGGACAGCCTCATGGTCAGAATCGATGCAAAGGTCTCTGCTCTCGCAGGAGTCCGCTGAGCTAGGCTACAGGAGCGCGAGTTGGCAACTCCAAGCCACAAGACGAGCTGGGCACGTGCCGGAACAGCCGATATCGTGCGTCGCATATGGTCGAACGACGATTCGCTTTGGGTCGAGCCTTCGCCAGGTGGCGAAGGCGACTGGTTAGGTTGGCTAGGTCTGCCTGCAGCACTGCAACGCGGCATCGGCGTTGCGAACGCTGAGCAACGCGCCTATTTCAACGAAATATCTTCACTGAATATTCTCGGAATGGGCGGCAGCAGTTTGACGCCTTTGGTTTTGAGTCACCTCTTCCCTGAAAGCAACCCACGCCTAAACGTGTTCGACACCGTAAATCCGGATTTCATCAGTGATGCTATCGACTCGCTGGACCTACAATCAGCCGGTTTCGCGGTCGCAAGCAAGTCTGGAACTACTGTCGAGCCGCTGGCGTTGGAAAGTGTATTCCGAGCTGCATTGAACGATCATGGCGTCGAGCAGGCATCTGCCCGATTCCTCGCATTGAGCGACGCGGGTACACCTTTGGCAGATCGTGCCTCAACCGGCGATTTCTCGATTCACCTCGCAACTCCTAAAAACGTGGGAGGTAGATTCTCCGCCTTGTCCGCATTCGGTATGTTCCCAGCCTCGGTGTGCGGACTGCCGATCGACACAATGACGGCAAGCGCACTTGAGATGTCCGAGAGATGTCAGATAGAAGACGGAAGCAACCCGGGCATCGAGTTGGGGCTGTTCATGGCCCGAAACGCTTTGATGGGCCGCGACAAGGTTACTTTTTCGATGTCCCCCAGCTTGGAACGCTTCGGCTTATGGTTGGAACAGTTGCTTGCCGAATCGACTGGCAAAAACGGGCGTGGACTGATCCCTGTGGTCGGAGAGCCATCGATGTCGCCCGAAGCGTATGGAGATGACCGTCAGTTCATCCGCATATCGCTTTCTGGCGAATCATCTTCTGAACATTCTGTGTTTGATCTGCATCCTTCGTATTCGATAGAGTTGCCAGATCGCGCTTCGATAACCGGCGAGTTCTTCCGATGGGAATTTGCCACCGCCGTCGCCGCCTGTGCAATTGGCGTCTACCCATTTGATCAACCCGATGTGGAGTCTGCAAAGCAGCTCGCTCGCCAAATGCTCGGAGCGAAAGATCAGTATGATGATGATCGAGCCGACCTATCAGATGTGATCGGCAAGATTTTGGCAAGCGCACGATCTGGTGATTACATCGCAATAGTAGCGTTTCTTCCAGAATCTGATGCCCTGACAGCAGCTGTGTCGCAACTCCGCGCTGCGATTAGTATCTCGACCGGCGTCGCAACTACATTCGGTTACGGTCCGCGCTATCTACATTCGACTGGTCAGCTGCATAAGGGCGGTCCCAACTCGGTAATCTTGCTGGCACTCACGTACGAACCTGCAATAGATATCGAAGTGCCTGGTAAAAGCTATTCTCTTGCTCAGCTTCTGAAAGCCCAAGCCAAAGGCGATGTTCAAGCTTGTTTGGATAAAGGGCGTCGTGCCAATCTGGTCAATCTGGGTCCCGACCCTGTCGGCGAAATTGTCTCTATAGCTGCCGAACTCAGCTCGACCACATCGGAGTACAAGGTGACGCTATGAAACCCGAATTCATTCTAAACGCTGTAGATGTAGAGCGAGGACTGCGTTTGGATCGATCAGATCCGGAAGACCGGGCGCGAATTGTTGGGCTTCTTCATATCTTGGTGAATGCTTTGGAACTGTCCTTCGACGCTGGTCTGGAGCGTGACAGAGTGCTGTTATGGCTAGACGCGGATGTAGGCGAAGGAACGCTCTTCCGCGCGCTGTCAGCGAACATCCCGACGATGCTTGCCTTCGAGATCGACACTGGTGGGCAGATAGAAGATGAGATTGAAGAGTTGAGTAGAATCCTCGAACGTTACAAGCCTAATTTTCTGCTGTTGCGAGTGATGAACGCAGCGATCGATATGGGGCAGATAAGCATCCCCAACGGTGCTCGGCAAGGTACGCGGCCAACTTCTCCTATCGACAAGCACATAAGCATCTACGACTTCGCCTCGAAGTTTGGGCTCGATATCGGCTGGGATGTCCGTAAACCGCGCGGAGAGTGGCTGGATTCAATGGTGCAGTCTGAGAACGCGTTGCGAACGATAACCATCTTTCAAGATGCTGGATTGGATCCAAAGTTCTGGATCATGAATCTGCCTAACGTCAGAGTAGTTGCCGAAGCGCTGAACGCACGCGTGCATATCGATGACCGTACGGATGTCATGACATGTTTCGCGCTTGAACCCATCTTCTGGAACTCATTCAGCGATCAGAGCGAAGAATTGGATTCTTTAGCCTCACCGGTCTTGAGTGCAACGCAAACGATTGCCACTATGCCGGGCAACGTTAAATCGATCGTCGGCGCTGAGACTTACGCTAAGTGCTTAAACCAGTACGCGCAATCCATTCGCAGTTCGGATGAAATCACAACTGCGATTTCATCGTTGTTTCTATCCCTCTCGGCAGCATCAAGGGGCGAACTCGTTTCAGTTTAAGGAGCATCAAAATGCAAATCGGTCTCATCGGATTAGGACGGATGGGCGGCAATATGGCCAACCGTCTGCTAACTGACGGACACCAAGTGATCGGTTTCGATCCCGATTCTGTGGCAAGATCGGAGCTTGAATCGCATGGCGGCGTCAGCAAGTCGTCATTGTCGGAGTTAGTCGATTCCCTTGCTCTGCCTCGCACCGTGTGGGTCATGGTGCCTGCAGGTTCGATAACCGATTCCACAGTAGAAGAGTTATCGCGTCTGATGTCTGCCGGCGACACGCTGATCGATGGCGGCAACTCCAACTACAAAGAGACGATGAGTCGTGCCGAAAAACTCGCGGAACTGGGTATCGACATGTTGGACAGTGGTACCAGCGGTGGCATTTGGGGGCTCGAGAATGGCTATTGTCTGACGATTGGAGGTGCGCGCGCAGCCTACGAACGCAATCTTCCGATCTTCAAATCGTTATCGCCACCCGAATCAGACGGTAATCTATACGTCGGACCAAGCGGTGCCGGTCATTACGTGAAGATGATCCATAACGGAATCGAATATGGGATGATGCAGGCGTTTGCCGAGGGCCTAGAGCTGCTGGAAGCGAAGTCAGATTTTGAGCTTGATCTTGCCGCGATATGCGAAAACTGGCGATACGGCAGCGTGATCAGGTCTTGGCTGTTGGACTTAACTGCTGAGGAGCTGAAAGATGATCCCGGTTTAGAAGCGTTGTCATCGTACGTAGAAGATTCCGGCGAGGGACGTTGGACTGTAGATGCATCGGTAGAGCTCGGAGTTCCGGCGCCAGTCATCACTTTGGCATTGCAGATGCGTTTCCGGTCACGACAAGAAAACCCATTTGGAGGGCGTGCATTAGCCGCAATGCGCAACGCATTCGGCGGACACCGCGTGAGACGCGCCAATGACGACGGATAGCCGACCAGAACAATTCACCATCGTAATCTTCGGAGCGTCTGGCGACCTGGCGCAACGGAAGCTAGCACCGGCGCTGTTTCATCTCCATGCCATCGGCGCGCTGCCGGAACGCTGTCGGTTCGTAGCATTCGCCCGATCCGAGTTTACCGATGAAACGTATCGCAAGCTGCTCTTTGAAGTCGCTACTGACAGCTACGTTTCCGACGCCCAGAGCTGGGTCGACTTCGCCAAAAACATCCGATACATCCAAGGATCTTCAAACGATAGTTCTTCCCTGCATCGCCTCGAAGCTGAAATTAGACGAACCATAGATGATGGGGAAGCAGACAATCGTCTCTACTATCTAGCTCTCTCACCTGCTTTGTACGAGAGCACGATCGATGCTTTGGGTGAATCGGGAATGTTGGATGAGACTGGCGGCATCCGACGCTTAGTGGTGGAAAAGCCTTTTGGCACCGATTTGACGTCTGCACGCCGTCTCAACGAAGCGATACATGCAAGGGCTGCCGAACATCAACTCTTCCGCATCGATCACTATCTGGGTAAAGACACTGTGCAGAACCTGATTGTGTTCAGATTCGGCAACACGATCTTCGAACCGTTGTGGAATCGCAACTACATCGATCATGTACAGATCTCGGTTTTGGAAGACCTTGATGTTGGAGATCGCGCCGAATACTACGAGCACTCTGGCGTTTTGCGCGATATGTTCCAAAGCCACATATTGCAGTTGCTCGCCTTAGTGGCGATGGAGCCTCCGGCAAATAACGATGCAGATGCGCTGCGCGACGAAAAATCTAAGGTGCTCAGTGCCGTCCGTGCGCCGTCTCCTCGGCAGGCAGCATCCAACTCGGTCCGAGGGCAGTATCTCGGATATCGCCAGTTAGAAGGCGTATCATCTGCTTCAGCTACCGCCACTTATGCTGCGTTGCGACTATTTGTAGATAACTGGCGATGGCAGGGCATTCCTTTCTATCTGAGGTCTGGCAAGGCTCTCAAAACCAAATACACCGAAATCGCTATCCAGTTCCGTCAACCACCACACCGCATCTTCGATGTTGAAGATGAATCGGGGCTTTTCCCAAACATCCTCAGGATCGTGGTCCAGCCCAACGAGGCTATACGTCTCACCATCGGTAACAAGAAACCTGGGACGCGTCTGCAAGCCGAGGCTCAAGACCTGGAGTACAAATTCCCGATGGGCATGAGAGATGCTTATGAACGTTTGTTGTTGGACGCCATCGCCGGCGACGCATCCCTATTCACTCGCTCCGATGAGATCGAACTCTCTTGGGGAATCACCGACCCTTATATCGCGGCTTGGGATACCGAGTTGGAATCGCAGCTGTACCCTTACGATCGCGGCTCTTGGGGGCCGAAAGCAGCGGATCAGTTCATCAGTCCAAAGGGCAGCTGGTCTAATCCGATCAGCTGGTGACAGTTCCGATATTCGCCATCCAGCTTCTTGTCTGAACTGTGATGGGAATGATTTCAATGATTTGAATGATGCCCTGCCCGTCCGTACTGCCTCTGCGCTTCTTGTCTGAACTGTGATTTTCGGATGATTGGGTGTGATTTTTTGATGCTTGTTTGACGCCGATTCTTCGATGTGTCGTGCCCGCGTTTGGAGGTGGCAGGGGATCATGGCTTATGATTCAAATTGATCCGGGAATCATAGTTTGGACATTCTATTACGATTTTTGCAGTAATTTTTCACTCCTATTTTCTGATACATTCTTTACGTATGCCGAATCAAAACACCAACTATATCGCCAGTCCATTCGATCCGCAAGCCGAGATGGATGTCGGTGATGAACTGTCCGCGCATCGCCGTGAACGACAGGATGCGATTGGCTCTGCGCGCACTCTCGACGATCTGCTCTCGGAGTTCGACACGTTTTCTGGAAGCGCCAGAGAAAAGGGTGACCTCTTCGAGCGTCTAGTAAAACGCATCCTCGAATCCGACCCAGTCTATTCGCAACAGTTCTCGAAGGTGTGGAGATGGATCGAGTGGCCCGGACGCGATGGTGAGGTGGATGCTGGGGTCGATTTGGTGGCTCATTACTCAGATTCGGACGAGATATGTGCAATTCAATGCAAGTTCTATTCGCCGACAAACCAAGTCAGTTACGATCACGCTGCAAAGTTCATCCTTGAAGCAGACCGAATAGGCGCGACTGGTCGCATATTTGTATCGACCACCGACCGTATCGCCAGCAAAGCTCAGCGGGCTTTCGACGACGCGGCAAAACCTGTCAACCTGCTCGGGCTCGGAGAGTTGCGACACCGAGATGTTTCGTGGCCCGACATATGGAATCCTGAATCTCTACACATCGATGCTGAGAGGTATTCTGCCAGACCGGATCAACTCATCGCTCGCGACAAAGTAATTGATGGATTCAGAACCAACGATCGCGGCAAGTTGATTTTGCCCTGTGGCACCGGCAAGACTTTCACCGCGTTGCAGATAGCAGAGACGTTAGTCGGGACTGGAGGCAAGATTCTGTATCTCGTGCCGTCTATCGCGTTGCTGGGTCAGACGATGCGCGAATGGGCGGAACAAAAGTCGATTCCGCATCGCTACTTGGGTATCTGCTCGGACGTGAAAGCTGGACGTAACAATGAAGATGTCAACATTTCATCGCTAGAGATTCCTGTCACAACAGACTCGACCAAACTCACGCCGCAATTGAATCGAACCACACCGCACACGATGACAGTAGTGTTTTCGACGTACCAGTCGATCCAAAAGGTCATCAATGCACAGAGTGAGAGTATTTTCGACCTCGTGATCTGCGATGAAGCGCACCGTACCACTGGTGTTGAAACGTCCAAAGGTTCCGGTTCACACTTCACCAAGGTGCATGACGAAGACCAGTTGAAGGCAAAGAAACGCCTTTACATGACCGCGACTCCGCGCATCTACTCTGATACGGCGAAGAACAAAGCTCTCAAGATTGGACAGGTGACTCTCTACTCGATGGACGATGAGGCTCAATACGGTCCCGAGTTCCATCGATTGACGTTCCATGAGGCCGTTGAGAAAGACTTACTTTCTGATTATCGAGTGTTGGTTCTAAACGTTGACGAGGCTGCGATAGCTGCACCGTTGCAGAAGGCAATCGCAGCCGGCGCCGATAAGGAACTTCCGCTAGATGATGCTGCCAAGCTGGTGGGCTGTGCTAGTGCGCTATTCGACCCTGAGCCGGGTAGCAAAGGGCAATCGAAGCAACTTCTACGCGCAATCGCATTTACAAACACCATCAAAAACTCGAAACGGTTCACAGACAACTGGGCTACTCTTGTGGATGCCAGCAAAGAGAGAATGTCAAAAGCGGCGCAGATGAGTCGGCTTCAAATCGATGTCGAACACGTCGACGGCAAGATGAACGCGTTGGAACGTGGTGAAAAGTTGGAATGGCTGCGCGCTTTCGAAGACGATGAACCTGAGGTCAGAGACCTCTCAAACTCTCAGCACAGCAATAACCTCAATGTGTTAATATTGAGTGGTATTTAACCCGACAGGAAAACCTAACCGCTAACCAGAGCTAAGCCATGAACATTAAGTCTTCTTCCATCCTATTCGTGATTTTGGGATCGATTTTCGTTTTTGCTAGTGTGGCTGTAGGTCCTTTTGGGCAATCTAGCCCAAGTGACAGTACTAATATCAACAACAATTGGACTATTAAAATTGACGAGACAACTTATAATTCTAGCAGATTCGGCGTTAACTCCCTAATCACCACTCTTGATAAAGAACCAATCACAATTACAAACGCCAATGGCGTTAGCCAACAAGTTGATAGATGCCCCATATTCCCGTCGATCGAAGTATCCAACACTATCAACGTCAGCAGTAATCGTGAATCTGCAATTGTTTTGAGATATGACGGCAACGATTGTTCAGTGAGTATTATAGAACAGTCCAGTAATTCCACCAATTACATCCCTAATCGTTCCATGTCTTCTGTGCGAGCGGATGGTGAGCAATTGATCCATGGATATGCATTGGCAGAATTGAAAGCGAAGGATGTCATTCAATTTGGTTTAACTCAAACTGAAACCAGAATGTTGGTTGATGCAGACTCCCTTGTGAAACATAGCTATAACAACGACTGCGATGCTGACGGACCAGCAGGTGCATTTGCGAACTGGTCGATTGATTGGTACACCGACGCTTGCCGTTCTACTCCGTTTACTAGAACTAGAAATTATGTTGTTGGAGCCACGGAGGGTGATTACCATGCTGAATTTGGTGGTAACGTCACTGTAACGGGTGATTCCACACATACTTCTTCAGCGCGTTTGAAACTGACATCGAATAGGGCAACAGTAACTTGTATTTGGAATCCTGCTGACATAGAAGATTTCGTCGTGCAAATTGATCCATGGGGACCATTAGGACCATACAACTTGGGTGTAACTACGAGATGCCATAATGGCACTCTATGGGTTGACGCAGAATAGTTTTGAATTTTTGTCATTTGACTGGTGTCATCGCGGTTGAGTATTCTATTGCCTAGCTTTTAGGCTTGCCAAAATGTTTGGTCGATCGCGAGTGGCTCTATTCAGATTATCAACAGCGATTCTGATCTTCTTTGGTTCTGTGGCGATCATCATTCTGGCGTTCATGTTCGCGCAAGATGTCTACGTTGAAAACAAATGGGGGTGGTCAGCTAGTGCACGTTCAATAGAGACATTGTTCGGGGTGTTCGGGATTCGTGCATTGTTACCGCAATTGGCAATGCTTGGATCGACGATTATTTGCATTGGTTGGTGGTGGATTGAGCAGCGGCGTGCCGGCCACGTTGCGACTCTTCTTGCGGTAGCAGTCTGGATCGGCACGCGTTCGACCGTTTTCGCGATATTGTGGATTACCGAGGCACCGGTTACGATCCAGTTCACACGCATAGCGTGGGTATCACCGTGGATGGTGCCAGAGGCATGGATATCTGTAGTTGGTATTGCTGCGTCTGCACTAAGTTTCGTGATGGCAAGTGCCGGAATGCAACGATCAGCATTGCCGTTGCTGACTGCCACTCCAATCATCGCAATGTCCTTTACATGGGGTTTACTGTACAGCGGTCACACGGTACCCCTAGATGCTTGGATGACACCATTCGTAGTAGCAGTAGCTTTGACATTGTTGCGAGATATCAAAAACGAGCCTTCGATTGCACTGAAACCATCTTCCGTCTGGAAAAGTGTTTACGGCAATTGGTTGCCGATCGGATTAGTTACAATCGTTTTACTGGCAATATCAGCAGGTGATTCTTTCATATCAGAATTGAGACACAATATTATGACGGATAGATTCATAATATTAAAATGGATACTCATTGTTATTTTATGCACAGGTGCCTATTTGTCAGCTCGAGGTCGATCGATCAACAACGATGCTCGGTTATGGAGCATGTTGATGTGGCTGATCGTGACGCTGCTAATATCAGCATCTGTGTACGAAAAACTTCCCTACGAAATACCATTTCTTCATTGGCCGGTATACATAGTTGGATATATCTTGATCTTACTCGGCATTGCCTATCTCGCTTTTAACATAAACTCGGACTACTTGTCCATCGGTTTGACACTTATATGGCCGGCACTGATCACCAGCGTTTTGGGTACCGCGTTGATTGTATCTGATGGCGTAAGCCGATTCAGTCTATTAGGTTTGATCGATCTCGGTGTAACCACCGCGTTGTATTTCGGGATCTTGCTATTTACGTTAGGGCGAACACTGAATGCGTCCATTATTCCCGCCCTAGCGGCAATGCGATGCCTTGTGGCGTTGAGGTGGAGTTGGATGGTAAACGTTATATCCGGCACGACAACATCCTCGATGAAGCGTTGGCAGAGTATCAATCGCACTACGATGACGCGTCGATAACTAAGGACGATATCTTCTACTACGTCTACGGTCTGCTGCACTCGCCGCTGTACAAGGCTAGGTATCAGAACAACCTTCGTCGCGAGTTGCCGCGCATACCGATGGCGCCGGACTTCTGGGCGTTCAGCGATGCCGGGCGTTCGCTCGCTGATCTGCACCTCAACTACGAGACTTGCGAGGAGTATCCGCTAATTGCAGAGTGCAGCTTCGAGGGTGAGCCGGAAGTCAGGCACTATCAGTTAGAGGCGCGCAAGATGCGCTACACCAACAAGCAGACGAAAGATGCCATCCGCGTCAACGACTACTTCACCTTGAGCGGCATCCCTGCGAAAGCGCATGAGTACGTGGTCAACGGTCGTACGCCGCTAGAGTGGATCATCGATCGGTACCACATCAAGACGGACAAGGCGAGCGGCATAGTTCACGATCCCAACAAGTGGTTTGCAGAGACTGGCGACAACATAGTCTCGATGCTTAAGCGCATCACGTACGTCAGCATCGAGACGGCGAAGATCATCGACACGTTGCCGACGCCGTTTGCGGATGGGTGGGAGCCTGGCTGAGATTTGAGCTGGCATTCTCCTTCTCTCTGCCATGAAGTCGCCGTTCAGACGTGGATCATGCTCGTCCTCGCCTTTGCATCTCCAACCTTCTTCTTGCTGCGGGTGTTGGTGGTCGGGTAGCAAAGAGGGCGGTGACGCTTGCCAGTACGCAGAATGCTGCGAGGACGTACAGCGACCAATCGTATGTGTGATAACGATCGTGTGACCATCCGACGATTACTGGTGCGAGCATCATTCCGATAGACATTGGAAAGCTTGAGAGTGCGAAGATGGTTCCGAAGTAGCGTCTTCCGAAGTATTCGCCACGCATTGCGAGCAACATCGGTGTTCGGGCGCCGAAGCCGATACCCCAGACGATCGCGAATATAGCAGCTGTCATAAACGATTGAGCGAGTGCGAGGATTATTAGCGATGCTGCTTGAAGGAGCATGAGAAAAGGTACAAGAATCCGTTTGTTGCCCAAATCGCCGATGATGCCGCCTGCCAGCTGAAAAATAAACGAGGATGTGACAAGTATCGGTATGATTGCAGAAGCGGCGGGAATATCTAGTCCGACTCCGCTGCTGTCGGTCAGGTGTAGGAAGAGGTGTGCCGATATGGCTCCAGTGGAGACGTTTGCGAGCGCGTGAGTTATCGATATCGCCCAAAATGTACGGGTGCGAATGGCTTCTTTTGCCGTGAAATCGTGCTTTGAATCGTAGTGCGAGTACCGACGATTCTTGTTCAGGGCTTGGAGTTGGTTTTCTAGATCGTGTGGTTCGGGGCGTTTGCCGACCATTCGGGCTATGAATGGAGCGACGATGATGGCGATGATTCCCATTGCCATTACGGTAGTTCGCCAACCGAATTCGCTGATGCCCCATACGATGAGCGGTACTGACAGCCCGGCTACGCTGACGCCGCCTTCAACTATCGACATCGCGGTTGCGCGTTGTCGGATCATCCAGGCGTTGGCGGCGGTGAGCGATGGAGTGAATCCACCGGAGCTGAAGCCTAAAGATAGGATTAGAAAAGCGAAATAGCATTGGATCGGTCCGGTGATTCGAGAGAAAAGGATGAGTCCGATTCCGCCGATAGTGAATCCGATCAGTACCATGCGTCCCGATCCGAAAGTGTCGGTGAGCCATCCTTCTACTGGTCCTAGCAGCGTGGCTCCGAGGCGTCCGAAAGTTGCTACGCCTGAGATGACAGTCCGCGACCATCCGAACTCATCTTCGATGGCTTTGAATAGCACGCTGGCAGCTTGAAATGTAGGAGCTGCGCTGAAGACCATGTTGCATGCGCCGGCGACGGACACCCACCATCCGAAGTAGATTCGTCTGGGGGATATCGAACGTAGGGCGTCGAATCGGTGATTTCGCATTTGCGGATCGGCTTATGTGGTGTTTATGACTTGTAGTTCAAGTTGTAGATCGGGCATTTCTGCGTGCGGCTCTCGCTGCTAGGCGTCGTCGCATGGCTGGGGACATTGGGCGCGTGGCGAAGAGGATGGTGAAGCTTGCGACTGCACATGCTCCGGCGAGTGCGTACAAGGTCCAGATGTAAGTGTCTTGCACATCGTGTATCCAACCTACTGCTACTGGTGCTGCCATCATTCCGATCGACATTGGGAAGCTTGATAGTCCGAGAATTGTTCCGAAGTGTCTTCTTCCGAAGTATTCTCCGCGCATGGCGTGCAGAATCGGTGTGCGTCCGCCGAATCCGATTCCCCATACCACAGCGAATATTGCGGCCATGGCGAATGAGTCGGCGATCGCTAAGATTACGAGGGCGACGCCTTGGAGTATGAGGAGGAATGGTGCGACTATTCGCTTGTTGGTGCGGTCGCCGATGATTCCGCCGGCGAGTTGTGCCACGAATGCGGTCGCTACGAGGATCGGCATGACTGCGGACGCGCTGGCATCAGTTAGGTGTACGCCATTGTCATCAGTCAGATGTAGAAACAGGTGTGCGGATATGGCACCGGTCGATAGATTTACGAGCATGTGTGTGATTGATATTGACCAGAATGCGCGTGTTCGCAGAGCTTCGGCGGGGGTGAAGTCGTACATTCGTGAGCGATGTCTTCGTGTTCTGGAGGATTGACTTGCTTGAGTTTGTTGTGCCAAATCTTCGGAGGTGGGGCGTTTGCCGATGATTCTTGCTACCAGAGGCCCGACGATGATTGTGACTATTCCGATCACCATCACTGTATCCCGCCATCCGAACTGGTTGATTCCCCATACCATTGGTGGTACCAGCAATCCTGCGATGCTGCTACCCCCGACTACCAAAGACATTGCGGTGGCGCGGTTGTTGATCATCCAAGCGTTGACTGCGGTGATTGAGGGAGTGAATCCGCCGATGCTGAAGCCGAGTGAGAGCAAGAAGAATGCGAAGTAGTATTGCAACGGGCCTTGGATCTGTGAAAATGCGATGAGGCCGGCGCCGCCGAGGATGAATCCCAACAAGACCATTTTGCCGGAGCCGAATCGGTCGGTCAGGAATCCTTCGACTGGTCCCAGCATTGCACCGCCGAAGCGTCCGAAAGATGCTACTCCGGAGATCAGCGCGCGTGACCATCCGAACTCATCTTCGATTGCTTTGAACAGCACACTTGAGGCTTGGAATGTGGGGCCGGAACTGAACAGCATGTTGAACGCGCCGGCCATCGACACCCACCACCCGTAGTAGACGCGTCGAGTAGTACGGGTGCGTAGCACCGTCAGACGCTTTTGGAATGTTGACAAAGCCTTGGCACCGACATTCGGGGATGTGACTTCAAATTATCTGAAAAAGATGTGCGGAAAAACGAGTTCAAGCGGACGTTTTGATTGCCAGACAGGTTCGACTTCCAACTAATCGAGGAGCCGCTTTGTGGTTGATGATCCGCGACGGCGTGGGGCGCGTAGTCGAGTTGGATCGGGGGCGTATCGCGGGATTTCAGCTTGGCTTCCAGTTAACAGGTCCTCGATTGTCAGTATCTGTATTCGTGGATAGTGGTGTTCTGGAAATTGTTCTGGCGTGTAGATGCCGGCTGATGCAGCTTCTTGGATCATCGGACGCGTCGGTGGTTTGAGAGTGATGAATAGTGCGATTTCAGCGTTTTCTCTGGTCATGTCGCCTTTAAGCGTTGCGATCATGTCGCGGCGGACGTTGCCGCTTTTGACTTGGATGATGATGCGTTTAGCTTTGCCGCTGTTGTCGTCGAAGAAGT
The DNA here is from genome assembly GCA_965242765.1 of Dehalococcoidia bacterium. Taxonomy (GTDB): domain Bacteria; phylum Chloroflexota; class Dehalococcoidia; order Lucifugimonadales; family Lucifugimonadaceae; genus Bin127. The sequence continues at coordinate 621,755 of CBDESY010000004.1, read as the reverse complement.
TGATGTATCCATCGATGCCGGCGTCGGCGCCGCGTCCGTTTTTGTTGGTGGGTCTGGCATCTACCAATCCTAGGGCCCAATACTCGAATTGGTATCTGCCGTCATGTTCGCTTTCCGATGCGAGTGCGCGTGCGCTTTCGATGTCTTGAGGAACACCGATCACTTCGTAATCGGACATTTCGGTGCCGAAAGTGTCGTGAAGTCGGTTTTTCATAAGGGATATTGCGATGTGTGTGATGTCGATTCCGATCCATTTTCGGTTTAGTTTTTCGGCGACGGCGATTGCGGTTCCGCATCCGCAGAATGGATCGAGTATGATGTCATCTTCATTGCTAGAAGCTCGGATGATGCGTTCGAGTAGTGCTTCGGGTTTTTGGGTTTCGTAACCAAGTCGTTCATCGTGCCATGAACGCAGGGGTTGGATGTCTGCCCAAACGTCCTGAGCTCGATAACCTTGGTTTTCGTCCAAATAGACCTTGAGTCTGGGCACACCGTTACGCGTCCAATAGATTCGGTCTTCGCTCAATAGATTCAGGATTCCGGCATCATCATACATCCAGTGTCTGCCGATAGGCGGGGAAATCATCCCTTTGTCGTCAAAGTTGCGAGCCGGTCCTGGACCGGCACCGGACAGATCCGCGGACATGAAGACGCGCCCATCGGGGTCATGGTATCTGTAATAGCTCTTGACGTATTCTGGGTCAAGATCATGGAAAATGTCGTTCCATTTGTAGTCGCGGCTTTTGTTATACAGGAATATAGTGTCGTGAACTCGTCCCAGACCTTTTGCATCACTATGTGAAGATGTGCGTCGCCAGACGATCTCGTTTCGAAAGTTATCGTTTCCAAAGACGGCATCCATCATCAGTTTGAGGTAGTGGCTTGCTGTGGGGTCGCAGTGGAGATATATGCTTCCGGTGGGTTTCAAAACTCGGTGCAACTCGGCCATGCGTTGCGCCATCATTGTGAGGTATGCCATCATGTCGTTCTGTCCGAGGAAGCTTCGCATCGCCTGAAGCAGGTCGCCGAGGGATTTGGGTCCTGAAGTCACAACTTCTCGATATGCGAATTCGGATTCGATGCTCCATCGCCATGTGTCTTCGAATGCTGTGATCTGCGCCGCGGATTCTTCGCCGCTTCGCTCTCGGAACAACACGTTGTAGGATGCGTTGGAGTTGAATGGAGGGTCGAGGTAGATAAGGTCGACACTTTCATCTGCGACGTTGTCGCGAAGGATGGGGAGGTTATCTCCGAAGTAAAGTCTGTTCACCATGCACTCCATTGACAGGATGTCTGGTTGGATGCCGAATCGAGGATATTCTTATTATGAAGGATTAGAATCGATTTTCGTGCTTCTAGCCATCTGTCGACACACCACCGCATCATCTCAAGATTTATCCGACATGTCTCACGCAATCGAAGTCAGCCAGATCTCAAAGACCTACGGCAAGGTCGTCGCACTTGAAGATGTAGATCTGATAGTCAAACGCGGATCGGTCATGGGTCTGCTAGGACCAAATGGCGCCGGCAAGACGACGTTGGTTCGGATATTGACCACGTTGTTGCGTCCTTCATCTGGTAGTGCGACGGTTTTGGGTTACGACGTTGTGCGTCATGCACGTCATCTTAGGTCTCACATTGGATTGGCTGGACAGAGTGCGGCGGTTGATGATTTGCTGACGGGTAGAGAGAACATCCACATGGCCGGTAGGCTTTACCATATGCCGCGTGGCAGGGTAAAGCAACGTGCCAACGAATTGCTGGAGCAGTTTGATCTGGTGGATGCTGCCGATCGGTCGGTGAAGGGATATTCTGGTGGGATGCGTCGTCGGCTAGACTTGGCGGCTAGCTTGGTGGCGGAGCCGCCGATGATATTTCTGGACGAGCCGACTACAGGTCTCGATCCGAGGAGCAGGTTGGAACTTTGGGATGTGATTCGCGAGCTTGTAAGCGGCGGGACTACGGTACTGCTTACCACCCAATATCTTGAGGAGGCGGATCAACTCGCTGATGAGATCACAGTCATCGATCAGGGCAAGGTGATTGCGCATGGAACTGCAGATGAACTGAAGCATCAGGCGGGTTCTGAGTTCATAGACATCACGGTTCTGGATGCTGGGGATGTTCGTCGAGCGTCGGAGGTGCTCAAGCCTTTCTCAGAAAATGACCAGTGCGACATTGACGAGGAAGATGGTAGAGCTTCGATCATGGTTGCGGATGGGGCATCGATAATGGCCGAGGTAGTCAGGTCCCTTGACAATGAGAGGGTCTCAGTCTCGAATTTATCGCTTAGGCAACCGACTTTGGATGATGTTTTCCTGGGTCTCACGGGTCGCACGGCTGAAGCGGCGGCAAGTGAGTCGCGCGAGGATCAGAGTTGATGGTGGAACAATCGGCGCGTGATCTTTCTCGGGGTCCGGCACCGCCTTCTACGCCTATACGAGAAGCTGCGTTTTCATTGGCGTATGAGGTGCGTTGGCTTGTGTCTGATACATGGATATTGACGTGGCGGATGTTGATGCATTACCGACGTGCGCCTGAGATGCTTGTTTCGACGGTGCTTTCTCCGATCATGTTTTTGGTCATGTTCAACTACGTTTTTGGTGGTGCGATAGGTGGTAGCGCGGACATCTCGTATCTCGATTATCTAGTGCCGGGTGTATTGATTCAGAACAATGCTTTTACGGTGATGCAGACTGGTGTTGGGCTCGCGGATGACCTGCAGAAGGGTGTAGTGGATCGATATCGTTCTTTGCCGATGGCTCGTTCGGCGGTGTTGGGAGGGCGTGTAGTGGCGACGACTCTGGTGAGTCTGGCGGTTGTTTATTGGACTCTTGGTTTTGCGTTGCTGCTGGGGATGCGTTTTCATGGCGGTTTTTGGCCGGCTCTGATGATGCCATTTGTGGTGGCGGCATTCAGTTTCGGGTTTGCCTGGGTGTCGGCGCTTGTGGGTGCATCTGTAAGGAACGCTGAGACTGCTGGTTCGTTGACTTTTTTCGTGGCGATACCGCTTACTTTTTTGAGTTCGATCTTTGTTCCGATAGAGACGATGCCTGGTTGGTTGCAGGCGTTTGCGAAAGTGAACCCGATAACTCAGGCGGTTGATCTTTGTCGTGCATTGGCACAGGGCGGAGCGATCGCGTCGTTAGCTTTTAGCACGGGCATTTGGATTGGAATAATGGTATTTGGGATCGGATCATTGGCAGTCTGGCGATACAAGCGAGTATGAAGTAGAGAAGAATTCGATGAAGCATAACTCACAGATGGAAAACAGATCGATTATCGCTGAAGCGCTGTCTGCCGTCGCTGTAGAGGGACGTTGGCTGATTGGCGACACTGCGGTTATGGCTTGGAGGAATCTGCTCCGTTATCGTCGTTCGCCAGAACTTTTGATGTTTTCCACGATCTCACCAGTGATGTTCGTATTGTTGTTCAACTACGTTTTCGGTGGTGCGATACCGACTGGCGAATTGTCATATATCGATTTCCTGATGCCGGGTATTCTGGTTCAAACCACGATATTCAGCGCCACACAAACGGGTGTTGGCCTGGCTGAGGATCTGCAGAAAGGGATGGTAGACCGTTACCGTTCTTTGCCGATGGCGCGTTCGGCGGTTTTGGGTGGTCGCGTAATCGCGGAAACTTTAGTGAGTTTGTTCATTGCTTACCTAATGCTGGGCGTGGGTTTGATCATCGGGATGCGTTTTCATGGCGATTTCTGGCCCGGTTTTTCAATGCCATTCATGGTTGCTGGTTTCAGTTTCGGATTTTCATGGGTAGCTGCTCTGGTAGGTGCATCGGTACGCAATGCGGAGAGTGCTGGCTCAATGATGTTCTTTGTGGTATTTCCATTGACTTTCCTCAGTTCGGCATTCGTGCCGATCGAGACGATGCCTGGATGGTTGCAGATATTTGCTGAGAACAATCCTGTTACTAAGGCTGTCGATCTAGGGCGTGCGTTGACACAGGGTGGAGCGATTGTGGGCAACGCGTGGGCTACTGGGCTCTGGACGGTTGGGATGGCGATAGTTATCGGCCCCGTAGCGGTTTGGCAGTATAGGCGGGTATAGTGCTGACGTATGGTTCAGTTGGCAAGGAGCTCGAACAGTCGATAATTCTGCATTGTGTCGGAATCGTATTGTGCGTTGGATGTTACCCACCAAGCGATGGCAAATGCAATACCAACACCGATTGATGCAGCGGTCAAAACGCGGTTAATGGGTGCCCTTTGGATTCTGACTCGAACTGTTGGTGCGCCGAAGATGTAGAAATCATCTTCGATCTCGATGATTCTTCGAGGGCTGACAAACATGCTCATTGCGGCTCCTGCGATCAACCCGCCGATGTGTGCGCCTTGGTCGATACCTTCCCAAACGAGTCCAAATACGATATTGATTCCCAATATGATGAGCAGGTTGATGATCACTGGGTTTACGGAGTTGCCGAACTCTTTGCGATTTCGTACAAGATAGGTTCCGTATGCTCCGACGATTCCGAATATTGCGCCGCTTGCGCCGACGCTGAGGGTGGGGGAAACGAGGTAGCTTGCTGCTACACCGCCGATGCCAGATACGATGTATGTAGCTAGAAAGGCGGTTCTTCCGAATTCCTCTTCCAGCCTCGGTCCGAATATGATCAGTGCGAAAGTGTTGGTTGCTAGGTGCAGAATTCCTGCATGGAGAATCACCGGGAGTATCAATCGGTGCCAATCTCCGTCTTGGATTGCCGGTCCGAATTTCGCTCCCCAACGGTAGAGATTGGTGGCATCATCGGATCCGCCAGTCAGCATCAACACCGTGAACATTGATACGTTGACTGCGACTAAGAGCGCGGTGACGGGCGTGTTGATGAGAAAGTTCGAAATGAAGTTTGAAGCGGTGGAATTCTCTGGCTGATGTCCGGTCATGTGGTATTCCGCATCTACAAGGGAGTGTGAGTTCGCCCAAAGTTAATCATGTGAGATTGTTGTGATTCTATCTTCCAAGATTCTGAAATGAGTGTATTGGGATGTGGAATTGCGAGCTGGTCGACTAGTGAGCGGCGACGGGATTAGGTTTCATGTTGAAGAAACATAGGGATTGAAGATGTTAAGAGATATTTTACTCGGGTTGAGGTTGTAAGATTAAAACAAGCGTCCCGATTAAGCCATCGCATGGGAGTTCAACTTTTTTGCGAGTAACGTCTAGGCTCTTGACCTGCAGTAGTAGAATAGGGTCTACGAGGTTGATGGAGACATGCCAATGCCGATAGAGATAGTTGAAGTTGATATCGAAGAAGTGCGTCGCACATCGCTTTTGACTAGAGCCAAAAGTCCGAAGGTGAGAGCCATCTATGAGGCGATGTTTTCTCTAAAGCCTGGTGAAGCGAAAGCAGTAATTGCGGATTCTGGGGAAGAGATTTCCCAGCTGCGCAACATGATCACTCAATGTGCAATGCGTGCAAGCATGAATCTGCAGATCGTGGTGGACCGTATTGGCGGCAGGGTGCTGTTCACGGAGAAGCCCGATAATTCTTCTGGCGATTCATCGACGACAATGGTGTCATCATCTCGAACACCTGAAGAACAAGCGGCTCAGATCGACCGACGTGACCGCATTCGCAAGGCAGCAATTGAGCTGGGTAATGAACGCCCGCAGATCAGTGCTCAAGAAGTTGTAGATCATCTCCGAGATATCGGCGAAGGGTTAGACCTGCCGCGTCCGACCACGGCGGTAAGCGCGGTAATGCGAAATATGCCTGAGTTTGAGCACGTCGATAGAAGTCGGTTCACATATCTGGGCTAGTAGTTTTCTTGTGCTGAGTGGCGCGGGGCACTGGTTCCGCGTCAGTTGGCTTGCAGCACGTCTATCGGCGGTGCTTCGTCTATAATGCCTTTTTGAGTTGCGAGGTCGAACAGTTTCTCAAGCGCGGCTACCCCATCCTTGCCCATGTTGATGGTGTCTTCGTTGACATACATCCTTACGAAGCGTCGTCCGTCTTCACGTTCTATTCCGCGTCCGAATCTCAGTGCGTAGTCGAGCGCATCGTCTTCATTGGCATGTGCGTATTCGATAGAAGCCTTCAGTGCGTCGGCGATCTTTTGAGACATGTTTAGTCCCAATGAACGTCTGACGACATCTAATCCCAAAGGTATGGGCAGTCCAGTTTCAGAGAACCATTTTTTCCCTAAATCGATCAGTGCTCTAAAGCCTCGAGCTTCGAACAATATTTGGCCTTCGTGCAATAATATTCCGGCATCTGCGGTACCAGATTTGACTGCTTCTTCTACTTCGTCGAAGTCCAAAAAGAGCGGTTTGATCGTGTTCTGGCAGAAGATCTGAAAGAGCATCCAAGAAGTTGTGAATTCACCTGGCACTGCCACAGTGGCACCTTCCAAACCTTCGAGCTCGAGGTTGTCTTGGGTGGTGACTAGGACAGGCCCGTAGTTTCTGCCTACGGATGCGCCGCAAGACATGATGCGGTATTTGTCGGCGATATTTGGGTAATGTGCGGCTGAAATTGCGGTGACGGGCAGTTCGCCATTTTCTGCCAGCACGTTTAGAGATTGGATATCGACCATATGATGTTCGATCTGATGGTCGTCAATTTCAACATGTCCCTCTGCCAGCCCGTAGAACATAAATGCGTCGTCGGCATCTGGGCTGTGTCCGAAAACGATGCGTTTTGTATCTTCAGGCAAGGTTCTGCTCCCGATGCTTATTGTTTGCTAGCGGTTTCAGCATGTATTGGCACCTTTCACTCCAAAATTGCGTTTCGCCGTTCGCGACTGATACTATGCCCGAGAGAGTAAATTTGGGGATTGCGGTAGTTACGAATCCCATGCGTTTGTACAGCCGTATCGCACGCGAGTTGTCCGTGCCGACGGAAAGCGATATGGTGTCGAATCCGTGAGCGATTGACAGCAGACTGATTTCGGCCAGAATCCGGGCTCCGATTCCGCGCGAACGCAGTTCCTTGCGAACCCAGAGGTCTTCAACGTATGGGTGAATCTTCGCAAGATGTTGCTTGGGGCTTCCGGTTGGTCCGTCCCATAGGATCATTCCGTGTCCAACTGGTTCATCATCGATCCATGCGATGAGATAAACCAGCATTCCATCGTTTTGGAGTTGTAAACGTGCTTGATGTGTAGTTTCGTTACGTGCGGGATTCAATCTTGATGTGACGATTGGGATCTCGCTGCGGCGCAGAGGTCGGACATCCACCAGATGAGAGATGTCTGCGTATGACGAGTTGTCAAGTTTGAGTCTATCGACTAGTTTGGCGACGGCCGCGGTGCCTGCGCGTATCATGCCGGCACCGCCGCGGGCATGGAAACTTTCCGTTCAAATTCACGAACGATCTCGTAGTTGGTGAGGCGTTGAGCGGGTCTGAATCCAGCGTCTGAGATCAGTTCTCGTACTTCATCTTCGGTAGTCCGATTGTAGAAGCCGGCTGCGAGCATCACATTCTCGTCGAACAAAGTTCCTCCGAAGTCATCGGCGCCGAAATGCAATGCGATTTGCCCAGTTTTACGTCCTTCGGAGAACCACGAAGCCTGGATGTGTGGGACGTTGTCCAAGAATATTCTGCTCAATGCGATGATACGCAGGTATAGGTTTGCGCCGGCTTCGGTTTCGACTTGTTTGCCGAGGGCGGTGTTTTCCCGTTTGTAAGACCAGGGTATAAACGCGGTGAATCCGCCGTCGTTTGATACGTCAGCATCGGCGAGGTCTTGGACGTCGCGGATGTGTTGCAACGTTTCAACTATTTCTTCGTCTGTCTCGACGTGGCCGTACATCATCGTAGCCGTGGTTTTGAATCCGACTTTGTGTGCTGCTTCATGGACCTCGGTCCATTGTGCCCAGGTGTCTTTTGGAGCAAATCGTGAGACGATTTTCTTCACTCGATTGCTGAGTATCTCGGATCCGCCGCCGGGCATAGTGCGTTGTCCGACGTCCCACAAGTCTTGCATCACCTCAAGTGGAGGCTTGCCAGATACGTCGCACATTTGCCAGATTTCGGGAGCTGACCAATAATGCGGCATGACGTTTGGAAACCTTTTTACAGTTTCTCGCACCATGTCGAGGTAGTAGTCGTAGGGTATGGAGTCGTTAAGTCCGCCCTGCATCAATACGGTTGTGACACCTTTATCAGCGGCACGTCCGACCTTGTCCATGATCTGTTCAACTGAGTATGTGTAAGCCGAAGGATCGGTGGGGTCGGTGCGGTAGAACGCGCAGAATGAGCAGTAGGCGTCGCAGAGATTTGTGTAGTTCAGGTTTGTGTCGATGACGTACGTGATGCGATCGGGGTTGTTGTGAAGGTTTTTGACATGGGTTGCCATTGGTGCGAGATCAAGAAGGTTGGCATCGCGCAACAGGTGTAAACCCTCGTCGATTTCGATGCGTTCGTTGTTGAGTACTTTGTCGCGGATGAGGTTGATCATGTTCTCTTGTTCTCCCCAAAACAGTTTACGGACTTGTTGAATATGGGATTATTTCAGGCTGCCATTCTGGCAGTGCGGAGAGCTTTGCTTGAAACTCGTCGATGGCAGCGAATTCTGGCTCTCCCAACTCGTATGTGAAACCCCGGACATAGCTTTTTACGTCTTCGGATGTCATGCCTGGTATATCTGCTTGGTCTGCGATTTTTTGCAGATTGGCGATGCCGAAGTTGAAAGATCGGTGCAATGTCTCGGCGAATCTTCCTAGTTCATCACTAGATGCGTCGCTTCTCGCGACCCATCTGGCGAACACGAACGGCAGCCCAGTCAATTTCTTCCATTCAAATGATAAATCGTATACGAATCTGGTCTTGTGTTTTCCGTAGATTCTCTTCAATGCCGGGTCGCCGATGAGCAGTTGTGCTTCGCACCTTGCATCTGGTGATTTGAGAGCTATGTTTGCGACTTGCCAGTGTTCGGCGAATAGGATTCTCATGAGTTGTACCGACGTGGAAGTGTGTCCGGTAACGGCTACCGATTTTCCGGAGAGATCTTCGGCTGGCAGGTTGCTGAATAGAAGAACGCTTCTTGCGTGCCCTTCAACAGCTACTCCTAGGGTTCCCTGCACGAGATTGCTTTTCATCCTGATCACCTCGGCGATCGGCAATGGGCCGGCGTCTAGTTGGTGGTTGTGCATTGCGGCGGCCATGTTTCGGGGAGGAAGTTCTACTAGATCGAACCAGTCGCCTTTTAGGGCGGTATAGAAGACGGCGGAGTTTAGGTACGGCATGAAACCGATGCGCCATCGGGACTGAGTGGTGTTGGCGTGATTATGGCGATTCAATGTGATTCCTCTGGGTCATCACGACTCTTTCGTAAGATTTCCTTGACAAATTGTGCCATCTCTATGCGAGCATGAGAAGCGCGTCTCTTCACACTCTCGTATTCTTCAATTTCCTTATCATTCCGCTGGATGTCTAGTCTTCTGATTTGACGTGTTGCGACATTTTCATACGATTCGGGGGCCTATACACATTTCGCAGACTGTTTTGTTGCGAACATCCCAGTTCGAGCAGTGTTCACAGGACCATGATTTATCTCGGTTGGCCGACCGGCACAGAAGTTGGTAATCATCGATTGATATCTGATCTTGTTCACCAGCGATTTCAAACGGCACGCTATGGTCGACCTGCAATTCGGAGATGGGCGTTTTTTCCATGTACAGATTGCAACGTGTGCCGTACCTCGCGGCAAGTTCGGACTTGATACGGCGTGAAAGCACCGTTCGCCCTTGGAGAACATTGTGCCTTTCTGCGTTGAAATCGCCGAACCGATACGAAGCCATTTGACGTCCGTCTGAAGTACAGACGAGTCTGGTTTTATTGGATATTCCCTGCTCGCGAACGTCTCTGATGGCTCTGGGAGGATGAGTGTATCCGTAAGTCGTCAACAGGTCGTCAGTTGTTATGTGTCCATACTTGAGGATATGCTCTATAACGGTTCTTGCCCGCTTGCCTCGGACCGATGACAAGAGTTTAAGGATTTCGTCTGAGTATTCGGTCATGATTACCTGACTGCAAGCAGTGCGTCGGGGATGTTCTTCAGGCGTGCGGTGAGTGAAGCGGATAGATAGAGCGATTCGAAGGTTTTGTCATTTCCGCCTAGCAGGGTAGATTGTGTTGAACGTCCTGAATCTATGGTGATGTGCGTCAAATCTAGGTCGACTGGCAATTGCTCGCCGTGCCGTTTGGATCCAGTCCAGCCGTCATAACTCACGATGTAAGCGACATTGTTGCGGTTCATATTATCTAAGGCGTCAACAAACTCGTTGCAGTTCACGCCTTGAAAGTATCTTGGGTCGCCAGTTTCTGAAGTGCCTTGATAGGGAGGGTCCATGTAGATAAGATCATTCTGATCGGCGTGTTCCACGATTTCCCTAAAGTCACAGGATGTCAATTCTGTTCTGCCGGACAACAGAGAAGAGGTACTGATGAGTTGCCGTGCCATCTTGTCTGGCTGCATTCCCAAACGTCGGTTGTCTGGTGACTGATTGAAGTTTCCGTTCCTACCATAGCGGATAGAGCCCTTCACTATACGAGCCAGCAAGTAGAGCAAAAGGCGCGGTTTTGGGGCGAGATTGAAATCCTTTCTGACACTATAGAAATAGGTGCTGGGTTCTTCTTGTTGGGCAAGCCACATTTTCCGATAATCGTCTGCAAGTCGTTTTGGATGATTGAGGATCTCGGACCAAAGCTGCATCAGCGGTTGGTTCGCATCGTTGATCCAGAATCTCCGCGCTTTCCATTCGGATGCTGCAGCAATCGTTACTGCAGCTGATCCGCAAAAAGGCTCGAACAGTTGGTCTACCTCATTCGGAAAGTGCGAAAGTATCTGTTTCGCAAGCCTGCGCTTGCTTCCTTGGTAAGGGAATGGATGAGGTACGAAGGCCATCGTGAGATCAGTTGTAGACAGCGATTTCGTTGTAAAGTGCGTCGCGCTCTACTGGGATACGTCCGGCATCTTTGATCGATGCGATCATGCTGCGTCGTGCCATGCCGGCTGGCGAGTCTGCAAGTGCGGCGTGTGCGATTCGTTCTTTGCCGATTGTGCCATCGAGGTCGTTTGCGCCGAAGTTCAATCCGATGCTTGCGGTGGCTTCTCCCAACATTACCCAATAGCTTTTGATGGCATCTACGTTGTCGAGTATCAATCTCGATGCGGCGAGCATCTTCAGGTCATCCATAGGCGGCGTATGTCGCGGCCGCAGTTTGGTGTAACCGACTTGATATTCCAGGGGTATCAAAGCTAAGAACCCGCGTGTTTCGTCTTGCAGTTCTCGCAACAGGATCAAGTGATCGATTCTTTCCCTGAATGTTTCGACGTGTCCGTATAGTATGGTGCAGTTGCTTTTGATGCCCATTCCATGTGCGATGCGGTGGATTTCGAGCCACCGATCGGCTTTAGCTTTTCCGGGCAGTAGAAGTTTGTGGATTCGGTCTGAGAAAACTTCCGCTCCGCCACCTGGCATTGAGGAAAGTCCGACTTCTTTGAAGATGGCTAGCGATTCTTCGGGGGGAACCTTCCATCGGCGCCAAAAGTAGTCGATCTCTGAGGCGGTGAAGGCTTTGATCTGCACGTCGGGTTTAGCATCGTGCAGTTGTCGGATCATATCGACGTAGAATTCGAATGGCCAGGTGGGGTGGTGTCCACCGACGACGTGCAGTTCGCGTATATCGTCATCGAGGTGGTCGAGCATTTCATCCATCGACATCTCGTATGCGCCGTCAGCTCCGGGCTTTTTGGCATAATCGCAGAATTTGCATGACAGCACACAGATGTTGGTGGGATTCAGGTGCCGGTTCAGCACGAAGTAGACCTTATCGCCTGACACTTTGCGTTTGGCGTAGTCGGCCATCAATCCGATGGACGCGAAGTCGTCAGTTTCGAGGATCTTGACGCCATCTTCAGCGGTTAGGCGTTCTCCGTGTTTCACTTTCTCCCAAATGGATTCCAGTGCGAGATCGGAGAATAGGATATCGGGTTGGTTAACCTGGCCGTTGGCGCTGGGGTATTGGGGTTCTAGATTTTTCGCGGTTTTGCGTACTTTCGTTGCCAACGTCATAAGTGGTTGTCCTTGTCGATGACGGTTGAATGGGATAATGCCTTGCGTATATTTCTATCATCGCGCTTGGGAGCGGATTTTGGGAGTCTAGCGATCAGTCTAAAGTCTGAGTGCGGTCATCATCGAGGTCTGGTTCGATGTGGCGGTCGAAATTATCATCTTAAGTAGGTGGGGAGGACGTTTCCGACGCGTGGTTGCGATGGGAGCCAAGTCTTGCCTGACAAAGCATAAGTCTCGGGTGATGGGGAAATGCCTGCAATTTCAAGTTCAGCTCAGCGTCGTATCGATGGTCTTTTTTGTGATTTGAAAGACCTGTCTTTCAAACAGCTTGGGTATCCGACGAATCAGAATTTCGACTATTCGTCGTTGTTCCAGTTCTTACATTTCAGCGCCAACAACGTTGGGGATCCGTTTCACGACAGCAATTTTCGCATCAACACTCACGAATTTGAACGTGAAGTCATAGGCTTGTTCTCGGATTTGATGCATCTGGCACGAGATGAGGTTTGGGGTTACGTCACGTCTGGTGGCACCGAGGGGAACATGTATGGGTTGTACATGGCACGTGAGATGTTTCCCAACGGTATTGTCTACTTTTCGCAAGACACCCACTACAGCGTGTTGAAGAATCTGCGCGTGTTGAATTATCGCAACATCATGATCAAGAGTCAGGAAAACGGCGAGATAGACTACGACGATCTACGCGAGACGGTGCGTATCAATCGTGATGTTCCGGTTGTCGTGATGGCTAACATCGGCACGACGATGAAGGGGGCGGTAGATGATCTCGACACGATACGTGAGATTTTGGAAGACCTTGCGATTCCGCACAGCTACATCCACGCCGATGCGGCTTTGAGCGGGATGATTCTTCCGTTCGTGGACGATCCGCAGCCGTACGGTTTCGACGCGGGGATCGACAGCGTCGCGATCAGCGGGCACAAGTTGATCGGATCGCCGATTCCATGCGGCGTGGTATTGACTAGACGTGAGTATGTTGCGCGAGTAGCCAGATCGATTGAGTATGTGGGTGCGATGGATACGACACTTTCAGGGTCGCGCAACGCGATTACTCCTCTATTCCTTTGGTACGCCTTTGAGCAGTTTGGTTTGGAAGGAGTCAGAGGGATAGTGGCGGAGGCGCTCGACACAGCTGAGTATGCGGTGAATGCATTCAAGGAGAAAGGGATGGCGGCATGGCGAAACGAAAATTCGATCACGGTGGTGTTTCCACGTCCCTCAGATGCGGTGGTCAGAAAGTGGCAGATGGCACCGTATGAAGACGTGGCACACATCATCACCATCCCGAACGTGACTCGTGAAAAGATCGATGCGGCAGTCGACGATTGCTTTAACAATCCGCGTATAAGCGCGGGCTAGGAGGAAAGACCGATGCACAGGATTGTAGTGAGTGTGCAGAACGAAGTTGGTGTACTGGCCGAATTGACAAATCTTCTGGCGAAAAAAGACATCAACATCGTCAGCATCAATGCGGAAGGTTCGGATGAAACGGGAGTGATTGTGATTACGACCGAAGATGAGGATCACGACAAGGCTCTATGGCAAATTGCGGATGCCGGCTTCAAGGCGATTTCAGACGAGGCTCTAGTTCTGCGTCTGCGGGATGAGCCGGGTGCATTGGCGAAGGTAGCCGACCGATTTCGCCATAACAACGTCAACATATTGAGTCTTCACATCGTAAACCGAAGCAATGGTTACACCACGGTATCGATTAGCGCGGATGATTTGGAAACGGCTCGGTCTCTGGTGGCCGATGGTGAATTGATGCCGATGGGCGAATGAAGATCAGCTATCCATCATTCCCAGTACTCGCTCCATCTTCTGTCAACGAGACGTACGATGTCGGGGTCCATCTCCAGTGGTTTTTGGTAACCGGATTTCCAGGTTGCGTCGATGCCCATGACGCCGCGATATACGGGAGTGATGCCAACGAATTGGTGCTTTGTGAAAATCACGTCTTGGGCGCAATCAAAGCGAGTGAATATTCCCCAGATCAATTCAACGTCGTCGTCAATGTCGACATCTTCAGAAACCAAGATGATGGCTTTGAGATTTTTCATCCTGGGATCTTCTACGGCGCGTTCAAGCAATTCACGTGGCTTTGGGAACCCGGTGCGGGTCTGCAATACCAAAAGGTTCTGACAGATCAGCCTCGTTTTTGCGATTGCTGAAGATATAGAGGCAGGGTCGAATGACAATTGCGGTTGATCGAGGATATCTGGTTCGTGTCCGTAACCGGTAGCGTCGAGGATCATCTTGGAGCCATGTTCGAATGCGTCGCCAGTGAAATCGAGGGTGTCTTGTGCGGTTCGTGCTAAGAGCCGGAAGTCGGTATCGGCTCTGAAGTTGCGGGAGACGGCTCTGGCAACGGCTTTGATATCGGACGGGTCGGTATTTGCATCGACGAGGATCATGACTTTGGTGAGGGATAATTGTCCTTCGCCGAGGATTCCAAAGGCGGTTTTCATCTGTTCGCGTGAATAGCGTCCGTCAATAGAAACTACCAAAAGGTTGTGGAATCCGGATTCGTAGTATGACCAGAGGTCGCGGACTTCCTTGCGCATGAGTCTGATCAACGGTTTGGTTGCAAGCTGAGCTGCATCACCCATAGCGCGGTCTTCTTGAGGCGGTTTACCGACGACGGTTGCGGGGTAGACGGCGTTTCGTTTTCGCGTGATGACGTTTACATGGAAGACGGGGAAATCGGCGGCGGCAGAGTAATGTCCAAAATGGTCTCCGAATGGTCCTTCCAAGCGACGTTCGCCGGGTTGCAGTCGGCCTTCGATCACGAACTCCGCGTTAGACGGAACTCGAACGTCTACGGTTTTAGCCTGGGTCATCGGAGTGGGTTTCCCCCGGATAACGCCGGCGAAGCCTGCTTCATCGATGCCTTCTGGCAGGGGTATGATTGCTGACAGTATGAGAGCCGGGTCTCCGCCTAGAACTACAGCCATATCTAATGGCTGTGCTGCTCTTTCGGCATCTAGGTGATGAAACGCGCCGCCTTTTTGTATCTGCATGTGCATCCCGGTGGTGTGTGCATCGTATAGCTGCATTCGATACATTCCCATGTTGTGTGCACCGCTATTCGGGTCGCGGCTGCGAACTAGTGGGAGCGTCACGAATCGACCGCCATCATCTGGCCAACACTTCAGTATCGGCATCTTCGATAGGTCAGGGGAGTGGTCGACGAATTGATGAGCTGCCGGCCGCATCGATCTTCCGGGACGCACGTTGAGCATATTGAGTGCGGCGTTACGATTACGCCAAATCGAGGTGAGGGACGGTGGGTTTACATCTTCCAAAAACTTGAGCAGTCCTTCACCGATTTCCTCTGGGTTGCGTCCCAATCCGATCTCGATCCGTTCCATTGTTCCGAGCAGATTTATGACTAGTGGGAACGCGGCGTCTTTGACGTTTTCAAATAAGACAGCGGGTCCGTCATCTTGAACCAATCGGGTTGCGATCTCAGTCACTTCGAGTTCAGGATTTACCAGGACGGTTACGCGTTTGAGAAGTCCGCGCGACTCTAGAGCGCGCATGAAAGACTGCATATCGGTGAATGCCATTCGTATACCTATTGAAGTCCGTCCCAAATTTGGAGCAGATCGTTGCCGATTCCTAGGTGGTAAAGGATTCGTCCGGCGATCATGTCTACCAAATCGTCGATGGTCTGAGGGTTGTTATAAAAGCCTGGCGATGCTGGCAATATGATTGCTCCGGCTTCAGTGGCCGTGACCATGTTTCTGAGGTGCACCAGACTCAACGGCGTTTCGCGAGTCACGAGTATCAGTCGTCTTCTTTCTTTGAGCGTTACATCGGCGGCACGTTCGAGCAGGTTCTGGGACATTCCGTTGGCGATTCTTGCGAGTGTGCCGCCGCTGCATGGTGCGACGACCATTCCGTCGGTGTGGCATGAACCGCTGGCGATATCGGCGGCTACGTTTTGCGAGTGGTGCCAGGTGAATTTGTCTCTGGCAGCCATGTCGCAACCGATCCAATCGGAGAGGCTATCGATATCGCTACGCAGTTCGCCGGACAGATCGACACGCTCTTCGACCTTGAGCACTTTGGTTCCGGAGCTGGTTATCACAAGGTCCAATTGATGTTCGCTTTGTGCGATCACTTGGAGGACTCGGCGCACATATGGGGCTCCACTGGCGCCAGAAATGCCTACTATGTAACGTGCCATCTCGCTTACCCGGATACCAGTTCGTCGATGACAACGAAGGCTGCGAAGACTACTGCGATGATTCCGTTCATGGTGAAGAACGCCAAGTTCAGTTTGGAAAGGTCGTCTTTCTTGACGAGGGAGTGTTCGTATCCTAGCAATGCGATGACTGCGCCCACGCCTACTGCGGCCAGGATGCCACTGTTGGCTTGGAGCATCGAGATTGCGACGAATATGACGGTTACGATGTGTAATGCCCGCGCGATGATCAATGATTTTGCGATGCCGAATCGTGCTGGTATGGAGTGGAGACCATTGGCGCGATCGAAATCGATGTCAGCGATCGCGTAGAGGACGTCGAAGCCTGTAACCCAGAACATTGCGCCGATTCCGAGCAAAACATATTCAAGTGGCATCGTGCCAGTCATCGCGATCGAGACGGCTGGCGGCACGATTATGTACACGGCACCGATACCGAAGTGTGCCAACCAAGTGAAGCGTTTCAGGTAGGGATAGGTGAATGCCACTGCAATCGGTATCGGCGATAGCAGGAGCGCCAAAGTGTGGAGTTGCCAGGCGGCGACAACGAAAACTACCGCTGATACGGCCATGTAGCCGATGACCTCGGGACGTCCGATGATTCCACGTGCCAGCGCGCGGTCGGCGGTGCGTGGGTTGCGGCGATCGATCTCGGCGTCGAGCAAACGGTTGGCGGCCATTGCGAACGTCCTGAGCGTGACCATTGCTATCAATACCCAACCGAGATCGATCCAATCTGGCCATCCCTCTGCCACCATGAACGCTGCTGCGATGGCGAATGGCAGTGCAAAGATGGAATGCTCGAACTTGATGGTTTCGAGGAACAGCTGCAGACGACGGATCGGAGACAGGTCCGTGTCGGTTTCGGCTTGGTGATTTGCGTTGATGTTCAATTGACGAACGTCTGTCCAGATAAGTTGGTGCCAGATAAGTTGGTGTTGGTATAGGATTCTAACGTTTTCATCGGTTAACGGCGTCCGAACTCTCGTTCCAAGGCTTCCCCGGTTAGCAACAGCATCGTTGGACGGCCGTGGGGACATGATTGCGGATACTCACATTCTTGAAGAAGCCGCACGATCTCTTCGCAACTCTCGATTGTCAGAGTATCACCGGCTCTAACTGCGGCATGACATGCCATGGTGGCTAGTATTCTTTCCGACCAAGGCATTGCGTTGCTGCCACCTTGTGCCATATCAGGCTGGGCTACGTCATCCAGCAATCTCAAAAGTGCGTTCTGGACGCCATTTGCGTCGGTGGTAGCACGCTTAGCGAGAACTTGTGGGACTGCGCGCACCAGCACGGAATCACCGCCAAAGGGTTCAATATCCCATCCGGCATTAGCGAACCATTCGGATCCTTCGCTGTATACGATTTGACGTTGGGGTGATAGTTCAACGGCGTGGGGGGTTAGAAGCAGTTGAGATTCGCTGTTTTGCATCGATTGCTTGGCGCGGATCTCCTCGAACTTGATTCTCTCGTGTGCGGCGTGCTGATCGATGAGAAACACACCGTTTGCGTCTTCGGCGACGATGTAGGTAGATTGCGCCTGCCCTAGCACCCGCAATCTAGGCAAAGCGTCGCGATGTCGGGTTCCTTCCGTGTTTCTGGTCTTCGAACGATTGGAAGCGATCTTACGGTTTTTTCGTGTGTCAGTTTCGTTTCCGTTGTCCGTCGATTTGTCATCTCGCCATTCATTCTGTAGTTCTGGATTATCGACATTGTTGCTTTCTTGTACGCCGTCTTCGACGGGTGGTGTGAAACTAGAGCCGCGCCGCGATGCGAATGCGCCTTCCAATGAAGTCGCCAGTGAGGTTGTGATGCGCGAGTCTGAGAATCTACGCACCGATGCTTGAGAACCGAGTGCTTTGCGGACGGTGTTTTCGATGACTGAAAATACGAGGCCTTCGCGCCTGAATCGCACTTCGGTTTTTTGCGGGTGAACGTTTACGTCTACATCATTAAGTGGTGCCGCGACTTTGATCAGTGCCATCGGGAATCGTTTGTCTGGTAGAAAGCCTTGATACCCGCGCTCTACTGCATAGTTGAGTCGGTATGACTGCACCAAACGTCCGTTGACGGCGATGGTTATGTGGGTGCGTCTTCCGAAGTGCAGAGTTGGCATCGCAATTGCGCCGTTCACGTTGAATGCGGCACTTGCATCGGGGTTGAGGTTGGACAGCTGAGAACGATCTTTGACGCGATAGACTGCTGCCAGCACTCCGGCATCGTCGAAATCGCCAGGTGTGTTTACACGCACTGCGCCGTCGATGGTGAGTCGGAACTTGACGTCGCTGCGTATGAGCGCCATCTGTGCGACGAGAGTAGATACTCGAGCTGCTTCCGCGGAAGGGCTGCTGAGGAATTTCAATCTTGCTGGCACATTGCGAAAGAGTTGCCGCACTGTCACCGAGGTTCCGATTGGTGCGCCGGCGGGTAGAAGTTGCGGTTCGGAGCCGAATGTAACGTTGCATTCGGTGCCGCTCTGAGCTTCGATGTGGCGTGAAATTGCCGTGACGTCGGACACGGCGGCGATCGATGGCAATGCCTCGCCGCGAAAACCCAAAGTAGGTATGGCTACGAGGTCGCTAGCTTCATCGACTTTGCTGGTGGCGAATCTTGCGAATGCCAATGCCAATTCGTAATCGGGTATGCCGTGTCCGTCATCTATGACGCGGATGAGGTTACGTCCGCCGTTTTGGACTTCGATTTCGATACGGCCGGCACCGGCGTCGAGTGAGTTTTCGATGAGTTCTTTTACTACAGAAGCGGGTCTTTCAACCACTTCGCCGGCCGCGACGCGCGAAGCTAGGGCGTCGGGCATGATTTTGATGGGCATTGTTCTGGCGAATAACTTTCGTGGATGCGTGCATTTCCTATTCTGTAATTTTCGCATCGATTGGACGTTGAAGTTTCAATGAGTAAGCTGAATGATTTTGAAGGGTTAGGTGTTGGTGTTTTACAGCCGTCGGATGCGTGGGGCGAAGATCCAGGTGAGTATGACGCTTACTGCGAGAATTCCTCCGGCGACTGCGAAAGCTGTTTCGAGGCTGGTACGTTCTGCCAAGATGCCTAATGGGACTGCACCGATCGGTCTGAGACCGAAGTTGAGCATATAGATTCCCATGACTCTTCCGCGATGTTCCGCGTCTGTCTGTTCCAAGATCAGAGCCGAATTTAGTGCTCTTCGTCCCGAATCGCCGAGTCCGAGTATGAGCATCGCGACGATTCCGATCAGAAATACGGTCACGTAAGTGGAGAGTATGATTGCGGCTGCTGACAATGCGCTTGCCGATAGCAGAACGATGCCGCGTTTAACGTTTTCGGTGAGTCCGGCGATGAAGAGGGATCCGATGAGTGCACCGATTCCGATGCTGCTCATCAAGATTCCGAGTTCTGTGGGACCGCCTCCGAATATCAGGTCTACCTGAGCCGGCATCAGACCGCGGAACGACATCGAAGTCATCGTCGTCACCAATGTGAGCAGCAACAGCAACAGAATCGTTTTGTTTCGCGCCGAGTATCGAATTCCGTCCATTATTGAACCGAATACATTTTCTCTTTTGCGTCGATTGCTTGCGGCATCAGGGTTTTCGACACGAACTTTCAACATCATCAAGAATGCGAAGAACATGAGTCCAGACATCAGGAAGTAGGTTGCCTGCGGTCCGAGTGTTGCGTATGCCAATCCACCGATTCCGGGACCGGAGAGTGTCATCAACGCCATGCCTGACGCGTTTAATGCAACGGCGTTGGTCAGTTCGTTGTCGGGTACTAGTTGGGGGATGATCGCTTGTCGTGCGGGCATCATGAATGACCAGCAGAAGCCTTGCGTGAGTGCAGCGCCGAACAGAACCCAGATTGATACGACCTCGAACACGATGGTCATTCCGACGACGAAAGCTACGATGCTGACGACTAGCTGAGCGTATTGGATGATTCGACGGCGATTCCAACGGTCGGCTAACGATCCTCCGAAGAGTCCGAAGATCAGGATTGGGGGAGCGAAGCCGGCCCCTACTAATGCGACCATGAAAGTGTCCCCGGTGAGTTCCCATGCCAACTGCCCGCGCGCGAGTTGTTGCATGTTGATGCCGGCCATCAAGAAGATGAGGCTGATCCAGAAACGACGATAGTTGGCGTTTCCGAGCGAATGAAACGTCCGATTAGCGTAGCTACGGCCGCTTCTAATTACTCGCCCGTTTCGCACTGTCAAATTACAGTCTCCTGATGCGGGGTGGTAAGACCCAGGTCAAAATGATTGACAACGCAAGCATGCTCCAGATGCTGTTAATGCTTCTTGCCTCGTGCCAACATCTGCATGTTGGCAGCGGCCATCAAAAAGACTGAGGCTGACCCAGAATCGGCGGTATTTTGAGTTTCCGAGCGAACTAAACGTCTGTTTAGCGTATCTACGTCTGTTACCGATCATTCCACCGAATCGTACCGTCAAATTACAGTCTCCGGATGCGTGGCGTGAGTATCCACGTCAATAGAACCGAAGTTGCGAGAACTAGTCCGGCGATTGCGAAAGCGAATCGGATGTCGGTGGCTTCAGCCAATATGCCAAGTGGGATGGCTCCGATTGGTGTGAGTCCGAAGTTGAGCATGTATATGCCCATGACG
The DNA here is from genome assembly GCA_965242765.1 of Dehalococcoidia bacterium. GTDB lineage: Bacteria > Chloroflexota > Dehalococcoidia > Lucifugimonadales > Lucifugimonadaceae > Bin127. The sequence goes on along the minus strand of CBDESY010000004.1, from coordinate 600,857 downwards.
CGACCGCGATGATCCTCGTCGGCCTGCTCCATCAGCATCGATGCGTTCAACGAACGCCTGCCTGCATCGCCTAGGCCGAGTACTACCATTGCGATCATTGCGATGATGAAGATGCTGACGAATGTCGAGACTAATATCGCCATTGCCGATAGTCCGGTGGCTGCCAACAGAATGACTCCCCGCCGAATATTCTCGGTCAATCCGGCCACGAACAGTGATCCGATGAGCGCGCCCACACCGATCATGCTCATCAATATGCCTAGCTGTCTCGGTCCTCCGTCGAAGATAAGGTCGACTTGTGCTGGCATTAATGAGCGGAATGACATCGAAGTCATCGTTGTTGCCAGCAGCAACATGAACAGGATCAGAATTGTGCGGTTGCGTGCCGAGTATCGTAAACCTTCCCACACGGCGTTTAACACTTTTTCTTGTCGTCGCTTACTCGAGACGGGTTCTCCGGTGATTTTTACGCTGCTCATCATGAGAAAAGCGACGAACATCAAACCTGCGATGAGGAAGTAAGTATTGGCAGGGCCCAGCCATCCGTAGGCGATTCCGCCGAGGCCGGGTCCGGAAAGTGTCATCAATGCCATTCCGGAAGCGCTGAGGGCTATCGCGTTGGTGAACTCGTTTTTGCTGACGAGTTGCGGGATGATTGCTTGGCGTGCCGGCATCATGAATGACCAGCACATGCCTTGTGCGAAGCCGGCGATCAGCAGGATCAAGATCGAGATGTTATCGGTGAAGATTGCGACGCCGACGAGTCCTGCAACGATGGTGATGGCGAATTGGCTGAACTGGATCATCCGCTTGCGGTTCCACCGATCGGCAAAGGCTCCGCCGAAAACGGAGAAGATCAGTATTGGAGGTGAAAACGCCGAGCCTACAAGTGCGACCTGGAACGTATCGTTTGTCAGTTCCCAGGCTAGCTGACCGCGCGCCAGCATCTGCATATTTACACCGGCCATCAATATGATGAGGCTGAACCAGAATCGCCGGTATGCTGGATTTCCGAGCGAATGGAATGTGCGTCGCGCGACGCTGCGGCCGCGCACTCTCATGCGGGTGGTTACTGCGTGTGGTCTGAGGTGACGGTTGGCGGAGTTATGAGATTTCTGTGCCATGTACGACTGCGCGGAATGTGAAGCACAGTTTACATCAAGGGGTTGTGCTGGATTTGGACGGACTGCGTGAAGTGCGAATTGGATGATTGAGATGATGTGAGCGATAGTCCCTTCCCGCGCCTATCATTCGGTTCAATACAATCATCACCATTGTAGTTCCGACAAAAGGCGGCAAGAAAACATGAAGATCATTGATGTGACGACGAGTTTGATTCACGACCCGACTGCCGAGGCGATTCAAGATTCGACGATACCGCCGATCAAATCTGGCTCAAAGGGGCGAAACGTTGTCTTTATTCACATCGATACCGACGAGGGCAGTCAAGGGTTCAGTTATCTTAATTCGCCGTCTGCAATCCGTTCACTCATCAATGACAACCTCAAGGACATCCTCATCGGTCGGAGTCCCTTTGAGACGGAGCAGTTGTGGACTGAGATGTTCTGGCGGGTGAGAGGATATGGTCGCAAAGGTCTGGCTTTTCAGGCGATATCAGGTTTGGACACTGCACTGTGGGATTTGAAGGGAAAAGCCTTAGATGTGCCGCTCTACAAGTTGCTGGGGGCTGCGCATGACAGCGTTCCTTGCTACGGCAGTGGTGGGTGGACCAACTATACAGTCGATGAACTTGTGGCGGAACAGACTGGCTATGTCGAGATGGGATTTCCGCGCGTCAAGATGAAGGTGGGTATGAACTACGGCAACGACGAACGTGCAGACTTGGAGAGATTGGAGGCGGTTAGGAAGGCAGTTGGTGATGATGTGGAGATTTTCGTGGATGCTAACAACGGCTACTACGCGAAGCAGGCGATTCGGATGTCGAGACGGTTCGAGGATTACAACGTGGGATGGTTCGAGGAGCCGGTTCTTGCTGATGACATCGAGGGCTTGGCGACGATATCGAAGGCGACGAACATCCCGGTTGCGACTGGGGAGCACGAGTATACGAAGTATGGCTTCAAGGAGTTGCTGAGTCGTGGTGGTGCAGATATCGTGCAACCTGATATTGGGCGCGTTGGTGGCGTTACGGAGTGGATGAAGGTAGGGCATCTGGCCGATGCGTTTAATCTTCCGATCGCGCCACATGCCTATTCGTTGTTGCATCTTCACTGCGCGATGGCGACGCCGAATCTCAAGGTGGTTGAGGTTCTTGGGGGTGAGATGCGTTCGTGGCCGGTTTTGTTCGCCGAGGTACCGCCGATTGTAGAAGGGCAATGGAAGCCGTTTGAGGATCGTCCTGGTCTTGGTTTGGAGCCGAATCCTGACGCGATTAAAAACCTGTCGGTAGACTCTGGGATTGACAACTCGACCAAAAGGGGGTTCTGAAATGAGAGAAGGTCGACTTCAAGGCAAAGTGGCAATAGTTACCGGTGGTGCTTCCGGTATCGGTGAGGCGTGTTCACGCATCTTTGTACGGGAAGGCGCCAAGGTGATAATCGGCGATATCGATGGAGTGAAGGGCAAGGCTCTGGAAGCTGAATTGGCACCTGACGCGGCATTCTTCGATCTTGACGTAACGTCGGAAGCAGCTTGGGATGATGTCGTTGAATTGACGGAGTCTAAGTGGGGACGATTAGACATTGTGGTTAACAACGCTGGGATGTCAGGAGTTAAGGGTCGGACGGTTGTCGAAGATGTGATTCTGGATCATTGGAACGATGTCTTCGCGGTTAATTCGACTGGTGTGATGCTGGGAACACGAGCCGGTATCAGGTCGATGAAGAAGACTGGTGGTGGTTCGATCATCAATGTATCGTCGATCTTCGGGATTGTGGGTAGCAAGGCTGGCGCGGCTTACCATGCGTCTAAAGGCGCGGCGCGCACGTTCTCGAAGGCGGCGGCGGTGCAGTATGCTCCGGACAACATCCGTGTCAATTCTGTGCATCCGGGATTTACCGACACACCGATGACGCTAGACATCCACTCGGTGCAGGAGATTCGAGATTTTCGGCTTGGGATGACTCCGATGGGACGATTGGGGCTGCCGGAGGACATCGCTAATGGTTGTCTCTATCTGGCATCTGATGAATCGTCGTGGGTGACCGGCATCGAACTGGTGATCGATGGCGGTGAGACGGCTTGGTGAATCAGGCTGGTTAGAAGGATGCGGGGTTTGTCGCGGCGTCGTTAGAGTGGGGACGATTTCTGGGTATTTACTTGTATCCCAGACGCGCGATGGTCTTTCCTATGAATCGCTCATCGAATCGGCCTCGAAATTCTTTTACGACCTCGTTGATTTGATTTGAAGAAATCCCTATCAGTTGTGCTGATGTGTGGGAAACGTCGTAGAGGTTTGCAGAATAGGGGGCATCCAAGTCCAGCGGTGATGCGGTGCCTTGTATAGGCACTATCGTGGTTAGCACTGGGTTGGATGTGTGTGTTGGAGCATCGTTTTCGATGTTGCCGTGGTCCGAGGTTACGACTACTGAATAGCCGTTGGCGTTTGCGATTGCGGTCAGTTCGGCTAGTGTCTCGACAGTGGTTCGATAAGCTTCTACAGCGGCGTCGAAGCGTGTGGGAAGCAGATGTCCAATCATGTCGGTAGCCGCTAGGTTGCAGATGATAAGTCGGTGGTTGGCGTCACTCATCGCTTCCGCGACTAATTGTGCTATCTCTCGCGTCTTCATTGCCGGACGGAGATAGAAGTCGGAGTCCGACATCACGCCTTCGTCGGCGCCGTCGGACGGGACAATCCATCTGTCTTCCGATTTTGATCCTTGTTCGGCTTCGCGTCGTCCGCGCACGAAGTAACCCATGTGGGATGCTTTGACGCTTTCAGCGACTAACAGATATCGTTGATCCGCGTCAAAGAAGCGGTCCCAGTTGCTCAAAAGGTTTAGCTGATGCGGAGTGATGGGATAGAGGACATTCACTCCATATCGGGTTTCGAATTCTGCGTCGTACTCGGCGATTGTGCAGATGCGCAAATGCAGGTCGGTGCGTAGCCAATCGAAGTTCCAAATTCGGCCGCGTGATTTGGCTTCACGGTCTAGATAGTCTCGTGCTCCGCACAGTGATGCGGTTTTGGAGCGTTGGCGGTCAGACCTGAAGTTGAGGTTGATGAAGACGTCGCCTGGTTCGATCACGGAAGGTGGTTTGCAGTTATGATGCAGTGCGATAGCTGGCACGTCGGCATCGGTGAATCCGGTGTCATGCGTGGATTTCACGATCGAGGCTATGTCGTCGAAGCTGTGGGCAATCTGCCCTTTGGCCTGAGTCATCAACAGGTAGTCACACTGGGCGTTTTCTTCGCGGTAGTCGCGGTCCATGGATAGCGATCTTCCGATCACCCAGGCGAGCGATTCGATGGCATTGTATCGATTGAGAAGTCGCTGTAATTCACCGAGATATCCGCCATCAACGCCTTCCAATTGAATAGAACCGTGCGCTGGTGCGTCGCGCCCATCTAAGACGGCCTGCATGCGTACCCGATGAGGTGGTGCCCCGACTCTGGAGAAAATCAGATTGCAAAACGCTTCGAGATGGTTCCAAGCTGAGTGAACTCTGCCATCGGAGCCACGGATGCCGGACAGCAGGAAACAGAAGTTGATATTGCGTCCGTCGTTCAGAGCTTCTTCGATCGTTTTTCGCAATATCGGAATTTTGAAAAAGCTTGAATCTTCTATGGATCGTGATATCTGCAGTGGTATCTGGGGCGCAAGTGCGAGATTTCCGATTTGCTGATGTCCGGTTTCAGAATTGCCTTGCACGGGCGGATCGACGTCCTCGTATCCGACCCAAACGCCAGATGCGTTTGTGGGTACAGTGAGCTTGGCGTTTACGAATTCGGACCACTCGGGGATTTCGGCGATCCAAGGGATGTAACGATGTTCAAAAGCGATTCGTCTGCGTATGGATGCGGTCTCTGCTAATAGGCGTTGGTGCCGGAGTTTTTCTCTGATGTTGCGAACCTTTTCAGATATATCGATAGCCTCGCGCCAGGTCAGATCAGGGCTGATTCCTTCAGCGGTGATGGGCATCACGGTCAGTCGCGCCAGGTCAAGTGGCGTGTAGTTTTGGTTTGCGACTTCGGTTGATGCGTCCAGCAACATCCGACGCGTGTGCGGGTTCAGTTCGTCGATTGTGCGCCGTGCGAGGTCACGTACTTTGTCGGGATCGAAGCCTAATCCATCAGTGACGACGACCAATGCGCGTTTAGGTTGTGCGGAAAATGGAATGCCGTTTACCATGACACGAAGAAATCGTCGGGAATTTCGAGTTGATAGTCGGTTTCACCTATCGAAGAAAGACGGTCTTCCAACCAGCTGGCAGGCAGTTCGAGTGCGTATAGTGCGTCGGCGCCTGATCGATATTCTGCTGCTTGGATTGAGCAGTGAGTTCGCCACTCTTGATCGTTGAAGCCATCGGGTCTTGGGCAAGGAGACATCGTTATGAAATTTACCAAGTTGCCGAATTTGTCTAGAAACATTATGTCTAATGGTGCATAGGTGTTGAACATCCAGAAATGCAATGGTTGGGGGCGTTCGAATACGAACAACATGCCGGTGTCTTCAGGGATTGATCTTCGACACATAAGTCCTTGTGTTCGTTCCCACGGATCGTCGGCTACTTCGACATAGATTTGCCTGCCTATCATTCGATTGAGATTGATCGCTTTCAATGGAAGCAATTCACGCGTGATGCCATTGGAACAATCGGGATTATCGACGAATTCTACCGCGTCGAGAGGGAAGGGAGCGGGAGGTGGCAGCCGTGGGACGAAGCCGTGGGCAGGGGTTTCCCACACTAATGACGCGAGGTCGGAATATGTGATTTCTGGCGGTTCGGTTGTTGCTGTGGGTGTAGAAGTGACCGAAGGTGTTGAAGATGAAGTTGGAGTTAATGTGGCAGTAGGTATCGGCGTAGGTTGTGGCGTTGGTGTTGGCTCTTTGGTGGCGGTAGGTTTTGGATTCGGGGACGGTACAACAACCGGTGTCGTTGTTGCGGGAGTTGGCGCCGGAGTTGATGTTGGTGCTGGATGTGTCGTTGGTGAAGCATCGGGAGCGACAGTTGGCGCCAAGGTCGGAGTGGGCGAATTCGCAGCGGTCGGTTCTACGGTCGACTTTGCGTTGCTGGTTGCTGTGACCTCTGGTGTCGGGTGATTTATGGGTGTCGATGATGGAATTGGGATGGGAGTGTGAGTGTGGCTGGGTCGAGGTGGTTGTGTTGGAGTTAAGGTTGGCGAGGGTTGAGTTTGAATGTTGGGTGTGGAGTTAGGAGTAGCCGTCATGGTTGAAACGTCATCAACGTTGCGGGCGCATGCTCCGATTAGGGTTGAGACGCAAAGGGCTGAGATCAAACCGACGATGATGCGCGGCACGGCGCGTTCACTCCAACATCGATCCGTTATAGGTGTATCCGGCTTCTTGAGCGGTTTTTCGCAGTTGATTGGGCAGTTTGAAGGCGATGTTTTCTTTGGCTGATTCGATCTGGATCAACTCGTGGTGCTCGATGGCGTCGATGACTGCCGTGACGATCTTTTCTGGTGTTGAAGCTCCTGAGGTTATTCCTACTCGCTTTTTGCCCTCTAACCATTTGGGGTTCAACTCGTCTGGTCCGTTGATGAGATGCGCTTCTACACCTTGCTTGGTCACTACTTCACGTAGGCGGTTGCAATTTGAGCTGTTATTTGCTCCGATCACCAGCACTAAATCGCATCGTTGCGCCAATTCCATTGCGGAAGCTTGACGGTTGGTGGTTGCGTAGCAGATGTCGTTGCGGATCAGAGAGTTTCTGAATCTGGACTGGATTTTGTCGACGGCTTCAGTGGTGTCAGCGACTGACAGAGTTGTTTGTGTCAGGACTACTACGTCGGTATCGTCGTCCCATTCGGGTAGATCGTTGTCTTCACGTTCGTCGTACAGTTCCATATGGGCTTGCCCGGAAGTCCCGATGACTTCTTGATGCCCGCGATGTCCGACTAATATGATTCGTTTGCCTTCTCGAGAATATTTTTTAGCTTCGTGATGGACTTTAGTCACTAATGGACAAGTAGCGTCTAAAATCGTGAGACTGCGTTGTTCGGCGATTTCGTAATCGGACGGTGGGGAGCCGTGAGCTGAGAATACGACGATTGCGCCTTCTGGTACTTCCTCGACATTTTCGACAGTTATGGCACCGATCGCTTCGACATCTGCAACTACTTGGGGGTTGTGAACGATCTGATGTTTAACGTATACCGGGGCGCCGTACCTCTTAATTGCGAGTTCTACGATGCCGATTGCCAAGTCGACGCCGGCACAGAAGCCGCGTGGGCTGGCTAAGGTGATTGAACGCTTGGTGGTTGATGTTTTCTGACCTGTCATGATCACGATCTCAGATGGTAGTCATGTTCTGAAATGGTACAAGAAGGATAACGGTACATGTCATCATCAATCCCTTCTGACCACCATCCAGAATGCGATGCCTGAAACTAGGAATGCGAGGCTGGCTGAGGCTAGAACCATCGCGTATCCGAGGTGGTCGATGCCGATATCTAATCCGCGTTCGTTGAGAACGCCGATGAAAAATCCGCTTGAGCGTCCGACGATTGCTCCGAGGAGTCCTGAGATGCTGGTGAGACTCAGGTCTCTTGCGGCGGTTGAACGTCTTACCAAGTCATTGGCTACTGCCCATCCGACTGATAAGTAGATGCCGACTGCGAATCCGATTGCCGTTACGCCGGGGATCACTTCGATCAGCGTTTCGGCGTTCACGATCAGTACTGAAAGGACTCCGCCGGCTCCTAGGATTCCCGAAATCAGCAACAACATGCCGCGTCCGATACGATCCGACAGTTTGCCGGCTGGATATACGATGATGGCCGCACCACCCACTAGAGAGGCAAGGATGTAGTTGCCGCCGCTGGCCGGGTTTTCGAGTCCGATAACGTCTTGAACGAAGAAGATCGCGTTGGTCTGAATTGCCGACAATGCGGCGATCACGAAACCCATCGCCACCAATAGAAAGTAGTAGCGTGTTCGATTGTCGTTTTGCGTTTCCGATCTCGTTGTCGGTGATGTTGCAGCTTCAGGTTGCACAGCTGAATCGTTGGGTATGCCGCTCTTGGATACTCTCAGTGCCAGCAATGTGTAGACCGTGGTTCCAATCAGAACGGCGACCATGACGATTACGGAGTACCACATCCACTGCGGTGCATCGGTGACGTGATAGTTGGACATAAGAAAGATGACGATCATGGCGACGAATCCGGAACCTGCTAATCGCATGAGATTCAAGAAGCCTGAAGCGTGTCCTCTTTGATCGTCACTGACGTTGTCGATGATCAGTGCGTTGGCTGGCCCTTGCGCGGTGTTGCCGCAGAACTGCATCGCGATGGTTACGAGCAGCAACGCCATGAAGCTGTTCACGAATCCGAACATGAGGGTGGAGATAGCCAGTCCGAGCATGCCAAATATGATGAATGGGTATCGTTTCAGCGCCGGGTTGGCGATTTTACGGTCGCTGATGATGCCGGTGAGTGGTTGCACTGTTGCGGCGATGACGAGGCCGATCAACGATATCGCGGCTGCGATGCTCGTCTTGTCGAGTGTCCATCCGAGCATGGCAACCGGATTGTTTGCAGTGATCTCAGTGGCTTTGTATTGCAGCAATATAGTTCCGTATCCGACCCAGATTCCAGAGATTCCGAAACTGTAGATGCTGATGTTGAACAGGCTTTGGGTACCGCGTCTGAACCGCGGTGCTGGATTGGCGTTGCGGCTCAATGCAGCGGCCTGTTGGATTGCGGTTTTGGCGGTTGACACGTTTTTTGCAAATGATGGATGGGAGTACAGACTTAGAATTATCAATGCTGCTGGCGATTCCACACACCTGATTACGTAGTTGATCGATGCAAAGATTCCAATCGGAGGGCAACAAATGAATGAAGAGACGCGTTTCTACACCTGGCGAAAGTGCTCGACTTGTCGAAATGCTAAGAAGGCTTTGGACAAACTTGGGATTGAAGTTGTTGAGCGCGACTTTTTCGAGGATCGTCTGAATCGTGATGAGCTAAGCGCTTTGGTAGATGTTATCGGTATTGACGACTTGTTTTCCTGGCGCAGCCCGAGTGCGAAGCCACAACGGGCGCGTAAAGACAGTATCACCGAAGCTGAGTTGATTGATGCGATGCTTGAGGAGCCGCGGCTGATCCGACGTCCGATCGTGCTATCTGAGGATGGGTCTCCGATTATCGGTTTCAACGCTGATGCATATGCGACGATCAATGGATAGTTCTGAACTGGGTTGCGAAAAGGTGCTAGAATCTGGACTGGATCGCCAATCGCGTCGCGCAATCTAGTCTCAAACCGATGTATCCAATAAACGGAGGACCTGTTGTTTTGTCGGGGACAGCCCACCCGGGTTTGTCCCGCAAGATATGCGATTATCTTGGGATCGATTTGGGCAAGGCTGATGCCTTCAAGTTCTCCAACGACAACACGTTTGTCCGGATCTTGGAGAACATCCGTGCCCGCGATGTCTACATAGTTCAACCGACTGCCGAGCCGGTGAACGATCACATCATGCAGCTGCTGATAATGATCGATGCTGCGTTGCGTGCATCTGCAGGGCGTATCACTGCGGTGGTTCCGTACTACAGTTACGCTCGGACGGACAAGAAGGATCAACCACGAGTGCCGATAACTGGGCGTTTGATTGCGGATTTGTTGCAGACTGCTGGAGCGAATCGTTTTCTGACGGTTGACCTTCATGCTGGTCAGGTACAAGGATTCTTCAAGGTGCCAGTTGATGAGCTGACTGCGATGCCGATGCTCTCGAAATATTTTGTGGAAAAAGAACTGGAATCCCCGGTTGTCGTATCTCCTGATATCGGTAGTTCGAAGCGCGCACGCGACTTTGCGCATTTCATGGATGCGCCGTTGGCGATAGTTGAGAAGCGCAGGACCGGCAATGATGACAGCGTTGAGACGCACAATGTGATTGGCGAAGTCCGAGGTCGGGATGCGATTTTGATTGATGATGAGATAGCCACTGGCGGGACTATGGCTGCTGCAGCACAGGTTTTGTGGCAGAAGGGTGCTCGCGATATTTTTGTAGCAGCAGCGCACGGAGTGTTTCCTGGCGATGCTGCGATGCAATTGGCCGAGATGCCAGAGATATCGGAGATTGTGATCACCGACACGGTGCCGATGCCGGCGGAGAAGAAACACGAAAAGATCAAGGTGCTATCGATCGCGCCGCTGATCGGTGAAGCGATAACTCGGATCCACAAGGGTCGATCCGTGGGTGCGCTTTTCCCCAATTAAATTAACGGATGTCTGCGCGAGTTCATTCGCGTTGGCGCTAACCAACTTGACAGGGTCAGGCAATGATCGGAAAACTGCTAGCCAAATTAGTAGGCGATCCGAATGAGAAGCAACTGAACCAGCTGCAACCGATCGTCGATGAGATCAACGCGCATGAAGATTCGATGCGCGTGTTGATGGACGATGACTTGGCGGCACTGACTTATGAGTTCAAGTCGCGTCTGAGTGGTGGAGAGAGTCTGGACGATATCTTGCCGGAAGCGTTTGCGGCGGTGCGCGAAGCGTCGCAGCGGGTGCTGGGTATGCGGCATTTCGACGTTCAGATGATCGGTGGGATCGTGTTGCACCAGGGCAAGATAGCCGAGATGCGTACCGGTGAAGGCAAGACGCTGGTTGCGACTTTGGCGGCTTATCTGAACGCTCTTGGCGGCAAACGAGTTCATGTGGTTACGGTGAACGACTACTTGGCTAAGCGCGATGCGGAGTGGATGGGGCCGGTTTATCAGTTCATGGGTCTTTCGGTGGGGTGCTTGCAGCAAAACAATCAATCGTATGTGTTCGATGAAAACTATCGCGAGGGATCAGAAGGTACGGACCGTGAAGATGCATCGGGAAGGTTCGCGACGGTAGCTGGCGATCATCTGCGTCCATCCCAAAAGATTGAAGCATACGCCTGTGACATCGTTTACGCGACTAACAATGAACTGGGTTTTGATTACCTTCGGGACCACATGGTCGGTGAATCATCGGATCGGGTTCAGAGCGGGTTGCATTACGCCATCGTTGATGAGGTTGACAACATTCTGATCGATGAAGCGCGGACGCCGTTGCTGATCAGTGGTCCGGGCATAGCTACGGATCGTAACTATGGGCGTTTCGCATCGGTTGCAGCGCGTTTGAAACCAGAGATTGACTTTGAGGTGGATCTCAAGCGTCGGAATGTCTCGCTGACGGAAGTTGGCAGTGAGAAGGCGGAAAGGATGCTGGGTGTAGAGACGCTGTATAGCGAGTCTGGTGACGACAATGAACTTCCACATTTGGTTGAGAACGCGATTCGCGCTGAGCACATCTATCAAAAAGAACGGGAATATGTGATTCGAGATGGAGAAATTGTAATAGTAGACGAATTCACGGGTCGATTGATGGAAGGTCGTCGCTTCTCGGATGGATTGCACCAAGCGCTTGAAGCTAAAGAAAGGGTGCAGGTGCGTGCTGAATCGGCTACCTATGCGACCATCACGTTGCAGAACTATTTCCGCATGTATACAAAGTTGAGCGGTATGACCGGCACGGCGTCCACTGAGGCCGAGGAGTTCTCTAAAATCTATGGTCTTGATGTCGTGGAGATACCCACCAACCAGGAGGATGGACGTATAGATCATCAAGATCTTATCTACATGACCGAGGAAGCGAAGTGGAAGGCGGCGGCTGAGAAAATTGCTGAGTTGAGCAATAATGGGCGTCCGGTGCTTGTTGGAACTACGACGATCGAGAAGTCTCAGAAGATATCTGATTTGCTAAGGCGTCGCAGTATCGCGCATCGGGTTCTTAACGCTAAGGAGCATGAATCGGAATCTCTGGTGATCGCACAGGCGGGCATTCCTGGGAATGTGACGGTGGCCACCAACATGGCGGGACGTGGCACGGACATCATTTTGGGGGGTAATCCGGAGAATGTGGTTTCGGAGGATTCGAAATCGGGCAAGTCTAAACGGAACGGATCACATTCTGACAATGGGCATAGCGCGGCAGAGCCGATGGCGTTATGGCAGCAGCAGCATGACGATGTGATAGGCAAGGGTGGGTTGTTTGTTCTTGGCACTGAGCGGCACGAATCTCGACGTATAGACAATCAGCTACGTGGAAGATGCGCGCGGCAGGGTGATCCGGGCGAAACGCAGTTCTTCTTGTCGGTAGAGGATGATCTGGTGCGACGTTTCGGGGGCGACCGCATTAAAGGCACATTGGAGATGTTCAATTGGGAAGAGGATGTGCCGGTTGAAAACGCGGTCTTGGTGAGATCGGTTGAAAACGCGCAGCAGAAGGTCGAAGGCATCAACTTCGAGATTCGCAAGAATCTCGTGGACTACGATGATGTAGCGAATACTCAGCGCGATGTTGTTTATGAGATGCGTGACCGGATAGTTGATGGTGGCGACTTCCGAGATGAGATTAGTGGATATATCAAGACTGCTTTGAGTCGAGCGGTGTCGACCTATTTGGAAGGCGATCCGACGTCTTGGGAAGTGGAACCGTTTCAAAGGGAGATACGTCGGTACTTCCCGATCTTGGAGATATTGAATTCGGAAGATGATTTTGTCGGCAAGTCTCAGCAGGACATCGAAACTGAACTTCATGAGTATGTGAATACGGTGTATGAGCAGCGTGAGTTGCTGTTCGGCGATGAAAATCTGCGGATGATTGAGCATAGCGTTCTGATCCGGGTTCTTGATAGGCATTGGGTAGGTCATCTGACTCGCATGGAGAACATGCGGCAGAGCATTGGGCTGCAGGCGATAGGGCAGCGCGATCCATTGGTGCAGTATCGAACGATGTCGTTTCAGATGTTTACCGAGATGAACGAAGAGATCAGGAACGAGGTGGCGCGTACCATCTTCCATCTGGCTCCGAATCTGCCACAGCCGCAGTCGCAACTTTCAGGTGCGAGTTCTACGCCATTGAAGGCCGATGCATTGGCGGCTGCACAGCGAATAGCGTTGGCACAGGCCGGGCAACAGAGCATCATGTCTTCGGCCAATTCGCCACGTCAGGTTGGTAGTGGTCAGACGATAGTGAGCGTCAATGCGCCTACACACGGAGCGGATGGTCGGAGGCTGTCCCGACGTGAACGTCGTGCATTAGAGCGTAAGAACAAGAAGAAGCAGCGTTCAGGCGCGGCACGCTGATCCGATGACGGTGAGGTTAGAAACTGAAACTTCAGAGAGCATCGGCGCGGTAGTGGATCGTGAGGTGCTGCTGCAAGAGTTGGCGATGCGCATCGAGGGTTTCCATGATGATTGGCACCGGGCATTTATCGATGTTGTAGCAGCTTGGCCTATCGATGAAGAAGCGTCTTCCGATTTAGAGTTCCACTACCTTATTGGTAGCGAGGCGTTTAATTGGAAACGGCTTGCGGAATGTATCGCCACGCGACTTGCAGAAAATGGATTGTCTGCATCGATGTTGTCAGAGGTGTTCGAGTGGATCGATTCTTCAGGGACATTTGGCGGCTTGAGCGAGAATGAGTTCCGTCAGGCACTCGGCGTCGATGGTTGGCGGGCGCATCTGAACCATTTCTACGGAGTCTATATTGAGCAATGTCTTATCGTTGCGGTGCAGTCTCGCATTCAGAAACGGCGCTTTGCATCGGGGTTGCCGACCAGCGATGATGCATCGGAGAAGGCCTATCTTGGTTTGTATGAGGAGACTGAAAACGTGCTGTGGGGGCAGTTCGTTGATGACAATGTGGAACGGCTCGCGGATCTTGTTGCTGTCGATGTCGAAGATGGTCGTAGCATCGGGTTGGATGAAGAGTTCACCTATTGGCTGTTCAAACGTCGGATAGATAACACGAATGCGGCCCAAGTAGCGGCTGAGACTCAGCGGGGGCTTGAAGTGATGTCGAGGATGCGAGATGCTGATGATCGTAGGTTAAGGATGCTGAAAGACAAAAATGGCGGTGCTCTGTTGGAGTTCGGGTTAGTCAGTGTCAGAAAAAACGGTCCGATCGCGTCGTGACCGAGTCTCGATTCAGCCCGGGAGTATTTGATGCCTGGCTTGCAGAGCAGCCATCGGATATACGTCAGTTGACGCGTGACATCAGGTCAGCAATCGTTGCGGCTGGTTTCAACTTCAGAGAGGGAATCAAGTGGGGGACACCGGGTTACTGGCTGCCGGAGGTTTCGCGTCGCAATATCTGCTACATCGCGCCACATCATAGTTATGTGCGATTGGGTTTCTTCAATGGTGCATTGATGTCGGATCCGGCCCATCTGCTTGAAGGAACAGGCAAGAAGTTGCGGCACATCAAGGTTTATGAGGTATCGGACGAAAACCGATGCCTTCTCATAGATTATGTGAAGGCTTCTGCAGAGCTTGCCATTTCAGAGCCGGGATCGTTGTCGCGTTAGTGCGATGTAACGACTATGTATGTGGTTGTTGTTAGTAGATAGCATTGCGTATACAATATTCTAGATAGTAGGAGAAGTGATGTTGACTGACGAAGGTCGTGCCTCCACTGCGGAGAGCACCGCGATTGACGGTTATATCTGGAATGTGATGTTGGATGCTGAAAGATGCCAACGTTACTATGCACGCCTAGCTGATCGATATCGAAGGATGAATTTTGGCTTGAACGTTGCAGTTGTCTTGAGTTCTCTGGGTGCTGCGACGGTCCTGCTTCTCGAACAACCTGCTTGGATATCAGCGTTGCTGTTTTTGTTGATCGCGGCCGGCACCACGTGGGGAATGTTTTCGGAGTTTTCAAGGAAGGCAGCGGTCGCGTCAAGCGTAAGTAAGCAATGTGACGAGATAGCTTCCGACACAAAGCGTCTGTGGCGTCGACTTGATCGGATGGATGAGACTGCGCGGATCATGCAGTTGGACGCGAGGTTGAGGGAAGTAACGCATGTTGGATTTGACATTGACGACAAGTTAAACGAAAGGTGCGAGGAAGATGCTAGAAGAGTCGCCGCGGGCGAGTTTGGACACGAAGGGGACGGAGCCGTCGCGACCGCCACTTCCTCCACGTCCCAACCCGCCTCCGCGTCCGGCACCACCTCCTAGACTGATCAGATGCCGAATTTGACTCCTCTGATTCTAAGATCTAATAGCGAACCTTTCACCGCCATCAACTGGCCAGGAGAGTTGATTGCCAATATCGTCAGTTCGGTTCTTTCATGCACCGGTCGTGAAGCCTAAATGGTCTCTGCGATTCTGAGACACAGATGTTTTGGGGGTGTGCTTCGAATAGAATCAAATGTGGGCATGGGATTGCCCAAGTGCTGTGAAGGGGAGTAGTAGCGGATTTGAGATGTTTTTCAGAGAGCCGATGGCAGCTGGAATGTCGGCAACGTCCTACCGTGGAGTCGCCCTGGAGCAACTGCGCTGAAACCTGATTTGAGGAAACTAGGCACAGTCGGGTTGCGTCCGTTATCGTGCGTCAATGAGAGGTTGTCGCTTTTCAGCGTCGACAACGAAGGTGGTACCGCGAGGCATATTCTGCCCCGTCCTTTGGTAGGGCGGGGTTTTATTTTGCCTCGCGATAGACAATATCGGATTGGCATACAAAATCGGAGATCGATGTGGCGATTGAAACCGTTGACAAAAGAGTGAAGTCGATAGATCCTCGGAGCCTTCCGCGTAGGTTCGACGTCAAGGAACGGGAAGCGTACTGGCGTACGCGTTGGGACGCGCTTGGGATTTCGAAGCATGACAAAACGGCGCCTCGTGCCCAGAGTTTCGTAATCGATTCGCCACCGCCGACTGCTAGCGGTTCGCTTCATCCGGGGCACGTCTTTTCGTACACGCATCAGGATGTGATAGCCCGATATCGTCGTATGACTGGATGGAATGTGGTCTATCCGATGGGTTGGGATGATAATGGACTGCCAACAGAGCGTCGAGTGCAGAACTACTTCGGTGTTAGAGCCGAACCGAATGTTCCGTACATCCCAGATCTCAACGTCCGCCAAAGACGCAAGGAACTAAGCCTCGACAAAGATGAGCAGATGGTGATTTCACGCGGCAACTTCATCGAGCTTTGCCATGAGGTGACCGCCGAGGATGAGAAGACCTACAGAGAGCTCTTCAATCGGCTAGGATTTTCAATCGATTGGGAAGAGGAGTATGCGACTATCGATGATCGTTGTCGCAGCATCGCGCAGCGTTCGTTTTTGGACTTGGATGAGCGCGGGCATGTCTACACTGCCGAACTGCCCACGATGTGGGACGTGGATTTTCAGACTGCCGTTGCTCAAGCTGAGGTCGAGGATCGACCAACTCCGGGTGCGTATAACGACATTGAGTTTGGGGTATATGAAGCTTTGATGCAAGGTGAGGACGGCGTACCTGAATCGTTCGTAATATCGACAACTCGTCCGGAGCTGATCCCTGCGTGTGTAGGTATCACGGCACATCCGGATGATGATCGTTTCAAGTCTTTGTTTGGCAAACATGCTATAACGCCTGGATTCTTCGCCAAAGTGCCGATTTTCCCGAGCGAGAAGGCTGACCCGGAAAAAGGTACCGGCATTTTGATGTTGTGTACGTTTGGTGATGATGCGGACGTTGAATGGTGGCGTACTCATGATCTGGAACTTCGGCCTATGATCGCGCGCAACGGCGAGGCGGCGCCACGGACCTTCGTTGGGTACGGATCTGATGAGGTTGGCTGGGGTAGTTTGGATCCGGTTCGTGCTCAGTTTTTCTACGATCAACTGCTGGGAGTGAGTCTGACCGATGTGCGAGAAAAAATCGTCGAACTGATTAGTTGTCCTGGGACGGCAGCTAAAACCATGCAAGGCGTTGATGTTGAGACGCGGCCGCCGTTGCAATCTGAGCCTCGCTCGATTGAACACGTTGTCAGGTATTACGAGAAGGGAACTACGCCGATAGAGTACATCCCTTCTCGGCAGTGGTTCGTACGACTGATGGACAAGAAGCCGTTGTTGCAGGAGATAGGTGGGAAGGTTCAATGGTTGCCAGAGTTCATGCAGAAGCGATATGCCGATTGGACTGACGGACTCGGGCACGATTGGGCGATAAGTCGGCAACGCTACTTCGGAGTGGCGATACCGGTCTGGTATCCCATCGATGAAGATGGCGATGTTTGCTACGACGAATACATCGTAGCCACAGATGACATGCTGCCAATCGATCCAATGCTTAGCCCGGCACCGGGATACGATGAATCGCAGCGGGGGCAGCCTAATGGTTTCGTAGGTGAGCAGGATGTTTTCGACACTTGGTTCACGTCGTCGCTTACGCCCCAGATATTGGCGCGATGGGGTGAGGACGGTGATCGGATGGCATCGCTCTACCCGGCCGATCTGCGACCGCAGGCACACGACATCATCCGCACATGGGCCTTCTACACCATCGTCAAATCGGCGTTGCATGATGGCGATATCCCGTGGCACAAAGCCATGATCTCAGGCTTCATAGTCGATCCTGACCGCAAGAAGATGTCAAAGTCGCGCGGTGTGGCGGTGACGCCGATACCGTTGGTGAACAAACACGGCGCCGACGCGGTTCGATATTGGGCATCTAACGGTCGTCCCGGCATGGACATGGCATTCGACGAGACGGTCTTCACGATCGGCTCTAAATTGGTTACGAAGCTGTACAACGCTGGCAAGTTCGTGTTGATGCAGGATGCTGAACATGGCGATATTGTGAATGAACTCGATAGATCGTTCGTGAATGACTTGCGTGACACGGTTCAACGTGCCACCGCTGCATTCGAGCGTTTCGAGTTCGCTCTTGCGTTGCAGGTGACTGAGACGTTCTTCTGGGATTCGTTTGCCGACAACTACATCGAGCTGGTCAAGCGTCGTGCACGCAGTGAGACGGACGCTGTCGGGTGTGCATCAGCGGTGGCTACTTTGCGACTAGGCTTGAACACGTTGCTGCGAATGTTTGCTCCATTTGTGCCAACCATCACCGAGGAGGTGTGGTCTTGGACATTCGCCGAAGAGACGGGTTACGCGTCGATTCATCAATCGCCGTGGCCGACGCTTGCTGGAAATCAAGAGATGCCGAGCCGCTTTCTGCTAGATTGTGTCGCGCAACCCGAGAGTGCCAAGTCGTTCGCTATCGCGTGTGATGCGATTGGCGCAGTGCGGAAGGCAAAGCACGAAGCTAAGATCGGTCTTGGACGTCCTGTGGCGTTGTTGCGAATGTCGGCTTCTGTTGATCTGCTGGAGCAGTTGAAGTTGGTGGCTGATGATGTGGCTGATGCTGGAGGTGCGGTGGAGATTGAGTACCAGGAGGTTGCTGATGGCGATTTTGTGGCTGAGGTGGAGGCGTCAACCTCATAGAATTACTCTGCTGAGGTAGGAAATGTTTGTAGTCTGCCACGAACTCGCTCTGAATGATAATTTGAATGTATGATCGAAATTATCAATAGTTGTGCACATCGCGGATTCGACAAATGGTGGGCATACGTCGCCGACTAAATCTCCAGACATCGGTACACTCTGGGGATTAGCGAATATTGCATTACCTGCCAACTCTTGCTGATCCGGCATCGGGACATGTTTCATCCGTCATCGTCTTTCGTATTATTGGTGCCTTGATCCAGAGACCAAATCAACGTGGCGACTCCAGAGAAAATTGGGATTCCTATAGGTCAATCATCATCCCAACACTCAAAAACTGACCGCCACGTAAACAAAATGCCAGATGTTGTTGCCATACACAACCAATCGCGTAGTCGCAAGGCTCTGACAATGATGAAACCATGCCCACAGCAAGACTGATCAGCTTCAACCAAAGTGTTAAACAAACAACCGCTCTAAAAGCAGATTGATTTTTTCTGTGAGTTACATGCTGGTTCTTCAAAGCCTTGATCGTATATCTAATTGAGATTAAAGCACTGGATCATTATTCTGCTCAACCAACTTGATGAGCCGTGCGATAAGCTTGACTGGTTACTTTAATCCCCTCTCATATATGCACCAAGCCTGCTTTGACGACATGATATTCACAAGCACGAACCGTAACAAGAAAGAAACCTTGACGCTATCTATTGCGCCTAACCGCATCTTGCGGTCCTGGCGGTTTCCGCAAACCTGTCGGTGGAGGTGGTGCCTTCCTGGGGGCCGTCCCATTGATTGACCGTACCCTGCGCGCCACTTTCGATTTTTCGGTCATCCTGATGCTCCTCTACTTTAGGACTATATCATACACAGTTGTCGAATCCCATCCTTTTGCTTCATTTGTATCAAAATAATATCTCGGATTATGGAAATATGCGTATATCATTACGGTTTCAGTTTCATTACCTACTATGAATTCATACGTCTCAGAATGAGTCTCATTAGGTTCAACAATCAACTCTCCATGATTCCAAGATTTATCCATCTCTTCAAGTGTAGGCCACAAGATCCTTTCATCTTCATCGTCAAAAAACGTTTCGTCGTACATTTTTTCAACCTCTTCATCGGCGAGTGGTGAAATCAATTGTGCACGGAAAAAGGCTTCTTGCAACTCTATAGCAACTTTCGAACTGTTATGAAGATGAGCCGTGACGGATAAGTGAACATATTTGCTACCAATCAGCCGATGCGAGACATTTTGTGTGATCGTCAAATGTGGTTTTAAATCTCTGAACACGCCCAACTTGAAAACCGCATATACACCACCGAACACGATCGCAAGTATCGTGATGACGGATTCGATGCTTTCAATTATTTCCATCGGAATGACCGGACTTGAACATTGTTATTCCATATCCTTGCACTAACTCTTAGCTGTTAGCAGAAGCCTTGTAATCTTCCCAATCTTTGAGGGTGAAGTTTGGTTTGGTGAAGTAGGCGAAACCTTTGCCTTCACGCTCTCGGACTTCGGCGCACTGCTTCAGGACATCTTCAGCGACATCTGTTGAAAGCCGTGTCACGCCGTCGCCATCGCAAACCAAGATGTCGCCCGGCAGGATTCTTAGGCCTGCGACATCAACGGGTATGGCATGGTCGATGAGGTTGAACGGACCGTGTCCAGGTACGCGTCCGGTTGCCCAAAGTGCTAGGCCGGCTTGTTGGATGCCGGGCACATCGCGGGCGTTGCCGTCGGTTACTGTGCCGACCGCGCCCAACGCTTTCATTTGGTATGCCATGCCGTCGCCGATGATGGCGCCGCGTCTAGGCGGGAGATCGATGTCTTGTTGAACAACGATCACGGGAGCGTTCGCGTATGCGATGGAGTCCATGTAGTCTAGACGTCCGGCAATTTCCTGCGTCGGCTCATGCAACGGCATCCAAGTCGAGGTAAGTGCATAGCCGACGGTGGGTTTGCCGCTGCCGTCGAGATCGTGGAGATACGGTTTAAGGTCGGGACCGGTGTAGTCGATGTGTTCCGATACGTAGCCTCCATAGACTATGGCGGCGGCGTTCTGGACGGTTGCGGAGTCGTACTTGGCGAGCCCGTTGATGATTTCAGGTGCGACGGTTTTGAGTGTCATGTTGGTTTTGAGGTCTCCGTGGTGTGGCAGACAATGGCTGGTGGGTATGTGGTTTATGTGATTGTATTGGAAAATAAGAATGCAGTTGGCGAATGAGGAAGCGAGATTTACGATACCGTAATCGCTCTACCGCTTATCGAAGAGAGTGGTGATACAGTTTCCCGATCATGCAAATGAAGATCCATGATTTGGTTTGCGTTGGGTTGGCAAGCACCGGATCAGGTTTGGTGGTGAGTGTTTATCGTGCTAGAAGCGGTAGTTGACGGCTGTTTCTAGCTGCTCGCACCGAAGTATCTTCTAGCATGATGACATGCGGATCCACAGAGTTTAATTCTAGTCTCATTCTTGCGTGGTCGCAATAATCTGGATTCAGGTCGATCCCTATCCAATGTCTTCCCGTCGCCTTTGCTGCCAGTGTGGTTGCGCCTGAGCCGTTAAACATGTCCAGAATTATATCGCCTTCGAATCCAACTTGAATGGCGGAACGGAATGTGTACATTAAGATAAGCCTTTGCGGAAGAACTGTAGGAAAGGGAGCTGGATGTCTGCCAGTCCGCTTTACGTCTTCTGGGTACATTGGCCAAATCTGCATCGATAAGTTACGCCACTCTGTTTGAGTCAGCTTGCTTGCTTCTTTTGCTTCTTTTTGGATAGTTGGAGGTGGTCCGTCTTTTACGTAAACGTTGATAAACTCGATGGTGTTATCCTCGTAGATGTTCGGGGGGTATGGATAGCTGCCGAACATCTTTTTAGTCGTCTGCTTCTTCCAAACGAACAGGCTGTATCGGTGGAGTTTGGGCAGGTCTCGTAGTATCCTTGCTTCTATATCGAACGCGATGTTCTTGAGATGTCTTGTATGCTGACTGTTGATCTGACTCTTAGGTACAGGCATGACTGGGGTAACGACGGCTAGTTTTCCGTTGTTGATCAGTACACGTTCAGTCTCTCGCCATACTTCAGTTAGCTGGTCGAGGTATCCTTCATAGGATGTTTGCCCGATTTGTCCGTCAACACCGTAATCGACAACGTTCCAATATGGTGGGCTGGTCACAGCCAGTGCGACACATTGGTCCGGAAGTTTAGACAGGGAATCAAGAGCGTCGCCGCAAACAATGCGGTCTACATACTGGCTTGGCCAGCTTAGTGAGTCAGGTATGCGATAGATCATGAGTTTCAGACTTCCTCTGTAGCGAATACATGCTTCATGAACTTCAAGTGCTGATCATCGTCGGGACGAAGTAGACCTATTCTTGAGTATCGAGCCTTGTCAGGAAAATGACTGGCAAGTATGATGCCTCGCACGTTATTCTCTCCATCCTCAAAGTTCCGAAGCTAGTAGCACGCCGGTACTCTGAGAGCGCGGCGCGTAATGTGTCGTCATTCGGGAGTTTGCGTGGGAATCTTACAGTTACATTTTGACGGGGCGCGCTTCGATATCGCGGAAGACTTTGACGGCCTGTGATTGATGCTGAGCCGGTGACGGCGTAAGGCGTGGGATTCACGCTTCTGCAATGGGATGCCATTCGTTGGCGTTGACAAAATCGGGTCCGTTGAACGCGGAGAAGAACATCGGTTGTCCGGCGAACGGCATCGGAGATACGGGTCCTATAGCCATGAACGGGAACTGTTTGGACTGAGCATTCATCGCTGACTGAGGGTCGCGGAATGTGCGGTACAGGTTCATGGCTTCCTGATCGCCACCGGCCAGTTCCTGCAATCTTCGATATTCCAGCCCGAAAGAGAGTCCATAACCGAAGAACATTGATCGCAACTGCATCAATATCTCGGTGTCGAGTCCCTGCATGGTTTGGCTGATGAACATCCAACCCACGCCATATTTGCGGGTTTCACGAACTGCGCGTTTGAGTTCGGCGCGTAGCATTTGCGATTCATCGTCGTGTTGATTGTATCCGCCATATGGCACGAATCTGTGTGCTTCATCCAGGATGACTAGAGTGTTTGCGGAGTTGGTATTGGATGCGAGAGTGCTGGCAGAATTCGCGACCAACTTTTCGGCGATGTGAGCGATGATACGTTTCTGCAACCTGTCTGACCATGATTGAATACCTGATTGATTTGAAAGATCAACTACCACTATTGGTTTTCTTTGCGATCCGCCTTGAGTTAAGCGTGCGACCATCGCTTCGATTTTATGTTTGCCGTTTCCGCTCTTAAACAACTCGGTTACTGGTTCCCAATATTTGGTGTTGAATTCATCCCAACCGTCTTGTTGATAATGATTGAGGCGGTTTCGCAGAGTTTCCCAATTCGCTTTGGTTTTATAGATGTCGTTTTGTGCCTTTCTCCACAAATACCTAAGTACCTCAATCCCTGCTTTTTTGTTATTTAATTCATAGATATTGAAACTTCTCAGTCGTTGCATGGCATACGATTTGGCGGCTTCGCGTTCTGTGTTGCCGCGGATTCCGAGACCGATGTCGAAAAAACGGCTACTTTCTAGTATATCTTCCAATAGATTCCAGTCGTCTAGCTGGATTTTAGAAATAGGTGCGAGCACGAGGGGGCGTCCGAGTTTCTCTTCGACGATTTCTCTGATGTCCAGATCCTGGCTACCGACGCGTCGGTCGTTAAATTCCAACGAAAACTCGCCTTGAGGATCGATTATGAGGATGCTCATGTCCTGGTGTCGTGCGTATGCCGCGAGCAGCATTTTGACGAGGCCGGTTTTTCCGGAACCTGTTTTGCCGAAAACTCCGATGTGATACGCCTCCCCGATGCCATGATCGCCGCTGCCGAAATGTTTGAACCACATGGGGAAGTTGATATCGCCTCCATAGGCTCTTCCGAGATAGAACAGGTCGTCTTTACACGACTGCAAAGCGGCGTTGAGGAAGTTTTCGTCGACTAGAAGCACTTCGGTGCCGGTTGACGGAACACCACGTAGATCTCCATGCCGCATAGTCTCTTGGTCTGTCCGTTCGAAGCTTCCGCCGATCCGCATGATGGCAGTCCGAGTGTCTTGTTGGGGCGTTATGGCGGGGAGTATCTTACGAGACTTGATGATGTTCTTGAATGCCTGGTCTTCGTGCCATCGGTTTCGCAGTTGTATTGACGTGATCTGGCCAAGAACGCGTCTCTGCAATTTTTGATCTTCTTCTGACACGGGTGAATCGAATCGAAATCCAACAAGAGCGCCGACGAGATTTGAACTTTCGTTTTCATCGAGAACATCGAGCGTCAATTCCGTGTTGGTGGAAGGGCTGCCTACGACTGCTACAACTGCAGGTTCGCTTGCCTTTTCGGTGGTCATTCTTCGTCTTCCTCAACGTATGGCTCAGTGCGATACGCGTTCAACATGGCATGCGCTATGTTTGGGTGTTCTGATCTGCTGATTACGTCGTTACGAACGGCATCAAGCACTGCATTAGCGCCTCTCGCCAGGCTTTTTGCGAACCGATCGGCGACGTATAGGGGATAGGGTTCCATCATCGCCGGATTGGCGCACTGGTGCTTAATCGTGTCCAACACTGAGTGAAGGCGTTCTTCGTCATTTCCGATGCTTCGAGGAATCTCGATTCGGTATGCGTGCGACCAATGATGAGGCTTGAAATAGACGACTTGTAAATCTTCGAGTATTTCGCGGAGTTCTTGCCGGAATTTGGGAAAGATGTCCGAAGGCCATGTTTCGGGCGTGCGCGTGTCGAAACGGAAAGGTCCAGAGTACTCGTTTGGGTTCAGGATCAGGCTCGCAGTTGATCTGCCATTGGTGTCGATTTCGCGGTTGCTGAATAGTTTAGTTTGAGCTACGAACTCGTTAGCCGATGAGCGTTTAGGCACTGCGATGACATGATCTGATGTCAAGATTTTGGGCACAATACCCATCGTCATTATCCAGCGATCGAAGAAATCGTTATACAGCTCTCCGTAGTTATTTTGTGTCGAAAGCAGTGCCTTTGAAATTGCGGTCAAACCTGTGGAGAATGCGCCGTCAAGGATAACAAGGTCACGAATGTCGGTCATGGCGTACGCTATGTTGTACTCCATGCAGAACATGAGAGCATAAGTGACTTCACGTCCAAAAGACAACGGTTTGGTGGTATGAACAGCTATGTCATGTCGAGAGTTATTACCGTCTGTGTAGAACCCGATTCCGTCGACCGCCAGCGCGGCGGCAGCGTTGAGATCGAATGATGCGAGTCTTATTGAAACCAGTGAGCCGTCGACCGCGGATACAGACTTCATCGGTATATGGGATGAGTCTGGCAGTTGGTTGACTAGCCCTAGGTGTTGGGCTCGGATTCGTAAGTTTTCCCGCTCCCGCACTTGAGTATCGACATGCTTAGATGCTTCATTGCCAATCCCATCCGCACGAGTTAGCAGCTCTTCGATGAGCGCGTCGGGTAGATCGCCGAAGGAATCGGTTACGAGGTCTCTGTAGGATGACGATTGGATGGTCAAACGTGTTTTACCCCGTGACCGCTCCGGTGCTGGCTGGTTGTACTAGTTTGATGTACTTGCTGAGTGAGCCGCGGGTGTAAGGCGGTGGTTTTGGTTGCCAGCGGGATAGACGGTCTTGGAGTTCTTCGTCGGAGATTTTGACGTTGAGTTCGAAGTCGTCGAGATTGATTTCGATGGTGTCACCGTCTTGGACGGCCGCGATCGGTCCGGCAACAGCGGCTTCGGGACCGACGTGTCCGATCATGGAGCCGTGCGATGCGCCTGAGAAGCGTCCGTCGGTGATTAGGTATACCTTTTCGCCGAGGCCTTGTCCGACGAGTGCGCCGGTGACTGCCAGCATCTCTCTCATCCCGGGTCCACCTTTGGGACCTTCGTATCGAATGATGATGACGTCGCCTGGTTTGATTTCGCGCCTCTGGAGTGCGGCCATGACTTGCTCTTCTTGGTCGTAGACTTTGGCGGGTCCAGTGAATCGTGCGCCGAACTGATGCCCGGCGACTTTCAACACACAGCCATCTGGCGCGAGGTTTCCGTGCAGCACTACTAAACCGCCAGTTGCGGATAGCGGGTCTGACGGGAAACGTACGACATCATTTTCTTCTGGGTTAGGGTCGACGTTGGCGAGATTTTCGGCTACGGTGTTGCCAGTCACGGTCATGCATTCGCCGTGCAGCAGTCCAGCTTGGAGCAGACGTTTCATCACCAATGGCACGCCGCCTACTTTATCGAGGTCGAGCATGACGTATCGACCGCCGGGCTTCATGTCGGCGATCAGCGGAGTTCGCATTGCGATGGCGTGGATGTCTTCGAGAGTGAGGTCTATGCCAGCTTCATGTGCGATGGCGGGCAGATGCAGCGCGGTGTTTGTGGAGCCGCCCATTGCGACTACAAGGGTCACGGCGTTCTCAAATGCTTCTCTGGTGAGGATGTGCCGGGGGTAGATGCCTTTTCGCAGGAGGTTCATCACTGCGTCGCCGGCCTGTCGTGAAGATGCACGTTTGCGCTGATCGACGGTTGGCTCGGATGCGGCGCCTGGCAGTGAGAGACCTAGGGCTTCCCCGATGGAAGACATGGTGTTGGCCGTGAACATTCCGCCGCAAGATCCGGGGCCGGGGCAAGCGTTGGTTTCGATGCCGTAGAGTTCATCGTCGTCGATCTGCCCGGTTTGGCGCTGTCCGACGGCTTCGAAGACGGTCTGGATCTGTATATCTTCACCTTTCCAGTGGCCGGGTAATATTGAGCCGCCGTAGACGAAAACGGAAGGGATATCGAGTCGTGCCATCGCCATCATGGCTCCGGGTAGTGACTTATCGCAACCGGCAGCAGCTACTAGTCCGTCGTATCTTTCGGCGAAGCATACGGTTTCGATGGAGTCGGCGATGATTTCTCGGCTGATGAGCGAGCCTCGCATTCCTTCGGTTCCCATGGATATTGCATCTGAGACGGTGATGGTGCCGAACTCGAAGGGTGAACCACCGGCGGCGCGGACTCCGATTTTGATTTCATCTACTAGTGGACGAATGCCGGCGTTGCAGGGAGTGACTTCGTTGTGGGTGGATGCGACGCCGACGAATGGGGCGTCGATGTCGGAATCTGACATTCCCATGGCGCGCATCATTGAGCGATGAGGTGCGCGGATGACACCTTCGGTAGTTTCCCAAGATCGCCACTTGCCGGGCGCGCGTCCGTTGCGTTTGCCGCCGGCACGAAGAGTAGATTGCGTCGTCATGTATCCTGCTCTCTGGATGAATTACAGTCGAATCGGTCGATGGTTACATTTTAGAAGGTCTGACAATAGGAGGCATAGATATGCAGCCGAGTTACATAGTTCCGGCGGCGCGTGCGGTGATATTCGATGATCAAGGACGCGTATTGTTGATTCGTCGTGGCGACAATCATCAATGGGCGTTGCCGGCAGGTGGAATGGAGCCGGGCGAATCGGTGACGGAATGTATGGCGCGTGAGGTGTGGGAGGAGACGGGACTGATCGTTGAGTCTTCGACGGCTTTTGCAGTCTATTCCGAGCCAAGGTTTACAGCACCGACGCGTCCTGATGCGCAGCTTCTGGCTGTTGCTTTTCGTGTTGAGAATTGGAGCGGCGAGTTGCAACGAATCACGAATGAAACTGACGATGCTCGTTGGTTCACGCTCGATGAGTTGCGAGGTTTGTCGGATCTGATGCCGATGTATCTGGAGACGATCGAGGATTGTTTGGCGACGAGGGGTGATGGTGGCTTTGTGTTGAAGTGAGGGTGATCGTGACACGCGAGTGATGATCAATGCGATACCATGCCCTACAATCGATATTGGTTGGATCGATAGAAAGAGTTGGCGCGGACATGACAACGAAGACGAAAATCGCGAAGACCTCGCCATACAGTTACAACTATGTATTAGCTGACTCAACTGGACTGACGAGTGGTTTCGATTCTTTATCTGAAGTCAGGTCGCCTCATGGTGCATCTGTCATCCATCGTCAAGGTTTGCAGGATCGGTATCGGGCGCGCATGTCAGTAGGTGCGGGTTTGACACGCGCATTGGTTTCGTATCAGGGAAACAAGGTCGAACCTGGGTTGCGGTGGATGAAGTATAAGGAAGGTTTCACTAGAAAGTTGGTAGAGGTGTTCGTGGGCGAGGTTGCTCCGGAAAGCGTTTTGGATCCGTTCGCAGGTATCGGCACTGCACCACTCACTGCAGCTGGGATGGGATGTCGGGGCGTTGGGATTGAAATCATGCCAGTCGGGGTGAATGCGGGACGTGCGATCAATGCAGCCGCCAACGGTTTGGATCGTGTGGCATTTGAATCGTTTGCGAACAGTCTTCTAGACCGCATATCTTTGGGTTACGAGGGTGGAATAAAGCACCGCTTCAAGCATGTTCGGATCACCGAGCGAGCGTTTTCTGCCGCCACAGAGTTGGATCTTGCCAAAGCGCGTGAGTTCATTTCGCAGATCGCAGACACTCAAATAGCGGGGTTGTTGGATTTTGCTTGCATGAGCGTATTGGAAGAGATCAGTTATACGCGAAAAGACGGACAGTATTTGCGATGGGATTACAGATCAGGCAGAAAGTTGCGATCAAAGGTGGACAAGGGGGATATTAGCAACTTGTCGGATGCTCTGGAGCGACGTCTCAGGGTAATGTTAGAAGACATTGACTGTCTGAGGGATATATTTGGCAATGGTAGCGCTGACCTTGTAGAGGGGTCATGTCTCAGGCGACTTCGAGAATTGGAAGACGAATCTTTCGATATGGTTTTCACATCACCGCCGTACGCGAACAGGTACGATTACACAAGAACTTACGCACTGGAGTTGGCCTGGTTAGGTTTTGACCAAGCAGGATTTTCGCGACTGCGACAAGAGTTGCTGACTGCCACAGTTGAGAATCGTCCTAAACGAGATTGGATGAACCGATGGCATGGCGAAGATGATAGTTGGGCTGTGGCAATTAAGAACTATGAATCTGCAACTGGCTTGCATGAGGTGTCAGAAGAACTGAAACGTCGGCAGCATGAGTTGAGCAATCGTCAGATTATCAGACTGCTCGAGGGGTATTTCCTCGAGATGGCGTATGTAATCGCAGAATTAGCGAGGGTCACTCGGACCGGAGGTGAGGTGGTGATGATAAACGACAATGTGCAGTATCACGGAGAGCAGGTCCCGGTTGATCTCATCTTGTCTGATCTGGCTGAGAAATCGGGATTTGAATGCGAGAACATTTGGATGTTGCCGAAAGGGAAAGGCAACTCTTCACAACAGATGGGCAAATATGGGCGCACCGAGATAAGGAAGTGCGTGTATCGATGGAGGCGACGACGTGTCTGAGTGGGATTCGACGATCAACCGGTCGACGCTGTTGGCAAATCGGATTTCACTTCGCACTGATGAAGATGTCCGCAGATTAGTGAACGGATTCTATGGAGATTTGGATTTTGATTCGATAGAACTATACATGATCAGCGAGGGTGCTTGGGATCATGTTGTTTCATCCGGATATGCACCTAAGCAAGTATTTGCGCACCCGAAGCTCTTGGTCGCATTTCCTCAAGTTTCTGCGTATTACCGAAATATGGCAATGCTCCCTCTGAAACGCGTTGCTGATCTCGCCATAGGGGTTGATCGTTGGGAATCGTCGGGTGCTAAGCCAAGAGTAACTGAATATCGGGCGCTAAAAGTTGCCCGTCTCTATAACGCGGTCAATTCTTCGATCATCGAAGGCAGCACTGATTGGACGTTGGAAAACGGCTATCGCAACATGATTGCCAACATGGGCATCGGACTTGATGGGACTATGCGAAACTTGATTGGTCAAGATGCCGATCTCCTAGTCAAGCGCCGAATTTTGGATTGGCTGGTTGCTCATAATCTGATCGAAGACGGGGATCCTTTCATCAACTACTCGTCACTCATCAATGGCTATTCGATACGTTATGGTTCAGAACCAGATATCGAGTTTTGGTTAAACGGTATCATGGTTGCGAGTGTTGAGATAAAAGGTGGACGAGATCCGGCAGGCGCGCTTGAAAGATTAGGAGCCGCAGTAAAGAGTTTTAGCAACACACCTGTGAATTGCGTAAATTTCTTGATTGCTGGTGTCATTACTGACACGATGCAAGAAAGACTGGATGACATCGGCATGATTGAAGTGTTCAAATTAGATGATGTGATTGAAGATGGCGAAAGTTGGTTCGCGTTTATTAACGAACTCTTTCACCACACCGTTAGGATTACTGACAAAACGATCACTGGTGAATGATTTTTAATCTGAGTTTAATGATTGAATTTCGCACTGTGAACTCTGTCAATGGCCTCCAATCCTAGTTCGATCACATCTGCTGGTGGTGCCAGTTTTCGACCATCCGGAGTAGTTGCAGGGCGATGCTGAGCGAGATCGATCTCGGTGAACCAAACCCAGCCTTCAGGTGCTGATGGGCGTGGACCTTCTAGTCGGCAAAAGTAGATCATGTCGATGTGTTGGTGTTTACCGACTTTTTGGTCGTAAACGTCTTCAACCAAGATTGTCCGTGGTGGTGTGACTTGGTCTAGGTTGGATATTTTTGGCAGTGGTTGTGTTGGGATAATCTCAACGTCTAAGCTGGTTTCTTCTTTGACTTCGCGCAATGCGGCTTGGACCGGATCTTCATCGGGTTCGACATGCCCACCGGGAGGAAGCCATGCCTGCACGCGGTGATGCCAATGCAGGAGCGTCGCGTCGCCGTTGACCACGAATCCAGTCGCGGTGAATTGGCGTGGAATTTTTGGACCGCCCATATTGGCTTTGACACTTGATCTGGCTAAACTGCTTGTTTCGCAAGTGCAGTTTCGTTCAGCTCGATACCAAGTCCTGGTTTGTCGGTGAGGGTGATGGTGCCGTTTTTCGGGATCACGTGTTCGCCGTACAGTTCTGCGATTTCTTCGAGCGGGGGTGCGAATTCAGTTGAGAACTCGTGAGGTCTGACCGCGTTCTTGATGGTTGAGTAGCAGTGGATCGATGCGATGCTGTTGATGCCGGCGCTAGGGGAGTGAGGCATGATGGGCTTGTTGTGGGTTGTTGCCAGCGTGTAGATCTTTAGGATTTCTGAAGGACCGGATGCACCCAAGATGTCGGGTTGCAAAATATCTGGATTTCCCAACATGATGACGTCGCGGAAACGCCATCGGTCCCAGTCCTGCTCGCCGGTGGAAACTGCGACATCGAGGGCATCGGCGACTTGACGCAGTCCGGGGAGGTCGTATTGAGGTAGAGGTTCTTCGAAGTGGTCGATGCGTCCGTAGTCTTCAAAGGCACGTCCTTGTTGGATTGCGGTGCTGACGGAGTAGCCATTGTTGGCGTCGAACCCAAGGTAGATGTAGCTGGGCAAGAAGTCGCGGACGAGTTTGAACATTGCGAGGTCTTTGGTTGGGTTGGCGTCCTGCCGATATGAGCGCCAATCCATGCGAATTTTGAAGGCTTTGTATCCGGAATCCCAGCCGTTCATGACATCGTCCAGCATCTGTTCTGGGGTTTTGATCCATCCCATACCGACGCTCCAGTAGAGTGGAATCTCTAGGTGTGCGGCACCGCCCATGAGCGTGTAGCAAGGCAGCCCGGCATCTTTTCCTAGGATGTCCCAGAGTGCGATATCGATGGTGCCGACAGTTTGTGGAGGCAGTTTGGTGATTCGGTCGTCGTTGCCCAGGTAGAGGGTTTCCCAATGTCGGTCGATCTGTCGCGGGTCTTGCCCGATGAGCAGCGGTTTGATGGTGGAATCGAGATGTGCTTCGAATACGCCTGCGGCACGCCCGCCTATTTCAGCGCATCCAGTGATGTCTTTGTCGGTGCGGACCTGCAGAATGGCTCTGCCGTTCTTGAGTTGAGTGATGTCGAATGCGGTGATTTTCATGGGTGATGGATTCCGTGGTTATTGTGATGGATTGCGGTTTCAAGTTTAGTTGATGTTGGTTGTTGAGATTGGGTTGATGGATGATGAAACAGGTCAGATCTTGAGGTGTGCCTGAATCGAGATGAAGAGTAAGGATTTAGGTTGAATAACTTGGAACAATCAAGGTAGTTCTGAGTTTTGTCGGAATGACGATACCGGTAATTTGACTGCATTTTTGAGGACCCTCTATTTGGGAAGGCAAGGTGGGGTAGGGAGCGGTGGAGCCCGTCGTATGTCCATTTTGGCGTTGGAGCAAATTGAAACGTCTATTGATAGTTGTACCGGCGCGCGGTATGACCAGGCGATGATCCGTTCGTTGCGCCGTCGCGGGTTGATGCGGCTCTATGAGCGCGACGACCCTAGAGCATAGCTGCCGACCAGTTGGATCGAATCACTATCGCGCTGGCAGACCTTGATGCCGCCAGCAAACCGAGCGACCTCGACCTTCCGGGATATAGATTGCATCGACTGAGAGGCAACTGGAGAGGATGTTGGAGTATTTCGATCACCTGGAATCGGGGGATTACATTCCGATTTGAATCCTGCGATGTGTACGATGTTGATCTCGTTGACTACGACTGATGAGGATAGAGACCATGCCTATAAAGAATCCGCCCCACCCGGTTTTAGTGTCAGACAGAACTGCTTGGACCATTTAGGCCTGAGTCTCACCGACGCCGCGAAGGTTCTGGGGGGGTAGCTCGTCATACACTTTCTAGGGTATTGAATGGTCACGCTGCGATTTTGCCAGTTATGGCAATTCGCTCGGAGAAGGCCGGATGGTCCAGCGCAGACTTCTGGTTGAGCCGTCAGGCCACCTAGGACTTGGCTCAAGCGCGTAAGAGCGAAGACAAAATACGGGTTTCGCATCATCACCACACCACCTCCCCGGCACCCGCACCTTAAACCTCTCCTACTTTTGTATCGTGCGTCTGCGAGCAGTGTAGGGAAGCGTCATCAGCCTGCCCTTAAAATCGGTTTGTCGCTACAGCTAGATGACATTCTCAGTGGGATTATTGTGACGGGTGATTACGCGGTTAGCGCATTAACACAAAGGATGCCTGCTTGAGAGCCTCGCACGCGTCTTCAGGATCGCCCTGCTGAATGTGTTCCGAGTAGAGTTGCATAAGTTTCTCGATGGATCGTGAACCTATGCCTTTGACGCAGGTCAAGTGGCTTATCAGTTTGATGTCGTCATGTTCACGAATTGCGTCGATGACGGTTCTTGGGATTTGGGCGCTAGTTTCTGGTGCGGTTTCGAGGAGCCATTCTCGGACTTGCTCGTACAGATCATCGTCGGCATCTGGATCGAACCTATAAATCTCAACGGGAATGTCGCATTGCGTCAAGTATCGTTGCATGATCTCTTCGGATTCGTCTTCGTCGAATCGACCGTTTGCAGCACCGAGGAGTGGGAATGCGACTGATCTAATCCCGCGTTCACGGTAGGTTCTGACGAAATTTGCCAGACCTTCTTCTAGATACTTTCGTTTAGACGGTAGGCGCCAATGACGTTTAGTTGGGAAGTTCAGAACCCATCTATGGTCGATGACATCGTGCGGCGGGTTGGGTTTGTATAGCCACAGTTTTCCGATGTCCAATTGACGATTGTTGCATAGGTCAACATAGCGGCGGAACATGTTGGGATGTCGGAACTTAAACTCGAGTGCGATTCCAGCACCCATGAAACCTTGGCAGTTGACGGTGTTGACCAGCGTCTGACATTGGCTGTTGAATAGGTTGCCGTGCTTTATATTGACGCTCAAAAGTACTATCGTCAAGATTTCAGTTCCACGTTATCACGTGGTCGCAACTCTAGTGAAATCTCAATTCCAGAGTCTTACTACTACCGCGATGACGGTGGTTGCCACACCGACACTGCCGATGACTAACGCGCCAAGTTGCCACTTGGCTTTTTCGAGGTCAGCTTTGGTGGCATAGTGATTACGTATATCATCGCGAAACGATCGAACTTCGGTTTCGAGTGTCCCCATCCTGTTCTCAAGTGTTCCCATTCTGTCTTCAAGATTTGGTGCAACCATGTCTACTATCTTCTTATACCGCAATTATATACAAACGCGCTGGTGAGAATTGAACCTATACATTCAATTCGGCGCGGCGGTCTTGGAAGATGGATGCTAGGTCTGGGTTTTGCATCTCGGTGGAATCTTCGCGATAGAGGTAGCACTGGGCTTGGAGGTGCTGTTCCAGGTGATATGACGGTGGCTGATCGTCGTTGCAGATGTCCATTACGTGTGGACATCGGTCGGCGAATTTGCATCCTAACATGTTTGCAAAGTCTTCGAAGCGGGCGGTTGGCGGCTCTTCGCCCCACTTGTTGTCGGGATTTGGTTGCGGTATGGATTCGATGAGCAGTTGCGTATAGGGGTGTTTAGGCTCTAAGATGACGCGCTCAACGGCACCGGATTCGACTACTGATCCGCGGTACATCACGAGGATGTTGTCGCTGATCTGCAGTGCGGTTGTGAGGTCGTGGGTGATGTATATGACCGAGATGCCGATTTCGCGGTTGAGGCGTCGGATGCTGTCCAAGATAGTTGCTCTAAGCGAAGCGTCGACCATCGATACTGGCTCGTCTGCAAGGATGAGTCTTGGTTTGATGAGTAGTGCTCTTGCGACCATGATTCGCTGACGCTGTCCGCCGCTGAGCTGATGTGGGAAACGTCCTAAGGTATCGCCCGGTTGTAGCCCGACCATTGCTAGCGCCTCTTCGATCATTGCGTTTTTCGCTTGTCTTGAGGTGGCGAGTTTGAATCGGTTGATTGGAGTTTCGAGTACGTGGTCTACTTTGTAGAAGGGGTTGTATGAACCGAAGGGGTCTTGATAGATGGATTGGACTTCTTGTTTGAAGTTCCAAGTGTCTCGTCGGGAGAGTTTTCGAAAGTCGTTTCCGCGGTAATATACAGTGCCGAAAGTGGGATTTATGGTGCCCATCAATAGGCGTGCAAGGGTTGTCTTGCCAGAGCCGCTTTCACCGGCGATGGTGGTTATCTTGGGTTCATCTTCGTCGATAGAAAGTGAAACGTCATCGACGGCGACGATCGGAGGTTTGTTGGAGAACGTTCCGCCACCGAAGGTACGAGTGACGTGTTCGAGTCGCATGAATTCGCTCAATTCGCACCTTCACGATCATATAGGTGGCACGCCACGCCGCGTTGTGCTCCGATGGCGAAGAACTGTGGGATTTCGGCGAAGCATCTTTCGTGCACGGACGGGCAACGGGGGTTGAATGAGCATCCGGATGGCAGGTTTAGAAGTGCTGGTTGCATGCCGGGGATGCCTCTGAATTTGCGGGTTATGTCGAAAGAGGGGAGGCTTTCGATGAGCAGTTTGGTGTATGGATGTTTAGGGTCTTTGAAGACATCTGAGACGGAACCTAACTCGACCAGTTTGCCGGCGTACATGACGCCGATGGTGTCGGCGAATTGGGCTACCAGGCCCATATCGTGTCCGACTAGTAGCACTGAGGCGTCGAGTCCTTCTTGCAACCGGCCAAGCGTCTGCATGATTTGCCGTTGCACGACGACGTCGAGAGCGCTGGTAGGTTCGTCGGCGACGATGATGTTGGGGTTCAGGGATATTGCGATGGCCATGGCGACACGCTGTTTCATGCCGCCGCTTAGTTCATGGGGATGGAGACGGGCTACTGACGGGTCCAGTCCGACGCGTAGCAAAAGGTCATGGACGCGTTCTTGCAATTGGCTGCGATTCGGAGTGCTCTCGCCGGATTGTGTGTGGTCGACGATGCCGTCGATGATCTGTTCGCCTACGCGCATGACAGGGTTTAAGGAGTTCATGGCGCCTTGTGGTACCAGTGCCATTTCACGCAGACGGATAGATCGGATCTCTTTGTCGCTCATATCGACGAGGTCGCGACCGTTGAGATATACGTGTCCGCCGGCGATGTGTCCCGGTTCACGTGTCAGTCGCATGATGGCCATTGCGAGGGTGCTTTTGCCGCTGCCGGACTCTCCGACTAGTGCGAATCGTTCACCTTGTTTGAGGTTGAATGTAACGCCATCGACGGCTTTGACTGTGCCGCGGGGAGTCTCGTAATACACCATCAGGTCTTCAACTCTGAGGGCGTAATTGTTTCCGCCGCTTTCTGGCATTGCTGGGCTGTTTCTTGATACGACGACCATGATTTATGCGTGAGATTTCTATTGGGTTAGATTTGTCGGCGTAATCTTGGGTTGGACCATTCGTCTAGTCCGGCCGAGATCAGGAACAGGCTGACGAAGATTATTACGATCGCGATGAGGGGGAATAGCCACCACCACCACATGCCGAGAGTGATGGCGCCGAATTGAATCACCCAATAGACGGTCATTCCGAGTGAGGGCGAACTGAAGTCTCCGAGTCCTAGTGCTTCTAGCCCGATCGATGCGAGTATTGCTCCGGCTACGGATGCTACGAAGCTGGCGGTGATGTATGGGATGAGGTTCGGCACCATTTCTCGGAAGATGATTGCCAATCCTGACATACCGGATTGCCGTGCGATCTCGACGTAGGGTTGTTCTCGCAGCACTAGAACTTGGGCTCGAATGGTACGCGAGGAAAAGACCCATCCAACGGCGGCAAGGCCGGCCCCGAGCTGCCACCATACCAACTCAGTGCCTAACTGGATGCGGATGATGATCAGCACCAAGAGACCGGGAATCGAAATACCGACATCGGTTAGGAGTCGAATGATTACATCCGGGATGCCGCGGTAGTATGCGGCGATGAAGGCGGTGACGGTGCCGAGTGCGACTGAAAGCAATCCGGCGATCAACCCGGTGCCCAAAGTGAGTGGGATGCCGCGCAGATTGGTTGCGTACAAGTCGCGCGACTGAGTGTCGGTGCCCATCGGGTAATCGAAGAAGCCGGGCTTTTTGTCTTCATCGAGTTCTACGATGTCGTTGCACCAGGTGCACCAAGATGGTGGCAATCTTTTGTCTTGGACTGGTGCGCCGCCGCTGACGTACGCATCGAGGTCGGGATATGTGACCAATCCGATAACGGTGAAAAGCAGCAATGCTCCTAACATTCCAAGACCGACGATGAGGGAACGGTTTCGCCGTGCGTATAGCCATATCGGCTCGATTCGTTCTTGGTAGAAGGTTGCTTCGGGCACGATTCCCGAAGTGGATTGCCCGCTGTCGCTGGTCTCAACTGTCGTCGCTTCTTGCGCCATTTGAATATCAGCCCTGCGTGTATTTGACCCGAGGATCGATCAGCGGGTAGATAAGGTCGATCAACATCGTCATGAATGCGAGGGAGATGATGATGGTCATGACGATGCCGGTCACTTGGAAGAAATCGGAGACTCTGATGGCGTAGAAAAGGGTGTTTCCCAGTCCGGGGTATTGGAAAAGCACCTCTACCAGTACCGCCCCGGTGAGCAGGGTGCCGAATGATATTGCCAGTCCGGTCACTTGTGGCA
Organism: Dehalococcoidia bacterium; assembly: GCA_965242765.1. Taxonomy (GTDB): domain Bacteria; phylum Chloroflexota; class Dehalococcoidia; order Lucifugimonadales; family Lucifugimonadaceae; genus Bin127. Next base: position 564,018 of record CBDESY010000004.1, on the reverse strand, counting down.
AGAGAGCGTTCCTGATGGCGTAGCGGAAGAATATACGTGCGCCATTCAATCCTTTGGCGTCGGCTTGTACCATGAAGTCTTCGCCTTGGGTGTTGATCATCATGCCTCTCATGCCGATGGCCCAGAATCCGACGGCTGAGAAGAGGATAGAGAGTGCGGGTAGGATGGCGTGTCTGAGGATGTCGAGGATAGATTCAAGGCTCCATTCGGGCAGTTTTCCCGGGCTGTATGCGCCAAAAAACGGCAAAAGATTGAGCATGATTGCGAATATGAACATAAACACGAGCCCGAGCATGTATTGAGGAATTGCGGAAAGTGTAAGCAGCGGCATGAATGCATAGCTGAGCCATCCCGGTGCGCGCGACCATCCGAGCAAAGCGCCGGCGCCGGTTCCTATCACAAATGCCAACGTCAGAGTAACGGTCATCAATCCGAGCGACCAGAAGATCGAGTCGGCGATGATTTCATTTACGGTGCGTGGGAAGTATGCGATGGAGTATCCGAAATCTAATCGCATCAGATCGTACATGTAGTTGAGGTACTGCTCTTGGATCGGCAGGTCTAGTCCGAGTCGTGCCGAGTAAGATTTCGCCATCTCGTTCATGCCTGCTTGAACGGAGCCGCCGCGTTGGGCTTCGAGCAGCAGTTTTTCTTTGACCGGGTCTTGTCCGGTCAGGCGCGGCAGTATGAATATGACGGTGGCTGCAACCCAAACGGTTAGAACGAACAGAAGGAATCGTTGAACGATGAAGTTTCCGAAGAACGCGGCGAAAAACGCTAGGACGGGATTTTGTCTCGGCATGGCGGTTTCCCGGCTAACCGTCGCGTTTTCTGATGTGGTCAATGAACTCTCGCTATCGGTGGAGATGTTTAATCGTGCAGTTGTCAAGGGTAGTCGATGCGGCGAAGCACACAACAACATCACGCGATTTTACTTGTAAAAGCGTGTCTCGTCAATGCCTGTTCAGATACCAAAGTGCCATGCGGAACGAAATTGTAAATCAGGGTTGACAATCTTGTTGTATAGGGTAGACAATTGGTTGTTGATCGTTGTTGAGCGGTTCTGTCTGCGCGGTCTAGTTTTCGACTGGGGCTGTCTGGCGGATCTTTATGCTTGACAGAGCAAGCAATCGAGATTGAGGGAAGACACCACAATGAATCTGCCTAAGAAAATGGGGCGGTATGGTCTGTTAGGGCTTCTCGCTGGCGTGATGGTTCTTGGAGCCGCGATCGCATGTGGCGAGGAAGAGCCGACAGCGACGCCAGTGCCCCCGACCGCTACATCGGTACCGCCGACGGCGACGCCGATGCCGGAACCAGAACCTGAGCCAACTGAGGAGCCTGAAGAGGCGATGCCGGCTGATGACGCTATGATGGGCGAAGAAGCTATCGGCATGACTTTCGACCCTGGCGACGTTGCGCGTGAAGACACGCTGACGTTGTTCCACGGCGGTTCGGAAGGTCGCTTCATCGACCACGAGCTGTGGAACCCATACGCTATCGGCGCCAACCACCAGCAGGGTCCAAACCTGATTTTTGAGCCTCTTGCATTCTTCTCGGCTTTCGCCAACGAAGAGATCATGTGGCTAGCAGAGAGCTACAGCTTCAACGACGATTTCACCGAGTTGACGATCAACTGTCGCGAGGGCATCGCTTGGAGCGACGGTCAAGACTTCGACTGTGAAGATGTGGTTTACACATTGAACTCGCTCAAAGAACTCAAAGAGCAGGTTCGATGGGGTAAAGACATCGATGCGGCGATGGAGACAGCAGAGCTGGTCGACAAGTACACCGCCAAGGTGATTCTGGAACGCCCAGACCCGCGTTTCTTCTTCCTTCTGACTTACAAGTTCGACATCGGCGTCTACATCGTTCCTGAGCACCACTACAAGGGACGCGACTGGACGACGTTTGGTGACTACGACCGCGACAAGGGCTGGCCGCTTTCGACTGGACCTTGGCAGGTAACCACGTCTACCGAGCAGAAGATATTTGACCGCCGCGACTCTTGGTGGGGCGATGGCGTTGCCGACCTTGGCGACTACGCGCAGCTGCCGAATGTCAAGCGAATCATCTACATCCCGGGTGTTCCACAGGAGCAGCGTGCACAGGCGTTGATCGCCGACCAGGTAGACGGTGCCGCAATGACTACTCCGTCGCTTATCGCCGAGACGCTCGAGCAGAACGAAGACCTTATAACTCACTCCGGCCGTGAGCAACCCTATGGCTACGTCGACTGGTGGCCAGTATCGATTGCGTTCAACACCAGCGGTAAGTTCGGTCCGTATGACAACCCGGATGTTCGCTGGGCGATCTCGTTCTACCTTGATCGCACTGAACTTCGCGATCTGGCCTATGACGGTGCTGCAGCATACAACCCGTTGACGATGCCGCAGTACCCGCCGTTGCAGCCATACTTCGACATCGCCGCCGAGGTGATGGAAGAGATTGGTCGTTCTACTCTTGACTACGATCCAGATCGTGGCGACGAGTTGATGGAAGGCGCTGGCTTCACGAAGAACTCGGATGGCATGTGGGAAGATGCACAGGGCAATGGCGTCAACTGCGATATTGTTGGTTTCAACCCGTGGGTCGACCTTGGTCCGGCAGTTGCTCAGCAACTGAAGAACCACGGAATCAATGCCGACTACGCTCAGCCGACCGATGCATCCAGCCGAATGGCAGAAGGCAACTTCGAGTGTCTGATGTTCGGACACGGCGGTTCGGTGCGCGACCCGTACTTCACGATGAAGCTCTACCAATCATCGTCAGTGAACATCCCTGGAGGACACCAGGTGAACTTCTACCACTGGGAAAACTCCGAGTGGGATGAGTTGACTGACGAAGTAGCGAAGACTTCGCCTGACAACACTGCTGAGATGTACGACCTGTGGCGGCAGGCTGCAAGAATCTGGTTGACCGAGTTGCCGGACGTTCCGATTCTTGAGTTCTACCACCGCATCATCATGAATGAGGCGCGCTGGACGAACTGGCCGCAAGGCGACACTTCAGTAGGTGCAATTGACACCACTGGTTACGTCAACGAAGCCTGGTGGCACTTGACGTGGTCGCTGGTGATCCACAAGTTGGAGAAGTCCAGTTAACCAAACTGATCATCAACCTGCCATCACGAGCGCGAATTTAGTGCTTTCGTTGGCAGTGCGATGAAAGGTGCTGATTAAACGGTCGGGCTCAGATACCTGAGCCCGACCGCTTTTTTGTCTTAACTTCGATTTTCGCGTGATTTGAATGATTTCTGTGATTGGACGGTTGTTTGGTTTGATTGCTTCGATCGATTGCGTGCAACAGTCGTATCATCGTCGGTTTATTCCACGTAAAGCATGATGAAACATCGGGCATCGCCGTCTTTGCATTTCATCTTCTATACATGAAGCGTGGTGCCAGTGTTGGGAATGTTGGTACGATAGAGGCTATAATTTCGTTGCGCCAATGATTGATGCACTGGAGTTGATGACATGATCAATATGCACTGGAAGGAGAGATTTGGAGGTATATGCGTCTTACTTGGTGCATTTTTGATTGTTTCTCTGGTGATGGCCTGTGGCAGTGTAGATGATGATGACGGCGAAGTTGCTTCGGAGGCGGCGCCGGTTGTTGAACCGACAGTTGATGAGAGTGCGGTGGTGACGATAGGTGATCGTGCCGAGTTGCGCGCCTATACCCGTCCGAGCAGCACATTTGCGGTGGATGATTTTGTAGATGCCGGTTGGAAGAAGAACAAAGAGTTTGATCTGGACACGCTCCCGGAGGCTGAGCGGGCTTTCTTCGGTTTCTTCAACCGTAAGGACATCGAATTGCGGTTCTATCCTTCGCATGAAGCGGCGATGAACGCGGGCCAAGAATCGGCAGAGATGGCGATTAAGACTGAGAAGCTGTCAGGTCGGGGTGCTGGATTCTCAAGCGTGACCCTTTATGGCGCTTATGTGGTTGCCGGCAACGTGGTGATGCTGTGCGAGTTCTCGGTGCAAGACTGTACCGAATTGATCGATGCTGTAGTCCAATGATTGCGAAGATTGATAACGGATTGGTTGATTGTGCGGTTCGTTTTGTTTTGTTGGTTTTGTTGGCTGCTGTCATTCATGCTTGCGGTTCGGACACATCATCAGATGACGATCCCGTGGAGACGGGGACTGATGAGAGCGTCGTAAATCCGATTGGTGATCGAATGGAGATCAGCGCTTGGACGCGGCCGAATGCTGAATTTACATATCAAGAGTTCATCGATGCGGGTTGGAAGCAGCATCAGGTCTACGACGTTGCAACTTTGCCATCTGCGTTAGAGGCACGGTATGGCTTTTTCAATCGCAAAGATGTTGAGATAAGGCGTTATCCCACTCATTCCGATGCTATGGGTGTGGGAGTGGAATCGGCTGAGGAAGCCCTAGACCGCACGGTTCATGACGGGTCTGGCTTCGCGAGCCGACGTGTGTATGGTGGCTATCTGGTGGTAGGCAATTTGTTGATGATGTGCGAGGTATCGACGCAGGACTGCCTGGACTTGGTCGAGGCTGTGGAAGGTGCGGGTTTAGAGTGATGCGGATGATCTGATTTGGTGGGTTTAGCGCAAGCGAGATTTTTCCACCCGATTATCGTGGTCAATCGGAGGACGGTGTCTAGGGGTCATCGGAGTTGCCAGCCGATAGTTAGTTGGCGTAATCCCCAAGCGTTTGGACTCCTCAACGACTTTTCGGATCATGTCGATTTCTGATTTATCGACCAGAGGGTTTTTGTCGATGATTTTAGTGATGTCGAGTTTGCTGTACATATCGTTTTCCATCTGCTCCCAACCTAGTAAGGCCTGAATTCACCATTGCGATGTATCACATTGGGCAAGCCGCGTCTCGACATGTAGTCAGACAACAAGCCTTGGTAACTGTGGATTTTGTCGGCGAGGTTGGTTTTTTTGCCAAAGTCGTCGATCCTTAATTTCAATTCATTTTCGAGAACATCCTTTGAGATACCATGACCGTGACTGTGCCAACGCCGGGTGTCGTTCAATGCTGACGCAATTTCCTTTGCTCGCTGCTGTCGCATGTTAACGGTTACCGGTGTTCCGCGTGTGTCCGTAAATTCCCAATTCTTGAACTTATAGTTGCAAAGCCACTCTTGAAGCAGGCTGATGGAGAGTTCGCGTTCTTGTTCGTATTGATAAAGTTGAGCTTGATCGAATGCGCCGATGAGCACGTGCAGTTCAGCCATATTCAAACTGCCTGAGTTGGCTTTGTCGATCAATTCATTATAGCGTTCAACGTAACCGAGCGCAGGCACCATTGAGACACCATCCTGCGAAGGGACTTGCGGGTCTATGGGGCCTAAGCGAGAGTAGTAATCCATGTGAATGGCATCACCCGACATGACAAGTACAGTTCCGGCGGAATATGCGTAGTTGGGCACAATAAACTCTACGTCACAGTAGTACCGACGTAGCGTATCTACCATGCGTCGCACTACTTCAATGTACCCACCTCCCGTAGTCAAAACGACGGTGACACGCTTTGATTGTTGGGATCTGCTGATACTTGGCCTAGACTCAATAGTCGAACGAAAATGGTCATCGACTCCCCAAGTGATTGCGCCATGCAGAGCGACGACGTGGGATTCGGTTGCGGTTTCGAGTTCGGTGGCACGTTCATCTAGTAAGCTTTCGATAACCTCATTTGAATCGACAGATGCCTTGACTTCCTTTTTGAAGGGATTGGCTTGCAAGGTTTGGCCTCCAACTGTAAGCAATCATCATGTAGCACATTTGAGGTAATTATATCAGAGGTAGTTTGGCCTCTGGCTATTGATCGAATGTGTTACGGCAACTGCTCTAGCAGGTTGTCGCAGTTTTCTATGGACTGTTCGCTTTCGAGGCCTTCGCACATCATGATCATGTTGCCGATTACGACGTAATCCCAGTAACGTGGTGAGTATGCACAGCCGGAATGCGGTGTGTCGGCATCACGGCTGCAACGCCGCCGATCTTTTGCGCCTTCTTCCCAGATGATGTCGTCGCCAATGACTATGGCATCGTCGCCGGTGACATGTTCAGCGTAGGGAATGCCCTCGTCGAGCAGCGTTTGGTGGTCGGGGTAGAAACGCACCTCGTAATCGAGACGGTTGAAGATGATTCGCCAGGCTGAGTCGGCGCCGGGTAGATCTTCGACATCGTATTCTTTGTTGGCTTTGACACCGACGGCAGCTTTTAGATCGTCGATGGTGTATGTGCCGTCGGAGCTTCTGATGCGTGGGTCGGTTGTTGTACCGTCTGCAGTGGCGCCGTTGCTAGATTCCCCAATGCCATCATTGGATTCGGAGCCGCAGGCAATAAAAAATGTCACTGCCAAGAATGCGGCGAGGGCCATGATGATCATCGGTGCGTATATTGACGTTCGTGAATTGGTGTTCATGGTTGTTGATCCTAGCGAGTTCGGAGGTTGATCGGGGTTTATTGCAACGCTTGGACGAGTGCTTCGCAGTTTTTCAATGCAGACTCTGAGTCTCTACCTTGGCATAGTAGCACCAAATTGCCAGCGATCACGTAATCGCCGTATTTTGCGAGGTCGCATCTGCCCGAATGATGAGAACCGCGTACATTTGCGGCGCAGGTACGACGTTGGCTCAAACCTTCGTCCCATCTCTGGATCGAACTAGCGATTATACTGCGATCAACACCCCGACAAACGCGACGGGAGCTACTGCAAGGCGAGTTGGGGTTGACGCTGAAAATCTTCGGCGATGGAGATTGGTCACTGAGTCTGCATTGCTTCCATGAGGTCGTTGCAGTTGGCAAGTGACTTCTCGGAGTCTTTGCCTTGGCATAGCAGCACAAGGTTGCCAGCGATCACGTAATCACCATACTTAGCGTTGTCACATTTTCCAGAGTGGTGCGATCCTCGGGTGTTTCCGGAACATGATCGGCGTTGTACCAGTCCTTCGTCCCAGCGTTGGATGTCTTTGGCGATGACAGCATCTGGACCGGTCGCTTCGTTGGCAAAATCGACACCGATTGTGATTGCTGTTTCGTGGTCTGGGTAGAAGCGAGCTTCAAACTCTTGTCGGTTGTATGGGTCGGGTCCGAAGAATCCGTAGATTGCCGCAGTCGCCTCGTCGAGCCCTTCGACTTTGTACTCTTTGCTCTTCTTGAAGTTTGGAGTGTTGATGAGGTCGTCGATGGTATAGGTGACATCGGTGGCGACGATTTCTACGCCCGGTGGTCCGCTTGATTCTGGTGCATCGTTAGCTGATGATGCGGCTGCAGGAGCATCTCCGCTGCCACCATCGGTAGTGCTATTTTCGCTGGGATTGTTGCTCTCTTCGCTGCCACATGCAAGTGCTAACGCTATCGCGGCGATCAACAGCATCAGCGCTGACAGACGGAATGTTCTTAGTAGGGTTGGGCGTCGCAGGATCATGTCTTGGCACTCCTAGATATGGAGGATTGTCGCGGTTCGCTAGCCGCTGAGATTGACGGATTACCGATTGTGTCTACATATCATATCAATTAAATGGATATGCGAAAGCATCGAACCCTATACGCTAGAAGGTCAATTGGAATCGTTTTGTATCGCATTGAGAAGGTGAGCGCATCGTTCCGCCCCTTGCGCGGTATCGCGTCCTTCGCATAGGGCGATGATGTTTCCATAGATGACAAAGTCGCCGTACCGCGGACTTGGTGAGCCGCGAGTGTGTACGATGGTTCGACGGTCTCGCAACCCTTCTGTGTAGCTAGCGAAATCGGGGTCGATTATCGCGTCTGGTCCGGCACCTTCAAGGGCATACGACAATCCTGATGAAACGGCTTCATCGTGCGAGGGGTAAAACCTAATTTCATACTGAATGGGTGTGTCATCGATTTTCCAAAAGAATAGAGAAACTTGGGTTGATCCTGGCAGCCCTTCAGTCTTGTAATTTTTGGAGTGTTTCAAGCCCGTCGCTTCGAGGTCTGAGGTTTGCAAGATGCGATCAGAAGGTTTTATCACTTGTGCGGTTGGTTCGGCATCGTCTGTTTGCTGGCTGTTTTGAGGTGCTGGAGCGTCTCCGCACGCGTACGCAGTCATCAGTCCAAAGATCAACACGATTGCAACGATAATGAATCTCATCGATTATCGAGTGCTTCGATCAACGTGTTGCATCGTTCCCATCCTTCGGCATCATCGCGCCCTTCACACAATATCACCATGTTGCCGTAGATGCCATATGCGCCGTATTTGGGTCTAGGCGTGCCTCGGAAGTCGAACACGGTGCGACGATCCCGTACGCCTTCTTTGTATACCGCGTCGTCGGGGTCGGTCACGGCATTTTCGCCGCTGCCTTCTTCCGCAAACTGGGTGCCGAGGTCGACGGCATCTTGGTGTGATTCGTAAAACCGTGCTTCGTACGATACGGCGACATCGTTGACGCGCCAGAAGAATACGCGGGCTTCGAGACCGCCGGGAAGAGTGGCGACATCGTATTGTTTCCCGCTCTTCAAGCCTAGAGATAACAGGTCTTCTGATGACAAAGTCTGGTCTATTGACAGTACTCGGCTCTCAGTTGCTGGTTCGTCAGCTCGGTTCTCGGTTGTATCGGCGACGTTCGATTCTGTGGAGCCGCATCCAACTATGAGGGTAGGGATCAGAATGAGGAAAGTCAGCAATGGCTTTGGCAGATTCATACTGACTATTGTCCTGCGGCGTCTTTCAAAGCCATTGCCAATTCTTCACATCGTTCGAGTGCCTGTTCTCCGGCGGCACCGCCACAGAGCATCACGATGTTGCCGTAGATTGCATAGTTGCCGTAGCGCGGGCCGGTACCGCTTCGCGCGCCTCCACCGATGCCGGATCCGACGATCATGCGTCGATCTTTGACGCCCTCTTTGTAAGTGGCATCGTCAACATCTAGGATGGCGTCGGGACCTGAGCCTTCCTCTGCTAATGCGGTTCCTGATTCGACCGCTTCGTTGTGGTTCGGGTAGAAACGCACTTCGTAATCTATGGGGTCTCCGGAATTGATACGCCAGAATCCGAAGATTGCAGCGCTGGCGCCGGGCAACCCTTCGAGGTCGTAGCTGCGGGATTGTTTGAAGCCGATGCTGTCTAGATGATCGGGTGTGAAGGTAGTTTGGGCGCTCATTACCTGCCGGAACTCTGTCGAATCGGTTTCGTTGTCTGTTTGCGAGGAGCCGCAGGCGTACATCAGCATGGCGACGATCAACGAGCAGGCGATTCCCAGCATCGTATTTCGTCGGCGGGAGGTATTGATGGTGAATGACATGGGGGATGGCAGGTGTCTGAAGTTTGATTTCGTATGATTTTACTGTTTCGTGCGATTTTCTGGGCAGCTGATTTGACAGCTTGACGCTGTTGCGATGTTTCGTGATGATTAGGCTGTTGCTGATTGTTAGACTATATGAGATGTGGGGCTGTAGCTCAGTGGGAGAGCGCCTGCTTTGCAAGCAGGAAGTCACGGGTTCGAATCCCGTCAGCTCCACCACCGCATCCGATACTGCGAACTCCCCCGTCCGAAGCGATTTCGGCGTCAACAGGGGACCAGACCAGCGCCTCGGGCGGTGTTTCATCCCGTGGAACAAAGCGAGGGCCGGCAGCATCGCCGCCGGCCCTTTTGGCGCTTCGCCGTTTCTGACGACTCGGGTTAGTCGTCGTCCACGATGGTCATTGTTCCGGTTGCGTCGGGCAGGAAGAAGCTCCCGGGCAGGTACACCTCGATCGCGAAGTACTCGTCCGGCTCTTTCTGAGAATCTTGCTCCAACCACACCTCGCCCTTCTGGGACGTCACTCCCGGCTCAAACACCATCTCGCCAGTTGTGGCCTGGTAGTCGTCCAAGTGCGCACGATCATCGAGAACGTCGTACGCAGGCGCGGTGTACCAAGTCAAGGTGATCTGCTCGGTCGACGCCGCTGACAGATTCACTTGGAACTCCAAGATGTTCCCCTCAGTCGCCGAAGCTGCATCGACAGTTATGGTGATGTCCGTCTGCTGCACTGTATCGTCGTTGTCGGCGACGCTGACCGTTGCCGCGCCTTGCGACGATGACACCGTGTAGCCAGTGCCCGCGTTCACGGTGGCGGTCACCGACCCGTCGGTTTCGTCGGCACTGTCGTCGGTGGTGCCGACAGTGAAGCTTACGCTGCCCGAAGTGGGTATCGTCACTGTGCGCTGACCCGTGGTCGCGCCGTAGTCGCCGCTCTGGGTGACCATGACCCTCACGTCGAGGTTGGACGCAGGCGCCGGGCTCGCGCTGAGCGTGAAGCTTGCGCTGCCGCCCTCGGTGATGCCGCTGCCACCCGTGATGCTGATCTCAGGCGTCGGGGCGTCGTCGTTGTCGGCGACGCTGACCGTGGCCGCGCTCTGAGTCGATGACACCGTGTATCCGCTGCCTGCGTTCACGGTGGCGGTCACCGACCCGTCGGTTTCGTCTGCGCTGTCGTCGGTGGTGCCGACGGTGAAGCTTACGCTGCCCGAAGTGGGTATCGTCACTGTGCGCTGACCTGTAGTCGCGCCGTAGTCGCCGCTCTGGGTGACTGTGACCTTCACGTCGAGGTTGGCAGCCGGAGCCGGGCTTGCGCTGACTGTGAAGCTTGCGCTTCCGCCCTCGGTGATGCCGTTCCCGCCGCTGATGCTGATCTCAGGCGTCGGGGCGTCGTCGTTGTCGGCGACGCTGACCGTGGCCGCGCCTTGCGACGATGACACCGTGTAGCCAGTGCCCGCGTTCACGGTGGCGGTCACCGACCCGTCGGTTTCATCTGCGCTGTCGTCGGTGGTGCCGACGGTGAAGCTTACGCTGCCCGACGTGGGTATCGTCACCGTGCGCTGACCTGTGTTCGCGCCGTAGTCGCCGCTCTGGGTGACCGTGACCTTCACGTCGAGGTTAGCCGACGGAGCGGGGCTTGCGCTGAGCGTGAAGCTTGCACTGCCGCCCTCGGTGATGCCGTTCCCGCCGCTGATGCTGATCTCAGGCGTCGGGGCGTCGTCGTTGTCGGCGACGCTGACCGTGGCCGCGCCTTGCGACGAGGACACCGTGTAGCCGCTACCCGCGTTCACGGTGGCGGTCACCGATCCGTCGGTTTCGTCTGCACTGTCGTCGGTGGTGCCGACGGTGAAGCTTGCGCTGCCCGACGTGGGTATCGTGACAGTGCGCTGTCCGGTGGTCGCGCCGTAGTCGCCACTCTGCGTGACTGTGACCTTCACGTCGAGGTTGGTCGACGGAGCCGGGCTCGCGCTGACGGTGAAGCTTGCGCTGCCGCCCTCGGTTATGCCGCTGCCACCCGTGATGCTGATCTCAGGCGTAGGCGCGTCGTCGTTGTCGGCGACGCTGACCGTGGCCGCGCCTTGCGACGACGACACCGTGTATCCGCTGCCCGCGTTCACGGTGGCGGTCACCGACCCGTCGGCCTCGTCGGCACTGTCGTCTGTGGTGCCGACGGTGAAGCTTACGCTCCCCGTAGTCGGGACAGTCACTGTGCGCTGACCTGTGGTCGCGCCGTAGTCGCCGCTCTGGGTGACCGTGACCTTCACATCGAGGTTGGCAGCTGGAGCGGGGCTCGCGCTGAGCGTGAAGCTTGCGTTGCCGCCCTCGGTGATGCCGTTCCCGCCGCTGATGCTGATCACCGGCTGACTCTCCAGGCTCTTCAGGTAGTCGGAGGCAAGCTTGAATGAACTCTCTGGCCACTTGGCCGCGTTGGCGTGGATTTCCGATTCTGGCATCGGCGATTCGCCGCTGTCGTATCCAATGGCGGCAAGCACCCGATTCCACTTGCGGATGTGGACGGGGTTGCCCCTGACCGCCGTGTTGACAGGATTGTCCCGTATCTCAATCAGGTGGTCCACAAGCGTCTGATAATCGGTGTAGTCCGGCGCGTCGTCGTTGTCCGAAACCGTGACGGTCGCAGTCTTGGTGGAGCCGAGGTTGTAATCCGTGCCATCGACGAGCGTCGCCGTTACCGAGCCGTCGGTTTCGTCCGCGCTGTCGTCGGTGGTGCCGACCGTGAACGTGGCACTGCCTGAGGTCGGAATCGTGACCGTGCGCTGTCCCGTGGTCGCGCCGTAGTCGCCGCTCTGCGACACCGTGACCGTAACGTCCAGGTCGGTCGCCGGCGCGGGGCTTGCGCTGACGGTGAAGCTGGCGCTGCCGCCCTCGGTGATCCCGTCGCCGCCGGCAATGCTAACGACGATGGTCTGCAAGCCGGGGTCGTCGTCGTCCGTGACTTGCGCGCTCTCAGTGGAGGTAGCGCCCAGGGTGTAGCCGCTGCCCGCGTTCAGCGTCAGAGTGACCGACCCGTCGGGCTCGTCCACTTTGTCGTTGGTGGTGGTGATCGTCAGGGTGACGCTGCCTGAGGTGGGGATCGTCACGCTGGTGGGCGCGCTTCCGAAGCCGAAGTCGCCAGTCGTAGTCACCGTGACGCTCACCGGCAGCGCCGCCGTCGGCGCCGGGTTGGCGCTGACGGTGAAGCTGATAGACTCGCCCTCGCTGCCGCTGAGCGAGCTGGTGATGCTCACCACGGGATCGGGGTCGTTGTCCGAGACGCTGACCGTGGCCGCGCCCTGGTATGATGACACCGTGTAGCCGCTGCCCGCGTTCACGGTGGCGGTCACCAAACCGTCGGTCTCGTCGGCCTGGTCGTCGGTGGTGCCGACGGTAAAGGTGACGCTGCCCGTGGTGGGTATGGTCACCGTGCGCTGGCCCGTGGTCGCGCCGTAGTCGCCGCTCTGGGTGACCGTGACCTTCACGTCCAGGTCAGCCGACGGCGCGGGGCTTGCGCTGACGGTGAAGCTTGCGCTGCCGCCCTCGGTGATGCCGCTGCCGCCCGTGACGCTCACTACCGGATCGGGCGGCGTGTCCGTCGGGAAGCTGACCTCAAAGGTCTGAGGCTCCGCCCCCGTCTTCAGAGTCGTCACGCGGATGTCGCCCACTTTGGTGGACCCGAGCACCGCGACCGCGTACCGCGTGTCGGGGTCGAGGCCGGTGATCCGGAGCTCGGTGGCCGAGGTCGTGGCCCACTGCACCTTCGGCAAGCCCAGGGTATTGTACCAGCCCAAGTTGTACCGGGCGGCGCCTTCCTGCGGCGCCCAGGCAATGGTCGCCGTGGTGTCGCTCAGGCGCTTGACCTGGACGCTGGGCGGCTCGTCGTCGTCCAGCAGCGTCATGCTGACGCTGGACGGGTCGCCCAGACTGTAGCCCGGGTCGGCCACGAGCTCGGCGACGATGGCGCCGTCGTCGCGCTCGACGTCATCGGAGTAGGCCGTCACCGTCCACTTGACCGAGCTCGCCCCGGCCGGGATGACCAGCAGCTCGCGCCCTTCGCGGGAGACGAGGTTGTCGCCGGAACCCATCTGCTCCTTGATTGCGACCCCGACGGTGATGTCTGCCGCCGCCGGCGGCGGATTGGCCGTGATGGTGTAGGTCACGTCGCCGCCCTCGGTCACGCTGAGGGCGTCGCCGACGATGGTCAGCGTCGGCGGCGGCGAATCGCCCATCTGATAGTCGCTCATCTGCGACACCAGCCCCTGCACCTCCAGCACGACGTCGCTGCCGGGATCGGTGGCGGTCGACGTCCGGCTCCACCAGCGCGTGAATCGATCCGTGCGCAGGTTGGGGGAGAAGTCGGTGTCGACGCGCTGGTACAGGTCGCGGATATTCGCCGCGAACCGCACGTCCGCGGAGACCGACACGGTGCGGGTCGTGCTGGTCACCGTCCACGGAGTCGTGGACGTGTCGGTGGAACTGGATTCGATCATGCGGTTGGGGTCGTCCTCGATGCAGTGCCCCACGTAAATTTCGACTTTGACGGGCGTGTAGGTGACGTCGATCTCACCGCCCGTGGCCCCGGTATCTCGTCCCAGCAACGACCCATCCTGGTTGGACTTGAGCAGCACCTTGTGGTGCAGGTGCGCGCCGCCCAGCCCCACGTTGAGCGTGTGGTCGTCGCTGGTCCGCATGCAGAACCCAACGCTCTGTCTTGCCCCCGCCGGCAGCGTCGACGGATCATTGGCGAGCCTCACCCAGAAGGTGTGGGACGGCTCGCTGTCGGTCGGCCAGGGCCAGTTCGCCCTCCCGACGCCGGGATCTACGACCCCGGCGGGGGTGCACTCGTAGGCGTCGGCGAGCGTCACCCGCGGCAGCTCCGCCGGGAAGGCCCGACTCCAGCCGCCATCGTCGATGGCCGTCCAGGTGGCAGCCGGGCTGCCGTTGTTGTCCGCCGCGATGACGACGTCGTTCTCCCAGGAGTCGTCGTCTTCGATGTTGACCCGGACCTTCACCGGGGCGGGCGTTGGCATCGTGCCGCCGATGACTGCGGGCGCGTGGGTCAGATGCGTGGTGTGATTGAAGGCGTCCGAGTCGTGGCCGGCGGCGATGGACACCGGGCGCCATGCCGTCGTCCGCTCGTGCCAGTGGATCTCCTGCGTCGCGAAGGGGCAGCCGTTGTGCCGGTCCCGGCCCACGCCCGCGTGGCCCCCTGACTTCTTCATGTTGTCAACGTCAAGTTGCAGATATTCGTCAGTGATGAGGGCTCCGATACTCCAATGGGAGTTGACTTTGCCGGTCAGATCCATCCCTGTGTGGCAGATCAGCCGGTCCCGGTCCGGACCGCCGGCGCCCATGTAGCCCCCGTAGGTGTGAGGGGACCGGGCGACCTCTTCCCAGATCCAGGAGAACGTTCTGTTTGCATCGTCCTGCACCCGCCAGTAGTAGGTCGCCGGCGCTCCGCCCTCGGTCAGGGTGATGGTGGGCGGCGGATCGCCTTCAGCGGTCTCCACCCAGCCTGTGCTGCAGGTGTCTTCCGTGCCGGTCGCCCAGCCGTTGACCCTGAACTGTATGTTGCCCTGAGTGTTGTCGCCCCAGGTGGTAGAATCTGCATTCCGGACTATCGATGTGTCGCTAATGCTCCAGCCCGACGCGCCGCCGCCGTCCTCGTTGTTCGAATCCGTCGACGAGATTTGGTTGTTCCCACTCAGTGCGGGGAACTCCACCACCAGCCAGTACGTTGTGTTCGGCTGAAGCTGGAGGCCGGAGTGCGTGAACGTGTACGTCTGCGCCGAGCTGGAATTCGCGAGCGTGGGACGCGTCAGGGTACCCAGCGACGCGCCGGGATTGATGCCCGCGCTCCTGATGGTGACCTCGAGGCCCGGGCTCCCGTTGAGAGTGGCAGCAGCATTGATGGCGTGGAAGCCGATGTCGACGCTAGTCAGGGTGTACCCCGCCGCGTATCCCGCCGGGCGGGGGCCGGTCGTGAACGACTGGGCGTGCGCGCCGCCGCCGTTAGACATGCCCTGGCCGCTGCTGCGGCTCGTCTGGCCCAGGTTGGCCACCAGCGCCGATGAGGGTGCGCTGACCGTGCCGGCGCAGGTGCGGAACTGGACGAAGGACCTCGTGTCCATCACTCGCAGGCTGAAGCGCTGGGTGGTGACGCCATCACTCAGGTACGTAGGATCGGCGCCGCCGCCCACGTTGGTGCCGGTCTGGGAGTTGAAGTCGGTTTCGCTGCCCAGGGCCACCGTGATGGTCTCGACGCCCGGTTCATCGATGCCGTCCTTCAGCAGTTGCAGGTCCAGCGCGGCGATCCGCGCGCCGGCGCCGCTGAAGGTGACCTTCGGCGCGGCGGGATTCGTGGTGTCCAGGGTGACGCCGGTGTTGGAGGCGCCGGCGTTCCGCGTCAGCGTGAAGTCGGTCGCCGGGTCTGAGGCGCCGGTGATGGACAACGGCACGACGATGGTCTCCCCAGCCGTCAGCGCCCGGGTCAGCTCCACCAGGAACGTGGCCGTTCGGCCCTCCGTTTGCTCCGCGTCGCTCCCGCTCAACCTGGCAAACGTGGGGTCAGTGTCCCGCACCCTCAGGGAGATGCCGCTGGCCGGGGTCACTGAGTCAAAACCCGGATCGTTGTGGTAGGTATACGTTGAGGTTCGGTCCCTGTCGACGTTCGCCTCTCGAATTGCTCCCACCACGACGGAGTGGGAAGACTGTCCGGAGGCAATCTGCGTATCTCCTCCTACGAACGCCCAATGTCCGGTCTGAAATTCCAATAAGCCCAGATCGATGCCTCCGGCCGGCGCGGCCTTGTTCAGAGTGAAGACTAAGCTCACCTGCTGGCCGTTCTGATTGCCGGTGTTGTCCTCTTTGATGTACGTGGTGTCGGCCGGAGAGAAGCTGAGTGTCAGCGTATAGCCGGACGGGTTGCCTACCCGGAAGCGGGGCGAGATGCCGTACAGCGAGTGGCTTTCGGTATTCGACGATGCGTAGATGGACTGGATGGGTCCCTGCGAAGTACTGTCTACCCAGAAGATGCCCCTTCCGACGATGGAGTTGCCCAGGTAGTTGTGTGCTTCCCTATCTCCGTTGGTTTGCGTGCCGGTCCATGGCCAGTCGTTGCCCGTTTCCTGGGCGCCGGTCTCGATCCGGCGGTCGGCGACCGCCCAGTTTTCCCAGGTGTCACCCCAGAACGCAGCCTTGCCGCTGGCGACGCGCGGCCCGTTCAGCCAGTAGATGGGCGCGTCTATGTGCGCACTCGTGCTGGGATTCATCCGGGTATTTTCGCGGGCGGCCACCGTGCTGGTCGATCCCACCACCTTGAACAGGGAGCCGTAGGCGCGGATGTCGGTGTGGCCGTTGTTGGTGATGGCGTTCTGAACGTGGGTGTTATAGACTGCGATGTCGGTGGACGAGGCGTCGCGGTGGGTGTTGGTCAGGAACAGCAGCCGGAACTCGTCGCCCGGGTTCAGCCCGGCCGGCTTCAGCGGCCAGTCAGCGGGAACGGTGTAGGAGCCGTGAGAGTTTGCCGTCGGGGTGCTCTGCGCGTCAGCCGTCAGCACCGGCTGGGCCAGCAGGACCGCCGCGACCAAGAGCAGTGGAAGCGCCCATGCGGCGCGCTGCAGGGTCATTGTGGTGACCCCAAGAGTCGGGGGGGGGGGTATCGCCCACTCGCCCTAGGATTTTCGCTATGAGCTTATCCATCGTTTTTCCTCACTACTTTACTTGCTGAGGCAATACGGCTGAATAGGCAGGCACCGAAAAACAGCCTGTGATTAGTACGTAAAATATACACATAATCGCCAGCCAGCGCAAATCTTCTCCCCGGAAGTTATGGCGGATTTCGCCGCCCGGGACGCTGGCGACGCTCGTATAATGCCATCAAACAGTATAGTCACGAACTGTTTCCGGTGATCGACGCGGATATTTTTCAGCGATTCGCCGAGATGTGCCTGACATGTCCGATCAACCGTTGTTCAGCCGCGTCTATCGCTGGGATGAGGCGGTTTGTCCCTCTCCAGGCGAAACGCTTACGACGATGCATCGTATTCGTTCCGGGGACACCAGGAGTTGATGGCCTTTTCATTGCAGGCGAGTACACCGATATTCCAGGAGTAGAGGGTTCATTGAGCAGTGGCATTATCGCCGCGGATAACGTTCTCAGTCGTTTCGCTCAGAATTGAAGATGCCGGTTTGAAAGGTGATGATTTTAACGAATACCTCTGATAGCATGTGTTCCAACTGATCGAGTTGACGCAACTAGCGAACTGGTACATCCAGCTCTAGCAATTTGGTCTAGATTAAAGCGATGCGTCGACTCGGACAGTTGTCTCTGAGTAAGGGCTTTGGCAACGGTGTCGGTAGGTGGTTAACGGTATGAAAGCGTATCGATGACGGTATGCGGCTGTGCACGTAGTGACCCAGGAGTTCAGACATTGACAGAGAGATTGGCTAGGATTAGCGCGCAACGCCCATGGATGGTTGTAATTGTTTGGGCATTGTTGGTAGCTGCCGGTGCGGGCATCGCAGCATCGTTGTTGGATAGTGCGACGACGACGGACTTTCGACTGAGCGATCAATACGAGTCGCAACGAGCGGCGGCATTGCTGGAAGAGCGACTTCTTGGTAGAGAAAAGCTGGCGGAGATCGTGATCATTCAATCTCTGGATGGCACGGTGGATGATGAGAGTTTCCGCGCTAAGGTCGAGTCGGTTCATGCAGAGATATCGGCGCTAGGTTCGGACATCATATCTGGCGGCATAGACGACCGGATGGTTTCGGATTTCCTGCCAGATCTGGTAGCGAGCGGGTTTCCCGACTCTCCGGTTTCGCACTATTACCAAGTTTTGGATGCGGGTGCGATGTTGCCGCCGGAAATGTCGCAGCAACTTTTGCCGCTGCTGGTTTCCGAAAGCCGCCGAACGGTGATGCTGCACTATACCTTGACAGGCTCGGCTCGCGACGCGGTGGCGAATATCGGCGAGGTGATCCATATCGTTGAAGATGCGAATGCGGCAGACGACTTCGTGGTGTTGATAGGCGGTGATGCCAGCACTGCTTACGAGAACAACGAGCTGGCGGAGCATGATCTTCAAAGGGGAGAACGATTCGGCGTCCCAGTGGCATTGATCGTGTTGCTGATCCTTTTCGGTGGATTAGTCGCCACGATGCTCCCGCTGGGCTTATCGGTCGTGTCGATTGCAGTCACGCTTGGTCTGGTAGCTTTGATCGGTCAGCAGTTCCAGCTGGTTTTCTTTGTGACGATCATGGTGGTGATGATTGGTCTGGCAGTGGGTATCGATTACTCATTGTTGATCGTTCTGCGTTTCAAAGAGGAGATGAGTCGTGGCTATACCGGTGTTGAAGCAGTGGCGCGTACGGGGAATGCTGCGGGCCGGACGGTGTTGTTCAGCGGAATGACCGTGGTTCTGGCTTTGTTGGGACTGTTTATCGTTCCTTCATCTTTCTATCAGTCATTAGCGCTCGGTGCGATTCTGGTGGTGTTGGTCACGATGGCGGCGACACTTACATTGTTGCCGGCATTGATGGCGTTGCTGGGGCATCGCGTCGACTCGTTGACGATACCTTTCTTGTCTCGTTTCGCGTTGAAGGGTGCGGATACATCGGCCGGTGGTTTCTGGGACAAGATCACTCACATCGTCACGTGGCAGCCGGTCATCAGTCTTTTGCTGGTAGCCATTCCGATGATTGTGGTGGCGTATTTCTATCTGGACATTCGGACCGGTCTCAACGATGTGAACTCCTTCCCGGACAAGGCCGAGACGAAGAAAGCGTTTTTGCTGATGGAAGAGGAGTTCTCGTTTGGCGAGGTCACTCCGGCGGGATTCTTGAGTCCCGCGCGCATCGTCATTTCAGGCGACATCGATGATCCGGCAGTTCAGGAGGGTATCCAGAAGCTGCAACAGTCGTTGGTAGATGATCCGATATTCCCGCTGCCACCGCAGGTGCCGGTAGTGAATGACGCTGGAGATTTGGCATTGATAGTGTTGCCGTTTCCTGGCAAGTCGACGAGTCCGGAGGCAGCAGATGACATGACGATGCTGCGAGAGCAACACGTCGCCGATGCCTTTGCCGGTGTTCCTGTGGAGGTGTACGTGGGAGGTTTGACGGCCGAGGTGACGGATTTCTACGGCATCGTTCGAACTTACACGCCGATAGTATTCGTTTTCGTGTTGGGTCTCAGCTTCATCATCCTGATGATGGTGTTCAGATCGATAGTGATACCGCTGAAGGCGATCATCATGAATCTGCTTTCGGTAGGGGCTACGTACGGGCTGTTGGTGCTGGTGTTTCAGAAGGGCTTTGGCGCTGATCTGTTCGGTTTCCAACAGGCGGATGTGATCGATGCTTGGCTTCCGTTGTTCCTATTCACGATATTGTTCGGGTTGTCGATGGACTATCACGTCTTCTTGTTGAGCCGGATCCGTGAACGGTACGATGAGACGGGCGACAACACCGAGTCGGTGTCGTATGGACTTCGTTCCACAGCGGGTCTGATCACTGGTGCGGCGTTGATCATGGTGGTTGTTTTTGGCGCATTCGCTTCGGGTGACATGGTTGTGAATCAGCTGATGGGCTTCGGACTAGCGATTGCGGTTTTCCTAGATGCCACGCTCGTGAGGTCGGTGTTGGTGCCTGCCAGCATGGAGGTATTGGGCAAAGGGAACTGGTTCTTGCCTAAGTTCCTGAGCTGGCTTCCGGATGTGCGAGTGGAAGCTGATGATTAGCTGAGTGTCACTTCGGTGATGAATGTTGCATCGAATTACCTGATCTTGGCGATCTGCCGCTGAGAAGCACGATTGCGTAGATGCCCTTTCCCGTTTCGGAGAGAGGGCATTTTTCTTTGGCATTGCCCAGCTGGCTTGAGCGGTCCGTCTGCCTTCGATAAGTGCGGCGCGAAAAAAACAGTAAATATGTATCAAATCATGCCAGTTGAGACTTGCGCTAGGCGCGTTGTTGGTGCATTATGAATAAAAGAACGGATGTATCAACTAACGGTTCGTTAATGACGGACGTGGGTACACGTAAAGGAGTGATGCAGTGCGGATGGGTGGTTTATATGCTGGACAAGGCGTAGGCGATGCGTCGGGTCCGGGTGACGGGGGTGAGGTTGTCATCAAGTGGCTCGGAGCTGGCGTAGGCACCGTCGGCGTTCGGGACGCATTACCGCTTGGTGATGGCATCGACATTGCAGGTGATGCAAGGGCAGTGGAAGACGGTGATTGCAATGTCGATGCGCCTCGCCTCCTGACCATCACCGCGGCGGTCGGTTCCGAAGATCGGAAGGGCGACGTGATCGATCCGAATGGTTGGGAGTTGGAGGGATATCGTCGCAACCCGGTGTTTTTGTGGGCTCATGATCGTTCGATTCCACCGATTGGTCAGTCCAGACGGATATGGGTAGAGGCCGGTGCTTTGCATGCGGTTATCGAGTTTGCAGCAACAGATTTTGCACGTGAGGTGGCGGAGTTGTATCTGCGTGGCTTCATGCGCGGAGTATCGGTCGGATTTCTTCCGCTTGATGTAGAGACTCGGGAGGCGTCGAATGGTCGGCGTGGTTATCTCTATCGCAGGCAAGAGCTGCTGGAGATAAGTGCGGTGCCAGTACCGATGCACTCGGATGCTCTGGCTTCAAGGTCGTTAGATATGGGGCTCGATGCCAATGCAATTGGCGATGAGGTGCGGGAGCTGTGGAGCGCTGCGTTGTGGATGGTTGCGGGAGTGTGAACTGTGATTTCGATTTAGAGATCATGCCGCAGAAAAAAATAGAACAAAAGAGAGAAAAGGAGATGGGCATAGATGCCTGAGACTACATTAGAGATGGAGACGATGAAAAAGGAGTTGGCGGATGTTTCGGCATTCGTCAGGGAGCATGTGGAGCCGGTGCACGATGAACGGGTGCGGCTTCGCAAGGCGATCGAGGCGTTGACTACGGAGCAGCGCGAGTATCGGCGTGCTTCATTGCTGGGAAGTGGTTCAGATGCTGGCGAGGTCGGCGTAGTGAAATCGGGACCGTATGCCGGTTGCGACGAGTTGGACTTGACGATTATGCGGAGTCTGCAGCGGGCTGCCGAGTCGCAACTGGGCATCGAATCGGTGCGAGACTGGGATATCCGGCTAAAGGCCGCGATGGACAGTGTCACATCGGGACGAGGTGATGAGTTGGTGCCAACTGGCATGGCGTCGCGGCTATGGGATGACGTTCATCACGAGACGCGCGTTGCGAGTCTGTTCAACAGCATCGACATGCCGACGAATCCATTCGACATCCCGCTTCAACTGGGTGATGTGAATTGGTATCCGGGCAGTGAAAACACGGCGGTCACCGAGAGCACCACCAAGACGTTGAAGCAGACGTTGACTGCGTATGAGCTGGTAGCTGAAGTGCCGTGGTCTTTGACGCTGGACGAGGATGCCGTATTTGCGGTGCTGCCGGAGGTGCGTCGCACTCTGGTTCGCAATGCGGCTGAAGTGATCGATGATGTTCTGTTGAACGCTGATCAGACATTGACGAACAATATCAACAGCGATGGGAACAAGATCTCGACTTCCACTGCTGGGAAGGCGCACTATCTTCTAGGTTTTGACGGTCTGATACATCTTCCGATGATGGACAATCCCGAGCAATCGGTTGCGCTGGCGGGACCGATAACTACGGATGCCTATCTGAAGGCGCTGAAGCGACTGGACAAGTATGGAGTGAGCGCGTCGGACACAGTCTATGTGACCGATATTGCGACATTCGTCAGCAGCCTTGGATTAAGTTCGGTCGAGACGGTCGACAAGCTTGGTCCTAAAGCGACGCTTCTGACGGGCCAGTTGGCGACAGTGTATGGGCACCCGTTGGTGGTCAGCGGTCAGATGCGTCTAACTGATAGCGACGGTAAGATCACGCACGATGCGAACAACGTCGATCGCGGTCGATTGCTAGCGTTGAACACTAGCCAATGGCGCGTCGGATTCCGTCGAAATCTGATGATCGAGACGGAACGCGACATCCAAAAGCGTCAAAACGTGATGGTGGTGAGCATGCGTCTGGCATTGGCTGAACGCTCTGGCGACCGGACAACGGCGGAACACACGGCGTTGACGTTCAACATCGTGGTCTAGCAGAGGACGGATTGTCTGAACTGCGATTTTCGTGTGATTGGTGCTTCGGCAATGGTGAAGTATTCCGATCATCGAGGTCATCTGAAAATCACAGTTCAGACTAACCATTGGAAGGGAGTGATAGAGAGAGATGGATGATGATAAGGCACCGCTGGGGGTGTTCAACTTGTATTCGACGCCTTCGAGTTTGAAGGCGCGGCTTGGTCTTACGGACAAGTCAAACGATGAGACATTGTGGCACTTGTTGCATCTGGCGAGTCGAATCGTGGACAGCATGTGCGGTCGGCACTTTTATGTGAGTACCGAGACGAAACGGTTCGATGTTGGGGATCCGGACAGTGTTCACGTAGCTGACTTGCTGGATGTTGGACAGGTGGTTGAGGATTGGGATGGCGATGGCGTATACGAACGGGTGCGACATCGTAGCGAGTACGTGTTGTATCCGTTGGATGCTAATCCGGCATCGCTGCGCGGGTCGCCGCATCACGTGATGCGTACTGGTCGGAACCAATCGGGAAGGTGTTTCCCGGTAGGACGGGCTGCGATGCAGATAACGGGACGCTGGGGGTACCGCTCTCACTTCGCGTGGATCGACTGCTACGTGGCGAATTCAGGTTCAGCAGTGTCGCCATATTCGAGGTCGATTCGCATCGACAACGGCGGTGAACTGCGGTCTGGCAACACGATTCTGATCAACAACGAGCAGCTGTTCGTGACGCAGGCTGCGAAGGCGGTTGTGAATGTGCTTCGAGGAGTTAACGGTACGACGGCATCGTCACACGATGATTCTTCAGAGGTTAAGCTGCTGCGTTATCCGCCGGAGGTGGAAGAGGCGACGTTGCTGATGGCGATAGACCGATGGCGTCGGCATGAAGCTATTCTTGCCGAGGCCGATTCAGATGCCGATGATGCTCAGAACGGAGAGGCTTCGACGAAGCTGAGCGGCGATGTGTCAAGCGAAGTGAAGCGGCTGCTGGCACCCTATCGGAGGTTGTCTATCTAACGTTTCGTAGTTCAAAAGCGAATGTGAGGTGTAGTTGAGGTGGACCCACGGGAAGTGTTGTTGGGGATCGACATAGATGAGTTGATCGGCTCAGAGAGCCAGTCGAAGGGGAAGAAGGTGAGATCGGACGACAAGGATAGTGATGGCACCGATCTTCTGGAGCAGCTGAAGCGGTTGCGGAAGACGGTTGAGGATGAGCATGATCGTCGATTGCGTGGCATCGAGATCAATATCCGCTGGTTGATGGTGTTGGTCGGTGGCGAGGTGCTGGCGATTGTGGGATATGCCATCAGCTCTGTAGCTGGCGGATGAATGTTGATGAAGGGGATTGACTGATGGATGTGAATGAAGTGCGGAGAGACGGAGTGTTCAAGCGAATCGGACGCGCGATGGCGCGTCCATTCGGAGGACTGAATGGATCACAGCGACGCCATCACGATGAAGCAGTGCAGAGATCGGTCTCAGCGCGCCGTATCGTAGACCGTATCGGAGTGCCGTTGGTTAGTGGCGACAATGTCAAGTGGTCATCGATGATGTACGGAGAGTACTACTCGAGTTCGACGGCGGTGCATGCGGCGGTGCGAGTTTTGGCAGAGGCGATCAGCAGGCCGCCGTTGGAGGTGTGGCAACGTGCGCATCCGAGCAGCGAGCCGGAGCTGGCTGGCCCGAACCATCCATTGCAGCGTCTGCTGGACCGTCCTAACGAGGCTTGGGACGGCGGACAGTTGCTACGAACGGTGGAGAGTCGGTTGGCGCTTTGGGGCTCTGCGTTCGTGGTGGTTGTGAGAGATGAGGATGGCACACCGTATGAGATGTGGCCGCTGCGCCCAGACGAGGTGCACGTGGTGACGGACGAGCATGATCGAACGGTGCGCGGGTTCATCCATGAGACGTCCGATGGTCGAGTCGCCTATCTGCCGGAGGAGATGCTGTGGTATCGGCGTTTCAATCCGATGCGTACTTTGGCTGGGTTCTCGTCGATGGCGCCGGCGCGTGCTGCAGTCGATATGGGAGCCGAGGCGTTGCGCTTCAATCGTCGGTTCTACGTCCATTCGGCGATGCCGTCGGATTTGGTGATAACGACGGACAACAACCCGACGCAGGATCAGATCGATCGGTTGTTGGAGACTTGGGAAGTGCGTCTGGTGGATCCCAATCAGGCGCACAAGCCGATAGTGTTGAGCAGCGGCGTTGACATGAAACGTCTGGGTACGAACCAATCTGAGATGGAGTTCATCGCTGCGTTGGAGTGGTCGGTCGAGGAAGTGTCGCGCGCGTTTGGCGTTCCGAAGGTGTTTTTGAGCGAGTATGAGGATGCGACGTTGGCGAATGTACGCACGATGGAGCAGTTCCTGTGGCGCAACACCATCATCCCGGAGTTGAAGATGCTGGAAGATGGCATCAATCACCGACTAGTGCCGCACTTCGCCCGTTTCCCGAGCGAGGTCACGGTCCGGTTCAACCTTTCCGATGTTGAAGCAGTTCAGGAGTCGCAGTCGGACCGTGCCGAACGCTTGGCGACACTTGTAGGTGCGGGGATCATGTCGGTGAAGGAGGCGCGTCGGGAGTTGGATGTTTGATGTGAGGATGCCGGGGCAACAGAATCAGGTGTCCCGGCATACTCAATCGCGCCAAGCTTCTCATTTACACCAACACACTCTGACCCATGTACCGTTTGAGCCTCCTACGTAAACCCAACGGCATCTTTGGCTCTTTCCTTTCGGACAATTGCTGTGGCTAGTGTCAACACCAATATCATGAATCCACGGTGATGAATGTTTCAAACCTGAACCTTCGAGTTGGCGGTTCTACGGATCGGTTCCTCTTCATGGGGATTTGCGCGTCTTTGTTGGCCCTTTCGTTTTTCACTTTGGTGTTCGGGTGTACGAATCCTGCCCCGGACGCTGGTGAGTTCGATGACGATGGCGTGGTAGCGATTGGCTTAGAAACCCCAGAATCGGATGATGTTCCGGTTTCATCTGCTGACGAATATGAAGGGCGGCGTGGAGGAATATTGAATTTCCCGGGATACTACGCCTTGATCCCCGATCTGGTGTTCGTCGAGTACTTTGACTCGATGCTTGTCGCCGAGTTGTATTCCGGGTTGACGCGAATTGTGGATTCGCAGAGTGGATTCGTGCGTCCAGACTTGGCCGATCGGTGGACAGTCAGCGATGATGGTCTCAGTTACGAGTTCGTTTTGCGTCGAAATCTCAAGTTTAGCGACGGATCGCCAGTTACGGCGATGGATTTCAAGTGGAGCTGGGAACGAGCCTTGGATCCCTACAATCGATCTGAGCGTGCTCATGACGCGTTCGGCAACATCATCGGCGCAGATTCGATTGCCTCTGGTTCGGTCGCCGATTTGACGGGCGTGGAGGTGATCGATGATCGGACATTGAGGATAACTTTGCACCATCCTCAAGTCGATTTTCCTGCGCGCATTGCAAGCCCGGTCGCAGCGGTTTTGAAGCGCGAGAACGTTGAGGCATGGGGCTACGATCTTGCTGGATGGTGGTCGGAGCCACAGCGGGTACCAGTCAAGATGGATGTCATGCCGGTGGGCACTGGTCCGTTCAAACTTACCAAGTTTGATGCTCACGGAACGGCGGTTGTCGAACGCAACGAACATTATGTCCACCGTCAGTCATATCTAGACGGAGTGGTTTTTACGATGCGTTTCGACGATCTCCCAGATTACTATGACGCCAGTTCTAGAGGTTTTGATCGTGGCGAATTCGATATTGCTTTTTTTCGGGACGAAGACTCGGATCGTTTCGATCCCGATGTGGGATACGTAGTCGGCGATCTAGCCTACAACGAACAGCCAATGGAAAGCAGGTTTTTCGCCTTCAATGCATCATTGCACCCGTATTACGATATTCAGTTTAGACGCGCTCTCGTATCCGCAACGAATGCGGAGGCTTTTACGACAGGTAGAAGCAGTCAAGCTGCGTATAGTCTACTGCCGCCTGATATGCCCGGTCATGATGATGCCTTGGACGTAGCTCATTATGATCCCGTTAGAGCTGCTGAAGAATTGGCGCGATCTAGTTATGCTAAAGAAGGAGAAACGAGCGATCTGGCATTCGTCGAAGCTGTATGGGGTTGGTCTGAGACAGAAGTGAATGCCCTGTCCGATAGTTGGGAAGAGATTCTGGGTTTGGAATTGGTCTACCGAACGACCTACTCTCCCGATCTGATGGCGGCATACGATGCAAACGAGATTGAGATGGCGTACATCAGGTCAGTGCCTGGATACCCGGATCCTCACGTCGTTTTAAGCGAATTGGTTTCGGTGTTTGGCCAAGGCAACGATTCGGCTGAGTATGCAGTCGCCAAAGAGATGCTGAGTGTTGCATCTACAGAGTTGGATTTGGCAAAGCGGATCGAACTCTACGCCGAACTTGAAAGGTATGTAATTGAAAAGGCGTTGGCGTTGCCATTCGAGTGGTTTCCCGAAGCGTATTACGTCCGTGTGCAGCCTTGGGTGATGGATTGGGAAATCCCCAAATATTTCGGCTCGACGTTGAAGGACGTCTGGTTTGATGGCACTGCGCCTGAGCGTTCGTTGCCGTTGCCTTTGGAATGAGTTTAAGGGTATAGAGAGTAGGGAGCCTGAATCATTGTCATTGCTTTTTGTAGAAGCTTTCGGGACGCTGATCCGAGAAGCTGATAGGAAAGGTACTGTTTCAGAAGATCATGATGACCTGTACAGCGTTTTTAGTGCGCGTGCTGAGTTGATGGGTTGGGCTGTTAAGTCCGAAGCACCCCGTTCAAGCATCTGGAATATGAATGAGGCGAAACTTGATGCGGGTATTGATGGATCTGAGTTCTGATCATAACGAACCCATTGACTGTATATTGCCTTGATACTGCGATGATAATACCGCTACTCCCATTTTGGTTGTCGAGCTAGGTAGAGCGTGATCATGCCGAGGATGAAGATGCCGACGATGACGGCGAAAGCGAGATTGAAGGATCCGGTGATGTCGTGAACGCGTCCGGCAAAGACGGGTCCGCCGGCGATAGAGATGATCTGTGCGAATTGATACAGCCCCATCAGACTCGCATATTCACGTAGTCCGAATGTCTGCTGGACGACGAGTACGATGAGGGCGCCCAGTCCGCCGAAGCCGAGACTGTATATGAAGATTCCGAGCATGATGAGTGGCACACCGCCGAACGGCAGGATCATGAGTGCTACACCGACGGCTTGGAAGGCGATGCTTAGTACCGTCATGCGTCGGGCGCTGAAACGTTCGCTGGCGCGTCCGAACGCGATCTTCGAAGCGATGCCCATAGTAGCGATGAAGGTTACTGCCGAGGTAGCTGCTGCAGGTGCGAATCCGTTTTCGCCAAAGTGCTGTCGCAACTGGGTCAATACGCCTTGATAGGTGAATGTGGCTGCGACGAGTCCGATCAAGGTCAACCAGAACGCCCAGGTTCTGATGGCTTGTTTTGCGGACATGCCGGCACGGGAGGCAGCGGCATTGGACGCCGGACGTGGACGCCGGGTTCTTCGCATCTCGATCTCTACCTCGCGTGGTTTTTCACGCATGAACAGAAAGACTGCCGTAGCGAGTCCGACCATTATGACCCCGAAGATGATGTATGCCCATTGCCAGTTGATGAGAGCGATGATCGTGGCGGCGAGTGGAGGCATCGTCATACCGCCGAAGTTGTTGCCGGAGACGACGATTCCGGTCATTCGTCCCATCGAGTTTGGAAACCAGAGACCGACCATCTTGCCCGCGGGCAATACAGTGGCTCCCGGAAATCCGGCATAGACAAGAGCGGAAAGGGCGTACCAATGCCAAAGCTCAGTGATGAGCGGTCGGAACGCGAAGCCGATGGCGATCAGGACTATCGACACGAACATCACTGGTCGGACACCGAAGCGGTCGGTCCACACTCCGATCAAAGGTGCAAGGATGCCGGAGATGAAGGAGAAGGTAAGCGAGAGGTTGAGTTCAGTTTGGTTCCATCCGTAACGCTCTTGAAGTGGGCTGGAGAACTCGCCGAAGGCATACTGCGTCATGCCGATAGACAGGCCGGTTGAAAGGAAAACCAGCAACGCTACGACGTAGCCGCGGTAGATGCGTCGGATGTAGCGAACAGGTTGTGTGGCGAGAAGGGTGATTTTCAATGAGTGGGGGATTGGAGTGTGCGGTTACGGTTGCAACTAATGGTAGTCATGAAGGAAGGATGGGGGTTCGACACATGATGTGTTCGAGAAGATGCAAATCTCAAGCGTTTTGGAGTCGACATCGTTGGTTATCGATCACTGCAGAACGGCAGATCTGCAGTTACAAATATATTATCTTTGAAGTCGTTTGATATGCAGCCTGAAAGATCGTTTTCTTTGATGTTGATCTGCTGCAAGTTTGGAAGACTTGCCAACTCATTTGGGACTTCACCATCAAGAAAGTTATCCTCCAACGAAATCTCCTTCAATGTGTGCAAATTGGCCCACTCTTTTGGTATATCACCAGTTAAAGAGTTTCCGTTGAAATGGAAAATCTCCAGATTGATCAATCCTCGCATATCTGGGATATGCCCTCCTAGCGGGTTGCCAGATAAGTTCAATCCAATCAAATTAGTCAACTGACTCAGGTTGTTCGGTATTCCACCGACTAGTTGGTTTTCGCTGATATATAGATACTGCAGCGCGGATAGATTCATCAATCCTTGTGGAATTGAGCCAGTTAATTCGTTGTCGCTGAAATTTATATGTTGTAATGCAGTTAATTGCATAATATCGTGAGGAATAACACCCGATAATCCCTTGTAAGAAAGATTGATTTCGGTTACTCGCGCTGGAAATCCATTTACAGTGATGCCTTCCCATTCCAGAATGGATATTGATGTATCCCACCCAATATCATTCACTGGTCCCAGGATGTCTTTGATCTCCAGTAACACCTCGCAGTCGTTTGCAATCTGACGATTGTAGATGTATTTGGGAATTGCGATGCCGTTGTGACAACCTTCGCCATCTTTTGGGAGGAGTGTTGTGCAATCAAGAGATTTTGTGAATGTCGCTCCTTCGGTGTGCCCGTCCCAATATGCAAGGTTGAGTTCCATGATGGTCAACCACTCGTAGTTCGTGCATTCTTGGCTAGTCATCTCGATAAGGAAAAGTCCGTTGTAACCGACCACATCGATGATCCCGAACGGGTTGGGTTGGAGTTGGTGTCCTGTAGGAGTGACGATGCCGGTGGTGCCTCGATTGGGTAGCAGAGCGATGCCTGTGACGTCGGTTACTACTTCGATTTCTGATATATCGTCGATGTGCGGCATGGCGTTGATCCTACGCCCTATGAACTCTTTGTTTTCGAGTTGGAACATGCGTAGTCTCACGTTTGGTATTGGTGCGCCATTTCCATCAACGATTCTGATGGACGTTTTTGCCGGTGTGTCGAGCAGATACTCGCCGTAGTAGCCTCTCCGATACCCGGTGTTGCTGCGGAGTCCACCAGCGGTATGGATTCCGATCACATCTTGCGGTCCCCCAGACATGATATCTTCGATTGCTTCGGGGAGTATGTTGCATTTGTCATATGTGTCGGGATAGATGCTGCATCCTGCCGCTACTCCAGGCCGATTTACATCAGGCACCAGCACTTGAGATGGGCCGATTTTCATCACGTAGATGTCGATGACGCCAAGCTGATGCAACAGTTCGTGGATGAGACCGTTATCGATTTCAGGTCGATTTCGGTAGCCTTGTGGCGTGTAGATGTGGAAATTATCGGTTAAAGGCCATGAGCCGTCCAATTTCCGATGCACTTGCGGGTAGACGAAGTCGTACCGATACAGTTCACTTGAAACGTAGAACTGTTCAGTGCGTACGCGGTCTTCTAACCCAGCCGACTGCAACATCTCATTCAAGTGAACTATGTTTTGATGGATCCAGTGTTCAGGTGATTGATAGGGTTCGCCTTCTCGGTTTGAGTATCTCAAAGACTCGTATGCTGCTGTACTGAAGTAGAAGCCGATGGTGTATCCCTTGATCCAGTCGACTAGTTCGTTATTGTTTTCCAGGACCTCTTCGATTTGCCCAGATGAGTCCAACGTGATGGTGATCGTTGGGTTTTCTTGCTTACCGGGCCAAGGAATCTCGAGTAAGACCTTATCCCATTCACCCGATTCGAGGCCAGGATGAACTCCAGCATTGGAGATTTGATTGTTGAGTTTCCAATCGTAGTTGAATGGCCCTGATGCAGTATCTCCGAAATTGGCAATATGAGCAAAAAGTTGGACAGTTTCGCCTGGATCGGGCCACCGTTTCAGATCATCCGAGCTCGAGCAATAGCTGATGTTGTCTTGATCGGGATCGATAGGAGTGATGCAATCCAGGTACGAGATGTCGTTATATCGATCGTACTTCGGCAATCGTTCGATATACACAACCGATAGGTCGGCCCCACCTTCGAAAGTCGTCTCTGGTCGCACCAGTGGGCCGATGTCCCGGCATAGAGGCAGATCCTTCTCTAAATGTACGATATCTGCGAATGAATCGTTCAGGCATCCAACAAGGTTGTTTCCGGAAATGAATAATGCGTTCAGGTTTTCTAGAAGCGCTAACTCATCTGGCAACTCGCCTTCCAATCGGTTATCTCGAAATCCGATCAACCACAGCGATTTCAAATCCGCCAGTTCTGTAGGTACTGGCCCCGTCAACCGATTACCACTGACTCCGAATACTTCGAGGTTTACGAGCCCGCTGATGTCAGGGATATGTCCTACGAGATTGTTGTATCCGAGCCTCAATTCGAAAAGATTTGTGAGTTTACCTAAATCATCTGGAATGGTACCAGTGAGGTCATTGTTGCTGATATCTAGGTCTTCAAGATTTGAAAGCGTAGTCAATTCTCTGGGTATGGTACCGCTGAATTGATTGAAGATGAGCGACAATACGGTCAATTCTTTTAATTCGGCAAGTGATGCAGGGATTTCACCTTTCAGCTCGTTTTCGTTTAGTTCGATGACCTGGAGTTGAGATAATTTGCTGATTTCATCGGGTAGGATGCCATTGAGTCCGAATTGAGGTAGATCGATATTAGTAACTCGCTCTGGCACTCCGGCAATCCAGATACCATCCCATTCATAGATGTGACGGTCGATGCTCCAATTGAGCTCGGCATCACCTGCAAGTGTTTCTCTGATTGATAGCAGAACCTCACAGTCTTCGGCGAGCTCCGGGCTGTAGATTTCGGCACTTATGGCGATGCCGTTTGAACAGCCGGTTCCATCGCCGAGGCTGACAGAATCTGATGATCTAGCGGGTTCCAAAGGAGGGGCGCCATCTGTAGTCGTTTCGTCACAAAGTTGAAGATTTCCGAACTCGGATATTTCTGAGACGTAGATGTTGTTGGGTATGCATCCGGTGAGCTGATTGCCGTCAATCCTGAAGAAAGCGTACCAGTGATCATTGATCAATTCTATTGGGACTTGTCCAGTCAGTAAATTATCGCTGAGGTCCAAGTCATCGATTTGTCGCGGTATGTTACCCAAATCGTGCGGTATGTTGCCAGAAAGCATGTTGTTTGAAAGATTCAATATCTGCACGGCTTTCAAATTTCCTAACGAGGCCGGTATAGTCCCATCCAATTGATTGTTGGAGAGGTCCAAAAATATCAAGTCAGTTAGATCGCCGAGGTTTCGGGGGAGTGGCCCGTAGAACTGGTTGTCGTTGAGCAACAAAAACTCTAAATCGGTCAATTGGACGATTTCAGCAGGGAACGGCGCGACCAGGTCAAGTTCGCCAAGATCCAGTGCAACTATTCGATCGTGATCGAGGTTGATATCCACACGATCCCACAATGTCATCGTATAATTATCGCTCCAATTCAGGTTGGCATCATCCCCTTCAAACGTTGCCTTGATATTGAGTAGAACATCACAGGCGTGAACAAGTCGAGGATTGTTGATGGCATCTCTGATTGCCGATCCACCGGCACAGTCGTGATCTTGGAACTCTACAGCATCTTCTTCGGCTGTCAGTTCCAGTATCTCGATTTTGCGTATGACATCGCCGACCTTGATGTTGTTGAGATGTAATTTCCAGTTAAGTGCGCTTACCCGTTGTATGCCTTTCACGACCTTTCCGAATACGCTGTGGCATGAGATTTCAACAGATTTGCAGTCGCGCAACGATCCATCTGTGTTCATGCCATCTAAGTGTGGCGCCGGAGCCAGAGTGATGTAGAACTGGCTGCCATGTGATGGTGCGGTTTCGTCATCGGAGTTGGCCATTGCCACGATACCAGCGCTGTCATGTCGGAGTTCGGGATGGAATTCGTATTGCAGAGAATAGCCAGGACCATCGAATTCGGTATCTGTCGGGTCGCCGGTTTGCGCCAACAGGCCGCCGACCACATGGTGGAAGGTCAGACCGTCGTAGAAGCCTTGACGTGCGAGATGGATGAAATTGTTGACGGTTTCGGTTGCCCGCTTCGCAAAAAGCTTTATAAAAATAACAGTCTCGACTTCTTTTTCTAGCTCTACGATTGCGTAATATGCCAGATTTTCATCGATCGTGATAGCTGGCGCAGCGGCCGGCACTGGTGTCGGAGTTTCAGTGGCAACAGTGCCTGAGTTTGCTTCAGCGGCAACAGTTGGGACTTGCGTGGCAGTCGGAAGCGCGGTACTGGTAGGAGAAGGCTCTGGTGTACTCGTGGACGCAGGGGACGAAACTGTTGGAATAGGGCTTGGCAGTGGTGTAGATGTCGGCCTGGGCGGTCTGGTAGGTTCTGGCGTGGCCGTTGCTACAGGCGACGGAACTGGCGTTGAAGTCGGTTCGGGTTGTGAGGTGCAGGATAAGACGCCCGCAAACATGAAACCGACGATTAGGATAGCGATCAAGCCAATGCATGAGTGTACACGCATCCAGATAAGACTATAGAGTGTATGCTGAAAGGATTGCATTTCCGAGATTATATTGGATGACCATCAGACGATTCACCGGTTGGCCAAATCGGCGAGAATCAGAAATCTCAAAACATCGAAAGGGCTGTCATGCGTACCAGCAAGCTACGTTCTGCAATCAACAACGGCACCAAAGTTTACGGCATCACGTTCACTTTTCCCGCGCCATCACTAGCCGAGATGTCGGGCTACGCGGGTTTCGACGTTCTGCACCTCGACATGGAGCATGGAGTTTTTGATTGGAACGATGTCGAGGACATGTGTCGTGCAGGTGAGATCCACGGCATGACCTGCACGGCTAGGATTCCGAATACCGAGACGGACACCATACTGCGAGCGTTTGATCGCGGTTTGATGGGGATACTCTGCCCGCATGTAGACAACGCGGAGCAGGCGGATCGTATCGCAAAGGCGGCACGTTTCGGTCCGGCGGGTGAAAGAAGCTTCGGTACATCGCGCGGTCGCGAGTATGGCATGGCAGGACTGTCATCGCCAGACTACATGGCGAGCTTCAACGAACAGGTTACAGTCGCAGCACAGATCGAAACCGCCAATGCAGTGGAGACCATTGATGAGATTCTCCAGATTGATGGCATCGATTTGATCGCGTTTGGTTCTAACGACCTTGCACAGTCGATGGGCTATCCGGGATACCCTGACCATCCGGAAGTTCAAGCAGCTGAGAATCGCGTACGAGATGCGGTTCATGCGGCAGGCAAGTTGCTGACTGAGGATGTGGAAAGCGGCATCAACATGGTGCAGTGGCTGCCGGCTCAATGGGCTGCCTGGCTTGCAGCGGCTAGATCTTAACGATCAATCCTTGGTATGGGCTAAGTGTGATACACCAACTTATTTGCATCGCTCCCGCTGCGATGGCTTATCCTATTTGCCAGCGCTGAATCCAACCATTTACAGCAAGGGAACGCACCGCCATGCCATCATCGACATCAATCAGCAACCCCAACGGACTCAAGTGGGAGCCAGTCCCACATTGGCCTAAGCTGCCTATGGGAGTATCGTTCTACGGCGATGCTACTTCCGTAGCGGTTGATTCGCAGGACAACGTCTATGTGTTCAATCGTGGCACGGACCCGATCTGCGTGTTCGACCCCGACGGTGAACTCATTCGCACCATGTTGCACGGCACGGTGACGCGTCCACACGGCATCGAGATCGACGAATATGACAACATATACGTCGTGGATGATGACGGTCACTATGTGCGTAAATTCGATCAGGAAGGCGTAGAGCAATTCACCATAGGCGTTCAGGGTGAGCCGTGCGAGTGGCAGGGCGGAGGATACTTCAATCGCCCGACAGACATTGCCATTCACCCGGACACCGGAGAGTTGTTCGTTTCTGATGGATACGGCAATTCACGCGTGCATCGATTCGATCCTGATGGGAATCACATGCTTTCATGGGGCGAACCGGGCACTTACGATGGTCAGTTCAGTTTGCCGCACAACATCTCGATGCTTGGGTATGACAAGGTGATCGTGGCAGACCGGGAAAACTTCCGCGTACAGATCTTCACACTCGACGGCGAATATCTGGATCAGTGGCATATTCATCATCCGATGTCCGTGACTCAAGGCAAGGGCGATGATGACAAGATTTACATCGGCGATATGATTCAACCTGCAGTGCAGCGCGGCGTGCCCGACTTGGGCGCTCGAGTATCAGTGTTAACTGCTGATGGGCAGCTGATCGAACGCCTGGGCGCGTCCCAGCCAGGTATGGGAGTCGATCAGTTCACTGCGCCACACGGCATCAGCACCGACTCTCAAGGCAACATCTACGTCGCCGAGGTGGCCTACACGAACTATTACTCGAGCCCCGAGAACAGCGGTATGGACCAACCACCACTCGGAGAGATCGTCAGTATGCGGAAGTGGCGACCAGTCAGTGGCTAGTGAATTCCTTCCGCAACCGCGTCCTTGAAATACAACATGTGTTGTGTCATTGATGCGAGCGATGAGCATTGCATGTAAACTGAAGCAATACTAAAGGATGACCTTTCATGAGATTGCGGATGCTTTCGCGTGTAGCTGCGTTCCAGGGAAAGAGTAGGGTAACATTCATGGCCGCTAAGCCGTTAAAGAACAAACGACCGTTACGGATCAGGAATGCCCGTCCGCACAATTGGCTCAAGTCTAACCCCAAGGCCAATAAGACAATCAAGAGTGTTTTGGTTGCAAAAGGCGAAGATGCTAGTTGAGCCTTTCAGATTCGTCAAATCAGTAGGAGAATGGTTAATCACATGCCATACCAACCCGTTCCATACTGGGCGAAACTGCCTCATCCGATGACATTCAAGGAGGCTACTTCGGTCGCAGTCGATTCGCACGACCGCGTTTACGTCTTCAACCGCGGTGACTGGCCCGTCATCGTATTCGATGCCGACGGTAATTTCATCGAAACCTGGGGAGCAGGCGAGTTCGATCGTCCGCACGGCATCTTCGTAGACGACGATGACAACCTGTTCATGGCTGATGATGAGGGGCAATTTGTAGACAAACGCACACTATCAGGCGAGCTGATATTCCGATTGGGCGAACGAGGCAAGCCGGCAGCATGGCAAAAAGGCGATCCATTCAATCGTCCCACCGACATCGTAGTACATCCTGACAGCGGGGACATATTCATATCAGACGGCTACGGCAACTCACGCGTCCACAAGTACGATGCGGATGGCAACTACATCAAATCCTGGGGTGAACCGGGAGCGTTGGATGGACAGTTCAGCTTGCCACACAACATATGCATGCTGGGACGCGACAAGATCGTGGTCGCCGATCGCGAGAATTTCCGATTGCAGATCTTCAGTCTGGACGGGGATTACCTTGGGCAGAAGCATTCACACCGACCGATCGCGGTAGCCAATGGTAGAGACGATGATTATCGGATCTACGTAGCTGAGGCTGGCCCGCCGCCAGTGCAAGAGGGCGTCCGCAACCTGGGTCGAAGAGTCGTAGTTTTCGACTCAGATCTAAATGAGGTAGATGCTTTAGGGGGACCGCTAGGTGGCGAGAATCACGACCAGCTGCTTGCGCCTCATGGTCTAGCTATCGATTCAACTGGTGCGGTGTACATAGCGGAGGTTTCATACACGGCGTTCGGCTCCAACCAAAACCCGCCGCGTGAGGTTGTGAGTTTGCGGAAGTGGGAGCTCATCTAGGCACTCTGATCAGCCGATGCTTGCCTTCATTTGCCGCCATGCGGTGATCTGTGTTGCATGTTCTTCGTAGTGCATGAATGCCCATTCATCGATGAGATGGCGGCGCGGATGGGCAGTCGCAAAGTAATTTGGCGGAGTGTTTGCCAAAGTGTCGCGGAGGCGACGATGAATAGCCTCTAGACGTTCGACAACGCGCCGCGGCGTTGCGTCTTTCATGTCCGCTACCGCTATGGCGTTGAAGGAGTCAGCATCCGGCTTTGGGTAGTCATAACCGTCGTCTGGAGTTCGAAGTGCCTCGATCAAAAGCAACTCCCATTCGCTGATATGCCAAAGCACTTGACTCACCGACCATTCGCCGCATACATCGTCTTCGACGAGGTCTTCGCTCCGTAGCTCATTGAATGAGGCGCGCAATCTGCGCCAAGCATCGTCTATGGCGAGGATTACGAGTTGCTTTGTGGTTTCTTGATCGAGTTCACTCATGGGAAGCAAGTTTCCAATAGTGTAATCTCAAGATCACGATGCCCTGCACCGAATTTGAACTGCCGATCCGGAACACGGCATGTGACTAGATTATCGAACTGCACTTGTGCTCGACACTCCCGAATGGCGTAAGATGCATGGCAAGGAAGTTCCGCTTTAAGCCGCGGACGAGGAGAGATAAATCATGACGATCATCGTAGGCGATGGAGATCACAGATACGAAGTTTTACCGCAATGGCCGAATAAGATGCCCGAGAGCTGGAAGTTCGGCATGGCATCCGATGTCGCCGTCGATTCCCGCGACCGTGTTTGGGTATTTGCACGTGAACAACACCCGGTCACATGGTGGACGCCTGAAGGCGAACTGGTCGGTAGTTGGGGATATGGACTTACGTTAGGAGTAGCTCCGGAGTTCTTCTTCCGCGAGCCACATGGCATCTTTATCGATTCCGACGACAACATCTGGCTCTCCGAGAAACAGCGCCATATCGTTACGAAACACAACCAGTCTGGCGAGATCCTAATGGAGTTGGGAAATCGCGACTGGGCAGCGGTGACCAACACTTGGGATGGGCGTCATGGCGAGCCGTTCAACTCTCCCACCGGTATCTCCGTAGCTCCAAACGGTAAGGTTTACGTATCCGATGGTTACGGCAACCGACGTATTCACCGGTTCTCTGATGATGGAGAACTAGAGATGTCTTGGGGCATCCCAGGAAACGGACCCGGCGAGTTCGCACTGGTGCATAACGTCGGTGTCGATGATGCTGGACGGGTCTATGGGTGCGACCGCGAGAACAGTCGTGTCCAGATTTTCGATGGCGATGGCAATTTCATCACCGAGTGGACCGATGTAAACGCGCCTGGAGACATCCATTTCCGCGACGGTCTGGCGTACGTTGCAGAACAGGGCGGTGCATGTGCGGTATCGATCTGGACGCTGGACGGCGATTTGGTGACGCGCTGGCACGGCGACGATGAGGCGAAGATACTGGGCGCCGCACATGGCATCTGGACCGATTCAGCAGGTAGTATCTACGTCGCCGAGATCGGAACGCCAGAGCGCGGGCAGCGCGTTAGAAAGTTCCAAAAACTGTAACTAACAAAAATCCATAGCATACTTGAAAATGCGCGAACCGCGAGTTACTCTTATCAGTAAATATTGACTAGTTAAGATCGGTTCCAACATGCCCACGATGGAAGAACGAATGACCAAGGTAGAAAAAGATGTGAGTTATCTCAAGGCTAACCTTGAGCACGTTGCCACCAAGTCTGATATGGCAAAGCTAGAAGCTTCTATCTCCGATTTGAGGTCCGACATGATCGCAGCGAACTCTGATCTGAGGTCCGATATGACCGCAACGAACTCTGATTTGAGGTCCGATATGACCGCAGCGAACTCTGATCTGAAGACCGACATGATCGCAATCAACTCCGACCTCAAAGCGGAGATGATGGCGATGCATTCCGACCTCATGTCAGAACTCACTTGGAGGATGTTCGGCTTGGTTGGAGGGACCATCTTAGGACTATCTGCAGCGGTTGGAGTAGCAATAGCACTCGTCGAAGTTTTGGGTTGACCATGCCAACTGCAGAATGACGTGCGATGCACCCTCATTCCAACGAAGTTTCAAACAATTCTCGCAGCACGGTTGCAAACAAGAATACGATCAGACCCAATGCCAGCAGAGCGTTGTAGCCAAGAAGCTTTGATGCCATCCCATCGTTAACGGAAGCTCCAGCAGTCGAACGTCGGCGATGCCATACGATATAAAACATCCACAACGCCAGCACGATCTTGATCGCCAATACAATCGCCCAAGACACTGTAGCTTCGTTTCCCTGAATCCGCGCAAACATCAGAATCAGACCAGATACAGTTAGCACTACTACTGCGATATCAATGATTTCGCGATAAGCTGGTGTGATTAACGACATCACCTGAGCCATCTTCTGAGGCTCTGCTATAGTCAGCGGCCGGAGGATCAATGCGTGGAAGATACTTCCGCCGATCCAAGCTATCGCTGCGACGCCGTGAGCGTAACGCACCAGCACCATGAGCCAATCACCGATTCCAATCTCTGAGAACATGACCGATAAAAGCATACAAGTTCACAACGCGAAGACCACGTTGATTTTGGGCGCGATCAATATGGATCTCATCATCGAGACGGAACGTCTGGCGAAGCCCGGCGAGACTTTTGCCTGCGAACGTTTGTACACGTCAGGCGGCGGCAAAGCCGGCAATCAGGCCGTCGCCGCCGCACGTTTCGCGAATGACACCAGCAGCGCAGTCAAGATGATTGGACGGATAGGTGATGATGCCTTCGGAAAAGAGTTGCGCCGATTCATGATGGATCAAGGCATCGAGATGAGTTCGGTTGCAACAGACCCTGAAATCGAGACCGGTGTTGCGATTATCTTCATCGATCCCGCAGGCGAAAACTACGTTCATGCGATCTACGGAGGCAATGGCAAATGTGGCAAGGTCGAATCAGATGCTGCTATCGATGCATTAGATGATGCCGGCGTGTTGCTGGTCCAACAAGAGATACCGTTGGAGTGCAGCTTGGAAGCGATGGTCGTTGCACGTGAACGTGGCGTGCCAGTAGTGTTAGACCCAGCGCCTGCAATTTCACAGTCTGAAGTTCCGATCGGATTTTACGCCGCGGCTGACATAATGACGCCTAATGTGTGGGAAGCTGAGGCGTTGGCGCAAATAAATGTTGCAGATGTCCATTCTGCAGACCATGCGGCGAATCGCATTCGCGAATCGCACGGTTGTGATTGCGTGATCGTGACTATGGGCGAAAAGGGCGTGTATGTCGCGTCAGACGAATTGACTGGACACATCTCGCCATTCGAGGTAGATGCAGTAGCGACTGTAGCTGCCGGAGATGCCTTCGCTGGAGTGTTGGGACGCGCACTCTGCGAAGATCTTGGACTTGAGGAAGCGATCCGCTTGGCGATGGCCGCCGGTGCCTTGTGCGTATCCCGACCAGGCACCCAATCCGCGATGCCTTATAGGGATGAGGTGCTGGCGTTGGTTAGTCAGCAATTACCATAGAACGCTTTAGTACGGCGGCGGCCCGCAAATATCTGCTAGTGAGTTCACTCCGGCAGCATCCATAAGCTCTAATAGCTCACGACTCAATCGCCCTGGCAACGAAGGCCCTTCGTAGACCATCGCCGTGTATAGCTGTACCGCTGAAGCGCCGGCGGCGAACATGCGCCAAACGTCTTCCGATTTCGAGATGCCGCCACAAGATACTATGCTCGCATGACGTCCTACCAATGCCGCGACTTCAGCAGTCATCCGCTCAGTATTTTCTAGCAACGGCGCGCCGCTGAGACCGCCTTTTCCTACTGCTAATCGTCCGTCTTCGATCGGTATCGTGTTGGCAGTTACTAATCCGTTTGCACCAGAACTGACCGCGGTTTCTGCAAGTGCCAACGAGTTGCGACGTTCATCCGAATCGTTGCTCCACGGCGGCAGCTTCACCAATAAAGAAGTAGTGTCCGGTCGCGATTTTCTCAGCAGTTCGATCAAGGTGCGTAGTCGAGCTCGATCGTGGAATACACGCAACCCCGCCGTGTTGGGGCTAGATATGTTCAACTCGATACCGGCGACGTAAGGCGCGATACGTCGGTAACACTCCACGATCTCGTCTTCGATAGATCCTGAAATGCTGACGAAGATTCTGGATCGATGTATTCCCAGTTTTTGCAGCCGGGGCTCGATACGTGCCAAACCTTGTCCGGGAAAACCTAATGAGTTGAGCAGGGCGTCAGATTGCGGCAGTCGCACCATGCGCCTTCTAGGG
This sequence comes from Dehalococcoidia bacterium, assembly GCA_965242765.1. Lineage (GTDB taxonomy): Bacteria > Chloroflexota > Dehalococcoidia > Lucifugimonadales > Lucifugimonadaceae > Bin127. The sequence goes on along the minus strand of CBDESY010000004.1, from coordinate 523,216 downwards.
TTGCCGGTGCGCTCAGCTAAGGTGACGGTGCCGCCACATACAAATCCGAAGCCAAGATTGAGGAGTGGGCGCAAAACCCGACAATTCTTGTCGTATCCCGCGGCTAGACCGATAGGTGATGGCAATGCAACCCCGGCGACCGTTGTTGATAGCCCAGTTGAACCAGAACCGGACTGAGCGCCGAACAACCCCCAAACCAATGGGACATGCAACGCATACTCGGATAGCGCGTGGCTATGCTCCTCATCCATCGAGAATAGAAGCGGACGAATCAATCGTTTGTACACGGTAGAAGGTCGGGGTGAATTTGGTCGAGATTTCACACAGAGGCAGTACAGATAGAATCGTACCGACGCTAAGCGATTATCATTTTCTCATATCACATGATGCGGATGATGACGCAGTGGCGATCATCGGCCGTTCATGACCAGCTACAGAGTGCCAGTCTGATGCAACTCGATTTTGAAAGAGGCGACGCCGAAAACCCTAGCGGACATGCGCTGATCTACTTTCGCGACACCGCCGATCACGATGCCATCGGAGTAACCTACATCGTGATACTGCCAGTTCCTTTGGACATCGGCAAATACATGCCGCCGTTTCTGGCTGGGCAGGTCGCAGAGATGTCTGCAAACGTGATCTCGTCATTCGCATTTCCGCCAGCTCCAGAGCCTTTCGTCAGCCTTGACGAGGCGCACCGGATAGCACAGGTACGTGGCGATGATCTGGTTTACGGGGGAACTGTATCGTTCAACGACGCGTTTGAAATGATGGAACGGGTCAACGATGCTAGCACCGAATACGGCAGACTATATACGGATGCATACGGCGATGAAAGCCAAGAGAGGCACAGCGAACTCGTATTCGAGGATGTAGACGATTACGACGATGATGTCTACGACTTGATGTATGGCGGAATGGACGAGGCGGACCTGCTGACGGAACTTTCACAACAGTTGGGTCGAATACGCTACTCGGTCGAAGGGGGAGACCGTTCGACCGTGCTGGAGACGGAGGCGAAGATCCGCGCCATCGGACGTTATCTTCCAGACAACCGTGAGGTCTCAAAAATCGTTGCCGCGGCCACTTCTACATCGCCAAGAGCATCAGAACTCGCACAGCTATACGTCGAACGAGCCTACTGCCTATATCGAGAAGACTACCTGCGCCTAAAGAAGATTGACCAAGACATCGCCGATATCGATGTTGCTGAGTAAGGGCAGTTCGCAAAGGGTCATCTGTCTGAACTGTGATGGGCGTGATTGAAATGATGAGAATGATGCCCCTCCTCTTTGCGAGGCAAGTGGGAATCGTCGGAGCGAAGCGTAGAAACGGGTAGCACCGTTGCTTGGAACCCTCTTTGCCTTTATTCCTTGGGGATTGAGGGACGATGATGTCACTTTTCTTAGGTCTCGTGGTTCGTGTTGACAGGATCCCATAACTTGCCTTCAAGACTCGAAAATCTACATATCTGTTGACATCTACAGATATGTAGTGTATGGTGTATCTGTAGATATTCGACGGGTGACAAGGAGTACAAAGATGACCCCGATCAAAAAAGGCAAGTATGAATTCCGACCTTCTTCGCTGATCAAACTGCGGCAAGATATGAAGTTGAAGCAGAAAACGATGGCACAGATGCTCGATATTCCAGCCAACACGCTTTCTCGATGGGAAACCGGGTCTACAACTCCAGATGCAGAGGCACTTGCCGCGATTCACTCTCTCGCCAAAGAACGCGGTGCAACGCCTGAATTTTTCCAGCGAAGAAAGTTGGATCCAAAACCTAGCAAGGGCAGATCCCGATTGATCGTGACCTGGGATTTCCAACAGGTGGGAGTTTATGGACCACAATTGGAAGACATGGATTCTTTCGTCAGATCGCAACTGAACAAACGATTTCCCCAAGCATCATATCGTTTGTTAAAAGCCTTCGCATGGGAATCCCAAAGTGAGCAGACCGACCTGCTGGATGAATTGGGTTGGAAAGTATTTGAGGACGACGATAAACTGGTTCACAATGTGTTTGATGATGCCAAGAGCGACTGCGGTCAAGAACCAGAAGATACGACTTTTGTGCTGATCGCCAAAGATGACGTTTACGATGAACTGATCAAAGAGTTAAAGGAAAGGCGAGTCCAAGTCTATCTAATGACACCACCCGGACCAAACAGTGAGGTTCTGGCAGCAGCGGTGCCAAAGAAGCGCAGGATCGTCTTACCTGAACACTATTCGTATCCGACGATTGTGAACTCAATAATCAGAATTGGGTTCAGGGGGGATGAATTCTTGGGGCTTGGTCCGAAAGAGGGCTGATCGCGTCGCGCTAGCTTAATCGATGCGAGCCGCCAGCACTTACTTGCTCAATCCGACCACGTCGTAGCTCAGTTCTACCAGTCTTCTGGCGGTCTCCATGTTCTTGGCGTTCGGGTTCGGGGTCTCCATCGGCCAACCGCCTTTGCGGCACTGCCTGTCCCGGTAGAGCACACTGCTCTGGCTGAAATAGGCTCCCGAGTGTTTCGCCGCAGTGTCGGACAGCAGGCAGTGCAGCGTGGTCTGCGCCGATTCCTCGTTGCTGTCGGATACCAGTCGGCTGAGGGGACGCATGACGGACATTGCGACCCGCATTGGCAGGCTGCCACCGGACCCGAAGTTCGACCTAGCCCACCCGGGGTGAAGCGAGAAGACCGTCACGCCTGTGTTGTGAAGGCGTTCGGCGAGTTCCTTTGCGTATAGCACGGTTGCCACTTTCGCTTCGGCATAGGCGGCGAAGTTGCGGAACTCCCGACGCTTGTAGTTGAGATCGTCGAGGTCCACGTTAGGCCGACTGTTGACGCTGCCGGCGTGCACCACCGACGAGACGATCGCCATGCGTGAGGGTGCACTCGCTCGCAAGGTGTCCAGTAGCAACTCTGTCAGCAGGAAATGACCGAAGTAGCTTACGCCGATAGTCATTTCCAAACCGTCCTTCGTGTATTCGGGTCCATCGCCCATGGACACGAGTCCGGCGTTGCATGCCAGGCCGTCCAGACGGTCGTGCATTGCAGTGAACTCTGCGACAAAGTCCCGGACGGACTGAAGGTCGGCGAGATCCAGCCGCATGACCTCATGGCTGCCCTTGAGCCCGCTGAAGCTCCGCGCTGCCCCTTCGCCTGCATCGGTTCTCCGACAAGCCAGAACTACGTGTCCGCCCTGCCTGATCAGCTGGCGAGTCGTTTCGAGGCCGACACCGGAGTTGGCGCCGGTCACGATGTAGGTCTTTCCGCTTAGGTCCTTCGACCGATTCGCTTCGTCGAGCGACAGTTTCTTGCGAAACATGGCTTCCTCTTGATTGAATTCGTGCCCTCGCCCGTTGGATGGCGTCAACCCACGCACCGTGCTCGGAGTCGGTACCGCCCGATGTCGTGCCGACGATGCCTAAGGGAATCTCACTTGGGAGTGGGGTATTCTTCTCGGACGGCCTTCGCCTGATAGGTCGAAATCCCGAAAATCCTTCTCAACGTATCGCTTGGATCGATCGAGTGCTTGAATACCATGCGACATCTCGAGGACTGCGTGTCTATCTACGAGTATAGCGTGAGGGAAGTTCAACTGAAATCATCAACCTTCTGGCAAACCTCCAACCCGCCTACTCGATCCCTTTGAAAGATGCCGTCTTCGTCACTCAGTGGTTACCACTGCGAGCAGGGGCAGATTTTTGCGCGTTTAAGTGCCTGTCTGAACTGTGATTGGAATGATTTCAATGATTGGAATGATGTAAATGATCCCTGCCGCCCCTTGTCCCCGTTTTCTGGACTGTGGTGGCGGTGATTTGGATGATGTGTTGACCCCTCTTTGATTCCCCCTGCAGACAGGAGGAGGTGGTACGGGGTGGCTACAACAGTATCTTGTAAATGATGCTATACAGCAGTTTAGCCAAACGTCATCTGGCTTAGCACACCTGCCAATCCGCGGTTGCCCTAACCAGCCAACATGCTTTAACCTGCTAATCGTTGAAAACACATAGCCAGGGAGAACACATGATGTTAGTACAATCGCGGCGGAGCAGCGGCGGAGTGGCAGGCGACAAATACGGAAGAACTCAACCGTACCGTTTTCATCAGCGACAACTTGCCGTTTCTTCGTTCACTTGACAATGAAAGCATTGATCTAGTTGTAATAGATCCGCCGTTCGGGAAGAATCAGACGTTCGTAGGCAGATTGCGGCCTGAACTCCAAGATGACGAACTTGAGCATGAATATGACCTGCTGGCGAGTTGGGGCGTGCAGAACGAATACGACGCTTACGACATCGGCATCGAGTTCCCCGACCAGTCAGGCACTACAGCACAGTTCAGAGACATCTGGGACTTCAGATTCCAGGTGGAGAAAGCCGACTGGGATAGAATTGATCAACACTATCCAGCGGCGCGGCACCTGATCGAAGCAACTCGCTTCACACACTCGGAAAGCACTGCCGCATATATCGCCTTCATGACGTTGCGGATGATTGAGATACATCGCATTCTCAGACATACGGGAAGCGTGTATCTCCATTGTGATAGCGAAGCCAACGCGTATCTTCGTCAGATGATGGACTCTATTTTTGCTCCGATCAACTTTCGTAACGAAATCATTTGGCGGCGGCAATTCAGCAACAACGCAGTCACGAGCAAATATGGGAATGTCACCGATACCATACTGTTCTACAACAAATCTTCAAAAAGCACATGGAATCAACAATACGGTAATAGGTCAAAGTCCGAATTGTCGGAGTACAAAAAGGATTGCAACGGAAGATTGTTCAAAGCGCAAGATTTGACCGCACCGGGTCGCGATCCTAGTCGAATGTTTGAATGGCGCGGAACTACCCCGTCTAGAAACTGGGCGTTCACGCTTGAAGGATTGGAGAAACTATGGCAAGAGAGGCGGATATTGTGTGGAAAGAACGGCAAGCCACGCCAGCGCGGAAGAATCCAATATCTCGACGAGTTGCCAAACGGCACGAAACTACAGAATTTGTGGGATGATGTCCCAAGGTTAGGTAACACCGCCAAAGAACGTACAGGCTATCCAACTCAGAAACCACAAGCGTTAGCGCGCCGCATCATTGAAGCGAGCTCTAATCCGGGTGATTTAGTACTTGATTGCTTCGCTGGTTGCGCCTATGTGCCTGTGGCAGCCGAACTGACGGGACGTAATTGGATAGCCTGCGACATGTCGCCGAGGGCTTGGACTGTGGTGCGGCGGCAATTCGAGAAGCATCCCGACCTCGGTATCAAAACCGAAGGGAAACGCATATCAGACACCATCGAATTGAAACTCGACAAGCCCGGTGCCCTGATCCAAGTTCGCGGGCCCCACGATCTGCCTAATCGGACAACAGAAGACCCGCCAGTGAACGCCATGTTGCGCGATAAAGATGCGCCTGTGTTTCGCCAGAAAGCCCTTGAAAGCAGCAAGTCAATTTGGGAGGCATTTGTTGATCATTGGGGTCCGAACTGTTGGTACTGCGGCGTTGAAACTCGGGAAGATCGGAGGGTGTTGGAACTAGACCATGTCGAGCCTCGCGACGGCACCAACGATGATTGTTGGAACCGCGCGCTTGCCTGCCCTCCATGTAACAGCGACAAGACTGACAAACTCACGCCAGTGCAAACCATCGAAAAAGCGTTCGAATCCAACAGGATCGCTTCCCAAGCGAGACGCGACGAACTCAAAGAGCAGTTCGAGAAACGACGTGAGTGGACCTTAAAACGTTACAACGAAGAGGTTGTTCATCCTCAGTTGCCAATGTGAAGCAACGAGGACGCATCTGAGCAAAGCGTAGACGCAGGGGCTGGACTGCCGATTGGGACCTCCTCTATGATTCTCCCCCTGCAAGCAGGGGGAGGGGGGATGGATGGATCTGCCTCAATCACCAATCACCGACCTCAACTGCTCGACAGTAAGGTTGGCTCCGCTGGCGATCAGCACCACTCTTTTGCCGCGAATCTGATCTCGCATCTTTTCCGCGGCCGCTAGTGGCGTTGCTCCCGCGTGTTCAACTAACGTCCGAGTGGTGGCAATCATGGTTACGATGGCACGTTGTATCGCATCTTCACTGACAAGCACGAAGTCGTGCAGATATTTCCGCAACATGCCGACTGGATAGTCATACGAAGAGCCGGTAGCGATGCCCTCGGCAACCGTCTCCATCTTCGCATCGACAGTGGATCCCTCCATCTTGGCCCACGATAGATGCACTGAAGGAGCGGCTTCAGACTGCACGCCGACTACTTTTGTATCTGGTGAAACATATCGGGATACGATGCTCGCCCCACAGGCACCACTGCCGGCGCCTACCGGGACGATGATGTAGTCGATATCATCGAGGTCTTCGTGGACCTCAAGGGTGTAGGTGCCTACTCCAGCGACTAGAAGCGGCTCATTTGCAGGGTGGACGTAGCGCATCCCTTCTTCCCGCGCCAAGGTTTCGGAATAGACGCGTGCTTGGTCGAAAGTAGGTCCATGTTCGATGACGATTGCGCCTAGACTTCGCATCGACGCCATCTTTACAGGGTTAGCGCCGACCGGCACGACGATGGTGCATTTGGCGCCGAACTGTTGAGCGGCATAAGCAATTGACTGCCCGTGGTTGCCAGTGCTGGCGGTTACGAAACCCCGCGAACGCTCTTCTGACGAAGTGCGGGAAACGAGGTTGATGCCGCCGCGAACTTTGAACGCTCCCAGCATCTGCATGTTCTCATGTTTGACCCAGACATCCGCTTCGAGCTGGTCGCACAAGCCGGGAATTTGCCGCAACGGTGTTCGCAAGACGTGACCGGCGATCTTGCGGCGTGCATCGTAGACATCGGAAATGGTAGGTTCGGGCAGACTGCTGATCGACATTGGTACTCCTGTGGAATTGCGACTCATCAGACATAGATTCTAAAGGCATCTGGAATATACTTGAATGCAACCGCGATCACATCCTCATCTCGGCACCAAACCAGTAAGCACATCACAGTTGGCTACCACGGATACCACCGACGGTCCGAACAGGCTGACGCCTCCGATCGCCGAGACAACACCATCTTCACAATCGGCACCAGCTCAAACGCAGGCGCCCGATGTTAGCCGCAGTTGGGCTGGACGCACCTTTGAGTCCCTGGCGCATCGCGACTATCGCGTGATGTGGATCAGCATGTTCCTCTCGATGGGCGGCTTCAACATGTTGATGCTGGCGCGCGGGATCCTGATCTACGACCTTACCGCCGATGCTCAAAAGACGGCGCTCGTGTCGATCGGTTGGGCGCCCGGACTGCTCATAATGTCCCTATTCGGCGGAGTTCTAGGCGACCGCGTAGAACGTCGGATGTTGATACAGGTTTCGCAGTTCGCGAACGCGGCATTTGCATTGACGGTCGGTTTTCTGATCTTGAGCGGCTACGTCGAGTGGTGGCATCTCATGATCGTATCGACGCTGCAGGGCTGCGTTTTTGCTTTGCAGATACCGGCCCGCACCGCAGCGATGTCGCAACTGGTACCGAAGCAGCTGATCGGTAATGCCATGGCGTTGAACGCGACGGCGATGACTCTGATGTCCGTTGCGGCACCGGCAGTAGGTGGGTTGCTGTACGAGTTGATCGAACCGCAAGGCGTCTACTTCGTGGTGACGGTGATGATGTTCTTGGCGATGGGTTTCACTTCGTTGTTGCCCCGCATGTATCCCGACCAGAATCAGGTTGGCAAAAAGGAATCGCCGTTGGTGAACATCAAACGCGGCATTCGTTACGCATTGCGTCACCGACTACTCCGTGTATTGTTGCTGCAGTCGGTAGTCATTGCGATGCTGTCGATGCCCTTCCGGATGCTCGTGCCAGTCTTTGCCAAAGAGTTGTACGGATCGGAGCCAAGTGAAGTGGGATGGATCGCCACGATGGCTGGTGTGGGCGGAATCGCGGCATCGGTGGGAGTAGCCAGCTTGCGAGCCGGTCAGCATCGTGGCTGGGTGATCCTTGCCGCGCCAATCATCTCGTCGATATCGATCTTTGCAATTGGCGCCTTCCCTTGGTACTTCGTCGGGATGATCATGTTTATCGGGATCGGCTTCGGCGAATCGATACGCTGGGCGCTCGGACAGGCGTTAGTAGTGGAGATCGCCAACCCGCGCTATCGAGCCCGCATGACGAGTCTGACGATGATGACCTTCGGATTGATACCGTTAGCCGCGTACCCGATGGGCTGGTTCGTAGACAACATAGGCGTAACCGAGACGATAATTGGCATGTCGATCGCGCTATTTGCGGCTGGAGTGATCTTTATCCTGTTCAGTCCTTCAGTGCGGAACTTGCGTTAGAGCGCGAGGATTTGCGTGGATGGGTGGGGGTGATTTCCTAAAGTGTTTTCTATTAGCAGGTAGACCATGTTCGCAATAGCCGCGTACATATATAATGGCTTTAGTCCAATGTGCAAAGGATTCAAGATTTGGAACCGAGAAACTACACAATCAACCAATTGTTCAATGGAACTGAGGTATACGTTGTCCCCAAGTATCAAAGACTCTATGTGTGGAACGAAGAGGATCAATGGGCACCTCTGTGGGAGGACGTGCAGCGAGCTGCCGAGGATCTCATAACTGATGCACTGCGTAATGGTTCAACGGACATAGACCCGAAAAACGTCGAATCGCATTTTTTCGGAACGCTCGTCCTCAAGCAAAGCGGGTACACCCCCGAATCGGCAGATCGATGGCGAGTCATCGATGGTCAACAAAGATTAACGACGCTGCAGTTAATGATGTCGGGGGTGGCAGATGAGTTTAGGTTTCGTCAGATTCCCGATCGACCAATGCGAAATTTGATCGAGAACAATTCGGAGACAAATCCATTGAAGATCGAGCACGCGAGTGATCGCTATCGCGGGTTTGCAGAGATCATGTCCCGAAATGTGGATAAATTAAATGTCAAAGGCAATATGGCGGATTGCTATAGGTTTTTCCTCGGACAGATTCAACGTTGGTTGAATTCTGACCGCGCATCACTTGAAATGTCAGCTAATGCATTGAGGAACGCCATTGTCAATAATCTTAGGGTAGTAGCCATTTATCTTGCTGGACATGAAGAAGAACACAAGATTTTCGAAACCCTCAATGCACGTGGCGAACGTCTAACGGAATGGGACAAGATCAAAAACTTCTTGCTTTATAAAGCAGACCAACAAAACGGTATTGATTTGGATAGATTTTATGACATATATTTGGATGATTTTGACGATGCATGGTGGAAACAAGAGACGGGGCGTGGGATTGGTAGACGGCAGAGGTCTGACGTTTTTGCGGATTATTGGCTTGAGAGCAAACTCACACGTCCTGTAGGCACACGTCGTGTGTTTCGAGAATTTTCAGATTATGTGAACAATCGGACAGATGAGCTGAAAGTTATTGGGGATGAATTGATTGAAGATGCGGCCTATTTCAGAAAAAATGAAAAAACCTACACTATGGTTTCAACCAGAGAACGTCGATTCCATAATCGTCGATTGTGGATGGGCATTGGTGGTTGGTGGCCAATGATTTTGGAGTTGAACAGAACATTTAGCCGTTTGAATTGTGACCAGGATGTTCGATCCGCGTGTTTCGTTCATCTAGAGAGTTATTTGGCTCGCCGTCTCATATGTGGTCATCGCGCGCAAAGCTATGATCAAGTTGGTTTTGATCTAATTGAGGACATCCACGACAACGGATGCACCACCGACCAGTTAGCTGGACGGATTGGCGATCATCTCTCTGATTATACGAGGACGAGCAACCGGTGGCCTAGTGATTCAGATGTCGAATGGGCAGTGCTCAATCGCAGGATGCCGTGGTACGTACAGAAATTGGTGTTAGAGGCGGTAGAGCTCTGGATGATATCGCCAGACGCAGGACATCAAGATGTGTCGCCGGATCTAGAGGTGGAACACTTGATGCCGCAAAGTTGGAAGGAGAATGATTGGCCATTGCTACTGGAGTACGAACGAAATCAAGCCATTGAGTTAAGGGACAGGTTAATTCATACACTAGGTAATCTCACATTGATTCGTAGTGGATTGAACAAGAGAGCAAGCAATCAAGCGTGGGACAAAAAGTTAAATCTCATAGAAAAGTCTGACAATCTGTTTCTCAACAGGAAAATTCGTAATGCGGGATTGGATGTATGGGACGAAGAGCAGATCCAGAGGCGTGGGAAGTGGTTGGCCCAGATGGTTTGCCAGTTATGGCCGCGACCAACCGGTCCGTAAAATATCTATGCTACTTGCCAGGTGCGGCTGTGGTTGCTTTCGTACTACGGTGTCGCGTCCTCAAAACGGCTGTTTGTTTTCGTCCTACCATTCCGCCCACTCTAATACTCCTGCGCCACCTAAGCCGCGAATCGCAGAATATCGTCCAAACCCTTCTCCTGAAAATCGCCCAAGACCGGATACTGCGTGTCTGCGTTCTTGGTCAGGTAGATTTGCTCGCGCCGTCCCAGATCTTCCATCTGTTCGTGAACGACGAGGCTTATGAAAGGCAAGTTTGCTTTTTGGAACTCTAGAAGAGCGATGGCAACGTTTTTCGCTTTTTCGTTGCCGCGCACTCCGAATATATAGAAACTACGTCCTTTGTGGGTGAGAGTCCAATCCACACTAATGGGGTGGTCGTCGATGGGTGAGACACTCTGTTGCGGTTGAAACCTGCCGAGAGCTTGGTTCAAGTAGTCGCCGAGGTCGTCATAAAATGCGCTGCGGACTATTTCTCGGCTCCAGTAGCGCATGTTGCACACTTTTTGGGCGCAGCCAGCGAACTGCAACACTGACTCGTACAGCCTGTCTAGGGTAGTGTCCAGATAAAGATTGCCTTCCGCGTTTTCGATTCCGTTGTTGATGAGGATGCTGTCGAAGATGCGTTGTCGAGTCTGGGTATTGACTTCAAAGTTGTACGAAAGCCGCATCAGCGTCAATCCGAAGTCGGAAATTCGTACCTTGCCGCCTCCTTCAGGGCTGTCTTGCAAATAGATGTCGATCATGTCGCCATCCTCATGCATGATCGGGGCAATCAGCTGGTATTGACCAGGTCGGCGCTCATAAAGATCGAATGCGTGGGTGCCCGGAAGTCGCAAGACATGCTTTATGACATTTTGATCCATCAATCGATGCAACCATCAACAGGCCGCATATCGCCCTCGCGTCGCGATTGACGTAAACCGAAACTCAGCTAGGAGATCGGCTCTCCCTCATCCCGAAGCATTTGTGCGGGTTCCAACAGCTCTTCACGATAGGCAAAGAGTCTTTGGAGCAACGGAGCAAGGACTTCAGTGGCGTTTTCTAGGGTGATGCCCACGACTTCGTCTTCATCGAAAAACACTGTGAGGCGATCAGCTACCTGCTGTCCGTCACTGCCGGCGAGCCCGTTCCCGAGGTCGAGAGTGTCGCTCTCAGGGGCGTATGCAATTGCGAGGTTCATGGTCTGCCCCATTCTTTCAGTTTTGTGCGGTCGAAGTAGCGGTTGAAGAGTCGACCGTTTTCGACGATGACTCGCAACCATTTTTGTTCCTCTTAAATGTAGCCGTAGTAACTGATTCTACCGTTGAGCTGTCTCTCTATGTGGAATGGATCGTCAATCACGCGATCGACCCAATCCTCTTCGGGTTCAGGGTGAGTGCGTTTGGCGACATTTTCGTAATACCAAGTCGTTTCAATGTCAGTCCAAGTCGATACGTCTATTCTAGTGTATCACATCGATGGCATCTAATGCACCCTTTATGATTATATCCATTACATCGTTTCAAGCGACTATCTCTATCCACGACTTCGAGCCACCCACAGGTTTTCACAATCCCAAACTTCGACGATAGCGTGAATACCTGCCATCCACCACCACAGTCCATCCGCGCGCCGCTTCAAGGTGATACAGTGTTTTAGGGAACAGGAAAGGTTAGCCATGACACAGAAACGACCTAACATCATCATGATCATGTCCGATGACCTCGGATACGAGTGCATCGGCGTCAACGGCGGCACGTCTTATGCTACGCCGCGTTTGGACGGTATGGCGGCTAACGGGATGCGCTTCGAGGATGGACACGTCTTGCCGTTATGCACTCCGACGCGCGTTGCGTTGATGACCGGCAAGCACAACTTCAGGAACTACATCGGCTTCGGATTGATGCGTCCAGATGAGGTCACTTTTGGGCATCTATTCTCCGATGCCGGTTACAACACCTGCATATCCGGCAAGTGGCAACTCTATTCTTACAACCCGCCAGATGAGATGCCGGAGAAGAGGAATAAAGGTCAGAAGATCGAGGATGCCGGCTTCGACGAATTCTGCGTATGGCACGCCCACCACACCGAGGAGAAGGGATCTAGGTACAAGGATCCCATCATCTACGAGAACGGTGCATATCGCGACGACACCGCAGGCAAGTACGGCGATGACATGTTCTGCAACTACATCATCGACTTCATCGACCGCAAGAAGGACGACGATAACCCGTTCTTCGTCTACTGGCCGATGGCGTTGACGCACAAGCCACATGAACCATCGCCTGACAGTCCGGAGTTCGCAAACTTCGAGCCGCCTACCAACAAGACGCTAGGCGGTAGGACATGGGCCGCGTTGGAAGATGGCGCTTTTGCAGATGATCCGCGTTTCTACAAAGACATGGTCGAGTATCACGACAAGGTGATTGGAAGACTGTTGGACCACCTCGAGGCGCAAGGCTTGAGCGAGGATACGCTAGTGATCTACACGGGCGACAACGGTTCGCCGCACGATGTCTGCTCGATGGTGCATCGGCACAACGAAATCTGCGGCGGCAAGGGAAAGACGAATGATCGTGGCACTCATGTCCCGCTGATAGCTCAGATGCCGGGCACGGTACCTGCAGGTGTAGTGAACTCCGACCTTATCGACGTCACGGATTTCCTTCCGACGATGCTAGAAGCGTCGGGCGTCGACGCGCCTGAGGATTACTTCATCGACGGGACATCGTTCTATCCGCAGTTGACTGGCGCGCAGGGCAATCCGAAAGATTGGATATTCTTCCACTTCGAGCCGATGAGTGCGCGCAACACAGCACAATGCGTTCGGTTCGTACGAGACCGCGATTGGAAGCTGTACGAAACGGGCGAACTTTACGATCTGAACGCGGACCTCGACGAAGAGGTGCCGATCCACGAGTCTCAAGATGGCGAGAAATCGGCAGCCGCACGTGCCAAGTTGCAACCAATATTCTCGCAGATGACGGCTTGACGGATCTGTTGCAGCATCAAAGTCAGCCGATCTGATGCATGCTAATCGTGGTATCGAAGGTTGTCGGGCGTTTGATGTGTCGTAGGAATGCTGTGTAGAACAGTGCGATTGCTGGGACAACGGCGAAGACTAGAGGCAGTGGCCAATCGCCTTTGATATTGCCGGTGGCGATCATTATGGCAAACCCGAGGTCGGCTATGATGCTGATCGCAAGGATCGAAGCGAACAAAGTTGCTAACGCTTTGGGCAACTCTCTGACGAACACGAGCGCCAACAATGCTAAGGCGGCCGCTGGTTGAATTATGGTTATCACCAGACGCGACCAGAAATCGCCGCCGTCGGCAAAAGAACCGACCAAAGCAACTATCCCGACAAGTGCCAGATGAAGGATGCCGAGAGGCATCATCACTATTCGCAATGTATCCATGAAGATATCTTAGCCGTTCCAACAAAGGTGAATCAATGGATTCACGCACATCTGATGTTTTGAGGGCACATGAAAGAGCATCACCATAACCTGCCGACGTTGGAGCCGATAGATGGTGGTCATCATCGATGCACAGAGTGCAGTCGCATCATCTATTCAGACCCTAAAGTCGCAGTCGCAGCAATTATTCCGATAGATGACGGCATCGTGTTGTTGAAGCGTGCCATCGAACCGCAATTGGGAAAGTGGAGTTTTCCGTCTGGATATGTAGATCGCGGCGAACGTTTGGAACGCGCGCTGGAGCGGGAGGTTTTTGAAGAGTGTGGATTACAGGTCGAAGTTAGTCGACTGATTGGAGTGTTCAGCGAGGAAGGCCAGACAGTCGTTCTGGTAGTCTATGAAGCCAATCGAGTATCTGGGGAGCTAGTAGCGGGGGATGAGACGTCCGATGCGCGAGTCTTTCCGATTTCTACCATGCCGGATCTGGCTTTCGAGCATGATGATAGGATCGTCTCGGAGTGGTTGCATGGGAACAGTACGAATTGAGGTGTGAAAGGAAGAGCTTATAACATCGGTTGTGATGGGACGTTTCGTGAATCTGATTGAGTCATCTAGACATCTAAGGCATGGTAGTGTATTATGAAGATATCGTAAGCATGAGAGGATAGTTATGGCATCTCTTGATGAACGGGTGACGGTGCTGGAGACCAAGTTGGACACGGAATTGCGGCACGTCGCAACGAAGGCTGACTTGGAGTCTGTCAAGAAGTACATTGAAAGGGTTAGGGGTGAACTAGAGCGCGATTTGGAGCGAGCAGTTTGGCGCCTTGGCGGCTTGATCATTATGGCTGTCAGTGTCGGCGTAGCCGTGCTCAAGATTTGGGATTAGTGGAACTAAGTCAAAACCGGATTATTGGAGGATCGAGTTACAGTGCTGGAGACCAAGTTGGACACGGAATTGCGGCACGTCGCGACAAAGGCTGACTTGGAACGCGTTAGGAGCGAATTGCAACGCGATCTGGATCGTGCAGTATGGCGACTTGGCGGACTGATGGTATTGGCGGTAAGCGTAGGCGTGGCTGTGCTACAGATTTGGGATTAGTGGAACTAAGTCAAAACCGGATTCAGGTTAGTGCGATCTGAATTTCGTGTAATGCCAACGTGGGATTGGCAACTTGAAAGGACCAAAATGTTATTGTTGGAGGATCGAGTTACAGTGCTGGAAACCAAGTTGGAAACCGAACTTCGACATCTCGCCACCAAGACCGACTTGGAACGCGTCAAAGCCGATTTGGAGCGTTCTGTTTGGCGACTCGGGGGACTTATCATCTTGGCTATAGGGGTAGGCGTGGCTGTGCTGCAGATTTGGGATTAGAAAAGCCTGACTGCGATAGACGTGAGCGGTTCAGAGTACTAAGGTTGTTCTGACCGCATCGTTGCCGAATGCGAAGTCAAATTCGCGCTCACTCTACAGCCTGAAGTTGCGCTTGATCTCAGATTGATAGTTTCGACCCAGCAGATCGGCGTTCTCAGTTAGCCAATCGCTTAACTTCGTATTTCCAATCGGTGTTTCTTCCGATGTGAGCAGTCCGCTCATCAAACCATCAACCTCATCTCGAGTCAGCACAACATCCCGTACCAGCAATCCAACGATGCTGGTCAATCCCAATCCGATTGCTGGCGGAGTATGAATCAGACGCGCTTTCACCTGCATTTTGTCAGCCAACAGATAGAGCAAATCGTTGAAGGTCATCTTGTCTGGACCTGCCGCGTCGATCGTTAAGCTCTCCATTGATGAAGCTGCCTCTACGACTTTTGCAGCGAGATCTTCGATGAAGAGCGGTTGCACCTCATAGTTGCCGTCGCCCAAGACCGGGAAGAATGGATATCGTCTGAGGGCGTATGCGATGTTATTGATGAGGATGTCATCTAGTCCGAAAACCAACGTTGGTCTGAAGATAGTGTATGAAACGCCGCACTCTTTCAGTGCCTCTTCAACCCGCCACTTGCCGCTGAAGTAGGGCAGTGGAGAATCGGGTGCTGGCTTGGCGACGGAGATGTGAACGATCTTGGAAACGCCGGCTTCCTTGGCAGTGTCGAACAAAGTTCTGGAGTTCTGGATAGCACTTTCGAACGTTGTTCCGCCGCGTTCGAATCTGACCCAATAAGTGTTGAACAGAACATCGGCACCTTCTAGCGCACTAGCCAGGCGTCCTTGATCGGTGAAATCTAACGGTGCCTTATCTATCCTGCCGCCAAAGTAGTTGTGCGTATCGTCGTGCCGCGTCAGCGTAGTCACTCGGACATCACGTTCAAGCAGACGCTGTGCGATATATCGCCCAGTGAAGCTAAACGCCCCGGTGACTACAGCGGATTGAATTTGATGCAATTTGGTTTGAGGTGGGTGCATTCAAAGCGCATTATATCGCAGTCTAGCCATGATCTGAGGTATCCAATCAACGCCCAATTTCGTCACGAACGTCCCTTGCCATCTCGGCGGTCCGACGTTCGGATTCTCTAGCTCGTCGCTCGCTATCCATCCATCATCAATGTTTCTATCCCATAATCCGGACAATGTAAGCCTGCTTCCTTTGCGTCCGTTGCATTGTCCGCATAGAAGGACGCGGTTGGTGATGTAGTCACCGCCCCCCTTCAGATCGCGCCCTCTTGTGGTCGAGGTGCATCATGCGGATGTCGTAGCCGCGTCCGCATCCGGCGCATATCACACGCCCTCGCCAGTTCCGTTGAGCATCGGCGAGGTAAGACTTCATTCGGTCGTGCGACAACCGCTGATACTTCGGCACACGTTGCGGGTCTCGAAGAATAAGTTCGGGCGCGGCTTCTATACGATCATCGGTTCGTGTTGGCGGCTTTTTGGTGTAGGTGACATCGCCGAGGCTGAATAGACGTCCGCTTGCAACTTCCGGCACTGAGAGGAATTCGCGGTCAAGGCGTTCCAGCACCAACCTGTGTGCGCCTTGCCAAATGTCGATACCGATCCATTGCCGGCCAAGTCTCTCGGCGGCTATGGGAGTGGTTGCACAGACTGCGAATGGATCCAGCACGATGTTGTTCGGATTGGAACTCGCCTCGATTACTCGTTCGTAGAGTGTTAGTGGTTTTTGGGTCGGGTAGCCAGTAGATTCTGATTGGTTGCCGCGTAAAGCCGGGATGTCCCAAACATCGCGCATACCTACGATTGTGTATGGACCCATTTCGTCTTGAAAAATCTCAATGTTGGAAAAACCATATCTGTGCGTCAAATACGACTTTTCTTTCAAAGGGTTGAATGTGTGCCGATCCGACTTGCTGTACAACAGAATTGTGTCGTGTTTACGACCAAACCAACGTTTACTCACGCCACCAGTTTTGTAGTAGCAAACGATCTCGTTTAGTAAGTTATGTTTACCAAAAACTCCGTCCATCAACGCTTTGATATATGCATGTGCCGTGTGGTCGCAATGCAGATATATGGACCCATCATCCCGCAACACACGATGCATCTTCCATCAACCGCCCCCAGCCACCAGAGGAACGCGCCCATGTCATCACCGTATGACAGTCTTGCGGCTTGTATCACTCCCCATACGCCGGGCCATTCTTCGTGCATCTCATCCATCCACTCCTCATGGACATCCCGATCCCAATTCCAACGATCTTGAAACTTGGCGCCTTTGGCGAGACTATCCGGTGTGGCGTGGAAGTCGCGGTTCTTGTTGAATGGCGGATCAGTAGCGATGAGATCGACCGAACCAGAGTTCATCCCTTTGAGAATCGCCAGATTGTCCGCGTGATATATCGTGCGATTGGAAAAATTAGGAGGATTGTTCATAGGGCGGAATATGCCATCAGCACGCGAGTGCTTTGATGGTCATTTTCGCAAATCACAGTTAACCACGCGCACCAGTAAGATACGCCCTCGCCTCGGCTAGCAGGAAGCGGGAGGCGCCGCTTACTATCCACTGGACGCCACGCTCTTGCCAGAAGTGTGCCTGCTCGATGGTTACACCGAGAGTGCCGGAAATCTTGCCGGCTTCGTGGGTCTTTTCAACTAAGGTTTCGATTGCGCTCACTACCTCGGGATGCGATATCTGACCGGGGTATCCCATGTTCAGAGATAGATCGCCCGGTCCGAAGAAGATGCAATCTGCACCTTCGACGGCGATGATTTCGTCCGCGTTTTCGATGCTCTCCGGCGTCTCGATCTGAAGGCAGACAAACGTCTCTTCGTTGGCTTGTTTGACGTATTCGGCCTGGTCTTGAATGCCGAACATGGCGCTGCGTCCGGAGAAACCGCCGCGCTTTCCGACTGGTGGATACTTGACGGAATCGACTACTTGACGGCCTTGTTCGCCATTGTTGATGAGCGGGATCATAACACCCTGTGCGCCGCCTTCGAGATAGCGTTGGATGTGTTGCTGGTCGTTCATTCCGATACGCACGATGGGAGTAGTATCTGACAACTCGGCGGCGCGGATCATGTTCTCGGACGTCTCGTAATCCATGATGCCGTGTTCGCAGTCGATCACTACGAAGTCGAAGCCAGCCCATCCCATGAGCTCAACTAGCGCCGGCGCCGGCCATCCTACGAAGGGTCCGTGGGTGATGCCACCATCGATCATCTTCCGCTTCATCGTGTTAGTTCGCATGTTGGTTGGGTCTTTCTTGTTGCTTGGGTTACTTGATTGTGCGATGTTTCAGGTTAACTCAAATCGTAGAACTGGGAGACGCTCTGCCAGACATCTTTGGCTACCTCGTCAGGGTTCCGCGATGCGTCGACCTCAACCCATCGGTTGGGTTCGCGACTGGCTAGTTGACGGTATCCGCGTTGTACGCTTCGGTGGAATCGCATGGGCAGCTCCTCGAACCGGCGGTGAGTTTCACCATCGTGTTCGTCGGCACTGTTTCGGCGTGCCAAACCCAGTTGAGGTGTAACGTTGAGCAGGATAGTTAGGTCGGGTGCTACGTCGTTGGTGGCGAGTTCGTTCGCGCGTTTCAATCGATCGAGGTTGAGGTTGCCGCCGTAGCCTTGATACGCAATTGTCGAGTCTGAGAAACGGTCGCAAATTACCGTTGTGCCATTCTTGAGGTTTGGCAAGATGATTTCATGCATGAGTTGCGCGCGAGCGGCCATGAATAGCAAAGCGTCCGCGGCGGGAATGTTGCTGTTCGACGATTTGATGATAGTGCGAACCTGTTCTCCAAGGGGCGTTGTACCTGGTTCTCGCACTACGAGCACTCGCAGATCGATTTTGGTTAAACGCTCTGCGAGCAGTTCTACCTGCGTGGTTTTACCAGCACCTTCCCCGCCTTCAAATGAGATGAACGGGGCTTTGAAGACCGACTTGCGTGACATTATCGAGTTCCGAAATCTCTGACAGGATCGGCGGATATCATCGGCGTCTACGACGGATGATCACGTGTCGGTTAGGTTCGTGTCCGGTGCTTGATGATCCGACGTTGTAGCGTGCGGCGAGGGCGTGCTGCAATCGGCGGATATGTGCCGACTGAGCCGAAAGGTTGACTTTGCGGTCGCCGCTCAAGACGCGTTCGACGGCGCGTTCAGCCTCTTCAAGGGCTTCCTCAACGACGATCTCGTCTTCAAATGATGACGAGGATTTGCCGTTGGTCAATGGCGGACGCTGCGTTTCGAACCGGCTCAGAAACTGCTCGATTTGTTCACGAGTGCCGCGTCGAAGCACATACACCGGAACACCGTCGCGTTCGGCGCGCTTGACTGCCGGTGGACGTCGGCCATAGTGAAGTTTGGTTGTAACCAGTACATCGGCCTCGCGAGCCGAATCTGAGAGCGCTGCTGGAACGCCCATGGCACGAATTGCCGATCTTATCGTATCGCGAGGCACGCCAAACGGATGGACTCGAACTGGTGGCGGGTCCGATATCGTCGATGTTCCTTCGTCGCGCGATTCCGATGGGGCTGCGCGAGACGTGTCGCCGTTGTTGGATTCACTCGATAGTTCGAACGATCTTCTAGGCGACCGTATCGAGTTTAGATCGAACGCGGCAGTTTCGAAACCGTCTTCAGATTGCATAGCATCTTCGACTTGCGATTCGATCGTGCCATCTTCTTTCAGACGTCGCATCTCTAGTGGCACTTGGAGCCCGCGCAACATCCGGTCCACGGCTCGACCGACATCGTTGTGAACACCGACGTAGTTGCGTTCATGCATCTCGACTACGACGTCGAATGTTGGGGTGTGCTTACGTTCCAACACGGTTTTCTGAGTGCGTCGTCGTCGGGCTTCGATGTCTCCCAGAGTGACAGCTTGAGTTCCGCCGACTAAGTCGGAGAGAGTAGGATTGCTGATGACGTTTCCTAAGGTATTGCCGTGTGCAGTGGCTACAAGCTGAACGCCGCGTTCTGCAATGGTGCGCGCCGCGATGGCTTCGAGTTCGGTGCCGATTTCGTCGATCACGACGACTTCTGGCATGTGATTTTCGACTGCTTCAATCATGATGCGGTGTTGCAGTTCAGTGTTGGGAACCTGCATTCGCCGGGCTCTTCCGACTGCCGGATGCGCTACGGCTCCGTCTCCGCCGATTTCATTTGAAGTGTCTACGATGACGACTCGCCGTGATGCATTGTCAGCCAATACGCGGGCAACTTCTCGAAGAATGGTGGTCTTTCCCACGCCGGGACGTCCGAGAATGAGGACGCTACGCCCAGATTCGATCAAATCTTGAATCAAACGTACACTGCCGAACACGGCGCGTCCAACTCTGCAGGTGAGTCCTACTGGCGTTCCTTCGCGGTCTCTTATTGCTGAAAATCGATGCAGGGTACGTTCGATGCCGGCGCGATTGTCATCACCGAATCTTCCTAGACCGGCGATGACAGACTGGATGTCTTCACGGGTAGCTTCGCGGTCGCTCAGCACTATGGAGCCGTCCACGAAGCGCGCTTCTGGCACTCGACCGAGATCGATGATGACTTCTAGCAGCTCAGAGATTTGATGAGGGGAGGCTAATTGTCCATCGAGCCCGGTCCGATAGTAGCTGGGCAAGACGTTGAGGAAAGCCGCCATGTCATCGACGACGTGTTGCTGATTTTGTTGCGGATGACTGACAGCGTTATCGCTGGATGACGGTCCGTCATTGCTGGCGGTTTCTACAGTTGTGCTGTTATCGGACTGGTTCATGTTTTGCGCTTGTGCGCTTGCTGGTTGAGATTGTATGCGCTTTACCTGTGATGGCAATTCATAGTGATCTGAGATACGGCGGAAAGGTGTCTTCTGCCGCATGTGCAAACACTGTTTGCGGTGTCATAGAGACAATGCGATTCGTGCCGTCAAATCGGCAGTTCGGCTTGAATAGCCCCACTCGTTATCGTACCATCCGACGACCTTTACGAAAGTTCCGGCACTATCGCCATCCTCGCTGATGACGGCGGTGGACAGTGCGTCGATGGTGCATGAGTGGGGAGTGCCGATGTAATCTGCCGAAACCAAAGGTTCATCGGAAACCTGGATGATGCCGTTGAGCTCCCCCGCTGCGCTGGTACGGAACGCGCCGTTGATGTCGTCAGCGGTTGCCGGTTTGGACAAACTTACCGTTAGGTCTGTGACGGAACCGGTGATGACAGGTACACGGTACGCCATGCCATCGATCTTGCCCTGCAATTCAGGGATCGCCAGAGTAACTGCTTTTGCGGCTCCAGTAGTAGTTGGGATGATGCTGTTGGCTGCGGCTCGGGCACGTCTGAGGTCGCTATGCACCTGATCGAGAATGTTTTGATCGTTGGTGTAAGCATGGATCGTAGACATCAGCGCATGTTCAATCCCGAACGATTCGTTCAGCACCTTCGCCATCGGTGCTACGCAGTTCGTGGTGCAAGAAGCGTTAGAGATTACGTTATGGATTGAAGAGTCGTATTCATCATCATTGACGCCCAAAACGATGGTGATATCTTCGTTGGTCGCAGGCGCTGAGATGATGACTTTTTTGACATTGCCAGAGAGGTGCGCGGATGCCTGTTCAGCATCGGTAAAGAAGCCAGTAGATTCGATCACGATATCGACATCGGCGTCGGACCAAGGTATGTTGGCGGGATCGCGTTCCGAGAATACAGTGATCGTCTCGCCATTGATCACTAATGCGTCATCGACGATATCGACTTCGCCATCGTATCTCCCGTAAGTGGAGTCGTATTTGAGCAGATGCGCTTGTTGCTGAGGGTTAGCAAGGTCGTTGATGGCAACGACCTGCAGTTTGTCGGGATGGCGTTGGCTGATGGTGCGGAATACCTGTCTTCCGATTCTTCCAAAGCCGTTGATACCGATCTTGGTTCTGCTCATGCTTTTGATTTGTTCCTGTCTGTCTGTTTAGGTCTGTGCGGTTCGCTAATTGCAGATTACACTGCGCGACGGGAAAATGAGTCCTCTAACGCTTGATTACGCTCATTCCTGCATATCGGCCTTTTTCTCCGGCCCAATCTTCGATCCGTAGCAACCGGTTGTACTTGGCGACCCTCTCGCTGCGCGCTGGAGCGCCAGATTTGATCTGCCCACATCCAGAGCCTACAGCGATATCGGCGATTGTGGTGTCCTCAGTCTCGCCAGACCGATGACTGACCACCACTCCGAAGTCGGCCTTTCGAGCGCGGCGGATAGTGTCTAGCGTCTCGGTCACTGTTCCGACTTGGTTTGGCTTGATCAGAATCGCGTTGGCGGCCTGTTCATCGATGCCCCGTTCGAGGAATCTCGTCTGCGTCACGAACAGATCGTCGCCGACCAGCTGCACATGATCGCCGATCTTTCGGGTTATAATCTTCCATCCGTCCCAATCGTTCTCGGCAAGTCCATCTTCGATGCTGCATATCGGATACTCGGCGCAGAAACGGCTGTATTCTTCCGCCATCATCGCGGGTGTCAGACGCAGTCCTTCGCGTTTCATGCTGTAGCGTTTCACTTCAGGTACGTAGAACTCGCTGGCAGCCGGGTCCAGGGCGATGAAGATCTGCTCGCCCGGAAGATAGCCCGCACTCTCGATAGCGTGAGTCACGTATCCCAAAGCCTGACGATTAGTGAGCCCAACAGGTGCGAAACCGCCTTCAAACCCTACAGATGTGGATAGACCTTCGCTCTGCAGGAGTTTCCCAAGTGCTTGGTAGATTTCAGAACCGGCACGCAAAGCTTCGGAAAGCGATTCGACGCCGGCGGGCATGACCATGAACTCTTGGAACTCGGTTGAGCCAGCAGCGTGCGCGCCGCCGTTGAAGATGTTGAGCATCGGCACTGGCAAGACGTATTTGTCTTCATTGCCGATATGGTCAGCTACAAGGTCGTAAAGCCATTCGCCTTGGCTGCGAGACGATGCACGCAAGACGGCCATCGAGATTGCAAGCAACGCGTTAGCTCCGTACCGGGACTTGTTGCTAGTACCGTCAGCATCTATCATCGCTTCATCAACCGAGCGTTGGTCGTTGGCATCGAGACCTACGACGATGTCGTTCAGCGGACCATTGATGTTTGCGACGGCATTTTGCACCCCTTTGCCGTTGAAACGTTTGGGGTCGCCGTCGCGCAACTCCCAAGCCTCGTTTTCACCGGTGCTCGCACCAGACGGCACAGAAGCACCGTTCATTGTGCCATCATCGAGCAACACCTCGGCATATACCGTCGGGTTGCCGCGCGAGTCGAGGATCTCTTTTCCGTGTACAGATTTAATCTTGCTCATGTTCAACAAGTTTGCAACAAGAACGCGCGATGAGGTTAACAATAGGCATTTGTTCAGACATCGCCTCGCCTCTGCTGTGCAAACTTGATCGCCATCTGAACGGCTTCTTCAGCATCTGCTGCGTAAGTCACTTCTGAGTAGCCAGCTTGACCTTGATCGTCGCGCAGGTTGATTTCCCAACCTGCAATGGCAACTACAGGAATACCTGCGATCATCGCAAAACTCATCTCGTTCGATGTGCCCCACTTGCCGGGCAAAACAATTACGGCATCGCTGGCATTGGCGACGAGGACGTTCCTGACGTATCCGAGCGGAGTCGGTATGGCGTAATCGATGTATTCGTTGGCATCGTTCCGATCCGTTGACGACAGGATGCCGATAGTGGTGCCGCCAGCCGATTTCGCACCTTTGGCCGCGCGCTCCATAGTGCCACCCATACCGCCATTGACAAGGATGCATCCCGATTCTGCTATGCAACGTCCGACGGCCTCTGCCATTTGCAGCCCTTCGGTTGTGGTGTGATTACGATCACCGCCGATGACGGAGATGTATATGGGGTGTCGTGTTTTCAAGTGATGTGTTCCAGATTCGCAGTTCGATGTGTTCAGTTTTGAAAATCTAGAGCGGCTGCTTGTGCCGCCGTCATCTCAGCGCATCCTATCCGTCCCAAATCAAGCATACAGTTCAACTGCTCGGCAGAGAAAGGTTCAGCTTCCGCAGTGCCTTGAACCTCCACATAGGAGCCCGAGCCAGTCATCACGATATTCATATCCACTTCAGCTCGCGAGTCTTCAGCGTACGGCAGATCTAGGACGCAGTTTCCATCAACAATGCCTACAGATATTGCAGCGACGCTGTCTTTGATGATGCGGTTTCGTCTCGCGGCTTTCAGAGACAGGGATTCGACGGCTTGCACGAGGGCTACGTAACCGCCAGTAATCGCAGCGGTACGAGTTCCACCGTCAGCGCGTAGAACATCGCAATCGATGGTGATGGAATGTTCTCCGAGAGCCGACATATCAACGATGGCACGCAATGATCTTCCGATCAACCGTTCGATCTCTCGACTTCTACCGCTGGTGGAAGCGCGTCTTCGGTCGACGCGCTCGGATGTTGAGCGAGGCAACATGCCATATTCGGCGGTGACCCATCCAGTGCCACGACCACGCATCCAACGCGGAAGATCAGTCGATACGGTAGCGGTGCATATAACGTGGGTGTTTCCCAGTTCCACGAGTGCCGAGCCTTCAGCGTTCGGCATGAAACCGGGTTCAATTGATATCGGTCGGCACTCGTCGAATGCGCGATTGTCGAAACGGTAGACTTTGGTTTGCATGAGTATAGTTGGTGCTGGCCGGCGAGTTGCCTGAACTGTGATTTTCGTATGATTCTAATGATTGACTGTGATTCTCCCATCCTCTGCTTCGCTCTTCACGATAGTTGATCGTCGAAGACGATATGCAAAAGTAAGACATGCCAATCATTGAAATCATACGAAAATCACAGTTCAGATAACTCCGAGTTCGATTTTGCAAGCACTCCAGCAAAGGACAAATTACACATGAAGATAGCGATCATGGGTGCCGGCGCGGTAGGTGCATACTATGGCGGTGCACTGGCCAGGAATGGGGCCGATGTAGTTCTGATTGCGCGTGGACGACATGCCGAAAACATGCGCGAGCACGGGTTGAGAGTCGATTCGCACTGGGGCGATTTCGTTGTGCATCCGCAGATTGCGCTGATGCCTGATGAAGTCGGCGTAGTCGATATGGTGTTGCATTGCGTCAAGCTCTACTCCAACGCCGATACGATTCCCAGTATGCGATCCATGGTCGGTGATGAGACTGTGGTTTTAACGGTGCAGAACGGTATCACCGGCGGCGAATCGTTGGCTGCCACGTTCGGATGGCAAAGGGTGTTGGAAGGGGCGACATATATCGAGACTTCGATTGCGTCACCGGGACACGTCGTTCAAACGGGCAGTGCAGCCCGCATCGAGTTTGGCGAGCGCGATGGCTCTATATCGAAGCTTGTGGCGAAAGTCCGCGCAGCTTTGTCAGTCCCCGGCATTCAGGTGGAAGTGAGCGCCGATATTCGCGCGGCGTTATGGTCTAAGATGGTTGCGATCGGAGCATTGGGAACGGTTGTGACGTCGGCGCGTGCATCGTTGCCAGAAGTGCTGAAAATGCAAGAGGGAGAGAATACGATCCGAACGGTGATGGAAGAGATTGTCGCGGTGGGCAAAGCGCATGGCGTCAAGTTTCCCAACCGCATCGTCGACGCCAAGATGTCAGACGCCATTGCTGAAGCTGACGAATTTCAATCGTCGCTTCAATCCGATTTCAATCGTGGTGGGAAGTTAGAGTTGGACGATATTCTTGGTGCCGCCGTGCGACTCGGTCGTGAAGCTGGTATCCCCGTGCCCGCGAGCGCGGCATTGGTGATGACTTTGCAGAAATTCAAGAATGGTTGATCTGAACCGTGATTCTCATTTGATTTGAATGATTGGCTATGACTTTTGTTGTTAACCGCTTGGTTGCTTCCGAACGGTCCATCCTTAAAATCATTCCAAATCCTTAAGCATCACAGTTCTTATGGAGCTAAGGCAATAGCGATTCCACCGCTAGCGATCATCAGAGCGCCCAAGATGCGAACGGACGTCACATGTTCTTTCAGCACAACCGCGCCGTATCCCACGGCAATCAGGATCGAAACTTCTCGGAAAGGACCGACGTAGCTCACCGGTGAGAATGTCAGCGCAGTCAAGACCAACGTATATGCGATGAACTGCAAGATTCCGCCGAAGATGATGATCTTCCAATGGCGGCGTGCTTCATCCAAAAATGCCGATGTCGTCTCTATACGCGACTGTATCGCCATCATTCCCAATCCACCACCGAGTTGCAGAAAAAACATGTACAACGCCGGCTGCACGTGTTTCACGCCTTGGGCATCTACCACCGAGTAGATACCTATCACCAGCCCAGTCAGAATCGCCAACAGCCACGCGGGACGGATAAGCGCAACCAACTCTTTGACTCTACCCTTGCGGGCTGAGGGCGGGGTACGTATCGATTCACTCTCTGTGATCGGGGGAAGCAGCGGCGTGTGGGGGCTCACTTCGCGAGTAGCAGGCAGAAGGAACTTGGGCAGCAAAAAACGGGTTACGGATGCTATGCCGCGTTTTAGAGTCTCGGTTTTGATGTCTGAAATCGTGATGCAGATGATGCCGCCAACTATAGATACGGCTCCGATGACGGCAAGCCAAGACATGCTTTCTCCAATGACAAACACGCCCAATATAGGAATAATCGCTAGTCCGAGACCCCGCGCCACCGGATAGACAATCGAGAGTTCGCCAGTGTTGTAGGCATAACCTAAGGTAGCGAAGTACCAGATGTGCAGTGCAATGGTCGCAACTATGAACCACCACCCGACGATTCCAGGGGTATCGATAATGAGCAAGAAGATAGCCAGCGGAAGCACCAATACCGCGGATGCAACCGCCATCAATGCTGTAGTAACCGATGGTCGGCTTGCGCTCCGCACCATCAGATTCCACGACGCGTGAGCGAAGGCAGAAGTTAGTACTAGGAATATCGCTAAGGCGTCCAATATCGATTCATCTTCGAACTAGGAGGTGATGGATTGGAAAGGATTATATGGAATGGTCCCTAGCACCAAGCCGCTTAGCAGGTCGATACAAAACATAAATCCTCTCAAACACTCCGGAATCCCTCGCCTCTTAGCTCAAAATCGCTATCTGCGCGAAAATGACAGAATGATATTCACAAACATCTACCACAGGAGAAAGCGAAGCGATGCATTACCAAGACGAACGCACACATGGATGCAGGATATCTGACGCTTGGACCTATCGCGGACTCAAAACCGTGGTCATGGAGAACGAAGTTCTGCGTTTGAGCATCATCGCCGATAAAGGCGCCGACATCTTTGAGCTGGCTCACAAGCCCAGCGACACCGATTTCATGTGGCGAACTCCGTGGAGCGTCCGCAACCAATCCCTATGGGTACCGTCTACCGGATGGGGCGAAGGGATTTTCCACGACCTCTACATCGGCGGTTGGAACACGATAGCTCCAACCGGAGGATTCCAGCAGGACTACATGGGCGCCGAGATCGGACAGCACAACGAGACCAACATGATGCCGTGGGATGCTCAGATCGTCGAAGATTCTGCGACTCGCGTTTCCGCCAAGTTCTCAGTGCGCGCCGTCAGAACGCCTTTCTGGATCGAAAAATTAGTGACTCTCGAATCTGGGTCGCCCGTTATAACCGTGACCGACACACTGATCAACGAGGCTGAAGAACCGGCTCCCGCACAGTGGGGACAGCATGTAGCACTCGGCGATCCCTTCCTCACGCCGAACTGCATCCTAGACTTCGCTGGCGGCGACTTCATAGTGCCTGAATCGCCAGATGGCACCGTGCCGACAGGTTCGAGATTGATGCCCGGACGCGTCGGTTCCTGGCCACAAGCCGAAGCGCCCGACGGGGCAGAGGTAGACCTCACTGCATTCCCACCTAAATCGGACCGATTAGTCGACTATCTGTCATTCAATAACTTGGTTGACGGCTGGTACGCGGTGACGAATCCTGACCGAGGTGTAGGCATCGGATTGCGTTGGGAT
Source organism: Dehalococcoidia bacterium (assembly GCA_965242765.1). Classification (GTDB taxonomy): domain Bacteria; phylum Chloroflexota; class Dehalococcoidia; order Lucifugimonadales; family Lucifugimonadaceae; genus Bin127. The sequence goes on along the minus strand of CBDESY010000004.1, from coordinate 495,207 downwards.
TCCGACGTGTTTCGATACCTGTGGTACTGGCAGGTATTCGGCGGGCACAGCGGATACCCATGGTACATGCGCACCTACAACGTGGGGTTAGAACCCTTCACAAGTCTGCCAAGCGGTATGCCAGAACCCGGCAGCGACACATCGACATCGCTGATGTTCCAGCCAGGCGAGACGCGCAGTTCGACAGTGCGCGCGGTGATCTACGAGAGCTGCGAAGGTGTGACGGGAATTGACGATGACGGGAAGGTGGAGTTGCGGGGGTGAGATTTTCTGAATAGATTATTGCGGTGTCAGGCCTTCCATATTCTCTATTCTGCCCATGAAGAGGATGGTGCCGGTTTCGCGGTCTCGGATCAGGAATATGAATGGGCGGTCGATGGTCAATCGAATGGGAGGAAGCGGTTCTATTGCTGATTCATTCATATTGTTGCCAAATACCGCAGTAGCGGCAGCGGCTTCAGTTCCCTGCTCGTCCACCAATACAAACGCCTCGTGGAGGACACCTGAGATCAGCAAACAAGGGTCTTCTTGGGGAGGGCATGAGTTCCCGTCCATTCCAGAAAAATCAGCTGAATCGGAATTGAATGCGTCGGTTAATCCAATGTTGAACAACGATTGTGTGAGATTGAATTGCGACCTGAACTTTGGCATAGTTAGAATGACATCCCTGTTACGCATGCTTGAGATAATATTTGAGATATTCTCAGCTTCAACTAAACTTTCGAATTCTTTGAAGTTTCCTTTGTCTGGAACTATTACAATCATTGATAGCTCATCGCCTATATAGGGCAATTTGACAGCTTGGTATCCGTTACCTTCTGCATAGTCGAATCTTGTTTCTTGGAACATCATAGCAACATCTAACTCGCTACCGTCTAACATGAAGAAAGGTTGCATAATTGGATTTGCCGCACTGAACGCGTTTTCCCAATCGGCTTTGAAATAGATGGCATTTGTGAGAATCAACCGAGTATTGGTTTTAATTGCACCTTTTGGTATCAAGTCATTGATCTGTTGCTCCGTTTGTTCGGACGTCCAGTGATTGATATCGGCTCGAGCGTCTTCAGGCGCATCACGAAAGTCAGTCAGCCTCACGCCAGAGCCGTAAATTCCGCGAACCAGATCGAGATATTCGCCACGTAACGGGTGATCTTTCTGTATCCACACTGCGTTTGCGTTCAACAATCGGAAGTCGTCTTCGTCTTTCCCACGAGACGCGAGTAGAAATTCCAATTCATTGAAAACTGGGCGCAGCCGATTTTGTGGCAAGTTGTACCTCAACGTTTCGGCCATTTGACGCTCGGTTTCGCCTCGTGCGCCCGCATACGCCATTGCGAATGCTGACGATACGCTGTAGGGCGAGAAGAAGATATTTTCGGCATGATCAACGAGAGCACGGTAAAGGTCGAACGCGAACTCTATGTTCCCTTCGAATTGAGTGTTCAGTTCGTCCGCGCTTATCGGCGGATCGACCTGTGGTCTTACAACAGCCGGCGTCGGCGTAAGCGTTGGCGCGGGAGTCTGGGTTGCTGTTGCTGTTGGTAGCGGAGTAGGTGTAGCCGTTGGTATGAGAGTTGGTGCAACAGTAGCGGTCTGATACGGCTGGACGTTGGTGGAAACTTCCGGTTGTGCTTTTGCCGTTGGTTCGGGTTGTGTCTGCGATTCACATGCTGAGATAGTAGCTGCTACCAATCCGCAGAGAATGGCAACCAATAGGGCATACTGGATCGACCAGAAATTGCCGCGCCTCATGTTTTGCATTATGCCCATCGGAGTACCATTCATCACCGCCAGATCCGGTGCCAGTAAGACTTGAGGAATTGCCCGTAGGTCATTTCAACGTTGTACCGGCTCAGATATCTCCGATAGTCTGAGAAGGTCCAAATGAAGACGACGAGCAGAATGGTCCATATGGCTGCAAAAACGAACATGCTTAATGCTAGACGCTTTCACTTGCATGCGGGGCGCCAGTTTCTATGTGGTACCCAGATAGGCATTCTGCGATGTATCGGTTGCTAAACCTCCGCCAAAACCTCAGTACCGGTCTTATGGGCGTTGATCCAGTCCCAATCCAGCGGTACGCCGATGCCGTTGCCGGTGGGGGCTGACACGCAGCCGTTTTGATCGATGGCGTCTAGATCGTCAGAGTAGTTGACGTATACCGGTGCTTTGGTGGTGCGGACGTTAGGGTGGACTAGCCCGAGTTCGTAGAAGTTGGTGTTACGCACCGCAGACATCAGATGTCGGTGCACTGGACCTGGCCCGTGAGTCTCCACGTCGAGTCCGACGCTTTCGCAGGCGTGGAAGATTTTGAGTGCACCAGTGATTCCGCCGTCCTCATGCGCGCCGACCCTTACGTAGTCGGTACCATCGGCGATCACGAAGTTCATGTGTTGTTCCGGCAATCTGATGTGTTCGGTCTGCAGCAGCGGAGTCTTGATGAGCTGACGCAGTTTGCGGTGCGCGAACGTTGAAACTCCGCCATCCATGTATACGTCTTCCCACCAGAAGAACTCAGCTTCATCGCAGGCTTTGCCGAGGCGCAACGCATCTCCGAAGTTCTTGACCTCGTTTGCCGGGTCGATCATCAAGTCCATGTCTGGACCGACTGCGTCGCGGACTGCAAGAACGTTGTCTACCTCGCGCTTGATGTCATCGCCGGCAAGCCCCCAGCCGTGGATCTTGAATGCGGGATATCCCATCTCTTTGCAGGCAGCTGCAAAGTCGGCAAAATCTTGCGGTGTAGTCAGTCCGCCGTTTTCATCGCCGTGGAGGGTAGATGCATACGCCGGAAGCGGTTTTCGTTCGCCGCCCAGAAGTTGGAAAAGCGGCTCTTCGTAGATCTTCCCAGCGATGTCCCAAAGACAGATGTCTACTACCCCAAGTCCGAGAGCAGCGGTGTGTCGCAAGCCGCGTTTCATCGCGTTGTAATGAACTTCACGTTGCATCGCATCTTTGCCAATCAGATACGGAGCAACCGTCTGGATGTCCGCCAACGCGCTGCCACCGGCGCCGGGGTATTCGCCGACCACACCCTGATCAGTGTAGATCGACAAGACCGTTCCTCCAGACGGCATTCGAGCATCTGGTTCGTACACCATGTTGAAGGTGTTGTAGTCTTTCCCCACGTTTTCGAGTTCATGTGCGAAGCGAGTGATTTCGATGCGGGTGATTTTGGCAGCTGGTCTCACGATGGTTCTCTCATCCTGTCACGATTTGCGTGTTGAACATTAGAGTTATTTTAAGCCTTTACGATTAACCGCAAATTGCCGACTTCGATATTATGTGCGACAATTCCAGCATCATGAGAGCACTGAGAATCCACGGCAACAAAGATATCCGCATCGAAGACATCCCGGAACCAGGAGCCGGGCAAGGCGATGCAAGATTGCGGATCACCTACACATCGATCTGTGCTACGGACATCGAAGAGTGGCAGTACGGCCCTCTCTGGACTCAGCATGACGGACCTAATCCAATCAGTGGTCAAGAGATGCCGTTGGTTTTGGGGCATGAGATATCGGGACACGTCGAATCGGTAGGCGATGGCGTAGATGGTTTGGAAGTTGGTGATCGCGTGGTAGTAAACAATGTCCGCACATGCGGCGCCTGTCACTGGTGTTTGCGCGGTTCCCAGGCAACCTGCAACAAAATGTGCGTGGCAGGATTGTCGGCCGATGGCGGTTTGGCAGAGTTCATGACGTGGCCGGCAGACCATCTGATCAAACTGCCGGACAACGTCACCGACCGCGAAGCACCGTTGATCGAACCGGCAACGGTTGCAGTTCATGCAGTTCGCAGGTCCGGAGTTCGGGTAGGGGACAACGTGGCGGTTATCGGTTGCGGCACCGTCGGATTGTTGACGATGCAGGGATTTAAGGCAGCTGGCGCGCGAGTCATCGCTGTAGATGTGCGAGAACAAAGCATCGCACTAGCCAAAACTCTTGGCGCCGATGAAACGATCAACGCGTCCGATATCGGCGCGCATGATCAACTGCTGGAACTGACCAACGGCATCGGCCCCGACATCGTTGCGGAAACCGCAGGCGCCGCCGAGACTCCCAAGACAGCTATTCAATGGACGCGTCCCGGGGGCAAGACCGTTCTGGTGGGTATCTACTCCGCGACCCCTACCTTCAACTTCAACGACATCGTAGGGACAGAAAAGACCGTCATCGGCTCGGTAGCAGCATCTCCCGGCGACATGGCGGCGACGGTTCGACTCTTATCGGATGGAAAACTGTCGGTGAAAGAGCTGATCTCCTCAGTCGTGCCACTCGAGAACGTCATCGAAGATGGTTTCGAGCGGATGTTACGCCCTGAGAAGGATGTCTTCCGAATTTTGGTGTCGCCTAATGGCTGATGCCCTGACTATGCATCCGTTGATGCACCGCTTCTAACGCCTCATGGAGCGGTCGCTTGAGGTAGCCGATGTGGTCTGACTCGCCATGATGATGCGTGACATGCCCGTGCGAATGTTGGCGTGAAGAATGGTCGATGTAATCGAGCGTCCCGTGGATAAGCGTCAACATGTAGTTCGCCGTTGCGATGTCAAACATTTGCCAAGGTCCGCCGACGGAAACATAGATCGGCGATGTGTGCGAAAAGATGCCGCGCTCCCAAACATCGTAGTACCGGTACCCCTCGTAATAACCCGGTCCACCGGCACGCGCGGCCAACCATGAGTTGCCATCGATCTTGATCGTCTCGTTGATGCTCAGTTTGCGGGTCGGCGAATCACTCTCCGTCGATGCGACAACTTTGCCTTCTTGTACGATCTCCAATCGCGACATCGGCACGACGCTTTCGGCACATGCAGATACTTCGACTGTTCCGGGCGCGGAAAGTTCCAAGGTGTCACCAACCTCGTATCCATCGACCGAGAAATGGATGATGGGACCGCCGCTGAGTACGGTTCTTCCTTTTGCGATATTTCGACACCAACTTTCGTAGGTGAACTCTTCGTCGTCGGGGATGCGTACATAAGTGCGGTACATCCCCACAGGGACATCGCTGGACATCTTGTCGGTGCCACCAACGAGTGGAAGCCGATAGCCGCAATTCAGGTATCGATACCACTCGTTGTGGAAAAACTCACGTTGTCGGATCATCTCGATGGCATCTAGACGGCCGGTAGCGACTAATGCGGCCGGTTCTCCGTTGGGAAATGGAAAGTGAGGGTTGACGACGTAGCCCCCTTGAGCATGTGCCTCGTCTGCCCAATGACTCAAGGTGGTCTGCATCGCACCGCCGATCTCAGCTTCTGAAGGGCCGTCAGAGCAGAAAGGCATGACCGGTCGCTTCAGTCCCCACAAGATCATGTGTCCCATGAAATGCTGACGGTTTTCCTGCGAGGTATAGACGATGTTGTCGCCTTCTCGAGTGATGCTGGGATGCCCGGTAAAATCCTCAACATTGGTAAACAGGCTTCCCCACTGCGACTGCAACAGGTTCACTACATTCAAGTCTTCCGCCTGCGATTCGAAGTGACTGCCCTGCGTCGAAAGGAAGTGGACGTGAGAATCGCCGGAATACCATCCGCGCTTGTTCATGTCTATCCAGCGCTTGAGACGCAACTCCAACTCTTGCTGTCCCGGTTCGATGTTGACTTTGGCGCGCAACGGTTCGTACTCGTAGCCCCGTGCGATATCCACGATCACATCGCCTCTTGGAAGCCAGCCCTGTGCGTTGCCATCGATATAGGCATATGTGATCTGACCAAGTCGCATATCGCCGCCAACGTCGATGTGCCACGTGTCGAGGTTGGAGTTGACTTGATTGTGGTGCCCATGCGGTTGATAAGGCACGCCGTCCGGGGTTCTGAAATGAACGCGGCACGGTAGCAGCTGTCCAGTTTCGTCATCAACTACCCGAACCTTTACCCAGTTTTTGCCGGGTTCAGCGATTGAGATGCAAAGATTCTCGGTTTCGACAGTCCCACGGTTCTCGACATCTCCCCACCTGACACGGTCGATGGTTTCGCCAGATTGCACCACCTCGACAGTAGCCGATGGTACTCCTGACAACTCGACGTATGCCGGACTTGACTGCCGATTTTGTGCCTCGCCGAAACCCTTTTGCGGGTCGACCAGAAACTGGTCTGAAGACTGCATCGGCAACGGAAATGTGTAGGTGCGCTCGCCACGATCTATCTTGATATCCAAGTCGAAAGGCTTCTGAGCCAGTTCGACGTCTTTCAAACTGACGCGGACCGGACGGCGTGCTTGGCGCGAAAACGGGTGCTCGTCAACACGTCCGATGGTGATGCCGGCAACGATGAAATGCGGACCATGTGGCACTAATTCAATGGAATCGATTACGGCATCGGGATGCGGGTTGCTCCAAGACCACAACCAATACCACCTAGGTTGCGCCTGAATCACTTCGGTTTGGCGTCTCCCGCTCTCGTCGTAACGGCCTCCGTAGCGAGGCATCAGGGTGTCAGATTGATCGGGCACGGCAAGAAACGGATGGCCTACGCCAAAATTGGATATGCCCTGACGACCACCAACTGCGCTGATTTCGTAACGCTCACGTATCGGAATAGTGATGCTGTCGACATCTTTGAAACGAATCACGTAATCAGCTACATGCACTCCCAGAGGACCGTTGGCAGGTTGGTCGGTCTCGATCTGACGATGGGCAAATATGACGTTGCGAGCCGACTTACCGACCGAAACTGCTACCGGCGCATCGCCGTCAGACAACGAGATGAAGCAGCTTTCGGTGATTTCAGCGTCCGGGCCACCAACGTTGAAGGGAATGCCCCGCATAGTCTGTTCACCCAGCACTGGATTTTCGTCCGGCAGACATTCCACACCGCTGTTGCACCAATCGGAGATATCGATAACTTCGTAGTCCATTGTGCTATCACCTTCCATATTCACTTTGAAAGTAGTTTGCATGGTAAACAATTCTTGAATATCTCGCGCAAGACCAGATGCTGATGGCAATGTATTTGCCGTGTTAATGTGTTCCACATGAAGGCGTTACGTTTCTACGGCTATCGGGATATCCGATTGGAGGATGTCCCAACACCTGAACCCCAAGAAGGTGAGGCTCGATTGAGAATCACCTACGCTTCGATCTGTGCAACCGATATCGAGCGTTGGTATCACCGTCCCAACATCGGAAGACGCGGGTTGACGCCGACGACTATCGGTCACGAATCGGCCGGCCGCGTCGAGAGCTTAGGTCCGGGAGTCACCTGTTTGAGTGTCGGCGACCATGTGATGGTCAACAACATACGACACTGCGGCAACTGCTTCTGGTGTATCCGAGGTTCGCAGTCGAACTGCTGCAACTCCCACAATTCAGGATTCTCATTGGATGGTGGATTGGCTGAATATATGACCTGGCCCGCGAGCCATCTGATCGAATTGCCTGACAGCATCCCTGATGTTCAGGCACCGCTGATCGAACCTACATCTGTAGCGGTTCATGCTGTGCGTCGTTCAGGTGTGAGGGCAGGGGATACCGTTGCCGTGATCGGCTGTGGCACCGTCGGGATTCTGACCATGCAGACTTTTCGAGCGGCAGGTGCCAAAGTGATCGCCGCAGATGTCCGCGCCCAGAGCCTAGAATTGGCGGAAAGTCTCGGGGCTGATGCAACCATCAACACGTTGGATCCCGATGCGTTTGATCAGTTGATGTCCATCACCGACGGTGTTGGCGCAGACGTCGTAGCTGAAACTGCCGGCGCTATACAGACACCGAGAATGGCGATCAACTGGACACGTCCTGGCGGTACCACGATTCTTGTCGGTATCTACTCTTCAGAACCAGAGATCGATTTCAACGAGATCGTGGGCCCGGAGAAAACTGTAATCGGTTCGGTTGCTGCCGTGCCCGGCGATATGGAGAAGGGGATCCAACTAATCGCTGATGGCAAAATCGTTCTTCAAGATCTCGTTTCCTCAGTGATTCCGTTGGATCGCGTGATCGAAGATGGCTTTGAGAGAATGTTGAAGCCCGAAAAGGACGTATTCAGAATCATGGTTACACCAGATTACCGATCTGGCTAGTGGTTGGTATTACTCAGATGTCAGAGAAGGAAAAGGGTCATTTTCGGATGCCGTGGCTTGTGCTTCTTTTTTCGTGACGCCATGTACGTTTTTATCGCCCCAAAGGCTCTTGACATAAGTCAATACATCGATGATTTCTTGTGGCGTGAGTAGTTCGCCAAATGCTGGCATTCCAGATTTGAATCCCGGCAATCCCTGCTCTTCCAGATATGCTCCGCCCAAACTTACCTGCTTAAACAAAGTGCCATCGCCATGGTGCCAAGTATGACCATCTCCGTTTAGAGGAGGAGCGGGTAAAGTTCCATCAGGATTCGTCTTTTGCCAGTCAGGCTGTCCTTCTCCATCAGCTCTATGGCACGCGGAACAATGGCTGATATAGATTTGTCTTCCACGTTCGACCGGGTCTTCAACCTTGGCGATGTCGATTGCATTCTGGTCGTCCGAACACGCGAATACAATCGATAGCACGCCCGCCAAGATCAACGGCGGTGCGAGAACGCGTCGTAACATGGTTACGGACAGAGGGATATGACAACGTTCGGTCATCACTTTCAATCTATTCGGACTGTCTGACGAAAATGAGCTGGCTAGGTACTGTAATCGCTAAACAATAACAGGGGGATGATAATCGATCATGCACTATCAAGATGAACGGACTCACGGATGTCGGGTTTCCGATTCTTGGACTTACAGAGGACTGAAGACGGTAGTGATGGAGAACTCTCAGGTAAGAGTTGTCATCCTTGCCGACAAAGGCGCCGACATCTACTCATTCGTACACAAACCCACTGACACCGAGTTCATGTGGCGGTCGCCGTGGGGAGTGCGCAACCCTAGAAAGTTCGTCCCGTCGACCGGTTCGAGCCAAGGGATGTGGCTTGACTACTACGAAGGTGGGTGGCAAACAGTCGTCCCGCATGGCGGATATCCCGACGAAGTATATGGCGCCGAATTCGGACTTCACGCCGAGCTGAACAACCTGCCGTGGGACGCAGCTATAGTCGAAGATACTGCCGAGCGCGTCGCAGTAAATTTCCGCGCCAAGGGCGTAAGGATGCCGGTAGCAGTTGACATGACGCTCACGCTCGACGCCGATTCGCCCGCGTTGAGACTATCGAAGACAGCAATCAATGAAAGTGAGGAATCTGTCGACATCGTTTGGCTCGAACACATCGCTATCGGACCGCCGTTTCTTTCAGATCGATGCCAACTGTATGTCCCTGAATGCAAAGTCCTGACGCATCCGGAGGCATTCGTAGATAGCCAGAAACTTGCACTCGGTTGGGAAGGGAACTGGCCGATGGTGCCAGCAGCTGACGGGAGTCAGATCGATTTCCGGAATATACCACCCAAAGAAGACCGGTCTTTGGATATGGCTTACATGACCGAGCTGTCAGAAGGTTGGTACGCCGTCCACAACAAAGAGACATCGGTGGGTTTCGCCGTCAGCTTCCCATCGGATGTTTTCCGATATCTCTGGTACTGGCGCAACCTTGGCGGCGGTTGGGGATATCCATGGTACGGGCGTTGCTACAACGTAGGCTTGGAGCCGTGCACCAGCTGGGACAATCGCGGGTTGAAACACTCCATGGAGAATGATTCTGCACGAACATTGCAGGCAGGGGAAAGTTTGACCACTGAGATTACAGCATCAGCATTTGTCGGCGATGGCGACGTGGCGAGAGTGTCGCCACAGGGTGAAGTTGAGTTGCGATGACGTCGCTATCGTCGATGACAGACTCCAACCCAAGGTATGTCGTCAGGGGTGTGAGCTAATCAGCGAAAACCTACTATCATTAAATCCGCAACTCAATGCAACAGATTGATCCGGCGAGGGAAACATGCGACGCAGAACTTTTGGAGATTCAGGATTGGCATCATCAGTCATCGGCTTCGGCGGTTGGCCGATGGGACGAGGGCAGTACGGAGATTTCGATGACGATGAAGCCATCGCAGCAGCAAGGAAGTCGTACGAATCGGGCATCAACCTGTTCGACACGGCCGCCGTGTACGGCTGGGGTTACGGCGAGAAGTTGATGGGCAGGGCAATCGCACCTTTCCGCAACGAAGTCGTACTCGTTACCAAAGGTGGACGCGAGTGGCAGCGCGACAATCCCGACCGTAGAGCAGCTACTGTGTCAATCAGCGATCGCGACACTTTGTTGAGAAGCATCGACGAAAGTCTGGAACGTCTCAACACCGACTACATCGATCTATTCCTGATTCATTGGCCAGACCACACCCGAGCATTTGAAGAGCCGATGCGAGCTTTAGAAGATGCCAAGTCGGCCGGCAAACTGCTTCACACCGGAGTTTCAAACTTCAACCCCGAGATGATGGCGCAATGTCGGGAACACAGCCCCATAGTTACCAATCAGATTGGGTATCACATCTTCGATCGTCGAGCCGAGTCCGAAGTGATGCCGTTTATCGAAGCGAATGGGATGGGCGTGATGGCATACGGCACGTTGGCGCATGGACTACTTACCGGCGCCTGGTCTGCCAACCACGCTTTCGGAGAGGATGACTGGCGGGCGAACGGCGCCAACTTCGGACTGGCATCGTTTGGACCGGACAATCTCGCCAAAAACATTGCTGTCGTGGAGAAGTTGAAGGGCATCGCCTCAGATCACGGCAAGACTGTCGCCCAACTCGCAATCGCTTGGGTGCTAGCGAACCTGAGCGTGACCGTGGCGCTATGCGGAATGGTGAAGGCATCGGAAGTAGATGACAACATTGGCGGCGATTGGGAGATGCCAGCGGAAGTCAAGCAACAGATCGATGCCCTAGTGATGTCGGAAGGTGCTGGAGTAGGCACGCCCGAAATGGCGATTGCGACGTGATTTTAGTCGATTCAATTTCGGGAAGTTTCGAGATGACGACCTACGTGACCGATTAACCACCGTTTTTCAGCGTCATCCCATAGCAAGTGGATTCGGAGTTGCTTTCCTCCGATTCTGATGTGCGCGGGCATATAACGTGTGCGTTTTCTTTCTTTATCATGAAATCGACGATCGGCAGCAAGCTTGTTGACGGTACTTTCGCTTTCGTCAGGCACGTAATCCACCTGAAATTCTTTGAGCAGTTCTTGCAAAGTCATTCCAAAGCTTCCTTCTTGGTTTATTAGAACTTCTGCGCATTCATCTAGCGTTTTGAATGTCTGGTACACCTTAGATGATGCTCTGTATTGAGATTTGCGCGCAGACTTGATTGCTGAAGGGAAGAAGCGTAATCCTTCAAGCTCACGCTGGGCAAGTTCTACAGCATCCAACACGGATTCAAGAGTATCAGGATCGATTTCGTCGATATCAGTTGCATACTCAGTTTCGGATTGTCCGTTTACCAGATGACTAATCGATCGTTGCCTCTCTTTTTCGTAGTTGACCTGATTTGTTTCGGCCAGATCGCGGTCCTCTTTCAGCTTGTTGCTCTGCTCAATGCTTTGTGAAAACAGATCTTGGAAGTGCTGCGCTTCAGTCTTACTCTCTTTAAGTTCACCATCCAATCGATTGAGTTCGAGGTACAAGTCCGAATTTTCAGTCTTTGTCAGTTCAAGTTGCTTTTTGACATTCTGTACTTCTTCATCTCTGATTCCTAACTGCTTCTCAAGATTTGCGATCCGTCGGTCGGCAAGGATCAACTTGTCGCTCACATCTTGATGCTGTTCCTTTTGGGTTTCAATTCGATGCCTGATGTTTTGAATCTCGAGTTCTTTAGAAGCGAGTTCTTCTCTTGCATCGTGAAGTTCTTTAGTTCTGCGACGTAAAGTTTCACGTGCACCGGGATGTTCGGCGGTTCCCGCACGAACGCTGTCACCACGGCTTTGGGTGGCTTCGAACTGTTCCTTGAGATTTTCGTACTGAAAGTCGCGAACTATTCGATATGCATTGTCGTACAGCCTTGGTTCAAACATCCGATCTGAACTTGTCGAAGCAGCCTGCATTATGCGTTGCATAGACCCATCGTCGAGGCGCGCTGGCATCTAAACGGGGTGGTCCCGTGAAGGCGATTCAGGTGCACATCCATGTTTGTAGAGCCGCACTGCCCCGCCATAGCATGCGAGCCGTCTGCAGCGTCTTTCGGATAAATGACCCAATATGGTATTGGCAGTGGATGCGTTGTAACTGAACACGCGAGCAATTCCCAATAATTTGCGCTGTAAGTCATTAGCATCAATAATTGGAGATTTACCAATAGGAGTTGAAATCACTACGATTGGCATAACGCGGGTGCCAAACATCTCATTCTCGATGAACTGCTCGAAATCGTTAAGGGTTACGATCTCAGGATCGGCGACTAAGGGGTCGTTGCCGACTGAGCAATTGAAGTTGCGGGCTAGAATGTCGATTAAAACTGGCGCTTGCCGCGGTTGTCCAAGAGTGGCAGAGGCGCCTTGGACGCCTGTATGGCTCATGTCAAGGAAAACATCTATTTCGTTCCCGATCGTTGATGCTTTGAAACAAAGTTGGAATCCAGATTCCAACGTGGATTTGACCGACAAAAAGCCATGATTTCGCGCTGTTCCAACATCAATCTGCAACGTCTCGTTACCGTTTGACCAGAGACCGGGACCATTTGGAATGTTCGAGAATCGCGGCTTGGCCCACTCATGTACCACAGATTGAACTTCAGTTAGCAGTGCCAGACCCCGAACTTCAGAGCTTTGAATGTCGAATCCTATCTTGTAGAGACTGGTCATCTGTGTTTGAGTTGTAGCGATTTCAAGTGAAAATCATAGCACTGACAGTGGGTGTGATATCGTATCTGAGCCGCTATCCAAATGAAACGAGAAACTGGCGGGAGAAGTAACCATGCTCATCATCGACACCCACTGCCATGCCGGCAATAACTGGTTCGAGCCGATCGAAGTGCTCGAGTTCCAGATGGACCGTAACGACGTAGACAAGGCGGTTCTGATACAGCATGGCGGTACTTACGACAACGGCTATCTCTTCGACGAAGCAGCAAAGCGCGGGAACCGCTTCAAAGTCGCAGTACTAGTCGATCCTGAATCGGATGACCCATTAGGTGAGCTGGAACGGTTGGCAGGACGGGGAGCAGCCGGAGTGCGAATCGCGCCGGACGGTGAGTTCGTGAATGCCGAACCGCATGACATCTGGAAACGCGCCGGCGAATTGAGTCTAGTTGTTACCAGCCTCGGCGATGCTGCCCGATTCGCGTCTGACGCGTTCGCCAACGTCCTCGATGCCTGTCCGGATACCCAAGTTGTAATCGAGCACCTTGCCGGTGTAGGCATCGCCGAGCCGCCGTGGGATGACTACGAAAAGGCGTTGCGACATTCCGAGCGGGAAAACACCACGATCAAAGTACCGGGTTTAGGCGAGATCTGCAAACGTCCGCCTCGATTGTTGCCAGAGTTGCAATTCGATCACATTCCGCCACTGTTCGAGATGGCAAAGGATGCCTTTGGCGTGCAACGCATGATGTGGGGTAGCGACTTCCCGCCATCAGCAGGTCGAGAAGGCTACACCAACGCATTGCAAGGCGTGATGAATCACCCGGCATTTGCCGATGACGACGATCTCGAATGGGTGATGGGCAAGACCGCGGCGCGGGTTTGGGGTTGGTGATGCTGCATCGGGATATCTCGTAGCTACGATCAGCCAGGGTCCGTGTAGCCGATATCCATCTCTGTGGCCAACGACATCAACCGGCGGTCGCGGCTCCATAGCAGCGCATCACGATCAAACATCGCCGACGCCAATAGATGTGCATCGATGTAGCCGATCCCTCTACCCATCAGTTGGCGTTGTTCAATGAAGAACAGCACCTCAACATCCGTCGCTACCGATACTTGTGGCAGTCCTTCAAGCTGCTCCAACACGTCGAATCTATTGGGCAAGTTTCCGCAAGCCAATTCGCCAATCACCATCGGATGAATGACGACCTGGCCCCTGTTTAGCAGGAATCTTAAATCTGGATTGTTCCTCCGTAGATGATCGATCCAGATTGAAGTGTCGACCAGAATCGTCACTCAACACCGTCGGCTAGGGAGCGTCGGCGTGGAACATCTTGCAAGTCAGGCGCACTTCCGCCTAAGGCGGCCAAGCGGCGTGCTGATTCGCGTTGAATCAAAGCGAGTAATCCTTCCTTGAACAAGGCCGATTGACCATCGATGCCGGTAAGTCGGCGTGCCTTTTCAACTAATTCTCCGTTGACGGTTACAGTCGTTCTCATCTCGGCACCTCCAGTGCGAGCATCAACATACGCATCATTATATGTCAAATATGATGACTTAGCGCATCAAGGTTTGAAAATTTTCCTGCGGTCTTGTGAATCCGTGACGGGTTAGATGCCAACCCGACTGTTGCCGACCACCTTCGGATTGATCAGATTTTCAGGCATGTTGCCGTTCATCACTCGCACCGCCTCTTCTGCGGTACGACGCTCCAGCTCAACAGTCGATGCTTGCGAGAAGAACGCGGTATGAGGGGTGACGATGACGTTCGGTGCAGATAGCAACGAATGATCGTTTGGCGGCGGTGCAGGTTCAACGACATCTAGACCGGCACCTGCGAGGTGTCCAGAGGTCAGTGCATCAGCTAGAGCATGTTCGTCGATGATGCCGCCCCGGGCGCAGTTCACGATGATCGATCCCGGCATCATCATCGCAAACTCATCGGCGCCGATCATGCCTTCAGTCTCGGGAGTCAACGGAGTGTGGACGGTGATGAAGTGCGATCGTTTCAGTACATCCTCGAACGTAACTATGTCTACGCCGTCAATTGTCTGACCAGACTCGATCATCGGGTCGTAAGCGATCATCTTCATGCCGAAGCCGACCGCCTTCGCAGCTATTGAACGACCGATGCGACCGAAACCGAGGATGCCGAGAGTGGCGCCGCGTGTGCGATGCATCGGCTGGTCGAGTGCAACTGATGCCCAACCACCAGCTTTGACTTCAGCATCGTGAGGCACCAGCCGACGATTCAGAGCGAGGACCATGCCAATTGCGTGGTCGGTAACTTCGTCCATGCAGTAGTCAGGCACGTTGGTGACTACGATGCCGAGTTCTGTAGCAGTCGGGATGTCGATGTTGTCTACCCCGATGCCGTATCGAGATGCCACCACACACTTTTCCGCCGCACGTAGCACCTTGCCGGTAACCTGAGCGAAGCAGAACATGATGATGTCGGCATCCGCTGCAAGTTCGGACAGCGTCTCCTCAGAGGTATCAGGAGCGACGACCGGCTGGACACCGGCCGCCAACAACACCTCGCTTTCAACATCGATGTTGGGCCAGACATAGTCGGTGATCAGGGCTTTTCTGTTGGGCATGGGGTTCGTGTTTGCTGTTCGGTGATTTGTGGTTCTGATTTTAGGGTAGCAGGTTTTGGGGGAATGATGATGTTTCTTGCCTTGAGAGTTGATATCTGCTATCATAGAAAATTGATTTGAAGGGTATAGAACAATCTTTACAGCGAGCGATTTGATCTGATGTCTATCGAGAATAGCAACAAGAAATCGCGTTTTATTGCATACGTTGATGAGGCTGGAGACGAGGGGTTTGTATTCCATCGTGATGGGTCTGGAAGTACAAGGTGGTTCGTGTTGACGGCGGTGATCAATTTTGAATCCGACGATTTGCAGATGGTCGATTGTCTGAAAGAAACGAGACACCTACTTGAAGTATCACACAAGAGATCGTTACATTTTCGGAATCTGCGTCATGAGCAACGTGTACCGTTCATCAGACGCGTAGGTGAACTGAACATGTGGTGTATTAATGTAGCGGTCTACAAACCTGCAATACGCGAGGTCGCCAAGTTCACTGGGACGAAAAACTTGCTTTACAGATACGTCTCGCGTTTGTTGATCGAGCGTCTTTCGTGGTTGTTGTTTGAGAAAGATCCAGGAGGTGATTGCTCTACGGACATAATCTTTTCAGACCGCGCCAATATGTCGTATGACGATATACGGTCTTACGTCCGGTATCTACTGAATGTGCCGCCTGATTACTCGGAAAGGGTGAGCATCAAACGTAATGTGATCGATCCTGATCGTATACGTTCAGTCCAACACTCTCAACTTGCCGGGTTACAAATTGCGGATGCAGCGGCTACCAGCGTGTTTTACGCATTGAATCCGAACAGATACGGCGAGACTGAATCCAGGTACTTGGCTCACCTGGCGCAGACACTCTACAGACGTAAAGGTAAGGTGATTAGCTACGGCATGAAGTTTTGGCCTGGCGACTACGATACGTTGAAAACAAAAATCCCCCAAATCAGCGATTTGGAGGATCTGTTGTTCTAGGCCCCAGGTTCCGAGGATCCCACCCAAAAGGGCTGCCACTCAGCTGAGCGACCTCTACAACTCCTGCGCTTGCCTTGCCCCAAGTATATAGGAAGAAAGGTTGTTGTGTCAAGATTTTTGGAAATCGTCCCTTCGATGATACCAATCAAATGCAAGACGATCTTGAAACACGGGACTATCAACATAGCTCCCAAAAGACGGTTACTCATCGAAGCGACAACTGATGAGCGCGTTATCCTTGCCGGGGTTGACTAGGTCTTGAACACTCCTCTTGGATGTAGTCGGTGAAAGTTTTGTCGGATGTGATACTTTGGAAGATGTTTGGGGAATGCAAAATGTCAAATGCAAAGGATTTGGCTACAAGGTTTGCTTTCAGCCACCTTTGTTTCATAAAGGACTGTTAGGAAGTGATGATTTTGCCCGGATGGGCCAACGACAAAGTCGATTTGACGTTCAGAAAGTTGCTAAAGATCGCCTGGGAACCCGAAATACGCGTTAGCTTTGCTGCCATCAGGAAAAGGCTGAAATTCCAACGAAAAACCAACTTACCGAAGACTTTGGTACCCTTTGATTGATGACGATGAAAGAGTCCCGAATTGGTGACATCGGTTGACTGAAGTTGGAGGGGCCACAGCCGAATCGCCTCCCTTCGTGGATATCGCAGCACCTAACTCCTAAATGCCGTAGAGATGATGTGATTGCCTTGATTCTCCAACCCGGCATCCCAACCCCATATCTCATCAGCAAAAGCGAAGGTTTGCGGTAATCCCCCGGAGTGGATGAAGACTACTGGCGTTTCGGTGTCGACTCTGCCGGCGCGAATTTCGGCGATTAGGGCAGACATCGATTTGCTGGTGTAGGTGGGGTCTAGGATTATCCCTTCAGTCTTGGCTAGTAGGTGCATGGATGCGATGCCCGCGTCTGTCGGTACTCCGTACTTGATGGTGTACCCGGTTATGGTAGATATGTCTCCCGGCTCTAATGGGCAGTCGAGGTGTAGAAGGTCTGCGACGCGGTTTGATCTTTCGAGATAGAGTGCTTCGTAGTTTTCAGGAGTGTAGTGGGGTTGTGCTACAGCGGTAGCAGACCACGGCTTGCCGGTGTTGCGGGCGTAGAGTCGAATGCCGGCGATGGAACGACCGCAGAGTCCCCAGAAATGGACGGGAGCATCGCCGAATTCGAGGACCTGTGTTTGTTCGTCGATTTCGGATGCAGTTTCCAGATATCCGATCATGCCGGCAATGTCGAAGAATGGGTTCTGCGAGAGAATGGTAGCCTTGCGTCCGTTTCGACGTTCTGCTTCGAGAAGTTCGTCGGCCAGGTGATGGGCATCTTCGCTGGTATCGACGCGATGGATTTGCGCTCCCGCCAGGTGTGCGATGAGCATGTTGCCGTTTATGGGTTCATCGACCATGTCGAAGGCGATCCAGTGGTACTTCATGCCCGTCTTGGCGCAAGCGGCGGCGGCGAGTCGAGCGTTGTTGGAATCGTAGTGGTTGATGTTGATGACGGTGTCGATGCCGCGCTCTAGGAGGTGTGCGAACAAGAACTCTTTGTGTCGGGCTTTGTTTCCGCCGAAAGCGAAGCCTGTAGTGTCGTCGCGTTTGATGAAGAGTGGCGGGACGGCATGGAGACTAGATCCCATCGATTCTGCGATGGCGGAGCGAAGTCGAGGCATCTCTTCCAGTGCGGTGTTTTTGCGCGCAAGCTGGATGCGAGGCAGTGCGGCGATAGCTTCGAGTATCGATTGTGGCTGCATGACGGTGAAAGGTTTGGCCGGTTGATGGTATTATAGCCGGGGCACTTTTGTAGGAAGTTGAGCGATATACACACTCTGCATCTTATTGATTTGAATGAGGGTTGAGAAGTGCATCAACTTCCTGCAGCAGCTTAGGAAGTTTGTTGTGTGTGATTTCCATACCTCTTGATTTCTGATCTCGGAGTACCGGTGCACCAGTACGATCCTGAAACCTATGATGTCCCTAAAATCCGATATCTGAGAAATGATTTCCGGATGGTGGGTTCCCAACCTGGTCATGGCTTCCCCGATGATTATGAACAACCTTTCTACCAACAGCGACACCTTCCAATCCGAGTTATATTCATGGAATGACATGTCATCGGTCAAATCGCAGATCCTTTCTGCCGCTTCTCGGATATCCCACAACCAGGTTTTCGGATCATGCCTCAAAAATGGGATCCCTCGTACTCTCAACGGATGTCCTGAAGTATGGATTCTTAACATTAGCGAAGATGACCAGATCCACAGAACGATCGAAAAGTTCTTCTAGAGACTTGGTCAATTCGATGCGGGTTTCATAGAGGTGTCCAGCAATCGAGTCGTGAAACTCCACCAAAAAATCAATGTCGCTACGCTCAGGGTCGAAGTCGCCAGCCGCCGCTGAGCCGAACACTTCAAGCCGCTTGACGTGATGGCGACGGCAGAGTTCAGCAAGTTCCTCGGAGTGTTCTGAAATCAGCGGGATCATCTCGATGGCACCGGGATTCAAGGATACCGCAAACACTGGATCGAGAATTTCTTCCGAATGACGTGTCGCGGACATCGAACGACCGCACAATCTACACGCAATGCTTTTACTTCTTGAACTGGCAACCCTCGACGAAGTGATCGAAGAAGTTCGGATTAGTTTCCAATTCGATGTGCTTCACCGTTCTCGCAAGACTTTCGATTGCGGCGCGTTTCGAGGAATTGATCAGCATGATGGTGGCACCCTGCAGCGATGCGTTGCCCACCTTGTCGATTCGATCTAATGGCATATCGGGGATGAAGCCGATGTCGATGGCGTTCTCGATGTTGATGTAGTTTGCAAAACCACCCGCGAGATATAGACGTGAGTAGTCTGCGATACCAGCGCCAACTGTTTCCAACACGATGTTCTGACCGCAGTAGTTGGCAGCTTTGGCTTGTGCCAACGCTGAGATGTCGGCGCGCGACAAGGTGAGCTGGTTTTCTTTATAGAAAGTGTATTCATCAGACCCGTCATTGAAACTTCCGAGCTCGTTCATGATGTCGTGCCGACGCAGCTCAGCTAACAGGTCGATTAGACCAGAGCCACAGATGCCGCTAGGAGATATGTCGCCGATGGTGGTCAGCTCTAATTCATTGGATGCCAGATCAGTTATTTTGATTCGCTCAACCGCGCCATCGTATCCCGGCATGGCATACGTCACTGCTCCGCCTTCAAAGGCCGGACCTGCCGGGCATGAAGCGGCGAAGAGGGTAGTTCGGTTGCCGGCTACAATCTCGGTATTGGTGCCGATGTCGATCAGCATCACCTGCTCTTCATCTTCTTCATCGATGCCTACAGTCAGCAGATCAGCTGCCACATCGGAGCCGATATGCGATGCGATTAAAGGTCCGCTGTAGACATTGGCATTAGGATTGATTCGGATTCCGACTTCCTGGGCGACAACGTTCAGAGCAGTTGTGTCGCTATTGCCATCTAGAAGCTCTTGTTCGGTATGTGACTTGTATGGTTTGACGCCGATCGGTTCGACATCGATGCCGAAGAGCATGTCGCGCATGGTCGTATTGCCAACCGCGACGAAGTCGACGATCTGGCGACGTCGGATGCGGAGTGAGCGAACCATCTCTCCGATTTCATAGTTGATGCTGGAGATGAGAACGGCCTGCAACTCGCCGCGATAGGTTCCAGTATCGTACGAGATTCGATGCATGACGTCAGAGCCGCCGAAGCGTTGCGGATTCTCGAATGATGCGGTGTAGAGGATGCTTCCACTTTCGAGATCCACCAGATTCATCGCTACTGTGGTAGTGCCGATGTCAGCAGCGATTCCGAGCATTTTACCGCGGTATCGATCGACGAACCGAGGTCCATCGGCGCCTTTGTAGATGATGTCATCGCCTTCGCGAACGGTTACCGGATCGAGTTCTACATCCGTGCGGGCGATCGATTGTGTGAGAATGCGCGGTTGTCGTCTGAGGATGTTGAACTCGACATCGGCATCGATATCATTGATTGCTGCTTGACAAGCTAATCGATAGTTTTCACGAAGAAAATTCTCAGAAGCAGTAACAGGATCAAGTGCATCCATGCCGCGTCGGACTTCCACGATGCATTCGTGGCACTCCCCAGTTCGTCCGCAAGAGGTGGGGACGCGCAGAGCGAGGTCGTCCGCGTAGTCGAACAGCGTTTTACCGCGTTCTAGAGGCAGGGAATCGTTGCCATGGATCAGCGGAGACACAGGTTGTTATATCTGCCATGCCGACCGATAGTCGAGGTCACCGTCGCGTGCAGTGCATACCGGCGGGTCGATGGGATTCTGAGTGAAATGTTGGTTGGTGCATCCGAATTTGGCGGTGCAACGCGACCGCGCATCTTTGTATGGGCAACGACTTAACGTGGATTCCTCGGCATGACGTGCGATGTCGCTGAAGATGTTTGCCATCCGCTCCATGCTTTTGCGTGCGGCTTCAACATCGACCTTTGGTTGGTCTGCAGATTGGTGGCCGTTTGTCTGGCCGCTAGCCATGGAAAGAAGTAAAATCCTAGCTTCAGGCGAGTTCTTTGAGCAGCTGCAACATCTCACCCGCACGCTCTACGCAGTCGACTGCATTCTCGCCATAGCCATCGGCCCCCATTTCATCCGCGAACTCTTGAGTTACCGGCGCACCGCCGACCATGATACGAACCTCGTCGCGTAGTCCGATGTCTTCAAAGTAAGAGATGGTACGCCCCATGTTCGGCATCGTGGTCGTAAGAAGGGCAGACATTCCGACCAGCTGAGCCTCAAACTCCATGACAGCGTCGGCGAACTCTTCCGGTGAAGTATCTACGCCGAGATCATGAACAGTCCATCCCGCGCCTCGCAACATCATGATGCACAGATTCTTCCCGATATCGTGCAGGTCGCCTTTGACCGTACCCATGATGACGGTGCCGATAGGCTCGATGCCGGATGCCGACAATATCGGTTCGATATGGGCCATGCCAGCCTTCATGGCACGCGCTGCCACCAGAACCTCAGGAACGAAGATGACGTTGTCACGGAACTTCACGCCGACTATCGCCATGCCGTTCAGCAGGCCATGATCGAGAATATGGTTGGCGGTGTAGCCTTTGTCGAGACACTCTTTGGTCAGACGGTCGATCTCTAGATGCTTGCCGATGATGAGTTGATATGCGATCTCCTGCATCAGCTCATCAGCAAGGTCGAGTGCTTCGCCGATGTGTTTCTGTTCGCCAGGTCGAGTGACCCATTCAAACTCGCGTTTCAGTCCTTCATTGAAGATTGGCATGGCGTATAGGAAGTAGTCGTTGGGAACTCTGATTTCACGATGCGCTGATATGTGATCAACTTGCTACCGCAATTCTACATGTTTACGCGTTCATCACTTAAAGAGTGAACGGCGCGTTGAACTGGAGAACTGGAAATCTAGGTTATGCCAATTGGAATTGATGTTGCGTTACTTGGAGAGGTTCCGGAAGCGGCAGACCTTCCTCTGCCAACATCTGCAGGTGATGTAAACCTGCTTCGACTATCAATTGCTTAACCTCTTCTTCAGTTTCAGCCACCGCAAAACATCCTGGTATGTCTGGGATGTATGCTCCCCAGCTAGTAGGTCCTTGTTCGATCAAAACCGTGTACGTGTGTTGCATCTCAGTCTCCAGATTCATCTCAACCCCATTTGCCTTAAAATGCTGTTCCAGATTCTCGGTGGAACATCCGTCTTTGGGTGCCCGGCTATGGTAACCACGCCTGGTTTTTCAGGATGTTTGAATTGACGATGACTGCCTTTGGTTCTAGCAAGAAACCAACCTTCTTTTGTAGCCAATCGTATCGCATCTCTGATTTTTGGTGGCATTACAACTCGGGCTAAACGAAAAGCTTCGGAGGTTCTCCAAGCGCGGATTTGTCCCATCAACCTCTATTGAAACCAAGCGATCGAACGGATTCAGGGAAGACTTTGGTTGAATGAGCGAGATCAATTCTCCGAGTAGTCCCAGCGTTCGGCTGCCCAATCTTCCACTGCGCGCGGGATTTCCAGAAGGTTTTCCAGCTTGGTCTTCAATGGAATCGCACACTCAGGAGAGATCAACTGCACACCAGCATCGAGAGCTGCGAAAACCTCGGCACGAACATCTTCAGGCGTCTTGGAATAGAGAGTAACCGGGTTGTTGACGTTACCTACTAGTTGGATGCCTCCATCTACCGCATCCATCGATTCCTGCGGAGCGTTCTTGGAATCGAAGTGGAAGGCCGCCATTCCCGTAGTGGCGATATAAGGCATTCGGTCTACAGTAGCACCGCAGATGTGCAAGATTATCGGCACCGGCAGGTCTTCAACAAGTTCATTGTGCAAGTCCATAAGGAAGCGTCGATAGTACTCGCCGCTCACCAGATCGCCAGTCGCGTGATCGGGCAGTGTGAGAGCATCTGCACCAGCTTCGATCTGCGCCACCCCGAACTCGATGGTGAACTGCTTCAAACGGTGCAGCATGTCCATCACCATTGGCGGGTCGTCAACGGACGCGAGAAGGAACGGCTCTACTCCGAAGACGTGATATGCAAGCGTCCATGGACCCATCGTTTTGCCGATGATCGCAACTTCATCGCCGAACTCTTGTTTGAGTATGCGGATCGATTCGATGATGGTCCAGTTGTCGCGATGTTGCAGAAAGTCTTTCGGCATCTGAATGTCATCCACTGTTTTCCAGATGGGATTGGACATTCTTACCGTTGGCCAGTTGTCCTTGCCTTCCCACTGCATCTCGCATCCGAGAGCGGAAGACTCCTGGATGATGGAGAAGTAGGGCATTATGGCATCGTATCCGAGCTGGGTGTAACCAGTGGCAGCTAGACGCGCGTTCATCTCTGGATCGCGGTTGGCATCAGGGAATGGCGCATCGACGAGGTCCATCAGCTCGACGGTTGCGACGTTAGTGGGATTAGTGACTGGCGGACGGTCTACTGGCTCTCCTCTGAGCGCGCGGAGAGTGCGTTCTTTCGATGTCAGTTTGCCGGCGTACTTGTTGGATGGCATCTGAAGCCTCCTGGCATTTTCATCATCGCGGATGTTTCGTATTCAATATGCGGGTACCAGTATGAAAAGATCAGTTTCACTGCGAGAAACCGAGTGTCTGCGTCGTCATCTGCCCAGCCAATTCAGTTTGCTCCAGCATGGTGTCGACAGCACTGACATTGCGTGCGTATGGCAGTAGCAGACGTGCAAAACGATCGAGCTTTTCGCCGTGCTTGAAGCGAAAGCGGTCACGCTCCTTGCCGATGCGTTCACATTCGCCATACCGCATGTAGCCGCCGACCACAGCCATGATGCGCATTTGCGGACGCGAATAGTCGCCTGCGGCAGTGACGCGATACGTCCAACCTTCCTCTTCTGTGTGCTCTGGAGTCACGGTGAAGGTGAGCTTCGATTTGGTGTCGTTGATGATGATCGGACCGGTTGGTATAGGCGTGTTCTTTTCGACGGCTTCGGTGAATGCGAAGCGGAGTGGACGATTGTAGAACTCTTGAGATATCAGATGTGCTTGGTTGTGCGTCCCGGCCGCTGGCTCAACATCCGCCAACGCGCACAGCCGATCGCGTATGACCTCGATGCGTTGCTTAGAGCCTTGAACTTGAGCGAACGTGTGGATAGTTAGCGTTCGATCGCGCAGATAAAGCCCCATAGTGATGTCGTGGAAGTGCGGATCGACGGCTACCAGTTCGATGCAACTTCCGAGCATCCGCAGTGGCGCGGCGATTACGTTTTCACGGGTTATGCCATTTGAGTAAGTTACAGCAGCTTCTCCTATCATTAAGTCGTTGTTCGTGCCTACTTGACTGCCTCTACCAGAGCGCGAATGTGGTCGGCGTCAGCACCACAACATCCGCCTAGAAACTGTACTGGGATTTCAGCGAGTTGTTTATAGCGTTCCGCCATGTACTCCGGACTCTCAGGGTAGATGATTTCACCGCCTTTGTACGCGGGGATGCCGGCGTTGGACTGAATCACCAACGGACAATCCACCACCGCTCGCATCTGCTCTGCAATCTCGATCATTTTATCGATACCATTGCCGCAGTTCGAACCGACGATTTCGGCGCCGGCTTCATGTAGTCCTCTGGCAGCATCTTCTGGCGGGGTGCCCCACATGGTGAAGAAACCGCGAGGCCCTTTGTCAAACACCATCGTCGCCATAACCACTAGATCGGTATTCTCGCGGGCGGCTTTGATCGCGATCTGCGCCTCGTCGAGAACCATCTGGGTCTCGATCATCACGGCATCAGCACCGCCTTCTTCGAGTGCCGTTATCTGTTCGGCAAAGGCATCGTACATTTCAGATTCCGATACTGCACCCAGAGGCTCGATAAACTCGCCCGTAGGGCCGACTGATCCAGCGACGTATTGACCTTCGCCAGCCTGCGACTTCGCGTGTTCCGCGGCCAGGGAGTTGAGCTCGGCCACGCGGTCTTGGGCATCGTAATGCTTCAACCTGAACTTGGTGCCGCCAAACGTGTTGGTCAGAACGATGTCGGATCCCGCGTCGAAATATTCGCGTGCCATCTGACGGACAGTGTCCGGGGCATCGGCATTCATCAATTCCGGACAGCCGCCCGATTCCAGTCCATGTTGTTGCAGATACGTCCCAGTCGCACCGTCGAAAACGAGTATCTCGCTATCGATGCGACGCAGGATTTCGTGAATGTCGGATGTCTGCGTTCTCATATATCTATTCTATCCAGTGGTCAATAGCACCGGGTCTTTCAAAACGCCGGCCATCGTTGTGAAGATCGCGGATTCGAGCGACAAAATCTTGCGGCATTCCTTTGTTGATACTGTCGGCAACAGACTGTGCAGCCTCGTCTGGGAACAGATCTGATGGTTTCGGGTCACCCCATTGCCAGGCGTCGAGATAGTCATCGTTACCGTATGAGCCATCCATCATGGCAATGGCATCAGCAGCCTCTTGAAATCTGCTTTCAAGCGGAACAGATACATACCTTTCCAGATCTTCGGCCTTGACTTGGATGGGGATTTCCTTCCAATAGAGTATGCTGACTTGGCTTGGCATGTGATTTTCTACAAGATGTGGTTGACAGATAACTGCATTCTATCGTCAGGAAGCATGGTTTCGTTGTCTGAACTGTGATGGGAATGATTGAAATGATCGGAATGATGCCGCCGCTCAACATTGTCTGAACTGTGATTTTCGTTGATCGGATGTGATCTTTGTGATTGTTGGAAGTTGTTTGGCTGTCTTCTTCCATGGAGAAGGTGGTGAACGCAACGCGAATCCAATCTCCCCGCCGTGTGAGAGGGTCAGGGCGAGGGAGAACAAGTGGTCAAGGGGCGGATAAACATCACCCAATCATCACCATCACAGTTCAGACATCCTTGACAATAAACAACATATGTAATAATATGAGAAACACGACCTGCAGAGTCCGTCTAGACAACGAAAGCAAAAGAACATCGCCGCGGCAGCGCACGCGGACTAAAACACCAAACTCGTCTGACGACGAACAACTGATGGAAGAAGCGAAAGACACGACACTGGAAGACGCCGCATCGAATGCACGCCCAAAAAAGCTAAGCTACTGCCTACGGGAAGCAAACGCTGTGAGCGCGCGATCATCCTTGCCCTGTCCGAAAGACAGGAAGTACCGGCAGAAACTGGAAAACTGGGACCCGTGGGCGAGAGAACTAAAGATCCTCTCGTTCGTCTTCATAGAACGTGCCCGACACCGAAGCCAGCGACGCTGTTCGTCCACCTCCGTATCGTTCAGCCGAAACGGTAACAGACAGACCGTCAACTGACGGCACACGCCTTCTCGACGCGTCGCACGAGAGAGGACACGTCTACCCACGAGGTTCATGCCTCGAATGCCGCACGGTTCGGCTGAAACCAAACTAACACCGTGCAGCAAGCCGATGGCCCACCATAGCCATCGGCGGTAGACGGCAACCAAAAAAAGAACCAGCTAGCAGCATCAGTCCGCGAAAAAGCGGCGATGTTCAAAACACAACCAAGAAACATCCTGCCAATCCTGTCTATCCACCCAAGTCAAGACAGGCATTTCAACGCGCAACAAAGAACCCAGCCTAAACACCCACCATCAATCAAAGAAATCAAACCCAATCAAGCGAAAATCACAGTTCAGACAACGAGGACGGGCGGCAGCGTCATCATTCCAATCATTAAAATCATTCAAATCACAGTTCAGACAACCACCATCAATCACAAAAAATCACTCCCAATCAAGCGAAAATCAAAATTCAGACAACAAGCATCATTCCCATCACAGATCAGGCAATCCACACGATACGAAGCCAATCGGAAATTGGATGTTGACAATCTGATTTTTTCGTTTAGACTAAACTCGCTAGATGTGTTGATTCGTCGGCACGGTCGCTTCGCGTCGCGTTTTGAATGGCGAAACAACGAGAAGCCGAACACGTACATGGAGGTCATGTATTGAAGATGAAAACTAGAAGCAAGTTCCTGCTTGCCGGTGCGGTAGCAATCGCCGCACTCGCAGCTTGGGCCTGCGGCGAGACAGTTATCCAAACAGTCGTCGTCGAGCGCGAGGTTCAAGTGCAGGGCGATACGGTTATCCAGACCGTTGTCGTCGAAAAAGAGGTCGAGGTCCCTGTCACCGAGGTGCAGACCGTCGTAGTGAGGGAAGAAGTCGAGGTACGGGGTGAAACCGTCGTCCAGACCGTTGTCGTCGAGAAAGAAACGGTCGTCGAAAAAGAGGTCGAGAAAATCGTCGAACAGACCGTTGTGGTCGAGGTCGACCGACCTACCGCTACAGCGACCGCTAGCCTGCTCGGCACCATCGGCGCTCCCGACCCCAAGACTGAGGGCGGCGCAGCAGTCATTGGCTCTGCGACGATCGGACAGCAAGTTGGCCGAAACGCTAACCAAGCGTCAGACGCGCTTAAGAACTGGGGTGTTGCAGAAACTCTCTTCCGCCGCGGACCGAGTGACGAGACCTTACCTTGGGTTGCTACCGAATGGGAAATCAGCCCCGACTTCACAACTGGCAGCGTGACGATCCAAGACGGCATCACCTTCCGCACCAAGGATAAGGACTACGGTCCGCTCACCGCTGAAGACGTTGCTTGGAGCATGAACGATGCCAACAACGAAACCAACCCGACTTCCATTCACGGCCAGGCCGGCGACTTTGCTGGACTGTGGGGCGAGTGGCGCGTAGTTGATGAAAACACCGTCGAGTGGGATTTTGCAACCAATGCTGATGGCACTCCGGCCTTCGACGGCACTTGGAAAGACGACTACGTCAACCAATCCGGTCAGGCGTTCCCCGTCCTCTCGAAGAACGCTTTTGATACTGAAGGCGAAGAGTTCGTACGAGATACGATCGTCGCCAGCGGACCCTATCTTGTGGATACATGGACGGCAGATGACCGTATCGTTTTGACCGCAGATTCCGACCACTGGAAGTTCTCGCCGAAGACCAGCACGATCATCATGGTGCAGGCTGGCGACCCGACCAACCGTGCAACATTGCTCCGCACCGGTCAGATCGACACTGCTCAACTAGAGCCAAAAGACGCTGCTAACTTGATCGTCGACTCATCTAACTGGGGTCAGTCAGGAACTGGCGGCGCGGTTCAACTTGGTCTCTTCTTCTCCGGAAACTTGTGGGAGACCGTAGATGCAAAATCAGGCGAGTCGCTCCCGCCTAAAGGCCCCTTCGTGCACGACCACGCATGGATCGGCAACTCTGACAGCGATGCTCACGGCGCCGACGACATGCAACAGGCGAGGAATGTTCGCTATGCTATGGCGATTGCTATTGACCGAGAAGCAGTCAACGAATCGTTGCTTGCAGGACTTGGCAACGTCGTAAACGTAGAGTATTTCGCGACTGGGCACCCCAACTACAGCGTTGTCCAATGTACTCAAGATGGAATGGTTTCACACCTCGATGAAGCACCTCCTGGAACTGGACCTTGCACCTACGGGTATGATCCCGTCCAAGCGGTTCAGATCATCAAGTCGCAAGATCCTGATTGGCGCAAGACAAACGTTCAATCAGACATCCTGGGTGACCACCGGTTTGAGGTTGCGGTCTATGCAGGCCCCGAACTAGGTGGTGGCGCATCCGTAACTGGTGAAGTCGCAGACGCTGTAGCCGGTTATTGGGCTGACCTCGGATTGTCGACCTTCTCGCTGAAGTTCACGTACGTGACCTTCCGCCCGACGGTCGTGAACCGTGCCAACACTCACCCGTGGGTGACTTCGTGTGACAAGGGACGTGAATCTAACCCCTGGCACTTCCCCAAAGGCCTCGTGCAAACGAGCTTGACTCGCGGTGGTTTCGGATGTGGCTTTGAGTCGCCTAAAATCCTTGAACTCTACCAAGGAATGGCCGGTGCTTCCGACACCGCCGAAGCGACTGACTTCGCAAACCGCTACCTCCAGTACGTCTACTACTGGAACTTGCAACCCGGAATCGTGGCAGTCCCACAAGACTGGTTCTGGAACCGCAACAAGATCTCAGCTTGGCCGCAAGACCGAGCCGCAGCCAGCGGTATCAACAACCTCTGGGACATTGAACTCGCTCAATAGGGCAGAGTAGTCCACACAGAACTCGATCTCTATGCCGGACGCCTCGACTACAAGTCTTAGGCGTCCGGCATAGGGTCAAATTGAAGGTTTGCAGGGTACGAACGATTCTCCCCTTGCAACAACTGAGGATCTATCGGCTAACATTCGTTCCTAGATAAGTTTTGATTTTGCCGATACCAATTCGTACTTTCCCAGAAACCTGATCAATATCCCATGCGTCGTTTCCTGATAAGAAGATTCCTTTTCATGATCTTGAGCACTATCGCGGCGACAGCGATAGTGTTCTCACTCTCACGCGCGGTCGGCGACCCACTGTTGCTATTCGCGACCTCGGGCTACGGAATCTCCGATGAAGCAGTAGCTGAGATCCGTAAGGAATTAGCGTTAGACCGTAGCTATCCCGTACAGTATTTACTTTGGCTAGGGCGGGTCCTCAGGGGAGATCTGGGAGAAAACTTGGCATTCAAGCTGCCAGTTGCTCGGATTATTTCAGAGAAAATCCCTCACAGTTTACAGTTGGGAACTTTGGCTTGGTTCTTCTCCGGCACGATCGGTGTGAGTTTGGGGGTGTTATCGGCTACCCGAAGAGGCACGATGGCCGACTACGGAGGTCGTTTCGTCGCGCTTATCGGTCAATCGATTCCAGTTTTTTGGTTTGCCATAATTCTGATACAGATATTCGCCGTTTGGTTAGATTGGTTGCCAGCAGGATTGGCGGGTGACTCAACCCAAGAACCCTCCCTATGGCAAATGGAATATCTGGTTTTGCCTGTGATTGCCATGTCCTTGGGCGGACTCGCTGGATATCTTCGATTAACACGTTCCTCGATGCTCGAAGTGCTAGATTCCGAATACGTGAAGCTCGCAAGGGCCAAGGGAGTCGGTACGTCATTCGTCGTGTGGAAACATGCTTTCCGAAATGCGTTGATACAACCATTAACGGCATCCACGCTGGCATTCGCCGGCTTCATCGAGGGCGCGTTGGTAGTTGAAACGATCTTCTCGCGTCCCGGCATCGGTTTGATGGCGGTTCAGGCAGTCCACGGGAACGACTTCCCGATCTTGCAAGGTGCCGTGTTGATGTTCATCTTGGTATACGTTGTCGCAACATTTTTAACGGATATCGTGTACGCGCTGATCGATCCTCGCATACGATACGATTGACGGACATCGGCTAGCGAACAAGAACATTCAAATGGCCATAGATCAAAACACATCGCGAGATATCGCTTCTCGAGGCGTTCTAGACGCGCAAACTACCGGTTTAACGCGTGTGAAACGACCTCTGTGGTCGCAGGTGTGGTACGTTTTGAGACGCTGGCCGGTGATCCCGATTTTCATACTGGCCACCATCACAATCGTTGCTGTCGGTGCGGAGTGGGTCGCGCCTTCTGACCCTATTGTGCAAAAACTGAACTTTAATTTGATGGCACCAACTTGGGGGCAACCCAAACCTGAGAACGATCTCGCCGCAAAACAAGCCGATTTTGATTTGACAACCGACGAAGGTCAAATCGGGTACATGATCGCTTCGAAGAAGGGATTCGATCGAAACGAATACATTCTAGGTTCAGACGGTCTTGGTCGAGACGTACTCTCGCGCATAATCCACGGTGCCGGGGTGTCGTTGAAAGTGTCGGGATATGCGCTGCTGTCTGGCGTAATTATCGGTACTGCGATGGGAGTTATCGGCGGATACTACGGCGGCTGGCTTGATGAAGTGCTGATGCGGTTCGTCGACATCTGGAACGCGTTGCCGTTCCTGTTGATCGCTATCATGGTAGGTGCCACGATCGGCGCGACAGAAACCTCAGTGATCATCATCATCGCAATGATCGCTTGGCCACCGTTCGTACGCAACGTCCGCGCTGACGTGTTGACTATCAGATCGTTGGACTACATCAACGCAGCGAGGATCATGGGGGCGAGCAACTTGAGGTTGATGATTAGGCATATATTGCCGGGAACCGTTAGCACCATTCTAGTCATCGCCACGCTCCGCGTCGGTGGGCTGATCCTTACAGAATCCGTGTTGTCATTCCTCGGTGTCGGAATACCCGACCCCACGCCAACTTGGGGCAAGATGGTCGATGAGGGATACCAATACTTGATCAACGGCGTGTGGTGGTCATCCTTCTTCCCAGGTCTAGCGATCTTCCTACTGGTGATGTCGATGAACTTCTTCGGTGATTGGTTGCGAGACCGTCTAGACCCGAAGCTGCGCCAACTCGACTGATATCGCTGGTTTGTCTCATCAGCACGAAACGCGTCATGTACCATTCCAATGGTGCGAATGATGTCAGGACGTTGTGCCCTGACTCACAAAACTTCGAATTAAGGAGCAACTTGACATGTCGGTAGGTTTCATCGGGCTTGGCAATATGGGTCAAGGAATGGCGGACAATCTGCTCGCCAAAGGTGCAGAGCCTCTAGTTTTCACCCGGACACAATCGAAGATCGAAGCGATGATTGAGCGCGGTGCCACCGGTGCATCATCGACCGCGGATCTAGTCTCTCAGGTCGATGTGGTATTGGCGTGCTTGCCAAGTGTGCAGACGTCTTTGGACGTGATCATCGGAGAGATCGTGCCGGTGCTGGAGCCCGGTCAGATCGTGGTCGATCACAGCACCGTCGATATCGGGACTTCTCGTAAGTGTGCCGAAGCCGTGGAATCCAAAGGCGCAATGTTCATCGATGCCCCGATCAGCGGCGGACCAACTGGCGCCGAAGCAGGCACGCTGGCGATCATGTGCGGTGGTTCCGACGAGGCATTTACCAAAGCGTTGCCGTACCTAGAGTTGATGGGTGCCAACGTCAAACTGATGGGTCCGAACGGTGCAGGAACTGCGATGAAGCTGATCAATCAGCTGCTTGTAGGTGTCAACTGTGCCGCCGCTGCTGAAGCCTTTGCCTTGGCAAACAGTGCCGGAGTAGACATCACGGCTGCTGGCGAACTGCTGGGCGTTTCGTGGGGCAACAGCACCATGGTGCAACGCAGCTACCCAATAACTGCAGCGCGCGACTTCGAAAACTCTGCCGCACCAGTTCGAAACCTCGACAAGGACCTCGGCATCATCAGCGACCTCGCATCGAGCGAGGGACTTGCGTTGGAGTTGGCTCTGAAATCATACGAACTGTTCCACGAAATGATGGAGAACGGTTGGGGAGAGAACGACATCGCCGGAGTGCTTGAGGTGATCGAATCCAGATCATCGTAACAACCGGCAACCACCAGAGGCAGCAAACCAGAGCAGAGCCACAAATTGACCAAACATAACATCGCAGTGATCAAAGGCGACGGCATCGGTGTCGATGTCGTGGATGAGGCCATCAAGGTGCTACATGCCTTATCTGGCAAACACGATATAGAGTGGGAATTCGTCGAGTTCCCGTGGAGTTCAGAGTACTACTTCGAGCACGGCGAGATGATGCCATCGGACGGTGTAGAGCAGCTGCGCAGTTTCGATGCGATATTCCTCGGCGCGGTCGGACACCCTGAACTCCAAGACCACATCACCTTGAATGGACTGCTGCTACCGATTCGCAGAGCATTCGACCAATTCGCATGTGTTCGCCCGTCGGTGTTGCTTCCAGGAGTCGATTCCCCGCTGAAAGATAAGAAACCGTACGATATCGATCTCGTTGTGGTTCGCGAAAACACGGAAGGGGAGTATGCGAATGTCGGCGGGTTCCAATACCAAGACTTTCCCGACGAAGTGGCAGTGCAGTCGGCGGTGTTTACCCGCAAAGGCTGCGAACGGGTGATCCGATACGCGTTTGATCTGGCTCGCGAACGCGATAAAAAGTTGCACGTCACTTCCATCACCAAATCGAACGCGCAGGGCTATGGCATGGTCCTATGGGACCGGACATTCGATGCTGTCAAGGCAGAATACCAAGACATCACCACCGATTCGCTGTTGATAGACGCTGCTTGCATGGACTTCATCAGACGCCCTGAAAATTTCGATGTAGTCGTAGCGTCGAATCTCTTCGGAGATATCCTCACCGATATTGGAGCGATGATCACAGGTTCGATGGGGTTGGCGTCGAGTGCAAACCTTGATCCGACGCGCACAAGTCCATCCATGTTCGAGCCGACACACGGTAGCGCACCAGACATTGCTGGCATGGGCATCGCTAATCCGATGGCGCAGATACTGACCGCAGCGTTGATGTTGGATCACTTGGGTGAATCCAGCGCAGCCGACGATGTCAGGTCTGCAGTCGAAACGTTGCTGCGTGAAGGCGAGATACTAACACCAGATTTAGGCGGAAGTTCTACCACCGTGGCAGTTGGCGACGCAATCGCATCAATCGTCGCATAGTTGATCACGGAGGCGGGCATTGGATCCTTTGGAAAAGAGAGCGATCGGTAAAGCTGGCGTTGAAGTTACGCGTTTGGGATTGGGCGGCGCGCCGCTGAGCGGGCACCGTTTGGGCGACGGCGACTACGGGGATACGGCGCACGATGAGGCGGCACGGATAATCCATCGTGCGTATGAATTGGGCATCAACTACTTCGACACCGCGCCACTATACGGAGTTGGTAGAAGCGAGGTGCGCTACGGTGCCGCGTTGCAGAAATTCGATCGCGACAGCTACGTGATTTCCACCAAAGTAGGGCGCGTTTTGGAGCTGTTTGAAGGCGGCATGACGGCAGAGGAATCGCCAGACAATTTTGCTGATCACTACCCCGTAGACAGTTGGACACGTGATGATGTTTTGCGCTCCATCGAGGATAGTCTGGAACGTCTGAGAACCGACCACGTGGAAATTGTGCTGGTGCACGACCCTGATACCCAACCGTACGGTGAAGAACAGGCTATTAACGCGGCATTTCCAACGTTGATCGAGCTTCGCGAGCAGGGCGTGATCAAAGCGTTGGGTTGCGGTATGAACGAGTGGCAGATGCCGGCGAAGTTCATCCGACGTTTCGATATCGATGCCGTTCTGCTCGCAGGTAGGTACACATTGCTAGACCACGATGCGTACGACGAGTTCTTGCCGCTATGCCTCGAACGCGATGTGAAGATCATCATCGGCGGTCCGTACAACAGCGGCATCTTGGCACGCGACCTTTCGGGATACGTCACCTTCAACTATGAACGCGCCCCCGATCATCTAGTAGAGCGTGCACGTGAGTTGGACGCGGTGTGTCGTAGGCACAGTGTCGACTTAAAGGCGGCGGCGTTGCAGTTCGTATTGGCACATCCCGCAGTGGCGACAGTGGTTCCGGGCGCGCAGTCGGTGGCAGAACTGGAGCAGAACTTCGCGTTGGTAGCGGAAGAGATCCCGAGCGATGTGTGGTCGGAGATGAAAGATGAGAGTTTGATACCCTCGGACGCGCCGACGCCGTAGCGTACGGAAGGTGCCATCCCTTTCCTAGACGCGATCGATTTGCCCATAGAACTAGATTCACTGAAAACATGCTCGCAAACACCCTCTACTACGGTGACAATCTAGATTGGATGCGACAGTGGCCCTCTGAATCGGTGGATCTGATATACCTCGATCCACCGTTCAACTCCAACCAGAACTACAGCCAACTCTTCGTCTCTGGTTTAGGTGAAACGTCAGCTCAAGCGCATGCGTTTGAAGACACGTGGCGCTGGGGACAGCAAGCAGTTGAAGACCGTGATGCTGCGTTGATCGCAGGCGGTGCATTGGCAACTACGATACGAGGCTTCGAGACGATGTTGGGCAGAAGCGGCATGTTCGCCTATCTATGCCATCTGGCGCCTAGATTACATGAGATGCGGCGCTTGCTCAAATCTGATGGCTCGCTGTATCTGCACTGCGATGACACGGCTAGTCACCACGTCAAGCTGCTGTTGGATAGCGTATTCGGAGCCACCAACTATAGAAACGCGGTCTACTGGCGGCGTGCTACAGCCCACAATGATGCGAAACGTTTCGGTCGAGTTGTAGACACAATTTTCCTATACGGAAAAGGGGATGTATCGCATTGGCGTGAGGAAGCGATATCAGTCAGCCGTACCGAAGATGAGTTGGAAAAACGTTATCCATTGACCGACGAAGTTGGTCGTTACAGGACGGGCGACTTGACAGGACCGACACGCAGTGAAGGTGAAAGTGGAAAGCCTTGGAATGGATACGATGTGAACCCTCGGAATCGTCATTGGGCGGTGCCTAAAACCAGTCGATACGCAAAGTGGATCGAAGATAACTTCATTCCAGGGTACCGCGATATCGAAGGTGTGCATGATCGGCTTGATGCTTTGGATGGTGCAGGCTTGATACATCATCCTAGACGGGGATATTGGCCGGGATTGAAACGCTACGCCGCGGCAGACATGCCATCCGACCCACAGAACCTGATTCTCGAGCCCATCGGCTTCACGAACTACAACAAAGGCAAAGAGTATCTGGGCTACCCGACTCAGAAACCTGAAGGATTGCTGAAGCAGTTGATAGAAGTTGCATGTCCGCGCGATGGTCTAGTTATGGACCCGTATTGCGGTTGTGGCACTACTTTGCACGTCGCACAGACTTCTGGAAGACCGTGGATCGGAATCGACGTCACTCACCTGGCGATAGCAGTAGTTGAGCATAGATTCCGAGAACGCTTGAACGAACAGCCTCGCATACTCGGCCGTCCTGAAGACATGGAAGCAGCACGTGATCTGTTCCAACGCGACCCATTTCAATTCGAGGCTTGGGCGGTTTCGCGAATTCGCGGCATGTTGCCCAATGAACGAAAAACTGGAGATCGCGGAATCGACGGACGCGGATACGCACGTGATAACGAAAAACGTCATCTGGTCATAGCCCAAGTCAAGGGAGGATCAAACATCGGTCCAAACATAGTTCGTGAATTGCTTGGAAGCATGACGGACAGCAACGCCATCATGGGCGTGTTGATAGTCATGAATGACGCATCGGTGACTGCTGGTGTGCAACGCGAGTTGGCAGCAGGAACCGTCGAGTTGGATGGACAAACTTATCCAAAGTTGCAGCTCTTCACAATAGACGATTACTTCGCTGGTCGAAGGCCTGACCTGCCGATCATGCTATCGGCATACGCGAATCGTGAACCAGACATGATCGACCTCGCCGATCAAGGGGTTCCGTTTGGTTAGTGTCCTTCCATTTCTACGTGAGTAGCCACCGGTGTGCGTCCCACTGCGAAATCGAAGTCGCAGCCGTGTTGCGCCTGCATAACGTGCCGGTTGTACATGCTGATGTAGCCGCGATCGGGTTGAATGTGCGTGACATTTTCAGGAGCATATAGTTCGGAGTGGCGACGCTTCATCTCGCTATCATCAACAAGCAGATCGAGTCTGCCATTGTTGGAGTCTAGCGATATCATGTCGCCGTCGTGCACCAATGCCAATGGACCCCCGATTGCCGATTCGGGTGAAACGTGCAGCACTACAGTTCCGAATGCCGTGCCGCTCATGCGGGCGTCCGATATGCGAACCATGTCTCGAACGCCCCGTTCGAGTAGTTTGCGGGGCAACGGCATGAAGCCAGCCTCAGGCATTCCAGGCCCGCCAATCGGACCAGCCGATTGCATCACCAAGATATCGCTCTCAGTCACATCGAGGTCGGCATCGTCAATCCGCCTGTTCAGGTCAGACGGACTTGAGAAGACGATGGCACGCCCGGTATGTTGCAGCAGTTCCGGAGATGCCGCCGATCGCTTGATCACCGCGCCGTCAGGCGCCAACGTGCCGTGCAGTATCGATATGCCGCCGTCGGGGTACAGCGCGTGCCCAGGATCTAGGATGACGTGATCATCGTGGCACTCAGCATTCGAGACGTTTTCGGCTAGCGTTCGCCCGTTGATATTGGTGCATTCGCCATTCAACAGATGTAGTATCTTCTTGAAGAAAGCGGGAGCTCCTCCAGCATAGAAAAAATCTTCCATCAGATACTTGCCAGATGGCTTCAGGTTGGCGATTACTGGTACTTTTGCCGAAAGTTCTTCCCACTTGGACAATGGGAAATCGATACCGGCACGCCCGGCGATGGCTGTCAGGTGAATGATGGCGTTCGTAGAACCCCCCAGTGCAAGCAATGACAATGCAGCATTCTCAAAAGACTGCTCAGTCAGGACCGAAGATGGTCTGACATTTCGTCTGACAAGATCGACCGCTGATGCTCCGGCACGTTCGGCGAATACTCGCCGACGCGAATCTGCACCGGGGATTGCTGCTCCGCCAGGTAGCGTCATGCCCAACGCTTCGCAAATCACCGACATCGTGCTGGCAGTTCCCATCACCATGCAGTGTCCCGGAGAGCGATATATAGCTTCTTCCATCGAGTCGTATTCGGATTGGGTGATCGTGCCGGCGCGAAGTTCAGACCAGTAACGACGGCAATCGGTGCAGGAACCCAACTCTTCCCCCCTCCAGTTTCCTTTGAGCTGCGGTCCACCAGTCACGATGATTGCTGGCAAGTCTGCCGATGCAGCACCCATAAGCATCGCCGGCGTAGTCTTGTCGCAGTTGGATAGCAGCACTACACCATCGATCGGAAGCCCTCGAATCATCTCTTCTACGTCCATCGCCATCAAGTTGCGATAGAGCATCGATGTTGGTGATAGGAAGAACTCGCCTAGAGAAATGGTTGGAAACTCGAGCGGAAATCCTCCAGCAGCGATGACGCCTCGCTTGACGTGTTCAGCGATTAATCGCAGATGCGCGTTGCAGTGAGTAGCCTCACTCCAAGAGTTTGCAATACCGATGACTGGTTTGCCGGCAAAAGATTCTTCGTCCCAACCCTGGTTTTTCAGTCCTGAACGATGCAGAAAACCTTCCAGATCGCGTGCTCCGAACCATGCTTCGCTACGAAGTACGTTGCCGTTGGATTCATTCATAAATTCGCCTCCCGGTGCGCTGAAAAATTGTACCCGCGGAATCAGTTATGATCGATAACTGTGAGTGCCGGACGACATATCTTGTGGGGGAGCATAGTAGGAGCTGGTGTAGCAGTAGCGTTCCACATCTTGCTTGGGCTACAGTTTGATGCTGATGTGCCAGGCGTGCTGCTAGCAGTTTCGACGCCGATTTGCGCGGCTTCAGGCGGTATATTCGGATGGCTCTGGTGGCGAATGTTCAAAAACTGACTGACGATATCAGACCAAGATTCAGAAGCGTCGGCTAATTTGATTGAACCAGTAGTTCACACGATTCAGCGCCGACCGCAGGATGGATCGGTGAAGCCTTTTCGGCTGGCTTCGTCCGCGCTTTTTGTTCGCTTCTACGCACTCTACGCAAGTGCAGTAAGCTGGATGCTCGCCTCGAGCGTATTGCCATCGATCCATATCTGGTAAAACCTTCTTTCACCAGTCTATTTGACGCTTGAGTTCGTCCAGGCGCGATCGCTCATCATCGGATGCATTTTCATAGGGGTCGCCGATTCCAGCATATCCGCCAGTGTAGTTTGGTTCACGACGTTCGATGAACGCGTTACGACCTTCCTGAGCATCGGCCGATGTGTGCAGCATCAGAAAGTTCATCAACGCTTGGATGTTCCATGCCTGTTCCACGGGCAGGTCTGAGAAGCGATGTATGAACTCTTTCATCTTCATCGTTGCCAGCGGCGGCTTTTGAGCGATCCCATGCGCAATTTCCAACGCTCTCGTCAGAAGGTCTTGAGCTGGAACTGCTTCGTTCACGAGGCCTATTCTGACGGCTTCTTCGGCATCTACAGTTTCGTCGGCCAGCAGCATCTTCATAGCATCAACATATCGCAGCTGTTTGAGCAGCATCGTCGCGCCGGGACCGGCTCCGATCCATCCCCGGGAGATCAGTCCGAACCGGAAGCGAGCATTTTCAACTGCTGCAACTCGGATGTCTGTCGAAGCTAACAGCAGATACAGTCCAGCCCCCACCGCCCATCCGTTGACAGCTGCAACTACGGGCTTGTAGATGCGTGGGAAGTGATCGGCCATACCGCTGTCGATACCAGTCTGGAAACCGTTTGTGTATCCCGATGGAGGACGGAATATCCTTTCGTGATCGAGAAACTCGTGCTCAGTAGGATCGACGTCATCACGGAGCGATAGATCGTGTCCGCCGCAGAAGTGGCGACCGCCTTTGCCAGTGATCACAATCGAACGGATGTCTCTATCTTCCCATGCGGTACGCCAAGCCTCGCCCAACTCGAGAGCATGTGCTTTGTCGATGACATTGGCTTTTCTCTCGTTGGATAGGGTTATGACTGCGACTTTGCTATCAGTTTCGTAACAGATGCTCATGTCAGATCAACCAGATGTGAGTAGCTCGGTTCTTTTGCATCGAAGGATGATTTACCAAAATCCTTGATTGCAGACTTGACAAGAATAGAACATATGTTTAATATCATCTCGTGGTGTGTAGCCGACTACTGGTAACTATAAACGAACCGAGGAATAGAAAGAGTGCTCGCAAAGACAAACACCTGCGCAGTTAGTGGCGTTGATGGCCAACTGGTTGAGGTGGAAGTTGACATTTCACCGGGAATGCCGAGATTCAACATTGTTGGACTTCCAGATTCGTCAGTGCAAGAATCGCGTGAACGAGTTCGCGCAGCGATAAGAAACTCGGGCGCTGAGTTCCCGATGCGCAGAATCACAGTTTCACTGGCACCGGCCGACATCAAGAAAACCGGTCCGGCATACGACCTGCCGATTGCTGTTGGAATCCTAGTTTGCAGCGGTCAGGTGCCGGACGCGGTCAACAAGTCACTATTTGTTGGTGAACTCTCGTTGGATGGCAAACTTCGATCTACGCAAGGCATGTTGCCGATGCTCAGAGCTGGAAAAGATCGTGGCTACGATACCGCATTCGTACCGCGTGTCAACGCTAAAGAAGCATCATTAGTGCCAGGAATCGATATCCGCCCAGCCGAGACGCTGAAGCAGCTGGTTGATTATCTGAGGGACGACATTGAGATGCCGTTGGTACAGGGCGACGGCATTCCCGATCTCAGTGAAACGTTCTCAGTGCGGAATGGTTACGACTTTCGAGATGTGCGGGGACAGGAACAGGCGAAACGCGCTTTGGAAATCTCCGCGGCCGGACATCACAACATCGTGTTGATGGGTTCGCCCGGTTGCGGCAAGACGCTGCTCGCGCGGTGTCTGCCATCCATAATGCCTCCGATGACGCCCGAAGAGACGTTGGAAGTCACGACCATCTATTCCGTAGCCGGTTTGTTGCCTTCTGGCAGTCCGCTGATTGCTCAGCGTCCATTCAGAGCCCCGCATTACACAATTTCAAATGCTGGGCTCATCGGCGGAGGCACCATTCCGCGTCCGGGAGAAGTCACGCTGAGCCATCGTGGTGTGTTGTTCCTCGACGAGCTGCCGGAGTTTGGCAATTCGACGTTGGAAACGCTGCGTCAACCGCTTGAAGACCGGGCAGTAACGATCAGTCGAGCGCGAACCAGCGCCACCTATCCGGCCAGTTTCATGCTTGTAGGAGCGATGAACCCATGTCCATGCGGTTACAACGGCGATTCCCAACAGCCATGCACATGCGGCGAACCGGCAGTAGCGCGCTATCAGCGAAGAATCTCAGGCCCGTTGATCGACCGTATCGACATGTTCGTCGATGTCCCAAGAGTCGATTACGACAAGTTGATCAAGCCACCGACTGAGGAAGGTTCCGAATCGGCTAGAGAACGCATCATGGTAGCAGTCGAGTTGCAGCATGAGCGGTTCAAAGGTTCAGGTGTAATGTCGAACGCGCTCATGGGGCCAGTGGAGGTTTGGGAATCTTGCAAAATGTCCGAAGATGCTAAATCTCTGCTTCAAAGCGCGATGAAGCATCTGCGGCTCTCGGCGAGATCTTGCCATCGAGTTTTGAAAGTAGCTCGAACCATTGCTGACTTGGAACAGATGCCCCTAATCGAGAATCATCATCTTGCCGAAGCGTTGATGTACCGACACAAGGCTGCGTCGTGATGAATTAGACATCTTGAATCACCGTCCAGATGTAAAGTCAGCTGTTGCGAACTGAACGGACCTGTCTGGCCGTGGCGAGATACGTCAATAAGTGTTGATTGATCGCCATGGCCAGTAAAGCATCCAAACCTTGCCTACAATATCGTCTGTAGGCACATATCCCCAGTTTCGGGAATCGTTTGAGTGCTCACGGTTGTCGCCCAGTACAAAGTAGTTGTCTGGAGGCACGATAATTGGGAAATCGAGCAACGATTTAGGATCGGTGAAGTCATCGGAGTAACTAGTCGCGATTTCATTGACTTCCACGATCCCGTTGATGATGTTTACCTTGTCGCCAGGAAGTCCTACGACTCGTTTGACGATCTTCTCGGTTCCCGATTGTTGGGGCTCGAAAACTATGATGTCGCCGCGTTCCGGACCTTCGAAAAGGAAGTCTGACTGACCGTAAAGCGAGATGCCCCAGAAATGTATGGCTCCAAGACGATTCACCAGAACCCGATGGTCTTGTACAAATGTGGGTTCCATGCTGGGACCGCTTACAGTGTATGTAATGGCTACGTTGCGAATGAAAACAACGATCAAAGCAGTTATGATAACCATCTCTGCGATGTCGCGCGTTTGCTTCCAGATTTGATCCGACATGTCATAGGCAATTGTATTGCGACGTCGGTTTCACGGCTTACATGGTTTCAATGAGATCAGATGAACAGGTGATACTCGCCATGGCACGCGATGGCGATGTTGACGCGTTCAACCGCTTGGTGATGACCCACCAGAACGCGGTCTATGGCTTTTGCATGAGCCTCACCCGTCAGCCGTCGATCGCAGACGATGTCACCCAAGAGACGTTCATTGCAGCATTTCGCAGCATATCTAAAATGCGCGGATACAACGTGCGTGCTTGGTTGATGAGGATCGCTCGAAACAAGGCATACGACCACTTCAGACGTCGAAGACGCAGCCGCGAATCATCAGTAGATGAGGAAGGAGCGATGTTCCGAGAGCGATTGACGAGCGACAATCCATCGCCGCATGAAGTAGCGACCAACTCTGAGCTGCGTGAAGCTTTGGAGCACTGCGTCGGCGCGTTGAGCGAAGAGCATCGCGAAATGATCGTGTTGATTGATGTGCATGGTAGCAGCTACGACGATGCTTCGGAAGTCTGTGGCGTGAATGTGGGTACTGTCAAATCGCGTCTCAACCGCGCGAGAAGACGCGTACGCGATTGCCTTCAGGCGATTCCCGACCTGTTGCCAGCTGGATTGACAGGGCATAAGCCGTGAATCTGCAGCTGAAAATGGAACGAAATGACACTTTTAAGCGTCTTCTGAATATGGGTGTGACGCTCAAAAGTAGATTGACGGATCGCGTAAGTTCCGATTCTCGAGGGGGACGTTCGAGATGATGGAGCGATTGCGAAACCTCTTTGGTGCGTCCAACGATCTTGATGATCTGATTTCCGCGTATCTCGACGCTACGAACGACGAGGGATTGGATCGTATCGAAGAGCGTTTGCATGCGGCAGGCGTGGATGTTGAAGATTTGCGCACGTTGCGGCGTACCACACGTTTACTGCAGTCGGTGGAAACGCTCGAAGCGCCAAGATCATACGCTCTGACTCCACAGACGTTGGCCGAACGCGGCTACTCCGACCGCGAGATTGAAGGGATTTTGAATCCGCGATCAGGGACTAGCGGTCTACGTTGGCGAAACGCGGCGGTGTTTGTTCCATTGGCAGTCGTGGGATTGGTGTTGATCGGCGTGGCAGCGTTGCTGATTGGCGACATTTCAGATTACGTAATTGACCGCGAAGATGCGGTGCATCAAGAAGTGGAAAGGGAATTTGCTGTTGAAGAACGAGCCGCTCTACCGGCGGCCACTGCAAAACCGGCCAGCATGTCAGATGACGCGTCTGAAAGCACCGAAAGTCCGATGATCGTGGAAATTGAGAAGGAAGTTGAGAAAGAAGTTGTGCAGACAGTCGAGGTCGAGAGGGTAGTCGAAAAGCAAGTTGTGCATACAGTCGAAGTCGAAAAAGAGATTGTTGTAACGGTTGTAGTAGAGAAAGAGGTAGCGGTTATAGGTGAAACGGTGGTGCAGACTGTTTTGGTTGAGCGGGAAGTGGTGAAGGAGGTTGAAGTCGAGAAAATCGTCGAGGTTGAGAAAGAGGTTGTGCGCGAAGTTACTGTAGTTGTCGAGGTTGAAGTCGCACCTGCGGCAACAGCAATGCCAGCCGCGACGACGGAACCAGCAATGGAAGCACAAGCATTCGCAGCAGAAACGTCTGAACCTACCGAAACTCCTACGCCATTGCCTTGCATAATAGCCCCGACAGCAACATCGACGCCTGATGGATCGCCCACGCCGGATACCACGCAAGAGCCGACAGCTACGATGTCGCCGGCGCCGACATGCACTCCAACACCGACTCCTACTTCGATGCCGGAGGCTATACAAACCCCGACCGTATCGCCAACAGCACTACTTCCCTTAGAACCTTCAGTCTCGCCAACGCCGACGCAGTGAACCATAAACAGTTGGAATTCTTGAGGGCTCATAAGCCGAAGAGTCGATAATTGATTGATCAGAGGGAACAATCTTAGTAAGAGTGTCGTCTGGGTTAGTAGATGCCAAGAGATTTGGCACGGATTAAAAGAAAACCGCAAAATCGGTAAAGGATTAAAAGATGATCAGAATCAAACA
Source organism: Dehalococcoidia bacterium (assembly GCA_965242765.1). Lineage (GTDB taxonomy): Bacteria > Chloroflexota > Dehalococcoidia > Lucifugimonadales > Lucifugimonadaceae > Bin127. Next base: position 451,699 of record CBDESY010000004.1, on the reverse strand, counting down.
TATCGGAATCGCCGCCATCGTGTTGCTTGCGGTCGTTGGATCGACGGTGTCGGTCCTCAGTTTGAGCGCGCAGCAACCAGCTGCGATATCGGAAAGTGAATCCGAATCCAATGAATCGGACAAGTCCGAGTATTGCGACTTGAGCGACAATGGCATCACAGTTCGGGGCAACGGCGTAGTCGCGATACCGGCCGATATCGGAGTCGTAGAACTCGGTGTGGACGTCACCGCCGAGACCGTGATCGATGCTCGCAAGCAGGCAGCCGAGGCTATGACCAATGTCATAGAAGCCGTCAAGAAAGAGGGTGTAGAAGAGGACGACATCACTACAACTCAGCTGAACATCTGGCCAGAAACCACTTGGATTGAAGAAGAGATAAAACTGGAATATGGCGGCACTGGACGCCGCGGTCGCAGCGTCGTGATCGGATACCGCGTATCCAATCGCGTGAGGATAGAGATCGATCTGACAAAACTGACGTCTGATGACGAAGATACTGATGTTATGGGCTCAGTGATTGATGCCGCCGCCGGTGCCGGCGGAGACCATGCAAGAGTAGATTCCATCTACTTCCGCGCTGATGATACAGCAGAAAAGACGGATGAAGCTAGGAAACTAGCGGCGGCAGATGCATTGCACCGTGCCCAACTCTATGCCGATGCCTTTGGAGTAGCAGTGGGACCGTTGCTAGGTGCCAATGAGAGCGTAGTCAGCACTCCAGTTTTCCGTGAATTCGGTTTGGAATCGGCGAGGGCAGCAGTAGCCGATGAGACATCTACTCCGATAAGTGTAGGAAACGTCGAAGTGAGCGCGAGCATCACCGCAACTTTCGCCATCATCCACCCGGGATGCGTCGGCACCGCAGATTCCGCGGAAGATGATACGAGTGACGGATAGGCAGCCGACTGCTGAATCGTCGTTGTTAGAATCCCTTTGGGCATGCTCTGCGGAATATTCCGCAGAGCATGCTTCATCAGCATAATGGTATTGAGCGACAAAAGCATCCGTGACGAGATCGCATCTGGGCGCATCTCAATATCGCCTTTCGATCCTGCCGATGTGCAACCCGCTTCTGTTGACCTGCACTTGAACGACAAAGTGCTGGTGTTTCGAAACTCTACCTCGCCATTCATCGACCTTAGGCGAGAGGTTCCCGATTTGAATGAGATGGTGGAAATAAAAGACGATCAACCGTTCATATTGCACCCTGGCGAGTTCGTTTTGGGAAACACCTTGGAACGCATCACATTAAGCGATGCCATCGTTGCCCGGCTCGAAGGCAAGAGTTCGCTAGGACGCATCGGATTGCTGATTCACTCAACCGCGGGCTTTGTAGACCCCGGCTGGGACGGTAACCTTACGCTTGAGTTGTCCAACGTTTCACGTTTGCCGTTGACGCTCTACAAAGGCATGCCGATAGGTCAGATATCGTTCCAGTATCTCTCCACACCAGCTGAAAATCCGTATGGCTCAAAGCCGTTGCGTAGCCGATACCAAGGGCAGACAGAACCAACCGCATCGAGAGCGCATATAGGGTTTGATGAAAACTTGAGGGGATGAATCGCATCTCACCAATGGGAGTTGATGGGAACGATTACCCCTAAGTGAACAGGCTGGGAAATGGCGGCGATGCCTCGGTGAGGACGGGTGTATGACGGTGCGGTGGTCACTTCCAATGGAAATCGGTTTCGAACTCCGCTTTGCCTTGAACTTTGTCTTGCCGCACGCGGTAGAGTTGACCGCCTCGATTGCTGATTGACCGATAGGCAGGCGGCATATCGTCGGTGATCGGGTCATCGCTGCCGAACGTGGCGCTGGTAACGTAGATGTCGGTTAAATCGTCACCGCCGAACATTACAGCTGAAGTCTGGACTGCAGGGAATTTGATACGACTGACCTCGGCGCCGTCCGGATCGAACTGGATGATTTGTGCACCTCCCCAACATGCAGACCAAATATTGCCTTCAGCATCGACGGTCATACCGTCGGGGATGCCTTCATCAGGATCAAGTTTCACCACGATTCGACGGTTCGAAAGCGCGTGGCTGTCGGTGCTGTAATCGTAAGCGTAGATTTCGCCGGACAGCGAATCGGTGTGATAGAAGACGGTGAGGTCGGGCGAGAAACCCATGCCGTTGCTGATGCCTAGACCATCGGCGATGACCTCGTGTGATCCATCTGGCTTGAAACGCATCAATTCGCCGCGTGGCGCGTCTTCAAAGTAACTGCCAGCGTAGAAACTGCCGTCCGGTCCGGCCGTCACGTCGTTGAACTGCATTTGGGCGCGCATCTCAGGATCGTGATGGAGCCATTGCCAGTCGGAATCGGAACGCCAGAGCATCACGCCTTCCCAAGTGCCGAAGGTGAGCCCGCCGTTTTTGTTGACGGCTGCACCGCCCACAAAGATGCCATTGTGGATCGTTTCGTTTTGATCGGTTGCCGGATCGTATTTGAAGTAGCGTCCGCCACGGATGTCGGTCCAGTAAAGCAAACTGGTTTTAGGGTCCCACACAGGGCCTTCGCCTACAAGCGCCTTTTCATCGGCTAGCATCTCGATCTGCATGTCGGACATTTGAGATTCCTCGTCGCAACGTTTTCTCGGTTCTATGTGGATAATATCGTAGTTGTGCTTCGTTGCCGCGCGACGCACAGGTACAGGTACCTAAGAGGGAAACATGAGTGAAAACCGTTATCGATCGTTGATGCCGAGATTCAAATTTTCAGACACTTTGGAAGATCAAGAGAACGAACTAGCCTCGAATCCTTTACTCGATAGGATGATCGCATCGCGTAGCGCGAAGTCAGACGATCCACATCGCCCTATCTACCACTACGTCAATCCTGAAAACACGCTCAACGATCCTAATGGGCTATGTTATTGGAATGGTCGGTGGCATCTCTTTTATCAGGGCTATCCGCCAGAAGACCCACGGGTGCACTGGGGTCATGCGGTTAGCGAAGACCTCGTTCATTGGCGCGACCTGCCGTATGCAATCTATCCCGATCCCGAAGAGTGCTGCTTCTCCGGCTCCACATTTGTCGAGGATGACAGAGTGATCGCCATGTATCACGGCACACAGGTGGGGAACATGTGTGCCGTATCCAGCGACCCACTATTGCTGAACTGGGACAAAGTAACAGGCAACGCGGTCATACCTATCCAGCCGCAAGATGGAACGCCGCAGGAATACACCGTTTTCGATCCCTGCATCTGGAAGAAAGGCGACCAATACTATTCTCTGTCGGCAGGAACACTTCCTGACGGACCCGGCGGGAAACGAATTGCGGCCGATTTCCTGTTCAGATCAAAGGACCTCACTGAATGGGAATATCTGCATCCATTCACCGAAGATGATCGCTTCACACTCGTCGGGGATGATGGCGCCTGCCCCTACTTCTGGCCCATCAGCAACCGATGGATCTTGCCGTTCTTCAGCCACATGAGCGGCGGACAATACCTTCTAGGCGACTACGATATGGACCGAGATAAGTTTGTCGTGACATCGCACGGACTGTTCAACTTCGGACCGTCTACACCATCGGGAGTTCACGCACCTTCGGCGACTCCAGACGGCGATGGTGGTGTGATCATAATCTTCAACATGAACCCCGGATACCCAAGCGAGGGTTGGAATCAGATCATGACGTTGCCTCGAAGGTTGACGCTGGCTGATCGCGATGAGTTGAACATCGAGCCGGCCGGAGACGTTGCATCGCTGCGTACCGCATATCAGCACATCGGCTCTACCTCTCTGCCAGCCAATCAAGAGGTGGTTTTAGACAACGTATCGGGCAACGCCATCGAATTGCAGCTCGAGATCGATGTCAGATCTGCGCCGATGGTGGAGTTGAATGTGTTGCGCTCGCCGAACCGCGAGGAATTCACGAAAATTGCGTTCTACAAGGATCGAGGTTTCCGAATCCACCGCGATCTGCCGAAGCAAGGAGCTTTGCTTGCCAGCGGACTACCGGTTGTGCCCGAGTTCGGATCGCCCCGACCTACGCCGACAATGCAAAGTCTGCTGACGCTCGACACATCGTACTCTTCGACGTTGCCAGAGGCACTTTCTCGCGCGCCTGAGACAGCGCCGATAGTGTTGGGAAAAGATGAAACACTCCGCCTGCGCGTCTTCGTCGACAAGAGTGTCGTCGAAGTTTTCGCAAACGGACGTCAATGCGTCGCAGCTCGAGTCTATCCCGGTCGCGCGGACAGCTTAGGGCTATCTTTGCGAGCGCAAGGCGCCGATGCGATGTTAAATTCGCTCGATGTTTGGCAGATGGCGAACATATACGAGTAGCTCGACAAAAGTACCATTGAAGCAATGGGGGAGTGGCGGAATGGTAGACGCGCATGCCTTAGGAGCATGTGGCTTAGGCCGTGCGGGTTCGAATCCCGCCTCCCCCACCAACGTCCATCTTAGGCAGAACTGTCTTTTGAGTTGTGGCCGGGCGGAATGTGAGTGCCAATACTGCCATCTTCGCAGCGAGTTCCAGACTCTTTGGGTCTACCACATGCCAAGTGAGCGCACTTGCTCACATCTGAATAGACGGTTGAAAAATGCCGTCTTCGCCACACAGTCCCGTCCCTCTGCTTGCAGGGGGAGAATCAAAGAGGGGCCCAAGCGACGGTATCCATTGCTTAGCAAATGGGACCGCGTTTTTCAAAGGTCTCCTCAGGCGGGTTAGTCTGATCGGTCGTAGTTACGTCTGCATTATCTGAATCAGGTTGCCGCAGGTGTCGTCAAAGACTGCCACGGTGACGTTGCCCAATTCTGTCGGTTCCATCGTAAAAGTTACGCCCAAGGACTTTAGTTTCTCCCACTCTGCATTGATGTCCGAAACGCCGAAGGAAGCCGCTGGGATGCCTTGGTCAAAAATCCCTTTTTGATATGCCTGTGCAACCGGGTTTTCATTTGGTTCGAGCAGAAGCTCGGTTCCATCCAGGTCATCGGGCGATACGACGGTAATCCACTTGAATTCGCCCACAGGCACATCATGCTTCTTAACAAAGCCGAGGATCTCGGTGTAGAACTTCAGAGCACGGTCCTGGTCACTCACGAAAACGCCGGTGAGTGTAATGCGCATCTCTGGCCTCCATTTCTTTTCATAATGTCACTTGATCCATCGGTCCATGACATTTCTGATGGGTTCATCGTTGAAGACAAGCATCCGATACTTGCCACGCTTCTCAGAGCTTACGATCCCCGCTTTTTCCAAGACATCGATGTGCTTTGCTAAGGCCTGTCGGGAGATGGAGAGTCCGTATCTCATGATCAAGCGCGCTGTGAGCTCGTAGAGCGTCTGCTCCTTGCGCTCAGAGAGCTCATCCAGGATCAATCTCCGTGTTGGGTCCGCGAGTGCCTTGAAGACCAAGTCTTTGTGCATGCACACATATCTTACCACTATGATACGCAACTATATAGTTGCATGTCAAGAGGCGATTCATCAGGCTGGTAAGAACACTAGATTTTCAAACACCTGGAAAGAAGGTTCCTGCGGGAAGGGTGCGTAGAGCCATGATGATGGTGTCTACTTTGGGATTACGCTGGCGTTGGCACAATCGGCTCGATGGCACTCAAGTCGGTCTTGACGCTAGCCACCTCGAGGTCGTACATTCGCTGCAAGTTCAGCCAATAATCGGGCGTAGTTCCCAGTGCACGACCGAATCTAAGGGCGGTGTCTGCCGTTATCGATCGGCGACGATTGACGATCGCGTTGACGCGGATTGGCGGTACCTCTATCGCTTTGGCCAGGCGGTACTGTGAGATGCCAAGTTCATCTAGGAATTCGGCTAGATGATCTCCAGGATGAATTGGATTCATGTTTTTCATGATGCGGTTACTGTCGATGGTAGCGGAAGCAGGTGGTGATGTGATCGTTAACCATGCCGGCAGATTGCATGAAGGCGTAGCAGATTGTCGGGCCCACAAAGGAGAAGTTGTATTCGCGCAGAGCCTTGCTCATAGCCCGCGATTCGTCGGTTTGAGCCGGGATATCTGCGATGTTGGTCGGCGAATTTTTGCGCGTTTTGCCTCCGACGAAACTCCATAGGAACTCATCGAATGAGCCGTGTTCCGATTGCACTTGAAGCGTTGCGCGAGCGTTCGCTATGGCGGCATCGATTTTGGCGCGATTACGAACAATGCCGGCATCGGCGCGCAGACGTTCGCGGTCAGCATCTCCGAAAGCAGCGACTGTAGCGATGTCGAATCCTTCAAAGGCGATTCGATATCCCTCTCGACGATGGAGGATAGTGCGCCAAGCGAGTCCTGCTTGTGCACCTTCAAGAATCAACAACTCGAATAGTGCTCGATCGTCATGAAGCGGTACTCCCCACTCGGCATCGTGATAACGCTGCATCAACGGGTCGTCGCCTGCCCAATCGCAACGATTCACGGTTTTCGCCTCGATCCTGACATGTCATTCATGCCCTTGTGTTCGGACTCGTTTTCCGTTCAACAACGTTCCTATCGGCGTGTATCTCACGAATAGTTCATAGCAAATCAACAGCAGTCCGAAGGTCGTCGCTACCAACAGCGTCAACTTGACCAATGAAGGCCATTGCCATTCTTGGATGATGCCTTGCAGCGCGATGATCAACGGCAAGTGCATCAGATATATCCAGTATGAAGCATCTGATATATAGCGGACGCGTCGACTGCCGGTTCCCAGTGCTGCACGGAACAGCCCCATCAATCCGAGTATCATCATCCAAGTGTATGCGGATTGGAAGAGCAAAGATGCCCCTTGCATAAATCCCTGAACGGGGCCGCCTTCCTCAGGAAATGTGATTACTAAAGCCACGAGGAACAGGATCAACCCGAGCGGCAACGTGAGCTGCCAAAGCCTAGATATACGTTCCCCGTCATCATTATGCGCGAAGTAGATGACGCCAAACGCGAAGAACAAGCCATAGTAGAGCACCACGTGCGGTGCTGGAAGCAATCCAGTGTAGGTGTCAGCGCCGAACGTCGGGATCTGGCCTTCGATACCCATGAAGTACTGTGCAGCCATCGTTGCTGGCACCGCCCATAGGTAAAAAGCGGGCGCAAACACGAATTGCTCCGATACCGGCGGAATTCGCACTCGCAATCGATCGATGATCCATACCAAAGTGATGAATCCTGCAACCAGCCATACAAGATACCAGAGGAACCAGAGGTGGCTGAAAACATCGTCGGTGAAAAGCCATCCCCATTCATCGGAATAGACCAGGCCCCAATACCATCCCAAGAGCAGATCATCGTCGAAATCTGCATTGGTTTCTGCGCCGTCACGATAGGGTGCTATATCTCCGGCTATGTCTGTCTGTTCTGTAGTTCTGGTTAGCAGCTGAGCGACTTCCCTGCGTCCTTGTTCCAGTGTCTCGGCATCGTAAGATATCCCGAGCAGCTCTGCGATCCATTCGGTAGTTTCTACATCCGCGCGGCTGCTGTCTAGCGGGGTTGCACCGTTCGTGTCTTTAGCATTAGAGTCGGCTCCACGTTCAAGAAGCTGTTTCACAAACGCTGAACGTCCCATGAAGGCGGCTGAATGTAATAAAGTGCTGCCATCGCGGTTGCGCGCCTCGATATCCGCTCCTTGATCGAGGAGCCAAGTAAAGGCGTCGGTACGCCCGTGCAGAACTGCCCACGCCAGCGGCGTGACGCCGAACGTCGGATCATAAGCATCGATGTCCGTTCCACTGATGATATGGACTTCCAAAGCGTCAACGTCGCCGAGAGCGGCCGCGGTCCAAATGTTGTCTTCAGCGGCGATTTCGACGTTGCGTTCTTCGTCACGCTTGACATCGTCTGCTGATCCTGAAATGTCTGCTGCATAATCCCAGGCGAGCGAAGTCAGTGGAATTATTGTGACCATTGAGATCGCAAGTGGCAAGAGGATGCGCTTCGCGCGATGTTTCACCAACGCGCCGAGTCCGCGCTGTTTCCAGAGCATAGCGGTGAAGAAGCCACTCATCATGAAAAACAACGGCATTCGGAAACCATGGATAGCCGTCATCAGAATCCCGAAAAGCGTTCCTTCGCCTTCTACCGACGAATCGGTAACGGCCCAGATGCCAGGAATGAAAGCGAGGGCGCCGTGCAACACGATGCCGAGAAGCATCGCAAACGCTCGCAACGCGTCCAGATCATGCCGGCGCGCGATGCGAGCAGTTGGCGCGAAGTTTGCGTCGTGGCGAGTGTCGCCGTACCTGCTGCTAGTGTCGGTCATGGACCTAAATGTGCCAATAGCTTCGTCGAGAGCAGACGGTAGAAGATTAGTGTGTCGAGTCTTCCATGCGACGTTCAAAGTCGATGATGCGCTTCACGTCTCATACGCCTTAAGCCGACTGACATGATGACCATTCCCGAGAACATCGCGACGATCAAAGCGACGAGAGGTATTCGGCGTCCACCCGTATCGGGCGGGTCAACTTCGGTGGATAGATCTGGTGGAACTGGCGTTGGCAAAGCATCTGGCGCACCACGTTTGGCGGCGGCGATTTCAACTGGAAGTTCGCTGACATTGCCACATAGATGCGTAGAACCGTCTGAGTTGATACGAACATTGCTCGAGAGTATCGTGAAACTGCCAGTATCGGTATTGCGTGCAACTATCGCTAAGGCATCGATCCTGCTCATCAATTCGTTGGGCAGCGGGATGCATACCTGCGCTGGCACGTTCAGTTTGTAGTCTGATATAGGTTCCTGATTGGCATCGATAGTGGAAATTTTGTACCAACGCCCTTCGATGGTGTAGCGTTGGTGCGTCTCTCCAACATTTGATGCTGATGCGCCTTGCTGTATGCTTACTCCGATGAATTCGCCACTTTCAACTGCGCCAGTTGGTGCGGTGAAGGTGAAACCATCGCCGATGTATTGGCCGCCGTCTACTGGAGTCAGGACTTCGTACGCGGTTCCCTCAGCGTCGGTCAGGATGGTTGGAATCTCTCCCTGCGGGTTTACAGGTTCGATAGGGATGGGTTCGATACTGGTTTTGCGTTTGACGGCGATTTGAAACTGAGCGCTGCACTGATCGAAATCCCCATAGCATTGTGATGCAGGGATGCGTACAAGGATGGTGTAATCCCCCGGATTCTCGGGAGCAGTGTAGTGTATTCGTCGGCCCGTGCCATTGAACTTTCCACCGGACCGACCATCACTCCAGATAATCAGAGCCTGTTCTGCAAGATCGTTGTCTAGAACCTTCTGACGTCCATAGAAATCTACTTCTAGTCGCACTAGCTCGCCAGGGCTGATGACGACTTTCTTGATGCTCGGTTCGATGCTTAGGATGCGCGATGTGTTTTTGGGTACGCTGTAGTCAGTTTGATTACAACCCCTACCATTGTTCATAGAACTCAAATTGGGCAACACATCGTCGAATTCATCTCTGTTTACTGTTAACGATGAATTGCCATTGACATACAGACGGTTCAGATGAGTAGCCAACCGACTAAACCACTGGGGTTGAAGCGTCTCGATTTCGTTGCACGAAATGTCCAAGGTGTTGATCTGTTCCCAATCTCGTATCCAAGATGGCTCGAAGCGTGTCAAATGATTGTTTGACAAGTTCAGTATGACTTCCGGATCATCGTAGTCGATTTCGTAGAAACCGAGCGGCCTTCCTGCCTCTTTGCGGGCGATGTTGGGAACGATTGAATCGGCGGCGGTAGCATCCAAGCCAGTGTTTGAGAGGTCGATCAGGTCCCAATGCTCATTGATCCTCCCGAATGCAGTGGAGAGCGCGGGTGCAAGGTGCGGGTCGTTCCAATCCGTAAGGTCATTGTCGGCAAACGACAGATCTTTGATCCCGGGATTCAGGTTCTGCACGATAATCATTGCGGTGTCGCCATCGATCTTCGTGCCGGCTAGCAGCAACTCTTCCAACTCGTTCAACAGCCCTACCAAGACGCCGAGTCTAGCGCGCTGATCAAGATCGTTCAATCCGCTGAGATCGTTGTATGAAAGGTCTAGTTTCTGGATGTCGAAGAGATCGGTGCCTCTTCTAACATTGATGGCTTGGGTGGCGGTTATACCGGTGTTCGCTAATGACAGCGTTTGGACAACCTTGTAGGGCTCGATGAGATCGAGATCTGCCTGCGTTATCGGTATGTCGTCCAAGTGGATGTGCCTTATGCCGTCGTTGGGGCCGCAACCATTTATGTTCGGCTGAGGAAGTGTGCTTAAAATGCTGTGTTTGACGCTGTTGACTTCAGCAGTCGGCACAGACCTGAATCGATTGCCACCGATGTTTAGTGTATGTAGCGAACATGGCGGCGCGACGATGAAGCTGCTTGGCAGTGTGGTGATGAGGTTGTCGCTCAGGTTGAGATTTTCGAGATTCGTTAGTGGATTGAAGATGTTGTCGGGCATCGATGCGATTCGATTGTTGGCGAGGCTCAAGACTCTCAACTGAGTGAGATCGGCGAATGCGTTGCGTTCGATTTGCTGAATTTCAGTTCTGTTTCTCGCGATGAGACGCTCCAACCTTCCCAAAGAGTCGAAATATGTCCTTTTCAAGGTGGTGATAGATTTGTCCCAGATATCGAGTGTTTCGATAGATGCCAGTTCGCCCGGGACATCGGTTTCGAGGACCTCTTTGCCGCCCTCATTGAGCCTAAGCAGTTCAAGCGCGCTCAATGGTGCAAAAGTGCCGGTATCCAACGTGGTCAACTCGCCGGCACTGAGATAAAGAAGCTCTAGGGCACTCAAACCGTTGAATGTGCCGGAATCGATAGTTGCGATTGACTCTCCATCTACGACGAGACGCTCCAAACCGCCAAGTCCTGTGAAGATATCCGCGTCCACGCTGGGGAGTGCGTTCAACCGCAAGTAGAGCACACCGAAATCAGCTTCTTCCCGAGTGTCGTCGTTCACTGTTTCGCCGACGCCATTGAAGCTGCCTGAATCGATGCTGGTGACTTTGTCGGCGAATACAACCAGCCACCGAAGGTTGCCTAAGCCGTTGAACATGCCAGCTTCAATGGTTTCGAGTTCGTGGGCGTAGACCCAAAGCCACTTTAGAGTGGGCAAACTAGCGAAAGCGTCAGTTGCAATTGAGTTGATGTACGGGCCATACAGCACAAGTTCCTCGATAGGAGGCAGGGATTGGAAGGTGGTTTCCGAAATCGCGACTGGGTTCGTGAAATCCAATATGGTCATGGACCGCAATTTAGTCACTTCCGAGAAAACCTGATCAGGGAATGGCAAAAAATCGTATCCCCTTAAAATGAGTTCTTCTAAACCAGTGAGTCCATCTAAATCGCCGGCCTGCAAGCCTGTCAAGGAAAGGACGTTAAGGTGTGCTATGTTGATCAGACGGGCTTCGGTCACGTCTTCACAGTTGTCAAGACCAAGTTCATCAAGAATCGCCGATTGAACTCCGGCAGAGCGGGCACAGATACCTTCGGTCTGTCCATAGACTGATTGGTAGCCAATGCTGAAGAGAGTGAAGACGGATACAAGCACCGCGGAGACGAATAAGACTAGCGGTCTAACACGGACCGAATTCATAATGAGTCCCCTGATGGTTTGGTGAATGCGTGTCGTTCCAGATATGAATTTTACCTTTTGCTATTCTCGTAATGAAAGGCTTTACGTGGCTCTATTCATTCATTCGGAGTTTATGACTTTCACAAGGATGTCTTCTCAAAGATGTGATCATTGCCTCTCCGTCACATATCGTTCAGAGAACTGACTGGATTGAGATTGCAAAGAATACACTCAAATCATGTGATAAACGAAGTTCAGACATGTTCATGAGCCGATCAGTTCATGCGGTAAGGAATGGATTGAGCAATGAAAAACTCTCCTTCGATCATCGATATCGACTATCTGATTGATCGCTACGATGCGATTGCGTTCGATTCGTATGGTGTTCTTGTAGATGGCATCGATCCGCTGCCAGGGGCGATTGAGGCGACGGAGCGTATCTCAAAGCGAGGGAAACCTTGGCTTCTGGCGACCAACGACGCATCTCGACTGACAGACCTCAGGGTAGAAGTGATGCGCGAACAGGGTTTTGACATCCGCGTCGATCAAGTGATATCGGCTGGTTCTTTGCTTCAGGGCTACTTTCTATCCCAGGGCATTTTGGGAACGCAATGCATCGCCACGGGACATGGCGATGCGGTGGAGTTCGTGCGATTGGCCGGGTGTGAGCCAGTGGAGTTGAACCCAGATGACGATGTTTCAACCTCGCTCGCCATCGCTGGCATCACCGGTTACGACTGGGCTGCAGCAACGCGCGACATGTTTTCTCTCATTATTCGACGGACGGATGCAGGGAATCCTCTCAAATTGGTTGTCCCTAACCCCGATGTGTTGTATCCCGATGGCGTGGATCGTTTCTCCATCGGCCCGGGCGGTCTTGCCGAGATGCTTGAGATTGCTCTCTCCCGTCGTTTCGGCGATGTCGATGCGGTCAAGTTCGCGAAGTTGGGAAAGCCGTACTCTCCGATGTTCGATGCCATCAAGAATAGGCTAAGCGGGGATCGGCTAAGCGGGTTTGCTGAGGTGGCTTTCGTTGGTGATCAGCTGCACACAGATATCGCCGGTGCAAATCAAGCAGGATTAGATTCGATACTCATCGGTACTGGCATTACACGCTGGGGAAAACCCGATGACCTCGCGCACGTACCCGATTCGATGATGCCCAAGTACCTCCTACCTTCGATGCTCCGAACCGGATGACGGATTAGATGCGAGAACGTGATCAACGCGATATAACTAACACCAGTCGATTTTGAAGTCGCAGACTACGCAACAGATGAAATAGGGAGACGCACGTCATGGCAAAACTCTCCGGTGGTGAAGCACTGGCAAAATCTTTGGTTAGAGAAGGTGTAGAGGTGGTTTTTGGGTTGCCGGGAGTGCAGATGTACGGACTCGTCGCTGGTATCCGAGATGAACCAGGATTACGAATGGTGACGGCGCGGCACGAATTCTCTACCACGCACATGGCAGACGGTTACGCACGTGCCACCGGCAGACCATCGGTAGCGATGGTTGTTCCTGGTGTAGGGCTATACAACGCAGGTTCCGGCATCGCGACTGCTTATGCGCGGTCTTCGCCAGTTTTGCTGCTTGCCGGCGAAGTGCCGCGAGCCCAGATCGGCAAAGGTCTCGACGGACTGCACGAAATCGTGGATCAATCCGATTTGATGAAGCCGATAACAAAGTATCGGAAATCGATCTTGCGTCCACATGAAGCTCCAGCGGCAGTCAACGAAGCGTTTCGCAAGATGCGCTCCGGGCGCACGAGACCGGCCTATATCGATATGCCGCCCGAAGGTATGGTCGAACGCGAGGAAGTGGAGTTGTTTGAAAGTGTTCCGGCAGAACGTTCAGTCTGCGATGCATCTCTGATCGAGGAAGCAGCTGCAGATATCTTGTCAGCAAAGACCGCCATTATCTTCGCTGGCGGCGGCATCGCGCGTTCGGGCGCATTCGATGAGTTGCGTGAACTTACCGAGATGACCGGCATTCCGGTAGTCAACTCTGCAGGCGGAAAGGGCGTAATCCCGTACTCGCATCCCAACAGCGTCGGCTCATGGGTTGGCGCCGCCGGTCCGATCAAAGAAATGATCGATAATGCCGAGGTGATAGTCGCCATCGGTACTCGCTTCACGCCACGCAACCCGGCCGGCAGCGGATCCAAGGTGATCCACATCGATCCCGACCAATCGATTCTGGATCGTCCGCATCCGAACAAACTTCAACTCAAGGGTGATGCAAAGGCGACCTTGTCAAAACTGCTATCCGCACTTTCGGATGCGGGATGCAACTCCGAGATGATGGCAGATCGTCATGCCTTTGATAAGTCGGCGCTTGAAGAGGTTCGATCCCGCGACCGTAGTGAAGATGCCGCATATCCATGGTTGGTTGCCATCCAAGACGCCTATCCCGACGATGCTACCGGCATTTGGGGAATGACCCAGCTGGGTTACTACTCTAGACAGCACTTCGAGGTAGATCGCCCCTGGTCGTATATCGATTCTGGTTACATGGGCACTTTGGGATACGCGTATCCAACGGCTATCGGTGCCAAAGTCGGCGTTCCTGACCGGCCAGTCATCTGCGTAGTCGGTGATGGCGGTTTCATGTATGCGTCAGGCGAACTCTCTACCGCGGTGAAGTACGGCATCAACGTAGTCGCCGTGGTCTTCAATGACGGTGCATACGGTAATGTGGCGCGTGACCTGGATCAAGACTTCGGAGGTTCGTATGAAGCGGATTTCGTGAATCCCGATTTCGTCGCGATGGCTCATGCATACGGTGGCAAGGGGTTCTTGGCGACGAGTCCTGAAGAGCTGAGCAGTGCGATTCGTTCGGCGATAGACGCTGATGCTCCGAGTATCGTAGAGGTGAAGATCGGTCGCTTGCCGCGCCCGAAAGCTTGGTCTGCGCGCGCAGAGTGGACAAAGCCACAGACGGGTTTGATCGACTGATTTCTCAGTTCGATTCATAATTTGCGAATGATTTTCGAACGCGCTTCAGCGGGTTGAACGTCGGCGTGCGGTTTGCGTAATATTCGCGCATTGTAGTAAATGGTTACTGGCTTGCAAGCTGTTTCCCATCTAGGAGCGCGCTGAATGTTTATGTCGAAAAACGTGTGCAAGAAGTGCAATCGTGGCATTTTGCGGTTGCAGTGGGACATATACAGCACCTATTTCAGCTGCATTACTTGCGGTGCCAGCGTGCCGACCAAATGCCCGCATTGCGACATGCCGAGCATTGCCGTGGAAGTTAACGATGATTCCATCAAAATATGGTGCCGTTCGTGCGAGTGTGCGAATGGAGAGTTGGCGGTTGCAGAGTGTGTCAATCAACCAGCGGTCGCGTCGGCGTAATCCGTTGCCGTTGGCATCAGGTGAGGTGAGATAGATGTTTACGGTGCCATTTCTTCCACGGCGTCCAATCGCCGTCAGATAACTTGCGCACGATGGTGTAAGAGCAATTTGGCATTCGCGGACGTCGGCGGTAGTTGAAGCTTTCGCCTGCCAGGTGGTCGAGCATCGCTCCGATAGTCCCTCCGTGCAGGAATCCCAAAACACGTGCTGCATTTTTCGATTTCGCATCATTCAACAAGATGCCTAGGCCTTGGGCGATGCGGGCTGAGAATTCAGCTTCGTTCTCGCCTCCGAATGCCGAGAAGTCCAATCTCATCCCGTGGTTGATGATGCGTTGCTTAATCTCGACTGGAGCATCTTCGATGCGACCGACTTCGATTTCGTTGAGTTTTTCTATCTGGGTAAACGGATTGGATGTCAGATCTGAGAATATCTGTGCGGTTTGAACGGCTCTTGGCAGAGTGCTGGAGTAGCAAACATCGAACGTTGTTTCGGCAAGCACTGCCGCCACGGACTTCGCCTGCTCAATGCCCAGTTCCGTCAATCCGTTGTGTGGTTTGTACAGGCCATCTTCCTCAGTGATGGTATCGCCGTGTCTTACTAGCCAGAGTTCCATGATGTGTCCGTGCTTTGATCGAGCTTGTTGGCGCGTTCACGTAAAATTGCCGCTAGAGGTCAATTGTGCATCATGGAAATGTTGCATAGATTCAACACACGCTCAATATCGTGGTTAAGAGGTGCAAACGATGAAACCTGACGGGACAGTGCAGATTGGATTTATCGGAGCCGGTTGGTGGGCAACCGCAAATCACATGCCGGTTTTCGCAAACCGAGAAGACGTGGAGATGACCGCGGTCTGTCGTCTCGGCGCCGATGAGCTGCAACTCGTCAAAGACAGTTTCGGATTCGTGCACGCGACTGAGAACTACGAAGAGCTTCTCGATATCGAAGGATTGGACGGCATCGTGGTCGCGACTCCACATTCGTTGCACTTCGAACATGCGATGGCGGCTCTGAAGCGTGGACTGCACGTCATGTGTGAGAAGCCCTTGACAACCAACGCTGCTGATGCGAGAGCATTGGTGCAAGAAGCCGATCGACAGGGCGTACAGATTCTCATACCTCATGGTTGGCACTACGCCCCATACATCCAACGCGCCAAAGAGATCATGGATCAACAGCCGGTAGGGAAGATCGAGTTTGTGATGTGTCACATGGCATCTCCAGTTCGCAGTCTGTTGGAAGGGAAACGATTCTTGGCATCTGGCGGCGGCGCGGGCGACAACATGTTCGAGCCTGCACCTGAGACTTGGGCTGATCCGGATGTTGCTGGCGGAGGCTATGCTCTAGCGCAGATGACCCACTCGGCCGGCATGGCCTATTGGCTGACCGGTCTGAAGGCCGACACTGTATACGCGATGAATTCTTCGCCCACCAGCAAAGTTGAGCTCTACAACGCCTTCACAGTGCAATTCGACGGTGGATCTATCGGGACGTTCTCGGGTGCCGGTGCACTCCCTCAGGATCAAACATTCCAGCTCGACATCAGAGTTTTTGGCGATGAAGGCGCGTTTGTGTTGGATGTAGACCGTGCACGTCTCGAAGTGCAGCGCCACGACGGCGATCACATGATTGTAGACGTGGGAGATGATGCAGGCGAATATTACGGCGGCGGACCGCCTGACAACTTTGCCGACATCATCGCCGGAAAAGATGTAGTCAACTGGGCTCCCGGATGGGCCGGGATGCGAGCCATCGAAATGATCGATGCGGGATATCGATCGGCAAAGTCTGGCGTGATCGAAAAAGTTTGAGAATCGCCAACGAGGAGCACAAGTGAATTCGACACTAACCTCACAAAAGACGGTTCTCGTGGTTGAGGACGACCCCGCCCTGCTGGCCACCTTGGAATTCAACTTGCAAGCCAGAGGATACAATGCATTGACCGCGACGGACGGGGCAGCAGCCGTAGACATTTGCCGATCAGACGAAGTTGACCTGGTGATATTAGACCTTTCGTTGCCGGTCATGGGTGGTATGCAGGTGTGCAAAGCGCTCCGCGAAACTGGAGACCCAGTGCCTATCATCATGTTGACGGCATGGCAGGAGGAAAATCGCAAAATCGATGGGCTTCGGAATGGTGCCGACGATTACGTGACCAAGCCTTTCAGTCTGGTCGAACTGATGGCGAGAGTGGAAGCACAATTGCGCCGCACAGCGCTCAATTCAGCATATTCTTCAGATGTTGTTGGTAAACACGGGCATACCATCAAGGTGGGTGATTTAGTTATCGATCTGCTACGCCGTTCGGTATTCAAGGATGGTGAAGAGCTTATCCTGCGTGCCAAGGAGTTCAACCTGTTCGTGCAACTCGCCGCACAACCGGGAAGGGTGTTTTCGCGCTCGCAACTCTTGGAAAAAGTGTGGGGAAAAGACGAGCCGGACAATTCTCGGTTAGTCGACGTCAACATCTCTCTGTTGCGTCAGAAGATAGAGCATGATCCGGCCGACCCGCGGCACATCATAACGGTGCGTGGGATCGGATATCGGTTCGCACCATAGATGAATGCCAGACCTCTGTCGCATCTTAGACCCGCTTCCGCTTAAGTGGCGGTTCACTACCGCGACGCTAGCACCACTAATCGTTGGAGTAGCGATATATCCCTTAGTGGGATTCTGGGCATTTGTCATCAGTGCTGCCGTTGCTGTGTTATTCGTCTGGTTTCTGGGAAGGCGCCAGACGCGCTACTTCGTGCTGACCGCAACCGGCATCTTACGGACCCGTTCGATAGACCGAAGACATCGCCTAGCCACTGAAGGTCCTGCTGAACAGCAACGCATCGCCCACGCCGTGAACAGTCTCGCAGACGGCATCGAGGCGACACTCGCTGAATCGGATCGTAATCGGCGTTACCACGAGACTATATTGAGCGAACTTACCGTTGGGATTCTAGTGGTCGATCGCAATGGAATCTTGCAGTATGCGAATCCATCAGCTTGCGAAATGCTCGGATTCGAGATTGATCCCATTGAAGACGCTCAAGTTCCGCTTGCCACCAAAGTAAATGTCTACGAAATCAACGATGCTGTGACGACAAGCGCGAACTTCGGGGATACCGTGCAGCGTAACGTAGAGATGTACGATACCCATCGGCACCTTGAAGTGGTGGCGCGAGGACTCTCTCCAAGCGTTTCTGATGTTGGTAGAACGGTGGTGATCATCAATGATCGTACCGATGAGATTCGTCTGGCAGTTGCGATGCAAGAGTTTGTCGCAAATGCTTCACACGAGTTGCGAACTCCCATCGCATCGGTTCAGGCTTCGGTAGAGACGCTCAAGATGAGCAGATCCATCATGCGGTCTGAAGATGTCGATCAATTTCTGGACCGCATCGACGACGGTACGCGACGAATGAGCGCACTGGTCAGCGAATTGATGGACTTGACAATGCTGGAAACTGGGCGATCAGTTTTGCATCTGACTGAAGTGCCGGCCGGAGACCTTATCGCGGCAGTTATGGACAGTCACGGCCCAATTGAGGACCGGGCTGCACGTCAAATTGAAATCGACATTGATTTCGAGGGTGAGCTGCCGAAGATCTTAATCGATCTACCCAAGATGGAGCGGGCGATCGGCAACTTGCTTGTTAACGCTCAAAAGTTCACTCACGACGGCGGACGCATACGAATCGGATGTAGTGCCACCGATGATGAGGCGATATTTGAGGTTGAAGACAACGGTATTGGGATCGATGCGGAAGAACTGCCGCACATCTTTGAGCGGTTTTACAAGTCGCAACGGTCGGATCTTGATCGATCTGGGTTCGGATTGGGTTTGGCGATCACTCAAAACATCATCGATATGCATGGCGGCAGTGTAGAGGTGGCAAGCTCAATCGGTGAAGGCTCCAAATTTACGGTTCGTTTGCCGATTTCGTAAATTGTGCAGAATCGGACTTGGTATGTAAAACGAACTTAAAAAACGTGTTGCATCGTAATTCATTGAAGGGTTGCGATCTGCAACCTTCGATCGCAGAAGAATCGACATCAGGAGACGCGATATCCGATGCAATATGCGTATCTTATCCGACTGGCGAGTGTCAGAAGCCTTCTGATTGTCGGCTTGCTTGCCAGTTTAGTTTTCGTTGCCTGCAACAGCGATGACGATACCCCCGCCACTGCAAGACCGGCAGTCAATGCACAGTCTGGCGATGCCCTGGCACCTGCTGTTGAAGCAGAACTCTCGGGCGAGATTGTGATCGACGGTTCGTCGACCGTTTATCCGGTATCAGTCGCCGCTGCGGAAGATTTTCGCATTGATCACCCGAACGTCCAAGTACCAGTCGGTGTATCGGGCACTGGTGGTGGTTTCAAGAAGTTCGCGGCTGGCGAGATCGCTATCACAGATGCCTCACGCCCGATCAAAGACTCAGAGCGGGAAGCCGCGGCTGCTAACGGCATCGAATTCATCGAGTTGTCTGTCGCGTTCGACGGGCTGTCAGTTCTGGTAAACCCTGACAATGACTGGGCGACCTGCTTGACCACCGATGAGCTGCACGAAATTTGGAAACCCGATAGTGAGATAACGAACTGGAACCAGGTCGATACAAGCTATCCGGACGTGGAGATAGTCCTATACGGTCCAGATGCTGACTCCGGTACGTTCGACTACTTCACGGAAGAGATCAACGGAGATACCGGCATCATCCGCGACGACTTCTTCCCGGCGGTTGACGACAACGTGCTGGTGCAGGGCATTGCGGGCGACCGTGGGGCACTTGGATATTTCGGTTACGCCTACTACGCAACCAACGCCGACAAGTTGAAGCTCGTGGGTGTAGACTCTGGCTCGGGCTGTATCGAGCCCAACGAGACTACGATCAACGACGGTACCTACTCTCCCCTCAGCCGACCGCTATACATCTACGTGAGTGTGGATGAGTTGCATCGAGAAGAAGTGCGAGCATTCGTAGACTTCTATCTTCACAATGCTGCCGATTTGTCGGCTAGCGTCGGCTACGTCGGTCTGCAGCAACACATGTACGACGATGGGTTGAAGCTCGTTGCGGAAGCGGCGGGTCGATGATCCACTTGAAAATCAATATTCATTTGCGACTAATCGAAATGGTTAGAAGCCCTTGCAGTTGTTCGCAGGGCATGGGCACATGGATCGATGAGGATCTGTCGAGAAACGTATAATGTGGATAGATCGACCTGCAACAGGCATCGTTTCTGATACGCGCTCCCAAGCACCTAATCCGGATGCTCCGCCTCGCCCAAAGGTGTTGTCGTTGCGAAAAGATGAACAACAATTAGCTTCTCATCGTGCGCGTCGCCATTTCGAACAGTCGGTAGTGCTATGGGTTTTGAGAGCCGCCGCCCTGATCTCGATCCTTACCACCATCGGCATAGTAACGGTTCTCGTTTCGCAAAGCGTCGGCTTCTTCGAAGAGGAAGTCTGTGTGCTCAATGATGGAGTGCCGATAAAACCTTGTGAGCCAGGTGTGAACGGCACGATGACGCGCGTCGGTATTATCGACTTTCTGACTGGCACCAACTGGTCT
The DNA here is from genome assembly GCA_965242765.1 of Dehalococcoidia bacterium. Lineage (GTDB taxonomy): Bacteria > Chloroflexota > Dehalococcoidia > Lucifugimonadales > Lucifugimonadaceae > Bin127. The sequence continues at coordinate 431,298 of CBDESY010000004.1, read as the reverse complement.
CCATTGTTCAAACCCTATCGTGATCTGGGAAGTTCATTTGGAGTATTGCCACTGGTTGCCGGTACTTTTCTGGTGGCGGCAGTCGCAGGAGTAGTCGCCCTCGGTTTGGGTATTGGAGCAGCGATTTTCTTATCTGAGTACGCTCCTGAACCTGTCAGACGAGTAATCAAACCGATACTTGAAGTGCTGGCCGGCATCCCGACAGTGGTGTATGGCTACTTCGCTCTTCTGACAATCGGTCCGACTCTGCGAGTGTTGATCGGTGATGACAATCTGGGCACGTTCAGCGCCTTGAGCGCCGGATTGGTGATGGGAATCATGATCATGCCGATGGTGACGACGTTGAGCGAAGATGCGATGATTTCAGTGCCTCGATCATTGCGTGACGCTGCCTATGCACTTGGCGCCACTCGGTTTGAGGTAGCGACAAAGGTAGTGGTGCCTGCTGCTCTTTCCGGCATCGTGTCATCGTTCATTCTGGCGGTATCTAGAGCGGTCGGCGAGACGATGATCGTCTACCTTGCAGCTGGCGGACGTCCGAACCTTACATTCAACCCTCTCGAGGCGGTGCAAGCCATGACTGCGTTCATTGTGAACGTCGCATTGGGCGACACACCGCATGGCGAGATCGAGTACTACACCATCTTCGTGGTGGGTCTGCTGCTCTTCCTGATAACGCTGGTGATGAACATTTTGGGACGTTGGGTTGTGCAACGTTTCCGCCAACAGTACGAGTAAATGCAGCGCATGTTGGAATCTAATGAGTTCCCGTTGAAAACCCAAAGAGGTGGTTGAGATGGCATTTCAATCTGAAAGCAAACTCCGAAAACGCTACCGGCTTGCTCGCGACAACTTCTTCGCCGCTCTGTTTTTAAGCTCGGTAGTTATCGGTGTTTTAGTCTTGGCATGGCTTCTCATCGAGGTATTTTTTGACAGCCTGGGTTGGCTCGACTGGCAATTCTTGTCAAGCTACTCTTCTCGACATCCTGAACAGGCCGGTGTGCTCGCACCGATTGCCGGCACCTTATGGGTGATCATTTTGACCGCGGTCATGACAGTTCCAGTAGGTGTTGCGACCGCGATCTACCTTGAAGAATTCGCACCGAACAACCGTCTGACTCGATTGATACAACTGAACATCTCGAACTTGGCAGGTGTGCCATCCGTAGTTTACGGACTGCTCGGACTAGCTATATTTGTCCAATATCTCTTCGATGGTCAGCGAAGTCTTTTAGCCGGAGCTCTAACCTTGTCGTTGCTGGTGATGCCGATAGTGATCATCGCATCCCAAGAGGCGGTCCGCGCGGTTCCACCAAGCTATCGTGACGCGGCATACGCGATGGGCGCGACCCGTTGGCAAGTTGTGAAGATGGTGGTGTTGCCGCAGGCGGTCCCCGGCATAATGTCAGGCATCATTCTCGCAATGTCGAGAGCGATCGGTGAGACTGCCCCTATCTTGGTAGTCAGCTCGTTGGTGTTCATCACCTACCTGCCGACCTCTCCGTTTGATCGGTTTACAGTGTTGCCGCTGCAGATCGTGACTTGGGTTTCCCAGCCCCAAGATGACTTCCGTCACATAGCAGCCGCGGCGATTATTATCTTGCTAGTCATGTTGCTGTCGATGAATGCGGCGGCAATATACATCCGAGCCAAGTTTCAACGCCGCGCCGAATATTAGGAAAATTCTGCGCGGGTTGATCTGTTGATGGCAATCTCGGAGCGGTTCGTGAACCGCCCTGGCTGGATGCTGGCTAGCCAGATGTTGAAGCTCTAAAGCGTCAGATCATCAATAATGGTTGCGTTCTGGATATTCTCAAAGACTGTCGGATGAGCCTTGATCTTTGTTGATCTGCTACCTCCGCCGAGAATGACGTAGGGTTGTTCGAGCAGTGCGGCATCGACGTAGATCGGAATCTCAGATGGCAGTGCGAGACATGTGACGCCGCCGATCATCATGCCGGTGAGTTCCATTGTCTCTTCAGGTTTGGCAAAAGATGCGCGTTTGATGCCCATCAGTTCACACACCTTGTGGTTGACGTCAAGGCGTTTATCTGCACGTACCACCGATGCAGAGTGCTTCTTAGCTCCGCGTTTGCTGGCGACTATGATGGTGTTGCCTGAAGTCTCGATGGGAAACCCATATTTTTCGCAGAAATTGATCGTGTCTGCAAATGCGGGATCGATTTGGATGATTTCGTATTTGGCGCCAATGCCATCTAGGAATTTCGTGACTTGAGCTTCGATTTCTCGGCTTTGGTCAGTCAACATTCACCTCTCTGAGTGTTGGTTTTCGCAATCTTCTACTGTTTAGCGTATTATCTTGAATGAGATATGACTTGCTGGCTGATCAATACCACCCGCCAAAACTACGAAATCATGAAGGCACGCAACTTTGATTTGTTGGGTGTAGATGGTGCCAACTCTCGAAAAGCTTCCCAAATGAACCCTAATGATGGCTTGGTCATATATGTTCGGGAAGACCGCAGCTTCGTAGCTACGGCTACCGTGAAGAGTCGGTGCTTTCAGGGTCAATCTCTGATCTGGAAAAGTCAAGATAAGGATGAGCGTTTCCGACATCGAGTACGGATTGCAGCAGATATTGTCGCAGAAGATGAATGTGGGATCGTCGACGGACTGCAGATCGGGCCTTCTCTGGATTACATCAAGCGATGGCCGCCTGAGATGTGGGAACTGGCTTTGTTCGGCATGGTTCACATCATCTCCAAGCGGGATTTTGATTTTATTGAAGGTGAACTGAATCGTCTGCAAGAATCGAGTGATGCCGATTAATCGGAAACGATATCAGATGTCAGTTTCTAGCCCGTCAAGGCTTCAACTTCGGTGACGCCATCCATAAGAACTAAGCCCGTGCTTGAGATGCTGGACTTCATTCTTGCAGGCTCATCTTCCACTCCGAAGTTTTCCGAATAGAGACGATCCAGTTCTGCCATGTCCGCCGCCGAGATTACGTCCATGTCCGCCGCCGCAACGTACTGCTTGAGCATTGCCTTGCTGGTGATGGTGGGAGTACACGATGCCACTACATCGTCCATTAAACAGAAGCGTATTGCTGCCTGAGCAATCGTTGCATCGTAATTCCTTAGCAACGGTTCAATAATGGCCAGTTTGCGAATCGTGGACCGCATCCACTTGAGTCTGCGATATGAACGATGGTCGGAACTTTTGAATGGCAGATCATCGAGAACGGTGTCTTTGGTGTAGGTTCCGTCGAGCATTCCAGAGGCGTGAGGCACTCTGGTGAACACTCCAACGTTGTTTTCACGTGCCGCACGTATGATTGCGCGAGCCGGGTCCTGCTCTAGGATGGAGTAGATGATCTGTACCGGTATGAGTCTGTCTGAGACGGTAGCGATGCCCTCATCTTGCCAACCTAGATCCGGACCTACTGCGACCGCATAGTGGCGTATCTTTCCGGAATGTTGGAGTCTTTCAAGCTGTTCAAAAGTGTCATCGCGTCGGATCGCGTCGAGACGTGGATTGTGCATCTGGTACAGGTCGATGCAATCGACATTTAGCCGTCTGAGAGACGCATCACACGATTCAGCGACGGCTTTAGGTGACCAATCGTGCGGACGTTCGCGATGACCAGTCCGCGGGGCATCCATATCGTATCCGAATTTGGTTCCGATGACTAACTCATGCAGTTCTGAAGAATCGAACGCTTCAGACATGATCGTTTCGCCGTAACCATCCCCATACGCGGGCGCGGTGTCGAAGAATGTGATGCCAAGGTCTCGGGCTTGTCTCAGCAATTTGACGCCGAGGTCACGATCGGTCACGCCCCACCAAGTAGTGGCGACGCTCCACACTCCGAAACCGATCTCTGAAAGCACGAGATCGGTGGATTTCAACGTTCGATACCTCATCACGTGATTACCGATGCAGTTCGTGATTTTGAAACTATTGATCTAATCGCATCGGCTCGCTCTTCCCACACCTCGTCGCGAAGTGCGGGAAAATAGGGGTCAAGCTCGATGGCCGGCTCAATATCCACCCAAGATTTGCATCCAATGTGCTGAGGTTCGATACGAATACATACTGGTTCGAGCAAAATGTAGGTCTTCAACAGTATGAGACTTGCTGCATGGCGAGGTTTCCAAGCGATGCGTTTGGTTACGAATTCGTCAGTCCAAGCGTGATAGCCGGACAACGAAAGCACATCTTCAGCAGCATCGATGTCAATCACATCTTCAACCTGGGAAAAGGCTTTGATCTCGACGGTTTCAGCTGGTTCTGATACTTGTGGCTTGATAAGCCGTTGGAACTCAGGTTTGAGCATGTCTGTAGATTCATGGAAGCGAGTAGGGTAGAGCAAGAAACGGTGGTGTTTCAATTCGAAGCGACGATCAGGTTCTCTGATTCCTCCCTTGCGAATCAGGAATATCTGCTCGCCAGCGAATAAAGCCTCGATCGTCGCTGCCCACTCTTTCAATGCGAACTCTAGATTTGGCAGCCGGTATTCCAAGCTGGCACTGTCAACAGGGTTGCGCTCGATCTTGGGGTGGGGGATTGAACTCAATTAGATTCACCGTTGCGACTTCCGCGGATTTGTCTAAGTTCTTCTTCAAGCCTTTGGATCCGCTCTTCAGCAGCGCGACGTGCCATGACCTCGGAGTTCAGAGAGGTTCGTTGTTGCTCGATAATTGCAGTCTGCTCCTCCAAGATCGTGTTTTGATCGTTGAGAAACATCAATTTTTCGTAAGTGGTTTGGGAGTATTCTTGGAGTTCCCGATCATAGATTCGGAAGTCCCCGTTGTGCCATGACAAGACCAGATCGAGGATCGGACTGTATCCCTTTGGGTGCCCGTCGTAATCGGTTATCTCCAACGGTCGATACTCGCCCTCTACTAACTCTTCTCCAGCAAGAGGTACACCGTAGAAATCGCCGCCAGTAGCATCGAAACGCCAATATTCAGGGATTCCGATGCGAGCATAGATATCGCGTTTGCGATTCAGGTCGTTGTGTGCCGTAGTCTTAGACGCCATTTCCAAAACGAAATCCGGTTGCTTTCCCACTTCGGAGATGATGTAACCTGCATCGCGGGCGCGGATCGCTGCCTCGTCCACACCAAAAGCTACGTAAAGGTCAGGCATCAGTCGGACATTCAGGTTGTCGGGATCGTAGCAGAGCGAGGTGTCTGAACTGACGAATGTTTCGGCCGGGTCATGTCGTCGGTCCAGGAAATCTCGCACCGTAAAGACAAGATCGGATAAGGGGAATTCTTGTTGCATCGGATCTGGCAGTGGAACCCGCTCCCAATACAATGCATCGATCTTGGCATCGTACTTGGGTTGGCGGTTGTATGGGATGAAAGTCTTGGTTAATGTCATGGCTTACTCCCGTTAGATGGGAAATTGCTCATAAGAAACGATTGTACAGCGCATCGATAGGCAGGTATTTGATCGATGCCAAACACTCTGCTACCAATCGTACATCCTTGGGTTCAGTCCACTTGGCGCGGTTCTTTTTGAAGGGCTGAGGATAAGAGTCGGTTTCCAACACCATGCTTTCCAAGGGAACATGTTTGGCAACATCTTGCAATTCAGATGATCGCAGAAGCGGTTTAGCAAATGAGATTTTGCACCCGCGATCCAGAAGTTTTCTGGCGTATTCAAAATCCCCTTGGAAGTAGTGAGCGACGCATCCAATCGAGTATGCATGGAGGTCGTCCAGAATTGAAATCGCTGTCCCGCGAGCTTCAAACCTCGATAGATCATCAAGGTGTTCACGAACATGGAACACAATGGGAAGCTCACGGCGTTTGGCAATCTCGATTTGAGCAGCAAAGGCGTCTTCCTGCCAACCGTGATCAGGACTATTTGGCATGTGATCGATGCCGATCTCGCTCATAACGATGACACGTTCGTGAATCGCCAATTGTTCGAGAGTCTTAACGTCTTCGCTTGTGATCGGTGCTTCAAGGTCTGAGGGATGTATTCCGACACCGGCATAGATATTGGAGTAACTCTCGGCTAGTGCTACCGCGCGCCTCGAATCTTCGATGGTCGTGCCGGCCGCGATGATCTTCGATACTCCTGCCTCCGCAGCGCGTGCTAGCATTCCGGGGACCTCTTCTGGATCATGTTGTTGGATATGAGTATGGATGTCGATCAGCATCCCGCGGTCCCTTGGATGGTAGTAGGAACGTTTCCGATGTTCGTGAAGATTCGGCGTTAGCCATTGGTTCGATACACGTGATTCTAGTGGTCGGTTGCGTACGATGTTGCAACGGGTGTAGAGTTCAATCAGCCGATAGCGTTCTCGTTTGAGGCGCGCGTACCCTAAGGAGCATGCGAAATGCGAGCAGGATTTGGACAGTTCAACACGCCTAACCGAGAGTACCTTCGTTTCGCTGCACAATACGGTGTCAAAGATGTGCTGTTGAACACGCCCCAACTGCCGGATGCTGGCGGAAAGTGGGCAATAAACGATTTGATCAAGTTGCGTTTGCAAGTAGAGAGCGAAGGCTTGCAACTGATGGCGCTGGAAAATGTGCCGACCCACTTCTACTTGGAAATCATGCTGGGCGGACCCAATCGAGAACGTCAGATCGAAAACATGATCGAGACGGTGAGAAACATCGGCGCAGCCGGAATACCCAACTTCGGTTACAACTGGATGCCATCTCACGTGTGGCGCACCAAGCCAGAAACTATCCGTAGCGGTGCACTTGCGACTGCGTTCGATTATGAGGAAGCCTTGAAAATGCCAAACACCCACGGACGTGAGCATACCGAAGAGGAGATGTGGGGAAGACTTGAAGAGTGGATTCGCATCATCACGCCAGTGGCGGAAGAAGCAGGAGTCCGTTGTGGCATCCACCCGTGCGACCCGCCGGTCGAACAGTTGGGCGGCATCCCACAGCTCTTCAGATCCTTCGAATCTTATAAGCGACTCATCGAGATAGTAGATTCGCCATGCAACGGCGTCGAATTCTGTCAGGGAACGTTTGCAGAGATGAAAGACGCGGCAAACGGCGGGATTTACGACATGATCAGATACTTTGGCGAGCGAAAAAAGATCCTATACGTGCACTTCCGGAACGTTTCAGATACCGTCCCCAAGTTCCGAGAAGAGTTCGTCAACACCGGACATGTGGACATGTTCAAAGCGATGAAGATCTATCACGAGGTTGGATACGACTCGTTCTTCATCGATGACCACGTGCCGCAAACATTCGAAGATACACAATGGGGACACCGCGGACGGGCATTCGCAAACGGCTACATACAAGCCATGATCGAAGCCGTGACTAAACAAGCCGCGGTTTGAGATCAAGGGTCGTCAGACAACGGGAGATGCATCATGGCTGATTTCAAAGACGCGGTACGTAGTGGCCTGATCGAGTACATGGAAGGCCTCGAAAAAGCTTTGGAGGGGCTGACTGAGGACGAGTTGCGATACCAGCCGGCTTTACACGCCAACTTCATCGAATGGATCGTGTGGCACATGGCACGCGTCGAAGACCGCTGGGTCAATATAGTTCTGCGACAGGATGTCGATGTCTGGGTGCGCGATGGATGGTACCGGCGTTTCGGTATGGACCCGGACGACTACGGTCGGGAAGACGATGCCGAGAAGATGCGGGCCATGCCAAAGACAGACATCAACGACATGATGGATTACTACCGCGCAGCGCGTAAGGTCACACTGGACCACTTGGACGCGATGCCGGCCGAAGATCTAGACAAAAAGTTTCATCATCCACGTCGCAAGGTCGCGGTGAACGGAGCATGGGTTTGGGGGCATATCTTAGTTGAAGAAGCCCAGCATCTAGGTCAGATCGCATATCTGCGCGGAATGATGCGAGGATTGGATCGGTGAATGTCAGCACCACACTGCCGCAGTTGAGTCCGTTCACCATCAATCTGGGCCAGAACTGTTGAGCAACAAACCATTCTTGATCGCCATCGAATCAGGCGTCAACGAGTGCTTCGAGAAGCTGAATCGAGCACTAGAAGGATTGAGTCCAGATGAGTTGCATTGGCGCCCCACGTTGGAATCGAACACCATCGATTGGATGGTGTGGCACATGGCCCGAGTTGAGGACAATCTCATCAATGTCATGTTGCAGGACACGACTTCTATATGGGAACGAGACGGTTGGGCGCATCGCATCGGCATAATCACGGATGGCACCGGCGCCGGAATGACCTCGGAGGAGGTGCGCGCATTACCCGCTTTGCATGTTCCTAAGGTGATGGAGTACTACAGTTTGGTACGGCGTGAAACATCGGATTACTTCATGGATGTCATGGATGAGGCTGATCTCTCGAGAAAAGTAACTAATCCACGCTTCGCAGGGAAAACGGGTGCATGGATACTGGGGCGATTATTGTGCGAAGAGGCCGAGCATCTTGGACAGATTGAGTACATCCGCGGGATGATGCGGGGAATGAACAGGTGATTTAGGGTTGAAACAAGAAGTGATCGTGCGAGGCAAAGATCGAGGCTAGTCATGCAGACTTTCTTGCAGGCAACAGATTCGGGATTGAACGAGGCTTTCGAAAAGTTGAAGAAGGCGTTGGACGGACTGAGCGAGGATGAACTGCATTGGCGTCCGATGCTGGAAGCCAACACCATCGATTGGCTGGTGTTGCACATGGCAAGAGTCGAAGACCTTTGGATCAACGCTCAGCTTCGTAAGTCGGAAACCCTCTGGGAGCGCGATGAATGGCATCAACGGATAGCGCCCGGCATCGAATATCCATCCGAAAAAAGCGGATGGGGACTGACTGGTGAAGAGATACGTTCGATGCCGACCTTCGACGTCGCGCTAGTTATGGAGTACTACGAAGCGGTCAGACGGCGTACATCGGAGTACTTCGCGAACGAGATGCAAGAATCCGATCTGACAAAACAGGTGACGCATCCACGCTATGACCCAGTGAGCTACGCGTGGGTTTTGGGACACCTGCTATGTGAAGAGGCAGAGCATCTAGGACAGATAGAATATCTGCGCGGAATGATGCGCGGCATCAACAGATGATCTTGAAAGTCATTAGGTTTATTTGACATGCCTGACCCACGAATGCCTCAGTTGGAGGGCAATCCTATCTGGTTCGATCTGAGCACGCCCGATCCTGACGGCGCCAAGGCGTTCTACACGGGACTTTTCGGCTGGGAATGGGCCGATGTGAACATGCCATCTGGAAGCACGTATCACATGGCAATTGATGGCGATGCTAACATCGCCGGAATGAATCGACACATGGATCCCAATTCGGTGGGAGTTTGGAACAATCATGTGTTCGTCAATGACGCACATGCCACCGCGGCACGGATCGAAGCAAATGGCGGATCGGTGCTTTCAGCGCCCCACGATGCTGGTGGATGGGGTATAACTGCCCGTGTCGCCACACCAGAGAAGGCGGTTTTCAGCCTCTGGCAGAGCCTTAAAGGATATGGGGCAGACATTTTCGCGGTGCCGAGTGCAGTGTGTTGGATTGAATATCACACGCATGATCTAGACCGTGCGAAGAGTTTTTATGCGGATGTCTTCGGTGCAGATTTCGAGGAAATTCGCATGCCTGCTGCAGATGGATCAGACGAAGAGTTCAAGCTCGACATGTTGTCGATTGACGGTCAGCAGATGCCATGCGCTTTCGTACAGCTGCAAGACGAATCATTACCAGCGAGTTGGGCCACCTATTTCATGGTCGAAGATGTCCGTGCTTCAATCGACAATGCACAGGACTTGGGTGCTGAATTGGTTGCCGACGTGATTGCAGTACCGCCGGGTTCGCTGGCAACTCTGACCGATCCCCAAGGCATCAGATTCAGTTTGTGGCAGTCTGCAAGTTGGTGAATACATCTGTTCGCCACCCAGATTTGAAGTTCTATTGTTAAACCTCAATAATCATCAAGGTTTACTCTTTTCGCAGAACGAAGGAGAATCGAATGTCCAAACCAACTAAGCATCTGCAAGGTACGCCGGTATGGTGGGATTTGGCTTCTGAAGATGTAGACGCCACGAAGTCTTTCTACTCAGGTCTTTTCGGATGGGAGTGGGACGACATTATGTCAATGGCTGATGGTGTCTATTCGGTAGCATCGCTCCAAGGTAAGACGGTGGCTGGTGTGTACACCTATAAACCTGGCATGCCGTTGCCTTCGGGACCGTTGAGCTGGGTTAACGCGTTTTGGGTGGATGACGCTGAAGCCGCGGTGTCTAGAGCAGTTGAAAAAGATGCATCAGTGATTATGCCCGCCTGCGACGACCCGGCATTTGGTGGCAAAAAGGCGTTGCTGCTCAATCCAGAAGCTGCTCCGTTCGTGGTGTGGAGTGGGGACCACGGCGTGCAAAACGAGGCATTCGGAGAAGTAGGAGCCGTTGTTTGTGTTGAGTATTACACGCGGGACGTAGATGGCATCAACGAATTCATGCAGCACGTGTTCGGATCGAAGTACGAGAAGGTGATTCTCACTCGACAACCTACAGATTTTGAGGATGCTGAAGGCGATATCGAGTACGAGTATCATTGGTTGAAGGTGGATGGCTTGGAACACGATCGCGGTGGGATGTTGGAGATGGATGATAGTTGGGGAGATATGCCATCGCACTTCATGGTCTACTTCCGAGTGGAAGACTGTGATGCTACGGCATCGAAAGCAGCGTCATGCGGCGGAGAAGTCCGAGTGCCGCCCATCGATATACCGACAGGACGCTTCTCGGTGATCAAAGATCCCCAAGGAGCGATATTCAGCATCATTTCGGTGTTGCAAACGGAGTGATTCAAAAGTACACTTGTTCAACTATCGATTAAACGTCGATCCCTGCAACATCTTGAACAAGGGTTTTTTCGCGTGGAACTTCGTAGGTGCAGTCCGTGAACCGTGCCTATCAGACCAGGTGGAATCAGACTAGGAAGGCAAAAGTGACCAGAGCCACAAGTTTCCAACATGGTATCCCCTCATGGGTAGACCTATCGACCACAGATCAGTCGGCGGCCAAGTCGTTTTACGGAGCGTTGTTTGGTTGGGAGTTCGAAGACCATCCGATGGGGCCGGAGATGATGTATTCGTTAGCGTTGAAAGACGGCGCGGCGGCAGCAGTTATCTTTACCCGGCATGGTCAAGAAGAAGAGATGGGCATTCCGCCACATTGGAACGTCTACATTTCGGTCGACGATGTGGATGCAACGGCGGCAAAAGTCGTTGATGCCGGTGGCAATCTGATTGCTGGGCCATTCGATGTGCCACAACCTGGACGAATGTGTGTTGTACAGGATCCAACCGGAGGTTTTGTGCAGCTGTGGCAGCCGGGAGAAGCAACCCTGACCAGAGTACGTGAAGAGCACGGTGCGCTGTGTTGGGCTGAGTTGGCAACAACCGATCAGACCCGTGCAATTGCATTCTTCAAAGAACTACTCTCTGCCGGCACTGAATCAACGCCGATGCCAGATGGCAGCACGTACCACATGATTACCGCGAACGGTATGCCAGCTGCCGGAATCTGGAGCATGAACCAAGAGATGCTAGATCAAGGCATCCCAACACACTGGGAGCCGTACTTCCGTGTCGATGATGCCCACGCAGTTGCTGAGAACGCAAAGTCGTTGGGAGCTCGGGTGTTGTTCGAACCTGAAACTATAGATATGGCCGGAACGATTGCAGTGTTCATGGACCCGCAAGGAGCAGCCTTCGGTATTCAGCAGCCTTAAGCCAAAAGAGCGCGATCATGGATGATCGAGACCTTAAGTTCAACCGAAAGATACAATCAGGGCACCTCGTCCTTGTTGTTCCTCTCAACCGCGGACGTGCCAAGAACCAAGACTTTTGCCTCCGAAATTCAAAGCCTATGAATATTGTCGGAAGTTCAGAAATGTACATTGCGAGTACCGCCGCCGATCCGATGATAGGCATCAGTTCAACCGATGGGTTGGCAGACGAGTTGGTGAAACGGATGGTCGTCGCGAAGCAGGTAGTCGTGTTCCATGTCGATGATGTTTATACTGTAGTCAATCGAGCTATGGCGAAAAGAGCCAAGTCGCCCTATCTGCCGATTGATGTGGCTGGCAATGGATGTGTCGCCTGGATATACGATCACCAAGGTCCTCAGCTGGGTTGTATTAGCATGGAGAATGCGATGTGACGATGAATCTACTTGGTTCTCGGACTAAGATTAAAGAGACTATCGAGTTTAATCGGATATATACTGGAGATTCCAGAGATATATTGAGGCTTATTAATGATTCGGTAGTAGATCTCAGTTTCTGGTCTCCACCGTATTTCGTTGGTAAAGATTATGAACGCGATCTAACTTGGTCGGGTTGGCAGGAACTTATTGAAGAAGTGTTGATTGAACATACCAGGATTGTACGTCCGGGCGGATTTGTTGCAGTGAATATCGGTGATATTTTGTGTTGGCGCGATGAATCCATGCCGCGATTCCAAGCAGATAACATGCGCAACAAGCGCGTTCCCGTTACTCGCGATGATATATTAGAACTTCAGACTAAACACCCAAATGCCAACCGACATGAATTGGCTCGGATGCTTGGTTGCAGTGAGCAAACAATCCAAAGACGTCTTGAAAACAATAATGTTCGTGGTGGTAAATTTAGAGAGTCTACAAAGATAGTGATCACCGGTGGGATGTTGGCAAGATGGGCTGAAAATGCCGGATTTTATCTATATGATCACCGAATTTGGCACAAAGACCCATGTTGGGAAACTAGCAGGTGGCATTCGAACTCATATCGTGCAGTAGACGAATTTGAGCACGTGTACATTTTTTGGCGGCCCGGAATAACTGAGTATGATCGCGCACGTCTATCTCCGCGAGAATGGTCGGAATGGGGTTCACGCGGTGTTTGGAAGATAAGATCGGTGCGACAAAATCGACGCCATGAGGCAGAATTTCCTGAAGAACTGGCTCGAAGGGTGATTCGTTTGTATTCTCCAGCAGATGGCATCGTAATTGACCCCTTCGTGGGGACCGGCACTACAACCATGGTTGCTAGAAGTCTTGGACGACGTTGGTTGGGTATCGATATTTCTTCAGAGTATTCATCTTTGGCGGAAAACCGTACCAATGAACTTATCTGAGATCGAAAGAATCGACGAGACCGCCTTGGCTTTAGTTGTTCAAGCCCTTCGTGACTATTTGACGCAGGCGCAGACGATCTTTAGAGAAGAAGTCGATCGTCCTCAAGACATTGCAGAAGACATCACCAGTGAAGCTATCGAAGAGATGGGCGTATCTTCGATTCATGAGCGGTTGTACGGCAATGTTGACTACAAAAAGGCTATCTACGTGTTTCTTCCATCACCGCATCGAGTCGCGTTGATGGTGGATTCAAAAGCCGAAAAATCTATTGATGATCGTACAGTAACGATTCAGATGTCCCAAACTTCAATGTCAGTCAGGATGAAACGAGGTAGTGAGGACGTAGATCAACCCGGAAAACTCAATTATGAAATTGATCGAGAAGGAGAAAAATACCACGTTGCAACGGTGATCGTCAAATACTCGTATGAAGTGAACGACGATACGCGTAGGTTGCTTAAGATAATTATTACATGTATCCCAAACGGTAAGTTGCAGAATGTTTATAATCCTGACTCTACTGAATCATTTTGGCGTGCCGGTCGTAATGCCCCAACTCGCGGAGAAGATTTTCGAGTAAGAGTCAATTTTGCAGATTTGCGCCAAAAGGCATCTTGGAGAGTAGTTGAATTGCCGCTTTGAAGTGCTTAACCTCACATAAAATCTCAAGAACATAAGCATGATCTTGCGCTTGAGACATATCATATGTGAATCATGACATTAAATGTTGGTGAGGCGACTCAGGAGAAAATAATGAGGATGTCAGGAAGACTAGCCGGCAAAGTTGCCATCGTCACTGGTGGTGGTGGCGCGATGGGCGGCGCGCAGTGCCGACTGTTCGCAAAACACGGTGCCGCGGTGTGTGTGGCCGACTTCAACATGCAATCCGCCGAAGTAGTCCGAAACGAGATATCAGCAGATGGCGGACAGGCGATCGCTTTTGAGTTGGACGTCCGCGATGAGAAACGTTGGAATGAGTGCGTCGAAACTACCGAGAAGTCTTTTGGGCCAGTGTCGATTCTCTGCAACAACGCGGGTGCAAACTTCAGAGTAAGTTTCGACGATCAGACGCTCGAGATGTGGAACATCATCATGGAAACTGGATTGACGGGTGCTTTCATCGGCATTAAAGCCGTAGTGCCTTCGATGCGTCGTGCCGGCGGCGGGGCGATACTCAATATGGGCTCTTTGGCATCGATACGTCCGGGAGGTGGTTCACCCGGATATGCGGCGCAAAAGATGGGAATGGTCGGGCTCAACAGGTCCGCCGCTGCGAGTTATGCCAAAGACAACATCAGATCGATAATCATTTCGCCCGGACACGTAGACACGCCGTTCATCCGCAGCAACAATCCGCACAGTCCGAATGACGAATCGACCAGTATTGACAATCCCGAAAACTATCATCAACGCGTTTCCAGCACGCCGATGGGTCGAATGATGATGCCTGAAGACTTGGCAAACGCTTTCCTGTTCGCGGCATCTGATGAAGCGAGTGGCATCACTGGATCTATGATCACAGTCGATGGCGGTGCTGCTTTATGATGAGGCTATGAAGGTTCTTATATCAGGTGCCAGTGGATACATCGGACAGGAGCTGACGAAACGGCTTCTCGCTCGCGGCGACGAAGTCGTGCATCTAGTCCGTCGCGAGCCAGATTTTGATTCCGGCGTTCAGGAGTTGCATTGGGACCCTGAAGATGCCGAATCGGTAGATCCGAGCGAATTGGCGGGGGTAGATGTCATCTTCAACATGTCAGGCGCATCCGTCGCGAAGCGTTGGACGAAAGATTACCTGGACATCATCGCAAGAAGCAGGATCGGTTCTACTAAGACCTTGGTGGAGATATGTCGGCGCATGTCGCCTCGACCTGGTGTTTTGATAACCGCATCTGGCGTTGCCATCTACGGCAATCGTGGCGACGAGCAACTTAGCGAATCCAGCGAACGCGGCGAGGGAATATTAGCCGACATCGGGACGCCTTGGGAGGCTGCAACAATGAGTGCTACTGAGTTATGTGTGCGATCTGTGACTGCTCGTTTCGGTGTTGTTCTAGGGTCTGATGGCGGTGCGTTGCCAACCTTCGTTTCACAGTTCAAGATCGGTTTCGGCGGACGACTCGGCAACGGCAAGCAGTGGACGCCTTGGATACACATTGACGATGCCGTTTCGGCGTTGCTTTTCATTGCCGAAACCGACACGTTGAGTGGACCGGTCAACGTTGTATCGCCAGGTGTAGCTCGAAACATTGATCTGATGCGCGCGATCGGCGCAGCTCTTGGCAAGCCGGTGTTGGGGTGGATGCCGGCGGTAATCGCACCATTGGTCATCGGCAATTACGTCAAAGAGTTGGCACTCAACAGTGCCCTTGTGGTCCCTGAAAAGCTGCTAGACGCGGGATTTGAGTTTAAGAGCCGAGATCTGCGCGAATGCATGAGGCGTGAAATCGGGAGTGGTGCTGCCGAATAGATTCTGTCAGAGACCTCGCCTGTAGATTCCAGACGTATCGACGGATCATTCGCCGCGCTGCCGAATCATTTGTCGCAACACGTAGGGCAAGAGCCCCCCATGTTGGTAGTACTGCGCTTCGATTTGGGTATCGACGCGACATCGCACTTTGAACAGCTTTGATGAGCCTTCATCGGATGTTGCGGTAACAGCAAGTTCGGACCCGGGTTGGACAGTTGCGCCGATACCGTCTATCGAGTATTGCTCTTTTCCAGTCAAACCCAACGATTGAGCCGAATCTCCGTCTAAAAACTGCAATGGTACGACACCCATTCCGATCAGGTTTGCGCGATGGATTCGTTCAAAGCTTTCAGCGATTACCGCTCGAACTCCGAGCAGCATCGGACCTTTGGCAGCCCAATCTCGAGAACTGCCAGTACCGTACTCTTTGCCTGCGATCACGATCAACGGAACGCCTTCGGAACGATATCGCTCGGAAGCGTTGAAGATTCGCATTACTTCACCGGATGGGTAGTGGACCGTCCAATCGCCTTCGTGGTCTGGCGTCAAATTGTTTCGCAGCCTGATATTGCCGAACGTGCCACGCATCATCACATTGTGATTGCCACGTCGCGAACCGTAAGAGTTGAATGCGCGTCTCGGGACATCGTTGGATATGAGATGCTGACCAGATGGTGCGCTAGGCGGTATGCTGCCGGCTGGAGAGATGTGATCTGTAGTCACCGAGTCGCCTACGCTTACTAGTACTCGGGCATTCTCGACTGTATTACGTGATTGGGGTTCGAGTTCGAATCTGTCGAAATAAGGAGGTGCTTGAATGTATGTGCTGCCTGGGTCCCATTGGAACAGATCGCCAGTTGCAGATTCCAGTTCTTGCCATTGCGCAGGTCCCTCGTAGACTGTGCCGTAGCGGTCTTTGAACTGATCGACGCCTACGGAGCTCGCGATAGTCTCCGCGATCTCAGTTTGGCTTGGCCAGATTTCTGATAGAAACACTTCTCTGCCGTCGCCATCGATTCCTAACGCATCACTCGTAAGGTCAACGTCGATTCTTCCGGCCAATGCGTAGGCGACCACGAGCATGGGAGACGCCAAATAGTTTGCTTTGACTTGCGGATGTACTCTTCCCTCGAAGTTTCGATTTCCGCTCAGCACAGCTACTGCCGCGAGATCATGATCTGAAACCGCGTCTGCTACTTCTTGGGGCAGAGGTCCGGAGTTGCCGATGCAGGTGGTACAGCCGTAACCGACTGTTTGGAAACCCAAGGATTCTAAAGATGAAGTCAATCCGGCACGGTCGAGGTAGTCGGAAACCACCTTGGAGCCTGGTGCAAGACTGCTCTTGACCCACCATTTCCGATCCAACCCGCGCGCAACTGCATTTCTGGCCAGCAGTCCGGCGCCTACCATCACTGATGGATTTGATGTGTTGGTGCAGCTAGTTATCGCCGCAATCACTACTGAACCATCAGTAACCTCGGAGCCATTCGATGATGCGCCCGGAAACGCATCGCGGAAATTATCGGCGACGTTGCCTAACAGAACACGGTCTTGCGGACGTTTAGGTCCTGCCATGCTCGGTTCAACTTCATTGAGATCAAATTCGAGGTTGATTGTGTACTGCGGGTCGTCGGTCGCAGTTGGCATCAGGTAGTTGGCTTTGGCGTATGCTTCTGCGAGTGCGACCGTCTCTTCGGACCGTCCTGTCCGACGCAGGTAATCTAGAGTCTGCTCATCGACCGGGAAGAAACCACATGTCGCACCGTACTCCGGCGCCATATTGCCGATGGTGGCGCGATCAGCCACCGGTAGCGATGCCAGACCGGGTCCGTAAAACTCAACGAACCGTTCTACTACACCGACGTTGCGGAGCATCTCCGTGATGGCGAGAACGAGGTCTGTTGCGGTGGAGCCTTCGCTAAGGGTTCCAGTTAATTTGACGCCGACGACTTCGGGCACCAACATGTAGTAGGGTTGCCCGAGCATCACCGCCTCGGCTTCGATACCACCTACACCCCAGCCGAGAACGCCGAGTCCATTGATCATCGTCGTGTGTGAATCGGTTCCTACGCATGTGTCGGGAAAGGCGAACGTCTTGCCTTCCATCTCTGCAGTGAGCACCGTTGATGCTAGATACTCAAGATTCACCTGGTGCACGATGCCCGTACCGGGAGGAATCACCAACATATTGTCAAACGCCGACTGCGACCATTTGAGAAGTTTGTAACGCTCAACGTTGCGCTCGAACTCTAGGTCGATGTTGCGCGCCAACGCACCTTCAGAGTTGAAGTAGTCTATCTGCACCGAGTGGTCGATGACTAGGTCTGAATGTACGACTGGGTTGATGATGCTGGGATCGACTCCTTTCGCCGCGACGGCGTCGCGCATCGAGGCGAGGTCGACGACGACCGGGACTCCGGTGAAATCCTGTAATGTGACTCGTCCCGGCATGTAAGGGAACTCTTTTGGTGGAGTTTGCTGCGGTTTCCATGAAGCGACGAGACTGACATCCTCTTCGTCTGCCGGTCCCGCGTGTGCGTTGCGCAACGCGTTTTCCAGTAACACCCTTATTGAGAATGGCAGCGTTGATATTTCACACAGTCCGGCATGTTCAAGCGCACCGAGGTCGTAATACGCAAACTCGCGTCCGTGTGCTCGGAGATATTTGATGGAGTCGAATGGGGGTGTTCGCATATTCGTTTCGGGTGGGTCAGCAATCAGTACCGGTTGGGGGTGGCGTTCATCTTATTCTTAATTTATCAGCAAGACTCTGGCGATGATGTAACGTATCATTTTCAGCGCAGAACATCGAAACGAAAGGCGGATCGAAAACATGGGACAGCCCAAAGACCAGTTAATCTTCGTAGGAACGTACACCAACCTCGGCGCCAAAGGAATCTACACGTGCCGACTTGATGGTGCTACCGGCAGATTGACCGAGCTGTCAGTAGCCACTGACAGCGGACCGAACCCATCTTTCGTCACACTCCATCCAAATGGCAAGTACCTGTACTCAGTGGCAGAGGTGAACGATTTTGAGGGCGACGACGCGGGTGGAGTCCACGCCTATGCGATAGGTGCAAACGGCGAACTTTCATTGATCAACAAGCAATCTACTAAAGGCACTGGACCGTGCCATCTAGTGGTTGAAGCAAATGGTAGATATCTCTTTGTTGCAAACTATGCTGGCGGCAGCGTCGCAATGTTCGAGGTGAACGATGACGGCAGTTTGACTGAAGCCTGCGATTTTCATCAGCACCTCGGCGGTAGCGGGGTAGTGCCGGAACGCCAGAGCGAGCCACATGCTCACTCAGTGACTGTATCGCCGAACAACAACCAGCTCATCGTATGCGACCTCGGACTTGACAAAGTGTTGGTCTATGACATCGACCATAAAGCCGGGAAGCTGTTGCTCAATGATGACGCATCTGTAGATTCGAGGCCCGGAGAAGGTCCGCGTCACTTCGCATTCCATCCCGATGGAACTGCCGCATTCGCGATCAATGAAATCGGATTGACGATAAGCGCTTACGACGTCGATGCTGACAGCGGCGGTTTGACCGAGACTCACTGGGTAGGCACGGTACGGCCGGAGGTGGTATACGCGGACGGTAACAGCACTGCCGATATTCACGTTTCACCCGATGGAAAACACGTCTACGGTTCGAACCGAGGTCATAACACGCTCGCGATCTACGGATGGGATCCTTACGCGCGAATGCTCTACTACATCGCTAACGAATCGACGCGTGGCAGTACGCCTCGCAACTTCGCAATCGATCCTACAGGCACCTGGGTGCTGGCTGAAAACCAAGACTCAGGCACGATCCATACATTCCGTCGCGATGCCGACAGCGGCAAGCTTACTCATACTGGACACATGATTTCGATACCTGGCCCAGTTTGCATCCAAATGATGGATGCTTGATCCTGATCCAGACGTCAACTCGCCGCAAGGAAATTAACCATGTCTAGTCATTCACACCGACAACCTTCAATTCGAGCTCGCGCGGTCGATTTGCTATACGAAGACGGTCTACCGTTCAAAGACCTGAACAATAACGGCAAGATAGACGTATACGAAGACTGGCGTAGACCTACGGAAGCGCGGGTAGAGGATCTGGTCTCTCAGATGACGCGGCAGGAGAAGGCCGGCATGTTGATGATCGATCAGTTGAACGCGGACCGTGGTGGTCAAGTTCCTGAATTGGCTGGACGTTTAATCGAGACTGAGAAGATGACTCGTTTCATCTTCCGCAACACGGTTACCAATTCGCCGTCGAATGAATCAGGGAATCCCTTTTTTGGCGCACAGGTAACACCTTACGAGACTGCACAGTTCACCAATGCGGTTCAAGAACTTTGCGAATCGACGCGTCTAGGAATCCCGGCATTGTTCAAATCTAATCCGCGCAACCATTTCGAGGAGGGCGGAATGGGCGGATTAGACGCGTCAGTCGGAGCCTTTTCATCGTGGCCAAAAGAAGCTGGATTAGCCGCAACGCGCGATCTTTCAATCATCGCCGAATTTGCTAGGGCAGTGGCGAAAGAGTGGGTCGCGCTGGGTATCAGAGGAATGTACGGCTACTGCCTGGACCTCTCAACTGAACCGCGCTGGTTCAGAATCACCGAGACCTTCGCTCAAGATGCCGACCTCGTCAGCGAAATTGCCACCGTGCTGGTCAAGAATCTGCAAGGCGAAGAATTGAACCATCGCAGCGTGGCGGTTACGATGAAACATTTTCCAGGTGGTGGACCACAAGAAGGTGGCGGCGACCCTCATTTCGAGTTCGGCAAGAATCAGGACTATCCCGCAGACAACTTTGACTACCACTTCAAACCATTCATCGCAGCCATTGATGCCGGCGTTTCATCGATTATGCCGTACTACGGCGTACCTGTCGGCCAGCGATACATGCCAAATGATGTGGGAATGTCGTTCTCAAAAGGTATCGTGACCAAGTTGCTGAGAGAAGAGTTGGGATTTGAAGGCAACGTCAACTCCGATACCGGTATCGTAACGATGATGCCGTGGGGTGTTGAGGAAAAAACTGTAGCTCAGCGGATTGCTATGGCTATAGACGCGGGTGTCGATGTGCTATCGGGCTTTAGCGACAACGATCAAATGTCCGATGCTTTGGATTCGGAAGGCGTTCCTCAAGAGCGCGTTGATGAATCTGTCAAACGACTGCTTATGGAGCAGTTTCGACTCGGACTATTCGAGAACCCGTATGTTGATCCGAATCGCGCTTCCTATGTGCTTGACAGCCGCATTACCCAGCAGAAGGCAGAATCGGCGCAACGCAAGGCGATAGTTCTGCTGCAGAACCGAGATCATTTGTTGCCGATGCAGATGCCTACTCCCAAGGAACGCCCCGATCCTTTCGCCGATATCGGATTTAGGCGCGATGCTGAGCCGGAACCGTCTGTCGAAAAGGTCACTAAACTTCTCTACACCATGGGTATAGACCCGGATGTAGCAGGTGGCCCGGATTGGAACGACTATGGCGTGGTGTCGGGCGACTACGATGTAGATGCAGGCGAGACGCGACCGGCGGTTCCGGATGGTGCCGATTACGCCATTATTCGCATCGTCATCGGCAACAACAGCAAGATCGGCGGCGGCTTTTTGCCAGTGCCTGATCCAGACGAATTGGACCTGATCGCTTTCTCGGACATGGCAAAGTCGAGAACCTGGACCTTGAAACCGTCGTTGGACGATATTAACGCGGTGATGGATGAGATCGGTCCCGAAAACACGATCCTCGCGATTCGTTTTCGTCAGCCGTTTGTCATTGACGAAGCAAGCGGATTGAGAAGAGCAGGCGCAATCATAGCAACGTTCGGTGCGAGTGATGCAGCACTGATGGACTTGCTGACAGGCAAGCACAAACCCGAAGGAAAGCTTCCTTTCGCGCTTGCGACTGATGCCGAAGCGATCAAAAGCCAGGATTCAGACGTTCCCGGATACAAGGACGGCGATACATTGTTCCCATTCGGACATGGCATCACATACTGAAGAAACGATACGGAGATATCTCGTAATCGAATGTTAATGAGTTACATGATGGCGGATAGTATAATCAAGCATCATGGCAAATCTTCAAGTCAAGAACGTCCCTGATGACATGTACGAACGTATCCGCTGGCTAGCGAAGAAACGCAATGCTACGATACGTGCTACTGTTCTCGAAGCGGTTGAACGACAAATCCGAGACGAAGAGTGGCAGGAATACTGGGAAGGGTTGCCTAAGAGCGAACTTGGCTATCCAGCATCGAAACTCGTATCTGAAGACCGCTTGATGAGGGAAGCGGACACAGCGTGAACGGATACGTGGTTGATGCTTCCATCGCTGTCGAATATCTGCTTCGTACTCCGGCAGGGACTGAATTTGCCAGAATAAGCCGAGGCAAAAGACTGGTTGCGCCAGAGCTGATTGACGCAGAAGTCATGTCATCTATTCGCCGTGCCGTGCTAAGAGGCGAGTTGACAGAGTTACGCGCCACGCGGGTTTTGGAATCGCTAATCAATTGGCCAATCGAAAGGATACCTCATGCGGTCCTGGTAATGCGGGCGTGGGATCACCGCAATAACGTCACGGCGTACGATGCTTTGTATATCGCGGCAGCGCAGATGCACGGCATGGAATTGATTACATCGGATGGTAGATTGAGTCGCGCACCTGTGGGTGATATCGCAGTGGTAAATCTTCGGTGATTTCGCCTACTGCAACGGCAACCAAGGCTGCAACCAGGCAGGCGAATTGGTGAACCGCACTTCGTCTACCCATTTGACCCAATCGTAACCCCTTCGACCGGGGACTACCAACCGTACCGGAGCGCCGTGCCCGTGCCACAGCGGCTCGCCTCCTACATGTGTCGCGAGCATCAGATCATCAAAATCGCGGGCGGAGTAGCGACGTGTGTAGCCGGTGACTGAATGGACGATACAGGTTCTAGCAGTTGAATCGATGCTACTGTTTTCCATCAGATTGGATAACATCACACCGCCCCATATTTGTTTCGAATACCAGCCCCCCGTGCAATCCAAAGCAGTGTCGATTTCAGTGAAGTGGATATTTTTCGTGCCGTCTTCAAGATCCGGCAATGAGAGTTCATGAGTAGTTCCATCGATGTCGACGATTCTCAAGCGCCATTGGGAAACATCAATTGCCAAAGGATTGTCATTCAGCCACGAGGTCGTTGGAAAACGATTTCCCTGATAGGAGCGTCGTTCGTGAGAGCCGGTGAAACGTCGACTCGCGCCGGCCGTGGGGACTGCGTTGATGATGCTTTCGCTGACCGCCCAAGCGGCCGCGCCGGTGACCAAGATGGATCCGAAGCGTAGAACTTCTCGGCGTTCGGTGCTGTAGCCAACTCTGAATCGGGAAGTGTATGCCCAAGCATGCCAGACGATGAGCGGCAGCAATACGGCACCGGCGTAAATGTGCAGGCTCATGCCGGTAATGCCCTCGATCTGCCAAAATCCGCCCACACTCCACACAACTCCGATGCTGAGCGTGATCAGCAAAAATGCAGATAGCAGTACTGAAATGCGACGCGGTCGACCGCGTGACGGACGTTTCAATGAGTTGAGGGCAAGTGCGAATTTCCACACCAAAACGGCGATTATGCTGTATCCGAGAATGCTGTGCAGTTGTAAAACCACCTCGTTCCGCGGATTACCACTCATCAGACCGGCCGCGCCAGTGACCAACTCTCCGCATACAAGGACTAGAAGGATGAGATTTACCCATTTATGTCGCATTTCATCAATGAAAAAGCATGGCTTGTGGGTTTACGCGGAATTAAACATCATCCATCTTTTCGGAAGTCATTAATTCCCAGAACTCGATGCTTTGGCTCTCGATGTGCTCTCTTACTTCAGCACCGATTTCTATAGCTTCAGCCGGGATGCCGCCGCGTGATAGGAATGGCGAACCTAACGTTTCTTGAGTCCACTCAAGCACTACCTGATCAGCTTCGCCAGGAACCGTGCCGGGATTGAAGTAGACGCTGCCCTTTGACCGTCCGGCAGTTTCGTATGCGTCCTGTTGTTTGCGGACCAGAGACGCCACTAGTTTCCCTTGGCGGTGCTTTGCTTTGTAGACCCTTCTGAGCATGTACATGAGTTCCCTCCCATTGAGCTGACGAATTGTGCCTTCATGCGGATCTTAGACCGGCAACACACTAGATGCATGTTGCGGTTAACATGATATTTGGTATTCGCAGTCGCATCGCATTTTTCAGGCACACACATTGTTAATCGGCATCAATCGAGAAAGTGCACCTGGTGAACAACGGGTAGCCGCCTCGCCCGATCTCGTTGCCAAGCTGGCTTCAGCAGGTCATAAAGTAGTCATTCAGGAGGGTGTCGGCGTATCAGCAGGCTTTCCTAACGAAGCCTATTTAGAAGCGGGCGCATCGATCATGGCGTCTTCCAACGAATTGGCTGAGGCATCAGATATTCTGCTACACGTCGGCAGACCATCGGATGTCGAGATTGGTGTTATGCGTAGGGGATCGGTGATTGCGGCTACTCTCGATGCTCGACGGGATGTTGAGCTTGTAGATGCGCTGGCGGAAGTCGGAGTCACCGCCTTTGCGATGGATTTAGTTCCCCGCATCGCGCGGGCACAAAGCATGGACGTGCTTTCTTCACAAGCATCTCTTGCCGGATACAAGTCGGTTTTAATGGCTGCTGACACTATCGGTAGGTTCTTCCCGATGATGATGACTGCGGCAGGTACGATACCACCTGCTAGGGTGCTAGTGTTAGGCGCTGGTGTGGCAGGATTGCAGGCGATCGCTACTGCTAAGCGTCTCGGCGCGGATGTCTATGGGTTTGACGTTAGAGCAGCGGCTGGAGAACAGGTGTTGAGTTTAGGCGCCAAGTTCATTTCGCCTCCTGATGCAGGTGACGCAGAGGCCGCTGGGGGATATGCTAGGGCGCAGACAGAGGACGAAAATGCGCGGCAACGCCAGTTCCTCGCTGAACATGTAGTAAGAGCAGACGCGATAATCACCACTGCCGCAATCCCGGGAAGACGAGCACCGCTATTGATCGAGCGCGAGACGGTTGCTCAGATGAAGCCCGGCAGTGTAATCATCGATCTAGCAGCCGAAACTGGCGGCAATGTCGAGCCCACGATCGCGGGCGAGGACGTAGTGATCGATGGTGTGACCGTAAAGGGACCAATAAATGTACCGTCGTCGATGCCGTACCATGCATCAGTCACGTATTCACGTAATCTAGAGTCGTTGCTTCGCCTGATTATCGATGAAAATCTTGAACTTTCTTTGGATTTCGATGATGACGTCATCGATGCCATGTGTGTGACGCATGATGGCGAGGTTCGAGGACACACGATCGGACGTTGAAGATAGGATCGATGCCAGATGTCTATTGAAGAACTGTTGGTAGCTCTGACGGTGTTTGTGTTGGCTGTCTTTGTCGGCTATCTGACGATCACGCGAGTGCCGCCAACTTTGCATACTCCCCTGATGTCCGGCTCGAATGCGATCTCTGGCATCGTGATTGTCGGCGCAATCATCGTGGCAGGTACCGTTGGCGGTTTGTGGGGCACAATCCTGGGATTCGTCGCTGTCACGTTAGCAACGATCAATGTTGTCGGCGGTTACTTGGTTACAGATCGTATGTTGCGCATGTTCCACCGAAGCGACGACGATAGGCGCTAGAAAAGCCGATGGACACTTCCTCACAAGTATTTGACAATCTGACGTTCGCGGCTTATATCACAGCATCAGTGCTCTTCATCATTGGTCTGTTGTGGCTACGTTCGCCTGAGACGGCGCGAGCTGGCAATCTTTTATCCGCATTGGGAATGTTGATAGCCGTTGTATTCACCCTGATCGATCGCGAAATCGTCAGTTTCGAATGGATCATCGCAGGTTTGGCTGTCGGCGCGTTGATCGGCGCGATAGCCGCCCATCAAGTTCAGCTGACAGCGATGCCGCAGATGGTAGCAATCTTCAACGGTTTCGGTGGCGCGGCATCGGCGGTGGTAGCAACGGCTCAGATCGTGAGCCAAAACGATACTGGAGATGTTGATCCAGTTGTGAGCGTCACCGTCGCGTTATCGGTCTTGATCGGCTCATTGACCCTGACTGGCAGTCTGATCGCGTTCGGTAAATTGCAGGGCATCATCGCCACTCAGCCCGTGTTGATACCGCTTCGACATCTCATCAACGTTGTCTTAGGTATCGGCGCAATTGCGATGGCGGCAATCATGATCTTCGACCCTAATATCGAGTGGGCATTGATCGCGATGGCGGTCATTGCGTTGGTCATTGGCGTGTTGATAGTAGTTCCGATCGGCGGTGCTGACATGCCGGTAGTGATTGCGCTGTTGAACTCGTACTCAGGTCTGGCAGCAGCAACGACAGGCTTCGTTATTGACAATCCGATGCTGATAATCGCAGGTTCGTTGGTAGGAGCCTCGGGTTTGATATTGACTCGAATCATGACGAGAGCAATGAATCGATCTTTGGGCAATGTGATGTTTGGTGGATTCGGCGTAGCGGATTCAACAGGTGGCGCAGCGCCAGGTGAGTCCACCGCAGATCGTCCGGTAAGATCGGTAAACGCGCCTGAAGCCGCTATCGTGCTGGGTTATGCCGATTCCGTGATATTCGTCCCCGGTTACGGCCTGGCAGTGGCGCAAGCCCAGCATCAGGTACGAGACCTGGCCGACATGCTAAAGGCGCGCGGGGCACAGGTGCGATACGCGATACATCCAGTAGCTGGACGGATGCCAGGGCACATGAATGTACTTCTAGCAGAGGCTGATGTTCCTTACGACGAACTTAAGGACCTTGATGAGATAAACGATGATTTCAGACGCGCAGACGTCGCAATAGTGGTCGGTGCCAATGACGTGACAAATCCGGCCGCACGCACCGATCCCAACAGTCCAATTTACGGGATGCCGATACTGAACGTTGATCAGGCTAGATCGACGATCGTTTTGAAGCGGTCAATGGCATCGGGATTCGCAGGTGTAGAGAACGAATTGTTCCACATGGAAAACACGATGATGCTGTTCGGCGACGCCCGTGTTTCAGTTGAAGACCTGATCGCGGAGATGAAGGAACTCTAACTAACCATTCTGATTGGGGATTGCAAAGAGATGAACATCCACGGCGTTGGGCAAATATCGATTTCGGTGACAGATGTTGACCGCGCAGTCGAGTTTTATCGCGGTGTTCTCGGCATTCCGTTTCTCTTCCAAGTGCCGGGAAATCCTGCGATGGCGTTTTTCGATTGCGGTGGTACCCGACTCTATATCGTGCAGCCAGAAGAACCCGATCCCCAGACTGGCGCGTCGGTGATCTACTTCACCGTAGATTCAGCGCAAGCAGCAACGGATGAATTGAAGTCCAAAGGGATAAAATTCGAAGCAGAACCCCGCATCATTCATCAAACCGACAGCTATACTCTCTGGATGGCATTCTTCAGAGATCCCGACGGCAATCTGATGGCGGTGATGAGCGAAGAGGGCGATTTAATGGGGTGATGCCCGGTTTCCGTACTTGCACCTTCACCGTCTGTCTGTTAACAGAAGACGTAGTCCAAGGGCAATCAAAGCTATTCCCGCTGGTATCCAGATGTATCTCGGATCAATTTCAATGATGTCGAAGATCCAAAGCAGAAGCCAGACCCCGAGAGCGACGAAGATCAGGCCGCAACCGATTCTGAGTTTCTGGTTGTCTCGCCTCAATTGAAGCTCACCAACCACCTTGCTGGTGGCTAGGTGGTGTCATTGGTTTTTTGTTCCAAAGAGTTTCCAGGTGGTAGCGTGGTTCCCAGCCAAGGATGCGGCGTGTCTTCTCGCTGTTGAACTTGTGATGCGGAATCTCTGGGAATGTGAAGAAGGTTTCGCACCGCGAAGGCAACCGTTCCAGCGGCACTTCTAAAGCGGCTTGTATCGCCGTGCCGCAGTCAGTCCACGCGGTGGTGAATGGGGTCATGTCTTGATGATGGTCCGCTTCTGGAGTGCCTCGTCCAATGCCCCAGTTCCAAGTGTGGCGCATGTTGTAGTAAAGCATCGTGATCACGTATATGCCGTACTGCTCACTGAACACTCGGCATATCTCTTGACCCAAGCCTTTTGTATGTGCATACAGGCGAGTACCGAACTGAGGTGGCATATCGGGGTTGAGATCAAAGTCCCAGTTCTCGTACGTCTCGCCGACGAGTTGGAAGTGCGGACCGGTGTTGATGACGCGTTGGATGCCGTGCGTCCGTGCGGCCTCCATCATGTTGTAGTTGCCGCGAGTGCTGACGTCGAAGGCTAACCTTCGGTCTTCGCGCAGCACGGAAAGGTTGATGATGGCATCGCATCCGTCCGCGGCATTTACAACGGCATCTAGGTCGTCAGCGCTGATCTGTCGGAAATCACCTTCAAATGCATCTCCGGGTGGATTTATGTCGGTGAGGATGATATCGTGTCGGTGCTTCAGGGCCTTGACAACCCAAGGCCCGAGCATTCCGCATCCACCGAGAATTAAAACCTTCATTTTCGTGGTTACCTCCGATGAGAAAGATCGATGCGTTGGCTCAGAATCCCAGCAATGCGGATGCTTTTGCCGTGACGAATCGTTGATTATGAACTTGCGACTGGATGTGGATGTCCTGCCACTGTTCGACATCTGCATTCAGCGCCGCCAGGACGGCGCGCCCAAGGTCTTCGGATGCCAGTGCCGAAGTGCCCGCGTCGCTACCGATATCGTCCTTACCTCCCTTGACCAAAGGCCAACCGAGCCGCAGATTGACGACTTCGAATTTGCGATCGCGTGCGTACTCCTTACAGATGATCTCAACGAGGTGGGCGCAGAGCAGATCGATGTCGCTCGCCAACGGTCTGCTACGCCATAGCTCCGTAACGACCAGGTTATCTTCGTACTCCGCCATTAAGCGGAGCGTACTAAGATTTACGACTCGTTTGACACCAGCGTTCGCGGCCGCCCACAACAGGTTATAGGTGCGGCGTGTGTAGTAGTCGAGATGGAAGCTCACCGGCAATTCGTTTTCGTCTTGATAGCCGACGTTGATGATTACGTCAATGTCAGAAACCAGCTCAGCAGTGGAATCGTCGTGTTCCAGAGCGCAGACTACCAATTCAGGCTGCTCCTCGTACGGGGCAATTGAAGTGAGGCGAATGTTATGTCCTGATGCAGAGAGTTCTGCGAATAAGGCCCGACCGATCGCAGTAGGAGATCCGTTGATGAGCAGGTTCATGTGTAGTGCCTAGACCTATGGTGCATGGTTAACGTGTACGCACCATGATGATATCGCATCTGGCTCAATGATCTGATGCCTCGGCATCAACCGGCACGTCGGTCTCCAATTGCGAAACGCTGATTTCCTCGTCGGCTGGTGATCGATTCCATTCCTGTACGATGTAGGCGATGACGTTTTTGCCGAGGGAGATTAGTGGTGGTCCGATGATGATGCCTACAATGCCGAAGAAATGACCGGCGACAAGAATCGTCACGATAACTGCTATCGGATGCAGATTCAGCGCGCCGGCTTGAATTCTAGGCACGAGCAGAGTGTTTTCAAGCAGTTGGACGATCAAATATAACGCGGCTACCCAAATCAGCTTTTCAGGTGCCACTGCTAGGGTTACAAGTATCCCGGTCGCCGCACCGATCCAAGGTCCGATGATGGGAATCAACTCTGTAATCCCAGCAACAACTCCCAACGCAAATGCGAACGGGATGTCTAACAATAGGAGCCCGACAGTTACTACGCCGCCAACCACAAGACCCAGAATCAGCTGCCCACGCAAATACCCGCCAATTGTTTTGTCCACTATCTTGGTCAAATCAGTCAGGTAAGGACGTATCGACTTGGGAAACGGCGTCAAAGCCCAGGCGCCGATCTCTCTGGAATCCTTCACCATGTAGAAGACGAGAATCGGCAATGTTGCGAGACCGATGATGAGTGAAAAAGTTCCGGTGATGGCACTGACTACACTGGGTAAAATCTCCCACGCTGCATCTGCGATAACACCACCTAAGTCTGCCAATCCCTCTTCGATTTGCAACCTGATATCGTCTGGCACAGTTTCCCGGTACTCTCCGAGCCAACCCTCGATCGTTACACGTGCCGAATTGAAGAACTCTGGGAAATTGTCGATGAACTCTTTGCTCTGCTCTACAGTCGGAGGGATGACTATAGCCAAAGTGCCGACAAAGGCGCCCACGACCACTAGATATATCAAGCTGATCGCGAGAGCACGACTAAGTCCCGGATGGCTTTCGCGCCACGGCATCGGACGCGTAATCCAGTTCGCGACGGGCAAGAGAACATACGCCAACAATGCACTCAACATTACGGTTATCAGAACCGAACTCAACGAATAGATAAGTAGAAAAGCCGCCACGAACAATGCCGTAGCACTCAGCATCAGAAATCGTTTGCGTCTTAAATCTCGATTCATGTTCAGTTTATGTCAAGCTGCGAATCACTCCATGAAGAGCGAAACGAGGTTCAAGTCAGCAACATGATACCACCTAGACATAGGGTGTAGCGATGATACGATGTTTTCACCTCTGCTTGAAACCGCGCTTGAACGCAAAACTGACTACCTTCTTTTGGCTCAGTCGTCGCTGTCTAGCGCCTGGGAGGTCTTGATGCTATATTGAAGGTGAGTACTCTCAGCGGGTGATGCGAGGTGGTGTAGAGATGGATGCAGTTGTTGACGGCCAGCAGAGTGGGTTGGCATCGAAGCGGGCAAAGGTAAGCGATGACCCAGTTTGGTTCGCGCAGGAACTGTTGGGCGCGAACCCTTGGAGCAAGCAGCGAGAGATACTGACCGCGCTTCGTGATAATGACTTCATTGCAGTTCGCTCCTGCAACGGTGCGGGAAAGACGTTCACAGCCGCACTCGCTACTCTCTGGTGGCTTTGTTCATACGAAGAGGCGGTGGTGATCACGACAGCGCCATCGGAACGTCAGGTGAAAGAGCTGCTGTGGCGGGAGATCCGACATCTGCATCGTCGGAACGAAGGTCTGATCGGTGGACGTCTCACATCTACTCGGCTAGAAATCTCTGACAAATGCTTCGCGTACGGATTTTCCACAAACACACAAGAGCGTTTCCAAGGCTTCCACAATCGCAACATGCTGGTGATAGTGGATGAAGCGTCTGGAGTGCATGAGTTCATTTTCGATGCTGTCTTCGGATACCTGACGTCGGAAAACTCCAAAATCCTGCTGATCGGTAATCCATCAAGCCTAGCCGGTACGTTTTACGACGCATTCCATAAAAATCGCGACCATTGGAAAACGATCCACATATCGGCATTCGACACCCCAGCGTTTCAGTCAGATGGCGAAGTCAGTCTTAACAGTGGTGAATTTTCAGCAGGCATCGCAACTCCCAAATGGGTTCAACATATTGCCGATCAACGAGGCACAGACTCCGCTGTGTACCAGTTCCGTGTTCTAGGCGAATTTCCTGATGAAGCCGACGACACACTCATTGCCCTTCGACTGATCGAAGCCGCCGTTGAACGCCATTGCAACAATGACGATACACATGACGCGATAATGGGCGTGGATGTTGCCCGTTTCGGCAGCGATCAAACAGTCGCCATAGTGCGAAAAGGACCGAGAGTCATCGATATCCAAGCATTTGGCAAGTCAGACTTGATGCAGACGACTGGCAGAATGATCGATCTTGCGCGTCATTACGATGTCAATAAGATGTATGTGGATGAAATCGGAATGGGCGCGGGGGTGATCGACCGGATCAATGAACTAGGCGCACTTCAAGTGGTTGGAATCAACAGCAGCAGCAAATCTCAAGACAGCGAACGATATCTCAATTTCCGCGCCCAGATGTTCGACGGTCTCAGGCAACGCTTCGCCGATTGTGAGATATCGATCCCGGACGATCCCGAGTTGATATCTCAGCTGGCATCTTTAACCTATAGGTACACATCGCGTGGACAGCTGCAGATCGAAAGCAAAGACCAGATTCGCAGCTCAGGACGTCAAAGTCCGGACAAGGCCGATGCCTTAGCGTTGGCATTCACAACGGATGTCGATTCCAATCCGCTGCAGATGTGGATCTAGGAATCGCTGAATCGAATGTCATTCCAAGGTAAAGCCAAAACATCGGTTCATTTTCCCACTTCATCTCGCCATTGTAAGAGCGGCTCGGGATGAGGTGCGATGCTCACTGATAATCAACGAATACCATTGAAATTAACAGTATCTTCCTGTCATGCCTCGCAAAAAACGAAACAAGAAGTCAAAGGCTAAGGG
Organism: Dehalococcoidia bacterium; assembly: GCA_965242765.1. Taxonomy (GTDB): domain Bacteria; phylum Chloroflexota; class Dehalococcoidia; order Lucifugimonadales; family Lucifugimonadaceae; genus Bin127. The sequence continues at coordinate 399,455 of CBDESY010000004.1, read as the reverse complement.
TGCCGCCATCTCCGGAACGATGGCAACCAATCGACGCGTGCGCTTCGACTACCACTTGATAGAAGATTTCGAGGCTGGAATCGTACTTAAAGGTTCTGAGATCAAATCGATTAGAGAGGGCAAAATCGATATTTCGAACGCTTACGTACGAATTGTCGATGATGAAGCGTGGCTGGTGAACGCCTACATTGCGCCGTACCAAGCTGCTGGTGTGTGGAGCCAGCATGAACCGTTGCGAGACCGGAAGTTGCTGTTGCATCGCAAAGAGATCGAGTTCCTTCGCGGCAGGGTAGAGCATCAGGGCCTCACGATCGTCGTTCAACGCATCTACATCGCTTCAAGGGGAGTGGCGAAAACCGCGATCTCATTAGCCCGAGGTAAGCGGCACGAAGACCGCAGAGACGCGATCAGACGCAGGGATCAGGAAAGAGATATAGCCCGCGCCATGCGTAATCGATGAAGAGGACGGAGTCAAAGTACGACTCCAACCTTGCCAAACGCATTGTTAGAAACCGATGCGGCGATTTCCCGCGTTCTATATCCGCTCCTGAGTCTCCATCATCGCCATCTGATTCGCTTCCATCTTGTTCATGCGGTCAGAAAGATTGGTTACAATCTGCGCCAATGACACCACAGTTGAAGTGAGGTCGACGAGCGTAGCATTCAACTGCTCAAGGCGCTGTTCAACATGGTCGAAACGTGCGTCAACATCTTGCTTGGTAGCAAGCTCAGCATGTGTATGTGTTGCTAGGGACATTAATCACCTTTTTTCATGTAGCTTCATCGTGAAGCAAGTTCGCCCGTGATCTCGGTCGCAGCAAAGTCAATCGCGGCTGTACTTGAACATTGTGTTGCATAGGCACGATACGTTGAGACGATAACACACAACTCAAGATTTACGCAAGCAGTAAAACTCAATGAATACAGTTACTGCATATTCAAAAATGACAGAAACCGTTACCGGTGTAGCATTAATGATCAGAGACCGTAGAACTCGATTGCAGTCCTGCCGAAAACGTAATCGGACTGTTCAGGCGGAAGATTCTTTAGCATTTCTCGGACCGACTTCATCCAGCCAGGATAGGTAGTACCTTGAGTAGAAACTGGCCAGTCTGAACCGAACATGAGGCGGTCTACGCCAAACATGCCGACCACGTGGTGCACGTAAGGCAGAAGGTCCGCATTGGTCCAATTCTCCATATCGGCCTCGGTCGTCATGCCGGACACCTTGCATCGCATTCCGTCGATACTCGCAACATCCCGCATCTGCGTCAGCCAAGGTTCGATTTCCCGTTCCTTGATGTTCGGCTTCGCGATGTGATCTATCACCGCCTTAAGGTCCGGGACGTGTTCCATGATGCGGGGTACAAATGGGAGGTTCCACGGACGAACCAGGAAGTCGTAGCAGAGACCGCGTCGTTCGATCTCTTTCAGGCCATTGATCGGCGCATCGCCAGCAAGCCAACCATGATCTTCGTCCATCTCCCAGAGATGACGAACGCCCTTGAAGTAATGGTTTTCCTGTAATCTGTCCAGGACATTGCCGACATCAGGGTTGCTAAGGTCTACCCAGCCGACTACGCTGGCTACAAAATCGGTGTCGTTGGCAATCTCCAGGCACCATTCAGTCTCTTCTACAGATGCATGTGCTTGGACGATGACAGTTTTGTCCACGCCTGCATCTGCGAGCAGGGGACGCAGCTCGTCTGGACCGTAATTGACTCTTAGTGGACTGCCTTCTGGCATCCAATCGTATGAGCGCAATCCCAAATCCCAAAAGTGGTGATGGCTGTCAACTACGGTCATCTTTCGTCTCGAATACTATCGTTTCAAAGACCACAACGGTTTATCTTTTCAACCGCCTCATTCAGTGCGCGATGGCTCCAATTGCGGGTTCGCCTCGTATTGAGGTTCCGTGACTGCCGGCAAAGTTGGCATCACCGAACCAGAGTACGCCATCCTTCTTTGAGAGGCCATGCACAAACGGGTCTTCAGGTCCCATCGTTACGCGGTCCATCTCCGATCCGGTCTCTTTGTTGTAGAGAACAACCACATTGTCTGTGGTGTGCGCGCACCAGATGCCGCCACCTGCTTCAAGTGCTAATCCATGCAGCCGCTCAAGTTCCACTTCAAACTGGTGGACTACCTTGAAATCGTCAGACGGATCGACGAGGATTATGGCTTTGGGACTGAACGCCGTTAACCACAATAGATTTTCGTCATGGTCCCATTCGATTCCGTGAATGCCGCCCCCATCAGGTGTGCGCCAGCGGTCGACCGTTTCGCCCGTGTCCATATCAACTTTGATAACGTAACCCAAGTGGGTGTCGGTGCTGCGGTAGGGACGTGACACCGTGCCACCGTTCGATGCAGTCCAGATGTGACCATCGCCGACGGTGATGCCGGAGCCGTTTTCAGTCGTGGTGTAGATGGTGCGCAGAACGGTGCCGGCCTCGTCGATCACGTATATGTTATCGGTGAGTTGGTCCATCACGTACAACTCGTCCTCGTGCCATTGAAGGCCGTTAGGCATCTCGCATGGCGACGGGATGGTGACGTCTACCATCGATTCAGTTGCTGTCATCGTCATGTTGGGAACTCTCCGTTCGTAGTTTTCGATGTCGCATTAGTGGATGTAGTTTAACCGAAAATGCATCATTCGCGTGCCTGATGGACCTGAAAAGACTGATTGAGAAGTGTTGACATTCGATTACTGCTACTCGCGTGAAACGGATGTGATAGACTAAAACCAAGATACGGAAATCAGAGGCGACAGCCTCCGATTCGGTGGGAAAGCGTGAAAACACGCGATGAATACTGTGGCCGCTTACATCTTCTAGCAGTTGCAAAAGATGCTCGGACGAGGTGTAAGGGGAATAGGCGAAGTTTTGGAACTACTCCATGCAAACATCAATCAGGCGGCGGCAGTTGAGATGATAACCATAAGGAAACCAACCCATGCAAAACAAAACGACAGGCAATGCCGCACGCCGTCGGGTGATGATATTCATCGACGGTAGCAACCTCTACCACGTGCTGAAACAGAACACTGACAAACTAGACCTAGATTACAAGAAATTTTCACAGAAACTTTCCGGAAACCGGGACCTGATCCGAACCTACTACTACAACATTCGCCAAGAGTCCCCCGACAATCCCAAGTTGGCAGAATCTCAAGACCGATTTCTAAACGCCTTGTACGAAACCGAGTACCTTGAAGTCAAACTCGGAATCTGGAAACAACGTGGTCAGACCATGGTCGAGAAAGGGGTGGACGTGATGATCGCCGCGGACTTGATAGCTCATGCTTATGAAGACCACTATGACACCGCCATCCTTGTCAGTGGCGATGCAGATTTCTATCCTGCGTTGCAAGTAGTCAAGGACACCGGCAAACAAGTCGAGGTCGCCGCATTCGACACAAATCTTTCATCAGAAGCTGCAAGGTTCTCAGATGCCATCATCAAGTTCGATAAGAACTACTTTGAAGACCTTTGGATGACTGCCAGGCAGAAAAGCAGCAACATTCGCACCGCCGAGATGCGTAGGCGAGTGACCGATGAAGCAGCATCTCCAAACGGTGAGGATAAAGCCTTGACTAGATCTTCGGCCGAATCTAGGAAGCCTTTCGCTCATCGATATGCTGAACGACGCAACGCATACGGAAGAGCAGTTCCCAGATCCAGCGCGAACGGTGTTGCGAACAGCAAGCAGACGACGGGTGCAAATCGCAACATGGACGGACGGCGTCGGTTGACAAGGACCACGCAGGCAGCTGCGAACGGTGTTGCAGACAAAACCAAACGACGGGGATTGGCAGTAGCGTCTAACTCCCGTGCAGTTCCACCGGACCTTAGAAGCAACGACCACCGTTCAGTCAATGGAAAAGCATCCCCAGCAACCAGGAAACGTCGACGCGAATCGCTTATTTCTCGGATGTTCGGATCGCGTAGATGATCTGATGCGCGCGGTTCAAAGAATGCTTGCGCCGAAAATCGGCTTACCAGTCGGCCGCTATGATGCTTTCATTGGCGTTTAAGATACGCACCTGCGCCCTGGAATCGAAATCCATCGAGAATAGGCTGTACTTACCATCCGTGTCTGAACGGAACAGGATCTTGTTGCCGTTCAGAGACCACTGAGGGTCAGTGTCTACTATACGGTTGTTTGTCATGCGTCGCAGGTGCTTATCGCGAGTGTCAATCGCGTAGATTTCTGGATTGCCGTCAACTTCGCTGACGTACACGATGTTCCTGCCGTCGGGCGACCACTGGAAGTGAGCTTCGTCGCCGTCTTGCTGGGTCAACACTTTTGCCACGCTGGGAAGTCCGTTGCCAGTATCCACATCCAAGCTGTAGATGTCGGTTGAACCATCTTCCAACTTGCGGAGAAACGCCACACGTTTGCCGTCATACGAGAAGCGCGGACGGCTATCTTCGTAATCGGTCAACTGAACTTCGTCGACGCCCTGTACCGAGCGCTTGTAGATTCCTTGTGTATCGCCCAACTCGAGACACATGACTATCCACTCGTTATCGCCAGACCAGTTGCCAAGCTCGATGTTTCCAAGAGATTCCGATGCTAGGCGCACAGTGTGATCAGTCTCAAAGTCATGAACATACACTTCAGTCAGCGTATCGTCATCCGAGTTGGATTGGTATGCGATCTTGTGTGAATCGGGCGACCAGAAGAAGGCCTCTACTTTAGATGTAGAACCCGGCACTCTGATTAGAGCTTCCGCTTCGCGATCCCAAACCTTCAGTTCACCCACGCCGTCGGTGGCATTTGCAATGTACGCCAACTTGCTTTGGTTTGGCGTCCATTGCGGCTCGAACACGGAATCTTTGATGACCTTTGAGTGTTCTCCGTCTTTCTTGAGCAAGTACAGATGGCGCTGTTCGCCATCTATAACGTATGCCACATCATGTTCGACTTGATCATTGCCGCAAGACATCGCTGCTAGAAGCAGCAGCAACAGTCCGGGTACAATCATGGCTTGCACATATCTCTTCAGCATGACTCTCGTAATCTCTACTTCTTCACTTCGACTAGGTCTGTTCACTAACATCCTTACCCGCAACCGTCCGCGAAACGTTCACAGACGCTTAAGATTGATTTTGGAAAATCGAAGATTTCAGTTTCAAGGCAAGAGCTTGCAACTAAAATCCGATAGCGAAGCCGATTCTCAACATTGGAGATGAAACCACGATGAAATTCGCGTTCTTCATGATGCCGCTGCATACACCCAACGAAAACCCGTCGTTGGCGTTTGAACGCGACATCGATCTGATCAACTACGCCGAGAAACTTGGGTTTGACGAGTATTTCATCGGTGAGCACCACTCTGCCGCTTGGGAGACGATGCCGGCACCCGAAATGGTCCTAGCTAAAGCATCTGCTACTGCAACACGCATCAGACTCGGAACTGGCGTTGTGTCATTGCCATTTCATCACCCATTCCACGTCGCAGAGCGCTTCGCATTCCTAGACCATCTAACGCGCGGAAGAGTCGTTTTAGGAATTGGACCAAGTGGATTGCCTACCGACCCACAGCGTTTCAAAATACCCGGCAAAGACCTGAACGCCATGATGCGAGAATCGACTGACATCATAGTGAAGCTTCTCGAAGCGCCCTGTCCAATCACCTATGAAGGGCAATATTGGACAATAAAAGACATGGCGCTCCAGTTGCGCTCCTATCAACAGCCAAGATTGAAACTCGCAACCCCGTCAGTCGGAAGCAAGCGGTCCCTCGACTTCGTAGCGCAGTACGAGATGATGTGCTTTTCTATTGCAGGCGGCGGTCTGCCCGATGCGATACCTCTGGCACGGCAATGGGATGAAGTTGTAGACGCAGCAGCCAAGCACGGCACTTCACCATCTAAGGATGATTGGCGGGTGGTCACTTATGTGCACTTGGCAGACACTAGGGATGAAGCATTTGAACAGGCACGCCACGGCGCGATCCGAGATGTCCACAACTACTTCTACACGATCAATACCTCGCGGGCTTGGCTGACACACAAAGACCAGCGGCCTGAAGATTTGACGTTTGAGGAGATCGTTGATAGCAGACGTTGGATCATCGGGACTCCAGATGATGCGATAGAGCAGATCGAAGCATTAGTCGAGGAAACTGGTGGCATAGGCGGATTGATGCTCACTACGCATGAGTGGATGCCGATGCGTCAGGTCATGTATTCGCAGGAACTATTCGCCCGTTACGTGATGCCGCGTTTCCGAGGGCACACCGCCGATCTGGAGCGAGAATGGGAACGCACCAAAGCCGATCGCGCAGCCGGCCGGATTCCCAACATATATGCGCGAGAAGAAGAGAGTAAAGACGATGATGAAAAGAGCAATCTGTTCGTGAGGATTTGAGATGGCTTAACGCTACGAACCGATATGTATCAGCACATAGCGTTGTCAATCCTCCCGGAAGCGCCGGATACAACTTAAATTGTTAAGTTGTGGAAACAATCAGAACTGCGAGATGATGCTATGGCAACTTTGGAACAGCTACTTGAAGAAGTCGATGCCTCGGCGGCTGAAATCGTAGAGCTTGAAAGGCAGATGATTCAGATCCCGACTGTAAACACGGGACAGATGCCGACCGGCAACGAGACGGAGCTGGCCGAGTTCATCAGGGATTGGTTTCACATCGAAGGAATCAAAGATACCCAGATACTAGCGCGAGATCCGGAGCGCGGCAACATCATCGCGGTGCTTCCGGGAACTGAACCGCGTTGCCGTCTGATGTTGATGTCGCACACCGACGTCGTACCAGTAGAAGATGAATCGAAATGGTCTTGGGAACCGTTCGGCGCCCAGGTTTCAGGCGGCAGAATATACGGTCGGGGCGCATCGGACTGTAAGGCGCTGTTGACCGCGCAGATGATGGCGATGGCGATACTAAAGCGCAACAAGGTGCAACTCAAACACGGCTTGCGGCTAGTCAGCGGTGCCGATGAAGAACATGGCGGACGTTGGGGTTTCGGATGGCTCGCCGACAATCATCCCGAAGCTCTGGAGTCTGATTTCGCTGTAAACGAAGGCGGTGGAACTCCGGTAGAGCAGGGCGGTATTTTGTCGTATCTGCTGGGCACCGGCGAAAAAGGACGCCTTGAGATCAAGATCACTCTCAAGGGCGAGAGTGCTCATGCATCGGTGCCGTGGCAAGGCGTCAACGCATCGTCACGATTGTGGAGAGTGTTGCAAAGAATCGAGGCATACGAACCTGAGATCGATACTTCATTGCCGATCTTCGAGCATCTCAACGTATTCGGAGTAGAAGAGACGCCGAACCCTGAGAATATTGATCGCATCATCGAAGACCTCTGGGAAAACTCACCGCGCCTAGGATCGATGCTACGAGCATTGTCGCGCATGGTCTGGACGCCCACGATGGTCAACGGTGGCATCAAATCCAACAGCGTTCCTGAGCAAATCACCATCACATGCGATGTCAGGACACTGCCGTTCCAGAACGAGGAGTATGTGCATAGCGAGATCGAAAAGACGATTGGCGATGTCGAGGGTGTTTCATTCGAGATCGACTACATGTCGGTTCCCAATTCGTCGCCATTCGAAACCGACTTGGCTGAAGCGATCAAAAAGGCACAAGCATTGGCCGTATCCAGGGACGATATTCAGTGGATTCCTGCTGTAAGCAATGGCTTCACCGATTCCCGCTTCACTCGTAATCTCGGCATCATAACTTATGGTTTCGCAGGTACACACCCGAACGATGACCCCATGCTTTCCAGAGTACACGGCACTGACGAATCGGTAGGCATCGAGTCGCTCATCAGTGGGACTAAGTGCATGATCGCCTTGGCGTGGGACTTATGCGAGGCTGAGTGAAGCGTTGATCATGGACATCGATGCGAAAGCAGATCAGCTGACCGATGTACTGCGCCAGAACGCGTCTTTAGAGCGCGCAGAAAACGAAAAACGTTATCTGAAGTCGAACATTCATCATCTCGGTGTGAGTGTTCCTGAAATCCGCAAGACGGCACGGCGTTTCGCGCGTGAAAATAAGACTGCTTCAAAGCCCGAACTGATCAGCTTGACATATGAACTTTGGAATCGAGATGTCTACGAGCTGCGTAAATTGGCAGTCAATATCATCGCTGCCAAAGTCGAAATATTCGACTCCGGCGACGCAGATTTCATCGAGTTCATGCTGCGCCACTCTCATACCTGGGCATTGATCGACGATCTGTCGATCAACATCGTCTATCCGGTGCTGCAGTCGGCAGACGACGCGCAAGGAATTCGTTCCCGCTGGTCTAAAGATGATGACTTTTGGGTTCGCAGAACTGCAATGCTTTCGCTCTTGCCCGGATTACGTCGCACTGTCGCAGATTGGGATGAGTTCACCATCTACGCAGAAGCGATGATTGAAGAGGAAGAATTTTTCATCCGCAAAGCTATCGGGTGGGTACTGCGTGAGACCTCAAAACATTCCCCAGATGTAGTGACCGAGTGGCTGATGCCACGTGCTGCAGTCGCATCAACAGTAACCATGCGCGAAGCAATCAAGTATCTGCCCCCAAAGAGTCGAGAGCTTTTGCAGTCGCTTCGAACTCCCGTAAAGCCTTAAAGCTCGCGAAATCGAGGAATATCTGACAAGACTGGAGACTAGAGATTGAAACGTCCAAATGTGCTCTTCATAATGACTGATCAGTTGAAGTGGTCGGGATTGAGAATGTATTCTGAAATTGGTATCGAAGCACCATCATTGGAACGATTGGCGGCTCGCGGAGTCACCTATAAACATGCAATTACGCCGCATCCCTTATGCGTTCCGGCGCGAACATCGATCATGACCGGTAGATATCCCCACTCTACGGGATGTCGTCGCAACGAAACCCTGATGCCGCCGGACGAAACTCACGCCTTCCAGATTTGGCGTGATGCCGGCTACACGACCGGTCTGATCGGCAAGAACCACTGTTTTCTGGAACTCGATGTATTCGATGTCTACTGTGATATCTCGCATGGCGGCCTGCCAAAAGGCTACTATCTCGGCTCATCGCCGGGAACCAAAGGCATGGATTGGGTGCGACCTGTAGATGCAATCAACAAGGCGCACGAGACTCGCGCAAATCTGCGAGAAAATGCGCAAAGTCCCACCATCGCGTACGCAGTGTCGGATCATCCGTTAGAAGATTACGGTTCCAGCGTGGTAACTGCACAGACAGAAGCCTTTCTGGATCGTATAGCGGACGGTGAAACCTTCGATGTTGACGAATCGCAAAGCGGAGAGCAACAGCCTTTCGCGCTGTGGGTTTCGTATCCAGACCCCCATGAGCCGCGCGAGGCTCCGCGGCAGTATGTGGATATGTTCCCTGCAGAAGAAATCGCATTCCCACCTACTCGCCGCGGCGAATTCGATGAAGATGGCGGTATCGCATACCTGGACGACGCTCCTTACCCTCCTTCGGGCAAAGTAAGCCCGGCACCCGAAGTCAACCGAGTCTTGCACGCCATGATGGGTTTGGAAAACGATACCGAAGATGACATCCGAAACTTGGCATCCGTGCATCATGCCATGACGCGATTGGTAGACGATGGCATCGGACGAATCCTTGACAAACTTGAAGATCTGGGCATGTTGGACGATACCATCATCGTCTTCACCGCCGATCACGGCGATTTCATGCTGGAGCACAACATGGCCGTCAAAGGCGGTGTGTTTTACGACTGCTTGACTAGGGTGCCACTCATAGTCTCGTATCCCGATGGTGGCGTGCCATGTGGCCAAGTCGATGATTCGATGGTCAACACCATCGACATCCTACCAACGCTGTTGGAATTGCAGGGTCTAGCACAATTTGATGGCACCCATGAAGGATGGGCAAGATCAACCTCTCAAGAAAAGGTACAGGAAGACGGTTTCGGCTCACTCGATGTCAATGGTCAAGTCAGGACTGACCTATTGCGCCGCGTTCAGGGCAAATCGTTGCCTACTGCTACCGACGCGGTCCCTCGAAAAGCCGCTTTTTCTGAATACGGCGCTGGCGGACCTCCAGTGACGATGACTCATCTGGAAGATTGCGAAAAACCTTGGGCTATCAAACTTTGATCGCGACGCTATGGGGGCGAGAAGCCCAGGGACGGCGCAAAATGGTCCGGACACAAGAGTGGAAATACGTGACCGATCCGATGGCTGAAGGCGCAGGCAACGGATCAGGCGCCGATCCACAAGATGAGCTCTACGACCTGGTCAACGACCCTTGGGAGCTTTACAACGTTGCACACGATCCCCAAAACGCAGCAGTAGTCTCACAAATGCGATCACTACTGGCAAGTTGGATGATCGAGACAGAAGATGCTACACCGGTAGAGCTGCCTCAAACGATGGGACGCTTGTAATATGATGCAATTGCCCAAACGATCAAAAATCTGGCTCCATGCTGACGCTTAGCCAGCCGATGGGACCACGGTCGTCGGCGTACCATAATCGGTTCTCTTTGATCGTCATGCCATGCACTTGGACTGGGTGCGGCACTCGGAACACGTCGTAGCACCGGCCATCTTCTATGCGTTGCCGACAAACGATGCCGAACGAGGTGTCTGAAACCCACATGTGCCCTTCTTCCTCTGCGAACGCGATGCCGTGCACACGGTAGCCCGGCGCCTTGAAGCGGTGCACCTCTTTCCAAGTGGAAGATTCAACAACGTGGACGAATTGCGACGGTGGGGAAGCGATATAGATGTGCCCATCTTTCCACTCGAGTCCGTGATCGCCGGTCGGCTGTGCCGCACGCCCCATCGATTCGTCGAAATTCTCACGGGTAGCGTTAATACCCGCTCCGGGCGAAGGAAACTTGTCAATAGTCGCACCAGTCTCGCGGTCAACAACAAATATTTCGCAAGAATAGGTCGATGCGATCCAGACATTGCCTTCATCGTCAAGAGTTATCCCGCTGGAGTGGAGTGTTTCAGTTGGAGCCTCGAACAATGTACTGCCTGTCTGCCAGTCGAGTTTGTACACGTGATTGTTGCCCTGGTCTATGTACCAGAGCCCGTCATCGGCGGCCTGCAGACCATTCGGCTTAGGGCCAGGCGACACGAACATCTGAATCGGATCGGCGATCTTGTATGCCATCTAGTTGCTCCTTCGAGTTATGAACCTCTGAACAAAAGCCTCCGTACTTAATCAGAGGTTTCTCAGATCAGACAGGTCAGTCTGATCCAGTGAGGTTTTGCATACATGTTACAGGTTGCTTTCACGAATCTCGGTTTCGGGATCATGTACAAAAGATTCCAAAAGCGTCTGGCAAGCGCCGGTGCCTTCGGGCGGCAACGCATAGCCATTTTCGATGACTGGCAATTGATCCACAACTTCCTGGTACCAAGACGCGTTGAAGGCACGCACCGTCTCTTGAATCAGCGCATTCGGAGCATTCAACGACAGATGCACCGAGTACATGAAAGTGACGGGACCAACACAATCGTGAGGCGCGATTGGCATGTGATAAGCCTCAGCCATTGCCGATATTCGCTTAGCCTCTGAGATCCCTCCGACCCATGAGATGTCGAACATGCAGATCGTCATGGCCTGCTTTTCAAACATTTCACGGAACGCCCAACGCGTTGCCACGGTTTCTGATGCTGTAACTGCGATGTTCGTTGACCGCTTGAACTGCACCAGCGCATCGATGTTGTCCATCGGTACCGGGTCTTCGAACCAGAATGGATCATACGGCTCCACGTTCTTGGCGATGCGAATCGCGGAAGGCAGATTGTAGGTGGAATGCATCTCCAGCATCACATCTATCTTGTTTCCCACCTTTTCCCGAATCAGGCGAAACGGTTCCGTACACATCTCAAGATCCGGACCAGATATGAATTGACCATTAGATTTCTCGGCGACTTGGTCGAAAGGCCAGATCTTCATCGCGGTGTAACCTTCGGAAAGCAGGTCATCAGCTAAGGCACCGGCATCTGTGAGAAACGCCTGCTGATCTTCGTATCGATTTTCAGGACGATAGTCCAGATCGCCGACCGCCAAACGGCCAACGCGATTCACACCATACGAGTAGCCGGCACATGTGTTGTACACACGGATCGAAGGCCTGCTGAGCCCGCCTAGTGCCTCGTATAGCGGGATGCCGGCACGTTGAGCGTAGAGGTCCCAAAGCGCCATATCCACGGCCGACAATCCACTCATATCCGAAGCACGACCTTTCACCTTGCCGCCATAGCCGTTCAACGCGTTCCAATGCAAATCGAGTTGCGTCGCATCTTTTCCTAGCAGATACTCCGCTCCATCCTCATGACACCACGCTTCTACCGTTTTCGGACCGAACGAAGTTTCTCCAAGGCCGACACGACCATCGTCGGTGTAGATCCGCACCCAAAATATCTTTGAGTAGGCAGGGTTTCTCAGCGTCTCGATACGGGTTACGACAGGCGGTTTCTTGGACATCTCTCGATTTCTCTGCTGGTTGCGAGGCAACAACCAATTTAACACGCTTCAAGAGCGATGCACGGGGAATGCTGAGCGCGGCATCTTATTAGAGAATAGATAGGTTGCAGGTACAAGATGAGTATTGTTCAGATCATCACACTCGCATTCATGCAAGGTTTCACCGAACTGCTTCCCATCAGCAGTAGCGGATACATGATCATCGCCTCCTGGGCTTTGGGATGGGACCCGCCATCCGCAGCGTTCGATGCGACAGTCCACCTCGGATCGCTGGCTGCTATGGCGCTGTTCTTCTGGCGCGATTGGATGCTCATCATTCGCACTGCAATTCAGCGACGCACCATCCCCCTCGGGGGCGACGATGATATGTGGGCAACGCAGATCCTTGAAGAACGAAGACGCATCGGCGATGACCGTCGGCGACTCTCGATGCGAATGTCGATGCCTTCGAGAAACCTGCTTAAAGCCGTCGGATTAGGTTCCCTACCTGCGATTGCAATCGGGGGTGCCGTCTATCCTCTAATCACATCAGACACCATCAGAGCCCCAGAGGTTGCAGGCGGAATGTTCGTAGCCACTGCTGGCGCGCTGATTCTCGGCTACTACTACACCAGTCGACGTCTATACGGCATCGATCGCACCGAGCGATCCAAGGCAATCGATTACGTCGACGCGCTGATCATCGGGTTCGCACAAGCCGCCGCGTTGATTCCTGGCATATCTCGTTCGGCCATGACCATTACTGCTGGTTTGAGTCGCGGGATGCCGCTGGTCGTTGCAGTGCGATTTTCGTTCATGCTCTCGGTGCCGGTGATTGCGATTGCCGCCATCACATCATTCGTACAGGTAATGGCGTCACCGTCTGAAAGTCTGCCTGAAATCGAAGAACTGATAATCGGTTTCGCAGTGTCGTTCGTCGCCACATATCTCGCCATCAACATGTTCATGTCGGCGCTGCGACGCATCGGGACGCTGCTTCTGTGGCCCTTCGCATTCTTCACCCTCTCGACCGGCATCATCGTGCTGATAGTGGTGTATGTGCCGTAAGTGGGTGATACAAGAATACCTGTCCCGTTTTTCGATCATATGATCAAACAATGTAAAATGAATATTGGAAACATAAATCCCTCTAATCCGAAACCTCTTTTCGAAGGATTGGCAATGACTCTGAAATCCGACCCGACGAGTTACGGAGCGTTCCGTGACGAATGGCTTCAAGATATCGCAGATGCCACGTCAACAGTTGAGAAGGGCAGATTGTTTGCGATCAGATTGGCTCGAGATTGGCTGGATGTGGACCCCAATGAGGACGATTTTTACTACGTAGATGGTAGCGGAGATGGCGGAATTGACGTTGCCTATTTGCAACGAAGCTCAGAAGATGATCATGATGCGGTTGAAGGTCAGGGGCTTTCCGAACGTGGCGGGGACACTTGGTACTTATTTCAGTCAAAATACGGGGTTGCAATCCATGCGCATAACGTGATTGCCAACGAATCCACCAAGGTATTTGAAAGGGAATTATATAGCAGTTTAGCCAAACAGTGCTTGACAACGCTAGGTTGCTAGGCGTGGTTGGCATTCCACGTCTTAGCGGCACCTGACACTGAATATGTCAAACAACACCGCATTTCCCATCGCTTTTGACCGCAACAGCGAAGCAGTCGTGACCGTCAAAGATGTGCCACGCGGCAAATCGGACGGGATTGTCTGTATCGCCTGCAATCGACCCGTCTTGGCGCGCAAGGGCAATATCAGAAAATGGCACTTTGCACATCTGCCTGGTGTTGTGAATTGTGCGCCTGAAAGCGTGTTGCACAAGTATGCCAAGCAACTGCTGTCGGAATCGGCGGGCGAAAGCATACACCTGCCAAAATACGCGACGTTGGCGGAGTTTCAAGACTGCGAGTATTGCCAAAGGGGTATCTGTAGACTCCTGTGCGAATGTTGCCACGACTACGATTATCACCAACCTTTGCTCGAGGTCACGCAAGCGCAGGCAGAGACTTGGATCCCCAAAGCAGGACGGCGTGTTGACGTGTTGTTGAAGGGGAATGGTTTGCACTTCAATAAGCAGCCATTCAATCGGCTTCAAAACATCGCCATCGGGGTTGAGATCGCGGTTACCAACTTCAAACGGGACGATTATCAACCCGCATTGCCAACGATAGAGATCGATGTGTCAGAGTGGATGAAAGAGGAGAATTGGTACGGGTTGAAAGACTTCGTCATCCAGCATGGACCTAGGAAGTGGCTAACCACAGGCTATGTGGACTATGTGGATCAACGTTTCGAAACGCCGTATTGGATGGGCAAGCAGGGACTGCTCGGCCCGAGATACCCATGAATGTGGCAATGGCTAAACTGCTATATAATCCCATTAAAATCTTCGGTGCAGCTTGGTTGGGATATGCGGGATCGGCTGGGCGCCGTAGCGAAGACTTCATTCCCAGCCTTTTGGGCGAAAGTGCCAAAGGCAATGGCGGGCGCGTGTTCAATCAGATTGGCGATTTGGATGAATTCGGTGCCGATGACCTTTTGGCTGCCGACCATCTTTTCTGGTGGGGCAAGCAAAAAAAGTTCGGTGGACGAGGTGTCGGAATCAACCGTTCATACACTCGGTATCTTTTCTACTACACCTACATTCAACTGGTTCGCACCATATTGGCTGTAGACTGCTCTGTTGAGGAGGTGCCAACGCATCTGATCACACGTGCCACATTGAAATTGTATGAATCTAATGTGTTTGATGAACTTTGCGATGTGGCGTGCCAAATCATTGACAGGTACATCTATGAACATTCGGATGCCCCTATAAGGCGAGATGCAGGTTTCAAGCAAGCTCGCACGATTGAGGTTTTCTTCAAATCCGAACGGTTAGATGCCGCTAATCTCCCTGAAAATGCAACGGAGTACCTGAACCTGTTGGGTCAACATACGGCGGGAATGACGATCAGATACGGTCAATTTCCACCGGTAATTGAAAAATATCGCGATCTATTGAACGATTGCCTCGTTACGTCTTCAGGTAATGATCAATCATCATGAGGTCCATCCTTAGCCTACTGACATCAAATCCCTGCTCGAGTTCAACCTTTTCTGCCAAGTACATCTTCTATCAATTTAAAGAAAAAAATTCGAACCAGCATATCTAGCAGACATTGAATCGAATCGTGCAGCATTAGATCGAGCAGTGATATGCGATCTTCTGGGATTCGACGAAAAAACGCTTGAAGGGATTCGATTGCTTAACTAGCAAATGGTGCGCAGAGCCCTCAGTACACGGCGGCAAAAAACGACCTAAGAGTTTGGATTGACTGGTCGTGACATCGGCGTGGATGTCACTCGAAGCCTAACTCGAACTCGATTTGCCTTTCGGGGTTTCTAGCTCTGGCTCGCGCGAATATCTCTTGGCGTCTAGCTTCCGCTTCTGCCTCTATTCTCTCTATCTCTGCATTCTCCGCATCGATCTTTTGCCGCCAGACCTTATAACACGAATCACATCGATCCAAAGATTCAATGTCATCGGTGGGATGCCAGTCATCAGTGTAGTTGCGCCAGATTTTAGACGTCCACATCATCCTTCGGCAGTCAGGACATGGCGCTTGGACCGGCTCGTCCAAGTACTCGGTCCGTATCGGCGGGTATCTGATTTCGTTTGTCATGTAGGTGGCGTCAATCGATTTCTGTTTTATATGTTATGCGCCAGTCGACCTACAGGGAATGCCGTCGTGCCTTAACGTAATGTTTCTAACGCCTCACCTGGCGTCACCGCTCGGATAGGGGAGTGCTGATAATCCTTGATGTTCTGCGTCACGATGCGGGTGGCGCCACAGGAGCGTGCCGCTGCTACCTGCATCGCATAATCGAAATCTGACATCGAAAGTTCCAACGCGTATCGAATCGATTCTGTATCGGTTGGTGCCACTGATACGAAATTAGTCAATTCCATGATGAAGCCGCGGATGGTGTTCGGACCATGCGTAGGCATCACGATGTAGTAGAGATTCGATATCGTATGCCAAGCGATGCAGGCCTGTTCTGCGCCGCGCTCAATCCGTTCCAACAGTTCCGATGCGGAATCTGAATGAGGGCGGCGATCTAAGGCGAAATCGATGATTACATCGGTATCGATCAAGATCATTGAAGGTACTTTTTCGCCAACGCGTCGTAACGCGGATCGTCTGCTCGCTCTGCGGGACGAAACTTCCCACGCCACCGGGAAGCGAATGACGGGCGTTTTTCGCCAGCAACATCCCGTAGCGATTGTTCGATGATTGAGGAAAGGGATACGCCGCGGGAACGCGCGTAAATCTTATCTAGCGGAACCAACTCAGCATCCACGGTGACTGTGAGTTTCTGTTTCGACACGAATCGCACCCTCAAATTTGTATACGTGCGTATCCGTAAGTATACGTATTATCGGTGCGTTGCGGAAGTTGAACTTCAGCGTCCTTCCGGGAGCACAGCCATGGGCAGTACTTCACGAGATGCTTCGAGTTTGGGTTCCAGCGACTGCATTCGATCACGGCGATTCAGAGAACTCGCAACCTCAGGATTCTGTCCAGCTGCAGGCCAGTAGCCGCGCAATACGGCCGCTACCTGTTGCGACGCTCGTTGTCGGCTCAACCACGCGGAGCGCGTCGACGCGCCGGCAGAGTGCGGGGCTACGATGACGTTGTCCATCTTCAGCAACGGGTTGTCGGGGTCTACCGGTTCCTGCTCGAACACATCTAGTCCAGCGCCGCGCATCTTGCCTTGTCGCAACGCTTCGATTAGGTCGACCTCTTTGACTACGGCGCCTCGGCAGACGTTCACAAAGAACGCAGTCGGCTTCATGCAGTCGAAATGTTCCATACGGATCATGTGCCGCGTCTCTTTGTTAAGCGGCACTTGCACCGAGATGTAGTCGGAACGCTCGAAGAGCTCGTGCAGCGAGAACACCTGCTCAACTGCGTATTCCTGTGCGATCCAGGGCGGGCAATAGGGATCGTAAGCGATCACCTTCATGCGCCAGCCGTTGAACATCTTGCGGGCCACCTGACGACCGATGTTGCCAAGTCCGACAAGTCCGAGCACCTGCTGATCAATCGGCTCTATGGGCAACAAGTCGCCGCGTCCCCACTCGCCAGCTTTGGTTCGATCGTTGAATTGAATCAACTGACGGTTCAAGCACAGAATCATGGTGACGGCTTGATTAGATACTTCTTCCATGCACATCCCGGCGCCGTTGGTGATGATGATGCCCATCTCGTTGCAGACATCGGTATCGATCTGGTTGAAGCCGTGGGAGTAAACGGCGAGAACCTGTGCCTTCTCAGCGGCACGCAAGACTTGCTCGCCGGAGTAGGGCGTAGATCGCATCATCAGCGCGTCGGCGTCGCGCACCAGTTCGATAGCCTCGCCTTCGGACTGCGGGTTCGCCTTAACGAACTCGACATCGATGTCTGCCATCTCGGCGCGCTCGTAATCTAGCGGGTCATTCTCATCGATGCCCATTACCAGTACTTTGTACTCTGCCATTTTGTTTTGTGTTCCTTCCTAGGATCGATATTCCGATGCTTTGGGATTAGACCGTTTCATTCTACACGTCACCAAATACTGTCATCGTTTTCATCTTCATCTTCATCGTCGCCACCGAAAATGTTGCCACTTCCAAAGGATGATTCAGCATCATCATCCCCGAATAGATCCCCGGTTGAAGTTGGATGATAAATGCCTCGGTGCATAGGATCTTCGTCTAGTTCGTCGGCGTAGTTAGCACTTCCATAATCTAGCTTGTCGTGTTCATTGTCGCCATCGAAAATGCCGCCTCCCTCGAAGGATGATTGAGCATCATCATCCTCGAATAGATCCCCGGTTGAAGTTGGATCATAAATTCCTCGGTACGTAGGATCTTCGTCTAGTTCATCGGCGTAGTTAGCGCTTCCATAATCTAGCTCGCCGTGTTCATCGAGTTCACTTGTTTCGTAGGCGCTATAGGCATAGTCAGATGTGTCATCATGAGAATGATGATCCGAGTCATGGTCATCTGCCAGATCATTAGTGGATTGGTCGCGCGATTCATCGTAAGCACCTCGATCTGAAATTAGACCGGATCCAGTCTCTCTATTTTCGACATTTTGAGAGCTCATTCTTGATTCGGGGTTGTTTTTTCCGCTGAAAAATCTCGCGATCAAGAAACCGCCAAGAAAATATACCCATTTTCTCATCTTTGGATCATTTACCCGATGTTTTGCATCTTAACGCTTAACCACGCATGATACTTCCAGTCGCATTAACCGGTGCCGATCAAAGTGGGGTTCAACGATTCGCCATCATCACTTCCCACGAGATCGGATCTTTGCGTGCTGGAGCATGATGCTTGACCTCTGGGTTGATCAACGACATCGGCCAGTAGCCGTCGGCGATGCGGATTGCTTCTTCGCCGAGTTGCGTGTTGGCACGTTCCCAGGCTATTTCGCTGTATGAAGCGTAGTGATTGGTGACGCTTACGTTGTCCATCTTCAACAACGGGTTGTCAGGATCGACCGGCTCTTGCTCGAATACATCGAGGCCGGCGCCGGCGATCTCGCCGTTTTGCAGGGCGCGGATCAATGCGGCCTCGTCGACAACCGGACCGCGCGAACAGTTGATGAAGTACGCGGTCGATTTCATCGCCTTGAAGAAATCATCGCTGAACATGTGGTAAGTGCCTTCATCAAGGAAGACGTGAGGCGAAACGTAGTCCGATCGCTCTGCAACCTCTTTAAGTGTTGAAACGATCTCGACTCCGTACTCTTTGGCGTCCCAAGATGATCGATATGGGTCGAAGGCGATGATATGCAGTCCGAATGCCTGTGCCTTGCGGGCTACGGCGCGTCCGATGTTTCCCAAACCTACGATGCCAAAGGTCTGACCCGATATGTGACCCATTGGTGGAAGGTATTGACGTGTCCATTCACCAGATTTGACCAACTTGTCATGCAACACGAACTTGCGAGAGCATATCAGGAAGTGCATCATCGTGTGGTTGCTGACTTCCTCAGTGCCGAATGATGCAGTGTTTGAAAGCACTACGCCATTCATCGACGCGGTCTCGAGGTCCATGCCGTCGTAGCCATGTCCGAAAGATACGAGCCCTTTGCAACGTCCATTGTTTCCCATGTGCGAGAAGAGCGCCGGGTCCCATCCATGCCCTTGGTTGATCACCGCGTCGGCATCTTTCAACGCCTCGATCAACTCGCCTTCGCTCTCGCCTGAATAGCGCACAAACTCAGCGCCATAGTTTCGAGCACCTCGGGATTGTTGTTCGGTCTGACTCGCGTCGTGCGTATCTCCGCCACTTGGTCCCAAGTACAAGATCCTAATCGTGTCTTCAGTCATTCGTTGACTCCTATTGCTGTTCCATCGAGTATGAAGTTTAACCTCAATCCTCGGTTACGACGCTTTCGGGTGCTTCGCCGCGCCAAACTCTTTGCATGTTGGCAAATGCGAAATCGACGCGGCGTGGGTACGATTCCCAACTCTTTCCGGCAACGTGTGGTGCGACCACAACGTTGTCCATGTTCAGCAGCGGGTTATCTGGCTCTACCGGTTCGATCTCGAAGACGTCGAGCCCTGCTCCCCAGATTCCGCCATTGTTCAATGCATCGATCAGAGCTGCCTCATCGACAACCGGTCCGCGACAGGTGTTGACGAGCAAAGCGGTATTTTTCATCAGTCCCAGTTCTTGAGCACCTATCAATTTGTGCGAGCCGGCATTCAAGTTGGTGTGCAGAGAAACGATGTCTGATTTCATCAGCAACTCATCGAGTTCAACGCGCCTTGCACCGTAGCTCTCCGCGTTTTCGGATCGGACGATGTCAGTGTAAAGGGTGGTTGTTTCAAATCCGCGCAGCAACCTAGCCAAATTGGATCCGATTCTTCCCGCTCCGACAATGCCCACTGTCTTGCCGAACAATTCGTAGGAGTCGTATCCATCGATTTCTGGTCGCATCCAAGCGTCGGCGCGCGTGTCATTGTGTGCGATGGGAAGATGTCGAAAACATGCCAAGATGAGCGTCATGGCGAATTCGGCGACCGGTATCGCATTTGCGCCGCCATTGTTGGCGACTGGTATGCCCAACTCTCCAGCAAGCCGCAGATCGACGCCGTCATATCCCGCTGAACAGAGCTGCACTAGCTTCAGGTTCTTGCCTGCGCGGAGAATGTTGTCAGTTACCCCGTGCCCAAATGCCAAGACGAAATCGGCATTGGCAGCCAACTTTTCTACTTCGTCAACATCGGTTTCCGGGGTGCAGACGTTCAACTCATATCGATCAGGCCTCATCTCTTCAGCCATCTTCAGCAACGGCAGAGCCGGGCCTGACAGCACTAACACGTTCGGCATGGAATTGTTCGTCCTCCCTGATGATGCTTAAGCATCATGGTTTCGATATCACGCTGCGAATTCTACTACTGATTCACACGTATGATGCAGCTTCGTGCCAGGAGTGACACTATTCCCGTCACAATCCGCAGAGATGGCAGAACGTGATCACCCCCACACGACCCAACATGGTCTCGAACGTCTGCAGCGTACCTGCATTGCCATTGTAGTGTGCCAATTGAACTACCTCCGCGCGCCAGATCACACCAGCTGCGAAAATTAGTCCGACTACGTTAGGTACGAGGTTGTCAGAACTATCTCGAAACAGCGGCGATGGTCGATTGTTTTCCGATCCAAATATCGCGTTATGTCATCGCGTGCATCTCCCAACCACTGCCCAAAATATTCAGCGCCGATGTCATCTTGTATGCGCTCCACAACCCGATGTCTCATGGTGATATCGCCTTGATGTGTAACGATGGGATCGTAGATCACCTGGTCCAGCAGGAGGAAGGGCGTGACAACCGAGAACGCAACGATGAACCATACGCTTCGGGATACGATCCGTCTTCGTTCAGAAGCAAACCCGGAAACTACACCACGCAGAAACCAGTACGCGATCGGCAACGGCACAAGCATCACGAACCGCAGGTATTCGTAGAACATCAATCCAGAAGCGATTCCTGCCATACCGGCCCAGAACCGATCATTGCGCCGTGAAGTTTCGGTCATCACTGGCAACATGACAAGAAGCGCGACTAGAAAAGTGCACCGAAAATCTGAAAACCGATACGAAGATCATGTGGTTCGTTCCCGGTCAAGAAAATGCCGATCGCACTCACAAAATTGGTGAAGATCGTGTGAAGCGTCAATTCCTGCCCGATAACCACTTGATGCGCGAACCGACCTTGATTCACTCTTCGAAAGCCGCGAACTCGGTCAGCGTAAAGTACCGCAGACTGCGGAAAAAAACGAAGCGCAACACTATGGCACCTGCTGCGAGATACCAGTTAGGGTGCAATTCGGAGAATCGCCAACTAACGCTTCGCATCGATTCTTGAAGCGTCTGCCGACGCAGATACGCCAAAACCCGCCACCGACAAACCAGGCACCGATAGAACACCAGCGTAGTACGGTTGACGGTATAAATCCTCAAGCGATCGTCCCAAAGTCAACCCGACCAAGAAAGGCACCTCACACAAAAATGATCACCAGCGCGGAATATCGGAATACCTATATATCGCTACTCTTATAATCTTGGTCGATGCCATCTGAAAAGTACCGGTTACCAATGCTCCCTCTTGAAATCCTAGAATCCCTTTGCATTCAACCCGCCGTATCCTATCACGAACGGCGCGTGGCACGTGAGATATCACGCATCTTGGCTAGTTCTCGTATTAATAGCCATCGCGATCGTTGGGGCAACATCATCGCCAGCTTGCCCGGCCAAGATGATGTGTCGCCCATCGTATTCGTTGCCCACATGGACCATCCCGGATTCGAGGCTATTGAAGCCGCTGAAAGTGATGACGATGATGGTTTGATCATCGCGGAGCCGCGTGGCGGCCTCGGCGCGCGCGCATACGATGTCGGCACCGGGGTGCACATAGTTCCTCGATACGGTACGTCGATATACGGCACGATCGCGTCGCATGGCATGCTAAGAACTATCGGCAACGGACGTTTCGCACGCACCGACCGAGTGATGATACGGCCAGAAATCGGACCGTACGATCGCAACGCTTTGCACTTGTCATATCCGGCTGCCGTTGTGTTGGACTTGCCGAGTTTCAGAGTAGAAGGAGATCTGATCATCGGACGTCAACTTGACGATCTCGCCGGATGTGCAGCGATTCTCTCAGCCCTGATGGCAACTAAGGAGGCAGCATCCAATACTCGTCCAGTTGTCGGACTGTTCACCCGTGCCGAAGAAGTCGGACTGGTAGGCGCCACGCTTGCTGCGGCAGATGAGACCATCGACAAAAAGGCGATCATCGTGTCAGTCGAGACCAGCCTGAAAAGCGAGAATGCAAGGCAGGGTGAAGGTGTCATCATCCGAGTCGGTGATCGGATGGCTACGTTCGATCACGAAGCCGAAACGGTACTGAATGCAGCAGCACATCGGATATTGGAACAGGGCAAAGACGATGATTTCAAAGTGCAACGCGCCCTTATGGGTGCCGGTGGTTGTGAAGCCAGCGCATTCAAAGCACACGGATATCGAGTAACTGGAACTTCGTTCCCGCTCGGCGCCTGGCACAACACTGAAGATGATGGCTCAATCGTTCCCGAATACATCAACATCGATGATTTTCATTCAGGTATCTCGCTGATTACCGAGGCTATGCGCGACGAAGGTGAAAGTGCTCGCAATGACCCATTGCGTCATCTTGCGTCATTTCCTGAGACTAGCGCGATGCGATTAAGGGAGACGCATCTCTAGGGTTGTGTCATTCGGAGAATCTCGAGGTTGTCTGGGATGATGTGGGCTATGCAATCGATATAATCTTGAACTTATGCCTAAAGTTGATGGAAGCTACCTGATTGCTCGCACTCTGAAAGAGGAGGGAGTCGACTGCCTTTTCTATCTGATGGGCGGTCCAAACTATGAGGTCGTAAACAATTCTGAAGATTTCGGCATTCGAACAGTCGATTTCAGACATGAACAAGCGGCTGCCATGGCAGCCCATGCTTACGCCCGTGTCAAACGAATCCCCGGCGTGACAACCTCTGCTTCCGGACCTGGAACGCTGAACTTGCTGACCGGGATTTACAACGCCTTCATCGATAACGCACCTATGGTGACGCTGGGTGGCGCCGGCCCGTTGCGTGACATCGATCGGGATGGCTTCCAAGAGGTAGACCTTCCCAACATCTTCGCCCCAGTGTCGAAATCTGTAATTCGTCCCACAGACCCCATCAGATTTCCGGAGCACGTGTCAACAGCCTTCAGAACTGCGATGAGCGACCGACCGGGGCCGGTATACATCGAATGCAACGAAGATGTTCTTTATGGCGAAGTAGATGAGAGTGATGCGGTGGCGCCGCCGCGTGCCGCATCAGTGACTTCCCCGACAGGCGATCCTGATCAGATTGCATCTGCTGTAAAGATCCTCGCACAAGCCGAACGTCCAATAATGCTTGCCGGCAGCGGTCCGTGGTGGTCTGGCGCCTGGGAAGAAATGCAAGAATTCGTCGATCGTACGGGAATTCCGTTCTACACGACTCCGATTTCAAGAGGGCTCATACCCGAAGACCACCCGATATCATTCCCCGCCGCTAGATCGACGGCATTCCGAGAGACCGACGCGGTACTAGTCGTAGGTACTCGCTTCAACTGGATCATGACGTTTGGCAGACGCATCTCGCAACGAGCCAAGATAATCCAAATCGATATTCACGCTTCCGAGATCGGGCATAACCGAGACGTGGATATTGGGATCGTTGCCGATGCAAAGGCAGCGATGCACCAGATCAATGCTGAAGTGGCGCGTCAAGGAATGAAATCCAAAGCCGAATCTAAGTGGATTGAATACCTCCGAGATGTCGAGATGGATCGCCGTGCTCGTTCCGAGCAACTTGAAAACTCAGAGCAGATACCGATACATCCCCTTCGTTTGTGCAAAGAGTTGAGAGAGGTGATGGACCGCGACGCGATCCTAACGGTCGATGGTAACGAGATACTCCATTACGGACGTCAATCTATACCCACTTACGTGCCGGGGCACCGATTGAACTCTGGCGCAACAGGATGTATGGGCGTGGGATTACCATTCGCGATCGGTGCGAAATTGGCGAAACCAGATAAGCAAGTAGTTGCCCTGCACGGCGACGGATCGCTCGGAATGAACATCCAAGATTTCGATACCGCAGTTCGCCACAACCTGCCTTTGGTAGTAGTCGTGTCAAACAATGAGGGATGGACCGCTCGCGTTGAAGGGATTCGAAAGCCCGGGCGTGAGCTGGGTTGGACGCGTTTCGACGTTATCGCTGAGGCACTAGGAGGTTATGGCGAAGAAGTGCGTGAACCGTCTCAAATCAGGCCCGCATTGGAAAGGTCGTTAGATGCAGGAGTGCCGGCCATCGTGAACGTGCACACAGATCCTACTGCTCGAGCACTGTCGCGTTTCGTTGGATCCAAGATGGAATAGATGGGATGAACTACCGATGACTAAGGACACAACAGAACAACCCAAGGTCAACACTTACATAATGTTTTCGAAGCTTACAGAGCGCGGACGCGATCGTGTGCGCACACACCCCGAACGCATCCTTGAAGTGAACAACGAGGTAGAGATGCGGGGATGCCATGTAGTAGCCCAGTACGCGTTGATGGGGGATTTCGACTTCGTCACCATCATCGAAGCCCCTGACAATGGAGAGATGTCCAGGATCGCCATAGAACTTGGTGCACGCGGCACAATCGATACCACCACATACGCTGCAATTCCGATCAATCAGTTCATTGAGATCATGCAGGGCGATGGCGAATAGCAATCTATATGTAGCAACAAATACCGCAAGGTAGAATTCTAGATGATATGATGATTAACGATATCATTCGACCGCGCAGCGTCGATTCGATCTTTGAACCGATTTACCGACGAGGCTACGATTGGAAGTTAATATTTGTCGGTTTCGCTCTAATCGTACTTGGGCAAATCGTTTTGATCAGAAACGATACACCGGCGGATGATGGAATATCTAGTTACGGCCGCTTCTTTTTGATTTTAGGGTTCTTCGTCGTTGCGATTGGCGCATATTTTTTCGATCAACGCATACGTCATCCAACTTGGAGATTTGATTACCCGAGATCCTTACGGCTTAATTTCAATGGTGTGCGAAGGTTCATCTTTATATTTGGATTATCAGCTTTAGCATTTTTGACTTTGAGGTTGCTTGGGGGTTCAACTTCAGGAAACGATATTGGGATTTGGATTATCGGCATCGCAGGGGTCGGGTTTGCATTTGCACCTCCATGGCTTCGTTTTCTCGTTGGTTGCAGGACGGCATGGCGTACCATACGTTTCGTTGATGTATTCATAGTTGGCATCTTGGTCTCTCTCTTCTTAATCGTGCACGTTCCTACTTTGACTGACTGGTATTATGCTGCGATTGGTGATGAGTTCGGTTTTTATGAGTTAGGTTCTGAATTTGCAAATAATGGTATTTCAGCGCCATTCAGTCAACAAGGCGTGGATGACTATCATCCTAGACTCGGGATGTTGATGAAGAGCGTAGTGATGGACATAGTAGGTACCGATCATTTCGGTTGGAAGTTTAGCTCTGTGATTATGTTCTGCCTTACGATTCCGGGCGTATACGTTGCTGGAAGCACAATAGGAGGACGTGTCGCAGGTGCTGTAGCCGCGGTGATTTTTGGTTCCAGCCACTATCTTGCTGGATTCACGCATATCGGCTATGATCATATAGATTCTTTTCTTCCTGCTACCTGGTCAGTCATGATGTTTTTGGTTGCAGCAAGAACTAGAAGTCCATTCTTGTATTTCATCGCTGGTTTAATGACGGGCTTCTGTATTTACACGAACATTGCAGCACGAGTTATATTTCCGACAATTGTCGCGACTGGCATCTTGCAATACATTTTTGGAAAGCAACGAACAATATTCTATTGGGCAGTACCTTGGTTGATCGGTTGCTCTGTTGCTGCATTTCCTATATTGCTAGTTGATGGTTACGATTTACTTGATCAAACATTTGGTCGAGTCATTGGTGGACAGGCCGAAATTTCCGAACTCACTTTGACAGAACGACTACTACGTAATATTCATTTGAATCTATATGCGTTCAACTTTAACGAAAAATCTACTCATTATGTTTCAGGCTCACTCTTAGATCCTATTTCTGGTATTTTAGCTGTAACATCAGCAGCGTTCGCTGTCGGAAGATTCAGAGATCATGCATCTTCATTGTTGATAATCTGGTTGATACTCGCTTTCGTTGCGACAGGCGGCATAAGTCCATACGATTGGCACACTGCCGTAACGCGATTGTTTCCCATGATGCTTCCATTGTCATTGCTGATCGGTCTTTTCGTTTCTAAAGTGATCTGGCCTATCGATACTAATTTCTCAGGCAGCAAGAACATCCGGGACATTCATCCGAAATTCATAGTCATGATTGGGGTCATTGCCGTTAGCATCTTCATCTGGCAATTGAACTACCAGCGTTCGCAGATCGATACGCCAAAAGTGTTTCACAACTCACCAGCGACTGTATCGATAGGTGCGATGCGTTCCGAACAATGTGATGATTATCCTGCGGGTGAGATCGCGTTTGTTTCCAGAGACGAGCATCTGGTGAGACGAATTCTCGCCTCTTACGATCCCGGAAGCGTAGAGATATACCCCGGTCAATTACCGGAAAAACCTGGTTCACCACTCTTCTTGAACCATCAACAAGCTCAAAATTGGGACGCAAGCGCCGCGTCGCAATACGGATGCATCATTTTTTCCCATCCTTGGGAACCTGAACCGACGGGAGTCCTGTTGAGGTTGCGGGACATGTTCCCAAGTAGTGGATCGACCAGCTTCTCTGACCAATCCGGAAAAACCACGGTTTCAATTTTCAGACCCAAATAGCGTGGTGCAATAATAAGACAGGAACTTCTTCCTTGAAACTTCGCATAGAATCATCGACAAGACCGAAGCCATCTCCTACCGACCAGCATGACTCCTGAAACCATCGAAAAACGCTCTATCATCATCTCGATACTCGCCAGCGCCTCGTTCGGCGTTCTTGGCATCGTGATCTCGATCGCCAGCAACTCCGGCGCTGTGTTCTTGGACGGGTTGTTTTCTCTTACCTTCGCGATTGTTGGGTTTTTGACCTTGTACGTTTCCCAGCTGGTTGCGCGGCCACGGGATGAATCTTACCCATTCGGATATGCCACTTTTGAACCCATGCTCAACCTTTTCAAGGGGCTCCTAATCGGCTTTGCACTCGTCTATGCAGTCTGGACCGCAGTAAGAACCATGTTGACAGGCGGGCAAGACATCGCTGCTGAAGGCGGCATCTTGTACGCGGCCATCGCGGTTATCGGCGGCATCATAGTAGTCATTTTGCTCCGACGTTACGCCCGAGAGTCAGGCTCCCCAATCGTTGATGTCGATGCCAAAAACTGGACTGTCGATACACTTATCAGTTCAGCTGTCGGGGTTGCATTCGTCGCCACTTTGCTGATCCAAAACTCGGATTGGTCTGAATTCGCTCCTTATGCAGATCCGATCATCATGTTGGCAATCACCGCGATCGCAGCACCGCAACCGTTCCAAACTATTCGAGACAATCTTAGGCAGCTGGTGGGAAGAGCTCCGCCTAAAGCAGTTCAAGAAAAAGTTGCCGGTTTAGTTGAAGATGCTCTTTCTGATGTGCCTCATCTTGAAACACACTTGCGGATCATCGAGGTCGGCAGATATCTTTACCTTCACATCTATGTGATCACCCCAACCCATACTAGCAAGCCCATCGACACGCGTCAGCATGACGAGATACGAAGGTCCATTCACCAACGGGTGTCTCAAGAGTACAGACATCTATCTTTGGATGTTGGGTTCACCATGGACCGACGTTGGGCGCTCAGCAGTGTACCATCCGAAGATCACGATACTGTCGTTGTTCTAGGTGACCCATCAGAATTACCGGAGCTAGCTCAAAAATAACCGAGAAAGTAAAACTACTCGCGCTTTCCTTCTGTGTTGCCACCAGCCTTATGGCGATTGGTTGCGGCACTGTTGGCAGTCTCGCATCTCCAACGCCAGCCCCGACCAACTTGCAGGAGGCATCTGCCACGCCTTCAATCACTGATTCAGCAAAGTCAGAGGTCAGTGCCATCTTTGTCGGACAGTTTGAAGCAGTTCGGAACGGCGACTGGCAAGCAGTGTTCGATTCTTGCAGCCCTAGTTACCGATCTCGCAGAGACGCGTCTAGACTCGCTGAAGACATCGAAAGATACCTCACACGTTTGGACACTACCTTCGAAGAGCTAGATGTCCGAAATCCAGTAGCAGACAAAAGCCGCGAAGACCGCTTCGATTTGGACTACGACCTCTACATCGACGGGGAGTTTTCCGAGACGGTGCGCGTTGGTGGCGCGTATGTGCAAGTTCACGGCGAATGGTACGATGACGGAGTATGGTGTCGGTAGGGCGCGGCCACGGTGGTATTCTTGAGCGAAAGTAGCAAATCGTCCAAGCCAAACATTACAAGCAACGGCAAGTTGATCTCATCCATAACCATCAAAAACTTCCGCGGACTCGAAGACATAAAGATCGACGAGTTAGCTCAGATCAACTTGATATCAGGGCGCAATGGTGTAGGAAAGACATCGATACTTGAAGCAATCTACCTTCTGCATTTGCCCTTTTCGCCGGCAGAAATTACCGTGCTCAACTCGGTAAGGGGACTCCCGGCGTCTAACTTCGACGACATGTTCAAGGACATTTTCGCCAAATTCGACAACGAACAACGTATACTGTTGAAGGCGGTCGATTCGGCAACGGAACCGAATTCTGATATAGACCTTGAGATCTTCTTGAGGCACAGGCGAGAAGGTGTTGTAGTTGGATCCAATCCGACCACTCAAAACGGTAGCTCTTCAGACGGAATTGTGCGTATTCCTAGTGAATTCGAGTTGGTATTCAGATATTCTAACGCTCGGATTGGTCAACCTACGGAATCGACGGCATGGATTACTAGATCAGTGGACACAGGCCAACCTAATCTTCCATTTGATGATCGTTTAGAATATAGATTTTCAGACCAAAAACCCGTGTATTGGCCACCTGCTCGTTATTTGTCACCTCGTGTCGGAAGTTCCCAATTCTGGGCGAACTGGTTCGGAGAACTACAGCGCGAAGGATCAGATGCCGAAATTTTGTCAATGCTTCAAACTGTCGAACCTAGGATATCGAGTGTAGTCCCGATATCAACTCCAGGCCGCATCGATATGTACGCTCAACTCGAAGGCATGCGTCAAAGGGTGCCATTAGCTTTGATCGGACAAGGATTGAACAAAGCCTTTGAGATGGCGGTCTTGACCCGGTACGCTCAGGGAGGCATCTTATTGATCGATGAGATTGAAAATGGATTGCATTTCCGTTCGTTGCCAAACATGTTCAACCGACTTTACGAGTTGGCAGAATTGTTCAACGTGCAAATTTTCGCAGTCACTCATAGTGATGAGTGTCTAAACGCCGCTCGTGCAACGATAGGATTAACTGAAACACGGTCGCTTTCCTATTATCGAATTGGAAGAGTGCAAAACGGA
Organism: Dehalococcoidia bacterium; assembly: GCA_965242765.1. Taxonomy (GTDB): domain Bacteria; phylum Chloroflexota; class Dehalococcoidia; order Lucifugimonadales; family Lucifugimonadaceae; genus Bin127. The sequence continues at coordinate 369,377 of CBDESY010000004.1, read as the reverse complement.
GTCGAAGCACATCGATTTGATATCGACAGTCTGGATGAAGCACATGAATTCCATATGGAGATACGGTGAGTGAATTTAAGGCAATCAGTTAACGATGACTCAAAACTGAGAATCTTTCAATCGAAATTGCTACTGGTGGAAGGGAGAGATGATCAAGAAGTGTTTAAGTTTCTGTGCCGACTAGGTGGTATCGATAATATTCAGATCATCCGATATGGAGGAAGAGATAAACTTCGCAATTTTATTTCTAATTTACTCCGCATTGATGGATTCAACGATGTAACAGCTTTGGGAGTGGTTATGGATGCTGACACGAACGCGAATGCTACCAAAGACCGAATTGTGAATGCCTTGAATAATGTGGATTTACCAGTTCCTAGTAGAGCCCTTGAACTCAACGTATTGGGATTTCCAAGGGTCGTGTTTTTGGTGTTGCCATGCGGCGAATCTAGCGGTGAATTGGAAGACGTATGTTTAGCTTCAATTGAAGACGAAGACGCTTTACAATGCGTTGAAGAATTCTTGACTTGTGTGGAAGATCGCGGTATCACGATCAGAAAAAAGTCGAAAGCGCGGCTACAGGCTTATTTGTCCACGAAGCGGGATCCTGACAAGCGAATTGGCGAAGCCATGAACGCAGGTTACTTTTCCAAAGATTCGGATGCATTCAAACCCCTACGATCCCTACTCACGATACTCAAGGATGCTTGATTCCCCATCTTAAGATCTACACCGCCTCGAACTGTTGCTCGTACAGTCTGCGATACATGTCCGACGTATGAATGAGGTTCTCGTGTGGGCCACGTCCATGTATTTGACCATCTTCAATCACCAAAATCTGGTCGGCGGCGATGACCGTAGACAGGCGGTGGGCTATGGCGATAGTGGTTCGACCTTCTCGTAGCCGCGCTATAGCTTCACGTATCAACCGCTCAGACAACGTATCGAGCGCACTAGTCGCTTCATCCAGCAAGAGTATCCGCGGGTCGGCCAAGATCACCCTGGCGATCGCCAATCGTTGTCTCTCACCACCAGAAAGTCGATAACCGTGTTCGCCGACAATCGAGTCGTATCCCTCTGGCATCGCCGCAATGGTGTCATGGATCTGTGCCGCCTTGCTGGATTCGATCAATTCCTGCTCTGTTGCTGATGGTCTGCCATATAGAAGATTCTCACGTACCGATGCATGAAATAGGAAGGGATTCTGCGAGACGACGCCGACTAGCCGCGTAAGGTTGTCATGCGTGACGTCTTTGATGTTCACGCCGTCGATAAGGACCGCACCAGAGTCGGCATCATACAGACGAGACGCCAGGTAGCCTATCGTAGTCTTGCCAGAGCCGCTAGGTCCCACTAGTGCGGTCAACTGGCCGGCTCCTGCAGTGAACGAGATATCCCGCAACGCGAAGAGGTCTTCCTGCGGAGTTTGGCCGTTCTCGCCTAGATTCATCGCCGATTGACGCAAGTTAGGCGGTTTGCCATCTACATTAGCGCGGGGTGTAACAGTTGGCGGCATTGGCAAATCGTTACCAATCTGACCGTCGCTGCCGGGTACTCCGTTGCCAGAACCTTGACCGATACCACGGGAATTTTGCTGTGGTGACTGGGTATTATGTCGGGCGGCAATTCGTTCGAGTTCGGATTGTTGGTAAGTGAAGGAAACGTTATCGAATACCACTTCGCCATGGGCCTTAGATGGGTCTATGTATGTGGGATTGACGGGATCGACGATTGTCGGTTTGATGTCCATATATTCAAAGATGCGCTCGAATAGGGCTAGAGAGCCAGATATCTCGACGCCACGTTGCAATAGATTCGCCAGCGGGAAGAGCAATCGGGCCTGGATGGTAGAGAAAGCTACAATGTCTCCGAGCGTCACACGGTCGCTGCCATCAAGAATCAAAATCCCGCCTACGAGCCAGATGAATGCTGGAGCCATCGTGAAAAAAGCTTGAACGACGATGAAGAAGCCGCGACCAGTCATATACTGCTTGATCGATACGGCAGTCAGTTTGGCGTTGGTGTTTTGAAACTCGCGGAGCTGTTCATCTTCTCTTCCGAAAGTCTTCGCAACTATCACGCCCGATACAAAGAGTGTTTCACCCGTTTTGGCTGTCAGATCAGCAAGCGTACGTTGCATCTGGCTAGTCAACCTGCGCCGCCGCGCCCCTACGATGCGAGAAAGGTATGCAAATATTGGCATCGTGCATACTGCTACGATGGTCAATTCCCAAGACAGTATCAACATCGCAACCAATGCGGCTGCCACAACTGTGACGCTGGACAGGATGTTGACTACGGTGTCTGTCAGTACTAGTTGGGTGCTTGAAACATCATTTGCCAGACGGGATTGAATGTCGCCGGTCTTAGTCGAGGAGAAGAACGAGATCGGCTGTTTAAGGAGATGGTTGTATACGGTGTGCCGCATATCTTCCATCACCTTGAAGCCGACCGCGGCGTTCAAGCGCGACTGCACGAAATTCAGAAGTCCGGAGATTCCCGCCGCTACTACCATTCCAGAGATGAGCCACAGCAGCAGACCCATGTCCTCTTCGGGCAATGCCTCATCGATCACTCGTTGGATGAGCAGGGGAGTGACTACTCCAAGTGCGGATGTGATGAGGACTAGCCCCCCTACGATCGCCAGAATCCACTTGTAATCGGCATAGAGCCTAACTACGCGCTTGAATGTGTCCCGAGGAAACGGACGATTGCGAGGTGATTCCGGCATGTTTCCGAATCCCGGGTCGCCCATACGTCCTCGCATTCCTCCTGATCGCATTCGGTACCTCCCGGGTTAAGCGCGCATTTAGATTGAAGTTCAAATCGACCGATACAGCACATCGCTCTGAAACCATGTACCCGACTAAAGAAGCAGCGAAAGAGCACATCAAACATTGACTGTTGGTAGCCCGTAGGGGAGTCGAACCCCTGTTTCAGCCTTGAGAGGGCCGTGTCCTGGGCCACTAGACGAACGGGCCACCGAATTGTTGTATGAACTGGACCTGCTGGTCCACGCTCTTTTGGCTGCCGATGCAGGATTCGAACCCGCGCTCCCAGATCCAGAGTCTGGTGTCCTACCACTAGACGAATCGGCAACGGCTAACGCTAACAACTATAACAGATATCCACATGCTTCGCAGCACCAAGTTGCTGTAGGCCGTTCTGCAGTTACCGGTCTGTTCATGCACGTGCAAATCTCTGCCTGAGTTACAAAACCGCAGAGACTTGCGTGATTCGACTATCTATACATCCCAAACATCGAAACTGGTGTAGACTACCAGCATCAATGTGCGTACTCAACGCAACATGATCATTGAAGCAGCGTATCCCATATCTGCGCTTCAATCTATGTGAATAGAACCTAAGGAGACATCCTGTTGAAACCACGAATGAAAAGCCAATACTGGCTCGCAGCTTTTGCGGCACTGGTCGCCGTTGTTGCGTTGGCCTGTGGCGGCACAGAAACGGTCGTTGAAACCGTCGTCGTCCGTGAAACCGTCGTCGTAGAGAAAGAAGTCGCGGTGGAAGTCGAAAAGCAGGTCACCGTGGAGGTCGAGAAGGTCGTGGAGGTTGAGAAGGAGGTCACTGTCGAAGTTGAGGTCATGGTCTCTGAAGAAGAGGCCGCGCCGACTGCAACGCCGGCACCTGTAAGCCAAGAACTTCCGGAACCGGAGTCGCCAGTCGGCACTCTGGTGATGATCCCTGAAGGCGTCGCTCCCGGTGTGGGAATCAACCGCTCTCAGGCACCCGAATCTTTGATGTACTGGGGAGTTACAGAGCAGCTGTTCAGGCCTAACGACGATGGCACTCTAGTCGGCCCATGGCTTGCTGAAAGTTGGGAAGTCACTCCCGATGGATCGCAAGCTACCATCAAGATCCGTAGCGGCGTACAGTTCCACGACGGATGGGGGGAACTTACCGCCCATGACTTTGCGTGGAGTTTGAACGACACCAACGGCGCCCTAACTCCAGAGAGCATTCACGGACAGGCTGGCGACTTTGCAGCATTCATGGATGCTGCCGAAGCCACTGACGACCGAACTTTGGTGCTCAACTTCAACGCGCCTGAACCTCGCTGGACTACATTGCTGTTCAACCAAGCTGGCGATGCCTTTGGCGTCTTCTCGAAGAAGGCATTCGACGAGATGGGCGCGGACTGGATGCGTGAAAACATCATCGGAACTGGTCCATACACCGTTCAAGAGTGGCGTCAATCAGACAGTGCGACTTTGATAGCTCAGGACACTCACTGGGACAAGACCGGCGAAGTTGCGACGCTGCGCCTAATCGATGTACCAGAGACGGTAGCTCGAATCTCGGCCTTGCGATCCGGCGGTGCTGATTGGGCTGTGTTGCCAGTTCGTGAGATGAAGGATCTGACACGTGACGGCTTCGGTGCATTGACTACTGGCAGGCAAAGCGGCGTTCCGCTGAACATGGCCGGGAACTACTGGGAAACGACTCAAGTCAAGACTGGCGAGGAGATTACGCACGTTACGTTTGTCCACGATATTCCGTGGATCGGTAATCCGCACAAGCCTGACGACAACAATAACCCTGAAGGAATCGATGACATGGAGCAGGCAAGGCTGGTTCGTTGGGCCATCGCCATGTCTATAGACCGCACATTGGTCAACGAATCGCTCTATGGCAACAATGCTTCTGAATACCACGTTGGAATGTTCCACGTCAACTCTCCTGATTGGAACGACAAGTGGCGCATCCCTTACGACCCTGCGATGGCGAACGAATATCTCGACATGGCTGGTTATCCGAAGGATGATGATGGCAAGCGTTTCGACATGCCCATCTACGCGTTCACTTCGGTGCGTGACTGGGCTGAAATCGCCGATACGGCGGCTGGTTTCATCAATCAGCTGGGTATCGAGACGAACATCGTGAAGGTGGCATACTCCATCGTTCGCCCGAGCCTGGTGGCCAGGAGCACGACGACACCTGCTACTCAGTGGTGCCGTTCCGACTTGTGGAAACCGTATGACTGGGTTACCGGCGAAGAGGAGACGAGCCTGACACGAGGCGGTTTCGGTTGCCACATGGAGATCCCATTCATATTGGAAACCGTCCAAAAGGTGGCGGCCGAACCTGACCCTGCGAAGCGCACCGAGTACAACGTCGCACTAGTCGATTACCTGTACGAACAGCAGTTGAAGATCGGAATCATCGCTCTGCCATTCGTTTCGGCGTACAACCCGAATGCGATTGCAGCCTGGCCGATGCGTCCCGGTCCGCAGGCACCCCACACCTCGCCAGAACTGATCGTTCCGGCCCGATAAGCCCGTCCCTGCAACTGATCGCTTCGGGTATCTCGTTCGAGTATCCGAAGCGATCTATTTTTATCGGGAAAGAACTGATCTGCTGCCTGTGGCATTTCAAAGTTCAAACGGACCAACCACGAAGTAGAACCCCGTGCGAAAGTTTGTGATAAGGCGATTCTTCGCCGGCATTCTCTCCGTTCTCGCCGCGACCGCAATAGTCTTCGGCCTTTCGAGGGCGGCGGGCGACCCGTTGCTTCTCTACGCAAAGCCGGGTGGATATGGAGTTACACCCGAACAGGAACAAGCACTTAAAGAGAAGCTGCGATTGGATCGTCCGCTGGTAGTGCAGTACCTTTTGTGGCTGACTGATCTGTTGCGCGGAGATTTCGGGAAAACACTGCTTGCGGAACAGTTGGTCACCAAAGTAGTAGGGGAGAAGATGGGAGCGACGGTGCAGTTGGCGATTGTCTCCTGGGTGTTGGCTACTTTGATGGGCGTTCCATTAGGCGTGTTGTCGGCAGTAATGCGAGGCAGTGTTTGGGACTACCTCGGAAGAGGATATGCGCTGATCGGGCAGTCATTGCCGACCTTTTGGTTGGGATTGATGCTGATTCTGATCTTCAACAAACGACTGGATTGGTTGCCATTCGGAACGCGTGGCACGGCTGATGTCTTTTTCTTCTCTTGGGACAATCTTCGTTATTTCGTTCTGCCATCATTCGCGGTCGCTTGGGGCGCGGCTGCGATATACCTCAGGCTTACCCGTTCGGCGATGTTGGAAGTGCTCGACTCTGAATTCGTGAAATTGGCGCGTGCCAAAGGGGTTGGCGGTACCAAGATTATCTGGAAGCACGCGTTCCGCAACGCGTTGATTCCACCGCTAACCGTGTCTTCTCTGATGATGGCTGGATTAATCACCGGCAGCGTCGTGGTCGAATCAGTATTCTCCTGGCCAGGGCTGGGACGTTTAGCGGTGCAGGCAGTGCAAGACAATGACTTCCCGATACTGACTGCGACGGTGCTTTTCTTCGCGACTGTCTTTGTGCTGGTCAACTTCCTGACTGACATTCTTTACGCTTTGATCGATCCACGTATTCGTTACTGATTTGACTTGGGAGTTCGCATCTTTCCATGGCCAGCGAAACTACAGCACGCGACGTTACCAGCGTCCAAAGCGCGTCGGATCCAAGTGCCCTGAAGTTCCGCATCACACCGGGATTTCTCTGGTATGTTTTGCGCCGATGGCCGATTATCCCAGCTGTGATCATGATTGTTCTGGTCATCACCGGCCTATTCGCGGATCAATTGGCACCTTACGACGAGATTGAGCAGGACATCCGTTTCCGAAATGCGCCGCCAAGGATGTTCAACTGGAATGCCGACTATTGGGATGACAATGACTACTCGCAGGCGATGTTTCGGGCTGAAGACGCTGAAGGTAAAGACCCTTCCAACCGCTTCTTGCTAGGCGCCGATCATGTTGGCAGGGACGTTTTGAGTCGCATCATCCACGGTGCTCGGATATCGTTGGTGGTTACTTCAGTAGCCCTGTTTTCGGGCCTTATCTTAGGTGTGGCAATCGGCGTGATTTCCGGGTATTACGGCGGTATCATCGATGAGATTCTTATGCGAATGGTTGACATATGGTACGCCGTGCCATTTCTACTGCTCGCGATGGTTGCAGTCATAATCTTCGAGGCCAGCTTGAATCTGATCATAGTTCTGCTGATTCTGTTGGCTTGGAGCGGCTATGTTCGAAACCTGAGGGGAGAGGTGCTGAGTCTGAAGGAGCGCGACTTTGTAGCGTCTGCGCGAGTTGCTGGAGCATCTACGGCACGCATCATATTCAAACATCTGTTGCCCGGTTTGGTGAATACGATCTTCGTCATCGCTAGTCTCAGGGTAGGGCAGTTGATTCTTGCTGAGGCTTCCCTAAGTTTTCTCGGCGCTGGCATTCCCGGACCAACCCCGGCATGGGGCGTGATGATCGCTGAAGGGCGTGAGTATGTCGAACAAGCATGGTGGCAAACCGTGTTCCCAGGTATCGCGATTTTCCTAGTCGTCCTAGCTTTCAACTTTCTCGGCGATTGGGTGCGTGACCGGCTGGACCCACGTTTGCGACAATTGGATTGAGGTTGTCTGAACGGTGATTTTTCGCTTGATTGGTCAGATAACAAACATCCTCAAAATTCTTCCCGATCCTCAGCATCCTAGTTCAAAATCCACAATCACAGTACAGAAGCAGGGGCGGTTCTCGAACCGCCCCTGCTTTGATTAGGTTTCCTAGATCAGATGCGTCGGTCGCATTTGCCCTAGTCGTCGTCCACGATGGTCATGGTTCCGGTTGCGTCGGGCAGGAAGAAGCTGCCGGGCAGGTACACTTCGATCGCGAAGTACTCGTCCGGCTCTTTATCAGAGTCTTGCTCCAACCACACCTCGCCCTTCTGCGAAGTCACTCCTGGGTCAAACACCATCTCGCCAGTTGCGACCTGGTAGTCGTCGAGGTGCGCACGGTCCTCGAGAATGTCGTACGCAGGCGCGGTGTACCAAGTCAGGGTGATCTTCTCGGTCGACGCCGCTGAGAGATTCACTTGGAACTCCAAGCTACTGCCCTCAGTTGCCGAAGCTGCGTCAACAGTTATGGTGATGTCCGTCTCCTCTACGACATCGTCTTGAGACGTAGTAATTTCCTGCACTGTATCGTCGTTGTCGGCGACGCTGACCGTTGCCGCACTTTGCGATGATGACACCGTGTAGCCGCTGGCAGCGTTCACCGTGGCAGTGATCGAGCCGTCGGCCTCGTCTGTGCTGTCGTCCGTGGTGCCGACGGTGAAGCTTACGCTGCCCGAAGTGGGTACCGTCACTGTGCGTTGACCTGTAGTGGCGGCGTAGTCGCCGCTCTGTGTGACGGTTACTTTGACATCGAGGTTGGACGCGGGCGCCGGGCTTGCGCTGAGGGTGAAGCTTGCGCTGCCTCCTTCGGTGATGGCGTTGCCGCCGCTGATGCTGATCTCAGGAGTCGGAGCATCGTCGTTGTCGGCGACGCTGACGGTTGCCGCACTTTGCGATGACGACACCGTGTAGCCGCTTGCCGCGTTCACCGTGGCAGTGATCGAGCCATCGGTCTCGTCTGTGCTGTCGTCCGTGGTGCCGACGGTGAAGCTTACGCTGCCCGACGTGGGTACTGTGACTGTGCGCTGCCCCGTGGTCGCGCCGTAGTCGCCGCTCTGCGTGACTGTGACTTTGACATCGAGGTTGGATGCGGGTGCTGGGCTTGCGCTGAGCGTGAAGCTTGCACTGCCGCCCTCGGTGATGCCGTTGCCGCCGCTGATGCTGATCTCAGGCGTCGGAGCATCGTCGTTGTCGGCGATGCTGACCGTTGCTGCGCCTTGCGACGCTGACACCGTGTAGCCGCTGGCCGCGTTCACCGTGGCGGTGATCGAGCCGTCGGCCTCGTCTGTGCTGTCGTCCGTGGTGTCGACGGTGAAGCTTGCGCTGCCTGACGTGGGTATCGTCACTGTGCGCTGACCTGTAGTGGCGGCGTAGTCGCCGCTCTGCGTGACTATGACTTTGACATCGAGGTTGGAAGTCGGTGCCGGGCTTGCGCTGAGGGTGAAGCTTGCGCTGCCGCCCTCGGTGATGGCACTGCCGCCGCTGATGCTGATCTCAGGCGTCGGAGCATCGTCGTTGTCGGCGACGCTGACCGTTGCCGCGCCTTGCGACGCTGACACCGTGTAGCCGCTTGCCGCGTTCACCGTGGCGGTTACGGAACCGTCGGTCTCGTCTGTGCTGTCGTCCGTGGTGCCGACGGTGAAGCTTGCGCTGCCCGACGTTGGTACTGTGACTGTGCGCTGACCTGTAGTCGCTCCGTAGTCGCCGCTCTGGGTGACTGTTACTTTGACGTCGAGGTTGGAAGTCGGTGCCGGGCTTGCGCTGAGGGTGAAGCTTGCGCTGCCTCCCTCGGTGATGCCGTTGCCGCCGCTGATGCTTATCTCAGGCGTCTTCGTAAGACTGTTCAGTTAGTCGGAGGCCAGCTTGAACGAACTCTCGGGCCACTTGGCTGCGTTGGCGTGGATCTGCGACTCATCCATCGGTTCGACGCCGCTGTCGTAGCCGATCGCGGCTAGCACCTGGTTCCACTTGCGGATGTGGACGGGATGGCCTTTGACAGCCGTGTTCACGGGATTGTCACGTATTTCGATAATGTGGTCCACGAGCGTCTGATAGTCAGTGTAGTCTGGCGTCGCATCGTCGTTGTCAGCGACGCTGACGGTTGCCGCGCCTTGCGATGACGACACTGTATAGCCGCTTGCCGCGTCGACCGTGGCGGTTACGGAGCCGTCGGTCTCGTCCGTGCTGTCGTCGGTGGTGTCGACGGTGAAGCTTACGCTGCCCGTAGTGGGAACGGTAACAGTGCGCTGACCTGTAGTGGCGCCGTAGTCGCCGCTCTGGGAGACTGTTACTTTGACGTCGAGGTTGGATGCGGGCGCCGGGCTTGCGCTGAGGGTGAAGCTTGCGCTGCCGCCCTCGGTGATGCCGCTGCCGCCGCTGATGCTAATCTCCGGGGTTTGCAGCTTACCTAGCGTTTGGTCGTCGTCCGTGACTGTGGCTTTCTCTGAGGACAGCTGTCCAACTGTGTATCCGTCGCCAGGGTTCAGCGTCAGCGTGACCGAACCGTCGGGTTCGTCTGTGTTGTCGTCGGTGGTGGTGATGTTCACCGTTGCGCTGCCGCTGGTGGGTATAGTGACGCTGGTAGGCAATGTGCCGTATCCGAAGTCTCCCGACGTGGTGATCGAGATGTTCACTTGCAGTTCCGCTGTTGGCGCTGGGTTGGCGTTGAGGTTGAAGGTTACGGAACCGCCCTCGGTAACGCCGCCGGCGCCCACGATGTTGACCTGCGGCGTGTTTGGAGTCGTGTCGTCGATCGGCGGCGACATTGCTGTAGATTCCTCTCCTGGAATGTGGTCTGGCGCTACAAACAGGCTGCAATCGACAAGCTTCGAGCGCTTCCATGACGCTCGTACTGTGCTGGAGACGAGCTGCACACATATTGTGATTTTCTCGCCTGGGACTTCGTCTCCGAGCAAGGTCACCGGGAAGATCGAGACTCGATATATGGGGTCGCCGGGATTAGTCCTGGAAGCTAGTGTGTCGTACAACCCGGTCTGGTTGGTACCCGCGTAATAAGGAGCGTCGTTGTTCCATAGTCGCCAATGATATACAGCGTCGGACTTGACTGATTGTGTGATCGTTGGCTGTGGCACGTAGCTGTAAGCCCATTCATCTTTTGTCTCACCGCTTTCGTAGGTGATTTTGAACTTGGAGAAGTGCTTTTGCGCGTCGAAGAAGTCGTTTTGGTGATCGGCGGTCTTCCAATTAAATTGGACGCCGAAGTATCGCTCGCACTGTGCATCGGCATCCCTCGATTCGCAGTCGTTGCCGTAGAAGCTGCTTGGTTTAGCCTGCAAATAGCCTTCGTAGGCGGTGCTGACTGTGAGGTCGTCGGGCTGCGCGGGTAGGGATGCGTCTGCCACCCGCACTCGCAATTCCTGCCAACCATAGTTGATCACCTGTCTGGACTGAGGTCTTCCGTCATCGCTCAGTTCTCTGATGGAATAACGGTCGCCGGGGAAGTAGACGCTGTGCCAGATCCGGTTGTCCTCAAGGGCTTTGTGGTCAGCACAGTGGATGTTGAGCTTGACGGTCTGCGGTATTTGCCAATTGGATGAATTGAACTTGAGGATGGTATAGCCATTCCGTCGGCTCGTCACCGGGCTGGTATCTCCTACCGGCTGGTTCGTGATTCGGCCTTGGTATGATACGAGGTATTTGTAGTGAATCGACCTGGAGTCGGAAGGGTCGAATACGGTGACGGTGGCGTCACCGCCTGGGTCTGAACGCAGTCTAACAGTGTATGTTGCGAGGTTGCGATCGAGAATCGGGCCGAGTTTCGCAACGTTGTTGTCGGGGTTGTTGCAACTGGCGGGTTCGCGGAGTTTCAGGTAGTCGTTGCTGAAGATGAGTCGCGGGGGCGGTTGGCCCACCTCGAAGATCGCGGATAAAGCGTAGAGTGGACGGGATTGGCTGTGCGCCCTATTGTGGCTAAAGAGCGGATACTCGTCAGTTCGGTGGTCTTTGAAGTGTGCAGTTTCGGAAGTGCCCACAGTATTTCCCAAGTGATCCCCTTTGATGCCACCTCGCCTAATTCCGGTCCAGGGTGATAGGCTGCCGGATGCGATTTGTTGTCCCGACTCGTATCGAACATCGGTCTCTGCCCAATGCTCCCAAGTGCGGCTCCAAAAGCGCTGGTTGCTGTCTGCGATCCGCTTGCCGTTGAGCCAGTAGATTGGCGCGCCGGAACCGTATTTGCTGGGGTTGGTTTCGGTGTGATCAGGGGCTACCACATCGAGCGTGGATGCTACTGCCTTGAATCTTTTCGCGTGTGGGCGAATGGCTTCGTGCCCGGTGGCGGCCGCTGCCTCTTGCACGAATCTGTCGTAGATGCCGATCCATTGCGACGTGGCGTCGCGCTGAGTAGAGGTCATGAACATCAGCCGAAACCGGTCGCCGGAGCCGACGCCTTGTGGTATCAAGGGCCAGTCGTGAGGAACGCTGATGTTGCCGATGGGGTTGAAGGTCCTCTGGCGACTTACCGTGAATATTGGCGACAGGGCGTAGTAGCTGAGACCATTGTTAGGAGCAGTTCCAATAAGGTCGAAGGGATTACTTGGATCGGTATCTATGTGGCTGAATGGGTCATTTGTCATTATACCAGACCGGATTTCGGGCGTGGCGCCGAGTTCCTTGCCGTCAAACGCAGTGCCGTCACTGTTGCTTCCTGTCCAAACTATAGGTGATCCACTATGGGTGGTGTGCTCGTTTGTGAATGCGAGTACAGTGCCATCCCAGCTGCCGTCGTAGAAATCGGCGTAGTCGTCGGCTACCTTCGTGCTGCCGACCCAATAGATGCGTACGCCGGGTCCGTCGTCTACAGGATGCGTGTCGGTATTGTCGCGGGCGTCGATGGAGGTGGTAGATCCGACGACTTTGAACAATGCTGCATAAGGCGCAAGCGCCTGATGTCCGTTGGCGGCGTGCGTCTGTACAATCGTGTTGTAATGTTCGATGTCGGTGGAACTAGCTATGTAGAGACCGTTTGTGATGAATAACAGGCGGAAGCTGTGACCGGGTCGGATGTCGCTGGGGATGAGCGGCCAGTCGGAGGGGACGGTGTAGGTTCCGTCGGCGTTGGCTGCGGGTGGTGTTGGCAGCGTGGACTGAGCGGATGATGTTTCTGCAGGTGGCAGTGAGAGTGCCGCAACGGTGGTCAGAAGCAGCGCCGCGACCAGCAAGCTTCCCCGCGTCATGAGTGACCTGCCGTGAAATCTGGGGCGGATACCGATTATCGAATCCATAGGTAGCCCGCCTCCAACTCGCGGTGGAGGGCAGTGCGTTCAGCACGGTAGCGCAAATGCTTTGCGAATTCCATCAACGTTTCAATCATCTGTACAGCCTAGACATGCTCATGGTTGGGACTACGGCAATTATATATCTTCGATGATCATCGAAAGAATCCTCCGATCTGTCGAGCGTATGTATATAGGTAATCGCATCCATCTATCACGCATTAATCGTGGATTAGTAATGAAGGATCGCGGACTGTCTCTACGCGGACTGTCTCTACAGGGAGCATCGCCGGTTTGATTTAGCCTGCAAGCATGTGGAGGGATGTGTCGATTAGATTGATCCTCTGTGAGGAACACGTATGGGTCTATCGGGGATTCAACCTGCGTGAGCAGATAGACGGGTATGAGGGGAATGATGGATTTTCAGCGCTCTCAGTTTTGACCGGTGAGAATCGCATGTGGTTATGATGGGATGTAGGATAGTTGGTTATCCCTTTGGGAATGGATTGCCGGCTATCTTGGACGCTGAATGTTTTCGGAGATCGATCTGACCAACGCTGTGAACGCGGTGAAATCTGGCGGAGTCGTCGCGTTTCCTACAGATACCTTTTACGCTGTTGGAGTCGATGCGATGAATGAATCGGCTATTCGACGTGCATTTGAGGTTAAGCGTCGTCCTGCGGACACTCCGATGCCAGTTTTAATCGCAGAACTTTATCAGACGGACGCCTTCACATCAAGATTTTGCGAAGCATCGAGAGTACTTGCGGAGCATTTCTGGCCTGGAGCCTTGACGATCGTTGCAGAGGCAAGAAATGAGGTGCCGGATGCTCTGATGGCTGGATTGAATACGGTTGGTCTCAGGATGCCTGACCACGAGCTGGCTCGCCGTTTCATAACCGAATGCGGCTGCGCGCTCACCGGTACCAGCGCGAACATTTCTGGACAATCACCGTCAAAAGATTGGGTTCAGATCGATCAGAACATGGGCGATGATTTGGATGCGATCGTGATTGGGGAATGTGGTGCAGCATCCTCGGCATCGACTGTGGTGCAGATCATCGACGACTCGGTGCGGATTTTGAGGGAAGGTCCGATTTCGGCGGCTACGATTGAACTTGCATTGAAAGGAGACTTGTGATGGCATCTGAAATCCAATACAGTTCGCCGCTTCCCGTTGAAGCTGAGGAACGCTTGGAAGACGAAATTCGTGCTTTTTTCGCGGGCCGGAAGTTGGACCTCTATGGGATGATGATGTGGCAGTTGGGACACTCTGAGGAAAGAGGAAACGACATCTCGCAGGCGATCGACCGGAGGCTTCACGGCTCTCTACTGCTGTCAATGGCGCATGCGCTACACGGCGACTATGCGTTGGGACTGAAGTATGCCGTATCTGTGGAGCTGACGCACAACTTCGCATTGATACACGGAGATGTGCAAGACGGCAACACTGAGCGGTTAGGGAGAGCATCGGTCTGGTGGAAGTGGGGTCCATCACAGGCAATAAACACTGGAGATGGAATGCACGCCCTTGCCCGAATATCGTTGTTTCAACTGTGCGATGTTGGGGAGCCGATAGAGCGGGTGAACACGGCGCTTGAGATTGTGGATGATGCAGTGATGCAACGTTGCGAGGGCGAGTACCTTGACATCACCTTTCAAGAACAGACGTCAGTTGCTGTTGACGCCTATATCGAGATGGTAGGAAAGCGTGTCGGCGCGCTGTACGGCGCCGCGGCGGAGTTGGCGGGTATCTTGAGAGAAGGTTGGACTGAGGATCGACGTTTTGCGTTGCGCCGTTTCGGAAGGTCAATCGGGGTGACTAAACAGCTGGTTTCTGACTACAACGCAATGTTCGGCGTTGACGATCGCGATCCGGCCCAGCAAGGGCGCATCATATCGAAAAAGAAGAATCTTGCCGTAGCCCATCTTTTCGATACCGTGAAAGACCCGTCGATTTTGCGGAAAGCAGGGGAGATGTACATGCAACGGGTCATAGACCCGTCTCGCATCTCAGAGCTCACACAACTGGCGCGAGATGCTGGCAGTCAGGAGTTCAACACAGCTCAGATCTGCAAGCATCTCGATGATGCGAAATCTGCGCTTGTCGATGCCGGCATAAGTAACGAAGATGTCGGATCGTTGATGACGCTGGCGCGTGACATATCCGATGCTGACAAAGTTGGCGCAGTCTGAAAATCTTCGCCGGAGAACAGAAGAACGGGGATGATGCACGAACTTCCGATTGTTACGGATGCCGATCTCGCAGGTAAGCGTGTGCTGTTGCGTCTGGACCTCAACGTTACGTTCGTGCCGGGAACGACGCGCATCGCTGACGATAGCCGTATTCATGCTTCTCTTCCGACTATCGAGTTGCTGATGTGTAAGGATGCCGCGGTGGTCCTAAGCTCACATCTTGGAAGGCCTAATGGCAGGGCAGTGCTGGAGATGCAGATAGAGCCAGTTCGACTACGAACTTCCGAACTGCTGGGTCGAGAGGTCCGACATCTAGGCGGTCCGTCTGGCGACGGAGTGCCAGTATCTGTTGATGCACTGAGCACTGGCGATGTCGGGATGTTGGAAAATCTGCGATTCCATCCTGGCGAAGAGAAGAATGACCCGATATTTGCGAATTTCTTAGCCTCGCTGGCGGATGTATATGTGAATGATGCGTTCGGTGCTTCGCACCGTAGCCATGCATCAACAGCAGGTGTTGCGCGCTATCTGCCTGCGTATGTCGGGTTGTTGATGGAATCGGAAGTCCGGGCATTGCAACGCGCCGTTGCTTCTGATGAGCGTCCAGCAGTAGCGATACTGGGAGGTTCCAAAGTAGGGGATAAGCTGGGAGTATTGACCAATCTGGCGCGCAATGTAGACGCGATATTGATCGGTGGTGGGATGATTTCCGCGCTTCTCGCCGCGCAAGGGAAACATACTGGCTCCACAGAAGTTGGAGCTGCCGAGATCGAATCGGCACAAATGCTTTTGAGCGATGCTAATGTAGCCGGCAAGTTGCTAGTGCCGGATGATGTTGTGGTTGCTGCAGAGTTCGCTGAGACTTCAGATGCGATAGAGATGCATGTGGATGCTCTGAGGGATACTGGCTTCATTCTCGACATCGGCAGTCAGACGATTGCAAGATATGTAGAAATCGTAGCGGCAGCTCGGAAGATCATCTGGAACGGGCCGATGGGACTGTTTGAATGGTCGGCCTTTGCTAGAGGCACTAGGGCGATAGCGGATGCGATTGCTGCAAATGACCAAGCCTTCAAGCTTGCTGGCGGCGGCTCTACAGTAGAAGCGATAGGGGCATTTCAGATTGCTGATCGTCTGAATCACGTTTCGACTGGAGGTGGAGCATCCCTTGAGTTTCTAGAAGGCAAGGAACTTCCTGGTCTGGCGGCTTTGACGGGAAGCTGCTGAACAGATATTAAGCGGTATTTTAGATTTGACACTTGAGGGATGTGAGAGTATGGTTATGTTGCGCGATGGAATTGTCCAAATTTCATCCCCGTGAACTATCAAACAAGGCGTCAGGGACATTTGACTCCCCGAAAACCGTTAATAGTCGGTAACTGGAAAATGAATACCACGCCTCAAGATGGCGTGGCTTTGTCTCAATCTGTTTCGCGCGCTGTTGGCGGAACTGATTTGGTTGATGTTGTGTTGTGTCCGCCGTTCCCATCACTGATAGCCGTCTACGGAGTGGTGAAAAATAGTCATGTGATGTTGGGTGCGCAAAACGTGAGTCACCATGAACATGGCGCGTATACGGGTGAAGTCTCAGCCGATATGTTGCAGGATCTTGTGAGTCACGTGATCGTGGGTCATTCTGAACGACGCGAGTATTACGGCGAGACGGACGATGTGGTATCCGCCAAGGCGTCGGCGGTGATTCGATCAGGGATGACGGCGATTGTCTGTGTCGGAGAAGACGAGGAGGAACGCACACGGCGTCGTGCCGAACGTTTCGTGCGTCGCCAGGTTCGGTCAGGGGTAGGTGAGATCGAAGACACGTCAAGAATCGTCATCGCTTACGAGCCGATCTGGGCAATCGGCACTGGCGCAGCTGCCACGGTTGGCCAGATCGAATACATTACGGCATCGATACGCGAAGAGTTGAGCGAGATTTACGGCGATGAATCGGCCGAGACGATTCGGGTGCTTTACGGTGGAAGCACGAACGTCGGCAACATCCGACAGATAGTGCAGAGTTCGATAGTAGACGGTGCGTTGGTAGGAAGCGCCAGTTTGAAGGCTGCCGAGTTCTCGTCGATGGTATCGATCATGTCGGATGTCGTCACAGCGGTCTGATCATCTCAAGACGTGACTAATCGCGACTATCGAAATGCCCGCGCCGGAATCGTCGCAGTAATCGGAGCGACGGCCACGGGTAAGACTCAGCTTGGCGTCGATCTTGCATTGCGTTTCAAAGGCGAGATAATCAATGCCGACTCGCGGCTTTTTTATCGTGGGATGGACATTGGCACTGCCAAACCGGATATCGATGTGCGAGGTGGCATTACGCATCACCTTATCGACATCCTCGATCCCACCGATTCTTACAGTTTGAGCGATTTTCTAGAGATTGCGAACTCAACCGTCTGCGACATTGTGGGCCGCGGCAAGCTGCCGATTATGGTGGGCGGTTCCGGACAGTACATCTGGGCGTTGCTTGAAGGGTGGAAGCTGCCCAATATCGCACCAGACGAGGATTTGAGACGGGAGTTGGAAGATCAGCTGGAATCGGATGGCATCGAGGCGTTGCAACTTCGTCTGCAAAGTACCGGCGCTAAGGGTATAGAGCAAGTGGAGGTTCAAAATCCACGGCGTTTGATCCGAGCCATCGAACGCGCAACAGCTACGGGCGATGCAATGGGTGGGGCAAGTAAAAGCGCAACTCCACCGTACGATGCTTTGGTGATCGGTCTGACTGCGCCTCGAGAAATCTTGCATGCGCGCGTGGCGCAACGATTGGAGCTGATGCTTCAATCCGGCTGGCTGCAAGAGGTGGAGCAACTCAAGCGATCTGGAGTGACTCGCGACACTCCGTCCATGTCTGCGATCGGTTATCGACAGCTTTTCGGCTATCTCGAAGGGCGTATCTCTTGGGATGCAATGATCGAAGAGATATTGATCGGCAATCATCGCCTGATCGGAGCACAAAACAATTGGTTCAAGAAGCGAGACGAACGCATCGTGTGGTGCGACATAACTTCGCCAGAGTACCGATGTGCCGTGAAGCGTGCAGTTAAGGATTGGATTGAAAGGCGATCGGCTATTCGTAAAGAGTAGAATCGCAGAATGATCTACATCACTGATGCGAGGTGCAATCTTTGGCAATTGAATTCGCTAAGCTGCATGGTTGCGGCAATGACTATATCGCGATCGATGGTCGGACAATCGACCGCGACTGGGGACGCTTATCTGAGGAGATGAGTCGCCCGGCTTTTGGCGTGGGTTCAGACGGGATAGTTTTGCTTTTGGATTCCGATGTCGCGCAGGTTCGGATGCGGGTTTTCAATCCTGACGGGTCGGAAGCTGAGATGAGCGGCAACGGCATCCGTCTTTTTGCGAAGTTCGCTTTGGACCGCGGCATCGTCGAGCCATCTGAAGCAGGTTTCACGGTAGAAACTCTTGGTGGCGTGCGGACAGTCTGGCCGGAGATGGAAAAAGGACGCATGAAATCTGCGCGGGTAGCTATGGGGCAAGCGACATTCACGGCGTCTGGCGTTCCAGTGGATACTAAGGACTTGGGCGGCATCGATGAGGTGATATCACAACCCGTATCGATTGCCGGGCATGATCTTGTGATGACTTGCTTATCGATCGGCAATCCTCATGCAGTCGCCATCACTGAGCAACCGGTAGAAGATTTTCCACTCACACATGTTGGCCCTCGGGTCGAAAATCATGTGATGTTTCCGCAACGCATCAACTTCGAGATTGTGAATGTCCACGACCGCGGTCGGATCCGTGCGCGCATCTTCGAACGTGGAGCGGGCGAGACGCTGTCATCGGGAACTGGCAGTACTGCATCTGCGTTCGCGTGTCGCAAACTAGGGTTGGTGGACGATGCCGTAGATGTAGTTGTGGATGGGGGAGTATTGCGCATCTCATGGGATGAGAATGAAGAAGCATATCTAGAGGGGCCAGCGGTGGAGGTTTTCACCGGGATGTGGAACGAATGAAGAGTCTGAAAGATGTCGAAAATAGGTCTTGAACAACGAGAACGGATAGAAAATGCCTGATCTAGCACGACGTGTGCAACAATTGCCACCGTACCTTTTCGTCAACATATCGAGAGCGATAGCGGCCAAGAAGGCTCAAGGAATCGATGTTGTGTCATTTGGCATCGGCGATCCGGATATTCCGACACCTGACACGGTGCTGGATGCTCTGGAACGCGGTGCACGCAAAACACCGAATCATCGCTATCCCGAAAGTGAAGGGTTGCCGGAGTTTAGGCAAGCGGTGTGCGATTTCTACTTGCGCCGCTTCGGCGTCGACTTGAACCCGAACAGTGAAGTCATCAACCTGATCGGGGCGAAAGAGGGCATTGCCCATGCCGCGTTGTGCTTCATCGATCCTGGCGACATCTCGATATCGCCGGATCCGGCGTATCCAGTCTATGAAATCGGCACGATGTTTGCCGGCGGGGAAACGTACTTTACGCCGTTACGTGAAGAAAACGGCTATCTGGTAGATTTTTCCGACATTCCGACGGATGTGGCGCGTAAGGCCAAGACGCTTTGGCTCAACTATCCCAACAATCCCACTGGAGCAGTCGCAGACGTGGCATATTTCGAGGAAGCAGTGAGATACGCAAAGGAGTTCGATCTCTACTTGCTGCACGATGCTTGCTACACGGAAGTGACTTTTGATGGCTACATAGCTCCGAGCATTCTAGAGGTGCCGGACGCTAAAGATGTGGCGATGGAGTTTCACTCGCTATCGAAGACGGCGAACATGACTGGCTGGCGCGTGGGCGCGGCGGTCGGCAATTCTGAAATGGTCGATGCTTTGATGCGTGTGAAGTCGAACATAGATTCTGGCTTGTCGCAAGCTATCCAAGAGATGGGTATCGAAGCGTTGCATCTGTCTCAGGAGTGGATCGATTCCAACAACGAGGTTTACAGAAGGCGCAGAGATCGAGTTGTCGCGGCGTTGAATGAAATCGGTTTGAAGGCAGTTGAACCGAAGGCGACGTTGTACATCTGGACGCGGGTGCCGGATGGCTACACGTCATCCGAGTTTGCACAGAAGATGCTTGAGGAGCGCAACGTAGTGGTTACTCCGGGCGCATCTTACGGTCCGTCGGGCGAGGGTTACATTAGACTTTCGCTAACCATCCCGGACGATCAGATCGACGAAGGTATTCGTCGCATATCTGGTTGGCGGGTCTAGCACTGTTGCGCGTAGTTAAATTGTCCAAAAGAAATAGGCTCTACTGGACTTCGGCTAAGAGGGAGCGCGCGTGTCTGGTTGGAGCGCACGTGCGTCGCCAAAGGAATGCTTGGACGTTGCACGATTCGATATCTGAGCTGGGCGCCTTGGCGCGTGCCGCAGGAGCTGATCCAGTCGCCAAGATTACGCAGACTCTGAATGCACCTTCACCGACCTACATCGGTTCTGGGAAACTGGATGAACTTGAAGAGACGGTTCATGATCTGCACATCGAGACTGTGATCGTTGACGATGAGCTGAGACCGGCGCAACAGCGCGTGCTGGAAGATCGTTTGAATGTGAAGGTAATCGACCGTACCGCGTTGATTCTTGACATCTTCGCAACTCGCGCCCGCACTCGCGAGGGCAAGTTGCAGGTGGAATTGGCACAGGTGGAGTATCTGATGCCTAGACTTGCAGGGCAATGGTCGCACCTGGAACGTCTGGGCGGAGGAATCGGGACCCGAGGGCCTGGCGAGAGTCAGATCGAAACCGACCGTCGTTTGATGCGTTTGAAGGCTCGGGATCTGAGACGTGAGATATCGAATGTTCGCGAACAGCGCGGCTCCCAACGGCGCCGGCGATTAAAGGGGGATGTTCGCACCGTATCGTTAGTGGGATATACAAATGCGGGGAAATCGGCGCTGTTCAATGCACTGACAGGATCAGATATTCGTTCAGTCGACAGACCGTTCGAGACTTTGGACACGACTACTAGACAGCTCTATCTGCCATCTGGGATACCGGCGACGATCAGCGACACTGTGGGTTTCATCAACAAGCTGCCGCCGATATTGATCGATGCCTTCAACGCCACGTTGGAGGAAGCGATGTTCGCCGACTTGCTGGTTCACGTGACGGATATATCGAACCCGCTTGCAGCCGAAGAGGCCGAGGTAGTTGATGCCATCCTTGCGGACTTGGGGCTTGCAGACACGCCACGCATATTGGTGCTTAACAAGCTCGATCTGGTCGCAGATACTCCGTCCCCGGAGTCTGAGCCGGACGACGATGCGACGGTTACGACTTCGGCAGTGATGCGTTGGGGGATAGATGGGTTGCGTGTCGCCATCGATTCGGCACTTGCGGTCTTGGACGGTGCGAACGGCTCAAGAAGCGATGCGGTGGGAGCAACTGAGGTCGCTTGAGGTGCGGAGCAGTTAGACCAAATCCAACTTCGCACTAGTGTTGTTATGTAAAGTTGGAACATGCGAATCGTGCTGTGCAGAGTTCAGACAAACATCCTAGTCGAACATCCCCTTCGTATACTTTGATATCGATCCGATGGTGAATTCAATCAGATATTGATCGCTGGTGCCCAAATGAGAAAACACAATCCTGTTCTCCGCGTTTACTTAGTGCTGTTGCCTGCGTTATGGCTAGTCTTGGCACTCGGCCTGACGGCCTGCAGCACGGACGGCGAAGCGACGACCGAAACTGAAGTTTTTGCAGACACCGATGCGTTAGCGGCTACCGCAGTCAACACTGCAGAAACTGATAATCCAACGGCTACCGCGGCAACTGAACCCACTTCAACTTCAGAACCTGAATCTTCAGCGTCGACCCAAGATGATGTCGAATCGAATGAGGGTCTTTCGACATCAGTCAACGCGTACAACCAAGAGCCGGTTTCGAACATCGTCGAAAATCCCGACACAGGGGAATTACCCGATGCCGTGCCGAAAGATGTTGCAGTGATTTGGGAGGCCTTCCAATTCATCAACGACGAATACGTGGACTACAGCCTTGTCGATCATGACAAGATGTCTGAAGAGGCGATCTTGGGCTTCATCGAGGCGTTGGGCGATCCACATATGACTTACATATCGCCGGATCAGATGCGGATGAGCCGCGACGATCTGGCGGGAGAGTTCTTCGGGATCGGGGCTAGAGTGACTCAATCGCCTGATGGCAAGGGTGTGATTATTCAGTCGCCGATGAAGGATTCGCCAGCGATCAAGGCCGGGATCAAGGCTGGAGACCGTATTTTGGCTGTCGATGGAGTCGATGCGACAGATTGGACTGTTAGCGAGGCGGTTCTGGTGATCCGTGGCGAGGAAGGCGTGCCTGTAGTCCTGACGATATTGCGTGTAGGCGAAACTGAGCCGATGGACATTGAGATCGTTCGTGGGCGCGTGCCGTTGGAATCGGTTTTCACGAGGTTGATACCGGACACTCCATTCGCTGAGTTGGACATCACCCAGTTTACGGATCAGACGCCGCGAGAGATTCGCGAGCACATGTCTGATCTGCTTTCACAAGGCGTTGAGGGGGTAGTGATCGATCTGCGCAACAACCCTGGCGGATTGCTGCAAGCTACTCTCGATGCCACGAGTGAGTTCGTACCGGAAGGACTGTTAGCGTATGAGCAGGACCGGAACGGTGCCCGACGCGACTTTTATGCTCACCAGAACGGCAATTTCTACAATGTGCCGATTGTTCTGCTGGTAAACGAATGGTCTGGCAGCGGAGCTGAGTTGTTTGCTGGTGCGATACAGGATCATGGGCGCGCGGTTTTGATCGGAGTGAAGACATTTGGCAAAGGGAGCGTGAACATCACTCGCACCTTCTCAAACGGCGCTGGTCTCAACATAACCATCCGGCGTTGGTACACACCCAACGGCAACGTGATTGAGGGAGTCGGCTTGAATCCTGACGTGGTAGTTGAGACTGAGCCGGTGCCGGGGCAACGCGATGTTGAGTGGGTGGAGCCGCAGATGGATGCCGCTGTCAAGCAACTTGCTTACCAAACACAGGTAACCACTTCGGTTGCGCCGTGAGCTGTAAAAGGAGCCACCAATGCAGAAGTGGAAACGCAAGAGTGTCAGGATGAACTGGTTCATAAAGGTTGCTGCTAGCTGAAATCCAGTTCGTTGACTATGTCTTTGAAATCTAGTGTTAGTCTTCTGATAGCCCTTGGATTACTGTTGATCACTTTTTTGAGGTCGACCTCAAGGTCAGCAGCATCATTGCGCGTTGGTACTTCTGCAAACCAAACCAATTTCGGGTTTCTCCCAGCAGTGGTTCTAGTGCGACCATCTCGATGCTCAGATAATCGTTCACGTAGTTCGCGTGTTTGTCCCGCATAGAAGTAGCCACCATCCAGCTTGAGGATGTAGACATAGAACACAGAAGCTTTCGCATCACCTGCTTCCCAAGCGGTAGAGTGTTCGCGCTGATAACGTTTCGAGGTGAGGTGGCTGTTGCGCAGGGATGCATTCTGTTGAACAGGTTGGTTCTTTTGAAAACAATCTTTACATTTCGGAAACCTGGATGACTTGTATCTCTGGCAATCGGTGCATTCATTGATTTTTCCAAGTTTCCTGTCTTGGAAGTGGATGTAGCAGAAAAGGTGGTCTGGTTTGATGATCTTATCGCAATCCCAGAATCGACATAGGTTGGCTTGATTTGCAGTTGTCGAGTCTCGATCAGCATCATTTCCCGAAATGGTGTCTGCGAAACTTTCCAACATTTTGAACCATCTTGACAATCTTGGTACCTCCTTTAGGTCTGTATTCCATCTGGTTTCTACTGCGCGGTGAATCCGCCGTCGACTATCAGGCATGCGCCGGTGACGAATGATGCCTCGTCAGATGCTAGGAACAGGACTGCACGGGCGATCTCGATCGGTTGAGCGAACCGTCCCATCGGGTGCAACGCTACTATGCGGTCGTATATGTCTGGATTTTCCCTTGTGCGTCGCGTCATGTCGGTATGGGTGAATCCAGGACAGACTGCGTTGACTCGGATGTTCGATTGTGCCAAACCTATCGCCATGTCGCGAGTGGCATTGACTACTCCACCCTTGGAGTGTGGATACGGATTGAAACCGTCGGTGATGAATGATGGATAACCTACCAAACCACGGATCGAGGCGAGATTCACGATTGAACCACTGCCCTGCTCTTTCATCTGGTCGGCGGCGTGTCGTGCCATGAGGACGGTTCCTTTGAGGTTGACATCGATTACCGATTGCCATCTTTCCTCATAATCTCGATCGATCGCCGTGAAAGAGCCTACACCGGCACTGTTGACTAAGATGTCCAGTCTGCCAAAAGTACTGGCAACTGCGTCTACAGCCGCGTTGCAGCTTTCGTCGTCGGTGACGTTGAGCTGCACTGCAATTGCGGTGCAGCCGATGCTGTTCAGTTCATCTGCTACCCGGTTAGCGGCGTCTAGGTCTAAGTCAGCAATTGCGACTTTTGCGCCTTCTCGTACGAAAAGATTCGTAGTCGATCTTCCGATACCGTTTCCGCCGCCGGTAATCAGCGCGATTTTGTCTTCCAAACGTTTCAATTCTGCTATCTCCGGAGTTGTTTCACTAACCGAACTCTGCACATCAAACCTCCTATCTATCCAGCCGTGTAGCCGCCATCAACAGCGAGACACGTTCCAGTCACGAAAGACGATTCATCTGATGCGAGGTATAGCGCCGCGTAAGCGATCTCAATTGGTTCACCCAACCGTCCCATCGGATGTAAAGACTCCAACTGCACCCTCATGTCGGCATCGTCTGTCAATGATTTAGTCAGGTTCGTGTAAGTGAAGCCAGGGCAAAGCGCGTTGACTCGCACACCACGCTTTGCGAAAGCGACTCCCATGTCGCGGGTCATCTGCACAACCCCGCCTTTGGAGTGGGGATATGGATTGAAACCATCGCTCATGCCTACTGAGTATCCGACTAATCCGATGATCGATGCTAGATTGACGATAGAGCCTGATCCTGCTGCCAGCATTACCTGCGATGCTGCGTGGGACATCAACATCGTTCCTTTCAAGTTGACGTCGATAACCCAATCCCATTTCTGCTCGAAATCCCATTCTGGTGGTGCTTTTCTGGGGGTAACTCCAGCACTGTTCACCAGAACGTCCAGTCGTCCAAATACCGACATCGCTTCTTCGACCAAGTCTTCACACTGGGTACGTTTCGTGACGTCGACTGAGCTGCCAGCTGCTGAACCGCCGCGATCTTTGATGCGATTTGCGACGGTCTGTGCGGTGGCAGCATCGAGATCGGCGCAAAAGACCTTAGCGCCTTCAGCGGCGAACAGTTCGGCACATGCTGCTCCGATGCCTGATCCTGCGCCGGTGATCAAGGCTGTTTTGTTCGCGAGTCTTCCCATGGTCGCTCCTGTGTGGATGTCAAATCGATAATTGTGTCGTCAGCGATTGTTAGTTTAGCGTAAACATCATGAACCTCTGATCAACATGACTATCACTGCCTTACGGACCATTCGGTTGGCGGGCGTTTTAACGCTTGCGCTAACTTTCGCGTGCCAATCAGAACTGACTGTTCCATCTCCCGCGCAGGAGACTGAACCAACGATGCAGTCGCAACCGACGCGGCAAAAGCACGCTGGGGTTGGCGAATCGTCCGAAACCGGCCGAGAAAAAGTGATGGTCGTGCCGAATTTCTGTCTGCCGTTCGCCCTGCAATAGATGCTGGATCGGCTGAAAGAGATATTTACCTTCTGCCTCTGGTGATGGAGATACACGCCGGTCTAGCTCGAGTGTCAAGCGATGATTCGGCCAGGATCGAAGCGTATCTCAACTACCTGGGGCGCGGCGGTAGACACTCTCGGCAACATACAAGGCGCGCACGACGTGATCATGGACGGGCGACGCATACGTGATGCCGAAAATGAGCTCAGAGAAGATGATCCGTTGTCCAACGAAACCGTCGAACCGCAGGTCTTTTTATCAGGAGTGAGGGTCATAGACGCGACGACGCTTGAAGTGACGCTGGAAAAGCCCGATCCGGAGTTCTTGGACAAACTATCTCACCTCCGTCGGAACTTCCGTGTTCAAAGATGTTCAGTTGGACGAAACAGTTCCTGAACGGACGTTGCCTCGATGAGCGGGGATCGGATCCTGCGAACGGCAACATCAACCATTTGCCACGCCCAAACCGTGTCAGGCTTCATAACTAAGCGAGGTTATGGGCGGTTCGCGAACCGCTCCTACGAATTCCGTTAGGAAATAACCCGCTCACCTACGAATTCCGTTGGAACGATGATTCGCTCTGAGGTTCCCTGGTTCGATGTCCATATCGCTTTCTCCAACGCTTCTCAATCACGGACAAATCAGTTTCAAAGGATAGAATCTCTTACCTAGGTATGAATAGTTCTAGACGCACACATCGTCCCCGTCAGTCGCCAACCGATGACGCATCTCCTGAAAACGAGATTGCATCGTCGTCAATCGATACTGTACACGTCGCAGAATCTGAGACATCTCAACCAAAGCCGATCGAAAGTTTGGATGTCCGATTTGCTAGTCCTTTGCGACGCTTGTATGCATTCGCTATCGATATCGGGATTCTTCTGATGGTGATATTCATGATTGCTCCCATCTCTGGTGGTCGTGTGTTCAGTCCGCAAGCCGGGGTTATCGATGTCTTCATCTTTCTTGCGTATTTCATCATTCCAACCGGCATCTTCGGACGCACGATAGGTAAATGGGTTGCCGGCATCGCCGTCGTGGATGAAAATTGCAATACACCCGGTGTAGCGGTTGCCATCCCGCGGGAGATGGTAGGAAGATTCGTCGCAACAATCACCTTTGGAATCGGAATCTTCTGGATTTTCTTCGATAAGGATTATCAAGGATGGCACGACAAGATGGCAGGAACTTACGTGGTCATCGTACCCAACTCTGGCGGACCGGGATTCCTTGCTCGCCTTTTTACATCTCAACAAGACACCCCGAAACCTGATGACCGACGCGAACGCCGAGTCGGGCGTCCATCCAAACGTAATCGACGGCGAACCAGAAGACGGCGTTAAACTCATCCCTATATCGAATTGCAGGAAACGATCATCATGGCAATATCCAAGCTGGCGCGGGAGCAGATGCAACAGAGCTCGTGGATTCGACGGATGTTTGAAGAGGGTTTGGAGCTCAAGCAGATTCACGGTGCCGAAAACGTCTTCGACCTCTCATTGGGAAATCCTCTGCTCGAACCGCCTCCTGCGTTTAAGCAGGCACTCGGAGAGATCGCGCGCGAACCCGATATGGGTCTGCACCGCTACATGCCGAACCCTGGCTTCGTAGAAACTCGCGCCGCGGTCGCTGAAGCACTCACAGAAGAGTCGGGCACTCAATTCCAAGCCTCTGAAATCCTAATGACCGTAGGTGCGGCCGGCGCTATCAACGTCGCACTGCGTGCACTTCTAGACCCCGGTGATGAAGTGATCATCATCGCGCCATACTTCGCGGAGTACATCTTCTATGTGCAACATGCCAACGGTGTCTATCGCGAGGCGATATCGATGCCCGATTTTATGCCCGACCTAGATTCGCTCTCCAGCGTCGTAAACGAGCGCACACGTGCCATCATCATCAACTCGCCGAACAATCCATCTGGGGTGATCTATCAGGAATCGGTGATCGCAGATATTTCTCGCATCTTGCAGGATGCCGAAGCCAAATACGGAACTGAGATTTACATCATCACCGACGAGCCGTATCGAAAATTGATCTACACCGATGCTGCGTACCCGTTCGTATTCGAGCATCATCCACGCACCATCGTCGCGACATCGCACTCCAAGGACCTCGGATTAGCTGGAGAGCGCATCGGATATCTGGCATTGAATCCGTCCGATCCGGGACGTACGGAGCTGATGGACGCCGCGGTATTCATGCTTCGCACCTTGGGTTTCGTCAACGCTCCGGCGATCATGCAACGAGTGGTGGCTAAACTGCAACGGTCAAGTGTCGATATCTCGGCGTATCGTCGCAAGCGCGACATCATCTATTCGGGCCTTACCGCCATTGGCTACGATACGAACTTGCCGGATGGTGGCTTTTATCTCTTCCCGAAATCGCCGATGTCCGATGATACCGACTTCGTCGAGCTGTTGAAATCCAAACTGGTTCTGGTGGTTCCTGGCATTGGATTCGGCATGTCGGGCTACTTCCGCGCATCCTACTGCGTCGATGATGAGGTGCTGCGTGGTTCACTAGATGGATTCGCGGAAGCGTTCAAAGAGAGCGGGTCCAGCAAATAGAATCGAATCCCATGCTTAACATGATCCGCAACAAAGTCATCTTCATCCTGCTGATCGTCTTGATCGCATCCCTAGCTGCTTGTGGCGGGGATCAAGAGCCGACGGCGATCGTTTTGCCGACTGCCACGCCTGGAGTTATGGCAGTTACCCCGACACCTACGGTGATCCAGAGCGAAACGAGTGGCAGGTTGCAAGTTGGCTTCAATATCGGTGTGCAAGACTTCGCACAGCAAGGCGCGGGCGTTCTTTCTCAAACCGAACGTGGAACCACTATCAAACTGACTTTCGTGCCGGCTCCTGGCACCGTCCAGCAGATCAGCATTCGCAAAGGGCGATGCGAGAACTGGTCAGATTTACAGAACTTCCAGTGGGTAGAAAGTCTGGAACCGGCGATCGGGGGAATCTCCGAGACTTCACTCCCGAACCGTCACATCAGCACCATCTTGGATGGCAACCACGCTATCGCCGTGTCGATTCCTGGCGGTACCTTTTCGCAAGTGGCAACCTGCGGCGACCTGCCGGACCTTTCCAATTTGGAAATACCTGAAATAATTGAGGGGTAAGGGACACTCTGTGGAATCTTTTATCTCAGCGGCTCCTTCAATCCCGATCCGGTGATGGGTATCACCACCCTCGCATCCGACGGCATATCGCTGTTCTCGACTAGGATTTCAATTCCCGCAAAAGCGGCTGCTGAAGTGACTTCGCAGAAGATGCCGACCTCACTCGCCAACCGCCTTTGCCATTGAAGCATCGCATCGTCCGAGACGGCGACCGCTGAGCCACCAGACGCGACTACCGCTCTGGCCGCTTGTGATGCCCGCGGTGGCTTGCTGACGGATATCCCCGATGCCACTGTAGGCATCGCCTCTGCTGAGTCCCATGTTTCGCCTCGAATTGCGCGTATTAGAGGTTGAACTGCTTGAGATTGCAC
This sequence comes from Dehalococcoidia bacterium, assembly GCA_965242765.1. Taxonomy (GTDB): domain Bacteria; phylum Chloroflexota; class Dehalococcoidia; order Lucifugimonadales; family Lucifugimonadaceae; genus Bin127. The sequence continues at coordinate 340,300 of CBDESY010000004.1, read as the reverse complement.
GCAATGGATGCGCGGGCTTTCATCTTGACGATATGCAGCATGGCTGCCTATAAGCAATGCTCCGTTGCCAGCCGGTGCGACGATGTCTGTGGCGTCAAATCCAGACTGCTGAATCTCGACAGCCATGAGTTTTACTCCATCGGCAAACCATGGGCTGAGCGCGTGGGAAAGATATGGCAATCCGTTTTCTTCGGCAAAGTAAGCAGCAGCATCAGTAGCTGCCTGACGCGGCCCTTCGATCAGGTGCAATTCAGCTCCAAATATCTGGATCTGATCCAGCTTGCCTTTCGCTGCGGTTGACGGTGCGAATATATGTGCTCGCATACCTGCTCGTGCAGCATATGCGGCCATCGATGCACCAGCATTCCCCGAAGAATCCTCTACAAACTCGACTACATCTTCTTCCAACGCTGCCGACACGAGAACTGCACTGCCGCGATCTTTGAAAGAGCCGGTTGGCGAACAGAACTCCAACTTGACGGCTAATTCTGCTATCCCTAGTTTTCTGGCGATGATTGGCAGGCGCACTAACGGAGTATCGCCCTGCCCAAGATCGACAGACAGCTTCTGTTGCACTAATGGCAGCTTATGCAGCACATCATCTACGTTGTGAAATCGAATGTCGTAAATCCCGCCACAAACGCAGTACACAGACTTAACCGATGGGTTTTGGGAAACAGATCCGCAAACGGCACATGCCAATTGGAAGAGTTTCGACCGTGCCGAGAAAACATCCGAAGATTGTGCCATCGAAGCAACTCTACTTCCAGCATTACCTTAATCGTTGGTCGGTTCAATCACCGTTAGCCCGATTCCCTGCCGTGCTTTTCCGCCACTGATCCCAACTGCACCACCATCTGATCTCCAGCATGTAGATCCCGACATCGTCGAATCATCGTGGAATTGGATCATGCTCATACCGCCGGCGACGTTGTTGACCATGGTCACATCATGGCCGATGTTACGGAGAGAATCGGCGATTTCAGAACCGAACTCGCTTTCCAACTCAACTTCCTGTCCTTGGGTGAACATTCTAGGCGCTTCCACCGCTTCTTGCGCCGTCATCCCATGGTCCACGATGTTGATGATCGCCTGTGCCACCGATGTCCAGATGCGAATGCCGCCGGGCAATCCGAGAGCAAACGCAGGTCTCGATCCGCGATAGACGATGACGGGCGCCATGCTGCTGGCCACTCGTTTTTGCGGTTCCACCGAATTGGCAAGGTTAGGATGCGGGTCGAAATTGGCCATGGTGTTATCAAGCAAAACGCCAGTTCCCGGCACAACTACTTTTGAACCGAATATGTGGTTGATAGTCTGCGTTGCCGCCACGATGTTGCCGTCACGGTCTGCCGCCGTAACGTGAGAAGTGCTGTCAGACTCGGCCAGCGAGGGGGGTGCCAGCGGCGGCATGACGGTGTTTGGCAAGATATGGCTCATCAGCTCTTTGGCATGGAATTCTGATAGCAGGCGATCAAAAGGTATCTCGACGAAATCTGGATCCGCCAAATAACGATTGCGGTCTGCAAACACGAGCTGCATCGCTTCGGCCATTAGATGGATGGTGGTGCTGCGTCCGAACCCCATCTCATCGATGTTGCGCAGCTGCATCACGTTCAGGAATTCGATGAGATGCAGGCCGCCAGCTGAAGATGGTGTCGGACCGGTGACAGTAAAGCCGCGATAGTTGCCGGATACGGGCTCAGAGCGTCTCACTCGGTAACCGATCAGGTCTGCCATTTCGATTACGCCGCCATTTGCTTGAGAATACCCGACTATCTGTTGACCGAGTTCTCCACCGTAGAGGTAGTCAGCACCCTCCAAAGCAACGCGTTTCAAAGCCTGGGCGAGGTCTCGTTGCATTACCACGTCGCCGGGATTTGGCAGATTCCCACTCGGCAGGAAAATCTGAGCTGTGGCGCTGAATCGGCGCAATGCATCGGCATAGTCTTCCACGAATTTGCAGTAGTGTTCAGATGCTCTGAAACCGTTTTCTGCGAAGCTGATGGCTGGCGCAATGACTTCAGGAAGTGATAAATTGCCGTAATCGGCGTGGATTTCGCACCAGGCCTTCAGCGCGCCGGGTACTCCTGATGCAAGTACGCCAGTCTGATTAAGGTCATCGCGTGCACGCATGTAGTTAGGCCACTCTTGGTAGACCGGCGTGAACATGTCCATCGTCGCATTGCGAGGGGCTTGTGAGTAGTTGTCGACGGCTATGCGTTGCCCATCGGCGAGGTGTATATTCATGAAACCGGCGCCGTATATGCCCATCTTCATGGGTTCGACAACGGAGAGCGCGAAGAGTGTTGCGACGGCGGCATCGATGGCATTGCCGCCGGCCGACATGATCTCTGATCCCGCAGCGGATCCGAGGATGTGGGTGGATGCCACGATGCCGTCGTAGCTGATTATCGGTCGATTTTGCGGCGTGAAGGTATTCGGTGCATTCTCTCGCCAATGCTGAGAAGTCAATAAACCTGATGGCATTGCTGGAAATCGATCCTTTGCTTCGGATTTTCGGTCTGTTTCTGAACCGCTGATTCACGTTGATGGTACAACTTTGATTCGGGTTTAAGTTGAGATTTGCGTTTCAAGCGATAATGTACTCAGCGGATCTTTCAACTACAGGAATCAATATTCTGAAGCCACGCCAGAGAACGGAGAATAGCGAAGATGCCGATAATTACCATCGAAGGTCGAGTTGGTGCTGGAGCGCCAGATTTGGGACGCCTAGTAGCGCGGCAGATGGAGATCGATTTCGTGGATCGTTTGATCCTAGCGCAGGTCGCACGTCGGGTGAATGCCACTATGCGCGCTCTAGTCGATCAGGAACGTCGAGTGCCTTCGCTGGTGAATCGGTTGGCGATGCGTGTGCAACGCGTCCTTGAACGCTCGGCCGTGGCTGGCATGGGAGGCGACCCATATTTCGGACCTGGCGTTGAAGACTTGATATCACGTCAGTACAGCGAATATGAAGAAGAGCCTCATACCACTGCTGAAGAGGTTGACGATGAGCGATTCATTGCGACGACCCGAGAAGTCATTCAAGATATTGCCGATCAAGGGGATATCGTGATTCTGAGCCGTGGAGGGGCGGCGATTCTTAGAGAGCGTCCTGATGTGTTGCGGGTCGGTGTTGTAGGGCGAATGGAAGACCGCGCCCGCCGAGTCGCCGAACGTGAAAACATCAGCATCGAAGAGGCACGAGAATTCATCGCGCACTCAGACACTGCACAACATCGGTACTTCGAGAAGGCTTTCGGCACTAGCCCGATCGATCCGTTCCTGTATCACTTCATGTGGAACACCTCTGATGTTGGCATCGAATATGCGGCGAAAACAATTGTTGAAGCTGCGGGTGAATTAGAAATCCGAGGCGGACTAATCTGAACGCTATCGAATAGAATCGAAGCAACGCATTGAACACCAGCATCTGAACTCATGCCACCACGTAACCGAAATCGTCGTCGAGGCGTCGGCCGGCGTCCCAACGTCTTTGTCCAAACCGAGCGCCCATCAGATCGTAGCGATACATCTGCTTCTAGTCAGTCTGACGCAGATGCTACGCCTGCTGTTGCGCAGCAGACATATGTAGCCCCGCCGCAACAACGTGCATCTGGACGCCGCACTCAGCGCACTAGGTCCGAAGTTTACGCGCGGACTTTCCCTCTTGAGATTCGCAAGATGGGTATCATCTCGGTTGGAGTCGTCGTCGCACTGGTTGTTTTCACTATCGTTCTTTAGGTGCTGCGCGAAATTTGGTTTGGGTGCCGTCATCAACGTCATTCCGTCGCTGTTGGATGCAATTGAATCTGCTCTGGTTCCGAATTTCGTGTGCATCTACTAAACTGAATGTTCAATCCGACACGCCCAACTGTGGGCATTTAGCCGTGCAGATACTGTTTAGATCAAATTGACTGTCGCCGAATCGTCATCTCGCGCCGAACTTTTCGCCGATCGCCTCGCGGCCGTGCCTCGCGAGCCTGGCATCTACACCATGCTTGGAAAGGGCGGTCAGATTCTGTACGTTGGGAAATCTGTCAGCCTTCGTAATCGTCTCCGATCGTATTTCTCCAACGAGGCTAAGCTGCGCGGCAAGACGAAACGGCTAGTAAGCCTTATCCATGATTTCAACTACATCGTCGCCGAATCGGAACGGGAAGCTCTGTTGCTTGAAAACTCGCTCATCAAGCAGCACAAGCCTCGCTTCAACGCTCGTCTCAAGGACGACAAGACGTATCCCTATATCAAAGTAGACCTAGAAGACGATTTTCCTCGCGTATATTTCACGCGTCGGCGTTCCAACCGTGATGGTGCCCGTTATTTCGGACCTTATGCCTCGGCATACTCCGTCAGAACTACGCTTGATTTGTTGAAGAAGCTGTTTCCCTACCGCTCTTGCACGATGAAGATCACAGGCGACGAGGAGCGTCCGTGCCTCGAGTATCACATCAAACGTTGTGTTGCGCCATGCACTGGGTACGCCGATAAGGAGGAATACGCCAAGGTAATCGATCAGGTGATTTCATTTCTGCAGGGCGATACCAACAAGGTGGTGATGGAGTTGCAAGAGGCGATGACAGAGGCTGCTGCAAACCTCGAGTTCGAGCGTGCAGCAGCGCTTCGTGACCGCCTCAATGCTATGAAGATCGTCTATGAAGATCAAAAGGTGGTCGGGATCGGACACGAAGATATGGATGTGATTGCCTGTGAAAAGGGCAGCGACGAATCGTGGATAGATGTCTTTTTCATTCGGCGCGGAAGCATGGTTGGACGGGACAATTTCATTATGGCCGGGACTTTTGATGATACCGATCCGCACATCATCGCCAAATTCATAGAGCAGTTCTATCTTGCTGGCAATCCTCACATGCCACGCCGCATCTTGACCCAGACTGAAGTGGAGGATGCCGCGGTTTTGCAGGAACTGCTTACCGAACGGCGCGGCGCGAAGATGGAGATCAACGTGCCGAAACGCGGCGCGAAGAAAAAACTCGTCGATATGGCACGTGAAAACGCGGTTCAGGGCTTGGCGCAACTCAAATTGAAATGGCATTCAAACTCGGACCTGATGACGCGTGCATTAGACGACCTGCAAGAAGCATTGAGTCTTCCAGATCGTCCGTATCGAATCGAGTGTTACGACATTTCCCACATTCAAGGGACATCATCAGTTGCTGCCATGTCGGTATTCGAAAACGGTTCCCCTGCGACCTCACAGTATCGACGTTTCAAGATCAAAACTGTTGAGGGCAATGACGATTTCGCGTCGATGCGTGAAGTGCTCACTCGGCGTTTCAAACGCCTCAACGCGGCGCGTCAGAATGTTGCAGATAACTCAAATTCGTCTGAAACTGGCGATTCGTTTGGCATCACACCGGATTTGGTACTAATCGACGGAGGTATGGGACAACTTTCTGCCGCTCTTGCCACAATGCTGCATCTCGGGGTTGCCGATATTCCACTTGCATCGCTCGCCAAAAAGGAAGAGGAGCTCTATACGCCGGACAGTTCAGATCCGATTCGTCTGCCACGCAATGCGCCTGCGCTTTTCGTTCTTCAACAGGTGCGAGACGAAGCTCACCGATTTGCGATCACGTACCATCGCAAAACTCGCGGACGCACATCATTGAAATCTGCTCTTGATCTAGTTCCCGGCATCGGACCGTCGCGCAAACGTGCGCTCATACGACGTTTCGGCAGTGTAAAGGCGATCCGCGAAGCAAGCGAGTTGGAATTGGCGTCCACACCTGGAATGACGCAGAAACTAGCGGAAAAGGTCAAAGATTACCTGTAATTGACTGTGATGGGTGAAGGATGTGGGTGCTTATTCGTCATTTCCCGTGATCCGATTGCGTCTCGCTACGAGCGTTCCTATGAGGATGTCTAAATTCCCCACTGTTTCCCGCATCCTCAAGGTACCGTCGTCGTAACGAAACTCCATCCATCCATCAGGCAAGGGCGTATCCACCGCTGACTGCGCGAAAGTTGCAGCTTCTACATCGCTTGCTCCTGATAGATCGTTTTTCTTGTCAGAGACGCTGAAGTAGCTTCGAGTATCGCCGTATATGCGCTCGATGACTGCGATGCGACGTGCCACATCATCCATTGCCGCATCCGTGATTTCCTGAAGAATTACTGCCAAAACGTTCTGATCGACGTTTGTATCGCCGATTCTGACACGCAGTTCGTTGAAAAGCGGTATCGATTGTGCCAATTTTCGCGTCACATCAGCTTTGTCATCGATATCAGATGGTGCGACTATACGAATCGCATCTTCACTCAATCTGATAAGGCTTCTGCCGTTCGCCAATCCCCACATCCGCAACGCGCCGACACGTGCGCCATAGGCGCCTCCAGAGGGCGACATGCCCAAAACCACTGCTAGACCATCTCGACGCACCTCTATGCCGATGTTGTCGTAAATTCGGCGCGCAAGTTCGATGCTTTCAGAAAGCGAGACTTCGGGGAATTCGTTTTGACCTAGTTTTGCCATATCTGCCGCGAGTTTATCAGCAAATCGGATGATATCAGCAACTATAGGCAACATTCATGCGTTCAATCCGCGATATTGCCGTTGCAACGGCATATTTGTGGCAATTATGGTTTTTGATGAAGTTCAATCATGCTTTCGGTCGCGAATCTTCGGATTTCGTTTCTTGATCGTGTCGAGGCGATTTGAATGCTGGATTGATCACCTAACTGTGCATCCATGCCTTGGGGGATTTGAGATAGACCATTGGAAAAGCTCGTATCCTTTGCGGAGCCGTAGGGACGCGTCGCAGCGATGCGTGGACACAAAGCGTTATCGTTGATTGGGACCCTCTTTGATTCTCCCCTGCACGCAGAGGGAGAGGTGATAGAGGAGATCATCTCCTTGCAAGCAGGGGAGAGACGGGGCTGGCAGACAGGATTAAATCACTTGGCGGCGTAATTGATTCTTGCCTGCAAGCAGGGACCTTGGCACAACTATCGTCATTCAGGTGAAAGTCAGAATCCAGAGGAGGGGCTGTGGGTGGTGGATCGAGCAGATTTCGATTTTGAAACCTAGATTCCGACTTCCTTGAGACCTTTGAAAAGTGCCGTATTCGTCCCTCATCCCACTCCCCTGCAAATAGGTAGAACCATGTCTCACCTCCCCCTTCTTGCAGGGGTAGAATCATATCTCCCCTCCCCTCGAGGCCCCGCTGGTCCTTGAGGTCTTACCCTGTTTGCAGGGGGAGAATCAAAGAGGGGGTCCCAAGCGGCGGTGCCACTGCGTCTACGCTTTTCTCAGACACGTCCGCCTTGCTTCGCAAAGGGAACGGCATTTTGCATAGGCCTCAAGCAGGGGGAAGGGGAATGGGTGGCGCAGACGGTATTTTTCAAAGGTCTCAATCGTGTTGGAATTACGGCACTATTGCATTGGGTTTGAGATCGCGTCAGAACTTCGAGGCTCTTCCGGATTTAGCGATGTGACTGCGTCTTCACGAACATCATGTCGTTGCTCAGATCGATTTTTATGTAAAAGTAAGTTATGTGATTTGAATGAGATGCTCAAAGCGGCTTCAAACTCAATTCACATCGAACTTGAATGTAAAAAAACATCATCCGAGCGCGATTGAAGGTTCCTATTGAATGTCTTTCTCAGCGGGGATCATTTTGAGTATCGGACCGTCAAACCGCAATACATATATCTCGCCATTTAGATCCGTCCCAAACGATGCTATGCCAGGCGAATCATACTCTTGACCTTCCGGTGCGATGGGTTTTAGTGCTATGCTGCCGTCATCGAGTTCTGCAGTATCGATAACCCTCAGTTCGCCCTTGCAGTGATCGGCATAGACGTAGCTGTCTTGTAGTCCCGGTATCTTTTCACCGCGATAGACTACGCCACCAATCACAGAGCAGTTTCCAGAGCGCGGAGGGTAGTCTTCCACGGGTAATTCAATGCCAGACGTGTCGCAGTCTTGACGCGGTCGAAAACATGCCGCGCCTTCCATAGTGCTCCATCCAAAATTGACGCCACCGTCGATACGTGTATTGACGACGTTGATCTCTTCGCGATGGCTCTGCCCTACATCGCCGATCCAGAGCTCATCGCTTGCTGGGTCGAATGACATCCGCCAAGGATTTCGCAGGCCATACGCCCAGATCTCGTCTGGTACTTCCGGATCATCAATAAATGGATTGTCTTGAGGGATACGGTATGGCTCAAGGTCGCTGGATTCGGAGATGTCTAGCCGAATGATCGTTCCGTATACGTTTGTGAGGTCTTGTCCGTTGCGCTGCGGGTCGGCAGCCGATCCGCCATCTCCGAAACCGAGATACAGGTATCCCTGGTTGTCAAACACGATCTTGCCGCCGTTGTGGTTGGGAAATGGCTGTGTCAATTCGTAGACTACGTGCTCGCTGCTCCAGTCGACGAGGTACTCTTCGACGGTAAACCACGATAATCGTGTGCTTCTGAATCCCTGCCTGACGGAGTAGTACATCCAAACACGCCCGTTGGCTTCGAAGTTTGGGTCCAGCGCAAGCGAAAGCAACCCTTCCTCATTGGAGGCTCGACTGACGCGTTCTTTGATGGAGAAGACGAGTATAGGCTTCCGTCGCGCATCGATGAAGGCGCGATGCACCTGCCCTATCTGCTCGGCTACCAGTGCTGATTCACCATCCGGTAGAAATGCGATATCTATCGGACGGTCCCATCGATATCCTCCAAAAGCCTCCACGAAATCAAAGTCGTAACGGTCGACTTGATCAATAGCATCGACAGTTGGAGTGGATGTGGCTGTCTGAACTCGAGTCGGTACTTCGAGCGGTGACGTAGGTTCAGTCGGCTCCGAAGCGCAGGCGACAAATAGTATTGCACTCACAACTGCCGTGAGTGCTGCGATGATGGTGTTGCGGGATACCAAACGCTGGATTTGTGAAAGCGGGTCATCTATCCCACTTCCCATAGACCTCTAGGTGTGAATGGAATACCAGAGGCTACAGGAAAGGATATTGTGGATCACCACTGGACGTACATAGGCATCACGACGTGGGTGAAACCTGGATGCGCTGACAGGCGAAAGACCGCGGGACTGGATGGAGTGGTGATAGACAGGATCACTTTTTCTGCTCCATCATCGCGGTCACCAGTTTCTGCGGGGTTTGAAGTCCCGCCTTGGGAACGTGCAACGAGATCGGTTAGGAATCGTACGTTAAATGCGATCTTGCCCTCATCTCCCTCTAAGTCGATGTCAAGCGTCCCCTGGGTGTTGCCCAAGTCTTCTGCGCTTGCCGACAGCGTTAGTCGTCCTTGCCCTTCGTTGTCGCTTGCGACCATTCGAATGATGGCGCTGCCTTCACGAGCGATCACCTGTGCGGTACGTGCTACTCGCTCGATGCCTTCCAGCGAAATCGTCATCGTGGTGTCGGCATTCTGCGGAACCAGTCCCTTGTAATCTGGGTAGGTGCCGGCGATGAGTTGAGTGATCATCTCGATTTCATCGCCAATTCGGAACATTGCCTCTCCGCCACTTTCAGAAACCATGATCTCGACGGTTGAGGTGGCGCCGGCCATTAGTGACATCAACTCTGAGAGTGCGCGTCCGGGAATCAGGGCTTCAAAGGGTTCGTCAGCAGAGTCCATGAGCTGAGCAGTCTCAATCGACAGCCTGAAGCCGTCGGCCGCTGCGAACGTTGCCATCTCGCCCTCTACTTCCATCTTGACACCGGTCAAGACGGGTCGGGCGTCATCGGTAGCGGCGGCGAATACGGTGCGATCTAATGCGTTCCGCAAAATGCCGGCGTCGACCCTTACGCGGTGTTTCGGTGAGATTTCGGGGAATGGGGGGAAGTCTTCTTTCGGAGCTCCGCGAAGACTGGTGTCGATTGTTGTTGGACCGTCGCCGCGTTGGGATGTCGCTTGGATATTTGCGCCATACGGTTCATCGGTGACTTCTATCTGAACTCTTCCGCTATCGAAGCTGCTGACAGTGTCCAACAATGGCCGTGCGGGAAGGGTTACGGCACCGGTGTGATCGATCTGTCCGCTTATCCAAGTGGCGATGGAGAGTTCAAGATCGGTAGCTGATAGCTTGACGCGAGCATCTTCAGTTTCGATCAAGATGTTCTGGGTTATGGGAAGGGTTGCTCGAGATGGCACCGCACGACGAACAACGCGCAGTCCGCGAGCCAGGTTTTCTTGTATGCATGTGATCTTCATTACGGCAAATCCCGAAAGCTAGTGGTTACTTATTGGAAGCGCGTCGGCTCCCAAGGTTCTAGAATAGCGATGAGCATGGCAACGCCATTCATTATTGCCTCGATGTAATGATATAGCGTAGTGCAACTTTTCGAAGATTCGAGCCTGATTAAGTATTAGATGATGCAAGGATGAGCAGCGGTTCAAGAGAAATCCACCAAAGCCAATCGCAGCAACCTGTACACAGCGTGGAACTTGGATTTGCAACCGTGGACCTGGATCGAGAGCGCCGAACCGGTTTTCCCGAAGTGGTGATGGGCGAAGGTAAGACCGCCGCTCAGATAGCCTGCATCGCCACTCGGATTTTTGATGCATCGAACGTTGTGCTGGTCACGCGCACCGACGCTGAGTCTTTCAAGGCTGTCAAAACACACATACCTTCAGCCCGTTACGTCGAATCGTGCGGTGCGATTTGGGCTGATGAAAGGTCGATGCCACCCACATACGACGGGGTTGTAATCGTCTCAGCCGGCACAGCGGATATGCCGGTTGCAGACGAGGCTGAGATCGTGGCGAAGCTGATGCTCTGCAATGTGCAGCGGATCAACGATGTGGGTGTCGCCGGGATTCATCGACTTTTGGCGCATGAAGACCGTTTGCGTTCGGCGCGCGTCATAGTTGTAGTGGCGGGTATGGATGGAGCATTGCCAAGTGTGGTGGGCGGGTTAGTCGAAGTACCGGTCATCGCCGTGCCCACAAGCAATGGCTACGGCACCGGTATCGACGGTTTAGCGGCGATGTTGACGATGCTCAACTCCTGTGCCGCTGGTATTTCAGTCGTCAACATCGATGCCGGCTTCTCCGCCGGGTATCAAGCGGCGTTGATCGCCAGAGCAGGATACCATCAGCGATGCGTTTGAGCTGCGGTTTTGGGTGATTTGAATGATTGGCTATGGAGTTCAGCATCCTTAAATCTGGGCGCGATACTTAGTGTCTTAAACATGACATGTACGCGGTCATTCCGACGAAAGTGAGACCTTTGAAAAATGATGATGTTGGTTCGCACAAGTCCTTTGGCACTCAGATAATCGATTGCCGATTCGGATTCGAGAATCAAATCGCAACATCCGTAGACGGCTTCGATGTGTTCAACCCATCCTGCAGGGTCCAGGTCTAGATGAAACCGCCATCGCTCCGGTTGGTAGTTCCAAAGGACTTGGAACCAAGCGTGACTCTCGCACAACTCTTTGATTACCTGAAGATCGATGTTGCGCTTAGGTTTCTTTGGTTGTGGCGCGGCTTTGTCCGTACCGATGTATGACCTTACGAAGTCGCTTATCACCGCCGACGGACTCGGCTTTGCCAATGCTTTGAACTGGTTCCATTCGTCATCGTTGTTCAGGTAAAGCGTTCGTCGTTTACCCGCCATTTTCGAATCCTTCGGGCAACAATTCCGGCGGGATGTCTTCGATGCTTAAATCTTGGTCGCCGACTTGGTCACGATATGAATTGGGGTCGCAGACTTCGTCGATCATGGTATGAAGCGCGCCTATCTCCCAATCCAAGTCCGCGTTCGCCGTGGAGAAGTCGTTCCCTAGGTTTGCACCTCTGAAGATAATCGACAACAATGCCAACTCGGAACTGTAATCGTCCCAATATGTCGGTGTTCCTATCTGAGCTACATAATCTGATGAGAACTGGTATGAGCTTATAGCCCCTACGATGTATTGATCCCACATTGAACATCCCGGCGGTAGTCCTTGCGCGCCGATGTTCGTAGCCAGTCCGCAACGAATCTCCAAAACGTCAAGCATAGCGTTGCGATTTGCCGTAAACGCTTCGTTGAACGTCTCGTCTGGGTGAATTGCGCTTTGGTGCAATTTTGCGTAAACCCTCAGTGCGTTGTGGAAGAAGTCGGCTATGAGCGCGTCGCCCATCAGGTCTGGCTGTCCGAAAATCCATCGAGTGAAATCGCTGTGCGATGTTTCACCACTTACAATCGTCCGAACCATTTCGCAGGCTTCGTTCTTGATGCCTGTGGATGAAGTTTTAGATTCCTCAGCCGGAAATCGCGTCTGGGTATCGCAAGCTGCATGAAATACAAAGGCCAAAAAGACAATCGACAACACCATGGTTTTGCTGCAAATTAGCTTCCTCCAATCAATGCCTTCGAAAGGTCGGGATCTATGCTTGGGGACTGAAATGCTTTCAAAAGCAGAAACTGTCGAAACGCTGGAAATCATCAAGAGCCTCCCTCGCGGCTAGGACAACGTTTTTGAACACTCAGCGTTCCCCATCACAGCCGACACAAGGGAGGCACGACGCACGGTGTCCAGCCCTAGTCGGCGTGGCGATTGAGTAATCTCCTAAAGTGTCTGAGGATGCGCCAAAATCCGGCACAGCCGCTGAGTGTTCGGATGGGATGTTAACACGGATAGAACAGAGGTGTCTCTGGGTACCGGGTTTTAAGACGCTATGGCTCGATCGAAGTCGATCTGATTTTGGTTGATTTTGAGGGTGATTCCCCTCGAAAACTTCCTGTTAGAGGGGCGTCCAAGCACAACAGAAATCTCATTGCAGAAGGATGGCAGTGATTACATATCCCGCTCACTATGTTTCCACGTACCCGGAGGTTTTTGGAAAAACGCAAACACGCCATTATCTTCATTCTGGCGAAAGCATGAATCTAGAGGTGTTGTGCCGGGATGTACCGACTTGATTAAAGCCCGGTACCTAGATTCTGAATTCCGTCGGAATGACTAGGAAGATGCGACTATGGGAGAGTCTTAGGGGCGGTTCGCGAACCGCCCTAAGAATGCATGATGCATGCCTGCGGCCGGACTTCTGCCCTACTGGTTAGCCTTTACGAAGGCTATGAGATCGGCGACTTCTTGGTCTGAGAGGTAGTCGAACGCGGGCATTACATTGGTGAAGCCGTCCACTATGTACTTGGATGGCTTGGTGATGGCTTCGACTAGATAGTCATCAGCTTCTTGGTCGGTTCTTTCCCCGGCTCGTGCATATAGACCTTTCCAACCCGGCCCTACAATCACATCTTCACCTACCGAGTGACATGCGGCGCATCCCAAAGAGGTGTGTAGCGCTTCGCCATTGCTGGCATCGCCTTCTGGCAGTTCCACTGGCTGAGCAAGTGCTGCGAGATCGACGTCGGCTCCTCCTGCAAGAACAAGCGCTCGCGTACCCGGCGGTGCAGGCGTTGGTTCGAACACTACCGCGGTAGCCGTGGGATTTGCGACTTCGGTGCAACCCGCCCAAACCACTGATGCCAAGATCATCAGGATAAGGCTCAGAAACGTGACACGGCGTCCGACGGGTTTGCCGCGCTCAAACGAATTACCAGCGATGCGCAATGCGGAGTTCTCCTCAAGTCTGCTCTGACAACTCCATCAATTCTAAGACAATCACGCTGTGCGACTGTAGCACCTGCTACGAAACTGATCCGAATCTCGCCAAGTTGCACGGGTGCGTGCCGGATGTGATCGCACAAGGCTATATGACATTCAACATTCCCATCAATTGCTCAACACCCAGTGGGTTAGAACGTTTCTTTTGGCGGATGGTTTTCAGCAACTCCACCTCTTCGGTTGTGACGGCGTCTAGTTCGTCTAGATCGATGCCACGTTCCTTTGCCCGATTGACTACATTCATTGCGTCGGTGTCTACCGCGGCGATCGATTTGGGATCTAGTTGCCGAGATTTCGCGTTGCGAATCAGTTCCAGCCACTCAGCATCGATGTCCCTTAGTTCATCGATGTCGACTCCAGCATTGCGAGCTTCAAAGATGAAATCGATTTCCCATTGCGACAACTGCGACAGCTTTTCGGTTGTGATTCCATCACGGTTGAAGCGTACGAGCAGAGAGATCGTATCTCGATCGATAAGATCGATGTGTTCATCGTCGAGCTGCATTCTCGCCAACCGTTTCAATGCGACTACTTGCGAGGGTCGCAGCTCTGCCAGCTCGGATGCCGGGATTCCCATCTCTTCTAGACGGCGCAACTTCTTGCTGGCCTCGGGGTTCAGTTCTTCAGCGTCGCCGGACGAAATATCCATCTCCAGTACCGCGTCTACCAGTCTTGCATCTTCTCGAGACAGTATGCGTACTTCTTCATCGAAGTAGTGTGCGATGCGTCCGTAGTTGATGCTCAGTTTCGCCATCCAGTAGTTGATGGTTGCCTTTTGCACACCGATCTCTTTTGCGATGCTGCTGACAGTTATTCCTGGTTCGTTCAACTGTTGTCGCAAGACATCACGCAAGGGGCCTCCCAACAACTCTTCGGCTCGTTCGACTGCTGGTGTTGATCTGAGGAAGCTGACGGTGGTCATGGTTATCTCCGTAATGGTGTTACGAACTCGTTTCGTGGGTTGACGAGGTTATGCCCAACACTTCTTTTGAACTAGTTTAGAGCATGTTCGATGTCGTTTTCAACACTTTTCACAACAAATCGAGATTCATGCCAGACTGTGATAAAACTAGTTCCAACGATATTCAGTCGATGTTCAGGATAATTTTGATGAAGTTCAGCATTATGTCAGATTCTGCCTTGAAAGTGCTCTTTCATCGTATCGAACTGATACGGTTCAATTTTTGAACAAGTATAAATCGTCGATCGGATGCGTTTTCGGCAGATCGCGGCATGAAAATCTAAGGCTTTTGTCCGAACGATGATCTTCGGACTTTCAGAGTGTGTTGAACATGTTGGGCTTTAGAATTGATGACTTGCGTGTTCAACGGTGATTCACGCTCTTCGTGATGTCCGACATACTTGGAACCGAATCAGGATTGGCAGTTTGAATTTCATCATCGATCTGATAGAGGCTGTTGAGCATTGGCTGCTGGATTTCAGCGCCGAGGTTTATGAATTGATGGGCTGGGGTGGTGTCGTTGTACTGATGGCGTTGGAGAGCACGGCCTTTCCCCTGCCAAGCGAGATAGTGATGCCGCTAGCTGGATGGCGTCTGGTGCTTGATCAGGGTTTGGGAGTTGAATGGACCTTCATCGCTGGTGTCTGGGGAGCGATCGGCAGTGTTTTGGGATCGCTGGCCGAGTACTATGTGGCACGTGCCGGTGGTCGACCATTCATCGAAAGGTACGGCAAGTATCTGCTGATAACTAGGAAGGATTTGGAACGCGCTGATCATTGGTTTACGCATCGTGGCGAGATGACGATTCTGATAGGTCGACTAGTTCCGGTCGTGAGGCATTTCATATCGATACCTGCAGGGGTATCCAAGATGAATGTGGCGAAGTTCTGCATCTACACCTTCATCGGTGCCCTGCCATGGTGCGTATTTCTGGCTTGGCTGGGCTATCTTCTAGGCGACAACTACGATTCGGTTCGTGATTTTACTCGCTCTTTCACATTGCCTATCGTATTGATCGGCTGTGGATTGGCGGTTTGGTTCTTGATTCATCGGATACGTGAGATTCGGGCTGAAGCGCGTGAAGAGCAATAAGTATCGCGGTGATCGTCTGGTTCGAATCACCATCTTCGATGTTGTGATTTTGCGATGTGAGCGATGTTTCGCTAGAATGAACACAATCTGTTAGCACTTACCCTGATAACTGATGACGTTAGCTACCAACATAGGATCGAGTAACGGCACCAGATGGCTTGATGTACAGGTCAATGGTGTTGTGGTCAGGTGTGCCGAGGGCTCACGAGTGTTAGAGGCGGTGGAAGATGCTGGTTTTGCAGTTCCGACACTCTGTTTCGATGAACGTGTAGGAGCGCAGGGCACTTGTCGCATGTGCCTCGTCGAAACTGAAGTCGACGGTCGTAAAGAGCAGGTCGCTTCCTGTACTGCGTTTGCCGAATCCGGCATGAAGGTCGCAACACACACCGATGAGCTTCGTGATTACCGTAAGACCTTGTTGGAGATGCTGCTCTCTGAGATGTCATCCCCGAATGCCAATCCGTATTCCAACAAAGTAGGTCCTACAGAGTTTGATCGTGCAGTTGAGGAGTACGAGGCTAAATGGGATGCGTTTCCCAAGCTTCAGACGCGTCTTAAGGCGTCGCACGACGAAAATCCATTCATCCAACGAGATTACGACTACTGCATAGCCTGTTATCGTTGCACGAACATCTGCAACGATTGGGAACAGGCGGCAGCGATAACAGTGGATGGGCGTGGCCAAGATTCCAACATCTTCACTTTCTTTGGCAATGAGTTGATGGATTCGCCCTGCACTTTCTGCGGACAATGCATCAACACATGTCCGACTGGCGCGTTGACTGATCGCAAGGTGATTCAACAAGATATCTCGGCGGATGAAGTCGATCGCACCCAGACGATTTGCCCCTACTGTGGTGTGGGTTGTGGCATTGAACTGCTGACGCATGACGGCGATATTATCGGTGCCGAACCAGATTTCTCTGCGCCAAGTCGCGGATCGCTGTGCGTAAAGGGGCAATTTGCTTCTTGGGAGTTTGTGCGAAGCGAGGATCGCCTGCGTCATCCGCTAATCAGACAACTGGATGGTTCGTTCAGACGCGCATCTTGGGACGAAGCGTTGGATCTTGTGGCAACCAAGTTCAATGGTGTGATTGAGAGCGATGGGCCAGACTCGATTGTGTGTTGGGCATCGGCCCGCGTCGTGACCGAAGCGAACTATCTGATGCAGAAGTTCGCGCGCATTGCAATCGGAACGAACAATATCGACAACTGTTCACGTACTTGACACGCTCCGTCGGTCGCCGGTCTGGCGGTCATGGTAGGAAGAGGAGCGATGTCGAACTCGATTGAGGAGTTGGCGGGTACCGACTTTTTGCTGGTAGCCGGCTCAAACACTACCGAGGCACACCCTGTAATTTCGTTGCGGATGAAACGCGCAGTTAAGAACGGTGCGAAGCTGGTAGTTGTGGATCCGCGCAAGATCGAGTTGACTAAGTGGGCAACGAGACACGTTCAGATCAAGGTTGGCACGGATATTCCGTTCTTCAATGCGGTGGCGAACGTGATCATCAACGAAGGGTTGCAGGATGCGGAGTTCATTCAGCATCGAACTGAGGGCTTTGAGGCGTTTGCGCGTCACGTTCAGATGTATACGCCGGAGTATTCTGCCAAGATATGCGGCATAACTGAAGAAGAGATCATCGACACGGCGCGCGACTTTGCCGCTGCCGCCCCAAAGTCGACGATCTGCTACACCCTTGGCATCACCGAACACTCGTGCGGTTCTCACAATGTCCAATCGTTAGGCAATCTCGGTCTGTTATGCGGAACGTTGGGTCATCCGAATGCCGGAGTGAATCCGCTCCGCGGTCAGAACAATGTTCAAGGTGCTGGTGATGCCGGTTGCATCCCTACAGATCTTCCGGGTTACCAGAAAGTGGAACGTCCGGGAGTCCGCGAAGTGTTTGAGCGTGCTTGGGGCGAACCCCTTCCGAAACGTCGGGGTATCACCAAGATCACGGCGATGGAGCAGATGATCAAGGGACGGGTTAAAGCCGTCTACGTCATGGGTGAGAACACGATAGTTTCCGATCCTCATGCGAATCATGCCGAACACGCTTTGCGTTCGGTAGATTTCCTCGTGGTACAAGATATTTTTCTTACAGAAACGGCACAGATAGCTGATGTAGTTTTGCCGGCGGCGGCGTTTGCCGAATCGGACGGCACATTTGCCAACAGTGAACGTAGGGTGCAACGGGTACGCCCTGCTGTTGCCCCTCCGGGCGATGCGAAAACGGACGTTGAGATTCTGTTGGCTTTGTTTGCGCGCATGGGCAAACCTCAAAACCTAGTGACCTCGAAAGATGTGTTCAATGAGATGCGGAGCGTTACGCCGATATATGGTGGTATTTCGCACGAACGTCTCGACCGTGAAGGCGGTATCCAATGGCCATGCGGTGATGAGAACGATCCGGGCACAGAGTATCTGCACGGCGATGAGTTCTCGTCTGGTTTCCCGGGTTTCTTCGCGCCGGTAGATCACATCCCACCTGCGGAAGAGCCTGATGAAGAGTTTCCGTGGCTTTTGACCACTGGCCGACGTCGGTCTACCTATCACACTGGTACTCAGACTGGAAAGGCGAGCGGTTTCCAAAACTTGGTGCCACATGAGATGTTGGAGATCAATCCATTGGACGCGGAGGAGATGGGCTTTGCAGATGGCGACTTGTTGTATGTTGCTTCGCGTCGCGGCGAGGTCACAGTGTCGGCACGGGTTACGGAGCGTTCGCCGCGGGGTCTTGTCTTCATGTCGTTTGCGTTTCCAGAGATTACCCGCACTAACGATGTGACGTCTGATGCCTACGATTTCATCACGGAGACGCCAGAGTTCAAGGTATGTGCGGTGAAGATTGAGAAGTCGGCGTATCAGGACGAAGAGTTTCGTGCCGCTCAAAGGCGGATTCGTCTGGCTGGCGAGTTCAAGCAGCCGACGGAGTTGATGCCGGTTAACGGGCATCAGGTGGTTTCAAGCGGCATTTCCTGATATTTTGACACTTTTGTTGCGCGTTTATAGTAACACCTGTAAACTGGTTTCATGATGTCAGGCTTGTCGCCTGATTCGCTAAAGACTAGGCGACGCCGAAAGACGAACACGCAGATATGAGGTCACCCAGCCGAACCATCGGGGATGCCATTCCCCTGTCAGTGGAACATGGTGTCGCAGAAATGCGCCAATCGTTCCTTGAGCATTCGGAGATCGAGCTTCCATTGATGGACTGCATGGACAATCTTGAGTTCATGGCACAAATTCCCGGGGAGTCGATGCAACTCATAGTGACTTCGCCTCCATACAATCTCGGCAAAGAATATGAAGGCAGATCATCGTTGGCTGCGTATCTTGCATCGCAGACAGATGTGATCAAGGAATGTGTACGCTTGCTGAGTCCGAATGGTTCGGTTTGCTGGCAGGTCGGGAACTATGTAGACAATGGCGAGGTAGTGCCTCTGGACGCGCTTCTATATCCGATATTCAAGAGTCTCGGTCTCAGGTTGCGTAATCGGATCGTTTGGCATTTCGAACACGGTCTGCATTGCACCAAGCGATTGTCGGGACGGTACGAGACTATCAACTGGTGGACTAAGTCTGACGATTATGTATTCGATGTGGACCCGATTCGTGTGCCGTCGAAGTATCCGAACAAGCGTTATTTCAAGGGACCTAATGTCGGCAAGTTGAGTGGTAATCCTAAGGGAAAAAACCCTAGCGATGTCTGGATTTTCCCAAACGTCAAGCACAACCATGTAGAGAAGACGGTCCATCCATGCCAGTTTCCAGTGGAGTTGGTAGAACGTCTGGTGCTTTCGATGACCCGGGCTGGAGACTCCGTGTTCGATCCGTATATGGGGGTGGGTTCAACAGTCATCGCGGCGTTGAAAAATGGACGACGCGGGCTAGGGTGCGACGTTGTCGAAGAGTATGTAGAGATAGCTTGGGAGCGAGTTCATGCATTGAGGGACGGGAAACTGAGAACTCGTCCGATGGGCAAGCCAGTGTATGATCCGGCCAAACGCAGGGGTGGGCATTGATGCGGATAGTGGAACTTTATTCTCACCTGAACGGTGTAGAGTATCTGATGGTTCACAAATCACAGTTGTGGCAAGAAGTACAGGATGTGATTGCTGGTGTGGATGCTGAAAAATGCAAGACTAAAGTTTCCAGGGAGCGTAATCGATTGGGCGATCTGCTTTACTCGCCGGAAGATATGAACAAAGCCTTCGATGAGGGGTTTCGAGGAAAGTATTGGGAACAAGCAAGAAGGCAGTTTTACGTTTCGTCAGACCAAGCCCTGATGCGTCGGATATGGCATCTACCACCACCTGAACAGAAGCAGATGATTGAAGCGGCTGGACTAGAACCTATAAGCACGTATAACCAAACGGACTTCGTGAAAGACCGCATCGGAGTCGAAGTGCAGTTTGGAAAGTACTCATTCGTTGCTCACGACATTTTCGTCAAGCATATGAGTTTCTTTGTATCCGACGCGATCGACGTAGGCATCGAGATACTTCCGATGAAAGAGCTTGAAGCTCAGATGTCATCGGGGGTTCCTTACTATGAGCGTGATCTCCTGAACATCATCCGGCAAGGCAGGGGCATACCGGCAGTGCCGCTAGTGTTGATTGGTATTGCACCGTAGCGATCTGATTTGATGTTGCGCGGCTATCGAAACACTTAGGTGGTTGACGTATTCGTCTGGCGTGCGAGTTCAAGCAGCCGGCGGAGTTGATGCGGGTTAATGGGCGGTGATGCTAGTCTGGATGTCAATGTATAGCTTCGGGATTCAATGCTTCGGAATGCCGTCGGTAGGTATGCCTTCCTTCTCAGCGACCCGAATGATCTCGTCGCGCAGTTGGTTAAATTTGACTTCATTCATTTTTGCCAAAGTAGTGACACCTATCGATTTTCTGGACTTGTCGATGAAGCATCGCTCCAAATTGTTCTTGGACACAACGTAGAATTTCCATTGATTCAAGTCAGTAGTTTTCGCTTTATCAACGCATTTTTCATCGTGAAAACAGAAAACGTATAGGTCGGCAGGTCGACTTGAATCATTGGACCAGTTGCCTTTTTCCTCGTCGTAGATATGGCCCGCGTTGACACTCCATGAAGGAGGAGACTTTCTAATTTTTCCGGAACGGTAAGGTGGGTCTTTATGCCAACTTTGAGAGCGACCAGAAGTCTTGACTTCGATCCTAAAGTCTTTGTTGACTTGCAGGTCCCAACTTGACCATGCTTTCTTCCTAAATCGAAACCGGTCACTAGGGTCCAAAGCCAATGCGACGAGATATTCACCGAATTCGCCACGCAACGTGTTGTCAAGTAGTTCTGAATATGCCCATGACCAGAACTGTCCGACGTTCGCATCGCTGAGATCAATCTTCCAATCACACGGATATTTCAAGGACTCCTTGCCGGTTAGTTTGGGCAAGTCGTTTCCGTCAACCATGGACGATCTCCTTAACTGCAAGTTTCGCTAACTTGGCATCTGTTTTGGTGCCATTCTTGATGCCCAGAATGCAGGGTCTCCGGCTGACGGAAAACTGACGTTTTCTACCGTGGATCGTGGCTCGCCACCTGCAACCCAAACGTTGAGATTGTACAGTGCGAATCGCGACACATCTTCTGAGCGGGACGCTACCGATGCATCTCCGAAGTTGGAAGCAATTTCACGATAGGTGATGCCTCGGCCTTCGGACGAGTTCAATGCTTCGATAGCATCAACATCGACTACCGCCCTGCCCGATAGATTGACGATCGCGGCGTCGGTGCTCAACAGGCTCAATTCTCGGATCGACAGCAATGGATCGGACGTGGGACCGTGATGCACTGCTACGAATACTATGTCGCTCAAAGAGAGCAGCATGTCGAGCGAGGAGCGTCGTGCGCCTAGGGGTTGGAAAGATTGTTGTCGTGGAGTTCGGATATCGTTGATCCAGATAGTGGCATCCAACGGTTTCAATCGTTCGCAGATACTTAGTCCCAAGCTGCCGAATCCGACGATTCCGGCGACTTTAGGTTCTTCGATATTCGCATCTTTTGAGGTAGATGTAAGTTCGTGGCATTGAAGGATCGCCCAATCTGCGGCGTTTCCGGCGAGCACAGAAGAAGAATTGGCGATGATGAGATTATCGTTTGAACCGTCAGACGGGCTCGCACCGCAGTCGATGAGCTGTACGAAGCGAACGGAATGTGGAAGTTGTTGGAACTCGCTTCTAAAGGTGGTGCTGTCGGTGACGATAGCTTCGGCACAGCTGGCATCATTGGTGAGTTCGAGATGTGTGGGACCCCGGTCGTCAGAGTTCTGTAGAGCTTGTAAGAGCATAGAGCGGATGGCGTCATGGCGTGGCAGTGCCAAGTGGATGTTTTTTCTGAGATGCATGGCGGCGTTCTAAACTTAACGCGTCAGGAGAATTGTCTTGTCAATTGCTACATTGTCGCACATCGATCTAACGTGTCCATTGTTCATCCCGGGCAACCGCGCCGAGATGCTGGCGAAAGTCGAGCGATACGATGCTTCTGGATATGTGCCTGATTTGGAAGATTCAGTTCCTGTCGGCAACAAAGATCAGGCTCGAAACGTTACGTCTGATGCTTTGCCGTCGCTTCATGCCATCGGAAAACCAGTTGTGCCTCGCGTGAACTCTTTACCTACTGGACTTACGGTTGAAGACTTAGACGCTGTCGTAACGCCGTATATCACTGCGATCAGCATCGGAAAGATCGGCGGGCCGGATGAAATCGCGGAAGTGGACGGGATCATCACCTATCTTGAGAGTAAGCGCGGGTTGCGAGCAGGAAACATTGGGATATTGCCGTGGTTGGAGACGGCAAACGCCATCGTCAATGCTTATGCGATATGTGCATCATCTGCGCGGGTGCGCTGGGCAGCTTTTGGGGCTGAAGATTTCAGTGCGGACATGGGCATCAATCGCGAGGTGGATGAGGATAGGGCATCAAACACCGGGCGCTTAGATGAGTATGGCGAGGCGTCACTGATCTATCCTCGATCCGCAATCGCGATCGCAGCCAGAGCTGCCAACGTACAAGCGTTAGATACGCCGTATGTCAAGTTCAGAGATGGCGATGGGCTGAATCGAGAGGCGGGTTTGGCACGTCGGTTGGGATATTCGGGTAAGTTTGCGATACATCCTGCTCAGATCGATGGCATAAAGTCGGCATTTTACCCGTCAGATATGGAGATAGACAGGGCCAATCGAGTTATAGATGCAGCTGAGCGCGCGGAGCATGACGGTCTAGGAAGTTTATCTTTAGATGGCGAGATGATCGATGCGCCAGTAGTCGCCAGGGCTAGAAATGTACTGCTCCGTGCGGGTCTGAGCTAGGATTTGAAGGATTGGGAATGATTGTATGGCTTGGATGTTGATGTCATGAATCACAAGGAGGCACATTTGCATGATGACTAACGGAAATTCAGGATTCGGGCGGTTCTTCGAGGATTTCGAGATTGGCGATGTGTATCGCAACTGGCCTGGTCGGACGATATCGGAGGCTGACGACACGTGGTTTTCGTTGCTGACGCAGAACCAGAACCCGATCCACATCGACTCTAACTACGCCGCCCAGCATACGGCTCATAAGCAGTGTCTAGTCAACGGCATCTTGGTTTTCGCCATCGTTATCGGACAGTGTGTTCCCAGCGTTTCCGGGCGTGCAATTGCCGCATTGGAGTATGAGAGTATCAAGCATGAAGCTCCCACATTTCATGGCGACACGGTATATTCCGAGGCTCATGTTCTGGACAAATTGGAGACATCAAAGGGCGACCGCGGAGTAGTCCGATTGGACTGTTTCGGCTACAACCAACGTAATGAACGTGTACTTTCAGTGCGACGCACAGTACTGATACCCAAGCGCAATCATCCTACGATGGGTGAAAACGCTGAGTTCTTTCCGGATGTGGATAGTGGGTAGTGTCTTCGGGTTATTCGCAGGGGAACTCTTCACGTATCTCAGCGAACAGCTTGACCATGGGTCCGCACCCGAGCGCTAGCGGGCTAGATATGTTCATCATCGTGTAGCCTTCGGCGATCCAACGTCTTGCAACTGCTGGGTCTTGGAATGTAGTTGCCAGGAACTTGCCGGTGCCCTCGATCCTTTGAGCAACATCGGACATGATCTGCTCTACTCGGTCATGGTGGATCTGTCCGGGTATTCCGAGGGTTGCTGAAAGGTCGGTGGGGCCTACCAGAAGCACCTCGAAGCCTTCAAGCGCCAGGGTGTCGTCCAACTTTTCGTATGCTTCAGTGCTCTCCATCTGGATGATCAGAAGGGTTTCGTTGTTGGCGTGCTTCAAGACGTCGTCTTGGGAGATTCCGAGCATGGATGCGAACCATGGTGCGATGCCGCGTTCTCCCATTGGGGGATATTTTGCGTATCGTATTGCATCGGCGGCTTCTTCAGGATTGTCTACCTGCGGCACCATGACTCCGACAGCACCAGCGTCGTATGCTTTTTTGATGTCTCCGGGATCGTTCCAAGGCACACGAATAACTGGGGAAACGCCCAAAATCCGCCCTTGTACACAGATCGGCCAGCTGCTCTCGGTACCCCAAGGGCTGTGTTCTTGATCTATCCACACCCAGTCGGGTCTGACGGTGCTGTAGATGGTGTGAGCCACATTTGGTTCACGTGAGAACATGCTGGTGCTGAGTACGGCACCGCCGGTTGCTAGTTTGGTTCTGATTGTGCTTGGGTACATTTCGCTCCAGTTCTAACCAATGTCTAACGCCGAAACTATTTTCGCTCTGATGTTTCGGATGACTCTGAAGATGTTATCAGCATGTGACATCGCGCGTGGCAAGTGGAGTGCATTCGATTCGAGGGATGTGAATTTGCATGGATTAACGGGTGCGCAGGATGTGTAGCAGGTTATGGTATGCCGCCGTTGTTGAGTGGCGATTCGGTGTTAACTTTGAACGGAGGGATAATTGAGAAGCCGCTCTGCTTTACGAGGTGAAACCAGATGATTGTAGTTACCACTGAACAGGTCGAAGATAGAGAGATAACGGAAGTTATAGGCATGGTGCGCGGCAACGCGGTGCGCGCTCGCGGCATCGGTTACGATTTCATGGCCGGCATCAAAAACATCACTGGTGGAGCAGTATCAGAGTATTCGAGTCTGCTCAAAGACACCCGCGAAGAAGCGACGCAGCAGATGATCGCAGAAGCAGATGCGATGAGCGCCGACGCTATAGTGGCGACGCGTTACAACACGTCATCAGTCGGTCAAGGCTTTTCCGAAATCTTCGCCTATGGCACGGCAGTCAAACTGAACAAACCCGATCCCGATGGGAGTTGAAGAATGAGCTGGAATCGAGCATCTGAAGACGCGGTTTTACTGACCACCACCGACTTTGTCCCCGGACGAGAGATCGACCACATCATTGGGTTGGTAGTGGGTGCTGTGAAACTAGAGAGCGGCGGTACAAATAAAGTCGAAGAAAGAACGGCAGAATCTATCGAACGATTGATTGAAGCTGCCCATGATATCGGAGCGGACGCAGTAATCGATGTCCACATCAATCCGATTCAACCAGCTGGCCAAGGCGGCAACGATAAAAACTACAGTATCTTGTGCTATGGCACCGCGGTCCGCTTGAAATCTGCACACTGAACCAACCATGCGACAACATCCACCAAGGTGTCCGGAGGAACTGACGAATGACTGAGATGATGGTACGAGAAAACCGAGTACTAAAGGCGATAAGTGAGGGCCGCAAGGCACTCGGATATCAGATGACTTTCCCATCGGTATGGGATGTCGAGATTCTGAGCCGCATAGATTTCGACTACGTGTGGCTTGACGGTGAACACGGTCCGTTCGGTTACACCGAGTTGGAAGAGATGGTGCGCGCAGTGGAAGCGGCAGGGGCGACTGCCGTAGCACGCGTGGAAAATGTCGAGGCGTCCCACGTCTTGCAGTACTTGGACCGTGGCATACAGGGCATCATGGGTCCGCACATTGCCAGCGGCGAAGATGCCGAGAAACTCGTGGATGCGTGCTATTTCGGACCCATCGGTCATCGGTCGTTTGGCGGTAACCGCGGCACCAACTACTCTTTCACCCCCGACGCTTGGGGAGACAAGCGGGATTTCTACAAGCAGGCCAACGACAACATGTTGGTCGGTGCATTGCTGGAAGATCAAGGGTCTATCGACAACATCGACGACATTCTGGCGGTAGACGGCATTCACTATTTCGGCATCGGTATGAACGATTTTGCACAAGGCATCGGTTACCCGGGCGAGCCTGAACATCCGGATGTCGTCAAGGCTGCCAACGAACTGTCTGACTATATTCAGAGCAAAGGACGCTATATGAGCGGCGACATCATGGGGTCGATTTGGATTCACGAACTGCTGTTGAACAGTGCTCAACAGTTCATGGACGACAACGCATCCTAGATATTGTCTGAGCTGTGATTCGAATGATTTGAATGATGGGTTGTGATTGATGCATCACATACTCTAACCCTCAGGATTCTGACTTTCGTTGGGATGCCGCGCCGGTTCATTGTGATTGTTGGTGGGAATGATCAACGATGATCGACGAGGTATTGATCCGCCGTCTGCGTGAAATCGTGGGCGAGGAGTATGTCATCTGGGGATCCGATGACTTGCTGCTGTATGAATATGACGGATCGATAGACCGTTCATCACCCGGCGCGGTAGTGTTGCCTGGCAATGCCCAAGAGTTGGCAGATTGTGTCCGTATCGCGTACGAACATGATGCCAACATCGTTCCGCGTGGCGCTGGCACTGGACTGAGCGGCGGCGCGGTTCCACTGCACGACTCGGTTGTTTTGCCGGTCACTCGGCTCAACCGAGTTCTCGAAGTGGACGTTGAAAATCGAGTGGCGATAGTTGAGCCCGGGCTTGTGAACATCCAACTCTCGAACGCAGTAGCACAGTACGGTCTTTACTATGCACCGGATCCCTCCTCTCAAGGCGCTTGCACGATTGGCGGCAACGTAGCTGAGAACGCAGGTGGTCCGCATTGTTTAGCTCTGGGAGTGACGACCAATCATGTGTTGGGCATCGAGGTGGTGCTGGCAAATGGGGATAAAACCTGGCTAGGCAGTATGGCTCGAGAGACGTTCGGGTACGATCTGCGAGGCGCGTTTATCGGATCGGAAGGCACTCTGGGCATCGTCACCAAAGTAGCAGTGAGGTTGATGAAGAAGCCTGAAACGGTGCTTACATTGCTGGCTGCTTTCGCATCTTTGGATGATGCGTCGCAATCCGTTTCAGACATCATCGGCGCGGGTATGGTGCCTTCTGCACTTGAGATGATGGACCGGGTAACGATTGATGCCTGTGAGCCGGTTTACAATCCGGGTTATCCCGACGATGCTGAAGCGGTTCTGATCGTTGAGTTGGATGGGCTACGAGAAACGGTGGATGAACATGGTCAGCAGGTGAGGGATATCTGTTATTCCAATAATGCTTCAGAGATTCGTGAAGCTGAAGATGATGCCAAACGCGCTGAGTTGTGGGCGACGCGTAAAGGCGCAATAGGTGCATTCGGAACCATCGCACCGAACTACTATCTAGTGGACGGCGTCGTTCCGCGTACCAAGTTGCGGGACATCATGCGGCAGGTCAGAGCCATCGGCGAGGAGCTCGGTCTCACCATAGGCAATGTTTTCCACGCTGGAGACGGCAACCTGCATCCGTGCATACTATTTGACGGTCGGGATCGTTCACAGGTCCGGCGCGTTATTGAGTGTGGTGAGCGGATTCTGGAGGCCTGTATTGCAGCTGGCGGCGCGTTGAGCGGCGAGCATGGTATTGGCATCGAGAAGCAAGCTTATATGTCGTTAGTCTTCACCGAAGATGACATGGCTGCGATGGCGAAGCTGCGTCCGGCATTCGGTGCTGGAGATCGTTTCAACCCTGGCAAAGTATTCCCCGGCGGCGCGGTTCACGGCAGCGCATACGGCATTTCCGAGGATGCGTTCCGCCCTACCGGCGCTGGTGGATTGCAAGCGGTGTGACGCTGGCTAGATGCTTCGTCGTATCTGCAAACGCGAAAGCTTGTGCATTAGAGCTTTAATCGATGAAGTTCTGGACTAAAGTGGCGACTGAGGATGCCGCGACAATTGAAGTTGGCATCATCCTTATTATCAACCGCAGCAATCGGCTTTCGAGGTTGCCGATTTCGGTTTCGCGCCTGATCAGTCGATAACGTTTTGGATCAAGGTTGCGATCGACACTGCCACGGCGGTAGAAGTCAACATCATGCCCACCATCCAACGTAGCAGTCGGCTTTCCATCTGGGCGATGTCAGTCTTTATGTCAGCCTTGAGTTCTGCCAGATCAGACTTCGTCGCCAGGTGTTGATGGCTACCTTCCAAGTGGCTTACTCGTTCTTCTATGCTTTGCATTTGTATCGCACTATCTAACTTGTCTACGTGAATATTCAGCAGTAGTGAACACAATTTCACATTATCATACATCACAAACGTAATAACGTCAACATGTGATTGTGATGATAAGATACATTGAGTTGGTACGCAAGCTCAGAAACAGGAGATGAAGCATTGAACGATGGCAAACTGAGGATCGGAATCATCGGCGCCGGCGGTTTCGCAGCGCAGCACATGGAAGCGTTTGCCAAGATACCGGAGGTTGAAGTAGTCGCATTCATGCGTCGCAATCCAGAAGCTTTGGAAGAAATGCAGGCACTTTGGGACGTACCTAAAGGCTATACGGACCATCGAGCGATGTTGGATGATGCGGAGATCGATGCCATTGACATCATCACGCCTACCGATTCTCACAAGCAGTACACGCTGGATGCCATCGCGTCGGGACGCCCGGTGTTATGCGAGAAGCCGTTAGCGCTGAACGCGTCGGACTGTCAAGAGATGCTGGACGCGGCGCAGGATGCAGGACTGATTCATGCGGTGAACTTCAATCAGCGAGGTCGGACTCCGGTCGGCCGCATGAAGCGCTACATTGATGCTGGCTATGTTGGCGATGTCTATCACCTCAACATTCGATGGGGAATGTCGATGCAACTCGATGCACGTCCGGAGGTACTTTCTTGGCGTTTCAGACCTGAAAATGCCGGCGGTACGGTGTATGAACTGATCCACGTCTTCGATATGGCGCGTTTTCTGAATGGCGAGGTAGCTCAGGTGTCAGCGGTTTTGAACACCGCGGAGCAACATCGAGGATTCGTCGATGCCACCGACGGGTTCGACGTTGAAGTGCCGGATTCTTCAGCAGTGCTGATCGAGTTCGTCAACGGCAGCTACGGAGTGGTGCACACGAGTTTTGTGCAACGAGGCATGGCTCCGGGCAGCGGAGTTGAACTCGACATTGCGGGTTCCAACGGCCGGATTGTGTCGAATGGATTGTACGGCTTACGCGGCACATCAGGCGACAACACACCGCTCGTAGACATTGAGCCAGGTCCGCCGCATCCGCAACCTTACGAGCAATTTGTCGCCGGCGTTTTGGCGAACGATCAGTCGCTCATCGACACTGGTTTCGAGGCAGGACTGGAAGCGGCCCGGATCGTGGATGCGGTGCATCGCTCATGGGAAGAGAGGCGTTGGGTGGATGTAGCGAGAAGCTGATTGGATGATTCATCCGAGGCTGATTGGTGGGCGGCCAGACTTAGGGCGACTGATAGATCTGTAGTGTGGTCCACGCCGTGTTGCCAGGTTGTGTCAAGAGTTCGTACATTGGTGTTATTCTTGCTGGTACTAAACTTTGACCACGTTGGGAGGAATCTTGGCAATACCTCGATCGAGCGGCGCAACGCTTAACACTGAGAATCTCAACCGCACGGTTTTCATCAGCGACAACCTACCTTTTCTGCGCGCAATCGACAACGAGAGTGTTGATCTAGTCGTCATCGATCCACCATTCGGCAAACAGCAGACGTTCACCGGCACGCTGAGACCTCCACTTAAAGACGCTGAACTCGAACACGAGTACGAGTTGCTTGAAGATTGGGGGGTTCAGAATGAATACGACGCGTATGACATTGGTATCGAGTTCCCGGATCAATCAGGAACTACGGCGCGATTCCGAGATATTTGGGACTTCAGGCACCAAGTCGAAAGAGAGGATTGGGAACGCCTGAATCAGCAATACCCTGCAGCTCGTACCTTGATCGAGGCCACACGTCACACCCACTCGGAGAGCATCGCTGCTTATGTCGCTTTCATGACTTTACGCATGATCGAGATCCGGCGAATTCTGAAATCGACAGGAAGCATGTATCTTCATTGCGACCATCAGGCAAATGCGTATCTGCGTCAGATGATGGATGCGATATTCGGACACGCTAATTTTCGTAACGAGATATCTTGGGTGAGACATACATCGTCTCAACGCGGTTCTCAACATCTTCCAAAACGATACGCGAACGTAGTTGACACCTTGCTCTTCTATAGCAAATCTTCCTTCTCGTCCATCACCGCATTCGTACCGCTAACTGAAGACGAAGCGAAAGAAAAGTTTAATTTAGTTGACGAGAATGGAGAACGATACTACGACGACAGTTCCCATATTTGGAGGACTCCGAATATGGGGGCACGCCCCAATCTGTGTTACACGTGGCGTGGCTTTACCAACCCGCATCCGAGCGGATGGCGGCTGAGCAAGGATAGATTGGAAGCGGAATATCAGTTGGGCAATTTCGTCATTCTGCCTGACGGGCGTCTCCAGAGACGAAAATACGAACGCGACTGGCGCGGGTCGACGCGTTCCAATCTGTGGGACGATATTCTACCTGCACAAGGCGCTGAGCGCACGGGATACCCGACTCAAAAACCGCAAGCTTTAGCGCGTCGCATCATCGAGGCATCAAGCAAACCAAACGATATAGTTCTCGATTGCTTCGCAGGCTGCGCATATGTGCC
Organism: Dehalococcoidia bacterium; assembly: GCA_965242765.1. Lineage (GTDB taxonomy): Bacteria > Chloroflexota > Dehalococcoidia > Lucifugimonadales > Lucifugimonadaceae > Bin127. Next base: position 309,744 of record CBDESY010000004.1, on the reverse strand, counting down.
CGTTGCTGCGGAGTTGACTGGACGGCGTTGGATAGCATGCGATATGTCGCCGCGAGCTTGGACGGTTGTGCGAAGGCAATTCGAGAAACACCCTGATCTGGGAATAAAGACAGAAGGCAAACGCATCAGCGACAAGATCGAGTTGAAGCTAGAAAAAAACGGAGCAGTTATTCAACTACGCGGGCCATGGGAGATGCCCAAACGAACAACAATCGATGAACCCGTAAATGCGACTTTGATCAACATTCACGCACCGATATTTCGACAAAAAGCGATTGAAACTAGCAAGGCGATTTGGGAAGCGTTTGTGGCCTATTGGGGGCCTTGCTGCTGGTACTGCGGGATCACTACGCGCGATGATCGGCGAGATTTGCATCTCGACCATATCGAACCTCAAGACGGCACTAACGACGATTGCTTCAATCGAGCGCTAGCGTGTGCTCCATGCAACAGCGACAAATCGGACAGACTGACTCCGTTTGAAACAATTGATAAAGCTTTTGAAACAGGCAGAATAGCCACTGAAGCGCGACGAGATGAACTAAAGGAACAGTTCACAAACCGACACGATTGGGCCAAAGAACGATACGAAAATGAAGTTCACCGTCCGCGGTTAATTTCGTGACATCCAGTGATACGGCCGCTACCTGTAGAGATGCGAGTAACATATGAGGCAGGAAACTTGAGCACTTAGGAGGTGCCATCATTCCAATCGAATACGTGAAACTGGGACGAACCGGCGTCAAAGTGTCGAACCTGTGCCTCGGCTCTGACAATTTTGGCAACCCTTACGGTTGCGATCAAGCGACAGCGCATCAGATCATGGCGAAGGCGTTTGATTCCGGCATCAACTTCTTGGATACGTCCGATTCTTACTCCATCGGCGATTCGGAACGGGTGATCGGCAACTACTTCCGAGCGTCGGGCAATCGTGATCAGATAGTTCTGGCAACCAAGTATCGGTCGCAGGTTGGCGATGGGGTCAACGACATCGGAGCATCGAGATATCACATCGTCCGTACAGTAGAGGCATCGTTGAAACGCCTCAAGACTGACCGCATCGATCTGCTCTACTGCCACTCTTGGGATGCACAGACGCCGATTGAGGAGACGTTGCGCGCGGTTGATGATCTTATTCACCAGGGAAAGGTGCTGTACGCTGGTGCGTCTAACTTTCCAACTTGGGTGCTGGCATCTGCGCTTTGGACTTCGGATGTCCGCAATCTCTATCGCATAGAGGCGATACAAAGCGTATTCAACATTTTGCAGCCGGGATTGTCGAGGGAGATGATTCCGTTTGCCGAGAAACATGGCGTAGCGGTTGTGCCTTACAGTCCACTGGCAAGCGGTATGTTGACCGGAAAGCACCGTGGCGCGTTTTTGAGTGACTCGAAGTTTGGGAGTCGGGACGATTCACGTGGCGGCACTTTGAAGCGCAGGTACGGCGACGATGTACGACAAGACACAGTTGCTAAGTTGGTCGCAGTTTCGGAGCGATATGGTGAAACGATGATTCGATTGGCTTTGCAGTGGGTCTCGGAGCATGATGGTGTGACGGCGCCGATATTTGGCGTCCGACGCATCGACCAGCTGGACGGGATTTTGGATGCGTGGAGTCAACCGGCACCGCCAGAAGCCATGGCTGAGGTGCGATCGATAGCCGATGAATTCGCCGCCGTTTCGCCGATGAACTATCCGCCAGTGTCTGGTCAGGCATTCGGTACGATTGCGAATGTTGCAGCATGAATGACCCGCTTAACGCGCTGTTGCTCACATTCGTAAGGCTTGGGTTGCTGTTGCAGCTCGGGTTCTATCGTACTGTCTCGAAGGCGATCAAGTTCATTCGTGCGCATCGGTCGGCACTATATGCTGTCTATTTCGTGATAACGTTCGGGCCGATTGCGCTACTGTCCGGCCTTGTTACTCTTATCATCATCGAGCTAGTCGAATGGTGGATGCACGGATGACTGCAGAACAAAGAGCGAAAGACATTGAGTGTTTTTACAAGCTGTTGAAACAGCTTGAAAAGCGAGTTGGTGGGAAGAAGCCTAAACTCAAGGAGTTCATGTCAGTAGTCCCAGCAGATACCAAAGGGGTCTACTTCATTTTTGAGACTGGTGAATATCGCCATCGCGATGGGTGCAAACTGCGTGTAGTACGTGTTGGATCACACGGGTTCACCGCCAAATCCAGGAGCACAATCTGGACACGTCTGTTTGAGCATCTAATGCCATACGGCAGATCAGTGTTCAGAGATCATGTACGCGTAGCAATGAAAAAGCGGTCAGGAAAATCAGACAGTCTGAAACGTGATGAGCGTGATGAACTTGAAAGGTGCATAACCCGCTACATCGGCGAGATGCCGTTCTTGTGGGTGAAGATTGGGGGTGCTGACGGGCATCGTGAACGCCGTGACTTAGAACGTAGCTCGATCAAACTACTCAGTGCGCGCGGCATTGAAGGCGCCAGTGAATCTTGGTGTAAATGGCTTGGGATGTCATCGAATAAGGTTGAGATCAGGTCATCTGGACTTTGGAACGTTCAGCATACAAAGAGAAGAGACTACCAAAGCGGATTTTTGGACACACTAAAAAGCCGGATTGAAGAGACGGAAGCTTTGTCTAGTCAAGATGAAGGTTCAGATAGTCCTATGTGTGCTGATTCGATTGACAATTAGGAACCAAAACATGAACTACGTAAGGCTTGGCAGAACCGGACTGAAAGTCTCGGAGTACTGTATCGGCGCTGACAACTTTGGCGGACAGACCGATGTGGATGAATCGTTGCGGATCATGGGTGCCGCATTCGATGGCGGCGTGAACTTCATCGATACTGCTAATTCATACTGCGACGGTCGGTCTGAGACGATTGTCGGTAAGTTCATACAAGGTCGCCGTTCTGAAGTGGTCTTGGCAACTAAGGGGAACAGCAGGGTTGGCGACGGTCCGAATGACATGGGGGTGAGCCGCAAGTATGTGATGCAGGCGATTGACGACTCCCTGAAGCGTCTCAACACGGACTATGTAGACCTGTATCAGATTCATTCGTTCCCGACTGAAGTTGCGGTCGATGAGTTTGTGCAGGCTTACAGTGATGTGGTTGAAGCCGGCAAGGCACGCTACATCGGGGTATCAAACTTCGCGGGGCACCAGCTCGCTGAGTCGCTGTGGCAAGCCGAGAAGTCGGGTGCGCGCAGATTCGACTGTGTGCAACCAAAATACAACTTGCTAGTTAGAGATCCAGAGCGTGAGTTGTTCCCGGCTTGTTCCGAGTATGGCGTCGGGGTTATCGCCTATTCTCCTCAGGCCGGTGGTTTTCTTCTGGGCAAGCATCGCAACTTTACAGCGGAGTCGGGTGGCAGATTTTCCGATGATTTCCGTGCGGCAGCTTGGTACCGTGCTACTTACTGGTCGCAACCAATGTTCGACGCTATGGAGCAGATAGTGCAGGTTGCTGAAAATTATGGTGTATCTGCCAACGCGTTGGCATTGCGATGGGTTATCAGCAATTCGGTAGTGACTTCATGTATCGTCGGAGCGCGCACCGAAGAGCAGTTACACTCAAATCTGCTGGCTTGGGAAGAGGATGTTCCTCAAGATGCACTCGAAGAAGCGACCAAAGCTAGCGAGTCGGTGCGAACGACCTTCGCGCAGGTTTAGACTTATGATTAGTATCGACGAGCTAGGAGGCTGAATTGAGTCTGAACATCTATCTGCACTTCAACGGGAACTGTCGGGAAGTATTCGACTACTACCGTTCGATCTTCGGCGAAGAATACGCGATCTTCCAGACCTTCAGAGATATGCCGACAGATGACAGTATTCCGGATGAGATGCGGATGTCAGAGGAAGAGTTGGATCAGGTAATGCATGTGTCGTATCCCATCGGATCATCGGTGTTGATGGGTTCAGACGTGCCGCGCCAGTTTGCACCGCCGGTAACTCAAGGCAACAATTTCTCGATTTCACACGCGCCAGGGAGCCGTGAAGAAGCAGATGAGCTGTTCGCCAAATTGTCTGCCGGCGGACAGGTGACGATGCCGATGGGTGAAATGTTCTGGGGAGCCTACTTCGGTTCTTGCATTGACAAGTATGGGATCGGCTGGCAACTTAACGTTGAAAATGCCTGATCGCAGGTCAGATAGAGATTGCGCGATTTCCAAGTCGATGGATTAATTCCGGCTCAGTCGGTACGCCCTACCAGCGCGTCTGAGCTGGCAGTCGCGCTGTCCGATTTTCATGCGCGAGGCGCGGCGATAGTGCCTTGGGGTGGTGGTACGCGCATGAAAGTGGGCAATATCCCCAAACGCTACGACATCGCTCTGGATATGACCGGGCTTTGTCAAAGCGTCGAACACGTCGCTGGCGATATGACTTTGGTGTGCGATGCGGGAGCGTCAGTCGCAGACCTAACGAAACTGCTGGCTGAGAATCATCAACGTCTTCCATTCGAGGTGCCCAATCCGGGTACAGCCACGATTGGCGGATCGGTCGCGTCGAACGCGCCGAGTAGATTACGTCCGCGTTTTGGCGGCATTCGCGACTGGATAATCGGGATGCATATTGTGATGGCGGACGGTACTATGACTAAGTCAGGCGGACGAGTAGTGAAAAATGTGCAGGGATATGATCTTCACCGTCTGCATACTGGCGCTTTCGGGACGCTTGGGGTGATCGTCAGTGTCGCGCTCAAGCTGGTGCCGCTGCCTGAACGTACACGAACCGTTGCGATGTGGTTCGACCGTTATGAAGCGGCGGCGAACGCAGTTGTGGAAGTCAGTCATCTTGATTTGATGGTCGAATCGGCGCGGCTATATTCGGGAGTCCGCTCGATTGGTGCGATTCGAGAGTTGGCGACTGATCGGTACATGGACGCAGATGCGGATGTTGAAGACGCTCAACATCTGATGTTGGTCAAGGTTTCAGGTTCCAACGCAGCTTTGAATCGTCAGATCGATGAATTGACTGGGCTGGCTGGTACCGTTCCAGCAAGTGGTTACGAATCTGTGTCTGGCGCATCAGAGAATGACTTGTGGGACTATCTTGATGATGACGGTGATATACCTGGTCTCAGTCTGCGAGTGTCAGCCAAGGAGAGCGATGGACTACGGCTTGTTGATCGGCTTAACCGATGGTTAATAAGAAATGCAAGTTCTGCAAGTGTTTCTTCGATAATCGATGTTGGCTACGGCGCGTCTATGTTTAACGTTGAAGAGATTGACGATGATGGTGCGTTGCGACTTATCAATGAAGCAGCCTTGATGGCACGAGAGATGGGTGGATCAATATTGATCGAGAAGTGTCCCGTTGCGGTCAAAAGTGAGATTGATGTGTTTTGTATCGATGCATCTTCAGCTCGGATCATGAAGAATATGAAGCAACAGTTTGATCCGAAAGGGGTCTTGAATCCGGGTCGTTTCGCGTTTGGGATATGAGGTTGCGAATAGAGGATTGAAATCTACGCCTGACAAGCCGCAACGCGGATTCGTCACCTCGGACTCGCCGTCTGAGGACGATCTTTACAAGTGCGTTCAGTGTGGATTCTGTTTAAGTGCGTGTCCGACGTATCTTGAGACGGGTTTGGAAGCTGAATCTCCGCGCGGCCGTCTGACGCTGATGAAAGCAGTCAATGAGCGTCGCATCGATATCACGCCGCAAGTAGTTAAGCATTGGGATCTGTGTCTCGAATGTCGCGCTTGTGAAGTGGCGTGTCCATCTGGCGTTCCGTATGGACGCATAATGATGTCGACGCGTGCGGAGCTGAAGCAGCGTGTGAAGCGCCCGATGCGAGAGCGCTTTGCGCGTGAAGTAGGATTCAATCGCCTGCTTGCGCGTCCAAAGTTGATGCGGGCATTTGGCAGAATGACGCGTTTTTATCAGAGATCGGGATTACGCTCACTGACTCAACGTACCGGCATCATGAAGGTGCTGCCCGACCGTTACCGGCACCTGGATGATGCCATGCCGGTCATCGAAAGCGAGTTTTTCGTGCCTGATGGTCGCATCTTCAAACCGAATGGACGTATAAAGGCACGGGTAGCGATGTTGGGCGGATGTGCGATGTCGATGATGCATGCTTCGACGTTGGATTCGACAGTCAGGGTTCTGGTGCATAACGGTTTCGAGGTGCAACTGCCGGCTGGTCAGGGTTGTTGCGGATCTCTGAATCTTCATGCTGGTGAGCGTGCCACGGGTGTAGAGATGGCATCTCACAATGCTGCCGTGCTTTTATCTGGTGATCCCGATTTTGTAGTAACTGCATCGGCGGGATGCGGCTCTACGATGAAGGAATATGAGGAGATGCTACCTCAGCATCCGCAGGCAGCCTTGTTGGCGGAGAAGACGCGGGACATTCACGAGTTGCTGGTGGAGTTTGGATTCGAGCCTCCAACTGGAAGTTTGGACGCCAAAGTGGTGTTCCAAGATCCGTGTCATTTGCTCTCGACGCAGAGGATCAGCGAAGCACCGCGTCGGGTACTGGATGCAATACCTGGCATCGAACTAGTGTCGATGGATGAACCGTCGGTATGTTGCGGTTCGGCCGGCACGTATTCGATCTCGCAACGCGAGATGTCGATGAGATTGGGCGACAGAAAAGCGCGCAACGTCATCGCCACAGGGGCGAGTGTGATGGCGACCGGCAATCCTGGATGTGCGTTGCAGTTGACGAATGCGCTTCTCAGAGCAGGATCATCGACTAAAGTTTGCTACGTAGTTGATTTGCTTGACGAGGCCTACAGCATAGGGCGGGATTATGACTAATCGGAGCATGGTATGATGGTTTTTTACTGCTCCCAAAATGGATTATGCGACATACTCGCATGATCTGGCCTTTCCTCAGCGGATGCCCCAAATGACTTCGGAACTTACAAGACTCATAGCAGAAGCTCCCTGGCGCGAGGCTGTGACGTATCGCCACACCTGGCCTCACGAATACGTTTTGAGCGAGAAAGATAATCAGCGAGAACTCTTGGCTGTAATTTGCGATCGTTTCCGCGCTGGTGAGGGTGTAGCGTGTCGATTCTTTAGGATGAACAACACCTATTTGTTCATCGGCAACCACAAATATTGGCTGATGAGTCACTGGGATGATATCGAACCTGATGTTGAGTACGTCATCAACCGCGCACGTTTATACAGGGATCGGCGTGATTTCGTGATTCAACACGGAGATACTGGCAAGCCAGAAGATTATCCCGACAATCCAGCCTACTAAGTTAGAAGGTTAGAGAGGATAATCCTGATGCCTAACGAAGATACGTTGTTGGCTTACCTAGTTTCCAGCTTTCCGGGAAATACTGAGAACATCGCGACCGAGGCACTCAGACACATCTTCGACCGATCAGATGCGGCTATGGATGCGTTGAACGATGTGGTCCATTCGGGATGTAGGGAAGTAAGCCCAATTACCGCAGTGAAATCGCAGGCAGTGCAAATAGGAGGCGCTCAACCGGACCTCGTGGGATACGACGATGACGGCAATCAGCGAGTGTTGATCGAAGTGAAGTTTTGGGCTGCACTCACAGCACACCAACCGAACAGCTACATCAAATCGTTGCCAGATGAAGGTCCGGCTATGGTTGTGTTCCTGGTTCCAGATGTCCGAATTCAGTGGTTATGGCCGGAACTCATCGAGCGAATGGAACGGGAATTTAATCAGATCACAGAAAATGTTTCCGAGCGGAGGTGCGTTCGGATGGGAGGCACACAGAAATACTTGATGATCGCCAGTTGGTCTGGTCTTCTTGACAGCTTGGCGGCGCGAACTCAAGACTACGGCGAGCCGGGAATTGAAAACGAGATCCGTCAACTCCGTACTCTTGCCAAATATGCGGATGAGGGAGCATTCAAACCGGTCCGGCGCAATGAAAAGTTAGGAGCTGATTCGGAAAAGCGTTTGCGTGACCTCGAACGTATGATCGATGCTGCAACAGACAGGGGAATCGAACAAGGATGGTTAGACCGTAAAGGACTTAACCGAACGCCTCGTTCCTACGGCTACGGCAGGTACATAAGACTTGGCGAGGCCATCGTGTGGTTTGGCGTGAACACTGAGTTGTACGAAAGCACCGGATCAACGCCAATATGGCTAGATTTTTGGACCGCCGAGAGAATGCCGAACGCCGTTCACGATGTTTCGGTTGTACACGATTCACATTGGGTCCCGATCGACATCAAGCGAGATGTTGAGTATCCGGAGATACTTGACGGCGTAGTTCAAAGTCTCGACAAGATCGCCGGTGCTTGCCAGGCACGTCGATGATCAGATCGGTGGTCTTCCATCATTTGTTTGACGTTGATCGACTATCCGATTTCAAATGAAGGCCAGGCTTTTGCAAGGTTGACATGGCACGGATTGATGCGCTGCACATGCGTCAAGTCGCGAATGTCTTTCCCCTAGGAAACGGATGGATTCGAGTGAAAGCGCTGGTCATAGGTGATCGTACTGTCATCAGCATGAATCTTTTGCGCGGCTACTCTTCAAGCTTGGATGCCGTTGATGCGAGAAGAATCGTAAACTCGATCGCTCAATCATGAGTATGACCGCACGACGGAATTACACCTCTATTTTCCCAAGCATCAAATTGTCGCAACTGGCGACGGATCATCAGCCAGAGTCTTCGAAGCAGCAGCAACCGCTTCGCCACGTGGCACTTCGTAACCGAGACGTGGAAGCAGATGCTCAAACGCACCTAACAATGCAAAGACGTTCGCCGGGATGCAAGACTCTCCCATGAGACCGATGCGAATCACTTTGCCAGCAAACTGCCCTAGTCCGCGCCCTACCTCAATGGAGTACTCGTTCAACAACGCCGAACGCAACTCGCCGTCGTCGACTCCTTCAGGCATCGACACTACGGTGAGTTGATTCAGTAGATGACCTGGGTCTACTGGCGATTCGAGGTTCAATGCGCTGAGCCCGGCGCGCAGCGCTTGGGCAACCTTTTCGTGCCGGAGCCATCGCGTCTCTAGACCTTCCTCGTGCACCAACGCAAGGGCTTCACGTAGGCCGTAGATCATGCTTACTGGGCTAGTGTGATGGTGTATGTGATTCGGTCCCCAATAATCGGCAATAAGTGAGAGATCAAGGTACCAAGAACTGGGGAGCGTTGTTCGCTTGCGGATATGCTCGAGTGCTCGTTCCGATATTGCTACTGGACTGATTCCTGGAGGTGCAGCGAAACACTTCTGCGAGCCGCCGTATGCGTAATCTACTTCCCAAGCATCAAACTCGACAGGAGTGCCGGCAAGTGAGGTAACGACATCAGTCATGAACAGGGCGTCATAGTCGTGTGCGATGGCAGACAATGTGCCAATGTCTTGCAGAACGCCGGCCGATGTTTCAGCATGTATTGCCGATACGAGTTTGGTATCGGGATTAGCTTTCAGGGCATCTTCGAGCAGTTGCGGGTCAACTGGTTTGCCGTAAGGAGCTTCGACGCGAACTACTTCGATGCCGAGGCGTTTGCACATCAGTATCTGCCGTTCGCAAAAGAAGCCGTTTACGCAGATGATCGCCTTGTCGCCGCGCTCCAGCAGGCTGGAAAGTCCGGCTTCCATTCCTGCCGAACCGGCACCTGCGACGGTCATTGTTGTCTGTTTGGTTATGAAGACATGAGCTAGCATGTCCGACACTTCATCCAAGATGTCGAAGTATGCCGGATCGAGGTAACCGATGATTGGTTGCGACATAGCCCTGAGCACTCGTGGGCTGGCGGAACTCGGTCCGGGTCCTAAGATTGTGCGACGCGGAACTGGACTAGCCGCGAATCTTATGCGATTCGTTTCTGTTGGTTCCTCGCTGTTGGATGTGCGGTTTATCATCGACTGTTTTGACCTCTGGGAGTGACCTGTTGCGTCTAGATTTCACGATAATGTATAACGGCTACTTGAGCAAATGAAAACATTCATGCGCGGTTTACCCGCGATTCGCTCTCAAGAAAGGAAATTGACGGCATGGATCTTGGATTAGCAGGAAAAGTCGCTATTGTAACTGGAGCCAGCGACGGCATTGGCAAGGCCGCGGCGGCAAGGTTGGCAATGGAAGGTGCGAGCGTGGCACTGGTTTCACGCACCGCATCAGATTTGGAAAGAGTGGCTGCTGAAATCAGCTCTGAAACCGGAAGCACGGTGATCGCGGCACCGGCCGATGTCTCTGATGAAGACGCCGTGAAGAACGCAGTGGAAATGGTCGCAGAGAAATTGGGCGGCATCGACATCCTCGTCAACAACGCTGGCACTTCATCTGCTTCGCGCTTCGAAGAGATGACGAACGAGCAGCTCGATATCGACTTCTCACTCAAGGTAAAGGGCGCAATCTACATGACGCGTTACGCTCTGCCCTACCTTAAGGAATCGGATTGTGGATCGATTTGCAACACCACGACGCCCGGCGGCAAGGCCGCTGGCGGTGGTACTCAACCAACTTCGCTGTCACGTGCTGCTGGAATATCTTTGACCAAAGCATGGTCCAAAGAGTTCGGCGAATACGGCATCCGTGTCAACACTGTCTGTGTCGGCGTTCTAAAGAGTCGTCAGCATCGAAGACGTTGGGAAACCGCCAACGCCGAGGATCCTTCGTACACACTGGATGACCACTGGGCAACATTCGGCGCTGGCGTACCACTCGGACGCATCGGCGAGGCCAGCGAAGCGGGCGATGTCATCGCCTTCCTATGCTCACCAGCCGCTAGCTACGTGTCTGGTGCAGCGTTAAACGTGGATGGCGGTGCGGCGCCGGTTTACTGAACGCTTCAGGCAAAGTCCGTCATTCCCATCTTCATGGGAGTGTCGGGTTTTGTAGATGACGAACCTATGAAAAATCGGGCATGGTTTCGATATCCATTGCGGCCCTGACGAAGATCTCGGTGCCGACCGGCAAACAGGCTTCGTCGAAATCGAACTTGGCGTTGTGGTGTCCCTCGGTGCCGGGTTTGGACGCGCCTAAGATGAAATATGTGCCTGGGAGGCGGTTCATGAACTCTGCCATGTCGTCGCCAACCGAAATCGGCTGATACTCTCCTACCGAATCTTCACCAATGGTTTGCATCGCAATCCCAGCAACCCAGTTCGCCACATCGGGATTGTTTACGACTGCCGGTGCGCCGCCCAATCGTTCGAACTTAGCTTCGCACCTCAGCGCAGCAGCGACGTTGGCAGCTATGCGGGGAACCGCTTCAGCGATGATGCGATAGTTTTCGGTGTTGTAGGCGCGTATGGTTCCGAGTAGTTCAACTTCATCAGCGATGACATTGCCGGCAGAACCGCCGTGTACGCTGCCAAATGTCACGACGCCCATCGCCTGCGGCGATATTTCACGCGCGACAACCGTTTGGCAGGCGTTGATGATACTAGAGGCAGCGACAACTGGATCGACCGTAAGGTGAGGCATAGCACCGTGTCCGCCGTGTCCTCTAATGGTGATCTTGAAGAGATCTGCTGCAGCGAATACGGTAGATTGGTTGACGCCGACGTATCCCATGGGCATCTGATTCCAGAGATGAGTACCAATTACTGCATCAGCGTCGATCATCTCCATAGCACCATCGGCGATCATCGCTAACGCGCCTTTGACGATCTCTTCTGCCGGTTGGAAGATGAATGATACGTTGCCGCTGATGCTATGGCGATTTTCGGCGAGGATTTCGGCCGCGGTTAGCGCCATGGTGATGTGACCATCGTGTCCGCAGGCATGCATACGCCCATTAGTAGATGCAAAATCGAGACCGGTCAACTCAGTTATGGGCAAAGCATCGATGTCAGCGCGGATCGCCAGCGTTCGCCCTGGCCTACCACCTTCTAGTTTGGCTACGATGCCAGTCTTGCCTAACCCCTCATGAACTTCCAACCCGGCATTGCGCAGACGTTTGGCGATGTATTCCGCGGTTTCGACCTCTTGGAAGCCGGGTTCTGGTCGCGCGTGGAGAAAACGGCGCGTGGCTATGATGTCATGTTTGCGTGCTGCTACGAGCTGCTTTGGTGTATCAGACATCATCGCTAGGTGTATCTTCCCTCACGTGCGGCAGCAGTTGCAGTTGCGCGTTCGATGAAGGCCATTTGAGCTGCCGGGACGTTGTCGGGGGTGCCAGACCAAGTCTTCAGCGGGGTAGCTTGCAGACCTCGGCCGTATGAGAACGTCAGTTCCCAAGGAGTGCCTTCTAACTGAGCAACCTTGTTGATGGCATCGAGATTAACGGTGGCTTCTTCATCGCCCTGCCCTCCTGACAAGAAAGCGATGCCAGGCACTGCTGCGGGGATGGTGCGTCGGAAGCAGTCTACGGTAGCGCGGGCTACCGTAGCGGCGTCGGCACGGTCATCAGCGTCGGCACCGCTCAACACCATGTTGGGTTTGAGAACGATTCCTTCGAGGTCCACGCGTTGTTCTTTCAACTCGGCGAATGTGCGATTAAGTGCTTTATCTGTTACCCAATCGCAAGTTTCGATCGAGTGATCGCCATCCATCAACACCTCGGGTTCAACGATAGGTACAAGGCCGGCTTCCTGAGATAGTGCGGCGAAACGTCCGAGTGCGTGGGCGTTAACGTTGATGCAATATTCGGACGGGATGTGGTCGCCGATTGTGATGACGGCGCGCCACTTGGTGAATCGGGCGCCGAGTTCGTAGTATTCGTTGAGTCGGTCGCGTAGTCCGTCTAGACCATCGGTGGTGACTTCGCCTGGTGCGCCAGCGAGCGGGTTCGTAGATTTGTCTACCTTGATGCCGGGGATCACGCCTTCGTTCTTGAGCAGTTCTACAAACGGTGTGCCGTCGTCGGCCGACTGCCGCAGGGTTTCGTCATAGAGGATTACGCCGCTGATGTATTTTCCGTAACCATCAGTAGTGAAAAGCAACTGTCTCCAAGCTCGACGGTTGGACTCTTCGTTGGCGACGTTGATGGAGGCCAACCGACGTCCGATGGTACCAGTCGATTCATCGGCAGCTAGTATGCCCTTTCCACGCGCGACCATAGCCTTGGCGATGTCGTGAAGCTGATTGCCCATGTGATCTTCCTCCGATATCTAAGTACGAAGTTATTCTGCATCTGTAAGGGTACGACAATTGGGTGTCAACGCGCGGAATCGAACTTGCATCGATATACAAGATGCAGATGATTTCAGATGCTAGGTGTCGGCCTCTCACTCTAACCCTCTCCCGCAACGGTGAGAGGGTTCAGATGTATCAATCGTAACGACTGAGGGAGAGGTTTCTAGATCACATCAGACCGCGTTTTTTGAAGAGGCTAGCTAGTTTCTCGATGCCGTCGTAGCATTTCTCGGGTGTTTCGAATGCGAAGCAAAGGCGTGCACAGTTCTGTCCGTCTTTGTTTGGTGCGAATCCTACGCCGCCGTTGTAACCTACGCCTTCGGCGAAGATTTCGTCACGCGGCGCGGTGATGTCGGTGCCTTCTGGCATCGTGAGCCACGTGTAGCAACCGCCTTCGGGTTTTGACCAAGTAGCACCGATGTCTGAGAAGTGATCGTGAAGGGACCTGTCCATCGCATCGCGCTTCTGCTTCAGCAGCGGATTGAAACGTGCGCGGTGGTCATCGAGGCTGTTGCGCAGGAAGCCTTCGATGGCGTAAGCGGCGAACTGATTGGGGCCGGAGCCGATCTTGCAGCTTGACGCCCGTCGCAGAACTTCAGGTGCCGCGGTGATGTATCCCATACGCAGGCCCGGTGCGAGCAGCTTCGAGAATGATGCGACGTGGATCACGATGCCGGAGTCGTCGAGGGTGCGGAATGCGGGTTGCGTCTCGCCCTCGAAACGCAGGTCTACGTAGCACTCGTCTTCAAGGATGGGCACGCCGTGCCGATGTGCGATCTCGAGAATCGCCTCCCGTCGAGCCAGCGGAAGTGTCGGCCCCATCGGGTTCTGATGTTCAGCGATGGTGTAGATCATCTTCGGCTTCTTGCCTTTGGCAGAGAGGTCGGTAATCAGTTCGTCCAACGCTTCTGGCACTAAGCCATCTTGATCTGTTTCAGAACCGTAGACTTCATTGCCGAAGCGTTGCAGCTGCCCAAGAGTTCCGCTGTAGACATAGTGTTCGGTGATGGCGGTGTCGCCGGGGTTTGTGAGGGCTTGGACCGCAAGTCCGATTGCCTCGCCAGAGCCGGCGGTGAGTAGAATCTCGTCGATGTCGACCTTGAATCCGCGGTCGTACTCCAGTTTCCAAGCGGTGAGTTCTCGTAATTCGGGTGATCCGGCGGGTTGTGGATAGTACGCCATGTGTCGTGCAATCTCATCGCCGCGCGAGTCCATGGCGGTCTGCAACGCGCCGATAAGGCCGTCCATGGGTGAGGTTTCGGGAGCAGGGTAGGCTACAGCGAAGTCGTACTCAGCATGGGGAACGGTGTTGATTGGCGTGTCTTGTGACCGTTCCGAGAACAGGCCATCGTAACTGAAGCGATTCTTGGTGGTTGTCATGTGTGACTTTCTCCGATGTGTGGTATCGACACCAACGCATTTTACTTGTGGAACGTGTGCAAGTGTAATTTGCAGTATAGACTTCACGCATCGATATCTATGCGACCTCATTCGGAGGCGTTTCTATGCGTGGCATCAGATTTTTAGGCGACAACCGCTCGGAAGTCATAGATTATCCGCATGAAGATCCTGGCCCGGGTTACGTTTTGCTGAAGATGCGGTCTTCAGGGATGTGCGGATCTGATCTCCACAGGTATCGCACTTCGTTGCCTCCGGAAGAATCGGCGCGCGATCCAGTTAGGCCGGGACACGAACCGTGTGGTGAAATCGCGGCGATAGGCGATGGCGTCGCGGGACTGCAGATCGGCGACCGCATCATGCAGCATCATTACGAAGGGTGCAAAGAGTGCGGATACTGTCGTGGCGGTTGGTCGCAACTCTGCCAAATTCCCGGTCGCATGACACATGGTTACAGCAGACACGGCGGACACGGCGACTACATGATTGCTCACGCATCGACATGCCTCACTTTGCCGGATGAATTATCTCACGAAGTAGGCGCGTTTCTCGCGTGTGGCGCGAGCACCGCGTTTCATGGGTTGAAGAAACTTCAGCTGTCCGGACTCGACACTATTGCTATTTTCGGTGCCGGGCCGGTCGGTCTAGCCGGCGTCATGTTCGCGGCTGAAATGGGTGCGCGGGTGATCTCTGTAGATATATCGCAAGAACGGCTTGAGATGGCAAAGTCTGCCGGAGCTTGGGCGGTAGTGGACAACAGCGACGGCTCTGCAGTTGATCAGATCATGGACCTGACTTATGGCGAAGGAGCGGACGCGACGTTAGAAGCGATTGGCATCCATGCAACTCGTCTTGCTGCAGTGCGATCAACTCGCATCTTCGGCCGGTGCTGTTTCGTCGGCGAGGGCGGCGACTTCCACGTTGAACCTAGCCCTGACATCATTCATCGACATTTGACTTTGGTGGGCTCTTGGACATTCAGCACTTACGGTCTTGAAGAGGCGGCAAGGTTTACGGCGCGACGAAACGTTCCGTTGGATTCGTTGATCACTGGAAGATGCGACATTGAAGGTGCGCCGGCGGCGTATGAAAGATTTGCGGCTGGGGCTGCAGGTAAGTTCGTGATCAATTGGGATTAGCGATAGAACGCTAACACCAACACACACATATTGCATTTGGTGTGCTAGAATAGAGGTTCTGCACCCGCTATTTTCTCTGTTCAGATCGCGAGGGTGCGTAGTCAAATTGCCGATACACAGTCAAACTTCGTTGCAACGCGCTTCGTAGCACCTAGAAGGGGATAGCCCTCAACCAGATAATGCACACGAGTTGTTCTTCACAGGCAGGTCGCGGATCAACCACGTAAAACTGACGCATTATGCAACGGCGACATCACGCTCATCCCGATTTTTGATTGAAATGGTATTCAATTAGACAGCCAATTGCAAACGCCGCGCACTGCGAAATCGAAATATAGGTTGGACGACGCTAAAAGACACTCCAATAAGGAACGAAAGGGATTCTGACAATTGGTGACTATATCCACCCCACAAGTTGACGACGCTTCCGACGACGATGCGGAGTTGACAACCAACGCAACCAGTTCTGACACGTCCTCCGATGCGAGTGGCGGTCAGACGTTCAACTTCGCAGATCTATCGTCGGATGATGCTGATGATGGACCGTCGGACGTTAAGGTCGTAGCTGGTTCGACCGAGTTGGAAGTTTGGGAAGCGGCACGAGAAGAAGGTCCGGACATCAACCCGGCCGCGGGTACTGAAGATTCTGCTACGGATGACAACGTCCGTATGTATCTGCGCGAGATCGGAGATGTGCAGCTGCTGAGCAAGGCTGATGAAGGCATGCTGTCTCAGCGGGTGGAGTCGGCCAACTGGCTCGAAAAGATCGAGTGGGGTATCCGAGGCACTTTGACCACGATATACGGCTTCAAAGAGTATCCTCGAAACCGCGATCAGCTACCTGATAATCCACCGCCAGTCGACGCGACGGAAGTGGTCGCGATCGTGCTGCGTCGCTTGAGCCGGTTGGCGCCGGTAGCTGACCAGATCGCCGCTTACATGGCGAAACCTCGACCGGTAACGCTGGAGATGTTGCTGATCGATTTCGATTACCGCACGATGATCAACTCGGCGCGGGACACTCAAGTGAAGGATGACAGCAAGCTGCCTCCGTACGAGCTTTTGTTGCGCTACCTCACCGACACGCTACAGATTTACGAGAAGACCAATTTGATGGATCGTTACGGCGTTTTCGATGAGACTGCTCAAAAAGGTCGTGGCAAGAAGGCGCAAAAAATGAACACCAAAGAGGCGCGCGCCAAGCGTCGCTTGGACAAAGCTAGCCTTCTAGTGCGTGAAATCGCCATCTTGTCCAGCCTGCTGCCTCATGATTTCGGTCTGGTAATGCCGCCAGAATTGAAGCTTGAAGATCTGAGAGTGGAACAAGGCATCGAGCCGTGGCACGAGTCTTATCTGGCAGAAGCAAGTTCGATTCTCGAATCTCACATGTCTTCGATACGTAATGACGGCGAACGGTCGCGGGACCATCTCGGCAAGGCGAACCTGCGTCTTGTAGTCAGCGTTGCGAAGAAGTACACGAACCGTGGTCTGACCTTCGAGGACTTGATCCAAGAGGGCAACATCGGTTTGATGCGCGCCATCGACAAGTTCGACTACCGCAAAGGCTTCAAGTTCAGCACGTACGCCACTTGGTGGATACGGCAGGGCGTGACGCGCGCGATCGCCGATCAGTCGCGTACCGTCCGCATTCCGGTTCACATGTATGAAGCGTTGAACAAAGTGCGACGTGCCTCGCGTGAACTCTCGCAAGAACTTGACCGAAAACCGACCATCGAGGAAATTGCCGAACGTGTTGAGATGACGGTTGATAAGGTGACCGATGTCCTCAAAAATGGCCAAGAGCCGATGTCGTTGGAAACGCCAGTAGGTGAGGATGGCGACAACGAGCTTGGAGATTTGCTGCCCGACCGCGATGCACTAGCTCCGCCTGAAGAGACGGCTCAACGGTTGCTGAGCAATGACATATCGAACATTCTTAGCCAACTTGAAGACCGCGATCGCGAGGTTCTAGTCTTGCGCTTCGGTTTGAAGGACGGCAAAGAATACACGCTCGAAGAGATCGGTACTAGGATGGACCTGACGCGAGAGAGGATTCGCCAGATTGAGCGGACGGCGCTAAGGCAGTTGCAGCGAAGCCGTGCCGTTTGGGAAATGAAGGAACATCTCAACTGAGTCATATTCTGAACTGCAACGCGCCGCTACAACTGCTCGCGAGGCGAGAAGCAAAAGATGTAGCGATGCATCGCATTTTTCAGACGTCATTCAGTTGAAAACTGATGATGGCACGTATTTGATGCCTCCCTTTTGGGATGAGCCGGGATGTCCGGGTGAGTTGTAGAGCGCGCAGCCGTCGCAGTTCGATCGAATACCACACGGCGTCGGTGTAAGGGATGCTTGGGCTCCGAATGGTTCGCCAGATTCGGCCAGAATGGAGGCACGACTTACTGCCTTCACCTCTGCCCTGCTCTTAGTCAACTGCTCGGTGCCGCCATCGGTGCGATCTTTGCGTTCTTGGTTGAGTACCGAATCGAGTCGTAGCTGTTTTGCGGGTTCGGGTCGATGACCTGGGAAGGTGACGAATGGCCAGGCGCGTTTCCGAATGACGCCCATCAGTGTGAGGTCTTGCCATCGAGTGATTTTGGCGCGGCGTCGATTCTGCATTATGCGTTGGACGCTGATGGGCCCGATGCCCGGTGTGCGTAGCAGTTGTTCACGGTTTGCGGTGTTGACATCTACAGGGAAGGCGTCAAGATTTTCGAGTGCGATGGTCTGCTTAGGATCAAGCTCCAGTGGCAGGAAGCCGCCGCGATCGAATGCGTTGCTTATCTCGTTGTTGCCGAACTCGTAGACGCGCTTGAGCCAATCTAGCTGGTATAGTCGGTTGGTGCGTTGCATCGGCGTGTGGGGATGCTCTGCAAGCGGTGTGTGACGCACTGGACGGAATGGCGAGTAGTATACGCGTTTCA
This sequence comes from Dehalococcoidia bacterium, assembly GCA_965242765.1. Classification (GTDB taxonomy): domain Bacteria; phylum Chloroflexota; class Dehalococcoidia; order Lucifugimonadales; family Lucifugimonadaceae; genus Bin127. Next base: position 291,236 of record CBDESY010000004.1, on the reverse strand, counting down.
AATTCCAGTCGGCATAGAGTTGCGAGATGCGGTTAAGGATGTCTTGATCAGTCTCATCGGCGGCGCCGACTACGAGCTGAGTGGCTTGTCCGACGGCGCCATTGGTGGGACCTCTTTTGAATTCATCGATCCAGGCCATCGGAGCGAGTATGTCACGCTCGTAATGCTTCATCTTTGAGAGTTTGTTCATATGATCGACGGTGGTTGTCTCGAGGTTTACGGAGAGTCGGGTTCCGAGTTGGTGGGCAGCTTCGACGATGTGTTTTTCGGAACCGGGCATCACTTTCAGGTGGATGTATCCGGTGAATTTGTATTTGTTGCGTATGAGGTCTACCACCTTTACCATTCTTTCGGTCGTCTTGGTGCCGTTTCCGGCGACTCCGGAGCTTAGGAATAGACCGTCGACGGTGTGTCGTTCAGCGAGTTCGATGAATGTTTTAGCGAGTTCATCGATTTTGAATGCGAATCGTTTGCGTGGCACCCAATGGCTGTTTGGGCAGAAATGGCAGTCCATCTTGCAGAAGTCTGTGAACATTACCTGCATCAGGTTTGTGAACTTGCCGTTTGGCAGTCGTGACCGATAGACGCCCGGCATTGGATTGTTGCGCGGAGCGTTGTAAGGTGCGCGTGCCTTGACTGGCATTGGATTCTGCCCTGCTGGAGCTGAGGGCAAGATGATATCGTCGGTGGCCATCTTGCCGAGTTGAGACATCTTGGTCCATCGGTCGGGGCGTTGTTTGATGAGCATGGTTTTTCGTATGGTGCTAGTTGCGCTGGGGAATATATTAGCACATATGTAGTTTGATATGTATGTGTGGCGAAAGAAATTTACATGGATGTACAGAATTAACAGGATGAAAGCTTGAATTGCGAATGCTGACTATCCCCCTCTCATCGCCGCGGGAGAGGGTTAGGGTGATGGGACGAACAGGTGCGACATCCTTCCCATCCTCAAAATCCCTAGCATCCTAGTTCAAATGTATCTATCTCACCCCTATGTGGGAGATAATCGGGGTGAATAGCAGTGCTGGACGCGCTATCAGAGTATCTGGTTTAGGAAGAGTTTTGTGCGGTCTTCGTTGGGGTTGGTGAAGATGTGATCGGGAGTGCCGATTTCTACTAGTTGTCCTTCATCGAACATTGCCATGCGATCGGCTACTTCTCTTGCGAAGCCCATTTCGTGGGTTACGCAGAGCATGGTCATGCCGGTGTCGGCGAGTTCCCGCATGACGTCGAGGACTTCTTTGATCATCTCGGGGTCGAGTGCTGATGTCGGCTCGTCGAAGAGCATGATTTCCGGTTGCATAGCTAGTGCGCGTGCGATGGCGACGCGTTGTTGTTGTCCGCCAGAGAGTTCTGCGGGGTATTTTTCCGCTTGTTCAGGTATTCCGACGCGTTCGAGCAGCTGCATGGCGAGTTTCTCAGCTTCGGCACGCGGCATGTGTCTTACACGTTGCGGTGCGAGGGTTATATTACCCAATACGGAGATGTGCGGAAATAGGTTGAACTGTTGAAAGACCATTCCGACTTCGCGTCTGATGGCGTCGAGATTTCGGAGGTCGTTTGTCATCTCAACGCCGTCGACGACGATTTTGCCCTGTTGGTGCTCTTCGAGTCGATTAATCATGCGGATAAATGTGGACTTTCCGGAACCGGAAGGTCCGAATATGACGACTACTTCCCCCCTTTTGACAGACATCGACACGTCGTTGACAGCGCAGAAGTTGCCGAACCACTTGAATACATTTTCGCAGACGATGATGTCGTCGCGTTCTTCGAGCGGGACGTTACGGATATCGGGGTTAGTTACCGTGGTTTCTTCTAGAGAGCTGGTGGTGGTCATAGCGGTTATCCGGGTTATTTGCTCAGCGTTGGCCTACGCCTAACGCTTGTTCTATCTTTCGGCTCACATAGGACATCGAGAATGTGAAGATCCAGAAAACTAAGGCGATGAAGATGTAGACTTCGTGTCCGTCATCGATGAAGTCGAGGTTTCCTTGGATGGTTACTCTACCCATTTCGACGAGGTCGAGCATACCGATGATGAATACGAGCGAGGTGTCTTTGAATAGTGAAATTGCCTGACCGACGATTGCGGGGATGATGTTGCGCAGGCCTTGCGGCAGGGTGATGAGCAATGTTGTCTGCCATGCTCGGAGCCCGAGTGCATGAGCGGCTTCGGTCTGTCCGGAAGCAATTGCAGCCATTCCGCCACGGACGTTTTCGGCCATGTATGCAGAGCTGAACAGAGTGATGGTGATCATCGCGAGATAGAGTTCGTCAATTGAGACGGTCTCTGGGAATGTGAGCGGCAGAATGTGTCGCGACATGAAGAGCAACGTGATCAGGGGCACCCCGCGGATGATCTCGATGAAGCCGACACATGCGTACTTTAGGACTGGAAGTCGAGAGCGTCGGCCGAGCGCCAAAAGGATGCCAATGGGAATGGAGCATACGATGCCGATAGTAGCTAGGATGAGGTTTAAGGTTAGACCGCCTAAATCTTGGGTCGGTACCGGCTCTATTCCTGGGATATATGAGGAACCGATCACGAGCACCGCGCAGACCAAGAATAAGATCGGGGTGATGATGATCAGCATCCTTAGCCGTCCGATAGCCGGGATGGTTGCGAGTCCGAATCCGATGGCGACGGCGACGAAGTTTAACGCGAAGAGCGCGTTTACCAAGTTATCTGGCGGATCAGCTACGCTGACGCTGAGGACGTATTGGTTATCAGCTGTCTGGTTGGCATAGACGCGTATGAAGTAGGTGCCAGGTTCTATTTCGGTTTCGATCCATTCATCTTCGGCGCCGGCGTTGCTGCTCGATTCAAGTGATGCGCCGGTATCGCTTTCCAGGGTTAGATCGGCATTTGCATCGAGTTGCCATAGACCGATGTTGAGCGTTTTGGTGTCGGTTATTGAGAACGTGTAGTAGTCGGTGTCGTCTTCGACACCGTCTAGTGTCGCCAGTTCATACAGAGTGCCGGGGTTGTTGGTGATGTCTTTGAGATTCTGAGCGTTTTCAGTGCTCGCGTCCGAGATGTCTTGTTGACGCTCTCTGGCAGTGGGATCACCTGCCCATTCGAGTTCGATGTTCGGATCGTGAGTAGGCGCACCAAGGTCGACCCCGGCGTATGGGAGGATAGCGGCCAGCAAGGTGATGATGATGATGGCGATCGAGAATCCTCTGGCAATGCCGCCCCACATTCTCCAAGCCATACCCAGCATCACGCTGATCAGCAACAATGCAGTCAGTGGGCGCCAGTAAAGCTCTTGCGGGTATCGTCCGATGATGTAAACCGGGATCCGAGTCGTTACAACTTCCCACGAGGCGGTCAAGAAAACCCAGTTGATGGACTGGAAGATTGCCAGAGCGACGATTAATCCGAGGACGATGGTGATGATACCGTCGACTGGCGAACTGAATAGGTTGGCGCGGATCCAACCAGGAATGCCTACGGTCATAGCTGGCGGTGGCGGGTTTGATCTTGACGTGGATTGATTCATTTCAGGTGCCTCAACCCACTCCGGCGTATCGTGTCATGCGGTTGTAGATGTTCCCTACTAGAGAGTAGAAGAGACTCATCGCGAGGTACGTGACCATGACCATGCCGATGAGTGAGATTGCCGGCGCGATCTGCGTCATCGTGGTCGTTACGCTTACAAGGTCCGGGTATCCGATGGCGGCTGCAAGCGAGGAGTTTTTGGTGAGGTTCAGGTACTGGCTGATCATCGGGGGAATGATGACGCGTAGAGCTTGGGGAAAGATGACGTAGCGTAGACCGGCGTTGGTTCTGAGACCTAGTGAACGCGCGGCTTCGGTTTGGCCTTTGTTGACCGATTGGATGCCGGCTCGGACAATTTCAGCGATGAACGCGGAGGTGTATACCACGAGACCGATTAGGAGTGCAAAGAAGCTGCCGGTGAGTCGCGCGCCGCCCTGCAATCGTCCGAACGGCCCTTCCTGGCGTTCTGGTACTACGAGATCGAGTGGTGAGAAGATAATCAGTCCGACGATGGTTGCGATGATGAAGATTGCGAAGCCTGTGATGACAGGATAGCTAGGCTTACCGGTTTCGATCTCTCGTTTTGAGAGGATGTTGAATGCTGCGATGCCGCCAATCAATCCGATTACAGCGAGAATCGCCCACGGCCAGAATCCGCCGAGAGGCGACACCCAAGGTAGGTAGAAGCCGCTGTTGTTGAGGTAAAAGGCATCGAAATAAACGTATCCTTCCCGCACGTTCGGAAGTTCGAGAATGATGAGGAACCAAAAAAGCAGTTGGATCAACAGAGGTATATTGCGAAAAGTCTCGATGTATACGAGTGAGACTCTGCTGAGCAACCAGTTTGATGATAGGCGTGATACTCCGATTATGATTCCGAGCAGCGTTGCGATGATGACACCCAGCACGGACGCTTTGACAGTGTTGAGAGCGGCTACGGCGAATCCGTATAGGTACGAGTTGGACGACTCGTAATTGATTACAGACTCTCCGATGGGTATTTGCGCAGCATCATCCAAGAATGAGAAGCCGAATGGGATTTCACGGTCTTGGATCTCATTGGCGACATTGACTATGAATCCGGAAACTATAGCAATGACCACGACTGCCGATACGATCTGCACAACCCACTGAATGAAGACGACGTTACGCCAAAGAGGGATGCCGCCAGGATTTATGATGCTCTGCACAGTTGGTTGCCAGTCACCGTTTACGGTTATGTGTGTGAAAAGGTCTAGTGGTAGTTTACGCAAAAAGAAAGGGGGATGCCACAAGCATCCCCCTTATTTGGGTGCAAGTTTTGGCGAAGGATCGCCGTGCCTTGTATCAGCGCAACGGTGCGGCGTAGATCTGTCCACCCTTCGGGCAGTCTGAACACGGTGCATCAGTCCAAAGAGCGTTGCGTCCACCCTCGCGTGGCAGGTCGATGCCGTCAGGACCTAGGTTGCGGTCGTAGATCTCGCCGTAGTTTCCGACGGCATTGATCACGTCTTGCATGAAGGTTGCAGACAGTCCGAGTGCTTCTTGTCCAATGCTGCCTTCGGTTCCGAGCAGCCTCTTGACCTTGACGTTGTCGCCGCCGGCCATTGCGGCCACATTGCCGCTGTTGATCTCGTAAGCTTCGGCGTAGATCAAACCAGACATGACCGTCTTCACGATGTCGAACCACTGGTCGTCGCCGTGCGGTACTACTGGACCGAGCGGCTCTTCGGAGATAGTCTCCGGCAGGATCACGTGGTCATCGGGGTTGGACAATGCAGTTCGCAGCGCCGCGAGTTGTGAGCGGTCGTTGGTGAATACATCGCACTGCCCCGATTCGTAAGAATCGAGAACTACGTCGGTGTCCTCAAAGACGATGGGATTGTATTCGAGGTTGTTCTGTCGGAAGAAGTCTTCCATGTTCAACTCGGTAGTTGTACCGGCGGTTACACAGACGGCTGCGCCGCCGAGGTCGTATGCTGATGTGACGCCGAGTTCGGCGTTTACCATGAATCCCTGTCCGTCATAGAACATAGTCTGAGCGTAGTTGCCCCACTGGGCATCTCGGCTGGTTGTCCATGTAACCGTTCGAACGAGCAGGTCGACTTCACCGGATTGGATGGTCGGTCCACGCTCTGCAGCAGTGATGTATTGGATTTCGATCTTCTCCGGGTCGCCTAGAACTGCAGTCGCTACGGCTCTGCAAAGGTCGATGTCGAAGCCGACGTTTCGAGATGCGGCGTCAAGTGAGCCGTATCCCGGTACATCGTTACGGCTGGCGCAGATGACCTTGTCGCGTTCTTGGACGGCGGCTAGCCGACTGCCGGTGTCTTCCATCATCACGGGTTCGGACACCATTTCATCAATTTCCATCCGAGCATCTGCGGCTGTCTTTTCGGCAGCATCGGCGCGAGCTTCGGCGGCATCGGCTCTGGAGTTGGCGTCGCTCAGAGCTGATTGAGCTGCCGAGGCGGTGGCCTGGGCATTGGCCAATTCTTCTTCGCTGGCGCCGTCGTCGCTGGTACATGCGCTCAGTGCAATTGCCATGACGGAAATCATAGCGAGCACTGACATTGAGATTTTCAATTTCATCGGGGCTTTACTCCTTACTGGCTGGGACGTATCGCACTGGCATCTCAACACCTGTTTTGTGCGAGGCACCTCATATAGATTCCAGTGTACGCTATACATTGATGGAATACGTGCCTAGATTTGCGTTTAGTTGCTGATTGATTCGAGTGTGAAAAACTATCGTTGAAGCAGTTCGCCCAATGGCGTACCGTGTTCGTTTTTCCATAGAAGACGTCCGTTACTGCTTTGACCAAGAACGAAGCTGGATGCGTAGGACGGCGAATTAAATGCCACATCTTTGGTGAAGACCCAAACATCGCCAGCGTCTTTCAACAGACCCTGATTGACTAACTCAGCGCGGCGGTCTGTAATGTATTTCTGTGCTGATCGAGTTAGAACCTTTACGACTTCAGATTCGGCTCTGACTACAAACTGATCGCCCGATTGGTATCCAGATGCCTTGATGCCCTTACTGGCTATGCAAAGGATTTCAGGTTCGACTGTGCCGGAATCAGACTCCGCTTCGTCGTCTGGTTTTTCGATGGTCAGCGATGGCTTGATTGTGGTTTCCGCATCGTCAGGTAAAGTTGGCGCTTGAAGTTTGCCCAACGGTCGGTTTTGATTGTCTTTCCAAACTGCGTTGCCGCTGCTGGGAGATCCCAGTACAGTGCTAGAAGCAGAGGATGGAGTATTGAACTGCCAGTCAGTCTCGAAAACTAAAACGTTCCCTACAACTTTCAGAACGCCATCTACCAACAACTTACTGCGAAGGTCAGTGATATACCTGAATTTAGGTTGCAGAGTAGATGGTGTTTCATGTCTGACTGCCTGTGAACCGGCTTTGACTGTCAACTTGTGTCCGTCCCAAACTCCGCGCGCTTCAATGCCCTTGCTTTTTATTGACAAATCGATCTGAACATTTGGACCTGCAACTGTAGGTTCAATTGGCTCACTTCGGTCACTGCCTGGTTCAGAATCGTCTGGTTCTTTGTCCGAACTGCCATCGGGTTTGTTCTGATCACTCGATGTAAGTTCCTTTCCGTCGACTTCCTCAAAGAAATCTGCGCCCAAAAATGGAATGCACAGCAAGAGTTCTTGCAGAAATTGGTTAGCTATCGTTCGATCACGTGCTGACCGCATCGTAGGCTGTTTCGCGACTTGAGTGTTCTCGACATGACAAGTATCTGCGCGTTTGGCTATTGCGATCAGTTCCGCTTCCACAGCTCTTGCATGAGTACCCGTAAATACGTCTGAATTGCTAGTGAAAACGCAGGTATTGCTCCAGTAATCTTTATCAGTCCCGCTTCGATGATTCGTTAATCGATTCAATACGTTGTCGCTTTGACCAATGTAAATTGAATGTGGACCGTGACGTTCCGGGTTACCCCACAAAACGTACACCCCCGGCCTATCAATCCGGTACTCATCCCGGTACTCATCCTCTTGAAGTTCTTGAACCCGCTTGAAGTCAGTGCGCCGGAACGCTACGCCTGCGACGTTTCCAGAAGTTTGGTATATCTTCCGAATGCCATGAGGTTTTCCATCCGGCATTTCGATTTCAACTGTGGTCGCTAATCGATTAGAAGGCATCTTTTGATGATCTAGTACTCTGCTGCCCGTCTACCAAAACATCTTGCCCCATTGGATCGTCATCCAAAAGTGGGACGTAGGCTGGTGTTTTCATTGATGCTACCACGTCATATACACACGCCAAAGATCAACGTCTGAGCGAATCTGTTTGGTGTTTACGAATCTACGACTGCTGGACGATTTAAGCGAATGCGGATATCACACGCCAAGCAGCGCGTTGATGTTTTCGACTACCTGATCAACGACGATGGGATCAACTTTACCCGCATATTTGGCGTATCTAGCCCGCCAATCTGTGCTCTTCACTTGATCGGACATCACGACGCCGGAGATGCCACAATCTGAGATCACGGGAACTTCTAACGGGAAGTCGCTGACGCTTCTAGTAATCGGGCACATCAATGCCAACCCTCGGCGGCGATTGAAACGGACCGGGCTCAAGACTAACGCAGGGCGACGTCCAGCTTGTTCGTGCCCAGCGTGGGGCGAAAACTCAATCCAGACTATATCGCCGCGTTCGGGTACGTAATCTGCAGTTACCAAGCCTCGTTGCCTCTAGGTTGATCGTCCCAAAGGTAGGGTGGCAGATTATCTGGGTCAATCGCATCGATCATATCTTCGAGGTCGCGCTTGGGTTTGCGAAGATGAATCCCATCACTGTTGAAGGTCATCTCCACCGACGTGCCCGCCTTGACACCCCACTCCTCGGCGAATGCCTTAGGGATGCGTACGGCGAGGCTTGAACCCCATTTTGAGATTCGTGTGGTCTTAGGCATCTCTATCCTCCAGGATATCTTTTATATATATTCTATATGGCAAGACGACCGTGCGTGTTGATATAGGGGTGATTTGAATTCGGATTCTAAATCACCCTCCCCTGCTCGCAGTGGAAGAATCGAAGAGGGAAAGTCCCCCTGCATCTACGCTTCGCTCCGACGCGTCCCCCTTGCTTCGCAAAGGGGACGGTTTTTTCAAAGGTCTCTAGCGAGAATGACGTAAATGCACCAGACTCTTACACTGGCATGGTGCGGCCGGTTTTGGCGCGGCCATAGTCTGCGACGTCTCTTGAGTGTGCTCCGATCATCCTGCAACCGAGTTCGTCGATCAGGAAGTCGACTTTCTGTTCGTTGGTCATCTCTTGATCGTTCCAAGACGAATAGAAGACGACTCCGTTTTTGTCGAGCGCGTTTTTGACGGTGTTGCGTGCGTTATCCATGTAGTCGGGATACGGCGGATCGTGCGCGTCGGGGTTTCCGAACGACATACCCATGTCGCCGGGTCCCCACTCAGCGAATGCGATGCCTGGCACCGCGGCGGTTTCATCAGCAGTTGCGAGGCAGTGTCGGTCCTCGATCTTGAGTCCGAGCAGCAGTTCGCCTTTTGGGTTCATGGGCCACGGATCGGCGACCTTGACGTATTCGTGCGCGTCGAGCCCCCAGATTTCAGCCGGCTGCCTCTGCCCTCCTCCACCGCGCAGACCTTCAGGGATGATGTCGCGCCCAATGGTCTGGAACGGGTATCGGCTGGCGGCGACGAACCACTTGACGGCTTCGGGATCGCGTGCGTGTGTGTGCAAGATGCCGTGGATGCCGGTGCTAAGCGCGTGTCGGATCTGCCAAGCGTTGTACTTGACTTCTTCTACTGAGATGGCGTTGTGAGGAACGGATGCTACGACGGTTGGTGTGGGATGTCCGCTGGGAGTGGGTCCACCATCTTTGAGTCCCTTCATGAACTGTCCGAGCCCACCGATGTTGAAGTGGTGATGCTCGAAATCGACGAGGATCATGTCGGCCCACGTCTGAGCGGTTTGGAGCCCGGCGTCGTACGAGAGCTCGGGTGCCCCGTGGTGGAAGAAGGGTTGCCCCTGTTCAAGTAGTTCGATGCATTTGTTGATGCGCATGGTTAGGTTGGCTTCCTTGGTTAGGATCGTTGGCGTACGATCAGAGGTTTGATCGCGCGATTCTTGGGAATTTCAAGAGATATAGATGTTTATACAACGATATGCTTCAATGTTTGACCGGTTCGATGTAGAAATCGTATATGTCCACGCCATTGTAATTTAGGGCAGGTTCGGCGAGCCAATCGTGCCAGGGCTCGATGCCCTGAAAACATTGGTCCCAATCAGCATCTGTTCCGGTCCAGCTGAACGACACGGCGACGCTTGTCTCATGTGTCGGAGTAGTTTCGATATAGTGCTTCGAGCAGATCGGAGGCACATCCAAGCTATCGACGGCTCCTGTGAAAGTCTCGGGCGCCTTTGCCAATAGAATCCGCAGATCGCGCAAATCCCCGATTTCGTACTCTACAGGTGAGTGGGCAACTAGCGTAGTAGCGCATCGAAAATACTGATCTTCGGTTCCAAGCCATTCAATTGCTGGCAATCTGCCGCGTTCTCCATCTCGATAAGAAACTTCCCCGAAGTAGCGAGTGCATTCTTTCGGGAACGAAAATCTTGGTCGGTCTTCGCCGAATAGCAAAACGTTTTGGAAAGGTTGAGTATCAGAAAACACAAACGTAACAACGATATATATCATTGCAATTATACCAATGATACTTGCTGTGGTTGCTATGAATCCTATCAAACGTCGATTTTCTGGGATTTGGCTCATCTGAATGTACCAGTACCGACTTTCAAGGCCGCTTTTTACATAGCAGTGCTTTCAGTTCATCGCTTGTACTACAAGTGAGCGAGCTTGAATCCTCACACCGGCATAGTGCGCCCTGTCTTGGCGCGTCCGTAGTCGGCGAACTCTTTGTTCGGGGCACCCATCATCTTGACGCCGATCACATCGATCAGGTGGTCTACAGTCTCTTCCATGGTCATATCGTCATCGCGCCATCCGGAGTAGAAGCCAACTCCAGCCTTGTCGAGCGCGTTCTTGACGATGTTGCGGGCGTTGTCCATGTAGTCGGGATATGGCGGATCGTGCGCGTCGGGGTTGCCGTATGACATTCCCATGTCGCCAGGTCCCCACTCTGCAAAGCCGATGCCGGGGACGGCGGCGGTCTCATCGGCATTTGCCAGACAGTGCCGGTCTTCAATCTTGAGTCCGAGCAGCAGTTCACCATCAGGGTTGAGCGGCCAGGGGTCGGCTTTTTGGACGTAGTCACGTGGGGACATATCCCAAATCGCGGCTGGTGCGCCTTGTCCTCCGCCTCCGCGCAGTCCTTCGGGGATGATGTCGCGTCCGAGAGTCTGGAATGGGTATCTAGAAGCGGCGACGAACCATTTTACGGCTTCGGGGTCGCGGGCATGGGTGTGCAGCAGACCATGGACGCCGGTGCTGAGGGCATGTCGCATCTGCCAGGCGTTGTATCGGACTTCCTCTACCGAAATTGCATTGTGTGGCAGTGTGGCGACGACGGTTGGTGTGAGATGTCCGCTAGCAGTGGGACCGCCTGCCTTTAGACCTTGCATGAATTTCCCAAGTCCGCCGATGTCGAAGTGGTGATGCTCGAAATCTACGAGGATCATGTCGGCCCAAGTCTGTGCCATTTCGATCCCGGCATCGTATGAGAGTTCGGGAGTGTGGGTTGCGTAGAATGGCTGGCCTTGCTCGAGCAGGTCGATACATTTGTTGATGCGCATTGGTGTTGTTTTCCTTTGTTTGGCGCTGGGATGTTAAGGATTATAAGGATGATTGAGCCCTGTCGCCCTTTGGATTCACGCCTTTGTGGAAATGACCGGACTGCCCAAATCCGTGAAGGCAGTTCACGAACCGCCCCTACTTGATCAGAGGTTTCCTAGTGCAAATCACTCTTTGGTTAGTCGCCATGGGATTTCTAGTTCGGCGGAGATGCTTCGGAACCAGTCGATCACTTCTGGATGGTACGGTATTCCGTGCTCTCGGCGTTCGATCTCTTCCTCGTGCTCAGGTAGCCCGGCGTATACGACGCGGTCTTGGCCGGTTGCTGGAGTGGAGTCTTGCAGTGAACGCATGTATGCGTCCATATCAGACTTGAACTCTTCTACATCTGTGAAGGCTTCGAGTTTGTAGGCGATGAAGTGATGGGATGCGCCGCGTCGTCGATGCGGTCCGCCTCCGCTTCCGCCCATGATGCCGGAAAGTATCTCGATCATGACGGCAAGCGAGTAGCCTTTGTGGGCGCCCAGTTCGCGTGTGCCGCCGGCTGGCAGCATCATGTAGTCATCGGGGATCTGGCGTTCATCCATGATTGGTGTGCCGTCGGTTTCGGCGATCCAGCCGGGCATTACAGGTACGCCGAGGCGCTTTGCGAGCACAATTTTGTTTCCGGCGACGCTGCTCATGGAAGCATCGAATATGAATGGCGGTTCTTCTCGAGTAGGAGCGGCAATTCCGAGCGGGTTGAGTCCGACTAGACGTTCGGCGCCGTGAACTGGTGCTACGGATACGCCGCCGGTAGTCATTGCGATGCCGATCATATCGCGCTCCAATGCCATAGCGGCGTGATAGGCACAGGCGCCGAAATGGCGACCATTGACGGCGGTGATGGTGCCGATGCCGTAGATTTCGGCGCGGTCCATAGCCATGCGCATCGCCATTGGACCGATAGCGAGTCCGTGGCCACCGTCGCAGTCGAGTGTTGCTGCCGCGGGCATTTCACGGATGATCTTCGGTTCAGGAGTCGGATTTATGCCGCCCTGACCGAATGAAGCGACGTAGCTTCGGAGCATGTTGGAAACGCCGTGGGACTCGATGCCGCGCGCATCGGCATAGACAAGAACGTCGGCCGATTGAACGGCATCGTCTTCAGGCATTCCCATCTTTCGGAAGATGTCTTCAACTGTGGCCCGCATGTCATCGATTTGGACGTGTACGGCGACATCGTGGGGGACGTGGAATCGTTCGAGCAATCGAATCGGCCTTTCGCTATCTGCGCTCGTGATGCGAATAAAGAACTCGGTTTCCGTATCCGCGTCACGGCACCTCAAATTAATCGAGTGAAAGTATACACACACGTTATCCAAAAGGACGCTAAATGGGATATATTCACTTGTACATGCGGTACGTTGGACGCGATTCACATTGCGCCGAAGGAACGAGGTGGAAAATGCCTTTCGGAAGAGTTGCTGTATTCAGTGCTTCGGGAGTGCCGTTCGAGATCGAAGAGCTGCCGACCCCTGAAGTTGAACCTGGCGGTGTGCTGATCAAAAATACGCACGCTGTTATTTGTGGCTCGGATCTGCATGGATGGCGTGGCGATGGTGATGTGCAACCACCGCCAAAGCGTCGAGTGACAGGCCATGAGTTTACTGGCATCGTGCACTCGATGGGCGGTGGAATCGATACCGATTCGCTACGGCGACCTTTGCGAGAAGGCGATAGAGTAGCGTTTCCGTTCTTCAATCCGTGCAATCGATGCTATTGGTGCATTCGTGGCGAGCATCACGCGTGTCCGCACCGAGGCCGTCAAAACCATCAGGGACTAGACGCGCATCCCTATTGCGACGGCGGAATGGCAGATTACTACTACTTGCCGCCGGGACATTACGCATACAAGGTGCCGGACGAATTGCCGACCGATGCGGTGCCGCCTGTCAACTGCGCATTGTCGCAGGTGCTGTTCGGACTCGAACGCGCGAAGATGGATTTTGGTGACACGGTAGTTATCCAAGGCGCCGGCGGATTGGGAACGTTTGCCACCGCGATAGCTTCTGAAAAGGGTGCATCGAAGGTGATAGTTATCGATGGTCAACAGCCACGTTTGGACATGGTGATGAAGTGCGGAGCTACTGACACGATATCGATGATGGAGTATCCGACACCAGAATCGCGTGTTGAACGAGTGCATGAGTTGACGCATGGGGTTGGCGCCGATGTGGTGGTTGAAGTAGTAGGCATCGCGGCGGCTACTCTGGAAGGGCTAGACATGGTGCGGACGAATGGCAAGTACATCGATATCGGCAATATCGGCGGTGGCAGCATCGAGTTCGCGGCACGCAAGATAATCAACAACCAGACGCAGTGGCTAGGAACTACACACTACAACCCCTGGATAGTCGAGGCTGCATTGCAGTTTCTGGTACGAGCCAAAGATCGAATGCCGATTGCGAACGTTGTATCCCATAAATATCCGTTGGAAGAGATAAACGACGCCTTTGAGTTCGCTGAATGGCATGGGCGCGAAGGCGGGTCAACGGCGAATCGGGTTGCGCTGACGATGTAACCTTCACGTTTCAGCTTCATGCCAAGTCAAAGAGATACGCAATGCCGATTGGAACCATCACCGTCTTCATCGCACCGGGAATGCCGTTCGAGCTTGACGAACTTCCAACGCCGGAGATAGAACCGGGCGGAGTTCTGATAAAGAACACTCACGGAGTGATATGCGGTTCGGATCTGCATATTTGGCGTGGCGATATGGCTACGCATTCAAACCGAATCGTCGGCCATGAGTTCACCGGCATTGTTCACTCCCTCGGCAAGGGAGTGGATACCGATTCGCTGCGGCGTCCATTGCAAGAGGGCGACCGGGTGGCATTCCCGTTCTTCAATCCCTGTAATCGTTGTTATTGGTGCATCCAAGGCGAGTTTCATGCTTGTCCACATCGTTCTCGACGCAAGGACCTAGATTCGTATCCCTATTGCGATGGTGGGTACGCGGATTACTACTACTTACCGCCTGGTCACTACATTTTCAAGGTGCCTGAAGAACTTCCGACTGAGGCGGTGCCGCCAGTCAACTGCGCGTTATCGCAAGTTATGTTTGGCTTGGAGCGTGCGAAGATGGATTTTGGGGATGCTGTGGTTATCCAAGGCGCTGGCGGCTTAGGTATCTATGCGACGGCAGTAGCATCTGAAAAGGGTGCGTCCAAAGTGATCGTCATTGATGGGCAGGAACCGCGCCTCGATTTGGCGTTGAGGTGCGGCGCTACCGACACCATATCGCTAAACGATTACCCAACCCCGCAATCCCGCGTAGAGCGCATCAAAGAGTTGACGCATGGCGTAGGAGCTGACGTGGTAGTCGAAGTTGTCGGCATTGCATCAGCGACGTTGGAGGGTTTGGACATGGTGCGCGTCAACGGCAAGTTCATCGATATCGGCAACATCGGCGAAGGCAGCATCAAGTTCCCGGCCGTCAAGGTGATCGGAAATCAGACCCAGTGGTTTGGCACTACCCACTACGATCCGTGGATCATCGAAGCCGCGTTGCAGTGGACAGTGCGGGTGAAAGACCGGCTGCCAGTTGCCGAAGTTATTTCCCACACCTATCCGCTTGAACACATCAACGAGGCATTCGAATTCGCCGAATGGCAAGGGCGACAAGGCGGGTCGGCGGCGAATCGTGTCGCGTTGACGATGCAGTAAATCCACAGATTTAGCTCTCTAATATAATTGGAGAGATGATATGGCGTATTGTGGCAGGAGCGATGTTGTCGATCTGTGTTATTGCGTGTAATGCATCGACAAACGAACTTGTAACACTAGAACCGACGGCCACTTTTGCGCCGAGGGTTGTGTTTCTATTTCCCACATCGTCACCCACGCCGACCAATACGCCCACTATGGTACCGGTCGGCACTGATGAGATCAAGGCGAGGGATCCGGCATCGCCCACCTCCGTTCCAGTTGAACCTGTACTGACTGTAGGGGAATCTACCGTCAGTCCTAACGTTGGACCCGCTGCTTCTGCGACTACTGTCTTGATCACACCTACAGTAACAAGTTCGCCATCGCCAACTGCAACGAGCACTCCTTCACACACACCTACCCCTTCAATTACACCAACAGCAACAGCAATCGAATCTGATTCGATTACGCCGACACCCACCGTTATCTTGTTACCCGAAGCAGTGATATCGCCGACTGCCTCGCCATCGCCGACTGCGACGGTTTTTCCTACAGCTGCGCCGACACCAACGAACACACCTTCGATAGATCCTCCAACCTACACGAGTTGCGAGGATGCGGAAGCGGCGGGTTTGGAGCGTATTCGAGGCGATAAAGGCCCTGGTTGGGGCTTTCCTGCAACACGAGTCGACGGGCCTAGGGATGGCGATCAAGACGGTGTGGTTTGCGAAGAGGTGAGAAGCTCATCGATGGCTAGTCCAGTTCCCGCTGATACGCCAACCACTGTCCCAACATCTCCACCTACCCCTGTAGCCCCTGTCGAGGTTTCGCCAAGTGTATTGCCGTCGCATGATCATGTTGTCGAGGTGTATGGCAGTTGCGAGGAGGCAGAGAACGCCGGTCTTGAACGTGTCCAAGGCTCAAGTGGACCTGGTTGGGGATTTCCAGTAGAAATGGTGCAAGGTCCGCGGGATGGCGACAAGGATGGCGTAGTGTGCGAGAAATCAGGTTCTGCCTCTATTGCGCCGACTATACCTCAATCTCATTCACCAACTCCAAATAGTTCAGATGTTGATGCAACAACGTCATCGCCAACACCGGAAACCGATACGCCTATCTTCACTAGTTGTGAAGAAGCAGATGCAGCAGGTTTAGAGCGGGTTCTCGGTGCAAGCGGGTCAGGGCGCGGATTTCCTATAGAGTTCGTAAAGGGTCCGCGCGATGGCGATGGTGATGGCGTGGTTTGCGAGAAATAGTCGGGAATGATCAAACACAGAATCGGAATCCTTGCTGTGACGGTATTAACTTGGTACTTGATCAGCGCGTGTGTGCAGGCTGAACCAAGCCCTGTTTTGCTCAATACTGCACAACCGAATCCTGAACCAACCCCTACTATTGTCCCCACATCATTGCCTCCAACTCAGAATGCCGCTGCTGAGGTGAAGCGATCCAGCTCCGAAACGATAAGCGTTGACGAAGAGCCGTCGCGAACACCAACTTCGGCTCCGACTCTCACACCAACTGCCACGTACACGGTCGAACCCACGTCTTCACCTACCGCAACATCATCGCCGCCCCCGACACAAACAGCAACCCATACTAGTGTCCCATCGCCAACGGTTACGACGGATCCCAAAACTGACGGCGATACCGTTTCGGAGCGTACCAGCGACACCTCGAAAGAACAGTTGAATGGCGGTGAAGGTGACGGGGATGCACATGCAGATGAGTTGGAATTGCCGCCGACCGCTACCATCACACCAACATCGACGATCGCCGTTGAACCTACTCCTACGCCATCGCCTACTCCCCTACCCGTCCCAACTGCAACGCCCGATCCGACACCTATTCCATTGCCCACGCCATTGCCGGAAGGCGAGTACGAAGTGACGATCGTCCGGGTTTTGGATGGTGACACCGTTGAAGTGGAAATCGGGGCGATTGAGATTGCACAGCTGAGGCTGCAAACGATACGCATCGAGGGTATCGACACGCCTGAGACTCGCACTAGTGATCAATTCGAGGAAGCATGCGGGGAGTGGTCCAAGCAGCAGGCGACAGACTTTCTTTCAGTCGAAACGGACTACATTCTGATAACGCAATTCGAGGACGGCGGATTCAGTCGCATCTTGGGCGACATCCGTCGGTCCGATGGGCAAGTGTTTTCCCAATTCATGTTGGATGGCAAATTGGCGGTGATTTACGACGGTGGGAAACGTGATTTTGAGCAACATCGTGCGAACTGCGAAGAGTTGGTTGTTGCTGGATATATCACTAATCCAACAACGAACATTGAACCTGATGAGGTCGAGATTTCACCTACAGCAGAAACCACCCCATTGCCGCTAGCAACGGGTGATGTAGAGCAAATCTATGGAAATTGCGATGATGCAGAGGTATCGGGTTTGGAACGCGTCATGGGCGAGCTGGGTAGTGGTTGGGGGTTCCCGCAAGACCAAGTGCCAAGCGCAAGAGACGGTGATGGCGATGGCGTGGTCTGCGAAAAGACTTTAGATTCCAGCACTAGCGATCAGATGGAAATCAGTCCGACGGCAATCGTAGAGCCATCACCGCTGCCAACCACTACCGAGGCCCCAACAGATTCGCTGGAGAAAATCTACGCTACTTGCGACGAAGCCGAAGAGGCTGGAGAAGAGCGCATCAAGGGCGAGAGCGGTAACGGACGCGGTTTCCCAGCTGCACTAGTGCCAAGTGCGCGGGATGGTGATGAGGATGGTGTGGTCTGCGAGAGATAGACGCGGTTGCCTATGAAATCTTCGATCAGGTAGTTGCGGTTCGCGAACCGAAACTACGAGTTCCGCTAGAACGAAGGGTTGTTCATAGGTGCTTGGTGCAAACCATTCAGGTGATTAATGTCGTTCCAGGTCTTGATCTGCCACTTTTGTCCGCGCCATGATATGTCAGAAATTAGCGCGCTGATGCTGGTGTTGTCGGTTTTGAGGCGCCACATCGCCTCGGTGTTTATGTCGCATATGTATGATGCGGCGGCTTTGATGGAACCGCCGTGGCTGAAGACTAGTATCTCTGCGTCATCATCATGCTGGGCGATGATGCGGTCAGTGAATTTTCCGACTCGATTGATGTGTTCGCGGTCGGTTTCTGCGCCGGGCAATCTGACATCGATGCCAACTGACGGATCGATAAGTTGTGCAAAGGTGTCTGGGTATTTCTCCCAGAGTTTCTGCCACGGTTGATTTTCGCACTCGCCGTAAAACTTCTCTCGAAGCTCAGGCGTCGTTTCAAAATCGAGATCCGGTCTGAGGTTCAGAAAAGGTGCGGCGGTTTGCTGCGTACGCGTCGAATCGCTGCAGTAGACAGCATCGAAGTGCCAATCTTTGATTCGTTCGGCCAGCAGTTGCGCTTGAGCTCTGCCCTGCTCGTCTAGATGCGCGTCGTAGTGGCCTTGCGCGATGTCGGCGAAGTTACCGTTGGTTCGACCGTGGCGTACCAGATAGAGGGTTGTCAAAGCGGGTCATTCCTTGCCTTTAGAGCTTGGGGTATAGATCCAATCTAACAGGCGTATGTCATACCGGGTTAACGCTTGTGGGCTATACAAGCGTCGATGTTATGCCGCAGCACCCATCAGCATTTCATCAAAAGAGGAAACCGTCGCATCGATGGTAGAGACTCGTATCGTATCGGCAACTGCGTCCATGGTCTTTAGGCCGCTGCCGGTGATCAGCGCTACAGTTTCTTCATCTCTGGCGATGGCGCCGCTTTCGGCTAGTTGTTTCAGTGCAGAAATGACTACTCCGCCGGCAGTCTCGGCGAAGACGCCCTCAGTTTCTGCTAGCAGTCGGATGCCTGCGGCGACATCTTCTTCGGGCACCACGCAGCCTTTTCCACCCGATTCCGTGGTGATTTTCGCGGAGTAGTATCCGTCGGCAGGATTGCCAATAGCGAGCGATTTTGCGATGGTGTTTGGCACGACAGGCCGTGGGTGTGTATTTCCTTCTTGTACGGCGGTTGCAACTGGCGAGCAGCCTTGTGCCTGAGCCGCATGCATCGTGGTTGGCGCATCTTCGATGATTCCAAGTTCTGTGAACTCGCGCAGACCTTTCCATACTTTTGTCAGCAGTGATCCAGAAGCTACGGGAACCACGATGTGGCGCGGTGCTCGCCATCCGAGCTGCTCTGCGACCTCGAAGCCGAGTGACTTGCTGCCTTCGGAATAGTAAGGACGCATATTGACGTTCACGAACGCCCATCGACGTTCGTCGGCGAGTTCGCTGCAGAGCCGATTGACATCGTCGTAGTTTCCGCGGACGAGTATGACGGAGCCGAAGATGGCGGCCATGTTGATCTTGGCGCGCTCGAGATCGTGCGGCACGAAGACCATCGTGTTCAGTTTAGCTTTGCGTCCGTGCGCTGCGGTGGCGCCAGCTAGGTTGCCGGTAGAGGGACAAGCCAGTGTATCGAATCCGAACTCCAACGTCTTGGTGGCAGCTACCGACACGACTCGATCTTTGAATGAGTGAGTCGGGTTTGCAGTGTCGTTCTTGATCCATAGATTGTCGAGGCCGAGTACTTCTCCAAGGTTGTCGGCTTTGATGAGAGGCGTCAATCCGGCGCCGATATCGACGGCGTTTGCAGCATCGGCGGGTAGCAGATCGGCGTATCGCCAAAGAGTCGCTGGTCCACGTTCGATAGATTTGCGGCTGATCGATCGGCTAACTGCGTGATAGTCGTAATTGACCTCGAGCGGGCCGAAGCAGAAGTCGCAGACGTATAGCGGTTCGATGGGGAATTCGGCGCTGCATTCTTTGCAGCCTAGACCGTTGACGTATGGCACGGGTTGCAGTTCCTCGATTGTGCGCTGGATGCTGACACATCACCTGCGCATGGGAGGGAACCTGAGCGGTTTTATCCCCGTGCCGGGAGTGACAGCAGCAGCTTCGTGATCCTAAGCTCGCTGATTCACCGACTGTTTCGATGCGCCACATTGGGATCGACGCGTCAAAACAAGGTATCAACGTCCTGATGATAACCGCAAACCGGATTGGGTGTCAACTGGGTGGCACAGGAGGGTTAAACATCAACCTGCACATCTGGGTCATCAGCTGCGAGGGCGTTCATGTAGGAGATGATCATCTCGCAGGTGCGGAAACGACCGAATTTTCGCTCGTCTTCACTACGGACGATTGGAAAGGTGTTGAGTATGTACTCGGCATCTTCGTTGGAGATGCCATAGAGGTGGAAATAGAGGGCATCTAATCTGGCGCGCAGGTGTCTGCGCTCTTCGGGGTCCCAAGGCAATGGATGGCCTTGGTAGCCGAGGTCACGTGCAAACGGCTGCATGTCGTACGATGTGTATGTCAAACGCGCAACATGGTCTTTGACTATGTCGAATGCCGCTCTGTGTCCGAATTGACGGCTGTATGCATCGGGGAATATGACGGGTATCTGTTCCACAATGTAGAGGTTCAAATGCTGTCCTTGGATTTTTTGCCTTGCTACAAAGTCGTAGGCAAACGAATTCAAACATGACAGCAACAGTGGAGCATCTTTCTTGAACATCTCCAAAGTACCGGCGTCCGCCGTAAGTAACGGGAGGGTGTTTCCGATACCTGTTTTGCCAATAATGGCAGCAATCATCGAACGACTGTTAGTAGACGCGGTTGCATCCTTGAAACCTATAGCCCAATTCAAGCCTTCAACCCAATCGATCTCACCCTCACTAACCCAGAACTGTGGAGTCGGCTCCCAATATGGATCTTCGTGTTGATACAACGCAGTGGGGCGAGTCACAGCCGGACGGTTCAGGTTGTTCGGATTCACTACAACGCTCGCCGCGCGATGGTCGTATGCCTGAACCATCTTACCTTCGTAGAGCGGCACGTATATTTCGTCTCGCTTTTTGAATCGGTTGCCACCTACAGGGTAAAAGCCCTCTGTCTTGAGTTGATTGGCGGTTCGGAACAAGCGCGAGTCGTTGGTCATGTCGATCATCCGTGAGTATCGCACTGGCCAGGTCCGGCGTTCTTCTTTTCCGGACCGGTCAACGAGTACTGGATGCTTTTGATATATGTCGCGAGTGATATCGGCATCACGCCGGGTACGGAAGATCGGGGCTGTGCCGGTGTTGGGGTTCACGCGTGAAAAGTCGTCTGGCGTCAGAGTGAAACAACGATTGCGATCGTTGATGGTTACGGTATCGTGCAGGAAGAATGCGCATCGCGTCTCGGGAACGGTACGGTTTTCACCGCCTAAGATGAGCGCTGAGAATTTGAACGAAGCGTGTACATCCTTGAAAAATATCTTGCGATTCTCGAAATCGAACAGGTTGTGCACTTGTCCATTGGTTGATGTTTTTTTGAAGAACTCGGCTGCAGTAAGGTCGCCATAGATACCCGATGGGACTAGCAATCCGACGAGACCGTTGGGTTTGATAAGATGCATCGCCCTTTCCACGAAAAGCGAGTAAAGGTTGATGTCTCCGCGTCCGAGCAGTGGATAATCGCCGGAATTTCGGATTACGTTGCTGAACTTATCGGCGTGTGCCTTGGCGGTTTCAAAATCTTGTGCCAACTGTGAGTCATTGGTCATTAGTTCGTTTATGGCACGTCTACGTGCCGCGGCCGTGCGTTCCAGGGCAATTTCAGGTTCTCGAGTGGCGAACCATTCGACTTCTTGGAGTTTGATTCGGTCCCACGGCGGGTTTCCGATGATTGCGTCGAAGCCGCCTTGCGGGATGTCATCCTGCCACTGATTCCAAACGCTTGGAAATACTGCTTCCCAATGTTGAAAGCGTTCCGCGTCTGCATTCCGCGTGGCTTGACGCCAAATTTCGTTGAAGGCCGTTCCGTCTTCCGAATCTTCGTTTGAAGACGGTGTTCCAGATTCTGTGCCGCTGACGATGAGGTTGAAGACGTCTCGGGAAGTACTGGTTAGGAAATTGGAAATTGGGGTTTCAATTTCTGATTTGGAGTGTCGAGAAAGTCCGGCAGTCATCCATTGGATTCCACATGTGAAATCGAGTGCTTTGCGTAGTTCTGCAGTTGATTTTTCGACCTCGTTGAATAGTTGAGTCGATTTTTCCACTTCAACGATATCGGCATCGGATATCGTTTCGATCTGCCTCATCTTGGATGTAGCTTCTTGAAGACCTTGCATCGCGCTTGCGGCGTTTATGCCGCCAAGTCTCTCCAAATCCGAAAGCATTTCATTTACCTGCATACCGACGAGTGAGTCGCCGCAACGTAGATGGTGGTCCAGGAAAGTAAGAGGTATGCCGACGGTGAAGCTGTGCAACCATAGCGATACTTTTGCAAGTTCTACCGTTAATGGATTTTTGTCAACGCCGTAGATGCATCTTTTCAGCACCATGCGGCGAATGATCGTTTGATCGGTCAGCTGGCTTTCATATAGTCTCCATCCTTTATCCTTCGCGCGCGACATGATCTCGGAACGGATATTCTCGATTTGATCGGCCAACGGAGAGACGTAGGGCTCATCAAGCCATTCAGGGACAACTTGGGCTTTGTCAATGAAGTCGGCGATATAGTCCGATAAGATATCGACGGCGGTTACGAGAAAATGACCGCTACCCATCGCGGGATCAAGAACCTTGAGGTCCAGAATCGCTTGTGCAGGGTCGATCTTTCTGAGTTCGGCGAGCCGCTCATTTTTCGGTCTTGGGTCGTTTTCCAGCTTTGAAGATTCAGCCTCAAACGTTGTGAAAAGCTCTTCCACAAGTGGGTCGAGGGTATGTTCCAGGATCAGGTTTATCAATTCTTGCGGGGTGAAGAAGCTGCCACTATCCTTGCGCGCGTATGGATTAGCGCGAATCGTGATGAAACCGTCTGGGGTTCTTATGGGTTGTTGCTCAAGTAGTCGCTCATAGATGGATCCGAGTTGTTGAACCGACATGTCGCGATAGTTGATGAAGCGCGGTAAACCTCCCTCTCCGTGGGTGTGGCTCAAGGTGTAGATGATCGGTGCGATGGTTTCGTCATCCAACTGCACTTGACTCAACAATGGAGCCGCATCATTCGAAAACAGACCTCCGTTGTATGGCGGGATGCCGATCGAGGCGTCGCCTTTCTCGATCATTCGAAAGAGCGTTGTCAAGATGTTTTGATATTTCGTGGCGTTGGAAGAGAATGTTATTCCCTCCATCATTTTGTCTCGGATGTCATCACGTATCAGCGATCGCATACTGTATGCGAAATACCGACGATCACGAATGGGTAGTAATCCTCGATCTTCGGCGTAGAGGATGAAGAGGATGCGATAGAGGAATATAAGGGCGGCTCGGTGGACCTCATCAAGTTTTTCGTTAGATGCTTTGGCGAGTGCACCGACGAGGTTGGGAAACACATCATCGAACACCAGCCCCGAGATGTCTTCTGCAACCTGTTCTTCGTAGCGCTTGCTTTCTAGCAGCGCGGTTTCTAGAAACGTCGTTGTGTTGCCGCGGTGAAGAATGAAGCTGTCGCGATTGAACAGAAGGTAGAAGATGCGGAGTTCGTCAACTTCATTGGTTCGGACGATTTTTTCGAGGTTCGCTTCGTAATATGCCGTCGCACGTGGTCGGGTCCGATGGTCGTAGAGTCGCCACGCGGCTCCATTAGTAAGTATTCCCCATCGGATGTTTCCGTCAGACTCTACGTCGGCAGTAGAGAGATATCGGAGTATCTGCCTATGAGGAGTCCGACCGATTTTGGATCTTCCCGTTGTTTCACGTGAATCGAGCGGCAATTCCCGGCGTTTACTCTCTAGTACAACCGTTGCGTGTCGGAACCTCGCCGCGCCCGAAGATTCTGCAGCTGCTCGGGTCTTGGCTGCTTCATCACTAAAAAGCAGATAATCAGGTATATCTTCGCCGCCGCTAGCCGACTGCTGTGGCAAATAACTTCGCCAACCCAAGACTTCAAGTACGGGTCGAATCAGTTCTTGCTCGGTAGTCGGCTCGTTCGGCTGGTCAAAAAGGTCGTTCTTGTTGAACTTTTTGTCAACAACATCACGCAGTTCTTGAAGAACCTCAGGGTTTTCAAGTAGTTGTTGCCATTCAGGAGTCTGCTTGATTCCTTCTGTAAGGAAGTATTCTGTGAACAGTTGGCCAGGCATGATGTCGTGTTGCAAAAACGCGGTTCTTGAAATCCCCTGATCAAGTTATTGTTCTGACAGAATTTTCGTAGGAGCGGTTTGCGAACCGCTCCTACTTGATCAGAGAGGTTTCTTTACTCGTAAAACTCATCCGTCCAGGCGGTGCTGACATCGAAGTCTTGCGGGATCAGGTCGCGGCTCTTCATGTAGTTGCCTACCGACTCCCATTGCGATTCTGATAACGTGCCGAATTTGCCGTCAGGGCTGTCGAGCCAAGCTGGCACCAGCAGCTCGATGCCCCTGCGGTCGAGCGATTCGCTCGATTCGTCGATGGAGTCTTCGTTCAGGCTGACCAAGATGTCGATCGCTCGCTGCCCATCTTCGGCGGCGTACTCGAAACCTCTTGTAAAAGCGTTAACAAATCGTCGAACCACATCAGGCTTCTCTTCGATCATTTGGTCGGACGTGATGAGCATCATCTCGTAGTAGCGAGGTACGCCGTAATCTTCGGGATAGATGATCTCGACCGGCATACCCATGTCTTCCAGAACAAACGACTCGTAAGACCAGTAGGCGCCGATTACAGCATCCATCGTTCCGGCGGCAAGAACTTGTGACAATGCGTAGCCAACATCGTGGAGTTCAACATCGTCTAACGTGAGACCGTCGTACTCCAGCATTGCTTCGAGCATCAACTCGTCCCACTCGATTCCGGGATATCCGACTTTTTTGCCTTTCAGATCTGCCGGTCTGGTGATGCCGGAAGATTTCAATGCCATCAATGAGTTGACAGGACGTTGGACAATTGCGCGCACGGCGACTACAGGCACGCCGGCAGCTCTAGCCAGGGTGGTGTCGGTCTGGTAGAAGATTCCAAAGTCGCGCTGCCCTGCGCCTACCAGCTGAGCGATAGCGGCAGCATCAGCTGGGACACTTACCTCCACCTCGAGGTTTTCTTCCTCGAAGTATCCTTGGTCTTGGGCTACGTAGATGCCGGAGTGATTCGCATTTGGCGGTGACCAGTCCAGTTCTACCGAAACCTTCTCGACCTCGGGGTCAGATGAGCAACCAAAAGCGAATGCGAGCAACATTGCGCCTGACAGTGCTAAACCTATGATCCGTTTCACAATTCTCCTCCTTGCGGGTTCGCCCCGGGGTAGTTTCGTAAGACGTGTGATTGCAACAATGCTATAGAGATAAACATCAAAGCTGCCATGATGGAGAGGGTAAATATGGCGGCAAAAACAAGCTCGGTCTGGAATTTCGGCGTGGATGTCTTGATCAACCAGCCTAAACCAGATGCCGCGCTTATCCACTCGCCGATGACAGCGCCGATTACAGATACTACAGCGGCAACCTTCAAGCCCGCGAACATGAATGGCAAGGCAGACCTTACATATAGCTTTGTGAACATCTGCCACCGCGACGCGCCTAAGGTGCGAAACATGTCTACCATATCTGAATCTACAGATTTGAAGCCGGTCATCAGGTTGATGGTTACGGGGAAGAAAGTGAAAAGCACCACTACTACGATCTTGGGGGCGATTCCAGTCCCTATCCAGATCAACAGCATCGGTGCCAGAGTGAATACGGGTATCGTCTGCGATGCGATCAAGAAAGGATACAGCGACCTTTCGAGCAGCCTCGACCAAAACATGGCAGTGGCCACGACGCATGAAAAGGTTATGGAAACGGCGAATCCGATCAGTATCTCTTGCGCCGTGATATATGCGTGGCGAAGGAATAGATCGGGTTTGTCAAATAGCTCAGCAATGATTAACGAAACTGGCGGCAGGATCCAAGTTTGCACCTCCAGCAGGCGCACCAAAACTTCCCATAACACGAGGCCGGATGTCGCGAGCAGCATCGCCGAACCCCAAGCTCTCAGAAACGTCTTGACGCGCATCCCGAAGGTGCTAGGTCTGACTGCTGCAGTCGTAGCGTCGAAGGTTTGCGACATCTCGGCAGATTGTCGTTGCAGTCTCATCGTTATCAGGGGCTCGAAGGCGTTGCAACTCCGTCCAACGCGGAAAGCAACTGCCACTTGTATTCGACGAATTGCGGCTCGCGCACCACGTCTTTTGGTCGTGGCCTGGTTAGATCGACATCCAGTTCAAGAGTGATCCGTCCTGGGCGTGGGGACATCACCAACACTCGATCTCCCAGCACCAAAGCTTCTTCGACATCGTGTGTCACCATGATGGTGGCGCGGTTCGAGCGGTCCAGGACGTCGGACAGCCAACGTTGCAGCTCGGCGCGAGTGATTGCGTCTAGGGCTTTGAATGGCTCGTCCAGCAAAAGTACATCACGCTCTGGCAATACGGCACGCAGCAGCGCGACACGTTGGCGCATTCCGCCTGACAATGTGGCAGGATACGCATTCAGAAAGTCGGCGATTCCGAATTTCTCTGCTAGTTCGGCGGCTCTCGACTCTGCCTCTTGCCGTTCAATACCAGCGATCTCGAGGCCGAGGATCGCGTTGGACAGCACGTTTCGCCACGGCAATAGAAGGTCGATTTGATGCATGTAAGCAACGCGTCCAACAAGCATCGCATCGGCATCGCCACGCAGGCTTACGGTACCGACATCTGGTTCCAACAACCCAGCTATCATGTTCAGCAATGTGCTCTTGCCGCATCCGCTTGGACCGACGATGACTAGGAATTCTCCCAGATCTACATCGAGTGAGACATCCTGTACGGCTTGGACAGACCGGGTGTTCGGGTTGAAAAATGATTTCGAGGCGTTGCGGACACTTACGGCATGTGTTGCCTTCCAATGGCCGTGAGTAGATGCCGAGGAGCCAGAAGTGTCATTCGAACCCGATTCGAGGTCGGAGTCCGTCGAAACGATTGGGGATGGATGTTCCGATGTTTGTGACATCGGCAGGTGTTCCTCCGCTGGCATTATCCAGATCAGGTTTTATGGGTCGGTGGAAACGCCACCCTCTCAGCCCGGCTTTCCGAGCTCCCCGATTCAAGATCTATCGAACCTCATAGGTATTTCGGCTGTGAGTCGATTATACCAACGTGCGCGTAGGTTGTATGGTGTGTGACGTGCGTGCTTCTCGGTGGATTTGAGACAATCATCATCCCAGGGTTCCTGAATGAAGTTTCGGCTTTACAATGCTTAGACATGGGAACATCAGACATCGGACCGCGAAGGAATTTCGTGCGCTCAGTGTCGCGTCCGGCGAATCAGATCAATCTGGCGCTGTCTTGTTTGTTCATCGCTGCCGAACGAGACCCGAGTATAGACATCCCCCTCCAGATGGGACGTATCTGTGAGACGGCAGAACGTGTGCGCCAACGCTTGCCGGTCCGTTACTCTTTCTTCGATGCACTTTATTCCATCAATGATGTGCTTTTCGTCGATTACGGTTTCAAGGGCAACATCGGGAACTACTACGATATCCGCAACAGCTTGTTGAATGAAGTTCTAGAGCGAAAACTTGGCATCCCGATAACGCTATCGATCATCTACATGGAGGTTGGTAGACGGATCGGAGTATCGTTGTCGGGCGTCAACATGTCGGGACACTTCCTTTTGTCGGCCGGCGAGAGTGATTCGCTGGTGTTTGTGGATCCTTTTCGGCATGGACGGCTATATTCACGATGGGAATGTTTGAAACTCATCAGCGGAAACATCGATCCGCCAAATGATCCAGACAAGTTGGAGCTTCTCGAACGAACCTATCTGCCGCGCGCTGACAACAAGGTTGTTCTGGCTCGGGTTCTAAACAATATGAAGATGATTCACACTCAAGGCGAACAGTATTCTGAAGCGATAGCCGCGGCCGAGCGTATAAGTTTGCTGATGCCGCGGAACTGGCGCAACATCGGCGACATCGCCCATCTTTACGGCCGCACAGGTCGGGCACGTGAAGCCTATGAGATGTTGGCGCGCATGGTGAAGATGATGCCACCGCATGAGGACGTCTCATTAGAGTTGGATTCGCTGGCAATGCTCAAACCGCTCGCCGAGATCGACGGAATAGTCGACCCTCAGAAAATCCACCAGATACCTTTCTTCCGTATCTGAATACAGCTGGCAGCTAATCCATAGGGTGTCTTAGGACGCTTCGAAGCGAAGATTTGACAACGACGATGATCAACTATCAACAACTGACCGACCAAGAGCTGTTGGCGGAGATATCGGACCGGAATACCGATGCCTTCGCGGCACTCTACGATCGATATGGGAAACGAGTGTTCGGACTTGCGGCGCGAATCCTCAACGACTCGGTGAAGTCTGAAGAAGTGACGCAAGATGTATTCATGCGAGTTTGGCGACGCGGCGATACTTACAAGCCAGACAAAGGGAAGTTCACGACTTGGCTGTTCCGCATCGCTCACAACCGAACCATCGATGAGTTACGAAAGCTTCGGCGCGACAAATCTCGCTACAGCGATGACATAACTGAGCGTTACGATCTGGAATCTGATGACATCTCGCCGCCTGATGCCGCCGTGGTCAATTCGGAGTATGAGCAGGTCCGTGCCGCACTCAACGTGTTGCCTGAGCCGCAACGTCAGGTGGTTCACCTTTCTTACTTCAAAGGCATGACGCAGACACAGATAGCGGAGTCTACAGGCCAGCCTTTGGGTACGGTAAAGACGCGGATGCGGTTGGCGCTGAAGAAACTGCGCGTTGCACTCGACAAAGAGATTTACGGGGACGACTAGGTTTTGCCAATGTACGAAGTGCGAAAAGACAGTGAAATCATCGCCGATTTTCCAGCCTATGCATTAGGCGCGCTGAACGAAGATGATGAACGTATCGTGGAAGAACTGGTTGCGCGTGATATCGATGCGTTCAACCAGTTGTCAGAGATGATGGATACCGTGGCTGAGTTTTCGGCACGTATAGGCGACCTCGATCCGCCGGTAGCGATGCGTGACCGCCTCATATCCGCAGCACGGTCCGAGAGCGGAGTTTCAGATACCACTCTGGCTTATTCGACGTTGGTATCGCACCTGGAGCAACGCATCACTGAAGACGAAGTCGTGCCAGAATCGACACCCGATTTGGGTTTTTGGCAACGTTTGGGTGGAATGGTCACTGCTGGCCGGCTGGCATTTGCCACATCTATCGCATCATTCATCGTGGTAAGCATAATGGCGGTTCAACTTGGCGCTGACAACGTTGAGCTGAACCGCAAAATCTCGGATATGGAGAACGAAGTGGCGGTTGCGTTCGCGCGTGCAGAAAACATGTCGGCTGCGATGGCCTCATCGGAGCAACTGCTGACCCAAGCACATGCTCGCATATCTAGACAAGACGAGGAACTGGTGCGCATGTCCGCGGTCAACGATGCTCTGCGGTCATCGATGAATGATCAGATCAGTCTCACGTATGCCACTCTGCGCAACGAGTATGCGAGCCCTGCATGGCAGCCGGACGCCGTATCCTCAGGCGGTGGTTATGCGCATCTTCTGGAACACAAGAGCCAGCCTTTGGGGGCTTTAGTAATCGGCGGAGTGGAACAGGCGCCTGAGGGAGAAGAGTACCGTCTTTACCTTATCGACGACGACCAAGCGCATTACGTGGCATCGTTCAACATGAATGCTGCTGGATACTCCACAGTTCTATTCGAGTTGCCATTCTCGCTGGACTACTACAACGGTGCACACATCACGCTCGAACGTAGCATAGACCCTCCAGATCCGTCGCTTTCGGATCCTGAAAAGCGATATCAGCCTCAATGAGACGATAAGGTAGGATTTTCGCTGATATGGCGTCTGGTGCGTCCATCTGGATGTTTTTTCATGAAATCTCTGATCAAGTTGGGGACGCTTCGCGAACCGCTACTACGAATTGCTTTGGAACAAAGGCTTGTTCGGAGGTTTCCTAGTCTAGAATCGCATCCAAGATAGTGGCTCTTAAAGGGCACGTTGGTGCCTTTACTTGAATCGGGAACTGGACCTCATGCGCCGTTTGGCTGCCGGCATATTCGTGCTCTGCATAACTTCACTGTTAGGCGCCTCGCTATCAGTGTCATGTTCAAGCTCTGCTGAACCTACGCCGCTGGTGACCGTTACTCCGCCCACCCAATCTACTGCCACTCCGATCCCTCAACCTACTGCCACTCCGACGCCTGAACCTTTGCAGCCAGATGAGGTGCTTCAAATCGCCACTGAGGCATTGGAAAGCGCGGGTAGCCTGTGGTTTGTATTGGATCATGAGAACGGGTTCACTGAAGCACTTGGCGGCCTCGAACTTCAGCACATTGAAGGTGCGATCAACGAAACTGCGATGAGCATCACCGCAGAGGCTAACTTAGGGCGCATATATATCGAAGTCGATGCGATCCTTATGGGCCGTGACACTTGGTTGACCAATCCATTGACTGGTATCTGGGAACTATTGCCTCAAGATGAGAATCCAGTCGGATTTCTACAACCGATAGCAGCTGTTCGTGATGTGCTTGCATCGTTTACAGAACCGGAGTTCATGGAAACGCATCAACCGGGCGAGGATTACAGAGTGAAGTCTCCATTGCTATCGGACGGTCTCAGATCATTGCTCGGGGAGATAAAAGCTGGCAGCATTGGCATTGGCGAAGTGGTGATCGACCATCGGACGTTTCAGATGAAATCGGCTCGGATCACTGGAGCTATGCAAAACAGGGATACGGACCAAACCGTGCGAATCATCGAATTGAGTCGGTACGGCGAGACGTTCATCATTGAGCCTCCCATCATCGAATGAGCCTTCAATCGAATAGATGTGGATGTGGAGCCGCGAATTGATGATGCGAGTTCGTAATGCGATATCTCCTTACTTGCTGTTTCTACCGCTGTGCTACGGCGTGTTCATAGCCGCCGACGATATGACGCTGGTAGTTACGATACTGCCCGACATCATGCAGAGCCTGAAGGTGCCAGTCAACGACATAGATCGGGCGTCTTGGTTGGTAATCGCGTTCCTGATCGGCTATTCAGCGACGATGCCGATAATGGGACGATTTTCGGACCGTTGGGGTTATCGCAGAGCATTTTGGGTGGCTTTGGTAGTTTTCATGATCGGCTCGTGTGGAGTAGCTGCTGCGGTGCCGATCTCTGAGTACCTAGATTCGGCATCGTTCATCGATTCGTATCGATGGACAATCATTGCGCGGGTGGTTCAATCATTAGGCGCCGGGGCCGTAATACCGATCTCGCTTGCGGCTGCCGAAGAATTAGTAGGTCCGAATCGTCGCATAATCGCTTATGGGATGGTTGGGGCCAGCGCTGAAGCAGGAGGAGTGTTTGGACCGGTATGGGCCGGAGCGGTAACTGACTGGATCGGATGGGAATGGACGTTTTGGTTCAACATTCCGCTTGCGATGATTACTGTGCTAGTGCTAATTTGGATGCCAAAAGGCCGTTCACGTGACGCGTCTATCGATTGGTTGGCAGTCGCCGCATTTCTGGCTGCACTGACGACGATGACAATCGGGCTATTCCGTGTATCCGAGCCAGACTTGTTGATGCTGATCACCTTCGCTGTAGCGGCGATCGCGATCATCATTCTCATAGTCCGATTACGTCGACCTAAAGATCCCGCGATACCTCAAATTTTGTTCCGGTTGAAAGACTTTGTCTGGTCGAATGCCACTCATCTCTTGGTAGGCGCCGCGTTGATGATCGGATTGATTTCAGTTCCCCTGCTGGCCGGAACTATCTATGGTCAGAGCGCGTTTGAATCGGGACTCCTATTGATGCGGATGACTATTGCTTTGGGCGTATCAGCTCTGGTTGGTGGGATAATCGCAACATATCTTGGCGTTCGCGTCCCTACTGTTGCAGGGTTCGTGATTGCGGCAATTGGTTTCATCTTCATATCGGATTGGGGTCTGGAAATCCAAGAGCCGCGAGCTTCTATCGACCTGGCGCTGGTAGGCATCGGATTGGGATTAGTTATTGCACCGATAACTGAAAGCGCCCTGCGTCGAGTGCCTGAAGAGAATCGAGGCGTTGCTTCAGGGCTGCTGACGCTGGCGCGGAATATAGGGATGACATTTGGATTGGCCATCGTTGCTTCATTGGGTGCCGAACAGTTCTTGACCAGTGCGCCGAACATCGAAGAGATGATAGCGAATCCTGACGCGGCGAACGAAGCTGGACTGGCTGTTTTCTCGAGCTTCTTCATGTATGCAGCCATTGCTTGTGCAGTTGCGATTGTCCCAGCCTGGCTGATGAGTGAGAAGACACTCAACAAATGATGACGGAATGCTAGCCGTTCCTTCACCCCGATGCTCTCCTGCAAGGGTGAGATGGTTTTTTCAGCAGTGGAACCTTTACTTTGGTTTTGGCAATATCTCGCGCACCAAGGAAAGGTGTTAAATTGTTAGCAACTAGAAATCCTGTAGAGAGGTGCAATCGATGACGCGGCGTGATCCGTCCGAATGGGAATCGTCAGTGA
The DNA here is from genome assembly GCA_965242765.1 of Dehalococcoidia bacterium. Classification (GTDB taxonomy): domain Bacteria; phylum Chloroflexota; class Dehalococcoidia; order Lucifugimonadales; family Lucifugimonadaceae; genus Bin127. The sequence continues at coordinate 258,836 of CBDESY010000004.1, read as the reverse complement.
AGCTGCCTGACGATTTCGACGAATATTGGCAGCAAACCGAAGCGGAAACCTTAGCGGCACCGCTGAACCCTCGACTTGAACCCGTACCGATGCGGTCTACTCGCGAAGTAGAGGTGTTCGAGGCGCGCTACGACAGTTATGGCGGTTTAGAGATTGCTGGCTGGTACTGTCGCCCGCGCGACTTTGAAGGACAACTTCCCGGATATCTATTCGTACCGGGATATGTCAGTGAGCCCAAGTTGCCTACAGATTTGGCAATGAAGGGATATGCCGCATTTTCAGCTGCGCCGCGCAACAAACTACGTAGCAACTCGGTATTCAATCCCGGATATCCCGGTCTGCTGACTCACAATCTCGATAAGCGAACGGAATACGGCTATCGTGGCTTCTACATGGATGCGATACGCGCATTTGACTTCCTGAGCGGACTCGATGAAGTAGATTCCTCTCGTATCTGCGTGCAAGGCGGAAGCCAGGGCGGAGCACTTACGTTGCTGGTATCGGCACTCCGTGCCGGCAATGTGGCATGTGCATCTGCTGGTGCGCCGTACCTCTGTTCCATGATGGATGCGGCATCGCTGACGCGTTCGTACCCGTATGAAGAGATCAACGACTATCTCAGGCTTCATCCTGAACGTGAAGATGCAGCACGTGCCACGCTGGACCTGCACGATATTCACAACTTTGTCGACAAGATTGAATGCCCGATCATCGTCAACATCGGTTTGATGGATGATGTATGTCCACCTGAGACGGGCTACGCAGTGTTCGATCGCATCGGCAGTCGCAACAAAGAACTTTATGCATACGAGAACTGTGCCCACGATGGTGGTACCGGTGTGGGACACGACAAAGTGATGTATCAGTTCCTAGCTGATCATCTCAATCCAGTTGCGCTGTAAACGCGAACGGAGAATCACAAATGAACGCCTACTGGTCTGACCGAGTTGAAAAGGCTGTCAACGCCTCCAAAGGTGATGTTGACATTGAAGCCCTGCCGATCCGAACTAATGAAACTTCGAACGCTTACTCAGTTCGTTTCAACGGAGTCGGCGACTATCCTCTGTACGCCTATCTACATGTCCCGAAATCAGGCGGCCCGCATGTGCCTCTGTTTCAAGCGCCAGGTTACGGCAGCGTAGTCGCCGTGCCGCCATACGAACGTCGGGCGACGTACGTAGTTATGGCACTGTGCCATCGCGGGCAGCGGTTGTCAAACTCAGGCTACAGCGCGGCATATCCCGGACTGCTCACTGATGGACTCCCCAGTGAAGACTCTTATGTTTGGGGAGATATCGTGTCCGACTGTATCACCGCCGTACAGATATTGTTGCAACAACCGAATATCGATGCGTCGCGATTGGCGATTTCAGGAGGTGATCTTGCATGGATTACCGCAGCGTTCACCGACGGTGTTCACGCACTGCAGAGCGGCGGCCTGATTTTCGCTGACATCGATAACCGTATGACTCGCCAACCAGACTACCCGGTAGCGGAGTTCAACGACTTCAAGAGAACGCATCCCGATGATTGGGAAGAAGCGCGATCGACGCTGTCCAACTTCGATCCGATGGGATTGGCAAGCAGGATAGGTGCTAGCAAAATCATGCTATCGACTGGTGCTGCAGAGAAGGACTACTACGGCAAGTTGGCCGCCGCCATTGCTGGCGATACGACAGTGCGCGTGAATTTGGGGCAAGGGCATCTCGACCACATCGCGCAGGAAGACTGGTTGGCAGTGGCTTGCAGTGTAGATAAAGGGCCAGCACACTATCCATGGAATGCCTGAAACGTGCAACTCATCGCTGTCTTATACAGTTATGGCATGGCATCGTTAAAGTATAATGGTTAGGATAAAGCCTTGCCGGAAAATCCAAGGAAAGCTTAGTATCCCAGGCTGACCTTGAACCGACTGTCAGGTGCCAAATGACAACACAAGTCAAACTACCAAAGATGCCTCGGGTTTCGGATGACTTCGAGTTCCCAGACCCGCCGTACAACCCGGAAGACAAGATGACCTCTTTCGACCATCTGACCTTCACCGGCTGTGTACATCACCTAGCCATGCATTTGGGTAACCTCGACACGACACTTGTGGCTGGAGAGCGATACTTAAGCCCGAATGCCCCTAGGAGCACCTCAGGATTGCGGTACCCCGATCTGTTGATATCTTTCAATGCCAGCCGTGAAATGTATCGACTAAGGAACGGCTACGTAATATCAGAGCAGGGAAAACCACCGGACTTCGTGTTGGAGGTGGCATCAAAGACCACTGGCAGTATAGATGCGAATGAAAAGCGATCTGACTACGCGAACCTGGGAATTGAAGAATACTGGCGATTTGATGAGACTGGCCAATACCACGGCTCGCGCCTAGCTGGCGATCGTTTAGTGGGCCGCAAATACGAACCTGTTGAAATCGAAGAGTTGGGAGACGACAGTCTTCAAGGGTACAGCCGAGTTCTCAACATTCACCTTCGTTGGGAATATGGAGCGTTGAACTTCTACGACCCAAGCACCGGCCATCCGATAGACACCTTTGTTGCCGAAAGGAAAGCCCGCTTCGCTGCCGAAGCACGCGCTGATATCGAGTGGGAGCGCGCTGAGACTGCTGAAGCACGGGTTCGTGAGTTGGAAAATCAACTTAGAAACCAACGCCCTAAGTGATTCTGCGGCCGACAAACCACAAGTTTAGGAACTCGGACCACCGAAACTTCGGTCGGTGCCCCTTCACCCCCAACCCATGTCTAGTTGTGTGCCCTCTTGCTGCCGACGCTCCGCTGCAAGCCGCCCCAAACCGTAGCTTCGGCGATCTACATACGTCATCGCATCAGCAATAGCTTGATGTCTGGCTTGGTTGCGAATAAGATCGTGCATCTTCAAACAGATGCGACGATAATCCGCATGACCAGATTGACCAGTCCGCAACTCAAGCATGTGAAAAGCCTGACGCGCATTCATCTGGATGTTGTAGCGAATGCGGAACCCGAAAGGCACAACGTATTGTGCAACATCTTCCCCGTGGTGCGTCAGCACCTCTTCGTAAAACGCAATGGCATCACTCATAGCGTCATGCCACCGGTTTGCCACATCAGTCCCGGCATCTTCAATCTCAGGGGGTGTTGAATAGCCGTGTCTCGGTGTAAGTCTCTGCCAATCGATGGTTATCATTCGATGACGCTGCAGGTCGCGATAGCTGCCGAAATCTGACAACACGTCGAACCGATAATGAGTCCGCTCCATGCCGCGACCAGGTTTGTGACGGCGGTTGGTACGATTACCGACGTATGCCCGGATCAGACGGCGACGATCCTCCTCGCTCATTCGTGAAGCCACGGAGAGCAGCTCTTCATCGCTACGATGGGAATACGGATAAAGCGCACCGGCGATAATTCGCAGTTCTGCATCGGGGTCCCACTCGACAAGTTGGACTTCGTCGCGTTCGACATCGAACTCGGTTTCAAATTCCGGTGTTTCGTATTGATTGGCGATGGCGTACATGTCGTCATCGATACTTTGGAAATAGTTGCTCCACGCCACACCTCGGTCTTCGACATCTACCCTTGTAAGAAATCCTGCTATCACTTTACGCAGTTCTGCGAGCATCATCTTGGAGTATTCATTTGCCTCTTGCAGATGGCTCGCATTCATTCGCATCAGCATGTTTTCGTAAGCCTGTCCAGTAGCGAAGATGCCGATGTTGGAAGTTGTGGATGCTGGCAACAATCCGCGTGACGAATCGCAAGCCCGCGCCCGCGTAGCACGTTTGTACGCTGCCCTGCCCTCGCCGTCATCTCTTGGGAAACGTCTTTGAAAGTACTCCGTCATCTCGCGGACCACGAATGAGTAGCTCTCGAACAGCGAGTCGATCGCCGTAGTGTATCTTTCCGCTAGCGGACCGGCAACGATCTCAGGAGGTGTGCGATAGCGAAAACTCTCGATGCCATCCAATCCGAGCAACTTATCATCGAAGTAGATGTAACGTGTGCTCTGCTCGAGATAGGCGGCCAATCGACCGCGCTCGATTATTTTCGCCAAAATTGCTGATACCTGCTCACACGCGAGATGCGCGCCGCCAAGTTGGGCTACAGAATCGTCGCCATATTGCACGAATACGCGTCGATACAGTCCTTCTGCATATTGCTGCGCAACCGAGTCATCGGTGGCGTTTTGCCGCGCAGCTTCATCAGCGATGGACTTGATGCCGATGTCGGGCTGTTCGTAGAACTCCTTGAGGAACATTCGTCGCAAAGACATGTGAGTACGGCTGTAACGCGCGAACATTGCGCCTTTAACAATCTCAGGCAGATTGACGATTGCGAAGACCGGCCGATCGGTATTCGTGAAGAATCTACTCAGGATCGAGCACTCAGCATCGGTGAATGATTCATGGGCGTACACGGTGCGTTAATATTCGCACATGGCGAGTAGGTCGACCAGATTTTAGTATCAATCGATCGTCACAAGATCAACCGCAACGGTCGCTCGAGGTTGTCCTTTACCTCGTTCATCAGAATCGCAGCTTCTGCACCATCACCAACGCGGTGGTCGGCAGAAATCGTTGCATTCATCATTTGTCGCACTACTATCTCGCCATCCTGGACGACTGGTGTCGGCTTAACGGCGCCAACCGCTAGAATCCCGGCTTGTGGTGGGACGATAATGGCGGCAAATGTGTCGATGCCGAACATTCCCAGGTTGGAAGTCGAAAAGGTTCCATCTGTCAGCTCTTGCTGAGTGAGTGTGCCGCCTTCGCCGCGCGCACGGCTGCCGAGGTCTTTGGATGCGTTGGCTATGTCGACCAACGACATGTTGTGAACGCCGAGTATAGCTGGCACGATGAGACCGGCGTCTAATGCGATCGCAACACCGATGTTGACGCTGTCGTTTCCCTGTAGACGATCATCATGGAATGTCGTGTTCCATTTGGGATGCTTGACGATGGCCATCGCTAAAGCCTTGATGATCATGTCGTTCACCGAAACTCGAGTGCCAGATTCTTGAATCTCGGCATTAAGTTGGGAACGGAAAGACATGGCGTCTGTCATGTCAATGCCGGTGGTCACGTAGTAATGGGGTGCTTCGTCCTTGCTGCGACGCGTTACACGTGCGATCGCCTGCCGCATCGTAGTCAGCTCGATGTCGGAGCCGTCTATAGTCACGGCAGGCACCGATGTTGCGATGCCAGAAGATGCAAAATCCGGTGCTGGTGTGAAACTCAGCACGTCGTCTCTAGTGATGCGACCGCCGGGACCGGTACCCGGTATTGCGGCGAGGTTGAAGCCCCTTTCATTCGCCAATCTTCTTGCCAATGGCGAGGCCTTTATCCTTGCTCCTTCTACCGAGGGGGCGGGAGGCGCGGGCGCAGATACGATCGATGCGACAGGTTCAGGCTGTACGACGGGTGTTGGCTTTGGTGGTGCAACCTGTAGTTCAATTTCGGCTTCCGGCTGAATCACCGTTTCCTCGACTTGAGGTTCACCTGTGTCGGATACACCATCTGAGTCTGGTAATACATCATCCGCAGTGCCGATATAAGCGAGGAGCGATCCCACGGGTGCTTTGGTGCCGTCGCCAAGTACTATTCGGCGCAAGATGCCTGCGTTGTACGCTTCCATCTCTACCACCGTCTTGTCGGTTTCGATCTCGGCGAGTTTGTCGCCACGCGCCACCTCATCGCCTTCGCTTTTCAACCACTTGACAACGGTGCCTTCAGTCATGTCGGCACCCATTGCTGGCATCGTGACTTCGTGAATCAACAGTTGGCTCCTCGATTGTTTAGGTTCTATGGGTGATTTTTGCGCGTTTCAGAACGATATGATTCTGCGCGCTGCTGCAACTACGTCTTCGGCATCCGGCAGGATGTATTGCTCCAATCCGCGGTTGTAAGGCCACGGCACGTCTTTGGCGCCCACTCGCATCACTGGTCCGTCAAGCCAATCCATGGCTTGTTCCTGAACATCGGCCACGATCTCAGACATTATCCCGCCAGTTCGTCTGGCAGTGTCCAGCATCACCGCACGTCCAGTTTTCTGCACCGATGATACGACTGTGTCGTAGTCCACGGGATGCAAGGAGCGAAGATCGATGATCTCGGCATCGATCTGATGTTCATGTAGCTGCTCGGCCGCGTCATGCAAAAGATGTACTCCGTGCCCGTATGAAACGAAGGTGATATCTGCGCCTGATTTAGCTATGCGTGCCTTTCCGAGCGGGATTTCATAATATGCGTCTGGGACTTCTCCGCGCGAGGCGTAGATGTGCGAATGTTCTGCGAATATCACCGGGTTGTCATCTTTGATTGCAGTGCGCAACATGCCGAGGGCATCGCGCGGCGTTGATGGACATGCACAATAGATGCCCGGCACTTCTGCGAGCCACGTCTCGAAACTTTGCGAGTGAGTTGCTCCTAATTGAACACCTGCGCCAGTCGGAGCTCGGATGACCATTGGCACCTTGATCTGACCGCCAGACATGTAGCGGATGTTGGCGGCCATGTTGACAATCTGATCGAATGCGACCAAAGAGAAGCTCATCGACATCAATTCGACGATTGGTCGCAGTCCTACACTAGCGGCGCCGATACCTGCGCCGATGAATGCTGCTTCAGATATCGGCGTATCTTTGATGCGCTGCTCGCCGTATTTCTCAAGAAAGCCTTTGGTGATGGAGTATGCACCGCCATATTCCCCGATGTCTTCGCCCATGATGAAGACTTTGTCATCGTTTTCGATCGCCTCGGCCAACCCGAGAGTTATGGCTTCACGAATTGTGAGTTCAGGCATAGTTCTGGCACATTCTCGAAACGAAGATCATGTGTACACGTCATCAAAAGCTTCTGAATGGTCGGGATCAGGGCTGTTTGATGCAAACTCGACGGCTGCATCGATCTCAGAATTGACGCTTCGAACTAGATCATCAAGATCGCCTTGTGTGGCGATGCCGTACTCCAAGAGTTGTCGGGGGAAGGTTGCAAGCGGATCGCGAAGTCGCCATTGTTCGATTTCAGAGCGTTCACGATACTGGTCCCCGGGATCGGCGAAGGAGTGTCCGACGAATCGGAAGGTTTTGGATTCGATAAAAATCGGGCTGCCATGAGCCCGAATTTGATCAATCGCCTGCTGAGTAACCTCGCGTACAGCTACCGCATCCATACCGTCTACTGATACAGCTTCCATATCGTACGCGCCTAATGCATCGCTGAAGTCGGCTCCGCGCAGCCTCACTCTTCCAACTGCTGATCCCATGCCGTAGAGGTTGTTTTCCATGAAGAATATGATCGGCAACTGCCAGACCGATGCCAGGTTCAGAGTTTCGTGGAAAGTGCCTTGATTGGTTGCGCCGTCGCCAAAGAAGACCATCGTTACAGCGTCAGTGCCTTGATACTGTTGCGCGAGTGCGATGCCAGCGGCAAGGGGCAACTGTGCGCCGACGATGGCGTGACCGCCCATGAAACCCTTGGCGGCGTCGAAGATGTGCATCGAGCCACCCTTGCCCTTGCTCAGACCGGTGCGTCGACCAAACATCTCTGCCATGATGCGATTGGTGTCGAGACCGCGGGCGATGGCATGGCCGTGATCGCGGTAGTGAGTGACGATGTAGTCGCGGGCTTGAAGCGCGGTGATGGCACCGACTCCGGTAGCTTCTTGTCCGATGTATAGGTGAAGGAATCCTCGAACATGCCCGAGCGAATAGTGTTGCCCGCAGGTCTCTTCAAACCTTCGAATGAGGAGCATCAGGCGATACATCTGCAACAGTTCATCGTTACTGATGCGGGTTGACAATAACTGAGAACGTGAAGGCGTGTAACCGTTGCTTGAGTTCTCAAAACGCGAAGCAGGTCGTCCCGCGATGCTTTGAGTGGTGGCGATCCGGTTCTTTTCGGACAGATCCATGTTCTGCTGAATATCAGGTATCTACAGTTGCGAAAGACGCTACTGTACGTGGCACGCAAGCGTCTTCCCGCATAAGTAATGAATTCTACACCAAGAAACTGAACTGGGATGCTGATAATCGTGGGCAAGCTGTGTCTGTTCGCAGATCCAATCTCGCACCGTCGGCCGCAGAGAGCTTTGAAAAATCGGACATAAAGAGATTTGACGCAGAAGACAGCGTACGCAGACGTCTGCCCTTCCAAATCCTTTACAACCTAGAAACCTCTGATCAAGTCCTTACGGATTCAACGTAAAACGGTATTGTTCAGAGGCCTCCTAGTTCAAATCTAAGCCCATCGATTCGTAAACTGCCGCGAAGTCGATGCTACGGCGAAGATGAGCGGACAGTTTGTCGAACTCTGAATCTTGCGAAAACGGTTCAGATTCCGCCAGACGTTCCACACCTTTCATACGCGCAAGATTGTCGACTACACGGTCTGCGAACTCTTCGTTCTTGAATAAATCGTGCATATACGTCCCAAACACACGCCCGTTAGCGTCCAAGTAACCAACAGCTTGTTTTGATCGGACAGATTCCAACGCCCGTGTCGCACCAACACCACTATGGCTAACTCCAACATGTATCTCGTAACCTGAAACCTTCACTCCACTAGCCCCGGCAATAAGTCCGCTGTCGGCAACCACCGAGGCATCAGTTCGCACAGTCACTTTTTCGCCCAAAAACTCAGTATCAACATCGAGTATTTCGAGACCACGTACTTCGGTTTGGTCTGACTCGATACCAAGCGGATCGCGGATTGTGTTCCCTAGCATTTGCAGTCCGCCACATATGCCAATCACTGCGCGGCCGTTCCATAAGTGACGCCTGATTTGTCTTTCAATGCCTGACATTCTGACGAATTCGAGATCCGCAACCGTCACCTTGGAACCCGGCAGTATCACCAGATCAGGGTTGCCAAAGTCCGACGCTTCGCGAACGTAGCGAAGACGGACATCGCTCATGCGCGCCAATGGATCAAACTCGTCGAAATTGGCAATCCTAGGCATCCCGATCACTGCGATATCAACGTGCTCATCCTCAAGACCAGAATCAGACCTACGCGCCTCCAACGGTGCATCCTCTTCCGGGACATACACGTCTGTAAAGTACGGCACAACACCGATCACCGATACACCCGTCAATTCCTTCAACTGATCGAGCCCCGAATCCAACAAACTCTGGTCACCGCGGAATTTGTTGATGATGAAGCCCTTGACCAACGCACGTTCATCATCGCTGATCAAAGCATTCGTGCCGTACAGCGATGCAAATACCCCTCCCTTGTCGATGTCGCCGATGATGAATACCGGACAATCTGCATACAGGGCTACCGCCATGTTGACGATGTCTCCGGCCCTGAGATTGATCTCAGCCGGACTTCCCGCCCCTTCAATCACGACGATGTCGAATCTAGAGCGCAGCGCGTCAAGCGAATCCTTGATGTTCTGCCAAAGCCTCTCGCGCCGCGTCATGTACTCATAAGCATGCAACTTGCCGGCCATCTTCCCCATAGAAACGAGTTGCGCAGTGGCATTGCCTTCTGGTTTGATCAGTACTGGATTCATCTCGACCTCAGGTTCTATTCCCGCAGCCTGTGCCTGAGCAATCTGCGCCCGGCCGATTTCGAGCCCATGAGGCGTGACTCCCGAATTTCGCGACATGTTCTGCGCCTTGAATGGTGCTACTCGATAACCGTCTTGTGCGAAGATCCGACAGAATCCAGTCACCAACAAGCTCTTGCCGACAGATGATCCAGTTCCCTGCAACATCACCACCTTGCCCATCGGTCGGGCATTTTCGCTTCGATCTATTGCCATAGCTTTGGTGTGGTTCCGGTCGATATTCGTCTGTGGTCGGAAATGCTGATCAGAATAATCGTATGTCTTAACATGAGACACTTGCAAAGGCCATCTTCGTTACCGATTCCCATCCTCTGCATGGACGTTTGCACAATAACGTCGCGATGTCAGCATCGTCATTCCGACGAAAGTGAGCCCTTTGAGAAAAGTGCAAGCTGCGTTGAAAATCCAGACGACCATTGGTATCATGGGACGCACAACAAGTTCAACTCAGCCTGGTGATGCTCGTCAAGCGAGCATGAAAAGGGAAAGCGGTGAGAATCCGCTGCGGAGGCGCCACTGTAATCGGTTAGCCCCCTGCTTGAGCCACTGTCAAAATGACGGGAAGGCGCGGGTAAGGCGATGATCCGAAAGTCAGGAGACCTGCCAGATTGAGATGAGTAGCCGCTCTTCGCCATAGGGAGTGCCTCAGGTCAATGCCGCGTCTCCCGCCCGAGACTAGGACAACCAGCGGAATCCCTGCCCCACGAAAGCGGCAGGGATTTTTAGTTTGCGGATAGTAAGCTCAAGAGCGTCGCACCTGCGCTCTAGACACAGCAAGTCGTCGCGTGCCGGAAGATGGCCGGTACGACTTCGATTGCGTCTGTTGAGGTCGTTCTCCCGCCTCAGCAATTCGCCGGTATTAGTGAAAATCGTCGCCGGAGCCGCTCCTTTGATTGTTGTCGGCTTTGGGCTAGCAATCGTCGCTGCCGCGGTCGGACCGTACACAATCCCGCCTTCGCACTCTGTTGGATTGCTTCTTGAGCAGATCGGTTTCGCAGATTCCACCGCACCACAGACCGAACGGGCGATTATCGAGATGATTCGATTGCCCCGTATTCTGCTCGCTTTAACCGTCGGGGCGGCCCTCGGCGTATCTGGCGCCGTGATGCAAGGTCTCTTTCGCAATCCGATGGCCGATCCCGGCATTATCGGCGTATCAACCGGCGGCGCACTCGGCGCGGTTATCGCAATCGCGCTAGGTTTGCAGACCGTATTTGTACTAGCCTTGCCTGCATTGGCGTTCGTCGGGTCCGCCACGGCCCTCGCTCTAGTCTACGTCGTTGCTTCTTTCGGAGGCCGATTCTCTATGGCTGCGCTGCTCTTGGCTGGTGTGGCGTTGAGTGCTTTCATGGCCGCCATCATCTCCGCCATCATCGTTTTCACTTCAGATTTGCAGGCGCAACGCGAAATGATTTTCTGGCTTGCTGGCGGACTGGATGCATCCACCTGGACCGACATCCGAATATCAGTGCCGCTCGTGATTATGGGCATTGCCGTAGCGACTATCTTCTCACGCGATCTGAACCTGCTCATGGTCAGCGAAGATGAGGCAAAATCGCTTGGCGTCCGAGTAGTCTTGACCCGCAACTTGCTGCTGCTTGCCGCTTCACTCATCACCGGAACTGCGGTTGCGTTCTCCGGATCCATTGCATTCGTCGGTCTGATCGCACCGCACACGTTGAGACTCCTGATTGGCGCCGATCATCGCGCTTTGATTCCGTTGAGCGCGCTTGGCGGCGGGATTTTCCTATTGGCTGCCGATACGTTGGCCAGAGTTGCCATTGCCCCTGCTGAAATCCCCGTCGGCATCGTCACCGCATTGGTCGGCGCTCCGTTCTTCATGTTGCTGCTGGCCCGCAACAAGGCTCGCGCATCAATGCTCTAAAACCTGAAAACCTGAAAGGAAAAGAATTGAAATCGACACCGAAACTCCGATTGATCGCCGTCCTTGCGACGACGGTTATAGCTGTGGCGTTTGCTGCGTGCACATCAGCCCCTGAGCCTACTGCGACACCTACAGCCGTCCCAACAGCCACACCCGCTCCCACAGCTACTCCGCTACCCAAGCCTACTGCTACACCGGAGCCTACTGCGACGCCGGTTCCGACTGCTACTCCCGAACCCACGCTGACGCCTACCCCAACAGTAATGCCATACCCGGCAGTGCGAGGGATTGTTGACCCCTCCAACCGCGATTGGCCGCGCGAGGTCGAGTTAGCGGACGAAACCTTTGTGATCGAAGAACCGCCTCAGCGAGTATTGTCATATTCGCTCGGTCACGACGAGATACTGATCGCGCTGATCGATCCCGAACGATTCGCCGCGGTCGGTCCGTTTACTAGTGACCCTGCATACTCCAACGTCGCGGATATTGCAGCCGATTTGCCTACCTACGAGAGAGGGGTGGAAAACGTCATAGCCGCCAAACCTGATTTGGTCCTTGTCTCGAAGTTTACCGACGCAGATATTGTGAGTCTCATCAAAGAGTCCGGCATCCCTGTAGTCCGTACGGCACTTGAAAGTTCGTCAGAGGGCAACATTCCCAACATCTTGCTGATCGGTTACATGCTTGGAGTCGAAGAAAGAGCATTGGAGTTGGTAGATGAGATCGAAAACCGGCTGAAGTTCGTCGCCGATCGAGTTCCACCGCCAGGTAATTCCGAGCGACCCTCCGTAATCTCGATTACCAGATACTCAGATTCGATATACGTAGCCGGTGATGACACGACCGAGGGCGGTATTCTCGAATCTGGCGGTGGCGTAAATGCTTCTGCACGAGATGGCGTTGAGGGACATCAGGTTATCGGCATAGAGTCGATCGCGTCGATGAATCCAGATGTAATCCTGATTGCACAACCAGTAGAGTACGGCGCCAATGAGTTCCGCGACGACCTGCTGAACCATCCTGCGCTCGCAGATGTGACCGCGATTTCAGATTCACAGATCCACGTCGTCGATTCTCGGCTTTACACCACGCTTTCGCACTGGAATGTACGCGGCATTGAAGAGACTGCCAAGATGCTTTACCCAGAGCAGTTCAGCGACGTGACATTCGAAGATTTCGAGCCGTATACCGGAGAATGATGCAATGATAGCCAGCACCGCCTGCACGCCGATAATCGCCGAAAACATCTGCGTGAAGCTGGGTGATACCCAGGCCCTCGATTCAGTTTCATTCGAAGCTGAGCCTGGCGAGATCGTAGGTCTGATCGGCCCAAACGGTGCTGGCAAGAGCACATTGCTAAGGGTGCTCGCCGGATTGACACGTCCAGACCAAGGCGCAGTCAAATTAGGTGAAACGCAGTTGCGACGCATAGGAGCTGCCGAACGGGCCCGTCGTATCGCCTATATGCCGCAACAAGACGCCAATCATCCATTCACCGCGCTCGAAACGGTGCTGATGGGAAGGTATCCCCATCTCGGCAGGTTCGAATTGGAGGGAAGACGCGACCGCAAGATGGCACGCACAGCGATGGAGCGAACCGACACCGTCCAATTCGAAAACCGTCAACTCGATCGGCTATCTGGTGGCGAAAGACAACGGGTAGTCATGGCTCGATCCCTTGTGCAACACGCAAGCGTGATACTGCTCGACGAACCATCCTCAAGCCTCGATCTGCGATACCGATTGTCGATCATGGAAACCCTCAGACAAGAAATTGAGATCCGTCAAGTAGCGGTAGTAGTCGCGTTGCACGATGTATTTCTCGCAAGTCGATATTGCGACAAATTGGTGCTGATGTCGGAAGGGATCATAGATAAGGTCGGCAAACCCGCCGATGTCTTGACGACCGACAACCTGAGACGGGTATTCGGTGTCGAAACGACCGTGCAGCGAGATCCCGAAACTGGCAGTCCACAAGTTTGGATCGTTGGACCATCTCTTTAGGCGTCACAGCAACATTCAAGATGATCGTGGAGCTTGTGAGTTAGAACTGCGGATTACATGCGATGGAATGGCAAATATGGCCAGGCGATTGGTACCTGGATATCGGCGTGCTATTGTTGGCGTTGGCCTTGGACATCGTTTTCAGGGAGTTGCCAGCTCCGTTGCATCCGGTAGTTTGGATCGGTAAATTGATCACGTTGCTGAAACGTCTGTCACCGTCAGGCAAGCGACCGATAGCGGCATTGGGATGGGGCGCGTTTATGGCGCTTTTCGTGCCCGCATTGACTGCTGGGTTCGCATGGATCATCGCGAACGGATTGCACGAACTAGGCCCGATACCGTACCTTATCGGGTGTTCCGTCTTGCTTAGCACCACTTTTGCAGTTCGTGGGTTGGCCAAGGCGGCTCAAAACGTTCAGCACGCGTTGGAAACTGATTCCATCGACGAAGCTAGAAATGAGCTTGAAAGTTTGGTTAGCAGGAACGCAGCAGAGCTCGATCGCCCCTTGATAGCTGCAGCAGCTATCGAGTCGGTGGCCGAAAACACGACCGACAGCTACATAGCTCCTTGGTTGGCGTTTGCGTTTCTCGGACTTCCCGGAGCGTTCGCCTATCGTGCGATCAACACTCTCGACAGCATGATCGGGTATCGAGGAGAATACGAGTACCTCGGCAAGGCATCAGCTAGGCTCGACGATGCAGTGAATTTTATCGCCACACGGCTTAGTGCGCTATTCATGGTGTTGTCTGGCATCTCACTGAACCTCTCTGTTTCAAGAGGTTGGAAATCGGCACTGTCAGGTCGTCGGCTCACTGCGAGCCCAAATGCAGGCTGGACCATCGGCGCCATGTCTGGTCTATTGGGCGTAGCACTCGAAAAACGCGATTTTTACCGCATTGGCGACGGTATGTCAGATCCTCGATCTCAAGACATCGGCGTTGCCGTGCGTGTAGCATATTCGGTCGCAATCTTAGGTGTGCCATTGGCGATTGGGGTACTTGCGTTGCGCGGGGGATTGACAGGGTGAAAATAGAAGATCAGATTCTCGCAGATGCAAGACCGCAGCATGGAGGGATAAACATTGCCGAATTGGCAGAGCTCGGACTGCGGTCTGAGCAAGTTCTCGACTTGAGGCGAGCATCAATCCCTTAGGACCGTCTACGCGCGCAATTGAAGCCGTGAAAAACTGGGATTTCTCAACGTATCCCGATCCTGATTGTTTGCGGCTGAGAGAGACGATCAGCCTAGAGGTGGGAGTCGCAACCAATCGAATCCTTGTCGGCAACGGCTCAACCGAGATTATTCACCTGCTGGCTAGAGCTTACTTAGACGACGACACCACGGCAATCGTGTTCGGTCCTACATTTGGCGAGTATGCCGCTGCCTGTAGATTGCAAGGCGTCAAACCATTCGAGATCATGCCTGATATCCCAAGCTTCCGTTGGGACATCGGCAAATCTATGCAGGTTATCGACGAACGGCGTCCATCCTTGACATTCTTATGCAACCCCAACAATCCGACTGGGGTCTACTTGTCTGAGCAAGAGGTGTCGAGCATCGCCGCGGCTGTGGGTGACCAAGGCATGCTGATATTGGACGAAGCATACGCACCATTCGTACGCGACAGATGGGATGTCCTGTCGTCATCCATGTCCAACGTGGTGGTACTACGTTCGATGACTAAGGATTATGCTCTGACTGGACTTCGGCTGGGATACGCTCTGGCAAGTGAGGATGTCGTTGAACGGGTGCAGAACTTTCAGCCCACTTGGAGTGTCAACAGTCCGGCTCAGACGGCAGGCATCGCAGCGTTATCTGATCGTGAGCATGTAAATCGAGGTATCGAGGTCATCGGGGATGGGAAGGATTACTTGATTGGTGTAGTTCGTTCGCTAGGGCTGAAATTTGTGCCATAGGTCGCGAATTTCATGATGCTAAAGGTAGGCAATGCCACCGAAGTACGGTTCAGGCTGTTAAACGAGCATAGCGTGTGCGTCCGCGATTGTTCATCGTTTGGATTGCCGGAATACATCAGAATAGGCATCAGAAATATGGATGACAATCGACGGTTTGCAAAAGCGTTGAAACAGGTGCTTGACATTCAGTCAACCGATCAGCATGAAACACGAAATGAGAAAACCAGGAGATGGGCATGACAAACACAAAAGACGCGACAAAAGAACCTCAATCAGTAAAGGGACCGAGGATCAAGAAAGGCCTTGTAGTCATCAATACTGGTAACGGCAAGGGCAAAACCACAGCCGCACTCGGGGTGCTGTTCCGCGCTTGGGGACGGAACATGCGAGTCGAGATGTTTCAGTTTCTGAAACACACCGGAGCGTTGTTCGGAGAGAAACGCGCTGCCGTTAAGTTGGGCATACCTATCAAGGCGATGGGAGATGGCTTTACGTGGCGATCAAAAGACATGGATCGGACTAAGGAGTTGGCACTTGAGCAGTGGGAAAACTGCAAAAGAGCCATTCTGTCTGACCAACACGATGTCATCATCCTAGACGAATTCACCTATCCCCTTCACTACGGGTGGATCCCGGTTGAGGATGCTATTGAAACGCTCAAACAGAAACCCCACATGTTGCACGTTATCATCACAGGCAGGTACGCGCCTGACGAACTTGTAGAGTTCGCAGACCTAGTAACTGAGATGCGAGCGATTAAGCACCCCTATCGGGAGCAAGGGATAAAGGCACAACCGGGATTGGAATTCTGAGTGTCCCATGTCAGAGATGCAGGTTTCGGTGTAAAACATCGCGCGTCATCCAACGTTCGCGTCAGATCTTGGGCGCGTGTACCGGGCAGTTGCGGCGAGTTGGTACAGGGAATTCTTGACGGGCACAATTTCCTGGTAAGTTGCCCTATCGACATTTATAGCGTCGCCGCGGTGACGATCGTCAATGGCACAGGGCGAGTCTACGGGGATGCAGAAGCATCGAAGGCTCGACGCATGGTTGAGTTGACGTTGGCTCATTTCCGAAGATCAGATGTGGATGTCTGGTTGAAGTTGAACAACGCAATGCCGCGCGGCAAGGGTATGGCTAGCAGCACCGCCGACATGGCAGCAGCGAGCGCTGCCACGGCTAAGGCACTTGGTGCATGCCCTGAAATGAATCCACGAGATACAGCCCGTTTAGCCTTAGAGATTGAACCCACTGACAGCGTGTTGTATCCAGGAATAACGCTTTTCGATCACAAGCGAGGCAATCTGATTAAGATGCTTGGAAATATCCCACCCATGCGTGTCGCCGTGCTCGATTTCGGCGGAACCGTCGACACGGTGGAGTTCAATCGCATCAATCGCGACTCTATCCTCAACAGAATGCAATCCGTACATTTGGAAGCGATTTCGCTGATAGAGCGCGGCATAATAAACCGAAATGCACATGACATTGGAGCAGGTGCATCGTTGAGCGCGATTGCAAACCAAGAGATTTTGTTCAAGCCTCAGCTAGAGGATGTTTTACGACTGGCTGAAGATGTCGGTGCTGTAGGAGTCAATGTGGCGCACAGCGGAACCGTGATCGGAATGTTGTTTGATGACGATGTCGCGCTCTTGAAGGCCGCAATTTATCAGTCTTGGCGTAAGTTGAGAGGGATCGAACGGATTTACAGTCGGCGAGTTGTCAACGGCGGCATATACGCCAAAGCGTTCCCGCAAATGTGATGACGGGCAAAACCGGCAACTCAGTGTAAAGTCCGAAGCGTCCACACCATGCTGATGGCAAACGTCTGAACATACTAAAGGTTGCTACCAACCTGCAGATCGGCGGCTAGAACTACATTCTCCAGCAGCATCGCGACGGTCATCGGGCCTACGCCGCCAGGTACTGGGGTGATTGCCGATGCCTTTTCCTTGACCGCTTGGTAATCGACATCGCCAGTCAACCTGAAACCGCTGCGTCGGGAAGCGTCAGGGACTCGCGATACGCCGACATCGATGACGACTGCTCCCTCTTTGACCATATCGGCAGTAACAGTGTTGGGCGCGCCGGCAGCGGCGACCAATATGTCGGCGCGGTTCGTATGTGCCGCGATGTCGCGGGTTCCAGTGTGGCAAATCGTTACCGTTGCATTGGCGCCGGTGCCGCGCTGAGTGAACAGCAACGCTAATGGACGTCCCACCAATGAACTCCGACCCACGATCACTACATCGGCTCCGTTGACCTCGACATCTTCCTCGATCAACATCCTCTGGACACCGAGCGGGGTAGCCGGCACGAAGCGCGGTTTGCCTAGCGACAAAAGTCCAGCGTTTTGGGCATGCAGACCATCGACATCCTTTAGAGGGGCTATTCGGTCGATAGTGGCATCGGCATCAAGTTGATTGGGCAGTGGCAATTGGACTAGTATGCCGTGAAACTTGGGGTCGTTGTTCAGATCATCAACTATGCCATCCAGATGTTCTGCGCTGACATCCGATGCGATACGGATGGTTTCGGTTACGATTCCGACTTCATCGCAGGCTTGCTCTTTGCGACGAACGTAAGAGTGTGAAGCTGGGTCATCACCCACCAACACTACTGCCAATCCGGGGGCAATGCTGTGTTTTTCGCGGAAGTCACGAATTTTTTCGGCAACTTGTGAGTGGACTTTTTTTGCGATCTGATTACCGCTGATTATGCGAGCAGTCATATTCTTTCCGATATCCGAGCTTGCGAGGACTGATTTATCATTTGACGAGCGGATCATACTTCGCTCTTGCATGTCAAACAGGCCCTCAGTGTTCCGAATCCATGATATACACCGGCGTTGATCTTATAGAAATCGACCGCATCGCCAAGGTGCGTGACCTCTATCCAGTTCGTTTCCTGAACAAGGTATATACCGACGGTGAACAGCGATACGCACGGAATCGTGCACCACAGCTAGCGAGTCGTTTTGCGGCTAAAGAAGCGGTGATGAAGGCCTTGGGCACTGGCGTGCGCGGTGTCCCTTGGAGATCCGTAGAAGTCACCAGAAAACGCGGCGGACCTCCGGAGATCACTCTGCACGGCCCAGCCCGCGCCCGCGCCGAGAAAATGGGTGTCAAACGAATCGCGCTCAGCCTCTCACACTCTCGAGAGTTTGCCATCGCATCCGTGGTGCTCGAAGCGCGTGATGACGCATGGCGACCTTGAGTGTCTGATCGCTCCAATGTTTTCGCGGCAGAAAATCGTCACGGCATCGGAGATGCTCGCAATCGAACAGGATTGGTTCGCGTCTGGCGAGATGACTCTGGCAGATCTGATGGATCGCGTTGGAAGATCTGTATCAGATTGGATATTGGATGATCTTGCCGAAACGGCGGGGAACATTGAGGTTTTGGCTTTGGTAGGAAAGGGCAACAACGGTGGTGATGCGATTGTTGCTGCCAAGTATCTATTGCTGTCGGGAGTCAAAACTACAGTTGCCACAGTCCTATCTAGAGCCGATGAAGATCCATTGCTCAAGGAATTCATCGATGCGGGGGGAACCATAGTCGATTTGAGTGGTGGTGACGCGTTTCGAACGATGTCAAACTTATGCGACAAATCGGACGTGATTTTGGATGGGGTATTCGGTTTCAGCATCTCTCGGGCGATAGATGAACCAGTTTCTTCGATCTTGAAAATTGTGAAGGACAGTGGGAAGAGAGTGGTAGCGATAGACTTGCCAAGCGGAGCGGACCCCGACACCGGCACGTTCGATGCCAACGGCTTGCCGGCTGATGTCTGCTTGTCTGTCGGGATGCACAAGATCGGAGCTGCCACCCGTTTTGGTGATGAGTGTTTTGGCGATGAGTTGCATGCACTTGACGTTGGAATCCCTGCGCGTCTGACAGATCACATTCGACGTGATGTGAACGACATAGATTTGGCACGATCGTTGCTACCAGAAAGATCGATCACTGGACACAAGGGAAATTTCGGTCGTGCCTTGCTTTTCGCCGGATCTGTGAACTACGTTGGTGCTCCTTGGCTGTCGGCGCAGGCCTGCGTTCGTAGCGGGGTAGGCTTAGTGGCTCTAGCAACTCCGACTACCATCTACCAAGCTCTTGCGGGGACTATCCCTGAAGCAACCTATATTCCACTAGACGAAGACACAAATGGCATCATTCCACGGGCGGCGTATTCGGCTTTGGAACAGCGCATACCGATGATGGATTCGGTCCTTATGGGCGTCGGGATCGGGTTATCGTATGGCACTCGGAAATTGATGTCGAGATTGACTTCAAACAGCAAGATTTGGAAGAACTGCACCGTGGTGTTGGACGCTGATGCTTTGACGATAGTTTCTGCGTTCGATCGTTGGTGGGAGGTTTTCCAAGGCAGGTTAGTGATTACTCCTCATGCTGGCGAAATATCACGTCTGCTTGGAATCTCGATCGATGAAGTAGATGCTGACCGATTGGCGGCGGTAGAGACTGCTGCACAACGTTTCGACTGCGTGGCTGTACTGAAGGGTGCATCTACGTTAATCGCATCGCCAGATGGTCGAATCCGCGTCAACATGCAACCGAATGATGCGTTGGCTCGCGGAGGCACAGGAGATGTCCTGGCCGGTCTCATAACGGGTCTGGCAGCAAAATCTGATCCCTTCGATGCGGCATCGTTGGGGGTGTATCTCCACTCTAGATGTGGTCTATTGGCTAGGGAAGAGTTCACCCCGTACGCGATGACGGCAGGTGCTCTGATCCAATATCTTCCCCGAGCGTTCCTTGAATTAGCATCTTAACTGGAAGGCGCATCACGATTGCAACTGGATCGCATCATGGCACAAAACACTAAATTGACGTTAGAAGAAATCGTAGATCAATACGTTCAAAGGGCACGATCCAATCTGCGTCCGACGGAGTATGAACGCATCCGCAAGAATCCGCTCACACTGCATCACGTCATCGAGAACGATGAGTTCCGACTGCTGGACCACATCATCGCGGTCAAAGATAGGCGCGTGGAGTGGATCTGGCGTTCGCAAGATTTTTGGCCGACGGATCAGTTGACGGATGTGACGATCTCGGATGTTGACTTGAGGAACTACGGCATTATTCATGGTGGTGATCGTATCGCCGGTATGAAGTTCACCATCGGACCTCGAAAACATGCCGGTCCAGACCCGGACGCTTGCCTGCCATTCGTTAACGACTATCTGCACTTGGAGGCGCATTATCGATGGCAGGACGAAAAAATGGTGCTGCAACGGGCTCGCATCGGTGTAGATTTTAAGACTAAAGATGCACTTACACTGCGCGCGCGATCGGTAGAGATCGAGTTGGCGCGGTTTTGGAATCTCACGTATCGATATCGTTCTTCCTTGGGTTCGCGTCTTTTGCTAAAGGTCGAAGGTGAAGAAAGCCTCAGTGTCGATGTGCCGACTGAGTTGAAACGCCAAGAGGTGTCTTCTTACTTCGAGACTATCTTGGCATTCAAAACTGGCGACGACGCCCCATCATTACCAACACAATTTGCAGTTACACGAGAATAGGCACCTTCGGCCGGGATTACACAGATATCCAGTTGCACCCATCTCAATCTGTTGAGAACATCGCCGATGAACGCACATGGCAATCTGCCTCTAGCAAACCGCAATGTGGTGCTAGGCATCACCGGATCAATCGCGGCGTACAAATCGGCTTACGTCACTTCAGAACTCGTAAAGTCAGGCGCTCGTGTAGATGTGGTGATGACTGAAGCGGCGCAACGCTTTGTGGGCAGCGCCACTTTCGCCGCATTGAGTCACAACCCCGTGACTACATCGCTCTGGGAAACCAACTCGGCGATCAACATCGATCACGTGGCGATTGGAACGAATGCTGATTGCATCGTTATCGCACCAGCAACAGCAAATTTGATCGCGAAATTAGCTTTAGGGATAACTGACGATTCCGTTACAGCTACGGTTTTGGCATCAGATGCGCCGCTGGTAATTGCACCAGCGATGGATGCTGACATGTTCAACTCATCCGCTACTCGCAACAACGTCGCCCTCTTGCGGGAGCGCGGCGTGCTGATCATAGGTCCAGAATCGGGACGTTTGGCATCTGGATTGATCGGCGAAGGTCGGATGAGCGAGCCGCCAGACATCGTAGATGCAGTAAGATCGGCCATCGGTTTGCGACATGGCGATTTGATTGGCAGGAGCGTTGTAGTTACGGCTGGAGGGACACGCGAGCCTATCGATCCAGTGCGGGTGATTACTAACCGTTCGACTGGCAAGATGGGATATGCAGTTGCCGAAGCGGCTCGCGATCGAGGAGCCGACGTTGTTCTGATTTCCGCGGCTGACGGGATACGTGCACCATGGGGTGTTGAGACAATCCATGTCAGCACTGTAGACGAGATACGTGCGGCGACGTTGCCAGCGTGCGTAGATGCCGATGTGCTCGTGATGGCAGCCGCGATCTCTGATTTTAGACCTTCAAATATCAGACACGAGAAGATCAAAAAACGGTCTGCAAAAGCTTTGACTCTTGAATTGGATACGATCGATGATTGGATGCCTGAAGTTGTAGGGCATCGTTTGGTCAAGGTAGCGTTCGCGGCTGAAACTGGCGACGCTGCGAGAAAAGGCGCTGCCAAGATGGACGCCAAGGGAGCCGTGCTTACAGTTGCCAATGATGTGAATGAACCGGGAAGCGGGTTTGGAACCGATACTAACCGAGTCGATATTGTCAATCAAGAAGGTTCTGTCGAATCGTTGCCGTTGATGAGCAAGTACGATGTTGGGAATGCGATACTAGACAGAGTGAAACCGCATCTTACCGATATCGATTGATGGCACCAATGCTTGGAGCGCGATGAGACTCTACTGGCGACAACGAAAACGCGGCTACGACTTGATTGTGGAAGATGATGATGGCGATGCCTTCAACGTCGGAGGCGTTCGACATACCAGGCGCGGCGGCATAGAAGCGATGGCGAAGACGATGGGATACGACCCTGGCAGGGCGATGAAAAACTTGCCTTCGATGGAGCACGGCATGCAATTCGTCGAGCAGTTCGAGCCGTGGCGAGACTTCTTCCCTGGATACCCTTTGGAATTGGAATCGGATATCGTAGTTCCTGATGAACTCGCTTAGACATTCGCATCCGATTCCGCCATACTCGCGTCGCCGAATCGTCTGAATAGCGATGTGAATGATTAGTGATAGCAGTTTACTGTTTGACTTCAGGGCATCTGATCATTGTTAGTGAAGACTCGAATCATAGCTTGTTATTCCGGTCATCAACATCACAGTTCCGACCGCGCAGTATGTTACCATTTTTATAAACAATGCCTTGTAGCAGAAACCGAGTTGCGTATCTGACGAGATACTGCCTCACCCTCGGGCCAACTGTCAGGTGAACAATGACCACTCAATTCACATTGCCCAGGCCTCCCCAGGTTCCGGACGACTTCGTTTTCCCGGATCCTCCGGAAGACCGTGAAGACAAGATGACACTCTTCGACCATTTGACGATCACCGGCGCCGCACACTATCTCGCAGAGCATCTCGGAAACCACGATACGACCCTGGTCGCTGGCGAGCGATACATGAGCCCGATCGTCACCGGCAGCATGTCGGGATTGCGTTTTCCCGACATGATCGTGGCTTTCGACGTGGACCCCGAAGCGTATCGCGAGCGCAACGCGTATGTGGTTTCAGAGCAGGGCAAGCCGCCGGACTTCGTGCTGGAGGTGGCGTCGAGAAGCACCGGACGCATCGACGTCCGGGACAAGCCGGCTGATTATGCGCGTCTCGGGATCAAGGAGTATTGGCGTTTCGACGAGACGGGCGAATATCACGGTTCTCCGTTGGGCGGGGACCGTCTGGTGGACGGTGTATACGTTCCGATAGAGATTGCAGAGCTTGACGATGGCAGTCTTCAGGGGTACAGCCCGGTGCTGAACGTCTACCTTCGTTGGGAGCATCACAAGCTGGTGTTCTACGATCCGGCGACGAACCGTCCGATCGCTTCTCTCCGAACCGAGCGGGAACGCGCCGACCGAGAGCATGTGCGGGCGGAGATAGCCGAAGCCCGCGCCGATAGAGAGCATTCACGCGCCGAGGGTGAACGTGACGGGCGCGTTGCAGCCGAAGCACTTGTCGAGGATGAACGTGACGGGCGCGTTGCAGCCGAGGCACGTGTCGAGGATGAACGTCAGGCACGGCTGGCCGAACGCGCGCGCGCTGAAACCGAACGCCAGGCGCGCTTGGCCGCAGAGGCGCGAATTCGTGAGTTGGAAGACCAACTCCACAGAGGAGATGCGTGATACCGGTTGTAAACCAACATTGAGGACCAAATGACCACACCCGAAAAATCTTCCGAACATGCTCAAGTCCCAGATGACTTCGTATTTCCGGATCCGAAAGACTACGAGCGAGAACGTGCCGAAGCGGCTGAAGCAAAAGTACGCGAGTTGGAAAAGCTACTACGTGACCAAAAAGGGTGATAACGCGTTCCAGATCCCTACCGACTAAACCTACATCGACAGATGAGCTCGGACACCGTTTCATCTGATACTCAAACTTCCTTTGGCATGACAGGGCATTTCACGCGACGCTCCTGCGCTAGAATGTCGCAGTATGCCTAAAACATCCCCTAATCTGCCATCATCGGAATCACTCTTCGAGCAGACGCATAGTCTAGCAACGATGATCGCTCCCGCGGTTGATCGCATAAACCAAGAGCGTCGGATTCCAGACGACATCGTACGCCCTATCATCGATGCCGGTTTCTTTCGATTGCTGTTGCCTAAATCGTTGGGTGGCGCAGAACTCAGTCATCCCGATTTCCTCAAGATAGTCCGCACATTCAGCGAAGTAGATGCCAGCGTGGGATGGTGCATAAACCAGAACAATGTGTTTTCGACTAACTCCGTAAGGATTGATCCCGACATCGCCCGAGATATCTGGGGCAATCCACAGACTGTAGTAACTAACGGACCACCAAGACCAGGCAGCAAAGCAGTCGCGACTGACGGCGGGTATCGGTTGTCAGGACGTTGGGATTTCAGCAGCGGCATCTCCCATGCATCATGGGTTGCTACTCTCGCACCGGTGCATGATGCCAACGGCATGGACGCCAAAGAGATGCGTACATTCCTCATCCCCAAATCGAGCGTCACAATCGTCGACGAATGGCACGTAGGCGGACTGCGCGGCACTGCCAGCCTGAGCTTCACAACTACCGATTGTTTCGTTCCTGCCGAACGATCTTACGGTCTTGAAGAACCATCCAGCGAACCAGGACCGTTGTATGTGATCCACACTACGCCTCTTTTCGCATCAGGTTTTGCCAACGTAGCATTGGGCTGCGCTCGATCGGCGCTCGACTTCTCGATTGAACTCACCAAACGGAAAGTACAACAAGGCGATTCCGCCGTTCTGAGTGCCGACTCGACCACTCAGCGCGCTATTGGACAGGCTGAAGCGCAGTGGAACTCGGTACGTGCCTACCTAGACGATACGACATCCGAGATGTGGGAAACAGTAGCAGCGACCCATGAACTGGCAACCGATGTGCGTATCAAAGTTCGGCTTGCGTCTACCCACGCCATTCGAACATGCGCCGACATCGTAAACACGGCCTATACAATCTGCGGCTCAAGTGCCATCTTCGAAACCAGCACCATCCAACGCTGCTTCCAAGACATCCACGCCATCAGACAGCAGATCCAAGGACGCCCTTCTCACTACGACACTGCTGGTCAATTCTACTTAGGCTTGGATCCTAAGGGGATTTTTTGAGTTATACGCTCATGTAACTGTGAGAGATCGACATATCCAGGATCGTCATTCTCGCTCAAGAAGGAACCGTAGTATTTCAAGGTCTCATGCCGTCAACAGTATCATCACTGCGACAACAAGAATTCCGACTGCCAGAATGAGCGTCGTGCCCGCAATGAGTTTGAGAGGTTGCAATGATGCTTTGGTTGCATCGTCGATTTGAGCGGCGCTCGAATCGATTTGCTTAATGGTTGCTTCGCCACTAGCCACAACCGCAGATGAAATGTGCCGGTCAATTCGATCAATTCGGTCGGCAGTGGTTGCTTCGATCTGTTTGGTTGCAGCCTGACTGATAGACGCTATTTCGGAATTCAATCTGCTTTCCGTTGCCACGATCTGTTTAGCTGTGTTTTGGCCGTGCGATGCCAGTGCGGAGTTCAGTCGCGTTTCCGTCGCACTTAGTCGACCTATTTGTATCTCGTGATTCTTGGTAATTTGATACTCCACCTCTTTGGTGGTATTTGCAACAGACGCGATAATTCGGGTGACATCGATGTTTTCTAGAGTGTTGGCGGCATCCTTGAAGGCATCAGCGGCATCGACCAGTGACTGTTGAGTACGCCCTGCGGCATCTACAAACGATTTCAATTCGTTAGCGGATTCGTTGATGCTTTGATCGGTTTCCACTAACGCATCTTCGATGGATTTCATTCGAGCTATGTCTTCCGAGAGCCCAGAGAGCCGTCCGTGCGCGGTTTCGATCTTGGTCTGCAGTTCTTCTAACATCATCTACTCCTTTCCTGCGCCGAGGAGACGTAAGCTTTTTGCGGTGTATCGCTTTACCATTGCATCGGCGGTATCGGATGCCGCGTCGACAGCATCGTACAGGGCAAAGGTCGCACCGACGGTCTTGGTTTCAGGGTTATCCGATTTCTTGGCATGTGCAAATGCCCGGAATCGAAAAGGTTCGTATTGAGCGTGTTTCGGTTCGAGTTCAAGCAATCCCATCGTGAGCAGAGGATCGAGTTTCTCGGCTCGAGTTGCTGCGAATCTGTAAAGATTACAAATCATTTGCATCATGCACTCCGTTTGGTACAAGTTTGTGATGCCGAACCTGATCGCGGACGAAAAATCTCTGATGCAAATCCCGTCATCCCTGTCGGAACACATAGATTCAGACGCGGCCCGTGTGAACAGCAGTCCTGGATCATATGAATACGATTCCACTCTACGGACTGTCAATCCGCGCAGTTCCCCGGCATCCACTGCCGTTTGCGTCTTTTCGATAATTTCCCACCAGTCATCAAGGTTTGGTTGAGTACTCGCTAGTAGTTCGTCGATTCGGTCGGCATGCACTCCTTCTTGAAGGTATTCGAGTATACGCTGGCGAATCGATTGGTCACCCTTTGCATTGCGCGCTAGGTTGAACGCTTCCAAGATAGCCCTGCGTCTTGACCGTTCGATGACATCGTAGGTGAACTTGATCAATTCAGACACTAAACTTGCAGCCGTTGTTTTCGGATCGGTATCCGGTATCGCCTCAATTTTCGCAGCAAATGCGCGACTTCGAGACGGCTGGGCAAGTTCCACATGTTTGATGGTCTTGGATTTACACAGTCCAAAATCGAATCGAGGTACGTCAAGAAGAAATTGACGTTTGCTCCAGTCGATCGTGTAGTCGGCAACGATGCCTGTACGTACCAAACGTACAATTGCCTTCTCGATTAACCCATGTTCCTTGTTATCACCTGTGATATTAACGGTTTGATGTTCATTGAGATCGCCTAACCGGTGCAGCACTTTGTTAACGAGTTCACGCTCCACTTCGACACCCTGGAAAGAACGTATGTGAAAATAGATCACGCTTGTGACATCGTCCATATGATCCCAATCATTGTCGTAGTTTTGGTGGATGCTTCGAATTTCTTCGATACTTGCATTCGGGTCCAGCATCCGATTTGATCTAACTTCGTCAAACTCAGAGGTAACAACGACACACCATGCATCTTTTCCGTCTCTTCCGGCGCGTCCCGCCTCCTGGTAGAAACTCTCGATAGACCCAGGCATTCCGTTATGGACTACGAAGCGAATATTCGGCTTGTCGATGCCCATGCCGAAAGCTGTGGTTGCAACAAGGATTGGGGCTTTGTTTTCTTTGAATTCTCGGGCGTATTCTCGTTTTACAACTTCCCAATCTTGAACTCCATTCGGTGCGATGCTGCCTGAATATGCTACAACTGGAGCATCTGTAACTTTGGCAACAGCATCTTTGGTTGCCATCAATCCCCAATCCTCGGCATTGACTGTTCGCACGAAGACGATACCAGAGGAAGTGTCGTAACCTCGAGATCTGAAAAATCTAGTAGAAGAATCACCAAACTTTTGAGGCATCGACTTAACCACACCACGCAACACATCCATGCCTTCTTTTGAAGTTTCTGTCCTATGAATTTCAAACTTGAGTTCAGGACGATCGAAAGTGGTGGGGCGAACTACGTTGTCGCTTTGGGATTGATCGATGCCAAGTTCGATCATCATGTCCTTAAGCACCGCACGCGAAGCGGTACCCGTCAGGGCCAACAGTGGGGGAGCTTTGCCAAATTGATCTGTGCAAGTGGACCTCAAAGTATCGGCAAGCCGAAGGTACGCAGGACGGAATTCGTGTCCCCACTCTGATACGCAATGAGCTTCATCGATTACGGCGAGATTCACCAAGCTACTTGTGCACAGGCTTCGGACAGTGCGGCGAAATTCTGGCGATTGTAATCTCTCTGGGGCCATCAAAATGAATTGGAACTCACCTTGTTCGGCGCGTTTCAACTTCTCGCCGCGTTGCATGTGGTTTAATGCCGATGAGATCCCGGTCGCACGGTCTATACCATATCGATGCAGAACATCGATTTGATCCTCGATCAGTGCGACGATCGGGTCTATGACCATTGTTATCCCGGGCATCAACAATCCCGACAGTTGATATATGATGCTCTTGCCGCCTCCGGTGGGCAAAAGCACTACGGTGTCTTGTTGCCGCAAAGTTCTCCAGATCGCAATCCCTTGACCTTCGCGGAAGGACTGCTTTCTGAACACGTTTCGCAGGAAAAACGTCAGAGCTGGTTCTGCGGTCTCGAAATCTTCGACAACTATCGGTTGGCGCGGGAAGTCTGACGGCAGATCGGTCCTGAATTCAATGGGCAAAAATGCAGGACGGATGATGATATCTACGTCTCGGTGCGCAATCTGATCGAATGGGCTGGAATCGGATTCGACCAAGATTTTGAGATTCGGATCTTCGAATTCGCTGTTCTCAATCTCCGACCATTCTCCTGCTTCGATACACCACGCTTTGGCATCACCATCTTGAGTTCGGATTCGACATTTCACTGGTCCTGATTTGCCGCCATACAAGAGATCTAACGCGGAATACATCCGCAAGACATCGAGGACTGCACCGGCGGCAGTAGGACCTCCACCCGTGATTTCTAGATTCCATTCATCGCCTGTCAACCATCCTCGATTCACGGCTTGAGCGATGACGGACTGGATCTTCGAACCAATCGAGCAGGCCCTTGCGAAGTCTGCGATTTTCCTGTTTCCGGATTTATTTGAACTAATCGGTGGTACAGTCCCGCGCGGAACTTGATGCAAAAAACGTTTTTTGATCTGGTTGAGGTTTGGACCTTCGTTCAGTTCTAGTTCACGGTTTGGTACCCGAATCACATCCATATTCGTAGATCGCTTTAAGGCATGATCGCGTCGCGTGTCGAAGTTCAAGGCATCCATGTGTTCGGGTCCGTCGATTTCGATCGCGAACGACGCGCCACACGGTGGATGGGCTATGAAGTCCACACGTTGATCTTTGAAATCATCTGCGTTCTGGTCAGGAGATGAGTCTTTCAGGGCATCTAACGGTGCTTGAGGGCATATCCAATGTGCAGCACTATCACCAAGATTCTCAGTCACCCAGCGAGTGATGAAACGCTCTTCGTATTGCGAATCGAGTAACTTATCTTGAAAGTCGGCTTCTAGTTTGAATGTACGTTTTTCTGCGAGGCGGTGGATGAACTCACTGCGGTCGATGTTGTATCGATTTCCAGTCTCGGATTCCCAACCTAATTCTATGTTGGTGGTCTTGCCGAGATCGTTGACCGAGTCGGTAAGGTCAAAGGCATCGATTGCGGCCTGTTCGATTTCGAGAGTGGGTAACGGCATACGTCCTCGTTGCAACAGCTTCAAGATGATTGCAGATACCAACCGGGTGTGTTGACTGACTGGCTGGCTGGTCTTGACTTGCCGACTCAAGATCACCGAATCGCACAGCAATTTACGGATGGTATCGTCGTTTTCAAAGGACCGTTTGAGGAGGCCTGGCAATGAGCCTACTGTGACGTACTCAGCGTCAAAATCATAGCGCAGCTTAGGCTCATACCAACGAACTTGTAGCCGGTTTCGGTCACGTTGGTGATGCTTAGCAGCTCGAGAATACCCTGAAGATGGCACATGGGTTTCATTCAGTACCTGCATGGGTATGTCTAGGATTTGTCTGCATCTGGGATAGTTTCTGCAATCCCAGAATTGATTGCCAGCGTTGGGACCTTGGCGTGCGGTTCGCATCTTCATTGGATCGCCGCAACGCGGGCAATCTGGCGATGTTGATGTGCTGGTTATGCTTGCCATTTGTCAGGAATTCAGTTTGGGAATAACTAAACTCTCCAGAGATTCTAAATCAATTGCCAATCCTCACATTCGCTGAATCTCCGACGATAACGTAGTCGAAAATGGGCGTAAATATAGAGTGGGAGCAATGATCGAGAATCCAGCAAGACTAATAATACTAAATTGGTTATGTATTACATGGTTTACAATTGCAAACAAATGAGGTAGTTGGTATTCGTCGTTTCCCGTCTGAATGATGCGCCCATAAATCCATCACGCTACTCGCTTCGCCGTATCGACGAAAGTCGCATCCTACAGTAGTAAGATGGATTGACGGACCACATCCCGTCTACGCCCTTCTGGATTCTGTGGTTCTTGGGAATGACACCGGTTTAGGGGCGCTTAAGAAACACCAAGAAAACTGACAGGTTCAACAAACCATGACCAAAGTACTAGTAACTGGCGGCTCCGGAAAGATGGGCCGAGTGATCATTCAGGATCTGCTCGCGAATGGATATGAAGTCGTCAGCACGGACCACAAACGTCCGCACCAGTCTGAAGACTTCGAGTTCATCGCTGCCGATGTCACCGATCCTGACGCAGCGCTCAAGGTGATGGAAGGGTGTGACAAGGTAGTTCACATGGCGGCGATTCCAAACCCGTTGATCGCATCGGAATGGGAAGTGTTGCGTGTCAATACGATGTCGAACTGGGCGGTGTTGGAAGCTGCCGAAAAGCATGGCATCCGCAATGTTGTGATGGCGTCGAGCATCAATGCCATTGG
Organism: Dehalococcoidia bacterium; assembly: GCA_965242765.1. Taxonomy (GTDB): domain Bacteria; phylum Chloroflexota; class Dehalococcoidia; order Lucifugimonadales; family Lucifugimonadaceae; genus Bin127. Next base: position 228,269 of record CBDESY010000004.1, on the reverse strand, counting down.
TGCCGCGTTCTCACGCAACCGCGTTCCGCGTCCGTATTTTCCTCTTGATGAAGAACAAGGTACCCTCTGCCAAGACTCATATGCGATGTCGAAGTGGTATGGCGAGATCATGGCCGATACGTTTGTGCGACGGAATCCTGGGAAGATGCAGATAGCGTCGATGCGTTTCCACTGGCTTGCCAGCAAGAAAGAGCAACAGGAGCGGAAGAATAGCCGAAATCCGAGCATGACTAATCCGTTGCGTCGGAATGCTATGGATTTTTGGGGATGGTCTGATATTGAGGAGTCAGCAGCAGCGTGTCGGCTGGCCTTGGAGAAGGAGTGGGAGGGGCATGAGGCGTTTTTCATAAATGCAACAGATACGTTTTTGGAGGTGCCGACGGAGGAGGCTATCGCTATGGCTTATCCGGAGGCTGAGTTACGTACTCCATTGCCAGGGTTCACTTCGGCGATTAGTCCGGCGAAGGCGAAACGGTTCTTGGACTGGGAGCAGCAGCATACTTGGCGGGATCTATGATCGGCGCGTGGTCGTCATCTGAACTGTGATTTTCTTATGGTTTGATCGATTTCTGTGATGCACCTTACCATTGTTTGCGCTTCACGGAATATTTTCGGAGTTTAGTACGATTCCAATGACGCCTAGATCAACAGATACCAATTACATGGAATGAGCCATGACCAACTCAATAGTCGGGAAAGTGCAGACGGTTCAAGGCGCTATCGATCCTAGCGAGGTGGGTACGACGCTAACGCATGAGCATCTGCTGATCGATTTCGCGTGCGTGTTGCAAGAACTGCCGGGTGCCAGCAACCAATCGCGGATGCATGAACCGGTTAGCATCGACAACCTATGGTGGGTGCGGCACTACTGGAACAGCAGCATCGACAATCTGAAGCTGATCGATGAAGGAGTAGCGGTTGAAGAGGCTAGAGAGTTCTACAATGCCGGTGGATCGACGATTGTTGATGTAACGTCGGTAGGAATCGGGCGTGATCCGTTGGCGTTGCTACGGATTTCTCGTGCGACGGGACTAAATGTCGTCATGGGTGGCGGACATTACGTCTACCTGACGCATGGCGATGATATCCGAAACGCGAATGTAGATGAGTTGACGGAGCTGATCATTCGAGATGTTCAGGAAGGGGTTGACGATACCGGTATCAAGACGGGAATCATCGGAGAGATCGGTAGCTCTTGGCCGTGGGAGGAGACGGAGCAAAAGACGATGGAAGCAGCAGTTATGGCGCAACGTGCTACTGGCGCTACCCTGCTCATCCATCCCGGACGGGACAATTTGGCCCCGATTGAGCTACTCGAAGCTGTTGACCGATGGGGGGGCGATCTTTCGCATACAGTCATGGGACACATCGAGCGGACTATATTCGACTACGCGGTGTTAGATGATGTAGCGGCTACTGGCGCTTACATGAACTACGATCTTTGGGGGCATGAATCTACCTACTATCCCATGAATCCGGAGGCCTATATGGCATCGGACCAGCACCGTATCGAGCAGGTTGAGCATCTAATCGGCAATGGACATGTCGATCAGATTCTGCTGGCGCATGACATCTGCTCGAAACATCGGCTGAAGAAGTATGGCGGACATGGCTGGGATCACATCGTGGCTCGCGTGGTTCCGCGTCTGCGTGCTCGAGGCGCTACTACAGAGCAGATTGACGCGATGCTAGTTGCCAACCCGACTCGGATGTTGACGTTCACGCAGCCCTTGGACTGATGCCTGGGAAGACTGTCGGTTCGTTATGTCAGCGGTTATAATTGCAAGAGTGAAGTGTAGAGTTCTATCCACTTTAACGAATGTGACCGTGCATATATGTTGACCACTGAACATGCTCAAACCGCAAGGGAATTCCTGACAGCATCGGACCAAGAATTCTTAGAAGGGGATGTACTGCAAGGTGCAGAAAAGCTATGGGGAGCAGCGGCTCATGCCGTTATGTCGGTCGCGATCGAGCGCGGATGGCCGCACAACAGCCACCAAGCATTGAAACGTGCTGTATCTCGAATCTCGGCGGAACAGGAGGATCCATATCTTGAAGCCAGCTTCGCGACGGCTGAAAAGTTTCACAGGCATTTCTATCACGACTCGATGCATGAATATAAACGTCGGGTTGACATCCCGCACGTAAAACGCTTTGTGGAACGGATGCTGTCCATCAGAAATCCTTAAGGCCGCGGTCGTCGATATGATCACAGTCAATCACGCTGATATCTCCCGCGAGTATCTCGCGGCATCGGATCAAGCGTTTACGGATGGCGAAATCGTTACCGGTGCTCAAAAGTTGTGGGCATCGACGGTACGCGCGGTGATGGCGATATCCGCTGAGAAAGAGTGGCCGCATAGCAACCGTCAGGAACTGAATCTGCCGCAATTCGCATCGCAAGAGAACGCGACGATCCCTTTATCGAAGCGGGTTTTGCGACCGCTGAAAAATTCGCCTTGCATTTCCATGAGGACACGATTGAGGCGTGGGAACGGGATGCCGACCGGATTGTTGTCAAAGAGTTTCTCAGACGAGTATTGGGCGAACGGATAGGCCATCCCATCGGGGACGTTTTAGAATCGAAATTGTCCTAACGTCGTGCCCCCGTAGCTCAACGGACAGAGCGAGAGACTTCTAATCTCTAGGTTGCGCGTTCGAATCGCGCCGGGGGTGCCAGCCTATTTCCACGGTTTCTCAAGTGGCTGCACATCGCAATGATTACGCTGATGCCGCAGAGCAACGTGTGCGAGTGGCAGTCGACTCATGTGCGCTCCTGACTGCAGATTATGCGTCGCAACATCAAGTCGCGGTTGCCCGTATGGGCATCTGTGTTGGTCAAGAGACTATTCCCGACAGTCCTGAACTAGGTTACGGAGCTATATATCGTAGGGTTGCGCAGGATCCATATCTTCGTGCTTGGTGCACAGCGCCAAAACCTGATAATTGGGTTGCTGCGATAGATCGGGTATCAGATGGTGTGGATGCAGTGGTATGTCTGACCGTTTCGGCCCGATTAAGCGCATCTTACGACTCAGCGCGAGTGGCAGCTCAGCTGGCGATGGATGCCAATCCAAAGCTGGAAGTGCGTGTAGTCGATTCGGGCGCTGTCTCTGGTGCTTTGAATCTAATGTCGATGGATGTAGTCCGGGCAGTTGAATCTGGATCGAGCATCGATGAAATGGAAGATGTAGTGCGACGCGCGCGCGATTCTTTGCATGCGATTGCGGTTCTTGACAATCTTGATCGGTTGCATTTCATTGCGCAGGTGCCACGCCTTGCACGTCGAGCGGCGACGATGCTGAAGATCAAACCGATCGTGAAGCACGATTCAAATGGATTTAGCCTGATTGGAAGACCGATAACTCGCAGCGCGGCTTTGCGAAGGATGATGGGGATTATCGCTGCCGATATCGGTCATGATACTCCCGCGCGTTTTGTAGTGTTGCACGTGGATGCGCCGGGGCGAGGATGGTCAATCGCGTCGCAGATACAGACGCGCTTCAACTGTCAATATCTGAACATCGCGGATTTTCATCCGTTCATCGGACTATATGCCGGTAGTGGCGCGGTCGGAGTAGCGTGGCATCGGGTTTGATTCTGGGCATGTGAGATATTCGCATCTGATAGATTTGTATCCTATTAAGGCGATGCCAGCGTTTTTGAACTTGAGGTGGCGCATCAGATGGCAAATATAGGGCAACCATAGTGGATTTCAACGGTTACGAGTTGGATCAGTCGATCTATGACGAGATGTTCCATGTCGATGGTTCACCTCGTTCTCACTGTCGCGACCTGTATCAGACACTTGGCGACCTCACCGAGCTGGATCTGACTACCATGCAGGAGCGGGTGACGCGTTCGTTTTACAGCGAAGGCATTACTTTCACCGTCTACGGCGACGAGGCATCAACCGAACGCATCATACCTATAGATTGCATTCCTCGCATCTTGCCTCAGACTGAGTGGCGGCACATCGAGGCGGGGCTCGATCAAAGGTTGCGTGCGCTCAACCTTTTCCTCGATGATGTTTACAACGATGCGCGGATCATCGCCGATGGTGTGGTGCCTACAGACATTGTTCGAGGATGTCCGCAGTACCGTGTCGAGATGCGTGGTCTGTCACCGCCTCACGGTGCGTGGGTAGCAGTGTGTGGGACGGACCTGATTCGTACGAACGATGGTTACGCGGTGTTGGAAGACAATCTGCGGGTGCCGTCTGGGGTTTCGTACATGATCGCTACTCGGAAGGTGGTCAAAGCCAACCTGCGTAACGCTTATCGCAACTCACAGGTGCTTGATGTAGAACACTATGGCCGTCTGCTGCATCAGACGCTTGTAGAGCTTTCCCCAAATGGAGTGTCGGATCCGACCATTGCCTTGCTGACGCCGGGGGTGTACAACTCAGCATTCTACGAGCACATGTTTTTGGCGCATGAGTTAGGTGCCGAGCTGGTGGAAGGTCAGGACTTGTTCGTAAATGATGGTTACGTATATATGCGAACGACTAACGGTTTGCGAAGAGTGGATGTCATCTATCGTCGTGTTGATGACGATTTCATCGATCCGTTGGTCTTCAGGTCGGATTCAATGCTTGGAGTGCCGGGTTTGCTTCACGCCTATCGACTAGGCAATGTCACGCTGGCAAATGCGCCGGGGACCGGTGTGGCTGATGACAAGAGTGTCTACGCATTTGTGCCGGACATGATCCGTTACTATCTGAGCGAGGAGCCGATCCTTTCTAATGTCGATACTCGGCTTTGTCGTCGACCTGAAGATCTGGAATATACGCTGGACAATCTGGAAAACCTAGTTGTGAAGCAGGTGGGTGAATCGGGAGGTTACGGGATGTTGATCGGTCCTCATTCGAGCAAAGTCGAACGCGAAGAGTATTCGGAACAGATTCGGGCGAATCCGGCGAACTACATTTCGCAGCCTGTGCTTGCACTTTCACGTGCACCGTGTTTGATTGAAGACCACTTTGAACCTCGCCATGTGGACCTGCGTCCGTTTGTTCTGCGTGGTCGATCGACTCGTATGGTGCCTGGCGGGTTTTGTCGTATCGCTTTGAAACGAGGCAGTCTCGTCGTCAATTCGAGTCAAGGTGGCGGCGCCAAGGATATTTGGGTGCTAGGAGGTTGATGTAGGTGCTTTCACGCAGCGCACAGGGAATCTATTGGATGGGACGCTACCTTGAGCGCGCCAATTTAATGTGCAGATTGCTCAAGGGACAGGCTGATGCATTGGTCGATCGTCCGATACGCGAGATCCACTTTGGTTGGCGACGCATCTACACGTCCATCAATCGGCAACCGTTAGGCGGGATTCTGCGTTTGCATCCGAATGATGACTACAACCTTGTTGATGCTTACCTTCTTGCTGACGAACTGACTTTCGAACGTGGCAATACTGAGTCTCTACTTAGTTGCTTTGAAAATGGACGTGAGAACGCACGCCAGATGCGTCATTGCATCAGTGATGAGATGTGGACATCTCTCAACACGGCATATCTGCAGATTCGCGATGTTGAGATGCGAGACATCTGGCTGTCGTCACCAGCAACTTTTTATGCAGAGGTTACGGCATCGATCGATAACTTCGAAGGTGTTGCCGCGTCTACCATGTACCGCGACGCGGGTTGGCATTTCATGCGTTGCGGACAGTTTGTAGAGAGGTTGCAGTTCTCATCGTCGTTGATGTTGGCACAGAAGCAGCTTCAGACCATGGCTCCTGATTATGATGATTCAGATTGGGCAAGTCTTTTGAACGTGTTCTATGCCCTTGAGGTCTATCAACGGCGCTACACCATCGAGATCGATGCCGACCATGCGCTCGATCTGCTTGTATCAGATCGACAGCTGCCCGAATCTTTGCGTAGATCGGCTGGTCGAGCGGAGCAAGAACTTGCTTCTATAGGTGCTGGCCCGCGGCGTGAGGCGTCGGCAGCGGCGCAACGCCTGGCCGGAAGACTGGAGGCGCTGATCAGGTTTGACTGGCCGGATCGTCGAGACAAAGAGGCGTTCCTGCAACAGGTGAGTCGATACAGCAGACAGTTGCACGACCTCATCTCCGCAACCTATTTTCATTACACCGCCGAAGATATACCCAATTTCATATCAACGAGATGACCGACTTAGTCCGTTACAAGATCGAGCATGTCTCGCGCTATGTGTACGAACATCCGGCTGCACGTTGCGTGATGTGGCTTTGTCTAGAACCGCGCAACGAATTCGATCAGAACTTGCGCCATTTCGAGGCGCGAACTACGCCTCACGCCAATCTAAGCCCGGAACTGGACAGTTTCGGCAACAATAAGCACGTGATCACCATCAATTTCAAACACGGATGTTTGGAGATAACGACGCGTTCAGAAGTGGATACCGTTTCTGGAGCAATCGCACCTAACACGCTGGAACCAGATGCTTGGGATGAGATCAAGGCTTGGACAGACACGTTTGATCACTGGGACTTTACACATGAGAGTACATTGACTCGACGTTCGGAAGCTTTGGACAAGTTCATATCTGAACATCGAATACAACCGAGTTCAGACCCTATGGAGTCTTTGCTTAGACTATCGAATGATCTGCATCGCAGCTTCAACTACCAGCCAGGCAGTACGAACGCCGCATCTACCATCGATGACATTCTCCAGAGCAAACAAGGGGTATGTCAGGATTATGCCCACGTCATGATCGCGATTGCGCGGAGTTGGGGCATCCCGACTAGATATGTATCTGGATACATGTACGTTACTGGGGTTGATAGCGAGCAATCGCCAGATTCTGCTACTCATGCCTGGGTAGAGTGCCTGCTTCCCGGTATCGGATGGTTTGGTTTCGACCCCACGAATGACACGATGGCTGATGAACGGCATGTCCGTATCGCAGTCGGACGCGATTATCATGATGTTTCCCCAACTAGAGGTGTGATCATAGATGGCGGACCGTCGCATCTAGAAGCGAGTGTGAGAATGGAAGTGTTCGTCTGAGACGTGCTTTCGAACGATTTGAATGATCGACTACGCCGTACTCGCGGTCGCGTCACCTTCGCCGCTCAGCATCGGCGCAGACACGCTGGGCAGGGGCGATTGATGCCATACCCAGCAGTCAACATTTAGAATCGTTAGCCTGTAGAGCTTCGACATGTCCGACATCAATACCGATATCGTTTCGCACCGCGTCGCCACTTCGGATGACATTGAACTCAACACGTATCTCGAGATCGCTGAGGGCGATCGGTTGGGCGGACAATCCCCCTCCGTGCCGGTGCGAACCGAATCGATAGTTATCCTGGATTTCGGCTCTCAATACAGTCGTTTGATTGCTCGACGCGTACGCGAAGCCAACGTTTACTGCGAGATAGTTCCGTTCGATGCGGTCCCTGATGTCTTGAATCTGCAGGATGTCAAAGGCATCATCCTTAGTGGCGGGCCCAACAGCGTCTACGACAATGGCGCGCCTCTGATACCTTCTTGGGTGTTCGATGCGGGAGTGCCGATCTTAGGCATCTGTTATGGAATGCAGGCGTTGGCGCATCAACTTGGCGGATCCGTGATTGCTGGTATCGAGCGTGAATATGGACATGCCCAACTGCACCTAAACAGGTCTAACCATCCCTTGTTTTCAGGATTGTCGACTTCGGTGCCAGTGTGGATGAGTCATGGCGACCGCATATCGGAGATGCCGCCTGGATTTTCGTCTCTTGCTTACTCGGAGAATTCGCCGTGTGCCGTGATGGGAAATGAGTCTATGGAAGCGTACGGCATTCAGTTTCATCCGGAAGTTACCCACACCCAACAGGGCGACCAGATAATCCGCAACTTCGTTCTCCGCATTTGCGATTCGACTGGATCGTGGACGCCACGCAATTTTGTCCGTGACTCGATATTTCGTATCCGTCAACAAGTGGGAGAAGGCAAGGTTGTGTGTGCGTTGTCTGGCGGTGTGGACTCGTCAGTAGCCGCGGCATTGGTGCATCGTGCGATCGGCGATCGGTTGACCTGCATCTTTGTAGATAACGGGCTGATGCGTTTGGGCGAAGCCGAACGAGTCAGAACGGTGTTCGCTAGTCAACTAGGTGTGAACCTTAGATTTGTAGATGCCACTGAGCGTTTCCTATCGACCTTGATGGGAGTTACGGATCCGGAAGAGAAGCGTCGAAGGATCGGTGAAGAGTTCATCCGTGTCTTTGAGGAAGAGGCGCGCGACATAGGTGAAGTCGATTTTCTTGCTCAGGGTACGCTCTACCCGGATGTTATTGAATCGATTTCGCCGGAGAGCACGGCGGCACATAAGATCAAGACGCATCACAACGTGGGCGGTTTGCCGGAGAAGATGGATCTCAGTCTCGTTGAGCCGTTAAGGCACATGTTCAAAGACGAGGTGCGTCAGGCTGGGACGGAACTGGGTCTATCTTCGCAATCAATCAATCGTCAACCGTTTCCCGGGCCTGGACTAGCGATTCGCATCATGGGCGAAGTCACGTACGAGAAGCTTGAGATATTGCGTGCCGCTGATTGGATAGTGGTGGACGAGATCAAAGCCGCGGGCCTATATGAGCAACTTTGGCAGAGTTTCGCCGTTCTGACCAACACTCAGACGGTAGGTGTTATGGGGGACGCACGAACGTATCAGTATGTTGTGGCGATACGTGCCGTAGTCAGCACGGATGCCATGACTGCAGATTGGGCACGCCTTCCGTACGACACTATCGCTCGGATATCTAACCGAATCGTGAACGAAGTGCCGGCGGTCAATCGTGTGGTTCTGGATGTTACGAGCAAGCCTCCGGGGACTATCGAATGGGAGTGATCGACAACATCGTGCAAATCTCTACGTCACTGATCACCGGGTGAATCTATGAAGTTCTTGCTAGTTGGATCTGGTGGCAGAGAGCACGCCTTAGCTTGGAAACTTGCCAAGTCGGCATTTGTGACCGAAATGATCTGTGCGCCGGGTAACCCTGGAATGGGATCGTACGGGAAGATTGCAGATGTGAGTGCTGAGGATGTCGAGGGCCTAGTGTTGTTAGCCTGTGATGTTGAGTCTGATTTGGTGATCGTCGGACCGGAAGCGCCGTTGGTAGACGGATTGGTTGACAGGCTTGATGCGTGTGGAATTCGCGCTTTTGGGCCTACGGCGGCCGCGGCGCGCATCGAGGGATCAAAATCGTGGGCAAACGACTTGATGTACCGATACAACATCCCCTGCCCTACAAGTCATACTTTTGACAATACATCGCAGGCGATTCAATATGTTGAATCGCTTCCGACCGGCTCGGTTGTGATCAAGGCCGATGGATTGGCAGCGGGCAAAGGTGTGACGGTGCCTGAAACTGCAGGTGCAGCCGTTGCGGCGATCACCGATGCTCTAGACCGTCAGATATTTGGCGATGCCGGGGCACAGATAGTAGTTGAAGAGCGTTTAATCGGTCCGGAGTTGAGCGTGTTTGCATTCATCGATGGTGAAACCGTCTCTGCACCCGTCGCCGCTCGCGACTACAAACGCACCTACGAGAACGATATGGGACCTAACACTGGGGGCATGGGCGCGTATACGTCGCCAAATCTCTGCTCGCTAGAAGAACTTGAGCATATCCGTGAGACTATTCTTCAACCAGTGGCTAGTGCTTTGGTCCAAGAAGGACATCCCTACCAGGGGGTTCTGTATGCTGGACTTATGCTGACCGAATCGGGACCTCAGGTGATCGAGTTCAACTGTCGCTTTGGAGACCCTGAATGTGAACCGTTGATGTTGCGTTTGGACTCAGATTTGGGCGAAGTCTGCACAGCGGTCGCAGAGGGAGAGCTCAGGGAAGTACCAGTGGTATGGAACGATAAATCTGTGGTGAGTGTCGTAATGGTTTCTAGCAACTACCCAATCGATTATCGGACTGGTTTCCCAATTTCGGGACGCCTGCCCGAAAACGGCGATAACATCGTTTTCCACGCTGGTACTGCGATCAATGATGATGGTGAGTTGGTTACCGCTGGAGGACGTGTGCTGGTAGCTACGGCATCCTCTGAGATATCGGTGCAGAAGGCGCGTGATGCTGCTTATTCGATAGCATCAGACATCAAATTCACCGCTTCTAGATACCGATTCGATATCGCCACCGGCATGGTGTGATGCGATTATACGATGCAGCTGGTCTATCGGCCGATCACATCGATCATTCCAATCGAACGAAAATCACAGTTCTTACAGCCCCATAACCGAAGCAAGACAATGATTCCGCGTTACTCAAGACCCGAGATGAGCCGAATATGGTCTGAAGAGCATCAGTTTGACCTATGGCTGAAGGTTGAGATTGCGGCATGTGAAGCGTGGTCTGAACTTGGTGTCATCAGTGCTGACGATATGGCAAAGATTCGTCATGCGAAGTTTTCGCGTGTCGAGTATGACCGTCAATTCGAGGCGACACGACATGATCTCGTTTCATTTACCCGAGCCGTCGCTACGAGTCTAGGCGATGAAGGGAGATGGATTCATCATGGTCTAACTTCCAATGATGTTAAAGACACGGCATTGGCGATGCAGATGTCGGACGCGACCGTTCTTCTGCTCGACGGCATTGATGCTTTGATGGAAGTTTTGGCCGCACGTGCAGTCGAGTTCAGACACACGCTATGTATCGGACGCTCGCACGGTATTCATGCGGAGCCGATGTCGTTCGGATTAAAGCTGGCTCTATGGTGGTCTGAGATGCGTCGCAATCGTGAGCGCACACAGAATATGCGTGAACGCGTATCGGTGGGTATGCTGTCAGGGCCAGTTGGGACCTTTGCCGGGATTCCAATCGAGATTGAAGATCGGGTTTGTGCACAGCTGGGATTGAAGCCGGCCGAGGTGTCGAATCAGGTTATCCAACGTGATCGGCATGCCGAGTTTTTGCAGGTGCTTGCGTTAGTCGCTGCCACGCTGGAAAAGATGGCGACTGAGATCCGCGCCCTGCAACGGACTGAGATCGGCGAGGTGGAAGAACCTTTCGGACAACCTGGCTACGTCAGCAAAGGCTCCTCTTCGATGCCTCACAAGCGCAACCCTGAACTTTCGGAGCGTATTTGTGGTTTGGCCCGTGTCATCCGAGCGAATTCTCTTGTGGGTCTCGAAAACGTTGCGCTTTGGCATGAGCGCGATATTTCTCATTCATCGGCTGAACGCGTAGTTCTCGCCGATTCTTCACTTGCACTTGACTATGTCCTTGATCTGATGACCGGTATCATGAAGAATATGACGGTAAAGCCAGAGCGCATGTTGCGCAACATAGAGTTGACTCATGGGGTTGTGTTTTCACCACGTGTGATGCTGGCGCTAGTTGAGGCGGGCGTTGAACGTGGCAAAGCATACGACGCAGTGCAGCAAGCCGCAATGCAGGCTTTTGAACAAGACAGCGGTTTTCAAACCCTCATCACAGAGTTGGATATCGTCAAAAAGCATCTAGATGATGCAACCCTATCTGCACTGTTCGATTACGGATACTTCGTAGAACAGGTAGATGACGTGTTCAAGCGGCTTGGCATAGAGGCTGGGAATTGACATCGCGCGATTCAGTGCTTAGTACGCAGTTGCCTCGACTCGTTCATCGCGGCAAGGTGCGGGACACGTATCGGGTGAACGACGGCATCTTGCTGATGATCGCCACTGACCGCATTTCCGCTTTTGATGTGGTCATGGAAGATCCGGTGCAACAAAAAGGCGTCCTCCTCGCCCAGATGTCGGCGTTCTGGTTCCGCAACGTAATCGGCGACATTGTCGACAATCACATGATTGCAATGGCGGACGACGCAGATGCGATGCGAGGAATTGAACGTGTTGGTGCGCTTTCTGATCTGCCGGAAGGATGGAACAATCGCACGATGCTGATACGCGAAGCTGAACGCATCGAGATGGAGTGTGTAGTACGCGGATACTTGGCAGGTGCTGGCTGGGCAGAATATGAGGCTCATGGCACATTGAACGGCTCTACACTGCCAACGGGGTTGCGAGCAGCGGAACGATTGCCGGAACCTTTGTTCACCCCTTCGACCAAGGCTGAAGAGGGACATGACCAACCACTCACCGAATCTGAAGCTGTTGCACTGGTAGGTTCTGAACTGCACGAAAGACTCCAGAACACCAGCCTCGCAATCTACGAACGGGCGCGGCATCATGCCGAACAGCGGGGCATCATACTCGTCGACACCAAGTTTGAGTTCGGTTTCGTCGATGGCGAATTGACCTTGATCGACGAGGTTTTGACCCCCGATTCGAGTCGTTTTTGGGATGTCGAAGATTGGGTTCCAGGTTCATTTCCCCCAGCGTATGACAAACAGCATCTTCGTGAATGGTTGCTGCAAAGCGGCTGGAATCGTGAGCCGCCACCACCAACAGTCCCGCAACAGGTATTGCAGATGACACGGCAACGCTACATTTCGGCATATGAACGGTTAACCGAATCGTCTTTCGTATCATCTAATGGACGTTGATGAAATAGAATCTTCGATTCATGGCACAGTCAAAAAACAGAGTAGCTACTACACGTCCGGAACATCGGCGCGGGATGACGCGTTCACAAGTGCGTGAGGAACGGCGTGCGCGCAGCAATCGTCGCAAGCAGCGCAGAAGAACGGTCTTGATCGCTCTCGGCTCCGTGGGCGCGGTCTTCATCATCTTCGCTCTCGTATTCCAGCAAGGTTTTGTATCGCAGGATGCGCAACTTGGCGGAGATCGAGGTCCTTACAACAGTAGCGGTCCAGTGCCCGAAGACCCTGACGATGGTCGTGCGCACGTTCCGGATGGCAACGTACCTGCAACTTTGTACAGCGTCTATCCGCCTACTTCCGGTCCTCACTGGAACACCCTCGGAAGTCAGGCGAACAACTTTGAACGGGCCCCCGCTGGATGGGGACCTTATGAACGCGCGCTTCCCGACCAGGTGTTGATCCACAATCTCGAGCATGGCGGTATCGGGATGCACTACGACACAACTAAGTGCGACAACGCGACGTGCGAAGAGATCGCCGAGACGTTCAAGCGCATCGCCAAGGATTGGAATGAAGACGAAACATACACTGGCTTCGTAATCTCGCCGTATCCGTTTACAGACACTACCATCACGCTCACAGCTTGGCGTCATCACCTGCGCTTGGATGAGATTGATGAACCTCGGATATTGGAGTTCATAGATGCCTACTTCGATCGCGGTTTTGAGCCTCAGGTCGCTGGAATGACGCGATAAGGCAGTTTGAATCTAGTGTGATGAATGGTAACGGCACGTATCTTGCGCACATCCGTGTTCACTTCAAACCCGGCATCCACGATCCCGAATCAGAGACGATCACTCGGGCGCTCAGCCGATTGGGTTTTGACCAAATTGCGTCTCTGAGCGCGGGCAAGTTTTTCGACGTTGAGATTAAAGCGTCCGATCCTTCAGAAGCATCAGAATCGGCGCGAAAAATGTGCGAGACCTTGCTGGCCAATCCGGTAATCGAGACGTACTCGGTGGAGATTGTTGGGGGATAGTCTCTTCAATCGCTCGTTCAAAGTAGTGAGTTGCTTGATCGGTGTCAACAGATGCACCTCATCTCCCCTGTGATGCCCGCGTTGCTTCGCAAAGGCGAACATCTTATGCTGTCGTTTCGTCCTAGTTGAAGATGTCTTGACGGGTTTGCCAACCGAGTTGAAAGTGTATCAGGAACCACCCGACAACAATCGACAGTCTAGCCCAGCGCTTATTTCGCGCCAAGCGATCTAGGCGATACATCCTAAATGGACAACGACCTACTTCGTTCTTTTCACGGTGCAGTGCATCGCAGGGATGGCGGTCATATCTTGCTTGGGATGAAATCCTGAGTGTTGTACATGAGGGATGGGTAGATGTCTATGCTGGTATCATCCAAGGTGTCGGGCAGGTTGGAATCGCGTCTGCTATCAACTCGCTCGTGGTCACGGAGGTACTAAACAGCATCATGTTAGTAAGCGAATGGATACGTCACAATCTCGTTGAAGCTACGAAAGAGTGTCGTCGACAAGAGGCTACAGACCGCGGTGAAAGGTGCGACGAACCGCCGCCGTATGTGAAAAACTGAGCTGGTGTCTCAAGTCGTTGAAGTAGAACTAACTTTAGAGGATTAGTAGGTGCTAAATCTGCAATATCGCAGCGAAACCGATTGGGATTATCGCACCGCCAACACGAAGGAATTCACGCACGGGATTCATCCTTATCCGGCGATGATGATACCGCAGGTGGCGCGTCGATTAATTCAGACATACGCACCAGATGGTGGAACGCTGTTTGATCCCTATTGCGGCTCTGGCACTACATTACTCGAGGGTATATTGGCTGGACTTAATGCCAATGGCTCTGATCTCAATCCATTGGCGCGCCTCATCGCCAAGACGAAGGTAAAGCCCATCAATCTTGAACACCTTGATGCGGCTATTGAGGATTACATCGACTTTGGCCTCGATGTTGATCATTCGGATGCGCGTCCGCCGCACTTTCTCAACATCGACTATTGGTTCAGCGCAACAATTCAACAAGAACTTGCGTTGACGCTTGGGTACATCCAACAGATCGAAGCGAACGATATAGCGAACTTTTTCAAGTTGGCGTTCAGTCTGACTGTGCGCAAGGTATCTTGGACTAAAAACTCGGAGTTCAAGTTGGTGCGAATGCGGCCTAGCCAGATGAATGAGCACGGTCCTGATGTGTTCTCTGTGATGGTTGGGATTCTGAATGATAACCGAAACGCGTTCGCTTCGCTGGCAGACTCACTTGATGCAGATGTGGGAATTCCATCGGTGTACGGGTTTAACTCAGTGACGGAAATCCCACGCAGTAAAATACCCCCGGAATCTGTCGACGCTGTAGTTACTTCACCGCCGTACGGAGATTCACGTACGACGGTGGCCTATGGGCAATTCTCGCGACTATCTTCTCAATGGCTTGGTTATCAGAACGCCAATCGCGTTGACAGCGAATTGATGGGAGGCGCGAAACTGGATAATCCAGTTTCTTTTGGTTTCAAAGAATTGAACGATGTGATCATAGCAATCGCTGATATTGACACCAAACGCGCTTGCGAGGTTGCATCGTTCTTTGTCGATTATCAGAAGTCGATCACCAATGTTTCGTCTGTGATTAAGCCGGGCGGTCACGCTTGCTACGTGGTTGGCAATCGTACGGTAAAGGGGATTGAAGTCCCGACTGCGCAAACCACCGCCGCGTTTTTCGAGTCTTGTGGCTTCAGACACGTCGACACTTTCTACCGCAACATTCCTAACAAACGCATGCCATCGATGAATTCGCCCTCTAACATCGCTGGGAAGTTAGGAAAGACGATGAAGTCTGAAATCATAGTGATTTGCCAGAAGGACAGCTGAGAATGCAGCTGTCTGAAATAAAAGCGCGCTTGCAAGAACTGAATGCTGAGGGTTTCGTCCCCACATTGAGATCGGGACCGACGGGCATTGGTCATACTTTAGAGACTCGATTGGGCTTGACTGAGAACAATCTTCCGATCCCAGATATCGGCGGACGAGTGGAGGTCAAGGCTACCAGGAACAGTAGTAACAATCTCATCACCCTATTCACTTTCAACCGAGCGGTCTGGCGATTCAGGCCACATGAGTTGATAGAGCGTTGGGGGTACGTGGATCAGAGGGGACGAGAATCGCTCTACACTACAGTTTCTGCCACAGAAGTCAACAACCTCGGCTTGCAACTGTCTGTAAAAGACGACACGAGTCATTTGTATCTGGCGCATGTATCAAGTGATACAGTTCTGGCGACCTGGGATATGTACTACATCATCGGAAAATTCGTCAGTAAATTCGGTAGAATGCTGTTCGTCCACGCCGATTCTCGCAGGATCAATAGACGTGAAGAGTTTCACTTTACTGAGGCCGCAATTTTGTCTGAACCTGGTGCTCGGACATTCAGAGACTGCTTCTACGATGGCAAGGTAATGGTCGATATTCGTATGCACTTGAGAACAAATGGCTCGGCACGAAATCATGGCACAGCATTTCGCATCCGAGAACATGACCTGCCAAATCTCTTCGGAAACGCAGTCCGGATCTTATGAAATCTCCTACGAATCGGCGCATCAACTAGGTAATATCCCTCGACCGCTCTTCATCCGATTTATCATCGTCATCCTCCCTTTTCTCACGTAGGGCGGTTGCCATTGCCTGTGCCACTATTCCCGCTGGCGCGGCTACTATGCCGAGTCCGCATAGAACCAAGATAGCGGTCATGATCTTGCCGCCGATGGTGATGGGGTACACATCGCCGTAGCCTACAGTCGTCAAGGTCGCTACAGCCCACCAGAGCGAATCGCCGATGTGGCTGAACTGCTCGGGTTGTGCCTCATTTTCGAAGTGGTACGCGCCGAACGCAGCTAGGAATATCATCAATCCCATCAGACTCATAAACAGGGCTATTTCGTCGCGCATCGTAGAGAATGCTTTTCCCAAGTTGATCAATGCCCTGCTGTAACGCGCCAGCTTTAGCAACCGGATGATCTGCAGCACCCGGAACAGACGCAACGACGTGAACTGCGGCAAAGCGGCAACCCCTATCACGACTGCCAAAAGATCGATGATTCCGAAGAACGAGAAGATGTATTTTCGCTTGTTGCTCGCAGTCCAGATGCGTATGACGTATTCGATTGCGAAGAAAATGACGGTAATGTAAGCTACATCGTCGATCCAACCGTTAGTCGGCCCCCAAGTCGCGTTCAACAGATGCGGGATGTTGGCGTCGAACGTGGTTAAGCTGACTGAAACTACGATCACCAACAACGCGAGCCACTCAAAGATCGTGGATCGTCGGCTCACTTGATTCATCATTGGCTATTCCCTGACCGTCTTCACTGTAATTTTCGTACGATTTGAACTGATCGACTGTGCTTTTTGCCTAATCTCATTCTCCTACATTCCCTAAGCACCGACAATGTACGCCCATGGCTAACGTTAATTCATTCTCATCATACGAAAATCACACTTCCAACAGATGCGAGCCGGAAGATGCCGTAGTTTAATCCGACAACGTGCCTTTGGTGCTAGGAATTGCACCTTGGGCACGCGGGTCTGAAGAGGCAGCTTCTCGGAACGCACGTGCAAAGGCCTTGAATGCCGATTCGATCATGTGATGCTCGTTTGTGCCGCGCATCACTGTCAGATGCAGGTTGAAACGGCCTTCGTATGCCAGAGACTCGAAGAAGTGGCGCGCCATATCGGGGGAAAAATCGCCGATGTTCGATGTTGAACCCATATCGATGACAGGGTAGCCACGGCCGCTCAGATCGATAATTGCGTGCGATAACGCTTCGTCCAATGGGACATGCTTACTTGACATCCTAACGATGCCGGCGGAATCGCCCAATGCCTCAGCTAGGCATCGACCGAGAACGATTGCCGTATCTTCAACAGTGTGGTGCGAGCCAGTTTCGACATCTCCAGTAGCGGTGACTGATAGGTCAATCATCGAGTGTTTGGCAAGGGCATGCAGCATGTGGTTCATGAAACCCACAGGAGTGTCGATTTCAGCTCTGCCCTGCCCGTCGATGTTGAGACGGACTCGGATATCCGTCTCGCCAGTCACACGGCTAATTTCTGCGCTTCGGTCGCTCATTGTTGCACCTCAACCCTCAATTATCGATTCTGGCAGTGCGGCTATCCCCGCGTTTCGATGCATCCGAGAGGCTCACGACAGCTCATGAAGTACATCGATAACGGCATCGTTTTGGGATGGTGTGCCGACGCTCATGCGAATCGAGTTCTCGAGCTGTCGTGCACTGAACTTCCGGGCAAAGATGCCTTTCCGAGCAAAGGCGTCATAGGCTTCGTCGCCATTGAGATTCTCGAACTTAATCAAGAGGAAGTTGGCTGTAGATGGCGAGTAGCTGATGCCTTCCAGGCCGTCGATGATTGCTTCAAGTCGTTTACGTTCATTGGTGATTGTATCGATTCGCGCCATCAGCTTAGCTTTGTTTTGCAACGCTGCCAGGCCGGCAGCTTCAGCTGCGATGTTGAGGTTGTATGGCTGTTTGATCGTCATCAGATGGTCGATGATGAGTTCGGAGCCGATGGCGTATCCGATTCTCAGTCCTGCGATGCCAGCCCACTTGCTGAATGACCTCAAGATGACGAGATTTTCATATTCATCCAAGAGTCCGGCTGATGTTTCGCCGCAGAACTCATAGTAAGTTTCATCGACTGCGAGGACGATGCCCGTGTCTAAAATTGCCCGAGCATCGCTTTCCGGCAACAGATTGCCCGTTGGGTTGTTTGGCGATGCGATAAACATTATCTTGGCGTTGGTTCGTTCTATCTCCGCGGTCGTGGCATGAATATCAAGTTCCCAATCATCACGTCGTTCTACCGGGATCAAATGCGCTTCTGAAATCCGTGCGCAGAATTCGTACATTCCGAAAGTGGGCGGAGAATCGATCATCGATTCGCCTGGCGCGACGAACAGCTTTGTCAGCAGTTCGATGATTTCATCACCACCGGAACCGGCGATCAATTGTTCAGACGGACGTCCTGTGTATTCGCTCAACGCGGCTCTGATACGAACCAGGTCTTGGTCTGGATATTCGTGGATTGGCAATCCGACTAAAGCGTCGGTGATTTCTTGCAGAGGTTCGTATGGATTCTCGTTAGCGTTTAGACGTATGACATCTGCCGGATCAATTCCAGCGTCAGTTGCAAGATGGTCTGAGTGTTGCGCGCCTACATAACCGGCAGGCTGGTACAGGTGCGGTCGCATCATGCTTCTTAGGTCGGGCATCGACATTGTCCTATCGCGGCGGGTGTTGCAATGATGCAATCTTAAGTGTTTCGTCGAATGTCGGCCGCATTGGCGTGGGCTTCAAGCATCTCCAATCGTGCCAGTTCAGAAGCTGCATTGGAGATTGACATGAAAGTCTCTTCGTCCATGTCCAGAAACGGTGTCACGCGGATGAAATCTCGCGCCGATAGTGCCGATGCAAAGCGTGCGGTGCCGCCGGTAGGCATGACATGGCTAGGTCCCGCAACGTAATCGGCCATCACCTCGCCAGAAGTCTCGCCGACGAAAATACCGCCGGCGTTGCGCACCTGCTCAACCATATTCTCGGCACCGTCAAATCCTAGACATAGATGTTCAGGTGCGTACGCCGCGGCAACTTTGAGGGCTTCTTCCAGCGTGTCAACAACCACTGCAGCACCGCGCCCAGTCAGCGCTGACATCGCAATGCTCGCTCTAGGAAGCAACTCCAATTGCGAAGTAAGTTCGGCTTCGACTGCAGTTACCGCAGCATCGGAGAGTGCTACCAAAACTGGTGCCGCCAATACATCATGCTCGGCCTGTGCAAGCAGGTCCGCGGCTGCAATCGCGAAGTTGGACACATCGTCGATTATCACCATCGTTTCAGTAGGCCCGTAAATTCCGTCGATTCCGACCATTCCGAAGACGCGTTTCTTAGCGGCGGTAACCCAAACACTGCCGGGTCCGCAGATCACATCGACTTTTGGGATACTCTCAGTGCCTACGGCTAATGCGGCTACAGCTTGCGCGCCGCCAATTGCATATACGGCATCTACGCCCGCGATGTCGCAAGCTGCCGAAACAGCTGGATGCGGCAATCCATCTTTGCCGGCCGGCGATACTACGCAGACGTACGGTACTCCAGCAACTTTAGCTGGAACGGCTGTCATGATGACCGTCGAAGCCAGTGGAGCAGTGCCTCCAGGTATGCAGCATCCCACGGATTGGACAGGATGAACTACTTCGCCATACCCGGAAGCAGCGTCATGCCAAGAGTGAGGCAAAGTTCGGTTCTGAAAGGAGCGCACCCGCTTGACTGACAGTTCCAGGGCATCAATCTGAGACGTTGTCAGCTGTTCTTTTGATGTCTTTACGACTTCTGGAGGGACCTGAAACCGATCAAGCTCGACATTGTCTATCGCTTTCGTGATGCATCTGATGAACTCGTCGCCGTGTTCACCGACATCTGCTATGACACGATCGGCGAAGGCTTCGGGCGACAGCTGCTGATCGTAAATGCCGCCGCCATCGGTCAATGGATCGACTTGGTCGCGGTGTACACTACGATCCTTAAAGGTCGCTAGCGCGGCATCAAGTCCGTGAATTCGTCTCAACACGGCTTGATGTTCCCCGAGAATAGGTTCAGATTCTCAACTAGCCGCGTATAAAGCTGGCATTCGCTCTGATAGAGGAACTGCAGGTCTGAAACGACAGTACCGGTACCGCCCAATCTCCTCAGGTGGTCTACCACTCGCAACACATCTTTCTTGAGGGTGACGATTTGGACTGCGAACCATCGGTTTCCATCGCTCGTGTATACGCGTGAAACAGTGGGGCCGGTCATACCTGACAATTCGGGTGATGCCAGGATCATCTTGGCGATGTCCGCTTCCGCTTCGCCCCTTACGTTCGCGGTGACGCGTCGGTACGACCTCGAACGCAACCTGGCTTCAATCCGTTCGAGCAAAAGACGAGTCAGGTTTAATTTATCTTCGGATCCTGACAAAAGGGCGGCGTTTCCGATCATGATTGCCTGTGATTCGATAGCGATACCGTCGATCAGAGGGCGTAGTTTGTTTTCTCGCAAGGTGTTTCCGGTGTCGGAGATGTCAGCGATGATGTCGGCGTATCCGATTCGTGGTGCGGCTTCTAGAGCGCCATTGATCTCGATCATCGCAAAGTAATTGATGCCCTGTCGGTTCAGAAACCGCTTAATTAGGCGTGGATATTTTGTTGCCACGCGCAGGTCTCGCCCTCGTTCGTGAAACTCGATGCTCAGGTCTGAGAGGTCGTACATCGAAGTGATGTCGAGCCAAGAGTCGGGTACCGCGATTACTAGCCGTGAGTGTCCGTATTCCAAATCGGGTGCTACTACTAGAGTGTCTCCATCCTCAAGTCTCGCTTCCAGATATCTATCAAGTCCGACTATTCCGAGGTCTGCGTTTCCAGAATCTACGATGGTGGTGATGTCAGATTGCCGCTGATAGATGACATCGATGCCGGGTATCGCGGGAATCTCGGCGGTGTATCGGCGGGAGTTTACGCGACTGACAGCTGCGTCAGAATCGGACAGCAGTTTTGCCGCGCCAGTCTCTAGGGCGCCGGTTGATGGTATTGCAAGCCGTAGCCTCTCCATCATTCGCGCTCCGATCGGTATGATGCCGAACTACCGTCGCGTTTTATAACTGCGACTTCGGCATTGCCTAGTCCATCGGCTACTGCTTGGGCGTCGCTTTGCGGATCGAATAGGGAAACTACTGCCCTACCTTGAACACGGAGATCATAGGCTGCCTGCACAACCGCGTCTACAGCATCGGACGCACTTGGCAGCAGCACTGTGTAGCGCCGTTCAGATTCTCGATTTTGCGATCCGTTGGCAATGTCGAGAATGCTGTCTAGATTCAATGCAAATCCCAACGCGGGTAGTTCTTCGGATGCGCCCAATGATGTGGCTAGACCATCGTAGCGCCCGCCACCACCTATCGACATCATTTCTCCGTTGACGTGAGCCGATACATCAAAGATCATGCCGGAATAGTAGGCTATCGCGCTGGCTAATCCGAGGTCTACGATTATGTTGGATTGAGGAACGCCACTCTTCTGCGCCGCTTGGACGACATTCAACAGATTATCGAAGGCGTGTAGTTCATCCAAGCCATAATCGGTCGCCAATTTCTCCACATGACTGGCGAATTTCCGTGTTCCAATAGATTCACTCTTCAGTGTTGCGACTTTGCGCATCAAAGTCATTGCTTCTGGAAAGTCCTCTTTGCTGGTATCGCTATCTAATTTCAACTTCAATCCAGCGATAACTTCGCTTGCGGTCCTGGAAATTTGTTCCGAAGTATCTGGCAGATGCACTGCTTCGGACGCCAGACGTGTCAGCAAATCGGCGGCTGATGCTTGCGTTTCAACGGTTCGTCGATCTTGCGATTGTGTCAGTCCGAGTCGTTCAGCTTCGGTTTCGACTGTGGCATCGTCTTGATCGCAACTCGCAAACTTAGATACCTGATTTGCCAAGAACAGTTTCGCCCGGTTCGATAGATCAAAGTTGGCTAGAATCTCCCAAATTAATCCAACATGTCCGATGCGGATCACGATGTCTCTGATTCCCAACTGTTTCGTCATTTGGTAAGCGGTATAGATGATTTCCCCGTCTGCTTCTGGTTGCGGTGCGCCTATCAACTCAGCGCCGGCTTGGATGTATTGGCGTTTGCTGCCCACAGCGTTAGGCGGCGCATCAAACGGGCGTTCCGTATATCGGAAGATGGGTGAAGCGTACTGATATCGCAACGGCAACGGCAGATCGACTTGTTCCAATGCGTGGCGAATCACCGGCGCAGTCATTTCTGGTCGTAGACTGATAGCACTCCCGTCAGGAGCCGCGAAGTCGAACATCTGGCTTGAGAGCACACCGCCGGAGCGCCGCAGGAAGAGTTCTGTCTGTTCAATTAGCGGAGTTTCGATGGTTTGATAGCCGTGGGAGCACAAAACCTCGCGCACAGTTCGTATGGCGGTGTCGAGACGTTCGAATTCTCGGCCAGACCAGTCCGCAAACCCAGGTGCGCGTCTTATCTTACGGTTCGGGCTCATGGGGATCAATTCAGGCATATATCAAATTGCATTCGGAAGCCGAACGTTTGGTAAGGTGCAGAGCGTTTCGACCGGACGATTTGGTTCAAGGTGTCTAGTCAAGATTCTAACTATCCAAGTCATGTTCGCGAAAAATATCGTGCTGACCGTCATCTTGTCATTTTCTGAACCATTGTGTGTCAATAATGAGAATCGAGCGCAGGCAAGCTTGGCTAGAGTCTGGAGAGTAGATGTCCATGTTGCCTAATCCATTCGATAAGACGATCCTCGTGATCGAGGATGATGATTCGGTTTCCCAACTGATTCGTCTGTACCTTGCGCATGAAGGTTTCCGAGCGGTGACCGCTAATGACGGAGCCACGGGATTGAGGATGGCACGTTCTGAAGAGCCATCTCTCATACTGTTGGACCTCAATCTGCCTGGAATTGATGGCATTGATGTCTGTCGTTCAGTACGCATCGATTCCGATGTTCCGATAATCATGGTGACGGCTCGGGTAGACGAAGAAGAGCGTCTTACAGGATTGGACCTCGGTGCAGACGACTACGTTACCAAGCCGTTCAGTCCACGTGAATTGATGGCTCGAGTGCGCGCTGTCCTCAGAAGGTCGGTACGTGAACAGGATGTCAAGGAGCAACATCAAGGCGAGATTGCGATTGGGGGATATGAGATCGATCTAGAATCTCGGACGGTGCTGGTCAACGGAAATGAGCTCACGTTGACTCCAACTGAGTATCGTCTGCTGGTCTACTTCATGAATGCACATCGGCGTACTGTAAGCAGAGAACAGATAATCGAAAACGCTATCGGCTACGAATTCGATGGTTTCGACCGCACGGTAGATACGCACATATCAAACCTTAGGCGAAAGTTGGAGAAGGCTTCGAACGGTCAACGTCACCTCAAAACAGTCTACGGGATCGGATATCGTTTTGAAGCTGCCTGAGTGGACACATACACTTCAATTCCGCCTCGTCATCGGGTTTGCCGCGTCTTTGGCGGTGTGTCTGTTCGCGGTTAGTGTTTGGGCAGCCGTCAATACTCGTATCGCCATCGACAATTACGAGGATGAATTTGAAAGGCATCAAGAGCAGCGAGCTCGCGGGCTCTTGCAGGAAGTCTATGACTACGATCATGACCTCGCGCACTTGCAATCATCAGTGCAACAGGTTGCACATCTGTTTTCGCAACGTATAGCAGTGGTAGATGATGAAGGATTCGTGGTGGCAGATTCTCACATGATGCCGGCTGACCATAAAGGAAGGTTTCAGAAAGAGACTGATCGCTTCAACAAGCACACAGAATTGCGAGTCGTTCCCATTAGATTGGGGCGAAATTTGAATGGCAAAGTAATCTTCACCGAGGCGCGATTCGAAACAAAACCGACTTTACAAGCTTGGTTAAACATGAAACTGCCACCGAAATTCGCTCCACATTTGGAGATGGAGCACGGGTCTACTTCCGATGATGACCCGAACGTTGCGGTTTTCGACACCTCAGAGCGTTTCGCACAGTGGTTGGGAAATGCCTCTCGCGATGACAGTTCTGATCCTCCGATCACTTTGCTGGATGAAGCCACAGATGAATTGTCCGTCGAGCCACAACTCAGTGCTCTTCAAGACGAGTTTCAAAGGTCGCTGTTGATAAGCGGTGTGACGGGTGGCATTGCAGGCATCTTGATCATCGCCTTCTTCACTCGTCGGGCATTCGCGCCGATGCGCGATCTCACGGAAACTGCAACACGAATTGGAAAGGGCGAGTTGGACCAGCGAGTTCGTGCCGGTCACCGCGGCGAGATCGGACATCTTGCGACATCGTTTAACGTGATGGCTTCCGAATTGGAAGCCGCCGAGACGCGTCGAAGGCGACTAACTGCCGACATTGCGCACGAATTAAGAACGCCCCTCACCAACATTCGCGGCTATCTCGAAGCGGTGAAGGACGGCGTTGTCGAGCCCGATGACCAGACCGTCGAGATACTGCATCAAGAAGCCCTGCATCTGAGTGCACTGGTCGAAGATTTACGTCTGTTGGCAGTGGCTGATACTGGAGCGCTGAAACTCGAGAAGTTTCCAGAGCGGTTGGAGAAGATTGTGAAGAGTGTTGTGAAGGCATTTGGCGCGCGCGCGATGGAATCGGACATTGAGTTGGTATATGAGATTGGTGATGAACTGCCGCTTGTGGAGATCGATCGAACTCGCATCACTCAAGTGGTTCAAAACCTTCTCGAGAATGCAATTATCCACTCCCCTGCAGGTTGCGAAATCGTCGTCCGTGTAGAACAAGACTCTGAAAATGAATGTGTCAGGCTGAGTGTCAAAGACTGTGGACAAGGGATACCAGCTGACGACATCGAGCATATATTCGATCAGTTCTATCGTGTAGACACTTCTCGAACGCGAACTACTGGCGGTGTCGGTTTGGGTCTGACAATTGTGAAAAGACTGGTAGAGGCACACGGAGGTGAAGTTGCGGTATCGAGCGAAGTTGGTGCCGGATCGACTTTTACTGTCATTCTGCCGTCGCGGCCTGAAATGATGCGGGAATAGTTGGAATGATGCTCTGTGCTGCGTCCTGTGCATCAACCTGTTCCTGAGGATGACTTTTAGGGAACGTAACTGGCTTGTGGGTTGGTTTGGGATAAGATTCGATGTTAGCGATTCGATCCTGATGCCTTGCGAAATGTGGTGCACAAGTGAGTTCTGATCAAACCATTGATGCTGTAGTGATAGGTGCTGGCGCGGTGGGTTGCGCGGTGGCTCTGCAGCTGGTTGGTAAAGAGCTGAAAGTGTTGGTGATCGAACGCGACGGCATCGCGTTCAACGCTTCAGCATATGCTTGGGGAGGACTTTCGGCACACTTTGGCAACGGCGTTCCCGGTCCGATGACTGATATCTACCGCGATGCCATCGCAAGGCACTTATCGATATATGAAGAGTTGAGTCCGTCAGGTGATGAGGATTGGCAACTCCAACGTGTAACATCGCTTTCCTTGGCGGATGATGAGGAGATGGCTGATCGGCTGGCTTGCGATGTGGGTTGGATGCGATCTGAGGGATTTGATGCTGAGATGCTCTCGGCGGCAGAAATCTACAAATTGGAGCCGGCGGTGCGTGAGGGCATGATCGCCGCATCGATGGTAAATGCTGGTTGGGAACTCGACAGCCTTATCTACACCTGTTCCTTGGCTGCTGAAGCCGAACGTCGAGGCGTCGAGTTCCGTGCAGGCATGGTTGAATCGGTCGAAACTGATCCGCAAGGTGTTGTCGAAAGCTTAGTCCTCAAAGATGGCGAACGTATTCATACTCCTTTGATAGTTGCGGCTACTGGACCGTGGGTTTCGGACATCAAGGGCATCCCCGAGTTGCCAGTTGTGCCGATTAAGGGCGAGATATTGCGCTTGGAGCGGGCAGGTTCAGATCTGCAGAATCGAGTTGGTTTCGGAGGCTTCAATGTAGGGCGCAAGCCAGACGGCATGGTTTGGGCTGGCACTTATGAATGGGAATGTGGTTTCAATCGAGAAGTAACTGACAAAGGACGTCAGCACATTTTGAATGGCGCAACAGCGTACGTTCCATCGCTTAGCGAATCCCGTATCGTCAAGAGCACGGCCTGCCTGCGTCCGGTGTCGGTCGATGGTTTTCCAATCGTGGGTGCTTCTGCAATTGCTGAGGGGCTGTATTATGCCAATGGGGCCGGCAAGAAGGGCATCCTGCTCTCGTTGTTGATGGCCGATTGGATAGTAGGTAGCGTATTCGACGGATGTGAACTGCCTCAAGTCGTATCCGCTGGTCGATTTGGAAATATCTGATGATGTTTTCGTCATCATGGGATCGATTCACCGATGGCGGCATTTCAATTAACCGTCTTCGAAAATAAGCCTGATATATTGTTAAGCAATTTCGTAACAGTCAGCGAAGATTACGGAGGATTTCCCGTGGAGCATGAACGCCCAACCGATTACCAGAGTTCCACCAAAGAGCGCGCACACGGTTTCTACACTACGAAATATGGCGATGTGTTCGAGGATGACATGACGCGCGGTAAACTTCGTAACTTCAGAGCGTTGGAAAACCCCGATGACCTAGATTCTGAAGAGCGGCGAGACTTTTTCCGTGAAGGTGCTTTCCCGTACCAGAGAAAGATCAGTTTGGATGCATATTACGAGCACAAATTTCCGCTTCAGGTCGAATTGGTGAAGATGCAAAACTGGGTACGAGACACTGGTGAAAAGCTTCTCATCGTGTTTGAAGGGCGTGATGCTGCGGGCAAAGGGGGAACTATTCGTAGATTCATGGAACACCTCAATCCTCGAGGAGCGAAGGTGATTGCGCTTGAAAAACCTACTCTGCAGGAGGCGGGACAATGGTATTTTCAACGCTATGTCCGGCACCTCCCGACGGAAGGCGAAATTTCGCTTTTCGACCGTTCTTGGTATAACCGTGCCGGGGTAGAGAAGGTGATGGGATTTTGCACCGAGGAAGAATACTCAGAATTCCTGCGCGTCACTCCGATGATTGAGGAGATGTGGGTAAATTCAGGGATTCGAATCATCAAACTCTACTTCTCGGTAAGCAGGATCGAACAAGAACGACGTTTCAAACGTCGGCAACGTGATCCGCTAAAGCAGTGGAAACTGAGCCCGATAGACCTCGCGTCCTACCATCGGTGGGACGAATACACCGAGGCGAAGATGTCGATGTTCTATCACACACACACCGATTTCGCACCTTGGTATGTCATCAAATCGGACGATAAGATGCGAGCGCGCATCAACTCGATTCGTCACGTCCTCAATCTAGTGCCCTATCACGGAAAAGACGAAAATGTGGTCTACGATGCCGATCCGTGGATCATCGCCAGTGCGGATGAAGTGTTCGATGTCAAAGGTATGCCAAAGCTAGGCGTCAAAGTCAACGGTCAAACGGCAGTCAGCAAAGAACTCGCCAAGGCAGCTGTCTGAAATGTGATGCAAGGCGGTGTATCATTCTATGAACTTTGCACGATGACACATCGTCTGACGCGAATGGGTCGGAATGTAGTTTAACTTTGCGGCACTTATCGCGTTGACAACTCAAAATCGCACACTGCGCTCTAGATCGGAGCGTATCAAGCCCTGGTCATCGTTCCAGCATTTCAATTTCTGCATGCTGTGGGCTTCTCAGGTGAGCATGACGATCGCGATGACGCTTCGTCTGCTTTCGACAAGTCAGTGGATCTACGACGTTACAGGTTCAGCTGCTCAACTCGGGATTCTCGGTGCGGTTCAGTTGTTGAATATGCCGGTGGTGATATACGGAGGTGCGCTGGCGGATGTGATGAATCGCAAGGTGCTAATGGCGATGACTCAGAGCGTTTCGTTGATATCGCTGGCGATTTTGACCGTGCTTGCCTTTGTCGAAGTATTGGCGCCGTGGCATATATGGGTAGCTACCGGAGTTACTGGGATGGTGAACATGCTGGGCAGCTCGGCTCGTCCGGCAATGCTGCCCCGCTGTGTGCCACGTTCGCACCTCACTAATGCAGTTACGATCTCGACATCAACGATGCAGGTGGCATCTATAGCGGTGCCATTGATATTCGCGCCGCTCTACCTCAATTTCGACATTGCTTGGACTCTGCTGGTCACTACGGTCATCGCCGGCACCAGCGTAATCATGCCTTTGCTGATCCGAGCTTCAGGATCTCCTGAGAGCGGCGGTGGCGGTGTCAAGTGGCGAACTATCGTCGAGGGATTCCATTTTGTCAGGACACATCCGATTCTGCCGGGGCTGTACATGCTGGACATCGGTGTGACGATCTTCAGTTTCTACCGGATGCTGTTCCCGTTTTTCTCGGAGCAGCTATACGGCATGGGGGCCCAAGGAACGGCGCTGCTGACATCGGCGAATGCGCTGGGAGGTGTATGCGGGAGCATGATCGTGTTCATAACGGAACGATGGCGACGCAAGGGGATGATTGTATTGGTGGCGACTTTGATCTACGCGTTGCTGCTGTTCGCTTGGGGATTCAACACTGTTGACCTTGTGGACAATCCGCATCTGACCTTGAGTCTTTTTGACTTGTCGTGGACCTTCAACTACATCTTTGCGATTGGACTGGGATTAGTCGCATTGCTTGGCGGCACAGATGCGGTTGGAATGACGATGCGTCAGACTTTGGTGCAGCTGACTGCGCCCGATAATATGCTTGGGCGTGCGAGCAGCGCGCACTCTTTCTCAGCGATGGGCGCGAACCATCTGGGCCAGATGGAAGTGTCGTTTATCGGCGGCATCATCGGTGCTGGTCCGGTGATGATCCTTGGCGGAGCTATGTCGGTAGTTGTGGTTTTTACGATTTGGCGGTTGGCTCCGGGCATTCGGAACTATCGCTACCGCCCTCAACGCGACGAAGTTGGTTGATCTGTACTACAGGTGAGTTGCGGTTAATTCTGGTCTTCCGATGAGCTTGCGCCATCCATGACGTTGCCGATGCCGGACATCAGTTTTGTCATCTCCATCGGCAGTACGAACTTGGTTGAAGAACCGGCGGCCATCTCTTTGAGGGCATCCATATATTGAAGCGTCATGGCGTTTCCGCCGAGTCCTTGTGCGGTGTCCTGTATGCGTTGGAGCGCGTCGGCGAAACCGTTGGCTCGCAATACGGCGGCTTGTTGGTCGCCTTCTGCTTTGAGAATCTCGGATTGTTTGGCACCTTCGGCCTTTAGTATTTCCGATTGCTTCTCGCCTTCTGCTACAGTGATTGCAGCTTCACGCTGTCCGTCGGCTTCAAGCACCATTGAGCGTCGCATTCTTTCGGCCGACATTTGGCGCGTCATTGCGGCCTGAATGTCGGCCGGCGGTTCGATTTCTCGAATCTCGACGTTTGTCACTTTGATGCCCCATCGTCCGGTCTCTTGATCGAGTCGAGTTCGAATGAGCTCGTTGATTCGCTCTCTTTGGGAAAGCACCTCGTCAAGACTGATATCGCCGACAACGGCACGGAGGGTTGTAGTGGCTAAACCGACGACGGCCGAGGTGTAATGTTCAACTTCCAGAACTGCTTTTTCAGACTGATTTATATCTACACGCATGTAGACGAGGAAGTCAATATCAATGGGAGCGTTGTCTTTTGTGATGTTGGTCTGTCTGGGGATTTCGAGTACTGCAGTTCGAGTATCAACCTTCTGTATCTGGTGAATGATCGGTATGGAAAATACGATGCCGGGGCCCTTCATGCCCTCGAATCTCCCTAATCGGAAACGAGCTACTCTTTCGTAGTCGCGGATGAAGTTGATGATTCCCATTGGTTAGTTCCTCCTTATTGGGGATGTTGCATGGATGGGCTATATCGGCAGTATTTTTGGTAGTTGTAATACTCCAAGGTTATCGCAACTGAGGAATCTTCAGATCATGCTTGCTGTGACGGCGAATCTTCACTCGTTGCAAGATCAACTATCAAGGTGACACCGTCGATGTCTACGATACGGACCGTTGTACCGACATCAACGTCAATTCGGTCTTCGGTGTGTGCGGTCCAGTGTTCGCCCGCGATGTAGACCTCTCCCTCAGGAGATAACGACCTAGTGACGCGTGCTGATTGTCCGATCATCAGCTGAGAAGAGCCGATAGGGATATATGAATCGGGGCGGGACGCGACTCTCAATTCGCGTATCAGCCAGATCACAAAAGCGAGCATGGCGACTCCAATGCCGCCCAACAGCCATCTGCTGACTTGTATATCTCCTCTGGGTAGCTCTGGGGAATCAATCGATGGAAACGGGAATAGGAAGAGTCCGCCTAGCACGAGTGCTATTGCACCTGCGACGCCAAAAAATCCAAAACCAGGCGTGACGAAGATTTCCGCTGTCAGTAATGCCAATGCGACGAGTATCAAAACGATCCCTGCCCATTGGAAGGGCATTTGTCCAATTCCTGCGAATCCGAGTACCAGCAGAACTACGCCGATGGTGCCGGGTATGAAAGTACCGAAGTTCCAAAGTTCAACGATTAGCGCCAATCCGCCTAGTGATATGAGCAAGAATGCCAAGTTAGGGTTGGCGATAACACCTAGAAATCGGTCCCAGACACTGTATTCGCTTTGTTTTACAGGTGCGTCTAGCAATCCATCTAGAGTTATCGGTCCGGCGGCGGTATCGACGGTTTTGCCTTCGGCCCATCGAAGCAAATCATCGAGATTATTCGCAACTACATCGGCAATGCCAATTTCCACGGCCTCTTCTGCTGAGTATGCTTTGGCATCGAATACGGTTGCCTCGAGTGCATCTGCGTTACGTTCCCGCTTTTCGGCGATGCCGCGGATAAGTGCTGCAGCATCTTCGTTGGCTTTGACCTGCAAGGTTTCACCTAAATCTTCACCTTGACTGCCGACGACGGCTGCGGCACCGATCTCGGTTACTGGAGCCATGGCCAAAATGTTGGCAGCAGCACTGATAAATGTTCCGGCGCTAGCGGCATGGGCACCAGAAGGAGAAACGTAGACCGCAATCGGTACGCGCGATTCCAGAATTGCATTGACCATCGATCGTGTGCTTTCCAAAAGACCACCGGGAGTGTCTAGAGTGATGATTGCTAGGCGTGAACCATCTTGACGTGCCTGTTCTAGTTCTCTTATGAGGTACCGTTCGGATACGGGATCGATGGCACGGTCAAGCTTTATGGTGCGGACATTGCCAGAATTCGCGATGAGAGTCTGAGCATCCGAGTACGGTGATTCGGCAATAAGCAGAACCCAGATTCCGATAGCGAAAACGAATATCGCAGTGGATATCCGAATCGAGCGACGGTGTTTGATCAATAGCTGCATAGATGCACAAAAGGGAGATTTCGTCTCGAATCAATCGCTGCCGCTAGCTCCTACGGTGCCGGCCCAAGCACCCACTGCCATCATGCCGCCATCTACATTGACATACGATCCGGTCATGAAAGAGGCTTTGTCGCTGGCCAGGAAGAGCATGACATTGGCGATGTCGGATGGCTCTCCGATGCGTCCCAGCGGGTGAGACTTCGCAGATTCGATCAACCCGCTTTCAATGTCGTCTCCAGTTCCTTCAAGGGCCTTCCAAACCATGGGAGTGTTGATGGTGCCGGGATTGACTGACAAAACGCGGATGTTGTCTTTTGCGAAGTCGATCGACATCTGTCTGGTAAGTGAAAGGTCACCGCCCTTGCTGGCGGCGTATGCGGAAACGAATGGCATCGAAAGCAACCCCTGCACGCTGGCAGTGGAGATGATTACGCCGCCGCCACGTTCTCGCATGGAGGGTATTGAATACTTCGCCATCAAGAATCGACTTCGTAGGTTTACATTGATGATGCGGTCCCATTCCTCTTCAAGAAGGTCTACGGCATCTACGTATGAGGATGGAGGTTGAATACCGACGTTGTTGATGAGGATGTCGACACCACCGTAGGCTGCGACTGCGGCATCAACTGTGGCACGACATCCGTCAACCGTGCCAGCATCGGAAGATATGTACTGTGCGCTCAGACCACTTTGCGCCAATGTTTTGGCTAGCTTATCGCCTGCTTCATCATCGATGTCCATGATGGTGACGTTGGCGCGTGCTTCGGCGAATGCTTTGGAAACTCCGCCACCGATTCCAAGCGCACCACCCGTTACAATCACTGATTTGCCGTCAAATTCTCCCATTTTCACAACTCCGTTCTGCAACTCAAGGTTTCGATACTGTCTGCACCTCACGATATCAGCAACTGGGCTTCGGGTGTGGCATACAACTGAGTTGCTGTCATGAAGCACTGTTGACGCGAATTTGGTGAATTGATTTCTCGAGACGTTGTAAGATTTTGATTCGTTTGAAACGAGATGCTAATCAGGTCTGTGAGCAGATCTGTCGAGGGAAACATGTCAGAAGCAGATAGAGTTCGATACGATGCAGTCGGCAATTGGGATGACATCTTGACGAGAGATGTCATGGCTTTGGTCGCTTCGCTCCAAGACGAATTTGGCGAAAGGATTGCAGGACTGCGGGAGGCACGGCTAGACATGGCGGATGCCGCGGTGAGGCGAGGCTTGCAGCCAGGGCATCTGAAACCAAGCGTTGCCACGACATCTGACTGGTCGGTGCCAGATATGCCGGATGAACTGAGGAATCCCGGTATCGAGATATCCGGTCCGGCGCACATGACATCGATGTTCATCAATGCGCTAAACCCGGGACCTGAGGGTGAACGTGCAGTGGGCGACTTGGACGATGATGAGGACTCGGCGAGTCATATCTTGAGCGACACCTTGCTGGCGGCCCGCAATCGCAAGGGCGCGGTCGATCGCTCTCTGACCTTCTACAACGAGGCGCGAGATCGACACTATTCGATTCAGGAGGGCGAGATACCGTTTTTCATGCATCGCGAGCGGGGGCTTCATCTAGATGAACCTGACATGACTGTGGATGGTGCGCCAGTTTCGGCTACGATCTTGGGCACGGCACTTACGCTCTATCATGCAGGTCAGGCACAGACGGAGCGTGAACAAGGAGTCTATTTCTATCTTCCGAAGACGGAATCGCCAGAAGAGGCGATGTTGTATCGTGATCTATTCGCATCGATTCAGGATCGAGTTCCGACCTTGAAGGATGCAACTATACGTGGCATCTTGCTAGTCGAATCTTTGCCGTTGGTTTGGACTATGGAGGAGAGTCTTCATGCTCTCGGACCGTACGCAGCGGGTTTGAACGCGGCGCGTTGGGACTTGAAGGCATCCCTGTTGGAATATGTGATGGCGGATCGAAGCAGCCTGTGGCCGGATCGATTCGGTGTTGCGGTGCCGACCACGCCATTCATAGCCAACATCTTCCGTAGACTCGTGGCGGTCTGCATGAAGCACGGAGCCGTGCCGATAGGCGGTATGGCTACTGCACTGCCGCATCGTGATCAGACTGTCAACGAAGAGGCGGCGGCTACGGTACGTGGTGACAAAACTTGGGAAGCTGAACAGGGGTTCCTACGTGGATGGGTTGCGCATATCTACCACATGAAGTCGGCTGGCGACCCCTTCAAGGAGCTTCGCAACAGTGGATGGGAGCCTTCTGCAGAGATGACCGATCCTAACAACTACCCGGTGAAGATCGATACGCCGGAAGGGCCGGTAACTCAAGAAGGCACTCGACAAAACGCGCGGACTTTGATCGAGTATGTAGAGGGTTGGCTAGCCGGACGTGGAGCCAAGGGGATAGATCGCTTGGCAGGCCGACCGGGACGCAGGCCGGCATTGATGGAGGACCTTGCGACGGCGAGGATATCGGTGGCACAGATGGCGCAGAGAGTCATCCACGAAGCGCAATCCGAAGATACTGGGACGACGCATGACCTTCAACTGCTGAAATCGATTATCGTGGACGAGGGTGAGGATATTGTCCGATTATTGGGTCCTAAAGCCCCATCGGCATCGGTGCAGCGGTATCGCGATGCAGTGAAGATATCGATGCAATGGTTGAAGAACTACACGGAGTTCAATTTCCGTTCGTTGGGATCGTACAGCCGTGCTGACTTGGCGAGGATAGCGGCTGATGAGGATGCCATATAGGGTTGGAGAGCAGTATCGATTGTTATAGGACTGATGCAGGATCTGCTTTCGATTCGTTTTTGCAGGAGGCTGATATTGAATTGATCGACGTTAAAGCTGACCAAGCTGAAATTTCTCGCGAAGCTTGGCGGCGGTTCGGCAAGGGCAATCATCCCGCTCGATTGAATTTCGAAGATTGTTTTTCTTACGCGCTTGCGAAGACTACTGGCGAACCACTGCTATTCAAAGGCACGACTTTACGTAGACTGATATCGAAGTTGCCTAGTCTGCCAATGCCGCGTCGATTTTGGGCATCAGTTCTTTGGCAAACAGTTCCAAGCTGTTCACCCACGCGTCTTTGTCGTCCCAGTCATAGCCCATCATCACTAAAGTGCCGAATTTGCCGGTCTCCTCGGTCATCTGAAGTACACGTTCAAATGCGAAGTCAGGTGTCCCTGCGATGATCTGTTCTTGCATCCAGTAATCGATGTCAATATCGGCATCGTGCGTTGATTGGTCGCGTTTGAACATCCCTCGCCCACGGCCTCCTCGGTCGAGAAGCTGACGGATGTAGTTGAAGCCGTCGGCAAGCGAGTTTTCGCGGGCAGTTTTTTCGGCTTCTGCATTGGTATCGGCTAGGAATATGGCACGAGCGATCTTGAAGTCGGAACGGTTGGGTTCGTTGCCCGATTCGATGGCGGAAGTTTCGTAGGTGTCCCAGATATCGGCCACGACGTTCGTTGCGATGAGACTATGAGCGAATGGCTGAAACCCATTCCGTCCGGCGGCTTTCGCAGAGCTGGAGTTCATCGATGTGATGGGTATTGCGATTGGCGGATGCGGTTTTTGGTACGGTTTATGGATGATTCCGAGCCCTACTGCGTCGTCGATGTGCTGCTTCATCGAGACGTTCCAGAATTTGCCGTTCAGTTCTATTGGGCCGTCTGATGCCCATAGGGCTAGGACCATTTCGATGGCTTCAGCGACCATCATGGGTGAATCGGCGGGTTCAATCCCCAGAATCTCAAGGTCGGTAGCCACACTTCCAAGACCAAAACATAAGTCCAATCGGCCTTTGCAAAGGTGGTCGAGCATCGCCAACCTAGTTGCTACATGCACAGGATGGTGCTGCTGGATACATACTGGTGCAGGCCCCATGTGGATGTTTTTGGTCTCTCGCATAGCTGCGGCAATGAAGAGCTCTGGCATGGGTATGTTCTCGAACGCCATCGTGTGGTGCTCTCCGATCCAGAACTCGTCGATGCCTAGCTCATCGGCACGGATAGCAAGCTCAAGATCTTCGTCGTAACATTGCGCAAGCGGTTTCGCAGGGTCGTGGAACGGCATGATGAAGATGCCGGATTTGATGTGGGGCATGGCGATGCCTACCTCTTACTGAGATATCGGTTTCGTGGTTTAAGTATACTGTGGTAGAGATGCCGCAACTTAGTTCCTTGCGCGTTAGCACAGATGACATGAATGAGATTGGCGATCATAAAGAATGAATTCTCAAAGAGTTATGATTACAACGTACAGTTAGTTATCATAACATGATTAGAACAATATAAACATCAACTGCACGGATGTTTTGGTCATATCAGCAGCGGGATACGTATAATGATTTGGGCTTCAAGCGAGATTGTTGCGGTTCTTACCTTTCTTCTGCCGGGTTTTGTGTCTGCCGCAGTCTTCTATTCCTTGACATCGCATCCCAAACCGAACGATTTCGGTAGCGTGATTCAGGCGTTGATGTTCACTATCGTGGTGCAAGCAATGTCCTCAGCTGTCAGTCTCAATGTGACTTGGAATCAAGAAGTCGATGTATTGGTTTCCGTATCAATAGCGATAATTATAGGGATAACTGCCGCGGCATTTTCGAATCTTGACGTGCCCCATCGGATGCTACGCAAGGTGAGATTGACCAAAGAAAACACTTACTCGTCTGAATGGTACTCAGCATTCGCGAAGCGACAAAGCTACGTCGTACTTCACTTGAAAGACGGCCGTCGGTTCTTCGGATGGCCATCAGAGTGGCCAAGTTCGCCTGATCGCGGACACTTCAGAATGACCGAGGGGCAATGGCTCGTTGAGAATAACCGGCCATCTGAAAATCAGTATGATGGCGAACGCGTCATCCAAGCCTACGATGTTTTCGAGTTGCTAATTCCATTATCTGAAGTGTCAATGGTAGAATTCGTGTACACGAAAACCGAAGGCAAGGGATTGAATAATGGCAAAAGTTCCAACATATCCTCCTAAGGGCGTGATAAAACCACCGCCACCGCCACCGCCACCGCCACCGCCAAAAGGACGTTAGCGTTGGTCAACATCAACCAGAATGTTCACTTGCTCGTTGCTAGGAACGGAAAGACTGCGAAACCGTCTAACGTGGTCAAACCGCCTCCCCCGACACCGGCTCCACCCAAACGGGATTGATCGAGCTCAATCCTCAGCGTCCGACAGCAACTTCCTTAGATCCATCACTTGGTCCCGCAACTGTGCCGCAGTTTCGAACTCCAGCTCGCGGGCGGCTCTTTTCATCTGACGTTCTAAATCTTTGACCATGCGAGTCAATTCATCTTTCGGAAGTCCTAAGTCGCTGCCGAATGGCTCACCTTCATCCGCGAGCAGATTTGCTTCGGGCTGACGGACTCGCTCGGTGATGTCGCGGATGTCTTTGACAATTGTGTATGGGACGATGTTGTTTTCTTTGTTGTGTCGGCTCTGAAGTTTGCGTCGACGATTGGTCTCAGAGATGGCAAAGGTCATCGAATCGGTATAACGGTCTGCGTACATTACTACCCTGCCGTCGATGTGTCGCGCTGCCCTTCCGATAGTCTGTATGAGTGAAGTGCCGGAACGGAGATAACCCTCTTTGTCGGCGTCCAGAATCGCTACTAGCGAAACTTCAGGCAGATCGAGGCCTTCACGAAGCAGATTGATACCGACTACGACATCGTAGACGCCGAGACGGAGGTCTCTGAGGATCTCAGTACGTTCCAGAGTATCGATCTCGGAATGCAGATAGTGGACGCGTATCCCAAGTTCGCGAAGGTAGTCTGCAAGGTCTTCGGACATGCGTTTGGTTAGCGTGGTTACCAGCACTCTCTGCCCTTTAGCGGTGGTTTGTCGGATACGTTCGATCAGGTCGTCGACTTGGTTCTCAGTTGGCAGAACGGTAATTTCGGGGTCGATTAGGCCGGTTGGACGAATGATTTGTTCGACGCGTTGCTGTTCGTGTGCCTGCTCGTATGGTCCAGGTGTCGCCGATACATAGACGATTTGATTTACGCGATCTTCGAATTCTTCAAACGTTAGTGGTCGGTTATCGATGGCAGAAGGCAATCTGAATCCATATTCAACCAGCGTCGTCTTTCTTGCATAGTCGCCGTGATACATGCCGCGTATCTGTGAGAGGGTCATGTGAGACTCGTCGATGAACATCAGGAAGTCTTCGGGGAAGTAGTCCATAAGCGTCCATGGTGCTGATCCAGCGGGACGTCTGCCGAGAGGTCGTGAGTAGTTCTCGATGCCTGGACAGGTGCCGGTTTCGTGGAGCATCTCGAGGTCAAAGAGGGTACGCTGCTCAAGTCTTTCGGCTTCAAGCAGTTTTCCTTCGCTGCGGAACAGTTCGAGTTGATCTTCCAATTCGGTTCTGATGTCCTTTAGCGCGTCGGCGAATTCTTCTTCTGGAGTGATGAAATGCTTGCCGGGATATATGTCAAACTCGTCTACTTCGTTCAGAATCTCTCCAGTCAATGGATCGATGATTGTGATGCGTTCGATCTCGTCGCCAAAGAACTCGATGCGTATCGCCAGTTCTTCATCGGCTGGCATGATCTCCAAAGAATCGCCGCGCACTCTGAAAGTGCCGCGTCGCAGGTCCATCAAGTTGCGGTCGTAATACATGCCGACTAGCCTACGGATGACTCTGGTCAAACCGGGCTCATCGCCGACGCGTAATCGCAATGTGATTTGGTTGTATTCGTGAGGTGACCCGAGACCGTAGATGCAGGAAACGCTGGCGACAATCAATGTGTCGCGGCGGGTCATCAAAGACCGCGTGGCAGCGTGGCGTAGACGGTCGATCTCTTCGTTGATGTCGGTCTCTTTCTCGATGTAGGTGTCCGAACGTGGGATGTAGGCTTCGGGCTGGTAGTAGTCATAGTAGGAGACGAAGTACTGCACCGAGTTGTTGGGGAAGAAGGTCTGAAACTCGGTGGCAAGTTGTGCGGCGAGTGTCTTGTTGTGAGCAATTACGAGCGTGGGGCGTTGCACCTGCTCGATGATGCTGGCCATCGTGAATGTTTTTCCGGAGCCAGTTACTCCGAGAAGAGTCTGGTGTTTCATACTTTGATGGGCGACACCGTCGACGACCTGTTCGATGGCTTGCGGTTGGTCGCCTTTAGGCACGAATTCGTGTTCGATCTTGAACTCGCCGATTGTGGGGGCAGTTATGGACTGTGCGATGGTAGTAGTCATGTTGCGATTTTATCTATGTTCCAGATAGCCTCGCGCAAATTAGAGTTGCGTTAGAAGAACCTGATTGACCGCCTGATTTCAACGATATCTGATGAGTGCCAGCGGACACGGCCCGAATTCTGAGGATGATGCGCGAAGCGCTGAAGATGAAGAGATCGATCTGCGTTATCGGCGATACATGTCGGAGCATGAAATCGACGATGAAGATGATAAAGATCGAGCTTCTCCCAGTGCCGCTGATGGCTGGTCGACCGAGCGCGATTCAGAATCGCCATGGTGGGTAAAGGCTGGCATAGCGACAGTTTCGATACTCATCGTGCTTTCCCTTGTTGCCGGATTGGCGGGACCGTTCTTAGGTTCGTTCGGTTCGGACGATTCAACTACGATCGAGTATGTGCCTGCGATTGTGGTTGAAGTGATTGACGTTCGCACGATCATCGTGGATATCGACGATGAATTATCCACAGTTCGTTACATCGGTGTTGATCCGCTGCCGTTGAACAGTGATTGGTACGATGTCAGTTCTGCAGCTAACAATCAGTTGGTGGCGGATCGTGAGGTGTTGCTTGAAGCTGACGAAGTTGACCAAGATGACTTTGGACGCCTGTTGCGGTACGTCTACGTCGACCAGAATATGGTCAACGGTCTGTTGGTGCGAAACGGCATCGCGTTACTGGCTGAAGCACGAGAAGGGCTTAGACGCCATCACGACTTCATGCAATCTTGGGGCGAGGCTGCCCAGTTCGAGCAGCTTGGGCATTGGAGCGGTGTCCCACCTCAGTTTTCGATAAGCGGAACAGAGAGCTGAGGATGCGGCTGCCTCGTTTGAACGGTGCGCGTCGCAACCGTCAATCTACACGCCGTTTCGCTTCGCGTCGTGGCACTGCGGTCGGCAATCCGGTCGCACGTTTCAAGGTAGTGCTGAATCCTGACTATGCGCGTCTGTGGGGTATAGGTATATCGACCAATGTGATGCGGTGGCTCGAGACGGTTGCATTGGGAGTTTTTGTATATGACCTGACGGAATCGGCGTTTCTAGTTGGCTTCATCGGCTTCTTGCGGATGGTACCGATGCTGGTACTTGGAGCATTCATCGGCGCTTTCGCTGATCGAGCGAATCGACGCGCCATGTTAGCTGCAACAAACATCACTCTTGCTGCGGTCTATCTGACTTTAGGCGTGTTGACGCTGACTGACCGGATAGCGATTTGGCAAGTCGCTGTTGGCGCGTTCATAGCTGGTGTGGTATGGGCTACTGACTTTCCGGTGCGGCGTGCCATGATCGCGGATGCTGTGCCATCCGACCGAGTATCTTCGGCATTCGGAGTCGACATGGCGTCGAGCAATTTCTCTCGAGTCATCGGACCACTGGTTGGCGGTGCCTTCCTGCAGGAAATCGGGATGCAGGCAGTGTACTTCCTCG
The DNA here is from genome assembly GCA_965242765.1 of Dehalococcoidia bacterium. Lineage (GTDB taxonomy): Bacteria > Chloroflexota > Dehalococcoidia > Lucifugimonadales > Lucifugimonadaceae > Bin127. Next base: position 188,229 of record CBDESY010000004.1, on the reverse strand, counting down.
GTTCTGCCCTATTCGTCATCGCGTCAGGTTTGGCATTCTCAATGTTAATAGTTCGACATCGAGAGGTCGGCACTGAGCGCACTTCAGCAGGTGGAGGAGGATACGACCTGCGAAGCGGTTTGAAGCATGTAATGGGAGATGCAGTGTTGTTAGTGACGATTATCGTCACGATCATCATGAATCTCTTCGCGTTCCCTTACCAGCACATGATTCCAGTTTTGGGTGAAGAGAAGTTGATGATTGATCCGATATTTGTGGGATTGTTGTTGAGCGTTGAGGGACTTGGTGCGACTTTGGGCGCGCTCACCATTGCAGCGGCAGCTCAGCCTAGACACTTTACGCGCGTCTACATCTACGCTTCGCTCGGATTTTTGGCGTTAATCGCAGCATTTTCACTTGTTCCATGGTACTGGCTTGCCATTCCGTTACTGTTTGTCGGTGGATTCGGCATGTCTGGATTTGGAACTATGCAATCCATCATCGTCGTTTCATCAACTCGACCGGAGATGCGGGGACGAGTGTTGGGCGTGCTTGCAGTTGCCATAGGATCGGGGCCTATTGGTGCGCTGCATGTAGGTTGGCTAGCTACGCAAATCGGCACCGACCGAGCGGTGCTGGCGATAGCAGTTACGGGATTGGTTCTTACCGCAGGGACGGTTTTAGCATGGCGGAAATATCTGCGGAGTATTCCTAGATATAGGCGTGTGTGATGACGAGATCTGCCAACACTTATGTTATAATTGATGGATTAGTGTTATAATGCTTCGTCTGTACATTGCATGGATGCATTGATTGCCGTTTGGCGTGTGGATGTACAACATAGATGGATCAAAGATGTCAATGATTTTTTGAACATATAGCTATGAAATTGTTCCCCAATTTGACTCGCCCACTTCAAAAATGTAACATTCCGCCAAAAGCACATCCGAAAGCTAATCAAAGCGAGGATAGAAAATGTTTGCGGCAGCACGAGTGATGGCAGCTGGCAAGGCCGGGCTTGAGAGCCTGCCTTATTTCGTCGACGAGATCGAGGCTCAACGGATACCACAACTTGCGCCTTGGGCGGCTGACCACAGCGATGAACAAATCGAGGCGTTGAATCGCAATCTCAAAAACGATGCTTGGAAAAACATCTTCGAATTAGGAGTCGGCAAAATCGGATTCAAACTCGATCCGAACACTAACCCGGCGCGCCGAATCGTCACAAAAGAGAACCCGAAAGCGGCGGATTCTCACCACCTTGCCAACAACCCTGCTCAGATCGCCGCATGGTGCAGATTGAACCTGGAACAACATTGCCGAGACACTGTGAAGCTGTGGGATCGGTTCAAACACGAAAACGGCGTGATGCGCGGGCAACAACTGGCAATCGTGATTCCATATTGCCCTGAAGGTCCGACTTCTGGAACCATTGGTATCTACTTGGGCGCCACCTTGCGCGAGCATTTCAAAAAATTGAACCGAAGTGATGAATTGGTAGTCTGGGGCATCGAGATCTGCCCGCCTTTAGATCGCGACGATAACGGAAAGATGAGCATCCCAGCACTCGAGAACGCGTATCGCGGGCATGTTGCGCGCAAAGAGCTTCAAAAAGGTGTGCCGATCAACGCAAAGCCGTTCGATCCTAAGTTACTGCAATCCTTCGACATCACCATCGCCTGCGATGGTGGTCAGGTTGCTACACCTGACCCCGTGGCAGATAGAGATGAGGTCTGGCAATCTTTGGACCGTGCTGCTGCGCAGACGGCTGCGCTTTTGCTGAAAGGAGTTGCAAGTGGTGATGTCGCCGAGTCAACGGAACTGTTGAAATACGGTAAACGCTGGAACTCATTTTTGGTGCATGTGGTCTCCGAACTGGAACACAACAGCTATTCTCGTTACCTCAATTATCACGTGAGATTTCCTTGGAATCGAGACGGATACGGTTGGGAACAGGCAAGAACCCCTAGAAAAGGTGACGAAGTTCTGAATCGTGTTGACGACTTCGAAAAAATGCTGTCCACAGAACGAGATCAAAAAGTCCGAGAGCGAGTTCAGTCGTTTTTGAATGACGCTGATCAGCTGCGAATTGCAAAGGCACGCAAATTCGCTTGGGTAATACCGATTGGAAATCGACGCGTTGAATCGATGATCATGCAGCAGATGTACATGAAGGACCAGCGCTTTCTGAGCAGTCTGCGTAGCGATAATCGCACCGACGTTGCAGACGTTGTGCCCAAGATAGATCCATTCAGCGTGAACGTGTTCATCCCAGAGCAAGAACGCATGAATGCGGCATGCCAAAAACGAGATGGCAATGTTGTAAGCCTGGCTAAAGACCTGCTTGGAACCAACGGAGCCATAAAGATCCGTGGCCGGATTGAAGACATATTGATCCAGATTTTGCAACGTTCTGATTGTTTGTCTATGGACATCGATTCCCAAGCGATGTTTGATCGAATTTTGGCGATTTCTATCGAGGGCAGCGGCAAAACCGGCGGCAACAACGAGTTGCGTCCCTCAAATGAGTTCTTCGAGGACTACCTATCAGTCCAGAAACGCCAGGTTCCGGGATCATTCAATGCACAGCATCGAGATGGTGATTCCGATCCGTCTTCCGACGACCCAGGTCCAATCGCCTTGCGCTGGAAACCTTATGGTTCCAACGACACTGAGGTGCCAGTAGAGTTTAGCCTGTTGGTGTTGGCTCAATGCCGCGCTGAGGATGGCTTCAGGGACATCAGCAACTACGAAAAACTTGGAGAGATTTACGAAAAGCTCAACGCGGATCAACCTGAATCGCATGCCCGGTACCACACATTGCCATTGATGCCAGAACCCAAAACCATTCTGGATGAGGAGCTATCGCAAATCACAGTAGAGCGTGAAGACAGCAACGGACGGTCTAGTCTCATCGAAATAGAAAGCTGATGTCTGATGTCGTTATGTAGAGCTGCCGCGGCTTCATTCGCCATGTTGTTTGTTGCGGTCGCGTTAGCGGCGTGTTTGATTCTTTTCAGCTTCGCCGATGCACAGCTGGTTTCAGCACAAGGCAGTCGACCAGAGATCTCCGACCCAGAATGCTCGTTTTGGCTGGACATTAATGGCGACGGCGAAGGCGACGAACGGTTCGATACCGGACCTGGTCAATACGTGTTACAAGATGCGCCGGTTGTGGGAGGATGTGAGTTCACCTTGCGTACAGCTCAGCCAATTACGCTCAAATTCGATTCAGACCTGTTTAATTGGTCGGCAGAAGTTGAATTAGACCGAGAACCAAGCCGGCAGAATAACTTCACCGTCGATCAGGCCAGCTCCAGTATCACCATCGACATTACCAGCGGAATGCAGGTTAAAGTCAATATCACGCAGGGACATACACAACGGAGCGGCAGAGAACGTGAGGTCGCCGATCGATATAGACAGGACGCCTATATCCACCAAGTGCAGACTCCTGACACCTTCCGCGTATTAGGAATACAGGCAGTTTCAACTGATGGGCTTCGTGATAGTCATGAGGAAAACGCCAACACTGCAAGCATTGCATACATCAACGCGCGGCAAAGGATCATTGAGCGCACCGGTGAGTTGCCGGAATGGACAATTGAATTAGCCACCGAGTGGCTAGACAACGGATATCCCGAGGTTTCTAATAGCATCATAGACTCTGAGCGCGGAGATTCGGGGGGTTCGCAAGGCGCCAATTGGTGGATTTGGCTCGGCATGCTGATATTGGGAATATTCATTGGTTCAGTTGTCACAGGAATAATTGGCCGGATAGTGCAAGCACGACAAGACCAAATGGAAAGTTTAGCGTACTCGGATGACCTTTAGGACGTTATCTCAAGAGACTTAGTCGGCAAACAAACGCGCAAGCCACAGCGCGAACGTTTGGCATCGATTCGTACTCAAGTCAAGATCGCCATCACCTATCGCGGTACCTATGTGTGGTGGACGTTTGCTGGTTGACAACCACGCGTAGAGTTTGGGTAGCGATGTTAGAAGTGATTCTGCGCTCAGATGCGAACTTTCTACTCTGCCTTTACCATTAAATTGACATCCTGGCGCATAGGACGCGGATGGCGATACATGGAAAGGCAACAAACTACATGCACAACTACGATGAACTGCTTGCAAAGTCCAAAGAGTGGCGAGAGTGGTACTACGATGGCGAACCTACTCCAAACCCAGTAACCGAGAGCGTAAGCGACGCCTTCGATCTGATCAATGCCACATTGTTCGGTCATATCTACCAACGTGATGCGTTGCCGGGGAACATCCGAAGTATCTGCACCGTTGCGGCGCTGATCGCTCTAGATCGTCCGAATCAACTCGGCGGTCACATCACGGGCGCGCTGAACTACGGATGGACAAAGGAGCAGATCGTTGAGTTGATCACGCAGATGCTTTTCTATGGCGGTTATCCGGCCTGTGTGAACGCGCTGAATGCGGCAGAGAAGGCGTTTCAGGAGTATGATGCCAGGCGCGAGTGATTGACAATTCGAGTATTCAGGCGCCGAGACTGATCGCGATATCATAAAGATGTATCACTTCCCGTAAGGAGTTGTTTGATGACATCCACGAAGTTTGGGCTTGCAGTCGAAGAATACGACCGTCTTATAGAACGTGCCGAACGTTTCTACAAAGAGGAGTTGGAGGCGCAGCTCATCGATGATCATAAGGGAGACATCGTTGAGATTGATGGACGGACGCTTAAGTACGCAATCGGTTCTTATCGCATTTCGGACATTCACCGTGATCTTGTCAAAAAGTGTGATACAGAGCCTGTCGTTTTTACTGCACGCGTTGGGTCAGACGCGGTTTACGATGCAGTTGGCGCGACCGTCCTCTACGAAGCTGCAGAATGATTCGAGGCGCTGTGAATCGACTGTTCCAACCGGTAGTTGAGATTCCGGTGCGCGGGATAGACGGAAATCTGGTTCCAGTCGGGTTCAAATTCGACACGGGATTTAATGGCGAACTCGCTCTCGGGACATCCACATTAGAGAAGCTGCAAACATCAATAATCGCCGAAAAGTCGACAGTTTTCGGAAATGGGCAAGTCGAAAAGTTGATCGAATACGAAGTAGAGTGCCTAATCGACGGTGAGATCGAATTATTGGCTGCTCTAGACCTTGGTCCCCGTGGCAACAATCTTATCAGAGTGCGAGCCCTTCCGTTTTGGACTGGCTGCGTCGAATTCAAAGTCAACGGCGACGTAACGATCCAAAATCCACAATAAAGTCATCCAACACACAGCGAGGTACCAAACCAACCCAATGTCCGCTACTGCCATGCGTTCAGAACTCGACTCTATGGGCATCCTAGATGTCCCTGCGAATGCCTACTACGGCGCCAACACCAGGCGCGCTGAACTGAATTTCCCAATCAGTGATCTGCGTTTCAGCCGATCCTTCATCCGCGCCATAGCCCAGGTGAAACAATGCGCGGCTGAAGTCAATCTTGAACTTGGCGCACTTGATGCCGAACGCGCCGATGCAATCGTAGAAGCATCGCAGCGCGTCATCGACGGCGAGTTTGATGACGCGTTCGTGGTCGATATCTTCCAGACCGGATCAGGCACTTCAACCAATATGAACGCGAACGAGGTGATATCCAACGTCGCGATCGAATCGTTAGGTGGCGAATTGGGATCGCGGGACCCGATACATCCCAACGACCATGTGAACAAGGGACAATCATCCAACGATGTGGTCCCGACATCAATCCAAGTCGCCGCGGCGGTTGCTATCGCCGATTCCTTGCTACCCGCGATGCAAGAACTTGAGGACGGGCTACGCACAAAATCGATCGAGTTTTGGGATGTTGTCAAGACTGGACGCACACATCTTCAGGACGCTACTCCAATTCGCTTGGGCCAAGAGTTTCTCGGGTATGCAGGTCAGATCGAGTTTGGACGTGACCGTGTCAAACGCGCGCTGGAAGAGTTGGCGGTGCTTCCCCTCGGCGGTACGGCGGTAGGCACCGGTATCGGGATGCATCCAGAGTTCGCAGAACGAGTGATCGCCAAACTTGGCGAACGTACTGGGATATCGTTCTCGGAAACTTCGAACCATTTCCAATCTCAAAGCACCATCGATGCGGTCGTTAGTGCATCTGGCGCGCTGAAGACGGTAGCGGTGAGTCTGATGAAGATTTGTAATGATCTGCGCTGGCTAGGATCGGGTCCGCGTTCTGGCATTGGCGAGATCATGTTGCCAGAAGTGCAACCAGGCAGTTCGATAATGCCGGGAAAAGTGAATCCCGTAATCGCCGAATCGGTCTGCATGGTCTGCGCGCAAGTCATCGGCAACGATACGACTATCGCCATCGCTGGACAGTCGGGCAACTTCGAGTTGAATGTGATGATGCCGGTGGCAGCACACAATCTTCTGGAGTCGATTGACCTCTTGGCAACTTCGTGCATCAATCTGCAACGTCAATGCGTCGCTGGGATTGCTGCTACTGACAAGGGACCCTCGATGGTGGCTCAGGGCCTAGCTATCTGCACTGCCCTAGCGCCGATAGTTGGCTACGATGCCGCGGCGGCCATTGCACATGAAGCATCAGAAACTGGCGAGACCGTACGAGAAGTGGCGTTGCGGAGAACTGATCTCGACGCGGCAACGTTAGATGCCGCGCTCGATCCCTTCAGCATGACAGAACCGAATCCCAACATAAGCGCGAGCGGGTGACACTGATAAAGAAAACTTGGAATGAGCGTCGTCGCATTGCAACTGTAGTTGTCTGGGGCGTGATCTGCTTCGCCTCTAGCTTGGGCTGTGAAGACCTTGAAGTTGCAGACTACAACTCGGAGTTTCGTGCGGCGCCGACCATTGAGCGAGCACCGACGTTGGAAAGCGCGCCCACAGTAGAAGCTGCTCCAACGATAGCCAAGTTTGAAGGATTTGAAACTGCACCGACTGTGAAAGCGTTTGAAGGTTTCGAACAGGCGCCGACTGCGACTCGCTTCGAAGGCTTTAGTAAAGCGCCTACAGTGACGCAGTTCAGAGGATTCAGCGATGATGATGATCCTTGCACGATATTCCTCGACAATCCTTCTCCGGAAAATGCAGAACGCGCCGCTGAGTGGGCTATGGGACATTTGGATGGTGCTGGCGGCGATATAGACGCTGATGATGGTGCGCGTGTTGCTGCCGCGTGCCAGGTGGTGCTGGCTGGAAGACAGTAAGTTGCGATTCAGTTGGTCATGCATCTCCGATGCGGGTTAACATTGAATCGCTGCAAGGCTTAAGAATCGCCAGCAGCTAAAGAAGTAAAGAATGGAGTAGCTATCGTGTCAGCTGACGCACGTGTCGAGGAGCTCGGCATAGATCTGAATCAACCTTCGTCCCCAATCGCGAACTATGTGCCGTGTGTGCGCGTGGGTAATCTGCTATTTCTATCTGGACACGGTCCGAGGCGTGGCGGCACAGACGGAATGGTTACCGGCAAGGTAGGTGGAGACTTGTCAGTCGAAGAGGGTTATGAGGCGGCGCGTTTGGTAGGTATCCAATTGTTGGCTTCGATCAAGCGCGAGTTGGGCACGTTGGATTCTGTTGAGCGATGTGTCAAAGTGCTGGGCATGGTGAATGGCACAGCCGATTTCACTGAGCAACCGGCAGTCATCAATGGCTTCTCCGATTTGATGGTAGAAGTGTTCGGAGAGAACGGAAAACACGCCCGTTCAGCTGTAGGAATGGGAAGCCTGCCGAACAACATCGCCGTCGAGATCGAGTTGATTGTCCAACTGAAGGACGGAGCATAGATCGATGGGCACCTTCAAGGTAGAGTCGATCAACCACGTCGGGATTCCGACTGATGATCGTGCGGCATCGATCGCGTTCTATCGGGACCTCATCGGTTTGGAAGTGATCCCGCATGAGATTGACGGCAATCCATTGGTCTGGACTCGCGCTGAAGATGGCAGCATGGTGCATCTCATAGAACCCCGAGAAGGAGTGTCTGCCGGTTTCCACGTCGCTCTACAAGTCGATGACTTTGATGCGGCACTGAATGCGGTCAAGGCTGCTGGCATAGAGATAACGCAAGGACCAGGCGAGCGCCACAACGGTCAACACTACTTCTTCGTTTCCGACCCCGACGGCAATCGTATCGAGATTGCAACCGCAGGTTACACGATAGATTCTGGACGTAGCGTCGACGATTTGGGATTCACGTACGATGCCGATGGCAACAAGCTCTAGCGTTTAGCAGCGGCGTGTTTCTCAACGTTCCTGAAGAAAGTCCCCATCATCTGTTTGGCGACACCGGGCAGCATCCGTTGCCCTACTCTGGCGATCATGCCGCCGACTTGGACATCCCCATCGGCATGTATCAGCGTGGAATCTTCGGATATTGCTTCCAGAGCGATTTTGCCAGTGCCTTTCATCCAGCCTTGGCGTGAGGTGCCTTCTACGTTGAGGGTGTATGAGTTGGGTTCATCGATATCGGTGATGCTGACTTTGCCGGAAAAGCTGGTTCGTATTGGGCCGATGCCGATGTCCATACTGGCCGTGTACTGATCTGGTCCGATCTGCTGAAGCCCTTTGGCTCCTGGGATCATGGAGCCTAAGGCCTTCACATCATTTAGCGTTTCCCAAACTTTTTTCTGTGGAGCGTTGACTGTGAATTGACCGCTGATTTTCAAGATTCTGCCCTCAATAATTCTCAATGCAAGTCAACATATCGGCGATTTTCAGTTAAACTTGCTTCAGTCTGAGATTTCATCATAACGCGAGGAGCGGGTAATGAATGTAGACGTGACGATAATCATCAACGGTACGGAGCACAAAGTGCAAGTGCCACCTAGGATGCTTCTCTCGCAGCTGCTGAGAGATGAGTTGGACATGACTGGCACGCATGTGGGTTGCGACACCAGCAGTTGCGGTGCGTGCACGGTATTGGTGAACGGCGATGCGACCAAGTCTTGCACGATGTTCGCGGTTCAAGCTGATGGTTGTGAAGTTACTACGGTCGAAGGATTGGCATCGAACGGAGAGTTGCACCCCATACAGGTCGCGTTTCGTGAGAAGCACGGTCTGCAATGCGGCTTCTGCACACCGGGGATGATGATCACCTCGATTCAGATCCTCGAACGCAATCCATCGCCGTCAGAATCGGAAATCCGCAGTGGCTTGCGCGGGAACCTTTGCCGATGCACCGGCTATCACAACATCGTCGCCGCAGTTCAATATGCAGCCGAGCTATCTGGAGGTGAGTAGATATGACCACTGACACCCTGATTGGCCAAGAGGTCAAGCGCGTTGAAGATCAAGCGCTGATCACCGGAAGAGGCCAATACGTTGACGACCTTCGGCTCCCTGGCCTCTTGCACATATCAATTGTCCGCAGCCCGTACGGTCATGCCAAGATCGACAATGTCGATGTTTCAGCGGCCGCTAACGCTCCGGGCGTGGTCGCAGTGTTTACCGGCGCCGACTTGGCGGAACAGTTGGGAAGTTTGCCAGCTGGTTGGCTTCTCGATGCCGAGACTACCGGCATGAAGACACCTGACCATCCTCCTTTGGCGATAGAACGCGTTCGCTACGTCGGAGATGCAGTTGCGGCCGTGGTTGCAAGCTCGCCAGCAGCGGCTTCCGACGCCGTAGCGTTAGTCGATGTCGATTATGAGCCGTTGGATGCGACTACGGACGCCGAGCTTGCGACGCATGAAGGTGCGCCTCAGCTGCATGATGATGCGCCTGGAAACCTCGCATTCGACTGGGCTGTTGCAGCGGGAGATTACGAAGCTGCCGCAGCCGAGGCCGAAGTAGTTGTCAAAGAAAGAATCATCAACCAGCGTCTGATCCCTAATCCTATGGAGCCGCGCGGGATCATGGCGGACTACAACGCCGGCACCGAGCAGCTGACGATCTGGACATCTACACAGATTCCTCATTTGGTGCGCCTATTGTTCGCGTTGGTGACGGGACATCCAGAGCACAAGGTACGGGTTATAGCTCCAGATGTCGGAGGCGGTTTCGGCTGCAAGTTGTATCTATATGCCGAGGAGGTCATATGCGGCATCATTGCTAAACAGCTGGAACGTCCGGTGAAGTGGATCGAAGGCCGCACCGAGAACTACATCGCTACCACTCATGGTCGGGACCACATCGCCGATGCGGAGATTTGCGGCAACAAGAATGGCATCATCACGGGATTGAAAGTTGAAGTCTATGCAAACTTGGGCGGCTATCTCTCGACGTTTGCTCCAGCGATTCCAACAATCCTGTTCGGGTTGATGCTTGGGGGATGCTACAAGTTTGAAAACCTCTCCTGCTCAGTCAAAGGGGTTTTCACCAACACTACTCCAGTAGACGCGTATCGTGGAGCGGGACGCCCAGAAGCGACCTACGTCGTTGAGAGGATGCTTGATCGTTTCGCCCTTGAAATCAATCGTGATGTGCTGAGTGTTCGTCGTCGCAACTTCATCAATCCCTTCAAGCGCGGACACGATATGCCGATCGGCGTGACGTACGATTCGGGCAATTACGTAGGAGCGTTAACGGCTGCGCTTGAGATATTCGACTATCAAGAGTTTCGGCAGCAGCAACGGGCGGCACGCAGCGAGGGCAAGTTCCTAGGTGTCGGCTTCTCAACCTACATTGAGATTTGCGGCATGGCGCCATCGGCAGTTGCAGGAGCATTGGGAGCAGGTGCAGGTCTCTGGGAATCGAGCACGGTACGGGTACATCCAACCGGCACAGTGACCGTCTTCACCGGAACTTCGCCGCATGGTCAGGGACACGAAACAACCCTGTCCCAGATAACCGCTTCAAGGCTCGGCATCCCGATGGAGAACATCGAGGTGGTTCACGGCGACACGGAACGTCATCAGTTCGGTACTGGCACCTTTGGCAGTCGATCATTAGCGGTTGGCGGGCAGGCTCTGATGATGAGCCTTGACAAGGTCATCGAGAAGGCGAAACGGATCGCAGCGCATGAGATGGGCGTCACTCCCAAGCAGGTGCAGTTTGAAAACGGGAAGTTCTATGTTGAAGACATCCAGGAACGCGAGATACCTTGGGGAGATGTTGCATTAGGCGCATATTGGGCCAAGAACCTGCCTCCAGGACTAGAACCGGGATTAGAGGCTGTCAGCTTCTTCGACCCTGAGAACTTCACCTGGCCATTTGGCACACACATCGCAGTTGTCGAGATCGATGAGATGACTGGCGAGACCAAGCTCGTGCGTTACGTTGCAATCGACGATGTGGGTAACGTGATCAATCCCATGATCGTCGATGGCATGGTGCATGGCGGTATCGCGCAAGGCGTTGGTCAGGCGCTGCAAGAATGCGCGGTCTACTCTGATGACGGTCAGTTGCTGACCGGCAGCATGATGGACTACGCAGTGCCGACGGCTGAGGATTTTCCGACTTTCGAGACGGGACGCACGGTAACACCTACCCCAGTCAACAGACTCGGTGCGAAAGGTGCGGGAGAAACCGGAACGATTGCAGCTTCGCCGGCGGTAGTCAATGCCGCGGTAGACGCTTTGAAGCACCTAGGCGTCAAACACCTAAATATGCCTTTGAGCTCAGAGAAGATGTGGCGCACAATAGAAAAAGCCAAAGATGAACGCCGAGAACGTCGTTCGGACGCAGCGAGAATGGGTAGACGACAATGACCACTGGAGTAACAGAACCTTTCGCTTATCACGCGCCAACAACGGTGCGGGAAGCATCGGTGACACTTTCACGATATCGTGGCGATGCGAAACTGCTCGCCGGCGGTCACTCGCTGATACCGATGATGAAGCTGCGTCTAGCTTCGCCTGAAGCCATCGTCGACCTTAAAGACGTCGAAGGAATTACTGGCGTCACTGAGAACGACGACGGTAGCATCACGATCGGCTCGATGACGACGTACTACGAGTTGATCAATTCAGACGTGATCAACTCAAAAGTGCCCGTGATCGCCGAAGCTGCGTCTGAAATAGCAGATACCCAGGTTCGGAACTGGGGAACGATCGGCGGTTCATTGGCGCATGCCGATCCCGCGGGCGACCTTCCTGCCGTGGCAATAGCCCTAGGATGTACGATTCACACCGAGTCGGCTCGTGCAAAGCGAATGCTCCTTAGCGAACGCTTTTTCCGCGGGTATCTGGACACTGCACTGAGAGCAAGTGAAGTGCTGACGGCTGTGGAGGTTCCCGCTCAAGACGATGGCAGTGCCTGTGCGTACGTCAAATTGGCCAACAAGGCGTCACACTACGCCATCGTCGGTGTAGCTGCTTCGGTGACTATCGATGAAAGCGGCGTCTGCACTGCTGCGAGGATTGGAATCACAGGCGCAGGTCCACACGCCATCAGAGGACGGCGTGTCGAACGTATCTTAATCGGTAAAGAGCTGACCCAGAATATCATTGATCGTGCGTCCTTACGTGCGGGCATCGAGATACGAGGTGAGTTCAACGATGACGTTCACGCTTCAGCCGAGTATCGAGAGGCTATGACCAAGGTATACACGGCTCGTGCAATTGCACGGGCGGTGGCGCGCGCAACGAACTGAAGGGGCTTCGTAAATGGGTTCTAATAGAAGATCAGGCCGTCTAATCGGCGGTCTGATTGTTATTGTTGCGGGTGTGCTGCTTCTTCTCAGCAGCTTAGATGTCATAGAGTTCGATATCGGTGAAATTGTAGGATGGGTAGCATCGATTCTGTTGATGGTGTTAGGAATTGGAATCTTGGTGACTCGAAGATTTAAATCGGTCATCTTGCCGATAGTGCTAATCGGCGTTGGCATCATCATTCTGCTCAGCAATATCGGTGTCGATGTTTCCGACTATTGGCCGGTGATTTTGATCCTCATCGGTGCAGGCATCATCCTAGGCGGAATAAGACATCAACGTCAGTCGAGAAGCTCGAAAATAGATGTCAGCATTGGGGAGAGCTACTCAACTACCACCGATGGACAGTTGGATATTTCCTGCACCTTAGGCGAAGCGAAAGAAAGAGTAGAAGCCAAAGACTTCACCGGCGGTGCCGTAAATGTGACGATGGGTAACGTGAATCTTGATCTTCGATCCGCCGAAGTTGAGAACCCGCCGGCCAAACTTGATGCTTCGCTCACGATGGGTGGATTGCATATGCGAGTACCGTCGGAATGGGCTGTCCAGATAGATATCAACTCGACGATGGGTGAAGCTGAGGACAAACGACCTCAAAATGAAAATCGATCATCTCAGCCAGAACTAATCATCTCCGGCCAGATCACCATGGGCAGCTTGGTTATCGAAGACTGATTGACATAAGGTTTTCGGCAACCACCAAAACCTTATCAAAAGCGCCGCCCAGTCATTCTGATGAAAGCCGAAATCTAGGTTGCTACATCCGGAATGATGGCACTTCTTGAACCGCCTAAATCATAGCGGGTAGACCTTTAGGTCTCGCAAGAATTTTCACAAGGTGTAAGTGAAATTGCATTGGTAAGCATTCCACCGATAACTATGAAGGATCTTCTCAAGAGATATTTCGGATACGGCGAGTTTCGTCCGTTACAGGAGGAGATCATCTCGAACGTTCTTGCGGGGAATGACTCGCTGGTGATAATGCCAACTGGTGGAGGCAAGTCGCTGTGCTACCAGCTGCCGGCTCTGCGCTTAGATGGTCTGACGCTCGTGGTTTCGCCTTTGATCGCGTTGATGAAGGATCAGGTCGATGGATTGCAGGCTATAGGCATCCGTGCCGAGTACATCAACAGCACCCTGCCCTATCAAGAGGTAAGTCGCATTCAACGGGACGCATTGAGCGGCGACGTGAAGATCCTGTATGTCGCTCCCGAACGATTGGTGCTGGACAGCTTCCAAAGCTTTCTGAATCAGTTGCGAGTGAGTCTGGTAGCTGTCGACGAGGCACATTGCATCTCTGAGTGGGGGCACGATTTCAGACCTGATTATCGTAGCCTCGGCACACTCCGAGCTAGACTTTCCGCGGTACCGTTTATCGCATTGACGGCTACGGCTACGCATCGTGTGCGAGACGATATCGTCGCGCAACTCGGTTTGAAGTCGCCGCAACGATTCGTCGCTAGCTTCAATCGTGAAAACCTCAACTATGGGGTGCGACCTAAGCGAAATGCTTTCGATCAACTCTTGGAACTGATGGATGAACACAGAGGACAGTCAGTCATAATCTATTGCTTCTCTCGTAAGGAGACTGAAGAGTTGGCATCTGATTTGCAACGCAATGGGCATGATGCGCGCGCGTATCACGCCGGCATGAATGTTGGTGGGCGTAGAGCGTGTCAGGATGGCTTCATTAACGGTGATTTCTCGATTGTCGTGGCTACTGTTGCATTTGGCATGGGTATCGACAAACCAGATGTCCGATTGGTGGTTCACAACTCAATGCCGAAATCGCTGGAGGGCTACTATCAAGAAACAGGTCGTGCGGGGCGAGATGGGTTATCGAGCGATTGCGTTTTGTTCTACTCCCACAGTGACAGGTCAAAGCAGGAATACTTCATCAGCCATGTAGAAGACGAACTTGAACGCCAAAACGCCCGGTTCAAGTTGCAGAAGATGGTCGATTTCTGCGAACTTCAATCCTGTCGAAGGCAATTTCTACTCGGGTATTTCGGAGACGATTCGATTGAAGACGGTGTTCAAGGGAGGCGGGACTGCCAAGGATGCGACATCTGCGTAACCCAGCGCGAAGAGTTTGATGCGACTATCATCACGCAGAAGATCCTCTCGGCAATCATCCGAACTGGTGAACGATTTGGGGCTGCTCACGTTAACGCAGTGCTTCTGGGCAGCCGGCGCAAAAAGATTCTTGAATTGGGACACGATTCTCTGAGTGTGTACGGGATCGTAAATGATTTTGACCGCTACCAACTCCGAGGTATCGTGAATTCCTTAGTCGGTAAAGGATTGATTCACAAGACAGGAGGCGAGTATTCCACACTGAAAGTTACGGATGAGGGTTGGAGTTTTCTTAATGAACGCCGTCAGTTGACTTTGCGGCGACCGATTAGGACGCATCGAAAAACCAGCCGAACTACCGATAGCTCAATCACCCCAAAACGAGAATCGCAAATTGAAAACGATCTATTTGAACACCTGCGAGAATTAAGGTTGCAGATATCTCGAGAGCAGGATGTTCCTGCATTCGTAGTCTTCTCAGACGCTACGTTGAGGGACATGTCTAGAAGGGTCCCGACCAACAAGGAAGAATTTGGTCGTGTTTCCGGAGTAGGCAACACCAAGTTGGCACAGTATGGCGAGAGGTTTCTGAGGGCGATAAACGACTATGCTCAGAGTCATACAGGAACTTTGACATCTCGCCCAATGAGCCAACTGTAGAAAACGTCATCAGTTACGATGCCATTCTTGTCTTCAGGGCATACTTGAATCCGATCAACCGTCAACACGGCGATGTTTAAGCCGAAACTGGAGTAGCGAATGGCTATGGAAATTGAACCGCAAAAGGGCGACACTTGAGATCAGTTGGCGGATTTGTTGCCTCCGATCAACTCTGTTGAAGCCGCAATCGTCGTTTGATCGACGAAGGAGATGAGAGCGATGTGCAGGAGCATCAAGGTGTTGAGAGAAAAGGATGTAATCACGGCGTCGGATGCTGAAATCACCGCGGCTGCATTGCAGTATGTGCGTAAGATCAGCGGGTATCGTGCGCCGTCGCGGGCGAATGAAGCGGCGTTCAACCTTGCGGTGGAAGATATCAGCGCGGCATCGAAAAAGCTGCTTGAATCCCTACAGTACGGCACCCGCGTTTAACCACGGCGTCAGTTTCGACGGGATATTCTTCGACGCGCCTCAAAGGTCGTGTACTCAACCATTGCGGCCAAGCCTTCGCCCTTGCCCATGGACAGTTGACGTCCGAAGATTTGGTGCACAATATCTGGCGGAACGTTTGCCACCTGCTCCAGCGGTTGGCCAGACATTGTCTCATCGAGAATGACACCCATCGCCCGGGCAGAGATGCCGAGTGGATTTTCAACCGCGTAGTGAAATTTTAGTGTGCCATCACCCAGCTCTTGAGCCCATACGAAGGCTTCCGATTCACACTTTGGCACACGTCGCTCTTCTGGGAAAGGACGTACTGCTATGTCTTGTGGAACTTCGACGAACTCATCTGACAGTTCGAGCAGATATTGTGCGCGTTCAACCCTGTCGAGCGATACCAGCTCTTGCAGCATTTGCGTCAGGGGAGATGGGACGTTTTCCATCAGGAAGTTAGGTATCAAGATCTCGCTGATGCGGGTGTTCAATGGTATGTACACCCGCATCATTTGCGATTGATGTTTTACTTCTCGATCGGCACACCGACTGAGTTGCCCCATTCAGTCCAGCTACCGTCGTAGTTTTTCACGCTGTCGTAGCCGAGAAGGTTAGTGAGGACGAACCAAGTGTGGCTTGAGCGTTCTCCGATGCGGCAATAGACGATGACATCGTCATCTGATGAAAGGCCAGCATTTCCCTCATAGATGTCTCGCAGAGTGGATGCGTCTTTGAAGGTGCCGTCTTCGTTTGCGGCGGATGCCCAAGGCACGTTAGCGGCGCCGGGAACGTGGCCGCCGCGAACAGCGCCTTCGTTCGGGTAGTCCGGCATGTGGAGCCTTTCGCCGCTGTACTCCTCGGGGCTACGGACATCGATCAGTTTGCCAGAAATTCCGATGTGTGCCAATACATCGTCTCGAAAGGCGCGAATTTGGGAATCGTCGCGTTCTGGTGCTTCATATGTGCCTTGCTCAACATCCGGCATTTCACGAGTAAGTTCTCGGCCTTCGGCCTGCCACTTCATTCGACCACCGTCCATGATCTTGGCATTGGAGTGTCCGAAAAGATTGAAGATCCAGAGGGCGTAACATGCCCACCAGTTGTTGCGGTCGCCGTATAGCACCACGGTGGTGTCGTTGGAGATGCCTTTGGCAGACATCAAATTGGCAAAGCCTTCTTGGTCGAGATAATCACGACGCAACGGATCATTGAGTTCGGCCGCCCAGTCGATCTCAACTGCGCCGGGTATGTGTCCTGATGTATAGAGGAGCGGGTCCTCGTTGGACTCGACGATTCTGACGCCATCGTCGTTTCCATGTTTGGCTACCCAATCGGTCGAGACTAGTGCGTCGGCGTTGGCGTAACCTCTTGAGTTGATGTCTGACATGTCGGTTCTCCTGGTAAGACTTGATGCGGCTCGAATTGTGAACGAAAGTCCTCATCGGGAAATTCGGATCGTGCATCGACCACGTGTCGGTTCGATTTGTGACCTGATATCGATTCTATGCTAAATAGTTGGTCTGGTTCAGGATGCTGTCACGAAACGTGCGGCGTGAGGGCATGATCAGACGATACGGCGAGTTCGGATAACACTTGAGCGATTAGCGACCAAGTTCATTGGCACCGATACTACAAGATACGACGGGAAAGCTGGTCAACTAACTATCGTGTCTGTGCAACCGACCAATCGATCATCATCTAATCCGGGGTCGCGTCCGCGTTTCTCTATTGTTTCGCTGATCCCTACGGTTTATGCTCCCGCTTTTCTTCTTTCGATGGGTCAGGGCGTGTTGATACCTGTTTTGCCGATCTTCGCGAAGGATGAGTTCCTAGCTACCGAAGCGTTGATCGGACTTGCAGTTGGGGCGAAGCATTTTGGGACCTTGGCTTTTGATGTTCCGGCTGGGATACTGGTTTCCCGTTTCGGGATGTGGCGAACGATGCTGGTGGGCATCTTGTTGTTTGCGGTAGCGGCAGTTGCGGCGGCGAACAGCCCGAACTTCACCACGCTCTTCATAGCACGGTTCGCAGCGGGAGCCAGCTTCGCTTTCTGGATGATTTCGCGTCACGCATTCATCGCTGGTGCAGTACCTACTCGACATCGCGGCAAGGCACTTTCCATGTATGGCGGTATGAGTCGTGTTGCCACGATCATCGGTCCAGTATTGGGCGGCATTCTCGCTGAGTACGTCAATATTCGAGCGCCATTCTATGCACAAGCAGTGATCGCGATTCTTACTGGCATCTTGGTGTTGTATGCGATGAAACGGACCGGTGGTGACAAAGTGGACCCGCAGGGACATCGCAACGTAGTCGCCAGCATAGGCACAACTTTGGTGACGCACCGTCATGATTTCATGACGGCAGGACTAGTGGCGGTGATTCTGCAGTTCATGCGAGCAGCGCGCGAGTTCTTGATTCCAGTGTGGGGAGATGAGATCGGACTGAAAACAGACCAGATCGGGTACGTTGCAGCCGTTTCATACGCCGTCGATTCCACAATGTTCCCGATAGTTGGCTGGACGATGGATCGATTCGGCAGGAAGTACGTTGGAGTGCCTGCGTTGCTGATAATGGGTTTAGGTCTGTCGTTGCTTCCATTCGCCGACGGAATGATAATGCTGATGATTGCAGGCGTATTGGCTGGGCTGGGCAACGGTCTGAGTAGCGGTTTTGTTCTCACTTTGGGCTCCGATCTAGCACCGCTCAAGGATCCTGGCGAGTTCTTGGGGGTATGGCGATTTATTTCCGATGTCGGAGGCGCGACGGGGCCGCCATTGATTGGCGGCATCGCACAGATCATGGCTCTGGCATCAGCGACGTGGTTTACCGGAGGAGTAGCCGGAATCGGTGCGTTGGCGTTGGTGACGCTAGTCAAAGAGACGGTTGCACGTCGGCGCCTAACACGTCGAAGGTAAAGACAAAATGTCTGACAGTGGTATTACGATTGGCTTGAATTCGGGATAAGATTCTCGGCAGAGTTGAGAGAAAACTTCAGAATGATTGAACGATCTGAAAAAGATACCAGTAGCTGAATTCGATGGTACCAGCATGATTAGCACTGTGTTTGAGTTCGATGCTTCGTTATTGCGGGGCGATGTCAAGGCCTTGATCCATGGAGACAATCTCAAGGTTTTGGACGCTCTAGGTTCTCACCTCGCTGGCCGGATCGATCTCATCTACATTGATCCACCTTTTGCCACATCCAACGAGTTCAGAGCTGGGGATGTTGCCGGCTCGACTATGAGCGCGCCAAAAAATTGGGAACTTGCCTATTCGGACGATTTCACTTTGGAAGGCTATCTCGCATTCTTACAGCCTCGGATCGCAGCGATGCGGGATACGTTGAGCGATCAAGGCGCGTTCTACATTCACACCGATGTCAAGGTCGGTCACTACGTCAAAGTATTGATGGACGAGATATTCGGGATAACCAATTTCCGCAACGAGATTACACGCATCAAGTGCAATCCGAAGAATTTCGATAGGCGTGGCTACGGCAACATCAAAGACACGATCCTGTTTTACAGCAAAGGCACCGACTACATCTGGAACGACCCACGAACGCATCCAGACATGGAATCTATTCGAGCACGCTACAACAAAGTGATGCCCGATGGTCGGCGTTACACCACTACTCCCCTACACGCTCCAGGCGAAACGATCGAAGGTCCGACCGGGCAGCCATGGCGAGGTATGATGCCACCGCCGGGACGTCACTGGAGGTACCAGCCATCGGTGCTTGAGCAACTCGAACTGGACGGATTGATCGAGTGGTCGGCTACCGGCAATCCGCGCAAGATCATCTTTGCGGACGACGCTATATCGTCAGGTATCAAGATGCAGGATGTGTGGACATTCAAAGATCCCCAAAGATCTACATACCCTACCGAAAAGAATCTTGAGCTTTTGGATACGATTGTTGCGGCATCTTCAACTACCGAAAGCATCGTAATGGACGCGTTCTGCGGTTCAGGTACTACGTTGTTGGCAGCGCACAATTTGGAGCGCAGTTTCATCGGCATCGACCAGTCTGACATCGCGATTCGTACCTGTGCGAAACGCCTCTCAGGAATCATCCGTGAGCAATATCGATTGGATGCGAACGGTAATCTTACCGGTATTGAATCACGCATAGATAATGGCGAAGTTCTCCGCAATTGAATTGAGTCGTGAGGCCTGATTTCACCGTAACCGCTGATTATTGCGTGGGAAGCTTGACGTTGCGGAATTGGCGCATCGTCTTGGATGAGCATTTCGGTGCGCAACTTTAGCGCTTCGATGATTGTGCCCGTTACTTCAAAAACCTCTGCAACAGCTGCAACACATCAAGCCATCTCAGGGAAGTATGCTGAAAATACCTTTTTCGTCTTTGCAATCATAACCATCAAGTCATGCGGCGCTCGCTATATCCCCTGCTCTTCGAGCAACGCGTGTAGATCGCGGATGCAGGCGGAATCGCCTTCCAAGTCTCGGTTGTCTACCCACTCTTTGCTTTCGCCACTCATGCCTTCTACGGCACCTGCGGCAACCACGTCTCTGACCATCTGTTTGGCTTCTTCTACGGTCGGCAAAAGGTTTATACCACTCTTGAGGGACAATGCGGCGATCAGTCCGTAGCCACCCCAGTTGGAACAGCTGGCTATGATTAGTTCGGTAGTCGTGGTGACGCAGGGATTCTTAGGTAGAAATTCATGCTCGATGGTTGGGATGACGTTTTGAAGGTTTCCCATACCGATTTCGTTGCCACCATCGCCAATGCCTACCGAATAAGGATGTTGATCGAATAGATGGTCGATCTTGGCGTTGTAAGGGGTGAAGTCTACTCCTCTGAAGTTGCGATAGGTGCCATCCCCGACTAATCCGGCTCGTTCAATTGCGACGAGCGCGGAAGGTGAATGCTCTTGCACAAGTTCGTTGGCGAATTTCGCAGACTCGAAGTGGTTGGATATCGGGAACTCGATGACTTCATGCTCTGGGATGGTGATCGATCTGACTACATCTGCCGATAGTTCATCAGTGACGTAGGCGACTTCATTGCCCAGTTTTGCAAGTGCGTTGCCGATGGCTGCTGCCCCGGGAGGACCATCCGTCTCTGTGGCTTTGGCGGCCATGATGTAAAAGCCAGTGGCGATGAATATCTTTCCAGGATGATCGAGAAGTAGATCTGCGGCGAGTTCCATGTAACCGGCGCGCATGTGCGGTTTAAGCGCAGTCATGCCGCGCATATCGTCCTGAAGGACGATATCTTCGATTCGTGATATCGCATCGTATTCAGTCATTGCTTTGGTTTACCTGTTCGTTTTTTTTGTGTGTATGCAAGTAGAGATACGGTCCATACGTGGGTCACATTACTGCAAAGTCTTCGTCATGGAGGTCGGTCACGAACATGTATCCGGGTGCGTGAGTGATCATGAGTTCGGGTTTGGATGCCATTGCAACTGCCTGAGGCGTAACACCGCATGCCCAAAACATCGATACATCGTCATCCGATTGTGGTTCCCATGCATCGCCGAAGTCGGGCTTCGTCAGGTCTTCGATGCCGATTTCGGCGGGATCACCGATATGAACCGGCGCGCCGTGAACAGCTGGGAATCTGGAAGTCGCCTGTACTGCTCTGACGACTTTATCGCGAGGTATCCAGCGATGCGTAACTACCATTGGTCCGCTGAATGGACCGGCTGGCGAGGTTTGAATGCTGGTCTTATACATCGCAACATTCTTGTCAGTTCCGTAGTACGGCAGATGAACTCCGTTGCGTATCAGCGCATGTTCAAATGTAAAACTGCACCCGAGCAGAAATGTGACTAGGTCGTCACGCCAATAATCGATTATGTTGCAGGGTTCATCTATAAGGTCGCCATGCTGGTAGACACGATACTTGGGAACGTCACTACGGAGATCGGAGCTATGCGCCGAGATTACTGCTTCGGTCTGTCCGGCTTCGAGCACTTCTATGACCGGGCATGGTTTTGGGTTGCGCTGACAGAAAACCATGAACTCGAATGCAAGATCTTTAGGTAGGATGGCGACGTTGGTCTGAACGATATCTGGTGCCGCTCCAGAGGTGGGTTGAGCGAATTCACCGCTGCGCGCAGCCATTCGGACATCTTTGCCGCTCATTGTAGTCAAATCAAACGCAGTGGCGATCATGTTGCAACTCCATCGAATCGGATTATCTTCAAGTATGTGCTTTGAGTAAAGTCTATTTGCATCGTTAGGGCAATGAACGGGCTAGGGTTTGGATTCAGCCCGCTTATCGATTGGAATGGAGAGCAAAGATGACGTTGAAAGTTGGCCTTGCTGGTTATGGTCGCCGCGGACGGTCGCACGCGAACGCCGTGGCTCAAATCGAAGGAGCGCGAGTCAATGCTGTTTCCGATCCGCTTGAAGCGGCGCGTGCGTCCGCCTCAGTGGAGATGGGAGATGTAGCGACGTACACCACGGTATCAGCAATGGTGGATTCTGGCGATGTTGACGCAGTTATCGTAGCAGCGCCGGCACACTTGAACCATGATGTTGCCGCCGAGGCTATTGCGCATGGCATACCGGTGATGATCGAAAAGCCGCCCGCGTTGTCGGTTGCTGGTGTGACGGAGTTGAAAGAGGTTGCTGAACGTAGCGGATCGAATGTGATGGTGGCGTTCAATCGACGCTTCAATCCCTATATTCGTGCGGGCATAGAGGTAATCACTGATACTGGCAGGTTACGCCAGATTGTTGCTGAGTTTCATAAAGATATTCGTGAATTCACTGAAAGTGGTCGATTTTC
The DNA here is from genome assembly GCA_965242765.1 of Dehalococcoidia bacterium. GTDB lineage: Bacteria > Chloroflexota > Dehalococcoidia > Lucifugimonadales > Lucifugimonadaceae > Bin127. The sequence goes on along the minus strand of CBDESY010000004.1, from coordinate 165,733 downwards.
GTCAACGATCTTCGACTTGATGCTGCTGGAATCTCCGATCCATTCGATTGATCTAGTTACTTACCTGGCTGACGCTGAGGTCAAATCCGTACATAGCGTTGTGAGACGCGCAGTAAGCCGGTACCGGGACGTTCATGCTGCGTTGATTGAGTTTGAGAACGATTTGGTCTGTCAGTTCACATCCGCATACACCGCCGGCGGTCGCTTAGAACGATACGAACTGCATGGCGATTATGTGTCTGTTTACCTTGAAGGCGTGAATCGGGGTTGGATTCTACGAGATGGTGACAGACTCGAACTCAAAGTTGCAGAATCTGCTGAGAACGATACGGTTGCACAGGCGAGATGCTTCGTTGAAAGCGTAATCGCAGGAAGCGATTATCCGCATCCAGCTGCGAATCTTGACACATCAATCGCGACGTTGCAGTTGTGTGAATATATCATTAAGGGCATGGATTAACTGATTTGCCAATGATTACGAGGATTGAATGACCACCACTGAACAGTATCGCACAACGTCGCTGCACCTCTACGATCAGGCGATGGATGAACTTGACGCGGGCGATCTTCTCCAAGCATCGGAAAAGCTCTGGGGAGCCGCGGCGCAGGCGTTGAAGTGTGTTGCAGAAAGGCGCGGGTGGAAACACAATTCGCACGCGCAGTTCTACAACATAGTTGCAATGTTGATCAAAGAGACCCAGAACTCGACCATACGGGACTATTTTGATACGGCGACTCACCTTCACATCAACTTCTACGAGAATCGGCTCGATGAGAATGAGATTCGCTCCCGTGCCGAAAAGATCTTCAGTTTCATAGACCTGTTGAACAGCTTGAGTTGCGATAGGCAAAACTGATATGAAATATCTTGATGATGACAATTGATCGATATCGATCCACGCCGTTCCATGTCTACGAGCAGGCGATGGATGAACTTGACGCGGGCGATCTTCTCCAAGCATCGGAAAAGCTCTGGGGAGCCGCGGCGCAAGCTCTGAAGTGTGTTGCAGAAAGGCGCGGATGGAAACACAACTCCCACGCGCAGTTTTACAACATAATGGCCGAACTGGAAAAGGCAACATCATCTCCTACGATTCGCCGAGATTTTGGTGTTGCATCTGAACTGCACATCAATTTCTATGAGAACTGGCTAAACGAGGACCAGATACGAGACCGTGCCGATGATGTGCGACGGTTCATAGATGCTTTGGATCGCCTCGATTGAATTTCATCCAGTCAAGGCGTGTGCAGGTGTAGACTCAAGCAATCTACCACTGAATTGCCACCCGACTTGAGCCATGAAAATCACTCGGATCGATCAATTTTCCCCTCGCCAGCGTACTCGCCTCGTGCGTATCACTACAGACAGTGGAATTGAAGGCTGGGGAGAAAGCACACTTGAAGGCAAGCCGAAGTCGGTCCCAGCTGCGATCGAAGAGTTTTCTGAGTATCTGATAGGCAAGGATCCGCTGCGGATCGAACATCATTGGCAACAGATGTATCGGTCTTCGTTTTTCCGCGGCGGCGCTCACAACATGACGGCTATTGCGGGATTGGACGCTGCATTGTGGGACATTGCAGGTAAACATTACGGTGTTCCCAGCTATATGCTTTTGGGCGGAAACGTCCGAGATCGGATCCGTGTATATGCCCATTGGGGTATTCGCGATATGTCGGATGAATCCTTGGAAGCGGCACAGACCCGCTTGAGCAAGTTAAGCGCCATGGGGTATACCGCCTACAAATCTGGACCTCCTGGTTTCTGGCGCGCACATGAGCCACCGTCGCGCATCAACGAATTTGTAGAGATGGCTTACCTGATGCGTGAATGGGTAGGTGATGATGTTGAATTGTGCTTCGATTTCCATGGCAAGATGAGTCCTGGCATCGCCATCGAAGTCTGCAATGAGTTGAAAGGCATGCGGCCGATGTTTGTCGAAGAGCCGGTGCCGCAGGAAAATGAAGATGCATTGAAACTCGTTTCGGATCACGTTCCATTTCCGATCGCCACTGGCGAACGTCTTCTTACGAGATGGGAGTTTAGACGAGTAATCGAGCAGCAGTGTGTATCGCTTTTGCAGCCTGATGTTGCCCACTGCGGCGGCATTACCGAGTTGAAGAAAATTGCAAACTATGCCGAGGTCTATTACCAGCACATCATGCCGCATTGTGCTATCGGACCGTTAGCGCTTGCGGCCTGCATGACGGTTGATGCCGTAGTTCCCAATTTCCTCGTCCAAGAGCAGGTAGACCAAGCTTTGGGCGACGGCATCATTAAGAAAGATTGGCAGGTAAATGATGGTCACATCGACCTTTGGGACAGCCCGGGATTGGGCGTTGAAGTAGACGAAGATGAGGCCATGAAGGTGTTTGATGGTGATGCGGCGGGTTATCACCGAGAACTCGGCGGGGAATCGTACTTCGCAGATGGTTCAGTTGCAGATTGGTAGTCTAGCCGTCTGAAGGGAACAGCCTGATGGATCTTGGACCTGCAGTAGTTGGTGGAGTGATCGGCACTTTGGCCGCCATTCTGTTCACGCAGTTATGGGAGGTAGTTAGACCAGATCACAACCACATCAGGATAGTTCCGCTTATCGGATCGGCTTTCACGTCTAGACCGTTGTGGCAACATTTGATCGGACGTGCGTTTCTTGCAGTAGTCGGGGTCTTTTACGGAGTATTCACCGCGGCATCGATATATGCATTTGAGATGGAAGCGATAGGATGGTTGTTCGGCGCGTTCATTTCACTTTTGCTATGGATATTGACTGGTGTCAGTCTGACGTATTTTCGCTTGCTACATCCTCGTATCCGTAGAGGCGAGATCAGGGCGCCAGGTCCGTTTGGATTGGGGTACTCACGTCAGAGTGCGGTGATGTTGTTAGTTGCTCATCTGGTATTCGGGTTGGTATGCGGTGCAATGTATGGGATTGGTGCATGATTGGGCATATCATGCGAATACGGTTCCACCGTATGCGGATTTGAGCAAGTCGCCTTCTTGGAATCGCGTGAAACGGATTGGATGCAGATCGAATTTGGTTTGGGACGCGCCAATCGCTAGCTCTGCCAGCGAGAGACCGATTGCTGGCGACATCTTAAATCCATGACCTGAGAAGCCGGCTCCGACGATTAGGTTGTCAAACCCGGGGACCTTGTCGATAACTGGATTCCAATCTGGCGTGACCGTGAACAGTCCTGACCATCCTCCGGTCCAGGTGGCGTCGGAATACGCAGGAATTATCTCGGAGAGTATGGTCATGCCTTCGGCTGCAACTTCGATGTCGATACCCTGATTGTAGGTGTCGCGATCAACTACATCCTCTCGATATCCAATCAACGTAGTTCCAGGAGTATCAGGACGGGCTGACAACCCTGACGGGATATGCACAACGATTGGATGGCGAGAATTGGCCAAATCGCCGAATCCAGATTGCTGTTGAAGTCGGATTACTTGGTGTCTTACCGTGTGCAGAGGTAAAGACGCGTCAAGTTTATCTAGCAACACGTTTGTCCAAGGACCTGCTGTCAGGATTACCGTGTCTGCTAAGATGATGCCTTGATCAGTACGTACGCCAACGGCACGATCATTTTCATGAAGCACTTCTAATACCGTTACGCCCAGGCTGATTTTTGAGCCTTTGGCGCGTGCAGACTCTGCGAAACCGGTAGTTACAAGGTGCGAATCTGCGAACCCTGATTTGCCCTCCCAAACGATGCAATCGCCCTCATCAAACCGCATGTAAGGCCATCGACGTGATGCCTCGTCAATACCTATTACTTCAGTTTCGACACCTACAGATTTCGCCAGTTCCACGTTCGTAAGTGCCGCGTCTTCGTTGCCTTTACCCGGCAACAGCAACCATTCGTTCTCTTGGAGTCCGCTCGAACCGCCAGTTACGCTTTCGAAATCAGCCATCACTCCCCTGCTCCACCATGCCATCTCAGTGGTTACTCGATTGGAGTAGTGCATCCGCAGAATCGTCATAGACCTGCCGGTTGAACCAGATGCAAGGGTGTCGCGTTCCAAAAGGATCGCGTTCGTGACACCGAGTTGGGCTAGATAGTGCAACGCGGCGCAACCCATGACGCCGCCGCCAACGACTATTGCATCATATCTTTCGCGCATCACTCTTGGCACTGATTGATGTTATGAGACCACAGGGCGTTTTGAAGTCCAAGGTCGTGTCAATTCGAACGCTCGCGCGGCCCGGAACACTGATGGATCGTCATTGATGGCTCCGATGATCTGCAACCCTAGTGGCATTCCACTGTCGCTGAAGCCGCATGGGACTGATGCGGCCGGATTCCAAAGAATGTTCCACAGAGCGGTAAATGGTATTGCAGATGGATTGGCGATGCCTTCTTCCAGTTTGTGGCCGCCCAGTTCCATCGGCGTTTGGCGATGCGGCCAAGCTTCGATCGCGGTAGTTGGAGTTACCAATAGGTCGATCTCATCGAATAGTTGGGCGACCTGAACGCGGTGCACTTCTGCTTGGCGTAAAGCGGATGCGTAGTCGGCGCCAGTTACGCTGTAACCCGCGTTAACCATCTCCATGGTGTATTCAGTCAGTTTGATGTTGGGGTCTTCTGCAAGATGTCCGTACATTGCGACCTGTCCGGCGGTCCAAATCGTCCACCAGTAGGTGGCAGGAACTGGGTCGAAGTTGATTTCGACTGCTTTGACAGTTGCACCGGCATCTTCCAGGCCTTTCAGCGCTTCTTCGGTGACTTGTGCGACATCATCGTTGAGGTATGCGTATCCCAGGTCCATCGAGAACCCGATTGTCATCCCATTGATACCGTCTTCAAGTTCAGTGATGCAGTCTGGCACTGGTGTATTCAATGATCCGGGATCGCGCGCGTCATGACCTGATATTGCCATGTGCATGATTGCGGAAGATCGGACATCTTGCGACATTGGGCCTGAGGTGCTGGTGCAGTTGTATGATGGCATCGAACGTCCGCCGTAGCGCGGGGTACGGCCATGAGTAGGCTTGTGTCCAAAGATGCCGGTGAATGCTGCAGGTAGACGCACCGAACCGCCACCGTCGGTGCCGGTGCCTAGCGAGCACATCCCAGATGCGATTGCTGCCGATGTGCCGCCGCTAGAGCCGCCAGGATGCCGCTGCACATCCCAAGGGTTTTTGGCAGAAGGAAATATATCGGTGTATGTTTCTCCTGAATTGCCAAATTCCGGTGTATTGGTCTTACCGAGGATCACAGCATCGGCGGCGCGGAGTCTTTCCACCACTGAAGAATCGAAGTCAGGAACCCAGTCGGCAAATGCAGAACATCCCAGAGTTGTACGCAGTCCGTTGGTCAGTTCAAGGTCTTTCACACATATCGGGATTCCATGCAGCGGAGCCGGCTCTGCCCCATCTGCAAGTTTTCGATCACATTCGGCGGCGGCAGTCAAAGCACCGTAAGCATCAAGAGTCACGAAAGCATTGAGCTTCGAGTCGAGTTCAGCGATTCGTCTGAGGGATGCTTGAGTGAGTTCTACTGAAGATATTTGTTTGTCGATGATCATCTGACGCTGCTCGTGCGCCGGTAATAACATCAGGTCGCGGTCGTTCATTTGGTTCCTCGGGATGGTTTTGGGATCAAGAGTTGCTTCAACATTAGATAGTTGGGAGCTGACTTTCAGCGACGGATTTCATTTTTTCGAGTTCAAGTTGGTTTTGACGCTTCATCATGGGTTTGCTGACAAGCCCAGTGAGAATGAACATGATGGTACTTAGCGCACTATCGGAAAAAGCGGTTCGAGTCATCTGAAACAAGGTTCCCTTGGGGGATGGTCGGCATAAAAACTCCGTGCTAATCGGATAGGGTCCTTCGATGGTATGGAACTCAAACGCACCGTCTCTCGGATCGCACACGTCGACTTCCATGATGATCTCGCTCTCCTTGCCGCCATACTCGTACAACACCGCCCAAGAGTCGCGAGGGCGGGGGTGGCTAGCCTCTTGACGCCGAAGCCACTCGGTGCTTCGGACACCGTTCACCCAATAGATTTGATTGCTAGGCTCGGTTACCCACTCGAACACGATCTCTGGTGCTACATTGATGTGGACTTGTACAGTTGTGGATATTTTTGCCATAGATGCTCCTGAATCGCGGTTGATCAAGATATGACCGCGTGCCCTCTTTGATAGATGGAGGATCAGTTCATGATTCCGCCACCGTTTACGTTCAATGCCTGCCCAGTGATTTCGGAAGCGTCGTCCGACGCGAGGAATGCGACTGCCTTGCCCACATCCTCCGGTGTCTGCTCTCTTCCAAGTGGCATAGTGCCTTTGATTTGCATCTCGAAGATATCGCGAATGGACATATCTGCAAGTTCCGGGTTCAATTCTTTGTGATTTTGGGCGATCGCTTGCCACATCGGGGTCCACAATCTTCCAGGGCATACCGCGTTCACATTGATGTTGAACTGTCCGAGATTCATTGCCAGCCAGTGAGTCCACTGAATCGCTGCTGCTTTGGACACCATGTAAGGGCCTTGCGCGCTGCCACGTCCAACATCTGGAACTCCGCGTGGCTGCCTCCCGCCGTGGGAAGCGATGATAACGATCTTTCCGTAACGGCGCTCCTTCATATGCTCTGACACTGCGTCTGCCGTGTTTACTACGCCGCGCACATTCACTTGCCAAGTCATGTCCCAATCTTCCGCGATGTAATCTTTTCTCGACATGAATCCGGGACCGCCGATCACGCCGGCATTGGGAACGCAGATGTCCAACTTGCCGAAGGTGTCGATGGTACTTTGTGCGACCTCGGATATCGAGTCTAAGTCGGTGACATCGCCGGGGGCGGCAAACGCAGTTCCACCGCCTTCGTTGATCTCTGCGGCTACTTGTTCGGCGGATGACTGGTCTACATCAGATACGCATACTTCGGCGCCGCGAGACGCTAAGACGATGCTTATGCCGCGTCCTATTCCTCTGCCGCCGCCAGTTACCAGTGCGCTTCTGCCGCCAAGTTGATGCGCGGTGCTTTCGGTCATCATGATTTATCTCTCCGGTGCTGTGAGTGTGGCGTTATTATTGCAATCTGCGTAAATGATAAGACAAATCGACGATGTCCCCAACAAACCCGTCAACAAGCAAGCCATATTGATGATGATGCGACATCAGGCATCAACGAAGGGAAATGAATCGAAAATGAGTTCAATCAGAAACGATGCGAAGGCGAAAGCACGGATTTTAGCCGGAGCACACGGACATAAACTGGAACGCCCTGTTGTGTACACGCAAGGGGTTTCGCTGACCGCGCGGCTCTTGCTATCACAACTGGACGCTACATACGCGAACCCGCGCCGTGATATCGAAGCAGTCACCAAAGAATATGCGGACGATCCAGACAATGTTTTCGATGGTGGCGATGGTACTGCGAACTATGCGGGAGTGAATTGGACATCTATGATGGCCGATGATCCTAGATACCGAAATCTGCTGATCTCCACCGCCGATCGCTTCATGGCTTTGGATGATGATGGGTTCCCGTTAGCTCTGGATCGCGACTATCGGGTCGAGGACATGTTTTTCGCTGGCACGATACTGCAACGTGCGACCGAAGTGGCGGGTGATACCCCATACGTTGACCTAGCAGCGGAGTTTGTTCTCGAATGTTCGCATAGACTGCTAGAGTCCAACGGGCTCTATTGGCACTGTCTTTCATCACCTTACTTCTGGGGGCGTGGAAACGGCTTCGCGGCATTGGGTTTTGCCGAGACACTTGTGAGTTATCGAGGGGATAAACGGGCTCGGATCATAGAGCGCCATATTGAACACCTGAATGGTTTGAAGGCAGTTCAGGACACCGAATCTGGGATGTGGCGGCAGGTCTTAGATGTTGAAGATTCTTACACTGAACACAGTTCTACCAGCATGATAGGCATATCCATCGCGCTTGGAATCCGGCATGGATGGCTGTCGGCTGATGATTGGGCAGATGTGCTTATCAAAGCGTGGCAAGGAGTGTCCTATGGTATCGATGATCAGGGTGGGGTGCGTCAAGTGTGCGTCGGTACAGGACCGTTGCCTAGTCTCAATGATTATTTGATTCGAGATTCCGTCACTGGTCTCGATGATCGCGGCGGGGCGATGGCATTTTGGTTCGCAGTAGAGATGATGAGATTGTCTGAAATGTCCATCCATGCAGTGTGATCAGTCCCTGATCTTGATCAACTCCGACAGTGGTTAGAGGGAAGCAAAGCATCATGAATTGGTAGATTCCGACCTTCATTGAGAAGGACGCTGGAGTGTCGGAGCGATTGCCAAACTAAACTAAAACTATAGGCTGTGAATTGAGCGTCTTGCACGAATCGCATCGCTGGCTACTTATGCTATGTAACGGAAGGCTGATTGCACACATTGAAACGCAACTTGCAAAACGTGAACTTGGACACCGTCGTGAGTCTCTGCAAGCGACGCGGCTTTATTTTCCAGAGCAGCGAGATCTATGGCGGAATTGGAAGCCTTTATGACTACGGCCCCGTCGGTGTGGAGTTGAAACGCAACGTCAAGGATCAGTGGTGGAAATCGATGGTGCGCGACCGCGAGGACGTAGTTGGAATCGACGCCTCGATCTTGATGCATCCCAACGTGTGGGTGGCAAGCGGGCATGTCGACAGCTTCACAGATCCGCTTGCGGAGTGTAAAGAGTGTAATCGTCGATATAGATCTGACTTGCTTGAAAGCGACGAATGTCCTGATTGCGATGGATATCTATCCGATCCACGACACTTCAACTTGATGTTCCGGACTCACATTGGACCCGTCGAAGGTGACGAAAACATCGTCTACCTGCGTCCCGAAACGGCGCAAGCGATGTTCGTGGATTTCGACAACGTGGTGAACAGCAGCCGAGTGCGTATCCCCTTTGGGATAGCACAACAGGGAAAATCGTTTCGCAATGAAATAACGCCCGGCAACTTCACATTCCGCACCCGCGAATTCGAGCAGATGGAGATGGAGTATTTCTGCGAGCCGGGCACTGACGAGGAATGGCATCGATATTGGATCGATTTCTCGATAGAGTGGTTCGCTGGTTTGGGGATTCGTCGCGACAAGTTGAGGGTGAGAGAACACGAAGCGGACGAGTTGCCTCACTACTCCAAAGGCAGTGCCGATGTTGAGTTTCTGTTTCCGTGGGGATGGGGCGAACTCGAGACGATCTCGAATCGCACTGATTACGATCTGAAGGCACACATCGCAACGTCAGGCAAAGACCTCTCCTACTACGACCAGCCGAACAACAAGCGATACGTTCCTTACGTTGTAGAACCAGCGATGGGCGCCGATCGCTCGGCACTTGCATTCTTGATAGATGCCTATGATGAAGAGCAGGTGAATAATGATCGTCGGGTCGTATTGCGTTTCCATCCTGATATCGCGCCGTATCAGGTAGCGGTACTGCCGCTGAGTCGCAATGCAAAGTTGACTCCGAAAGCGCGAGAAGTTTACGACGCGCTACGTTCCCGTTTCAGTACTCAGTATGACGAGACGCAAAGCATAGGCCGACGGTATAGAAGGCAGGACGAAATCGGAACTCCGCTTTGCGTCACTGTAGATTTCGAGACTGTAGAGACGGATGATGCCGTCACGATTAGACATCGCGACACGATGGAGCAAGTCAGAGTACCGATTTCGGAGCTTGTCGGCTCGGTGCATGATCAGCTCGAACGGATCAAGACTGATCTTCTAGAGGGATAGAGTGAACTCAATATGATCCAGATCGAACCGCAAACTGAAACGTGGATTGTTGCGTATCATCTAATTCAGAAGTTGGCAGTTGCCGATTGAGAGACCAAATGATGACGAAAAAGCGAATTGGCAATTCCTACCTTGCGATGCTTGTTGCGTTTTGGCTCGCGTCGAGCTTGGGTTTATTCCTGCTTGCTTGCGGCAGTGCGACAGCGACACCGACAGCCGAACCTGAATCGGAACAGAAAAGTGAAGTTTCAGAAGTGCCGTCGGATGAAACCAATTCAATGGATCTGCCAGATTCATTCGAGTCAGAAACGTTTGATGGTTTGGGTGATGCGACGGGTTTCGCAGGAAATACGTTCGCCCATGGGACGTTTGATACCCGCGATTATGTGGGAAAACCGATGGTGATCAATTTCTGGTTCCCATCTTGTCCGCCTTGCAGGGCCGAGTTAGGCGAATTCGAGAACGTATATCAAAAGTACGGCCCGCCAGCTGGCGGCGAAGTTCAATTTGTGGGGGTTCAGCAGTTAGGTCTCGACTCGATTGAAGATGGTGCCAAACTGTTTGATGAACTGGGTGTAACCTTCCCCGGACTTCCGGACAACAATTCTGCTATCCAATTCGCCTACAACATTTTCTCATATCCCTCGACGATTTTTTTGGACAAGAATCACAACAGCTATCGTGTATGGCAGGGCGCAATAGATGAAGAGCAATTGACTGAGATCGTAGAGGAGATTGCCGGAGGCGCCGCGGTCGAAATTGAGGGCGAATCGTCTGAAACAGATGTAGTTGCAGGCGAGATTGTCGCAGAATCTGTCGATGGTGCTAGATCCGATGCGTCAGAGCCGGAAATCTTATACGCAGCAACTGAAGTGTTTGGAGGACTAGGCGATGCGCCAGGTTTCAAAGGCGATACATTTCATCACGGGGATTTCGATCTGAGTCGTTTCGAGGGCAAGCCAGTAGTAATCAACTTCTGGTATCCATCATGTCCGCCCTGTCGCGCTGAACTTCCAAACTTCGAGCATGCGTATCAGAATTGGGGTTCACCCGGCAATGATCAGATCGTTTTCGTAGGCGTGCAGGCGGTATCTTTCGACACGGCGGCAGAAGGTGAAGAGTTTCTGGGCAAGATGGGCGTCACTTATCCAGCAGTCCCGGACGTTGGCAGTGCGATACATCTTGCATATCAAATAATCGCCGCGCCAACCACGTTTTTTCTTGACCGAGACCACAACGTTTTGAGTGTGCATCAAGGCTATCTGAAACACAATCAACTGCAGGACATGTTGGTTCAGCTAGTTGAAGAGTGAACGTGATCATTGGTGCAGCACCCTGCCCATCGTCTAGAATCATCAAGAAGTGCGAACACAATGGCGAATAACGGAGCAACAAACACAATGGCAGTTTCAGTCAAGATACCCACACCTTTGCGACGGCTTACTGACCAACAATCCACAGTAAGCGCTGAAGGTGCTGATGTGGCCGCGATGGTCGATTCGCTGGAAGTATCGTTTCCCGGCGTCAAGGCGAGGTTGTGCGACGAAACTGGTGAGTTGCGGCACTTCGTGAACATCTACGTCAACGGTGAAGACATTAGATATCTCGACGGCATAAGCACTGTTCTGTCCGACGGAGATGAAGTCAGCATTGTTCCCGCGGTTGCCGGCGGGTAGCCTTTTACTCCGGCATCTCCCCTGCCATCCGTACGCTAGCTGTTTACAACATCTTCAAGCGCGGCGCGTACGATCTTTGTTGGCACGTCACGGCTAGTCGTGGCCTGTCCGGGTCCTTGTAGCAGAACCCATCTGATTTTGCCACCACGCACTTTCTTGTCGGTGGTTGTTGCTTGTATCAACGTGTCAGCATCTACGCCGCTTATGGATACGGGCAGATCAAAGCGTTGCAACAATTGCCGTTGGCGATCTATCAGCTCATTGGAAATCATCCCAAGTCGATGCGATATGCCTGCGGCTACCATCATCCCTATGCTCACTGCTTCGCCGTGCAGATAGGTGCCGTATTCGGTGACGGCTTCGATGGCGTGGCCGATTGTATGTCCATAATTGAGCAAGACACGTTCATCGCCGGTCTCGAATTCGTCTGCGGAGACTATCTCGGCTTTTATCTCGACTGATCGATGTATCACGCTTTCGGCAAGTTCGCTTGACAACGATGCCAACTCTTCAGCGTGGGTTTCAAACGTGTCTAGCAGGTCGCGGTCTAGTATCAATGCGTGTTTGATTGCTTCGGCCCAACCGGCTACGAGTTCACGACGTGGCAAAGTGTCTAAAAAGTCGATGTCTTCGATCACCAAACGTGGTTGCTTGAAAGCTCCTACCAAGTTCTTTCCGACTGGGAGATTGACCGCAGTCTTACCACCAATGGATGCGTCTACCATTGCGGCTAATGAAGTTGGGACGTGGACTACTGGTACGCCGCGCAACCAAGTACCTGCAATGAATCCGACTAAGTCTGTGGTTACGCCGCCGCCCATGGCTACCAAACAATCGATACGTTCAGCGCGTTGCTCCGCCAGCCACTCATAGATTTTGGTAGCAGTTTCGATGGTTTTCGCAGCTTCACCAAGTTCGAGTATCAACGCATGGGTTTCAAATCCACCGCATTCGAGGGCTTCGTGCAAGCGTCTCACCAAAAGAGGAAACATTGAGTAATCGGCGATCAGGAATGCACGTCCACCCAACCCTGCGCTACGCATTTCAGGTCCGACTCCTTCCACCGCGCCGCGCGAAACCACTACACGATAATCGCCTTGAGATGTTTTGACGGTAGGCGTCGACCCGGAAGAATTGTGCGATCTAAGCATTGGCGTAATTCGTGGTTTCAATGATGTTCGATTGGAGTTCGATCCATACGTTTCGGATCGCTTCGGCTACTTGTTTGTGTGAAAGCCCTTCTGTATCTACGGTACGGTCGGCGCATGAGTATGCTTCCTCACGCTCATCTAGCAACTTGGCGATCTTGATCTTTGGTGCATCATCTCCGAGAAGCGGCCGTAGGATACGACTTCGGTTCTCTCTAGCGGTCAACCGCTGATGGATTGTCTTCGGAGTGGCGGTCAACAATATGATCAAACCGCTCGTGTGCATGATTTCACGATTCTCTGTTCGCACCGGCACTCCGCCGCCAGTGGATACTACTCTTCTGGTTTTTTGAGATAGTTCTTGCAAGAGTTCGGTTTCGATGTTTCGGAATGCTGCTTCTCCGTCATCCTCGAAAATCCGTGATATCGACTTTCCGATTCGATATTCAATAAGGTCGTCCATATCGACGAACGGCATCCTCAAGAGTTCAGCCGCTTTGATGCCGCTAAGCGATTTTCCCGTGCCGGAAAATCCGATCAAGTATATGTTTCCCTTTGGATTCACTCTGCAGCGACGGCGGTTCCTACACCGAACTCTTGATGCGAATCTATGTAAGTGGTGTAGTTCTTACTTATTTCAGATATCGAATCGCCGCCGAATTTCTCCAAAAAAGCATCCGCCAGAACTAGTGCCATCATGGCTTCTCCGATCGGGCAAGCGCGGGCGATCTGGCATATGTCAGAACGATTGTAAGCAGCCTCGATAACTTCTCCGGTGTTGATATCGATGCTCGGCAGCGGTCGAGTCATCGTAGCTATCGGTTTGACTGCGACATGCACCACAATGGGATTGCCATTAGACATTCCACCTTCGATGCCCCCAGCATGATTCGTCAGCTGTCTGAAACGACGCCGATCTGAAGGGTCCGGAACGATTACATCATGAACATCTCGTCCCCAGCGCGCAGTGTTGTCGAAGCCGAATCCAACTTCCATGCCCTTGACAGCGTTGATGCTGACCATAGCCTGCGCCAGACGACCATCAAGTTTACGGTCCCACATCACATGGCTTCCAAGGCCGACCGGAACACCAAACGCGATGATCTCCATCACACCGCCGATAGTGGTTCTCTCTCTCTTTGCAGTATCGATCGCGGCCCGGAATTTCGCGTCAGCATCGGAGTCCCAGGCTCTAACTTCAGATGCTTCGACTTGGTTCCAGTCGATCTCTACGGGATCAACAATTGGCGCTTTTTCAGCGCCGCAACCGATCACGTGGGAACGTATCGTAATGTCAAACTGCTCCAGGATGCGACGGGCAACTGTCGATGCGGCTACTCGAGCGGCGGTTTCACGTGCCGAGGCGCGTTCCAGCACATTTCGAACATCGTGATGCAGATATTTGAGGGCGCCAGGGAAATCGGCATGTCCGGGAACTATGCGCGTATGAGTCTTTTTGTCGACTTCATCTCCGACTGCAGCTACCGACATCGCGTCTGTCCAGTTGGCGAAGTCCTTGTTTTCGATCCACATTGCGATGGGTGAACCTAGTGTGCTGCCATGCCTTACACCCCCTCGGATCACGGCACGGTCTTTTTCAATCTTCATTCGTCCGCCGGATCCATATCCCTTTTGGCGGCGCGCCATCTGTTCCTCGACGTAGTCTTCATCAAATGGCAATCCGGCCGGAACGCCTTCGACAATGACAGTGAGTCCCGGACCGTGCGATTCGCCGGCGGTGAGGTATCTGAAGTTGGTCATTGCGCCACTGCTTGTTTCACTGCAGCAAACATCTCTTCGACAGGTGCGGATTTGCCGGTTGCCAATTCAAAGCCAACTGCACCTTGCAACAGCAGCATGGTAAAGCCTTCCAGAGATTTTGCGCCGGCCTTCTCGACTTCTTTCAAGAAAGGCGTCATTGGCGGAGCGTAGACAGCATCATAGGCTACCGCGTTAGGTGATATGAACTGAGCGGTGACCGGTGTAGCATCAGGCACCGGTCCACCATCCATTCCCATCGATGATGTGTTTACGAGCAGGTCTGCTTTGAGCGTCGCCTCTTTTACGATTTCGTCATTCAATCCGCATGTCGATATCTGCATTCCGTCGCCGGAGAAATCTGAGGCTAATTCTTCGGCGCGCGAAATCGTACGGTTGGCGATGGTCATTGAAACGACGCCCGAAGATTTCAACGCGTGAACGATGGCTCTAGCGGCCCCTCCAGCGCCGAAAACTACTGCCGATTTGCCGTTGGGATCGAATCCGCCGAGCTCAGTCAGAGCGCGTAGAAATCCTGGCGAATCGGTGTTGTGTCCAATCAATTTCCCGCCATCGTTGATGATCCAATTTACGGCGCCGACTGCTATGGCGGTATCGGCCATTTTGTCGATCATGGGTATCACGGCTTGTTTATGAGGCAGAGTGACGCAGCTGGCGAGAAAGCCGTCTGCGCGGAAAGAATCTACTTTTGCGGCCAGATCGTCGGGATGTGTCGGCCACGCCTCGAATACTTCATCGATGCTATGGTGCTGAAGTGCCGCGTTTTGGAAAACTGGCGAGAGTGTGTGGCCTAACGGGTATCCGATGATGCCGAAATTGCTGGTCTTCATGGTGCTTTGGATGGCTTGTGAGTGTCTTAGATAAATGCTATACCTAAGGCGGCTACTCGTCTGGAAAAATCGAGATGCTATAGTCGATTCACTGCATTGAAGTTGCAATGGAGGGCGCAAGATGTCGGCACAGCCTGCATCCAATATCAAGCCGTCAACGATATTCACTGGAGATAACCTAGACGTCCTGCGAGGCTTCAACTCTGATATCGTCGATTTGATATATCTTGATCCTCCTTTCAACTCTAATGTTGACTATGCTGCTCCTATCGGCTCGCCTTCTGAGGGTGCGGGGTTCAAAGACACTTGGGAATTGAGCGATGTCAAGGTTGAGGAGCATGGCTTACTTGCCGATCAACATCCTGCTGTCTACAAAGTCATAGATGCGGCTGGAGATTCGCATAGCAAGGGAATGCAAGCTTATCTGATCATGATGGGATCACGCTTGATTGAGTGTCATCGCGTTCTAAAGGCTACCGGCAGCATCTACTTGCATTGCGACGATACTGCGTCGCACTACATCAAGATGCTCATGGATTCCGTTTTCGGTAGAGATCATTTCCTAAACCACGTCGCATGGCGACGTGCCACTGCACACAATGACCCCAGAAGGTATGGTCGCGTTCTGGATCACATCTTGTACTACTCCAAAGGCGAAGAGTGGTGTTGGCAAGGTGACAGTGTGTCCGAGCCTAAGACGGAAGAAGAGATAGCAGATGCTTACCCATCAAAAGACGAACGCGGACGATATCGCTCTGCCGACCTAACTGGTCCACGTCATTCCATGGAACGTGGCAGTCCGAGCACTTTACCGTGGAAAGGATACGACGTTTTTTCACGAAATCGCGTTTGGTCGGTCCCCAAAACCGGCAGATACGTCAAGTACATAGAAACTAATTTCATACCAAATTATCGCACTATCGACGGAATACATGAACGCCTAGATGCGTTGGATGATGCTGGACTTATAAACCATCCCAAGACCGGCTTCTGGCCTGGGTTGAAACGCTACGCCGCGGCGGACGGCGGCACCGCCCCGCAAAATCTCATCCTTAAGCCGATAGGTTTCACCAACTACAACAAAGGCAAAGAATATCTGGATTATCCGACCCAAAAGCCTCTCGGACTTCTGAATCAGTTAGTCCAGGCATCAAGCCGACCAGGCGATTTGGTATTGGATCCATTCTGTGGATGTGCAACAGCATTAGTGTCGGCCCACAACCTGGAGCGCGAATGGATCGGCATCGATATTAGCCCCAAAGCCGTCGATTTAGTGAAATTACGGATGGCAGACACCCAGAAACCGATGTTCTCAAACATCATCGAGCGCACGGATATTCCGATGCGAACAGACTTCCCATCGAGGATTGCCCCGCCTAAAACACGCAAACATGAGCTGTACGGTGTGCAAGAGGGGGACTGTAACGGCTGCCTAGTCCACTTCCCGTTCCGCAACCTGACAATCGATCATATAGTGCCGCAATCTAAAGGCGGCACCGATCACATCCAGAATCTGCAACTGCTTTGCGCCATGTGCAACAGCATGAAGGGAGCCAAATCGCAAGCGGAGTTCCTAGTCGAGCTCAGAGCGATGGGATTGAGGCGATAGGATTTTGCGAACTCAATCGTCCTAAACGCCATCCAAATACGATTGCAATATGATAGATGCGGCGGCTGAGTCGACTCGGCCTTTGGTTCGCTGACGACGTCTCGACGGGGAATCGACGGCGTTCAATGCCCTCTCGGCCTCTACAGTGCTCAATCGCTCATCACGGGTGACCACCGGAACGTCAATCACTGAGCGTAGTTGACTGACAAAGGTGATCACCTCTTCACCCATTTCCGACATACTGCCGTCCATGTTTAGCGGCAATCCTACTACGACCTCAGAAACTTCACGTTCATCAACTACTGCCTTTATCCGATGCAGCGCGACTTCAGCAGCAATGGCCGAGATCGGAGAAGCGATCATCCGAGACGGGTCCGACACAGCAAGTCCAACACGCGCCAATCCGTAGTCAATGCCGAGACATCGGCCGGGACGCTTGCGTCTATGGGTTTCAGTGCTCATCACTTACCTCCTAGCGGTCGGCAACGACCAAAGATTCAATGATCGAACGAGTGTTTTTCAGAGCTTCATCAATGCGTCTGGGGTCTCTTGCTCCGGCCTGTGCCGAATCTACACGTCCTCCACCGCCGCCACCGATAGTCGCGCTGATACCTTTAGCGATGTTTCCGGCGTGAACTGTTTTTCCGGCAATGTCTTTTGTCGCCATGACGATTATGACTGGACGATCATCGACGACGCTGCCCAGTACCACCACGCCACTACCGATTCGGTCGCGCATATGATCGCCAGTGCGACGCATCGCATCGACGTTCGAGGCCGGTATTTTACGAACTTGAACGAGGATTTGCCCTCCATCAACATCAAGATAGAAATCAAGTTCATCGTTAGACGATGCATCGCCTTCTACCGATCGGCGAAGCAGCTGCTCTTCCAATTGGTTCGCGCGGCGTCTGGCATCATCCAACTGGGTCAAAAGCGATTCGGCACGATCGATCAAGCGAGCATCATCCACTCGCAGGGTTGACGCTAGTCTTTCCACCATCTCGAAGCGTCGATGGATCTCTTTCTCGGCGCCGATGCCGGTCAACGCCTCTATGCGTCGGATGCCAGAGCCGATTCCAGACTGTGAAGCTAAAACAAAGATGCCGATACCACCGGTAGCGTCCATGTGGGTGCCGCCGCAAAGCTCATAGCTCCATTGAGCATCGATCCTGATAGTCCGAACATCGTGTTCGTATTTATCGCCGAAATAGGCCAGCGCGCCCTCTTCGACAGCCTTGCTGTAAGTAGTCCAACTCACTTCTACGGGCATATTTCCTCTGATGGCAAGGTTGACCCGGTCCTGAACTTCACGTATCTCGTCAGGATTCAGAGAGTCCATATGCGTGAAGTCGAACCTCAAATAGTCTGGGTCTACCAACGAACCGGACTGTCTGACGTGACTGCCCAAAACTTCTCGCAAGGCAGCGTGAACCAAGTGCGTCGCAGTATGGTTTCGACGTATCTTCTCGCGACGTTCGTGATCGACTTCGACGGTGAGAATATCGCCAACTTGTAAGCTGCCTTCAACAACCTTGCACGAGTGAACATTGAGATGTCCATATGGCGCTTGGCAATCGTAAACACGAATTCTGGAGTTTCCACTCCACATCCATCCAGTATCGCCGATCTGCCCTCCACTTGTGGCGTAAAACGGCGTCTCGGCTAAAACAACCTCGATTTCTTCGCCTTTTGATGCTTCATTGGCCAGCTCTCCGTTTTTCACGATACCGATCACTTCAACGTCGGCGGTCAACGTCCGATATCCGAGAAACGGGATCTCTTCAATGCCAAACGAACGATAGAGTGCATCGACCTCGGAACCCGATGCGAACATGCTGGCCGATGTTCGGGAGCGTTCACGCAATTGCTCCATTTCAGTTTCAACAGCATCAAAATCGACTCGCATCTCTTCTCGAACTGCGAATTCTGCAGTCATCTCGATTGGGAAGCCATAAGTGTCGTAAAGACGCACAACAGAAGCACTCGGGATAGTCGCTTCCCCCGACGATCTTGTGTTCGTGATCACGTCTTCTAAAATCCGCGAGCCTTGATCCAGCGTGGACTCAAACGATTCCTCTTCGCGTTGCAGCACGTGCTGGACAAATGAGAGGTTATTTGCGAGTTCAGGATAGACATGCGACATCTGTGATGAAGTCGCTTCAGCGATGTGCGGCAGTATCGGACCTGAAAGTCCGAGTTCGCGACCAAAAAGCATCCCCCGACGAATGACTCGACGCAACACATATCCTCGCCCGGTATTTCCGGGTACCACGCCATCTGAAATCAAGAAAGATGCCGATCGCCCATGCTCTGCGACCACTCGGATGGCTCGATCAACAAGCTCGTTTTCTCCGTATCGCAATCCGGATCGACCTGCTACCAAGTCGATCAAATGTGAAAACACATCGGTTTCGTAGACGTTGCTCTTGCCCTGCAGGATTTGGCAGGTACGCTCGAATCCCATGCCAGTGTCGATGTTCTTTTTGGGCAGCAGTTCGTCATTGCCGTCGCGATCGCGGTAATACTGGGTGAAGACGAGGTTGTAGAACTCCAGGAAGTCGTCGGATATGCCCGGTCCCCACGTATTTCCCCGTGAAGGAGAATCTAATGGTGGAAGGTCGTCGAAGTCGCCCAAGTAGTAGTTCAATTCGCTGCAGGGGCCACATGCGCCTTCGTCGCCGGCGGGTCCCCACCAGTTGTCTGCGTCGCCGAGACGCGAAATGCGTTCAGCCGGCACATCAAGATCGCGCCAGATTTCGTAGGCTTCATCATCGTTGGTGTAGATGGTAGGGTATATGCGTTCAAATTCCATTCCGAAGACATCAAGGCAGAGTTCAAGCGCCCACTTGCACGATTCGGTCTTGAAGTAATCGCCGAACGAGAAGTTTCCGAGCATCTCGAACAGCGTCAGGTGCGATACGTCGCCCACTTCTTCGATATCGGTGGTGCGGAAACTCTTCTGCGCCGTTGTGATGCGTGGCGACGGTGGGGTGAGTTCGCCAGAGAAGTAGGCTTTGAATGGCACCATTCCCGCAGTCGTGAGAAGCAGTGTGGGATCTCCAGCTGGAATCAGGGATGCGGAGGGAAGTCGCAAATGTCCCCGTTCCTGAAAGAACTGAAGGAACTTTTCTCGGGTCTCGTCGGCGGTGAATACTTGATTGGGCATCGTCGGTTCAGAATTGATGGTCTTGATCTATCAATTCTAAGAATAATGACCCCGCCGCACACTTGGGCGGCATGTGATGGCAATCGAATTGAAGCCAATGTGGTGGGCCCGGAGGGAATCGAACCCCCGACCGATCGGTTATGAGCCGACTGCTCTAACCCCTGAGCTACGGGCCCGCAGGTGTTTGGGACAACCTCGATTCTAACAAGAAGAAACCTTCAAGGCTATTTGTGAACTTCATTCAATACTGCTGCGCTAACATTCAACTGTGCCGAAGAAAGTCTTTTGATGCGAAAGCAGGTCCGCAATGCAAATCACCGATGTCCGCCTCGAGATGTACAAGTGGCCGCGTGAAAAGCCGATCACGAATGGGCTCTACACGTACACGCACAATCTTTTGAACATTGTGGTCGTCGATACTGATGATGCCAACATTACAGGTATCGGACTTGCTGGTGGAATCGAAGCGAGTCCGGAAGTTGGCGCTTCACTGGTTGGGCATTTCAAAAAGATGCTGGTGGGCATGGACCCACTTGACAACGAGCGGATTTGGCACGAGATGTGGCGTCCGAAACTGGTCGGTCGTCGCGGCATCACAACACGGATTCTCGGCGGTATCGATATCGCACTTTGGGATATAAAAGGCAAGGTATCCGGACTTCCGGCGTATAAGCTTCTCGGAGGTTACACGGACCGAGTCGACACATATGTCGCCGGTGGGTACTACGAGGAGGGGAAGGGACTCAAGGAACTCGCGGATGAGATGGCGTCAAATGTTGAGCTGGGCGCCAGGGCTGTCAAGATAAAGGTCGGGGCGGTTCCTATCAATGAAGACATAGAACGCGTTCGCGTATGTCGGGAGACTATCGGTCCTGATGTCCGGTTGATGGTAGATGCGAACAATGCGTATCGCCACTATCAGGCGATTGAATTTGCGCGCAAAGCTGAGCGATACGATCTGTTCTGGTTCGAGGAGCCGGTGGAACCAGATGACTACATCGGCCAACGGGAGATAACGCGTGCGACCAGCGTTCCGGTTGCAGCAGGCGAAAACGAATACACCCGTTACGGCTTTCGCGACATGATCGATCATCGCGCGGTCGACATCCTTCAACCAGATGCCTTGGTTCTTGGTGGAATCACCGAGTTCATGAAGGTGGCAGCACTTGCTCAGGCGCACGATCTCGACATTGCGCCACATGGTTCGCAATATGTGCATATCCACCTAGTGGCCGCTATCCCCAATGGTCTGATCCTCGAGTACTACCGCGACACTGTGGATCCGATGCATGGCAAGATCTGGCAACACGAGCTTCACATAGAAGATGGTTATGTTCATGCTCCAAACCGTCCGGGGCTCGGTTTAGAGCCAAAATGGGATGTACTTGAAGAGTTCAGAGTGTAGGTGCAGCAGGTTGCATCTGGCGAATTTGAACTACGATCCCACGGATTGTGGAAGGATGTAAACGATTGCGTCCTGAGAGCCTGACATGAAGGACGAGATTACGTCCGACATCTCTGATGGAGTTGTCGTTCGATTAAGCAACCTGATCACGATTTTCTGGGTCGCCTTACGTCTTGGCTTGACTTCATTCGGCGGGCCGATTGCTCACATCGGCTTCTTTCGACAGGAGTATGTGGCGAATCGAGGTTGGCTTTCTGAACGTCGTTTCACGGACTTGGTCGCACTTTGTCACTTTTTGCCGGGACCGACTAGCAGCCAGGTGGGCATCGCAGTTGGGCTTACTCGTGGTGGCATAGTTGGTGGGTTCTTGGCCTGGATCGGATTCACGTTGCCATCTGCTGCCTTGTTAGTCGCTCTAGGATTTGGGGTGCTTGAGTTTGAAACCTTGATTGAAGGCGATTGGCTCAAAGGACTCAAGATAGCCGCAGTCGCAGTTGTTGCACAGGCGCTTTGGGGAATGGCAACGACGCTAGCACCTGACAGGTCGCGTGCATCTATCGCGATTTTGGCGGCGATAGCAGTTTTGCTCTCCCCGTTCGCGTTTGGCATTGTATTGGTGATATTGATCGCCGGAGTATATGGATGGTGGCAGTTGCAGGATCATGTCGACGAGGTTGCCGATGATGCTAAGATCACCTACTCGATCTGGAAGCCGTTTGCTGTCGGTTGTGCAGTGCTCTTCTGCGTCCTTTTGATCGGTTTGCCAATGTTGAGACAAGTTGTGGATAGTGAGGGTCTGGAGATACTCGATGGTTTCTTCCGAAGCGGCGCATTGGTTTTTGGCGGCGGTCATGTTGTGCTACCGACTTTGCAATCAGAAGTAGTCGAGAACGGTTGGACTACTACTGAGCAGTTCATCACCGGTTATGGGGCATCGCAAGCTATACCCGGTCCGTTGTTTACTTTCTCCGCGTATTTAGGATCGGTGATGAATGTTGGACCTGGCGGAATTGGTGGTGCGTTGATCGCGTTAATCGCCATTTTTCTGCCGTCATTCTTGCTGGTGTTTGCCATCCTGCCCTTCTGGGATCGACTGAGCCGGGTCCGTCAATTCCGAGCCGGATTGATTGGCATCAACGCGGCGGTGGTCGGAGTGCTGGCGGCCGCTTTGTTCGATCCGGTTTGGATGTCAACGATCAATGAGGTGGAAGATTTTGCCCTTGCTGCCGCGGCTTTCGGGCTTTTGATGTTCTGGCGATTGCCATCGTGGTTGGTAGTCATCTTGTGTGCGGGAGTAGGCATCGTGCTGGCATCATTTGTCGCTTGAACCGTTCGGCAATACCTATGTCCGTCGTATAGGATTGCTTGAAAGAGCCGTGCGTTATCGAGCCCATCTGGTGATCGTATTGTCCTACTTGAATCTCTTGAATCTAAGACTCCAACTGCTACTCGCGTTGCTGGTGTTGGCGTTTCCGCTTGCATTGGCAGGATGCAAGGCGGAAATCAACATCGCAGTTGATGAAGAGGGAAACGGGGAAATTGAGATCATCGGTGCAGTGAATAACACGGTTATGGCCCTTGCAAATCTAGGTGGAGAGGATCCATTCGAAAGCATATTGGAGATTCCTGAAGAAGCAGATGGCGCTGATGGAGACGGAATCGTGGGCGCGTCGATTGAAAGATACTCCGAAAGTGGTTACACGGGAGTGAGAATCAAGGCCGATTTCGATGCCTATGATCCCGCATTCACCGCTTTATCCCAAGACGATTCGATGTTGGGAAGCTTGACTGAACAGACGGGATTGGGAGGATTCAATTTTACGCGAACCGCTGAAGATGACGGTTGGACCGTTCAATTACGCCAAGATGCGGACCCAGTAGACACATCTGATTTTTCTGATCTTCTCGATGAGGTGCCTTTCGATTTGGAGGATGTCGATCTACCCCTAATCGTCTCCCTGCGACTGCCAGGCGATTACGTTGAGCACAATGCTGACCGCGAAGTTGATGGGATGCTGATCTGGGATGCGAACCTGCTGGATGGAATCGATCTGTATGCAGTCTCTAGAGATCAAGGCTCGCAGATCGAGCTGGTACCGATCATCATAACAACGATTTTCGCCCTGATTTTCGGCGGGATAGTGATCGGAGTGGTTGTGAGTCGTGAACGGCGACGAAGGAGGTTGGCCGCAGATGCGCTCAACGACCACAACGCAGACGCAAACGTTGCAGACGATGATATGGACTAATCTGATCTAGGAGGAACGTGGATTGTCCAGAGAATGAGGGTTTGACGATTTATGTTTCTAACTGTTCAGAAGCGTGCAACGCGACGCGACGTGCCAGCATCCGTTCATCAAAGGTTTCCAGTTTTTGGATGCCCTGGTGCACTGCTGTAGCTACGTGAACCCATCGGCAGGGTCGGCTTCGCACGTTGCAGTTAGAGGCATGTTAACGTAAACGTTAGGAACGGCGATGCATAACTGCCATCCTGCACAAATTGGGAGCGTCTGAAGCATGGAATCGGTTTTCAAAGCAGCTATCGAAGAGTTGGACGATCACAAGCCGATGGTCGTTGCTACTGTAGTTCGTACATCGGGTTCTACACCACAGAAATCAGGAGCGAAATTGCTGGTACGTGAGGATGGCAGCGGTGTAGGTACTCTTGGCGGCGGATGTGTCGAGGGTGATATCTGGTTCGCAGCACAGGAACTCTTGAAACGCGGCGGCGATGCAGAAATGCGCGACTACCACCTGAACGAAGAACTTGCTGCTCAAGACGGTCTGGTCTGTGGCGGCACTATGTACTTCCTGATCGACCCGATCCGCGAAGTCGATCCGTACCGCGATTTTGCCGATCTGGCGACACAGGCGTACGCGGGCGGTGCTCCGATGGCGATAGTCAACATCACCGCGGCCCCTAATAGTGCCAATGTCAGAGTGGGCGCCAAGATGCTGGTGCGTGAAAACGGTTCCACAGAAGGCGGTCTTGGCAGTGCGACCGTAGAGACGTCAGCAGTAGCTAAAGCTCGCGACCTGATGGCGATGGGAAAAAACGATTACTTGTACCTCGATGACGGGACCGAGTGCTACATCGAGGCCTATACCACTCCTCCAACATTGGTATTGATCGGAGGCGGTCATGTGAGCAAAGCGATTGCACCTATCGCGAAAAGCGTCGGTTTCCGCATCTTTGTTTTTGATGATCGTGAGCAGTTCGCAAACCCCGATAGATTTCCTGAAGCAGACATCACGATGGTCGGCGACTACCGCGATGGTTTCGACAAGTTGCCCGTAAATGCCAACTCATTCGTAGTAATCGCCACTCGTGGGCACCAGTTCGATGATGCGGCTGTTTCAGGCGCGTTGAGGACGCCTGCGAGCTACATTGGACTTCTTGGCAGCAAGCGCAAGACGATCTTGATCTTCGAGGAACTGATCAGGAACGGCTTTGAGGATGATGAACTTAGACGCATCAACGCTCCAATCGGATTGGATATCGGCGGCCGCACACCTGAAGAGATCGCACTTAGCGTGATGTCAGAAATCGTCGCTTTTCGTCTGGGCGGCAGTGGCGGCAGCATGAAGCTGCAAGAACGTCTGCTGGACAAGGCTATTGAACGCGCTTCAAGGGCACTTGCGTCCAATCCTGTCCTGGTTGCCGGAGGCTAATGTCACTAATTCAAAGTCGATTGGCAGTTGGTGATAGAGATGGGTGCTGAAGCGATACTTCTAGCGGCCGGTGAATCGTCTAGGATGGGCCGCGCCAAGGCGTTGCTAGAGTGGTTTGGTCAACCTTTGGCGCTGGCTCAGACAGAATCACTCATGGCGGGAGGCGCTGATCGTGTCGTTGTGGTCACGGGTATACATCACGAACAGATATCCAAGGTGGTTTCTTGTAAACCACAGATAGTGGTGGTTAACAATGCAGATTGGGCTTCAGGCAAAACCACTTCAATCAAAACTGGTCTAAATCATTTGAGCGAAGCGTGCGATACCATCATTGTTCTCGCAGTTGATCAGCCTAGACCGGATTGGGCGATTGAGCGGACATTACAATCTCACATCACAGCGAAGCGAGCGGTGACCTCGCCGAGATATGACGGGCATGGCGGACATCCATTGGTTTTCGACATCTCAATCATCGATGAGTTGAACCGAATCTCAGAGCAACGCGCAGGTTTGCGAGAAATCATGAATAGGTATGAAGAAGATATGAATCGGGTGTTGTTTGAAAACCCTGTGGTGCGATTCGATCTCAACACTCCGGACGATTATGCAGCGGCTCTTGAATCTTACCCGTCCTTAGCGTCAACCCAGTGAAACTCTAGGCAATTGGACAATGGCAACTGATCTCGATGCAGCTCGGAAATATCTCGCCGATTCTGGATTAGAGGGTTGGTTGACGCGTGATTACCGTTACACGAACCCGATCTTTTTCGCGGCTTTGGGATACCGACCTGATCATCTGACACGTCCTGTTTGGTTTTGGATCTCGGCCGATGATTCGCCTCGATTGCTGACGCACGATGTCGACGCTAATCGATTCAAGCGGGACGGCTTCGATGTCACCGTGTATACCAGCCGTGAAAAGATGGTTTCCGAGCTTGCTGCTATGCTGCCAAAGCACGGAAGGGTGGCGATGGATTATTCTCCGATGTTTGAACTGCCTCGAGTAGCGCGGGTAGATGCAGGATCGGTCGAGTTGGTGCGTTCATTTGGGTTGGAGGTGGTTTCATCTGGCGATGTGTCGCAATATGCGACCGAGCGTTGGAATGATGCTCAGTTGGCATCTCATAGATACGCAATGTCAGAGCTGGTGAGTTCGATGCATGAGGCTTTCAACTTCGTCGGAGAAAACGTCCGTTGGAAAATATCTGAACACGATGTCGCAGAATTCATCCGTGGTCGTTTCGATCGCGCGGGCCTGGTTACTGATGAAGGTCCGGTTGTAGCATTCAACGAAAACTCTTCCGATCCGCACTATGATCCACAGCCTGAAGGGTCGGCAATCATCAGACGCGACGGTTGGTTGCTTATCGATGCTTGGGCCAAGCCGAATTCAATCGCCCCATTCGTACAAGACGATGAAACGAACGATGTTGAACCAGTGTATGCCGATATAACTTGGGTAGCCAAGATCGGATCACCACCATCGAGCGAGCATCTTGAAGTGTTCGATTCGGTGCGACGTGCTCGTGATTCGGCTTATGTGTTCATGCGTGACAGGCATTTAAGGAACGAACCGACTCAGGGTTGGCAGGTTGATCGAGTAGCTCGGGAATCGATCCGTAATGATGGGTACGGCAAGTGGTTTGTGCATCGTCTGGGTCACAGTATCGGGCCTGAAGTACATTCCAATGCAGTGAATCTCGACGATTGGGAGACGCATGACACCCGTCAGATCATTACCGGCATTTGCACGTCAATCGAGCCTGGAATCTACCTGCCCACGTTCGGTGTACGTTCTGAGACGGATGTGTTCGTAAGCGAAACCGATGTTGAGATTACCGGCGAAATCCAGCATCGTATTCACCATATTCCGACTTGACCCATTCGACCCAAACCCGCAGATGGCATCTGCGCGGGACACCTAAGCCATTTGCTGCATTTTCTTACCCTTCGTATCGCCTTCTATGGGTAAGCTCCAATTTCGTCGCCTTGGGAACTTGGGCTGAGCGGCTCGCGGTGGGCTGGTTAGTTCTAGAACAGACAGATTCGGTTCTATTGTCGGCGGCGAGTTTCGCCGTAAGGTCAGCTCCGGCTATTGTTGTCGCACCATTTGGGGGCGCGGTTGCAGACCGTTTTCCTCGCAATAAATTGTTGCCGATTACTGCGACGATCCGGGGATGTACTATTCTGGTTACGGCGTTGGTGGCATTCTATGGCTTCAGCAACCCATGGCCGATATTCGTTCTCGTAGCGGTCGAAGGCGTTATCAACTCTTTCGAGATGCCGGCCAAGCAAGGCTTGATCACAGATATCGTTCCGCGCGAGGTTCGGATGAACGCGATCTCCGTCCACTCTGTAGGTATCCGGTCGGTCGGTGCTGTTGGTGCACTTGCTAGTGGTATTATTTCCGAATTTCTAGGTATTCCAACCGCATTGCTCATCGCCGCCGGTTCAATCCTTATCGGCGGTTTCATCATTTTGTTCATGCCAGCCACTAGATCATCGCTGAAACGAACTAGAGCGTCAATTGCGAGTATTTTCAGAGATGCCGTGGTAGGCATCAGATCGATGTTGCGAATGCCAGCCGTTTCGACGTTGCTTTGGATGGCGATAATCGTAGAGATATTCGGTTTCGCATACGACTCAGTGATGCCGGCAATGGCGCGCGAAGAATTGTCAGTAGCTGAAACTGGCCTGGGAACCCTTCGATTTGCCGCTGGATTGGGAGCGGTCATCGGTGCCGTGTTTCTATCGTTGCTAGGCGATTTTCAACGCAAAGGACCTCTGTTGCTAGCGATAACTATGGGATATGGTATTGGATTGATCGGAGTGGCTACAAGCGCCAATTTCGTCGTTGCTTTACTCGTTGTCACCATGGTTGGAGCAGCAGCATCGATGTTCGATGCGATGCAGTGGACATTGCTTCAAGCAAACGTGCCGAACCGGCTGCGCGGACGCGTGATTGGCGGTTGGGTGTTCGCCATCGGTTTTGGGTGGGTGGGACATTTAGCGATGGGAGCCATAGGCGAGTTGGTGGGAGTTCGCTGGGCGATTGGGGGTGCCGGAATGGTAGTCGCGGTTACGAGTTTGCTCGCACTGGCGATTTCACCGCTGTTGCGTAGGGCGTGATGTGGAAATGTAACCAGTTCATCATTTCCCCCGGAAGCATATAGCTTAATCTGAATTAACATTAAACGAGTTGTTGATTCACATTGCTTTGAAAGGGGCACCGGCAGAATATGAATAACTGGCACGCAATCGATCAGGGATCGAAACCTGTAATCACACGGATGCTTAATCGTCTTCAAGTAGGAAGGTTTCAACCAAAACCGAAAATCCCTGCATACCTGCTAGTTGCCTTGATGTTCGTCGGCGTACTTGGTGTGATAGGCGGATGGCAGGTGCTGAACAACACATCCCAGGCTCAAATGTAACCATCCGCGCCTGCCAATATACAAGTATCTGATGGCGATGGTATTGGTCAGGTAGTAGTTTCGTGGGAAAGCGTATCTGGAGTGTCCGACTATAGCTTGCGGTGGTTGAACGTCGACGCGGCGTGGCTTGCATATGATGACAGCAAACCTTGGCGAGACGCTATACAGTCTGTTGACGTTCCCGAGAACGGAAGCGAAGAGTATAAGTTGACGGTGAACGGACTTGCGCCAGGCACTAACTACTCCTTCAGCGTAGGCAGCAAAGCCAGTTCTGATGCGGATGCCGATTGGTCGATCTGGTATTGGTTGACACCAGCAGGAGACGAAATCGGAATGGACATTTTCGATGTGGTTCAACTTCAGTCTTCCGCGCTGGGTATCGCCAAACACGCTGGCCAGTTGTTCGCCGTCGGATCTAGGCCGATTCAGCGTGGCATGACGCGAGATTCGATCGTCGAAGCAAGAGTTGCTGTTGGTGGTCATCGAGCCGCGCTGACCAAAGAATTGCAAGAGATCAAAGGAAAAGGTTATTCAGATCGCATTCGAAGGGTCGAGGGCTTGGTGAATCGGTTGATATCCAACGTTGACCGCATTCAGGATGGGCGACCCAGATTGTTACAAGCATTGGCTAGCAGCAACGTCGAGGCGCGGCAATGGGCAGTTAGAAATGCGACTTTCTTGTATCCATCAACCAGTGCCAGCGTAGACGACCAGTTCCACGGCTTGGTCACCAACAGTCAAGATGAAACTTCGATGGATTCCGGTGACGTCTCAATTGACGACTTGTTGGACTACTCCCACCTCAACAATTTGTCATCGGACTTAAAATTGGGTTACACGTTGCTGCAAATCGCAAATCAATCCCAGAACCCGACTCATTTGGCACGGCTCCAAGAAAGCTATGAGACGGTTTCCGGGCGTATCGAACGCGATCTCGAGCACGTTTCGGGCAGCGATGTTCCGAATTTGAGTCCAAGAGCGATCCAGATAGTTGAACAATTGCTGGCAGATTCCAATAGCGACAACAACTATTTCGACCGATTGGAAAACCGCCTAGTGTTGTTGCAGGCAGAGATCGATCTGATATTAGAAAACGAGGAAATTCTCGAACAATTACTTGAAGACCTTGATGCATTCATCGCTGACATTCAAGGTTTGTCGGCACCTCCAATTGAACCGATGCCAGAAATAGACAGCGGCACTGTTGGCATTGCTGACGATACTATCCTCTTCGGGCAATCAGCCGCCTTGTCTGGACCGTCGAGAGTATTGGGTGAAGAGATGCAACTCGGCATCCTGGCTGCTTTCGAGGAGGCAAATCGTAATGGCGGAGTCAATGGTCGGCAGTTGAAACTCACAACGCTGGACGACTCGTATGAGCCTGACTTTGCGTTTGCTAACACTCAGCAGTTGATTGAAGACCATCAGGTATTCGGTCTGATTGGTGCGGTTGGAACACCCACTTCTCGTGCAGCGTCACCACTGGCCAACGCGGCAGGTGTGCCATTCATTGGCCCATTCACCGGCGCTCAGTTCTTGCGCGATGACGATCTTGCGAGTGTGCTGAACCTGCGCGCTTCCTACCATCAAGAAACCGAGGAGATGGTAGCGCGCCTCACCGAGGATTTGGGTGTCACTAAAGTAGCGGTGCTCTACCAGAACGATTCATTCGGTATCGACGGTCTAAACGGTGTCCGTCAAGCTCTTGAAGCGCGCGACTTGGATCCCGTGGCATCGTGGTACTACTCGAGAAACACCAGCGCCGTGAAGTCAGCCGTGTACAGAATCGCAAACGAAAGCCCAGAAGCAGTCATCATCGTGGGGTCATACGCTCCGGCAGCAGAAGCGATCAAGCTTCTGCGTTCAGAGTTAGTGTCGGACCCCATCTTCATGGCTGTGTCATTCGTGGGTAGCAACGCGCTGGCGGATAGCCTTGGCGACAGTGGCGAAGGCGTATACGTCACTCAAGTCGTGCCGTTGCCCAGTGATGACACCGTCCCAGTGGTGGCGAATTATCACGCCGCTCTTTCTGCTCACGATCCAGATGCGACGCCCGGATTCATATCTCTGGAGGGATATCTTGCAGGGCGACTAGCCATCGCTCGATTGGAAGCATGTGGCGATGACCTCAATCGTGCCTGCTTCCTCAACGTTGATGGCGATTCATCCACTATCGACATCGACGGTCTCATGCTCAAGTACGGTGTCGGCGACAACCAGGGTTCGGATGCCGTGTTCTTGAGTGTCATCAACTCGGATGGCGAGTATGAATTAGTAGAAAATCTGCCGACGGCGCCGTGAAGAATTGAAAGGATTCTGAGCCAAAAACCTCTGAACATCTGCGTCATTCCCCCGAAGACGAGACCTTTGAAAAATCCCCGTCCCCTTTGCGAAGCAAGGGGGACGGTTCGGAGCTAAGCGTAGACGCAGAGGGTACCGCCACTTGGCCCATTTGATTCTCCCACCGCAAGCAGGGGAGGTTGCCGGGTGATGATTCTCCATGCAAACGGAGGCGAAGACGGCATTTTTCAAAGGTCTCAATAAGGCGGGAAGCGGGAGGTGCTGGGATGTCTGAACTAGAACAGGCCCGGATTTGAAAGGGTGTGAAGGATGATCAACAGCCCTTAGTTCCTCTGCGCTTCCGCTTTAGCGAGAATGACGCGACAGTGCAATTTCAACCGATTCCTTGGATCATCGGGTGCAATTACCTATCGGTATTCATGCCAATATGTACTTGCGAATCGAGCTGGGTCACACGTGAATCTCTGCACCCACGCGCTGCGCAATATCCACAATCTCGTCGTAGCGAGCTTGCAGTATCGGTACTCCGTTGGCAGTTCGGTCTTTCATCGCCTCTTCTTCGGGGTCGCCAGCCACCAAGACGCGATCTGCGCCGGGCTCCGTCGGGGTTTCGTGTAACGCTTGGATCATTTCGTCCATCATCGCTTTGAATTCATCGACCGGACGAAACGCTGATATATCGATGGCCATCGCGAAGGACATGTTGTTGCCGCCGCCGATGAATGAGCTGTATCCACCACCAGATAGTACGCCGCAGAGAACATCGACCATCATGGCTAGTCCGTAGCCTTTGTGTGCGCCTTGTTCACGGCTATTTCCCAGCGGGTTTTGTGCCCAATGCTCGCCACGATCGCCCGGCGGCTGGGTTATCGGTTCGCCTTCAGCGCCAACCGCCCATCCTTCAGGTATGGGTACTCCGAGTTGACGTGCCAGCCCGATCTTGCCGCTGGCAACAGTTGAAGTCGCCATGTCCAGCACAAAATCGGTCTCTTCGCCGGCAGGCGCGGCGAATGCTATGGGGTTTGTGCCAAGCATCGCCTTTCGGCCAAGGGCGGGTCTAACGGCTGGGCCTGCGTTCGTCATGGCTATGCCGATCATGTCGCGTTCCAATGCCTGCATCGCGTAGTATGCAACCATGCCGATGTGATGACCGTCGCGGATGGTGGACATTCCCAATCCGTGTTCGGCTGCTTTGTCCATCGCCATCTCCATGCCGATGTGAGCGGCAGGATGCCCTAATCCCCATCCGCAACTCAAAAGCACGGTCGTATCGGATTCTGACATAACTTCGATATTCTGCGGCGATTTGAAGGTGCCTTCGAGAATCGACTCGGTATACCTGACTACATTAGTGATTCCATGAGTGTCAACGCCGCGCAGGCTTGCCAAAGTAAGCGCATCAGCGGTTATCTGAGCATATCTATCGGGTGTCCCAACAGCTTCGAATATTGCAGCGACTTGTTTTCGCAACGATTCTGCAGAAACCCGCACTGAGTTATCTTCCGGTATCTTGAGGAATTCCAGAGCCATTTTCCATTCCCAATTTGATGGTGATTCATTTGAGGGGCGTTCCGATTTTGTTATCGCGGGCCAGTTGCAAGATTCGTTCGCAAGCGGCGATGTCTTCAAGCGCCAACCCCTGCGATTCAAAGAGTGTAATCTGCGAATCGTTATCGCGACCTGAGACTTTGCCTCCAATGATGTCATGGATCGGGATCAGGGTATCCCAGCTGAAACGTCCTATTTCGGCAGCACGCATCAACTCGCCACATTCGATTTTCGCCTGATCGACATCATCGACGGCAACGATGTCGCAGGCAGTAACGGCTCGGGTATCGATCTCACGCTTCAGCCAAGAGTTGTTGCCAGCGGCGTTGATGTGGGTGCCGGACTGCAACCATTCACCTAGCAGCACGGGGTTTTGAGCATTGGTGATAGTGACGATGATGTCGGCGTCTGCCGCCTCTTCGCCGCTTGAGACTGGCGTGACATCAATGCCCAAAGATTCCGACATTCGCTCCGCGTAGCGATTCCGATTGACTTCCGAACGGCTGAAAACCTTTACTTCTCGCAAATTACGCACACGGGCTATCGCTGCCAACTGGGTCTCGGCCTGATATCCAGAACCGATGACCCCGGCAGTATCGGCGTTCTCACTAGCCATGTACTTGGTAGCTACGCCCGATGCTGCGCCGGTCCGGATCTGTCCCATCCGGTTCGCTTCGATCAGCGCCATCAATGAGTTGTTAGAGGTATCGTAGAGCAAAACATGGAAACTGATCCCACCGGCTCCACCAGCATATGACTTTAGTCCAGCGATCTGATGTCCGGACCAGGTCGCAAACATAACGTTGTACGCTCCTGAGCTGGTGGGCAGTCGGCGTCTCGATTCGTTGTAAGCCTCGCCGCGTGATCGGGCGATGAATGCCTGTTCAACGGCATCGATGGCTATTTCCATCGTGAACAGTTCTGCAACTTGTGCTTCGGTGATGTAGAGAGGTGGTTTCATTTCGAGTCCGATTGCTCTTTGGATGGGTCATATCGATGAGCGTACATGTGGTTCAGAGGACCGTGTCCGTTGCCGATAAGCGGAGCATTTGCCATCGCGTTCCAGACATATCGTTGAGAACGATCGACAGCTGATGCAATGTCCAATCCATGAGCCAGATGAGCGGCGACTGCCGATGCGAAAGTACATCCAGTTCCATGGTCGTTGGTGGTATCGATTCGCAGTGAAGTGAAGTGCTTGACACCATCGCGGGTAACCAGGACATCGGTGATGCGTCCGCTGCCGTCATCGAAATGACCACCCTTTACGACTGCTGTATTTGCGCCCATAATTATCAGTTCGCCGCCAACCAGCTCCATATCGTCTGTTGAATCGATTTCAATGCCGGTAAGCGCCTCGGCTTCGGGGATGTTCGGAGTGATCACTGTAGCTAGCGGCAATAGGCGATTCTTGAGGCTATCAACGGCATCGTCTCGTAAGAGACGTGCACCACTCGCGGCTACCATCACGGGGTCTACGACTAATGGACGCAGATCAAAACGTTCAACTGCATGCACCACGCACTCAACGATCTCTGAAGATGACAACATACCCGTCTTGACAGCGTCGAATCCGATGTCCGTAACCACAGCTTCTATCTGATCGCCGATAACTTCGATCGGCACTTCAGCTACGGCGTTTACACCAAGAGTGTTTTGTGCCGTAACTGCGGTCACGACACTAGTGCCGAAAGTTCCCAGTGCGGCGAAAGTTTTGAGGTCGGCTTGGATCCCTGCTCCACCGCCCGAATCAGATCCGGCAATCGTCAGGGCACGAGGTGGCGTTGAGATGTTCATTTCCATATAGAATACGCAAGCGTAATGACAAATGCACACAAAACCGACATTTCCAACGTCCAAGCGTTGATCTTCGATGTCTTCGGCACCGTCGTCAACTGGCGCGTATCCATCATCTCCGAAGTGAAGCAGACAGCAGCAGCTCACGGCATATCAGACGGCGATTGGGAACGCTTCGCCGACGATTGGCGTGCCTGGTACGGGAAAATAACCCGTGAACTTAGCCGTGGCGAAGGCGAATGGCGCCTGGTAGATGATATCCACCGAGAAAAGTTGGACGTTTTGCTGGATGAATTCGGACTGGCAGATGCTATGAGCGAAGCGGAGAAACAGCATCTCAACGCCGCTTGGCATCGATTAGAAGGCTGGCCCGATTCATCGTCTGGGCTTCGCAGATTGAAGTCGAAATACATCATCGCCACGGCTTCAAATGGCAATTTAGCATTGCTGGTCAACATGGCAAAGCATGCCGATTTGGCATGGGACGCGATCATGTCGCCCGACGTCTACGGGGCATACAAACCGTCGCCGTCGGTGTATCGCAACGCCGCGCAACTGTTGGGGCTGAGGACAGACGCGGTAATGATGGTGGCTGCCCACGCCCACGATTTAGAAGCCGCGGCACGTGAAGGTCTTGGCACTGCATTCGTGCATCGACCAATGGAACATGGTTCGGATAGGCCATTGGAACTGCCTGACACGTCTGCATTTGATATCACCGCGATCGATTTCCACGATCTTGCGGATCAATTGGGTTGCAATTGATGTTCAACTTAGGATATTAGTCAGCAACCCAAACAATCACACGAGGTACTAAACATGACTTGGACATTTGAAGATGCCGCTCCTATGATCGGCTCGATCACCGAAGGCAACTGCTGGACTGGTACGCACATGCTCTACAGCAACATCGCACACAATCGAATCATGCGGTTGAATGCCGAGACAGGTCTAGTGGACGTATGGGCTGAGGATACCGAGGGAACCAACGGCCTCAACTTCGATGCTGAAGGCACGCTCTTCGGATGTGCCGGGAGCGGTCGGAAGATCATCAAGTTTGACAATGATGGTGGTCACGAAACCGTCGTCGATAGTATCGATGGATTGCGCTTCAACGGTCCCAACGACCTCGCAATCACTCCGGATGGCGCGATCTACTTCTCAGACCGCGTGGGAGATACCAACCCAGATGTCGGTATAACCTACTCCGCAATCATCTCCGCTGAAAAGGACGCTGACGAAAGCTGGATCTGCAAACGTCGAACATTCGACACAACTCAGCCGAATGGTGTTCTGTTCTCACAGGACTACAAGACGCTATACGTGGCGCAAAGCGATTACCGTGCCAGCGAGAGTCGTGATCTGCGCGCATATCCGGTACTCGAAGATGGCTCACTTGGCGAGTGCAAGATCATACACGACTTCGGTCCGCATCGCGGCATTGATGGGATGACTTTGGCATCAGACGGTAGCATCGTGGCCTGCACCGGATGGGAAGTATCAGGCCCTGGCGGCAACGTGACAGTGTTCGCCCCTGATGGAATGATCATCGAGCAGCATCCGACACCAGCTGAACGTCCGACCAACTGCACGTTTGTCGGAGAAGACTTGTACGTGTCTTCAATCG
This sequence comes from Dehalococcoidia bacterium, assembly GCA_965242765.1. Lineage (GTDB taxonomy): Bacteria > Chloroflexota > Dehalococcoidia > Lucifugimonadales > Lucifugimonadaceae > Bin127. The sequence continues at coordinate 130,022 of CBDESY010000004.1, read as the reverse complement.
AGGGACATTGTCTGGTGGCGCGCAACACTGGATTGACGGGACATCTGCTATACCCGCAATGATTGAGATATTGGCCACCGCAACACCTTAGGAGTTGATATGAAAGATTCATGGGAATGGGAACTGATCGCGAAGCACGATTCGTTGACCGAAGGACCAGCCTGGGATGGCAGCGGCCTGCTCTACAACGAGTGCTTTGCTTCTACTACCTATCGTTGGGACCCTAAATCTGGCAAGAGTGAAGTTTGGCGGGCTGATACTAATCAGGCCAACGGTTTGAAGTTTGATCGTACCGGTCGTCTCTTCGCGTGTGAAGGTGGAGCGAATAGAGTCGTCGAAATCGATACGGCCGATCCGAAATCGGCGCCGACGGTAATCGCGGATCAATTGGATGGTGCACGGATCAACATGCCGAACGATCTCGACATCGATGGTCGTGGGCGTATCTATTTCTCGGATCCGAATTATTCAGACAAACCGAACAATTTGCCGCACGAAGCGGTCTACTTGGCGGAGCATATCTTCGGCGGAAATTGGACAGTCAAGGGGGTGACGTTCGATACCAGCCGTCCTAACGGCGTTCTGCTATCGGCCGATCATTCGATCCTGTACGTCGCAGATAGTCCGAACTCGCCAGCGTTGAAACGCCAACTGCGTGCCTATCCTGTCAATGCCGATGGGACATTGGGAAACAAAACTGTATTGTTTGATTTTGGTCCTGGACGTGGCATCGACGGTATGGCGATCAACACCAACGGGCAGATCGTCGCCACCGCGGGAAATGATGGTGCTGGACCGGGTTCGGCGGTCTATTTGTTCGACCCTAGCGGATTGGTGCGAGCCACGCATCGCACTCCGGCAGAAAGTCCAACAAACTGTACCTTCGGCGGTCATTCCCTGGATATTCTCTTTGTGACCTTCGCAACGGGGCACGTCTACCAAGTACGTAACACTGGGATGATCGGGCACCTCGCTTATCCGAGACGGACTTTCTGAAAATTCATCGACGCGGGCTTCAAGCACAGGTTCGCTCCGAGGTAGATCGTGTTGCAGTTTTGATATTGTGTATCCCACAGGATACAATTGTGTTATGATTGAGATCAGAGAAACGGAAATCTACGCCCGGTGGTTTGACAAACTCAGAGACCGCAACGCCAAAGGTCGCATCTTCGTCCGGCTTCAAAGGCTGGCGTTGGGCAATCCTGGGGATGTGAAGTCAGTTGGCCGAGGGGTACGGGAGCTTCGGATACCTTATGGTCCAGGCTACCGCATCTATTACTGCGAACGCGGAGCTGAATTGATCATCCTGCTAGCAGGCGGCGATAAAGGCTCTCAAAGACGCGACATCCGTCTCGCACATGAATTGGCACAAGACGTTTGAGTACACAAGACATGGCTAAGATAAAGACAACTAGATGGGATCCGGCTGAACACCTGCATGATGATGAAGATGCTGTTGCATACCTTGAAGCTGCGTTTGAGGATGGCGACCACCGAATCATCGCCGCGGCCCTCGGCGATATCGCGCGTGCCAAAGGCATGGGACGAGTCGCCGGCGATGCGGGGCTGAGTCGTGAAAGCCTGTACAAATCGCTCTCCATCAATGGAAATCCTGAGTTGGCAACTGTGCTCAAGGTGCTACGGGCACTTGGCATCAGATTGACTACGGCTGTTATCGGCGATGGATACCATCGCAACATCAATCCAATCGGGGCATCGTTGCTCGCGGATGAAGGCGAGCCGTTTGGAATAGAATCAAAATCAGACTAGGGCCTGTAGCTCAGTTCGGCAGAGCAGCGGACTTTTAATCCGAAGGTCGTGGGTTCGAATCCCACCGGGCCCACCAGTCGTTGTCCGAACTGTGATTTGAATGAGCTGCCGTGATTTTGAGCTCAAGTTCTGATATAGCATTGGAACATGTCTCGGAATTCAAGTAAATCACCGTTGCTTGAGGCGCGTGATCTGACTAAGCGTTACGGTTCCGTGCAAGCACTCGATTCGGCATCGTTCAGTGTAAGCGCCGGTATCACTGGTCTTCTAGGTCCTAACGGTGCTGGCAAGAGCACTGCGATACGTATTTTTCTTGGGCTGATCGATGCGACATCTGGCGAAGCGCTGGTGCTGGGCGGGGATGCACGCAATCCTGAAGCGCGCGCGCGTTTAGGGTATATGCCTGAGCACGATTGCTTGCCACCAAATCAATCGGCGGCGTACTTCATCACTCATATGGCTGAGGTCAGCGGAATACCATCGTCTCGATCCAGGTCTTTAGCCGCGGACATTTTGCGGCATGTCGGTCTGTTTGAAGAGCGGTATCGTCCAATCGGGGGATACTCCACCGGTATGAAGCAACGAGTAAAACTAGCTCAGTCCTTGGTGCACGATCCAGTGTTGGTACTGCTCGATGAACCCACGGCTGGACTCGATCCGACTGGCCGCACGGAGATGCTGAATCTGGTGCGACGTATCGCAGGCGAGTTCGGTATCAGCATCGTACTCTCGACGCATTTGATGCAAGACGTAGAGCGCACCTGCGACAACATCATTCTGCTGGATTCGGGCACGGTAAAAGAGTCTTCGGACGTTGCGTCGCTGATCGAAGAGTCTGAGTCGATATACATCGAAGTCGCGAACAACCGCGATGCTTTCATGGCCGAGCTGGCAAATCGCAACCTTGATCATACGCTTGAGGGCAATGCCGTCGCAATTCCAGATGTTGACGGTTCTGGTTTCGATGCCATCCGAGATGCATTGGTAGCAGCTGAAGCAAGGCTGGTCCGCATGGGACCGCGTCAACGCGCACTTATCGATCTCTTTAGAACCAACTGACAGATCAATGGAATCAGACAACATAGAGCGCGACGGAACAGTATTCGATATCGGATATCAATCGTACGATGGCGAGCGGGAGGGACGCGCCCGTGCGTGGAAGTCGATTTTGTGGGATGGTGTTAAGAACGGAATGGGCATCGGAAGGGACGGCTGGGCGAAGTTCTTGCCGTGGCTGGTTGTGTCCCCTGCGATCGTGACAGGGTTGATCTTTGCTGCGGTCGCAACGTTTTTCGATCAGGTCACGGGTGAAGTTTCAGTGGGAGAAGATTCTGGAGAATTTGACTTTGTTAGTCACGAAGTTTTGACCTCGGCGGTGGCTTTTCTGTTGCTGATTTTTGCGGCATTTGTAGGTCCGGAGCTAGTTTGCCCAGATCGTAGGAACCGCGTGATCCATCTTTACTTCGTCAGACCGATAACGATGCTGGACTACCTAGGAGCGCGCTGGGTCGCTTTTGTTTTGCTGCTGCTGGTCGCTGCGTTGCTACCTCACCTGACGCTCTGGATCGGCTTGCTTATCGGAGTTTCCGATGCGGTCCAACACCTTCGGGACAATTGGACAGATGTCCTTAGATTCACGAGCAACAGCGCCGTATACGCAGTGTTCACCGCTTCATTCACGTTGGCAATAAGTTCGCTCACCGATCGCCGCATGATCGCCACATTGATCGTCATCAGCGTGATCATGATCTCATCGTTGGCACCTACCATAGTCGGCATTTTCAACCCATCCGAAACCGTAAACGATGTCGTGGCTTTGGTTGACATGATAGGAATCAACTCGAATATGGTGCCATCGATCCTTTACGGAACTTATGACGATAACTACGATTTGAACATGTTTGTCCCTATAAGCTGGGTAATCATCCTGACAGCCAGCTCTCTCATCGCGACTTGGCGTTTCTACCAATCTCAGAGATAACCATCAGATGCATTCCGAGGTCATAGAGCAACCTGTGCGGTCTGACGAAGTAGCTTCGCTTCGTGCCGTTTCGAAGTGGTTCGGAAATGTGGTGGCGGTGAGCGATATCACGTTGGATTTCGGACCCGGGATTACTGGTTTGCTGGGCCCGAACGGCGCCGGCAAGACAACGCTGCTACGGATGATTTGCGGTCTGCACTCCCCTTCTGAAGGCGAGGTACGGCTGTTGGGAACCGATCCGCGGGCCGATTATTCAATCTATAAGCAAATCGGCATTATGACTGAGAATGAATCGGCGTATGAGTTCATGACAGGTCTGGAATACGTCCGTTTCTCAGCGCGCCTTAAAGATCTGCGCCGCGAAGAGCACCATCTGCGGCATGCTATCGAACGCGTCGATATGTCATTTGCGCTGGACCGCAAGATATCGACCTATTCGCGTGGCATGAGGCAACGCATCAGACTCGCCGCCGCGTTAGTGGGCGATCCGAAACTTCTGATTCTGGATGAGCCGTTGAACGGTGCTGATCCTGGTCAGCGTCTACGATTCCAAGAGATCCTGCATCAAACGGTCGAAGAAGGCCGCTCCGTGATCATTTCGTCGCACATACTGGAAGAGGTTGAAGATGTGTGCGACGGTGTAGTTTTGATTGTGAACGGCAAGCTTGCAGCACAAGGAGATTTCCATGCGATCCGTGCCGCTCTAGACGATCGCCCCTATCACGTCAAGATCGAATGTTCCGATCCCAAGGAACTCGGCGGTGAACTAGCTAAGTTGTCAGCAGTTCAGTCGGTGCAGTTCGATCCCGATGGTTCGATAGTTGCTTCGACCAGTTCCGTTGCTGTGCTGCAACTGGATCTGCCGATTTTGGCTCAGCAGCACAACATTCGCATCATGCGGGTACAACCTATTGACGATTCTTTGGAGAGCGTCTTCTCCTATCTGGTCGAGGGATGATGGGCACAATCGCAGAAACGATCTTCATTCTGACACTACGTCAGTCGGTATCGGCTAGACGTGCGCTGGTGCTGCTGTTGATCGCGGCTATACCGCTGGTGATAGCCGTTGTGAGTACTGTTCTGAACACCGATTGGGACAATGATGGGCTTCAATTCTTCATTCAGGGGATAGTCGTAAACACCACGCTGCCGCTGGTAGCTCTCATTGTCGCGGCGCCGATCTTCGCAGATGAGATCGAAGACCGTACGATTACGAATCTGATGCTCTCGCCGATATCGCGATGGCAGATCGCAATGCCGAAACTTGTCGCGGCAATCTTAGTCGTAGCCGTACCGATGATGGTAAGCGTATTCGCGTCGATCACCCTCATCCACGATCAAGACGCATACACGGCGGCGATAGTTGCCGCCTTCGGCATCCTAATGGGTGCGGTAGCATTCTCGTCGCTATTCGCATTCGTTGGAACCATGACTGCGCGAGCGGTGGTGATCGGCGTTTTGTATGTTTTCGGTTTTGAGGCACTTATTTCTTCGGCGATACCGGGATTGAAGTACGTCAGCATCAGCGGCATCATCCTTTCCATCATGGATGAGTTGAGTCCCACGCTGGTGGATGCGCCTGAAACGGGTTCCAACAGTCTGCCACCATTGGAATACGCCATCGTCGCAATCATCCTCATCATCGTCGTTACCAACATCGCTACCGTGTGGCGTCTTAAGCGAATGGATGTGCACTGATATTTCAGTCGGCACAATTCGCTATACTCTAATCTCATTCCTCCTTTGACGCCTATGCGTCACAGCTTCCTATGGCTGATACTCAAACAATGCAGCAGACCGCGCCTCAAGCTTCCGCGTGGGATCCGGCGGCGCCGGAAAATGATTGGTACAAGTGGCGCGCATTTTGGGCGGTAGGTCTTTCCCTCGTCACGATGGTGATGAGCTTCAGCATCCTGTTTCTTGCCCTTCCGGCCATTGCAGACGATTTTGGGATCACATTCAAGGAAGCGTCGCTTCTCGTGATCGCACAGTCTCTAACCGTCAGCGCGTTGATGGTCCCTCTCGGCAAGGTAGCCGACATGATTGGACGCAAAAAGTTCCACCTTATGGGTTTGGTGTTGTTTGGCGGCGGCGCCATTGCATGTGCTTTTGCCACAAACCTGCTCTTTCTGATCATCACTCGAGTGATCATGTCTATAGGCAGTTCGATGGGCCAGGCGGTATCGACTGCGATCACGACGTCCGTGTTTCCAACCGAAGAACGCGGCAAAGCGTTGGGAAGTCAGACTACTGCCGTCGCCATTGGTGGTGCTGCGGGACCGATAGTCGCTGGTGCTACCTTGCAGTTCTTTCCTTGGCAGGCACTGTTCATTCTTATGGCGATCCCCACCGGCATTGCGTTTCTATGGGGGCTATACATATTGAAAGATGAACGTATCGGTTCATTCTCAGGTGCTCAACGTCCGCCGTATGATTGGCTCGGGGCAGGACTTTCCGCATTGGCGACAGCGATCATCATTCTCACCATCACTAATCCATTCGCACTTGCATGGGGATCGCCGATCATAATCGGTGGTGCGTTTGCCGGCGTTGCTACGCTCATCGCTTTCATCTGGTGGCAGTTGAATACGCCGAACCCGATGGTCGATCTACGGCTATTCAAGAATCGCGTCTTCAAGTACGCGATTCTTACTCGGTACTTCGCCTTCATGCGATCCTCTGCAACTCTGTTCGTGCTGCCGATCTACCTTGTGGCATTTCGAGGCTGGTCGGAAATCATCGCATCTGGGGTGATGCTACTGCAGGCGATTGGTATGGGAGTCGGCGCACAGGTATTCGGTAGACTTTCAGACCGTTACGGAGTACGCCCCTTCATGGTTGGCGGATTTGTCGTTTTGGTGTTCACTGGAATCGCACTCGCCACGCTTTCTGAAAAAACCTCCATCTACTACATCGCCGTCATCGTCTTGATAAACGGTCTAGCTCAAGGCGCTTGGTCGGCGCCTAACGCCAGCGCCACCATGGGTGCAGTGCCGCGATCGTCTTACGGTCTGGTCAGCGCGATCATAAACCTGACTCGAAACTTAGGGAATGTTAGCGGTCAGGCGATCATAACTGCCATAATTGCTGGTGTGATGGTTGCTCGGGGCTTCGACATCCCGCTAGGCGAACTGGAAAACACGCCTGAGGCCGGCTTCGCGTTCCTCGACGGATGGCAGTACGCATACCTTGCAGCGACCGGTATTGTAGGGCTTGCGTTGATCGCATCATTCCTGACCAAACCTGGAAAATCTGATAAACAACGAGACTGATCCATCGATCTAGAGGAATCGCATGAGCAACGAATCACTTGAAGGCAAAATCGCACTAGTCACTGGCGGCGGCACCGGCATCGGAAAGGGCATTGCACGCACCTTTGCAAGAAATGGCGCAAAGGTCGCCATCGCCGCGCGCAACTTGGAACGTCTGTATGCCACAGCAGATGAAATCTCAGCTGAAGCCGCCACGCCGGTGACGCCACTGTCGATGGATGTGACCGACGAGGAAAGCGTCGCATCAGTGTTCGAATCGATAATGTCGATCCACGGTCGGCTCGATGTGTTGGTGAACAACTCCGGCTTAATCGAAGGCGACCCTATCGAGTCTTTAAGCGCTGAAAAGTGGAATCGGGTGATGGATACAAACGTGACCGGCATGTTCTACTGCATCCGAGAGGCGTTCAAGATCATGCGACCGCAAGGTGGTGGACGCATCATCAACATCGGCAGCATCGCGGCACAGCGAGCAAGACACTCTTCGGCCGCTTACACCACTAGCAAACACGCTGTATGGGGATTGACACAATCGGCTGCCATCGAAGGGCGTGACATCAACATCTCTGTGAGCGCGTTGCATCCGGGAAACACTTGGGTGGAACGCCGTGCCGATGCGAGATCTGCATCGGGACGTGATGAAGGTCCGGAACCGATGATGGACGTCGAAAACATCGCTCGCACTGCCCTACTGATGGCGACGCTGCCGCCGGACGTGAATATGCTGGAGGCGATAGTAATACCGAACCAGCAGCTCTACATCGGGCGGGGATGAGGTATAGCGATGGTTAGCAGGATATCCAATGAATCAGCGAATTTTCGCGATATACTGCTTTAGGGCAGGATGCCGATACGCCTAATCAGGAGAAAGCAATGTACATCCTAATGGTCAGACTCAAGGTCAAAGAAGATCGGATCGATGACTTCATCGAAGCATCGATCGGCGATGGCGTAGGTTCGGTGCTGGGCGAACCCAACTGCTATCGCTTCGACATCATCCAAGACGATGATGATCCGACGAAGTTCGCCTTCTGCGAAGTCTACGAAGACGAAGCCGCGTTTCAGTACCACACGTTGGCTTACCACTTCCATCAGTGGCGAGATGCCTCTGCAGACATGTTCTCAGAGCCACCCGAAGTATCGTTCTGCCGATCCGTCTACCCGGCCGGCCCTGCAGATTGGGACGCCTATCGGCCCGGCGCTGTCGATGATCCGGCATTCCAAAAGGGAACTCTGCATGTCATCCATGCACCGCAATATGTACAGGCCGACAAAGTTGACGACTTCATCGCCGCGGTGACTCTTGACGGCATCGGCTCTACCCACGAAGAGCCGGGTTGCCTGCGCTTCGACGTCTATCAGAACATCGAGGACCCGACTGAGCTCTACCTATACGAGGTTTACGCCAACCGCGCCGCGTTCGACTACCACGTTGCGACCCCGCACATCAAACAGTGGCGTGACACCGTAGCCGATTGGTATGACGAAGAACGTCGAGATGCGTCGATGGCCGGCAACATGGGTGCAAGGCGTGGACGCAATATCTGGCCGCCCGACAACTGGAACTGGTCATCCGGCAAACCATCGTTTTGAGATATGAACCAGCATGTCAGGGATTGACCAGCGCACTGAGTCGATAGGTCGGCGATGCGCGACATGGTGAATCATTAGCATGCTAGTCAAAAACCGTATCGATGTCTCGAAAGCTACGCGTAGTCGTCAACTCTGGTCGCAATCCCGATCCGAATAGCGATCCATTCCCGGTCTCCCAGCCGGTAGATTGGGTATTCACAGAGTATCGCGACAACAAGCCATCGCCCGATGCGTTGGCAGGTGTCGACGTCTACATCGGTACCGACTTCACCAAAGAGATGGGCGCGGCTGCGGATGTACTCAGGGCGATCCTGATTCCCGCAGCAGGATTCGACCGCGTAGAACCTGAAGCGGTACCCGATGGATGCACAGTTGCCAATGCCTATCATCACGAAGCTCCGATTGCCGAATGGGTGATGGCAGTAGCAGTGGCACTCGATCACGAGCTGTTCAAATCAGAACGTTCATTTCGCGCCGGATCGTGGGAGATGTGGCCCGGTCGACACGGCTCGTACCGTGAACTCATGGGACGCACCTTCGGCATCATCGGATTCGGCGCTATCGGACGACGTGTCGCTAAGCTGGCAAACGCATACGACATGCCGGTGATCGCCGCTGGCAGAGCCGACACAGCGAGTGGCGATCTGCATGGTGCTAACTACATCGGAGGCGGCAAGGAAGCTCGCGAGCATGTCCTTGCCAACTCCGACTTCGTTCTGATTTCGACACCGTTAGGTCCGGCAACACATGGTCTTATTGGCAGTCACGAGTTGTCATTGATGAAGTCGACGGCGTACATCATCAATCCGGCACGCGGACACATCATCGATGAAAAGGCACTCTACGATGCACTCAATAGTCGCGTAATCGCCGGTGCAGCCATCGACACTTGGTACCGGTATCCGGAAGGTGCCGACGACGAACCGAGACCGTCCGACTACCCGTTCTGGGAGCTCGACAACATCATCATGGTGCCGCATCACTCCGGAGCAACACACGGCACTGCGTCCCGTCGCGCGCAGACGGTAGCAGAAAACTTGGATCGTCTGACTCGCGGCGAGCCGCTGGTGAATGTCGTCGAGGAGATTTCGCGTTAGTCGCACGTCCAGTGCGCGGCGCGGAAATCTCTGACATCAGACTAGAACTAATGCGCGATGTTGTGCGATAATTAACGCTTACAAAGCATGTGGTCCCTATCGTATGCAAGTGGGACGGTAGATTCGATTCAGAGGAATAAACAAAGTACTCCGGGATCAACCTATGTTACTGATGGACGAACCCTACAACCCTTCTCGACAGGCGCCCTATGGTGCTCAATCGCTGGCAACGGATTTTGCTTTCAAGTGGAAAAACTACCAAGAGTCTGAACAACGGGCGTATCAACGTAATTTCATTGAACTCTGCGAAATCCTGGGATACGAAAGTCCATTTGACGATCTTGACGACCAGGACTTTGTATTCCAAAAATCGGCACCGACACCTGGCGATAGAAGAGGCATAGCTGATGTATGGCTTCGCGACCGATTCGTCATGGAGTACAAACGGCCGCGTTTGAACCTGGAAAACGCGTACATTCAAACTTTGAAGTATCGCGATAGTCTGGGTAATCCGCCATTACTCATCGTCTCTGATTTCCACTCGATACGCATCCACACCAATTTCACTGGCACAGTTTCAGATACCTACACAATCACGCTGGAAGACCTGCGCGACATCGAAGGTCCAGCGAAAAAGAAATCAGCTCTTGGTCTGGTATCAGAATCGCAACTATCTGTCTATCAAGTTTTGTGGTACTGCTTCCACGACCCAGTCTATCTAAAGCCTAGACAGACCCCCGATGACCTGACACAGGCGGCGGCTGAAGCGTTCCGTAAGATATCCGACGAACTGCAGAAAACGAACGTCGACAGAGATATCGAAATCGCGCGATTCCTTTCGCAGATCATATTCTGCATGTTCGCGAGCAACTTAGGGCTGCTAAAGAAAAACGCCCTCACAGAAATGACGCATCAAGCTGGCGACCAACCTGAGATTGTTTTCACAGAACGTTTGAATCGGCTTTTCGATGCCATGAGCAAAGGCGACAGAGTCGCTATGCCGCCAATCAAGCGATTCAACGGTGGACTTTTTGATGGCCGCCACAGCAACATCAACATCGATAGTTCACTAATGCCTTTGATACGTGGGGCTGACGCTCTTGACTTATCGCAAATCGAACCGGCTATCTTCGGCACCCTATTTGAACGCATCTACAACCCAGCAAAACGAGCGCAGCATGGCAGACACTACACCTCGAGAGACGACATCGAAACGCTAGTCGAACCAGTAGTCATGATGCCGCTTAGACGGGAATGGGAAACTGTCAAATCCGCAAATCGAGCGGCGAAAAACGATGATGCATCGCATTCAATTCAAGAATTCGTGGATCGAATCGGCAGCGTACGCATCTTGGACCCCGCGTGTGGTTCCGGCAATTTCCTTTACGTCACCCTTAATCTTTTGCATGGACTGGAGCGCGAGGTCATCAGATGGTCAATCGATTTTGGCATCGACCCCCCGGAACCGCGTGTGCATCCCCGTCAACTGCTAGGCATTGAGATTGACGAATATGCGCAGCAACTGGCTAGTGTGGTCGTCTGGATCGGTCATCTCCAAAACGAAGCACGCGTCGGCAATATCGAAGATCGCGATCCTATCCTTGATCCGATAGACAACATCGACTGCCGTGATGCGATCATCGATTTCGACGGTACCGAACCGCGCGCCGCGGAGTGGCCGGATGCCGATTTCATAGTGGGGAATCCGCCGTTTCTCGGTAACAAGCGGATGCGCGAAGAAATAGGCGATCGCGTAGTTAACCTCATTTACGAAGTCTGGGGAGATCGAGTACCGAATGGGGCTGATCTATGTGCCTACTGGTTCGAGAAAGCACGGATGCAAATCGCAGACGGTAAGACCAGGCGAGCCGGTTTGTTAGCTACGCAAGCAATTCGCGGTGGCAGATCACGTGAAGTGTTGCGAAACATCAAGGAATCAGGTGACTTTTTCTTTGCCGAATCGGATCGTGACTGGCTATTGGACGGTGCAGCGGTACACATATCGATGGTCGGGTTCGATGACGGGAGCGAGACTGATCGTGTGCTTGACGGTCGAAGAGTCGATCAGATTCATCCAGATCTGAGCTCACGCAAAGCAGATATCACCAAAGCCAAAAGACTCCGCGAAAACTCGGATATTGCATTTCAGGGTGTGATCATCGTGGGACCTTTTGACATATCCGAAGAAGAAGCCAAAGACATGATGAATGTTTCAAACCCAAGCGGCGTTTCCAACTCAGACATTATTAAACCGCTTGTCACTGCGAAGGACATAACCGAATCACCTTCTAATCGCTGGATCATTGACTTCGGAGTTTCAATGTCCGAATCATCGGCTAACGATTACGAGACGCCAATCAACACGATTCGAGAACGCGTCCCACCCTTCCGCAAAAACACAACGAGCACAAATCGTCTTCCTTGGTGGCACTTCGCGAGTACTCGGCCTAACATGCGAGCCGCGTTGTCTAGACTTAATCGCTACATTGCAACCCCCCTTGTCTCAAAACATCGACTTTTTACTTGGGTCGATGGGCATACCATAGCCAACCACTCCGTCGGTGTGTTCGCAAGCGATGACGATTATTTCATTGGAGTATTGCAATCACGCGTACATGAAGTCTGGTCGCTAGCGATGGGAACACAAGTCCGTGATCGCGAAAGCGGTTTCAGATACACGCACACAACTTGCTTCGAGACTTTCCCGTTTCCCAAACCTTCTGACAGGCAACGAAGTGGAGTCGCTGACGCGGCCAGCACCTTGATGACACATCGCGATAACTCTTTGGCTGGACCTTACGCGATGCATCGCGGCGTCAAACAGAAAAATACATTGACCAATCTTTACAACCGCAACCCAGCATGGCTTCAGGCGGACCACGCAACACTAGACCGCGCTGTATTCGATGCCTACGGGTGGCCTGAAGACCCTGCTGATCTGGACGATGACACGATTCTGGAACGCCTGTTGGAACTCAATCTGCAACGCGAGCCAGCGTGATGTTGGCATACCAGGATTCGTCTGCATCAACTCCCTGGAGGCACCACAACCACTTTATCGTACGCATGGCGACTGCCTACCATGCCAGAGTGTTCGAAAACGTCCAACGCAGACTCGTATAGGACTCTCGGTATTGCGATGTCGCCGTTCCAAGTTCCGAGTTGCTGGTAATACGCTACTGCCGACGCGGTTGCTTCGACTGCGATGCCGGGGAAGAATGGCTCTTCAGCTTCGGCAACATCTTTAGGATCGGCAGTGTTTACCCACTCCCTCGATGCACGGTACGCCCTGGTAGCAGCCTTGGCTTGGTCGGATTCGATGTAGTCCCATCGAGCGATCAGGCTGCTGAATGCGGTTGGGCCTACGATGTCTCCAATGGATCCGACGATGTGTCCGATGCCCTCGTGCTCAAGCTGTTGCGGGAATGCTCCTTGCTCGTGGAAGTAGTCGCCTTCGCCGTTGCGCCACTGATCCATCATTTCGTCGGCACCCCCCGAAACAATGCCGTCGATATCCGACAGATCGATTCCTACTCGGTGTAGCCCGTATCGCAGCATGGCTTCTGGCTGTCCGCCGTGAACATATAGGAAGTTAGCGTCCAACAGCTTCTGCCAAGTAAAGTTTGGGTCCGGCTCACGTGCGGCTACGATGAAACCGTCGCGCGCGTTGATCTGTGCGAAGTGTGCGACTAGCGGTTTATGTCCAGCATCTAACGCGCCCCAGCTGCCAGAGACTGCTGATTGACCGATGTCTGCCCTGCCTTCAGCGACTTCTACAACTGCATTCTGGTCTGGCGCCGCAGGGGCGTAAGTGCCAGATAGACCCTCTTTTTCAAGAAATCCACCCGCGATCATAGAGATCAATGGACTGTAAAAGGCCGAGTGTCTGGAAGCGATCAATCTGATGTCGGGCATGTTATGCGACTCCGAAGCTTTTCATGTGCCAATCTGATCAGATTCTATCCGTGCATCTTCAAGCTGCCCGTACATCGCAGAAGTTTGCTCGACGCCTGTCGCATAATTGAAAGTTGACACGATTGAAAACCGATGCGGCGATTCGTTCGTCTGAAAAATTAGCGTCATCTGCTTTCGACATCCGCCTTTTATCGACTGAACCGATGGAAACTCCAATCTCTGAACCTGGCACTTCACTAGTAACTGGCGGTACTGGTTTCATCGGAAGTCATCTGGTAGATGCTCTGGTGTCGTATGGTGATCGGGTGTACGTTATAGATAACCTGGCAACATCGAACACCGAGTTTCTGAATGCTTCAGCAGAGCTGATAGAGATCGACATCTGTGATGCAGGTATCGAGGGTTTGGTCGGCAATATCATGCCGCAAAGTGTCTACCATCTAGCTGCCCAAGGTAGCGTCGCGGTATCGGCCAAGGAGCCGGATCTGGACGTGAACATCAACGTCAATGGCTCGATCAATCTGATGGAGGCGGTTCGCGTACTAGATGATATGCCGCGTTTCATCTACTTCTCCACGGGCGGCGCGATATACGGAGAAGTCGATATCGCCGCATTGCCAGCATCGGAAAAGATGGCGGCGCAACCACTCTCACCGTACGGCGCATCGAAACTGGCCGTGGAAAACTACCTACGCGTATATGGGCATCTATACGGATTGGACTACGGAATAGTCCGACCGGCGAATGTGTACGGTCCGCGTCAGAATCCCCACGGTGAAGCTGGTGTTATCGCGATATTTTCTCAAGCGATGCTCGAAGGGCGTGAAGTGACGATATTCGGCGACGGCAACGACGAACGTGACTACATCTACATAACGGATTTCATCGAAGGTTTACTCATGCTCGCGCGCTCTAGCCATCCGGGACCGTACAACATCGGAACCGGTATCGGCGTATCTGTGAATGAACTCCATCGTCATATCGCAGCACTTGCACATTCTGAATTTCCCGCCAACTACGCACCACCTCGCGCTGGCGATATTCGCAAGATTTGGTTGGACGTGAGTGCCGCAAAGAACGATCTCAGTTGGTGCGCGGCAACTTCGTTGCAAGACGGGCTACGCAAGACCGTGGACTGGTTCAGACAGGCGATTCGTTGAATATCAGACCGCAATTAACGATTTGCCTGCTACTCTCGCTTGGCGCTCTTATCAGCGTGGCATTGGCGTGTAGGACTGAGGAACCCACAGCGATTCCCACGTCAACAGCGACCGCGATACCCGTCGCCACACCAGTTCCTAAAAACACGCCAATTCCTGCGGCTACAGAAACCTCGACACCAGTTCCAACCATCCCTACTGCCGTACCGTCGGCAACGCCTGTCATACCCTCTCCTACTACGGTATCTTCTACCGATACGCCAGTTCTACCAACCGCAACTGCAGAACCAACATATACACCTGAACCGACTGCACCTCCAGTTGTACCTACAATCACACCGGTACCACCAACAGCAACTCCAACTACGGTACCACCAACAGCCACATCCATTCCTCCGACGCCGACACCTGAAATTACTGCCCAGCCTACTGAAACACCAGCAAATACATCTGGGTTCATACCGGTGTCAGGCACGCGCGGCGGCACGATAAAAGTCGCGGTTCCCCACCCTCCACCACATCAGGACATCCATAAATCAGTTTCACCCATCATTGCCGGATGGGGACCGGGTATCGCATACTCACGGATCTTTAGATATCAGTGGATTTCTCCAGACGCACCAAAGCACGGTTCAGACGGTTTGGAAACGCGATACGATCCTCTCGAATCTGCTTCAGCACGTGAGATAGTTTGTGATCTTTGTGAAAGTTGGCAGCTGGATGATGATGGAAACCTCAGCGTGAAGTTGCGAAGCGACTTGCATTGGCACATCTCAAATCCGTTTTTGGACCGCGGGTTGAACGCCGAAGATGTCGTGTACAGCATCAATCGGCTCAGCGACCCTACGATGCCTAACTCCTATCTAACCAACACACTCTCAGAGGCGATTTCGACCGCGCCTGACATGGTGCAGATCAGCTTGACACTGCCCGACGCTGAGATTTTCCACAAGCTGGCAGATGCTAGATTCGCCATCGTCGCATCGGAAACCGTGAATTTGAACGGTGATCTGACCCAAGGTCCAACCATAGGCACAGGACCTTGGATGCTCGATACTTTCAGCACCGACAGGATGCGTTTTGTCGCGAATCACAACTATTTCATTCCCGAGCTTCCACTGCTAGACGGTATCGAAGTTGTGGTGATCGAGGATGCTAAAGTCCGTATGACTTCGTTACGGACACGTCAGATTGATCTGTTGCAACCCGAGTTGAATGAACTAATACCTTCATTAGAGCGTTTCCCAGAGTTGCAATGGACGCGAAGTCATGATCCATCAGTCGGTATTGAAGTTGCATTCAACACTAATCACGGAGTTTTGGCCGCACCATCGATGCGAACGGCGATTATGAAGGCCTGGAATCCCAATTTCTTAATCGACACTTTGCACCATGGACAGTCATTCATCAGCGTCGGATTGCCATTGAACGATCCTGAGTGGCTTTTGCCGACCGCGGAAGTTGATGCTTTTTTCGCTGATCGTACCGGAGTTCTCGAACTGCTTGAAAGTCACGATATTCCGCAAGACAGTTCGATAAGGATAAGAGTCGGCGAGTTTGGTGATGCCTATATCGCAACAGCAACGTCACTTGCCAGTGCCATCAGTTCGATCGGAATTGACGCCTCGGTGGAACGAGTATCCACCCGGACGTTCGGAGAAGACGTTTGGGGGGCAGGTGATTATGAAGCTTATGTCGGAGCACCGCCACCGCAATCCAGCGCAACTTCGATGCTCTTCACGGTGCATCACTCAGCAGGACCTTGGAACACTACTGGTTACGCAAATCCCTTTCTAGATTCTCTAATCGAACAACAGACCATCGAGTTGAAACCAGCAAATAGACGTGAGTTGATGCTGGAGATACAGCGTGAGATTCTGCGTGGAGCGTACCTCTTCAGACCGGGCGTCAAGGTGCTGCATTGGGTTTGGTGGCCGCGCCTCAACAATGTTACGCCCAATACCTTCCGCGCCGATTCCTTCTGGCTGACTCGCCTGTGGCTTGACGCGAACGAACGCTGATTTCTCAGGAAACGTAGTTTTCGATAGTGTCCTCAAGCGTGGACCACGGCAGAAGAGCACATTTTATCCGTACGGGGAATCGGTGCACATCTCTCAACGCTATGGCATCACCGATCGCTTCAGTGCCTGTTTCATCTGGTATATCGCCATTTTGAAGCATTGAACGTATGATGTCTGCGAGTTCGCCTACTTCAGATAGTTCGTGCCCTTCGACTAACTCGCCCATCATTGACGCTGAAGCCTGTGTGATGACGCAGCCTGTGCCTTGAACACAGATTGCTTCTACTCGATTCTGGTCTATTTTTAGTTGAACAAAGACCTCGTCGCCACAGAATGGGTTGTATATGCTGGCCTCGGCGTTAACACCGACGATTGGCTCGGTGTTGCGTGGATTTCGGCAATGGTCCTCGACGATGTATCGATCCGTTTCATCAAGTTTTCCGAATCCACGTTGCATGATTGGTATCAGGAGGCTTTGCCATGTCAGTCTGCGCGTCGTAGTGCGCCTATTTTAGCCCGTCGTGCGGACAAGCGAATACAGCGGCAAGGTTGATCTAAGCCGTGCCGATTGTGTCGGATGCGGCTTGGAGTTCGGGCATGACCAAATCGAGGCACTTTTCGAGAAACTCGCGCAGGGCGTCGATCTCAACCTCGGCCAGTATCTCGGCAGCGAATCCGCGAATCAACATCGCCTGCGCCGTGTCGTAGTCGATGCCCCTGGATTGCAAGTAGAACAGCGTGTCCTCATCGACATGCCCAGCAGTGGCGCCATGCGCGCATTGCACATCGTCAGCATAGATCTCCAAAGATGGCTTGGTGTCGACCTCTGCACCGTGCGAGAGCAAAAGGTTGAGGTCTTTCTGATTGGCTTCGGTTTTTTGCGCGCCGCGTTCGACCAGTATACTGCCGCTGAATACGGCGCGAGAACGGCCCGATAGTATCCCCTTGTAGTACTGATCGCTTGTGCAGTGTGGCGCCGAATGTGTAGTGCTTATTTCATTGTCTTGGTGCTGTCGGTTCGAAGTGATGTAAACACCGTGCAGCGTAGATTCTGCGTATTCTCCATTTAATATCGTCAAAATGTCGTTACGCCCGATCGATGATCCTGTCGAAAAAGAAGCCGTTCGATATTGCGACCCAGCGGCCTGGTCAACCCGGGTAGTCGCAAAATGGTAAGACGCTTCGTTGTCCATCTGAACTCGGTAGTGCGTAAGTGATGCTTCTTGATCAAGAGATATCTCGACGACGGGTACTGAAAGATGAGCGGCATCTGACAATGCGACGTGAGTTTCGACAATGGTAACGTCGCTGCCCTGCCCTATTGAAACCCCGAATCTCGGATATACGGCTCTTGCCCCAACTTCGGACCGAGTTGTAGCAAACACCAGGTGTACCGGTTTGGCGGGCTCTATGCCGTCTCCAATATCTATGAAAACGCCATCGGACAGAAAGGCTGAATTGAGGGATACAAATGCGCTATCTGTGCAAGTGGCGAGTTTTCCCAGCTTATGAAATCCCTCTATAGAGCTGAATCCGACGGGAGTAGATTCATCGTCAGGATCAGAAAGTGCCTCCGATAATTTTCCGTCGATGAAAACGATGTTGTGCCAGTCATCCTGCAATGGTGCTGTAGAAGCGATCAGATCGCGTCCGATCGGCTCTGAAGGTGCGCCAAAATGGAATGCCTCGCGATCTACGGGTCGCAGATCCGTGTACTTCCAAGCCTCATTCCCACGGCGATGAATTGGAAATCCGATTCTTTCAAATTCGTTCCATCCAGTTCGTCTCAGCTGATCAACCGAGTTCGCAGCAACACCATTACCCGAATGGTTTCCTACAAAGCGTTCCCACTCATCTCGGTAAGTGTCTAAGTGTCGGGCTGGGTTGGACTGTATGATGGCAGGATTAAGGCTCATAGGACTCTCAACAATCTGGGATCAAACGGCGGCGAGATAGTCACGGTAGCCATTTGCCTCGACTTTTTCGGCCAATGCAGAGGTTCCGGTATCTACTATTTTTCCATCGACTAAGACGTGGACGATATCAGGCTGGACATAGTGCAGCAGTCTTTGATAGTGGGTCACGATCAAAAAGCTGCGTTCCGGCGAGCGCATTTTGTTGACGCCTTCCGCAACTGTCTGCAACGCGTCGATATCCAATCCCGAATCGGTCTCATCCATGATTGCGATACGAGGGTCGATAATCTGCATCTGAAGCATCTCGTTGCGCTTCTTTTCGCCGCCTGAAAAGCCTTCGTTGAGCGAACGTTTCATCAGGTCTTCGTTGATACCCGCCTCTTTGACTTTGGAATCGAAGAGTTTTGAAAACGCCCGCACTGACATTTTGGGTTGTCCGTTGGCATCGGCTACAGCATCTTTCGCGGCCTTCAAGAATTGCCACGGTCGCACGCCCGGAACCTCGGATGGATATTGCATCGCCAGAAACAGACCGAGGTGAGCGCGCGCATCAGACGGCAGATCAAGTATGCTTTCGCCGTCAACGGTAATGTCGCCTTGCGTGACGGTGTAAGTGGGCTTGCCCATTAGTACGTTCGCAAGTGTACTCTTGCCGCTACCGTTGGGTCCCATTATTGCGTGGACTTCACCTGGATTGATCTCCAAGTAGATGCCCCGCAGAATCTCTTCTTCGCTGTCGGTTACGACGGCGTGGAGGTTTTCGATTTTCAGCATTTGTTTCCCGCGCTAGTATTGCGATTTTCAGGTCGGAAATGGATGTCGGTATCGGTATCGCTAAGGACGTATGGGATATGTGACCACTAACCGACTGCGCCTTCCAGGCTCACTTTCAGCAATTGTCCAGCTTCAAGCGCAAACTCGAATGGCAACTCTTTGATGACGTCGCGGCTCCATCCGGTGATGATCATGTGATGAGCATCTTCTTCGGATATCCCACGTGACATCAGATAGAAAAGCTGTTCGTCGCTGACTTTAGAAGTGCTGGCTTCGTGTTCTAAACGTGCAGTTGGATTGCGGACCTCGATATATGGAACGGTATGTGCACCGCATTGATCGCCGACTAGCAGCGAGTCGCACTGCGTGTGATTGGTTGCGTTCTCGGCGCCAGGAAGTATCTTGACGCCGCCGCGGTAGGTGTTTTCGCCGTGCCCAGCCGATATGCCCTTTGAAACTATTGTAGATTTCGTATTCTTTCCGATGTGGATCATCTTGGTGCCGGTATCGGCCTGTTGGTAGTTGTTCGCCAAAGCTACGGAATAGAACTCGCCGACCGAGTTGTCGCCGCGCAAGATCACCGAAGGGTATTTCCAGGTGATGGCCGAACCGGTTTCTACTTGCGTCCAAGATATCTTCGCATCTTTCCCGGTCATGCCTCGCTTGGTGACAAAGTTGTATACGCCGCCTTGTCCGTCTTTGGTGCCCGGGTACCAGTTTTGAATCGTGGAGTACTTGACCTCACCACGATCAAGGGCTACCAATTCGACGACCGCGGCGTGCAACTGGCTGGTTCGTCGAATGGGAGCGGTGCAGCCCTCTAGATAGCTGACGTAAGCACCTTCATCGGCGACGATCAAGGTGCGTTCGAATTGTCCGGATCCTTCAGTGTTGATGCGGAAATAAGTCATCAATTCGACGGGACACCGTACGCCCGGCGGGATGTACGCGAATGAACCATCTGAGAACACTGCTGAGTTCAAGGCAGCGAAAAAGTTGTCGGTGTATGGAACGACCGATCCGAGATATTTTTGAACCAGCTCTGGATGATTCTGCACAGCTTCGGTGAAGGAGCAGAAAATGATCCCCCGTTCTTCGAGTTGATCGGCATAGGTGGTTGCTACTGACACCGAGTCGAATACTGCGTCGACCGCCACTCCAGCTAATCGCTCGCGTTCATGCAGCGGGATGCCGAGCTTATCGAAAGTCTCGAGCATCTCGGGATCGACCTCGTCGAGGCTTTTCGGCGCGTCATCGAACGATTTGGGAGCTGCGTAGTAGTAGATGTCTTGGTAATCGATCTCTGGGTAACGCAGTTTTGCCCATCGTGGTTCTGCGTCATCGTTTTGCAGCTTGCTCCAATGCTCGTAAGCCTTCATCCTCCAATTAAGCAACCACTGCGGCTCTCTTTTCTTCTCCGATATCAGACCAACGATGTCAGGATTCAATCCTTTCGGAGCTAGCTCCATCTCGATGTCGGTCGTGAATCCCCATTTGTAGTCACCGTCATCGAGGTTGGATTCGCGCGATATGGTGAGTCTTTCTTGAGTGGTCAATTATGGTCTCGTCTTTGCATCAGGTTATGAGTAGGTCAGTGGGATTGGTTCACAGCGGACGATTGACCGGGAAATTGAGGCAGCGGTTTGGTTACCAACTGGGTCGGACCATCTGTCGAAACCCCGCGATTTTAATTTTACCAGTTGAATCGCAAAGCTGAAATCCCGTATGATGACGTACGATTTCTAAGATGCCGATAATGGGAATCAAACAGCGACTTTCAAACGTTTTCAAGTCAAGTTCGTCGGAGCAGAATCCAGCCGTCCGTTCAGAACTCGAGCAGGCACTGAGAGCACGGCGCGACATCGATGCGCGCGTATTGGACGCGATGTTGAGTGTGCCTCGTGAAGAGTTCGTATTGCCTGGCGATCGTAACCGAGCGTCGGCAGATCGCGCTTTGCCCATCGGCAAAAACCAGACGATCTCTCAACCCAGCTTAGTGGCTCACATGATTTCAGAATTGAACCTTCCACTTTCCGGAACTCGAGTTTTAGACGTGGGATGCGGTTCTGGCTATCAAGCAGCAGTGCTTTCACTTTTGGCGGACGATGTATTCACTGTAGAGCGAATCGCTGACCTTGCTGAAGCGGCTAAGTCGCGACTGGATCGTCTGGGTTACAGAAACATAAATGTAGCTCACGCTTCAGACGAAGTTTTAGGCTATCCACAAGCAGCGCCGTACGATGCCATCATCGTAGGCGCCGGTGTTCCGAAAGTGCCTGACAGCCTAGTCGAACAGTTGAAACCCAACGGTAGGATGGTCATACCAGTGGGTTCAAAGACGAGGCAAAGAGTGGCAATCGCAACTCGCAAGAGTATCCATGTTGAAGTGCGATACGGTTTGGAATGCGTCTTTGTGCCGCTCATTGGTCCTGAGGCGTGGTGATAGATGTCTATTCTTTACGCATTCGAAATGCGTATGCTTGATAGAAAATAGACTTGACAAGTGATTTTGGGACAGATGCGATGACTGTGACAACAACTGCAACTGAATTCGAAGCGGTGATTGGGCTTGAAACCCACGTCCAACTCAGCACCAAGAGCAAAATGTTCTCTTGGTCCAGCGCCGGATACCAAAAAGCATCGCCAAACACTTTGGTCGATCCAGTTTCGATGGCATTGCCGGGAACACTGCCAGTCGTGAATAAGCGCGCAGTGGAATCGGCCATTGCGATAGGTCTCGCGCTCAACTGCGACATCGCGGAAGTGACGAAGTTCGATCGGAAACAATACACGTATCCCGATCTGATGAAGGGTTATCAGATTTCCCAATACGACGAACCGATTTGCACGAACGGTTGGCTGGAACTGCCTGTCGATGATGGCTTTCGAGTGGGGATAAACCGCGTCCACATGGAAGAAGACGTTGCGCGTCTGATCCACATCGATGCGCCTACTGGTGGCTTCATGCACTCTTTGCTTGATATAAACCGAGCTGGGGTGCCGTTGATGGAAATCGTCACCGAGCCTGACATCCGTACATCTGAACAGGTCGAGGCATATATCACGGCCTTGCAAGCGATCATCCGTTACCTGGGCGTCGGTACCGCCAACATGGAGGAAGGCTCATTCAGGTGCGACGCTAACATCAGCGTTCGGCCTGCAGGTTCGAGAATCCTCGGCGAAAAGGTCGAGGTTAAGAACATGAACCGCGTACGGGCAGTCAGAGAGGCGATAGACTACGAAGTTGCACGCCAAATCTCCGCTATTGAACGTGGCGAACGCATTGTGCAAGAGACCCGTGGATGGCTTGATGGTGAGAAAATCACCGTCCCTCAGCGCTCCAAAGAGGATGCACACGACTATCGCTATTTTCCTGAGCCGGATATCCCGCCGCTACGCATCAGCAGAAACTGGGTGGGAGATATAAAGTCTGGTATGCCAGAACTTCCTTTGACCAAGAAAAGCCGCTTCATGGATACTTGGGAACTCTCGGATTACGACGCTTCATTGCTGGTCGAAACTCGCGACACCGGGGAGTACTTCGAGGCGGTTATGAATGCTGTAGCTGACGAATCCGAAAGCGAGCAGGCCAGTTTCGCCAAGGAGACGGCAAACTGGCTAAACGGAGAGATGGCCCGCTTAATTCACGAAAACGATGTTCCGAGCATTAAGTCGACACGTATCGAACCGGCCTCATTGGCAGAACTTGTCCGCAAGTTCCAAAAACGGGAAATAAACAACAATGCGGCGAAGCAGGTATTCGGCGAAATGTTCGCCAGCGGCGCCGATCCATTGGAAGTAATTGAACGCCTCGGATTGTCCGCAGTGGGCGATGTCGATGAGCTGATGCCGATCATCGATGAAGTTATCCAAAACAACCCCGGCGCGGTCAACGACTACCGATCAGGCAAGAAGACGGCAATACGTTTCTTGATGGGGCAGGTAATGAAGGCCACTAGGGGGCGTGCCGACGCGCAGACGGTGATGCAGCTTCTTGGCGAAGCGATGGATGGGTGAATAAAGATGCCTACCTTAGTTCACTTTGAAGCGTCGCGCTGAATTAACCTTGTAGATATGTGGTTCCAGATTTCACTCCTCATCCTAGCCATCGTGCTAATCGTGGTGTTGCTGCTTCAAGCACGCGGCAACAACCCTTCAGTTTTCGGACAGGCCGAAAGCACTTTCCGCGTCCGTCGCGGCGTTGAGAAGCTGCTCTTCCGAGCAACCATAGTGTTGACTATTGTGTTTGTCGCCGTGGCGATAGCGAACGTTCGGTTCAGCTGACTGGCTTCTGGCATTTTCAGGTGCGTCGCCAAGTAGTTCCCTGGGGCGTATCTGATATTTCGACGCCCAATTCCGCCAACTGGTCGCGAATCTTGTCCGCCGTTGCAAAGTCGCGTTCAGCTCTCGCAATTCGGCGTTTCTCTACTAGCATCTCCACCTCCGCATCAGCGGCTGTGTCATCGCTTTGAGGCTCTTCCAGATTCAGACCTAGCACGCCCACCAACTCACGCAGGGTGTTCTGCGCGCCAGAAATATCGACGCCGCGCGATTGTTGGGTAAATATCTCGCGTGCCAGATCGAAAATCGCTGCCAGGGCTCGAGGAGTGTTCAAATCATCATCCATGGCCTCGATGAAGCGGTGGATAATGTGGTCTGCATCGTAGGCTTCTCCGCTCCCGTACGGGACACCTGCGATTTGAGTCGCCTGTCGCAATCTTCGAACGGCGCGTTCCGCGGCAATCAAGTTTTCTTCATCGTATGTAGCAGGACTACGATAGTGGCTTTGAAAAATCCACATCCGAATCGCATCCGCAGAATGTGAGTTGAGCGCATCTCGGACGGTTACTACGTTTCCGAGAGATTTAGACATCTTTTCGTCTCCGCGCATCCGCAACAGACCGTTGTGAACCCAGAAACGTGCAAACGGCACTACACCGGTTGCCGATTCTGATTGTGCAACTTCGTTCTCGTGATGCGGGAACACCAGATCCAATCCCCCGCCGTGTACATCAACCTGATCGCCGAGATATCGTCGCGCCATGGCGCTACACTCGATGTGCCAACCTGGGCGCCCGGGTCCCCAAGGGCTTTCCCACGAGGGTTCGCCCGGTTTCCATGCCTTCCAGAGAGCAAAGTCTTCCGGGTTTTCTTTCAGCAGATCGGGTTCAAGCCTTGCCAACTCGTTGATGCCTTCAACATGGCGTCCGCTCAACTTCCCATAGTCTTCGTCCAGGCGCACCCGGTAGTAGACCGAACCTCCTGCCTCGTATGCGGCACCTGAAGCGACTAGTTCATCGATCAGAGCGATTATCGCATCCATCTCTTCAGTTACTCGAGGATGCACGTCAGCACGCCTGACGTTGAGACCATCCATAGCTTCGAGAAAAGACGCGACGTGCTCTTCCGTAAGGTCGAACCAATCAATGCCACTCTCAGCAGCTCGGTCGATTATCTTGTCATCGACATCGGTGAAGTTCTGCACCCTGACCACATTGATGCCGCGGTACTGCATGTAAGACTGCAAGACCTCAAATATGACCGTCGCCAAAGCATGACCTAGATGCGGCTCGTCATAGGTCGTCACGCCGCACACGTACATCCGTACCGGATCGGCGATCTGTTTGAACTCTTCTTTTTGCCTGGTGAGGGTGTTGTAAAGCTGCATGGTGATGTGGATTGCCGGGTTGAATCAACGATATCGAGATTCTAATGGTGCGCCTCATAGCTGCAAAGCGTAGCAATTGCTTGGGCCGCAATACCTTCGCCTTGCCCGATAGCACCAACTTCATCGGTGGATGTGACCTTGACGTTTACCTTATCCAGAGCGATTCGGGCGGCAGACGCGATGTTCGATCGGAAGATCGGCACGTGAACCGCCAATCTCGGGCGTTGCGCGATCACTGTGGCATCGAGATGGTCAATCTTCCAACCGCGATCAACAGCCTTTACGGCGGATTCACTCACAAATTTCGTGCTGTCATAACCAGCATATCGCGTGTCGCTTGAAGGGAACTGGCCACCTAAATCGCCAAGACCTGCTGCACCCAATATCGCGCTTGCGATAGCGTGTAGCAATACATCACCATCAGAGTGTCCCTGCAGACTCATCTCGAACTCAATGTCTGTTCCTCCGAGACGCAAGGGGCCGCCTGGAACCAATGCGTGTCCATCGAAGCCGATACCGTATCTGTAACGGTGATTGGATACGGTCTCGGACATCGCGGCTCTTGCGAGCGCGTTTGCAACGAGAATATCTGACGGTGTGGTGATTTTGATGTTGTTGTAATTCCCCTCGAATGTTGCCACCAAACCACCTGCCAGTTCCACCATTGCGGCATCGTCAGTTACGTCCGCAGAAACGGTCTGATGTGCAGCGCGCAGAACTTCGGTCCGGAAAATCTGCGGCGTCTGCACGGCAAAAAGCGAACTGCGATCAGGAGTATCAAGAACGATTCTATTCTCAACCTGTTTGACAGTGTCTTTAAGAGGAGTCACAGGTACGGCAGCACCGATTTGTTCGGCCGCAGCCAAACCTCGTAACAACATCTCTTCGTCGATGAACGGTCGCGCCGCGTCATGGATCGCGACAAAAGGGCTATGAGGTGGCCTATCATCGAGTGCTCTAAGTCCACGGTTTACAGAATCTTGGCGTCTTTCGCCGCCTACAACCACTTCCCATGCTGTGGTTAATCCAGCATCTGAAATGCATTCTCGAACCCAATCCAACTTGGTTTCATGGGAGACTACAACTATTCGCTCTACAATTTCGCTGGCATCGAAGATTTCTAGAGAATGCCTGACAACGGGGCGTCCGTCAATCTCTAAAGCGAGCTTGTCAACCCCGTCCATGCGCGTCGATTGACCAGCTGCGACGACAATCACAGACATCTGTCTAGACTTATAGTCGGTGCTGATGTCGGTAGGTATCGTCATTGGTGCTTCGCCTGATTGTTCTTCGCGCCGCCCAGTCAAAAGTATGACGTCTGGCAGTTCTGCACCTCATGGAGCTTGGGCTGTCACAGTGGCAGATTGAATTCGTAGATCTCTTTCAACCAATCGATTCCCGTTCGGCAAGCGTACGCCATGAGTGTCAATCTCAACAGCTTGCCAACAAACACGAATGTCATGAATTTCCTGAACGGATAGTTCAAAGCGCCAGCTGCGATACCAGCAAGATCGAAGAACGGAGTTGGCACGGCAGAGACGAAGAATATCGTGATTGAGCCGTGGCGTTCCATAAGTCCGTAGATGCGTGGGTACCACTTAAGTTTAGCGGCTACGTTTTGCCCAGCGTAGCCTGCAAGATAGGCAGTGGACTCTCCGATCGTCGCACCGGATGCACCGAAAACTCCGATAAGCAACAAGTTCAGTCCAAAGGAAGATTCAGCGGCAACGCAGGCAGCGAGAACTCCCGGCAATGGCAGAATGATCGTCGCCGCGCCGATCAGGTTCAGGTAGAAGGTCGCGAAGTATCCGACATTGGTTGCATCTAGCGAGCCGCGTATGGAGAAAAGAAGCCCGAGCAGGATTGCGCCGACAACGATGCTCCAGATTCCACCTTGCACCCATCTCGGATGTTTAGACAGGAAATCTAGAACAAGGCCGCTGAGACCGCTACCGTGCTTGCGTCCTGTAGTTCCGCGTTGAGAGCTCGGTTCTTCTATGACAATTTCGTCGTTGATGCCTAAACCACCGATGAAAGATGAATCGATAGCGGTTACGAAGAGGTCGATTCTGCCTCTCTAGGCGATTCTAATTGTCGACGGTTCAACTAGTGGCAACTACCGCGAGCTTTTCGTTCACGGCAGCACCATCCGCATGACTGGATTCGAATACGATCCGATCTTCATCTACATCGATTACGACATTTGATCCTTCTCTGACCTCGCCTTTGATAAGCGCCAACGCGAGTGGCGACTCGATGTGGCGTTGGATTGCACGTGCCATCGGCCGCGCTCCCATCCAAGTGTCGTATCCGCGTTCGGCTATCCAACCTTGGGCAGCATCTGAGAGTTCGATCGTTATCGAACGATCCGCAAGACGCTCTTCAACCTGACGAATGAATTTCAACACGATCTGGTTGACCTCATCTCGACCCAACGGTTCAAAAACCACAATCTCATCGATACGGTTCAGAAACTCTGGAGAGAATCTCGACCTGAGGGCCGACTGGTGCCGCGAGGTCATGCCCGGCGACTCGAATTCGTTAACCTCAGATTCGCTGTTACCGGTGACAAAACCTAAGTCGCCGCGTCTCATGTCAGCAGTGCCAAGATTACTCGTCATGATGATGATCGTATTGCTGAAGTCCACCGTTCGTCCGTGCCCGTCGGTCAAGCGACCGTCGTCGAAAATCTGCAGCATGCTGTTGTAGATGCTGGGATGTGCCTTCTCAATCTCGTCGAGCAAAATCAGTGAGTACGGTCGGCGACGCACCGCTTCGGTCAACTGTCCAGCATCATCGTAGCCGACATACCCTGGCGGCGCACCGATCATCCGAGACATCGAGTGGCGTTCCTCGTATTCCGACATATCGAGGCGCACCATGTGGTCCGGGTCATCGAAGAGGAACTCTGCCAGTGCTTTTGCTAACTCGGTCTTGCCGACACCGGTGGGACCCATGAACATGAAGACACCCGTGGGGCTGCTTGCATCCTTAAGCCCCATTCGACCGCGACGCACGGCATCTGCCAATATTCCGACAGCTCTATCTTGTCCGATCACTCGTTCGTGCAGCCGGTCTTCCAACTTTAGAAGCTTCTCAACTTCGTCTTCTACCAGTTGATCAAGAGGTACACCGGTGCGTTCTGAAATCAGGTCGGCGATGTCCTCTTCGGCGATCGTCAATTTCGGAAGCTGCGAGGCATCGTCAGATTCATCTACCACTGCGAGTGGAGCGCGTTCTATACGCGCTTTGGCTGCTGCTTCATCGATTAGGTCGACCGCTTTGTCAGGAAGTTGCCGATCCGTGATGTAGCGGTCGCTGAGACGAGCCGCCGCGGCCAGTGCTCCGTCAGTTAGTTCAACACCGTGATGATTCTCGTAATTCTTGCGCAAACCCATCAACATCTCTATCGCTGCTTCTTCATCTGGCTCTTCAACCCAAATCGGCGTGAATCGACGTTCCAAAGCCGAGTCTTTCTCGATGAAACGCCGATACTCCTCAGGAGTAGTTGCGCCGATAACCTGAAGTTCGCCTCTTGCGAGCGCTGGCTTCATCATGTTTCCGGCATCCAGCGAACCCTCACTGCCAGTACCGGCACCGACTACTGAATGCAGTTCATCGACGAACAGGATGATCTCGCCGGCCGATGCTTGCGCCTCTTCCATAACTGACTTCAAACGTTCCTCAAACTCGCCGCGGAATTTGGCTCCGGCTAGCAAAACAGCGATGCTCAGCGCCAATACTCGTTTGCCGGCCAATATTGGTGGGACATCGCCGGATTGAAGTTTCTGGGCCAAACCCTCGACAATTGCAGTCTTGCCCACACCGGCATCACCGATAAGAGCAGGATTGTTCTTGGTGCGCCGAGTCAAGGTTTGCATTACCCTACGAATCTCGTAATCACGCCCAACTATAGGGTCCAGTTTGCCCTCCGCAGCAAGTTGGGTAAGGTCAGTCGTGTATCGTCGCAAGGTACCGTAAGCCCCTTCCGAATCGGGAGAAGTTACGCGCGTTTCACCGCGGACTTGATGAACTGCCACATAAACGCGATCGGGCGTAATTCCCTGTTTTACCAGCACTCGCGAGAGGGGTTGATCTGCTTCCTCTACAATGGCGATGAACAAATGATCGGTACTCATCAGATCGTCGCGGAACGTTTTGCGCTGGATGGATTGCGCCTTGCTCACGGCGTTTTGCGCGCGTGGCGTGATGTATACCTGTCGCTGTTGCCCCCGAAACTGTCCAATGCCGAGGGGTTTCGCGTCGATCAGTCGGATCATGTCGTTGCGCAACGACTCAGAATCGACCTCTAGCACCTCCAGAATCTCTTTGACCGGGCCGTCCTGCGCATCAGCCATTACGAATAGGATGTGTTCAACATCGAGCTGAACATTCTTTCGTTGCATCATCAGCTGTACGGCTGCGTCGATGGTAGATCTTGCGCCGTGGGTAAAGCTTTCTGGTGATATTGTCATCACGTTCCTTGTTGCGCTATCTGGTGAATCATGCTCCCTGCTCATCGTTCACAGAGGTGATTGACTCCTGTCATACTGATAAGTGTAACATATCAGAAATATTTCTTGACATGCTTCATATCTAGTTTTATCATCATATTCATGTGAGCGATGGTGATGCTCACTGATAAACAACATAAGGAGAAGAAGCATGACATCCCTTATCCACTGGAGCCCATTCAATCGCTCGAACGTGTGGCCGTTCGATTTCTGGGGCGACACTTCGCCTGCTAAATCAGAGACCGTCACGCCATCAAAACTCGGTTTGGATGTGATTCAGAACGCCGAAAACTACACCGTAGAGGCTTCGCTGCCAGGATTCACTCCTGAAGAGATCGAGGTCACCGTCCATGACGGTCTCTTGCGCATCGTCGCAGAAAAGACTAGCGATGCGACTCGCGAGGATAGCAACTACCTGATTCGTGAGCGCAGGGTTGGCAAGTTCTATCGGGCGATACGCCTGCCGGACGGAATCGATATCGACTCTGCGGAAACCGGTTACAAGGACGGTGTTCTGCAGATCACGTTGCCCAAGAGTGATTCGGGCCGATTGAAGAGGTTGCCAATCGCTGCCTGACGACTCAATCAGCCGCTCTATCAACCACGCCCCGTCGACATGATCGACGGGGCGTTTTTCATCGCTTCTGCGCTTGCCATTTCAGTGTTGCTTAACATTGTTAATGTTCACAACCTCCGCATCCCATGTCGATCGTTTCAGAGAATACCCAATCACCCGCTTTCTTCACGCGGTATCAGGCAGCCATAGATAAGGCTCTTCGCGCACAGCTGCAGGGACCAGAAAACGGTTTAGGGCTGACTCATCGCTACCACTTGGGTTGGGTAGACAAATACGGAGAACCCGTGCATGCGATGCAGGGCAAACGTCTAAGGCCGGCTCTGGCATTGCTTGGCGCCGACGCGGTGGAAGGAGATGCAAAGTTCGCGTTGCCTATAGCGATTGCTCTGGAGCTAGTGCATAACTTCTCTCTGATCCACGACGATATCGAAGACCGTGACCAGTTTCGGCACCACCGCCCTACCATGTGGGTGGTATGGGGCGATGCTACCGCAATCGTTTCAGGAAACTCGATGTTGAAGATCGCCGATCAAACGACACGCGCATTGTTTAAGCTGGGCATTGCTGAATCGATGGTTCTGCGCACTAGGCGCGTGATCACGGAGGCATATTTGAAGATGATCGAGGGGCAATTCATGGACATCGAATTCGAAGATCGGACTGATGTTTCAGTAAATGATTATTTGGCGATGATCGAACGAAAAACCGGAGCATTGATCGAAACAAGCCTATACTTGGGCGCCCTAGTGGCAGATAGCCAAACATCCATGCGAATAACTTCGGCCGAAGGGTTGCGTCGTGCAGGCTATGAATACGGGCGTTTGTTCCAGATTCGCGACGACATGCTAGGCGTGTGGGGCACTGATGAGACTGGCAAGCCGGTTTGTGGGGACATCTACAACAAAAAGAAATCGCTACCGGCAATCCATGTTCTCAACGTCGCTCGCGGATCCGCTTCAACACGGATCAACGCTATCTATCAAAAATCGGAACTAGATGCTAACGATGTCGAAACCGTCTTGGAAATCATGGAAGAGCATGGAACCTACAAGTTCTGCTCTTCAATGTCGGCGAGACATTCAGAAAAGGCCGCGCTGATTATCGAAAACTTGAATCTTAATCCGACGGTTCGCGACGATTTTTTAGAGTTAGGGGACTTCTTGATGCAAAGAAGTTCGTGAAGGTGTAGCTTTCACGCCAGCAACACGGTTCACAATGAACGTCTCTACACACCTCACCAGCAATGCACCGAGTATCGATGCCGCTTATGATGCCTGCCGCCGATTTTCCGTCAACAGCTACGAAAACTTCAACGTAGTCAGCTGGTTCATCAGACCACGTCTGCGACCACATCTTTACTCGGTATACGCCTTTTGTCGATTAGTAGATTATTTGGGAGATGAAGTTGAAGGCGATCGGTTGTCGCTTCTAGACCGATGGGAAGAAGAATTGAAGCAGTGCTACGGCGGTTCACCCAACTTGGTGTGGTTTCAGGCATTGCAACACACCATTCAGAAGTTCGATATCCCGGCAGAACCGTTCATCCGATTGATCGAGGCGAACCGTCGCGACCAACGAAAGGTGGTACATGAAGACTTCGACAGCGTTCTGGAATATTGCACCTATTCAGCAAACCCAGTGGGAGAAATCGTTCTACGTGTATACGGGTATCGGTCAGAGCGGATGATTGAGCTTTCGAACTACACTTGCACCGCTCTCCAGCTCGCCAATTTCTGGCAAGACGTCTCCCGGGACTTTCACAAAGGGCGTGTATACATCCCGATTTCTGACATGAAGGATTATGACATCGATTTATCCACGATCAGAAAACGCGATGCAAACCCTCAGTTCCGGGCGTTGATGAAGTTTCAGGTCGATCGGACGCGTGACATGTTCAGGGCGGGATTCGAACTCCAGAATCATCTGACGCGCGGCTTCAAGTTGGAGTTTTCGGCAATCACCGCTGGAGGTTTATCGGTTTTGGATGCCATCGAAGATCTGAAATACGATACTCTCAGCGTTCGTCCC
The DNA here is from genome assembly GCA_965242765.1 of Dehalococcoidia bacterium. Classification (GTDB taxonomy): domain Bacteria; phylum Chloroflexota; class Dehalococcoidia; order Lucifugimonadales; family Lucifugimonadaceae; genus Bin127. The sequence goes on along the minus strand of CBDESY010000004.1, from coordinate 97,736 downwards.
ACTGTGAGTAGAGCGACGAAATTTCGGATAATGTTCAGCATCCTGGCTCGCCGAATAGTGGGAGCTGCTCCGGTTCCGAACCGTTCGTTCTCACTTCGCCAACCGCGCTAGACACCGATGATGCTTTTCTTCAAGCGTTGAATAAACCATCAAACAAGCAGATCAAAGCGGCGTATAGGGATTGCGCCAAGATCACGCGTGCTTCGAATACAAACTTCTACATCGGGTTCTTGACGTTGCCTCGTGAGCTTAGAAACGCGGTTTACGCTACTTACGCATTCTGCAGGTTATGCGATGACATCGTGGATGACCCGATCCCGGGAGTGGACCCGCAGACCGAGTTAGATGCTGTGGAGTCGGCTTTCAACGATGCGTCGAAGACAGACTACGCCAACAGTCCGATATTCGTTGCACTTGAAGATGCCGTGCAGCGTTTCAACTTGGACAGGGGCTACTACGTGGAGATCATAGATGGATGTCGGATGGACATCGGCACCATCCGTTACGAAACGTTCGATGACCTGCGCGTTTACTGTCGCCATGTTGCCAGCGCCGTGGGCAAAATCATGATCAGCATATTGGGGTACTCCGATGATGTCGCGCTTGAGTACGCTGACGATCTAGGTGTCGCGTTTCAGATGACGAATATCCTGCGAGACGTCCGAGAAGATTATGCCAATCACCGTGTCTACCTGCCGCAAGAAGAGTTGCGCAGGTTTGGTGTAGATGAATCCGAGTTTGCCGGCGATGTTGCGAGTGAGAACTTTCAGACGATGGTTCAATTTCAAGTGGACCGCGCCCGAAGCCACTACAAAAGCGGCATCCGAGTCATGGAAATGACTAGAAGCGGGTGGCAGTGCCTCGAACTGATGAACGGCTTCTACTTTCGCATCTTGGAAAATATCGACAATAGCAAGGCTGATATCCTCTCCAGACGTATCAGCCTCTCCACTGCTGAGAAGATATCTATCAGCAGCAGCATCGGATGGCGTTGGCTCAAACGTTCTGTGAGCCGCTGAAATTAAGGGTTGTGCATTCTAGGTGAAAGACGCAATCATACTTGGCGGCGGGCTCGCAGGCATCGCAGCTGCTATCAGATTGGTGCAAAACGGTCTCAAACCAGTCTTGGTTGAACGCCGTCCATACTTGGGTGGCCGGGCTTTCTCTTTCAATGATCGTGGAAGCGGCGAGGAGATCGACAATGGTCAACACGTGATACTTGGCAGCTGCGCCGAGTTTTTGTCGTTGCTGGAAGTTATCGGCACTCGAGACCAACTTGCGCTAGACGATGTTCTCGATGTTCCTGTTCACCTCAATGGCAGGGTCGCGAACCTGCGTGCCAGCAAACTGATGGGAAACGCCGCTGCGCTGTTGGGATACAGGCATCTCAGCCTTGGGGATCGGCTGTCAGTGTTGCGCTTGTTGGCAGGAATCCAATTGGCGGGTCGAAATCATCGTCAGATGCATGCTCTCAAGCCAATGTCGTTTGCCGAATGGTTAGCGTCCAAAGGTCAGTCTGGGGAGGCTGTTGAGCGTTTCTGGTCGCTCTTCATCCTGCCGGTATTCAACTGCGATATATCGGAGGTGTCGGCGCACGATGCGATTGGATTTATTCGTGAAGCGTTGATTGGAAAACCGATCAAAGCGGCTATCGGCTTTCCAAGCTGCGGTCTTTCAAAGTTGATTGGCGAACCGGCACAACGTTACCTGCAGATGCATGATGTAGCGTTGCTGACCAATCTGCGAGTTCGATCCATTGAAGCATCGATGCCGGACACCATCGAGGTGCATCTATCAAATGGTGAGAGTATCCGCTCGAAGGTGGTTATTTCTGCTTTGGCGCCAAACGCGCTGCACCAAGTATTGCCCGATGAAGATGTCCGTTTCAACTCGATCAAAGTGAAGCTCGAAGCGTTTGAGTATTCTCCAATCGTCGCGGTGCATCTCTGGTATGAACATCCAGTCATGACAGAACGCTTGATGGCGTTCATCGATCTTGGACTGCAGTGGGTTTTCAACGATTCCGATCTGCGAACAATCGCTACTGAGAAGGGGCAACACATCGTAGTTTCGCTGAGCGGGGCTGACGAATGGAGCGAGATGAAGAAATCCGACATTCTGAACCGCGTTCAAGATGCTATGCAGATCGTCTTTCCTAAGGCAAGACAGACGACCTTGATCAATTCGTCGGTGGTGAAAACGTTGGAGGCGACCATCAGGCTGAACTGTGAAGTGGCATCGCATCGCTTGGGAGCGGCAACCGATATACCGGGATTCATTCTCGCTGGCGATTGGAGCGATACCCAGTTGCCGGCAACCATGGAAGGAGCCGTCAGGAGCGGCAACTTAGCTGCCGAAATCGCACTAGAAAGATTGTGATCGATGAACGCTTAGACGCGGCCCATCGCGAACTCGAATCGTACTCTGTTTATAATCGAGTATTGGTATCCTTCTTGGGTTGCATGACCAAATGCAGGACTGACATCCATATTGAATCACGACGAATTTGACACTCTTGACCGCAAGTTGATGAACATCTTGCAGTCTGATTTCCCGTTGGTCAGGGAACCATTTGAGGAAATCGGGGACCGTTGCAACGTTGACGAGGACGTGGTCATCGATCGCATTACGATTCTCAAACGCAAGAACGTCGTTCGGCAGATCGGTGCGATTTTCGATACCCGGCGTCTAGGCTACTCTTCCACTCTGGTAGCGATGCGATTCGATGAAGCTGACTTGGATCGTGGGGCTCAGATTCTCAATGCTCATCCAGGAATCAGTCACAACTATGCACGCAATGGAGAATTCAACCTCTGGTTTACGTTGGCATTGCCGCCTGGGAAAGACCTTTACGCAGAGGTTGAAAAACTGACGCGGCTGTCCAATGCTGAAACTGCACGGACGTTGCCCACGATTCGTTTCTTCAAGATCGGCGTCAATTTCGATATGTTGAATCGCGTTTCTAATGCCACCAACTATTTCGTTCCAGATGCACAATACACCAGCGGCAAGGGAAGCGGAGAAGCTGCTACGAGCGTTCCAACCGCGGATCAAGACCTCACTGAGTTTGATATCGATTTCGTGCGAGAGATGCAAGAGGACATATCGCTCGTATCGCGTCCATTCGACGATATGGCACGCCGACTGAATCTCTCGGTAGGAGAACTGTTCGCCAAAGCAGATGAGATGGTGGAAAGGCGATTGATGCGCCGATACGCCGCGGTTCTGCACCATCGACGTGCCGGTTTTTCTGCTAACGCGATGGCCGTTTGGAATGTGCCAGAAGAGCGGTCTGTAGAAGTGGGAATCGCTATGGCTGAACATCCGGCAGTGACGCATTGCTATGAGCGTCCACGATATGAAGACTGGCGCTTCTCACACTTCTCAATGATCCATGCCGTCACCCGAGAAGAGTGTGAAGATATCGCGGCCGGTATCGCGGTTCAGACTGATTTGGACGACTATCAACTTCTCTACAGCCACCGAGAATACAAAAAAACTCGAGTGCGCTACTTCGTCGATGACAATATAGATGTAGAAAAAGCTGCAACTTTGATGGAGTAGGTACATGCCTCGCTACTACGGCGTATTCGTTGATGTTCAAGACCGACGGTGTATCGTCTTTGGAGGCGACGCACACGAGGGCGAACGTAAAGTTCGTTATCTTTTGGAGTGCGGCGCAAAAGTAACCCTGTACAGCCCTGAAAACGATACCTCTCCAAATCTCAAGGCGATGGCTCGCGCTGGTGAGATCGAATGGAAGAACCGCAGATACCAAGACGGTGATTTGGAAGGTGCTTGGATCGTGATCGTGGCGGACACGTCTGACCCCGCAATCAACGAAGCCATATCGGATGAGGCTACGCGGCGGAATGTGCTTCTGAATGTGATGGATGTAACGCCGCTATGCACATTCATCGCACCGGCCCTGATCCATAGGCAAGACGTTACCGTTGCTGTTTCGACCGCCGGGACTAGTCCGGCACTTGCGCGTCGGCTGCGAGAGCGGATCTCGGACCATGACTACTGCCGTTGTCTGCAGTGGGCGGACATGGGACCGATGCTGGCGGACGTGCGTAAAGATGTCCGCTCACGCGAACTGCCGGTAACTCCAGATGACTGGGCGGAATCGATCACCGATGGCATGTTAAGTGCGTTTCAGGATGGCAACCCAGAAGCAGCTAGGCAAATGTTGATAGATGCGTTGGAAGATCGCGCCAGAAGCAATCTCTCTGCGTAAAATCCCTAATCATGAACCGTCGGCGCGGAAAGTTAGTCATCGGATGTCGCAACAGCCAATTGGCAATCGCGCAGACAGATGAGGTTGCGGCAGCGTTGTCCGATCGCTTCCGCGATATCGAGATTGAACGTGCATTCATCGCTACTAGTGGCGACGCAAGTCCTGACATAGCCGTGTCTGAAATCGGTGTCGGTGTCTTTGTCAAAGAGATTGAGAATTCGCTGTTACGCGAAGAGATAGATATCGCAGTTCACAGTCTCAAGGATCTGCCCACGACGATGCCTGACGGTTTGACGATTGCTGGTGTTCCATATCGTGAAGACCCGCGTGACGCGGTTGTAAGCCGACATTCAAGTGGACTTGCAGATCTGCCTAGAGGGTCCATCGTTGGTACCGGCAGCGCCCGTCGACGCGCTTTGATCAACGCTGAGCGAGGAGACCTGATACTGAAGCCGATTCGAGGAAATGTCACAACCCGTCTCGACATGCTTGAAGATGATGCTTCCGTAATCGATGCCTTGGTGCTTGCGGCAGCTGGACTGAAGCGTCTAAAGATGGCGTGGCGAGTGTCTGAGTACCTTAGCTGCATGAAGTTTGTTGCTGCTCCCGGACAAGGCGCGCTGGCTTTGCAAACTCGCATCGACGACACGAATGCCGTTGCGGCTTGTGCTTCAATTGAGCATGATGACACCAGAATTTCAGTAGATGCCGAACGTGCGTTCATGGCTGAAATCGGTGGCGGGTGCAGCACTCCCATCGGTGCTCACGCGCGCGTAGATGACAATATCCTTACGATGGCAGTAATGGTGTCAGACGCGTCAGGATTGCATCTGCTACGCCGTCAGGATTCCGCGGATGTGAGGGATGGAACCGAGTTGGCAAAACGGCTTGCCGGAGAGCTTGTCGACGCCGGCGCATTAGATCTGCTGCCTAACCCAGTGTCAACTTAGCAGCCGTGATGTCACACATTGGAACTGTCTATTTGGTAGGCGCGGGGCCTGGAGATCCTGGACTAATCACTGTCGGCGGGCTTGATGCTTTGCAGAAAGCTGATGTGGTTTTGTATGACCGTCTCGCACCTTCAAAACTGCTCGGAAACACCAGGCATGATGCTGAGTTGATCTCGGCCGGTAAATCTCCAAATTCAGTTTCGCTAACGCAGTCTGAGATCAATGCCCTTCTGATCAAATATGCCCGATCTGGAAAAACGGTATGCCGCTTGAAGGGCGGAGACCCGCTCGTGTTTGGACGTGGCGGTGAAGAAGCGATTGCACTTGCCGAAGCAAATGTGCCATTCACGATTATCCCTGGTGTAACTTCAGCCATCGGTGCAGCAGCCTACGCCGGAATTCCAGTAACCCACCGCGGCATCGCATCATCAGTAACCATTGTGACTGCCAGTGAGATGCATAAACCGTCTGCCGGAAAAGTCGATTGGGAAGCGATCGCGAAAACCAATGGCACTATCGTAGTGCTGATGGGCGCCTCTCGGATCGCCGAGATAGCGTCTACTTTGATGTCGTACGGCCGAAGTCCCGAGGAGCCAGTCGCCGCGATTGAACGTGGCACATCTGATGAACAGAAGTCGCAGATCGGCACACTCTCAAAGATTTCCGAAGCAGTGCAGCAATCAGGTTTAGTCGCGCCGATTGCTCTGATAATCGGTGATGTCGTCAACCTGCGCGAACATATCGCTTGGTTCGACACTCGTCCATTGTTTGGCAAGCGCATACTGGTGACGCGTGCCCGAAGTCAAACTAGCAGGCTAGCGTCTGGACTGAGCGAACTAGGCGGCATCGTCGTCGAGTGTCCGGTTATCAGATCGATCGCTCCTAAAGATGCCAGACCGCTCGATGCTGCTCTTACTAATCTCGCCCGCTACCAATGGGCTACATTTGCGAGTCCGAACGGAGTCAATCAGACATTTGATCGCCTGGACCAACTAGGTCTGGATAGTCGAACATTTGCTGGCTGTAAAGTTGCTGCGGTCGGTCCGGCTACCGTAAAGGCTTTGCGCGCGCGCGGCATTGTTGCAGACCTTACACCTGAAACCTTTACCGCCGATGGTCTGGTGGCAGCATTCAAAACCAAATGTGAAAGCCCTAGCAGTGCGGTGGTATTCAGATCAGATATCGGACGCGAAACACTTCCCGTTGGTTTGATGCGTCTCGGCGCTGAAGTCACTGAAGTAGTTGCGTATCGGACGGTTTTGGAAGAGGATTCTGCCGACATGGCCCGCAAGGCATTCGCAAACGGTATCGATGTTGTCACGTTTACCAGTTCATCGACAGTCAAGAATCTGCATCATCTGCTGAATGGAAATCCAACTCCAATTAACAATTGCGTTGTAGTCTGCATGGGACCGGTAACTGCTTCAACCGCGGAATCGTTCGGAATACGTGTAGATGTAACTCCAGAAGAGCAGTCAATCTCAGGCATGATTGCAGCAATCCGAAGATACTTCGAAAACTAATCCGAGTCCTACCCCATTGTCACCTGTTCCCGAATTTCAGCGTTTCAGACAATTGAGATCTGATGCTCTCACAAGGTCTGATAATCGTGAGACTTGGCTTGATGCATCCGAGTTCGTGTATCCGATGTTTGTCATCAACGGTACGAACAAGCGTGAACCGGTGGCGTCAATGCCGGGCATCTCTCGAATGACGGTTGACGAAGCGATGCGAGAAACTGATAGAGCCTTAGAGCGTGGCATCAACCAATTTCTGTTTTTCGGAATCCCGGATCAAAAAGACGATAAGGGAACTCGTGCATGGTCATCTGACGAAGCGGTGCAACGGACGGTTGCCGTGTTGAACACCCGCTTTCCAGAAGCAGTCGCCATCACCGATGTATGCATGTGCGAATACACAAACCACGGGCACTGCGGTCAGTTGACGCCAGAAGGCGATGTCGATAACGACGCGACACTGCCGCTCCTAGCGTCTGTAGCGATATCCCATGCCAATGCCGGAGCTCAAGTAGTGGCGCCATCGGCGATGATGGACGGGCAGGTCGCAGCCATCAGACATGCGCTCGATGATGCCGGACATACTGAAGTCAAGGTACTGGGATATTCGGCGAAATATGCCTCTGCGTTTTACGGACCGTTTAGAGACGCGGCCGATTCGGCGCCAAGTTTTGGTGACCGACGCACATATCAGATGGCGTCGAGTCAACATGACGAAGCGATGCTGGAAATTGCCGCCGATATCGATGAGGGTGCCGATTTCATCATGGTCAAGCCAGCTCTCGCATACCTAGATGTGATCGCTTCGGCAAAGTCTAGGTTTCCAGAACGCCCGCTATACGCCTACAACGTAAGTGGAGAGTACTCGATGATCCATGCGGCGGCAAACAACGGTTGGATAGATTTGAAAAATGCAGCGTTGGAAGCATTGGTCAGCATCAAACGCGCCGGTGCAGACAACATCATCAGTTACTTTTCGATAGATGCATCCAAGTGGATCGATGAACAGCAACCATGAGGCTTTTCAAAACTCAAGCAAGCGGCTTTAGAAGCACAAACTTGTTGAATGCCTGTGTGGGAGAAATCTTGGGAACGTTCGTCTTAGTGCTTTTCGGCACTGGTTCTGTCGCGGCGGCTGTTTACACCGGGGCACAAGTTGGACTGTGGCAAGTTGCGGCGGTTTGGGGCTTTGGTGTAACTCTAGCCATCTACATCAGCGGCGCAGTCTCCGGAGCCCACCTCAATCCGGCAGTGAGCCTGGCATTCGCGATCTTCCGAAGCGATCAGTTCCCGGCAAGTCGATTATTGGCATACTGGGGTGCTCAATTGCTCGGAGCAGTTATAGCTGGAGTGATCGTGTTGATGCTTTTCAATCCGTTTATCGACCAGTACGAAGCAGAAAATGGCATCACAAGGGGCGAAATGGGCAGTGAAAGGTCAGCCATGGCCTTCGGCGAGTATTTCCCTAATCCCGCGATGTTCGAAACGCTGTCAGTCTCTCCCTTTCACGCATTTGCCGTTGAGGCATTTGGAACCGGTATCTTGGTTTTGGTGATATTTGCGTTGACTGATCGTCGCAACGCGGGCATACCGACCAACGGGATGGCACCGTTCTTCATCGGGTTCACAGTTGCAGCACTGATCAGCCTCTTCGCTCCAATAACTCAGGCCGGATGGAATCCTGCTCGTGATTTCGGACCTCGCATCGTGTCATGGTTCGCGGGATGGGGAGATATCGCAATACCGGGGCCTGAGAGCGGCTTTTGGGTCTATATTCTCGGACCGCTAGTCGGTGCGCCGATTGGCGCGTTAGTCTTCAAACTCTTGATCGAGCCTGGTTTAGCCGCGCAGAAATCAGAGCCCAATGAAGTCGCTCGGAGCAGATATGAGTGAAATACGCATAGATGTCCTGTTCGTATGTACGCACAATGCGGGACGCAGTGTCGCAGCAAAGGCGATTTTCAATCACTGTGCTGAAAGGTTGGGATTAGCTTTGCGTGCAGAATCTGCTGGAACTAATTCCGGCGCAACGGTCAATTCGGCCGTGCAACGAATTCTCGCATCTTTCGGGCTCGACACTTCCAGAGAATTTCCTAAGTTGTTGACCGATGAGATGCTGATGCACAGTCCGCGTATCGTGACTATGGGCTGCAAAGTAGATTCCGAAGCTTGCCCTGTGATCAACTCTGCCAACGTCGATGACTGGGGGTTGCCTGATCCATCAAAGATGACTGATGATGCTGAAATAGTGCCGCTCATTCACGAGATTGCAAGAAGAGTCAACGGGCTTATCCGAGAGATGTCGGAAGTTTGACCTTTCCTATGATCTTGCTTCTTGGGACTGCGCCGAATGATCTGCTGTCAGTCGAATGGAGTCGGTGGTCGCCCAAAACGATGAACTCATCTAGGTTCAGCGTCAATTTCCAGTTTGATCCAGTATGGGTTATGTATCTGAAATCATCTTGCAACTCAACTCCATCGATGTACAGCCTTCCATCAGCCACGCAAACCGACTCTCCAGGCAATCCGACAACTCGCTTTACAGCCATGAACCCGTTTGCTCCGGGATGCTCAAACAGAATGATGTCCCAACGCTTAGGCTCTGCGATCCAAAAAGCACGGCGGCTCACCCGTACTCTCATCCCATCACGCAACGTCGGATGCATCGAATCACCCGATATTCGTACCCACTTGCTGGTGAATAAATCGATGATGTAGCCGAGCCCTGTGTTGATCGTATGTAACATGCCCTTGCTTCTGTCAGACATCGGTTTAGTCTATGCTTGATAATTGATGACCATACAGGTTACGAATATCGACTTGCTTTGAAAGCAAGTCGATCGAACCAAAGATGAAAGGAATCATTGACATGATTGGAAGTGTGAAGAGATTAGCCAATCGATTCTCTCCAGTTGGCGTTGCCCACGCCCATTGCGACATACCCTGCGGGATCTATGACCCTGGCGATGCGATCCAGGCGGCACAGACATGCATTCGAATGACTGAGCTGATCCAAGAACTGGGCGATGCTTCTGATGTTGGAGCGCGCAACAGCCTCATCCGATACGTTTCCGCCAAAGAAGAGCACGCCAAAAAAGCCAAGGATGACATCCTGATCATCTGGACCGACTACTTCAAGCCTGAGCATCTAGAGCAGTACCCGAACCTCCACGAGCTAGTTTGGAACGCCTGCAAACTGGGAAGCCAGGTGAAACAGAACGTCGACATGGATGCTGCGCAGGCCTTCAAAGCTGCATTGGAAGAGATCGGCAGCATCTTCTGGGAAACCAAGAAGTAGACAATCGTTGACCCCAAATGGGTTCGAACTAGGAAACCTCTGATCAAGTAGAGGCGGTTCTCGAACCACCCTTACGAATTCCGTTAGAACAATAACTTGTTCAGAGGTTTCCTAGGATGCTAAGGTGGTGAAAGGATTATGGGGATAGAGCGTATACATTGAGAACTTTAGCCAATGTGTGCTTCATCCATCCTTAAATTTCCGTTCAAATCCTTAGCACCCTAGTTCAACCTACTAGTCGCGGTTGAAAAAACCGATGTCATCCGAGATGTACTCTTCTCGAATCGGGGACCAGATATCCAGTGCAACGCATCCTTCGGCTGTGGCAGTTACCTGATGCGGCACATAGCCCGGTATCACATAGTGTTCGCCGGCTGACAATTTAGTTTTCTCGTGCCCTTCCAACTCGAACCACGCCGAACCTTCTAAGACGCGTCCACACTGCTCATGAGGATGTGAGTGCCAAGGCACTATAGCGTCAGGTTCGAAATCGATGATGCCCATCATGATCTTTTCACCCCAGATCAGGCGCGCCTGCACTCCGGGCAAGAACTGGCGTCTTTCCACGAATTCAGGATCGAAGTAACCGGCCTTCCCGTCCGGCTCTTGTTTTTTGTCAACCTTTTTCGACATCGCATCATCTCCTTGTATCGCATCAGATTGAATTATCAGCCGTGTGAACCCAGCTTGCGGTCTATCGCGGCTTCTGCAACGGGGCTGATGATTTGGTCTACCTCGATGTTCAGCAATGCTGGACCGTTGTGAGCGAACGCCCGTTTGATGGCGGGTTCCAACTGCTCAGCGGTTTCTACGTTCTCCCCGTACGCACCAAGACCTTTCGCTACCAGATCGTAACGAGTGCCGGGAGTCAGATCGGTCCATACCGGCCGACCATAGATTCCTTTCTGAATCTGCCAATCGATACCCCAGATCGAATTGTTTCCCAACAGGATCTTCACCGGCAGATTGTGGCGCACCATAGTGTCCAGTTCCATGCCATTGAAACCGAATGATCCATCACCTACAGCAACTATGCACTGCGTTCGGGGCAATGCCACCTGTGCGCCTAGTCCGTACGCGATTCCTACTCCGATCATTCCGAAGCTGGAGACGTTGTGGAACCTGAAAGGATGCTCGCGAGGTATGGAAGCGCGCAAAAAATGGCAATAATCTCCACCGTCGAAGGTGATGTGCGCGTCTTTTTCCAAGTGTTTCTGCAGAGTTTCGCTCACATGCATCGGATGCATCGGTGTTGACGGAACGGAGTGTTCATACAGCTCTGCCAACCAGTCATCATGCGTGCTTCGCAACGCGGATATCCATTCAGATCGCCGTTCCCAGGCCAACTTTTCGGCTTCATCCGCTAGCTGCGTGGTAGCAGGTCCTAGATCGCTCAATATCCCAACTTCCGCGGTACGTGCTCTGCCGATCTCGGCAGGTGAAGGATCGATGACGATGAACTTGACATTTTGATCGAAAGGTGGGGTGCCGCCGAATCCCAACGTGTAATCCAATCGCTTCCCCAACATTAATACGACATCGGCATCCCGCACCATCTGAGCCGCTCGGTTCAAAGGCAGATATCCCAAACCAACGCTGTAAGGATGGGAATCAGGGATCAATGCCCGAGCCGAATCTTCGGAAACGAACGGGATGCGAGTAGTCTCTACGAGTCGACGCACATCATCAGGGTCTGCACCGGCACCCGCTGATGAACCCGCCATGATCAACGGTCTTTCAGCCGTGTTCAATAGACGCAATGCCTGACGAACTCTTTCCGCATCTGCCAATACCTTAGCTGGGATGCTGTACTCGCCCGGCGCATATCGCTCGTAATCGACAACATCGACAGTTGCGGACTGAAAGTCGTGCGGGATCGTCAGGTGGACTGGACCTTGGCGTCCGCTCAAGGCGGTGCGGAACGCTAGAGCTACATATTCAGGAATCCGCTGTGGTGATGGCACTTGCCAAGCGCCCTTGGTGACTGGTTCAGCCATACCTACTTGATCGATTTCCTGCATCGCGCCGCGTCCCAGGTTCGGCGAATCGGCGCTGCCGGCGATGTTGACTACTGGGGCTTCAGAATGCAGAGCATTCGCTAGAGCCGGTACCGCGTTGGCGTGTCCTGGCGTTGTTGAAAGTGCCACTGATGCCCTACGCAATATCCGAGCATAAGAATCGGCCGCATGCACCGCTCCCGATTCGTGTCGCGTATCGATCATGCGAAACGGTTCATCTACCATACGGTCCAGCATGTCGAGAATATGGTCACCCGCAATGCCGAACAGCGTATCAACGCCTTCAGCTTTGAGTGAGAGATTGAGAAGGTCACTGCCCGTCAGTTTTTTCATCGTTGCTCTAACGTCTCTCTGGTTCATTTTGCAGACTCAGCTGGTCCATGAATCTGGTTACCGACATCTCGTCCAGATTTTCTAAATCTTCAAACATTCTCATAATTCTGCTTGTGTACCCACTTTCGCCGAAGGTGTCAGCAACGTTGGCGGAGAACTTTTCAAAAAGTAGCGGAATTGCCTCTGATCGGCGTTCGCGATGACCAATTGGGAAACGTACCTCGACTTCATCTGTAGATGTCCCATCGTTAAAGTGCACCTGTACCGCGTTCGGTATCGAGCGTTTTTCAGGGTCTAGGTACTCGAGGGAATACTCCGGGTGCTCGGATACGACCATCTTGTTGCGAAGCGTATCGATGCGAAGGTCTTTCGACGCCTCATCTTCGTAATCTTCCGATGTGACAACACCTTTGATAAGGGCCACCGCCGTCATGTATTGGATGCAATGATCGCGGTCGGCCGCGTTGCTGAGACTGCCACCCTTGTCAATTATCCGCACTGCCGGCTCTTGGGTTTTGATTTCAATCGATGATATGGCGTCCAATCGATCTGACACCCGAGGATGCAATGCAACTGCTGCTTCTACCGCGGTTTGCCCATGAAACTCGGCTGGATACTTCACTTTGAACAGTACATTTTCCATCACATATGATTCAAACGGGCGTTGCAAGGTTACAGAATTGCCCTTGAACCACACGTCTTGGAAACCGTGCGTCGGTGCTGTAAGGGCTGTGTAGCATCCCGGCATGCCTCGGTTCGCAAATGTGGCGAGCGTTACGGCACGAGACGTCGCATCGCCGGCGGCCCAAGATTTGCGCGCATTGGTGTTGGGCGTGTGTCGATAGATTCGCAACGTTGCATCGAGCCAGGCGTGAGATATCGCTGATGAAACGGTTTCCACGTTACGATCCGAGTACAAGGCAGCTACGACGGCGGCCGAGGCGACCTTTACTAATAGGACGTGGTCGATACCGACGCGATTGAAGGCGTTGTCCAATGCCAGAACACCTTGAATCTCGTATGCACGAATCGCAAGTTCCAACAGATCACGCATTCTTAACGTTTTCGGTACGCGCACACGATGCCCTTTAGACACCTTGTATGAAGCAGCCAATATGGCTCCGAAGTTATCCGAGGGATGCCCCCACTCATTTGCCAACCAGGTATCGTTGAAATCGAGCCATCTTATCGCAGATGTGATGTCAAAAGCAGCCAATGCAGCTGGTTTGCGGTATGTTGTGCCGAGAATCGGCACGTGCCCATCATCGCCATGACCTTCGACATCTTCGGAGTGCAGAAAATCGCGGCATGACGGGAAACCTTGCGCTAACAACGCGCAGCCGATCGAATCCATGAGCGCAAGCCGCGCGGTACTAAACGCCTCTTCAGAGCCTGCCTCGCCAGACTGACAGGCATACGTCGCGATTTCTGAGATCACATCGTCGTAGCGAAACAACTTCAACGATCCTGCAGCTCGATGTAGGTTTGGAGGGATGGACCGGTATATTCGGCGTTTGGACGTATCAAGCTGTTTCCGTTCCGTTGCTCGATAACATGTGCCACCCATCCCGATGTACGACTCACTGCAAATAACGGAGTGAACATCTCGGTAGGAATACCGCACAAATGGTAGGCGATAGCGGAGTAGAAATCGAGATTGGGATGCAGACCTTTTTCACGCATCATCACGGATTCGATACGCTCCGCGATCTCAAAATAGGTAGTGTTCGATTTCTCGATCGCTAGTTTTCTCGCCAGATCTTTGACGATGTCGGATCGCGGGTCGCCGTTTTTGTATACGCGATGGCCGAAACCCATGATCAATCGACGCGCATTTAACATGTGTTTGATCGATTTCTCGGCCTGTTGTGGGCTGTCAAAGGATGCGATCAATTCCATGGCCGCTTCGTTGGCGCCGCCGTGCAGAGGCCCTCGCAACGCGCCAATCGCTGCTACAACTGCCGAATATGTATCCGCTAGCGTGCTGGCGACGACTCGTCCCGCAAATGTGGAAGCATTGAACTCATGTTCGGCGTACAAGACGAATATCGTGTCAAGCGCGCGGCGCGCCGTCTCATTGGGTTCATGATCGGTCAGCAACCGAAGGAAGTGTCCCGCTAAGCCAGGCTCATCTGACTGAGTGTCGATCCTTTTTTTCAGATGAGAGTATCGATACCAATATACGAGCATGGAGGTCATCGTGCCCATCAAGCGGTCGGCAACGTAAGGCGCTGCTCTCCCCTCTTGACCCTCAGGTTCGATTACGCCGATCATTGATGCGCCAGTTCGTAGAACGTCCATCGGATGAGTCGACATTGGCAGGTGTTCCAACATCGAGCATAGTGCGGGTGGCAGGTCCCGAAGCTTTTTAAGTCGGGCATTGTATGAAGCTAGTTCGTTTGGGTTGGGCAACTTGCCGTAAATCAGCAGGTATGCCACCTCTTCAAAGGTGGCGTGCGGTGCCAAATCTGTGATGTCGTAGCCACGATAGGTGAGTCCAGCGCCTGCTTTTCCGACAGTGGAGATTGCGGTATCGCCAACCACGACACCGGCCAATCCTTTTGCTGTAATAGTCATCTCATTAGTCCAATCGTTCCCGCTGGGCGAAAAGTTCATTTATCCTGCGTTCCTGCTCGTGATATCCGATAGTTTCGTAGAGTTCATGGCGCGTCTGCAGGTTGTCGATGATTCCAGTTTGAATTCCCGATTTCCTGATCTCAGCGTACACCTTCTCTGCCGTCCGACTCATGGCGCGAAATGCAGATAGCGGATACAACGCCATTGCGACATCGGCAGTTCGCAGCTGATCGACTGAGAATTGTGGCGTATTACCGAATTCAGTCAGATTCGCCAGAATTGGCACATCTGCACAACGTGCGAACTCTCGGTACTGATACAACTCGGTAACTGCCTCTGCGAAAATCGCGTCTGCACCAGCTTCGACATATTTTCGGCACCGATTCAACGTGCTTTCAATGCCCTCCAAAGCTAAAGCATCCGTACGGGCCATGACGATGAAATCTTTGTCTCCACGAGCATCAACTGCAGCCTTGATCCGGTCGCACATCTCGCTTGGTTCTACGACCATTTTGCCGGGAAGATGTCCACATCGTTTTTCCTGTACTTGATCTTCGATATGGATCGCAGCTACACCTGCGCGTTCCATCTCGCGTACTGTGCGAGCAATAGAAAGCGCGTTTCCCCAACCAGTGTCGCAATCCACAAGCAAGGGCAATTCACAAATCGATTTGACTCGATCAACATCAATTAACACATCTTTCAGTCCCGTCATTCCTAGATCAGGCAGACCATACGAAGCGGTGGCGATTCCACTTCCAGAAAGATAAATCGCCTTGAATCCTGCCTTTTCGGCTTGTATCGCGGCGTAAGCGTTGATCACCCCTGCAATTTGCAGAGGCTTTTCTTGCGCCATAGCTTGATAGAGACTCGTGTTCATCGATGCCAATCGTTTGTCATCATTACAGGTTACGAAACGCGCTGTAGAGAACCGCGGGCGCCACAAGCAACACCACGATACCCACGAACAGGCGAAGAGCAGGTGCATCGAAACGATTTGCCAATCTCGTGCCGATGTACATCCCGATGACTCCTGGTATTCCAACTATAGCGATAAGATGCCAATCAACTTGCCCTTTCAACAAATGTCCGCCAAAGCCAGAGATGCCTACCAGCACCGTGATCGCCAAGTTGGTGCCGGCCGCCTTGTGGGGGTCCATTCGCATCGCGAGCAGCACCGGCATCCTCAACACACCTAGTGCCAATCCTGCGGCGCCGCCAACGGCTCCAATCGCGAAGCCAGCAATGCCTTCACGGCTGATTTCCTTCGAATCCAACTCGATTTCATCCTCGCCATCTTTGGAACCACCACCCGTAAACGCGCGTCTAGTACGGGATTGGGGATAACGCCGTCGAATCTGTATGATGCGGATGGACCAGGCGATGAGAAACAGAGCTGACCAGGCCATGAACAACGAAACCACCGTCAGCAGTATCCATATTGGCACTATATCTGCGAAGTAACCTCCGATGAATGCTCCCAAAATAGCCGGTCCGCCCATTGTCAAAACCACCTTCATCACAACCCGCTGTTCGAAAAAAGCCTCTAAAGTTGCAATCGACGAACCCATGACGCTGATCATGAGGTTGGTACCCGCAGCTATCAAAGGATCGACACCAAAAAAAGTGAGCATAGGCAATCTAATCACACCTAATGCAATGCCCACTGTGCCGCCTGACAGACCGACGATCAACGAGATGAAGGCCATCAGACTCAGCTGCCATCCTGCAAGGTTCGTTGTTGCGCCGAGTATCAAATCCATCGCGGTTCTCGGCAAGAATGTTTAGGTTTAGTTGCTAGATTCGACGCCCAGACGCGTCTACAGCCGCACCAAATCGCATCTTGGCATATTTGATCAAGCACGCTCAGAGTTGCTTCCGATGGGTTTCGGATTTTGGGTTGATGTTCGCTTCGGCTACCGGTTGAAGTGGATTGCTCTCGTCTAGCCCGTAACTTTGAGCAACCCAAGCTTGTCCAGTTGAGCGTCTATCTCTTTGAAATGCAAGCGATCAGGTTTGAGCGACGGGCCACGCGCAAAGATACCTTCTTTGCTGAAGACGCCACGACGCCACATGATGTGTTTGTAGACCCAGTTCGCTAAACCTTGTCCCTGCGCCAAGGTACGGATGATCGGAGCGTAACGATCAAACTCGTCCTGTGCGCCAACCTCGTCCCCCACTTCCCACAGGTCCCACATCTGCACGAACTTATCGGGAAGAGTTGATCCGGGCATCGTCCCTACCGAGCCGCGTCGCAATTCTTCGATGAAAAAGGCACCGCCCATACCGCCAAACAAGATGAGGTTTGTGCCTTCCGCGACTAGGCTCTGGGCTTCGGCCATCCTAGGAATTGTCGGCGGCGTCTCAACTTTGATGTAGCAGAGGTTTTCGTGACGCTTCGCGCACGCGACCGCCATCGCGGGAGGTACCGCTGCCGTGCTCTGATCCTGCATGAATATCGGTATCCCAACCGCATCTGCTATCTGCACGAAATATTCGATGTGTTCCGATGCAACAGTGGGGATGTAACTCGTGGGACGGATCATCAACGCGTCGGCTCCGAGCTCTTCCGCGCGTTTCGAGTAGTGAATCGTGGCGTCAGTTCCCTCCGCGCCTGTATTCATCACTACTTTTGCACGACCATTCGCCGCATTTACGACAGATTTCAACACGGCATCGCGTTCGCTCTCGGTGAACTTGTAAACCTCGCTCGCCATTGCGATTCCAACACCATGCGCACCCTGATCGATGATCCATTCGACTTGGTTTTCGAGATCGTCAAACACGATATTGCCGTCCGCATCGAACGGCGTTGAAAGTATCGGGTAAACACCTCGCATAGTCAGGTCTGGCATTGCGTTTCCTCTTTCGAGATCGGCTTCGATCACTTAGCTGCGTACAACAATCGATGTTACACACCGAGACGAATCGACGATGTTTCATCAACTTACTAGCGTTGGCACTACTGCGATGAGTACACCGGCAACAGTCGCGGTTCCTATTACACCGGCAACGTTTGGCCCCATGGCGTGCATCAGCAGGAAGTTTTCAGGGTCTTCCTCCTGACCCATGTCCTGAACGACCCGAGCCGCCATAGGCACTGCCGAAACTCCAGCTGCACCGATCATCGGATTGATCTTGGTTTTAGTGACTAGATTCATGAGCTTTGCCAGTATCACTCCGGTAATCGTAGCCGTGGCAAATGCAAACAGTCCCAACACAAAGATGCCCAACGTCTCTGGCTGCAAAAATACCGATCCTGGCATCGTCGCTCCAACTGACAGACCCAAAATCACAATAGTGGCGTTCATCAACGCGTTTTCTGATACATCAGCAAGCCTAGGCACCACTCCAGAAACTTTGATGAGGTTTCCCAGCATCAACATTCCAATCAACGGCGAAGCAGATGGAACAAGGACGCTGATCACTATGGTGGTGATGAGCGGGAAGAGTATCAGCGTTCTGCGGGATACTGGTTCGCTGGAATACTCCATGCGGATCTGGCGTTCATTCTTGCTGGTTAGCAGTTTGATTAGCGGCGGTTGAATGATTGGCACGAGCGCCATGTAAGAATAGGCCGCTACAGCAGTCGCGCCAACGATATCTCGCACCTCGATGTGGGGCAACGATTCCCCTAATTCACGCATCCGAGTAGCGATGAATATCGTCGTCGGGCCGTCAGCGCCACCGATGATTCCGATTGACGCCGCCTCGAGCAATCCGAAATCGAACCAGCCTATTGCTCCCAATACCAGTGCTCCTACTAGCGCGAAGAACACTCCAGCCTGGGCGCCGGCGCCTAGCAGCAACGTCTTGGGATTCGACAGCATGGGCGAAAAATCTGTCGCCGCGCCAACACCCAAGAAGATCAGCAGAGGGAAGATGTCGCTCTCCAAACCAACCGTCTGAAAAGTCCTGAGAATGCCGGTGGGTTCAGCTTCGCCGCCCTGCCTTATGAACTCGCCCAACGGCAAGTTGGCAAATAGGATGCCCATCGATATCGGCACTAGCAGCAACGGCTCTTTGCGTTTGGCTATACCGACGTATAGCAATGCCGCTGCAATCACCCACATGACTACGATACGCGGATCATCGCCAATAGCTTGGAAGCCGACGAGGATCTGGTCTAGTACGCCTTCTTCAGACATCGGCTATTCAAGCTCCACCAGCGATTGTCCATGTTGAACCGATTCATCGCCAGCGACCTGAACTTGGGAAACGACCCCGTCGCGCGGAGATGCGATAGTGTTCTCCATCTTCATCGACTCGAGTACTACCAGAGCCTGACCGCGCTGAACGTTATCTCCAACATTCACATTGACGCGGATTATGCGTCCTGGCATTGGTGCGCGAACTACGTCTTGGCTATCTGAACTAGAAGCAACTGATGGCCTTCTACGTTGCGACGGACGCGGTCTAGCTGCAGACCTTCTATCAGCAGCAACGTCGCGGGAGGTTTGAACTCGATTCGCTGGAGGAGCATCCGGAATCTCTACTTGAACTTCAACCCCGTCAACGATTACGGACACTGGAGATGATGATACATCGCCTACTTCAACATCGTAGGTTATGCCGTCTACAGTGATGCTGTAACGACTGCTCATCGACGAACTCCGGTTCTGTCAATCGTGCCATGCCGAGACCTTTGTCTCGCCCTACCTTCAGTCAACCAACTATCCGAAGGAGTGTTGGTAGATGGCATGTGGATTGATGATTCAGACACTGCAGCAGGCTCTGAACTACGTATCGATAACTCCAGCGCGACTGCTATCGCTGCCGCGCGTGCGACACTATCGGATGGTGCAACATCTTCACTGCTCGTATCGAGCAACGCCCCATCCGTCAGATTCTTGGATGTTTCTTGATGATGGGCGCGCTCGGTTCGCCGTCTTTCGATGATGTTGTCAAGCCAAGAAACGGCGCGTATCGAGAGCGCGAGAACTACGAGCACAACACTTGTCATGCCCATTCCGATGCCACTTACCTGTAGCCCATCGATTATTGGTTGAACATCCAATCTTGAGGTGCCTTTTCCGTATCTCTGATCCTGTCAATCAAACGCGCCGATAGGTTGCAACCACATCCGATTCTGAGTCGATGGTGGCATATACGATGCCACTTTCATACTGTTCAGGTGCCGCGTTGTTGGGATCGACTAACTCAACATTGTAAGTTTTGTCGTCTATGGTGAGTTCGCAAGCGTGCACATCTTCAGGCTCGCGCAATGGCTCTTGGTAGATTACATGCCTGAAGCTTCGGGCGATTTCTTGTGCCGATTCGATGTTGATCATCTCGAATTCGATCTTGCTGCCCGGGGCCTTTTGCACCACTGCTGGCAGGTCAGCGGAGATTACCGATGCGATTTTGGCGTAGCCTCCTGTCGGCTGGCGATCAGCCAGCAATATTATCGGCCTGCCGTCGGCGGGCACTTGTACCGCTCCCATATATGCAGGATCAGATACGATATCGTGTTTCCCGTCCAACGCGCTAACTTCGGATCCGTCCAACCTGGCGCCCTGACGATCGGTGAGATTGCTGACAGAATATGTCGCATTCAAGAATGTCTGGCGAGCATCTTCATCGAACTGGTCGAACTGCGGTCCGGGCATCACTCTGATTCGCTGCGCGCTTTGTTGACAAGCATGGACTATCGCTTGCGGGCTTCTCGTGCCGGCCCTAGGCCTCGAATTGCCATCGGATTCGGAGCCTAAAGATAGTACATCCCCTGGTTCCAATCTTCGACCGTCCAATCCGCCGATACCCGAAGCAACATGGGTGGCCCTTGAACCCAGCACTTCCGGAACACTGATACCGCCTTCAAGAGCAACGTATGAGTAGAGACC
The DNA here is from genome assembly GCA_965242765.1 of Dehalococcoidia bacterium. GTDB lineage: Bacteria > Chloroflexota > Dehalococcoidia > Lucifugimonadales > Lucifugimonadaceae > Bin127. The sequence continues at coordinate 76,960 of CBDESY010000004.1, read as the reverse complement.
CGCGGAAGGCGCTGATACGCTCAATTCGCTTCCTGCAGGTACTAGAACTGTTTCCCAAGTTGGTATGGGAAGGTGATCTATGCTCACATCAACCATCGCCCCAGTTACTGATGCTCTTGTTTCTCGGCTGAATTTGATGACGATGCTGCCGAAGGTGGCTTCCAACATCGCTGCTGTTGTTGGATTGCCCACCAAACGGTTGGCGATAACCGCGGCCTGCAGGTCTAATACTCCGCTCACAGATACACCGTAACGTTGGCTTCCCCATCGTCCAAGGTCTTGGATGGTCGACCGGGTTCCGGGCGATACTATTTCGATTTTGTGTTTGGTTGACAATCTGCTTATCTGGAAGCCAGCTGCGCTTCGTACTCTTCATTCGATATCGGCACGAAATTGACCTTCGTTCCCGGCAACATTGCAGCAGGCGGATCAGCAGATACATCGAATAGAGCGACGGGCGTACGCCCGATCAACTGCCACCCGCCCGGGCTATCGTTTGGATATACGCCAGTTTGTGCTTCAGCAATGCCGACCGACCCGGCCGGCACCACGGTTCGAGGCGTCGACAATCTGGGACACGCGATTCGTTCATCCATACCGCCCAGATATGGGAAACCCGGCGCGAAGCCGAGCATAAAGACGTGATAATCGGTCGCAGAATGGATGGCGATCACCTCGCCGGGAGTCAAACCGGCATGAGAAGCCACACTCTCCAAATCCGGCCCGTATTCTCCGCCATAGGCGACCGGTATCCTATGCGCGGCCTGATTATGATCGACTATCGAATGTTCTGCAGTGTCGGTATTGCCTAGCAGTTGAGCAATTTGATCGCTCATCTCCGAGTATGAATAGTTCATCAAGTCATATTCCACCAACAGGGATCTGTATGAAGGAATGAGCTCTTGTACTGCTTGAATCAGTTCTGAAGCCTCTATGGCGCCTTGCAGAGCATAGACTTGCGCGTTGACGGAGTAATCGATGGTGTCACCAAACTCTACCAGCAGCGCCGAATCGCTGGCTTGGACGATGCGCGGGTATTTTGTATCTGTTTCGCTTGGCATCTGAATGCTGGCATTAACCAAGTATCTCAGAGAGCGTTTTAACTTCGATACCGCTGGCTTCAAACTCGGCTCTGACAGAAGCAGCCATCTGCACTGCGCCTGGAGTATCGCCATGCAGACAAATAGTGTCAGCAGAAAAATCGATGTCGTTGCCGTCAGATGCCGTCACTTTGCCCTCCTTGGCAAGGCGCAAAGAGCGTTCGGTTACTTCATCAACATCGTGGATCACAGCGCCGGTTTGCGAACGCGGCACTAACTTCCCATCTGGCGTGACGGCGCGGTCTGCGTAGCACTCTCGAGCAACGCGAACATTTTCGTTTCTGGCGACATCTTCCCAAATCGAGTTCGCCAGAACGACATGTATCAATTCGTCATTGATCTTTCGTATCGCCTTGACAATTGCGGCCGCTATATCCGAGTCTGCGACTGCTCGATTGTAGAGAGCCCCATGCGGTTTGACATGGTTGAGCTTCTTCGATCTGGTGAACGCGGTCAATGCGCCGACTTGATAAGTGATGACGTTTCCCACTTCGTCCGGTGTCAAAGACATGTCACGCCGTCCGAAGCCCGCTAGGTCTGGATATGCCGGATGCGCTCCGATGCCTACCTCGTACTGCTCGGCCAGATCCACAGTGCGAGCCATCCAATCAGGGTCGCCGGCATGAAATCCACACGCGATGTTGGCCGATGTGATGTGTTTCACAATCTCCTCATCAAGCCCCATCCGATACGATGCGAAAGATTCGCCGATATCTGCGTTGAAGTCTATGGCCGCCGTTCGATTCGTCACAACTGCGCTCCGGGTATGATTGATAACCGTCTGTTTTAGTAGCTGAACCAGATTTCGTCGTTCATCCGTCTCGATTAGTATCGTATCACCGATGAAATACTCCCTCCGTATCTCGAACAATCTGCCTGAAAGCCATCTGAAATCGATTCGGCATTTGGAAACCGCCTATCTGCAGCACAATGACCCCATTCGTCAATCAGGCTTCAGCGGTGGTGCTGATCGTTGGCGCACTGAACGTTCCCCATTGTTGCAGGCGGTAGATTCTGATGGCGATTTCCTAGACTTGGGATGCGCGAATGGATACCTGTTGGAATCGGTGGTGGGATGGGCGATGGAACGTGGATTCACGTTGAACCCACACGGCGTAGATATGAACCCGCTACTGATTCAGGAGGCGATAAGACGTTTCCCAAACAAGGCCCACCAATTCTGGGTGGCAAACGCGTGGGGATGGATGCCGCCAAAACGGTTCAAGTGGGTTTATGCCATCTGGGACTTGGTACCCATTGAAATGTTGGCGACACTTGCAAATCATCTGATTCAATCGGCGCTGACGCAAGACGGGACATTGATAATCGGTGCGTACGGCAGCAAATCCGCGGATTTCCCGAGCCTAGATATCGCTCGGTTTCTCCAAGATGCGGGTTTCACAGTAGCTGGGGAATCTCAGGGAGGCGAGCTGCGTAGCGGAGGGCCAGTGACGAGATTTGCTTGGATCAGGCGAAGTGACTGGGACCAGAACCCGTCTGTGAGTCTCGGATTTTGATGTCCCGATTTCGGGGTCTCGCGAAATTGACCAATCTATGGTCTCTCATGCTCACGCAACTACTCAGGTCTTCACCCAAAACGACATGGTCTACCAGATCAATGTCCAGCAAATGTCCGGCGCTGATCAACCTTTCGGTAAAACTGATGTCGGCACCGCTTGGCTGCCCGCTGCCCGACGGATGGTTGTGCACCAACGCGTAACGGGGCATGTTACGCTCCACTACTCGGCTGAGTATCTCACCGGTCTTGGCTACCAGCTGATCGCAACACCCGATGTAAACACGCGTCTTGCCGCGGAACTGGTTGCGGACATCTAGAAATGCTATCCACATCTCTTCTTGGACGCTGTCGCGCAGTCGAGTTGTGAACTGTTTGGCGATGATGCGTGCGATCTCTTTGCCTCCACCCAAGTATTTGCCGTACAAGTTGGATGCCTTTTGGTGTTCTTCTTCTAACGCGGCGCGCCTTCCTAACTCAAATGCGGCCGCAAGCACATCCGCCTTTATCCCTCCTATCCCACCTACTTTCTGCATATTGAACGCACTGGATCGGCTGAGTCCGCGCAAACCGTCGAACTCGATTAGCAGATCGTCAGCAACGTTTTTCACATTCCGACCTCGGATTCCCGAACCCAAAACTATGGCTAACAACTCAGTCGTTGTGATGCCAGCCGGACCAAGTTCGTGCATCCTCTCGCGTGGACGTTCATGTTCCGGAGTGTGAACAAGGTTGTCGTCATTTTTCGCACGCGTACCTGAAGTAATGTGTGTATTGTCTATCGGCTCGGGAGCCAGAGTTTCGCTCAAATCTCCAGCGTCCTGATGATCGATGACGGAGGGCATCGAGTCCGTATATTCAGCATCATCAACGATGTCGGTCTGCGAGACCAGATTGTGAGCATCTAAGCCGCGAGCAAGTCGAGCCGCATCGATCCACGGGCTGTTCTTACCGATATCTTCGATTACGCGGTTGAAGTCTTCGCGCGAGTGCATAACGCGCGAATTATCGCCTATCGAATGTGTTTACGCAAATCGAGTTGGCGAAGTTCAACGTTGAACAGTTAGTACGATCAGAAAGGCAATCTGACTACGTTACCGCTGTTCAGCGATTCTGTAACTGCATCGGTGAACTGCATGTACTTCACACCGTCTGTAAAGTTGGTATGCGTAACCGGTCCAATCCCACGAATGGCGTTGATGAACTCTTCTTCAACTCGCCATGCACCTCGGTTTTCAGGCGGGACATCGATCTGCCTGAGCTCATCATCGCCTCGGCGTGCACCGCTGACTTTGAAGGTCGCACCCGTCGGATCGTCCGCATCGGCATTTTCGACTCTGATCACACCGTCGGTGCCGTGGATCCATAGGTCCAGCTCACGTGCAAATGCAGAAACCGTCGTCACCGTGTAGTTCATCGTGCCGCCGCACTGCATGTTTATCAGCATGTCAACATGATCGGGTATCGATATCGCCCTGCGACGTCCATCGTCGTCAAGGCGATGTTTGACCACTGTCTGCCCTGCTGCTTGAACCGATTTCGCCGGGCCGAACCAGCGCATCATCGCCTCGTACCAGATGCCCATAGTCATGATGTTGTTGCCAGAAAGATCACGATCATGTCGCCAATGGAGCGGCAGCTCTGGATTTGGGAAATCACTTGCAGTACCGACTTGCAGACGAACATTGACGAGATCGCCAATGTAGCCTTCTGAAATTAACCGAATCATCGTTTGATCGATCTCGAGGGTGTGGGGTGCCGGCACGATCTGCGCTATGAGATGCGGAGCGCGTTTAGAAGCTTCCAGCATTTCTGCTGCCTCTTCCGAATTCATCGCCATTCTAGCTTCGCACAATACATGCTTTCCCTCTTCCAACGACTCGACAGTTAGTGAGGCGTGCATGTAAGGCCACGTGCCGATGCAAACGGCGTCAATTTCATCGTCTTCCAACAGTTCACCCCAATCCTCGTACACTTCCGGAATGCCGAACTCATCGGCTACTCGCCGTGAAGATTCGAGGCTCCGGTTTACTAGTCCCCTAATCTCTACTCCTTGTTGTTCCCGAAGTCCCGGGATGTGCTTTAGGCGAGTGTTGGCGCCAGCACCGATGAGGCCGACGACGATGCTGTCGTGTTCAGTTGTCAAATCTCAGCTCCTGAGGTTCAGACGGTTCAATTTCTTGTGGGATACGCTTAAACAAGGTTAATCCAGCACCGTCGTTCACGGTGAGCGCAACCAGTTGAATCTTGCGATGGGAAATAGCCTCAGAATGGCAGAAAACGAAATCACCCCAACCAACGTCGAACTGATCGGTGATGGAATATCGATCACTTGGACGAATGGGCAGACATGTGTATACCCATACCGCTACCTCAGATTGCAATGCGGCTGTGCTGCATGCGTCGAGGAGATGACAGGACGAGCATTGCTGAACGTGGCGACGGTCCCAGAGGATGTAATCATTGTTGACTACATCGAAGTAGGACGATACGCCCTGCAGTTTCTATGGACCGATGGGCACTCAACAGGCATCTACCCGTTTCGGATGCTGCGACGCTTAGCACACGAGGATGCTGCGGTGAGGTGTGGGTGAAAATGGCTTCGATTTATTGTGCAAGAACCCGGTGTTGTAGAAACTAGACTCCCAGCATCCCCTTCACTGTGCCAACAACGTCTTCCGGCTGCGGCATGAATGCTGTCTCCAAACCCTTGTTGTAGGGAACAGGAGTATGCGGACCGGTGACTCGCTTAATTGGCGCGTCGAGGTAATCGAATGCCTTCTCCGCAATGATTGCAGCGAACTCGGAAGCCATGCTGGCGCGCGGTGTGTCTTCATCCACGATTACCACGCGGTTCGTCTTCATCACCGATTCGATGATTATCTCTTCGTCGAACGGCGATAGACTGAGCATATCGACAACCTCGGCCTCGATTCCTTCTTCAGCCAAAGTGTCAGCAGCTTGCTTGCAGACCACGGAGGTGTACGACATCCCGATCAGGGTTACATCATCGCCGTGCTTAAGGTACCGACCTTTGCCAAGGGGAATCGTGAACGACTCTTCGGGGCAGAATCCGATCATATTGATCAGTTTCTTGTCGTTTACTAGAAACACGGGATCATCATCTCGGATGGCGGCTGCCAGCAATCCTCGAACGGTGTACGGATCTGATGGAACTACCACCTTTAGACCTGGAATGTGAGCCAGCATCGAGTAGAAGCTCTCCGAGTGCTGCGCCGCGTGCCCGGTACCGCCACCTGACCGAGCAAATAACGTCATCGGAACTTTGGTCTGCCCACCAAACATGTAACGAGACTTGGCAGCATTGGAAAGCAGTTGATCGTATGCCACAGTCACAAAATCGAAATACATCAGGTCGACAACAGGTCTGAGTCCAGTCAGAGCCGCACCAACTGCCGCGCCGACGAACCCGGCTTCCGAAATTGGAGCATCCCGGATACGCTCCGGTCCAAAATCTTGAACCAGGCCTTTGGTAGCTGCGAAAGGGCCTCCCCAAGCATCGAGCGGTTCATGGGTGTCACGATCGAAGCCCCCGGAAATATCTTCACCGACAATGAAAACGTCAGGATCACGATTCAGCTCATCTCTGAGCGTTTTGTTGAAAGCGTCCCGGTAACGCACATCTGAGCCTGGCACACCGTATCCCGGACCCGACACTAGCACGCCAGGATCGCTGAGAACGGTTATTGACTGTGTCGATTCGGCTGTCGTCATGATCTGATGCTGACCTTTCGGTTTAGATTGCAGTTGGTTTGAGGGATGGATGGTTAGCGCAAGCCCGCGACTGGGTTTGAATAGTCGACGTAGACATCGGAGTAGAGTTCTTCGATAGGCGGCATCGGGCTGTTCAACGCGAACTCTACTGCTTCTTCCATTTCATGTTCGATGTCATCTCTAATTGCCTGAAGCTGGGTGCGGGTCATAGCTCCTTGTTGCGTAACCAGTTCCTCGAAGTGCTTCAAACAATCTCGCTCTTCATACTCCTGCTCTTCGTCTGGCTTGCGGTATTTTTTGGGATCATCAGCATGGAAGTGTCCGTGGTATCGATACGTCTTGAGTTCGAGTAGCGTCGGACCCTGACCGGAGCGCGCTCTTTCAACGGCGTGCGCAGCGGCTTCGTATACCGCAAATACGTTCATGCCATCAACCTGTACGCCAGGTATGCCATATGAATCGGCCCGTGCCGCGATGTCATCGGTAGATACGGCGTACCATGCGGGGGTTGCCTCGGCATATTGGTTGTTTTCACACGCGAAGATGACTGGCAGGTCCCAAATCGATGCCAAGTTCATCGATTCATGCACCACGCCTTGACTCGTCGCGCCATCCCCAAAGAAGGCGACGCCTATAGATTCGTTCTCATTGCCACGGTATTTTGCGGTGAGTGCAGCACCTACAGCTAGGGGCACTGATGCGCCGACAATGGCGTTGGCGCCGAGCATTCCTTTGGAGAAATCGGCGATGTGCATGCTGCCACCCTTGCCCTTGCACTGTCCAGTGTATCGACCCATGATCTCGGCCATCATCGCTTTGGTGTCGAGTCCTTTGGCGATGCAGTGTCCATGCCCTCTATGAGTGGAACCTATCCAGTCTTTTTCGGTGAGATGAGCACAGATACCGGTAGGCACCGCCTCCTGTCCGTCGGAGGGATGGGTCACGCCCATTGCATTGCCGCGAAACGTTTGCTCCAGCATCGTTTCCTCGAAACGACGTATTCGGTACATGGTTTCGTATAGCCAGTGCAGTTTTTCTCTCGATATGCGCATTGCAGAGTTTCCCAGAATTCGTCAGTCAGCATTGAAGCACAGGCTCAAGGTCGACTGCGATGTCGATGGTCTTTGAGATTGATGTTACAAGTTGGGAAAAACTTGCACACCTTTTCTCAGTCAAAGATCGCGTTTCATACATAGGATTTCCTTGAGGACGCGTTACAATCGATTTTTGCCAATACTGACGTTTGCAACCCACGACATGACACAGGTCTGGATCGACATCGATGAAAACGACAACTGCGGGTACTTTCCCATGCAGGTCTTTGAAGTGCGCGGAGTTGAGCGCGTAGGTGAAAGCCTCTTGTTAGACGATGTGTACAACGTAGAAGGGCGTTGCGAAATTGTCGGTTGGTCGGATGTCGGGAGATGCGAAATCCGAGTAGTGCCGGTCGGAGATTCGGGTTCCGGGGAATCGTTGCTTGTGCACGGCGGCAATCACGGTATCAGACTGCGACCTGAGCTGATCGACTCGGAATGGTCGTTAGATGCCGAGCGCGAGTTCGGCGAGCCGTACATGTTACTGCCATCCGAAACCGCGGTTGATTTGGTATGGACGCAGAGGAATTGATAGAATGCGTTACTCGGCAAATGTGCATTGCGTTGACACTGGTGCTTGGCGACGAATAAGATAGATGAGAGCGCGCAACGAGAAACTGGCTCGATTGCACTGATAAGAAAGACGATTTGACAAACGAGAAAGATGATTTTGGCAGTTCGCAACCGTCTGCCTGATAGTTCAAATAAGAGAACCCGCATGGATCCCCAGCCACTTTCACCGTCCGAATGGGCACAGATCGGAACCACGCTCAAGTTTCTCTGGGCGTCTCTAGGTTTCGCTATAGTAGCCGGCTTTAGCCTGCTCACCGCACATGCCATCATCACTTCACTGGTCGATACCAACACGATCTCTGCCCGATGGTCAAACCTCCGTCCAGTGCTCTACTTCGTTGGCATCGCCGCCGTGATTGGCGTTATCGCTTGCTTCGTGCTAGCGGCCATGAGTTTGGACTGGCTGGAAATTCGTTATTCTAGATATTGGCAGTGAACCGAATTACATCGACTGTGAAACTTCTGATTGAGGAAAAATCTGTGACGCCAAACCCGTCATCACTGGAGCCGATCTGCTTTGCGTGAATTTATGCGTGAAAAACACCGCACCACACCCTTGTGGTTGAAGGTGTTGATTCCAATACTTGGTCTTGGCTCGCTAGGCGTGGTCGCCGCGGCTGGCGTAGTATTTGCATTCGTCGTCACGGCATGGCTCGGACAGCCAATCCCGGTGCTTGGTTTTGACCAATCGGTCGAACAACCCATATCTTTCCCGCATACTATCCATGCCGGCACCGGCGTCTACACCAACTCCACCGGCGAACAGGTGCAGGGCCTGGGAATGGACTGCACGTTCTGTCACCGGACTGTGTCCACTCAAGCCAATGCTGGTGTGCCCGCCGTGCAGTTCTGCGCGTACTGCCATCAGGTGATCGGCGGTGAAGACAGCGAGCCGTTGACCGAGGTACGTATGGCCGCTGGCATCATCGGCGATGACCCGCATCCAATCGATTGGAAACGGGTCCATCGGATGCCGGACCACGTCCGATTTGTTCACGAACCACACGTCCGATATCTCTTGGATCATCCAGACAAAATCGTAAACAGCACGAGCGGAGAAAAGATGGGAGCCGCCGGCGTCTGTTCCACTTGTCACGGCGATGTCGCTGCCATGGAAGAAGTGGCACAGGTGGAGGAACTAAAGATGGGGCAGTGTGTAGACTGCCACCGCGACAACAACGCGCCGACTGACTGTGCATCGTGTCACCACTGATTGATCGCCACAACCTAAAGCCAATAACGAATCGAACCGATAGATAGATGAAACTGAGCCGAAGAGAGTTTCTTGCGCTAGGCGCAAAGGCAACCGCGGGCACCATGATATTTGCCGCCTGCGGTTTGCCAGAACGCGAACTTGTCGTGCAGAGCCCCGTCGACATGCCAGAGGACCTCGTGCGTGGCGAAGATGCTTGGTACGCCACGACTTGGCCCGACATGCCGGGTGGTGACGGTTTGATCGTTCGGGTGATGCAAGGACGCGCCAAAAAGATCGCCGGCAACCCCGATCACCCGGTAAACCTCGGCAAGCAAAGCGCGCGCCATGATGCCGCCATCCAACTTACCTATCACCCAGACCGCATCCAAGAGCCATTGCTGCGCCAAAGCAAGGGGGGACTATACGAATCGATCTCTTGGCACCGCGCAGAGCAGTTGCTACAAAACGCCGTAGAAGCAGGAAGAGACAATCTAGCGGTAGTCACTAATCCTCTTGGCGGTCATCTGGAATGGGTTGCGATAAACTTTGCGGCACTATATGGCGGGAGGCATATCAAGTTCGATCCGACCGAGCAGGGTGTGATGCAGGATGCGATTCGGTTTGTATATGAGCAGGAAGACCCACCGCATTACGACATCGCGAATGCGAACACGATATTTTCGATCGGAGCCGATTGGCTAAGCACCTGGCAATCGTCTGTGGGCTACTCGGTGCGATATGGTCAATTTAGGTCCAAAAACGAACGTGGCTACCTGATTCACGCCGAGCCTCGCATGTCGATGACGGCGGCAAATGCCGACCTCTGGTTGCCAGTCATCCCTGGCTACGAAGGTCATCTGGCGATGAGCATCGCGCAGGTGATCGTTGACGAACGATTGACCGGTTCTGGAGAGATAGCAAAATTCTTCAACCAGATACCCACTGCATCGCTAGTCGGGTTCCGTCCAGAAGATGTTGAAGAACGCGTCGGGGTATCGGCCTACACGATCCGTAAAGCGGCACGATATTTCGCAGAGCATCGTCCAAGCGTCGCTTTTGCGGGCGGCAGCGCAGGCGCACACACTAATGGTCAGTTCAACATCGCCGCGACACATGCTCTCAATACTTTAGTTGGATCAGTCGGCGCCGATGGCGGTGTGAAATATAATCCGCTGTCCGCGCTAGAGGGTCTGACAGGCCGGTGCAGTGGCGATTCATTTGCCGATTGGGAACTTGAGCTGGCGCAATGGCGTAGCGGCGACGTGCAGACCGTCATCATTCGAGGCGCCGATATCGTACATGGGATGCCCAACTCGGTCGACGTGACGGGAGCGATGGATGGTGTGCCCACCGTTATCGGTTTCGGAAGCGTAATGAACGACACGCTCGCAAATTGCGATCTTATTCTCCCGGAAAAGACATTCTTGGAGACTTGGGGAACTACGATACCCGATCCAGCCCCAGGTTATGAAGTTGTAACCATCCAACAACCCGTGATTGGCGACACCGAGCTGTTCTACAGCAGTGGTTTGATCTCCGATGCCAGAGGTTTCGGCGATGAACTGCTACGTATCGCAGATGGTGGTCTTGGTGCTGACGATATGGAAGAGTTGGTCAACGCCGCCATCGATCAGTTGTACGACTTGAATCGCGGTTCGGTTTCTGCACCTAACAACCGATTGTTCCGCCAAGGCGTTCTGCAACGCGGCGGCTGGTGGGACACGAATGCAGCAATCGATACTCCAGCAGACCACGCACCGCCCAACATATTTGATTTGGAAAGCGAGGTTCATTACTCGAGTACCGATCAACTGGGCGAAGGCACCGATTTCCATTTGATGCCTTTCTTGTCAAATAGCCTGTATGAAGGTCGATTGTCGGCGACTCCGTTTGCCAACCAGAATCCAGACCCCATGAGTAGCGCGGCTTGGACAACGTGGGCTGAGATCAACGATAAAGAAGCTGAGCATCTAGGCATTCGCGAAGGCGATATTCTATTCATCAAGTCGGCTTATGGCGAGATCGAGGCTTTGGCGTATCCGACTCCTGGCGGCCGGCCCGGTGTAATCGGTATTCCAATCGGGCTCGGGCATGAAAATGGCGGTCGATATGACGAAGGTCTTGGTGCCAACGTGTTCAAGATTTTGGCGCCTGAAGTAGAAGCTGCTAGCGGTTCTCTGGCTTGGGCGGCTACTAGAGTGCGAATCGCTCGCTCAGGGCGTAAACGCGAACTCGCGAAGTTCGAAGGCGAAGTGACCGCATTCCCAGTAGAGCCTGGCGTGCCAGTGTTGGTAGTGGCGCCGGGTGAAAGTGCTCACGACGCTGAAATCGCCAACCATCACAAGTACCAGCAGAGCTTCCTGTTGCCCGACAAGGCTGACGATGGGCACGGAAGTTCAGGAGACGAAGACCACTGATCTTTAGCGTATCGCTTAAACGGATACGATGAACGTGGAATGACCACATGACACTGCAACGCGAAAAACGAGATTACAGCTGGGGCATGGTCGTCGATGTCGACAAGTGCACCGGGTGTCAAGCATGTGTTTTAGCCTGCCAGGCCGAGAACAATGTGCCGTTGAACCTGCAAGACCGGTTCGAGCGCGCACGCGCCATGTCTTGGATTCGAGTGGAGCGCTATTGGGAAGGCGAGTTTCCAGATATCAAGGCCCGCTTCATCCCGATCATGTGCCAGCATTGCGAAAACGCGCCGTGCGAGCCAGTTTGTCCAGTATTCGCAACTTACCACAACAACGAAGGTCTGAACGTTCAGATCTACAACCGATGTGTCGGCACGCGATACTGCGCGAATGGCTGTCCCTACATTGTTCGTTTCTTCAACTATTGGGAACCGGTTTGGCCTGAGGCATTCCGCAATCACTTGAATCCCGATGTAACGGTGCGCAGCCGGGGCATCATGGAAAAGTGCTCCTTCTGCATCCAGCGAATCCGAAGAGGCGTACGCAACGCGGAACGCGAAAATCGCAAAGTAGAAGATGGCGAGATTCAGACTGCATGCACTCAAGCGTGTCCTACTGATGCTTTGGTGTTCGGCAACTTCAACGACGAAGACAGCAAGGTCTCGAAGATGAAGAAGGATGACCGTCACTACACCCTACTGCCTCATCTCGAAACAGATCCGAATGTTGTGTATCTAGCGAAGATCGACACAGACCGGTCAGCAGGCAAATCACATGGCTAGCCAAGTGGTACATACCAACCCGCACTCGGCTGCGCATCACGAAGAGGAGCATCATGAGCTCCCCGAGCGTGTTGAAGCAGCTGTCATCACATCGGAATTAGTAGCTTCGACTGACGCTAATCCGTCGCGTTTTTCAACATACATGTGGATTCTCGGCATCCTCACTCTAGTTGGCGTGGGTGCCGGCATTGCGAAGTTGTTCATCGATCTAGGCGATCAGGCTAAGTGGGGATACACCGCGGCAACGGTCGCGTTTCTTTTCAGCGCTTTCGGAGGCGCTCCTTTGGTTGCCATCGCGCCCACTTTGGCAAAAGCCAACTGGGTGCGCCCCGTCGCACGATTCGCCACACTTTGCTCGCTGGTATCGATAGTCGCTACCGTCTTGATGATCCCGTTGATTCTGAATTTGCCGTTGTTGATAGTCGATGGTGCTCGTCGCCGTTCGATCTGGTTTGAAGGTCCGGACATTTCACCGCACCTATGGGCAATGGTCGGCATGGTTACGCTGATAATCTGCGCGCTAGGACTGATTTACTCCTACGGCTTGCCGGACTTCGCGGCTATGCGCGACCACTCCACAGGGTGGAAACAACGCCTAGGCGGTTGGCTGGCGAATGGCTGGGTAGGTTCTAGCGTCCAATGGCGAGTGATGCGGATGCGTATCGGGATGATGGGGACTTTATACTTCTTCACTTTCGTGTTTATTCACTTCATCATCAGCACAGACTTCGCGATGAGCCTGGTACCTGGATGGCGAGACGCCATCTTCCCGATGTACCACGCCATATCATCGATACAGGCAGGGCTCGCCGTAACCGTTATCGGCATCTGGGCAGCCCGAAAGTATCTCGGGTTGGGCAAGTATCTGCACCTCGATCAGTTCTGGTCGATCGGCAGACTGATGTTCGCGTTCACGTTGCTCTGGGGCTACTTCTTCATCTCGGCATTCATCGTTTTCTGGTATGGTCGCAGCGGCTCCGACAAGATGTGGATCGATCTGCTGGTTCGTGGTCCTTACCTATGGGTATTCTTGCTCGGGGTGTTCTTCATCTGGTTCGCGCCGTGGTGGTGGTTGATCTGGAACCGCGTACGACGCAGTTACAACGGCACCGCGATCGGGGCCGGGTTGATTCTGATCGGCGTATTATTGGACCGCATTCGCCTCTATGTCGCGGCGTGGTCGGTACCGGAAGACCGCATCCACGAGCGATTCTTGACTGAAATCCCTGCCGCGGTATGGCCCGATGTCATGGACATACTGATAATGGTCGGAGCAACATCAGGTACTATCATGTTGGTTCTGTTAGCTACCCGAGTAGTACCCATATTGAGCGTTTGGGACGTTCAGCAGTTCAACCTTCTATATCGCCCGGTCCAATACATGAAGACCAAGGTTTCTTTGATAGGAAAGCCTGATTAGTCTGATAGACGATAACCGATTCTGAACCACTATGCAACAACGCAGAACAATCGACCAGATTCACACCAACCGTGTCCTGTTGAACGGTCAACTAGACACGCCGAAGTGGTGGATGCCCACTGTGATAACGCTGGGCGTCATCGTGGCCATCGGCTTTTTCCTGATCGGAATCATGGTCAACAAAGGTTTGGGAGTGACTGGGCTTTCCCGGCCGGTATATTGGGGACTATTCATCACTACCTTCGTGTTCTGGGTCGGAATCAGCCATGCGGGAATCATGATTTCAGCCATTCTTCGCCTGTCACAGGCCGAATGGCGACGTCCAGTCACGCGCGCTGCTGAACTTTTGACGGTATTCTCACTTTTAACCGCTCTCATGTTCCCGCTGATGCACGCTGGACGGCCTTGGAGGATCATCTACTACATCTTGCCCTACGACTTTGCACGTGGGATCATGCCGAACGTTCGTTCCCCGCTGATATGGGACCCGGTCGCGATCAGCACCTATCTTACTGGTTCGACGCTGTTCCTTTACATCGCGTTGCTGCCAGACCTTGGCAACCTGCGCGACCGCACAACAGGTTGGCAAAAAGCTCTATACACGATCTTGGCTTTGGGATGGCGAGGAAATCCGCGTCAATGGAAGTTGCAGACGGTTGGCGGTATTCTGCTCTCCGCATTGATGTTGCCGATCTTCGTCTCGGTTCACTCCATCGTGTCTTGGGACTTTGCGGTAACGCCCGCAGTTGAAGGATGGCACTCGACGATCTTCGCTCCCTATTTCGTTATCGGAGCTGTTCACTCCGGTGTTTCTGCAGTCGTCACCATGATGGCGTTGATGCGCTGGTTGTGGAAGTGGGAAGACTTCATACGCCCTGAACATTTCGACGCCCTGGCACGCCTGCTGATAGTTGTGGCTACTGGTTGGCTGGCATTTACTTTCTTGGAGTTGATCTTCGCCGTCTATGGCCTCGACGCACCTGAAATCGAACTTCGTGACATGCAGATATTCCAGTGGCCTTGGAACCTCCTGTTCGTCACCTTTGTGATAACCGGCTACATCATTCCGGTTGGGATGTGGTTGCAAAAGAGTGTACGAAACAACATCGCGCTGATGTTCTGGTCATCACTCTTCGTCAACATCGGCATGTGGTTGGAGAGGTTCTTGATCATCGTGCCAGGATTGGCCCGTAAAACTCCGTTCGTGTACACCTGGGAATCGTATCGACCTAGCGGATTGGAATGGTTCATTCTGTTCTGGTCATTGGCCTGGGTCACTTTCTTGATGTTGCTGTTCTCGCGGTTCTTCCCGTTGGTGCCGCTTTTCGAACAGAAAGAAAGCCAAACATTTGGCGATACGATCAAGATCGGGCGCGTCAAAGTGCCAGCGATCGTTCGCGAGGCCGACTAAACCATAGGAATTGGGAACTCTGCTGAAATGAGCAAAAGCGTACTTGGTCTATACAACGACCCGAGCCAAGCGGCGAATGCGATGGACGCACTGAAAAACGCCGGTTTTCCATTAGGCACCTTCGACGTGCTTACAGGAACACCATACCCGGAAGGGGCTTTCGGAGAACACGTTCCGCAACATAGGTTGTTCCGCTTCCCCGCATTTGGCGCAATCATCGGCTTTACGCTTGCACTCTTCCTCACCGCGGCGACGCAAATCGCATACCCTTTGGTTACAGGTGGAAAACCGATTCTATCGCTTTTCGCCATGCTAGTCATCCTTTACGAGATGTCGATGCTCTCCGCTGTCATATCCACAGTGGTTGGAATAGTCATCGAATCTCGACTTCCCAACATAAATCCAGGGGTTTACGACACTCGCATTACCGAAGGTCTTATCGGCGTTGTAGTTACAACCGATGATGACAAAACCAGCGTCGCGGTTGATGCCCTGAACGATGCCGGCGCCATGGAGATCAAACAAGCGTGAAAACCTTGATCGGTCAACTTTTCGCAACTCTTGCGCGGCAACGTTTCTGGTTGCCGTTGGTAGCAGTGTTCATCTTTGTATCCGGCGCATCCGCTTGCGCGGTTCAGGAATCGAACACTTACCCGATAGAGATATTTTCGGAGATGCATTACTCGCAATCGACACGGATGCAGGAACCGCCACGTCTAGCGCCAGTAGCAGACGCAGTACCGTTTCGCCAGATCGGCACGAACGAAGTCTTGGATGTGCCAGAACGCGTCGAGCGTCAATACGATGCTGCAAGAGCACGTGATCTGTATCGCATCAACTGTTCAGTGTGCCACGGCATGTCCGGCACTGGCGATGGACCAGCATCGCAACACATCACGGCAACCGACAGCTACTGGGCGACTACAAACGATTCACCATATGTCGCTCCAGCAAACCTGATCGAGAAACGAGCGACATACGATGAGGACGCGATGTTCAACCTTATCGACAATGGCATCGTTGTTATGCCGAGGTTCAGACACCTCTTGCCAGAAGAAGACATTCGGGAAATCGTAGCCTATATCTACGATCAGAATACTGGCATCGGTAACTGAAACAGCGTCGTACGATTTGGTGCGACTACATGATACGCGCTCCGGCCATTGGCGCCTGGCTTTGCAGGGCATCTTTCCAGATCAGCAACAGTATGTCATCGCTTAGCGAGCATCTTCACGTACGGAGATTGATACAAAAACTCCGGCCATTTTTGATCGTCCCGTTGTTGCTGAGCGCATATATCGCCAGTTGCGTGACCGAGGATGATCTGACTGTTGACCAGCGCGTCTACCAACTATCCCAGCAACTGATGTGTCCAGTATGCGATGGACAGACTCTCGATCAATCACAAGCTCAACTGTCTGAAGATATGAAGGCTGTGATTCGTCAGAAAATCGAAGAGGGAGAAACAAATAACGAAATTCGCGCCTATTTTGTAGAACGTTACGGGGAAATAGTTCTCGCTTCACCAGATGTTGGCGGGTTCAACCTAATCGCCTGGGTAGTCCCGGTACTCATCTTCATCGGAGGTGCGATGCTTGTCGGGAATGCCTACTTAAACATGAGGCGACGCAGCCGTAAATCTGTTGGTGACACAGCCGACGAGAAGCCAGACAGTGTTACATCGCAATTCTCGGAGGATGAAAAACTTGATGAATATCTGCAGCGCGCAGACCGCGAGATAGCAGTTGCTTTGAGGAGCGAATCGGCAGAAGCCGCGTCCGATTCAGACCGCGGGGACAAAGACTAGTGGATCAGATCGGCACAATCTCGATTTGGCTAGGATTAGCCGTCTCCGTCTATGCCGCGGCAGCATCTCTGATCGGCATCCGCATCGGCATTCCCGAACTAGTGGTCAGCGGACGGCGCGCCGTCTACATGTCATTTCTAGCGGCACTTGTGGCTGCAGCGGCATTGATGGTCGCGTTCATCACTAACGATTTCAGCATCAAGTACGTCGCCAACAATTCCAACTTGGTTATGGGACGTGGATATACGCTAGTCGCATTTTATGCCGCCAATGAGGGTTCATTGCTGTACATCACGCTCGCGTTGGCACTGATGTCGACGATCAGTGTGCTATTTGCCCCCCGTCGATTCGCAGCTGCTATGCCCTACACTATCGCCATCTTAGGGATTGTGACGGCCTTTTTCTTCGGCACGATGGCAACACTTGCCAACCCGTTTGAGACGTTGGAAATAGTTCCACCTGATGGACGCGGCATCAACCCGTTGTTGCTCCATCCCGGCTTCTACAGCCATCCCCCGCTGATCATGTCTGGTTTGGTAGGAATTACGATACCCTTCGCATTCGCATCAGGAGCGTTGATATCGGGCGAGTATGGAGACGAGTGGGTCGATATTGCACGTGTATTTGCGATCATCATGTGGGCCATATTGGGAGTTGGGATATTGATCGGTGCTTGGTGGGCGTACACGATTCTCGGTTGGGGAGGATATTGGAGCTGGGACCCGATAGAAAACGTCGGCTTCATGCCTTGGCTTGTCCTCACTGCTTTTATCCACTCGATAATGGTTCAGCGTAGACGTGGGATGTTCAGGATGTGGAATATCGTTCTCATAGACATCGCTTTCGTATTGGCGCAACTCGGAATGTCGATCAATCGTGGCGGCAGCGTCGTGTCGGTTCATTCGTTTGCCGAATCTACGCTGGGAATGCTCTTCCTATCGTTTATGGCAATCAGTCTTATCTTCGCATTTGCTGTCTTCCTCTGGCGTTACCCCAAATTGAAGAGCGAACGCGCCATCGAATCTTTTCTTTCGCGAGAAGCCTCGTTTCTGGTCAACAACTTTCTGCTTCTGGTTGTCACTTCGATCACGCTGTGGGGCGTGATTTACCCAGTTTTTTCCAGTTTGGCACGTGATGTGGATGTCAGCATTGCAGCCCCCTACTTCAATCGCGTCAATGGACCGGTGTTGCTGTTGTTGATCATCGTCATGGGAATTGGACCGTTGCTTCCGTGGCGTCGAAGCACGACTAGATCGTTGCGTCGTTGGCTGATCGTTCCATTGGCTGCAGCATCGATAACTGTGATCGCATTGGCCGCGATCGGAATTCGGGAGTTTTGGGCGGTACTCGGTTTCGCAGCCGTGGCATTTGCCATGTTCGCCGTATTCGAAGAGTGGTGGATGGGTTCTAGAGCTCGAATGCGCAACCTTGCTGAAAACCCCTTTGTCGCATGGTGGCGATTGATTAACGGCAACCGCCCGCGTCATGGCGGCTACATCGTGCATATAGCCGTGCTCTCCATCGGCATCGGTGTCATCGGTACACAGTTTTTCGACCAACGGTATGATGCTGCCATTGCATTAGGCGAAAGTCTGGTGTTGGATGACTATCGCATCGAATACGTCGATCGCAACGTAAACGACCGATCCGATCGTCTGGCTCATTGGGCGAATATCGATGTTTACCGCATCGATCCTGCGCAATACCAAGTTGAGTTGGCTGCAGCTGTGAGTTCTGGCAAGGCAGGCTTCACGGTTCTAACTGAGCCTCGACCAGGAGATCAACTAATCGGCAATTTGGTGCCTAGGCACGAGTTTTATCGCAACTTCAACATGGTTTCGGTGCGATCGGGCATCAGATCCAGTCCGATCGAAGACCTGTACGTCATTCCTCGCGATTTCCTCGAGGACGATCGAGTATCGTTGGCGGTGAGTATCAACCCATTGGCGATGTGGCTTTGGATCGCAGCTCCGATTTTCCTCTTGGGAACCGCGATTGCGCTTTGGCCGCATCCGCGTCTTGAACGAGACGCGAGACGCAGCTTGAATGCCGCACCTCAAGCAAACATCGACTCAAAATCAGTCATGATCGAGGCATGAGTCAGATCCCTAATGGCAACACTAGTAGGCATAGTTCTGGCTGCGGTAATACTTGGGGTGGTACTCTACCCGCTTGTGAGACGCGGAAACTCGAATAATCAGCCTTCAAAATACATGGACGGTCTTGGATCTGCTGATACGTTACGACACTTGCTATATCGTGAACCAGTAACTTTGCGCAACGAATTTGAGGCCGGAAACATCTCCTTGGAAGAGTATGATACTCAACTCTCCGAGCTGCGCCTTCAAGCCGCGCACCTTATGCGTGAACGATCAGAAAAAAGAACGCGCTTGCTTGAAGCCGAAATCCAACTGGAATTAGAGGTGCGGCGTATCAGGCAAATGCGTGATAACGAAGAAGCGGACACTCCCGAAAATTATCAATCCTGACATCAATATGGCATCCCTATCAAATCTTTTGATCAGACATTCGCACATTGCGATAGTGGCAGCTTTGATGATGATGATCGCGGAGACGCCGTATTTCGCTGCAGCCCAGAATCAAGACGATGCGATAACGATCACTGGCAAGGTAGTCAATGGCACCGAAGGTTCCGCACCACCTGCTGAAGTTACTGTGTTTGCTCTCATCATCGACGAAAATGCGGAAGCGATAGTTGAGCGGGTTGAAACTTTGACCGAGAATGACGGCACATTTTCATTAAAGACTGCCCGAGCCGCTGAGAAACAGTTTTACCGCGTAGTGGTTGATGACGGTATATACACGCCATACGTGGATGTGCTCCCAGAAGACTCTCACCAAGAGATCGTCCTCAACGTGTACGACCGAACCGATTCTCTCGATGACATCACAGTCGATTCTTATTCGATGGTGATACCTTTAGTAGACGAAGCGAGTGGCGCAATAGGCGTTCTATCAGCCGTGAATCTCGTTAACTCCGGAGACAAGGTCTACATGGCGGATCTGACCGATCCTGCTCTCACCGGGTTGAAACTGTTGCGTTTCAATCTACCGGTCGGTTATCAAGAGTTGACCGTCGAGTCGGATCTTCCTAGCGGTAACGTGATGGAGATCAACACCGGATTTGCGATATCTAACCCGGTTCCTCCTGGCGAATACAGTATGGTCATCAGCTACACCGCGCCATTCGAAGATGGAGAGTTCCGGTATCCAATGCGTTTGCCATTCGGCGCCGGTTCAGTCTCGATACTGCTGCCAGAAGAATCGGGGCAAGTATCGGGATTGGGTTTGAACCGGTCCGAAAACGTAGCCATCGGAGAAGCTCGATACGTTAAGTATGACGGTGCTGACTATGAGCGTGGCGCAGAAGTCAGTGTTCTCATATCTGGGTTACCCAAAGCCGGCATTGGAGATCAATTTTTAGACTTCTTGGACAGCACTCAGTTCCAGATAGCCATAGTTGTCAGCGTGGCATTGGTATTGTTTGCAGTGGTCGCCTATGTCGTGCTGATCATGCAACGCAACAGATCAGACGATGCGCGGCTAATGCCCAAGAGCGAAAGCGAGCAATCTGCTGCGAGATCAGACACCATCAAAGCCATCGCGCATCTCGACGAAATGCGAGAATTGGGAAAGATCGATGAAGACGAATACCTCGCGCAAAGGCGACGGCTGGTGCATCAAGCCATCGACTCTGACCATGATCGAAACAACATCTGATGTCGGATCGGAAAATACCGATACTCGCAGTAGGCTTGCCGTTGCTGATTTTCTTCACGATATTGATCATCGGAATGCTGCAATCGAGTCGCGACGGTGGTCGTCCCGGTGTCAACGATACGCTTGGAGAAGTGGAAGTTTCGACTGATGTCAATGCCGATTTTCAACTGACGACGTTCGATGGTCAACAGATTCGTCTGAGCGACCTGCGTGGTTCCATCGTAATGATCGATTTTTGGTCTTCTTGGTGCCCTCCATGTCGTGCGGAAGCGCCAATTCTGGTAGAAGCGTATGAGCGTTGGTCCAAACTGGGCGTCGAATTCGTCGGGATATCGATATGGGACGATGAAGATGATGTCCGAGATTTCTTGACGCGGCATGGTATTTCGTATCCCAACACGATAGACGAAGACGGAAGCATCGCAGTCGAGTTTGGAGTACGCGGTATCCCAGAGAAGTTTTTCGTTAACCATGAAGGAGAGATTGTGAGGAAGATTAACGGACCTAACACTTCTCAATCATTAGACGAAGTTTTCACGCAGATGAGCGATTCGGCTCTGGGGATTACTGGTAATTAGAATCTAGAAGTTGATGGTTCAGGAAATGAGCGGAATTGATATGGAACACAAAGGCTTCACACTCTGGTTCACAGGTCTGTCCGGTGCCGGAAAAACTACTATCGGGAACATGATTCTAGATCGGTTGCGCGCGGCTGGAGCAAAAGTTGAGATTCTTGACGG
The DNA here is from genome assembly GCA_965242765.1 of Dehalococcoidia bacterium. GTDB lineage: Bacteria > Chloroflexota > Dehalococcoidia > Lucifugimonadales > Lucifugimonadaceae > Bin127. The sequence goes on along the minus strand of CBDESY010000004.1, from coordinate 55,426 downwards.
AGACGTCGTTCGCACCAACTTAAGCGTCGGGCTAGGTTTCTCGAAAGAAGATCGCGACACCAATATTCGTAGGATCGGTTTCGTCAGCGAACTGTTGGCGCGTAACGGCGTGATCTGCATCGTCGCTGCAATTTCACCCTACAAGGCGATACGAGACGAAATCCGCGCCAAACACGAGAACTTCGTGGAAGTCTTTGCATCTTGCGAGTTGGATGCCTTGATCGAACGGGATGTCAAAGGGCTTTACAAAATGGCCCTTGAGGGGCGCATCGAGAACTTTACCGGTGTGTCTGACCCGTATGAGCCGCCGGACAATCCCGAGATCCTATTCCGGTCCGACTTGGAAAAGCAGGAGGACAGTGCCGACAAGGTATGGGATCGGCTAGTAGAACTTGAACTGATTACTCCATAGAACACCGCGTACACATGGACCAATCCGAAAGAGCAAAAGCGTTGAAAGCAGCTTACGAGTTGCTTGAAACCCCTCGGTCGCACCTCAGAGTGAAATTCGAGCAGACCGAAAATAGCGTCGTCCTGTCTTACAAAGGCAATGCCATGACTGGGGTTGAGCTCGACGAATCGGGAATCAACGCAGCCTCCGCAATGGCTGTTGCTTTAGGTGTAGACGTCCCTCCGGCCGGAAAAGCCGCTGAGGTTCTCGTATCCACAGGTCTTTTGTATAGAGTGTTTGCGATATCAGACTTAGATTTCACGAATCCGACTTCTTTCGAACTTGCCAACCATCTCGTCAATGAGGCGATCGATATGCAGCGTGGCGGCGGCGCGCTATCTGGAGCATAGCTGGCAGGTGATCGCGTGAAACTGGAAGAACTAAAGTCTGGGCAACAGTTCGGACCTTACCGAATCGACTTGGCGAAAGTAGATACTAGAACCTACATCGTTGCTACTGGTGATAGTACGCATCCACACGATTTCCCAAGTAACGTCCATCCCCTCTATATCGATGCCTTTATGCTCAGCCGATTAATCGCTGAACTTGGAATCGTGGAAAACAGAATCGAGACGATTCACGCGGGACAACAGATGACGGTGCACAAAGAGGTAAGCGTCGAAACGTGTGTCACAGCATCTCCCGTTTTGAAGAGCGTGTCCAATCGCCGAGGCAGCCTTTGGGCGATATTTGAAACGGATTTTACCGATGAGCACGGAGAGCGAGTAGCGGAATCCAATTCAACCATCATTCTGATGCCTTGAATCGGCATCTTCTCCGCAAAACTGAACAAATCATGCCTATCCCAATAGAAAAAGGTGAAGAGTTGCTAGGCTTTCGGCGCGTCGTAACTCAAGATCGCATTGCCGCGTATGCAGACGCGTCTGGCGACCACAACCCGATCCATTTAGATGAAGAGTTCGCGGCGACAACGCGTTTCGGCGGTACGATCGCGCATGGCATGTTGAGCCTGGCTTTTGTCTGGGAAATGATCGCAGTGAATTTCCCAACTAGCTGGCATGACGGCGGAACTGTGAAGACTAGGTTCACTTCTCCTGTAATCCCTGGCGAGGAAGTCCGTGTTCACGGCATCGTGAAACGCACACGTATGGTTGCCGATTGTAAGTTTGTAGAGTGTGAAGTCGCTGTAACCCGTCCTGATGGACAGAACGCGCTCAGTGGAACGGCATCGATACCGGTACCTTGATGTTGATAAGTGCGTATCTGACGAACGCGGGTATACTAATGTGAGCGCAGATTTCTTACCTCAGCGTAGCATTTTCCAGAAATATCAGCATGACAGCTAACTCAAGACCAAGTAAGGTAGTTGCCCTTGATGCCATGGGTGGAGACCACGGGCCTAAAGCCACGGTTCCAGCTGCTATCGAAGCAGTGTCTAGTGGCGAATTGGCAGTCGCGCTGGTGGGAGATCCGCAAGCAGTATCTTCAGTTTTGGCTGAGCATGGCGCTGATGAGCATCCGCTGATCCAAGTCGTGCCGGCCGATGGAGTGGTCTCGGAGACTGACAACCCTGCGATGGTGTTTCGCACCAAACCCAGAGCATCCATCTTTGTTTGCTCTGGACTAGTCAAAATGGGCAAAGCTCATGGATTCGTCAGCATGGGCTCTACTGGCGCATCGATCGCGGCTGCCACTGTAGCCTACGGCACCATGCCCGGCATCGCACGTGGATGCTTAGGCGGTCCCATCATCGGTTACGCGCCCAACACGGTGATCATCGATCTAGGCGCCAATATCGATATTCGACCTCAGCAGCTAGCAGGTTTTGGAACCCTTGGCAGCGTAATGTCGCGGGTCGTATACAGTCAGGAGAACCCTAGAATCGCGCTTTTGAACGTCGGATCAGAAGATACAAAAGGCAACGATCTAGTCAAAGAAACTGCTGAGCTCTTGCGAAATTCCGGGCTCGAATTCGTCGGTATGGTAGAACCTGATGACCTGTTGCTTGGGAAGGCTGAAGTGGTTCTCTGCGACGGTTTTGTCGGCAACATCGTCCTCAAACTGACTGAAGGTCTTGGCAAGGCAATTTCTGAGCACGTCAAAGAAAAAAGCGGCGACTCTGAACTTGCCGACGAGATATATTCTCTGACGAATCAACTCGCAATCCACGGTGGCGGGCCGTTGTTAGGTGTTAACGGTATCGCCGTTGTAGGGCATGGCGCTACCCAGGCATCAGGCATCGCAACCGCGATTCGCACCGCCATGTTCACACTAGAAAACGATTTCGTGGCCGCCCAACAGAAACAGCTGGCCGCCTTCCACGCTCAAGCAACCTAGACTGCATTGCCCATTCCTCGAACTTTGGAACTGATCGATCAACCACGCTCAGCTTTGGTTACCGGCTCATCGCGAGGCATCGGTAGGGGAATCGCGGTCAAACTCGCATCGATGGGGCACTCCGTCGCCGTAAATTACAACTCGCACGAAGAAGAAGCCATCGAAGTTGTCGATACCATACGCGCCGCCGGCGGCAATGCAATTGCCGTAGGGGGTAGCGTATCTACCAAAGAAGGTTGCGAAAAAATCATCTCGGCCGCCGCTGAAGCCCACGGACCAGTTGAGATTTTGATCAACAACGCAGGAGTGATTTCCGATAATCTGCTCATCCGAATGAAAGACGAACAGATAGAGCACACCATCAACACCAACCTTTGGGGAACGATACATTGCACAAGATTGGTAGTTCCCAACATGGTGCGTGGACGTTGGGGAAGAATCATCAACATCTCTTCTATCGTCGGAATCCGCGGCAATCTGGGGCAATCAAACTACTCCGCATCCAAAGCCGCCATTCACGGCTTCACATACTCGGTTGCCAAAGAGCTGGCAAAGCGCAACATCACAGTCAATGTAGTAGCCCCGGGATACGTAGCAACTGCCACAAGCGAGGTTATCTCTGATCGCGCCCGGAAATTCCTGTTAGAGGCGATTCCGATGGGACGTTTCGGATACGTCGAAGAGATCGTGCCGATGGTTGCGTTTCTAACCAAAGAAGAGGCTCGATACATCACTGGTGAAGTGATCAGAGTCGATGGCGGTCTGGCCATCTAACATAATGATCCACATCAAATGTCAACCACATCGCAATCACCACTATCCGGCAAAAGCGCGATAGTTACTGGCGGCTCCCGCGGGATCGGACGTGCGATCTGTATCGAACTAGCCAATCGTGGCGCAAATATCTGCTTCAACTATCTGCGCAACCACGCCGCAGCGCGAGATGTCGAAAACGAACTGAAAAGCCGCGGCGTAGATGCATTGAGGCATCGTGCCAATCTCGCTGAAAGTTCGCATATCGAACCGTTGGTAAGTGCTGCCGTTGAAAGATTCGGCAAGATCGACATTCTGGTGAACAATGCCGCCTCTGGCGTAATGCGGTCGTCAAGGGAGTTGAGCGCAAAGCATTGGGAATGGACTCAAACGGTCAACGCGAAAGCACCATGGCAGATCGCCGCCATCGCATCTGATCACATGCCGCCTGGTTCAAGAATCATCAACATCTCATCGCCCGGTTCACATCGAGTGTTGCCCCAATACTTCCCAGTAGGAGTGTCAAAGGCCGCACTTGAAGCTGTAACGCGTTACATGGCGATCGATCTCGCAGAATTGGGCATCTCGGTGAACACCGTGTCGGCTAGTTTTGTCGAAACCGATGCCTTGGACGCGTTTCCTGATGAACTGGAAATCCGAGATGTTGCACGCCGCCCTACTCCAGCGGGAAGAACAGTAACCCCCGAAGATGTTGCGCGCGTGGTAGCGATGTTGTGCTCGCCAGATGCCGAGATGATACGTGGGCAGACCATCGTAGTTGACGGTGGTGAAATGTTGTTGCACCGGTAACGATGGTTACATGGTCGGGGAGGCGGGGGTCGAACCCGCGACCTCCTGCTCCCAAAGCAGGCGCGCTTCCACTGCGCCACTCCCCGTTATTCCAATACTATGATTCTATGTTCTCGCATACCCGTACCCGCATATCCATCGCGTAAATGAACATCATCTGCGACCTCCATCTTCACTCTCGCTACTCGTTGGCGACCAGCCGATCTTTGAACCTAAACACGTTGGCTAACGCTGGTCGTACCGTAGGACTCGATCTGCTGGCTGCACCTGACTTCACCCATCCCATATGGCGCGACGAGCTGCGAACCGAACTCGCCGAGACTGCGCCGGGTTCAGGGATATTCAGTGGACACGGACGCAACTTCATGCTGATGAGCGAGGTTTCGTGCATTTGGCGACAACTCGGCAAGTCTAGACGCGTCCATATCCTAGTTTCAGCTCCCAGCTTCGCTGCTGTTGACAAGATGTGCGATACCTTCGCAACTCTGCAGAATCTCGAATCTGATGGTCGCCCTATCTTCAAGATATCCGCGCGTGAACTTCTGCAGATCACGCGGGATGCAGATCCGAGATGCGAAATCGTGCCAGCGCATGTATTTACTCCTTGGTACGGCATATTCGGCGCCAAATCGGGGTTCGATTCCCTCGAAGAGTGCTTCGAAGATATGGCTGACGAAATCTTCGCGATAGAAACCGGACTTTCAAGCGATCCCGCGATGCACTGGTCAGTGCCCGATTCGCGCAAACGCGCCATCATATCTTTCTCTGACGCCCACTCAGTCGGTTCGCTCGGCCGAGAAGCGACCGTTTTGGATGTCGACGAACTGAGTTACGAATCGGTTGTGTCTGCTGTGCGAAAACGCCAAGTGATCGAAACCTACGAGTTCTACCCGGAACATGGCAAATACCATTACGACGGACATCGCAAGTGTGGCATCCGAATGCATCCCGATGAATCAGAAATCGCCAATGGTATCTGCACTGTCTGTAAACGTCCAATGACTCTAGGCGTCTTCAGTCGCGCAAGAGACCTATCTGACCGCAAGCCTGTTCAGACGATCAAATCGCACGAAGGCTCATGGCAGGATGGCGACGGCAGATTCGCACCATATCGTCATCTGGTGCCGTTGCGAGACATTTTGGCATCGGTTTTCGGAGTTGGTAAACAAACAAAGCGTGTGCAAAGGATGTATACCGAAATCACACATGCATTCGGAAGTGAATTCGATGCACTGCTGAACGCTGACGAAAACGACTTAGCGAAAGTATCACACAGCCCAGATATCGCAAGAGCAATCATCGACGTAAGACACGGTAACGTCATCGTGGAGCCGGGTTACGATGGTGTCTACGGAACTGCAACACCAATATCGGCAGTACACCCCAACAACCCGACTCAAATGCCACTTGGCTAGGCCAAATCATCATGAAGATCCAATCTGTGAAAGCGATATACCCGAACTACCAGAACATCGCATCATCGTGGCGCACGCATCTTTGGCAGATCGTCGTTGAAGTTCGCACCGATAGCGGCATCGTTGGCTACGGATACGGCGGTGGCGGATTAGCTTCCTTGCCCATCGTCAACGGTCATTTCGCCGAACTGCTGATTGGATGCAAGTTAGATTCCCCAGAAAACATCGCCGATATATGGGACCGTCTCTACTACGAATCGCTCCCCTACGGCCGCAAGGGTATCGCCATGATGGCTCTCAGTGGTGTAGACCTCGCGCTCTGGGATGCACTTGGGAAAGCAGAAAACAAACCTGTAGCCGAGCTGATCGGTGCAGTTCGGAAACAAAACATCGATGTATATGCAACTGGACCAGATTCCGATTGGTATGCAGAACTCGGGGTCGCAGGCCAGAAATTGAGCCATCGATGGAACGACACAACCGACGATGCGGTCGCCATCGCCGAGAAGGCCCGAAACATCATCGGTCGCAGTGTCAAGTTGATGTTCGACGTTTACATGTCTTGGGATGCCGATGCTACGCTACGCATGGCGAAGGCTCTTGCAGATTTCGATATCTACTGGTTCGAAGATGTTCTCACTCCAGACGACCTTGACGATTTGGCGGAGTTACGACCGAAAATATCCCCAATCAACTTGGCAGGCGGTGAACACGAGTTTGGCATCGTCGGATTCAGAGAGATTGCAGAGCGTTACTCTTACGACATCTGGCAACCCGACATTACGTGGTGCGGAGGCATCACCGCCGGGTTGAGAATCTGCGAAATCGCGGTTAGCAACAATATCCCGGTAATCCCGCATCGAGGCGGCGAGGTATGGGGACTGCATCTAATCGCCGCATCCGATGCCTGTATCAACCTTGCCGAAATGGTGATCGGAAATCGGGAATCGGAAACAGACGACCTCTGGATAGGCAATCCCGTCATCCAAGACGGTCAGCTATCGATCAACGATGCTGCCGGCTTTGGTGTACGGCTGAACGACAATATGCTGTGAAGAGATCAAGCAAACTCAACTTTTCAGCGAATTCACGATCTCTTCACAAGCTTGCTTGTAGATGATCGCATCGACGTTGATGGAGATGTACTGGATTCCAAGACCAATCAGCCATTTGCCCATCTCTACATCTTTGGCGTACGAACCCACTGCCCTGCCTTGAGCGCGTGCCTTAGCGGTAGCTTCTCGCAATGCCATTTCCACTATCGGGTTTCGAACATCGCCGGGATAACCGAGGGATTGGGAAATATCATACGGACCCAGAAACAGGACATCGATCCCATCAACGGTCATGATCTCCTCAAGATTGTCCAGACCTTTCTTACCTTCAATGTGCACCACGGTCATCGTCTCGTCGTTCTGACGATCGGTATGTCCTTCGCCGTCGTTGGCAAAGTAGTTGCCGGCACGGGTGAAGATCGAGAGTCCACGTTCTCCAAGAGGTGCGTACTTCGCGGCGTGCACCACGGACTCGGCATCAGGTATGGAGTTGATTTGCGGCACCTGTACACCCTCCGCGCCGATGTCCAGCGCACGCAGTATCAGACGTTCGTCGTTGTCGCCTACTCGAATGATCGGCGCCACTCCTACGCCTTGCGCGGCGATAACCAGGTCGGTTGCCGATTCCTGGGAGATCGGACCGTGCTCAGTGTCGATGATGCAAAAGTCCATGCCGGAATATCCCAATGTATCGATCATCGGGACCGAGGGGATAATCACAAAAGGTCCTACAACCGTTTCCCCAGCCTGCAATCTCTTCTTCAGTTCGCCGCGTATCGGCATTTGTCACCTGCTCTTTCGCTCATCGTTAAACCACGATCAACGGCACCAACGATTCGGCAGTCGTGATGCCGCCATGCATCGATTCTAAAGTCATACTGTCTTCATGACCGCGATCAGGCGTATATATCGACCATCGGCCTCTAGACAGCGCGAAGAAGTCTCCCATTCGCGCACGTGCTGCATCTGAAACAAGGTCGCGCGGGCCAAAGATCCCCAATTCGATCGCGTCCGCACTTGGCATCAGCGTGAAACGATCTCCGAATTGATCTTGAAACCGACTTGCAAACTCGTCGCGTTGACCACGCTTGGTATGGAAGAAGAGCGTGCGCGGCTCTCCCGACGGTATACAGGTCAACAACTGTGAAAGTCCTGAATCTGGCGCGATCGTGGACCACACATTCCTCGGACTGTCAAGATGTCCATGATCGGCAGTTGCTATGAACTTGGCTTTGCCCGTTACTGCGTTTGCCAACACTTCTACCAGCGCAGCAGCACGATGCACGGCCGCTCTTGTGATGGGGTGTCTTTCTCCGTAAGTATGCGCACAACTGTCCACGTCCGACCAGTAGACGTATGTGAACGATTTACCCAGCGAATCTGCGATAGCTTTCAGAACGTGTCTCACGATTTGCGATATCGAATCGCCTTGCTTTGGAAAACCCAGAGTCCGATGCTGACCGTACCGCTGAGTCGTGGTGGTAGCTGCCAAATCGTTATCTACGACGAAAGTGAAAAGCCCCAGGTCGCGGAACGGAATCATCTCTGTCAGCAAGAATTCCTTCGGATGATATCCGATCTCATGTAGGGGTTGACCAGTGCGAGTCAGTCGCCACGGAAGCGGTTGCACGCGCTCGCCCAGTCGCGGTATGTGCACATCCCATCCGAGATTGCCATGAGTGCCAGGCCACCTACCGCTCGATAGTGCCATCAGATTCGGACCGGTAGATGTCGGCAGAGTTGAACACATCGTCATCGCAATGTGACGCCTGACGTACGAATCGACGGTCAAGGTATCGACAAAGTTCATTCCGAAACCATCGAGCAGCAGGAATACCGCATGGTCAGGCTGCCCAATTGCAGCAATGAGATCAGAGCCTGCCGATTGTGTCGCATGATCAAAATCCGAAGGATTGACTACGCCCATGCAGCTGCCAAGAGCGAAACCCAACGCCGCATGATTCGGTTCATCATGCTCAGGAATTACACCCTCGAACTCATCGTCGATACCATTGATCAGTTCTTCTTTGCTGTTAGGAAACGAAGGCACTTCTACCTCTGATGTTTCGACAATTGCGAATGCGACACGCTTTGGACATTCCTGAAAAAACGAGGATTCAGGGTCCTGATTCAAGAATAATCTGTGATCAAGGCATCAAGCCATTTCGAGTCGTACCCTGAAATAATGCCAAACGCAAGCTCAAAGGCTACGGTGATGTTCTTGGGAACCGGTTCCTCAGAAGGTATACCGCGCGTCACCTGTCTCACTGCCGATCCGCCTACATGCCTAGTCTGCATCGATGCGATGCGTCCCGGCTCTAAGAATCGTAGGCGAAACACGTCAATCGTGATTCAAACGGACCAATCCGATGGCCCGCCGATGAACATACTCATCGATGCTGGAAAATTCTTCTATCAATCAGCAATCGAATGGTTTCCAAAACACGCCATCAGATCGGTAAACGCCGTTGTATTGACACATGCCCACATCGACGCGGTCGGCGGCTTAGACGACCTGCGCGATTGGACCAACGCCATGCGATTCTCGCGCGGCGATGAACGTGCAAACCTTTTAGCCCACAACCGTAACGCTCAGATCCCCATCTATCTACGGGATGAAGACCTCGACGTCGTTGCCAAAACCGCCTATTACCTAGTAGATCGAAATCAGATGACCAGCGGCGGTACAGTCGCAATGCTAGATTTTCGGATCATCGACGATAACCCATTCGATGTCTTGGGGACAAAAATCATTCCGTTGTCAGTGCCACATGGCGACGATTACTCATGCAACGGATATCGCATCGGAGACTTCGCATACTTCTCAGACGCTTCACATATCCCGAATCACATCATTGACGCCATCTCGGACGTCGACACGCTAGTCATTGATGCGTTGCGACCCGAGCGGACACACGGATCTCACCTTACAACCAAGCAAGCCGTAGCATTAGCCGAAATAATCCGACCAAGACGAACATTCTTAACCGATGCCGCATGCGCCATTGACCATTACGCCATGAACGCCCATCTGCGTGATCCGCAGATCAACGACGGGCTAGACATCCGATACGCTTACGATGGCATGAGCATCGAGATTACAGCATCTTGACAAAGATCAAGTGAATGTCGATGTACCGGTTGTACATACCCTATGAAACCTCTAAACGGGTAGCTGTACCAACGGAATTCGTAGGGGCGGTTCGCGCCGCCCTACTTGATCAGAGATTCCATATATCTATCTACGCGTACCAGACACTCGGCGGAGTCTTCGAGTTGTTTGCCGGCCGTTTGACATCAACAACGATACGCCAGCCAGAGTTATACCGAGGCTCAGTGTGAAGATGCCGATGATCACGAACTTCTCAAGCGCCAAACCGCCCGTTTCGGGAAGGTCGTCCAACGTTCCTCCGCGAATGTTCCAAGAAGCTCTAATCACCACTCGCGCCGGCAAACTGTCGATATTGCCACAGACCATCTCCTGACCATCTGACGTCATTCGAATCTCAGTGGGCAGACTCCTCAGTGTTCCATCTGCCATCAGCTGCACGAGTTCTATATTGGCTAGTGGAGACGAGAGCTCTTTTGGCAACGGCACGCAGACCGTCGCATGTGTCTCGAATCGGTAGTCAGACACTGGATTGCCTCGGTTGTTGTATCCATTGATCTGGTAGGAATTGTCGCCAAATGTGTCGGGGTTCTGGCTCGGAGTCGGTGTGGGTGTGCCCGACAACGTAGGCGTTCCAGATGCCGTCGGAGTGCCAGACGTGGTCGGAGTATCAGACGTGGTCGGTGTGTCAGACGATGTTGGAGTACCAGATATCGTAGGAGTGTCGGACGTGGTCGGAGTACCAGATGTTGTCGGTGTATCGGACGATGTTGGAGTGCCAGATATCGTAGGAGTGTCGGACGTGGTCGGAGTACCAGATGTTGTCGGTGTGCCTGACGCTGTAGGCGTGTCTGAGGGCACTGGATCCGGGTTTGGCGCAGGATCAGTTGGTGGCGGATGCTTTCGTATATTCACGCAGACAGATTCTTGGTCGCCCAAAGCTCCCGGTTCGGCTTCGATCCAGTAACCATCGCCTATGTATTCTCCGCCATCTGCATCAGTGAAGATTGAACAATCATCTTCGTCCTCAGGGGTGCTATCTGGGGTGTCGGGGCCGTCCCCATCAGGCGGAACGCCCTCTGGGATGGGAACTGGAGAAGATGTCGGTGTGGGCGTGGGATTCGGGTCGTTATCGCCAACGGGTGGTTCGCCGGTTCTATCTCGCCGCACGACGATTTCGAACTCAGCAGTGCAACGTGCCCTCGCTTCATCTTCTGTTTCGGGATCTACTGCACCACGGCACCCGTTGCTTTGGGATACGTAAGTACGTAACTTGTAAGTCCCCGGATATCTCGGAGCGGTGTACAACGTTTCGCGGTTGCCTTCGGGATTTATCGAACCAGCGTTGTTATCGCGCGTCCAATCGAATATGCCATCCTTGCCAAGGCTGTTGTCCATAACGTTCTGAACGCCGTAGACGTTTGTTGAAAGCAGTATCAAATCGCTCGGAAAGACCGTGACGCCGCTGAACGCGGGTTCTATGCGAAGGATTCTATAGGGCGACGTCGCTTCCGGAATCGGAATGTCCAGCGGCCCGTCACCGTCACCGTCACCGATTGGCAGCGCAGACGCAGGAACCGACCATTCACCGTCGTTTTCCGGGTTTTTCTTGTAGATCGCACGTACTTGGACAATGTGTTCTACATTGTTCGTCAAACCGCTAATCGTGTACGTCGTCGTGTTGCCATCCGCGGCGTTTGCCACTGATGTCCATTGCGACGAACCTTTTCTCTTGTAGCGAATATCGTACTGTTGAATCCAGTAACCCGCGGGTGGCGTCGGGGCAATCCATGACACGGCGATCGTTCCGTTGCCAGGAACAAGTGTCAATCCACTTGGCGCCGGGAAGGATAGACCGTCTTGATCTGGAGGATTGCCGGGCGGATTCGGGTTTGAAGGTGTGGCCGATTTTACAGGCGACCAACCACCATCGCCGATTCCGTTCACCGCACGCACCTGAACATCGTAGCCAACGCCGTTCGTCAAACCGGTGATGGAATATTCACGATTCCCGCTCGTCCATGCCGATATCCGCCTCGTCCAGCTGGTGGGATCATTCTTGGATGTATCGTCGGAACGTATGAAGCGAACATCGTAACTGGTGATAGTCGATCCGTTTTCGCTTGGCTTTGTCCATGTAACGTCGATCTTCGAGTCACCAGCAGTCAACCTCGCCGTCGGCGCACCAGGAACGCCACGTGGAGTACCCGGAACGGCGTCTGACCATCCGCTATTCCCTGCAACGTTGAACGCACGAACTTGCACTTCGTATCTCTGACCGTTATTCAATCCAGAAATGTTGTGTGTCCGACTCGTGCCAGCAGATTGCGGACTTCCATAACTGCCACCTGATGCCTTGTGACGCACTTCATACTTGGTGATGTCCGATCCGCCAGTGTCAGGTTCGTTCCAAGATACTGAAAGACTGCCGTCTGCTGGAGCTACCCGTGGTACGGGCTTAGCAGGGATGGTTCGAGGTGTGGCCGAAGCTGCCGACCAAGGTCCGTTCCCTACCCCGTTGACCGCACGAACTTCCACTTCGTATATCTGACCATTGGTCAAGCTAGATAGCGTAGTTGTACGATTCTTGCCATTAGACCGCTCAGTCGGCCAACTGCCGCCTGAAGCCCTGTGCCGTACTTCATATCTGATGATTGCTGAACCGCCGCTATCTGGTGCTGACCATGAAGCCGCAATCTGTGCATTGCTTGGTGTAAGTGTTAACGTTGGCTTCGCAGGAACCGCGATCGGTGTACCATTGACTCGGGATGACGGCGCACTATCACCCTCTCCGTTTACGGCTATCATCTGCACCTCGTAGCGTTGCCCATTAGTCAAACCAGAGATGTTGTATGACAGGATATTGCCTGCGACGGACTTGGTAGTCCACGAAGGGGGAGTGAGGCGTTTCTCCCGATGTTGTACCTCGTAACGGATAATTGGCGAGCCGCCATCGAAAGGTGCGGTCCACGAAACTGCTAAACTCCTGTTGCTCGGTTCCACAGTTGGACTCGGCGCGTCGGGTACTGTCTTCGGAGTGCCAGAAACCGTAGCTGACGGGTCGCTATCACCAACTGCGTTCACCGCCAGCACCTGCACATCGTATCTTTTCCCGTTGTCCAAACTAGTTATGGAGTACGGCGGAGTAGTACCCGCGGATGCGGGAGGTCCCCAAGTGTTGCTAGTAGTCAGCTTGTGACTCACCTTGTAATCGGTGATAGGTTTACCGCCGTCTTCTGCAGGTGCCGTCCAACTGACCGATAAGCTGCCTGCACCTGATGTTACGGATGCAGTAGGCGGACCAGGAACGGTAAAAGGTGTGCCATTAACCGTTTCGGACCACTCGCCCGCACCGGCCTTGTTGACCGCGCGCACCTGAACGTCATACTGTACTCGCGTGGTCAAGCCATCGATCTCGTACTCCAGATCCCCGGAAGTCCATGCCTGCTCAGTAGACCAGGTACCGTTTTTCGTTGTTTTGTACCGCACATCGTAACTGGTTATCGGGGAACCGCCGTCGTTGGTCGCGCCGTCGCTGGTCGGAGCGTTCCACGTCACGTCTAGTGCGTTGTTTGCGGATGCCACAGCAGCGCTGATAGGTACTCCCGGTTTGGTGCGCGGAGTCGTATCATCGCCATCGGTACCGGTCGAAGCTGATGCCCAAGGTCCATCACCAGCTTCGTTGACAGCGCGGACTTCAACATCATAAGAAGTCCCATTCGTCAAAGCCTTGATAGTGTGAGTGTGAGTTAAATCACCTGTAGACCATGCATCGCAAACCAATTTCCAGTTGCCGTCTGTCTTTGTTGTATCTTCTGCTGCACACGAATCGTCAGTGCCATTGCCGGTCGCATCGCTTTTGTACCTAACATGGTACGCCGTTATCTCAGCACCGCCATTGCTTGTCGGTTCATCCCAAGTGACCGTGAGCTGTCGATCCGCAGGTGCGGATGCAACATTGGTAGGTGCTCCCGGAATCGTGCGTGGTGTCCCTGAGCGAGGGGTTGACCATTTACTAGTATTACCGTTGTAGGCTCTAATCTCAACATCGTAAGACGTGCCGTTGCTCAGGCCAGTAATCGTTTCGGTGAGTGCGGGATCGTTTGCAGACCATGCAGGGCTGATCACAGTCCAGTTGTTGTCGGTCTTGTCGTCTGCGTTGCTTGCGATGTATCGAACATCGTATCGAGTGATAACTACACCTGCTGGTTCATTCCACTCTATTACTAGATGCTCGTCTCCTTCCACCAATGTTGTAGGTGTTGGCGCACCAGGTATAGTGTCAGGTTCCACTGGTGTCGCAGTTGAGTACCTTGACCATTGGGGACTCATGCCCTCGGAGTTTTCGGCAAGTACTCTGACATCGTACGCTGAACCATTGACCAATCCGATAATCGTATAAGTCAACTTACCTCCGCCAGTTTTCCAAGCCGAAGTCTTAGTCCAGTTGTCATCATCATCCTTTTCCGATTCGGATGCGGAATTGAGAATGTAAGCGACGTAGTACTCCGTGATTTCAGCACCCCCGTCACTCCCTGGTGGGGTCCATTTGACCTTGAGTGAAGAATTGCCTGATGTGAGAGTTGGCGCTTCCGGCACATCGGGGATAGCGGCTCCAAAAACTAGGTTGACGGAGTTAGATAACACCACGAAGACCATCGTCATGGCGATGAGGGCGAAGATAGATTTTTGACGTAAGTTAGATGTCATCTAGCCACACCTCCGAAGCGACAACCAGGTTCAGATACGCGAATCTGATGCTGGTTCGCGTATCGAAACGCAGGTAGTGCGACACAGATACGATTGGCATTCTTCAATTTTGCCAATCGCCACACTTCAAAATCCCGCGATGCCCTGACGTTAAAGCGTCAATCTGAGAGCATACTCGTAGAGGGGGTACCCTTGATCCTTTGAACTAGAATGCTGACGATTTGGAAAGATTCTAAGGATGCACCGCCACACCCCGTCCCCATCATACGTGCAACGCACCACACCCAAGCCAAGACCTCAAACTATCACCACTAAATCCTTAGAATCCTAGTCCATCTCCGAGTGGGTCCCTTCGAGACGTTCGTTGCTACCACGATCGTCTCCCACCATCTCGTCCGCGAAAGTGCTGAACAGCGATGCGTAAATTGAATCACAAACCAGAATGTTGAGCAAAAGTCCCCTGTTGGTTTACAATTCGATTGACGTGCAAATCTATGAGCAACAGTTTACCGGTCGCCAGTGCCGGCGACCGATCCTAGGCAACAAAGAAGTTGAGAATACAACCAGAAATTACTGGCGCTTCGATCGTGTTTCTGGGAAGTTTCAATCCTTCGATTTTCACGCCCGCATGGTTTGGCTGGAACAAGTTGCTACCAGAGGGAACGGTAAATGTCGCCGAACTTCAGATCGCCCAACAACAAATCACTTCGTTTCGAGCCGAGTGGTTAGACCTGAAAGTCTTGCCGGATCGTTTCTCGTTAAACACGAACCAACACCCATTTGTTCGATTACGGGATTTGGGAGTTCGAATCTTCCGCGAGCAACTGCCTCACACTCCCATTCACTCAATGGGAATCAATAGGCATGTTCACTTTCTTGTGAAAGATCAGCGCGAAAGGGACCTCATAGGTAGACGGCTAGCACCGGTCGAACCTTGGGGCGACTGGGGAGAGCAATTGCAACCCGACGGATCTAAGGGCGGAATGACATCAATCACCATGAGCCAGATAGAGGTGGAACGTCGGCCTACAGGCGGAAGAATCAACGTTACCGTTCAACCGTCGAGTCAGGTCGGAGCAGACAGTACCGGTGTATACGTGGAAGTCAATGACCACTTCACGGTCGAAAATCCTCAGGATGTCGGTGCAACAGCCGAAATTGTCGATCTTCTCGAGATCCAGTTTGAAGAATCTATAAGTCGATCAGGACACATCATCGACATAGTTATGTCTTTGAGGGAGGATTAGCAATGTCAGTTGCCACATCGAGTCGGATAGTAAGCACGATCCCTGTTTCATCACATCGTGACGATGACAGCTGGTCACACGTCAATCCCGAGAAATTGATCAAGGCTGGATATGTCGAACCTGTCGATTTGGCACCACCCCAGTCGCAAATCCGATCCGATGTCGAGACGAGTAATTCATACTCCAACCCGCCTGAAAAGACCATCACCGCCGGTGTTTATCCTCAAGGAAATTTGTGGGCAAAATTGCTCCCTGCGCTACCTCGTCCGGTGACCGGAAACTGGGTCACTCTACACGCCCTTCAAGAATGGGAAGGTTACGTCATCGGTTTAACGGTTGACGGATTCTCCGCAAGGCTCATAGATGTGACTGAGGAAGTATACGATCATGAATCCCATGAACTGATCGAGGAAGAGGCCGAAATCCCCTTGACGGAGATTTCCGAAGGCGATGTCGCGAGGCTCGAACCAGGCGCTGTGTTCCGCTGGGTCATCGGATATGAACGTAAAGCAAGCGGCACTAAGCGACGGATTTCACAGATCATATTCCGAGATATGCCAGCCTTAACGCAACGGGACCGATCCGATGGAATCGCGTGGGCCAGGAAGATTTCGGATTCGTTGCGCGATTGAGCAGTCAATTCTCACCTCCGGCACCAGATCAAATCGAGGTCAACGTCTTCGGTCCAGGTTATGGTGAGTGCGTCCTAGTCCACATTGGAAACGGGCAATGGATTGTTGTCGACTCATGTCTGGGAACGGACCGCCGCCCAGCCGCTCTGGAGTACCTCGAAAAGCTAGGAACTAATCCATCAGACAACGTCCGCCTCATAGTCGCTACGCATTGGCATGATGATCATATCAAAGGCATCGCTGAACTAGTCCGAGTTTGCGATAAAGCTGTATTTTGTTGCGCGGCCGCACTCCGTGAAGAAGAATTCTTGTCTTTGGTTGCGGCCTTGGAGAAGAGGCCCGCGACGCCGGCCGGTTCCGGTTTGCGCGAGCTCTACAACGCTTTCACTACTCTGAGCCGAAGATCGGCAACGTGTTCTTATGCCATTGCGAATCGCCTGATATTCAATCAAAACGCATGCAGGATTTGGTCGCTATCGCCTTCTGACGCGACTTACAACACATTCATCCAAAGGCTAAATCTCATCGTGCCTACTACAACGGAAGCGAAGCGGAGGATTCCGTCGCTGACACCCAACGATGCTTCGGTCGTACTCCTCATTGAACTAGATGGTGCATCAATCCTTTTGGGGGCAGATTTAGAGAGAAGGGGATGGGTGGAGATCCTCAAAGATTACAACCAGCCCACGTGCAAACCGTCAGTATTTAAAGTACCGCATCATGGATCCGTTGATGCCCATGTCGATCAGGTTTGGGAAGACATATTGGTGAAACTGCCTATCGCCGTGTTGACACCTTGGCGCCGAGGAAGAGGTTCGCTACCTACATCAACCGATGTCGATCGTATCGTCTCTTTCACCGAACGTTCTTACATATCAGCATCGAACTCTGGCGCAGCAGGCCGTAGCCCGCGTCACCGAAACAGCGCAGTGGCGCGAACAATCCGTGAAACAGGGGCGAACATCAGGCCCATAGGAACAACCGGAGGTATGTTGCGGTTGAGGAAACGGTTGAGTTCTACCGACGAATGGAACATAGAACTTTTCGGATCGGCGTGCAAGTTGGTAGATTTCAAGCATCCTCTGCTCAACAACCCTTGAACCAAGCAATTCCCATCCGGCCTCGCCTAAAGTGACGCGACATGTGGTTTAGATGCACGTTAGACTGGTTTAGGATACTGCCTGTTGACACCGCGCACTATCCGCTTCCGTCGGTTGGGATGCACAGCGGCACTGCATTTTCATGTTGCCAAGTTTCATAAGCGACTTACTATACGAACCAGGCTATGCAACAAATCGCTCCGTGGGATAGGCTCGGGGTGAGGGGGACAGCGAGGACGGGCGGCAGTGCATCCTTAGATTCTTTCAAAATCCTCATCCTCCTAATTCAAACGCGCGCCGATCACCGTTTCGCGGCTCTTGGATGACGACGTACTTCTGCGCGATGATTTCCTGGAAATTAGGCGACGTTCGATGCCAATCATGCAAATCTACGCGGATGGGAAGATCAGATTCGTCAAAGTCGTTTTTCAACTCCATCATGGTGTAACGATCGATCTTGACTTCTCCGACGATCGACAAATCTAGATCCGAGTATTTTCTAGCCTTTCCATTTACTCTGGACCCATAAGCACGAATCTCACACTCAGGCACACGAGCCCGGAGAATCGATGTCAGAATCTCGAGATGTTCAGGTTTGAGATCAAGCATCTTGACGACTCAGCCCGGCAAACAACGCATTGGCATCTTCAACGAATTTTGGCACGGTATCTGACAACATCTTGAGCATCTCGGCATCGTACCGATGCGACGAACGATTCCGCTCTTGGTGATAGACGAACCAACGTTCTACCCCGTCGATCAGGCCCGTCTCTCCAGCGATCCGGTAAATCTCTCGGCGCGACACGCTGGCAACATCGCGTCCAAAGTTTTCGCGCAGCCAACGATCGATCAGCACACGGCAAATCTCGTATGCGTTTACGAAGTATCGGAGCATCCCCATCCGCATTAGATTCTGCGATACTTCATCCAAACTGCCTATCACGTGATCGTCATTTACGCGTTCCAATGCGGCCTCAAGCGCATCGATTGCCCTACGCAGATGGTCAGACTCAAGCGGCATGGTGTAGCGACCTATGTCTATCTTTAGCCAGTCGCATCCCGTTCCGCGCGGTACTGTGCGATCACGGCGTCGTCAGGCGGATAGTACTTTCCGGGCGTGAGGTTTTCGCGGTCGAGGCGCGCTCTAATCCACTCTTCAAGATCATCGTACTCGATTGCTTTATGTGCAATGTCTTCAGCTACTACACGAGGGATGCAGACAACTCCATCATCATCGGCAACTATGTAGTCCCCCGGCTTGACCAGCACACCATCGCAGTTGATGGCATCGTTCGTCGAGTATGGCGTACCGACGCGTGTCCCGAGACTCGACGTCTTGTCGTAGCCGTATAGCGCGACACCGTAATCCTTGACGGTGTGCATGTCTCGGATACCGCCATCGCACACCAATCCGTCGATGCCACGTTGCTTCAGACGCAAGAATTTGATATCCCCGCCGATAGACATCCACTTCGTGCGCATCGATTCCATAACGATCACATCGCCAGGCCCGCCAAGTTCAAACGCGGCATATTCCGGCGACTCTTCACCTCCGGGCTTTTCCGCCATCAGATCGGGACGCGCTGGCAGGAAACGCACGGTGATAGCACGCGCGACGAGTCTGACGCCGGGATTCATCGTGCGGATATTCGCCATGTAGACGTAACGAGGATCATGCCCATTGCGAGCCAAGATGTCAACGACCGCAGTGGAGTTGACCGTCTTGAGCTTCGCGATGGTATCAGCGTCGAGGACGTGATCGGGCGTAGGTTGGATGATTGCCAAAGCATTGAACTCCGTAGCTTGGTTTTGTTTGTCGAGATTCAGATTCTAGTCAGTCAAACTTCTCCATGCTTTCACCGTCGTCCGCCAGTTGCCCGAAGTTCGTAATGCCGACTTCACCTTCGGGAAACTCGGCTACTATCTTCAGTTTGCCCCCAATAGCTTCGATGTAAGAACGGAGACTCGAGATGTAGGCATCCGATCGTTGTTCCATCTTAGAGACCGCGGGCTGTTTGACGTTGAGCGCATCGGCCAGGTCCTTTTGAGTGAGGTCACACGCCCGACGAAGCTCGTGCAGCGGCATCTCGGCGATCATCAACCTTGTTACGTCGTTGATTTCCCGCCACCGTTCAGGAGTAAAATCCTTGGTCAGTTCGCTAAATGGTTTGTGTCCGGCCATTAGATCAACCCTCACTTCCAACATTCCATTCATGGAATGCTCTACCACTCCGCAGAAATATTTTACATCTAGTGATGCATTTTATTAATGATTTCTACCATCTACATAATTACGATGTAGTACAATTATCCAAGTAGATTCAGCGAATTTTACCAGTAGGAGTAGGCCGCGAAGTACTCGATAAAGCATTGGACTGTTTATGTAGAAACTTTTCATTTCGTTTGTGGAAATTCCTAACCAACTCTTGACCAGCAGGAGCATCAAACAGTTGGCCCAACAGAATTTGAATGTACTCGCTTTTCTTTGCTTTGCTAGGCAATCTTATGTCCAGCAACGGAGCAAGTTGTCGGATGGCTGCTACTGTCATTGAGGCAAGCTCACTCTCAGCGACCGTCCGTTCGAATCCCGGAAGTCGATCTGCAAGTCGATTCAATTCTTGCTCCATCTTCCGACCGTTAACCTTTCCGCTTGATGCACGGCTATTCCGTTCATCAAGCGTCTCTTCAGTAGCTAGTGCAACTGGCGGTTGTGCTCGCAACGCATGAACAGCAAGGTCCAAGAGGTCGGCCAATTCATGCGAATCTTTGATCCTGTCTAATGGCAATATTCCACTCCTATCCCTTGACTACCTTATCAAAGAACTCTTCTGTCACTTTTTGCATCTGATTCACATATTGTTCATCAACCGCACGCGTGGAAAAAGTTATTGGGCCAGTGTGCGACGCTTCCGCCACCCTAACGGATTCGGCAACGAAATTGCGAAAAGTTACCGAAGGATACTCTCTTCTAACCTGTGACATCCAGTTCTCCTGGGCTATTGTGCCACCAGAAACGTACCTGACCCTATTAAATATGATGCCACGCATGATAGGCCCGGGAATCGGTGCCGCTCCGAACCTGACCAAATTTTTATTGACCTGATCCATCATGTTATTGACCTGCGCTTCTATGAGTGCGATGCCACGCACCGAAAAGTACTCGGGTAAACAGACTACTGTGTAAGAATCGCTGAGCATCAGGGCGTTTTGTGTCAACAAATTTAGGTTCGGCGGGCAATCAATCACCACGAAGTCGTATCCTCTATGATCAATCACGGGGCCAAGATTATCTTTGATTATCATCTTCGCCTCTGAAGACTGTGCTCCCCATTTTGCGGCAAGTTCTAAATCAACAGGCAGAAGATCAAGATGGGAAGGCAACAAATCAATACAATCATATAAATCAGTCATAATAGTTTTATTAATGTCTTGCGCTTCACCATGTATAGCATTTTGGAATATATTCTTGAGGGAACCTTGTGAAAAGGCCCACTCTTCCCAGTCAGTTTCGGAAACCAAGTAGAATGAAGCATTGGTCTGCGGATCAAGATCAATCAGCAGAACCTTGAAGTCGTACTCCTTAGCGAGAGTAGCGGCAGTTTCGACCGCAATTGTGGTTTTTCCGGTCCCACCTTTGTAGTTGATAAAACTGATTATTCGAGCCATCGTGATCTCCGCGTTGAGTGTTATCGTCTAGTGATATAGTATACTATGACATACCATGTTTTCGCCACTCACAGTATCGTAGCTCATTTCAATCTACCACTCCGCGCCAAAGCGTTGAATCAACCGCGCGATGTTCTGGGCGCCGAGAACGAAATCCTCGATGGTAATATTCTCGTTCGGCGCGTGAATCTTATGGCTCGGGTGATCGATGCCGGCCGAGGTTATCGGAATGCCCAGCACACCTCCGAAATCGTACATCGGACCCGATCCGGCCATAGTCGGGTAGACGACGGCGGATTTGCCGTACGTCTCTTCTGAAGTTTGAATCGCCATCTGCGCCCACTTGGAAGACATGTCGGTTCGGAATGGGTACACGCCGCTGATGAGATTCAGCTCAACATCTTCAAAGCCATGACGATCCAGATGACGACGGATCTTTTTGAAGATATCGTAGGGGCGCATGTCGGGCACTAGTCGGAAGTCCATCTTGGCGCTGGCCTTGGCTGGCAATACGGTCTTCATGCCAGGTCCCTGATAACCCGCATCAATGCCTATGATGTTGGCAGTCGGCATGAACAAGTGTTTCCTCGAGAGGTCTTCGGAACCCAATCCAGCGACGAACGATGCGTTGCCGAACGTCTCGCGCCATTCGTCAGAGTCATCTGGGAGATTCGCCAACGCGTCGTCTTCTGCAGGCGTGGAATCTCGAACATCGTCGTAAAAACCCTCGATCAGGATCCGATCATCGGTAGGGTCTTTCATGGAGTTGAGTGCATTTACCAGCTTCCATGTTGCCGACGGTAAAACCGTAGCGTATGAAGAATGAGCATCGCCGTGCAGCAGTGATACTGATAGTTCAATTGCCAGAACGCCCTTGAGTCCGAGGTAGATCAATGGGCGATTTTGGGCATTGCGACCTCCACCTTCCCAAATGCAGGCATCAGCATTGAGTTTGGCTTTATGGTTTTCGATCAACCCAGGCAGATTGGGAGAACCCGACTCCTCCTCACCCTCTGCGAAGATCTTGATGTTGCATGGCAATCCTCCCCATTCATCACGAAATGCGTTGATAGCAGCTAATCGAGCTACGATGTTCCCCTTATCGTCTGACATACCCCGTCCGTATAGACGATCATCTTGGCGCGTCGGTTCAAATGGGTCTGTTTCCCAAAGCTCAATCGGGTCCGTAGGTTGAACATCGTAGTGCACATACAGCATCAAAGTAGGGGGAGCGGCATCGGAATCGTCGACCCCAGAAACCTGACGCGCTCTGCGATGTGCCTCATGGTCCGCAGCTGCGAAGCCGTACACCGATGGCAGACTGTTGTTTGGCGCATCCAGTATCTCACTGTCGAACCCGTGACGCTCAAACACCTCCGCAACCAGATGAGGCGCGCGATCGAAACCTAGCCGTTGAGCCGAAACGCTCGGTTGACGAACCAAAGCGAACAGTGTTTCTAGCGACCGATCAACGTTTCGTTCGATGTGCTGAAGTATCGATTCCAACGTCCAAGTCTCCCTGTTGAGCCGATGCCGATGCCCTACTGCTCAGCCGCGCCCGGCATCCCGGGCTCTAGCGGGACCGAACCCGGGGGCACTCCACCTGACAAAAAACCACCATCCACAGTTATCGTCTGTCCATTGACGTAGTCACCAAGGTCCGAGGCTAAAAATAGACATGCGTTGGCGATGTCTCGCGGCACACCACCGCGACGATTGGGGATGTAATCGCGCGCGTAATCAACGTATCCTTCCAGTTGCCCCCGCAGATGCTCGTCCTCTGGTGGCAGCACACGACTATCGATGTATCCCGGTGCGACACAGTTGGAAGTGATGCCAGTGCCAGCGAGATCAACCGCCATGCTCATCGCCATGCGATTAAGTCCGGCCTTAACGATACCGTACACCGTGTCTTGAGGCCAGGCACGATAGCTATGGACGCTGGATATCGATATGACCCGTCCGCCACTGCCCTGCTTGATCATCTCTTTGACTGCTCGTTGAGAGCAGAACAGGTAGCCTTTGAGAGCGTGTCCGACTAGGAAGTCCCAGAACTCCTCAGTGATGTTAGTGAAATGCGGGTCTGCTGATGCCACAGCATTGTTCACCAATATGTCGATCTGACCATGAGTTTCGAGAAACTCATCAAACATGCGCTCGCGGTCGTCGGTGTTACCGATGTCGGCTTGGTGCCAACTAGCTTTTTGTCCCAAAGCCTCGATTTCAGCGATGATCGCATCGGCGTTTTCGTCGCGGTGCACATCGTTGATACCGACATCTGCACCGTTTTCAGCGAATACACGCGCAATGCCAGCACCAATGCCCCGACGGGATCCTGTAACCAGCGCCTTTTTGCCTTTTAGCAGTTTCAAACCGATTTCCCTCCAGTGTCATTCCAGATTCACGCAACTACCGATTGTGATGCTACCAACCCCAATGCTTGTGCGATTGAGCTCTGCACATCATCAATCTGATACTCCGCTTTTTGGGGGGCATCAAGCGCCAAACGCGAAAACAGTATGCTGGCCCTCGAAACTTGCACTCCCATCGCCTTCTCAACCGCGTACGCGTACGCACCCATCTGCGGGATGTAAGGCTCAGCCATATCGGCTATCGAACGATCGAATATGCGATCAGTTTTCAAATCTGCGATTCCTACTGTTCCGTCATCGAGTCGATAGATCAAATCGACGCGACCTTCGATGACCTTTGATTGCCTGCCAGTGCCAGGCGCGGGTACGGCTACCATGCTCTCGATCCATATCGCGTCGCGGGGCATCCCGAGAACGCGTTGCAGCAGAGGGGTGTTGAAGGTCGCGCGAGTAAGATCCGCGATTTCATTGCGATGCTCTGGGATGCCATTTTTCTCGGCTTCAATTTCGGCAATATGATCGATGTTGGCATCCGGCATTTCCAGACATCGTTGCATGGCGGCATGTACGGCGATGCCTAACTTAGTCGCAGCACGTCCTCGATTGATTGGAGTTTCTTCATCCGCGACAACTACGAAATCGGGTTTATCGTCCTGGATGTCAGCTCTCTCATCTTTCTTGGCATCTTTAAGCGCACTCGGACTCGTCCATGATCGTCGGGACGCGGCATCGTGAAGTTTCCTGTGGTTCTCGACCCACGCATCGCGATCTTCGCGAACAGTGTGGCCTTGAGAGCTTTTTTCGATCGATTTTGGCGTATAAGACAGTTCAGACCAATCTTGAGGCACTGGCGACCAGATATTTTCATCGCCGCCTACGATTCCATCGATGGTGCCAGCGGCGGTTTTGTCGCGTTTCCCACCTGTGTCTTTGCGATAGCGGCTCACGAACAGATAATCTCGCGCCCGAGTGGCAGCGACGTAGTGCAGGCGAGTTCGCTCCAGCGAATCGGATGCATTGTCAGCCTCGTACAATTCCTGATAGTTTCGCGTCTCAAAGTAACCGTTCCTTGCCGACCCTCCCAATCTGATTCCTACCTGAGTTCGAGCATTCGATTCTGATTCATGCTGGACGATGACTTTAGATGCCGAATTGCTTTCACCGCGGCAAAGATCGGCCAGAATCACAACCGGAAATTCCAGACCTTTCGATGCGTGCATCGTCATGAAGCGGATTTTCCCTTGATCAAACTCTAGCGATGGTTCCTCCCGCATGGACTCATCAGATTCTTTGAACTGAGTGAAACGGTTCAGGCACTCTCGTAACGATGCGGCACCCTCTTCAGTGAATCGACGTGCCAGCTCAACCGCAAGGTCTAGGCGACGCAGTCCAGCAGTTGGATCGTCAGTTAGGAACATCAACTCGCGCCCCCGCCGTTCTCGTATGAATTGCTCAATCAACACTGGCGGTTGCAACGTATCTCGCAACACGTTGTATTCCTGCATCACCATCATCGCCTGAGCTACCGGACTAGAGCTTGCGTCCGACGGAAAATCAGCGGTGCAACTGAATCTGCCACCAGACTGTGCCCATTCGTAGAGATCGACATCCGTACACCCGAAATACGGCGACTTCAACGCTCCAGCTGTCGATGGTTGATCCGAAGGATCATCGATGGCGTGAAGACAGTTAAACAGATCTCGGAACTCTTGGGTAGAAAAGACTGCCGCACCACCGATTTCTGCGGTGTAGGGCAAATTCAGAGCATCAAATTCGGCAAAAAGGTTTTCCCAATCGGTCCGAGCACGCGTAAGAATTGTCAGATCGCCAGGTCTAGATTGCCGTTCCCCACCGTCGTGTCGATCGCGCACTCTAAGTGCACCGGCACAGATTGCGCGCGCGATCTTGGCTACTTCCGATGCTTCGCGCTTGCGAATCGTGTCCAGGTTGGAATCACTCATCGATTCACCGTAGTGAAACACATTCCCGAACTGCTTGGGTGCAGCAGTCTCATCAGCCATGTTCAACGCAATCCATTCAGCTTGACCCTCTTCATCCGACATCCATCGACCGAAAACGTGGTTCACCCAATCGATTATCGGACGTGTCGAACGACGATTTTCTCGCAACGTGAGGTACTTTCCGCCAGAATCATCGGCTTCGATGTCGGCCTTGACTCCTTGGCTGACTTCCACTTCCGCACCACGGAACTTGTAGATCGACTGCTTGGGGTCGCCAACTACGAACAGTGAGCCGGCAGAGACGGTTTCGGAATTCGGCGGCACCGTTAGGAGCCTCACTAACTCAACTTGATTCGGATCGGTGTCTTGAAACTCGTCGACGAGAACGTGGCGATAGCGTCTTTGGATCGTGCTCCGTATATCGTCGCGATTGTTGAGCATTTCAATCAGCCAAGTAATGGCATCGTAGTACGACAGGTTTCCAAGACTTCGACGCTCATCGACGATCTTTTGTACAAATGCGTATGCGTATTTGAGCAACTCCAACGTAACCGCTTCACGCGCAGTCTGAAGAACTTGGTTGACCGATTCGATAATCTCCGACAGGCATTCTCTAGCCGCCTCAATTGCTGCCTTTCCTCTGGAGTTCACCGTTGCATCAAGGTTTCGATCGCCGGTTCTTGGCGGTCGCCAATTCATGTATGAACCTTGGTTTGATTTGACATTAGGCCAACCAATCAAAAGGTTCTCAGCTTCGACCTCGCTGCTGCAGGTACCGAATCTAGGGTCCGATCGGTACCATTCAACCACTTGAGCCATTGCCAAATATAGGTTGTCAGTCGACTTTGTGCACGGCTTCATCAATCCGATCAGCTTGTCGATTCGGTTGCCAAGTCCGCCGATGGTCTCCACGCCGATCC
Source organism: Dehalococcoidia bacterium (assembly GCA_965242765.1). Classification (GTDB taxonomy): domain Bacteria; phylum Chloroflexota; class Dehalococcoidia; order Lucifugimonadales; family Lucifugimonadaceae; genus Bin127. Next base: position 28,927 of record CBDESY010000004.1, on the reverse strand, counting down.
GCTTCGGGAACGGGAAATCGGCAAGATTGATCGCGTCATGTTTTTGGTTCATCTCGCGCGCGAGCTCGCTGATTCGCTCGAAGGGAGACGCGAGATGGAGCCGCAGTGCGGAAGAGATTACCGTCGCAAAGTCCTCATCTTCTTCAAGAGTCTCGATAGCCCACTGCCGCCACTCATCGCGAAATTCTCGTAGTTGTGCTGATGCGTCTTGCACAACTATCGCGGGCGGCAGTTCAGCCTCGAGAGGGTGATCCTGCAGAATCGAATAGACTAGCGAGTCGATCGTCTGAAACGCGGCTGTATCGATGCCTTCTAAAGCTGCCGTCACATATGAATCTGTAGGGTCATGCCCGCGCAGATCTTCCAGTTCGCCTCGAATGCGAGACCGCAATTCCGATGCGGCGGCGCGGGTAAACGTAATCGCAATGATCTGATCGATAGGCACGCCCGATTTCAGCAGCGCGGTGATTCGTTGCACTAGCGAATAAGTCTTGCCAGTGCCGGCGCCTGCTTCCACAAAGATGTTCGAAACGAGGTCGGTTTGGATAACGTCCAGCGTATCTCGATCTGAAAGTTCGGCGGTCATTTGTCCGTACCCTCGGCCAAGTGCACGTACTGTACCAATTCTTTCGCGTGTTTCTTCTTTTCCCAAGCTGTTACCCGATCTGAAGGACAGATATCTGAGTAAACGCAATATCTGCAGTTCTTCCAAGGGGGGCGCGCGTCGCCGCTGCCACCGCGCGATTGACGTGCACCGGGGTTGGTAGGAAATGCTCCCCTGCGGATGCCATTGACGATGATACTCATGACTTCATCGAAACGTTCACTGACAGTGGCCAGTTCCACTGGAGATCTGGGACGCAATCGAGTGGATCCGGTTCCAAATACAAACCAGTACGCTGATCGAATGCTAGGTTCGTCGCCCAACAGCACCTGGGCGACTGAGGAGTAGATGGGTAATTGCAACTTCGTCCCAGATGCGGTGACATCTTTCTCCACATCCGAGTATGATCCCGAACTGCCCGTTTTGAAATCGATCACCAGTACTCCCGACTCTCCGGTGGCAATCAGGTCTATCTTGCCCCGCAATCTGATGCTGGAACCGTCCCTCAAACGTATCCACCCCAAGTTGTCGCGTCGATTGCCGAACGGTACCTCCACCATCATTCTGCTGTTATAGTCCTGCAGGACCTCGGACGCGGTACGATGCCACTCTTCGATTTGGTGCAATAGTTGCGCCTTCTCAAGATCGAATATCGCGTCGTAACCTATGTATTCATCGCGCTGATAGCGGTCGAATTCGTCACGCGCTACATCCCTCAGCACGCTCAGCTCTTGCTCTTCGCCGCTTAAACCGAATTTCGCTTGATCGCCGAAAAACTTTTCAAGCACGGCATGAACAATCGTCCCCTTCTCAAGTGCCGAAAGCGTGAGCGCATCCTCCGGATCAATCCGTTCATCCACATTCAACTCATAAGACAAGAAATAGCTGTACGGACATGTGGCGTACTTCTGCAGACTGCTCGCAGACAAGCTTAGTACCTGATCGGAGCGCATCTGGACAGCAGCAACATTTCCATCGTGTTCACCAAACGATGACGACGTTCGGGAGACGACGACTTTTCGACCAGATGCGATTGTCGAGTTGCGCGCATTAGCCAGCAAAACCTCCAATTCGCTTCTATCTGACACTCGCTTTGCTATATCGAGCAGGTCAAATTCATAACTGGAAGCTGCACCAGTCTCAAGTCCACTTAAACCAGATAGAGGCGTTACCGATTCGATCATCCCGTTTTCGGGCGCCATCAAATCTTTCACCGGTATGCCAACACGTTCATTCACATTCAACACTTCTTTGACAAACCACGGCGATGGATAAGATTCGTTGCTAGCACCGACTAGTGCTCGATTCCAGTAGAGCCTCTTGGTTTCAGCGGATTGCAATACCAATTGGAATATCTGGCGACCAATCTCTAACTGATCGTTCTTCGTGGGCAGACGCGAACCGTCCTCATCCAAACTCCGGCGAAGATCATCCGGCAGCAACGGGTCCGAGCGACCGTGATGTGGGAACACTCCCTCTGTCATGCCGACGATATGCACGGTACGGAACGCGTTTCCGACACCTGCGTCTAGCGGAGCAACCAAGACTGCGGTTCCCCATCCAGATTTCCCATTCAACCTGGAACGCAAAAATCGGAGCACAGTACGAGTGAATCGTTTGAAATCGACCGATGATTCACTTATGTTTCCAAGTTCACGAACCCGATCCAACTCGTTGCGAATTCGATCCAAGCCCGATATTTCATCGTCCCGTTCCCGGGTCACCGGGGCAAGATAGTCATCGATGATTTCTGCAATCCAATCGACCCATTCTGACCATGTACGGTTATCGTCAACCGATACGCGACTGGCGAGTTTCACCCCGAATTCCACTAACGATGATGCTGCATCAGCCATGCTTCTCCAAGATTCAGGGTCTACAACATTGTCTTCATCTGACACTCTCTCAGCCCTGTCAGCGCGGTTCCGCATTGAAGCTGCATAGCGTCCTAGAGATAGCCGCCAACGCGAATTTCCCGAGAAACTGGATACCCTCGCGTTGCGAGATGCGACTTCCCACTGAACAGCAGGCACTCTCAAACCGGTGCTCGGATCTACAACTGGTGAGGATGTAGTCCAGGCGGTGAAAGAGTCGCGACGCATTTCATCATCAAGCATCTTGAGAAACAATGACACGAATCTTCCCGCTGATGTATTTCCCAAAGTCCGCGTCGACGGACCGCAGTTGGGTATATCAGCCGTATCGAGAGCATCTTTGATGCGCGATGCGTAGTCGTTCGACGGATATAAGACAGCCATATCCCCGAATCTGATCCCCGCGCGGGCATCGGCGATAATGTTGCGAATCAACCCACGCGGCTCGTCCATCGCCCCCATGCTGGAATAGAAATCCGTTTTGGACCTGGAATCGGGAGATTCGGCATCACCTGGTGCGATTTCTGCAGAGACGCGAATCGCCACTGAATCGGTCAGTTGCTCAAGATTTTCTCGCAGATTCGAGTACGCATCCGGAAGACGCGGGGGCTGGATCAGCAACAATCTTGGTGCTAGAACCGAGCGGACAATATCAGGATTCTCGATGACCGTTCGAGCAGCGATATCTGCCTTGTTTTCTCGAGTGACGTATTCCCCGGCGACAGATGAATACCTTTCGTCAATCTCCATCAGCTGGTGATACAGGTACATCAAGGGTTGCTGAACCATTTGTCGCAACGCTTGTGTCGCACCGATATCTAATCTCTCGAGTTCCTGCAATGTCCTCTGAACAGCTTCCAGCGCCGAGTCATTGCTGGCATGTGCGGTCAATGGACCTGGAGTCATCAGACGCGACATTGCATTGTGTATCAATTCCGATGCGATGAGTCGCGACATGGGTGGTTTATGAGGTCGATCGGGTGCGGCATCGAACAGGCGATCAGCTACCTCTTCGATCCTCATGAACTCGACGTTGAACACTGCGCCGTTGTTCTCGTTGCAAATGTAGTCGGTAACCGACCTTCTCAGGAAAAATACCGAATAGAGAGTGGGCGCTACAACTACGATCTTGGCGAACGCATCTTTAGTGCGTGCACCTCGAATCTGGTCCGCAACGGCCTTGACAAGGGGACGACCATTAGCCACCTGGAAAGGCTGGACGATTTTGGGATGGTGTTCTTCGACCATTCTCGTGATATGGCGCCCCCGGTGAGAATCGAACTCACGCACCTGGCTTCGGAGACCAGTGCTCTATCCACTGAGCTACGGGGGCGACAGCGCGCGCGTAAATAATATCTCCCTCAACCATTGAAACAGCGAAGCGTCAATGGGATCGCGCTGTAGATCTTGAACTGGATCTGCTTGGATTCCCAAACGCCCTGACTAGCAATATCGGAGCAATGACCGTAGTCAAAACCGTCATCACGATTGCAACGGTAAAGATGTCGCGATCGATGATTCCGCTGGCGCGTCCTATCTCGGCAACAATCAGCGCTACCTCTCCTCTCGGCAACATTCCCAACCCGATCCGCCAAGAGCGCGCTCTTCCGAATCCAATCGCCATCACAGGAAGTCCTGCACCAGCAACTTTGGAGACGATGGCGACAACCGTGACTACGAGCCCGAAAAGTGCCAGCATACCGAGATTGTCCGATTCCGAAAGGGCCGTCAAATCGACCTGCATGCCTATGATGCAGAAGAAAACCGGCACAAGTACGCTTCCGCCGTTGCGAATCGCGAATATCGTGTACTCCTTGAGCAGGGTTGCCGAGAGTGCCAATCCCATCGAAAAAGCACCGATGATCATTGCAAGTCCGAAGTAGACCTCAGCAACGCTGGCCGCAATGAAGCCCAAGGTGATAGCAAGAACCAGCGTCGACCCGTCGGACTTGAACCACATCGTCAGACTGGATATGCGGTTCGCCAATAGACCTCCAATGAATGTCAGTCCCAGCCAGAAACCGATCGCCTTGACGATCAGCAGCGCGACTGAACTGCCGGAAATAGAACCCTCAGCCGCGATACCCACAATCACCGCAACAAGGACGATACCCAGCACATCATCGATCACCGCCGCCGCCATCACCACTACACCCTCAATCGAATCCAAGCGACTGATGTCGGAAAGTACTCGAGCAGTGATACCCACTGACGTTGCAGTGAGGATTGCACCCATAAATAGTGCCGGAATCGAATCCTCGATAGAATCGAAACTCGCGTACCCGAACCACAAGGTGACCAGCAAGCCCAAGGCAAACGGGAATATCACTCCCCCAAGAGCTACCACAGTGGCAGGTCGGATAAATCGTATGAAGCGCTTGCGATCAGTTTCCAGACCAGCCTCGAAAAGCAACAGCACAGCTCCTAGCTGGCCTACGAAATAAAGGACAAACGGGATAGCCGGCTCAACTGCATCTCCAGCATGACTCGCCGATTCGGATATATAAGGCCCCACCTCCCTGAATATGGGACCGACGCGATCAAAGAAGTTTATCCCGCCCAACGCATGCGGTCCAATGATGATTCCAGCTCCAAGCTCGCCGATCAAAGCTGGTATCTTGAGGAATCTTTCTGCGATCTCCCCGCCGACCTTCGCGGCAACGAGGATGATCGAGAGCATGATGATCAGCTCAGCCGACAGAAAGAGTAAAGATTCTCCGTGCATTTTGCAGTATGTGGGTAGTCCCTAAGTTATTGAGGGAAGACATTTATCGTCAAGGCGACAGCACCCAAACAATGAGCACCAGCACATAACGAGATTCTACATTGACTAATGCTCGCGAACCTTTACATTTGGCTGAAACAACACGATCCTGGGACGCAACACGCTGTCTGATCCATCCTTGCTCCCGATTCCCAAAAATGATCCATCTTCCGAATACACCCGCACTCGAGTGTCGGCTTCATCAACATCCGATTGCCCTTCTATGCGAATGGCTCTTCCATGTACGAATCCTGTCGCGTCATCGGCATTTAGCACGATTGAATTTAAGTCCATCAATACATAATCGGGTGGTAGCAGAAACTGCAACCAAACATCATCCTCCGATGTCGATAACAGATCTTCCATAGATGCCGTGTCCGCAATCTCAAATCTCCCCACTCGCTCGCGTCGCAAAGATGTCATATAACTGCCACATCCGATCATCTTACCGATGTCATGTGCAAGACTGCGAGCATAAAATCCGCTGCCACATTCGATCCGCAAACTGAATCGCGGCGGTCGCCACTCTTCCAGATGCAAATCCGACACCAAAACACGTCTAGCCTCGCGATGCACCGTCTTTCCCTGCCTAGCCAATACGTAAAGCGGCCTGCCATCACGTTTCAGCGCGCTGTACATCGGCGGAACCTGATCAATCTCACCAACGAAACCTGCAAGCGCAGATTTCATAGTGGAACAGGTTACATACGCGAAATCCCCGGTATGAATCACAGTACCTTCAGAATCATACGTGTCAGTTTCAGTTCCCAATTCGGACGTCATCCTGTATGACTTGGTCCCGTCAAAAACGAACTGCGTCAACTTAGTGGAGCTGCCGACACAGATTGGCAAGACACCTGTCGCCATCGGATCCAATGTCCCGCCATGCCCTATTTTGAGCTTGCGCTTCCGCAGACCTAAGGCCGAGCGTAACTTCACCACAACATCAGAAGATGTCCATCCTGGCGGCTTGTCAACGTTCAGAAAGCCTGATATTGAAGTTAGCATCCCGTCCATCGAAAAAGGCTATCGTTTCCCAATGGTCATCTTTGCGACGACAATTTCGACATGAGATCGATCATCGCCTGCCCATCTTCCAAACTGGTGTCGAGAAGGAAATTGATTTCCGGAGTTCTCCGCATCTTGCCGCGTGCAGCCAACTCTCGGCGTATGAAGCTCGTTCGCTGATCAAGATACTCGATCGTTGTTGCGCTATTCCCTCCGGGCGAGTAGATGCTGATGGCAACGTGAGCCTTGGTCAAACCCGAGTCACACGAAACTCTCATGACTGATACGAGGCTTGGTGGCTGCAACTCTTCATCTATGATCTGCGCAATGATCCTTTGCAGATTCTTTTCGATCCGCTCGATTCGCCTATTCATAGCTGATGCTTGAAACGATGCCGATGACTATCTTCAGCTCACGTTTCGCATTTCATAGCAAGTTATGATGTCGCCATCTTCGTAATCGTGGAAACCGTTTAGCATAATCCCACCCTCATAGTTTGTCGCGATTTCCCTGACGTTCTCTTCGAAATGACGCATCGAAGATACCGCACCCTCAAATATCTCTTCACCATCGCGAGATACGATCATACGGGCATTGCGTCGCATAACTCCAGAGTTCACACGTACACCAGCGATGCGTTCTCGACGGCCATGCGGGAAAATCTGCAATACCGTGGCACGTCCCACTATTACTTCCTCGCGATCAGGTTCGGTCAACTGCTGGGCCGCGAGTTTGATGTCATCGATCATGGTATAGATGATGTCGTAGGTCTTTATCGGAACGCTTTCCAAAGCTGCGGCGCGCAAGGCGGCCGGCTCCACTGAGGTCTCGAAACCAACAATCATGGCATCCGAAGCCGATGCCAACATGACATCAGATTCAGATACTGGACCAGTTGCGGCGTGTAACAGCTTGACCTGCACATCCGGGGATGACAATCCATCAACTGCGCGCCGAATCGCATCTATCGTGCCTTGCGCGCCCGTTTTTGCTACTAGATTCAATTCAGCAGCGTCATAGCTTTGCCGATGACGCAACACCTCGGCCATCGTCGAAGGTCTGGAACTATCTGGACGTCTTTGCTCTTGGCGGTTTCGAGCATCTATCATCTGCCGGGCAACCTTTTCATCTGCTACCACCTCGAACTGCTGGCCCGATTCTGGGACACCGCTCAACCCCAGGATCTCCACCGGAACCGATGGGCCTGCAGATTCCACCTCTTGCCCGAATCCATCTAACATGTGGCGAACTCGACCGATCTTGTCACCGGCCAAAATCGTATCGCCAAGATTTACCGTGCCGGAACGCACAATCACAGTCGCAACCGGCCCACGTTGCTTATCCAGAGTTGCTTCCACCACTACACCTAAAGCACCGCGTTTCGGATCGGCAGTGAACTCTGATACCTCGGCCAAAAGCAGCAACGATTCGATAAGGTCATCTACACCATCGCCCTTCAAAGCCGAGAGTGGGACCGACAACACATCTCCGCCAAGTTCCTCAACAATGATGTCATGTTCCAGAAGTTCGGTCGATACGCGAGTCGGATCCGCACCAGTCACGTCCATCTTGTTAATCGCGATTACGATTGGCACTTGCGCCGCCTTGGCGTGACTTATCGCTTCAACAGTTTGCGGCATCACGCCGTCATCCGCCGCAACAACGATGATGGCGATATCGGTTGCCTGAGCTCCGCGCGCACGCATCGCAGTAAATGCCTCATGTCCGGGAGTATCGATGAAGGTTATGAGTTGATCATCATGTTGGATCTGATATGCCCCGATGCTCTGCGTGATACCGCCAGCCTCACCTTCAACTACGTTGGTACCGCGGATGGCATCTAGCAACGTCGTCTTTCCATGATCAACGTGTCCCATTACAGCAACCACTGCCGGGCGTGGCTTCGATTTGCTATCGTCATCATCGCTTAATCCGACGCGATCCGAGGCTTCCGACTCCTCCATGTCAACTGGCTTGCGAACGCGAACTCCGAGACGGACTGAAATCGTTGCCGCCACTTCAAAATCGATACTGTCATTCATCGCCACCATCATGTTCAGCCGCATCAATTCCTTGATGATCTCGACTGGTGTCCGATGGATCACACTCGAGAGCTCAGCGACACTGATCTCGGCCGGCAAGTCAACTGGGCCTGCAAACCTTGCTGTCTCGCGACGAGGCGCGGGACGTTCGGTCGCGCCGCTAATGCGTCGGTTACGTCCTCGAGGTCTTTGGCTTGTTCTTTGAGATCGGGCCATTTGGTGTTGTCAGTCGAAGTTCAGCTGATGGTCAATGACTATTTTGCTCACAATTCAAGGTTAGCAATCAATTCGGGTGGCAGCTCACCTTGAAAATGCAACGCTCTTTTAATCTTATCTCTAATTCTTTTCGGATCGGTATTTGCCGAATCTGGGCATATGTAACATCCTCTGCCGTTGATACGCTCATCTTTGTCAAGCAGTACCGAACCGTCAGGAGTACGAACAATCCTGAGCAACGCGCGTTTTGGGCGTCTTTCGCCGCAAATCAAGCACATCCTAAGCGGTGTATGCCGTACGCGCGGCAATTCATACCCTCCTTCTGAGGGAGCACAATCGATAAATCAATGGTACCTAACGCCTGGTTCTGCTCGCGCCGCCACTACGTCGACCGCCGCGTCTAGAGCCGCGACTTCCGTCTTCATCGCGATAGCCTGAGATATCTTCAGCGAACCGCAAGCCAGAATCCTGAGTTTCAGAGGCAACTTTGAAATCATCTGGAAGCACCCACAAATCGTCGGAATCGATGTCCTGTTCCAGTGCATCGAATTCCGCGGCTTCGCGTTCGGCTTCTAATCGCTGTTGCTCCTCTAGTTCAAGCTCCTTGAGCTTCTCTTCTAATTCAAGCAACTCAAGGTCAAGATCTTCTTCGGGCTCATCTGGCTCTTCGGCTACAATCGGCTCTGGTTCTGGGCGTTGGACATTAGGCACGAACAGTGATGGAACCGGCCGCGGTTGAGTCGGTAACGTTTCAGTTTGCTCGTCTTCCGCTGCTGCCGGATCTTCTTCTGCTGTCTGGGAAACCTCTTCAATCACCTCTGCAACGGAAGCGATCTCCAACGGCTCAGTTTCTTCTAAAACTGGAATGCTGTCGAGTTCAGGTTCGAATAGCTCGTACTCAGCAGTGTCATCTGTTACTTCAACTACATCCTCATCAAAATCGGGCGTCTCTGTCACATCAGGTTCTGGGACAAAGAGGGTTGGAATTGGTTCTCGTGCGCTAGCCGCGGCCTCGGCTGCTGCAAGCTCTTCTTGGCGTTGACGTTCTGCTTCCTCAATTGCTGCTTTTGCTGCCGCGGCCTGTTCGGCAACCAGACGTTCAGCAGCAATCTTTTCAGCTATCGCGGCTTCGGCAGCCAGTCTTGCAGCCTCGGCCTCAGCTTCTGCCTTGCGTGCAGCCTCAGCTTCAAGTGCGCGCTGACGTTCGATCAATTCTTCCGCGTACGCAGCAGAGCCTTTGATGTCGATGTTGAAATTGGTAAGCCGTGTCGCAAGCGATACGTTTTGCCCTTCTTTGCCAATGGCGAGCGAGAGTTGGTTTTCGGGAACTATAACCTCAGCCGTATCTTCATCACCGACGATCACTTGCTCAACCTGAGCCGGACCAAGTGAGTTGGCAATAAAAACCGTCGGGTCTTCACTCCATTCCAGAATATCGATCTTTTCTCCCATCAACTCGGTGACGATGTTTTGAATACGTATGCCGCGTAGACCCACACATGCTCCGATAGGGTCTACATCGTGTTTGTTCGAATACACCGCGACCTTGCTTCTTGCACCTGCTTGACGCGCTATCGACTTGATCTCCACCAACCCGGACTTCACTTCCGGCACTTCCAACTCCATCAACCGCCGGAGCAGCATCGGGTGTCGACGTGAAACCACGATTTCAGGCACACCATCAGCGTTAGACGTATAGTCGCTGACTCTGGTGACATAGAACTTGAGCTCCATGCCGGTACGATAGCGCTCGTTTTGACTCTGCTCATCACTCGGCATCGTGGCATCTGCCTTGCCAAGATCGATCAGCACAGTGGGACGCCCACCTGGGAAATCATCTTTGCCGCGTTGAGATACGATGCGTCTGATCGGCGCCGAGATTATCTCGCCCTCCTTGTCGGCATACTGTTCGTAAACCAAGCGTCGCTCTGCAGTGCGCAACCTCTGCATCAACACTTGGGTCACAGTCCGAGCCGCGATTCTCTGGGGCGTGAATTCAAGAACTCCGGTGATAATTTCATCTCCAGTATCAGCATGGACATCGATCGAACGCGCTTGATCTACGCTGATCTGTCCGCTCGAATCCAATTCGTCGATTTCATCAACCACGTGGAGGATGGTATTGATAGTTACTTCGCCGCTTTCTGGATCAAGTTGAACTTTCACATCCTGATTCTCAGCGGCCGGGTCTCGGCGGTAAGCAGCCGCGATGGCATCTTCAAATGCGGCGATAACCGAATCTTGTGGGAGGCTGCGTTCCGCGGAGAGCTGCATCACCGCAAGCAGCATGTCGCTCTTCATCTTGTCAAACCTCCATCATCTATACGAACTTAGGATTTTGAGAAGATTCCTCTCAAAATAAAAAGTGGGCTCACGCCCACTTCCTCAACACATCGCTCTCGCAACGCGCGTTCTTATTTACTCAACTCTATCACGTAGCCAAGCCGTGCGCGCCTCGATTCAGAACGTACTTTAGAGAACCTGCTGGCGGAATTCCAGAGATCGATCACGCCGAGAGTGCGTCAATAATCGCTTCAACCACAGCTTCAGGCGAGTGAACCACAGCCTCAGACAACGCTTGCCGACGATGTTTGACCTCTATCCCACCGTATCTGAGGCTGCGTGTACTGACAACTGCGCGCACTGGAATTCCAATCAGGTCCGCATCCGCAAACTTTGCTCCCGGACTCTCTTGGCGATCATCCAACAAGGTATCTACTCCCACCTCCAGCAATCGCTGGTAAAGCGTCTCGGCATGTGCGGCAACTTCATCGTTGTTGTGCATATTGACGCCAACCACCACTACTTCAAACGGCGCAATGGATTTGGGAAACGTTATGCCACGTTCATCATGGTTCGCCTCGATTGCTGCGGCTAACAAGCGTCCAATGCCGATCCCGTAACAGCCCATGTATGCAGAACGCAAGGTCCCATCAACATCGTTGAACTTCACCTCCATGGCATCACTGTAGATGGTTCCCAACTTGAAGATGTGTCCAACTTCAACGCCTCGGTGCTGCTGAAGTTGCCCATCAGAACATCGCAGGCACTTGTATCCCTCCAAGGCAGCCGCAATGTCACCGACATGATCGGCCGACCAATCGCGTCCATAGTTGACGTTTCGTAGATGATAACCCTCTTCGTTTGCACCGGCCAAGAGGTTGGAGTTTTCTACTGCCGATACGTCTGCAATCACCAAAGCGCTGTCCACGCCTACTGCAGAAGCGGACCCCGAAACGAATCCGGCCGCAACAACCTCTTCAGGAGTAGCCAATCGTGGCTCATATCCGCCCATCATGTTGCGAAGCTTCGTTTCATTAACCTCATAGTCTCCGCGAATCACCACTACATAGACCTGTTCGTCGATAGTGTAGAAAACCGCTTTGGCAGTCTTGGATTCAGGCACTGATTCGGCACTTGCCAAGGCTTCAATGGTCTTGATTCCGGGTGTCGCGAACTTCTCGATCGCCGCGGGATGTTCTGCAGGATTGAGGGTTTTGTCAAATTCCGCCTTTTCAAGATTTGCACCGTACTCACAAGGATTTGAATCGCAAGTAAGTACGGTATCCTCGCCACTTTCAGCGAGGAGAGCAAACTCGGCGGAATCCTTACCACCGATGGAACCCGAGTCTGCTTCCACCATTACCGCATTGAGTCCGCATCGCAAGAAGATGTTGTGATATGCCTGAGCCATCGCTTCGAAACTGGCGTCCATTCCCGCGACATCAGCATCGAAAGAATAAGCATCCTTCATCTCGAACTCTCGCACCCGAAGGAGTCCGCCACGGGAACGCGTCTCGTCGCGGAACTTGGTCTGTATCTGATACAAGATGAGCGGCATGTCGCGATAACTGGTGATGCCGTAGCGTCCCATGATGGAGACTGTCTCCTCATGCGTGGGAGCTAGAACCATGTCGCGTTCACGCCGATCTTTGAACGATGCTAGCGGCGGAATGTAGCTATCTGCACGGCCGCTCTCTTCCCATATCGAACGCGGCTGAACAACTGGCATCGTTACTTCAAGCGCGCCCGCGTTGTTCATCTCCTCTCGGATGATGTTGCGGATCTTGTCCAGACTCCGCCATCCAAGTGGCATGATGCTGAATATCCCCGCAGCGACTTGCTGAATAAAACTGCCGCGCGTCAAATACTTGTGGCTGATCGTCTCAGCCTCGACGGGTGCTTCGCGAGTGGTCTTGATGTAGAACTGTGATGCTCTCATGGCAACTCAAGAATAATCTTTGCCGATCAAGTTTTCGCTACCTGACGTTGTCAACGCCCCAGCGATTTTCGACGTATTCGTCGACCATTCCGATGAATTCATCGGCAATGGCAGGACCAGAAAGCATGTGCGCGCGTTGCCCGTCTATGAAGACTGGAGCCCTAGGCCTCTCGCCGCTCCCCGGCAATGAAATGCCAATATCCGCAGCGCGTGACTCACCCGGCCCATTCACTACGCATCCCATCACGGCGACCTTTAGCGTCTCAGATCCAGGATATTGAGTTTTCCAAGCCGGAAGATTGATATCTATCCTCTTTTGGATCTCGCTCGCTAGTTCACGAAACAGCGTCGACGTGGTTCGTCCACATCCCGGACATGCCGTGACCGAAGGACGGAAAGTTCGGATTCCAAGTGCCTGCAAGATGTCTTGACAGAGTTTGACTTCTTTAGCACGGTCACCACCAACCTCCGGCGTCAGACTCGCTCGAATAGTGTCGCCTATGCCTTCATAGAGCAATATGGACAAAGCAGACGTCGTCGCGACGACTCCCTTCTGCCCCATGCCGGCCTCAGTCAATCCGAGGTGCAGGGGGATGTCAGTCAACTTCGAGAGTGTCCGGTAAGCCGATACCATCTGATCCAGACGGGATACTTTGCAAGAAATGATTATGGCATTCTCAGGCAAACCGATGTCAACAGCCGTCGCAGCACTGGCGATGGCACTCTCCACCAATGCCTCGCGTTCCACTTCATCCCCACTCAACGGCTCTGACCTACGCGCGTTTTCATCCATCTTCTGAACCAACAACTCAGGGTCTAAACTGCCGGCATTGACACCGATTCTGACTGGTTTGCCTAGGTCGCGCGCGATCTCGATGAAGGTGTTGAAATTATCATCATGCCGCTTGCCGCGTCCAACGTTGCCAGGATTGATGCGGAACTTGCACAACGTCTTCGCACATTCTGGATGGTCGCTCAACAAACGGTGTCCGATGAAGTGAAAATCGCCCACCAAAGGCACCTTGCATCCAAGATCGGCGAGCTGTTTAGCGATCTGCGGCACTGCTTGAGCAGCGGCATCGTTGTTGACTGTGATGCGAACGATTTCGCTGCCAGCGTCGGATAGCAGTTTCACTTGAGCTACGGTAGCGGCGACATCAGCCGTGTCAGTGTCCGTCATCGATTGCACTACAACCGGGCTTCCTCCACCGATTGTCACGCTACCGACTTTCACTCGCAGAGTTTTTTCGCGAGCCTTAACTTGGTTGTCGATCTCGGAAATCATATTTGTTCAATTATCAGTTACAGGAATCTTTCTCCGCCGACAAGTCGGGCAATATCTGAGAATGAGATGACGGCGATCAAGGCGATAAGCAATACAAACCCCACGAGATGCACCAGATTCTCTCTTTCGGGCGATACCCGTTTGCCACCACGCACCACTTCCAAGAACACAAATGCCAAACGCCCACCGTCTAAACCCGGGATAGGCAGCAAGTTGATCACCGCCAATGACATGCTCAGTGTTGCCGCAAGCGTGAGAATGATCGTCACCCGCGAGGTTACCGGTATATCAGCAGTGGCAACCTCTCCCGACAACTGGCTCAGTCCGACCGGTCCAACCGCCACTGGGCCTTCAAACTGCGGGTTTTTCGATCCCGAAACAGTTCCGATAATCGTATTGCGCGCCAAAATCATAACGCGAAAGGTCTCTTTGATGCCTTCGGGAATCGCGCTAACTATGGGGACTCCATGAGCCTCTACTCGTTGGTTCAACAGTTGAAGTTGCACTCCGGCTGCACCTTCTTGCAGGTATGTGACTGACCCAAGATCGGAGTTGAACTTGCGAGCTTCAAGGTAGTAGATCCCTGTGCCGTCATCCTCATCGGTGATACGCACCGTCTCGCCTAGCTGCACTGCAGGTAGAAAACGCCGCGCATCACTGATCGAGATTTCATAAAGACTGTTGTCAACCGCACTCTCGGCAACCACACGCAAATCATTGTTGATGCCGACAGTCGGATTGTAGACACGCGCCTCGCCAAGCCGCATCTGTGTAGAAGGATCATCAACTTCCAACACCACATCATGCCTTGGCGGGTCCCAGCGCGGTACTAGAACCACAGTTTTTGTGTCGCCTTCGAGATAGTGCACCTCAGGATCAGTCGGACGTGCAAAAGGATCTGGGATGCCGCGTTGCACTTCCCATTTCGACTCTTCCCCCAATTTCCGAACCACAGCCGATTGCAATTCATTGAAGCTGTTGATGCGTTGCCCATCTACAGCAATGATCTTTTGCAAGGGCCTTATCCCGGCTTCGTAAGCGGGAGAGTCAGGCATTACGTTGGCCACTACGACATCGCCGACTAAACGTTCCACCGGCATCATCACCACAAACATAAAGATTATGAACGGCAGTACCGCATTTACTGCCACGCCGGCAATGATGACTGAGAAACGTGCCAATGCCGATTTCCCGGCAAGACTATTTTTTGCAGCTGGATCCTCTTCACCACGCAGCTTCACAAAGCCGCCGAGAGGCAGCCAGTTGATCGACCAGATCATATCGGCGATGGTCAAACCGTTCGGATCAATCGATTTAACCTTGCCCACAAACGCCGTAGCTGAGCTTTGGGCAAAGGCAATATCGTTCGATTCAAAACGACGCATCTTGAGGGCATCAATCAAGCCATCGTCGTCTTCATGCCCCAGCACAGTGACCATGTCCCCAACATGGATATCGTCGATGCTGAAGTCTTCTTCCCAGCTGGTGGCTCTTGAGAAAGTCGCCAATGTCGATCCAGACCAGATGCCGAACATCCGAGGTGGAAAGCCAAATCCGAACTCTAGCACTTTGATTCGATGGAATCTGGCGAGAATGTAGTGCCCAAACTCATGCAAGATGATGAGAGGGCCGAGAACCAACAGGGCCACGATTAAGCCGTATATCAGCGTCGGACTCATCGCATCGATTCCTCTTCAAAAACGATTGGACAGCTATTTTTCTGCATGTCTGGCATAGGTGTGCTGATATGCCCAATCAGCAGTATCAATAGCATCTTTAATCGTAAACTCCTGTTTGTGATGATGCTCCAACATCGTTTTCGCTATCACATCTGAGATTTCAGTGAAGCGGATCTTTTCCTGCATGAACAGGCGGACAGCCGCTTCGTCAGCCCCTGCCAAGGCCGCGTTGTATGTGCCACCCTTTCGTGCATAGCTGAGCGCCAGTTCAAAGCATGGATACTTCTCTGACGACATCGCTTCAAAGGTAAGCTCTCCAACTTCGATCAAATTGAAATCGGGCAACGTTGCATTGAAGCGACGCTCCGGAAAGAACAACGCGAACTGGATCGGATGACGCATGTCAGGCATGCTCAGCTGCGCCTTGATTGAGCCATCAACCATCTCCACCAGCGAGTGAACGATGCTCTGGCGATGTATGACGACTTCGATATCTTCCAAACTAACATCGAACAAGCAGGCCGTTTCGATAACCTCAAAAGCCTTGTTCATCAGAGTAGCCGAATCGATGGTTATCTTGTTTCCCATCACCCATGTAGGGTGATGCAGGGCTTCAGCGGGTCTCACATTTTGCAGTTCTTCAGGCGATTTGTCACGGAATGCGCCACCTGACGCCGTTACTACATACTTGAGCGGTTTGGAAGTTTCACCGATGACACATTGCCACAGCGCGCTCGGCTCAGAATCGATTGGCAGAATCTGTCCGTCGTTTTTGCGAGCGATTTCCATGAGCTGGGGCCCCGCCATCACGATCGATTCCTTGTTTGAAAGACCCACTTTTTTCCCTGCTTCCAAACTTGCCGCCGCATAGGTCAGTCCATTCACTCCAGCAGTCGCGTGCATTACAAAGTCGGCTTCAGGATAGGTCGCCAAATCGATCATGTCGATTCTTGCAGACCTGCTGATCGTCGTGATCGAATCGTCAATGCAACTGAAATATGGCACGTCAAACTCTTCGACCTGCTTCGTAAGTTTGCCTAAGTTCCGGCCCGCTGAAAGACCTACGACATCGAACTCGTCAGGAAATTGCCGAATAACGTCAAGTGTCTGCGAGCCTACGGAACCGGTGGAGCCAAGTATGACGATTCGCCTTTTCATCTTAGCCTAGCCATCTACCTACGAGGTATATGAGCATGAAATTCGGAGCCAGCGCGTCTAGTCTATCCATGATTCCTCCGTGCCCGGCCACCAACGTGCCGGAGTCCTTGACACCCGCAACTCGTTTGACCCAAGACTCGGTTAAATCGCCCACAACGCCAGCGGAGGCAATCGTCAACCCCGTCAACACGATTCTAGTGATCGACAATTCCAATGACAACAGTTGAGCCAACACGCTCGATGCCAATATCGCTAAAATCGCACCGCCTAAAAGGCCTTCCCACGTCTTGCCGGGACTTATGGTGGGTGCCAGCTTCCGACGTCCAAAGCGTTTCCCCACAAAATAGGCGCCGGTATCCGTCGCGAAAACCACCAAAATCGCAAACGTCAGCAACTCGCGTCCCTGTTCTAGCGATGATATTGGAGGCAACATCAACAGTGAAAGCACTACGATGGCGCCGTATCCCAATACGATGCTCTTGGCTACAGCTGCCGTTTGCCGAAATCGAACTGTGCCCAAAATTATGATCAGCAAGGCTACAAACAGAAAGATTGCCGCAAAAGTCAGCGCATCGATAGCCCCTTCACTACCAAACCTGACAATTAAAATGCCAGCGGCAGGAACGGCGGCTCCCATGATCATAGACAAAACGCGCGAAAACCAAGCGGCAGTATTGCGCTGAGACTTGCTCCGCAACATGTCGTGCGTCTCTATAGCCGCAATCGCCGCAATGATCATAGCCGCGGTGCTGATGGTCCAAAATCCCAAATAGAGGATCACGCCGATGAGCGGCAGGCCGATGGCTGCTGAGATAAGTCGCAACCGTAACTCTGAAGACCGTTTACCAGGTTCGACAGAGTGGTGATGGCTTTCGGATGACACGCGAAGAACTTCGCCGATCGGCATATCTCATGCCGGGCGTTGCCCGAAACGGCGATTTCGGCCTGAATATTCGCGGAATGCAGCATCTATTTCAGACTCGCCAAAATCAGGCCAAAGGGTTTGAGAAGAGTAAAACTCCGAGTAAGCGCCCTGCCAGATCATGAAGTTGCTGACACGAAATTCACCTCCGGTTCTGACTATCAGGTCCGGATCAGACGAGCCGTTGGTGAACAGGTAACGCTCGAAAAGCACTTCATCGACATCCTCAATGGGAACGCCGTCCCGAATAATCCCTTTAACCGCGTTGATGATCTCTTCGCGTCCGCCATAGTCAAAAGCCAAGTTCAATGCGATACCGTCATTGTGGCGAGTCAGATGTTCGGCCTGCTCGATTCTGTCCAACATCTCGGAACCTAAACGGGAACCATCGCCTATATGACGCAACCTGACATTGTTCTCGTGGAATCGCTCGACTCCCTGACTGATCGCCTCGCCAGCGAGTTCCATCAATGCCCTTACTTCATCATCGGGGCGATGCCAATTCTCTGTCGAGAACGCGAAAAGCGTCACTTCTTCAACCGCGCGGTCGACCAAGCAGCGCGCAACACGCTCAATATTCACGTACCCGGCACGGTGCCCTTGCGCAACTGTCAAACCATGTCTCTTTGCCCAACGAGCATTCCCATCCATGATGATGGCGACATGACGCGGGACGCGATCAGTATCCAAACCGTTTGCACGGAGATCGAGATTCGTTGCTGCTGTGTCCGATTCCATCAACACATCAATCGCTTTGTAAATCAAAGGTATGTATCACGGCTTTGTAAGACGATGCCAAAATCCAAATCCGCACACATTCTTCAACTACGCACTGGCGATCATTCCAGGATCTGAGTCTCTTTGTTTGACAGCAGATCGCCGATTCGCGCTACCGCGTCATCAGTGATGTCCTGCAAAGACTTTGAAGCACGCTTGCAATCATCTTCAGATGCTTCACCATCGCTTTGTATCTCGCGGATCATGCTTTGAGCATCTCGCCTTACATTGCGGACAGCGACGCGTGCATCCTCAGCACGGCGACGTACCAAACGCACGAGTTCGCGCCTTCGCTCCTGTGTCAACTCAGGCAGTATCAACCGAATTGTCTGACCATCAACAACGGGATTGAGCCCTAGATCAGATTGATGGATGGCGCGCACTATCGACGCTGTTGCATCAGGGTAAAATGCCTCGATCTTGATTGTGCGTGCACTTTCGACCGCGATCATCGATAACTGATTCATCAGCAACGTGTCAGTCGCACCGCCCATGTCGACGCTGACCTGCATCCTAGACACCAAGGCCGTAGATGCTTGGTTGGTACGATAACCGTCCAGATCATCCGAGAATACGCCGACTGACGAATTCATGCGCTCTTGTGCATCTTCCAACGTCTCTTCCAACATGAAAACACCTCTCTTGGTTAGTCAACGGCGAGGAAACGCTTATCGTATTTTTACAAAATGATCGTCAAACTTAGACCAAAACTGCTGAATCGCAGCATCGATTCATACATCTTTTTCCAATTTTAAGTTAGTGCGGCATGTGCAGCTGTTCGCCAGCAGCATCAACCGTAATTCGGGTGCCAACGTGACCGCCGCTTACCACGCCAGAGAAATTACCCGGCTGGAACACATCAAACACAAGTATCGGCATCTTGTTGTCCATAGCCAGAGACAAGGCCGTCGAATCCAATGCTCGCAAACCCAACTCCAAGGCTTTGTGATGAGTGATGTGATCGAACTTCTTCGCCGACGGGCAGATCGCCGGATCAGCATCATAGATCCCATCTACGCCGTTCTTCGCCATCACTAAAACTTCAGCGTTGATCTCCAATGCGCGCAGACTAGCAGCAGTATCAGTAGACATGAACGGATTGCCAGTTCCAGCTGCAAAGATCACCACACGCCCTCTTTCGATATGATGCAACGCTCTTGACCGGATGTAGGGCTCGGCGACCGTCTCCATTGGGATCGCGGTCATGGTTCTGACAGGAATGCCGTCGCGTTGAAGCTGATCATCCAAAACCAGCGCGTTCATGACGGTAGCCAACATTCCGGCATGATCGGCACTTGAACGATCCATCCCTTGAGCTTCGTATTCGGCGCCACGCCACATGTTACCACCGCCGACAACGATGCCGATGCCGATGCCAGCTTCGTACACCGGCTTGATTTCATTGGCGATGTATCTGACAGTTTCGTTCTCGATGCCGAAACTTTTCCTGCCTTTGAATGCTTCGCCACTGAGCTTGAGCAAGATGCGGCTGTAAATTGGATTCAACCGCATAACGGGCTCTCCTTTGACTACTCGCCTAGGGCGAATCGTTCCATGCGCCCAACTTTGACGTTTTCACCGACCTTGGAAATCAGCTCCTTGATCAAGTCATCGACTTTAACGCTGCCGTCTCGAATATACATCTGCTCCAACAAAATCTCGTCGTCAGATACATTGTCAGTATCTTCAGGCACGTCGTCTTTGGATACGTACTTCGGATTCATCGCCGCAACCTGCATCGCAAGATCGTGCGCCAGGTCCTTAAATTCTGAAGTTCGAGCAACGAAATCGGTTTCACAGTTCAACTCAACGAGTGAGCCGATACGCGATCCGGTGTGTATGTAGGCCTCGATGACGCCTTCAGAAGCATCGCGACCGGCACGCTTGGAGGCCGATGCTAGACCTTTTTCCATAAGCACCGCGGCCGCTTTGTTCATATCGCCATCGGCATCCTCCAGCGCGCGCTTGGAATCCATGATTCCCGCACCAGTCATTTCGCGCAGCTCTTTTATCTGCGCGGCGCCGATTTTAGCCATTTGCTGACAACTCCGTTTCAGTTATTTGATGATGTCTTCTCGAATCTATTAATCAGAATCCGAACTGTTTTGCCGAGATCGCTCCTCGGCGGCTGCGCGAGCAGCAGCCATCGCAGCTTCTTGCGCATCACGTTCCGCACGCATCGCATCGCGTGCACGCGCCCGCTCAGCTGCAAGTTCTCGACCCTCGGAAATCGCCGCCGCGATATGACTCGAAATCAGGGCTATCGAAGCGTGCGAATCGTCATTGCCAGGTATCGGATAGGTGATATCGCTCGGATCACAGTTGGTATCCACGATCGCCACTACTGGAATGCCGAGATCGTTAGCCTCTTTCACCGCGTGTTTCTCACGATCGATACCGACTACGTACATCAAATCTGGAAGCTTGCTGATCTCTTTGATACCGCCGAAGAATTTGTTGAGCCGCCTGACCTCGGTCTGCTTCATCAACAATTCACGCTTGGTGTGCGCCTGCACTTCGCCCTTCGCGAAATCCTCTTCCAATTCAATCAACGCTTGGATGCGGCGAGATATCGTGCTGAAGTTGGTCAACGTTCCACCGAGCCACCGTGAATTTATATACATGGCGTTAACCGACTCGGCTAGACGCGCGATCTCTCTACTAGCCTGCGGTTTGGTGCCTACCATCAAGCAGGCGCCGCCACTGGCTACAACTTCGCGCACCGCGGCTTTTGCCGCTTCAATCGCATCCATCGTCTTTTCAACGTCAATCACATGACGGCGTTGATGCTTGAGACGAATGTAATCGCTCATGCGCGGATGCCATCGCTTCGAAAGATGTCCTAGATGCACTCCAGCCCGGTAAAGCCCTTCTACTGACAAGGGCTCAAGTTCTTCGTTTTCGTCTGTGGTTCGGTTCTCCACAGTCGTAGCTTCAGTCGTCAAAGTTGTGAGATGATCTCCTGATTGTCTACTGCAATCGCGACGGGATTCCAAAGCGTGATTTCTATCTTCGGAACCAATACTTCATGGTATCACATCATCACTTTTGCCAACATTAATTCCAACACCATTGCATTGTTCTGCGTCGCCCCACGCCGCGGCGTCACCCACAAAGATGCGAAAATGAAATAATGTTGCACATAATGACTTAGCCGCTCATCACGTCTGAAGCACCGCGCCGCACTCTTCGTGATCCAATCTGCAGAGTCCAAAACCATGAAACTACCCGGATCAAGCACTCAAAACCTCTCATCAGCTCAGATCATCGCCGCAGCTGGCGCCTTGGTCCTGCTGGTAATTGCATTCGCGATGGGAATGCTTCAAGGCCCTGGTGCAAACGATACTGTGGCCAATGTGCTCGGAGTGCAAAGCACATCTACTTCATGGGTGACGCGCTTCGGCGATTTGCTACCCTTCGGATTCGCATTCGTCGCCGGCATGGTCGCTGCGGTCAACCCCTGCGGCTTCGTGATGCTGCCGGCATATCTCACCATTTACCTACGAGACTCTTCAGACATCGAAGGGGATGATGGACTGATGGGCGCATTGAAGCGGGGAACCAAGGCCATCTACATCAGCTTGGCGATGGGAGTCGGATTTATTGTGCTGTTCGGATCAGCCGGACTACTGGTCTCTGCGAGCCAAGAGCTGGTCAAAGAGGCACTACCTTGGATCGGATTCGTCTTGGGTACCTTGATGGCCTTGCTCGGGGCATACATCCTGCTGGGCGGCAAAATCTACACCGGCATCGCCCAAGAAATGGCCGGACGTTTCGGCGACCCGCGTGTTTCATCGCTAGGTGGCTACTTCCTCTTCGGAGTCAGCTACGCATTAGCATCGTTGAGTTGCACGTTGCCAATCTTTCTCAGCGTCGTCACTAGCTCATTCGGACGCGACGGATTCCTCGGCGGGCTGGTACAGTTCATCGCCTACGCGGGCGGGATGGCATTCCTCATCATGATCGTCACTATCGGAATCGCGCTGTTCAAGAGCGCACTGCTCAACCCTTTGCGACAGTCGATGCAGTACGTCGAGCGTGCTTCAGCAGTGATTTTGGCTATTGTCGGCTCCTATCTAGTCTTTTATTGGCTGACCGAAGGAGACCTTTCAACCTACTTCGGCGCTAGTTAGAACTGCACAAGTATTATGCCGCTTCAACGGGGTTATGCAGCACGCCGATCTTGTCGATCTCGACCGTGACGTCGCCCCCGACGTTGATGGGCGGCGTCGTGCCTGATGTGCCGGTCCACAGCATATCGCCGCATTCTAGTGTCACATACCGAGTGATGAAGCTGATTGCTTGGCGAACGTTGAAGATCATCTCCGATGAGTGGCACTTCTGCCCTTCTACACCGTTGACAAGCCCTCGGATGCTAACGTCTTGCGGGTCGATGTCGGTCACGATGAAAGGTCCGGTGGGACCGAATGTATCTGCCGATTTGGCTCGCCACCACTGGGTATCGGCATCCGGGCCTCCCTGCCAGTCGCGGGCGCTAACATCGTTCCCGCAGGTATAGCCAAACACGTAGTCGAGCGCGTCTTCTTCGCTGACGTTTTTCGCGCGCTTGCCCATGATCACCACGAGCTCAGACTCGCAAACCACCAGACCAGAATCTTCGGTTATCCTGATCGGATCGCCGGGACCGATGATGGCGGTAGGCGTCTTGTAGAAAGGCTCAGGACGTGACGGCTCTTGCGCGCCTAGCAAGTGTGATCGATAGTTGCGCGCCAAGCACAGCATCTTGATCGGATTGGGATTCGGCGCAAGTATCTTTACATCGGCTAGGTTGTGTGTCGCACCAGTCGGTTCGTAAGACTGACCAATCGGCGAGTTGTTGATCTCGGTTATCGTGCCGTCGTCTTCAACGATCCCGTAAGACGATGCACCACCGTTTTCGTATCTGACAAACTTCAATCTTCGGCTCCCTATGTGGATTGTTTCGGTGAAATCTCATCGCAAGTTTAAGTCAAACCTATGGCAGTCAAACCCACGACGTTAGGAATCATGCAGACGAACGCTACGTTCCTCAGCGTCTAGGGATATAAGCACATAGCCTCGCAGACCCGGTAACTTTCGAATGGAAAGAAGAAGATCGGGTGTTGCAAGGCACTGGAAGCAGGCTCGATTACACCGCACCTTCGTTCCCGGGCACTTACACCATTACCGCATCATTGGATCCCGAAACGAAGTGTCATGGTCTTGACGATCCAGTGGAACACTGCACGGCATACTTCACGGTTCGAGTACTTCTCACCTGAGCAAGGTGCGACGACGATTCAGATCAATCCGCCTGGAGACATTCTAGACATTATCGTCGATCCCTATGACACTCAATACGAAGTACTCACACCCATCGCGGGCGGCAACTCCTCAGATGGTGAGTCCGACTTGCCGCCGGTCCCGGTGTCGTGCCGAACGGGGAGGTCGTCGGCATCAGATTCGACGATGCCAGCACGGCGCTTGCCATCTACAGGTTGAACTCACCACTGGAGTTCTGCACGCCATTGCCTAACGTGCTACGAGCGAACATCTCCGACTTGGCGATGCTGGTAAGCAACTTGGACGGTACTCAGACCGTGCTGTCCACCAGCGTACGCATCGGTGCATACAGGGGCGTAAACGCTTGCGGCAATATCAGCCAGTACCCGCCACTGTGGCATTAGGAACTAAAGGCGCACCGCGGCCTTGCCCAATGCCGTACCAACACCGACTCAAGCCGAAGAACTGCCCGAGACTGGAGGCAGATCGCCATCCTAAAGCGCGGTCGTGTGGATGATGTTCATCGTTGGCGTGGCATTTGACGGCGTTAGCTGGGCACTCCGAACGAAACCTTTGAAAAAAGCACGCCATTCCGACTAAAGCATGCCCCGTACTACGATACGGGCAGAATCCAGGGTGACCGAGCGGGGAAGGTCGCACCGATGCCCGATTTGGCACCTAATAAACCTCTGAACAAGTGATTGTTCTAACAGAATTCACAGGGGCGGTTCGCGAACCGTCCCTACTTGTTCAGAGGTTTCCTAAATTCCGACTTTCGTGGAACCTTTGAATGGACAGCATAGCTAATCATTCAAATCATCCGAAAATCAGAGTTCAGACGAATGGGCGGTGAGGTTCATCCTGTGCATCCATGCAAATTCGTAACATCAACTCGTAGTCCGTAACAGGTATCTACCGACGATGATGTTGACGATGGGGAAGGATACGTCTACCAGGATCCAGACAATTAAACGGAAGTCTCCGCCGTCGCCTTCGTCTTTGAATAGTTCCCATGCGAACCACTGCTCGATGTACATCAGGAAGAGGGCTGCCGAGGCTATCAGCATTGCGCTAGATGCTATCCACTCCTTGAGGTCGGATCCGTTGGCATCGCGCGCTCGCAGGTAGCTGAAGAAAAGTGCTGCGACCACGCCGACAGCCATAAGGTAATTCAGTATCGTCCACACATCTCCCACAAAGTCGTCGGGGAATACCTCACTGAGTAGGAACTGCACGGCTACTGCCGCACCTAAGATGATGTGGATATATCCGAAGAGTTTCTTGATCGCATCCATATCGTTAACCGCCTTTCGACATAGTACGTCTATTCAGGGATAGACCAATCCCGAATGACTAACACCGTACCATGTTTTGGGTTGTGAATGGAATGATTGAGTAGCTGTGATTTTCCCTGCTGTCTGATCTGCTCCTGCAGCCGTGCCACACTCAGCATCAACGAAGCCAAGCCCAACATCCACCATCAATCACAAAAATCAACCCCAATCATCCGAAAATCACAGCTCAGACTGGTGCACGGATGGGCAAGATCGTAACTTATCATTCCAATCAATCACATCACGGTCATACAAACCAGAAAGTCAGGAACTCAACGATGAAGGTTACTGAAGTCAAAAACGTGCCGGTGCGCGACGATAACGGGCGCGTCTCGCTGTTTGTCCGCATCGAAACCGATGCTGGCATTCACGGTCTCGGCGAAGTGGGCATCTCTAGCATGGGACGCGCCATCATGGAAGCCGTGGACCACCTCGCAGAGGTCGTCGTCGGCTCCGATCCTTGGGAAACCGAGCGATTGTGGCAGCTGATGTTCCGAGGCAATTTCTTCCCCGCCGATCGCGTCTACGGCTGCGCCATCAGCGCCATCGACATCGCGCTTTGGGACATCAAGGGCAAATCGGTCGATATGCCGGTGTACAAACTTCTCGGCGGTCCGACCCGTGAAAAGGTTGTCTGCTATCCGCACACGCAAGGCGCAACGACTGATGCGCTCGTACAAAACTGCCTAGACCGCGTGGAAGAGGGTTGGAAGTTCGTTCGTTGGGGGCAACCCGAAACATCCGGCGTGTTCGAGGCTCCTGGCACCTCCCGACTTGAACCTGTCGAGTCGATGCGGATCGCCGTTGAGCAGATGGGAAAAGTGCGCGAAGCTGTAGGGCCAGACATCCAGATCTGTTTGGATGCACACACTCGTCTAGACACCGCGCACATCGTCCAGATGTGCAAAGACTTGGCAGAGTTCAAACCATTTTTCATCGAAGATCCGATAAGGTCGGAAAACCCCGGTTCGTATCGCAACCTGCGCCAACAGGTGAACCTGCCCATCGCAGTCGGCGAGCAGTGGGTATCGAAGTGGTCCTTCCGGCAAGTTATCGAAGAGGAACTGATTGACTATGCGCGCATCGATCTGTGCATCGTCGGGGGCATCACAGAAGCTGCCAAGATCACGCATTGGGCGGAGACGCACTACATCGACATCGTGCCGCACAATCCGCTGGGTCCAGTTTCCGCAGCCGCATGCGTATCGCTATGTATGGCATCTACCAATGTCGGCGTACAAGAGATGCCACAACAACCGGGCACCACTGCTACCGATCTATTCCCCGTCCAAATCGGATGGGAAGATGGATACACATTCTGCCACGACGCGCCAGGTCTAGGCATCGAGATGGACATGGATGTTGCCGAAGCCCGCGCCGGTGACCCGCATGGATGGCCGCCCCAACTACGCCGCAACGATGGCGCATTCACCAACTGGTAAAACGAAGGATTCCACAACATGAAAGTAACCAAAATCCGCTCATTCCCCGTACGAGACGACTCTGGTCGCCTCTACTTCATCGTCCGCGTCGACACTGATGCGGGCATCTACGGTCTCGGTGAAATAGGCGTAGCACGGCTCGGACGCTCCATTGCCCTCGCTATCGATCATCTTTCGGAAGTGGTCATCGGATCCGACCCTTGGGAGACGGAGCGTCTTTGGCAGCTGATGTTTCGCGGACTATTCTTCCCGGCAGAACGCGTCTACGCGTGCGCGATCAGCGGCATCGACATGGCACTGTGGGACATCAAAGCTAAATCGGTCGGGATGCCGCTGTACAAGCTTCTCGGCGGTCCGACCCGCGAAAAGGTTGTGTGCTACCCCCACGTCGGTGGCGAGACTACACAAGAACTCGTTGACAACAGTCTCAGACACGTCGACGAAGGCTGGAAATTCGTCCGCACAGGTCAACCGACCACTACACCCCTAGTTGGCGTATATGGCGGAAGCAAGCCGGCTACTGCAGAGCTGGATCCGTTGAAATCCATCAGAATGGCGGTGGAACAGTTCGGCGCCATTCGAGAAGCCGTCGGACCGGAAATCCAGATCTGCACCGATGTGCACACGCGCCTCGACCCCACTTACTCGATAACCCTGTGCCAGCAGCTAGAAGAGTTCAAGCCCTTCTTCGTTGAAGATGCGGTACGCTCCGAAAATCCGGCCTCGTATCGAAATGTCCGTCGTCGTACCAGCGTGCCGCTAGCCGCCGGCGAACATTGGTGGTCGAAGTGGCCATTCCGCGAAGTTATCGAAGATGAGAGCATCGACTACTGCCGCATCGACCTCTGCATAGTAGGCGGCATCACAGAGACGCTGAAGATCACCAACTGGGCCGAGACGCACTACATCGACATCGTGCCACACAATCCGCTCGGACCGGTGTCTACTGCGGCATGCGTCTCGGTGTGCATGGCGGTCACAAACGTCGGCGTACAAGAGATGCCACGCAAACCGGGCACTTTTGCTACCGATCTCTTCCCACAACAGATCGAGTGGGAAAACGGCTACGCGTGGTGTCCCGATGTTCCCGGCATGGGCGTCGATTTCGACATCGAAGTCGCGGAGCAGCGTCGCACTGATCCACGCGGTTGGTCGCCGCACCTGCGTCGCCCGGATGGCGCATTTACGAATAACTGAAGTGAAGAGTGTTGCATGAAGCTCTACTACGTAAACGAAGACATACCGTTCAAATCCGCCACTGTTCATGACGTCTCATTGTGTAAGTTTCCTGGAGTTCAAAAGAGGCGGAAAACTTCTGTTAACGGGCAGTGGTATGGTCCATTCCTTTCGCTTGATGCGGCTAGAAACAAGGCGAAAGCGACTCGGCAAAAGAATATCAAGGATTGCTCATTATGCATCGCTTGATTAGCGACGACTACTCAATCGGCGACTCAAAACCCGTCGCGCCCGCTTGAAACTGGGCAGGTGTTGTTCAAGCGTATCGGGGTTGAGTTTTCCCAAAACTGCGAACGATTTCTCATCTTTCTCATAGCGATTGTTGGTTGCTCTGCGCAGTGCTTGAAACACATACCTAGGAATCCTGTTCTCCAGATTGTTTAGTGCAGGGAGTCGGTTTTCGTTGAAATGCCTTCCAAAGTGTGTTTTGAGTGCCTCGCGGTCAGCGACGATCCAAGTTTCCATGCAGGTTGTCATGAAGAGTACCTGCTCATCATGTGTACCGGTAGGCTTGTGCCAGCCGTCCTGTTGCTGCAGGTGCTGCCAAGTTTTTTCGATGTCATCAACGGGAGACTCGCTATCGATGAGCATCATCACAACGTCATCTGCGGAGGCATTTCGGTGCATATATCGGTATTTCCGAAAGACGTCGTCTCGGCCGCCGCTCGGTACGAAAGTAGGTTGGCGTTCGAAGCCACACTTAGCAAACAGTTTGGCAAAACCCTCACGACAACGTAAACGCGTGTCTTTTCGGTCGCCTCGACCCGCCCCTCCCACATAGACGATACGTTTAGGTTTCACCAGCGAGTCCCGCCTAACTCGCCGCTGATCCACATTTCGCCCAAATCGATTTCTTCAGACCGGTATCCCTTTAGCCAATTCGCTAAATCATCTCGATCAAGACGATTCGCTTCAGTCTGGCCATCGTGTTTTTCGAAGATGATCAATCGTTCTGGATTTGGAGTCAATGCACTCACCAAAATGTCAGAGTGAGTCGTCACCATCAACTGAGTTCTCCGTGAAGCGTCAACGAGCAAGTCTGCGATTTTGGGAATCAAATCCGGATGCAAGCCCAACTCCGGTTCCTCGATCGCAATGAAAG
>CBDESY010000003.1:0-68657 GCA_965242765.1 Dehalococcoidia bacterium | reverse complement strand
TACACCTATCAAAGAGAGTGCGACGAAGCGTTGTTGCTTCGAGGAAACATCGAAGAAGCACGATATCACCGCGACCTCGCAATGCAAGCTTGGGACGCAGCTGATGCGATGATGGAACGCGCTATGCAAGTGAACGTTCGGATGCCCAAGACGCGTGAAAGAGCAACGCGCGCTTATCGCATTTACCGAGATTACGCGCGTGAATGCGTCGATGAATCAATCGATGACCGCAATAGCGCGCAGTTGGCAAGCCTGATGTTGCGTCTTGATGAAATAGAAATCGCCGACATCGATCCAAAGGATAGGAAGGCTAGAGATCAAGCGCGTGAATGGTTGATGACGATGAAGAATGACGAAGACTTCGAGATATCTGCCAAAGCTTTTCATCCGCTTATGAAGAAGTTGGCAGAGGAACTCGCGTCGCAGACGAAACGATATGCGAAGTTGTTGGAAGAAGATGAATAGATACACACAGTAGTTTCGGACTACTTTGTTGATCTGAAAGCAAAATCTATCCATGTTTGAGTTTTGGGACAATGCACCTGGCGGCGCGGCGACCATCGTGGGAATATCGATAATCCTATCGGTATTTCTTACCTTGGTTGTTACTAGGCAAGCCAATCTAGCGTTGCTTGCAGGTTTCGGAGTATGTTGGGGATTAACGATGGCCGGCATCGTGCCTATATGGACGGCGTTGCTCTGCACGATAGCCGTGGCTCTGGCTATAGCGGCGTGGAGATTGTGGATACGGGATTGAGGTAGCGGCTATGCGTTGCCAGGGATGTTTGAAAGTCATTCGTGAGTCCGAAAACATTGTGCGCGTGGTAGTAGGGACTTCCGAAACTCCGCCGGTTGTTTATCTAGACTTGAGATATCATTTGCGATGTAGCGACAAAGCTCTTGGCGGCATGGTCATGGGAGTTAGACGATAATGATTGCGAAACAGGTGTTTACTGCGTGGGCTGCGTCTATATCTCTCGTCGCACTCTTGGTTTTGATCTTGAAACTCTTTGATATCATGCCTGCTGGCTTTGCCGATTTCGTAGTTGGCGCGTGCTTAGCTGTTTCGGCTCTTGGCTTCTTGCAATTTGCTTGGATGGTAAAAGAGGGAATGAGTTCGAACGAAACCGAGGACGTCGATTGAGTTCGGTCACTTCGATGATTTGCGGCGTTTAGCTTTGCGCTTTGCGCGTTTTTCGCGCATGTCGTCTAGCAATGCTTCACGCAACCAAACGCGCTTAGGGTCGTTCCAGTCATCATCATCTTTGGGGCGTGAACACCAAGGATGCGAACCGAGTACGCTGTTAGGCGACATTGGTTCGTTGCAAATTGCACATGAACGGATTGGAATCCGTTTGATCTGTTTCTTGATGTTCTTTCCCATTTTTACCTCGCCCTACCACGCAGTACATGACCATGCCACGCCGTGCCTCATTGTCCTTGCCTAACCTAACCACGCCTCGCCTAAACGTGCCGCGCCAAGCCATGATTTCCATGCCATGCAGAACCGAACCAAGCCATGCCAAACCATGTAGTCCGTGCCTTGACAAGCCATGCCTAACCACGCATCGCCCCGCCTGACCTTGTGATCCGTGCCTCGACAAACCATGCCTAACCAGGCCTAACCACGCAAAGCCCCGCATGACCCAGTAATCCATACCTTGACAAACCACGCCGAGCAACACGAAGCCGAGTCGTGCCAAGCCATGATGTCCTTGCCTAACCACGCCGTGCTTAACCACGCATCGCCTAAACGTGCAGCGCCAAGCCATGATTTCCATGCCTCGCCTAACCGCGCCACGCCCCGCCGTGCTAGTCATTGCGTTATTTATGGGCGGTCGATTTCGAGTGGCACTTCTTTGATTTCGTACACCGAGAATCGTCCGTATTGCCCCGACTTTTCAGGTCGCCAGTCGCCAAGTCCTATGCGACGTCCTCCGATGTCTAGCCATGTTTCCAGACGTCCTAGGTCGACTAACTCAGGGTCACAATCGAGCGTGTAAATGCAACCCCATTCGTCAAACTTCGCACGAGTTCGGAGTACGCGCGCGCGTTGAACAACTACTCCGACTGTAAACTGAACGTTTTTGCACAACTCTTCTACAGACACGCCAAGGGACTTGTCGTAGATGAAGTTGTCGATACTCATAACGATCAAACCCTCGCGGACGTTTCCGCCTTCTCTGCTTTTACGTGCGGACTTTTCGAGGTTGGCGCGTATAGCAGATTCGGGAATGGTGGGACGCTGAAGGCTGTCCAACCAGAGCGACGTTTGACATTCGAGTTCACGAAGCCGATCTTCGTCCGATTCGGTACGGCTGCTAGCCGTTTTCTTGGTTATCTGTGCCTTTTCGCGGTTGGCGGGCGACCGAGTGTCTAATCCGGCCGCGCCATTGTGCATAATCAAAGGTGAAATCCCTTCGATTCTTACTTGGTAGAGCATTCTGCGACAATGTCCTTTACTGAAGACATCAACTTCCAAATATCACCGCCTGTTCTCTCTAAACGGCGGATTTGGGTAGCGATGTCGTGGCAAATCTGGCATAGGGCTGTAAGGTCTGTATCCGTGCAGTCCGCGCCAGACGGGTATACCAACGCCCAATGGTGCGCTGTTGTTGAATTGCGCCGACCGCAAAATTGACAGATCGGGTTGCGTTTCAACGCCTTCGCTCTGGCAATTTTGTAGTTGCCGCCATAAGCGTCGTTGTGTTTCATTGGCTCCTCCTTGGTTAAGACGTAGCCGCCTTTGATTTCTTGCGATGATAGACAAGGGACACCTTGCTTCGATGATCTAGACATCTTCTGCAACGTTTCCGACCTTTGACTCGCTCGTTAGGGCAGTCGTAGCATAGGTTGGAGTTCGCAAACCTGATGTCTTTGTGATGCGCGCGCAACTTTGACCTTGACGTTCTGCATGACGCGCAGTAAACGAAGCCGTCCGCTTCAACGACGGCAGTGCATTGTTTACACCGAGTAGCGAATAGGTTGAGTTGCGCGCCACCCGTTTCATCGAATCTCAAAATAGTGAGCTCCTTCCACACCAAATCCGAGCCAAGCCGCACGGATGTCGTCGTCCTCAATCTTCAACTTCCAGTCGCCACGCAACCAATCCCGCACGAAGTCGATGCATCGATCTGTTCGATACCATTTAACGCCACAACTCGTGATGAAGAATTGAACTCGTTTGTGCGGGTCTTTTCTGTAGAAGCGGACGAACTCGTCGGCACTTGTGATCGGTTCAGTGTTCAATTTCAAGCACATCCGCAATTTCTTCGATTCTTTTGAAGTGCGGAGTAGTAATCATCTGCGTCCCCTCCTCAATTCCTGCATCGCATCCGCGCAATTCTTACACTTTGAGGACAGCCCACTACTCCGCGTTCTGTCGGCGTAGAAAGATGTCGCCGGATAGTACGAGAGGCACATGTAACAGTGGAAAACCTCGCCGACATCTTCGCTAGGGATGTGAAGCCGATGGACGTGGCCTTGATACGGCGATCTCGATTCTCGATTACGGATTTTGATGCGATGCTTCGTTGCTGAAGCCTGGCGGCGTTCCCAAGCCTCGAACGCGGCTTGAGCGATACGTTCCTCGCGCATTTTAGCAAGTTGCGCCGACCGCTTGCGAACGCGTTCGGGTAGATACCAATCATCTTCTCGGTGCTTCGCTTTCAAGGTGTCGCAGCTAATGTGCGCGTCGAAGATGGTGTTGCGACTCAGCGGTTTGTCACAGATTTTGCATAACCGCTGCTGAACTTCGGGTCTACAGCTTAAGTGGTAGTCAATGGTCGATGCCTTAGGTAGGAGTAACCCACACTTCAGACACGTCCGATGCACAGATCGCTTGCGTTTAGTCAACATTGGGGGATAGCTCATTCGTCAAGCGATAAGATCGTGCGAAGCAGATAATCCATGCCTTCGATGTCGCTGTAGGAGCCAACTGGTATCCGGTGCTTAGCCATTGCACCAAGCACTAAAAGCAAACCGGCCATCAACATGTTGTGGTCGGCGGCGAGTCTTGCTTCGAGTTCAGCGATCTCTTTGGAATCGTTGAAGTCTGTAGACCTGATACCATCCCGCAGCTTCTCGCCGTAGGCTAGGAACATATCATTCAGTTCAGCGTATCGCATCCTGACCTCTTTAGTGTCATGTGTTGAATATAAAATAGTATATCATGTTTGATGAGGTGAAACAGTGAAACGTACTCTTCTACAAGGCGACAATCTCGATGTGATGCGCGGCATGAACGCCGAATGCGTCGATCTCATATATCTCGATCCGCCCTTCAACTCCAACCGCAACTATTCCGCGCCGATAGGCAGCAAAGCCGCGGGCGCCGCGTTCAAAGACGCATGGACTTTGAGCGATCTCGACGAGGCGTGGCACAACGAGATCGCCGATGTCAACTTGCCGCTCTACAAAGCCATAGACGCTAGCGGCTACACTCACGGCGACGGCATGAAGTCGTACCTGATCATGATGGCGGTTCGTTTGATGGAGATGCGTCGGTTGCTCAAGCCTACGGGAAGCATCTATCTCCATTGCGATGCTACCGCGAGCCATTACTTGAAAGTCTTGATGGACTCGATCTTCGGGGGGGGCAACTTCCGAAATCAGATCACATGGCGGCGCATAAGCGGCGCGGGTAAAACGAGTCAGCACATTCAACGCAGTTTCGGCAAATCAACCGATGTTTTGCTGTTTTACTCCAAAGGCAACAACTACACATTCAAACTCGTTGATTTAGCGGTACCGTATCCGAATCTAAATCGGGATTTCCCGCACGAAGACGAACGCGGGCGATACAAGCGTAGAAGTCCGTTCAGACCACCCGGATTAGGGCCGCGCCCTAATCTGTGCTACGAATATCGCGGTGTGTTTCCGCCGCATGAATCTGGATGGACGGTTGCCAAGCCGCGACTGAGAGAGATAGATGCATCCGGCGAACTGGACTGGGTTGCGGTTGATCGTGTCTACAGGAAGCAACGCCCTGGCCCTGGCATCATGCCTAACGACGTTTGGGTAGACATAAACGCCGCTATCGGCGATGAGCGGACGGGATACCCGACTCAGAAGCCGTTGGCGTTGCTCGAACGCATCATCAAAGCATCGAGCAACGAGGGCGATGTCGTGCTCGATCCGTTCTGCGGTTGCGCTACGACGTGCATAGCCGCTGAACGCTTGGGACGTTCATGGATAGGCATAGACGAAAACGAATCTGCCGTCGAACTATCTGAGAAGCGGTTAAAGTCTGAGTTGCGATTGAGTGTTGAAAATAAGATTTACAGAAGATTGCCTGATGTGTATGCCAGCTCTGAACCAGACTGAAGGAGAAGACCATGCCGCCGCTCAAACAAGTTCCGCGCATGATACCGAAAGTCATACGCAAGTTGCCAAAGCCGCCGTCAAAAGCGCGCAACGACTGGATCGACAATCCGATTACTCCGTTGACTAGCAACAGTCAACGCGTTACGAAGCGTCCGCAATGTCCGAAGTGCGAGAAGGGATTTGTGATGGCTTTGAGAGAGGAAGCGCAAAAATGGCGATGCATCAACTGCAGCATGAGGTTCAACTAGGATGAGTCTGTATCGTGACATCCTTCTGATACTGCTGGCGATCACACTGACGATAGTGGCGATTACAGTGGGTGCTTCGACGATTGCGCGCAACAACGCAGAAATAGACAACCTTGAAGCAGTTCCAACCCCGAACCTTGACGCTGAAGGGAGAAGCCCGAACACTGATGCACGTGGGGGCAATTACTATTTCTATACGCGCCCCGACCTGACGTTTGAAGACATCAGTGAGGATACACCGATTTCTACGACAGGCCGGGGCTATGAAATCACATTGCTAAACGCTTACCCGATACCCGGCAGGTTATTGGCAGACACCGACTTTGCGACGAACTGGTTCGGCGGATACACCATTAAAACGCAACACAACAGCGGAACGATTAGAACTTACCTCTATACGACGCACTCTTTTAACGGCAAGACCTTCTATCATGTGCGAGAACATCTCGTGGACATTGATCGCAATGTTCCAATTTACGTAGACCTTGGTGCTTTTTCGAGAATAAGCAAGGTTAGGTTAGGACAATACACGCCACCAGACGGACAACCTGCGATTGAAATTACAGAAGCCGATCTGCAAGGCCCAACTACAATCTCATATCAATTGGCGATTCAGTATTGGAATACATCTAACATGCGCGCCAGTACCAACATCGAATCGCTGAAGTGGGAAGACCCGCAAACGCGTTCTTATCAAATCATCGAACCTACACCAATCCCAACTGCTACACCGACGGATACGCCGACACCAACACCGACACCAACGCCGACACCGACACCAACGCCGACACCAACACCGACACCGACACCAACACCGACACCAACACCGACACCGACACCAACACCGACACCGATCCCGTCGAACATAACCGACAAGAACGCAAAAGCCGATGTTGACTTTTCAGTTAGCAGAACAGGTACAGCAAGCTATTTGATTACTGTGACTTACTTCTTGCCTGGCGAAGTCGGCAACACATTCGTGGTTACGTTCGGGTATAGCTCAAGCGTAGGAGGGAATCGAGTGCAAGCGACGTATTCCAGTCCGACTCAACTGGATGTTCGTGGGAATGGAAACGTAACCATGGCGGCGGTCGTTTCAGCAATCAACTCGGCGAGATTGAACAATCAACACTATGTTGTAGCCGAACACGCTTCCGGCGGTGTGCAGGGTGCTCTTGTGTACTTGAACAGTTCATTTTCCGGAAGTTCGACCACTCTTTCCGGCGGATCTGAGTAAACATGGAGGAAGGCTTGAGCGTTATCTGGATCATATTGGCATACATCATCGCTCTTATGGGCGTGTTGTGGATTGCGAACTTCGCTTTGCTTTATACCGAAGGAACTTCGTTCTACATAGCGGCCGCGGGCATCGGAGTGGTGATAGGCGGCATAGTCATAGGCTCTTTCCGCATCTTCTTCAAGTGATGTTGTGTTATGTTGAATGATTAAGGCGGCAGCGGTCAGAGCCTGTTGCATGTCAATGGTTGCTCCCGTAAACTGCGCTCCCGCAACGCGCGGCGGTCCGTGGAGTTCACAACGCGTTTCCTCCGCGAGCGCGGTTGCCGCCTGAAACGAGATTGAACTTTGACAGCGACGATAATCGGATTGGCCGGCGCGTTGATCGCCGTAGTCATCGGCGTTGCGATAGCCCCTGCGGTGTTAGATGAAATCGACACCTTGGAAAACGTGATCGGCGACGATGGATTTTGCGTTGTCGTCTCCCATCGATACGGGTACAGCATCACGAGTGCCAGTGCCAATTCCGCAACCTTCTCTTCGTCGGTCTACAAAACTGCGCTTGACGAGCGTGATGCACCTCTGGGCGAAAGATGGGAATACGGTGCCGAGCTAGCTTCGAGCAGACATACAGGAGTTCCGCAAAACGAAACTTGCGAACCCGGCCTAGATACCAGAGTCACGCAAGTAGCTGAAGCTACAGTCTGGGACGGTACGAATGGGAACAATCCACGAACCAATCAAGAGCCTGCGCGGATTGTAGGAACGTTTGCACCGCAAAATCCGTCGTCTGATACTCCACTTGTCATATCAGATTCAACACCAGTATCGATGAACTCAAACTATGTCGGCATTGTCTATGAACGTGGCACTGAACGCCAGTACTCCGGCGTGATGATTGCTCTGGTGACCTTGATGCCGTTGCTTATCATTGTCGGCATTGTAGTTTTTATAGTGTTCAAGTTTGGTTTAGGCAACATGGGCGGCATCATAACCGGCGGGCGGCGACGCTTCTAGAGGACGTGATATGAGGGCAACGATAATCGGCTTGGCCGGAGCGTTGATCGCAATCGTCATCGGGATTGCGTTGATGCCTGAGGTCTTTAATCAAATCGATACGCTGAACAACGTTGTAGGCGACGGCGGACAATGCGAAGTCGTGACGAATCGATACAAGTATGATGTTGAAGGGACTGCTGGCGACTACGAAAGCGCATTCTTCACCATCCAGCCCTATGGCACTCCCTACGCAACAACCGACGCGCCAGTTGGATTGGCGTGGGCATTGAACGAAACAGTCGATTCGAGATATACAGGTTTGCCGACGGACACGACATGCACATCAGGTAAAAGCACGTTGGCAACGCCTATCACGCAAGAATCAATCAGTGGCTCGGCGACTACCTTGATGTTGGATGTGCTGGCAACGTATTCGCCTGATAATCAGTCAAGAGAGATAGCAATCGAAAACACCAAGAACACATCTTACCCAACCGACTTCGTCGGAGTGGCATATAAAACGTCCGAAGAACGTAGATATTCAGGCGTGATGTTGGCTTTTGTAGGATTGATGCCACTGCTGATCATCGTAGGCATCGTTGGATTTATCGTCTTTCGATTTGGGATGGGCAGCTTGGATGGTGTCAAATTCGGTCGCCGACGACGAAGGCGCGGGTTTTAGGGGTAAGGTGAAGTCGCAATGAGGGCTACGATAATCGGACTTGCAGGCGGTTTGATCGCCATCGTCCTTGGCGTTGCGTTGACACCTGAGATCGTCAATGAAATCGATACATTGAACAACGTCATTGGTGAAACGGGGAATTGCGAGGTTAAGACGACGCGCTACGAAATCAACGCCGCGCGGTACAACACCGCTGGAATCGTCAGGATTTACGCATATCCATCTAACCAATATCCGAGTGACGCAAAGGTCGGCAAGCATTGGTTGTTGGACGAATATCTTGCGGACGGCTCTGCTGCCGGAGTGCCACAGGCGGAAAAATGCGACGTTACAACGGACACTCTGATAAGTTTCGAGCAAGCCACTCCGTTCACGCTGTCTGATACTACCGACGCTGTTTGGCAAACTGCCGTCACTGATGTAATTGAAGATGTGATACCAGAAGACCAAAGACCTACTGGCTTGCTGAGCACGGCCGGAGGATTAGAAGCTGATGCCACTGTGTCCGTCGCATCGGAATATGTGGGCATCGAGTATGTAGAAGGTGAAGAGCGAAGTTACGCCGGCGTGATGGTCGCATTGGTCGCACTGATGCCGCTCCTGATTATCGTTGGAATAATCGCCTTCATTGTGATGAAGTTCGGCATGGGTTCAGACATCGGTCTGCGCCTGCCCGGCTCTAGAAAACGGCGACGTTAAACTGTAGTCAACCTCAAACCCTAAAGGAGATACGCAATGTCTTGGGATATGTCATCGGTACTGAAGTATCTAATCGTCGGGTTAGTTTCATTGGTCATCATGGTAGCCATGTTGCCTACCATCCTTGATCAGATAGCTAAACTGCAAGGTGCGGTTGCTGGAAACTGCCAAGTCACAATTGCGGGAACGATTGCGAATTCGCCACCAGTCGGCACGACATGGGAACTCGGCAATACCTGGTTCGACGGACGATTCCCAATCGGCACCTTACCAACCAGCGCGGCAACTGGCGGAAAATGCGAAAAGGGTACTGTGGGCACCGCATTCCCGGTTCCAGTTGGCGGAGCCACTATCTATTACATACCGACCGCAACATCCGAAACGCCATACACAACGATTATGACGACGATCATCACGTTGATGCCGGTGATACTGGTACTCGGCTTGATCGTATGGGCGTTGACAAAGTTTGGCGTTTTAGGCAGAATGGGTGGCGGCAGTGGCGGTGGCGCAATCGGCGGCGGAAGAGGTTCAAGCGCGGGCGACGCAAACTAGATGTTCAAAACAACCATCACCATCATCGCTGTCAGCGTTGCGCTAACAGCTTGCTCCGGCGGTGCATCGCAAGACGACGCGCCGCCGACCATCCCGACACCTACGCCATTCGTTTTTCCTGACACACCTACGCCACATATAGAGCCGACACCCATCGACGCTTATGCGACGGCCGTCGCAGTACTCGAAGTGTTGCTCTTGGAAACACCGACGATCACGCCAATTCCGACGGCCACGCCAATCGTCTTACCCGACATTCCCACACCGCAACCGACGGCTACACCAATCGTTTTACCTGATACTCCTACACCTCATGCGGAGCCGACTGCGATTGATGCTTATGCAACTGCCATAGCTGCCATAATCATCATGGATGAATTGACCCCGACAGTTACGCCGTACCCGACGATCACGCCAATCGTCTTACCCGATGCGCCTACGCCGCAGCCGACTGCGACACCATTCACAATCGTTATCCCCGACACTCCCACGCCGCAGCCGACTGCGACACCATTCACAATCGTTATCCCCGACACTCCCACACCGCAACCGACCGCAACGCCGTTCGCAATCCCCGACACTCCCACGCCGCAGGCAATTCCGCCGACTCCTGATGTTGAAAAGACGGCAGTGGCAGCAGCCTTGACGTTTCGCAGGGATCCCGTGAATGTCGAAGCAACTGTAGAAAGCTACCTCGACGACTACCGATTCCCACACGCCACACCACAACCAACTGCGACCCCGCAACCGACTGCTACACCACAACCGAATGTAGATTTGACTCGATTAGTTCGCAATGTCACGAGTTCAATCGTCAAAGTCGTCACATCGTCTGGTTCTGGTTCAGGATTCGTCGTCGGAAACGGACTTGTGGCTACGGCTTATCACACTGTAGAAAATATTTCGTCGATTTCGGTTGTTGTGAAAGGGCAGACCATATCAGCGCAACTTCACGCTCATAACGCGGCTCAAGACATAGCGATACTCTCTTTCACATCACCATCCAACGTGCCTTCGTTGACATTGGCGACGCACATCCCCGAACCCGGCGAGGACGTTGTGATGCTCGGCTATCCCGTCAATCTGTCTGGCGATCCATTCGTTTCGAGAGGGAATGTGTCCGGCGAGTTCTTGATAGACGGACAATATCGACTTGCACATTCCGCCGCGCAAGTAAGTGGTTCGAGCGGGTCCGCTTTGATCGACCTGCAAGGCCGAGTTGTCGGCATGGGCGTAACGTCTGCGACTATTCTCCATGACAGCATCGATCAGTTCGTGGAAAGCATCAGTTTCGCAGCGCTGAGTACCGATATACGCCGATTGTTGCGTCGGTGAAACTGGTGTTTTTGTGATACGATTTGAATTGAAACGCAGAGGACACTCAAATGAATGGTAAGGCTCCTTTCGCCGGCGCGGCTATGGGTATGTTGTTAGTCGCACTAAATATAGGCGTACCGGTGCTGACTGCTATTTTCGCGACTAGCGGCCCCTTTGGGCAACTTCAAGGAGTTGCAGAGGGGACTTGCGACTGGATCCCAACGACGGGGTCTGTGCCTTGCGTCGATCGTTACGTTATAGGCAACGCGGCGTCAGTTTCCGACGCTCAATTGTCAGACAACCCCTATGCCGGTATCTTGACAGCTGTAATCCTGCTGATTCCTTTGGCAATCGTCGCCTTCTTCAGCCAACCCCGTCGTTGGGCTCCAGTCGCAAGTCCCCTCTGCAACCCCTTCCGTTTCTTCCGCGAGCGATTCTAGCCGA
The DNA here is from genome assembly GCA_965242765.1 of Dehalococcoidia bacterium. Classification (GTDB taxonomy): domain Bacteria; phylum Chloroflexota; class Dehalococcoidia; order Lucifugimonadales; family Lucifugimonadaceae; genus Bin127. The sequence goes on along the minus strand of CBDESY010000003.1, from coordinate 57,152 downwards.
CTTGGCAACTTTGGTGTATATTTGCAATTGAAACGCACCGAAAATTGAAACGCGTACTAATGGGAGAAATCCTGAATGAACGCTAAAACTGCCTTTATGGGCGTGGCGATGTTGTTAGTCGCACTAGTGATAGGCGTACCGGTGCTGACTGCTATTTTCGCGACTAGCGGCCCCTTTGGGCAACTTCAAGGAGTTGCAGAGGGGACTTGCGACTGGAGCCCAACGACGGGGTTGGCTTCGGATGCAGTGCCGCCACCATTGGCGCGCGGGTTCACAATCCCCGATGGGGTGACTTATTCTACTGTGGCATTGCCAACAATCGCCGCTGAGGCTGCAAAGCCGGCCGCTGGTGAAACTGGATACGGGTGGATTGCACAAGCACCTACCGGATCAGGTACCGTCGTACCGTCGGTCAATGTGCTGACGATCAATATCGACGACTCGGCTTATGCGCTCGGGACGGGTAATCCCAATCTGAGTCAGAATTGCAATGCGGCCGGGGACGATATAGCCGCAGTGCCTTACCCCGCCCTGGTCAACGATGCTTACGTTATAGGCAACGCGGCGTCAGTTTCCGACGCTCAATTGTCAGACAACCCCTATGCCGGTATCTTGACAGCTGCAATCCTGCTGATTCCTTTGGCAATCGTCGCCTTCTTCGCCTTCCGTTTCTTCCGCGAGCGATTCTAGCCGAGCAGATTTATGCCATTGTTTGCACAACTTGGCAACTTTGGTGTATATTTGCAATTGAAACGCACCGAAAATTGAAACGCGTACTAATGGGAGAAATCCTGAATGAACGCTAAAACTGCCTTTATGGGCGTGGCGATGTTGCTAGTCGGACTAGTCATCGGTGTTCCCGTGCTTACGGCGATCTTTGCTACTGGCGGTCCGTTTTCACAACTTCAAGGAGTTGCAGAGGGGACGTGCGAGTATAGTGTGACGAGTGGAATCTCAAACGGAGCTTACTCTACTGCTCCGAATGATGTTACTTTGCAGAATGGTGCTCAACTTTCAACCTTGACCTTTGCCGCCGCGGCGTGGGGATCTGCTTCAGTAGCAGGACATGGCTATTCGACAGACGGCACTACAGGCAATTTCGTTGAAATCAAGCCGACCACTACGCCACTTACTTTGCCCAGTACTTGTAACAGCGGCGGAACTGATGTGAACGCAGTAGCTTTTGATGCTGGTGCGAACACTACGGGAAACTCAGCGGTTAACAATGATGCCCAGTTGTCTTCGAACCCGTACTCCGGCATCTTGACAGCTGCAATCCTGCTGATTCCTTTGGCAATCGTCGCCTTCTTCGCCTTCCGCTTCTTTAGAGAGCGCATGTAGGCAATCCCTAACTTTCGGAAACGCGAAACAACGAAACGCAAAGAGGAAACAGAAACATGGCAAAGAAGAAAAGAACGACCAAGAAGAGCGGCGGGATGATGGGCGGCTTGAACGCTAGCACCGCTTTCACCGCAGTTGCAGGGTTGCTAGTCGGACTGGTAATTGGAGTTCCAGTTCTACTCGCTCTCTTCAGCGAGGGTGGGGCGTTCAACGACTTGACTGCTCTACCGACATCCGGCGCACTTGCAGACAACCAGTACTCCGGCATCTTGTCGGCGATCATCTTGCTTATCCCGTTGATCGTAGTGGCGTTCTTCGCCTTCCGCTTCCTAAGCGGACAGGGAATGTCGCTCGGCTCGCTCGGCGGCGGTAAGAAATCAACTCGACGTGGCGGGAAAGCAAAGGCACGATTGTCGCCTAGAGCGCAGATGAACAAGCGCATCAGGGCTGGTAGGCCGTCTAAGTCGGACATTGCCCTTGCCCAGCGCATTCTACAAGCCGGTGGACCAGCACCGCCCGCGGTTTAGTCAGTATTGACGCACAAAGATAAGCGCGTTGGTTGCCATCAACGCGCTTATCTGTAAATCTCTGTTAACGACGATGAACGCTCAAGATAGCTTTGCAGGTGTGGCGGTGTTGCTAGTCGGACTGGTGATCGGTGTTCCCGTGCTTACGGCGATATTCGCCAGCTGATTCCTTTGGCAATCGTCGCCTTCTTCGCCTTCCGCTTCTTTAGAGAGCGTATGTAGATATTGAGTTCCGAAACAGGAGCATAGATAGAAAATGGCACATAAAAAAAAGAATGGCGGAATGATGGGCGGCTTGAACGCTAGCACCGCTTTCACCGCAGTTGCAGGGCTTCTGGTTGGTCTGGTAATTGGTGTGCCTGTGCTACTCGCTTTGTTCAGCGAGGGCGGTGCATTCAACGACTTGACTGCTCTACCGACATCCGGCGCACTTGCCGACAACCAGTACTCCGGCATCTTGTCGGCGATCATCTTGCTTATCCCGTTGATCGTAGTGGCGTTCTTCGCCTTCCGCTTCCTAAGCGGACAGGGAATGTCGCTCGGCTCGCTCGGCGGCGGTAAGAAATCAACTCGACGTGGCGGGAAAGCAAAGGCACGATCGTCGCCTAGAGCGCAGATGAACAAGCGCCTCAGGGCTGGTAAGCCGTCTAAGGCGGATTATGCCCTTGCCGAGCGTATTATGACTGCCCGCGACAAATCCATTGCCAAGCGCATCCGGACTGCCATTGGAGAGCCTGAACTGATTGAGTAGTCTCCTGTATAGGGGGAATGTTATGCCTAGAAAACGCAAATCAAGTGGTGGATTGAACGTTAAAGCGGCGTTCATGGCGGTGGCCGGGTTGCTGATAGGTCTGGTGATTGGAGTTCCAGTCCTGCTGGCTTTGTTCAGTGAAGGCGGTGCATTCAACGACTTGACTGAACTCCCAACATCCGGCGCACTTGCAGACAATCAGTACTCCGGCATCTTGTCGGCGATCATCTTGCTTATCCCGTTGATCGTAGTGGCGTTCTTCGTGTGGAAGTTCATGGGAGATAATGTCTTGAACTTCACCGCTAGGCAACGTGGCAAATATCACCACCGAAAAGCAAAGCGATATATGGATAAAGTAGATCGCCACATGGATAGAGGTGATATGGACGCAGCGATGCGGTTGAACGCCAAGGCTATGCAAGAGAATCGGCGAGGAACCGAAATTGGTATGCGGCTTAAAAGTCGTGGGTTGCGGTTGAATAGTGATGATGAAATCGTCCCTGATAGGCGCAGACGATGAAACGACGCAAGGTCAAGTTTGAGTTCGATGTTCAGTCGGCATTTACGAATGTCGGACTTATCCTAGTCGGATTGGTCATCGGCGTTCCAGTTCTGCTGGCTTTGTTCAGCGAGGGCGGCGCGTTCAACGACTTGGTCGCACTCCCTACATCCGGTGCGCTGGCAGACAATCAGTACTCAGGGATACTATCAGCGATCATCTTGCTTATCCCGTTGGTTGTGGTGATACTGTTTGCTATGCGGTTCATTGACGGACGGATCGCATTGGTCGGCAAGAAACGCCGTGCCGCTCAGTCGGCTTCACGTAAGAAGGAATACAACCGCTTGGAAAGATCGTATCGTCGTCGCCGCAAAGTCAAAAAGATCAGTCCGAAGACAAAACGCAAATTGATGAGTCAAGCACGTAAGAATGTTGGGTGAACACAGAATGCCACGACGAACGCCGACCTCCCGTCGAACAGGCCGCCGCTAACTCGAAATACGGGGCAGATTCAGTGAAAAGCCGCGCCCGTAGCGCAACGATAGACGGGTGAAAGGTGTCACAGTTCATCTTAGGTGTCTGTCGTTGCGCTGTGACGATGCCGTTTCGCCTTTCCAAGCGGAAATATCACTCCGAATCGCTGTCATCTACGTCCCGCAAGTCCTTATCTTTGGGAATGTTGCTCTTCAACACTGAGCGCCGCTTGGCGCGGTTAGCGTCAATCTGCAGGTCGTAGGCGGTTACTCCGGCGAGAACCATGATGACGAAGATCGTGAACTCCGCAGCGTGTTCTTTGGGTAAGACGAAGGCAAAAAACAGCAACGAAGAAGCAGCAACGGCTTGATAGATGCGACGGATGAACCGCCTTATTTTCCTACGAGTAATCGCTTTGGTCGCAGGTTTGATAGGTAGAGGCGGTTTCATGGGTTTACTTTCGTCGTCCGAGTTGGATCACTCGGTACACTGTCCGTTCGCTTGTATTCAAAGCTTCGGATATTGATTTTACGTCCATACCCGTGTTGTGCATCGAGATGATGCGGTCGTTTCGACCTGATCGTTTCCGCCGTGGCGGACTTTCATACTTGCATTCAGGCAGCGGACACTTCAAACAGCTTGGCGAAACTTCGCAACCCTTGTCAAAGAAGATCCCCGGGCCTGGCATTCCAAGGTCTGTAGCGCGGACTGTCATGGCATTTCGGATTTTGTTATGTGAACCTGTTCTCCGTTCATGGTGCTTCGCAGGTAACAGATTACTTGTTCACTTCCGATTTGCATTTTGCATGTATTGCATTTGATGGCGTAGATCGTTTGGTATCTGCCGTGTTCGGTGATTTCGTGTTTTTCGTTGGCTTCGTCGCACCATGTAATCCATGCTGGCTTTGTTGTCAGGGTGTGTTCATCGAGTCGGTGATTGCAGTAGATGCATCGTGAACTGTTTTTGTTCATGTTTGGGAATATGCGTTTTGTCTGGTTTATTGCTCGCTCCCAGAAGCGCCGGCTGCGTCTCATTGGTGCGTTAAATATTTCTTTTGGCATTTTGATCCTTCCGACTGTTCAATGTTTACAAGAATCGATGTCAAACGTGCGCGTGTCCAACCCATTACGTTCCTTCATCACAGGACCCATCCGCTTAGCCCATTCATCAACACAAAGGAATACATCTAGGAACTGCTTCGGGGATAGATGTTTCCACATTTCCATTCGATGAAACACGCCGGTTGGCGCAAGATCGTAGTGTTTGTCGCAAGGCACGATGTATTCGTTCTCGCCGTCCGTTTGATCGTCGTCTGGTAGCAAATCTATGTAGCATCGGCTCATCATTCTGCCTCCCTCTTGTTCATTTTCAATCTCTAGAAGAACCGAAGGAACGTCGGTTGTTCTTTGGCTTCGTTGATTCGTTTCGTTGCGAGTTCGACATACTCCGACTTGAGTTCGATGCCAACAAACCGCCGTCCGAGTTGCAACGCCACAGCACCGGTAGTGCCACTGCCCGTGAATGGGTCCAAAACCAAGTCGTTAGTTCGGGAACTCGCGAGTATGCAACGCTCTACCAGTGTTTCCGGGAATGTCGCAAAGTGCGCGCCCTTGTAACTCGAAGGCGGCAAAGTCCACACATCACGCGCATTGGCACCCGTCTTTGAACCTTTGCGACTTTCGCTCTTGCCGTAGTCCCTGATGGCATCACCATCGTAGTAGTAGTGTCGGCCAGACCATCGATTGCGTTTGACTGTGACGGGATTGCCGTGGTCGTCTTCGGCTTCGTAGGTTTGGATGTCTGGCTCTGGCTCTTCGTAAACAATCCGTCCGTCATCATGTTTCCAAAACAGAGTCCGACTGGATTTCACCAACAGAAAGACATGCTCATGTGAGCGAGTAAGTCGATCTTTCACACTTTCTGGCATCGGATTCGGCTTGTGCCAGATCAAATCGTTGCGGATTATCCATCCATAAGACTGCAAGGCTAGCGCAAGTCGCCACGGAACCCCGTAGAGGTTCTTGGCGCGCACTGTCTTATCTCGGTCGGGTTGCAATCCAAGCGTTCCCGTCGACGAACGTTGAATGTCGCCGCGCCGAGTGGTGCCGGCTCCTCTACCGCTACCAGCATAGGAGTCGCCGATATTGAGCCAAACAGTCCCGTCTTTCCGCAACACGCGCCAAACCTCGCTGAAAACCGATACCAAGTTATCAACAAATCGGTCTACAGTTGGTTCGCCACCCAACTCCCCTTTCCAAGAGTTGCATCGCTCGCAGATAGAGCCGGATGGTGCAGCTTCGGATGTTGCGTAGAGCTTGCCCTTGTTCGATCTATCGGCGGTATAGATGCCGTTGGTGTTGCCTTGGATACCAAGCTTCGTGTTTTGCTGTGGCGCGGGCTTCCAGTAGCATGGCTCGCAGTCGGCTTCACCCCATACCACTGGATCAGTGCCGTAAGACCTGAGTCCGAAATACGGCGGTGACGTGAAGACAGTCTGCACAGACTCGGCTTCGAGTTGGCGCAGACCGCTTATGGCATCGGCATTGTGGATGGTGTAGTTCATACGTCACTTCTTTCGCTCATCTCTTATTCCTCTCAAACCGCTAGCGCGGGTTCGATTTGGCTGTGCCATCCGTCCGATTGCTCAAGAGCTTCAAACGTCCCTATTGGAACCGACCAATCACCTGCATCACAATCGACGATACCGGGTTCCATCTTGAAATCCGAGCATAGTTCTCGGTAGGCAGCCTGCCATAGCAGTCCGTGGTGATGGTATTCGTTCGGCGCGATGATATGAGCGTATTCGTGAAGCGTCAGCGTCGCTGGAACCAATCGATCATCGCTGTTGATGTTCAACAGCATTTCAGGTCGGACGTTGCGTTCCAACACACAAATCCCACCATCATGGACGTGGGCTCTTGTCACCTCGCTATATCGTCCGGTTTCTGAACATCCCCATGAAACGAAGCGTAGCTTCGGCAACATGGTGAACAGTTGCCGAAGCGGATTTGGTTGTGTGGTTCGTCGGTAGATCACGATGCTTCTGCCGTTTCAGCTTGCAACTCCGCTTGGCGACATCGAAGCCAAGCATCGTGTTTGGCACGAAACTCGCTGATTCGATCTAACCAAACGAGGTATTCTTGGATGGCACGTTGTCTAATCCAGTCGGGATTTTCTGTCAATCCAAACTCTTCGGCGTAGCCATCGTTGATGTTGTGCATCTGCCATTCCACGTTCTGCGCGGCTTCTAGCACATCATCAAAAGACTTCCAGAAAATGTGCGAGTTGGCGTTGCTGGTCCCACGAAAATTAGGTCGGTAAACTTCCCAAACAGTTGGATCGCCTCGATATCGGTGCAAGCTGGCGAACCATCCGATATCCTGTCCCGCCTGGTTAACGAAGTAAACCTGCGATGTGTTGAGTACGCGTATTCCCACAGACGAGGTTCTTCTGAGGGCGAAATACATGATGTTTCGCTCATGTTTATTGTTGAAATCGGTCATCGATTATCTCCTTGGTTGCGAGTTGGTGCCTGTGCCATCATCAGCGCGCAATCGCACCATTGCGCGGACGGCGGCATGAAGCCGCCGTTTCGGCTTATTGACTTTGCTCCTGGAACTTTGCCTTGATTTCAAGCAAGCGTCGTAATGCGGCATGTCGGCTTCGCAATACACCCGCTCGAAACCTTTTGTTGATGATTTCATCCTGGCGTGAACCCAAATCGATGCAGTGGTCGATCATGTCGTCCACTACCGATTCAGATGCCGTTAGCCGAGTTCCGCGCCCCGATGTATCGTGAACCTTAAGATCGTCCCCTGCTTCATTCCCCAAGCAATCGATGTAGTGCTGGAGCCAGAGCGGAGCTATCCTGAAGGTCTGCGTTGTGTCTTTTCGAGTGGATGTCTTCATAGCGAAGGTTGTAGGGTTTCCAGTTCGTTACCCCACGAGTCCCATCCCGGACGGGTGTTTCTCGCAAACAGTTCCAGGCACTTGGATTCTGGGGATGACTTAAAGCCTTCTATCACCTCGTAAAATGATTCGGGCTTCTTCGAGTGCTTGGATTTATCGGCAAAAATAACCGATGGTGCGATGTCGTGTCCCCCGCTACCGCCGTCCGGACGGCGTGATCTGGCAGGCTTACCCTTCAGACCGAGGAGGCAGATTTCATGTTGCCCGCGAGCGTAAAATCCAAGTCCCATCGAGTTCTTCACCCAGACGAAAGTCCTTTTGTATTGGAATCCCCACGTCCGCATCACCGCTAAGCCGTCCTCAAGGAAGTTGTCCGTGACCCAGAGAAACAGGAATGCATCATCAGCGACATCATCGCCGACGTCAAGCCAGACATCCTTGATGTCGTTGGTGTGCATCAACGGATAATGGCGGTCGGCACCACGCTTCGATTTGCCTGCACCGCGTTCCATCCAGGGAGGGTCTGCGTATACGATTTCATATTTCATGAGATTGCTCCTTTCTCAAGTGTTTCTTCAATCCTAGCATATATAACATGTTACGTGGTGCTGTTTTCGGAGAAATCTATCCTCGATTTTCGAGGTTCAACCGATACCCACTGGATCCCCTAGAATCCCCTAGAATCGACGGATTTCAGGCGTTCTAGCCGATACCCCTTGGATACCCTAGAATCCCCTAGAATCGACGGATTTCAGGCGTTCTAGCCGATACCCCTTGGATACCCTAGAATCCCCTAGAATCGACGGATTTCAGGCGTTCTAGCCGATACCCCTTGGATACCCTAGAATCCCCCAGAATCGACGGATTTCAGGCGTTCTAGCCGATACCCCTTGGATACCCTAGAATCCCCTAGAATCGACGGATTTCAGGCGTTCTAGCCGATACCCCTTGGATACCCTAGAATCGCCCAGAATCGACGGATTTCAGGCGTTCTAGCCGATACCCCTTGGATACCTCAGAATCGGCTAAAATCGGCTAAAATCACCCAAAATGCACGATTCCACGCTTGCGCTGATATAACATCTTATATACTGGAAACAGGATGCCTGATTCAGAGGTAGCAAAATGCATGAGTGGAAATTGGATATTGCGTGGACAAACTACACCCGTGGGGACGGGAACTGCCCCAAGTGTGGATGTTCCATGGATAGCCACAATACGGGCTACCAGGACCGTATCGACGGTTCGGGTTTTCGTCGGTTGTTCCAAGCAGTCTGCCAAATCTGCCCGGGACGTCCGACTTGTCTACCGCCGGCGATAGTCGAAATCGACGATCCGCACTTCACGAGGAGAACTTCGTTTGCGGATTTCCTAGAGTTCGATGATGCCGACGATGCCGATGCACCACAGTCCCTGGTGCTTGAAGGCCAAGTGACGATGTTTTAGCCCAAGGAGGGTACACATATGGGACCTAAAGAAAAACTGTTGATCGATAGGCTTGGACGGGATATCCAAAGTTCCAAAGAGCGTCTAGATAGATGGTCGCAAAAAATTTGCGAGATGGCACAGGCACCAACTCGCAGACCGAAATCTGAAAGGCAACGAGAGGGCAATGCGAGGATGTTTCCGATACAAATCGACCACAAATTCGAACGTGAAGCGGTGTTTCAACACCTCGCAGTCTGTTTTCTGAAAATCAATAAGGTCTGCTACTTCGACACGTCGTCCCTAGCGGTGCCTGGTGGTGTTTACTCTACTGGACAGCCCGGCGTGCCTGACATCATCGTTCTCAAAGGCTATCGGTTCATAGCGTTTGAACTCAAATCCAGCAAAGGTAAGCCGACTGGAACTCAGGAAATAATGGGCGAAACAATCATCTCGAACGGCGGGGAGTACCACGTCGTCTACTCGATCAAAGAAATTGCGGATGTGCTTGAAATTGGATACTGAACCGCATGAACCGCATCACCGACCCTATTGCACTCAAAAAAGACGCTGATGAACATCCCTCGGCGTGGTATGAGTTCAAAACATTTCACTCTGGAAAATTTGTAGGCAGTTTCCAGAGCGATCTAAAAGGATTCGTGGACACCGCTTTTGAGTCTATCGACCGCGCCAACGCTTCTATGTCCGAGTTACTCTCCAATCTCGACGAGGTTTACGTCACTTCAAGTTGCGATCACTTCGGTGACTGGAAAGACCACCCAAGATGTATTGAGTTCATCCAAGATGACTATCCGGGCCACGAATACGATGCCATCGACGACGAAACCTTTCGGGTCATCTTCGCTTGGATTTGGACCGAGAACGACTCAACCAGAATGTCAGTTTGTCGGATAGGCACTATCCCCACCAAAACGCCGGCGGATGTGCTTGAAGCATGGAGATCAAAAGTAGTCACATCTTGGATGCCTGTCTGAAAACTGCGCAACGATGAATCTAACCCCGCGCCAGCAATGGCGCGGGGTTTTTAGTTGCTAAAAACCCGCCGTCCTGCCAAGACCCTTTCGAGTTCAATCGCGTGGCAGTCGGCGGGAAAAGCACAATCCCAAATCATCAAAGGATCGTGCTGTCATCATACACCATGCAATCCGTTGCGTTGAAGGCACCGATACACAGTTGGACGGGATGTCCGAAGCCGAGTTGCGATATCGGTGATGTTTTTGTTGTTTAGAAACAGGTCTACGATTTGGGCATCGCGTTCTTTAGGCGACAGTAGAGCCCCATCGCGCCGCAGGATGTGATGTATCGCCTTGCGTGAAAGTCCGTATTTGCGACCTAGCGCACTTTGCTCGCGCTCGGTGGTGCCAAAGTCCCTGACAATCGCTTGATCACGCTCTTTGGTGCGTTCCCGTCGCACCATGCCGCTTTTACGTCCGCTGTCGGCTGCCCGTCGGCGACGTTCTTGAACTGCAAACCCGGAAGTCATGCGTTGTTTCTCTAAACTGCGAATGATACAGGCGACCTCAGTATCTTTCATTGGTGAAGGCAAGCATTGATTGAGGTCTACTATCTCGGATTCTATCTCATCACATACGTACATGATTCCGCCGTGGTTGGTGTACTTGCGCCAACCGCGTCCCGCGCCATTGGCTATCCACTCATTCCGCATTCCAAAGGATACGCTTTGAGCTTCGATGCGTAGTCGGTTCGAGTTGTATCGTTTTCCGTAGGTGCTTTTGCCACGTTGCCTGATCAAACGCAGCTGATTGGTGTACGGCGGCATCACGCTTGCCAGTTCGCTTAATGTGAAGCCGTCGGCTTTGGAGCCAAACTCGGTCTTTGCGAGTGGATGTACTGGATTACGCATTATCCGTCCACTGAAAGCCGAGTCTGCGCGCAGAACTTGGGAGTAGTAAGCGTCGATGGCATGGAAGAAGTTGAGTGCCTTGAACGAAGATTGACCGGGGTTGTTGTGAACTGGTGTTTTCAAGAACCATCCGACTTGTGCATGCCCCGTCGCATCGTTGATCGTTACGTAACTTGGGGGGACTACTAAACGTTCTTCGATTGCTTCATCGATAATCATCTCCGCATCGGCTTCATCGATGTCTTGGTAGATCCCATTGAAGCAGTTCTCGGCGGACATTTCTATGAAGATGCGCTTGAAAGCCCATGACGGCGGTAAGTGCGTGGTTCCAGCTTCGAGGTCGTTGGTTGCGCGTGGTGCAACCGGCCCGTCCGAGTAGCCCAGCACTTTGAGTTCGTCGGGGATGGCTTCGTTGAACCGCTTCACGTGTCGTTCAGTGATTCGTGAAGGCATGTTGCGTCTTTTGCTGCATGGTTGTATCCCAATCAACTCGGTGCTGTTTGAGAGTGTAACATACGGCGATTTACTCGCGGGTTAGACCGCCAGGGATTCAGAGAGCAAAATATCCAGAATCATGTTGCTGGATTGATGGTGTTCGTATGCATATCTATGCACTTTCGAGGTGCTAAACTGAAGAAAGCCGCTTGCTGGTTCCGTCTGTGGCAACGAACGGGGTTACTTTCAGGCGGCTCCACGTCTGATATTGGTGGATGGTAAGTTGATCTTTGAGCAAATATTCAATCGAGTCCCGCCTAAGAGTGGGTTTCAGTTGTGGGTCCCGATTACTCAAAGGGCGATTTGGGTTGAAAGCGTAGAGGATGCTCAGGATTACCTTCAGAGTTACAGCGATGAAGAGTTGCTGGTGTCGCTCGCGACGTGGCCGCATGAAGACAGCGTAGAGGTTTACGACTCTAAACTCGCAGCCGAAGAAATCGCTAGCATTCCAGGTTTTGCCGTCCGATTTGCCAAACGCACACCAGACCGAGAGCGTTACATCAAGCCTGATTGGGATGATGCGATCAACTTGGTCGCCGACCTGAACGATCCTACGATGTTGGTAAACACCGGCGATGGGCTTGAAGCGGTATGGCTTTTTGACAAGCCATTGAAGTTGCGGTCTGCCGATCAAAGCGCGGACATGGTGAAAGCGTATCGAAGTTTTGCGAATCAGATGAAAGTCGCCGCGCGGATACATGGTTGGGAGGTGCAGAACATCGATGACGTTCCGTTCTGGCTGCATCTACCAGATACGATGAACCACGATGTATCGCCTGCCGAACCCGTGAAATTGGTATTCGCCGTCGAACGAAAGCATGATGTTCGGTTGTTGTTGGATTACTCGGCGGGGGAATCTGAACCGCTATCAGTTCCGACGATTACCAGCGAAGTCGTGGCAGTTCCACCGACCGAGAACGAAAATACCGATGGGTTGGCGCGCCTGAACGACCATATTGGCACTGATATTCGCAAGATCGTCATGTACAAAGGCGACCAACCCGACTTTGATTTCCATATTTGGGATCCATACGATGATCGGTTGCGTGTTCTGTCGCTCAAGGTCCGCGAAGTGTTGAAACTCAGTTTGTTCCGAGAACGCTTATCGCCTTACATGAAAGACATGATTAACAACTACACGATGGACGAATGGTCGAACATCGCCCAAACGTTGTTTGACTGCGCGGAACGACTGGATATGGGCGATCAAGAAACGTCAACCTCGCATTTTCGCGCGCTTTGCACTCAATACATCCTCTCTAATCCGGCCACCAACAAGCAACCGAAACAGGCAGCGTCGTTTGATGTTGAAAGTTATCCGCCGTGGTTGCCGGTGCAGTTCCCGCAGCACGTCATCATTCATGCACCATCGTTGATTCGATGGTTAAACGCCGCGGTACCAAATCACGGCTTCACGCAACGCATGATTTATCGCGCCTTCCACGCTCTAGGCGGCGAGCCGTTCAGCACACAACCGAGTCGGTCTGGTGGTGCTAGGTACCGCGGTTGGAAAGTTGTGCGAAGTCAACTCGGCTTAAGGTAACAGTACCTTCGTCGAAGATGAACTCGGTCTTGATTTTGCGACCAAACGATTGTTCAAGGCCGCGTCGCATTGCACCCTTCACGTGCGTTTCGATCCACTGGGCGCGGTATGCGTTCGGAACTCGGACGTAAGCGATGTTGCGACGCAAACCTATCAACTGAGTATTTGCAAGATACGTATTGAAGTCAGAATCGTTGCGGAGTGCTTTGCGTATGCTCTCCAAAGTGCGTTTCCAGCAACAAATATCAGCTTCACTTGGCTTATCGAATGTCCCCGACTGCGTAGGTTGTGAATACGTCCTGTCAGTCGCAGTGTTTTCAAGATGCCCTTGATGCGTAAAAGAACGCTGCAACCAGTTGGCTTCAAAAAACGAGATGATGTTGGTTCGCACAAGTCCCTTGGCACTCAGATAATCGATTGCGGATACGGCTTCGAGAACTAAATCGCAACATCCGTAGACGGCTTCAACGTGTTCAACCCATCCTGCAGGATCAAGGTCTAGATGAAACCACCATCGCTCCGGTTGGTAGTTCCAGAGAACTTGAAACCAAGCGTGACTGTTGCACAACTCTTTGATTACCTGAAGATCGATGTTGCGCTTAGGTTTCTTTGGTTGTGGCGCGGCTTTGTCCGTACCGATGTATGACCTTACGAAGTCGCTTATCACCGCCGACGGACTCGGCTTCGCCAATGCTTTGAACTGGTTCCATTCGTCGTCGTTGTTCAGGTAAAGCGTTCGTCGTTTACCCGCCATTTTCGAATCCTTCGGGCAACAATTCTGGCGGGATGTCTTCGATGCTTAAATCTTGATCGTCAACTTGGTCACGATATGAATTGGGGTCGCAGACTTCGTCGATCATGGTATGAAGCGCGCCTATCTCCCAATCCAAATCCGCGTTCGCCGTAGTGAAGTCGTTCCCTAGGTTTGCACCTCTGAAGATAATCGACAAGAATGCCAACTCGGAATTGTAATCGTCCCAATATGTCGGTGTTCCTATCTGAGCTACATAATCTGATTCGAACTGGTATGAGCTTATAGCCCCTACGATGTATTGATCCCACATTGAACATCCCGGCGGTAGTCCTTGCGCGCCGATGTTCGTAGCCAGTCCGCAACGAATCTCCAAAACCTCAAGCATAGCGTTGCGATTTGCCGTAAACGTTTCGTTGAACGTCTCGTCTGGGTGAATTGCGCTTTGGTGCAATTTTGCGTAAACCCTCAGTGCGTTGTGGAAGAAGTCGGCTATGAGCGCGTCGCCCATCAGGTCTGGCTGTCCGAAAATCCATCGAGTGAAATCGCTGTGCGATGTTTCACCACTTACAATCGTCCGAACCATTTCGCAGGCTTCGTTCTTGATGACGTCTGACAATGGTCGGTCTTCAACGAATCCGTCCTCGATAGAGGAATCGAGATCGACATCATCTACAACCTCGATTTCTTCGCTTGTATCGACGGCGAGAATGTCTGCGTCCGGCGATCCTTGAACTGCACGTTCTCGGTTCGATGCTGGCGATTGCGTCAGGAAGTCGCAACCCATTGCGACGACGCAAACCAGTATCATCAATCCCAATCCTTTGGTCATGGTGCTACTCCAATCAACTCGGTGTGTAATATATTATACCCGACCGCAAAGATTGGCGCAGACAGAGCAAGCTCCGTCTGCGCGAGTTGATTGGGACCCTGACGCTTGGGATCCACACCTTGATTTTAGCATATTTTTGTTTTGTGCGCGATACCGACACGTACTGGGCGCGGGTGCGGATTCGCACATCCGCACACACGCATCACATTCGCGCGCGCGCGCGACATGATTTGAACATGCTCTACGTCCTGCTTGTTGACGTTTATGGCATCGCCATTTTCAGATAGTCTGTTAGATTCAACATCAACTCATAACGATTACTTGATGGAGAATGCGCCATGGCCCGTGATTACTACGCCGATGACGAACTCTTTCGCGAAGAACAAGAGATCAATCGTCGAAATCGTATACGAGAGGTCCCAAAGAAACAGGTCAAGAAAGAGAGTTCGAATCGGGGTAAGGATTACTATGCCGATGACGAACTCTTTCGCGAAGAACAAGAGATCAATCGTCGAAATCGTATACAAGACATTAAGAAGACCAAAGTTCCAACTAAGAAGCCGACGGATAGTCCGAGTTCTGACATAGAAACTGAGGAGAAACTTCTGGAACACAACGTTCCAAAGAAGAAGCCGAAATTCAAGAGAACTCCAACCAAGAGAACTCCAACCAAGAGAACTCCAACCAAGAGAACTCCAACAGCTGAGGGACGTGAACGTGAAAGGGATAGTAAACGTGGAATAACCCGCAAGTCGGGTTCCGTTGTGGCGATCAAGGGGTATGATTCCCTCAGTGACTTTGCGTTCTTGTTCGACACCATCGGAGAGCAACGGCAAGAAGCTATCTACAATTCTGGGTTTTCTGAGGCTGAGCTTTATCAAGCCTTGCAGTCCTTGATGAACCAAATTGAAGACGATGAAGTAGATGTTGAAGTCGACGATGCTCCCAAATCCAAGACCGGTGATGTCAAAACCACCCCTGATTCTTCTAGTTTGGTTGTTACAGACACCAAATCTGATGACGACGAAGATTATTGGCTAGACGAGTTCAGACCTGAGCAAGGCGAGAATCTGGATTGGCGCAACTTGCTGAGCAATGGGTTCGGCGTGTCGATCAACCAGGCAAGGTCTATAGCGAAGAGTGTTGGACTCACCAATGAATATGGGCAAGGCGATCCTGAAGAGCTTGCTCGATTTCTGATGAGCGGTCGGGTTTCAGATCGAATGGGTTTGCGAAAATCCATCAAAGGAAACGATTTTGATTCTGGTGCTAAGTATCTTCGAGGACTCGATGCTCAATTCCGTAAACAGAGAGAAGAGCAACAGGCCGTTGCTGACGCTGAGGCGGAAGCCGAATATGAAAGTTACGTTTCGACAACTGCTACCCAGATGGAACAGTTGGGGATTGATTTCGATGCAAATCAAGCTTTGACAGATAGGGGATATTTGAAAGAGAAGCTAGATGAAGCAAACGATAAGGTATTCACGAACAACGAAAATATAGCTCAAGATTTGGGCGAAGGTTTTGAGTTCGACAGAAGCATCGCCGACCCTAATTCTCCAAAATACGACCCTGATTACTCTAGGCAATGGCATCAAAGCGTTGCCAAGGAAATCAGTCGCAGGTGGGATGAAACGCTTAAAGAAAACAACTTTGATGGATGGTTAAGGCGTGCTAAATCTTTGGGTATAGCGGTTAACGATGACATAATTCGCAACGGCGGTGCAACGGCAAGTGATGAGTTCAATCGAATGATCAACGCTGTAGTTGCTGGCGAAAGGGGAGTTAGGGAAAGTTCGTATGGAGAGTTGCAGGTTGTTCCAGATCAACAGGAAGTGGATTTGGGTTTGACACCCGTGGTGACTAAAGCGGGTGTGAGTGCCCAACAAATAGCGGATGGTGTCCGACATGCAAAGCGTATCGGCATCGAGCCGCCGGATGTAAAGGTTCTTGCCAAGGGGGGAGAAGAAGCGCAAAATGAATGGAACAGTTTCGTAAGTAGGTTTGATAATAAAAATAAAGAAATCGAGCAAGCCAGAATAGAACACGAACAAAATGATAGGGTTCTCAATCCTGACCTCTACGACCCGCTCTACAACCAAGTTGTGCGACACAAACGGGACGAAGACGGCAATATCGTTTTGGATGATCAAGGCAATCCGATTGAGGTTAATCACTTAGGACTGACGCAAGAAGAGATGATCAATGCCATAAAAGAGAGCGATCAACTGGGCATGGGGATTGATTGGGTGAAGGTTAGTCGTCCGAATCAGGAAGGGATTGATGAATGGAATCGATATGTGAATGATTTACCTCAGGCTAGAGAGGTGGAACATGACAATGAAGTTGAGCTTTTTAAGACGACGGGGCAAGTTGGTGGGTATGGTAAACAGATATTTGAAAACATGGGAGTGACTGCGGAACAGGTTGCAAAGATCAACTCGCAGGCTGAAGAAGCCGGTGTCAAGCCGCTGGACATGAACATCATATTCAAAGGTGGCACTGATGCGACGAAAGAATGGAACAGAGTGCAGTCTGAAACCTTGCTTGCAGACAGAGTTCGAGTAGATATCGACGCGGCAGACGCGGGAGTCGAGCCACCAGACTGGGATGTGATAGCCAAAGGTGGACCGGCTGCGACGGCAGAGATGAATAGATTCGTAGATGAATACAACGCTGCTGGTGGCGCGTCTGGTGGAGAGACTTGGCGCAACATCAAGGACGAATATGAACTGAAGGGATGGGACTTCTCGCCATTCGAGGAGATGGGGCAGACACCTGAAAACATCAAACTGGCTGCCGACACATTCAATGCAATGAACTTGGTCGATGTCATTGACAAGCACAAAGACCTTGACATGCCTATCAACCCGGCGACTGGCAAGCCTTACACCCTGGATGAGTTGGCTGCCAATCCCTACTACCGATCACGAGTTCAAGAATCTATCGCCGACCATGAACAAGCGAATCGTGAAGCGTTTGAAGGGCAGCTGTTAAGCATAGGCGTTAAACCTGAAGACATCCCCGACCTTACGACCGAAGAAGGCGTCGATGAAGGCAATGCGATGTTGAAACGTCATCAACTGCTTACGATTGCGAATGCTTTCGATGTGGATGTGTCGCCGCATACGATAATCGATGGGGAGTTTACCCCGATAGGCGAGATGTCCAACACTCGTGAACTTACGAACGAAGAATTGGAAGAACGCATCAAACATAGGGGGTATGAACTCTCGAAGCAGTTCGGATCGAACAGCGATGATGAAGGCTATGCCTATGTTGTAGACCTGATGTCCCAAGAGGGCATCGAAGACTTTCAAGCGCGCCAACTTGCAGTTCACCTGCACGAGAACCATCTAGGCGAACCCACCGAAGTCATGGAACGCATAGCCGGCAACTTAGGAAATCAATTTAGAGAACACGGGGTAGACCCCGAGCTTGAACGATACGTAACGCCGTTAGACCATACGCCAGAAATAAACAACATCTATGATGCACAAAAGGTTTATCTAGATGTAAACATAGCTAAGGCATTAAACTATGGTAGACGTGTTGGTTTCGATGATCGCCAGTTGGAAAGTTGGGAAGATGTCAACCAATACTTGCAAGATGTCAATCAGCACAACGTCGACCAAAGCTGGATAAGTGCAGCAGATCAGCTGGGATTGGGAGATTTCGATAACGTCGGCGACGCACAGGAGGCGGTTAGGGGGTTCACGCAAAAGAAACTAGACGAATCGGGACTTGCAGAACAGATTGACGACCTGACGGGTGAAGTTGTTGATTATAGACGGCCTGAATTAAACACGTTAGAAGAAGTGCAGTCCGTGTTGACTGAAGTGCAGGAAAATGCGGAACGAATTGCCAACGAAAATGAGCGAGCGCAGTGGGGACGGACTGCAAGGTCGTTAGATGTAGACGATACGGGAACGCTTGTTGAAGTAAAGCAACACATCGCGGACTTCATAGACGGAAAGTATGACGAACTCGGCATCAGCGATACGACGACTTGGAACGCGCTTACCGGCCAGTATGAAGATAACCGCGTCGGCTCTTTCGATCTCAAAAACGTAGACGCAGCGATGTTGGACATCGCAAGACGTGAACTGGTGAACGATCCCTTCGCTTCAAACGTCGATATCGGAGAGATACAGGACTGGGGCGACTTGGATGATGCGGCGTTAGGTGTGGCGGTAAACAAGGTGCGAAGAAATGCGCTTGATTACGGCGTGGACATCAGCAACGTAAAGTCGTGGGACGACTTGGACGCTGTCTACTCTCAAATCAACGCGCGCATTAGCGACCGAAACAAAGAGAACTTTGGGGACTTTGCGCCGTTGCTCGAAAAAGAAAACGACGGGCAGGTTGCGGTCTACAATCTCAAGGATCCCGACAACATCGAGTACATGTCACGTGACGAATACGAGCAAAGGCGTGACGATGGCGAATATGACGCAAACACGCGTGTCGCTTCACTCAATGACGATCAGCGGTTGGTTCACGAATACATCGATGAAGACGAACGTCAGGCCGCGCGTGAACAAAAACTGCGCGGTATCGCTCTTTTAGAGGGACGGGAGATAGACGAAAGCAATCCTGATTGGTTCGAGGAAGAACTGGTTAGGTTTGCAACGCGTGAAAGCGCGCCGAACAATCCGCGCCAAGTCGATCAAGGTCTCTATATAGAAAAAATCAATGCAACAAACAAAATTGATCAAACCCAATCTGAAATAGATCGATTAGTCGAGACGATGCAAGAGGATGAGGGGATAGCCGACCCGGAACAAGAAGCGCGCAAACTGCGAGCGGCTCTAGCGCGTGGCGAAGAACCGACGAACACACCTCAATCAGTTGTGCAGTTGATGACCTTGATGGATGTCAATGACGCTGGCAAAAAAGAGCTCGCAAGAGTCGAAGCCGAGTATGAAATGCAACCGGGCATGTTGCGGGAACTGCAAATCAACACTACGCGCAACGCACTGGACAACACTTACAACATGGCGGCGGGAGTAACGCTTGAAGATGGTCGTAAACTCGCTTGGGATGAAGAAAGGGACGTTTGGTATGAGATAGGCGCGGACGGCTCTCGCACACCAGTAGGAGCCAACCCTGTGTTTGGCGATCCAGTGTCCGGCACGAATTGGGCGAAATCTGCTCTAGGTGTCGCTGGTAGTTTAGCTCCGTTCGGATTGGGTGTGATTGCAGGCAACGCCGCTAATTTGATACCCGACATCGAATCTAATCGCCGATTGGTTGGCGTGTCCATCGATGGTGAAACACATCGTGTGACGGATGTCGCACCATCAAAATCAAACAACGCCATTCCCGTGCCAAGTGGCGATGTTCCAAACTTCTACGACGTTGTGACAAATGCTTACGGCATTCGTGAAGAACCAGGTGGCGTGTATCACCACGAAGGACGCCAGTACTTCGGACGTGATGACATGCCAAACCTTGTTGATGTCGAAACCGGCATGATAGTGCCGCGTCCTGAAGGGATTTGGAGTAATGAATGGTCTGGCACTCGATGGGACAATACGCATGGGAGTGTGACCGACATCGGTAACGAAGGGATGTTGCAAGGTCTAGGGACGCAATTGATTGATTCGATTCGCAATCCGCAAGTGCTGCGCGGTGGCGCAACGTTTGGATACGGGGACTTTGCCGTCAAGATACCTGATGCCGTCATGCCATTCCGTCCCAACAACGCTCTGATGAACGTCGGTTTAGCCGTGCCGGCTTCAATTGCGACTGCGTTGGCACCTGTGAAGGGTGCTGCAGAGCTGCTGAAAGAACCACTTGAAGAAGTGGCGCAGAACTTCGCTGAAACATGGACGGGCGGCGGCGAGTTTCTAGGGTTTGACTTCGGCGAAGGCACACACGTCCAAAACGATCCTTTCTACAATCCCAGTCTTTACAACGCTGTCCTATATGCACTCAGCACAGCTACGTACGCGGCTTCATATGGAATGGAGTTTAGCGGCGGACTGTTGCCGGTTTCATGGGCGAAACAGAGTGCGTCGCAACAAGAAGCGATGTTAGACGGCGATTCGAACGTGAACCGATATGAGATGGCATCACCCGAAGCCATACCTCAAGTGACTGCGGACTTGTTTAGGGATTTGACAGGCCGCGATTACGATGCGACTACTGCAAGTGAAGGAGATAACAGGGTTTGGAATCTCTTGCGGAACGACGCGGTCGAAGCGATGATCGCAACCAACGTCCGAGATATCGGTATTGCGCGTGAAAGCTTTGATGCGACTCATGATGATTTGGTTTCGATACTCGGTGAACCGACGCTTCGGCATAACACCGGTTTAGATGGTGTTGGAAGTGGCACCGGACCTATTGGAACCCCGTTTGAAAACGCGATGTCCAAGGTGTTGCCTGCTTCATGGAAAGAAACAAAGGGCGGTCAGTTGGTGCTTAACTTCCTGAGGGGCGAAACACCAACCCAGGCGCACTACGATCCAAATACACCTGAGGGTTATGCATATGATCGTTCCGAGCGGAATCAGATGGGCGACCTTCAAGATGCAAACAGTGGAACCTTGAAGTCCGACCGCGACTTCTGGGACTCGTTGAATCTGAATCTTGAAGCCCACGCAGTTTCACCAACCATATCCGACAGTTCAACAGTCCAGTATGTGCCAAGGGCGATTTTGAATCGCAACGATCAAGGTAGACACCTAAGCGTCACAGGTCCGATTCGTTCGTGGTTCGGCGGCACAAATAACAAGCAAGCCAGCGATAAGATGTTTGATTTTCTTGATGCGAACGAGAAGAAGATCGAACAAGCGCAAGAAAACATCCGCAATCTTCAACGCCTTGATTCAGGGGAGCGTTACGCGTTCATCGACGATGTGATGATGGACGAAAACCCGGCTTTGCGCTACAGCACGCCAACACGCGGGCAATTGTTTGAAGCACCTGAGGGAGATATCGTCACCCGTACGAGCGTCACACCTGATTATCAGATACCTTTCGAGTTCAACGTGTTTGGTGACAGCATCAATGATGTGGTAGTCCCGGAACGCGGGCCGTTGGCTACGCAACTACCATCCACCACCTTTGATGTTCCACCGATTTACATCACCAAGGGCAGCGATACGCAAACATCACGTCCTCAAGTCTGGGACGTTGATAGGCGTTGGTTCCGCAACGCGTTCGGCCGTGATCCCGATCCAAACAGCAACTACGACCGATTGTTGCTTGAGCAAGCCTACAAATCAGGCGTGGTTAAAAAGCCAGGGCAACCGCAATCGGTAGATGATGTTTTGACGTTCACAGAACGCGAAGCAGATTTGACGGGAGAAAACAACAGTCACATACCGCGCGCAGTCGTTGAAGAGGGACAGGTCACACCGCAAGAGCAACCGACGATGTTTGAAGAGTTCAGGCATGGACAAAGCGCATTAGTCCCCGATGGTTTCAGTCGTCCCGCTCCGGCCGTGCCGTTTGAACAAGTGAAGCAACAGGGATTGTCGCCGTTTCTTGACAACTTGTCGAATGTTCATGCAGATAGTAGTTTGGGACGTGTTTATCGGGAAAACATAGTTAGGCCGGAGCGTCCTGAGCTGCTTAGCCAGACTCTTGGCAATCGACCGACGAACGAAGGCACAGACCCGGACGTTGTGATTATGGATAAGCGTAGGGGGTTCGTTCCGGAACTCGCTAATCCAGACGCGGAAACTATCAAAGCACGAATCGAGGGCGCGCCGACACCCAGAGAGCAAGAGATTGAAGAGGTGTTTCGTGACGACGGCTTTGGCGCAGAGGCGCGTTACAAAGAAGGCCGAAACAAAACCGACCAGCTCGAAGAGTTCAATCCTGCTTATCGCACTCCAGTTCAACCCGAATCGGTTAAAGATTGGGCGAATTTGTTGGAAACCGAGTACGACATGCTTCAAGAACAAGGACGGCGTGATTCACGAATGTCTAAGCGTGACCGCGCCAAGTTGTTCAACCTCTATGACGAAGTGAAAACGCGTGAAGATGCCGCAATCGCCGAAGCTGAAGCCGAGCAAATACGTCTGAGAGAAGAAAACAAGGCGCGGGACGACGCGGACTGGGAAAGAGAGCTTGCCAAGGACGGCATCGTGAAGTTGATGCCTGTCGGCGACAAAGTCCAATATGCCAAATTGAAGCACGAAGGCGAACGGGGATTTCTTGATCCTAAAGACCCCGGCCTGATTGGCGCTGCTTCACGCGCTGCAGTCGGAATCCCGGCGGCAGTTATCGTGTTGGGTTCGTCGCTAGGTTACACGCCGTCGGAGATTCATGATGCCTTCATGGATTACACACCATCAATCCAAGCCGAATCTCGCTCAAGCAACACCCCTGATTTTGCTAGGGAGTTGAACGAAAGTGCGGATGTTCAAACCACCAGACAGCAAACAGAAGCAAACGAAGACACTGAACAAAACGTCACTGATGATGCTGATTTGGGTAGATACGTGCCGTCCGACATCAAAACCGATCAACTGGCCGACGTTGAGCAAAGCGCGCGTATGCAGAGCATCAACGAAGCTCAAGCCGCCGAGATGGAGAAGTTGTCTGAAATACTTGACGATACCCAAACCGATACTGACCTGCAAACCCGAATCATCGAGGACATGAGCGGTTATACCACGCGTGAAGAACTTGATGAAACCGATGCCGACGAACTCGAAGACCAGGTGACACAACAAGAAACTGAGCAGTACGAAGACACGGGCACCCAGCTTCAAGACGAACTTCAAGAAGAGCTGCAGGACGAACTTCAGGACGAACTTCAAGACGAACTTCAAGAAGAGTTGCAAGACGAACTTCAGGACGAACTTCAAGAAGAGTTGCAGGACGAACTTCAAGAAGAGTTGCAGGACGAACTTCAGGACGAACTTCAAGAAGAGTTGCAGGACGAACTTCAGGACGAACTTCAAGAAGAGCTGCACCAAGAAATACAGCAACAAGAACAGGTTCAGCAGGAGATTCAGAACCAGGTTCAGAACCAAGTTCAGAACCAAGTTCAGAATCAGGTTCAGAATCAGGTTCAGAACCAAGTTCAGAACCAGGTTCAGAATCAAGTTCAAGTCCAAAATGAAGTTACGTTTGATTATGGCAGTGAGTTAAACGAAACCATTGAAGAAGAGCTCGATACTGAAATCACCG
The DNA here is from genome assembly GCA_965242765.1 of Dehalococcoidia bacterium. Lineage (GTDB taxonomy): Bacteria > Chloroflexota > Dehalococcoidia > Lucifugimonadales > Lucifugimonadaceae > Bin127. Next base: position 33,566 of record CBDESY010000003.1, on the reverse strand, counting down.
ACGATCTTGACGAACCGGTCACCATTGACGACACAGTAGATGACCCTGTGACAATCCCCGTCGTGCAACCCGTAGAAACTATCGACCAAGTCCAGTTCGATCCTATAGATATACCGCCGTTCAATCCACTAGAGCCTTACGACTGGAAAGTGCTTGAAGCGTTGACTGAACGTAAGAAGCGTCCGCGCCCATTGCCGCCTTGGGATGCGGAAAATGAAGGCGATTACACGATGGACGAGGTCGACGCGCAAGGCGGGAGATCGGTGGAGTTGGCACGTGTTCGGGATCCCGAAAGTGGCGATTACTACATCGTGAACTTTACGACTGGCGAGGCGGTAAAAGACAAAGTGGAAAGTGACCGAAGCGTCATGCCCAAAGTGAACATGCCGAATCCAAACATGCGGGATGTACAAGTCTTACGCACTACGCGCAGAAAACGTCCTAGCAAGCGGCGAGTATCTGTGCATGATCGATTGGTTGCACAAGCGATGCCGCGCGGCGTATCACTCGCAACGGCGGGTTACGATACGCGCGGCCGTAAATCTCGCTGATGCAGATACTTGGCATATTCGCTTTGGGAGCAAGTGCCGCGCTTTGCGCGGTATTTGGTTCATGGGTAGGCACCAATGAACGCTTTGAAGCGTATGGCGAGGTTGCGTGGCTTTTCGAGTATCTGCTTTATGCCATCGCCATCGTCTGCATCATCGCAACGACGTTTCAAGTCCGAGAGATTATGGATGGTTTGGTGCGTAAACGACCCGCGCGGAAAAAGCCGCGCCGGGTGTCTACCAACACGCGCGCCAATCGTCTATCGATGAATAGAGAACAAGCGCGCACCGACTGGCCGGGGTACGACAGTCATGGACGACCGCGCAGGTGACACGATGTGGTATCGAATCTTCGGATTATTGGTTGTAGTCGCAACGTTGCTGATCGGTTTTGATGTCGATGCCCAGCCGCAACAGCGTCAGCGTCAGGTCACACCACCATCTTTGACTTCAGGAACGTTCAGTCGTGATGTTTCTTTGGTAGTCGCTCCTCCAGGTATCGGTATAAGCATTCCCACACGGATGCTTCCGCCTCAGACTGGGGCGGGAAATTACGACATACCTGGTGTGGGTTCCAAAAATTCATACACCGGTTCGTGCCAAACGTCGACTGCCGCGTTGCTTGTATTTCAGAAGACTATCTACCATAACAAATACAGGGCCTGTTCCAGTGCGCCCGACACATCTTCTCATGGCGCAGCAACATGGAACAATCAAGGGATTGTCCTCATCAACAATTCTGTGAAGTACTACAGCTATAAGCTGTATACCGAAACAGGTGCGGTAACTGGTTCAACGCGCAAATCCTATCTTGTGTTGAACAAGTTAGTCCCAACGCAAGCTTCGATCCGTTCTTTGACAATCGGATGCAAAAATACCACCGACGACGCCAGTGATTACCCCCTTCTCAGTTCCTGCACTACGCCACTGAGCTACACGGCATTGCATGACGGCGACTCGAACACCACCATTGAGTTCGACTTTCAGACATCACAGACTAGCGGGTATTCTTACCAGAGCTGGAGTAACGATTTCGATGATACTGCAAACTTGGCTTACAAATTGACGTGGGAGATTTCGGGTGCACCAACCCCAGTGCCATCAATCGTCGTCGACTCTACAACCTCTGCGACGCAGATCGGCGTGACTTGGACCAAGCCATCGTTTGGAAATCCAACCAGTTACAAAATCCAATTTTGCGCCGGGGCAAGCGGAACTGTTTGTGTTGCTCTTGGAACTGCGAACGCGTCGACTTTCACGGCGACTTACGCAACATCCGGGAAACTTACTGCCGGACTTACCTATCGAATCGCTGTTATCGCAACTAACGCCAATGGCGATTCTCCAGTGGCATATTCTCCGGCGTTCACTTGGAGTCAAACACCCGGACCGCCGAACAACTTGAGTTGCAAAGCTGTCAACGGATACGACAAAAGCGCGAATGATCGAAAGTCTTCAGGTGAAATTACTTGCACCTGGAAAGCACCAACCAGAGCCGTCACTGGTTACAAGTTCACATCCAATGTCCCTTTGCCGACTGGCGTGTCACGGACCTTGGCGGCAAACGACCTTACTGAAAGCGTGACCGTTCCTTACGATTACGAGCGCGATGTTCAAAACTATTCGATATCAGTTTTAGGTGTCAACACTTTCGGAGATGGCACCGCGGCAACTGCAACTGGCATGGTGTATCCGTTGCCCACCGCGCCTTCATCAGTGAAGCTTACCCCTGACGTTTCATTCGTAAAGGTTGAATGGGTAGACGCATCGGTAACCGCTTTAACTGAGGAAACATGGTTGATCGAATGGGGAGAAGGAGCCAACAACACGACTTGCGGCGGGTCTGAAAATCCAGTTCCACTTACGGACAACCACGAGGTTGAAAAATCGGCTGTGCGTACGTACACAGTGTCGGGAATTGAAGCGAATACGGATTACTGCTTCGCTGTGAGTAAAAAATCGTCTGACGACCGAAACGGAGTGAAATACTATGCGACGACATCGACCATTACCGCATCCGAAGGCGCACCCGATCCGCCACAATCAGTATCAATAGCCGTTGGAGCGTTGTCTTCTGATGGCTTGAAGCACAGCGTGACTTTCAGCTGGGTTCCACCAAGCGATACGACCAACCTTGACGGCTACGAAATCGAGACGCTTTCAAACGACATCAGTCAAGAGGATGATCAACGGCTCAAGTACTCTTCTACCTCGCTGAGCCAAGAAGTGTCCAATGGCACTGAAACAAACGCGCGTGTGCGCTCATACAGACTGATATGCGAGGACAATCTGGTATGCACAAACCCCTCCTATCGTGTTTCCAAGTGGGTAAGCGCGTCAAGTGGTGTCTATCTCATGGAAGCTCCAACTTTGACGCTTACCGCCGGGGCGGTATCAATTCAAGCGTCATGGACCGGAAGCGCGGAGTTGTTGTCGGCAGTATCTACATGGGATTTGGATTACAAATTGAGTAGCGGTAGCACGTGGACGGCGACATCTTCCATCGCTAAGGCTACATCGACATTCCGAATCACAAATCTCGAAGATGAAACGTCTTACGACCTGCGCCTGCGCGCGCAGAACTCAAGTCATTCTTCTGCCTTCGCCGAAGCAACGATAAGCACCGTATCTGAAACAACGGGCGGACCCAACTCGCCCAGCAATGTTCGTGCCACGGCTTTTTTCAACAACACGACGAATCAAGGCAATTTGATCCTGCGATGGAAATCAGCAGTTGGCGGACCCGCGGCGGCGGGTTATGAAGTCGGCATCCAAACAGGTTGTGCAGGCGCATGGACGGATACCAGTGGCATCACGGCCATTACATATACATGGACAAATCTATCGCCAAACACGAGATATTGCATTCGGGTAAGGGGATATCGTACTGTGATTCCTGAAACTCGATACTCTGGATACGTGACGGCAGAACGGTATTTTCCGTCGCAACCCGTAATGACATCGCTTCTCTCCGTGATCGGCGGCTTCGTTTTGAACTGGACGCTTGCCGACACAGTGAAAATTGGCAACTTCGAGCTTGAGCAGACCTACGATTCAAAAGTTACTGTAGACGATACAGTGAACTCGGCCGCGCGCAAGTTGCGACTGAAGAATCTTGAAGAAGGAGAGATGTACTCCTATCGAATCAGAGCATGTGCAGACGCACCGGGAGAAGGATGCGGGCAATGGTCTGCCAGTGTGTCGGGAACAGTTGCAAGCGAGTTGACGAATGGCCCGGGAACTCCGACCATGTTGTCCACGACTATCACCGAAGATCAAAACAACGCGCAGCTGGTAGACATCATGTTTTCTTGGAACGTTGGTGTCAATCCCGCCACTGAAGGATACGAAGCTAGTTATCAAGCGTCCGGTGCGGAAACTTGGACTACCATCAATAACGATATCTCAGCATCTACCACCAGCATCAACGCCGAGGGAGTCAAAGGCGGGACTGTTTACACGTTTCGAGTGCGGGCGTTCCGCAAACTCGAAGGCGAAAAACGTTATTCCCAATATGCCGCCGTCAACGCTGTTGCACCAGGTGAGCGCATCAATCCTGAAGACTGCGCAGCCAAAGCCGCCGCCGTATCTGCAGGGACGGGACAACAAGCACAAGTAGGACTGACTCTCTCGTGGACTCCGCCAAACGATGTTAAAGAGGACGTGGAAACGCCGACTGCCATGGTAGTCGAATGGCGCACTGGCGACACAATTAACTATCGTCCTGTCAAACTTGGCGGAACAATCAGCAGCTACACTTTGCCGAACGTCTTAGTCGGTCAACGTTACGATTTTCGGCTTTACGCCGAGTTCGCTTTTGGCGATGCATACTCAGATACGCTTGTGGTGTCGATTGTCGCCGACCTCTCGGCCGGAACCATCGATTGCACCGCGCCAGAAGATGCCGAATCCGTCACGATAAACAGACCGCCTGAGATTTTTGATGTTCACTTGAATCGTCCAAGCGGTGACCGCGATGAAGTGATTGTGCGTTGGACGTATCAGGAGCAAGCGCAGTTCTACGAGTTGCGGGAACGATTGGGCTACCAGGACTCACGAAAATTACAGACCGACGGGATTTCACGAGCGGACCCGATATCGGGGAACGATCTGTCAAGAGTGGGTTACGCAGCGCGCGGACACTTGATTCAACATGCCAATTACACATGTCCTTCAGCGTGTTGGCTTGGGATTGAAGCACCAACCGCAACTACCGATGGGCCTACCTATAGCATTCGAGTCGACGGGAACAATCATTGGGTCTTGGCCATGTATGCAGATCGCTCAAACGATAGTTACTATCTGGTTCTTCAAGGGGATTTGTTCGAGTTTCTTTCGAGCGTCAAGGCAGATTGGTTTCAGTGGGACATCTTGACAGTCGATACCCGCGTCGATCCTGTTACCGAAGAAGTGTCGCAATCGTTCATCGAGTTTGAAACCGACCTTGACCCTGCCATCGCAGACGAAATCTATACCGAAACGATTCCAACTGGTGCTTATCAATTCGGCGCGGGCAATAATGTTCAACGCACGATAATCCGATGGTCTGCAGGCGGGCAAACTACCGAGTACGGTTACTACGATTCGATTCTTCGTAGACCGACTCTGACGACTTTTGAAGGCGCGGGCGGCATCGCAAGAGCAACAGAACAAGTGGCTTATGTGTTGCACGGCACAGAAACATGGTTTTCAGTCCGTTCAGTCTTTGAGAACAACGAACGAAGCGGATGGTCCGCGCCGCGCCACTACGATGCCACGCGGTCCGCATTGCCGCCGCCGCCGCATGAGAATTTGTTGCCGACCGCTACACCCTCGGCCGACAATCCAGAAAACACCCCTGAAGATTTTGGCACTAGGGATTTTCTGGGTGCGTTGGGAGTTGGTGAAGGTGCCTTGCAGACACAAGGCTTCTCAGTCGGGTTGGCGGTTGCGGCTTCGGCATTGGTAGCCGGTGCTGGTTACTTCTTAACGCCGGGTTCGAATCAACAAGCTAGAGTTGCGATTCTGTTTCTGCTCTTGACTACTTCTTGGATAGTGTTGGCTCCCACAGTCGGCGGGTTGCCGTTCAGCTTCGTCGCCGCGCCACTGGTGCTGGTGATAATCGCCGGCATGATTGCGATATTCAGAAGGGCAGGTTAGTTGGATGCGAACTCGATGGCTCGTGGCGATGGTCGCCGCGCTGATGCTGATAGGAGTAGCCGATCAAGCAAGCGCGCAAAAGACGGGTTGCGGGACGGAAAATCCGTGCGTTAGGGAACGGCAGACAGCCAAACCAAGTTTGCCAATAGCCGGTCTGTCAAGGTGGGCTGCTCAGATATTACTGGTGAACTCGTCGCAAGGCCACATTTTCGGTAGCGGTGACGGATACAGCGCATCATATAAGTTAGCTTCACAAACTCCATCGACACATGCGGTGCCAGGGTTTGGCAATGTTACTGGCTATCGTTTTGTGTGTTACTTACTTGCCAGCGCGCGTGAACACGTGCCTTCTGATGTCACCGACAAACGATGTAAGGACTCGCCACAACCACGTAGCGGTTTGCGCGTGATGAACGTTAGTAACGGGAATGCTTTGGGAGTGGACGAAATAATCGTGCAATCAGGCGCTGTCAGCTCAAAACGTCTTTCATATTTTGTTCTCACAGGAGCAATCCCCGTACCATCGTTGGTTAACTCTGTACACATTGCTTGTTCTACATTTAGCTCACAACACAAACCCGGATTGCTTGATGGATGTAGGGTTGCAGACCGAGTATCCGGAGATATAGAGAATACAGCATCGACTTCCACTATCCGTTTTTCCTTGAAAACATCGGACAATACCGCGAACTATGGCCTGGAGGATTTATATGATGACTATGGCACTGTCTTCAACAAAAGTCCAGGCGAAGTTCAGAATGGCCTATATCAAGCCGCTTACTATTCTTTTATAACGGATGTAACCAAGGCTCCGTCCGCACCGCCGAGCGTCACAGTCGATTCCACTACCAGCATGACGACGTTCAAGGTTTCTTGGGCGGCTTCAACGTTCAATTCCGCGACTGGCTACACTGTATTGCTCTGCGCGGGTGCCACTGGCACGACATGTTCCACGCTCGGCGCAACGAACTCAAGCACCTACACCCGCACATTCAACGCTTCAGGCAATCTCACAGCTGGGAACACTTACCGAGTCGCCGTTGTCGCCTTCAACTCTGAAGGCAATTCGCAACGCAGATACTCAGCATCGTTTGTATGGTCGCCAGTGCCGCAACCGCCGCAAAGTTTGAGTTGCACAGTGTCTAACGGATTTGATCGAGGTAGCAGCCGCAATCGATCAGACGGACGAATCGTCTGCACATGGAAGGCTCCCGCCGGTACTGTCACGGGTTACACATTTAAATCGAACGTCCCCTTGCCAAGTGGTGTCACCCGCAATCTTGCGGCAAACGATCTTACTGAAACTGTGTTGGTGCCATATGATCCCACGCGCAACGTTCAAGCGGCGACGATTTCGGTAGCGGCGAAGAACAACAACGGAACTGGCACCGCGGCGACGGCTTCAGGCAACGTTTATCCGATACCGCCTGCTCCTACCTCTGTTTCACTGACTCCGGACGTGGAATCGGTTGTCGTGAATTGGGTAGACGCTTCGGTCACTTCGACCACTGCAGAAACATGGGAAGTGGCATGGGGGCAGATCACCACTGGGACTACTTGCGGTGATGCGCCTAAGCCTACCCCGTTGACAAACAAGGCAGACATATCGACTTCGACGACTCGAACCTATACGGCTACAGGCTTGTCGCACGATATCGATTATTGCTTCGGAGTGCGTAAAAAATCGTCTTCAAACCGCAATGGAATACGCCGTTGGGCGACGACAAAGACGTTAGACGATTCGGTTGGCGCGCCTAACCCGCCAATGTCGGTTGCGATTGCAATCGGCGCGCCGACGGACAATGGCGAGAACATGAACGTGTCTTATAGCTGGACACCGCCGACCGACGACACCAATCTTGACGCATATGAAGCCCAGAGCATGTCCGACGGCGTTCCGTCTGGTAGGATTCAAGAGTTCAAAGACACGACTACATTAGTTTCCGCCACTCCTAAAGTAGCGACGACTACCAGCATTAGAGTCCGTTCGATTCGTAAGATTTGCGCCGATCCCGTCAATTGTCCCAACCCTTCGATACGTCGTTCGGCATGGGTGACTGTGGCTGCGATTTACTTGATGGAAACACCGACGTTGACGATTACGGCCGGTGCTACTCGTGTGACGGCTTCATGGAGTGGGGGTGCCAAGTTGTTGAGCGAAGTTGTCAGTTGGTATCTGGAATACAAATTAGGAACTGCGAGTGCATGGACTTCGGCGGGGACGATACCCAAGGCAAGCAGTTCATTCACAGTTACGGGATTGACTGATCAAACCGCTTACGATTTTAGGTTCAGGGCGCAAAACGCTACACATTCTTCGCCGTTTGCGACGGCGAATGTCACGACTGTCAACGAAGCAGAAGATGGCCCCAACGCGCCTATCAGCGTGACTGCCACTGCTTTTTACAACCAGACGGCAGCACGTGGCGAAATCTTGATGAACTGGAAAGCACCGACTACCGGACCGGCGACGCAGGGTTACGCGGTAGAGATACAGAATGGTTGTACTGGCGCGTGGACGGAAACGAATGTCGGCAGCGCGCTGATGTATGTGTTTGCGCCGGTTTCGGCAAACACGCAGTACTGTGTAAGAGTTCGAGGTTATCGGACATTTATGGGAGAGTTCAGGTACTCAGGCTATGTCACTGCTCAGCGGTTTTATCCGTCGCAGCCGACAACCTTGACTGTGACGCAAATTGTGAACGGCTTGAAATTGGATTGGACGCAATCCGCTCTAGTCACGATTGCCGGGTTCGATCTCGAAACTACGCATCGAAGCGTGACTACCGTGGACGACACCATCAGTCCGAATCTTTCGACTTTGACTCTCCCAAAGCTAGTCGTCGGCGACGATTACACGTTTCGAATCAGGGCGCGCGCTCCGGCTCCAGGCGGCGGCGCAGGACAATGGTCCACGGCCGTCACTGCAACTGTGATTGACGATAGCGCAGGCGCGCCAGGCGCGCCTATCAATGTATCGGTATCGATAACAGTCGATATGGACAACAATGCACTCGCTGACGCAACATTGTCGTGGCAGGCCGGGCCCGCACCAGCAGCTGAAAAATATCAAGCTTCGTATCAGGCGGCTGGTGACACGACGTGGACGACGATCAACAATGACATCGCATCCAACGTTTTGAGCGTTGATGTCGATGGGTTGTCGGTTGGTGCATCCTACGCCTTCAGGGTTCGAGCGGTTCGGGTAGTCAATAGTGAAAATCGATATTCGGCTTATGTAGTGCAAAGCGCGGCGTTGTCTGGAGAACGCGCTGATCCGACAAGTTGCCAAGCCGAAGCCGTAGCTGTTACGGGGGGAGGGAATCAACAACGTAATGTTGGTCTAACACTTTCATGGTCGCCGCCTACTGTTGCTGTGCCGGGTTCCGAAACACCAAGTGCGATGATTGTCGAATGGCGAACTGGCAATGAAATCGATTATGAAGAAGTGAGACTGGCAGGCGATGCAGCTACTTATTCGTTGCCGGCGGCACTTGCTGGGCAACGTTACGATTTCAGGCTTTATGCCGAGTTCGAGTTTGGCGCGGAGTATTCAGACACTTTGGTTGTGAGCATCGTCGCTGACATATCTTCGGGAACTGTCGAATGCAGTGAACCTGAGGGTGCTGGTGGTAGAACTTTGCCGCGCCCGCCGGAGATATTTGATGTTCACCTCAGCAGGCTGGCCGGTGACCGCGATGAAGTGGTGATTCGCTGGACGAACATCGAGGATGCATTGTTCTACGAATTGCGGGAACGACTCGGCTATCAAGACTCTCGGTTGTTGCAGTCGCAAGGGATTTCACGCGCAAAACTGCTGTCGGGCAATCATGGCGAGCGTGTCGGCTATGCTTCGGGGGGACATATAATCTCTCATTCCGATTATCGATGTCCCTCAGGTTGTTGGATAGGGGTTGAAAATCCACAAGTGGTAGACGGCGGACCGTCTTACCAGATACGATTGTCGGGGACTAGTTTCTACGTCCTTGCGATGTACGGTGACCAGTCGAACGATTCGTTTTATCTGGTTCTCCAAGGCGATGCGTATTCTAGATTGATCAGTGTGGCGACGGATTGGATGGAATGGGAATTGTTGACAGTAGATACGCGCGTTGATTTAGCAACTGAGGAAACGCGTCAAGAGTTTGTGGAGTTGATCGTTGACTTAGACCCTTCGATTGCTACCGAAATCTACACTGAAGCAGTCCCAGCCGGCGCGCATGTCTTTGGCGTTGAAACGTCGCCGATGCGTACTGTAGTGCGATGGGAAGGCGGCGGACAACTCAATGATTTCGGAACGATAGATCCGATTTTGCGGGAGCCGACGCTTACTACGTTCAAGGGCGCCGGTGCGGTTGCAAGGTCCACTGAGCAGTTGGCTTACGTGTTGCACGGCACCGCGAGCTGGTTTTCAGTCCGTTCAGTGCTTGAAGGGAATGAGCGAAGCGGATGGTCGGCTCCTCGTTACTACGATGCGACACGTTCAGCGTTGCCGGTATCTCCTTTCAATGAAGTGTTGGCGACCGCCACGCCCTCAGCTGCCAATCCCGAAAACACTCCCGAAGATTTTGGCACTAGGGATTTTCTGGGTGCTTTAGGAGTTGGTGAAGGTGCTTTGCAGACGCAAGGATTATCGGTCGGGTTGGCGGTTGCGGCTTCGGCATTGGTAGCCGGTGCTGGTTACTTCTTAACGCCCGGTTCGAATCAACAAGCTAGAGTTGCGATTCTGTTTCTGCTCCTGACGACTTCTTGGATAGTGTTGGCTCCCACAGTCGGCGGGTTGCCGTTCAGCTTCGTCGCCGCGCCGCTAGTTCTGGTGGTGGTGGCCGGGATGATTGCGATATTCCGAAGGGCAGGCTAGAAAAAGAAGATGCGAAAGTGCAGACTAGGACTTGACATGACATGTTGCGGGTATAAAATGTTATATCAGAAGCGAAGGGACTTCAGTCACAATCGTGGGTATGCACTTCAAAATAGGTAAACCGATGGCACTCTTTCACCGCGTCGCATTAGCTACGAATGGTAGACGCAGAGCTGCAAGAATGAACCTTGCCGAACGTTCGGCTAAAAGTGATGGCTCGGTTCAGCTATGCCCACATTTCGACGGCGCGCTCCCTGCAGACAACATCGCGGTTACCTATGCGCGCCGATCAACACGGGGCGGTTACCCTATTGCCGCCCCGTTCTTTTTGTGAACCTCTATGAACGCCAATGAAAAATGCCGACCTGCGAATGTCGGAGATGCCGCGTACGAAGGCCGTGTGGTGATGTGTTTGGATCACACCGATACGCAACGCCGATGCTTCGAGCATTATCTGGAACAACTTGGCGCGGAACGCGGTGTCAAAAATTTCACCAACGACGATTTAACTGATACCGACTATCACGACAAGATGTGTGCGCCGGGGACTGAGGGACACTTGTGCGAGTTGCATTGGCGCGCAGTCGAGTTGTGTTGCGCTCTGATGAAACAGGAGTGATGATGCAAGACATGTTCCCGACGTTGTGGCGGCGTGTCAGACGAAGGGAAGGTTACGTTTACGAACGGACAATAGGCAATGTGTTTCACTTTTACATCAGGAAGTACGGGAGAAGTCCGTATTGGGTTCTCGAAGAAAGCAAGTATGAAGATTCAAGACTTTTCGCCGACCTGTTCACGATGGATGATGAACTGGCTCAACAAATATCAGATCGATACATAGAAGCGTTTCTGAGAGAGAATCAGTTATGAGCATAGATACGAGGCACCCGCACCAATGCAAGATAATCACCGGCGGCTATCAAGGAGTGGACGAATGGGTTCTGTTTTGCGACGCGCATTATCAAGTTTGGAAACTCTGCGAGGTCAACTACATCGAGAAGCATGGTGAATGTGATGGTACCGCCTGCTGCGGCTACTTATGTGACCATCGCTACGACGATGAAACAGTGATTTGTGAAATCCACGCGGATGAAATGAGAAAATGTGCCGGCGAAAATGTGGTGGTGTATGACCCTTACGAGTGACACAGACGGCGTGATGATCAAGCGCGGCTTCGGGCATCGATACAGCGCACACTTGGAATGTTCGAGAAATTGTTCATGCAACAAAATCAACGAAAACTGCGGTTGCGACTGTGCGACTTCGGGCGACTATTGCAGACACAGACTGGGTCCTGAACATGGGGAGTTGATTCATGGATAGACCGGCGAAATTGCTCAAAGAGATATGTTGCTACTGCGATGAAGAGTTGGTGGGGGGGCATCGTGATGATTGCCCGGACTGGGGTAGAAAAAGTGGCTGCACATGTACTCCGTCCAGGTCCGAGTATCGTCCGTTGTTGCATGAGCCGGATTGCGAGTCAAAGGGCATGAAACCTGCGGTAATCGTGTTGGATGGTAGCAGAGTCATTGAAATTGTCGATGAGTAAGGTATTTGACAACGGGTTTAGCAGTCTGCATCACACCGACGCGCGTTGCTTGCCTTTAGAGGACGAGTCTGTGCATTGCGTTGTGACATCGCCGCCGTACTGGGGGCTGCGGGATTATGGGATAGAAAACGGAATCGGCGACGAAGCGTCGTTTCTAGAGCATGTGGACAACATGGTTGCAGTCGGGAGCGAGATTTGGCGCGTACTGCGCGATGATGGTGTGTTTTGGTTGAATTACGGGGACGCTTACTCTAGCGGCAGTGGACGCGTGAGGATGTCTGGTGACGTGCCGGGCGATCTGAATGGGATGGCACGAAAAGCGGGTTCTGGTGGGTTGGGTCTACGCCCTAAAAACTTGATGGGAATGCCATGGCGGATTGCGTTTGCGCTTCAGGATGATGGTTGGATACTCCGCTCAGCGATATTTTGGCACAAGCCTAATCCGATGCCTGAATCGATTCGAGATAGACCGACAACCGCATACGAGTTGATTTTCCTGTTTGTGAAGAGCGGCAAATATTTCTACGATGGCGATGCCATACGGACGAAACTAGTTTATCAAAATGACCCCGGAGCGAGTTGGGATGCAATTGCTGGGTTCAAAGACGGTGCGCGCGCTGGTGATGATGTTCATACAAAAGTCGGCTTGTCGCATCAGAGAAAACGCTACCCGAATCGTCAAATCAATGGCATACGCGCTGAACACCACGCACATACGCCAGAACACCTTGCGCGCGGTGCCAACGCCCACAATGTGTGGGTTATCCCGCTGCAAGGTCGTTCGGATGCCCACTTTGCAACTTTCCCCGACGAATTGCCGCGCCGTTGCATATTGGCGGGAACTAGCGCGAAGGGCGTCTGCTCTAACTGCGGGTCGCAATGGGTGCGGGACGTGAGCGTCTCTTACGTGAACCCGGGCAATCGCAGGACTAACGGACCTAAAAGCGTAGAGCGGGGACACGAGTCTATCAGTTTGTCTGTGCGAAGAGAGAAACGTGTTGAGTTACTCGGCTGGTCGCCGTCGTGCGACTGCGATGCTGATGTGGTGCCGGCGACTGTGCTGGACCCCTTCGTCGGCAGCGGCACCACAGTCGCCGTCGCTCAATCGCTGGCGCGGCGCGGCGTAGGATGTGACCTCAATGCCGACTATCTTGAGATCGCAGCCGAGCGAATAACCCAAGTTCCATACCCGATGGTGATGCAATGATTTGCCCTAGATGCTCAGGATTTGTGCGACGCTTGCGGGATGAACAATTTTTGTTCAAGTGCATGCAATGCAGTCGGTCGTTCGGCGTTAACCACGAATACAAATCTAAGCTGACGATTCTGGATGAAAAATACGAACGCAATCCAGACGGCACCTGTTTCAAATGCGGCAAGGTGCTGAAGCAGAAATCTTATGAGCATCAGTCGGGGTTTAAAAAACGGAAGTACTGTGGTATCACGTGTTACCGATCTGCTGGTGATCCAGAGGAACGAGATTGCCATTGGTGCGGCTCTACGTTGGTGCGGCGTGAAGACGAACCGATGAGCAACTTCAAAAGTCGTAAGACATGCGACCGCAACTGCGGCATGCAACTTGCGGCCTTTAAGGCCTCCAGAAGCAGGCGAGTTGGCGGTAGATTTGCGAACAAGGTATGAGAAGTCAGATACAACTATCCGAGTTGAACAACGTGTTTGCTGATTACACGACGCACTACCAAGAGCCACTACCGCCGAGTTCCGAGGTTGGTTGGGACGAACCTTGCGCTCCGCCAAAGACCTGGTGTTGCGAAGAATGCATAGTACGACTGGTTGCGCGCCAACTGCTTGAGGAGAACTGATGACTTTTAGATGCCCTAATCTAGATTGCCGCGCCGCCGCATCGAAGCAAGAATGTGTCAACTGGGGAAAGTCGATATTCAAGTGCCTTGTTTGCGATCAACACTACCTATGGGACGATACAAAGCGTTTCAAGGTTGCGATTATTCCGAATGAGTTTCGGGGAGGGGGGATGCCAAAACCTTTTGTCAATATCTGCAACCCAGGCACATACTTCAAAGAAGGCGTAGAGTTCAGTCTTTACTACGACCCACCTCAGTGCAAGTCCAAAGTAAAGCGCAAGCCGCATCATAAACGTTTGACGCGTTGCAGGAGAGGAGCCATCAAAGAGGGCTACTGCGCGTTCTGTCATCCAACCGATGACGCTGAGTATCTTTTGAAAATTTGGAACGAACTTGCTGCTGAATGTTTTAAGCGTGAGTTCGAATACAAACAGCGCGAACAAGCTCGCCGCGAACTGAATGAGTTCATGTTGACTACATGAGGAGAAGTCGATGATCAACAAGGGACCAAAGACGAAAATGCCATGCCCAGACTGCTCTCCCACACACGACTACGAACGCGTAGAACTAGTCTGGCCAGGCAAGAATAAACCTATCGAACGCATATCGTTGCCATTCCAGACAATCGAGCGCGTCAATGATGTCCGACGCTCGCGGGCCGATCAGGCTCAATTAGTAGCCACAGAACAGGAGCGTTCTCGCGCGCACGCGAGAACGACGCGGCGCGTTTCTGAGAGAGAGAGAGAGAGAGAGAGAGCAGGAAACGGTTCGCGCGGGCGTACTAATACATATCAGTTCGACGTAGACACCGGCCGTGTTGATCTCCCGGATTGGTGGACTCCCGGCTGGCGTAACCGGCTGATCTGGGGCGACAACAAACTCGTACTCTCATCTCTTCTAGAAGAGTTCGCCGGCAAAATAGACCTCATCTACATCGATCCGCCCTTTGCCACAGGGGCGGATTTTTCGTATAAGACGCAGGTGGGGGATGCTAGCGTGGAGAAACTTCCAAGTATTTTGGAGGAAGTTGCTTACCGAGATATGTGGGGCGAACGGCAGGATTCATACACGCCCTGGTTCGCAAGTGTGGCTTCGCTCCTTGGTTGTTTGCTAAGCGACAAGGGAGCGCTATACGTGCATTGTGATGCCACCGCCAACCATCACATTCGGATGGCCTTGGAGGCACGTAACTCGTTGAATTTCAAGCGCGAAATCATTTGGCAAATGAAATCTCGCTCGGGATTCAAAAGTCGTACCGCAAATTGGGTTAGAGACCATGACACAATCTTTTACTTTACCCAGTCATCGGAGTACCTATTTAATACACAGTACGAGCCGTATTCAGAGGAATATGTACGAAAGATGTTCAAAGGCCAAGACGCTGATGGGCGTCGATACCGCCAGAGAGCAAATAGAAGATATTATGCCGATGAATCTGGTATTCCGATTGGTGATGTTTGGACGGATATAAGTTCGTTTCAGACCGCTACTCGATCCAACGAGTATCTCGGCTACCCCACTCAAAAACCCGAGGCCCTGTTAGAGCGCATCATCAAAGCATCGTCCAACGAAGGCAACCTCGTTCTAGATTGCTTCGTAGGCTCTGGAACTACCGCCGCGGTTGCGGAAAAGTTGGGGCGACGCTGGATTGGAGTGGATATCGGACGTTTTGCTATTCAGACTACGCGTAAGCGGTTGTTGGATATCGAGGGATGCCGTCCGTTTGAGGTGCAGAACCTGGGACGATACGAACGTCAATACTGGTCGGGTGTCGAGGCGATGTCTAATTACATCGACTTCATCTTGAATCTCTACAAGGCGCGTCCGATGCCCGATCAGTTTACTTACGTGCATGGTATCCGTGAAGGCGCGGCGGTACATGTCGGAGCTACCGATGCACCAGTATCGGCTGATGAGCTGCGCGCCGTCGTGCAGGAGTGCGTCGATAACGGCTTCAAGTCGGTGGATGTTCTAGGTTGGGAGTGGGAGATGGGCTTGAATCCGGCATTGCGCGATGAGTTGCGGCATTCAACGGGAGTGGCAATCACTCTGCGGAACATCCCTCGCGAGATTCTCGATCAGCGCAACATCGATGCCGGCGGCATCAACTTCTTCGAGCTGTCAGTAGCCGAAGCTTCTGTCGAAACGCCGTATCACATGGCAGCACAGGTTGAGCTGACAAGCTTCATTCCCGCGGTCGATGAATATATGCGTCAGAAGCTGACCAACACGCCGACTGAGTGGTCGGATTGGATCGATTACTGGTCCGTAGATTTCGAGTATGACGGCGAGGTGTTTGTCAATCAGTGGCAATCGTATCGCACCCGGCGAGATCGGACGTTGAATCTGCGTTCAGATCCGCATGAGTATGCGGATCCAGGCGAAAAGCATATCGTAGTCAAGGTAATCGACATCTTCGGCAACGATACTACGCTTGAGCTGCGGTGTGATGTTGGAGGTGTGGCATGAGTGAACCGCGACTGTTTCATGCGTACTTGACGAAAATTCGGAATTGGTGGCGCGCATCAACATTTTGTAGCGTTGCGGAGTGTGACGCTGAATAACCGCGCTGCAAGGGATGGAAAAAGCAAAGATGCAACTTGCGTCGGTATGCGCGGGCCGGCGCAAGCTTCAAGTTGCTCCGTCACGTGCTATTGTTTAAGCATGTGCGATTGACGATCCACGAGGTTCATTATGGTTAGCAACTTCGGCGGCGGCGCAACTGCCGAATCAACGGGTGGCTCAGTTCATAAGAAAGCCGACGAAGAGCGGATGATTGCGTTGGTGAAGGAACGTCACCGAAAGGCGATTGATTCCAATGCGCGCAAGCCACATCCGGGTAGTGGGGTTACTGGGATTTTCGGCGCGATGGGTTCTGGCAAGACATTGATGGCGGTTTCATGGCTCAAAGGTCTTTACGAACGCGGTGTGCGAGTAGCCTACGGATCCGCGTCGGGATTGAAGTTTGGTGAAGAAGTAGACCTCAACGACCTCTACACTCTTGCCAAGAACTACAAAAACACAATCGTTTTCCTCGATGAGCTTCAAAGTTATGTCAGCAAGTATTCGTCAACATCAACATCGGCCGTGTTTATGACTGAGTCGCTTGCCGCACTTCGCAAGAATGGAATCCATATCGTATTCACCGCCCAAACTGACATGCAGGTTTTCGCGGCTTTACGTCCCAACGTGACGCGCGCTTGGTATCCGAGGAAATCGACATATCGCAAAGTCCCCCGCAAGCGCGGCAAGCCGCGATGGGGTAAGCGTGACAACTATGTGCGAGTTCCGGGCAAGTATGATTTCTGCAAGTTGTTGGTTTGGGAGATGGTCGGCAACCCGTTGACTTTTACAGAGCCGCCCGATCACTTGCATATGCGTCAACGCTGGGTAACCCCGATGCCAAGATGCCGCGCTTTCCGACCGGCATACAAAGATGTTTTTGAAGCGTCGATGTGCTACGACACACTTGCCGAACTAGACTTTGCGGCTCGGCTTCGTGCAACGTCCGACGATCTTCGTGAACACATTGGCGCGCCAGTTCGTGGCGGTCGCCGCAAGCAAAAAGACGATGACAGCGATTTCGTAGACCTTAGTCAAGACCCTGATATGATGCAACGCTTCGAGCGGTTGCGTAGCATGCAAACCTAGACGCAAGGAGATCGAACAGTGTCGGTTGTAATGAACGTGGAAATCTGCAGGAACGCTACATGCAACAATGAAGTTAGCGAGATGATACCCGCCAACGCTGAAGAGCGTCGCAAGTTGAACTATCCCGGTCGTGAAAACTGGATTCTGCTATGTCCGAGTTGTTACGACATGTGTATCGAGATACTGGGTTACGACCCAGCCTACAGAAACGAACCTGATGGACTGCCCGTGATATGAACATCGAACCTGAAGACACCAGCAACCACGAAGGCACAGACGCGTTGCTTACGCGTTTGAGTGAATTGGCGCGTGACCGATTCGATGCTGGGCATGGGAATGTTTATGCACCTCTGATCGTCGTTGATGACGATGGTGAAGTGTTTTGGAATGTAATGCCGGTTCAGGCAACGAAAAAGAAGGAATCTGATGACGAAGCTTGATCGACTATTCGAGGACATATACGTTTATCTGAAGGCTGCCGAAGCCAGTCTAGGCAAGGCCATTGAAGAAACGGACGATGCAGACGAACTGAATAACGCTTTTGTTGTGGTTCAGACGACTCTCGGAGCGATTAAAGACTTCGCACCCAAGCCGCTTGAATCGCCTTATGAGATATGGGACAGGCAAGACAGAATCGATGAACTAGTCGATGTCGATTACTATCAGACGTTGATTGATTCCGCTTGGTTCGATTTGCTGGAAATCCGTCACGACGCACCGGCCGCAAAGTGCGCGGTTGAAGTTCTCGCACCCGTAGCGACGATGGGCGATCCTCAGTGTGTAGTTGAATGACCAAGCAGTTCGTCAATCCGTACACCAACCAGCCAATGACCTCTGACGAGGATTGGCTGGATTTTATGACGCAAGCCGGTGAGTTGAGTGATAACCCCGAGGCAAACTATCTGCGCCTGATGCATTCCAGAGAACGTTATCGTGATCTTGCTGCGTGGATACACCAAGAGGCTGAAACGGGGCCTTACGGCGAAGAATGGATAGAGTTTGTAGGGAAAGCTGCCAACAGGAAAGTTGCCTTGCGGAAAGCCTGGGGCGAGTGGAACGACAGGCGACAAGCGATTGATGCGCGCCGCCGCTCTGAAGGTAAGCAGATTATCGAACCCTATCCTTTAGATAGGAAACGTAACGGCAAGTTCCCTGAGGAGTTGCCAAGTGCTGATAGCGATCAAGCACCGCGTTACAACCGAATCTGGAAAGAGCGCGCAGAGCGTTACGGACTGAAGCCAATCTTCGACGCGCTGCCCGAACTCGAAGCGATTAGCTTTGGTTGCACTAGAGATTCAAAGTTGCCTGGCAACCATTCCGCGCACGTTCACACAGGTAGCAACGAAATCTGTTTTATCAGTCCTGATGCTACACCTGAATGGTTGATTGAAAAAGACGGGCGACTGTCGTCAATGGTGTTGCATGAGTACGCTCATATCTTGGCACCAGCTTGGCATGCTCACAATCAAGAAGAAGCGCATGAAGAAGATTGGGTGAATGCCTTTAGGGAGTTGCTTGAGAAACACGGACACCCAGAGGTTGCAGCTAAAGCAATCGACAGGTTTACCGCCGAGTACGCTGAAGACGCAGCGGCGAAAAAATATCGCAAAGCACTTCACAACCCGACTTACAGCGCAGTACATATAGCCCCCGATCCATCGGTGTTGGGAGAGATTGGGAGCCTTGATGATGAAGAACGTCAGTTGATGACCGCCATCGCCGAACATGTGGCTACGCGCGGTGTTTTGCGAAAAGAAATCAACAGAATCGGCTCTGGCAAACCTTGGCACGACGATGAAACATCAATCCTTGATGACTTGCCTAACCCGATGCAGTGGTACAGGCAGGCACACCCCGACCAGCCTGCAAAAAAGAAGTTGGATTTATACGACCGGCATCTTGGTCGAATGAAGCCAGAGGTGAACGAAGCATACCAAGTTATCACCAAAACGCGCAAGAAACATAATCTTGCGATGAAGACGAAGTACCGCAAATCTGTATCAGACATCATCAGCGAATACGCCAAGCTTAAAGGCTACGAAGGCACCAAGGCAGAAATACGTAAGCGTGTTGCCAAGGATTATTCCAAGCTGAGCAATGCGGTGATGACTGAGGGAGCAATCGCCAATTCACTCCGTAGGATCGGCAAGGCGAGTGGTATTGACATCGATGACGCAGACGACCTGGCGAAGTCAGTGTTGCTAGCAAATAGAGGGGAATTGCAGCGAGATAAGAGGTTGCAGGCTGGATTGGGTTATGACTGGCGTTCTTTCTTGGAATCGCCAGATACACGCTTTACCCAACAAACGCTTGACAATTTCAGAAGGGCAACCGAACTCTATCACCTCAGACTTACGCCCGATCAGATAGAAAAAGTGGGTAAGAATACCGCCGTTAACCATCGAAGGATGATGGAAGATTCTCGCTCGGAGATCAACGAAATTAGCCTCTCCGAGATTGACCCCAACATCATCTTTGACCCTGAGCGTTCCGACGCTTACACGAAAAGCCTTGAGTATCTGAAGCGACCAACGCGCAAAATACCGGACGACCTTGCCAACAAGTCTGAAGAAGAGAAGTTGGCGATTGTTGATAGTCTGTTCCCAAGCCAAGAGGAGTATCGCCAGCGCGCGGCGGACATCTTCGCTGAGAAGCGGAAGAGCATGGACCTTAAGCATGTTCAACGTCCGCAAACCACAATCAATCGGTTCGCTGATAACGCGCGCAAGTCGGACGTGCTTAATTTTCTTGTTGGCGGTTATGATCGTCAGTTGGTCGGATATGAAATGCGCTCAATTGCCGAAGCCGAGCTTTTCGAGGACATCAAAGATTTATCTAGTCGATACGCAAGACAAGTGAAAAGATTGCAAGAGCGCACTCACGATCAAGATTTGTTCAAACAACGCGCACCACTCGATTTGCAAGCGATGATGGCGTATTACGAATCACCCGATCCTATTCCCGATTTGGTGAAGGCGACTCACCAGTATCGATTGGAAACCGAGAAACATGAACTCGAAAAGGCGGTGCTGTTAGGTCGCGCCGACCCCAAGGAACTTGACAATTTGATGCGCGCTCAACTGTTTATCCGGGAGCGTAGGCTACTTGATGTTATCGACGAATATGAGGTGCCGGAAGCAGAAGTCCCCGACAATGCCAAAGTGCTTCGCATCCCGAACAGGTTGCTTCCAGTTCCTGAAAAACTAGAGGACTACGAAGAGTGGAAGCGTGAAACCCGGTCACGTTTTGCGAACTATATTAAATATCGTGCATCGACTGGGTTTGGTCACTATTACGATTTCGTAGAGTTTGACGGACGTTTTCTGCCATATATGGATAGACAGACGAGACCGGATGGGACTGGGCGAACGCTCAAAGATAATGCAATCGTTTATGCGTTGCACTCCGCACTTCAACCACATGAGGAAGCACAAACTTCATTGCCGATTTTGAAAGATGTTGGACAACGAAACCTGCTGCCTGATACACCAACTGCGACCGCACTTGAACTGCCAACACGCGCCGACACTCCGATATCACCGATTAAGCGCGCAAGAAAAATCACAGTCCCTGAACATTCGATGCCGTATGATCGAAAGATTAGGAATCAAGTCGAATATCTGCTTGAGGTGTTGCCGGAGTTGGGTGTTGACGCTGTGGACATCGATAAGAGCAATCTATCCGATTCAACCTATCTGACTCTTTCTTCGTGGCGTGGTGACGACGAAGACTTTGAAACATCTATCCGAATCTCTGACCATGACCAAAGGCCGTCCTACTATCGTCCGCAAGACATCGAGATTGGCGACTTTGGAACCGCAGACTCTAAGACGCTGGATGATGCCCGCGTGTTAGAAGCATTGGCGCGCCGGTACGGGATATCCGACGTTTCAGAGTTCGTTGAACGCCACAAGGGTAAGATGCGGAAACTGCCTGACGAAATCGACAATTCGTTGATCCATCGTTACCTCGTTCAAGCAAAAGAGAACCCCCCGGAACCTACGCTTGAAGAGATTAAATACGAAATTGATGTTGCCGAATACGAACTGCCCAGAATTGAAGACGCGGACGAATACAAACGCTTCGTAGAGGATACCGAGTCCAACATCGATGCAATAAAATCTGGTATCGCCGAAGATGCTGAGGAGTTGCAAGAAGTCAGGGACGCTATCAAGGAAGAGCTTGATAGCGGTAACGTATTGTCGCAAGAAAGCGAGCGTCTTCTCGAGGACTACGGCTATGGATATTCCCCTAACGAAAAGTTTGCCGAAGAGATTCAGTCATTCCCTCCCACGCCGATTGAAATCCCAGATTGGAAGCCCAAGCCTTTTGTTCCCAAGACAATAAGGCTGCATCACGGAACTCCGCGACGTTTTAGCGGCGCGCCGACGACCAAGATGTCGAATCACACCGGCGACCGCTTTGGGCTTGGGTTGTTGTCGCTATCGCCTTCAGAGGACTTGGCGCACGATTTTGCAGTGTCTACCCGCGATAGCCGGGTGTACAGCGTTGATGTTCCACAGAGCGAGGTGCTTGATTTAATCGAAGAATCCAGACCTTACATCGAAAACCATCGCTACAGAGATTTCGGTGCCATTATGAAGCAGCGCATCAAAGAAGCCGATGGAAAATACACTGTGGTCGCCGTTGCTGACGCGTCGGGTAGAGATTTCCACAAAACCGATTACGGCGCTGAGTATCGGTTGATCAAAGACATCCCTGAAGAGCAGTGGACACATCAACGAAGCAAGGCGGCGGTTGAAAAGTTCAGGGAGGTTGAAGAACTTGAGCGACGCTTCGACGCTGGTGAAGAGCTGACGGACGAAGAACGAAGTACTTTGCGCGAAAAATTAAAGAGTGAACTGAGCCTTTCAGATTACATATCTGAAACCATGGAAGAAGGCGGAGCTAGCGAGAGCGACATCGATTTCTATGAAGAACGAAGTGATAAATGGGCGGATATGATAGAACGCATCGACGCTAGTTTATCCCCCGGCATCAAGGAGAGCGTTGATATGCCGACCAATTCAAAGAATCCAGCATTGACAGCAAGCCAGATTCAGTTTACGCCCGATGAAATAGCAGGCTTTGTTGAACTGAATCGCAAAGACCCTATCGCCGCACATAAGCACTCGCTCGAATTGATACAACGCAAGTTGGAGGATGTGGGACTTGATCTGAGTAAGAAGGACCGCGCTGAGATGGCGCGCGATATAGGCTACGACCCTATCTGGACTTCAGCCGCTCGAAAGTGGGATAAAGACCTCAAGGCGTTCGAGCGAGAAGTGGCGAAGCGCGTCGCCACTGATGAAGAGATTGCGAAAATACACGACCTGTCTGAAAGATACAGGTCGGCTCTAGAACAAGGAAATCGCCGGAGTGCGGCGGGTATCAGGCGACCTTTGCTTGAGGCAGTAGACCAGCTGGTGCGCGATTCTTTCAAGCAGAATGATTCCGAAATCGTTTCGCGAGATGTCCCGCTTGCCCATATGAAGACTCGCATTGAGGTCATTCCGGGCAAGCTGTCTTTTGAAATCAGCTCAGGCGATTTAGCTGATATTAATGAGAATCGTTATCAATGGACGGATCGTGTGCCTTATACCAAACGCGAGTTGAGGGAACGGCAAGAAAAAACGATCAATGCGGTTGGAAGGCAGACGCGAGAGTATCTCGAAAAGCCGAAATTGTCTGAGCCAACTTACCACGAGGTGCTTAAAGCGGCGTTGGCGCGGGCGCAGGGCGATAATCCGAAAGCAGAAGACGCAATCAGTGAACAATCGCACAAAGATAAACCTGCTACTGATAATCAAACTCCGACTGACGAAACCAACGATGTCCCTAAGACTTACCGCCAGAAACTCGAAGCCGAGTTGGAACGAACTAAGCGTCAGCGAGCCGCGGACAATCGTGGACTTCAAGTTGATGCCGCGTATCTCGGACACATCATCGGGTTGGAACACGAGTTGGAACAGACCTTCGATGATGATGTTGACTTTGAAGAACGAATGGAAAGGCAGATCAAGGACTTATCCGAGAATCTTGATCGTGTGAAAGCGGCGAACCTAGCCTTCAATCGCTTTAAGCGTAAGCACGGCACACAAAGCGTGAACCGAGATAACTTGACAGCTGAGCAAGTTGCCGAGTTTGGTTACAACGAAGATGAAGTGGCACAGGTGCTGGGATCGGAAAACAACATCTATGCGCGTCCGTTGCAGTGGTCGGCTAAAGATTTGAAGGCTGCTGAGAAACGACTTGCAGATTGGCGTGAAGAAAGAGGCATCAAGCCCGAACGTAAGGATAAGGAATCGATATCAACGCCGTCCGAAGATGAGCAACCCGCGCCATTGGTCATGCGCCCTTCTAACTTCTTGCGACAGGAGCCGCCGCCCGAAGATGAGCAACCCGCGCCAACTGCGAATGACATTGAAGATGGACGATCTGCCATCAAAACTGCCTTTGAAGCGATTGACAAGTACTTACCTGAAGACAACAGATTTAGGTTTGGCAGAGTTCGCGATCCTGAAACGTGGAAAATTCCCGCTAACGCCAGAGCGATAGAAGAAAAGATATACATGCATCCGCAAGGGCAGTTGGATGCACACGCTGAAGCTATCAACGAACAGTTGCGAATTGCGCGCCGTGCGCGCAAAGCCGTCAAAGACGCGTTGTCCAGACCGACGCAACCCGAACCATCTAATCAAACTGATGTTCCGAGTTCACCGAGCGGCGATGTCCCAATAGTGCAAATCGACTCGTCGGACTTTAACGACGTTGATCCTACACCTGATTTGGAGTTCAATGACGTTCTTGTTTCAATGAATGAAGTCCTTGACGCTTGGGAAACCTTGCAAGCAAGCAACGCCAAACATATTCGTTTCGAGGGAGATGTCCGCGACCGGGCATGGACTGAAGAGGCTTTGAAGAACCGCTTTGAGTCGGCACGACCACAGGGTGATTTTGACTCGTTGGAAGAACATCTTGAAAGACGCAGGAAAGACCTGCAGACCATCGACGAAGAATCTGGCGCGCGGTTTGTGAAACGTCTGCAAGAGCGTTTAGACAGCATCGAGCAAAAACGGAAATGGATGCGTTTCGACAAAGACACTGTTACCGATCTGGTTGGAACATCGAAGTGGATTAGAGAGGCTAAAACATTACCGATAGAAGCGTGGACACTGCCTTCATACAAGAATAATCGGTGGATTCATAGTCGCCTTGGTGCCCGATGGGGCGATTTGCGCAAGGGTACGCAGGATGAAGTGGAGAGATTGGTAGTTCGGCTTAGGGAACAGGCGACTGAAATCGATGCAGTGAAGCAAGATTTGTTGGATGAAATCTTTCTTGAAGCCGAACCAGTGCTGGATGGGACGCATAAGTCGGAGTTCAACGCCAAAGCCAAAGCAGAGGGCCGTCCTTATGTTGATGACGACGGCGCGTTGGTCGTGCCAACCGGCGATGGCAACCAGATTCGATTGTCTAAATCGGAATTGAGCGCGCTGAGGTCTAATGAAAGATACGAATCTCGCAAGGAGGGTCGAACGGCTAAACAGCGCAAGCAGGTTAATGCCATCTTCAAATCCCTTGACAATATCGTTGATCGCCTAGGGAATCTTACCGCTACCAAGCCATCGGCACCTCCAGACCTTGAAATCGATGTATCTTACCTTACGAAGCAACAACAGCGTGATGTTCAGAAGCAGATTGAGATTCAAGAACGCCAGAAGGCGCGTGAAGACGATAAGCCAGTTGAACTGTCTGATGAAGGTGTCACCGAGGGTGCTATATCGGGTGCCAAACGTAAACGTTATGGGGTAGGCAGCACTACGTTCGACACGCGCTACTACATCATTGACGCTTCGCAAGTGATTCAATCGCACATGCCGCGTTCGGGTGATCCAAACCCTCAATATGCACATTCAGAGTCGTTGCAACCGCGCAATCGTGAAGATACTGTGGCTTGGGTATATGGGACTGCGCTTGATTTGCAACCGCTTCCATTGTTGGACTCGCGAGGTTTAGGCGGCGGTCCGCCCATCATTGACTCAAGGGGCATGGTGCTTGACGGCAACGGCCGCGTGATGGCTTTCAAACTTGCAGAAACGATACCCGGTCGAATGGAAGCATACCGCGAAGCGTTGCGCGAAGAAGCCGAGTTGATGGGGTTCTCTGAAGAAGACATTGAACGCGCTATGCAACTCGAAAATCCGATGCTTGTTAGCCGCGTTCTCAATAAGGCAGACATCCCTGAGATTGTTAGACAAGGTAACCAACCCCGGACTGCGACCCTGACTACGCAGGAACAGTCACAACAAGATGCCGCGATGTTCACGCCTGAAATCATTGAACAACTAGCATCGCTCAATGAAGTGTCGTCCGAAGATAAAGGGGATAAAACCTTTGACGACATTTTGAAACGTTCTGACAATCAGGAAACGTTGCAAGAGTTAGTCGGTCTGATGACTAGTGGCAACACTAGTGGCTTTTTCGATTCGACGGGTAGTATTTCCGATGCTGGTCGGACAAGGATAAAGAAAGCCGCGCTTACTTACGCATTGGGCAATTCCCCATCCGCCGACCGAGTGTTGAAGCCATGGTTCAATCAGGACACATCAAGCGACATCGGACAGATAAAAAGGGGAGTAGAGCGCGGGTTGCTTGATTTGGTGAAGTTACGCAATGCAATTTCAAAGGGAGAGTTGGAACCCGAGTATGACATCGCCGATGACTTGATGCGGGTGCTTGAAACATACCCTGAATCTCGTAAGTTCCGTGACAGGAAAGCAAAGTTCCCTTACGAAATCGACCAATTCTTCATATCTAGAGGTTTCGGACCGTTAACAGTGTCCGCACTCACAGATCGACAGCGCGCGCTGTTTCGAAAATTGCACGCAATCAATCGTTCCCCAGTGACCATCGCACAACTGCTGGGGAAATACGTGCAACATGCAAGCGGGAACGCAGTTAGCCAAGATGCGATACCGATGTGGGACATGAACCAGTTCACAGAGGTTAACTCTCCCGAAGACGCATTGGTCGCCGCTGAACGTGATCTAACTAAAACTGGAAGGACTAAAGAGTCTTTCTTAAAAGACGCACTTGAAGACAAACGTCTTACAGGGTTGTCGTCAGGTGACTTTGTGAACAAAGAGTCGGCATTGGGACAACTTGCCGGAGGTAGCCACGAAGTTCCGCCTTACGAGGGCGATAAAATCGACCCTGATTTCGCAACACCGCCGCAAGCACCGCCGCCAACACCAGTTCCAGCACCGCCGCCCAAAGTGGTAGTCGAAGAACCTGAACCAGAGCTGAAGCCGCCGCCGCCCAAAGTGGTAGTTGAAAAGCCTGAACCAGAGTTGAAGCCGCCGCCGCCCAAAGTGGTAGTTGAAGAACCTGAACCAGAGTTGAAGCCGCCGCCGTTAAAGCGCACAGACGACTCACAAACTGTAGATGTGGACGATTCGACGCGTTATTTTATAGATGTCATGTCCGATGCCGCTAAGAAAACTGCTGAACTCGGTCTGGCGGTTCCGTCTGAAAGATACATCGAGAAGCTAGCAAAGTCCGCAGTTGCTTATAATCGACGCACTGATTTTGATAAGCACTTGGAAGCCAAGCCGTGGTTGTCCCTGTCTACAGCACCGGAACTCTCTGAAGTCGTATATCGTCCCCGTTATGCTGAAGAGCATGATGAATTACCAGACATCGAGGAATATAGGGGATGGGCGCGTCGCCGCGCAAATCTGGCAAATCTGCGAGGTATGACGATGGCGGATCCCGACGCTTTGGATAGGTTGGCTGCACTAGCCGAAGAAATACGTCGTAGGCATAACCGACCTTACAGAGAGTCACGCGAAGCATGGATGCAAGATGTTCCAATGACACCTCAGTCGTTGGCGCAACTTGAAGAAGCGATTCGGCAATCCGATAAGACGTGGGCTCTCGAAGCTAAAGCAGTATCTAAGCCCAAGCCGTCCGCTCCAGTTGCCAAACCTCAAGAGCAATTTGAATCGCTTCAACCTAAGCCGCCGCGTGACAGCGAGCCTTTTAGGAACAGCAAGCCTTTCAGACAACTAATTGACTTGTATCGTCAAGAAGACGAATTGATGCGTCGCATTGCGCGCCATCAAGATAGCATGGATCACAGGTTCAAGGCGGGGAATCAAATCGGCGACGATTCCGTGCGAAGAGCTGAGGATCGGCATAATGAGTTGATCGATCAAAGTTTATCCGTGCAACAACGCATTGCCGATGTGCGTCTATCCCTAGAAGAAGAAGGGGACATAGATGTTCTGATTGGCAATCTTGAAGGCCTGAACGAATACGACGAAAACCGCTTTAACGACTACAACCTCGATGAATGGGAAGAAAAACTTATCGTTCGTAACATGAAACGCCGCGAGCAAGAGATTGAGTGGTTGCGAGGTCTGCCTGAAGCGCGGGAAACGCGTAAGAAGGAATTGCGTGACGCGCTTGTAGAAGTTGACGATGCCATCGATACGTTGAAGGGTTCCGGCCCGCAAGCAGGACTCTTTGCGATGGAATTGGATGTAGAGGTTGATGATCAATCCGATGATGAAAGAAGTGTTGCTGAACTTGAAGCCGAATACGACCGCAAGGTTAGGGAGTATGCCGCACTGAAGGCAGAAACACAAATCAGAGGTAAGCATGAAGCCGAAGCTGTAGAGAAGGCCGAACGCCAACTCGAAGCGCGCTTGAAAGAGATGAACAAGATGCCAGTGCCGCGTTTGGATAAGCCTAAACGTCGTGGCGGCGGTGGCGGTCGTCGTGGCGGTGGTGGCGACATGTTGACTGGCTTCTTGCCCAAGGGCGTTACTATGGAACAGGCCGGCTACGGGAAACGAAGAGGCACTAGGTGACAGTAAAGCTATATCTGGTATTCGCCGGGTTGCACATCGCATGTTCGCTAGCTGAATTGTGGGCTCTTAGTGCGACTGGTGCTGATGCTGCTTGGGGTGATGTCGGACCGATCGAAAGCTTTAATGAAGCGATGCAATCGCTTCAGACGATACTCCAGAATCCGTTCGGTCTACTTGGAGCGATGGGCAAAATCGCCTATGGATTGTTTGCCATTTTTGCGTTCTCTGGCTACGAGAATGTGTTCTCGGATGGTTGGGGATTTTTCCGAACTCTACTTGCAAGCGTCGGCTTCGTCGTCATGTTCCTGACGATTTGGCGCGTCATGGGCGGTGCCATAGCTTCTGTGATCGGCAACATCGCAGGCGGTCTAGGTAAGATATTCGGCGGACCGCTCAGCTGAAACGTTTGTGAAACCCCGGGTGATGGCGTCCGGGGCTCCACGCGGACGACGGACTGCTCAGACACCATCCGTCGACGCTGATGTTGGTCTAGAAATCAAAGTCTTACCGAATAGGTAGCCGGCTATGAAAAGTGCGATGATGTGGATCGCAGTGGGTAAAAGTTGGCGTGTCATCGGTCGTATCATTCTCCACTTTCCGAGTGCATGTGTGCCAAGCCGTCTGCTTCTTCGATTGCAGCGCGTTTGACGAACTCCCCAATCGTTTCCCTTGTAACCTCGCTGGCGCGCTTCAGCAGTAAGAATTCGTTGTCGGTTAAGACTACACCCTGTCTTTCGGATCCGTTATCGAGGATGATATGCATCTAGTTGCATTCAGGGTAGATGTCGGCGACTGATTTAGCGCAAGCATGTAGGATGATGTTCTGTGTGCAATAAGCGCATGTGAAGCGTGGTGGCAAGTCTTTGATCACGTAGATTTCGGTAGTTGGCAACTTGCATCTTTGACATACTTGGTAGCTGTTAAGCGGTACCGTGGTAACTTGCGACGCTAGCTTGTGCGCCATGTATTCCCCGAAGTACCACTTAGAGCGTTGTTGCTTGCAGAATACACAATCGAAGATGTTGTGCGAAGTGTTGCTGTGACTTATCCAATGATGGATGTTGGTGTCGATTTTGTTGATAGTGATTTTCATTCTTGAGCATCCAACTCCGCACGGTACTCAGTGGTTAATGTGTACACTCCTCGTTCCACGCGCTTGAATCGTCCGTTGTTGCGTGAATGGCACATTGCTTGAACGGCCGCGTTGCGCGGATCGACGCTTACGAGGTCGAACCGAGTGATGATACGCTTGATGATCTCGGACGTGGCTAACGGGGAGTCTGCTTCGTACAGAATCTTCGTCACTGCTTCAGTCCACCCATTGACGCGCTCTCCCGTGCTGATTTTGCGCTTCGCCATTCTGATTTGGAATCGAAGGGCCCTGCGTTCTGCGCGTATTGCATTCAGTCGGGAGGTTAGCGCGGTGTATTGATTTTCAAGAACTTTGATTTGTTGCGCTGAGTAGGGCATGATTGTTTGGTGAATACCATGTCACATTGTAATATATGATATACCAATACAACGTTCGTTGGGAAACGCAAAGGAGACAGACATGTCCAAGCTTGACCGCCTGCACAACAAGGCATACAAAGCCGTGGAGTCGCTTTACGATGCGGCTGAGAAGGCCCGTGACGCACACATGAAGATTGTTGACGTACTTGACGAAGACGACGACGAACTTCAATATGTTTGGTCGACGACACAAATCCTATCTGGGTTCGTGGCCACACTCGATTTGGTTCTCGCAGAAGATGAGGACGAAGACGATGAGGACGAAGATTGAGTCTGC
This sequence comes from Dehalococcoidia bacterium, assembly GCA_965242765.1. GTDB lineage: Bacteria > Chloroflexota > Dehalococcoidia > Lucifugimonadales > Lucifugimonadaceae > Bin127. The sequence continues at coordinate 3,329 of CBDESY010000003.1, read as the reverse complement.
ATTGGTGAACTTGCGTGTAACCTCGAAGCGGGTTCAAAATCATCGAGTTACGCGCAGGTCGGCTCTTTGCACAGTCGGCATTGCGACGTCGTGCGTGATGGCGGCTAACAAGGTGTTTGTGATGGCGCGCTCTAAAAGCGCAGAAGCACAAACATCAAAACTATCGGTGCGTCTTTCAAATCTTGCAGACCGAATCGATCAAGGATTAGAAGAAGATGTTGAATAGCGGCCAGGTCGTGCTATTTCTTGGTTCGTCGTTTTTTTACCTTGGCGCGCTTCTTGTGTTGGTTCTTGATTCTGGCGATTCGACGTTTGGCAGACTTCTTATGGGATTTCTTGCGGGACTTGGAACGGGATGGTTTGGAGTTGGCACGATTGGCGTTTTCAAGACGCTGTCGGAACGATTCCGCCAGTCTTAACGGAAAGTCATAGCCGATCCAATCGCCGAAGTGTTTAGGGCAAAGGCGAGTCGGTCGGTTATCGACGATGCGAAGCGTAGATGCTTCACGTGCCGCCGGGCAACATTCGTCGGCGTTGGTATGGTCTACGACAGGCATAGGAAAAGCATATCGTTTGGATATCATGTAAAAATGCGAATACGTGCTTACGCATACCTTGATGGACTTGATGAATTGCGATTGGAAAACCAAACTAGGACTGTAAATGAATGGTCCGCTAGTTGTGACGCTCAAGTGCTTGAAACGATCAGCGAGCCGTTTGTGAAGCGTATGAAGTTTCGCGCTTTGGAACCTGTTTTGACTTGGTGCATCACGTACGGAGTTGGATTGGTAGTCGCTCGAACGGACTTTCTTGCAACACAGACTCGGTTTCTAACTCAGGTGCACAAAAGCGGAGTGCAGGTCTACAGCGCAGATTTGATTTCGATGCGTGGCTTGCATGGCGTGAAAGATTCGATCAAGTTGTGGGGATGGTTGCATGAGATAAGCCAACATAGAGCCGGGCGTGTGTCGGCAGCCCAGCGGCTTAGGATATCGCAACGTTTGAACTTGCAGAGCAGGCAGGATGAACACGACAAGGCGTTGGTGGAAGAGGTTTATTTCGCAGTGCGCAACAACCTTACCGATACGGCTTTGGCGCGCTTGTTGAATGAGCGCGGTCGCTTGCAATTGGATAATCAGCGATACACCACACGCGCCGCCAGAAAGTTGCGACGCAGAGTCTTGGATATGTTGAAGGCGGTTTGAGATGACGGCAAGCGGATTTGAAAGCAACCCTGGCGGCGTAGACGGATGGGAATACGAGGGAGGACAAGACGGCGGCGCGGGGACGATGATACAAGACATGGCGGAGATGGTCGGTGTTATCAACGACCGATGGTCCGGCATATTACGTTCGTCACACTTGGATGGTATCGACGCTCAAATCGTTGCGATTGCGCTGGAAGACGCTTACGATCATCTACGCGCGCCTTGCAATGCCGACATGTTGAAAAAAATCATCAAGATGTTGGAGAATGATCAAGAGCAAGCGGCGATGGTGGAGATGCCGGCGACGTTGCGGTTCGCTATCATACGTTGTGATGCTTCGATGTCTGGTAGCGCGTTTGATTACATCCTTCAGATGTTTGTGAAGCAGTTGCGTCCGATACCGCACTTGGCGCGCCCCGACCAAGTAGTTAGCGACGAAGAAGAAGAAGATGACGACGAAGATGAAGCTAGTAGTGGCTTCTGGAAACCCAAGCGGCAGGAGGAATAACCATGTCAGCTAACCCATCACCATCACTTTATGTGGTGTCGCCAGACGGGCGGCTTAAAGTCGATCCCGAACCAGTCACGGACATCATGATTATTTCCACCGAATTGGAACTTTGCTACGCGCTGACTGAAGCCGTTCAATTCCAAACGTGGTCCAGGTCTGTAATACCCGGCGGCCAGCCGGACCCGCCTTATGGTGCAAAGGCGTGGTTCAAAACTGGTAATTTGGAGTTGGACCCTAAAGAGGATGCGGGTTTCTGGATAGGGAAAGACACTTTGTTCATCAGGTACCGGAACGAAGCGTCAAACGGCGATGTCGAGTTGTGGGATCGCACTGAAAAATATCTCAAATATGCCATGTTCGCATCGGTCGGATTGATGTTGTTGGCGGGAGTGTTTGCGTTTGGCAAGGGATTCGTAACCTAATGTTTGACATCAGTGGATTCTCTGACGAAGAACGCCGCGCGTTGATGGCGCAACTTCGAGAAGCCGGGGTCGAAGACATCGATGAAGAACCTGAGTTTGAACTTGAGCCGGCCGATGATTCAGACGCGGAAGATGAAGACGACGGGATTGATGAAGGGCTAGAGGAAATCCCTGTCGAAGATACCAAGCCGACTGAGACTAAGAAGGATGCCGATGATGAAGAAGTGGTATTGCCAAAGTCGGTGCTTACGACGTGGCAGCCAGATACTTCGCAGTTATGGCGTATGATGCATCATCCTGAAATCCGCGCTACTCAGCGTATCAAACACCCTGAAACCGGCGAGTTGGAAAGGCATCACCCGCGTTACGACGATGCGCTGTATGAGTTTCTAGATGATGATGAACGATTGCTTGAAGAACATCGCTTCGAGTTCGGCGAAGCGTTGACAAATAAACAGTTCCGTGGGATGTTGAAAGAGTCGGGTTACTGGGGGTCTGTGATGTCTAGGGTCTTCATGGGAACAATCATCAGCGTGGTTCTCGGTGTTATCTGGTGGATATTCTCAGGGTGGTTTGAGCCGACGGGTTCAATCGTGGATGTGGTGTTGGGTATGATCGCCGGTATCCCGTTGTTTATGATGATTCCTATCGTGTTGATAGTGCCGGCCATGATGTACTACTGGGGAATGAGCAATGCTTTCAATAATTTGATGGCTTTGGTCTACATCATCGATGGGCATAAGCGAATCGTGTTGTGCAGGTATCCGAATTACCTCATGGCAGGACGTGGTGACCAGTTGACGACGGGGGAGTATGTTTTGTCTTTGGAAGCATGTTGCAAGGATCCTTACTGCGAACATCCACTACGCAATCTCTATGAGCGCGACTTGGAGAAGGGCTTGAAGTCCGCCGCTACGACTGGCGTGACCAATGCCAAAGAAAAATACGAGATAATCAGGCGCATCGCCTTGGTTGCTAAACACGCGCCGACAGTTCCGTTCAATCCTGCAGAGCGCGCCGCCAAGATGTTGCCGTTTGTTCTGATCACAATCGGATGTCTGGTTGGCGCGTTCTTGCTCTTCAACTCTGGCGGTGGCGGTTAACGATGTTTGGTAGACTTTCGGCGCGTAAGACGCGCAAGAAATTGATAGACCGCGCTAGAGCAACACGCGCTAGAGGTTACACCTA
>CBDESY010000002.1:0-8305 GCA_965242765.1 Dehalococcoidia bacterium | reverse complement strand
AATCACTGTGATTGCCACCGTTTGGCTGGTGTCGTTGCTCCCTTTTCTGCTTCTCGCAGCCTTGGTGCTTTCAATCGCACTGATTCCAGTCACCCGTCGTCTGAGACGGGAGATGGAAGAGGCTGGATTCAGTGTTAATGAACCGAGAACAACCCATCAACGCCCTGACCTCAACATCACTCCCTGGCATCGCCAGATTCGCAACCTCTGGAGAGATTTCAGTTCTTGAACAGGTCGCTCGCCATTGAGCGATAACGACCGAGAGAACTACCGGGGCGACGAGATTTTGTGGGCACACTTTGACCCGGCAAAAGGTTCTGGGGAGCGAAATTCACCAACGTCAACTCCGGCCGCTCCTGCTGTTCAGCTACAAGCAGTTCGGCAATGGCTTCTGCTGTGGTTTGTGCCGGAGGTGCGCTCTCCGAAACAGCTTCGATCGTTTCGACCGGCTTGGCCTTGAGTGAACTTTTTGCTTTGGCGGCGCCGAGGGGCCACAGAAAAACCAGACTAAGCAGAAGAGCAACGGCGGCCGTCAGGGTGCCGGTGAGTCCAAACGCCAAACCCTGAAAGTTCCACAGCAACCCCGAACCCGCCATGCCGAAGGTGCCGAGGATGGCCAGCATCAGGCCGAGGAAGGATGCCTGTGGTGCTTTGATTTTGAGCGGCTGGCTGGATTCAGAGACTTCAACGGGTGAAAGTCGTGGTTCAGGCCGAAGCAGAACAAAGCTGATTCCCAGCAGAACCAACGCCGTGATGGTGCTGCCAAGCCCTAGGGTGCGGCCTTGAAAATTCCAAAGCAGACCACCGCCAGCAAGACCTGAAACCCCGAGGGTTGCCAGTGCAAGTCCGCTCAAGAAAGGGAGACGATTGCGCATGACTCAGTTGTTCCGGTTTTGCGTGGCGGCGTAAGCAACGGCTCCGCCTGTGATCACAGTGAGTAGGCCTGTGGTCAGCAAAAAGCCCACCAACATGGCGAATCCAAGAACAGAACCCAAGAGGGACATCTTGATTCGCAGCAATTTCGACTTCATCAACATCACCAACAGCAAGACCACGGTGGTCTTCAAGCCAGCGATTTTTGCCGCACTGATCGGGCAAAAAGGATTGATCAACACCATCGGCTGGTCTTGGTCTTCTTAAGCGTTCATAAAGTCTGGCGAAAACAAGAGCGCACCGCGAAAAGAGCACTGTGCGCACTGTGAAGAGAGCGAAGAGAGCACCGTGGCGTGGCGACTTGATCCGCTTTGAGCGACGGACGGGCACAAAAAAACGGGCCCTTGGGCCCGTTTCCTGGACTGACGTGTCAGCTCAGCGACGACGGTTGCGGGAACGCTGCTTCAGCTTGCGCTTGTATTTCTCGACGGGGGTCTCGTGGTGACGGATCCGACGCAGATCAGAAAAGATGCCGGCTTTGGCGACGGAGCGCTTGAAGCGGCGCAACGCAGATTCAATACCTTCGTTTTCGCCGACTGTGACCTGACTCATCCGTTCCCCGAAAGAGAGCAATAAACAACTACTTTACCAGCCACCCCCTACCCCTTTCCCACCACCTGCCGGCAGTGGGCTGAGTCTCTTCCATGACGCTTGTTGAAGAGATCGTGGCGCGTCCCAGCTTCTGCTTTGGGATGGGTCCATCACTCCGGTAGGCCCCTGTCTTGACCCTCACGCACTGCCCCCTGTGCATTGGTCTGGCTGTTCTTTCGGCCGTTCGATTCATGGCCCACTGCGTTATGGCCGTTCAGCTCGAACGCAGCACGGCAGGAGCGTCGACCCATCCCGCCATGCTGCTGGGGACTCTGTTCGAGCTCTGAAGGAGTTCCGCCTCAGGGATCCCTGGGATCAACCAGCTGCAGATAAGCCGTATCGGCGTTCTGCAGGGCTTCATCATCGTGATGAGCGTCAACGCTGTAGATGAGGTGAAGCAGGCGGCCGCGGTCCATCCCACGGTCGGCCACATCTTTCCAGAGGCGTGAGCTGAGCTCCGCATCACGCCATTTGAGCTGGGCATCGACCAGCGCTCGCGTCATCGCGATGTAGCTCTGCCGGTCGTTGCGCAGCCGATCTTCGGAGAAGCTGTGTTGAGCAGTCGGCTTGAGCAGATTGCGAATCGTCTGTGAGGCCGCCTTCAGCACCTTTGGCATCGTCGTTATCCGACTCAGTTCAGTCTGATTCGGCCGTTTGGACTGACAACGGAGTGAAATGCCTATGCCTAAATCAGAAATGAGTATTTGAACTCACTCCTACGGGACGGTAGTGCTGATGACTTTTTGTAAATTCAAATCCTTTAGGTTCAATCAGCAGCTTTTTAACCCATGGAAATACTTGTGATGGCGGCTGTTTTTGTGCCCTTTTCTGCTCTCGTGATGAATGCATTTTCCGGTGATTCGGAAGACGACTTCGATTTCCTCTGAATGGAATCCAAACTCCTGGCGATGTTGGCCTTTGGTGCCGCAGTTATGACCCTCTGGGCTTGGTTGATGGCGAATCTGCCGCGGATGGCGTCTGACCGGAACAAGCTAGACAACCGCCGTTGATTCGGTACGGCGCTAAATGTCCACGAAGACAGGTTGTGCCACGGAAGAAGAGTTTTTGCCCGAGTTCGCGCGCGTGGGAATCAGTGAGCGGTAGAGATAGCCAGCGTTCGGGCACCTGACCCTTCAGCTGTGATCTGGCTTCAAGCGCTGCCTGGCGGCGTTGTTTTTCCTCGCGATCGTTTTTGCGATACACCCCTTCAATCTGTAATTCGCGGGCACAGGTTTCACAGGCATTCACGGTGGGCTTGCGGCGGGCCGTGTTCAGCGACAACTTGTCGCTGGGAACTTCCCGCTCTGCCCCGCAGCTGCAGCGGCACCACCAGAAGGCGTTTCCTGATTTGGTTCGCCGTTCGGATGCGCGAACAACGGTGAGTTTGCCGTAAACCTCGCCGATGCGGTTGCGTGGACTGGATGGCATTGGTCAGGCGGATTTCTGATCAGGAGCGTTGTTTAAGTCGGCAAACTTGGCTGCCATCGTTGGATTGCGTCGGGTCAACTTTTTAACGGTCACATCCTGTGCCTTGTCATTGGCAAGCCGCAGGTTTCGATCAGCCCCCATCAGTGCATCCTTGGTTTTTTGGAGGTGATCAATCGACTTATCGATTTCATCGATTGCCGTTTGGAAACGTCTGGAGGCGAGGTCGTAGTTGCGGGAAAAGGCCGTTTTGAAGGTTTCCAGGTCGTTCTCGAAGTTGGTGACATCGATGTTCTGGGCTCTTACCAGAGCCAGTTCAGCCTTGTATTCCAGAGATTTCATGGCTGCATTGCGGAGCAATGTGATGAATGGAATGAAGAATTGTGGGCGAATGATATAGGTTTTAGGGAAGCGATGAGATACATCAACAATGCCTGAATTGTAAAGCTCATTTTCAGGCTCTAGCAGGGAAACGAGCACTGCATACTCGCAATTTTTTTCGTTCCTGTCCTTGTTCAGCTCTTTAAGGAAGTCTTCGTTTTTCTTCTTGGTTGCCGTTGTGTCGGCTTCGTTTTTCATCTCAAACATGATCGAGATGATTTCGTTGTTGTGGTCGTCCTGGTCGCGGAAGATGTAGTCACCCTTGCTTCCACTGCGCGCGTCGTTGTCTTTTTCGAAATAGGCCTTCGGAAAAGCGGCTGCTCGAATCCTGTTGAATTCGGTTTCGCAGTGTTGTTCAAGGGTTTCCCCCACCATTTTGGTGGAGAGCCGCGCCTTCATGTCGCGCAAGCGATCAATGGCCTGATCCCGATCACTGAGCTGGGCTTCGTAGCGATCCTTCAGTGATTGAGATTCCAGCTGATGCTTCAGTTCTGCTTCCTTCAAGCCGCTTTGAAGTGCATCCCGTTGTTTCTCCACGGAACTCACCGCTTCATTCACGGCCAGCTGGCGTTGCATGGCCCCGGCCTGGAGCTGCGCTTGCAAATCTCTCACCTCATTGTCTTTTTGCAGCGTCATCGCCTGCATTTCTTTGGCGAATTTGGTTTCGGCTAGGCGTAGTTCTGTGGCCTGCTGCTCACGCATTTGCTGGAGTTCAGTGGCAATGCGATCCCGCTGCTTCTCCGCTTTGTTTACGGCATCTTTAATCGCCAGTTCTTGATGTATTGCATTTTGCTTGAGTTGTGCCTCAAGCGTTTGCATTTCCCTGTCTTTTTTGGCAATGGCCAACTCGATGGCGTTGCGTTTGTCCTGTTCCGCCAGGGCGAGCCGCTTGTTCAGTTGCTGCTCGAAATCTCGATCCCTCACCTGTTTGAGGATGTCGGCATACCCAGCTTCATCCACCTTGAAGGCTGTGTTGCAGTGAGGGCAGATGATGTCGTGCATGTCTGACGATTTGTGTTGAACGTACGCGCTACGTGATGGGATTTTATCGGCTCTGGCTAACACGAGATCAGCTCACGGTTCATGCCATGCCCGATTGGATCGATCCACGCTCACTGCTCGACACAGTGATCATCGTCAGCATCGTGGCGCTGGCTGCCGTCGGATTCGTCGTTGGCATGAAGCAGATGATCCTTGATCTGAGCAACCTGCGTCGCGCCAAGGTTTAAGCCAGCGTCAGCCTTTCAGCCTGGATTGCAATGCCGCCAGTCTTGCGGCGTTCACACCAAGATCCGAGTCGCCGAGGCGCGACTCGGACCGTGCCTGGATCCGGTTGTTATCGCGATCAGCAAACAGTTCGAGGTCGTCCACAAAACCAAAGAATGCGCTGCTGACCTCGGCATGGAGGTAGGTCTCGGTTTCGTCCATGACAACCGTCCGCGGCGTCTCCTGCACCAACTCACTCAGCCTGTTGAATTCAGCCATCGTGTTGGAGCTCTCCCAGGTTTGGCTGGAACAGTGAGCTGTTGTCGGGCAGTTGCGTAAAGCCCCGTTGCTGACGCCAAGATCCGCTGGGACGGGGCCAGCAAGATGGAACACCATCAGTACGGGTGCCAGTAGGCCGGCAAGGAAGGTCACTGGTCTTTGCGGGAATGACCCCTCCAGTTGAGCATCCAAAGCCAGATGCCAAAAAGGGTTCCAACCGGTAGTGCGATCACCACCAGCTGGCTGATCACGAACTGGCGCACCTCAGGATCCACGGTTGTTTTGATAGGGGGGGATGCGGGCAAAAGTCGCTTCCCGTTCGCCATCATGGAGCGCATTGCTGGGCAACGATGACGAATCCGGGCTGGATTGTGCTCGCGTGGTTGGTGGTGGCGCTGGCTTCTGCCTTCAAGTTTTGGTCGATCACGCGCCCCTACCGCGACAAAACGGCTCTTTTGGGTGGGCAAACCGTCGACGAAGCACGCCAGCGCTTGGAACGTCGCTGGCGAAGCGACAGCAAGGTGTGAGGCTTATTTCTCGGCGATCACCCAGGCTGTTGCAGCTCTCTGACGCACATAGAGGTCTGCGAGTTCCCGTGCCAGAGCCTTCAACTGGTCGAGATCGTCCGTGTCGTCGATGGACCGCTTGATCGCTTCAGCTTCAAACTGCTGAGGCAAGCTGAGGTTCATGACTCACAAGCATGTCAACCTACTGTAACGAAGCGTTATTTCCGGTGTGGGCTTGCTGCTGCCCGTGAGCGGGCAATCTCCTTTTGCCAAGCCAAAAGCAGATCTTTGCTGATCTCCTGGAGCTGTTTGACGTCGGTCATTGAATTGATATCACGACTGCGCTGTTCAATGTCGAACTGTTGGCCAAGTGTCAGAGCGATGGGCTCCATGGTGACGTCGGCAGATTGATTTCAAAGTATTGACTCGATCATCTGATGTCGTAACAACGGGCACGGTTCATTGACGATGTGTGCTGTTGCGAACTTTGTTTTGATTAAAAAGGATCGCCTTTCATTGTTGATGGATTGATCGTCATCCAGAGCCGATCGCTAAATGTTGACATCACAAGCAAAAATGAATTCGTTTTGCCTAGAGTGAACTGGAGATGTTGGCAGAGCTTTGGACGGTTCCGGACAAAATCTCGAGCGCCGTTATCGCCTGGAAATCTGGAGGGAAACGGTGTATTGGATGCAAACGCGATGCAGCGATTTGGAAGAGCTGGATCGTGAGCGTGATGCCGCCTCGATCTACACAGAATTTCGTTTGAAAGGCACGGGCTAAGCGTGAAATCAGTTCTGGGACTCGGCGACGGGCAGGGAAACAGCCACCAGAAGGGCAATTCCTATTTCCGTGGCGGCGATCAGCAGTTCAGTAACGATTCCCATGCTCAGTTGCGGTTCTCGTCGATGGGTGGCATGTCACTGGGTCGCATCAGGGCAAACACAACAGCAGCCGTCAACACGATGCCGATGCCAACCATGGCGATGATTGCCGTTGTGTAATCGCCCATGGAGCGTGCTCGGTTAGCTCTACGTTACACGAATGTAACGCTCTGTAAAGCACTTCTCAGTTTCGGTTGGGCGTGACTGGGTTCTGGTTCAGCAAATCCTCTCCACGTCGATGGATCTCCCTGGCGTACTCGGTCCATGCCCCTTGCCCCCAGTACCGAAAACAACTGGTTTCCAGTAGCAGCAGATGAAGTAACGACTCCTGATAAGCCCGGGTGCGGGTGGTGGTGGGGTCTGCGGCGACTGATGGGTCGAACCGCGCATGAAACTGAGCGCTGAGTTGATTCATCGGGGCCAGCACATTGGCGTAACCCTCAACCCAGCTCAGGTTGTTGGTCCAGGACGCACCCTCCATGCTGAAGCTGGTGTCGTCAGCCATCAGTTTGCTGATGGTTTTTTCCAGCCCTTCGGTTGAGGTGTTGTCGCCAAGTTCACTCCAAAGGCGGTGTTGTTGCACCGCCTGGATGGCGGGGAAGTGGTGAGGATCCACTCCGTTGCGCTCCAGAGCCTCCAGGTATTCACTGCCGTTGATGGCCGCGGTGCCTTTCGGGTTGTCACGGATGTGGCGATTGGCCTGCCGGAAAGCCTCTGGAAATTCATTCATCATCACCCCACCGTTTTCTCCATCGGCAATCTGGCTCACCAGTGCTGGCACCTCGACGTCACCAAGACGTTGCCGTTCGCAACCCAATGCCTCGTAATAAGGCTGCATCTGCCCCACAAGTTTGGTGTCAGACCCCTGGGTTTTGATCAGTGCCGTGATGCTGATCTCCTCGCCCCGACTGTTCTTGGCCAGAAGTTGATTGGGAACGAAGCATTGGCTGCGCTGCAGTGGGCTCCCGTCCATGCACTCAACGCTGTGCTCCTGCACTAGGAGCCACTGATATCCCGCTTCCTTAAGGGCTTTGATGAATTCGAAAAGGGTGTCGGGATGGTTGGGTAGCGCCATCTCCGGTGGAGAGAAGCCCTTGACTCGTTCCAGGGCAGCGCTGCCAAAACAGGCCTCGAACTGCTGTTGCCAGGCGCTGATCTGCAGTTTCAGGTCTGGGATGGGTGTGGACGGAGCCACGGCATGGCTCCAAAAGGTTCCAAGCCACTCGACGTGCCCCTGCATCACAGGATCACAGGCGAGGTAATGGAGTGCATCGCCAATGTCGCGGCGCCCCATCTGCTCGATTCCCCAGAGCAGATTGCCCGAGTAATCGAGCATGATTCTTGGGCTGCAGCCCTCATTGATCAGTTCCGGCAGCATGTCGGCAAGACGCCGATAGCAGTGGGCGAATGGTTCGGCGTTGTGGTTATCACCCTCATTGGGGTGATCCAGCATGTACTGGAGATGGGAGATCAAGCTCTTGTTCGCTCCCGCCGGCACCGTCGGTTGGTGCATGTGGAGAGCGCAAGCAAAGCCGGAATGCAGGTGTTCAAGATCGATCGCGCTGTTCGACCAGACCTGCCGTTGTTTCCGCATCACAGCAGCAACGTCGGCTTCTCGTCCGCTGATCGGTGGACAGCCTGTCATTGCACTCCGCTCGTGATCACCAGCCGGCACGCGGTGTTTGGCGCAGCATGCCTTCCCAATGATCGCGCCAGGTGCGCTGATCGCCAATGCCAGCCAAAAGTTCAACCTCAGCAGGGGCCTGATTCAGCCGATGCCTCCAGCGGGTGATGTCTTCGGCTTGATCAAGCCAGGTGCTCATCACGTCGTGACGAATCGCCTCCCCATCCCAGTGGTGCTGGTCGGCCATGTTTTGCGACCAGTGCATCAATTCATCCAGGCTCAGTGGTCTGAATCCCATGATTGTCAGGCCTGTGATTTGCTCGAGTTCAAAGCGACGCAGAACGTCTCCAAGGCCAAAGAAGTGAAGAAGGATCATTGAGCTGATCACTTTTGCGTGAAATTTATGAGCCTTTCTTTGTTCGAATTGTTCAGGTTGATGGTCTTTGCTTTTGGAAATATTTCAATTAGATCAACAT
>CBDESY010000001.1:0-6132 GCA_965242765.1 Dehalococcoidia bacterium | reverse complement strand
CTGTTCAGCGACCGCCAGCTTGCCGAGCTAGCCCTGCTCAAGCATCTCATAATTAGCAGGAGCGATGGAACCATACGCGACAACTTGCTGCTGATGTTTTCGGGATTACTCAACAAAATCAATCTCACATTTCACCAAACACCGAGTCCGGGAGGTGGTGATAGTGCGATGAGAAGATATTTTCGCCACCGAATCGCGCCAAATCCTACAGTTTTGGACACCATTCATTTCTTTGGAGTGAGATATCGAAGAATAGTTTCCGCCAAAAAGGAGCTTGCGCCTCATTTCACCCCTGAAACTATCCACAACTTCCAAGCCTACCAAGGCACTGCCACCAACTTGAAGCGCATCGCGGATGAAAGCGTTGATTATGTCTACACCGACCCGCCCTATGGCGCGAAGATCCAGTACCTCGACCTGTCGACCATGTGGCTGGCTTGGCTGGATCTGCCCGTCAGCGACTTCGACCGCCAGCAGGAAATCATCGAAGGCGGACGGCTGGCGAAAACCCGCGAAGAATATAGCGACTTGATGGCGCAGTCCATCCGCGAGCTCTACCGCGTCTTGAAGTACGACCGCTGGATGAGCTTTGTCTTCGCCGACAAGAACCCCGCCTATTGGCATACCATCGTGGAAACCGCCGAGAAAGCCGGCTTTGAGTACATGGGGGCTGTCCCGCAGTCGAATAGCACCCGTTCTTTCAAAAAGGTACAGCACCCTTCGTCTGTCCTGAGCGGGCAGCTCATCATCAACTTCCGCAAGGTGCGTAGCCCGCGCGCCATCATGAAGCTGGACCTGGGCGATGACGCCACCGACTTAATCCTGGAGACGGCTGAGAATGTCATCGCGGAAGAGAACGGCGCGACCATCGAAGACATCAACAGCGAGCTTATCATCAAGGGAATCGAGCTGGGCTTTCTCGATTTGCTGAGCAAGAAATACGACGACCTCTCGCCACTCCTCGACGCCTATTTTGACTTGGATGGCGAGACGCAGAAATATCATCTGCCGGCGAACAAGAAATTCAAGAGCGCCATCCCGGTGGCATTGCGCCTGCGCTATTTTCTGCTGTCCTACCTCAAGCGCAAGCGGCAACAGAAGTTCGACCCCGATTTCAGCGAGATTGTGCAGAATATCATGCCCATGCTGAAAAACGGCATCACGCCTGAAGAGCAGACGATATTGAATGTGCTGAAGGACCTGGCCTGGAAAATGCCTTCGGGGCGCTGGCGCTTGCGCGACTCAGACCAGCCGCGCTTTGATGGTTTCTAGCCTATGGCTGCGGCGGCTTCTCGCGCCAGTTCCTGGAGCTCGCGCAGGCTGATATCGCTTTCGTCGGTTTTGGAATAGATGGTGAGCAGGGTGACGCGGTCGCTGAATTGGACATAATAGATGATGCGGAAGCCGCCGCTCTTGCCACGCCGAGCCGCGCGGTTGGGCAGGCGCACTTTGTAGACGGGATAGCCTACGCGCGGGATTCTGTCGCCTGGGCGCTCATCATTTTGCAAGCGCTGGAATAAAGGGCGTAGATCGAGTTGGATCGAGGGAAACCGACGCCGAAGTCTCCTGGTTCGTTTACGAAAGGCAGGGAGGGTGTCAACTTTGGTCGGCATTAACCACAGCTTCGCGCTCTAGTTCATCAAGGAATTCCATCGCATCCTGTCCTTCATAGCCGGACATGACAGCGATCAACCCCTGGCGAATATCGTCCATGATTTCTTCTTTGGTTGGCTCGCGGTCGTCGTCTTCCTCAAGCGCTGACTCTTCTTTTACCAAAGCTGGATTCAATTCTTTGAGTTGCATCGCCTGCCTCCTGCATCGTTGCGATTAATCATAGCGCAGGCTCGCCTCGCTATTCAATCTTTTGGCAAGGTATATTATGCGCCAATATCCGCGACTTGGCAGCAACTCGGACCAGCAGCGCTTTGATGGTTTCTAGCCTAGGGCTGCGTCGGCTTCTCGCGCCAGTTCCTGGAGCTCGCGCAGGCTGATGTCGCTTTCGTCGGTTTTGGAATAGATGGTGAGCAGGGTGACGCGGTCGCTGAATTGGGCGTAGTAAATGACACGGAAGCCGCCGCTCTTGCCACGCCGAGCCGCGCGGTTGGGCAGGCGCACTTTGTAGACGGGATAGCCGATACGCGGGATGCGCTGTCCGGGGCGATTGCCTTGCATAATATGGTGGACAAGCGCACGGACTTCTCGCGTTGTTCTGGGGTACTTACGCTCAAGCTGTTCAAGCTGTTTGTTAAATACCTTGAGGTACTCAACTGTGGTCGACATCGCCGTATATTCTTTTTTCAAGCGCCGCAAGTCCTTCAAGCGCCGGTATGCCTTCTTCGCCGGACAGGACATCGATCAGTGCCTGGCGAATATCGTCCATGATTTCTTCTTTGGTCGGCTCGCGGTCGTATTCTTCTTCGAGCGCCGGTTTCTCCTTGGTCAAAGTTGGATTCAGTTCCTTGGCTTGCATCGTTTGCCTCCTGCCTCGTTACGATTAATCATAGTGGGAGTCTGCTCCGCTATTCAATCTGTGACAAGATTTGTTATGCTATGCGCCATTATACTGGACTTGACAGCGAGGCGGATTATGACTTTGGGGCTGGGCATCATCGGCGCGGGGCGCATCGGGCGCGTGCATGCCGACACTTTAACGACGCGCGTACCCGGCGCAAAACTGCATATCATCGCCGATATTCACGCACCATCCGCAAAAGCCGCCGCGGACGACTATGGCATCCCCGCGCACAGTGATGACCCCGCCGCGCTTTTTGACATGCCCGAGCTGGATGCAGTTCTAATCTGCAGCTCCACCGATACCCACACGCGCTTCATCAAAATGGCGGCGCAGGCGGGCAAGCATATCTTCTGTGAGAAGCCAATCGACCACGACCTGGCGGAGATCGACGCCGCGCTCGCGGCTGTGGACGCGGCCGGCGTGCAGCTGCAAGTCGGCTTCAACCGCCGCTTTGACGCCAACCACATCCGCCTTAAACAGGCTATCGAAACTGGCGAGATTGGCGCGCCGCAGTTGCTGCACATCATCAGCCGCGACCCCGCGCCGCCGCCTATCGACTACATCGAAGTGTCGGGCGGCATGATGATGGACATGATGATCCACGACTTTGATATGTGCCGCTTCCTGTTGGGCGAAGTGGTCGAGGTCTTCGCTATGGGCGCTTGTATGGTCGACCCAGCCATCGGCGCGGCGGGCGATATCGACACCGCCAAGGTTATGCTGCGCTTCGAAAATGGCGTCATCGGCAGCATCGAAAACAGCCGCCAAGCCGTCTATGGCTATGACCAGCGCGTGGAAGTCTTCGGCAGCCAGGGCGCAGCCAGCAGCGGCAACCGGCACGCCAATGCCGTAACCCTCAGCGATGGGCAGAGCGTCCGCCGCGACTTGCCGCTGAATTTTTTCATGGACCGCTATATGGATAGCTATGCCGCTGAGATGGCTGCCTTTGTGCAAGCTATCGCCACAGACCAGCCGGTGCCGGTCAATGGGCAGGATGGGCGCGCGCCGGTGCTGATGGCAAAAGCGGGCTTGCGCTCACTGCGTGAAAATCGCCTGGTGCGCCTGGATGAAATTGACGGGGATTAATCCTGGAACGATGACTTCGTCGTATGAGCGCGTATGAAAGCACATTGAATACCTGGCTGGCTGCCGCTCTTCGTGAGCGCGACTTGAATGCCCGCGCGGAGAACAAGCAAGGCGGCGGCAAACGCCTGGACGTCGAAATCTCGCTTGATGGGCTGAAGATCGCGCTGGAAGCCGAGCAAGGTTTTTCCAGCGCAAAGAAAGCCTCGGCAATCAAGGACGCGGACAGCCGCCTGCGCGATGACCTGGCGGATTGCGCTGTCGCTATTTGCTATCCAGCCGGCTTGCGCACCGAGTCTGAGCTGGCGGACTGTGAATTGCTGCATACGTTGCGCACGCATAAAGAGCGCCCGCCCGCCAGCAAAACCAGTTGGAAGCGGGGCAGCATCGCCCAACTGTCCAGCGTCTTGCGCAAAATCCCCGACCAGCTCGGCGACCCGGATGAAATTGCCAAGCGCCTGTCCTTCAGCCTGGACCGCGCCGTCGCCCGCCTCAGCGAAAGCCAAAAGCGGGATTTGGCCGCCTGCCTGGATCTGCCGGCTGGCAAGCCCACAATCATCGCGGCGGGAAACGCGCCGTCCAGCCGCTTCAATCAAGCCGCCAAGCGCGCCATGCTGGTCATCGCCACCGCTGTCATGTTCCACAGCCAACTGGACAAACATCGCCACAAAATCAAACCCGGCTCATTCAAGGGCGATTGGTCGCCGGCCAGCGCCAGCCAATGCGCCGAAAGCGCCGACCCCATCGGCGCTTTTTCTCATGCCTGGAAGCTGTGGCTGGTCGTCGATTACAAGCCGATCTTCGAGACGGCTCGCAGCGCCCTGCATGCGTTGGCTGGCTCGCATGAATTTTCCGCCGCCGTACAGGTTGTCGCGCGGGCGTCTCTACAAGTAACGCGCAACATCGTCGGGCTTCGCCATGATTTGCTTGGGCGCATATTCCACAAAGTCCTGGATACCGCCCGCTATGACGGCTCCTTCTATACTACCACCGCCGCCGCGACCCTGCTGGCCAACCTGGCGATAAGCGAAGCTATGCTCGATTGGTCAGACAACGCCGCCATCGCCCAGTTGCGCGTTACTGACCCAGCCTGCGGCACCGGCACGTTGCTGATGGCCGCCGCAGAGCGCATCCGCGATTTAACCAGCGCGGCCGGGAATCAAGACGAAGTCTCGCGCCTGCTCATCGAAACTATCTTGACCGGCTACGATGTCAACCTGACGGCGACGCACCTGGCGGCGACAACGCTAGGTTTGCTTTCGCCGACGACGACATTCGCGCAGATGAAGGTTTACCGCGCCTTGCTGGGCATAGACGAGAACAACGAGGCGAAGTTGGGCTCGCTGGAGTTCCTGGACGCGGGCGCAGACGGCCAGCCGCGCCTGCTACCATGGCCCACCGGCGTCGAACAAATCGAAACGCAAGCGGAAATCGCCCAGGCCGAAGCCGCCGACCTGGTGATTATGAACCCGCCCTTCACGCGCGACAGCCTGCGCCACGACCAATTCAGCCGGGTGGATGAGCGCAAGCTCAAAGCGCGCGAGAAGGAGTTGTTTGCGGGCCAGCCAGTGCATTTGTCCAGTAATGGCAACGCATTTTTAGTACTGGCTGAACATATCGCAAAGCAAAGACATGGCGCGATTGCTGCAATTTTGCCTTTAGTAACAGCAACGAATGCTTCTGCGTTGGGCATACGAAAATTCCTGGCGGAGCGATTTCATGTAGAAATGGTTGTCACATCGCATGATCCAACACGAATATATTTTTCTGAGAATACCTCGATTGGAGAGATGCTGCTGATATGCCGGCGGCCTCGCGCGCGTGACGAATACAGAGAGAGAGAGAGAGAGAGAGAGAGAGACGAAAATTATCAATTTGTACGAGAACCCGGCGACGCCTGCATCTGCCATTGGCGTGGCGCGAAATATCCTCGAAGGCAATGCAGAAAATATCCAAGGCACACTGCAAGATTGGCCGCGTGAGCGAATTGAAAATGGCGATTGGGGTGGTGTGCAGTTCCTTTCGCCGTTTCTGTGCGAACGATTTTACGAATTGCGGCGTGGGCAATTATTCGAGACTCGCAGGCTGGGGCAGATAGCGGATATCGGGCCCGCTGGACAAGGTGTAAGAGGCATTTTCGACCGCTCGGAGGTGCCTAACGATAAGGCAATGACTGCTATCTGGGATCATAAGACGAATATAACGCAAAAGATGCTTGCGAAAACAGACTGTTACATAATTTCAAAAAAGGGTAAAGAGAAACTCGCGACAAATTATTGGAATAGACGTGGGCAATTTATGATGCCCGCGCGAGTTTTCTTGCCAACAGTACGGTGTATGAGCATTCGGTTAAGTGCAAAAGCTTTGGGTTCGGCATGGATTCCAGGTAGACCAAAGACCGGGAAACACAATCGGGAAACTTTGGAGAAAGTGCTGTGTGCTTACTTGAATTCAACGGCAGGCATTTTGGCGCTACTTGGCGACCGCTCAAACAAGAAGCCCACATATCCTAATCTGTCTATAGACGACCTACG